>CBDAQL010000004.1:0-82845 GCA_965199045.1 Acidocella sp. | reverse complement strand
GGCATATTCGATCGCCAGATCCAGCGCCCGCTCCGCCATCCCAACATTGATCATGGCGACGATTGCCCGCTCCAGATCGAGCCCGCTCATGACGATGCCAACGCCTTTATTCTCGGCGCCCAGCAGGTTCTTCGCCGGCACCACACACTCATCGAACAATAATTCGGCGGTCGGAGAGCCGCGGAACCCCATCTTATCCAGCTTCTGCGCGACCTTGAAACCGGGGAAATTTTTCTCGACAATGAAAGCGGAAATCCCGCGCGCGCCGGCAGCCTTATCGGTCTTGGCATAGACCAGAATCACATCCGCGACCGGACCGTTGGTGATATAAAGCTTGCGGCCGTTCAGGATATAATTATCGCCCTCGCGCCTGGCGGTCGTCGCCATCGAGCCAAGCGCATCCGACCCCGCCCCAGGTTCCGTCAACGCCAGCGCGCCGATCAAACTGCCGTCGCATAATCCCTTGCAATACGCTTGCCTTATCTCGGCGGAGCCGTTGCGGGCGATATTGTTCAAACAAAGATTTTCATGCGCGACATAGCTCAGCGCCAGCGCGTGGTTCCACCGCGCCAGGCCTTGGGCAATCAGGCCGGAGGTAAAAAAATCGCTGCCGGCGCCGCCATCGGCGGGGTCTACGGTAACCCCGAGGAAACCCATTTTTGCCAGCTCCGGCATCACATGGTCCGGCCACCACTCATCGTTATCCATGCGCTGCTGCAGCCCGTGCAGTTGATCCCGTGCGAAGTCATTTGCAAGATCAAGGATTTCCTGCTGGCTGTTCGAAAGCGCGAAAGCATTAAAGCGGGGTTCGCTGGCTTCAAGTTCGATCATCGACGCCGCCTTTGATAAATCCGGCTCATCCTGCCGTGGAACGGACAAAGCAACCATCTCAGGCCTGCGTTTCGCGTTCGTGAGCGGCTTCCTCGATGGCGTGTTTCTCAAAAGCTTTTTGATTGGAGGTCATGATCACGTCGATAAATCCGTCACGGCCCTCGCGGCACCAGTCAAAGGATTTCTGCCGGGCCACGTTATCGCCGTTGATCGCCGGCAGCACATACCGTGCCAGCATCTCAAGCGAGCGCTTCTTGTGCTCCATCTCCGCCCAGTTCTTATCCAGGATCAGCAGGCAGCCGAAATTCGGAACCTTCTCCTCCAGCCGGCGGATTTGCGCGATGGCGTCGTCCGGCGTGCCGACCACGACCTCATTGCTTTCGATCAGCTCCTCGAGCGTCTTATGCGCCGGCGAGTCCGGCAGCTGCTCCGACTGGTTCTTGATATATTGCAAAAAGCGCTGATAGCCCCTTCGCGCCTGATCCATCGCCAGATCCCGGGTCTCGGCAATATGCATGTCGGTGGCGCAACGCATGCCTGCCGGGTTCATGGTCCGGCCCATCCGCGCCGCGGTTTCATTAGCAACTCGCCAATTGGTCGAAAGCGCATCGAAACCCATCATCATGGTCGACGCCAGGCACAGCATGCCGGCATTATACTTCGCCGCCAGCTTGCCGCCATTCGGCGAAAAACTGCTGGCCACGCAAATTTCCATTTCAGGGTTGTAGGGCAATACCTGCACATGGGCATCTCGAAGATCGTACCAATCGGATTTCTCCGTCACCCACTCGCCGGCGAGCAGGCGGGTAATGACACTCAATCCCGCATCCAGCTTATCGCGCGACTTTATCGCATCCAGGCCAAGAATATGCGCGTCCGACACCAGCAACCCGGGACCCGCGCCAAACATCACCCGGCCAAAGCTCAACTGGTCGATCTGCGCAATCCGGTTCGCCGTCATTAATGGATTATGATACGGCAACGAAACAACACCGGTGCCGAGCTTGATCCGTTTGGTGCGCTGTGCTGCCGCCGCGATCATTATTTCCGGCGACGCGCTGTTCTCGAAACCGCCGGTGTGATGCTCGCCAAACCAATATTCGGCAAGGCCGATTTCGTCGCAGAACTGCGCCAGCTGAAGGTCGCGTTCGAAGGTCAAGGTCGGACTTTCGTCCAACGGATGGAACGGCGCCTGGAAGACACCGAGCCGCAGTTTGACCTTGCGCATATTGTCTCCTTTTGAACGTTCATGCCCTTTGCGGGCTAATCCCCAGCCTTGGCCGATATCCGATTAGATGCAGGTTGTAAATATCGGTTGCGGGCAAACTATTCTTTGTGGCATGCTCAACGCAATATAAAAATGAATATAATTCATTGATGGCGGAGACTCAAGCGGTCTGCCATATCCATTGTCCAGATCCACGTTGAGGAGAGTTCGATGTCGTCGCACGCAACAGAAGAAGTCAAAGTCACGACTGAACTCAGCGAAGTCGAAGCCGGCTACCTGATGGGCAGCGCCGAACCCGCAAAGAGCAGCGTTCTGATCAGCTCCTCTAAATATTTAAATAACCCGCTATTCCGCGATCTGTACGCGCAGATGGGCCTGAAGCGCGATGGCAAGGACATCCCGGGCGCCTATCTGATCCCTGAAATCAATCGCGCCTTCACCGAGGTCGCCGACGGACCCAAGATGGTCAGCCTGCTGATGGCCGAACGTGCGCGCAAACCGGATTTCGCGGCCTGGCTGGATGCCCGTTTCATCTCTGATCTGAAAGTCGAGGACGTCAAGGATTGCGCTCCTGGCACGCTCGGCGCCCGCGTCCACGACTTCATGGCAAAGAGCGGCCTGCAAATCGATTTCATGTTTCTCGGCACGCCGAAAAACGATTTCGAATATCTCAACAAGCGCCGCGTCCAGGGCCATGATATCGAACATATGGTCACCGGCTTCGACCCGAGCCCGGTCGGGGAGATCGCCCTGATCACCGCCAACAGCCTTGCCTGCTACAATTATTTCGAAACCGAATTCGCAACCGAACTCAGCCGCCACGGCGCCTTCCTGGTCTCGACCGGGATGATGCGGATGGCCTGCCATTACGGCGCGGTGATGCCCGCTTATCTGGAGGGCATCGCCCGCGGCCGCGCCCTCGGCGAAAAGCAGAAGAAGCCATTATTCATGATCAAATGGGAAGACTACTTTGATTGGAAGATGGCAGACATCCGCGAGGAACTCTCCTTCCAGGACGGCCCGCCGGAAGGTTATTGGGAGTGGACCTACGAAGCCGCAACCGACTGACCGGGCCCCGTGACAGGCCCTGGCCGGTCACGGTTTCAGCCGCCAACAGACAACCGTCGGCGCGTTATTTCTTTAAAAACTTCCGCAGCCTGTCAATGGTGTCGGGCAACGCGGCGCGCGTGGAAATCGCCTCCGCTTCCCGGTCCAGATGCGTCTCCAATGCGCGCACGGATGACTCTCGCAGCAAAATCTTCAACTGCCCCAGCACGCCCGCCGGCATGGCGGCCAGTTTTTCGGTCATGCCGCTCAGCGCAGCCTCAAACGCATCATCTTCAACAACTGTCGTCACCAGCCCCAGCGCCCGCGCCTCATCGGCCGTCATGGTCGCGTTCAGTGCCATAATCTCGAATGCGCGCAGGTGCCCGACCAGCCGCGGCAACAGCCAGGTCGCGCCGCAATCCGGGGTCAGACCCGACTTCGTATAGCCGCTGTTCAATCGCGCCGACCGCGTCGCAATCACCACATCCCCGCTCAGCAAAAAACTGAACCCGCCGCCCGCCGCCATGCCCTTCAGCCCGATCACCACAGGTGCTGCCGCCTGGCATAGATGCCGGACGCCGGTATGCACCAGATCCGTCAACGCCATCACATGATCGCGAACCCGATCCGCTTCCGATACGAATTCCTGCAGATCGCCGCCCACCGAAAAAAATGGCCCCTGCGCGGTCACCTCGATCACCCGGATCGCAGGATCCGTGGCCGCCTGCCGCGTCGCCCGGGCAAATGCTTCCGAGAATTTATGATTGACCGCGTTGCGATTTGGCGCATCGGTAAAAATGATCCGGCAAATGCCGGCCTCGGTGACTTCGTATGAAATGGCACTCATAGCGGTTGCCGCCGATGTTCAGGGTGCAGGTGATCCGGCCGCGTCACCGCAACCGCGGCGATCACATCGGTCAATAGCGCCGCTCGCAGCTCGTCTTCCCGGGCATCGAGCGCACCACTGCGCATCGCGGTACGCAGCTGTTCCATATCGCTTCCAAAATGTTTTTTAACCGCAGCTTCGCCATTTCGATCTTGCAGCTCGCGCTGCGCAATCTCCAGTAAATAGGCGGCAACCTGCGCATGATACCGATGCGCGCCGTCAAGTCGGGGGCGAATTTCCAGCAGGAAATCCCGCACCGTCAATAGCAGCTCATCGAGCGGCGGATAGGCTTCTGTCATGTATAGCGTCCGGTCAGTGTCATCATCAGGTCATACTCCACCAGCGCCGTATTGCGCCCGCATGCAGCATAAACCGGGCCACGCCTGGTGCCGCGCATATGGCCTTCGGCCTGCATCAAATTAAGAATCGCCCAGCGCACCAAACCGAAGATCTGCCACCATCGCAATTCCTCGGGGTCCGGCGCCCGGCCTCCGGCATCGGCATAAGCGGGCAGGAAATTCTCAATGCCGGCAAGTCCGCCAACCGCGAGATCAGGCTGCGCAAACCGCCAGGACCGCGTGCACAGCCAGCCGATATCCTCCGCGCCGCTGCCCAGATGCGCGCATTCCCAATCCAGCAGCGAAATGATCGCGGCGCCGGCAACCATGAAATTGCCGAGCCGGAAATCGCCATGCACGAGATGCGCCGGCGCCGGCGCCGGCCGGTTCCGGTCCAGCCAGTGCAATCCATATTCTATCACCGGGCGGATTTCGCCGTAGCCGTCATAGCGGTCACGCTGCGCCGCCAGCGGATCAACACTGTCGGCGCGGCTGGCCAGAAAGGCAAATCGATCCGCCGGCAAGCCATGCAGCCGGCCCAGCAGCGTGCCAAGCTGCGCCGCCATGGTGCCGCCGGCGCCGCTGGCTGCGGCATCGGCCTGGATCCGTTTCGGGCCGGTCTCGCCGGCAACGAAGGCGGTGACGAACCCGGCATCCATCGCGTCCGCTTCATCATAAATGAAAATCGGCTCGGGTACCGGCAGGCCGCAGGCATAAACCTCCCGCATCGCGCGAAACTGGTCCGCGGGCGACAGGAACGGGCTATCCCCGGCTTCGTAAGTCTGCTGGCGCGATACCAGCCGGCGGCGGCTCGCACCTTCGATCAGGTCAAACAGCAGCGTCCGGTTGGAGCCGCCCAAGGTCGCGACTTCGACGTTCTCGATCCGTGCAGCGCCGCCAAAACGGCGCGCGATGGCGGCGGCAAGATCGTCGAACCCTGCTGCCATATCACACCGGCGGTCCGATTGGCCGGCCATCCTCCAGCCGCTCGATATATTCCGACATGCCCCAGGCCTCGCGCCCTTCCCAGCGAAACAGACATTGGGTTTCGGCGATGCGGGTCATCAAATGGGTGTCGCCATCCTGCCGCCGATTGCGCAGCGGCGCGGTCGAAACCCGCTCCACCTCAATCGCCAGCGAGCGGGTTGCGGTTCGCACGCCAATGCGCGCGGTTTCCGGATCCAGATCGGCGGTCCACTCGGTAATAATACTTAAATCCATCACCTCATCATACACGCCGTCGATCAGCATTGCACCGACGCTGCGCGCTCGCCCGGTCTTGTCGTGGATCTTCAGCAGCATCAACCCATTGCGATCGTCAAATGTCGCCAGAAACAATCGATAGATAAAAAGATTGCTCCAATACCGGGGTCCCCAGCTATGGTCGCGCCAGCCATGCCCAGTTAATTCCCACGCCTCCCCGCCAATCCGCACATGGCCAGAAACGCTGGTATGCTGGTTGAAATGGCCGAGTGAGAAATCCCGTCCATACATCGTCTCAACGGTGTCATCCACGGGCACACCGCCATGCAACGGATTGGCGGAGCGATGCTCCCACAGCACGTCTGCAGCGGCCCGCGGTGCGGTTTCGAACAGCCGTTTCGGATCGCGCAGCGCTTCGCCATTATCCAGCAACATCACCTCGCCGCGATAACGCATCTGTTGGCGGCGGAAAGGCTCCGCGGTCTCAACCGTAAGACCATCTGCGGAAAACATGTCATTTGTTGAAATTTCCGGCCGTCCAAAGGCGCAGGCAATCCGGCCATCCGGCAGATAAAGCACGACCGATTTCTCGGCATGTCCCTCATTGACCCGATTGCCAACCCGCATCCAGCCGCCGACCCCGGTCTTGCCGTCAAAAGCATTGGTGTAGACGCTCTCGTTGAAATTGGTTTCAGTCCCGGCAGGATGCGGATATTCGTCTTCTGGAGCCAGGCGAAAAAGCGCGGTCATTTGTTGCCTCCAAGGCGTGGCGCTTGAATACGCGGCAATGCGGATCCAAAATAGATCCCCCGCGTTCTGATCCGCACCATGCTTCCTCCTGATCCCGCCAGCACTTTAACCGGCCGCGTTTGACATCATAATGAATTGCGTTCACTTTGCGGTCAAGGCCCGGAAATTCCTCTAAAACGCACCAGCAGGAGCATGGGCATAGGGAGCAAGAGAGAGACGGCCGTTGAGCGAGATCGTGAAGTGCAATTTTCCTAGCAGTTTCGAAGCCGCCGCGGGTGCGCGTTCTTGGCTGTTCGCGCCGGGCGACAGCGACAAAAAAATGGAAAAGGCCCGCGCCTCCGCCGCGGATATCGTAATCCTCGACCTCGAGGACGCCGTTGCTGAGCCGGAGAAGCCTGCCGCGCGCAAAAGCGTGGTGGATTTCCTCAAAGCTCACCCGTCTGACGCAGCTCGGCTCTGGGTCCGCATCAATCCGGTGCAGACCAAGCTCGCATTGGCGGATCTTGCAGCCATCATGCCGGGAAAACCCGGCGGCGTGATGCTGCCAAAACCGCGCGGCCGCGCCGACGCCGAATTGCTCGGCCATTACCTGACCGCGCTTGAAGCCGCCAACGGCACCTCGCCGGGCTCGACATCAATCATCATTGTCGCCACCGAGACGCCCTACGGCATGCTTGCCACCAGCAGCTACGGCAATTTACCGCGCATCGCCGCGCTCACCTGGGGTGCCGAGGATATCGCAACAGCACTTGGCGCCAGCGCCAATCGCGAGGCCGGCGGCGGTTACAGTTTCACCTACGAACTGGCCCGCTCGCTTTGCCTGATCGGCGCGGCGGCCGCTGGCGTACCGGCGGTGGAAACCATCCACGCCGATTTCCGCGACGAGAATGGTCTGCGCGCAGTTGCAGAGAAAGCCCGCCGGGATGGTTTCCGCAGCATGCTTGCGATCCATCCGGCGCAGGTCGATCCGATCAACGCCGCCTTCACTCCAAGCCAGGCGGAATGCGCGGCGGCGCAGGAAATCGTCGACCTTTTCGCCGCTAATCCCACGCTCGGCACCATCGCCCTTAACGGCTCGATGCTCGACCGGCCTTATCTGCTCCGGGCTGAGGCCATTCTCGCGCGGCGCAACAGGTAATCGCAAAGTTTCCAGCGGGCGAAATTCGAATAACCAATAAGTCCTGACTTTTTCTCTAACCTTTTTTCCCTCACTTTTTTCAAGGAGAAAACAAATGCAGGCGGCAAATTATCTGGAGCCGGGAAAAATCGAATGCCGTAGCGATGCCACCCCGCCCGAACCTGCTGCTGGGGAAGTGCTGATCGCGGTGCATTCCTGCGGCATCTGCGGTTCGGATCTGCACATGTATCGCAACGATAGTCTCCGCCATCTGCTGGTGACCAAGACGCCCGAAGGGTACGACGTGCCCGGCCACGAATTCGCCGGCATCATCACCAAGCTCGGCGCTGGCGTTGCCGGCTACAACGTCGGCGACCGCGTCGTCGGTATTCCGTCAGGCGGCGGCGGCATGGGCCAGCTGGTCCGCATCCCCGTTAACGCATTCCAGCTGGTCAAAATGCCGGATGCCGTCAGCTTCCAGGAGGCAGCCACCACCGAGCCGCTCGCGGATTCGATGCAGATCGTGCGCAAAGCGGAGATCAAGGCAACCGATAATGTTTTAATATTCGGCGTCGGCATCATCGGTCTCGGCGTTATTCAAGTCATCAAGGCGCAAAAAATTTCCGCCAGACGCATCATCGCGGTCGACATCCAGGATGTCCGCTTGCAAAAGGCACTGGAACTGGGCGCAACGCATACGATCAATCCGCTGAACGGCGCCGTCTTCGACCAGGTGGCGGCAATCTGCGGCCGCAATACCCATTATGCGGGTGAGGATGCCAGCATCGACGTCGTCATTGATTGCGCCGGCTACATCGCTCATCTGAACCGCCCGGCGCCGCTGCAGGAAGCGCTTCGCCTGGTGGTGCCAAATACCGGCCGTATCATTTGTTTCGGCGCCTATGAAGGCATCGTCACGCTTGATCTTGAATATCTCATCAGCAAGCAGCCGACGATCATGGGCTCGATGGGCTATGCGCCAAGCGAACTCAGCGGCGCGCTCGAACTGATGCGCAGCGGAAAAGTCGATCGCAACACCTTGATGTCGCATCAGTTCTGGCTCGACAAAGTGCAGGATGCATTCGAGGCGCAGACCAAGCCGGATGCCGTCAAGGTGATCATCAACATTCCCCAGGACGAGCTGGCCCCCGCCTGAAACGCCGCGATAATCGGGCTTGATGTTTGTGATACGGGGCCGCTGATCCCCGGTAACGCGCACCGCTCCCACTGCAGCTCTCTTGCGCCTTTGAGCCCCGCCGGAAAACAACCGGCGGGAGCCTTGCGTGGACGGAAATATGCCTCTCCAAGGCCGTATCACTTCGGCCGACGGCGTGCGGAGATATGAAATCCCAAAGCACCGTGCTAGCAATAGTGCAAATAAAAGCGGGGCTCGAATGCGGGATGGATAGCCGTCAGCCCGATGCAAGCCCGAATAATTCAGGAGGATATGAATGTCCGATCACGACTTGCAACGAAATCTGCTCTCGCGCGTCAATCTCGGCGACTTGGTGCTGCGCAGCGCCGCCCGGGCGCCGCAGCAACTCGCAATCGTGGATGGCGAGCGGCGCTTCACGTATCGCGCCTTCAACGAATGGGTCAACCAGGTAGCGCACGGGCTTGCCTCCTTGGGCTACCGCCGCGGCGACCGCCTGGGACTGATGTCGACCAACAATCCGGAATTCCTGGTAACCTATTTCGCCTGCGCCAAACTCGGCGTGGTCTGCGTACCGGTCAATTTGTTCTGGCGCCAGCACGAGCTTGCTTATGTCCTCGGCCATGCCGGCGTCAAAGGCGTTCTGGTCGAAGCGCCGTTGCTCGAACAACTGGGTTCCGGTCTGGCCGAAACTGAAGCAGTCCAGGACGTCATCGTCATCGGCGGCCAAGCGGGGGAAATCAGTGGCAGGCGCCGTCTGGGTTTCGAGCCATTCCATGCCGGCATGCCAGTCTCGGAACCAGAGACCCTGGTCGAAGACCGCGATCCAATGTCCTACATTTATACCAGTGGGACCACGGCAGCGCCGAAAGGCGTCGTTACCAGTCATCTCGCGATCTACCTGCAATCGCTCGGCCTGGCGCTCGAGACGCGCATGAGCGCCGCCGATCGGCTCTCCGCCTTCATGCCGTTCTTCCATACCGCGCAATTGAACATGCTGGCGACACCGGCAATCGCGGTCGGCGCCACCTTGTTCATCCAACGTGGTTTCGATGCGACCGGCCTATTGAACCTGATCGAAACCGAGCGCCTCACCTACATATTCGGGCTGCCGATGATGTACCGCGCGATGCTCGAACAACTCGAACACCAGGGTCGCGATCTCTCCAGCCTGCGGCTTGCCATTTACGCGATGGCGCCGATGCCGACCGATGAACTGCGCAAGGCGATGGAAGTATTCGGCTGCGAATTTTCCTTAACCTTCGGGCAGACCGAAATGAGCCCGCTCTCCACCTATTTCCGGCCGGAACATCAACTGAGCCATCCCGGCGCCGTCGGCATCGCCTCGGTCAATGTCGAGGTGAAAATCATGGACGACGCCGGCAACTTCCTGCCACCGGGACAATCAGGTGAGATCGTCTACCGCAGCCCGCAGCTGCTGACATGCTATCTGGATAATCCGGAGGCAACCGATAAAGCCTGCGCCAATGGCTGGTTTCATTCCGGCGATACCGGACGTTTCGATGCCGACGGCATTCTCTACTTTGAGGATCGCTCCAAGGACGTCATAAAAAGCGGCGGCGAAAACGTCGCCTCGATCGAAGTGGAAAAAGCGCTCTGCGCCGCCGACCCGCGCGTGCAGGAAGCAATCGTGATCGGCCTGCCACATGAGCGCTGGGGCGAAGCGGTCACCGCCGTTGTAATCGCGAAACCTGGCCAGCAGATCGACGAGAAATCGCTACTGACAAAGCTCCGCGATAATCTCAGCCCGTATAAATGCCCGAAGCGGATCATCTTCGTGGAAACCGTTCCAAAAACCGCGACCGGTAAAGTGCAAAAAGCAAAATTACGCGTTGAACTGGCAACGTTATATCAAACAGCGGAGTAAGCAGCCCTTTTTGAAAAGCGGCGCAAAATCTTTTTGTCATACTGGAGCCGGGATTTTCGCACGCCCCCGGCCCAGAATAAAATAAGTGCTGCTTTGCCCCAGAATCGTTTAGCGCGCCCGGCTGACAACGGTGCGCTGGGAGAATTCCAGCAGTCCTTCGCGGCCGAATTCGGAGCCGAGCCCGGATTGTTTGGCGCCGGCAAAGGGGATGGTTGGGCCGAAATGGGTGTGGTGATTGATCCAGATGGTGCCGGTATCCATGCGCGCGGCCACTTCGTCGGCCTGCTCGATGCTTTCGGACCAGACTGAGCCGCCCAGACCGTAGTCCGAGTTGTTGGCGCGCGCGATGACGTCATCCAGGTCGTCGAACGAAACCACCGGCAGGATGGGGGCGAATTGCTCTTCATCCACCAGCGCCGAGCCGTCGGTAATGTCGCGCACCAAGGTCGGGCGCACGAAATAGCCGGGGCCGTCCATTTTCTCGCCGCCGGCGATGATACGGCCATCCTTGGCGGCAATATCGAGATAATGCTCCGCCTTGGCGTATTGCTGGGCGTTCTGCAGCGGGCCCATGGAGGTGCCCTGCTGCAGCCCGTCGCCGACCGCGATGGCGTCGACTTCCAGCTTCAGCGCGTCGCACATTTCCTCGTAGATCGAGCTGTGCACGTAGAGCCGTTTCAGCGCGATGCAGACCTGGCCGGCGTTGAAGAAAGCACTGCCAACCACACGCTTGGCGGTTTTGCCGATATCGGCATCCGGCAGCACGATCCCGGCGTCATTGCCGCCCAGTTCCAGCGTCAGCCGCTTCAGCGAGGAGGCGGCGGCGGCCATGATTTTCTTGCCGGTGGCGGTGGAACCGGTGAAGGAGATTTTGGCGATATCCTTATGGCTGGTCAGGGTGCGGCCGAGATCGTTCTGATCGATCACGATGTTGACGACTCCGGGCGGGAAAAGTTCTGCGAGCACCGGTGCCAAAGTCAGCGCCGTCATCGGCGTCGTCGGCGCCGGCTTCCAGATGAAGGTATTGCCCAGCAGCACCGCTGGAGCGAGCTTGTACATGCCTATGAGGAACGGAAAATTCCACGGCGTGATGCCGGCCACCACGCCGAGCGGACGATAATGCATCTGGATAAGAAAGTCGGCATCGTCCTGAATCGTTTCCGGCGCCAGATCCTGGGCCGCGAAATAGCGCAGAAAAGCACCGGAATAGCCAACCTCCACTTCGGCCTCAGCCAGCGGCTTGCCCTGCTCCTGCACCAGGACCCGGGCGATCGCCGGCACATTGGCTTCGATATGATCCGCGAGTTTCAGCAGCACGGCGATGCGGTCTTCGAGCGTCGTGGCGGCCCAGGCGGGCTGTGCCGCCTTGGCCGCGGCGATGGCGCTTTCAAGCTGGTCCGGGGAAGCGCGGGCCACCTGCGCCAGAACCTGGCCGGTAGCCGGGTTGATGACGTCAAGCGTGTGGTCGCCAGGCACCAGTTTACCATCGATCAGCATAGGGTAATCAGCCATGTTAATTCCTCCAAGCGCGTTGATTTCAAGCGCGTTGATTTTATGTTGCACGAAGCCATTCCGCTTTCGAATTGGCGCGTCCGGCCGGGTGCAGCTCAAAACTTGGTGATGATGACGTAGCCTGAGGTTTTGTAATCATCCATGTCGTGCAGCACGCTTTGCACATCATCCAGCCCGACTTGCTTGCTGATCAGCGCGCTGGGATTGAGCTTGCCGCTGGCAACCAACCCGAGAAGCCGCGGATATGCCGATTGCGGGTTGCCGTTGGAGCCGACAATTTCCAGTTCCTGCAGCACCAGCAGATCGAGCGGGATTGAGATGCTGCCTTTATCGTCTTTGGAGGTGAGTCCGACCTGGGCCAAACGGCCGCCCTTGCGCAGCGAAAATAGGCCGCCCAGCGTCGTCTTGCTGCCGCCCAGCGCGTCCACCGCAATCTCGACACCCTGGCCACCGGCGGCCTGTTTAACCGCCTCACCGACTTCGCTAGGGCTGAGGCCGCGCGCATTTACCGTGGCAAGGGCACCGGTCTCCTTGGCCTTGGCAAGCTTCTCGTCGTCGATATCCACCGCCACGACGCGGCCGCCCAGCGCCGCCCCGATCTGGATTGCCGCCAGCCCAACGCCGCCGCAGCCATGCACCGCCACCGTCTCGCCGCCGCGCAGCTTGGCGCGGTCGGCAACCGCGCGCCATGCGGTCATATAGCGGCAGCCAAGGGCCGCCGCAGTCAACTCATCAACGCCCTCGGGCAGCGGAATGCAGTTCATATCCGCAGTTGGCACCCGGATATACTCCTGCCAGCCGCCGCTGCCTTCGTTCAAAAACGGATAAGTCAAATTATCGCATAGGTTCTGCACGCCGGCCCGGCAATATTGGCAAAAACCGCAGGCCATGTTGAACGGAATGGTGACGCGCATGCCGGGTTCGACATGCTTGACGCCTGCCGCCACCGCGACGATGACGCCGCCGATTTCGTGGCCGAGCGTGGTCGGGGTCGGCAATTCGAGCCCGATCCAGCCCCAGTCGCCGTTCCATAAATGCCAGTCGCTGCGGCAAATGCCGGAGGCCACCACGCGCACCAAAGCCTCGCCTTCGCGCAACACCGGCACCGGAATGGTCTCGACCGTCAGTTCCTTGCGGGCACCGTGATAACGGCAGGACCGCATGGTATCCGGGTGGCTATGGGAATGGTCGTGGTCATGCGTATGGCCATGGTCATGGCCATGATTGTGGCTATGCAGATCGTCCATCTTGGCTCCTCGCGGGTCTGATGCCCGTTGACACCATGTAACTCCAATCCTCCGGCGAAGTCAAAAGCTGACATTACGCATCGCGCGCAAAGCGCGCTTCTGAATTTACGCATCGCGCCTAACGCGCATGGGACGCGGGCGCAGGCGCTGGGCTTGGCAGCGCCGCTGGTTTCGCGTTTGGTTTTCCCGTGGACGCAGCCTTGGTTTCCGCTGCGGTTTCCTCGCCGGTGTCAATGTCGCTTTTTTTGGAAATTTTGTGAATCCTGCAATTTCCTGCAATAGTTATGTCATGGAT
The DNA here is from genome assembly GCA_965199045.1 of Acidocella sp. Lineage (GTDB taxonomy): Bacteria > Pseudomonadota > Alphaproteobacteria > Acetobacterales > Acetobacteraceae > Acidocella. The sequence continues at coordinate 69,350 of CBDAQL010000004.1, read as the reverse complement.
GGCGTTGAACATATTACGGGCCGCGGGGCCTTCTCGCGGGCGCGGAAAATCGAGAACCGGCAACGCTTGTTAGAAGCGGCGGGCGAGGTGTTCGAGCGCATGGGCTATACCGCGGCCTCGGTGGACGATATCGCACAGGCCGCCGGGGTCAGCCGGCAGACCTTCTACCGGCATTTCGAAAGCAAGATCCGGGTCGGACTGGCGCTGCATGAATCCCTGCATGAACTTTCCATGCCATATTGGCAGGCGCTGGGACCGGCGGACGCCAGTGACCCCGAACGGTTACGGGCATGGCTCACGGAGCTGCTGGAATTTTTCGCGACCCGGCGCGGCGCAATCCGCGTCTTCATGGAAATGACAACAGTCGAGCTGGTGTTTCTCGAGCAGCTGAAAACCATGATGCAGGACGTCATAGGTTGGCTGGGCGCGCGGCTCCCCGCCTTTGCCGGCGCCGGTCATCCCGGCCCGGGCGAATCACCCCGCGCAGTCGAGGCCTGGCTGTTGATCTCGCAAATCTACGACCAGTACGGCAGCGCCGCCATCGGCCTGTGGCCGTTCAGCTGGGACAGTCTGACCGAGGTCCTGGCGGCGAACTTTATCCGCTTTGTCGAGAGGCATAACGCTGTAAGTGCTACGAAAACCATCGGCGCTGTAAGTGCCCCGAAAAGCACTGGCCGGACTGCCGCCTGAGCGATCGGTACCGCGTGCCGGCCGGCATGTTTAATAGTTTTTCGGTGCCGGGTTTTTCAAATCACTTTGTTAAAACCCCGCCACGGCCCACGCGCGATTTCGCCGTGTATTCAACTTTACAACCCGTCACACTAATACTAGTGTCACGTTCAGACAGCGTTGGCGGACCGGCGTTCGGTAGCGGACCGTGGCATTCTGCGCCCTTGCGCATAAAATGTTTCGGGTAAGCTCCGGTCGTCCGATGCGTCGCAGGAATGGTCTTTAATTAGAATAATTCGCTAACAAAATAACGCGGTAATCAAAATAAATCGGTAGGCCCATCTTTAGGAAGGAACGGCAAATGGATCGCACGCAACGCATCGATATCGCAAAACGCATCTTGGATTTCAACGCGCGGGGTCAATATGAAATGGGCGAGGAGTCTTGGGAAACCGACACCGGCCGTTTCACCGACAAGGCGCGCTTCGACCTGGAAAAACAGGAGTTCTTCCTGAAGCGCCCGCAGCTGATCGCCTTCACCGCAGACTTCCCTGGAAACGGCGACTATTACACCACCGACATCGCCGGCAAATCCATCATTCTCGTGCGCAACAAGAAAGGCCAGGCCAAGGCGTTCCTGAATGCCTGCCGCCATCGCGGCGTCAAACTCGCGGATGGCTGCGGCAACGCCAAGGGCTTTGTCTGCCCGTATCACGGCTGGACCTATAACGATGACGGCGCCTTGATTTCGGTGCCCAACCGCAACGCTTTTGAGCCCGAGCAGCTGGAAAACCGCGGCCTGATCGAGCTGCCGCTGGTCGAGAAGCATGGCGTCGTCCTGGTCCACCCGCAGCCGGACGGCCATGTCGACTATGATGAATTCTTCGGCGCCGAAATGGGCGGCATCGTTGCCGACTATCACCTGGAGGATTTCGCACTATCCGGCGAGTACCGGGCGCCGGCCCGCATCAACTGGAAGCATGCGGTCGATGGCGGGCTCGAGGGCTATCACGTCCCCTATCTGCATCCCAACACGGTCGGGCCAATGACGCTTGGGCAATTCGCGCATCTGGATTTCGGCCTGCACCAGACTCTGGTCTCGCCGCAGATTTCAATCCTGGATCTGAAGGACAAGCCGGAGAGCGAGTGGCCGGAAGAGTTGCCGTTTGCCTTCACCAATGCGATCTTCCCCAACACCGTCATCGGCGGCAGCCAGTTCATCATGTTTTTCCAGCGCAGCGAGCCCGGCCTGGAACCGGGTGTCTGCACCTACATCTTCCGCACCTACGGTCCGGCTAAGAACCGCACCGAAGAGACCGACAAGATGGCGCAGTACATGACCGACCTGCTGCTGAAGGTGTCATTGGAAGAAGACATGGTGATCCAGTCCAGCATGCAGATCCAGATGGAAGCCGGCGCCGTGCCCTCGATCATCCTGGGCCGCCGCGAAGTTAACCTGGTGCGGATGCACCAGAACCACGACCGCCTGATCGGCCACGACGCGCTGGCGGCGCTGAACAAGGGCCGCGCGTTCAAGCAAGCCGCGGAGTAGTATTTACCCCTGATAATCAACGCGGCCCGGTCCGAAAGGACCGGGCCGTTTTTGCATCAAGCGCATGCTGCTTAACGCGCCGGACGGCAGCACCCAGATCAGTCGTTCAACAACGCGTAAGAAGGATCCGACCGGTCTTTCTTGGCCAGCCCGATGAAGCCGGCCGGCGCCAGGCCGGCATCGAACGCGATCCGGGTAAACGAGTCTGGAATGAAATGGCGATGATCGATTGCCCAGCGGCCATCGCGGTGCGACCAGCGATCCAGATAACGTCCGCGATAAAGATCTTCCTTGATCGTTCCATCGACCGGATGCTGCTGCAACGATGCGGTCACATAGGCCTCGCTTGCCGCCTTATCGCCATCGAGCTCAATTAGAATATTCGTGACCTGGTGCGAGAAGTTCGCCAACGCCGCGCGATAATTCCAGCTTGGGCCGAAATAATCGGCGGCGGGCCCGTTATACAGTTCCGCATAAGCAACGGTTCCACCCGGATGCCAGACCCGGAGTGCCATCTCCAGATCCATGCGATCATAGGCCCGGCAATAGCGATAAATCGCCTCGCTGATTTCCTGCTTCGCCAGCAGCGCCGCCATCACGTCGCGCTTCGGATCGCGCATTGCGCATCGGATCGCTCATCGCGCGCTCGCATGTTTGAAGACATACTGACTGGTGGCGATCACGTCGATCTTGTCGACATCGGCCATCTTGCTTGAAGTTTCGCCTAGCAGCTTGGCATTGGCATGAAAAACTTCGTCGCTCTGACCGGCGGCGTTCACGAACACCCGCGGATCCGTCATTGCCTCGTTCGGCAGGCTTTCCTCGACCATCGCATGGAAGTCCGGGGCGTCATACGTTACCGGCCGCACAAACACATTATGCTGGTAGAAAAAGTTGCCCTGGCAATCCATCGCCACCTGGGTTTGCTCCTTATGCCAGACCTCGAGCCACTCGGTCTGCGTCAGGCGTGGCGGCCGGCGCATGAATACGTTCTGCGCAAAGCCGAAGGTGCGCTCTCCCAGCACCGGCGGGTGCTCGGTATTGCTCAGCGGCTCGGCCTCGGTAACGGTCCAGCCGGCGACGCGCCAGCAGGCCGCCTCCAGCGCCTTATTATACGGGCCGATATATTGCGGCAGCGCCGCTGCAACCCATAGATGCACGACACCTTCAATCAACGGCACGGTCTGCTGCCGCCGCAGCCCGATCGCGGGCGCAACTTCTTCGTCCATCACATTGACCTGCAATCCCAACGCGCCGAGCTCTAATAATTTCGGCGCCGCCTGACGCAGCAGCTTCTCACGGAACTGCTCGGTGGTGTCGCGCGGATCGCGCCATAGCGCGTAAATTACCTTTTCCATTTATCTTGCATCCTCTCCAAGTTTTTTTATTGTCGCTTATTTTACAATGATCTTCGCGCTTGCCGCTAGCGCACCGTGCTGTTATCGGCGAGTTGCATCGGCGGCCGCAAGAAATCCGAAATCACCGGGCCGCCAGCTATTATCGGAGGAATAGCATGGATCTTGCTGGACGCACCGCCGTCATTACCGGCGCAGCTTCGGGCATCGGGCGAGCCTTGGCGCTGGAAGCCGCCGCGCGCGGCATGGACCTGGCTTTGCTTGACGTTGACGAAGCGGCCTTGAACAGCCTGCGTCCTGAATTGACCCAAAGCGGACGCGATCCTCTGATCGCCTGCGTCGACATAACGGATCTGGCAGCACTTGAGCGCTTCGCCACCGCAACTGCCGCCCGCTTCAACGATATTGCCGCGGTGTTCGTCAATGCCGGCGTGCTGCGTGCCGGCACACTCGCGGAACAGCCGGCCGCAACGTGGAAATTGATGATCGACGTCAATCTCACCGGATCGCTCGGCACCATAACCTCGTTCCTGCCGATCCTGCTGGAGCGCCGTCAACCGGCGCGGATTGTCATTACGGGATCGCAATCTTCTCTGGTGGCGCGGCCCGATGTCTGCGTGTACTCGGCAACCAAGCATGCATTGTGGGCCATCTCCGAGGGTCTGAAATTCGAGCTCGACCGTACCGGAGCGCCGATCGGCGTCTCCTTCGTCGCACCCGGCGCGGTAGCCACCGGCCTTGCGGGGCCGGCGCAGGCGGGCGGCCACCCGGCCCAGGACTATTTGCGGCATGCGCTCGCCGAGCACGGCATGGCTGCGGCGGCGCTGGCGCGCACCATGTTCGACGCCGTCGCCGCCGAACGGTTTTGGATCCTCCCGGCGCCGGAAACCAAGATGCAGCTCAGCGCCCGCGTGCAGCGGATCCTCAATGAGCAGGATCCCCTGCCCTGAGCTGATCATGCCGCCGCGCCGATGCTGGAGGTGAGCAACGCGAACCGCGCATCATATTTCACCATGGCAAGTCCTTGCGCACAGCCGGCTTGGCGAACGCCGGGCATTGCCGCAATCACATCCAGCATTTCGGTCAATGCGGCGGCATCGGCGGCCAGCACCTGCGCTAGAATATCAAAGCGGCCGAGGGTGCTGGCGACAAAGGCAGTTTGCGGCATCGCCACCAAGCCGTCGATAACTTCCGCTCGCCCACTGTGCCGCAGGCCGACGCCGATGAAGGCAAATAGCAGATCATGCCCCAGCTCGATATTGCGGATCGCGGTGACGTGGATCAGGTTGCGCCGGCGCATCTGGGCGATGCGGGCCCGTACCGTGCTTTCGCTTAGACCAAGGGCGGCGCCGATTGCTTCGTTGGGCGCCCGCGCATTTTCCCAAAGCCGCTCGATGATCGCCTTATCAACAGGGTCAAGCCCGCAGCCCGACGGCCAGGAAAGCGCCGGCGCCCCCGCATCGCTGCGCCCGAACCCGGTTTCGAATTTGGCAATGTCCAGCACGAAGCTTGGATGCAGCGCGCGAATGCCGCCGATACAGCCCAGTTGCGTTTTCACCAGGCGGGCAAGCTCGGCCTGGCTCTCTGCCGCAACCACAATCTCAATGTCGTACTGGCCGGCCATGCGCAGCACCACCAGCACGTTGGGTATGGCGGCCAGCGCGTCGGCCACCGCGTTCACCGGACCATCAACCTCAACGGCAATCGCCAGCATGAATTGGAAGCCGGCGGCGATGCTGTCCACCGTCGCGATGATGCTGACCTCTCCGGAATCAAGCAAACGGCGCAATCGCGCGCCGGCCTGCTTGGCGGAAACACCAAGCTGGTCGCCCAGCTCCCGAAAGGATTGACGGCCATCCGACCGCAGCAGCGTGAACATCCGGTCATCAATGTCGGCCGCGCTGGTCCGTTCGACGCTCGGCGATATCATTGCTGAAACATTGGCAAGGGCGGTGGACAGGACGCCAAACTCCAGACGGAAATGCTGATCAAAGGCTTCGCCGGAAGCAGCCGACAGGATTGATATCGCATGAGATCGCGCTTAGAGCAACGAAATAATCCATTTTCACATTGACAAAGGACCGATTTCGGATTACGTTTGTCCTTCTTAAAGGGCGACAGACCCAATAGAGGATGACGACCTTGCCAAGCAAAAAGCCAACAAAAAATCCTGTGAATTCAAAAGCACCAAAGCAATCAGCGTCCGGCGTAATCGCTAATCGCTCTCACGGGCGGACTTGAGCGATGGTCGACCATATCACGCGCTACGACATGATGCCGATCCCGGCGATCGAGGCGCATACACGCTACTTCGAATCCGGCAATGTGCGCATCGGGGTCGAGTACCGCGTGCTGGACGACGAGATTACCGCAGCCTCGCGTCAGGTGCTGGAGGCCGCAACCGGCGACCAGACCGGCAAGCTCACCGAAATCGATGATCGCGGCGTCTCGCTGCATGTCTATGTGCGAGGGTCCGATGGCTGGCGCGAGCATCTGCGCTTCGACTGCTTCGAGGAAGATCCGCATTATCATTACGTTTCCTGGCGGGCCAAGCGCAACGAGCTGCTGCATGTCGACCCGTTTGCCGATGGCGACCCGCTGGCCTGGGCGCTCGACCGTATTCGCACCCGGCTGCCGCAGATGCTGCGCCGTGCCGAGCCCGGCTGCGAGGCGCTGGTGAGCGTTGCCGACCTTGAATTGATCATGCCGCAGGTGGTCGCGGGCGCCTATGCCGCGCGCTTCCAGATCGATCCCGAAACAGTCCGCGAAGCGGTCCGGCGCGATCTCGCCCGCGCCCGCGCTTAAACGAAAAGGAGCGCCTGCTTGCTCAATCATGCTTCCGCCCGCGAGATCCGCTCGCGCCTCGATCATCCCGTGATCGATGCCGACGGCCATTATATCGAGACCATGCCGATCCTGAAGCCCTACGTCATCGACAGCGTGCGCGAGCTGGCGGGCGCCGATCTCGCCAAGCGTATCGAGGCCGGCGAGGCCGGGTTCGACTATGATGATACGGTGCTGCGCCCCTGGTCGGAGATGACCGCGCAAAACCGCCTGCTCAAAGGCGTGACGCGGCCGCCCTGGTGGAGCTTGCCTGCCGCCAACACGCTGGATCGCGCCACTGCGCATCTGCCGCGGCTGATGGCGCAGCGGCTGGACGACATGGGCATCGACTTCTCGGTGATGTATCCCAGCCGCACGCTGACCGCGACCTCCATCGGTGATGCCGAACTGCGCCAGGTGGTCTGCCGCAGCCTCAACCGCTTCTATGCCGAGGTCTACCGCCCTTATGCCGACCGCATGACGGCAGTGGCGCAAATCCCAACCCATACGCCCGAGGAGGCGATCGCCGAGCTGAATTACGCGGTGCAGGAACTCGGCTTCAAGGCGATCATGATCAATGGCCTGATCCACCGGCCATTGCTGACCAGCGCCGGCGACCGGCCCGCCTGGGGCGGCCGCCCAGGCTCTACGATCGATACGCTTGGTCTGGACAGCCCCTATGACTACGACCCCTTCTGGCGCCGCTGCGTCGAGCTGAAGGTCAACCCGGCGACGCATACGCCCGGCATGGGCTGGGGCAGCCGGCAATCGCCCACCAACTACATGTACAACCACATCGGCTCATTCGGCGCCGCCATGGAGGCGACCTGCAAATCGCTGTTCATGGCCGGCGTCACCCGCCGCTTTCCGCAACTAAGCTTCGGCATGCTGGAAGGCGGCGTCGGCTGGGCCTGCACCTTGTTGAACGATCTCATTGGCCATTGGGACAAACGCAACAGCCAGACCATCGGCAATCTTGACCCCGCGCGCATCGACACCGATTTGCTGCTGCAGCTCTTCAACGACTACGGCGACGATGTGTTTTCAGCCAAAGTCGAAGGTCTGCGCGAAAGCTTCACCAAGCTCGAGCCATTGCCGCCGGTGCTGGACGAATGGACTGGGCTCGACATCGCAAGCGAGCAGGAACTGATCGAGGCTTTCGTCCCCAAATTTTATTTCGGCTGCGAAGCAGACGATAGCAGCGTTGCCTGGGCCTTCAACCGCGAGCTTAATCCGGAAGGCTCCCGCCTGCAGGCGATGTTCAGCTCCGATGCCGGGCACTGGGATGTCTCCGACATGACCGAAGTGCTGGTGGAAGCCTATGAGCTGGTCGAGCACGGACATATCAGCGACGCCGATTTCAAGGACTTCGTGTTTACCTTCCCGGCAAGTTTCTACGGCGGCCTTAATCGCAACTTCTTCCGCGGCACCCGCGTCGAGCACGCCGCCGCGGCACTGCTCAAGCCGCAAGCGTGACGCCCGATGCCGTCCGCAACGCCCGCCGAGCCGATGCAGCAGCCTAGCCTGGCCGCAATCCTGCGCGAGCACGCCGCCCGCAATCCAGCCGGCTTGGCGCTCATCGAGCCGGAGCGTTGCTTCAGCTGGCGGCAATATGATCAGCTTTCGGATGCCATCGCACTGCGCCTGCGGGCCGCCGGGCTAACGCCAGGCGAGCATGTCGGTCTGCTGCTGCCGGACGGCATCATTCTGCACGCGGCTATGATGGGCGCCGAAAAGGCAGGTCTGGTTGCGGTTGGCCTCGGCGCGCGGACCGGCATGCGCGAGGCGGCGCATTTGCTGGCCAAGGGCGATGCCCATGCGCTGGTTTCGCTGGCGGCGCATCGCGGCGATGAAATGCAAGCCGGATTTCTCTGGCTCGCCGAACGGGTGCCGGATTTGCGCGCCCATATTCTGCTGCCGGACGCGCCGGAGGCGATGCTGCAGGACCCGCCAGGTAAGCCGTTGCCATTGTCGATCAAACCCGGCGATCTTTTCCTGCTCAACTCCACCTCCGGCACCACCGGCATGCCGAAATGCGTGATGCACGACCAGCTTCGCTGGTTCGCCTTCCACGAAGTCGCGCGCGCCGGCGGCGAGCTTGGCAACCGCGACATCATGATGAGCTGCGCGCCATCGCCGTTCGGGTTCGGCCTGTGGACGTCGCATGTCACGCCGCTATTGCTGGGCATACCGGTTATCGTATTCCCGCAATTTGATGCCGACACCGCGATTGCAATGATCGAACGCTACCACGTCACGGTAATGGCCGCGGTAACGACACAGCTGACCATGATGCTGAATTCGCCGCAGTTTGCAAACACGGATCTTAACGCCTTGCGCGTCGTCTTTTCCGGCGGCGAGGCCATCCCACCGGAACGGGCACGCGCCTTTGAGACCCAAAGCGGCGCAAAGGTTCTCAACTTCTATGGCTCGAACGAAACCGGCGGTCTCAGCTGCACCACGGTCCATGATCCGCAAGAAAAGCGGGTAACAACGGCAGGACGCCTGATTGCAATAATGAACGTGCGGCTGTTCGATGAAGCCGGCCGCGACGTCACCGCCGGCGGACGCGGCCGCCCGGCCGGCAAAGGCCCGCTTCTCAGCCGCGGCTATTACGCCGACGACACGGCAAACAGCCGGCTTTTTACGCCGGATGGCTGGATGCTGATGGACGATTTCGTCGAGATGGACGACCAGGGCTATCTGCACGTCATCGGCCGCACTGGCGATTTCGTGCTGCGCGGCGGCAAGAATGTCAGTTGCGCCGCGGTCGAGGAACTTGCCTCCAAACATCCGGCGGTACATCTGGCCGCCGCAATGGCAGCACCCGACCCGAAATTCGGCGAACGGGTCGCATTGTTCGTGACCTTGCGGCCGGGTTGGACCGAATTGACACTCCAAGATATGGTTTCGCATTTTCGCGCGCATCGGACGTCTCCGGAAATATGGCCGGAGCTGATGCAGGTGCTGCCGGATATGCCGCGCTCGGCGGGTGATAAAATCGCCAAGCACGAACTGCGGCGGGAAGTCGCAGCACTTGTCACTGCAACAGCCAAGCCCCTTGAAGGTTCTATCGCGTCATGAGCTATATCGATCCGCATCAACTCATCGGCCGCGCCCGGGCGATGATCCCAGCCCTTTCAGCGCGCGCAGCACAGCAAAGCTACGAGCGGCGCGCGACGCCCGAGACAATATCCGAGCTTCGCGAAGCCGGATTATTCAAGGTTTTGCAGCCCAAACGCTGGGGCGGGTTCGAGGCGGATCCGGCGCTGTTCGCCGAAGTTCAGATGGCGTTGGCGGAAGGCGATCTCTCCGTTGCCTGGGTCTATGGCGTCGTCGGCGTGCACCCTTTCCAACTCGCATTGTTCGATGATCGCGCCGCCCACGATGTATGGGGCGATGACGATACGACGCTCATCGCCTCAACCTACATGCCAACCGGCAGGGCAAAGCCGGTCAATGGCGGGTTCCGCTTCTCAGGCCGCTGGAAATTCTCCAGCGGCAGCGAATATTGCGGCTGGATTCTGCTGGGCGGCCTGGTGGGCGACCCCGGCGACGGCGATTACCGCACCTTTCTCCTGCCCCGATCCGACTTTGCCATTGAGGACACCTGGCATGTTCTCGGCCTGAAGGGCACCGGCAGCCAGGATATCATCGTTGATAACGTGTTCGTACCGGATTACCGGGTGCATAATCTTCGCGATGCTTATGTCACCGGCGTCAGCCCCGGCCACGCGGTAAACACTGGCGCGCTCTACCGTGTTCCGTTCGTCCAGGTATTCAGCAGGGTTGTCAGCAATGGCTGCATCGGCGCATTGCAGGCAATGCTCGATGCGTTCCGCGCCTACGGCTCCAGCCGCATCGGCACCACAGGGGCTGCAACCGCGAATGACCCGGACGCCCAGCGCGCCTGCGCCGAAGCCGCCAATGCCATCGATGAGATGCGCCTGGTGTTGCATCGCAATTTCGCCGAATTGCGGCGCTTTGCAGAACGCGGCGAAATGCCGCCGACCGACCTGCGCCTGTTCTACAAATATCAGTCCTCGCTGGTCGCCGAGCGCTGCCTGGAACTCGCCGGCAATTTGTTCCGCGGTTCCGGCGGCCACGGCCTCTACGAAACGCTACCGCTGGGCCGCATCTATGCTGATCTTATCGCCGCACGCCAGCATATTTCCAACCAAAGCCAGGTCACGGCCCGCAGCTACGGCGCCGTCCTCCTCGGACTCGAGAACCCCGATATTCAAGTCTAGAGAATGATTTCATATTGACAGCGCAACCAACTCTGCAGGGCAGACTTGCCGGCCGCCGGGCCCTCATCACCGGCGCCGCGTCAGGTATCGGCCACGCCACCGCCACCCTGTTCGCGCAAGCCGGTGCCGCCGTGGCCTTACTCGACGCCAACCCGGCAGTCATCGAAGCCGCCAATGCAATGGGTTGTCACGGCTTCATCCTCGATGTCACTGACGCGGAAGCAGTCGAAGCAACCACCGCGCGCGTTGCAGAAGTTCTGGGCGGGATCGACGCGATTGTAAACGCCGCCGGTATCGTCAGCGTCCTCGCCCTTGAAGCACTGGACCCCGCGACATGGCAGCGCGTCATCGGCGTCAACCTCACAGGACCGTATCTGGTCTGCCGCGCCGCACTGCCATGGCTGCGCGCCGCAGGCGCCGCGACGATCGTCAACATCGCATCCGCCCAGGCAATCCGGCCAGTCGGCGCCAGCGCGGTCTATGCCGCCTCAAAAGCCGGCGTCATGAATTTCACCAAGGCAATTGCCGGTGAATTAGCCCCGGACATCCGGGCGAACGTGGTCTGTCCCGGCATCGTCGACACGCCGATGGTGCGCAATGCACGCAACATGGCAAGCCCGAACAGCGCGCTCCCCAGCGCCAAGGATTATCCCCTACAACGCATGGCGCAGCCAGAAGAAATCGCCAGCGCAATCCTATTTCTAACCTCGTCGGAATCGTCCTATGTAACCGGCGCCGCGCTTGCAGTAGATGGCGGCCGGACGTTTCATTGAGGTTAGAGTCTAAGCAGCCGCTTTTTGAAAAAAGCGGCGCAAAAACTTTCGTCTATTCTAGAGCCGGGATCGTCAACCACCCATTGCCCAGATTAAAAAAAACCTGATACTTCGCCATAACCGGTTTGTTCGGTTAACGCTATTCTCAATCGATTTTCCTGAGAGCGACACAAAACCTCTTTTTATTCTGGAGCCGGGATCGTCAACCGCCCATGCCCCAGAATAAAAGAAGTCTTTTTGCTTCTTTTTCTTCAGAAAAAGAAGTGCTTGCCTCAGCCCCCGGTGATATCGGCGAAATCGCCTGGCACGCCGAGGGTCAGGCCGCCATCGACCACGATGGATTGTCCGGTGATATAGCTGGCCTGATCCGAGGCGAGGAAGAGCATTGCGCCGGCGATGTCGGCTGGGCTGCCGGCGCGGCGCATCGGGATCTGGCGGGAGATGTTCTTTACAATTTCAGCCATTTCCGGGACGCTGTTGCGTTCGGTGCGGATGAAGCCGGGCTCTACGGCATTTACGGTGATGCCCTCGGCTGCGAGTTCGAGTGCGAGGTTTCTGATAAAGCCGGTGACCGCCGCCTTCGACGCTGAATAATGGGTGAGGCCGGGCGCGGTCGCATGATTGCCGGAGACCGAGGAGGTGATAAGAATCCGCGGGGATGCTGAACCCCGCAGGTGCGGCAATGCCGCTTTGGTGAGCCAGAAGCAGGATTTGACGTTGAGCGCCAGTGTCGCTTCGAGATCATCATCGGTCAGCGTTTCGACACTGGCAAATGGAAACGCTGCTGCGTTATGCAGCAGAATATCGATCCTGCCAAGGCGGCTGACGCAATCTGCGACTAATTGTTCGCAGCCGGCGCGGCTGGCGACGTCAACGACGACAAGATCGGCTTGGCCGCCATTGGCTCGGATCATCGCGACGGTCTCTTCGCCGGCGCCCTGGCTGCGGGTGCCGATGACGACATTGGCACCTTCGGCGGCAAAGGCGCAGGCAATCCCGCGGCCGATGCCAAGGCCGGCGCCGGTGATTAGCGCGACGCGCCCTTTGAGCCTCATGGCCGTTCCGGTAGGGTTTCGAGAAAACCGGCGACCTCGCGATTAAAGTCGTCGGCTTGTTCGATCATGTACCAATGTCCGCACTCGTTGGAGATCACCATTTTCACATGCGGCGCATGTTCAAGAAGTACCAGCGCCTGTGAGACCGGCAGGAAACAATCGCGCGAGCCCCAAAAGCCTAGCACCGGCATGGTAAGTTCACTGAGCCGTTCCCAGCTTGGATGAATTTTAACCGAGGTGAAAACCTGGCTCGGCTGCTGCTGCGCAATCGGCAGGCGCTCGGCCAGCACGCTGTCATCGATTGTGCCCGGATCGAAGACCAGCAGCCCGAGCACTTCGCGGAAGCGTTCCTCACGCACTGGCCGTTCGCGCGCGAATGCCGCGAGCGCGGCGCCGCCGGCGGTGGTGCCAAAGAACGTCTTCGGGTCGACCACGCTACCAGGCGCCATTAGAATAAGCGCCTTGGTGCGGCCCGGGTGGCGCAGCGCATATTCGATGGCAACGCTGCCGCCGAGCGAATTACCGAGCGGGATTACTTGCTGCGCGCCGGCGGCCTGGAGAAGTTCCTCCATGGCATCGACGTGAAGATCGGAAATATAATCGATGTCGTCAGGCTTGTCGGACAAGCCAAAGCCGAGCAAATCGGGCGCCAGCACATGATAGCCCGCGGCGGCGATGGCATCGAAGTTGCGGCGAAAATTGCTGTATGCGCTGGCCCCTGGTCCACCGCCGTGCAGGCATAACACGGTGCCACGCTGGCGGCCTTGGCTGTGCAGTTCCTGGTAATGCAGGCGCAGACCATTGCGCAGGGTAAGATAATTCGCCTCCGGTATCGGGCTCATGCGCTTGTGCTTTCAGCTTGTGCTTTCAGATGGAACAAATCGGTGGCCCCAATGGCTGCCGCGCGTTGCTTCGTAAACCAGGGCGCTGGCCCGGTCATCGACACGCATGCCGCCGGCGCCGTATTCAATCGAGAATCCACCTGGCGAATGCATGTAGAAGGACAGCATATTGTCGTTGATATGACGTCCAAGCGTCACCCGCAGCGGAACGCCTTCATCTTCGCAGCGATACAGGCAGCGGCCGACCTCGTCGACATCGGCAACCTCAATCAACAAATGATCGCAGCCGATTTCGTTCGCCTGTTCGGCAATGGCGAGGCTATGCTGGCGGGCATTATCACAGTGCAGAAAGCTGATACGGACCGGCGATTGGCCGGGTCCCATATCGAAGTTGACGAAATCCGAGCGGCCAAAACCCATGGTGTTGGTCCAGAATTCGAGTGTGGCGTCGTAGTTCGGCGCTGGCAGCACGACGTGACCCATGCCCATATCGCCCGTTATAAATCCGGAAACCCCAATCGGCGAGACCATCCTTGCGAAATCGGTGATCGGTCCCCAGAAAAGTTCACCGCGGTTGCCTGAAGGGTCCGTGAATGCCGCGAAGCCGTTCACCCGGCGGGTGCGGCAGTCGTCGATGCCGCCGCGATCAACGCCGATGCCCGCTTCAAGCAGTTCTGCAACCGCGGCTTCATATTCGGCCTCGCCGTTCATTTCCCAGCCGGTCCCCAGAAACACTTCGCAAGAATGCGGAACAATTAAATAACGGCTATGGCGCTCATCCATTTTCAGATACAGGCCGCCATCCTGGCGATCGGACACCATCAGCCCTAGTACGTTGGTTGCAAAGCGCCGCCAGGCCGCAATGTCAGCACTGCCGATGATAACGTAGCCCAACGCCTTGACGCGCATTTTTTCCTCCATGTTCAAGCGCTTATTTTCGCGCCCGCTCCGGCGTCCCGCATAATTAGTCTAGACGTCGAAGAGCTACTGGGATATGCAAAATATTCAGCCCTGCAGAGAATAATTGTCAGGCGCGCAATAATTGGGGATCGGGAATATGACAGACGAAACCGGCATTTTTCGTCGCCTCGAGCGGCTGGAGACGATCGAAACAATACGCGCGCTCAAAACCCATTATTGGGTGCGGCTCGATGCCGTTGATCTGGATGCGGTACGCAACTGCTTTACCGATGATGCGGTGATCGAAATGGAGGGCGTGCCTGCGGTCGATGGTCCGGATGGTTACCTGCGTTATTTGCGTGGCATTCATCAGCATCCCGGCCGCAGCATGGGGTTGCACACCGGTCAAAACCCCCGGATCGAACTGCTTTCCGCGGCTCATGCGCGCGGCGTCTGGGATCAGATTTTTGTCGGCATGGCGTTCGCTGTAGCCGAAAATCCGGCCAGCCTGCTGCGCCTTACCGGCATTTACGATGATGAGTATCGCCAGGTCGGCGGCCATTGGCGTATCAGTGCGATGCGTTTCCGACAAACCTCGTTCGCGATGTTGCCGGTGCCTGAGAACGGCGTCGCCGCCCGCAGCAGCGCCGATTTTTTCAAGAGCTGAAGTTGAATGGATCCAGCTTGGCCGATGAGGAAGTGTAAATCGCCTATCGCCTTCGCAGCTAAATTCAGACAACTGAAACGAGCCAGACATGTTCAACCAGCTTTCATCCCCAGCCGCACTTCTCGCCAGCCGGCGCTCGGGCAAAGCGCGGGATCTGGTGGCCCCCGGACCGGATGCGGCACAGCTGGCACGTATTCTTGCCGCGGCAACACGAACGCCGGATCACGGTAAGCTGGCGCCATGGCGGTTCGTGATTGTCGCTGAAACTCAACGCGACGTTTTAGCAACGTTATTGGCCACGGCGTATCACGAAACGCGGCCGCAAGCCGGCCGGCTCGAGCTCGAAGCCAACCAGCAATTCGCGCGGCAAGCACCATTACTTATTGTCGCGTTATCGGTCCCTGCGCATGACAGCCATATTCCGATCTGGGAGCAGGAGCTTTCCGCAGGTGCAGCCTGCATGAATTTAATAACTGCGGCGCATGCGGAGGGTTTTGTCGCGAATTGGCTCACCGGCTGGGCGGCATATTCCAACACAGTGCGCGCCGCCTTTGCACCGGAAGGCAGAATCGCGGGCTTCATTTTCATCGGCTCAGCCTCTCGCGAGCTCGAGGAGCGGCCGCGCCCCGATACCGCCATGGTCATTATGCACTGGAGCCCTGAACCAGCATAACTCTCGCGACTAAGCGTTTAAAGGATCCGTTATATACTCCGCCCGCTTTGGCCTTTGGCCGCATCACCGAATCCCGAGTGAGACCCGTATGCTAGCTTGAAACGCCTAGTCGGCAACGCCGGGCTCCGGATAGGCGCTTTGGCGCGACGCGGCATATGGTACCGGACGCGTCACGCGCAGCAGCCAGCGGCGGATCGGTTCATCGTAAAACCGCAAAGCGAGATAACTTGTACCGACGACAAGCAACATGGCCGCAACGAACATCGCATAGGTCAATGGCTTTGAATGACCCCTGAAATGATTGAAATGAATGAACGTGGCGTAGTGCAACACGTAGACCGGATATGAAATTGCGCCGAAGAACAAGGCAGGGCCACGCCATCTTGGACCAAGCGCGTCCCTGCTGCCGAGCGCTACGATAATCGGTAATATCACGATTGCCGCGAACACATCGTAAAACGGGCCCAACGCAGGTCCTGGTGAGATTGCGAGCAACAATACAATGCAAAGCATGGGAAATGGAACCCGCGGGATCCGTGCGACGCGCGCCGGCGTTAGAAGACCATGTAAGACCACACCGGCGAAAAATCCCCAGCCCACCCGGGCAAAGCCGACGCCCATTTCGGGGATCGTATGACCGCCATGCAAATATCCGAAAAGCCTGACGCTGGGGATCAGCCCAATTCCACCACAGATTGCCAACGCCCAGACCGCCGCCCGCAACTGACGGGCATTTGCCAGGCTGGCAATGAATGCATAAAGCAGGTTCGCCCAAAGCTCGAACATCAGCGACCAAAGCGGGCTGTCCAGCGGGAAAAAGTCCGGGTTGATCGCGACATGGGACGGTAGCAGAAAAATGCCAAGAATACCTGCAATAATAATGCTTGAAACATTGTCGCAAACATATCCGTGATGCGGCAATAGATAGAAGGCCGTGAGTTTGACGCTAAAACCGCAGACGATCGCCAGCACAATTAGCGGGTAAAGCCGGATCAGCCGAAGCCGCACGAACTCCGAAAACGGCATGCCGACCAGAAGGCGCTGCTCATAGGCGCCCGCGATAACAAAACCGCTGAGGATAAAGAAAAAATCGACCGCCAGATAGCCACGATACGGCGTGCTGACTTTGAATGCCTCGGTCGTCATATGGAGCCACACGACAATCAAGGCGGCAAAGCCGCGTAGACCATCCAGCGTGGCAATATGTCTGCGCTGTTCAAACATTACGGTATGAATTCCGAACTGAATAGGTTTCGCGATTTACCAAGAAGCTTAATCAGCCTACGTATTCGATAATGGCAGGCAAGCTGCCTAAAAGTATTACTGCGACTCCGGCAGATTGAGCGCGCAAAACAAGTAGATTGTCTGCGCAAAACAGACGGCCGCGTGCAAGGCAAAGCATACTTAATGGGCACCGGTGATTGATGCGATGGGCGCGCAGGCCGGACCTAAGGTTTGGTAGCTTTGATGGCGCGGGCCGCGCGCCCGGCACCCCTTGCCTCTCCTTCATTTATCGCGCATCAGCGAGATGGGTCTTAAAACATGCGGTTGCAGCTATAATAATATCTGCTCGTTTGAAGCGAAATACGATGAACAAGTTGAGCCTATCACCAAGCGATATTCCAAAGCTGTTTCCGGACTTCGTCGTCCATACCGGTATAAGATATTGGGAATTAAAAACTTTACCGGCGGAAGTCCCACTGCCGTCCCGGCTTAAAGATGCTGTCGGGCGGCGACAGGCGGATTACGTGAGCGGCCGACTTTGTGCGCAGGAAGCGCTGATCCGATTAGGCGCAGCGGCGCTAAACGTTGCGTCGGGGCAAGACGGATGTCCGGTATGGCCGTCTGGTATTGTCGGATCCATAACACATTCAAATGGCTTCGCCTTTGCAGCTGTTGCCTGGGAGTCACGCGCAAGAAGCCTTGGCCTGGACACTGAAACACTAATGTCATCCGCAACCGCCAAAGAGATAGCGCCGCTGATCACAACGCCCCTCGAATACCAAAACCTATCAAGGCTACCGATCAGCGAACCATTGCTGACGACGATCATTTTTTCCGTCAAGGAGACGATTTTCAAATGCCTGTATCCTTTACTTAAATTCCGGTTCGACTTCACGGATGTTGAAGTCACTGCCATCGACATCACGTCCGGATCGTTCCGCGCCATTCCAAAACCTTCATTATCAACGCCTTTTTTTGATCCGTTCCACTTGGCGGGCAGTTTTGTCGTAATCGGTGATATCATACACTCCGGGCTTATTTTACCGATCTCATGATTTACGATACGCGCGACGGTCGCCCCGGTGTAAGGCCGCCGTTGCTGTTTCGTATTTATTTTCCAAGGTCACTGAATGGCCGTTAAGCAGTCCGTCCATCGGCCGTCACCCATTTGGGTAGGGTGATCGTTTGGGGATGTATTTCTAAGCATTTTGGTTCGTTGACAGAATGGCCTGCCATATTGAACATTGCACAGCGTTAAGTTGCCGCTTATCCAGCAAAATCGTTATCGGACAATGAAGAGACACCCCATGACTGCAGCGGGCATAGAACATCTTGATACGGTACCGCAATTACTAAATGCAATGTCGACATTGCAGCCCGACGATGTTTTTTTAGTGAGCCCTGAGACCGGACATCAACTTACTTTCAACGAACTAAAGCAACAAGCTGATCTGCTTTATCCGTCGCTTCTTAGCCTTGGCTTGGAACCGCAGGCCCGGATCGCGCTGATGATGGATAATGGCGTGCATACCGCCCAGCTGTTTCTGGGCGCCATGTATTGCGGTTTTGTCGTAGTGCCTTTGAACGTCCGCGCCGGCCTTTCACAGCTGGCCTATACGCTGGATCATTGTCAAGCGAGCGTTGTATTCGTCTCTGAAAAATACCAAGATCTGATCGCGGAAGTCCTTAAACTTATCAAATCGCAAATCATCGTTGTGCCGGCCAGTGTTGATAGGCCTGCCGGCTTAGGCAGCACTGGTCATTCGAAGAGAGACGCGCCAGCCATCGAGGCGAATGATGCCGCGATGATTATTTATACGTCTGGAAGCACCGGCCAGCCCAAAGGGGCGGTACACACCCATAAGTCCATTCTGGCGCATGGCAGAAACTCTATCCGGGCCCACCAGCTCGAACGATCCGATCGCTCTCTCCTGGTGCTACCGATGTACCATATCAATGCGGAATGCGTGACATTGATCCCGACGTTGATGAGCGGTGGATCGGTAGTGGTTCCGCACGGCTTCGCCATCGCTGAATATTGGGATTTGCTTGGCGATTACGGTTGTACCTGGTCGGCCGTGGTGCCCACCATTGTCTCTCAGCTGCTGGATTGGAAAGATCCACGGGCAGACAGCCGAAGTGCCGCATTTAGCCGCATTCGTTTTATTCGGAGTTCCTCCGGCCCGTTATCCCCGTCCCTGCATCGCGAATTCATTGTAAAGTTTGATCTGCCGCTGATCCAGGCGATGGGATGCTCAGAAGCCGGCAATGTTTTCTCAAATCCAGCACCTCCGGGGCAGAACAAGATAGGATCGCCGGGGCTCCCCTGGGGCTTTGAAATAAAAATCGTCGATCGCGCCGGTAGCCTGCTACCGGCGGGCGCCACCGGCGACATTCTTTTTCGCGGCGATGGGATGATGCAAGGCTATTACAATGACCCCGTCGGCACCGCGGCGGCGCTGGACCCTGAGGGATGGCTGCATACCGGCGATCTCGGTTATCAAGACAAAGACGGCTACCTGTTCCTGATCGGACGGGTCAAAGAATTGATCATCAAGGCCGGCATGAACATCGCGCCGAAGCAGATCGATGAAGTACTGGAAATGCATCCGGCCGTGTTGGAAGCAGCCGCCGTCGGCATTCCGGACCGGTATGTCGGCGAGGACTTGGTGGCGTACGCAGTACTGCGGGCCGGGGCCAACTGCGATGAACGCGAATTGCTCGCGCATTGTGAGCATAATCTGGGCTTTTTCAAAACGCCGACGCGTATTTACCTGGTCCCAAATCTACCGAAGGGACCTTCCGGAAAAATCCAGCGCCTGCATCTGGTGGAAGACGCGGAACAGCGCGCCGGCAGGCATGCAAAGCAGGTTGGTCCGGGCATGCAGGCAACAGACGCGCAGGCAACAGCCGCGCAAGCAACAGACGCACCAGCAACGTCAGCGGTGCAGCAGGCAGGCCGCCGGCAACTTGAAAGCCTGGTCGGTGAGCTTTGGCAGGAACTTCTGGGCCCGTTGGATATTGATCCGGAGACCAATTTTTTCGCCTGTGGCGGGCAATCCTTGCAGGCGATCCAGTTCCTTTCGCGGTTGCGCGACCGCCAATCGGTAGTGCTTTCACTGACCGATTTCTTCGAAAACCCGACAGTTGGCCAACTGGCTCAGGTTATTGGAAAGCATCTGAACAGACCAGCACACCCGGCTTCGCCCCAACCCAGTCCGCTTGCTGTTCAAAAACGCATTCCGGTAGCCGCACGCGGCCGCTCCTGCCCGCTCACAATAGCTCAGGAGCGCATTTTTTTCATGGCGCAATTCAACACCGGAGCGCCGGTATATAACGAGGCCGAAGCGGTGCGGCTCAAGGGCAAGTTGAACATCGCGGCGCTGCAGGATGCGTTCAATACCATTATCGAACGCCACGAAATTTTGCGTAGCACGATCGCGCTGAAGAAAGGCCGGCCGGAAGCCGAAGTTCATGAAAGCTGGCCGATCAAATTAAAAACGGTCAGCCTGTTGCAGCTGCCGGCACATCAACGCGACGCCAAATTAGCGGCTTTGTTGACGGAGGAGCCGGTCCGGCCATTCCATCTCGGTGTCGAGCCGGGGCTGCGGGTCACAATCGTGGAAATCGGCACTGACGATCACGCTGTGATTTTGATGTTGCACCATATTATTTGCGATAGCGCCTCGATCGGTGTTCTTTGGCGTGAGCTCGGGGCGCTCTATGAAGCTGGCATAAAAGGCGAGCCTCCGGCGCTGCCGCCTTTGCCAATTCAGCACGGCGATTACGCGGTGTGGCAGCGAGAACAGAACTTCGATGACGCGCTCGCTTTCTGGAGCGTCCGTTTGCGCGGCTCTCCTGCATTGCTCGATCAACCAACGGACAGGCCGCGCCCGGCAATCTGCTCCTTCCGCGGCCATAAGCAGCTGTTTGAATTAGAACCGGCGCTGGCGGCAGATGTTCGAGAATTATGCCGGCAGCTCAAGGCAACAATGTTTGCCGTATTCGCGGCGGGCCTGAGCACGCTGATGTACCGTTATACCATGCAGGACGATATTCTAATCGGCATCCCCATTGCCGATCGCGAGTTGCCGGAACTGCGCCCATTAATCGGTTTTCTACTCGAAACCCATGTGCTGCGCACCCAGCCTGATGCCAGCACCACATTCCGTGACTTCCTCGCGCAGGTGCGTCACGATGTTGCGGCTGTCTATTCCCATCGCGCGGCGCCGTTCAGTGAGGTTGTCGCAGCCCTTCGGCCGCAACGGGATCTTAGTTACGCGCCGGTCTTTCAGGTTATGCTGAACTGGCGGGATCGCGACGACCACCCGCAATTCATTGGCTTCCCCGGGCTTATAACGGAGCCATTGCTGGCGCATTCCAAAACCTCGAAATTCGATTTGACGATCAACCTCATCGATGCGGGAAGCAAAATCACGGCCGAAGTCGAATACAGCACGGATCTGTTCGACGCCAACCGGATCGAACGTCTGCTGGGCCATCTGACGGTGCTTTTGCAAGCTGCCGCCGCCGACCCGGACCAAAAACTAAATGAATTGCCCATGCTGACCGAGGCGGAACGGCAGCAACTCCTATCAGCCTGGATGGTGGATGAAGAAGATGAAGCTTATTCATAGACTGTTCGAAGCTCAGTTATCACGTACCCCCGATGCCGAGGCGCTAAGCTTTGGATCGTCCAGGCTGAGCTATCGCGCGCTGAACCAGCGCGCCGAAGCGATCGCGCAGGAATTGCGCGCGATTGGCGTGGGACCGGAAACGTTGGTCGGGCTCTGTATCGACCGGTCGCCCGACATGATTGCCGGCATGCTGGGTGTGCTGAAGGCCGGTGGCGCCTATGTGCCGCTGGACCCGGCTTTGCCGGATAAGCGTCTCGCCTACATGCTGGAAGATGCAAAACCGCTGGCCGTGCTTACCGAACGCAAATCGCAACGCTTATTGCCGGCAAGCAAGGCCCGGCTGCTGCTGGTGGACGATATTTTTGATAGCGCTGCGGAGCAGCACCTGCAGGCTGCTTCGGCGCCAAACGGTGATGCGCCGTCCAGCGATCTCACAGCCGATAATCTTGCCTATGTGATTTACACGTCCGGCTCGACCGGCAACCCGAAGGGCGTTCAGGTCAAGCACGGCGGTGTCGTCGACATGCTTACCGCGATGCAGCGCCGGCCTGGATTTCTTGCCACCGACAGAATGCTGGCGCTTACCACCATAGCTTTCGATATCTCGCTGCTGGAGATTTTCCTGCCACTGAGCACTGGCGGCTCCGCCGTTATTGCCTCCAGCGAAACCGCGCGTGATGGCGGCGCATTGCGGCAGCTGATCGAAGACGCCGGCGTCACCGTTATGCAGGCAACCCCGGCCACCTTGCAGATGCTGCTGGACGCCGGTTGGCAAGGCGCCGCGGATCTGAAAATCCTTTGCGGCGGCGAAGCCTGGGGTACGGTCCTGGCCGAACAGCTGCTCAGCCGTTGCCGCACGCTATGGAACATGTATGGACCCACCGAGACCACCGTATGGTCCGCGGTCGCCAAGGTAGAAACAGGCTGCCCAGTGGTCATCGGACGGCCCATCCCTAATACCCGCTTTTACGTGTTGGACAGCGCGTCCCAGCTGGTCCCATTGGGGGTTCCGGGCGAGCTTTATATCGGCGGCGGCGCGGTTGCACGCGGCTATCTCAACCGGCCGGAGCTGAATGCCGAACGCTTCATCAAAGACCCCTTCGCCGAGCCGGGGGCGATCATGTACCGCACCGGCGACCTGGTAAAACGTTTGGGCGACGGCAAGCTGGAGTTTCTGGGACGCATCGATCATCAGGTCAAAATACGCGGTCATCGCATCGAGCTCGGGGAGATCGAGAGTGTTCTGCTAAGCCATCCGGATATCGAACGAAGCGTCGCCATCGCCTATGCCGGGACCGACGGAATGCAAAATCTCGCCGCTTATTTCGTGCCGGCCCACGGCCAGGATATCTCAACCCAGGAGCTTCGTCAGTTCCTTGGCGAACGGCTCCCGGGCTACATGATCCCCGCTGCGTTTGTGCCGCTGATCGCTTTTCCTTTAACGCCAAGCGGCAAGGTTGACCGCAAGGCGCTGCCGGCACCGCAGCTGCGGGTGGCGCAAGCAAACACGGAATATGCCAAACCCGTCACCCCCATTGAGCAACTGCTCGCCGGCATCTGGATGGAAATGCTGGAGCTTCCCGAGGTTGAGCCGCAGGATAATTTTTTCGATTTAGGCGGTCATTCGCTGCTAGCGCTGCGCATGATCAACGAAATCAACAAGGCGTTGAACATGCGTGTGAGTATACCGGTGTTCTTCCAGCGGCCAACCATCGCGGCGCTGGCGGCGGAGCTATCCCGGCACCGCTTGAGCACGGGTATGACGCAGGTGATCCCTCTGCAAAGTGGCAATAACGGCTTGCCGATCTATTTCATGGGTGCGCGGCCAGACGAATATCGGCTGGCCGAGTTGATCGCTGAAAATCGGAGCGTGTTTCTAATCGACGCATTGCTGCCGGTGCAATGGATCGAGGCGGTCGGGATCGCGGATAAAAAGAATATGCCGACCATGGAGGAGCTTAGCGAACCCTTCGGCCGCGCGCTAATCGACCACGCCGGCAAGGCGCCTTGCGTTATCGTCGGTTATTCGCTCGGCGGAAAAATCGCATTTGAAGCCGCGCATGCGTTGCAGCGCGCCGGCGGGCACGCTGCCTTCCTGCTCCTTATTGACTCGCGGGCCTTTACCTGGAGCGGGTTGAGCAAGGTTGCAACCGTCATTCGCAGCGGATGGAAAACCATCAGCGGCCTATCCCTGCGGCCTGCCGATGCGGGTGCCTCCATGGCGCGTCTTGGCAAGGCCGCCGCGCAGGCCTGGCGCCTTATTTGCTGGCAGGTATCGTCTATTCCGACCGCCATAGGATATCGTCTCGATATCATCAGTCACCGCCGGCAGCACACCGCCCGGAACGAGACCGAGGCCGACCGGCCCTCCGGCTATTTCGATAGCAAAAGTAATCCGGTCGGGATGTGGATCGTCTATCGAATGGCGAAACTGATCGGCGCGCGGTGGCGGCCAACCTCGCTCGATGCGAAGGGCGTGCTCATACGCGCCAAGGCCGATGTGGATATGCTGCCTGGCTACGACCGCGCCCATGGATGGCGCAATCTCTTCAGTGGCGGCTTTGAAATTATACAATCCGAGGGTGATCATCTTTCAATTTTGACCGATCAGCATGCCGTTTTCTTATCAGAACAGATCGAGGTCCTTCTCAAGCGTCACGACGCGTTGGCCAAAGTGCCTGCAAACGATCTGACCTGCACGATCAATTCGCGGGCCGCAAGCCAGCAGACCAGTCACCTATCGCAAGCAACGCAATCGGAAAGATTGTCCGGCGCCCCAGCACCCGCGCCTGCGGTCGTATAGGCCATGGTCAAAGCCGCCATGCTGCCGGCAGCGCGCCGCATCGTTCTTTACGATACGACGCTGCGTGACGGCGCGCAGACACAAGGGGTCGACTTCTCCACCTTGGACAAGCAGATAATCGCAACCGAACTAGATCAACTCGGTATCGATTACATTGAGGCTGGTTGGCCAGGCGCCAACCCAACGGACGACGCGTTTTTCGCTAATCCTCCGCAGTTCCGTCATGCCAGGCTAACAGCCTTTGGCGCAACGCGACGACCAGGGCGTAGCGCCTCCAACGACCCTGGTCTCGGTGCCGTACTAAAAGCCGGAACGGCGACAATTTGCCTGGTTGGCAAAGCCTCCGATCTTGCCGCAGAAATTGCGCTTGGCGTGACGCCTTTGGAAAACCTGGACCTGATCGGCAGCGCCGTAGCGGAGGCCGCCGGCTTCGGCCACGAGGTCTTGTTCGACGCCGAGCATTTCTTCGACGGCTATCTACGCAATCCAGCATATGCCTTATCCTGCCTGCAGCGTGCGCTAGCGGATGGCGCTGCGTGGCTGGTGTTATGCGACACCAATGGCGGCACCCTCCCCGAGCAGATTTCCCGCATTGTCAGTGAGGTCGTGGCCGCCCTGCCCGGAGCCGCCATTGGCATTCACACGCATAATGATACAGAAACCGCGGTTGCTGGCAGCCTCGCAGCGGTAGCTGCCGGCGCCAGGATGATCCAGGGCACGTTGAACGGATTAGGCGAGCGTTGCGGCAACGCCAACCTGACAACATTGATCCCAACCTTGATCCTGAAACTCGGATATATAACCGGTGTGAGTGAGGACGGGCTGCGTCGCCTCACTGAAATAAGCCGGGCGCTGGACCAGCGGTTGAACCGTGTCCCCAATAGACATGCCCCATATGTCGGCGAAAGCGCTTTCGCGCATAAAGCGGGTTTGCATGCCGCGGCAGTTACCCGCGACAGCAGCAGCTATGAACATGTTGTGCCAGAGTTGGTTGGCAATCGGCGTCGTATTTTGGTCTCCAACCAGGCGGGCCGCGCCAACCTGCTTAATCGTTTGGCCCAACTGGGCATCATCCTATCCGCCGATGATCCGCGACTCGCAAAGCTTGTCGAACAGGTAAAAATGCTCGAATTCGAAGGCTGGAGTTTCGATGGCGCCGAAGCCAGTTTCGAATTGCTCGCACGCGAAACGCTGGATGACAAGCCGGCACTTTTCGATATTCTTTCTTTCCGCGTCACCGAAATGCGTGGCTGGAAAAATAAAAACGAAGTCTCCGTACTTTGCAGTGCCGCCATCGAAGCCAAAATCGGCGGCGAGTTCAAGAAGGCGGATATGACACGCAAGGATTTGCTGGCTGCGATGGAGGCGGCCTTGCACGCCGTGTTAAGCCCAAGCTTTCCGGAACTGTCCGGCTTACGCATGCTGCATTGTCGAACTCACAACCTGGGACGGCGAGAAGGCGAGGCGCCGATGACCCGCGTCGTTATCGAATGCCATGACGTCGAAATGCCCGCGTTGGACCATTGGGCGACAGTCGGAGTGGCGGCAGACATAATGGGTGCTTGCCTGCTCGCATTCCGTGACGCGTTCAAATACCGTCTGCTCTGCTGCGAGCAAATACTATTGAAACAGGCTTCCTAGGAAAAAAACACAGCCAACGCGCCGGCGGCGAAATTCGTTTTGCCGCCACTACGGTATCATCAATCTGCGAAGTTACCTCTGCGATGCAGGATCTAGAGCGCACGTTCTCACGGTCCGCAGAGGCTGAGGACGCTCGGTTCGCCTTTCGTCTAGAGAGAATGTCCGATGGGTATAAGCCTACCTCTTAAGATAAAATTGCCGTGAAACCTCTCCTTTTGGTCAAGTTGAAGAAACCCGACAATTTCCGGCATCAATAACGTCGCATTTCGTCGTATCTCGTGGATCCAGCTTCATTGTTTCAACCAGACTTACATCCAACTAAAGCGCCGGGAGCTTTTTATGTTGCCTGATATCGTGGCCATCTCCGCTGGATACGCGCCGCATAACAACAAAACTGCCGCATTATCACGGGCGCCAGAACACGGCGCCGAGCCAGCCGCCACCACCATTGCGAGACGCTAACGTGAATTGTGAGACTACAAAAAATTTGCGCATGGCTTTGTTTCCCGATCCGAAGGACCAGAAACTGATGGAAGAGTTCCTCCGCGAGTTGCTGGAGGATATGCATCTTCAAATGCGGCATGGGCGAGTGGCGCCGGAGTTCGACGCGCGAAAATTTGCCGGAGAACTTTCAGATTTCGATTTTAAAGCACCGGTCCAACTGCAGAAATTGTTGCCCTGGTTGGTTGAGCGGATGCGGGACGGCAATGTCCAAATCACGCATCCGCGTTATTTTGGCCTGTTCAACGCAGCACCCGCCGGACCCTCATTGCTGGCGGAACAAATCATCGCCTCATTTAACCTCCAACTGGCTTCGGCCAGCACGTCGCCGGCCGCCGTCGCACTTGAAGCCCATGTCATCGCGCAGGTCGCCCGTCAGCTTGGATTTCCCTTAGACAGTACGGGGCATTTCACAAATGGTGGGAGCGAGGCAAATTTTACTGCCCTGATCTGTGCCCTAACTGAACTCAACCCTGCATTCAGCCAAAATGGCGCCCGCGCGTTCCGGGCGCCGCCGGCGCTATATATATCCCAAGATGCGCATGCCGCCTGGCATAAAATTGCGCACCAGGCAGGTATCGGCCGTCTTGCAGTACGAATGATCGAAACGGATGGGCATGGCCGCATGAGCAGCGATGCACTACGCGACGCGGTGGCGAGCGATGTTGAAAACGGCCTGCTGCCAGTAATGGTCGTGGGTACCGCGGGTACCACGGTAGCAGGCATGGTGGACCCGCTGGCCGACTGTGC
Organism: Acidocella sp.; assembly: GCA_965199045.1. Lineage (GTDB taxonomy): Bacteria > Pseudomonadota > Alphaproteobacteria > Acetobacterales > Acetobacteraceae > Acidocella. The sequence goes on along the minus strand of CBDAQL010000004.1, from coordinate 42,235 downwards.
AAATATTGCCGCCGAAGCCAGCGCATGGTTTCATGTAGATGCGGCTTGGGGGGCGGCTGCCATTGCATCCAGCCACGCTCGCGTTCAACTGGCCGGGATTGAGCTTGCTGACTCTGTAACCATAGACGCACATAAATGGTTTGCGGCCACTATGGCGTGCGGTATGTTCATCAGCAAAAGGACCGGTGTGCTGAACCGGGTATTTGGAACCTCAGCGCCCTTTATGCCCGCCGGCGGGTCGCCCCAAGACCCCTATGCTAATTCAGTTTTGTGGTCGCGCAGATTTTCAGGATTGCGGCTTTTTATGAACCTGTCGGTATCAGGCTGGCAAGGCTACGCTCAGCATGTCGAACACACGCTGATGCTGATCAATCTTCTGCGGACCGGTCTGGAAGCGACACATTGGAAAACTGCAAATCCGAATGCGCTGGGCGTGTTATGCGTCACACCGCCTGAAGGCTTCAAACCGGTCCAGCAAATTGTCGAGGAAATTGTCGGTTCCGGTCAATTCTGGATTTCTCTCGCCAGCTTCGAGGGCGAGGATGTCATTCGGATCTGTGTCCCAAATGGCCGCACGGAAACGCGGGACATCGACGCCTTAATCGAGGTCCTGAATTTCAATGGGCAGATAGCCGGCCCGCAAAGTGAGCTTTCCAACTGATCACGAAGATCCGCAACGTTCTAGTGCAATCGAGGAATTGAAAAAGTACAACCGAGGATAAAGGAAATTTACGGAATCAGCGGCTCCAAAATCGTCATTTTCCGCCTGCCCTTGGTTCATCCAAAGGGAGCTTACCGCGGTTGCATCGCTAGCAAGCAGAAAGGAAGCGTGTAATGTCCGCCCTCCAAGAACTTAAGCAACTGGCGGCTTTGTCTGCCGATCCTGTCGAAGCGCCTGCGGCGCCCTTCAATGCCTATGTTCACGTGGCCTACGGCTATGACGCGAGGACGTGGCAACAAAACTGGCGCGCCGGCAAAATTCTTGGCCTAAACGAAGAGTTCCCCTACGGTTACCATCACGCAGCACAATTTGGCGCCACCGTCATCTATTCGAAAGACCATCCCGAAAATGCGCTTCAGAAAATCATGCGCTATGGTTTGCGTTTTTTCCTGGGTTTCGACTTTATCCATGCTTGGAGAAATCGCGCGGAGATCTTGCGCTCCGACGTGGTGTGGACCCATACGGAATCCCAAACCCTCGCCGTCCTTGGGCTGTTGACAATTTCCAAACATGCCGCTCGTCCGAAACTTATAGGGCAGGTGATATGGTTGATCGATGAATGGCATCGTCTCAATTATTTCCGCAAAGCGCTCTATACGAGACTTTTAGCCAAAGCGGATATTCTTACATTCCTGTCGCCCTTCAACGCCGGATCCGCGGCTGCGCTATTCCCGCGGACACGCGTCGAATTCATAAAATTTGGTATCAACACAAACTTTCCCGCATTGCCGCGCCCAGTATTCAAGGAGCGCAAAATCCGCGTCCTATCAGTTGGCAATGACCGCCATCGGGATTGGGCCACTTTAATTGACGCAACCGGCGACAAAACAGACATAGAAGTTCGTCTGCTTACAACCAAGTACAAATTAGGCGGCGAATACGATAATATCAGCGTCCTTAAAGTCCAGCATAACGATGATCTGCTTTCCCAGTTCGCGTGGGCAGACATGCTCGTGCTCCCGCTACAGCCGAACTTCCATGCCTCCGGCATCACTGTCATCGAGGAAGCCGCCATTCTTGGAGTGCCCGTTATAAGTACGAATGTGGGAGGCCTGGAAGCCTATTTTCAAGAAGAAGATGTTCTCTACGTCGATCCGGGCGATTCCCGGCAAATGGCGAGCGCCATACGCCATCTCGCGCGCAATCCGGAGCTGCAGCAGTCGTTGATTGCAAACTCCCGCCGCAGGCTCACCGAAGCCGGCCTCAGCTCGCGCCACTACGCCAAGCGTCATGTCGAATTATTCAGAGAGTTATGCGCGCAATAACAATCAATCCGGCGCCAGCCAGGTTTATAAGTTTCTGGATGTTCTCGGCGTAGACCGGGCTCGGACGACTTTCTCCTCCACTATTCAGCGAACATGACTCTCTAAAAAATGCCATGGCACGCCTTTGGTAACGGCTGGAATCGCGCATCGCGCGCGGTTCTTGGCTCAACCGGCGGGCAGTGTTCGCCGCCGCCCAATTACATTCCTTAGAACCGCGACATCGGAGACCAGGTACTTGCGATCGAACAGAATGATGGCAGCACCGTAGCCCAGAATTCCGACGCTGAGGCACAACGCCACTCCCACCAAATTATCGCCCCAAAAGCGCAGAAATGCCCACGCCACCGCTCCGGAAAACACGCTGGCGGCCAAAGGCCCAACCAGGCTTCTGATGAGGAATAGCGGACTGGTGCCGCTGACCGTTGCGGATGCTAGGATCATCGCCGCCGCATAAACTGCGTGCATGCAAGAGACGCCATATGCAACGCCAGCCAACCCGATCCAGGGGCCAAGACAGACGACAACGATTTTCGCAATACTGAGCCCGATCGTACACCAAAGCTGGCGATGATAGCGATCATCAGCCAGCAGCAACGCACCGCCCTGGGATGCAATGACATTCATCGCGTAGGCTACCAAAAAAACCGGCAGCAAGGGCGCCGCGACCGACCATTTTTTGCCCAGGAATAACGGCACCAGGTTCGGCGCGGTCACCAGGAACAATGCTGCTGCCGGAAACAAGATCATCCCTAGCAACCGTGAAAATTGCCGGTGTAAAGCGGCGATGTTGGCATGCTCGTTACTTAGCGCCCGGATATAAAGGGCCAGCCAAAGTGGATTGGAAAACGATTCACAGAAAAACCTAGGCAGCTGATTAGAAAACGCGTAGATGCCGACCGCGGCCGTTCCAAGACCACGGCCCAAGCAAACACTTTCAACCATTCTTCCGGCGAAATCGGACATTCGCACGCTTACAATCAGCCCGCCCGTCGCGAAGTGAGAACGAAGTGTCGAAGGCCGAAACTCAAACGCCGGCATTTTGAATGCCGCGCTGTTCAGCACTACGGCACGCACCAAAAAGATCGTCACATATTGACCCACCAGGCTCCAGGCGCCGGCGCCACGGAATGCCAGCGTAATGCCGAGACAAACGCCAAGGAGATTGCCGACCAGATCGGCAACAGCTCCAATACTGATCCGCCCTTGACGATCCAGTCTAGCAACCGGCGTCACCGAGATCGTCATCAGTATAATGGTCACGGATAACGCGGCAATGATACCTGGCAGCCGCGGTTGGTGCAGGACGTCGCCCAGCACAAATCCTACCCCGGTCAATGATAGGGCCAACACGATACCGGCACCCAGCAAGGTCCAAAATGCCGTCGACCAAACCGGAGAATTATCCGGCTCCTTCATCAACGACATTCCCAGGCCGCCATCGGACATCATACCGACAACCGCAACGATAGGGATCGCGATCGAATAGAGGCCAAACTCCGATGGGCCGAGCAGCCGCGCCATCAACGGCAGCGTCAAGACCTGCAATAGCATTTTGAAAATGCTCACAGCCCCAAATGCACCGGCCCCGATGGCAATTCTTCGACCACTTGGGCGGGTTGGTAGCTCGACTTGCTGCCCCTTCCTCATACTAGCGTTCCTGAGACGATTCCATGGCGTGCGCAAGCGAACAAATGGGTAATACCTATATTTGATAATACTAGGCCTATCCTTCTAATTGATGATACGCGATGGCTTCGTCCCGGCTTGATCTGATCATCCAAAACCGAGCAAATCATATACCATGAACGTAATCAAAAAATCCGGTCCGGACCGCGCGATTTTCTTTGTGACCGATCTGGACTTTGCATTACCGACATTGGCCGCCGCTCTAGAAATTAGGCGAAAGGTGCCCCCCGCACGCGCCGATGTCAGGATCGTCACGACCAATATTCCGGTGGACGCGTTTAATCGTATGGCGGGGTTTGCATCATCCCATAGCATTCATCTGGATCACCTCAGCTTCGATTATTTCAGCGGCTTCAATCATCAAGCATTCAACAAAACGCATGTTCCAATCTCAGCGCTCGGCCGATTTTTCATGCTCGATGTGGTTCCGGACATCTACAAGCGCATCCTATATCTTGACGGTGATACCTGGCCGGTGGGAGACCCTCTAAAACTTCTTGAAGCTTCGCTGCCGCAGGGCTTTATCGGCGCCGCCGAAGATCGGTATTATTTCCGTCGTCGTGAGCTTGGTCGAGTCGGCCGGCAAACCCGCGCCTATTTCGATGGCCTTGGGCTTGATCACGACGCCGGCTATTTCAGTTCTGGCGTCCTGCTCGCCGACACCCAGACCTGGCGGGATGTCTGCGCAGATGCGTTCACCTATTTTATTAATAATACCGCGCGCTGTCTCTACCATGACCAGAGTGCTTTAAACGCGGTTGCGAAGCACCGTTGGGTACGTCTTGCTCCGCAATGGAATTTTGCAACCTCGTATTTGGAGTGGGGAATGAAATGCAAGATGCCACCGCAGATTTTGCATTTTGCCGGTGGAGATAAGCCCTGGACGGTGCCTTTTCATCCTTATCACGAAACCTATATCAATGCCTTCGCGCCGTTGCAGAAGCTGGGTCTCCCGATCCGGCAATATAGCCGGCAACAGCTTGATGCGTTACAAACGCGGGCCCGGTTACGAAAACTGCGCGACAAACTATTTCTCCACCGCAAAATTTATTATCAACAAACGTTTGAAAGACTGGTCAGATCGTCTGCAATTCTCTAGCCGCCGCGCGACACAATAAATATTATGGTAAATTTATTGGTATACCAGGCGAAGCGATCGGCACCGCCACCGCGCAGTTAGCGTGAGAAAGCAGTGTTGAGGAGATTTTTCGATGTCTCATGCAAAGGTTCGGATTTCTCGCTGGCGTTTATCGGTAATTTCTATAGCAGCTGCCATCACGGTCGCGGTAGGTTATGCGTCTATGTCAGCATCCGGGGCGCAAAAGCCGGCACTGGATCTCTCAGACTATACAGTCAGCTTCAACGAAGACTTTGCCAACCTTGATATTTCCGCCACCGGGCCGGCCACGCGATGGATCGCCCATACGCCCTGGAACGGTGATTTCGGTGACGCCGTCTTTGATAATCCAGGCCCCGGTAGCGCGTTTTCGCGGGGCCCGAACGGCCTGAACATTACCGCCTACAAAGATTCGAAAGGACAATGGCACTCAGGTTTATTATGCTCGAAATCTGCCAAGGGTGTCGGTCCGCGCGGGTTCGCCCAGGAATACGGCTATTTCGAAATGCGGGCGCGACTGCCTGCTGGCCACGGCGTCTGGCCGGCCTTCTGGCTAGTCAGCGCCGGCGATACCGGAACCGCGCCAGAGCTCGACGTCATCGAATTCTATGGTGCTTTTCCAGCCAGTTACCGGTCAACCGAACATCTTTGGAAAAACAATGTCGATCATTTAAGCCGCAGCCATGTGGTAAGCGTATCCAGGGGTATTCTGTCGAGCCAGTTTAACAATTTCGGAATCCTAATCGAACCGCAGCGGACCACCTACTACTTTAACCGCATTCCCTATTGGTCGACACCAACATTGCCGGAATTTCGCCAACCCATGGCTGTCATCGTCGATCTGGCTCTAGGCGGCGGATGGCCGATCGTTGGCTTGACTGATCCGCAGGTCATGCAGATTCAATACATCAAAGTCTACCGCAAAACATAGACGATCTGGACGGGCGATTTTTACGCGCGCTCATCGCTGGAGATCAATAACAACCCGCTACGGTGAGCGGCTGATCGAAACAATTCCCCTCGGGCAGTGCTGAGTTCCAATTAGCGGGCCTGGGCGCGCGTCGCGTCTGAACTCGCCCCATCCCCCTCTATTCGGCCGGCGAACGGGTCGTATGCGCGGAGCCGGCCGCTTTTATCCATTCGCTGACGGCGCTTATCCATCCTCGTAACTGTTTTCTTTCCAGATTTACGCCCATGAAATAAGCGTCTGTTTCTGCATAATTGGCACCTTGGGCACCGTTGATGATGACCCCGTGCGGGCAATCAACGCCCGCCAGCAACTCGGTATGATACTCAAAGGTGCGGCGTTCGGTATTCTTAACGCTCACCACCGATAAAATCATATCGGATAGTCCCGCAAGCGCCAACCCATCGGATATGATCGGTAGCGGCGGGCTATCCAGAATTACGTAGTCAAACTCCTGTTTCAATTGGCCGATCACTTTCGCAATGGCGGCTTCGTCCAGCCTGCGGCCACGTTTTGGCAATGCGCTGGCATTATAAATCGAGAAGTTCTCATTCGGCCATTGCCGCAGTTCGGGCCGGCCACCAGCGACCGGCACGCCGCCCGACTCCGGCGCCTGGGCGATTTCGTTAAGTTTCTGCAGGCGGCTGAGGTAGAAGTCGCAATCCAGCATTACCACCCGCTTGCCGTCATCGGCAAAAGTCTTGGCCAGATTAGCGGCCACCGTCGTCTTGCCGTCGCGCTTATTCGCGGAGATAATCAGGATTACTGTTGCAACCGCGTTTTTTCCGTTCGAGATCCGGCTGACATTGCGGTTGATCAGGCGGAAGGATTCGGAAAAGGCGTTCGGTGTATCCGGACCGAAGAACGCGCTGCCGCCCAGCAATTTCTGCACCGGCACCTTGCCATAAACCGGTAGCTTGATCATATGCCGGATCTGTTCCTCGGTCTCATAGCGGCCTGAGAGTGTCTGCCGCAGGAATATGAAAATTATCCCCAGAAACATTCCCGCAACGGCGCCCGCAACCACTGTGATGCCCGCCTTTGGCGATGTCGATGCGTGCGGCAGGTGCGCGGGGGTTACAATTCGCGTCGCAATGATCGTTGCCGCCTTGGAAATCTGAGCCTGTTCCGCCTTTTCAGTCAGCAGCGAATAAAACTGCCCAAGCTGATTCGAAGTCCGTGTGAGCGCCGCCACCTCCAATGCATCCGCCGGCTGTTCCTTGTGTCGTTTGTTGTAGGAAGCGATCACCGTATCGATATCGGCCAGGTTCTGGGTCGTCTGCGCCAGGTCATTCTCGATCAGGTTTGCGATCGAACGACGGATTTCGCCAACTTGAGATTGCTGCACCGAAAGGTCCTGCGAATACGAAGTATATTCCGAGCTGAGTTGCCGGAGCTGTAACTGCGCGTTCGCTAACGACGATGAAAGGCCGGAGAGGACGGGGTCGTTATTGGCACTGATCAGATAGGGATCGCCTTGCGGCCGGGTGGCGTGAATGGCATCGTGCAGCTGCTGAAACGAGCGCTGCTGCAGCAGCACCGCGGTCCGTTGGCTGTCGAGTTGCGATGTCATCTGCGCCGCCTGCATGGCACTTTGTTGCGGGTCCAGAATGCCGGTTTGCGACTGAAAGACTGCCAATTGCGCATCGGCCTGAGCCAGCCGCCGGGCCACCGCCGCAATCTGTCCGGTGACAAAATTCTCTGTCACTGACGCCGCCTCCGTTTTCCATTGCAACTGGGTCGCGATATAATCGTACATCAGCGCGTTGATGAATTGCTTCGCCTGATACGGGTCTTGCCAGCGCAATTGCAGGGTCGCGAGCTGTGTCGGCTGGTCCGGGGAACCGCCGGCGGTCACGCTCAGCCTTGTCAGAACATTGTCCGCCATTACGTCGGGCGGGATCACGTCCAGATCGTAGCTGACGCCAGGTTTGATGTCAGGAACATCCGCCGGCGTGCTCGCGGTTGGGCTATCCGACACGGCTGATCCGGCCGCTCCGCGCATTACCGTAATGGAGGAACCGCCAACAGCTTCCGGCAGGCCAATCACGCCAATTAACAGCGGCTTGCCGTCGCCAAAAAGCTTGCCCTTGCCGTATAGCTTGTAGGTGTTGTCGGGGCCGGTGACGATGCGAAAACGTCCGGCCAAGGTAGCATTGACAACCTCCAGGTCTTGCGGCCCAGGCGTGAACACATCGGTGCTCGCATGCCAGAACAGGCGCCACCGCCAGTAGGTCAGGGGTGGCGCTCCGGTGCTGCGCAAGGTGGTATTCAAGCCGGTCTCCAACACCGCACGCTGGATCAGCGTGCCTGTCGTCAGCAAGCCGATCTGGGTCTCGACGTCGCTTTGCGTCGCATAGGCGGAGAGATTGACCGCACCTGACAAGTCGCTGCTGTCGCTGGTGTTCTGGGTCTCACCAAGATACAATACGCCCTGGGCGGTAAATTGCGGCGTTGCAAAAAGCACGTGCGCCAAGGCCATGAAAGCGGCGATCCCGATGAAGATGGCGATGGTCGCCAAGCGCTGCCGCATGGCCCCGAGAAACTGTCCAAAATCGACTGTCTCGTAATGGTCGTTTAGTTTGAGATCCGGCAACTGCGTTGTCATAATATCTAATTCCGTTGCGACTGGGACAGGTATTTGATGGATACGAACGGGTTGAGCAGCCCGGATATCGTCGACAGCGTTGGCAGCAACATGTTCAGTGCCTGGTTCCAATTGGCGACTGTGGTCGGTGCAACAAAAACGACATCGCCGGGCTCCAGTGCAAACGGAGCCGCTTGCCCATCCAGAATTTTCTCCGCGTCCACAACAATGAAGTCCGCGCCGGCGCCGTGCGACCGAATAATACGCACCTGCGAGAGCTTAGAAGCGCTATAACTGTTGAGATCCATCCCGGCCTCGCTGAGCGCCTGTAATACGGACAAGCCACCTCCCTCAAAGTCGATCGCGCCTGGCTTGCTTACCGAACCAAACACAAACGCCTTCTCATCGGAGGCCGGCGGGATCACGATCGTGGCACCTGGCGCCAGCATGATATTTTGACTCATATCACCGTCGACGAGCAGCGCCCGGATATCCAACGGCAGCTTCTGGGCGCCCATGGCGACATAGGCCTGAAACAAATCCGCATTGGTGATATCGAGACTGCCGCCGAGGGATAAGGCATCCAACAGGCTCAGCTGCCGGTCGGACATTTTGACGCCCGGTTGAGAAAAGTCGCCCAACAAATAATAGCGCATGCTTTTTGGTGAGACGAGTTGAACGGCGACATCCGCCTGCTGAATGTATTTGGAGTAATCGCGCTGCAGAGCCTGTTGCGCTTCGGCTACCGTCAGGCCGCCGAGATCGACGTTGCCGACAAGCGACAGATCAACCGTGCCGTCATTGTTGATGCTGACACCGCCATTGGCAGCGCCTCCGCTGTTCTGCGGGACCGAAAGCTCCGGATGCCGGTAAATTGTAATCGCGATAACATCGCTCGGCCCAAGACGATATGGCGTTAGCCCGGCCTGAGTGTCGGAAGGCAATGTCTCACTCTCAGACGAAACCACGGGAGATGCTATGCCGGTGGCAGCGGTTGCCGACGACGGCACGGCGTGAGACGTCAAGGGCTGCCCGGAACAGGCGCTTAGCGTTACCGCCGCGACGAAACTTATGACATGCCACGATATTGGTGTTAGGCCTGGATTGTTCCGCCTAGGCTGAGCTGTTCGCTCCATGATAAGATCCCCGCTATGTCACGCGACCGCTGCACAAAGTTGCTTCACAAATCGTTTCGCAAAATTGTCGATTGTTCAGTCTACGTTATCGGTGACATCAACCTCAACTAGCCGTCCGGCTTAGTTTTGGATGGGCGATATCGTCCTTAGGTACGAAGCGACCCTTTCGGCAGGTCCGCTTAGCCGAATTAGCTATGGCGCTATGCCTTACCTTTGCGGGAGACTCTGGATAATCATTTTTATCCCAGATCCAGTTTTACAAACGCATTGGTAGAGCGAAATGATCCCGTTAATCGGCACAGTTCTGATCCCAATTTGCATGTTCGTTGCCAACCGTCCAGGGACGCTGTTGGCTCTGGTTTTTTACTACTCGGTCTTTTCCGCCGCCGCGATCGCGGTCTTTGGCGGGGCCGGCATTACACCTGCGTTGTTGCCTTGCTCTTTGTTCGTCATGTGCTTCCTGGTCAGTATTTTTTGCGGCGCTCGCTATCCTGCCGCGCGTCCGGCGCTAACACTTCTGACGCCCTTCATATTGGTAATTTCCGGCGCTTTGATAAGTTCATTCGTAATGCCCCGGCTATTTGAAGGAGAAGTCCTGGTCTGGCCGCAAAAAACCGCTCTGTTCCTGGTTCGACTGCCGTTGGCGCCCAACGCTGGAAATTATACTCAAGATATGTATTTGTTATCAGACGCAATGCTGACGGTGGCTGCGGCGATTTATCTGGCGCGACCAGGCGTGCAAATCAACAAACTGTTTGACTGCTACTTATCCGCGAGTCTCATCGCCGATTTTGTGGCGATTTGGCAATTTGCCGGAAATACCTTCCACCTCTGGTATCCTAGCACTTTCTTTCTAAGCAACCCAGGATGGGCGCAACTATCGGAGGAAACGGTTGGCTCGCTTATCCGCCTGAACGGATCTTTCAGCGAACCCTCATCGCTCGCCGCTTATCTATGTGCGCCTGTAGCAGCCTCCGCCTCGATGATTTTGAATGGCGACAAGCGGCGTTTCCTGCAGGTGGTATTCTGGCTCGGCTTATCTGTCACTCTCCTCAGCACGTCCACCACGGGTTATGCAACTTTGGGGGTCATGGCCGGCTTACTTATTCTACGTTCGATCGTTTCCGCCTCAGCAAAATTTCGGCAGCGCGTCGTAGTCGCAACAATCATCATATCAACATTAGTGGGCGGCACCTGCTTAATCGGACCAGCGGTCGCCCCCGGTGTAGCAACCGAGGCTTCGACCATCATCAACTCAACCTTGGGCAAATCGCAGTCATCATCCTACCGTGATCGTTCCGCTGCGGATTCTGACAGCATTCACGAAATGCTTGAAACTTCCGGTTTAGGAGTGGGTTGGGGCAGCAACCGGTCATCCAGCCTGTTGCCGGGACTTTGCGCTTCTATCGGCGTGTGGGGAATTTGCGGATTTCTATGGTTCGGCACCCTGATATACCTAGAGTTGAAGAAAATTTCAAAACTAAACGTCGAGATAGGGTCAAGACGTACCATAAGTGGAATATCTGCTGCCATTATCACAACCATTGTGGCCGGGCTTATCTCTGAGCCGGTTATAACTTCTCCTGATTTCTACCTGCTATTGTCATTACTTGTATCTTCGATTATTTCGCGTACGGAATTCTCACCGTCTTTTTCAATCGAAACGTTAAAAACTTCGCGCCAAAGTGGTAAACGTCGCAAATCCCTTGAAGTGTTTTATTAATGCGTCAAAAAAATTGTTAAAATAGGTATAATTTTATAGACATGAGGCATGCTGATGCGTTATCGCATGTCACGCTTAACGAATATCCATTCGCCTGCGGCAATAAATGGCTAGCCTGGGGACCATCCAAATAGATTGACATACCTTAAGAAGCGGGGAATATCGTGTCAAAATCATTACACAACAACAACATACAGAACGGTAATAGATTGCACGTAAATCGGCATCTTCACGTTGCACTCATTGATAGTTTCGCCTTAACACGTCATTGCTTGATCGTTGCGACCAGCACGATCGATGAAGATATTACCTTCACATCTTTCAACTCGATCCGGGATTGCATTACCGCAACAGAAAGCGATTGGGACGTAATTATATATTACGCACATGAAAAGGCGTTGATCGAACGTCTAATCAATCAAGAAGTTACCGCGCTTAGACAGGCTTATATCGATCATCCCGTCATCGTTCTGCTGGATACGCCGACGCCGCATTCCGCACTCGTTAGAGATGTGCTACGTGCCGGCGCGCGTGGCCTGATATTAGCCCGAACCATCGACATGTCGACTGTTCCCGCCGCCGTGAGATACGTGGCCGCAGGTGGCATTGTCGTGCCCGTGGACGTTATTCTCACCGATACATTCATGCCGACGGAGAGCGCTGTGCGATTGCCGCAGGGCATGGATCTAACGTCGCGACAACTCAACGTGTTTGCCTGTTTACGCCAGGGCAAAGCGAATAAGATCATCGCCCATGAGCTGCAAATGAGCGAGAGTACTGTAAAGGTACATGTTCGCAACATTATGCGAAAGATGGGCGCGACAAACCGTACGCAAGCCGTATACAACGCTCGAAAGCTTGGCGAGAACCCAGCGATTGCGGCGCGCGGCAGCGACCGGAATACGGCGCCGACCTATGAGATGGCGGCTGCTCGCACGGAAACCGCAACAATATAGTCCTCGGTGCCGCTGTTATGTATCGATAACCGCATCCACCTATGCGGGCATCATAAGTAATATTTGCGCCAGCGAAGCCGGACCTTTCTCATCGCAGTATAAGCAACGCTGCGATCAACGATAAATCCAGCAAGGCGAACCGGATCGCCAGGCGCCTCGCTGGGTCTCGGATACAATCAGGGCGATACAATTAGGGCGGCCGGGTTGCCCGAAAAAAGGCGATCTTCAACGCCGCACTCTTTCGGCAGCAAAGCGGCGCGACGACAAGCCGCTCGCTTTTAACAAATATCTTCCGGCTTGCCTCGCTTGTTTCGATGCATCGCCGTTGCCGCAATATCGAGACTGAGATTCTCAGGGTCGTTAATGGGGTCGCCCATCACCACCACGCCATAATCGCGCAGCGCGCCCTCGATGCTGACATATTCGTCGCGGACGTCCCGCAGCACGCGTTCCGGATCGCGGTCGAACGGGTTGCCCCAGCCGCCGCCGCCGCCGGTCTGGAACCGGAATGACGTGCCCGCTTTGGCGCGCCAGACCGATTGCGCCGCGTAATAGAAATACGCGCCGTTCGGATCCAGGCACTTGGTCTCGGGATCGAGCATTCCAACCACCGGGGTGGCGTTGCGATAGATCGCAGCGTCCACCGGCAAGGCGCGGCCTTCGCCTGCAACGTCGAACAGCTCGGGCGGAAACATCCAACCGGCCTGCGTCGTGCCGGCAAGGCCGCCATTCGCGCCAATCCCGCTCGGCAATTTCGCATGCAGCGCCACCGATAGATGGTCGCCATCGGTAAGCCAGAGCGTGTCGCGGCGCACCGCGGCACCGCCGCGATTGGCGCCGGGCCCGGCAGTATCGGCGATGTATTCCTTGCGCATCACGACGACGGGGATGTCGGATTCGACCGCCTCGGTCGCCGGGTCCAGATTGTTGCTGGCGTGAAAGACCGTATAGCTGTCACCGTCACCAACCTTGGTGCCGCCCCAGGGACCGTGTTCACCGCCGCAATTACCCACAGTCAGCCAGGGCCGGCCATCCTTGCCCATGCCGTTGCCGTTATGCAGCATCAGCGATCCGTAGTCGCCGCCAATCGCATCCTCCCCCAGCACCTTGCTCAATGCCCGGTAAATCGCCAGCAACAAGGTCAGCGAGGATTCCCAATACATGAAGATCGGGCCGTCCGGCGGCGTCGCGCTGCAAAACGTGCCAGGCGGGATCACGATGTCGATGTCGCGGAAACAGCCCGATGATATTGGCGTCTTGTTCTCGATCAGCATCTTGAACGCCACCCCGACCGCGGCCTTCACGTCCAGCGGTCCGCAGTTGATGCTGGTGCGCGCCTGCGCCGAGGTGCCGCTGAAATCGACCTCCACTTTGTCTCCGGCTTTGACCAGCTTGACCTTCACCCGGTATTCCAGGCTCTCATCGACGCCATCCGCATCGATGCCATCCTCGGCCTCGTAAACCCCGTCGGGGATTTTGGCGCGCAATGCTGCGCGCATCGCATCGGCCGAAACATCGCAGCTATAGCGGATCGCGCCCAGATAGGCATCGAGCCCGTAGCGCTCAAGACTTTCCAGAAGCAAGCGCTCGCCCAGCAACAGGCTTTGATAGAGCGACTTGATGTCGGGCAGCAGCAACGCCCCATAGCGCGTGTTGTCGAAGATCAGGTTGAAGGTGGTCCGCACCGGCTTATCATTGCGATACAGCAATGTCGGCGCGATCACCAGGCCGGTTTCGTAGACATTGCGTTTGGTGGCGCTAAAGCCGCCCGGAACGGTGCCGCCGATATCCAGTTGATGCGCGCGCACCGCAACGAACGAGACGATTTTATTATCGTGGAAAACCGGCCGGATGAAACTGACATCATTGACATGCAGCCCGACACGATAAGGATCGTTGGTAATAAGCACATCGCCCGGCCGCAAGTTCTCCAGGCCGAATTCTTCCACCGCGTTGCGCACGCCCTCCGGCATGGTGAACATGAAAATCGTCAGGCTGTCCGATCCCGTGCTCATGGCGTAATTCATCTCGCGCGGTCCGGAGATCGTGGCCGCGAAATCGTACCAGTCGCGCAGGATCATCGAAAACGCCGTGGTCAGCATGATGGTGTTCATGTGCTTCACGACATACCGCATCCGGCTGGCCAGCATCGCCGCCGTAAACCGGTCGGAATTGTAACGGGCGCGAAATTGCGCGTCGCTCAGGTCGCGCAGCGCAATCTCATGGAACGGGCCGGGATCTTCTGCCGGCGGCAGGTTGCTTGCAGCCGGAAAATCGAAGCTTTGGTTCGCGCTCATGGCGCCGTCCTTTCGCCGGCCGCACGCCGGATCCGAAGTTCGCCATATTCGCCCACTGCCATCACCTGCTTCGGCAGCATGAAGGTGGTGGACGCCGCCTCCCGGATGATTGCCGGCCCGGCGATAACATCGCCGTATAACAGCTCTTCGCGCCGGTATTCCGCGGCTGCAATCGGCTGGCTGGCGAGATAGTGCAGTTCGATCATCCGGGCCGGCGCCGGCTGGCCCGCGCCGCGCCGGGGTAATTTCGGATACTCGACCTTGGCTGTCGGAATCGTGGTCTCCACCCGGTAGGTGACACCCTGAACCGGCATCGCCGGAAACCGATTTCCCGAGCGGCGCTCGTAAACGTCGTGAAAATTGGCGATCATCACCTCAATGCCCGCCGCGGTGATCGGCCCGGGCGGGATCGGCACAAACGGCGTCTCCCAGCTTTGCCCCAGCAGCCGGCCGTCGAAGGATCGCGCAAAGCTCGGCTTTGCATGGCGGTCGGCGAAGCGGCGGCGCAGGCCGGCTTCCATCTCCTGGAAAACTGCATCGATTTCGGCGGCGGCATCGGGCGTGAGAATGCGATAGGCGCTGCGGCTGTCGCTGTAGGTCTGCTCCGAACTGACCAGCCCGAGGGCTGAAAACAGGCCGGGATACGGCGGCACGATCACCTCGGCGGCGTGCAGCCGGTCGAGCACCGCCGGCAGCAGCATCGGCCCGGCGGCGCCGAACGCCACCAGGCTGTAGTCACGCGGGTCGATGCCGTGCTGGATGGCCACGTTGGCCAGCCCCTCGGCGATGTTGTTGACGCCGACATTGAAAGCGTAGCGGATCCGGTCATCGAGTGAGAGTTTCGTGTCCAGGCCTTCGAAAGCCCGCAGCGCCAGCGCCCGGTCGAGCTTCATCCGTCCGCCGGCAAACCCATCCGGGTCGATCACGCCCATCAGCAGGCAGGTATCGGTCGCCGCCGGCTGTGTGCCGCCCTTGCCATAGCAGGCCGGCCCCGGGTCAGCGCCGGCACTGCCAGGGCCCACCTGCAATTCGCCCGCCGGGCTGATCGTAACCAGACTGCCGCCGCCGGCGCCGATCGAGGACACCTCGATCGACAGCGCATTGACGACCAGGTCGTGCTCGAGCTCGAACGTCGTGTTGACATACGGCTTGAAGTTGCTGACCAGGCTGATGTCGCAGGAAGTGCCGCCGACATCGGCACATAGCAGATTACCGGTTCCGATCAGCCCGCCGAAATGGGCGGCGGCGATGGTGCCCGCCGCCGGGCCGGCGAAGACGATTTCAAATGGCCGCTGCATCGCCGCATCCGACGCCATCAGCTGTGCTGCACAGTTGGCGTAGTTGAGCTGACCCTTGAAACCAAGTTCCCGCAAGCCGGCATCCAGCCGGCCGGTGTAAGCGCCGTAGATCAGCTTCATGAACACATCGATGACCGTGGTCGAGGCGCGGGCATATTCTTTCGCCAACGGCGATACTTCGCTCGAGATCGAGCAGGCGATGTCGCCCAGTTCCTCTTGCACGATTTCGCGCAGCCGCTCCTCATGCCGGCGGCTGACATAGGCGTTGAGCAGGCAGATCGCGACGCCCTCGACATTGCATTTGCGTAGCACCGCGATCTGCGCCCGCGCCTGCGCCTCATCGAGCGCCAGCAGCACGCCGCCATCTGCCATGATCCGCTCATGGATGCCGCGGCGCAGATAACGCGGCACCAGCGGTTTCGCGGCGTCGCCGAACGGCCGGCGCCAATGCGGATTGGTGAGATCGGCGGGCGGGCGCCAGGTACGGCCGGCATCCAGGATGTCGCGATGACCTTCGGTTGTCAGAAAGGCGATCTTCGGCAGCCGCCGGGTGATGACGGCATTGAGCCCGTGCGTCGAGGCGTGATTGAAGACGACGGCGTCCCGCACACCAGCCTCGCGCGCACCCTCCAGCACCCCACGCTCGGTATTGCGCACATCGGTCGAGACCTTGACGGTACGGATTTCGCCGTCCGCGATCGCGACCACATCGGTAAACGTCCCGCCAACATCAACACCGATCAACAATTTTTTTCCCCCGAATGTTTTTTTCGCATAATAAACGCGAGCGCCTTTAGGCTCTCCCGCAGCTAGGCGATATCCAGACCGTTCGATAGCAATTCGATCGGTCCCAGCAGGCGCCAAGGCTTTCGGCTAATCGACTGCAGCGTGCGCTGGTTCTTGATGACGATGAACCAGCCGCCTTCCGCCAGTACCGGATATTGCCGGAAATCAGCGATGTCGGCGCCGGGATGATCGCGCTTGAGGTCGATCCCCAACGCCAGCAGCTGCGCTTCGGTTACCGGTTGGCGCACCTGCGTGATGCCCGGAGCAATGGATGGTGGAGACGATGCCATGATTTTCCCCTTAAAACCTGCTTAAACCCGCATTGCACGAGCCTCGAACCAACTCTGGCGTTTACGATTTCACGTAGGCCCAGCCGCCATCGGCATTGATGCTCTGGCCGACTATCAGGCTCGCATCCTCGGAGGCCAGGAACAGCGTTGTGCGCGCAATCTCGAGTGGCGTGCAGATGCGGCCGAGCGGCAGGCCCTCGAGCATCGCCCGGCGTCCGGCCTCGTCACCCCCGAAGAAACGCTCTGCCATCTGCGTATCGACAAGTCCGGGGCTGATCGAGCAAATGCGTATGCCGCTGCGGGCAACCTCCAACGCCGCCGATTTCGTCATCGCCAGGATCGCGGCTTTCGATGCCGTATAAAGCGTCAGCCCGGCAAACCCCACATGCGCGGCGATCGAGGCGAAATTGACAATGATGCCCGCACCTTGCGCTTTCATCATTCTTACCTCTTCGCGCATGCTCAAAAACGTGCCGAGCACATTGACACCCATCACATGTTCAAAATTGGCGTTGGTCTGTTCGTCGATCTGCCCGACTTCGCCTTCGACGCCGGCATTGTTGATGGCGATATCCAGGCGCGGAAAACGCTGCCTGATCTGCTCGAAAAGCGCCGTCATATCGGCTTCGCGCGAAACGTCGGCCTTGATGAATATCGTGTCCGGACTGCCCTCATCTCGAAGCCGCGCCGCGGTGGCAGCCCCGGTGGCCTGGTTACGGTCAGAGACGATAACGGTAGCACCTTCCTTCACGAACTCGGCGGCCGTGAGCTGGCCGATGCCCTCGCCGGCTCCGGTCACGAGAACGATCTTATTCTCAAAACGCTGCATCTCCGCCTCCGATTATTATCCATTATTATCCATGGGCTTGGCCGCCATGGTTGATTTTTTTGTAAGCTGTTCAGTCCGTCGCCGCGCATAAAATCCGGCAGGTCCAGTCACGCGTTGAGCAGGCAACGTGTTTGAGGCAACTGTCGCAATCGAAATTCTTCCCGCCCGCCAGCTCCGAGCAGTGGCTTATCTTGGCTGATTCAAAGGAGGGGCTAGACCATCGTTCCTCTATAATGAATGGGATTCAACTATCGTGTACAATAAACAGGGTCAAGCCCAAAATCTTCGGATTACAAGGTGGAAAGCTGATCGCAGCGCCGCCCCGGTTTTAAAATTGAATCGCCCACCGAAAATCGCGGACCAGGATGACATGAACCGGCGACCGTCCTAGAATGCGCGATGTTTTAGTGTGCGGAGATGACCATGGATGATAATCCTGTTCCTTCGTCCCGGAAAAGCGACACCCGTACGGCTCGCCATGCCAAGCCGGTCACCACCGCCCCGCGGAATGTTGTTATCTTCGTGCCAACCGATGTGCATGGGCTGGAGGTAGCCGGCGTCATGGACGTCTTTAATGAGGCGAACACGCAGGCAAAATGCGCTACTCTCTACACCATGACGCTGGTGTCGGAGCGGCCCGAAACAATTCGATGCGCCTCCGGCCTTAAGATCATCCCGGACCGATCGATCAACGATCTCATGCCCGCTGCGGATACGCTCATTGTCGCAGGCAGCTACGGGATCCCGGATACGCCGTCCGCTGCGGTTATCAATTGGTTGCAGCACGGCTGTGCTTCCGCAACCCGCTACGGCGCCGTCTGCACCGGCGCCTTTCTACTCGGGGCCGCCGGCCTCATCGACGGGCACAGCGTGACGACCCATTGGTCATACGCCGATCAACTCAGAACTCACTTTCCGTTGTCGCGGGTGGACCCCGACAGGATCTTCATTCGTGATGGGCCGCTATTCACCTCCGCCGGGGTCTCGGCCTGCATCGATCTGGCGCTCGCGCTGATCGAGGAGGATCACGGCCGCGCCCTCGCGGTCGCAGTTGCCCGCTACATGGTCATGTATCTGAAGCGGCCGGGCGGCCAATCGCAATACAGCGTGCCGCTCGCGGCCCAGGCCGCCGCACAATCGCCGATCGCCCGCGCTCAGAATTGGATCCTCAACCATCCCGAAGAGACGCTAAACCTACGCGCGCTCGCCAGGCACGTGGCGATGAGCCCACGTAACTTCTCCCGGGTGTTCCGTCAGGAGACCGGTCTCAGTCCCGCCGTCTATATCGAGCAGGTCCGCCTCGACACCGCGCGGCGGCTGCTTGAGGCAACCTCGCTTGCCCTCGATCAAGTGGCAAAGCAAAGCGGATTGGGCACCGCCGACTCCGCGCGCCGCACTTTCCAACGCAGGCTCGGAATTTCACTCAAGGAATATCGTGACCGTTTCAAGCTCAGCACCGGCAACGGCGGTCAGGACCGAATGTCCTGAAGCAACCGGTTTTTGGCTCGATTTGCAACCGCTTCTCGGTTGCCTCTTGAACCTCCGCGGCGCATTGCTCGGGTGCCGGCGGACCAAGCCTTTCATCTCTCGGCGCGCGAGCATTGCAATTACCGAGTTGAGTCCTTGGATCCCAAAAAGCCTATACTTCAGCCTATCTCCCGCTTTCGCCTGCCGCGTCGAAAGATCTTCCCGGATGATATTTGGTCCAACCTGATGGCAGGCGCGCCGGAGGGCATCCTGGTCGCCGACATTCGCCAGGCAGATGCCCCGATCATTTATGTCAACTCTGCCTTCGAGACCATAACCGGCTATGCGCGGGAGGAGGCAATTGGCAAAAACTGCCGCTATTTGCAGGGCAGCGACCGCCTGCAGCCGCAGATCGGCACCCTGCGCGCAGCCCTGGCGGCCGGCTCCGCAACCCAGGTCCGGCTCCGCAATTACCGCAAAGATGGAACCATGTTCTGGAACGACCTCCATCTGGTGCCGATCCATGGCCCCGCGGCCGCGCCGACATATTATGCCGGCTTTATTAGGGATGTGACCGAGCAGGTCGCAACAGCCGGCAGGCTCGAGGAGATGCTGCACACGGACCGGCTGACCGGCTGCCTCAACCGCGACGCGCTGGTCGCGCAGCTATCGGCTCGAACGAAGTCGAGCCGGGTGCTGCTCATCAAGCTCGATATTGCCCGCTTTCACGAGATCAACGGCGGCTACGGCTATGATGTCGGCGATGCGCTGCTAAGGGCAACCGCCGAGCGCCTGCAAACATTCGGCGCCGATCTGGTGGTCCGGCTTGGCAGCGACCAGTTCGCACTGGCCTTCGAAAACCCCGGCAATGTGGCGGAAGTTCTGGAGCGGCTGAGCCGTTGCCTGGCGGCGCGGTTCACCCTGCCGGACGCCGATCTCATCATCCGTTTCGCGATCGGCTTTGCTACCGGCGCTCCTGGCGCGGATGCAAGGACGCTGGCACGCCAGGCGGGCGCGGCGCTGGCGGATTCGAAAGCGAGCCTGCTGCGCCGGCCCTGCGAATTCGCCGTCGAACGGGAAACAACCGCGCATCAAAGGCTGCAAATGACGTCCGAGTTGCAGCGTGCACTCGCCGCCGACGCATTCATCTACCACTACCAGCCGCAGGTCGATTTGCCGAGCGGCAAGATCATCGGGGCCGAGGCCTTGATCCGTTGGCAGCATCCGCTGTTCGGCCTGCAGCCACCCTCTCGCTTCATCGGCCTCACCGAGGAGACCGGCCTGATCCTCGACATCGGAGCCGCCGGCTTGCGGGAGGTCGCCCAATTTATCGCCAACTTCAATCGACCCCGGAGCAGGCCTCTGGGCTTCTCGTTCAACGTGTCATCAATCGAGCTTACCCACCAGGAGATGGCATCCCTGGTACGGCGCGTCATCGACGAGACCGGCATTGAGCCGGCATGGCTGACGCTTGAGCTTACCGAAAGCCTGCTCGCCGAGGACTCACCGGAGATGCTGGGCATCTTCCGCCAACTGCGCGAGCTTGGGATCGGCCTGTCGATTGACGATTTCGGAACCGGGCATTCCAGCCTGCGCTATCTCGAACGCTTCCCGCTGACCGAGATAAAGATCGACCGCAGCTTCGTGGCAGGACTGCCGTTCAGCGCGGCGAAGCGGGTGATCGTCGAGGCGGTTATCAAACTCGGCGCGGAGTTGGACGTGCGCGTCATCGCCGAGGGCGT
Source organism: Acidocella sp. (assembly GCA_965199045.1). GTDB lineage: Bacteria > Pseudomonadota > Alphaproteobacteria > Acetobacterales > Acetobacteraceae > Acidocella. The sequence goes on along the minus strand of CBDAQL010000004.1, from coordinate 21,368 downwards.
AGAGCAACAGAACGAGCGCGACATGTTGGCGGCGATGGGATGCTGCATCGCCCAAGGCAATTTGTTCAACCCACCCGTCACGGCTGACCTATTCAAGGTGATCACGGCCGAGGCGACGAATTGCAATGAATAGCCGAAGCTCCTGCTCGGCAAAGCCGAAGCGCCCGGCGGCAGTGCAGCGCTCGGCTTGCGACGCCCGTCACGCCACCGCGCATTGCCACGCCAGATTCCATCCGATCATCAAGATGATATGACCCGCCCGAGGGCTGAGGGCTGGTGTCATATCGACGAGGTGCCGGTGCACATGCCGGCCAGACACCGCAACGCGGCCAGATCCCGCGATACTTCTGACTTACGCAACGCCGGGATGCGAGCATGCAATTTGCTCGCGGTGCACCTATTTGACTGGGTATGCATTCTATCGGTTTAAACCCGCCATTTCCGGAGCCTCGCTTTGCAACGCGCGCGAAAACGGTAAGCTGCCTGCCAACTGCGGCCGCGACAGCAAGTTACTTAGCAGCCCTCCCCAACATCGTTGTTCCGGTTTCGCAATAGTGACCGTGCAGATGCCGCAGGATTTCGTTCATGTGCGCGGCGCGCGCGAGCACAATCTCAAAAATATCGATGTCGATATTCCGCGCAACCAGCTGGTGGTCTTTACCGGTGTCTCTGGCTCCGGCAAGTCCTCTTTGGCTTTCGGCACGCTCTACGCCGAGGCGCAGAGACGGTATCTGGAATCCGTCTCGCCCTACGCCCGCCGCCTGTTCGACCAGATGGCGGTGCCGGAAGTTGACGCAATCGAGGGGTTGCCGCCGGCGGTGGCCCTGCAGCAACAACGCAGTTTGCCCACAACGCGCTCGTCGGTCGGCAGTGTCACCACATTATCGAACCTGTTGCGCATGCTGTACTCGCGCACCGGTGATTATCCACCGCGGCAGGAATTACTCTACGCCGAATCCTTCTCACCCAACACGCCAGAGGGCGCCTGCCCCAAATGTCACGGCCTTGGACGCATCTACGATGCCACCGAAGCCTCGATGGTGCCCGACGATACCCTTACGATCCGCGAGCGTGCCATCGCTGCCTGGCCCAGCGCATGGCAAGGCCAGAACCTGCGCGACATCGCCGTCACGCTCGGCTACGATGTCGACCGGCCCTGGCGGGATCTGGCAAAAAAGGACCGGGACTGGCTGCTGTTCACCGATGAGCATCCCACCGTTCCGGTCTATGCCGGGTTCACGCCGGCCGAGGTGCGGCGGGCCCTGAAGCGCAAGGAGGAGCCTTCGTACATGGGCACCTTCACCGGCGCCAGGAACTATGTGCTCGGCACCTTCGCTAATTCCGAAAGTGCGATGATGAAGCGGCGCGTCGCGCAATATATGGTAAGCGCAGATTGCCCGCTATGCCACGGCAAGCGTCTGCGCCTGGAAGCACTCTCGGTAAAATTCGCCGGGCTTGATATCGCGGAAATGTCGGGGCTGGCGCTGAAGCAATTGGTAGACATCTTTCAGCCCTATGCGAAAGGCACGGCGCCAGGCGCCAAGGCAATGGCACGGGCGCATCCGGAAAAAGCGGTGGCGGCGCAACGGATTGCCGCTGATCTTACCGCCCGGCTTGCCATTCTGCTTGACCTCGGTCTTGGCTATCTGGCGATGGATCGCAGCACGCCCACCCTCTCACCCGGCGAGTTGCAACGCCTGCGGCTGGCAACCCAGGTACATTCCAATCTCTTCGGCGTTGTCTACGTTCTGGACGAGCCTTCGGCCGGCCTGCATCCGGCCGATACGGAGGCACTGCTCACCGCTCTCGATCGCCTGAAACAAGCGGGCAATTCCTTATTCGTCGTCGAGCACGATCTCGATGTGATCCGTCGCGCCGATTGGCTTGTGGATGTCGGGCCCGCGGCCGGTGCAGGCGGCGGTGAGATTTTGTACAGCGGGCCACCGGCGGGCCTTGCCACCGTCGCGGCGTCCCAAACCGGCCGCTACCTGTTTCCCACGGCAGCTGTGCCGCCGCGGGCTCCGCGCGACCCGCTGCATTGGCTGCGCCTGGCCGGCGTAACGCGCAACAACCTTGCAGGTCTTAACGTAGACTTTCCGCTCGGCGTGCTCACCAGCGTCACCGGGATTTCAGGCTCCGGCAAATCAAGCCTGGTCAGCCAGGCTTTGGTGGAGCTGGTGGCGGCGCGGCTGGGCGATCGCGTTGCCACGGAAGAAGACGGCCAGGACCTGGAGCAGGCACCGGCGCAAATCACGGCCGGCCGCATCGTCGGAGGCATGGAAAATCTCAAGCGCCTGGTTCAGGTAGACCAGAAGCCGATCGGCCGCACCCCGCGCTCAAACCTTGCAACCTATACCGGGCTGTTCGACCATGTTCGCAAACTATTTGCTGCCACCCGGCAGGCCCGGGCCCGGGGTTTTGGCGCCGGCAGGTTCTCGTTCAACGTCGCCGCCGGGCGCTGCCAGACCTGCAACGGAGAAGGCTCCGTGATGGTGGAACTGCTGTTCCTGCCCAGCGTCTACAGCCCCTGCCCCACCTGCCATGGCGCGCGCTATAATGCCGCAACGCTCAAAGTGAGTTATCGGGGCAAAACCATCGCCGACGTGCTGAGTATGACCGTGGACGGCGCCTACGAATTCTTTGCCGATCAAACCGCTTTGCATCGCGCGCTGAGCGTAGTCCGGGAGGTGGGCCTTGGCTACCTGCGTCTGGGCCAACCCGCAACCGAGCTTTCCGGCGGCGAAGCACAGCGGATCAAGCTTGCCACCGAATTGCAACGCGTACAGCGCGGCGACACGCTTTACGTGCTGGATGAACCGACCACCGGGCTGCACCCGGCCGATGTGGAGCGGCTGGTCGCCCAGCTTGGCGGACTGGTTCACGCCGGCAACACGGTTGTTGTTGTCGAGCATGATATGCAGGTCGTAGCAGCCAGCGACTGGGTGATAGATATTGGCCCCGGTGCCGGCGATGAAGGCGGCGGGATCGTCGCCGCCGGCCCTCCGGAAAAACTGGCCCATGCCGCGACCAGCCGCACTGCAACCTATCTGGCGCGCTTCATGGCGAATAAGGCGGTCTCTCTCTAAAGATAATTCGGCGCACCCGATCCATATCGCGTACCTAACGCGTTCAATATCCGGCTGCCTCAATGGCTGGGCGTAGAGTTACCCAGGAGCCAAATACCGGTCTGCCGCAGTCTATCGACGTTATTTTCATAACGCCGATCCATCAGGAAGTTACAACAGGAAGCCTGAAAAGCTGAGCGATTTTTTCGGCCGGACCAGGTTTACTAAACAAATAGCCTTGTATTTCGTCACATCCCTGGTCCACTAAAAATTCCTCCTGCTCAACTGTTTCCACACCTTCAGCAACAATCCTAAGTCCAAGCGCCTTTCCCATGTTGATAATCGCGCTTGCAATGGCCTTGTCCTGAGTGTTCTGCGGCAGCTCCTGAACGAAAGAGCGATCGATCTTGATGGTGTCGATCGGAAAGCGCTTTAGCATCGACATTGACGAATATCCGGTTCCGAAATCATCGATCGCCAATCGTACACCGCGCTCATGAATTGAGTTAAGGATCCGGATCGCCCGTTCGATATTGAGCATAACCATGCTCTCGGTTATTTCTATCTGCAGGAGTTTTGGTTCCATGCCGCTGGTGGCGAGTGCATCGTCAATATCCCGCAGCAGATTATCGTCCATGAATTGCCGCGGTGAGACATTAACCGCCATGGACATATCGTCAAACCCCTGTTGTTGCCAAGCTATGTTCTGAGCACAAGCGGTCTTTATGACCCAGCTTCCGATCGGAAGGATCAGGTCGGTTTCCTCCGCTATTGGGATAAACCGCACCGGTGCCAGCAATCCGAGTTGGGGATGCTGCCAGCGCACCAAGGCCTCGACACCGCAAATATGATTTTTACGAACATCGAGTTTCGGCTGGTAATGCAGACGAAGTTCATCCCGATGCAAGGCATTTCGCAAGTCCGATTCGATCAGCAACCTATCGGCTGATTGTGATTTAATCTGCGGCGTAAACAGCCGGACGCCATTCTTGCCCTCCGTTTTAGCAAGGTACATTGCCAGATCAGCGTGTTGCGTTAGCGTCTTGTCATCAATACCGTCATCCGGATAGATGGCTATGCCGATACTGGCGGTAACACGGCATTCCTGACCGTTCAAATCAATGGACTCGCTAAGGCAGGACAAGATGCGGTCCGCCATTCTTTTAACCTGATGCGCGCCGTTGATCTCATTTAACAGCACCACGAATTCGTCGCCGCCAATCCTAGCCACGACGTCACACGCACGCACGCTGTCGCGCAGCCTGCGCGCCATCTCCACCAACAATGCGTCCCCCGCGGCATGACCAAGGGAGTCGTTGATCAGCTTGAACCTGTCCAGATCGACGAATAAGACGGCGCAAGATTGTTGATGGCGTTTCGCAGTCTGGATGGAAAACTCCAACAGCTGATTGAAAAGCGTCCGGTTTGGCAAATCGGTCAAACCATCATGGGTCGCAAGATGCCTGATCCGCTCTTCAGCCTGCTGCTTTTCACCGGCACGATCAAGGTTCTCAAGCGCAAACGCAACGTTGCGGGTCAGACGTTGAAGCAGTTCAACAAAGGCAAGGATAAATGTGTTCGGTTCCGCGGACAGAAAAAGCAGGACACACACCGCTTTGCTATCGCTAATCAGCGGTACAGCCGCCGCGGAATGCGCCTCAATCTCTGGAAGGCCATCGCTTACAGCTCGATGTATTTGAAGATTGTTTTCAACGCACGGGGTCTTTGTAAGGAAGGCATTTGCAACCATCGACGGCACGCCAGACCGCGCCGAGCGGAGCGGTATTTCGATCTCGCGCAACCGCTCTCCAATAGGACCGTCGACCGCCACAAAGCGAAGGAAGTTACCGCCGGGGTCTGGCAACGCGATGCTGGCCCCGGAGAATTTGCCACCAAGCACAGCCGCCTCGCACACCAGTTGAAACAGTTTGCCGCGGGTCTCGGCATGCAATATTGCTTCGTTGGTCGCGCTTAACGCCGAGATCATGCAGGTGATGCGTTCCTGATCAATGCGCGTTGCTTCCTGCTGGGCCTGCATCGCCGCACTCTCGGCGTTTAATGCAATGATCCGGTATTGATTCTCACGAAAGATGATCATCGACCGAACAATTGCACCAAATTCATCGCCCCGCTCAAGGCGCTCCAGATCAACATCATTGCGGCCGGAAGCCAGACACACCGTGGCCTCGCAAATCAGTATGATAGCCCGCTGCACCGCCGTGGTGATTAATGGCGCCACCGTCATCGTCAGCAGCAAAGTGCAACAGACCAGAATGAACATTACTCTGCTGATGAAATTCGTTTCGTTTACGCTGTTACCTACCTGCTCGGTGGTCGTCTCGGCCAGGCTTTGAGAGGTCTGATTGAGTACCCGCGTTATTTGCGCGTAAGCGAGGCCGAATGGCGGCAGCCCCGCGGCCGCTGCACGGAAATCGACGTTGCGTGGCAATCGCGCTGGCTCGATCACACTCCGATAGCTTGCAAGGTCCTGCAAGATGCCGGCTAAGCTGTTGCCTTGTTGGTTTGATAGTTGCGGACCGAGTGTTGCGAGATTAGTACCAACATCGTCTACTTCGTCCAGGATGTTCTGCAGGGATTTTTGACGATCGTCTTGCGAACTACCCAGGGCCTGGGCGGCGGTAAGCGCGTAAAGCTGGTTATTGATAATGGTCAAGCTTCGCGCCGCCACGGCAAGTTTGGCTTGCGCGGTGTCAGCTCCGATCGCCGCTTCCAACACCAGTGTTTGCCGTTGTTGCGAACCCACCAGGAACGCGCCAACACTTCCGAGTATGAGGAGCGCAAAGGCTTGAGGAAGGCTGATCTTGTAGACAATCGGGATATCTGAAAAGCGTGGAATTCTCATAAGCAGCTGCTGCGGCATCGTGCCATGCTAGGCGCCTTCCAGTTTGGGAAGGCCTCCATTTGCGCCTGCCAGCTGATGGTTTCGAAATGCGATCCATATCCCGCCCAGAATAAAATACGCACCGAACATGTAAGGGAAATATTTTATGGGCGCTGGGGGCACCGGATATACGCTGCCGATGGTCGGCACCAGCAACAGCATCAGCGACACCGCGGCGATAATAACGTGCACCGGTTTCAGTTCGCCCAACGATTTTACAAAAAGCGGTGCTGCGATCGTAACCAGAACATAGGCGACAATAAATCCGAAGGCGGCCAATGTCCCGCCATCATTAAACATGTCACCCACGGCAATGCCCTTGATCGCACCCAGGGTTGGCAGGCCGGCGGACAATGCGCCCATGATAATTACCGCAACATGCGGGGTCTCGTTTACCTTGTGCGAGGCGGCGGTATATTCATGGAACAATCCCTGTTGACCCATGATGTAGATGATACGGGCGCCGGCATTCAGGCAGGACAAGTTCAATGCAAAAAAGCTGACCATTGCGCATGCCGAAAGCGGAGCAGCGAGCCAGGGCATTTGCACCAGACCGGCAATGGTGTTCAGCGGTGCTGACAGCTGGTCAAGCGGCGGGTTGTTACCATGCGTTGCCAGCACTTCAACATAAGTGACAAACACAAAGAAGGCGCCGCCGATTATCAGACTGACGATGACCGCCCAGGGCACGGATTTAAGGGGTTGGCGGGCCTCTCCACCAAATGCCGTGGCGGACTCAAAGCCCACCAGCGAGAACACCGCGACCACGACACCGAGCGAGAGTTTGTTGATCGAGAATGTGTCCGGCGCGAATTGCAGCTTATCGCCGGCCAGCCCATGGAAGCCCAATGCCACCAAACAAAGCAGCGTGATGAGCACAACGGAGACTCCCTCCAGTATCAACATCACCTTGGCCGACAACGTGACGTTTTTCCACGCGCAATACCCGGATACGGCGATACAGCTGGCGAATAATACAAGCGTGGGGCAATTGAACCCAGCCATCTTTAGCAAAGTCTGCGCAAAGGTGGCGAACCCCGTCAGGCCGGCAATGGAAATTCCAAGATAGCACCAGATCAGCACCCAGCCACCGAGGCCGCCGGCGAAATCTCCCAGCCCCTTGCGAATATATTGATACATCGAGCCGGAGCCGGCGAAGCGAGATGCAAACTGGTTGAGATTAAGCGCCACGAAGAGCAGCATCACCGTCCCCAGCCCATAGGACAGCCAGCTCCAGTTACCGGTGGTGGCATACATGAGGGGCACGACCAGGGCCGCCGTCATGGTCGGCGAAATCAGGGCGAAATTCTGTGCCAGCAACTCCACCGGGCCCAGCGCGTCTTTCTTCAGCGCTCCTAATGGATTGATCAGCAGGACGGTCATCGCGATATACTTCTCGTCCTTGCCGTAAATTGTAGCCCTTGCGGAAACTCACACTCGGTCATGTTTCCACATCTTCGGCGCCAAAGCTTAAGTTCGGGTTCTTAAAGCCTCCTGAAATTGAATAGGGTTGGCTAACGTTTGGATTATAGGGTTCGAACCGGCAAAGGCACTAAAGATGAACCTGTATAGCGTCTGATCGAACGCCGTCCTGGAGCGTTTTACTGCAAAAGGCTGAGGCCGCTCCCGGCCAGTTCAAGCCGCCTGCCTGGCGCCCATCCCGGTCAGGTTCCACCTGTCCATCGGTGCAGGCCGGAGGCTGACATATTCGTCGCAGGATGAACAATGCGACTTCATCGCAGGATGAACAATGCGACGTTATCACCAAATGCAGCGCCCCGTCCGTGCGCCAGGTCAGGGTTTACAATCGAGCATCAGACAACTCGTCCGTTAGAAGAATGTTTTCAACCCGCTAGCCGCCCCTCCGGTCGCTCACAACCTAACCCATTGAAATAAAAGGCTAAAACAAAGCCCCGCCGCGACATCTCGATTTCGTTAATCGCAATATCGTTTCTCGGCAATATCTGTTAGAGGTGGTGAATATGAAACGGTTAACCAGCGATTTAGGCCCGGCAGACAGGCGGTCAGCGTTGCCAAAGCTGCGCGCCCGCAATCTATCCGTCCGCTACGGCGCGGTTCCCCGGGAAGCCTGGCTGCCGTTCGCCAACCAGCCTCAGACTTAATCCACTATCAATGCCCGCATCCGACAAGCCTCGAATCTTCTGGCAAATCACGCTGCTTGGGTGGGGCTAGCACGTGCAGCAACACGATTACGATGTCACAAACAACCGCAGCCAAGCTGTTCTCAACGCAATCGCGGACGCCATTTTGCGGGCGCCATCCCGCGAAGGCCTGTTTCAGCTGGTTTGCGACGCTGCGGTCACCGGCACGTGGTTGGCTGCCATGGCAGTCCTCGTCCCAAACCAGGATGGCGAGCTCCGGATTGAGGCGAGCGCGATCGCCCCAGCCGATCCGGGCCCCCCGGCATCGCCGCTGACCGACGCGAGTAGCGATCTCGCGGAATCCGCATTCCGAAGTAAAACTATACGCCTTGCCAATGAGTACGCAGCCGACGCGCCAGCCACTCTAGGCTACCCGCCGGACCCTGGCCAGCATTCTGGTACCGGCGCCGCGGTACCAATGCTTATTGAAGACCAGGCCCTGGGCGTCGTACTATTTTATTTCGACACACCGCATTGCATCGGCGATGCGCTTGCTTTGGAACTGGCGCGGATAGCCGGAAACCTGGCCTTCAGGTGGGATCGCCTTGCGCGCGACGAGCGCACGGCACGGTTTAACCTGTTGGTTGCGACGTTAAGTGCAACGAACGAGACTCTGATGCGGGCCGATAATCGCAGCAACCTATACCAGCTGATTTGCGAGACCGTGGTCAATGGCGGAAATTTTGCAGGCGTCTCGGTGTCCGAGCCAGATGAAACCAAAAGTTTTTTCCGCTACGTCGCTGGCGCCGGAACGATGATTCAATCCTATCAGGATTATGCGGTCCCGTTACGAGACGAGGATACCAGCAAGTTAAGCACTTCAGGCATCGCCTTACTGACCGGCAAGACCCAGGTGTGCAATGATTTATTGAAGGAATATGCCGGCACGGTGTATTTTGATGTGATCCAGGCGATTAATGCGCAGTCGATGGTTTCCGTGGCTTTGGGCAGCCGGGGCAAGGCGATTGCGGTCATGAATGTGACGTCTGCAGAAGTTGGAACCTTCACCCCCGATCTCGTGACGATCCTCGAACGCCTTGCCGCCAATGTTTCGTTCGCGTTCGAGAATTTCGAACGTGCCGAAGAACGCAAGCTGGCGGACGACCGGATCCGGCATTTAGCAACCCATGACAGCCTGACGAATTTGCCTAATCGGGCGACTTTCAACGAACTTCTAGGTAATTCGCTGAGAGCCGCGCGCCGCTACCATCGCCGCTGCGCGGTTTTGTTCGTCGATCTCGACCGCTTTAAAGTTATTAACGATTCGCTTGGCCACGCCGCGGGAGACCGCCTGTTGGTCGAGGTGGCGTCGCGTTTGCGCAGCGGGGTGCGCGCCGACGATGTGGTGGCACGCCTGGGCGGCGATGAGTTCATGGTCTTGCTCAATGAGATTTCCGATGCGGAAGAAGTGCGTGGAGTGGCCAGGAACCTGGTTGCGATTCTGGGCATTCCGGTGGAATTGAACGGCCATGAATGCCACGTAACCGGCAGCATCGGAATTGCCATCTTCCCTCAGGATGGTACCGATGTCGACACGCTGATGCGCCATGCCGACACCGCAATGTATCTTGCTAAAACCGAGGGCAAGAACGACGTCCGATTCTTCTCGGCCGATATCGGGGCGCAATCCTCCGGCCGATTGGCAATGGAAGCAGACCTTCGCCAGGCGCTTCACCGAGGCGAGTTCACGCTGGTCTATCAGCCAAAGGTCGATGTTGAGAGCAGGCAGATTTCAGGCGTCGAGGCGCTGCTGCGTTGGAACCATCCAACAATGGGCATGATATCGCCGATGGATTTCATTCCTGTAGCGGAGGAAACCGGGCTGATCATTGCAATCGGCCGCTGGGTGCTGAATACCGCCTGCCTGCAGTTCACGCGCTGGCAAGCTGAGGCTTTGCCGGTCAAATCCATAGCGGTAAACGTCTCACCCCGGCAGTTCTCCGATGAGTATCTGCTGGCCGATATCGACTCTGCCCTGGGCGCGTGCGGGATGGACCCGCGGCACCTGCAGATTGAAATTACCGAGAATATGGTGCTGTTGAATGTCGAACGCGCGATCCGGACGCTAAATGCGATCCAGAGCCGGGGGGTGCGGGTCGCGATCGATGATTTCGGCACCGGTTACTCATCGATGTCGATGCTCAGGCGTTTCCCGATCGACATCATAAAAATCGACCAGTCCTTTGTTCGCGATTTGCCGCATAATGCCGCGGATAATGCAATCGCCCGGGCAATTATCGATATGGGCAAGGCGCTTGGGCTGATGATTGTGGCCGAAGGCGTGGAAACCCCGGAGCAGAACGCGTTCCTGCGCGTCCACGCGTGCGACGAAGTACAGGGGTTCCTGTTCAGCAAGCCCGTTGCGGCCAGCGAGATCTTGGCGCTGTTCAAAATCCAGGATCAAGCTGCGCTGGCCGCAGGCACGGACGTTCGCAGTCAAGCTTAAGCGGCCCTCGACAAAAAACCCTCCGCTTCCGGCCGAATTGAACCAGTTGCTTTGGGGCAATGTCCAGACGGAGCCGGTCATTTTGGCTTTATGCAAGCGCTGCCGTCAATGAATTGCAAGTAGCAGCGCGGCGATCAAGGCTGTAGGCATAATCAAAAGTCCAACTCTCAGAAATCGCCACCCGCTGATTTCGATCCCCTCGCGCCGCAGCGCGGTGAGCCAAAGAATAGTGGCGAGCGATCCCGTCACCGAAAGATTTGGACCAAGATCAACCCCGATTAGTAATGCTCGAGTGACGTGCAGATTGATATTGCCGCCCTCGACCGCGCTGCCGGCAATCAACCCTACCGGCAAATTATTCATAAGATTGCTGGCAAGCGCCGCGGCGGCGCCAGCCGCCCATGCTGCCCGCGCCGCATCCCCGGCAGATGCCTGGCGCAAAAGCGATGCCAGCATGGCAATCAACCCGCTCTGCTGCAACGCCTCTACCAACACGAATAGTCCGGCGACCAGCGCCAGCACGCCCCAGGAAATATTTTTAAGCAGGGGCCATGGCGAGGCCCGCTCACGTAGCAACACAGCCACCGTAGTGAAGGCGCCGGCCGCGGCGGTCGGGAGCCCAAGCTGCTGGCCGAATGCGGAGGCGGTCAGCAGCAAAATCGCTGTGGCGGCAATGCCCCAGGCTGCCATATGCCCGCCGGTTTTTAGTTCCGGCAGCGCTACATGGGTTTCGACATCGCCCTTCAGCGTGCGCCGCTCCGCCCACCAAAGCATGAAAAAGGTGACAAGGATTGCGGCCAATGAAGGCAGCGCGTAGGCCGTCCACCAGCTTAACAGCGGCGGCATCGCGCTGTGATAGACCACCAGGTTGGCCGGATTCGAGATCGGCAGAATGAATGAAGCCGCATTCGCGATAACGGCGCAAATGAGAAGATACGGCACCGGATCGCGCACCTTTGCGGCCCGCGCCGCCGCCGCCACGGCAGGCGTCAACACCACCGCCGTCGCGTCGTTGGACAGAAAAGCGGTAACGATTATGCCGACGCCATAAATCAGGGCGAATAAGCGGGCCGTTGAGCCCCGCGCCCGTTGAACGGCCAATGCCGCTAGCCAGTCGAACAAGCCGCGGGTGCGAGCAAGCTCGGCCAACAGCATCATTCCCGTCAAGAAAAGATACACATCGGCACCGCGCGCTATCCCGCGCCAAGCCGTTTCCGGTTTGATGCAGCCCAGGACAAGGAGCAACAAGGCCCCGCCGACCGCCCAGATCGCTTCCGGCACTCTGGCCGGACGCACGATCACCCCTGCAATTGCCAGCGCCGAAATAATCCAGATCAGCATATTTCCGGTCATGCGGTCACAGCACTTGCCCGCCGCACGAGTCCGGCGCCAGCGAGCCAGATCGCGATCGAGAACAGTGACGTGCAACCAAGGATCATGAACGTGTTTGGATAGCCGATCCGATCCGCGATGACGCCCCCCAGAGCTGGGCTAAGTGCGGCGCCGAGCGACTGAACGGTCAACACCGCTCCCTGTCCCACATTCACCCGGCCGGTGCCGTTCAAAATATGCGCGACCAGCGCGGGTACCGCGACACTTTGCAGCCCGGCTCCGACACCGTCGAGCATTTGCAAGGGAAACACGCCCCAGCTGACAATAAGATGCGCCGCCAATATGCCCCGTACCGGCAGTGCCAGGAAGGAAAGCAGCATGGCGAGCCAGAGCGCATGGTTTCGTGCCAGCCGTATTGCAATCAGAGACATCACGATCATCACCGCCTGCGCCACCACGATGGTGACAGCGACCAACGCCGCCGGATTGCCTTGATGCGCGCTGGCCTCGGCCATGCCAAAAAGCGGCAACATCGCCCCGTTGCCCAAATGGAAGAATAACAGCGCAGCGGCGAGCACCAATAGCGGCTTGCATTCCAGCAGCACCCGCCACCCGCTGACATGTTCGGCTTCGTCCGAGCCCTGGCGCTCTCCGCGCGCGGCGCGATGGTCGATGGCATCGGCTGGAATACGGAACACCGATACGATCGACGCAATTCCGAATAATGCAGCGAGCGCCATGATCGCCCAAAAACCAAATATCCAGCCGAGTAGACCTGAAAGGCCCGCCCCGGCAAGATTTCCGGCGTGGTTGAAAGCCTGGTTGCGCCCGTTCTGCCGATCAAAGCCGGCTTGACGAACCATGCCAAGCGTCATGCCGGCAACCGCGGGCCCAATCGCAGCCCCCGCGATTGCGGTAAGAATTTGGGATGTGCTCACCATCCAGATGTTTTGCGAGAGCAATAGCAGCGCCGAGCCGCAAATCGTGCAGACGCCGGAACTTGCAACCAATAACCGCTTGTGCCTGGTGTGATCCACCAAGGCGCCGGCCGGCACCGTCATCAGCATGCCGGCAAGGCCGCCCAGCGTCATTATCGTCCCGATTGTCGCCGTGTTCCAATGGTGCGCGAGCAAAAACACGCCAAGAAACGGCCCGATGCCCGACTGCATGTCAGCCATAAAGAAATTGAGCGCCATCAATGCGCCGAGCCCGCGCGCTGTTTCCCGATCAACCTTCCGCATGCGTCGTGTCACTCCAGTGGTCTGGGCAAATCTGGGCTCAACCCTGCAGTAAACAACCAAATTTGTGGAGCGCATCAGGGCGCATCTGGGCGGCTTTCCAACGCGCGCCAGGAGAAAGTTCTCTTATCCAACGCCTAAAATCGTAGCGAAGCTCGCCAGCGCCAGAGCCGGACCGAAAGAAATCATCGTCCGTCCGCCACTTCCGTTGCGCAGCGCCAGCGGCAATGCGACCGCTAGCCCAAGCACTCCAGCGCCAAGAACAATCACCGGCAGCGCGGCAAGGCCGGCCCATGCGCCCGCCGCGCCAAGCAGTTTGGCGTCTCCGGCTCCAAGCCCCGCATGCCCCCTGATCCGGGTATAGACCATATCCAGCCCTCTGAACCCGCCATAACCGAGTGCGGCTGCAAGTGCATGATCATAAATCGCCCAAGGCGTGCGCAGCCAGCACACCACGAGCCCGGCGAGCAGTAGCGGCAGCACGATGCCGTCAGGCAGGACAAAATGCCGCGCATCGATCCAGGCCACGGCAAGCAGCGCCCATCCCAGTCCGCAAACGCTCCATAGCCACCAACCGGCCGCCCCCGCAGCCAGCGCCGCGCAGGGCACCAGCAGCGCCGCCAATTCAATGGCAGGATAGAACCAACCGATCGGCGCGGTACAATGCCGGCAATGGCCCCGCTGCAGGATGAAACTGAGCAGCGGCACCATCTCCGTTGCGGAGAGTTCGGCATCGCAGGCTTCGCAGCGCGAGCGTCCCGCGACAAATCCTTCGCCGCGGGGTAACCGGCTGACCACCACCCCGGCGAAACTGCCGACAGCCGGCGCGACCACTAGGGCCATCCAGCCAGGCGGCGGATGCATCAGGGTACCCGCTGCTTCAGCTGCCGGCCGGGCGATAGCCGTCGGTCAGCGTTTTCAGGAAGGCGACGATATCATCCACCTCCGCGCTGCTCAACGCCGGCCCATCTCCCAGCTTGCGGTCAAGCGGCGGGTCTGCGGTGTCGATATTCGCCCAGTATTTGCTGGGCAGGTCGTTAAACTTCATTGGCTTGCCGTCCGGCCCCGGCGGGTAAATTTTCCCGGGCGCCACATCGCGCAAATTGTAGAATTCAACAACATCCCGCAAATTATGGTAAAAGCCGTTGTGAAAGAAGACCTGCCGTGTGGCGCTGTTGCGCAAGGTCGGCGTCAGGAACATGCCGCAATATTGCGTCAGCGTCGCGGCGTCCTGGCGCAGCGGCCCGCAGATGCCCATATCATAATAGCTCGCATTGGCATTGGCGGGGATTTGCGGATTACGCGGCACGCCCAAAGCCTCATACTGCGTGTCGGTAAATACCGGGGGCCGGCCATCCGGCAGCGGTTGATCGAGATGGCAGGCGCCGCAATCGCCCTTGGCGGGATCGTTGAACATTTGATAACCGCGCATCTCGGCAGAGGTTAACCGCGCCCGGCCCTCGAGCCAGGCATCATATTTGCTGTTATAGGGATGGAAGTCCGGATCCTCGATCTGGTAGCGGGCGATGGCGAACATCGCTTCTGCAACCGCGATACGCGGATCATCGAAAATGCCCGGCCCGAAAAGCATCATGAATTCCGGCGCCAGCGGGCTGGCTTTCAACTTCGCGGCAACATCTGCCGTACTGCCGCCATCCATCTCAAAGCGGCTGGTAAGCGGCACTGACGCCTGCGCCATCAGCGTGTTGGCGCGGCCATCCCAGAACAACCCGCCGACCGGAACCAGGTTGCCGGCGCTGGTCGCGGTGCTCTGCGCCGTCTTGGTCGCACGCGGTTTAGAGGTGCTGGCGCTGGCCAGTTGCGGCAGCGTCGCCGGCGTGTCGCTCTCGGCCGGATCAGGGCCGATGGAAAAATTCTGGTTGGTTTCGAGATATTCCAAAGACGGCACGGCCCGCAATCCCGGGCTGTTCATATCGGCGCCGCCGTAAACCACCGGAAGCCCGGTTGGAGGGCCGAAAGATTTCTGCGGATCGTGGCAGGATGCGCAAGCAAGCCGGCCCGAGGCGGAAAGGTTTTTATCGAAGAAAAGCTGCTTGCCCAGCTGTGCCATTGCCGAGAGCTGATCCGGCGGGACCGGCCGCACCAGTTGCACCGGCGACGGATTTTTTCCCAGCGCCAAGATGAAACTTGCGCGTGGTGCTGCAACCCAATCGTTCAAGGGGATGGGCCCGGTAACGACCCATCCCCCAAAAACGCAAGCACAGAGCGCGATGAGAACAATCAGACCAGATAGGGTTCGCATTTCGCTCCGAGCCGTCCGCTACTTTTATTTGAAAATCTGGGCGCTTTTAATGGTGCCCGTGGTCGGATCCAGGATCAGTTCCGCTTTGATCCGGCTAGCGAATGGACGAAAGCTGAACATGTCCATAAGCGACCCTGCTTTGGCATCGAACGAGCCGCCGCCGAGGCGCTCGCCACCCAGCCAGTTATCCTCGATGAACTTTACGATCGAAGCCTGGCTGAGCATCGTGTGCGAGATGTAATCGTGCCTGGAATAAGGCGAGATCACCAGCAAGGGTATGCGGGTGCCGGGGCCGCACAAGCCGTGCACCGTCTGCCCGTCCAACCCAACCGGTTCAGTGCCGGAGCCGCAGACATGCGGGCCGTTAAGCGCATCCAGAGCCCCGTAGGAGGAGGTGGTGGGACGGATTGAAGCATGGTCGTACCAGCCATCGGAGTCGTCATAGGTGATGATGATGGCGGTATTTTTCCAATCCGGCTGCTGCATGATAAAGTTCACCACGCCGACAATGCCGGCTTGCTCATCCAGCGGGTTGGAATATCCGGCATGGCCGTCCTGGTAGGCCGGCAGTTTGATGTAGGAAACAGCCGGGTACACGCCGTTGCTTACCGCACTCTCAAAATCATGCAGGTCGTATTCATGATTGGCGGGATCAACGGCGCCGTTGGCGGCCTTGGTAAAGCCGATATCATTCAGCGATGCCGGGCGGGCGTGAGAATAATTGGCGGTCGAGGCGTAATACTGGAACCAGTTATGGTGCGGGACGTAATCCGCCACCGTCTCGTTCACGGTCGGTGAGAAGGTCGAACGCGAGCAGCCGGTGAGGCCGTTGGCGTCGCTGATATCAAGATTGAAGCCCCCCATGAAACCGCCCCAGGTAATTTTAGCGGTATTCAACAGGTCGCCGATGTTCTTGCCGGTCATGTAAACCGTGGTGGTTTTGCTGGAGCACACATCATTGGCAGGATCGACATCGCCATCCAATGTGGCGCCGCCGCGGCCATCGGCCACTTCGTTGGTAGAGGTGCCAAGACCAGGCTTGGCGCCGTTGAGCTGGCCGGAGACAGCGCCTAGCGCGCCCGGGGTCGAAGGGCCGTAAGTGTCGGTGTACGTGTTGTCGTCCAACGCAAAGGCCTGGGCATAATTCCACAACGCGGTGACGGTGTTGCCGTCATAATAGCCCATCACCTGGCCGGTGGTACCAAAGGCGCCAACGCCACCGGGGCTGCCAGCACCGGTATATTTCGGAAACAGGTCCATCTTCAAGGCGTCGAAAGCTTCCTGCTCGGCCATGTAGGCGTGGTTCTGATCGGCGGTCGCGGCCTGGGTCCGATCCAGCCGGAACGGGTTGGCGGCGCCGGCGCCGTTGGCAGGGTTGGAGTCATTCGGGTTATGGGTCAGCAGGTTGGCGGTGACGAGGTTGTTAAGATCGTTATTGGGGAACAACGCCTTGAATTTAGGCTCGCCGGGCGGGTTGGATGCGTGCGGATAAGTGGCGAAATAATGATCGAACGAAACGTTCTCGTCATAGATGATAACAATATGTTTGATCGGTGTCGCGGTCGGCAGGCGGTCGGTATATAACGCCGCCGCGGTTGGGGATGCCGGAACTTCCGCGCCCACGGAAGCCTGGGCCGCCTGGGCCGTTTGGGCGGCAATCGGCAGCAGAGACGAAAATAGGGTCGAAGCAAAAAAGGATGCGCAACATAATGATGGTCGGAGTTTCATAAGTTTACCCTCGGTTACGTTTGTTAAGCCGCGGGGGTGATAATCCGTCGCGCGCTTGTTGCGTGTTACGCAATTATGATTTCTTAAAGTCGCAAAGCGCGCCTGTATTATTTATTTTCGAAAAGCGGATTTAAGTTTTGGAATCGATTTAATACTGAATGCGGCGGGAAACATTGCGATCGACTGACATAATTCTGTAACTTGTCGCGCGTGGCTGGGCGCGGGAAGAACCCGCATGAATAATTTTGCGGCGGAGCTGAGCGCCGTCTCCTCCTCGGCCGAAGATGCGGTGTTGATCTGGCTGCAACGGCAACGGCTTTGCGATGCGGTGGCGATCGCGCGCGCCCGTGCCGTGGCGCAGGAAGCCGGCATCAGCGCCGCCCAGGCGCTGGTGCGGTTAGGGCTGGTTTCCGAACGCGCATTGGCGCAAGGCCTGGCGACGTTGTTGAACCTGCAGCTGGCCACGCCGGAGCAATATCCGATGTCGCCCTTGCTGCTGGAACGGCTGCGTCCCCGCTTTCTGCGCGCCGCGCACTGCCTGCCGATCGCCTTGCTGCAGGCCGCTCCCGATAACAGCGCGCAAACCACCCGTCTGGTGCTCGCCATGGCCGATCCGCTGGATGAATTCAGCGCCGGCGCCATTGCCGCGGCCACCGGGCTCGAGATCCAGCGCGTGGTAGCGGTTCCGATTGAATTGGAGGCCGCCCTGTCGCGGCTTTACCCTGAGGAGACGCCGGACGCCGAGCCGGCGCCGGTCGGCGAAGCGGCTGAAGACGATACCGAGCGGCTGCGGGACATGGCAAGCGAGGCGCCGGTAATCCGGCTGGTCAATCAGATCATCAGCCGTGCCGTGGAATCCCAGGCTTCCGACATTCACATCGAACCATTCGAGGATCGTCTGCGGATCCGCTACCGTCATGACGGCGAGCTGCAGGAGGCTGATACCCATCCGGCCAGGCTCGGCCCCGCAATCGTTTCACGCCTGAAAATCCTGGCCCGGCTGGACATCGCCGAACGCCGCCTGCCCCAGGATGGCCGCATCCGGATTGCGGTGCGCGGTCAGGAGGTGGTGTTCCGCATCGCCACCGCGCCCTCCATGCACGGCGAAACCGTCGTGCTGCGCATCCTGGATCGCTCGGCGGTATCGTTCGACTTCGCGGCGCAGGGCTTCGACGCACCGCTCATCGCCCAGCTGCAATCGGCGCTCGCCCATCCCAACGGAATTTTTCTGGTCACCGGACCTACCGGCTCCGGCAAAACCACGACGCTCTACACCGCATTGCTCGGCCTCAACGCGGCGGCGACCAAAATCATTACGGTGGAAGATCCAATAGAGTTTCAATTGCCCGGGGTTAACCAGATCCAGGTGAAGCCGCAGATCGGTCTGGATTTCGCGGCCTTGCTGCGTTCCATCGTGCGCCTCGATCCCGACATCATCATGGTCGGCGAGATCCGCGACCTTGAAACCGCGGAAATCGCCGCGCGCTCAGCACTTACCGGGCATCTGGTGCTCTCCACGCTGCACACCAACTCGGCTGCCGCCGCCATCACCCGGCTGCGCGATATGGGAATGGAGGATTACCTGATGGCAGCGGTGCTCCGCGGCGTGCTCGCGCAACGCCTGGTGCGCCGGCTATGTGACGACTGCAAGCAGCCCTCGCCGGCGCCCGCCAACTGGCGCGCCCGCCACAATCTGGACGCCGCGACGCTCTATCGCCCCGGCGGCTGCCCGGCCTGCCGACAAACCGGATATCGCGGCCGGCAAGCCATCGCCGAGTTCCTGATGCCCGACGCCGAGATCGAAAAACTGCTATTCGCCCGCGCCGACCAAGGTGCCATCGAGCGCGCCGCAATTGCCGCCGGCATGAAGACCATGCTGCAAGCCGGCATGGCAGCGGTGGCGCGCGGCGAAACCAGCATCGAGGAGATCCTGCGCGCGGTGCGGGCTGAGACCTGATGCCTCGCTTCGATTTTCGCGCGCTCGGCCCGGATGGCGCGGTTCTGCGCGGTAGCGACGATGCGGCGAATGCTGCCGAATTGGCCGCCAGCTTGCAAAAACGTGGCGCGATGGTGCTGGGCATCACGCCGGCCCGGCGAACCGGCAGCTGGCTTGATCTGCAAATCGGCCGGTCGGCTTTGCGGCGCGGCGAACTGACCGAGGTGACGCGCGAACTCGCCAGCCTGCTCAGCGCCGGCCAGGACCTCGACCGCGCCTTGAAGATGATCACCGAGGAGGCGCCCAACCGCCGCGCCCAAGCCGTGCTAGGCCAAGTCCGCGACGCCGTGCGCGACGGCGTGCCGCTGGCCAAGGCACTGGCGCGCCAGCCGGCGAGTTTCCCGCGCCTGTATATCGGGCTGGTGCGGGCGGGCGAGGCGGGCGGCGACCTTGGCGGCACCCTGGCGCGGCTGGCGGAGCTCATGGAGCGCTCGCGGAGCCTCAATGCCGCCGTGCAATCCGCCATGATCTATCCGGCTGTGCTCAGCCTCGCCGCGGTCGGCGCCATTACGTTGCTGTTGACCCAGGTGCTGCCGCAATTCGTGCCGCTTTTCGCTGAAAACGATATCGCGTTGCCGGCCTCCACCGCCCTGCTGCTCGGCCTGGGTCAGGCGGTCAATGCCTACGGGCTGTATGCGCTGGCGGCCGCGGCCGCCGCCGCGCTGGCGCTGTTTCAGGCGCTACGCCGGCCGCGGTTCCGGCAGGTCTGGGACCGCGCGATGCTGCGCCTGCCGCTCCTGGGCGGCCTGTTGCGGGAAATTCTCGCCGCCCGCTTCGCCCGCACGCTCGGCATGCTGCTCGTCAACGGCGTGCCGTTGCTCGCCGCTTTGGCCATCGTCCAGGAAGTGTTGGGCAACAAGGCGGCCGAAGCGGCGGTGGCGGCGGCAGCGGAAAGTGCAAAGACCGGCCAAAGCATGTCGACAGCACTTGGCGCCGCCGCGGTATTGCCGGCGCGGCTGATCCATTTGCTGAGGCTGGGCGAGGAGACCGCCCAGCTTGGACCGCTAGCCATGCGTGCCGCCGACATGTTCGAGGAACGGACCCGCCTTGCCTTGCAGCGAATGGTGGCATTGCTGGTACCCGCCATCACGATCCTGATGGGTGCCGCCGTCGCCGGCATCGTCTCCTCGCTGCTGCTTGCCATGCTCAGCCTCAATGATATCGCGCAGTAATCCGAAATCCGGCTTCACCTTGCTCGAGCTCCTGGTAACCCTGGCGGTGATGAGCTTGGTGCTGCTGCTGATTGCCGGGTTTCTGGCGCCGCGCGGCCAGGGGCTGGCTGCGCGCCAGGCCGCGCAGCGGGTCGCGGAAGCGATGCGCCAGGATCGCGGCCAGGCGATCGCTTCGGGCCAGCCCGTCCGGTTCCAGCTGCCGGCGCTGCCGGGCTTCCTGACGGTACGCACCGCGTTGCCGCCCCAAGGGCTGGTGTTCGAACCAGACGGCAGCGCCAGCGGCGGCGAGGTTTTTCTGAACGGCGGCGGTCAGCATATTCTGATCAGTGCCGACTGGTTGACCGGCCGGGTGCAGGTGCTGACGCCATGATAGGGGCTGCGGACCGGCGCCGCATGGCCGGGTTCACGCTGTTGGAAGTGCTGGTCGCCTTCATCATCGCGGCACTTGCCTGCGCGGCGCTGTACCGTGCCGGGGTCACCGGCGTCGGCGAGGATGTCACCGCCGCACGCCTGCAGGAGGCGCTGGTCAGGGCGCAGTCGCATCTGGCGGCAATCGGACCGTTGACGCGCCTGCAGGCCGAAACCCAGAGCGGTGACGATGGCGACGGTTACTCCTGGCGCGTCACCATCAACCCCGGACCGCAGGCCGGCATGCTGACCTTGTACAGCGTCGTGGTGACCGAAAGCTTTGGCGGCCGCGAGGTCAGCCTGGACACCAAAATGCTCGGACCCGCTTCATGAAGTGCCGCATCGCACCCGGCGCTGCCGGCTATACGCTGCTAGAAATGCTGGTGGCGCTGGTGGTGTTCGGGCTGTTGATGGCTGGCTTGGCGCAGGCTTACCGCTACGGCCTTACCGCTCTGGCGGCCGGGCAGCGCGCGATTGCAGCGCCGGCGGACCTTGCCGCTGTCGACATGGCGCTGCGCCGCATGATCGAGACCGCGCAGCTCGACAGCCTGAGCGGCGGCCCGGCCAGTCTCGCCTTCACCACCAGCCTGCCGGAGGCGGCCGGGGCCGTCGGCGGCCTGCAGGACGTGGCACTGCAGCTCGGCGCCGGCGGCGTG
>CBDAQL010000003.1:0-2487651 GCA_965199045.1 Acidocella sp. | reverse complement strand
ACGCCGGCCCATAGCGCCTCGGCGAGGTTCAGATATTCCTGTTGCACCGCGCGCAGCGCCTCGGAATCCTCCATTTCGAACAACACCGATTTTTTCAGGCGGCTCTGCCGGATGATGTCGAGGTCGGGAAAGCGGGCCAAGGTCGAAAGTCCGGTGGCGGCGTTGTATTTGTCGAGCTGGTCGGTGGCGGCGGAGCGGTTGGCGATGACGCCGCCCAGCCGTACCTGATAGTTTTTGGCTTTGGCGGCGATTGCCGCGACAATGCGGTTCATCGCGAAAATCGAGTCGAAGTCGTTGGCGGTGACGATCAAGGCGCGTTCGGCATGCTGCAAGGGGGCGGCAAATCCGCCGCACACGACGTCGCCGAGGACATCGAAAATCACCACGTCGGAGTCTTCCAGAAGATGATGTTCTTTTAGAAGTTTCACGGTCTGGCCAACGACATAGCCGCCACAGCCGGTGCCGGCAGGCGGCCCGCCGGCTTCGACGCACTGCACCCCGCCGTAGCCGGTATAGACAAAATCTTCGACGCGTAATTCTTCCGGATGAAAATCGACCGCCTCCAGCGCGTCGATCACGGTCGGCACCAGTCGTTTGGTCAAAGTGAAGGTTGAATCATGCTTCGGATCGCAGCCGATCTGTAACACCCGTTTGCCGATCTTGGAGAAGGCTGCTGAGAGATTCGAGGACGTCGTGCTTTTGCCGATGCCGCCTTTGCCGTAGACTGCGAAAACCTTGGCGCCGCCGATCTGCAATGCGGGATCGAGTGCGACCTGCAGGCTGCCCTCGCCATCGCCGCAGGAGCTGCCGCAACTGGCGCCGCGCAGCTTGTCGGACAGTTTGTCGGACGGTTTTTCGGCAAGTGGCTTTTCCGCGACGATATGGTTCATGCGGCGGCTCCTGAATAATAGGCTTTCGCTTCGTAGAGCGTCTCGAGTTTGATGATCGGCAGCTGCTTTTCGGCGGCAAAGCGTTCGGTGTTGCGCTTTGCCTTGCCGCGCACGAAGAAGGGGATTTTGCGCAGCTCATTTTCCGCCGCCGCATCCCAAACCACTGTCTGCGGTTCCGACGCGGCATTTGAGCTGACGAGATGCGTCGGATGCGTCAGATGCGAAGGCGCGGCTGCGGCCGAAAATTCGAAATCTTCCTTGAACATGCCGAGCAAATGTTCTTCCAGTCCCATCATTAACGGATGCGTCAGGGTATCGAACAGCACGTTGGCACCTTCAAAGCCCATCACCGGGCTGTAGCGTGCCGGGAAATCCTGCACATGCACCGGCGCCGAAATCACCGCGCAGGGAATGCCGAGCCGCTTGGCGATATGCCGCTCCATCTGGGTGCCCAGCACCAGCGCCGGATTAGCGGCTTTGATCGCTGCCTCCACTTCCAGATAATCATCGGTGATCAACGGCTCGACGCCGTAGATTTTTGCAGCTTCGCGCAGCTCGCGGGCAAACTCCCTGGCATAGGTGCCAAGGCCGACCACCTGGTAGCCGAGTTCCTCAGCGGCGACGCGGGCCAGGGCGATGGCGTGGGTGGCGTCGCCGAAAATAAACACTGGTTTTGCGGTGAGATAGGTGGAGTCGATCGAGCGCGAATACCACGCCAGCCGCGAGGTGTTGCGGGCCAGGAATTCCGCCGGGTCGATACCGGCAAGCTTGGCTACGGCGGTGATGAAATCCCGGGTGGCGCCGACGCCGATCGGCGGGATGTTGACGAAGGGCTGGCCGTATTGCCGCTGCAGCCAGGTTGCGGCGGTCAGCGCCACTTCCGGAAACAGCACGATATTGAATGCCGCGTCGGGTAGCCGCGCCAGATCGGCCGGGGTTGCATCCGCGGGCGCCACAACGTTGATGCCGACACCAAGATCTTCAAGCAGACGGGTGATTTCGGTGACATCGTCACGGTGCCGGAAGCCCAGCGCCGTTGGTCCGAGAATATTGCAGGTCGGCTTGGCACTCACCGCCGGTTCACGTTTTCCGGCACAGGCCCGCACCACGCGATAAAAGGTTTCGGCGGCGCCAAAATTTTCCTTGCGTTGGTAGGCCGGCAATTCCAAGGGAACGACCGGGATCGGCAGGCCGAGCGCGAGCGCCAGACCCCCTGGATCGTCCTGGATCAACTCAGCGGTGCAGGAGGCGCCCACCAGCATCAAATCGGGTTTGAAACGATCATAGGCATCTGCGACGGCCTGCTTGAACAGGGTGGCGGTGTCACCGCCGAGATCGCGGGCCTGAAAGGTGGTGTAGGTCACGGGCGGCCTGGCGTCGCGCCGTTCGATCATGGTGAACAGCAGGTCGGCGTAGGTATCGCCCTGCGGTGCATGCAGAACGTAATGAACGTTGCGCATCGAGGTGGCGATGCGCATGGCGCCTACATGCGGGGGGCCTTCATAGGTCCAGAGTGCCAGCTGCATCTTCTACACCTTCAGCAGCGCGTGGCGGCGCAGCGGCCGGGCAAACAGTTCGGCAAGGTCGCCAGCCTGCTCGAAACCCTGGATTGGCGAAAACACCAGCTCGATCGACCATTTCGTGGTAAATCCTTCGGCTTCCAATGGGTTTGCCAGCCCCATGCCGCAGACCACCAGGTCCGGACCCGCTTCGCGGCAGCGGTCGAGTTGCCGCTCCACATCCTGGCCTTCCGAAAGGAAGGTGCCGGGCGGCAATAGCTGCAGTTCCTCAGCAAGATGCTCGCGGTGCAGGAATGGGGTGCCGACTTCGACCAGGGACATGCTGAGCTCGCGCGATAAAAAACGCGCCAGTGGAATTTCCAGCTGCGAATCGGGGAAAAACATGATTTTGCGGCCGGCCAGCGTGACCCTGCTTTGCGCCAGCGCGGTTTTTGCGCGGGCGGCCGGGGCTGCCAGGACTTTCTCGACATGCCGAGGGTCCAGACCGAACGTTTCGCCGACCGCTGCGAACCATTGCATAGTGCCCTCGATACCGAGCGGAAAGGGCGCGGCGATCCGGGTAGCGCCCCGGCGCTCCAGCGCTACCGCGGTTGCCGCCAGAAATGGCTGGGCCAGCAGGAACTTTGTATCAGGTCCGACCGGCGGCATCTCGGCGGCGCGCCGGGCCGGCAGGAAACCAACATTCTTGATGCCCATCTCGGCAAACAACCGGGCAAACTGGTCCTCGACGATTTCCGCCAGCGTGCCCACCACCATTAGCCCGGACTCCGAGGTTGACGGCAATTCCGGCACCAAGGCGGCGAGGCAGGCGTCTTCGCCTTCGGTAAAGGTGGTTTCGATGCCGCTGCCGGAATACGACAGAACCCTTAACTCTGGCGCAAATCTCGCATTCAGCCGCAAGGCGGCGCGCGACAGGTCGAGCTTGATCACCTCGGACGGGCAGGAGCCGACCAGAAACAGCATCTTTATTTCCGGCCGCCGCTCGATCAGCCGCGTCACCACGCGGTCGAGCTCTTCGTTGGCATCGGCGAGGCCAGCCAGGTCGCGCTCATCAATGATCGCGGTGGCAAAACGCGGTTCGGCGAAAATCATCACGCCGGCGGCAGATTGCAGCAAATGGGCGCAGGTGCGCGAGCCGACCACCAGAAAGAAGGCGTCCTGGATCCGGCGGTGCAGCCATACAATCCCGGTCAGTCCGCAGAACACCTCGCGCTGACCGCGCTGGCGAAGCACCGGCTGAGTTAGCGCCGGCTGAGTTAGTACTGGCTGAGTTAGCACCGGCAGCTCGGTCGCGGCCGGCGGGACGGCGGTTATCTGGTTCATCCGGCGATGCCCGCGGGCTTTGCCACCTGTTCAAGCCGCGCCGCGCGCAGTTTCATCAGAAACTGGCTGGCATTGATGACGTAGCTGGCATAAGCCGCCAGTGCCAGCAGCATCTGGGTCCGCGGGCTGGCGGCGTGGGTAATGAGAACCACCACATAAAGGCTGTGCAGGGCGATCACCAGGAACGAAAATACGTCCTCCCAGAAGAACGCCGGGGCAAAAAGGTATTGACCGAACACCTCGTTTTCCCAGATGGCGCCAGTGACCATGATGGTAATCAGGCAGCCGGTTTTGACCAGGATCGACAGGGTCGCAGCTTCCAGTCCATGGCCGGACAGCAGATAATGCAGCACCAAGCCCAGGCTGATCAAAAATACCAGGAATTGTACCGGCGCCAGAATGCCCTGCACCAGGGTCCAGGGGGAGGCGTCGCGCCGCCGCCGTTCGGCGGGAGAGTATAGATAAGGCGGCTGCGCTCTATTGGTGCGGCGCGTCGGCGAGCGACCAGCCTGCAGACGACTGCCTTGCAAGCGACTGCCTTGCAAGCGATCGGTTTTGGCGCGGCTGACGGCGGCTTGGCCGTATTCCAGGCCATGCGCGTGACCGACCCACGGACAACAATCAACCTTACTCAAATAATGATTAAAAAGCCGTGTAAACATTTCTTGACAGACCTTTTCGAACGGCGTTCCATCGCCCCGGGAAACGCCGAATTGCGGGGACCGCGGTAGCAACATCCGTCAAAGCGGAGCGCTCAACATGGGGAATTTTCGAGTGCTTTATTCGATCCATTGTGAATTCGACCCGCTCCAACGCTTTGACGCACGGCTTGACGCAAAATTTTTAATCTCGGGCGTTGAGGTTTTAATTTGCTGCCAATTTGATCTGCGACGAACATCACGGTAACGCCGCATGTCACCCACTGTCAAGTTTATATTACACATTTGTCGTCAATAAAACTTGACATAAGGATTAAGATCGGTTCAATATCAGATTAGGATTGGGAGGGGGCCATGACCAAACACTTAACCTCGTTTGAGGATAGTGCTGGCGACGTTACCAAGTATCTTGAGGAAAAATCGAACGAGTTCATGCCGCCTGATGGCGAGCGCGGCGCCTCGGCATGGCATGATCTACTGGGTCACCTCATCGAGGATGAGATCCTGCCGAGGCTGCTCGATAATCGCGAGGAGTTCGTGGTTGATCAGGAGCCGGCGGCTTATAATGGGCTTGATGATGCCGCGGTTGCGGCCTTTGTTGCTTTGGTTATCGACGATGACGTCGAGCAGCTTCGCGCCGTTGCCGACCGCGTCATTCTCTACACCGGTGGCCGCGACGCCCTGTTGACCGACTTGCTGGGTCCGGCGGCCCGGCTTCTGGGCCGGATGTGGGAGGAAGATACCTGCGATTTCATGACGGTCACCCTGGGCGTGTACCGGCTTAACCAGCTGATGAAGGAAACCCAGGCCGAGGCTGTGGAAACGCCGCAGTCGCACGGTTTCGACCGTCGTATCCTGCTGCTTCCGGCGCCCGGCGAGCAGCATAGTTTCGGCGTCAATATGGTTGCCGATGCCTTTCGCGGCGATGGCTGGTGCGTACGCTCAACGCCGGCGGTAAACCGCAGCCAGTTGCACCGGCTGGTGAAGGATGAATGGTTTGACGTTATTGGTCTTTCGGTCTCGTCGGAACGTTTTTTGAAAGGTCTGCCAGCCTGCATCCGTGCGGTCCGGACGGCTTCCTGCAACCAGCGGAGTTTCATCATGGTGGGCGGGCGAGCGGTTATTTGCGATCCCGAGCGAGCCCGTTTCCTAGGCGCGGACAGCGTCGCCGAGGATGCCGAAAGGGCGGTGAATGCGGCCAATAAATATATGGAGACGACGGTGACGGAAAGGTTTCGCCAGTTTACTACAAAGCCAATTGACGCAGGCCGAGCTCTCTAGCCGTTAGGGAATGGCCGGCATGGTTGAAAGAACGGGTTTTTATGAAGGCTTTCAAGTCACCGGCGAGCTGGTTTGCCGGGATCGATGCCGATGCCGCGGCGCTGTTGATTGCCGCAGCGGCGGACGTCGCGATCATTTTGGATCACGAAGGGATCGTTCGTGACCGCGCCTTCCAAAGTGAAGCTTTCGCACTGGAATTTGCAGATAATGACCATTGGGTCGGCAAGCCATGGCGCGACACGGTTACGGTTGAGAGCAGGAACAAAATCGACGAAATGCTTCGTGACGTGCAAGATCGATCGTTGCGAAATGGCCGCCAGGTGAATTATCCGGCGGTTCGCGGCGATGATATTCCAATTCTGTTCTCTGTGCTGCCGGTCGGACAGACCAAGCAGACCATCGCGTTCGGCCGTGATCTCAGGGCATTTGCCACCTTGCAGCAGCGCGTGGTCGAGGTGCAGCAATCCTTTGAGCGCGATTATTCCCGCATCCGCCATATCGAAACCCGCTACCGGATTCTTTTTCAAATGGCGCCGGAACCGGTGTTCATTGCCGAACTGGGCAGCCTTAAAATTGTTGAGGCCAATCCAGCGGCCCGGCAACTGCCAGGTCCAAAAGGCAAGATCATTGGCCTGACGCTGAACAATCTGGTTGAGAAATCCAGTTTGCCGGGGCTCGAGACATTGTTGTCGGGTGTTCGGAGCGCCGGACGGGCGGATGAGATCCCTCTGCGGCTCGCCGGCGGCGGCGCGGAAATGCTTGCCACCGCATTTTTGTTCCGCCAAGGCAACGCCAAGCTGCTCCTGCTGCGCCTGACGCACCCGGCGCAGCCCACTGACCGCAGTCCCTTGCTCACTGATAGCCGTGAGAAAATGCTGAAGCTGATCGAGCGCGTGCCGGATGGTTTTGTGGTGACCAACCATGATGGCATCATCATCGCCGCCAACGAGGCTTTTCTAGAATTGACGCAATTGCGCAATGAGGCGCAGGCACAGGGCAAGAGCCTTGATTTCTGGCTCGGCCGCCCGGGTGTCGATCTTCCGGTATTGCTCAATAATCTACGCGAATTCGGCACTGTCCGGCTGTTTGCGACCGTGATGCGGGATGAGTTCGACGCCGAAAACGAAGTCGAGGTTTCGGCCGGCACGGTGCTGAACGCCGGCGAGCCTTGCTATGGTTTCGCCATCCGCAGCATCAGCCGCCGGGTGGTTCAGGCAGCGGCGGCACCGCGGGCTTTTCCGAAATCTCTGGAGCAGATCATCGAATTGATCGGCCGGGTTTCGCTCAAGGATCTGGTGCGCGAGGCAACCGATGTGATCGAGCGTCTGAGCATCGAAGCGGCGCTCAGCATGACCGGCAATAATCGCGCCTCAGCGGCGGAAATTCTCGGCGTCAGCCGGCAGAGCCTGTACGTCAAAATGCGGCGTCATGGGCTGATCGACGCCGAGACGGTCAGTATCGAGTGACGCAAAGTATTGAGTAACGCAAAGTAAAGTATTGAGTAACGCACAGTATCGAATAACGCACGGTATCGAGTAACGCACCGTATCGAGTAACCGCAAAGGAGGGCTTATGCCGGCGGAAACCAGAACCTCAGTCACCCCGACGGGCCTTAATGTCGTACTTGCGGTGCCGGCATTTAAAACCTGCCTGGAACTGCTTAAGCCGGTTACCTGGTTTGCGCCGATCTGGGCATTTTTCTGTGGGGTGATATCGGCCGGCCAGCCGTTGGCGGGGCATTGGGTGACCATTCTGATGGGGCTGATCCTTGCCGGGCCAATGGTGTGCGGGACCAGCCAGGCGGTGAATGACTGGTTCGACCGCGAGGTCGATGCCATCAATGAACCCGCACGGCCCATTCCCTCCGGCCGGATGCCTGGCTTTTGGGGCTTGTACATCGGCATCATCTGGACCGCGCTTTCCCTGCTGGTCGCAACCAGCCTGGGGCGTTGGGGCTTTGGCGCCGCGGTTGTGGCTTTGGCCTTGGCCTGGGCCTATAGCGCGCCGCCGTTGCGGTTGAAACGCAACGGCTGGTGGGGCAATTCCGCGGTTGCCATCTGCTATGAAGGCGTGCCGTGGTTTACTGGCGCGGCGATTATGACGGACCGGCTGCCCAGTGGCGGTATTCTTATTTTGGCGCTGCTCTATAGTTTCGGCGCCCATGGCATCATGACGCTGAACGACTTCAAATCCATCGCCGGCGATCGCGCCGCCGGCATCCGCTCGCTGCCGGCAATGCTGGGCGAGGCGGCGGCTGCGAAGCTGGCTTGTTTTGTCATGATCCTGCCGCAGCTTGGCGTCATTTTGCTGATGCTGTGGTCGCGCCATCCGGTCGCCGCTTTGGTAGTGACCGGCCTGGTCGCCATGCAGATTTTTCTGATGGTGGATTTGCTGGATCAGCCGCGGCAGCGGGCGATCTGGTATAATGCAACCGGCACCACGCTTTATGTGATCGGCATGCTGGCCTGCGCCTTTGCAGTGGGTGGCGCATGAGCCACTTTCTGCATAATTGGGCGCCGACCCTGGTTGCCGCCGGTGGGGTTACCATCCTCGGCCTTGCCGGAATGATGCTGACCCGGCTGGACTCATGGTATTTCAATCTGCGTAAGCCCTCCTGGCAGCCGCCGGACTGGCTATTCGGCCCGGCATGGACCACCATTTTCCTGCTCGAGGCAGCATCCGCGGTGATCGGCTGGCAAGCCACCCGCGGCACCTCAAGCGCTGCTTTGCTGATCTGCGCCTATGTTGTGAACGGCGTGCTGAACATGCTGTGGAGCTTGTTTTTCTTCACCTTGAAGCGGCCGGATTGGGCACTCTACGAGGTCGGTTTCCTCTGGCTCTCGATCGTCGTCATGATGGCGGTGCTGCATGCCGAGGCCGGCCTGGCGTGGATATTTCTGCTCCCCTATCTGCTTTGGGTGAGTTTTGCGGCGTTCCTCACCAGCACGATCGTGCGGCTGAACGCACCGTTTACGGTGACGGCGTGAAACCGGTATTTCCGTTCACTGCAATCGTGGGTCAGGATGAGATGCGCGACGCATTGGTGATTGCGGCGATTGAGCCCCGGCTCTCCGGCGTGCTGATTTTCGGCGATCGCGGCACCGGTAAATCCACTGCGGTGCGGGCGCTGGCTGCACTGCTGCCGGATATGGCAGCGGTTGCCGGCTGCGCTTATAACTGCGACCCGGCAGATGAGGCCGCGTTATGCGATGCCTGCCGTGATGCCGATCAGCGCGTTGCCCACCGTGTCCCGGTGCCGGTGGTGGATTTGCCGTTGGGCGCCAGTGAGGACCGGGTGGTCGGCGCCCTGAACCTGGAGCGCGCGCTGGCCGACGGCGCCAAGGTTTTCGAACCCGGCCTGCTGGCGCGCGCGCATCGCGGTTTCCTCTACATCGACGAGGTCAATCTGCTGGAGGACCATATCGTCGACCTGCTGCTCGATGTTGCCGCCTCCGGCGAGAACGTGGTCGAGCGTGAGGGCATGAGCCTGCGTCATCCGGCCCGCTTCGTCCTGATCGGCAGCGGCAACCCGGAGGAAGGTGAATTGCGGCCGCAATTACTGGATCGGTTCGGTCTTTGCGTCGATGTGCAAACCCCGGTTGAGATTGCCCGCAGGGTCGAAGTGGTGCGCCGGCGCGATGCATTCGACCGTGATCCTTTGGCGTTTTGCGCGTCCTATGCGCCGGCTGAGGCGGCGTTGCGGACCCGGATCCTAAGCGCCCGCGAAAAACTACCCAATGTTACGGTCGATGATGAAATCCTCAGCCGCGCTGCCGAGATCTGTGTGGCGCTTGGCACCGATGGCTTGCGCGGCGAGCTGACCTTGCTGCGTGCCGCCCGGGCCTGGGCGGCTTATGAGGATCAAGACAATGTCAGCATCGCGCATCTGCGCCGCATGACCGAGCCGGCGCTGCGGCATCGGCTACGGCGCGATCCGCTGGATGACAGCCTGGCCGGCACCCGTGTGGCTCGCGCCGTCGCCGAAGTTTTTGCCTAAATGAGCCCATTCGACGCTGCCGAATCGTCGCCCCTGCCCCCGCTGCTGCCGCTGCCGCTGAGCGATGCCACCTATGCCGGGATCCTGCTCGCCGTCGATCCGGCGCTGACCGGGATTCGCGTGCTGGGCTGGTCCGGGCCAGCCCGCGATTTATGGGTTCGCCGGGTCACCGGGTTGCGCCCCAACGCCGTGATCCGGAAGATGCCGGTTGGGATATCCGAGGACCGGTTGCTCGGCGGCCTTGATCTGGCGGCAACCTTGGCGGCGGGCCGGGCTGTCAACGGCACCGGGATTCTAGCCGAGTCGCAAGACGGATTTTTGCTCGTGGCGATGGCGGAGCGCCTGAGCACTGCTACCGCGGCCCACCTGGCGGCTGCAATCGACAGCGGCTCCGGCATCAGCTTGCTCGCGCTTGATGAAGGCATTGGCCCGGATGAGATGCCGCCGGCAGCGCTGATCGATCGGCTCGCGTTCACAGTTGAAATCGGCACAGCGGACGCTGCCAGCTGGCCGGCTGCCTCGACGGTTGCCGCGGCGGCGCTTGCGCTGCATCGGATCGATTGCCCGGATGCTGCCTCCGAGCAGTTGTGCGCCCTGGCCGCCATGCTGGGAGTGAAATCGGTCCGCGCCGAGATTTTTGCGCTGCGCGCGGCGCGCGCCGCGGCCGCCTTGCGCGGCGCTCTCAGTATCGAGGAGCCCGATATTGCGCTGGCGGCGCGGCTGGTATTGGTGCCGCGCGCGACCCGAATGCCCGATATTGCCGACAACACGGAGCCGCCGCCGCCGGTCCCGCCAGAGCCGGAAAGCCAGGCCAAGGGGGAGACCTCCGAGCAAGCGCTTGAGGATAAAATTGACGATGCGGCTGCGGCGGTGCTGCCGGAAAAACTGCTCGAAGCTTTGACAGCGCAGCTTGGGCCGCGGCGCATGGCGCGCGGCGCCGGCACCGCCGGTACGACCGCCGGCGCTATGCGCGGGCGCCCGGCCGGCGCGCGCCCTGGCCAGCTTACCGGGCGGACACGCCTTAGCGTACTCGACACCATCCGTGCCGCTGCCCCCTGGCAGCGCCTGCGCCGGAACGGTTCGGTGCAGCCGCAGAACCGCATTGTGGTGCGTGTTGAAGACTTTCATATTCGCCGGTTCAAGGAACAGCCGCGCCGCATCGCTATTTTCGCGGTTGATGCGTCCGGATCCAGCGCGGTCAATCGGCTGGCCGAGGCAAAGGGCGCCATTTTGTTGTTGCTGGCCGATTGCTACGTGCGCCGTGACGAGGTGGCGCTGATCGCCTTTCGCGGCACCCATGCTGATTTGCTGCTGCCGCCGACCCATGCCTTGGCCCGCGCCCGCCGGGCCTTGGCGGCATTGCCGGGCGGCGGCCCGACGCCGCTCGCCGCGGGCATCAATGCCGCATTGCGCCTGGCGATCATGCAGCGCCGCGCCGGCAAGCAGCCGCTGCTGGTGATCCTCACCGATGGCGGCGCCAATATCGGCCAGGACGGCAAGCCCGGCCGGGCTGCCGCGGGACGCGACGCGTTGGCCGCCGCCCAGGCCTGCGGAGCGCAAAATCTGCCGGCTCTGGTTGTCGACACGGCGCCGCGCCGGCAAAACTTCGTCGCCCAGCTGGCGGCCGCAATGGCGGCCCGTTACGTACCGCTGCCTTATGCCGATGCGGCCCGCTTGAGCCGCGCTGTACAAGCCGCCGGAGGCGAGTATGGACGCGCTGCTGCATAAACATGCATTTGCAAGCAGCCCGGGACGGGCCGCAATCGGGCGGCCGGACTGGGCGCAGGATGGCAGGGATTGGCCGAACCGCGGCGCCAGCCGTTTTTACGCCGTGGATGGCATTAAATGGCATCTGCAGATGATGGGCCAGGGGCCGGTTTTGCTGCTGCTGCACGGCACCGGCGCCGCCACTCATTCCTGGCGCGATCTGCTGCCGCAACTGGCACAGGATTTTACCGTTATCGCACCGGATCTTCCGGGCCATGGTTTCACCAGCCAGCCGCAGAAAGCCGGGATGACGCTGCCCGGCATGGCCAAGGGCGTTGCGGATTTGCTTGACCGGCTTGAGCTGCAGCCGGAATATGTTGCCGGGCACTCCGCCGGGGCCGCGGTGCTGGCCGAAATGTGCCTGAGCAAGCGGATCGCGCCTAAAGCCCTGGCGAGCTTGAATGGCGCCATGCTGCCATTGCCTTTCCACGGCGTTGCAGCGCCGCTGATGGGCCCGCTTGCCAAACTATTTGCCAGCAATCCGCTGGTGCCCATGGTGTTTGCCTGGCAGGCGGCAGATGGCGCCGTGGTGCGCAAGCTGTTGCAAGGCACCGGTTCGAAGATCGATGCACAGGGCGAAAAATTTTATGGCCGTCTGGCCCGCCGCAGCGGCCATGCCGGGGCGGCGCTGACGATGATGGCCAACTGGGATCTCAAAAGCTTCGCGCAGCGCCTGCCAAATTTAGAAACCCGTGTGCTGCTGGTGGTCGGTGAAAACGACCGCTCGATCCCGCCGGCCGATGCCAAGCGCATCAAGCAATTGCTGCCAGATGCTGAAATTGTGCGGGTGCCTGGGCTGGGGCATCTCGCGCATGAGGAACGCCCGGCGGAAGTGGCGGAAATTTTGCGGGGATTTTTCAAGTGAACGCGCTGACTCCGCCGCGCGCACAGTTGCTCTCAGCGATCAGCGATCCGCGGCCGCATGCGGTGGTCATCGGCAGCGGCTTCGGTGGGCTTGCAGCCGCGATCCGCCTGGGCGCGCGCGGTTACCGCGTGACCGTGCTGGAGCATTTGCCGGAGCCTGGCGGCCGCGCCTCGGTGTTTCGCCAGGACGGCTTTACCTTCGATGCCGGACCGACAATTATTACGGCGCCTTTTTTGCTGGAAGAACTTTGGGCCCTCGCCGGCCGCAATCTGGCGGATGATATTTCGCTGCATGAAGTATCGCCGTTCTACCGGATCCATTTCAACGACGGCGCCCAGTTCGACTGTTCCGGCGATGCCGACGCGATGCGAGAGCAGGTCTTGCGCCTGGCACCTGCAGATGCTCAGGGCTATGAAGAATTCATTGCGCTCAGCGAGGAAATCTACAAAATCGGTTTTGAAAAACTGGCCCATAAAGCCTTTGGCTCCTGGGTCGACATGGTCCGCATCCTGCCGGATCTGCTGCGCCTATCGGGCTATCGCAGCGTCAGCGGTCTGGTTGCGAAAAAAATCCGTGACCCGCGCTTGCGCATCGCGCTTGGATTTCATCCGCTTCTGGTCGGCGGCAATCCGCTGAACACCAGTGCGATTTATTGTATGATCCTGCATCTGGAGCGCAAATACGGCGTGCATTTTCCCGCCGGCGGCACCGGCGCCCTGGTCCGCGGCATGGTTCGACTGATCGAAAGCCAGGGCAATCGGCTACGCACCAATGCCACCGTCAAGCAAATTGTGGTCAAGGACGATACCGCAACGGGAGTGCAACTCGCCGACGGCGAGATCATTGCCGCGGACATCGTGGTATCCAATGCCTGCGCCGCTGCGACCTATCGGCAATTGCTGGGCGGCCGCAAGCGCCGGCGCTGGACCGACCGGAAAATCAACCGCGCAAAATTCTCGATGGGCCTGTTTGTGTGGTATTTCGGAACCAATCGGAAATTCGAAACGGTTCCGCATCATACAATTTTGCTGGGTCCGCGACACGATGATCTGCTGCGCGACATTTTCGATGCAAAAATTCTAGCGCCAGATTTCAGCCTGTATCTGCATCGCCCGACCGCGACCGATATCAGCCTGGCGCCATCTGGGTGCGATGCCTTTTACGTGCTCTCGCCAGTGCCGAATTTGCAAGGCGGGATGGCCGGGAAAGGCCTGGATTGGGAAAGTCAGGCGGAGCCCTATCGGCAGGCGATCGAAGCCAAGCTTAACGCCAGCGTGCTGCCCGGCCTGACCGGCTCGATTGTCACCTCGAAAATTTTCACGCCGCGCGATTTCCAAAACAGCTATCGCTCCACCCATGGCGCCGGTTTCGGCTTCGCGCCGCGGCTTTTGCAAAGCGCGTGGTTCCGGCCGCACAACAAAAGCGAGGAGGTGGAAAATCTTTTCCTGGTCGGGGCCGGCACCCATCCCGGCGCCGGCGTTCCAGGCGTTTTATCTTCAGCCCGCGTTCTCGACGAGGTCGTACCCGATGCAAAAGTCTTTTTACGCCGTTGACCGCAACGATCTGGCGGCCTGCAGGGCCATGCTGCGGCACGGATCGCAAAGTTTTTTCGCGGCTTCATTGTTGTTGCCGGCGCGGGTGCGCGGCCCGGCCACGGCACTCTACGCCTTTTGCCGCCAGGCCGATGACGCTATCGACCAGGGGGCCGATCCGCGGGCGGCTCTGGCCGAATTAAGCGCGCGGCTGGACGCCGCCTATGCCGGCAAGCCGCACCCGAACCCTGCCGACCGCGCCTTTGCCGCGACGGTCGCGGCGTTCGCCATTCCAAAAGCGCTTCCGGCCGCGTTGATCGATGGGTTGAGCTGGG
This sequence comes from Acidocella sp., assembly GCA_965199045.1. Lineage (GTDB taxonomy): Bacteria > Pseudomonadota > Alphaproteobacteria > Acetobacterales > Acetobacteraceae > Acidocella. Next base: position 2,473,482 of record CBDAQL010000003.1, on the reverse strand, counting down.
ATGTTGAGGGCAGGACCTATCAGAATGTCGAGGCGCTGATGGATTACGCAGCCCGTGTTGCCGGCGCCGTCGGCGTAATGATGGCGCTGATCATGGGGGTGCGGGCACCGGCCGCGCTGGCGCGCGCGGCGGATCTTGGGGTGGCCATGCAGCTTACCAATATTGCCCGCGATGTCGGCGAGGATGCGAGGGCCGGCCGGCTTTTCCTGCCCTTGGACTGGCTGGCGCAAGCCGGCATTGATGCCGCGGAATTTTTGCGTAACCCGCAGACTTCGCCGCAGTTGTCAGGGCTGGTTCGGAAGCTTTTGGCTGAGGCCGAGGCGCTTTATGGCCGCGCCAAAACCGGGATCGGCACGTTGCCTGTGGGCTCTCGCATAGGGATCGGCGCGGCGCATCGTATCTATGCGGCGATCGGCCAAAAAATTGGCGGTGCCGGCTATGACACTGTTAACCGCCGCGCCCGCGTCAACGGCGGCGAAAAATTGCTTTTGGTGCTCCGCGCGGCAGCGGCAATCGCCGTGCCTTCGGGTGCGGTGCATGCCCCGGCGCTGCCGGCGAACCAGTTCCTGATTAATGCCGCCGCTGTCGAGGTGCCACCGCAGCCAGGCAGCATCGATAAACTGCTGCTGATGTTCGAGCGTTTGGAGCGCTCACAGCGCGAGGCAACGCGGCTCACCGCGTGACCCGCCATCTTGGCGTCTTGCTGGACTGGACGGTAGTGGACTTCGCCTTTCTTGGCATTGCGATCCAACAATACATCTCCATCAGCCGCGATTTGAAACGCAGCCGCGCACAGGCGGAGCAGGAGAAGAATTCAGCCGAAACGGGGCATCCGGAAGGGCAGCAGGACCCGCACCCACGGCGCTGAGAATCGTTTCAGCGATAGCGATTCATGAACGCCGGTAAGTGGTTCGCCGGCAATTCGTGTAGCAACCATTGACCGGGCATAGAACGGCGCATCCTCGAAGGTTTTCAGCAGTTGCGCATCATTCCCGGTATCGGCGCGCAAATTGCGTTGCATGCGCCATAATGTACCCGGCAAGGATTGCGGCGGCGGCGCTGTAAACCGGTTCACGGTGCCATCCGTAGCAATTTGCAACGCCAGATTTTGGCTGCCGCCGTCTGGATATTCCACGTCGTAGAGGATTTTGTCGCCGACCCGCGCCCATTGCCAGGAGGTAAAATCGTCGGCCAGCGGAACATCGCCGTCATTGCTGTCGAAATAGGCTTCGCCGGACCAGGAAAGTTCCGGCGCGTCGAATGACACATCGACTGTTGCCACCGGCGAAATTGGCTGCCAGCGATGCCGTTCGCCGGCATCAAGATGAAAAATCTCGCTTTGCTGGATCAGGGGCCGTAGCCTGATACTCCCATGCATCCGGCGCGGCAGCGGCGCGCAACGCTCATCAATTTCCGCGGTCAGCACCGCGCCATCCCAGTGCAGCGCGCTCGGACCGATGCGCAGGGTATCCGCAGATTGCTGCAGTTTTGCCGAACCGCGTTCAGTCATTGCCCAATAGCCGCCGCGCCGTTGATACAACGCCACATTCATCGCGCAAAAATTCTCGGCTGGGGCGGGCATTTTACGGTTGGCCCAGGCGTAATAAGGTGAGAACACGCTGCCGATGAAAGCAATCAGCGTTAGCGCCTGGCTACCGTCAGCGCTGATGGCATCGACATACCACCAGGCATAACCGCCGGGTTTTACCTTCCGGTCAAAACGCAATTGGCGGCGATCCGTCCTGATATCGCCGCCATCGGCAGGCCCGGTCCGGGATGCACCGAGCCGCCGGCCAGATATAGCCCGGGCAGCTTCGTCCTCGCCCCCGGACGCGCAAATGAATCCCTCCAACCTTGCAGGGCCCGGCCGTACAACGCCCCGCCCGTTGCCGGAAATTTGGCTCCGAATTCCGCCGGCCCGGTGAAGCTCATGTTGCGGATCTGCAGCTTCAATCCGCATTTCGCCAATTTGTGCAGGGTTCTGGTCAGACATTGTTCCACCTCGGTTGCAGTCGGCAATGTGTCCGCCGTGGCGTTCACCAGTAAAAAGATTTTTTCCGCATCGGCACAGACATAGACGGTCGGGTCGGATGGCAGCTGTCGCTGCTGCAAGGTGCTAAATTCCGCCGGACAATCCGCGGCGAAAAACACATTATGGTGCGCCAAGGGGAAACCGGCGCTATCACCTTCAATTGCCCATGTCATTGCCGAGAGCGATCTGGCCGCACCCTTGGTCATGCCGGCTACAGCGGTTTGCGCCGCCATGCCGAACAGCCCGGCATGCAGCGCCGCGACATCCGCATTGGCGATAACGTGGTCTGCCTCGATGCGTTCGCCATCTGCAAGTTCGACGCCGGCAGCACGGCCTTTGCGCAGCAGAATATTTTTAACCGTCGCACCGTAACGAAATGCCGCCCCGGCCGCCGCGGCGCGCGACGCGATAACCTCGGCGAGCCGATACATGCCGCCTGCCACCTGCCACACGCCAAGCTGTTCGGCATGCGCGATCAACATCAGCGTTGCCGGCGCAGTAAACGGTGATGAGCCGCAATAGGTTGAATAGCGCGCAAATAGCTGCCGCAGCCTTCGGTCTTTGAAGTAGCGACCAAGCTCATCCCATAGATTGGAGAACGGTGAAATACCTAGCAGTCCCGGGCCGGCCCGGCGCATCAATCCGCTGAGGCCAGGTTGGGGTATCTGCATGAAGCTCGCATCCAGCGTTTCGAAAATCTTACGGCTGCGTCTTGCAAATTCAGTATATCCTTGAGCTGCTGCAGCGCCCGCAAAGGCACCGATCGCATCCGCATTGCGGGCGGTATCGGCGAACAGATCAAGTTTTGAGCCATCTTCCCAGGCATGGCGGGCCAGGCACTCCAGCTTTTGCAGCGCGACATCATCAGAGAAATTCAAACCGGCCTGGGCGAAAATCGCTTCGAATACCGGGAGCAGCGTGAACACTGTCGGCCCGGCATCGATTGTCGAACCGCCCACAATGACTTCCCGCAATTTGCCTCCAGGGGTAGCCGCGGCCTCGCACACCACGACCTCGCGCCCAGCCGCAGCCAGCAGCAACGCCGCCACTAAACCGCCAATGCCGGCGCCGATAATGGCGATTTTCGTCATTTCCCGTTATTGAAACTGATTGACCAAGTGTCAACTAATATATACACATATAATGACAAAAATAGTTTACACTAGGAACTTTCACATCATTAGGCGGAGCAGCTTATGGACGCTATCTCGCGGATTGAAACCTGTTTAAATCTGGCATTTGCCCGCGCCCAGGCCCCATCCGGACCGCCGCTGCTCGCTGCCGCCATGCGCCATGCGGTTTTTCCAGGCGGTGCCCGCGTGCGCCCCCGGCTTTGCCTTGCGGTGGCCCAGGCTTGCGGTGATGACGATCCGCAGGCCGCCGATGCCGCCGCCGCTGCGATCGAATTGCTGCACTGCGCATCGTTGGTGCATGACGACCTGCCTTGTTTTGACGATGCGGCGACCCGGCGCGGCAACGCTTCCGTGCATGCCGCTTTCGGTCAACCGCTGGCGGTGCTGGCCGGCGACGCGCTGATCGTGCTGGCCTTTCAAGCCATCGCCTGGGGCGCGATGGCAACGCCGATGCGCCTTGGGCCGCTGATCCTGACCATCGGGCAGGCGGTGGGCATGCCAAACGGCATTGTCGCCGGGCAGGCCTGGGAGAGCGAATCCCATGCTGATCTCGGTGCCTATCAGCGCGCTAAAACCGGATCGCTATTTGCGGCAGCAACACTGGCCGGCGCCGCCGCAGCCGGTGGAGATCCGCAACTTTGGCGGGGGCTCGGGGATGCCTTGGGCCAGGCCTATCAAGTCGCTGACGACCTGCTGGACGCCGTGGCCAATCCAGCTGAGGTCGACAAGCCGGTCGGCCGGGATGCCGCTCTAGGCCGCCCCAGCGCGGTTCTGGCCTATGGGATCACGGGTGCGCTCGATTTGTTGGAATCGCTCGCCAAATCAGCCGCGGATTCAATCCCCGATTGCCCCGGCGCGGTGCCATTGCGCAAGCTGATCGCCCAGGAAGCCCGCCGGCTGGTGCCGGCAAGCCTTAGCCGGGCGGCGGCATAGAAAACCTTCTGCGGTGCCCGGAATGAACCTGCCCGGGAGCAGCATTTTAGGGCTGAACATGCTGCTGGACTGGCGCGACCGCTTGCTGTCCGATGCCGGCTTTCAGCGCTGGTCGGCGCGGTTTCCGCTCACCCGTCTGGTGGCACGGCGCGAGGCGCGGGCCTTGTTCGATATCTGCGCCGGTTTCACCTATTCGCAGGTGCTAAGTGCCTGTGTTGAACTGGATCTGTTTGCTCGCGTGGCAGCCAAGCCGGTGCGTCTGGAGGCCTTGGCTTTGTTTTGCGAAGTGCCGGAGCCGGCGATGCGCATGCTGGTGGACGCTGCCGTCTCGCTGCGGCTTTTGAAGCTGCGGAAAAATGCGGTCCGGCTCGGCGCCCTGGGGGCGGCGCTGCGGGGCAACCCGGGCGTTGCCGCAATGGTGGCCCACCACCGGCTGTTCTACGCCGATATTGCAGACCCGGTGGCATTGTTGCGTGGCCAGGTTGAAACCCGGCTTGCCAGCTTCTGGCCGTATCAAGGCGGGTCTGGCGCAGCTGCCGCATATTCCGCCCTGATGGCGGCGACGCAGCCGATGATCGCCCATGAAATTCTCGACGCCTACGATTTCTCCCGTCACCAGACTATTTTGGATATCGGCGGCGGCGACGGCAGTTTTCTGCGCCAGGTCGCGATGCGAGCGCCCGCCGCCCAGCTGCAGCTTTTCGATTTGCCGGAGGTGGCAACCCTAGCTGCCAGCCGCTTTGGACAGGCCGGGCTGCAGAGCCGCGCGAGCGTCTGCAGCGGCGATTTCAGCCGCGACAGTCTGCCCGCCGGCGCCAGCCTGGTGACGCTGGTGCGGGTTCTACACGATCACGATGATGCCAAGGTGTTGCATCTGCTACGGGCGGTACGCGCGATTCTACCCGCCGGCGGCGTCTTGATTGTCGCCGAACCATTCGCCGACACGCCCGGCGCGCAGCCGGTGGGTGCTGCCTATTTTGGCTTTTACCTGCACGCCATGGGCAGTGGCCGCGCCCGCGGCGCCGGCGCAATTTCAGCGCTGCTGCGCCAGGCCGGGTTTGCAAAAGTGCGGCATGTCCAGACCCGTCAACCGATGTTGACGGGTTTATTGATCGCGCATGTGTAAGTTTATCTTGACATTAATTTATGTCAGATTAGTCTGACACTGTATAAAGAGCCGGGGCGCCGTCCGAGACCGGTTTTCCCGCGCAGAGAGGAAAAAAATTGCCAGCTTCCGGAACAGCCGCCGACGCCAGCGCTAATGCAATTGTCATCCGGCAACCCCGCCAGATTGAATGCGCGCCGCTGACGCTGAACCCGGCCGGCCCGGACGATGTTGTCGTGGATGTCGCCTATAGCGGCATCAGCACCGGCACTGAGCGGTTGTTCTGGTCCGGCGAGATGCCGGATTTTCCTGGCATGGGCTATCCGCTGGTGCCAGGCTACGAGTCTTGCGGCAAGGTGGTTGATGCCGGGCCTGGGAACCATGACAAGATCGGCAGTTTCGTATTCGTTCCGGGTGCAAACTGTTTCGGAGCGGTCCGCGGATTGTTCGGTGCAACCGCTTCGCGGCTGGTGGTGCCGGCGTCGCGTATCGTTCCGGTATCGGAAACTCTGGGCGAGCGCGCGGTTTTGCTGGCGCTGGCGGCAACGGCTTTCCATGTCACCGCCAACGGCGCCGCGCAGCCAGAGCTGATCGTCGGCCACGGCGTTGTCGGCCGGCTGCTGGCTCGCATCGCGGTGCTGGCGGGCGCTAACCCCGTCGTTTGGGAAACCAATCCGGCGCGTCGTGAAAATACCGAGGGCTACACCGTGATGGCGCCGGAAGCAGATTCCAGGCGCGATTACAAAACCATCATCGATGCCAGCGGCGATGCCAAAATCATCGATGTCCTGGTACAGCGTCTGGCGCCCGGTGGCGAGGTTGTGCTGGCCGGATTTTATAATCAACTCGGTTTCTCCTTTGCGCCGGCCTTCATGCGCGAGGCGAAATTCCGCATCGCCGCGCAATGGCAGCCGGCGGATCTGCGCGCGGTGGTGGCGCTGGTCAGCAGCGGCGCGCTCAGCCTTGACAACCTCATCACCCACCACGCCGCCCCCGCCCAGGCTGACGCGGCCTATCGCACAGCATTCGAAACATCGTCGTGCCTGAAAATGATCATCGATTGGAGTAGCACATGAACGCCTCCCCCGGCCGTATCCAACCCGACATCGGCGGTGAAACCTCGGCTTCGGCATCTGCCGCACCGAAAAAAACACAGGTTATCGCGATTTACGGTAAAGGCGGCATCGGTAAATCGTTCACCCTTGCCAATCTCTCCTACATGATGGCGCAGCAGGGCAAGCGGGTGCTGCTCATCGGCTGCGATCCGAAATCCGATACCACATCGTTATTGTTTGGCGGCCGCTCCTGCCCAACGATTATCGAGACATCGGCGAAAAAGAAGGCGGCCGGCGAACCGGTGGTTATCGGTGATGTCTGCTTCAAGCGCGACGGCGTTTTCGCCATGGAACTGGGCGGCCCGGAAGTCGGCCGCGGCTGCGGCGGCCGCGGGATCATCCACGGCTTCGAGCTGCTCGATAAGCTCGGCTTCCAGGATTGGGACTTCGATTATGTGCTGCTGGACTTTTTAGGCGACGTGGTCTGCGGCGGCTTCGGTCTGCCGATCGCACGTGACCTTTGCCAGAAAGTCATCGTTGTGGCCTCAAACGATCTGCAATCGCTCTACGTTGCGAACAATGTCTGCTCGGCGGTGGATTACTTCCGCAACCTCGGCGGCAATGTTGGCGTCGCTGGCATGGTCATCAACAAGGATGACGGCACCGGCGAGGCGCAGGCTTTCTGCGATGTGGTCGGTATTCCCATCCTGGCCGCTATCCCTGCCGATGAAGACATCCGCCGCAAAAGTGCGAATTACGAAATTATCGGCACTTCGGAAAGCCAATGGGGACCGTTGTTCCAGGAGCTTGGGCTGGCGGTAGCGGCTGCCCCGCCGGTGCGCCCGAAACCGCTATCGCAGGACGGCTTGCTTGGTTTGTTCAAAGGCGAAGCGGTCGGCCGCGGTGTCACCCTCGATCCTGCCAGCTTTGCGGATATGTGCGGCGTCACCTATGTCGAGAAGCCGTCTCTCGAAGTTGTGTACGAGGGCTCATAGGATGGATGGCGCGCTCGTCCCAGCAGCTCCGGCAGCTCCGGCGGCATCCTGCCATGGCGGCAAGGAGACGATGCGGGCGGCCGCCAAAGCGGCCGGCAAAAGCGAGGTGCTGGCAAAGCTCGCGGCAGATTATCCGCAAGGCCCGCACGACCAGCCGCAATCGATGTGTCCGGCCTTCGGCTCGCTCCGTGTCGGGCTGCGGATGCGCCGGGTGGCGACGATTTTGTCAGGCTCAGCCTGCTGCGTTTACGGGCTGACCTTTACATCGCATTTTTACGGGGCGCGCCGCAGTGTCGGCTATGTGCCGTTCGATTCCGAAACATTGGTGACCGGCCAGTTATTCGAAGACATCCGCAAGGCGGTGCGTGAGACTGCGCGGCCGGCAGATTACGATGCCGTTGTCATCATAAATCTCTGCGTCCCGACCGCTTCCGGGGTACCGCTCGACCTGCTGCCGAAGGAAATCGACGGGGTGCGGATTATCGGTATCGACGTACCTGGTTTTGGCGTGCCGACGCATGCCGAAGCCAAAGACGTGCTGGCCGGCGCGATGCTGAAATACGCCCGCACCGAAGCTGAACGGGGCGCGGTGCCGCGGCCGCGCGCAGCGTTGGCCGAGGGCAAGAAAATCTCCCTGATCGGCGAGCTTTTCCCGGCCGACCCGCCCGGCATCAGTGCCCTGCTGGCGCCGATGGGCCTGTCGCTGGCGCCGCAACTGCCGGCCCGCGAATGGCGCGACCTGTACGGTGCGCTGGACTGCACCGCGGTGGCCGCGGTGCATCCGTTTTATACCGCGACGATCCGTGAATTTACCGCAGCTGGCCGTCCGGTCGTTGGTTCCGCGCCGGTTGGGTTGGATGCCACCGCCGCCTGGCTGGATGCCATCGGCAAGGCCGCGGATATTGCGCCGAACCTCATCGATGCCGCCAAGGCAAAGGCGCTGCCGGCGATTAAAGGCGTACTTGCGGGCAGCCAGGTCAAGGCGCGAATGGTGGTCTCCGGCTATGAGGGATCTGAACTGCTGGTCGCTCGGCTGCTGATGGAAGCCGGCGCTGAAATTCCCTATGTTGGCACTGCGCTGCCGAACACGCCGTGGAGTGCCGCGGACCGTGAATGGCTCGAAGCCCGCGGCACGCATGTGCAGTACCGCGCTTCCCTGGAGCAGGATGTTGCCGCGATGCGCGATGTCCAGCCTGATCTGGCGCTCGGCACGACACCGTTGGTGCAGGCGGCGAAAGAGCAGGGCATCCCGGCGGTGTATTTTACCAATATGGTATCGGCGCGACCGTTATTCGGCGCCGCCGGTGCCGGCGCACTACCCGCAATCGTCGCCGCGCAAACCGCCGGCCGTGAGCGCTTCTCCAGAATGGTGGGTTTTTTCGAAGGCGTCGGAGGTACTGCATGTTAGTCCAGGACCACGACCGCGCCGGCGGCTATTGGGGTGCGGTTTACACCTTCTGCGCGGTAAAGGGACTTCGGGTTATTATCGATGGCCCGGTGGGCTGTGAAAATCTGCCGGTGACCGCTGTCCTGCACTATACCGACGCGCTGCCGCCGCATGAATTGCCGATCGTCGTTACCGGGCTTTCGGAAGATAATCTCTCCTCCACCGGAACCGAGGGCCCGATGCGCCGGGCTGCAACCATCGGCGACCAAAAGATGCCGGCGGTGGTTGTCACCGGCAGCATCGCCGAGATGATCGGCGGCGGCGTCACGCCGGAAGGCTCTAACCTGCGCCGCTTCATCCCGCGCACCATCGATGAAGACCAATGGCAATGCGCCGAACGGGCGATGGTCTGGCTATGGAATGAATTTGGCGCAGCCAAGGCAAAACCCAAGCCGGCAGCACCCGGCAAGCCAAAAGTCAACATCATCGGGCCGATTTACGGCACCTTCAACATGCCTTCCGACCTGGCTGAAATCCGCCGCCTGGCTGAAGGCATCGGCTGCGAAGTCAACGCGGTGTTCCCGATGGGAATGCATATTAAAGAGATCCCGCGGCTTGGCGATGCCGCTGTTAACATCTGCATGTATCGCGAGTTTGGCACCAAACTCTGCGAGGAACTCGGCAAACCATTTTTGCGCGCGCCGATCGGCATTTTCGCCACCACCAATTTTCTGCGCAAGCTCGGCGAGCTTACCGGTCTGGACCCGGAACCTTTCATTGCCCGCGAAAAAGCCGAAACCATTAAACCCATCTGGGATCTGTGGCGCAGCGTCACTCAGGATTTCTTCGCGACGGCGTCCTTCGCGGTGGTCGCAACCGAGACCTATTCGCGTGGACTGCAGCGCCTGCTGGAGGAAGATCTAGGCATTCCCTGCACCTTCTCGTTCGCGCGCAAGCCCGGCGTGAAACCGGATAACGACGCAGTCCGTGCGGCACTGAAATCGAAACCGCCGCTGGTGCTGTTCGGCTCATTCAACGAACGCATGTATGCCGCCGAGCTCGGCGGCCGCGCCACCTATATTCCCGCCTCGTTTCCAGGCGCGATCATCCGCCGCGCCACCGGCACCCCGTTCATGGGCTACGCAGGCGCTACCTACGTAGTTCAGGAATACTGCAACGCCTTGTTCGATGCCTTGTTCAGCATCCTGCCGCTCGGCACCGATATGGATAAAATTGAGCCGACCCATGCCAGGGCGGCGCCGCAATGGGACGAAGCTGCGACCAGCCTGCTCGAGTCGCATCTCGCCGAGGAACCCTATCTGATCCGGATTTCGGCCGCGAAACGGTTGCGCGACCAAGCCGAGCGCATCGCTCGCGATGCCGATAATCCTTTCGTCACCCGGCCGGATGTCGCCAGCGCAATTGCCGCCAGGCAATTCGCGTGAGGACGGGAGCCGCAATGCAGCGCAGAGTTCAAAGCGCGCAACAATATCGAAGCGGCCGTCATGGCCAATCCGATCCCAGGCGCGGGGTGCGCGCGATCCTGGCTTTACGGCCTAAAGAAAGGATAATTTATAATGTCTAGTTCTGTTCCACCGAGGCCAGGTTCGCTTAGCGGCCTGACTGAGCAGGAAGCGAAGGAGTTCCACAAAATATTCGTGGTCAGCTTCATCGTCTTCACGCTCATAGCCATCGTGGCACATATTCTCGTCTGGTCCTGGCGTCCCTGGATTCCCGGCCCGAACGGATATGCGACCTCGATGCTACTTACGCATGCCAACCTGGCATTGGCGTATGCCAATGTTCATCCGGTATTGGCGCATGCCGTCAATGCCATAACGTAGGAGGGCAAATTATGTATCGTATATGGTTGCTCTTCGACCCGCGGCGCGCATTGGTTGCGTTGTTCGCGTTTCTTTTCACCCTGGCGCTGCTGATCCACTTTATCCTGCTCAGCACGCCGCGTTTCGACTGGATCGGCGGCGGCGCCGCTGTTCAGCCGCCGGCGCAGCAGACTTCGTTGCCGGCACCTCCCTGAGCCTGCCGGTGGTTGCAAGGCGGGCCGCACAACCCGCCTTGCAGCCACCAGATTTTTCCAGTCGCGGAATTATCCCCGCGTCGGATTACCGGTCCAACAGCCAAGGACTTTCAACATGGCCATGCTAAGTTTCGAAAAAAAATACCGTGTGCCTGGAGGCACATTACTGGGCGGCGACCTGTTTGATTTCTGGGTTGGTCCGTTTTATGTCGGTTTTTCGGCGTCACCGCGACCTTTTTTATCATTCTCGGCACCGCGCTGATCATCTGGGGAGCGGCGATCGGGCCGACCTGGAATATCTGGCAGATCGATATTGCACCGCCGTCAATCTCCTATGGCCTGGCGCTGGCACCTTTGACCAAAGGCGGGCTCTGGCAGATCATTACCATCTGCGCCACCGGGGCTTTTGGTTCATGGGCGCTGCGGCAGGTGGAAATTGCGCGCAAGCTCGGCATGGGGCTGCACATCCCATTTGCGTACTCGGTGGCGATTTTCGCTTATGTCAGCCTCGAAATCATTCGCCCGGTACTGATGGGCGCCTGGGGCAACGGCTTTCCGTACGGCATCATGGCGCATTTGGACTGGGTTTCCAACACCGGCTACAACTATCTCAATTTTGAATATAACCCGGCGCACATGATCGCGGTGACGTTGTTCTTCACCACCACTTTCGCGTTGGCGCTGCATGCCTCGCTGGTGCTCTCGGCGATCAATCCGGTCGCCGGGGAAGAGGTTAAAAGCGCTGAGCACGAGGATACGTTTTTCCGCGATTTCATCGGCTATTCCATCGGCACATTGGGGATCCACCGGCTCGGCTTGTTTCTGGCGCTCGGCGCTGGATTTTTCAGCGCGATGTGCATTATCATCAGCGGTCCGTTTTGGACCGCAGGATGGCCTTCATGGTGGAGCTGGTGGCTCAACATGCCGATCTGGTCGGTGCATTAACAAGCAAAAGCACCAAGAAAATTCAGGGAGTTTACCCGATGGCCGAATATCAGAATATTTTTACCAGGGTGCAAGTCCGCGGTCCGGCGCATCACGGCGTTCCGGTGCCGTACGGCCCATGGGCGCGCGAAGGCAAGCCGTTTTTTGCCTATCTGCTTGGGCAGATCGGCAATGCGCAGGTCGGGCCGTTTTATCTCGGCGCGCTGGGGCTCGCATCCCTGCTCACCGGGTTCATCGCCTTTGAAATCATTGGGTTGAATATGTGGGCCTCGGTCGGATGGAACCCGATCCTGTTCGTCCGTGATCTGCCCTGGCTGGCGCTGGAGCCGCCGGCGCCGGCGTACGGCCTGCACATCCTGCCGCCGCTGGCGCAGGGCGGCTGGTGGCTGATGGCCGGTTTTTTCCTTACCACCTCATTGATCCTTTGGTTCCTGCGAACCCATCGCCGCGCCACCCAGTTGGGTCTTGGCACCCACACGGCTTGGGCATTTGCTTCCGCCATCTGGCTATTTCTGTGCCTGGGCTTCTTCCGCCCGATCCTGATGGGGGCATGGGGTGAAGCGCCGCCCTTCGGGATTTTTCCACATCTTGACTGGACCGTGGCATTTTCGTTGCGATGCGGCAATCTATACTACGATCCGTTCCATATGCTTTCCATCGTTTTTCTCTATGGTTCGGTGTTGCTGTTTGCGATGCATGCCGCCACCATTCTCGCGGTCAGCCGGTTCGGGGGCGATAAGGAGGTCGAACAATCCATTGACCGCGGTACCGCTGCTGAGCGTGCTGCCATTTTCTGGCGCTGGACCATGGGCTTTAACGCTACCATGGAATCTATCCATCGCTGGGCCTGGTGGTTTGCCGTGCTGACGCCGCTCACCGGCGGCATTGGTATCCTGCTTACCGGCACGGTAGTGGATGATTGGTTTCTCTGGGCTGTAAAACATGGCGTGGCGCCACATTATCCTGCGATATATGGGATGATTACCGACCCGGCTAAGGGAGGGAAATAATGTTCAGGTTGAATTCAGTTTTCAGCCTCGCGCTTATCGGCGTGTTTCTGGCAAGCATAATCTCAGTTTTAACACTCGAGCGACCGCCCGTGGACGTTATTTCCACGGGAGGTCCCGGGATCGGCATGCAAACCCTTTACAATCCAGCAAGCGTGAACCGGGCGCTCGGTATCAACCGGGCGCCGACGATGCTTCCCGCCATCGATGCCGGGCCGGCCGCCGGCACGGTGTATAAAAACGTGCAGGTGCTGCAGAATGTGAGCACCGGCGCTTTCGGCCGGCTGATGGTTTCCATGACGCAATGGGTGGCGCCGCAACAAGGCTGCGGTTATTGCCACGTTTCCGGCAATTTCGCATCCGATGCCAAATACACCAAGGTGGTGGCGCGGCGCATGCTGCAGATGACCATAGCGGTAAACACCACCTACACCGATCACGTCGGCGATGTCGGCGTTACCTGCTACACCTGCCATCGCGGCAATAATAATCCGTCCAACATCTGGTTCACCGGTGTCACACCTGGTTCCGGACCGGCCATGGCCGAGTCCAGGATGGGTAAAAACCTGCCCGCTGCCAACGTCAATGGCTCGTCTTTACCATCTGATCCCTACACGCCTTTCCTGTTGAACGACGACAATATCCGGGTGTCAGGCAGCACGGCACTACCCTCCGGCAACCGGTCATCCATAAAAAATACTGAGTGGACCTACGCTTTAATGATGACCTACGCGCAGGGACTTGGCGTCAGTTGCGAGTATTGTCATAACAGCCGAGCTTTCAATTCGTGGGACCAGAGCACGCCGCAACGCGTTACCGCCTTTTATGCCGAGGCCATGCTACGTGACCTCAACAACAACTACATGGTTCCGCTGACGCCGCTTTTCCCGGCTGCTCTGAAGGGGCCATCGGGGGACGTTGCCAAAATAAATTGTGCCACTTGCCATCAGGGCGTCTACAAACCGCTTTTCGGCGCCAAAATGGCGTTGCATTTCCCACCGCTTGAAGGTGTCGGTACGACCAGCGCATCCGCGAAGGCTGCGAGCGGCGCGATGCCCGCTGGCATGACAACTCAGGCAACCACGCCATCTACCGCCGCCTCACCGTCAATGCCGGCTAACGCGTCGGCGTTGGGGACCAGCAAGCCATAAAGCTTATTGGTCTACTGTTACTAATGGCGCTTGCCGGCTGTTCGGTTTTTGGCATCAGAAGTGGTATCGAAGAGCCGGCTTATAGCGTGATCGCCAATGTGGGGCCGGTTCAGATACGGCAATACGAGCCCCGGCTCGCCGCCGACGTAGTGGTGCAGGGTGATGAGATTTCAGCCCGCTCTGCCGGCTTCCGTCGCCTGGCGCGCTATATCTTCGGCGCTAATACCGCAAGTGCTGCAATACCGATGACCGCGCCGGTAGCCGAATCGCGCGCCGCGCCCGCGGCATCGGCTAAAATCGCCATGACCGCGCCAGTTGAGCAAACACCGGCCGCAAATGGCGGATGGACCATTACTTTCTACATGCCGCGGCAATACAGCATGGCTACCCTGCCGAAGCCGAGCCAGTCGGGAATTGAAATTCATCAGGTGCCCGCAGCCACTTACGCGGTCTATCGGTTTTCCGGCATCCCCGGCATGGCCGCGGTGGACCATGCCCGCACCGTGTTGCTTGACGAACTTGCAGCTTCGGCCTGGGAAATCACTGGCGTTCCGGTGAGCTGGTTCTACGATCCGCCATGGACCCTCCCCTGGTTCCGCCGCAATGAGGTTGCCGTGGCTGTGGCGCCGCGCCACTAATGATAAGATCCATCGTCGTCAACGGCCATATTGGCTACGCCATAATAGCGCTTACTTTGCTGGAAATCTGCGGTCTAGCGGCCTATCGGCGCCTGACCGGCAAAGGCCCGACACTTGGCGATGTGCTACCCAACATCCTGGCGGGGGATTTCATCCTGCTTGCCTGGCCACTGAGCGCGAACCATTGGAGCTGGTCCGCCCTATGTCTGCTAGCTGCATTGATCGCGCATAGCACGGACATGCTGCGACGCTGGAAATCTGCTTAGCAAGAAGCCGCTTTTGAAAAAGCGGCGCAAAACTTTTACTCTGTTTCCGAGATTTTGGTGCTCCCCCAGGAACAGCATTAAAAAAGTCTTTGGTTCCTTTTCTACAGAAAAAGCACCGGTCCTATCTCGGAGAGAATATCTCGCACCAACCGGCCGGATTGATCGGTCCTGCCACCATTTTGCATCGGCTCTCCAACATCCCATTGTCGCTGGGCTTGAAGATGAAATAGACGCATTGCGCACATACCGCGCCTTTGTTGGGAATGTCCTGGTAGCCGACCGCCGCTTTCGAGATGGGTGCGCCCGCTGCCTGCGCGGTTTTCAAACCAAGTAGTAGCGAACCGGCCGAGGCTGCGATAATCTGGCGTCTGGTTTTCATGAAAAGTTCCTCAATCGTTGCTCGAGGAGAGAGCAATGCGGGTATCGAGTGTCGCAGCACCTCCGGGTAGCGCGCCGAATAGCCGCATTGTGTTGGAAGGCGTGCCGCTGCCGGTCAGTTGCATTTGCAGCGCAACCGGATACTGCTTGCCATCGATCGCCACGTTGCCCTTGAAGGCGCTGCCTTCGTCGGCGCAAGACCCGACCAGATAAATTGATTTGACGGCTGCCGACGGATTGCTGCTGGCCAAATGCACATGCAGCATGCAGTTTTGCCGGTCGCCGAATAATTCCAGATTACCGGCAATATCGTCGAATGCCTGATTGGAACCGCCGCCAGTAAGGCCCGCTTTTGTCGTGCCGGTACTAAGGTCAACCCAGACCGAAGCCAAGTCGCGCAGGCCGCTGACCTCCAACCCGGTCGCATCCGCGCTTCCCTTGTTGCCCCACGAAGTACGGACATAATTCGTAATTGCGGCAATCTGGTCGTCTGAGAGCAATTCGCCGAAAGCCGGCATGCTGGATTGATTGACGTGCCAAGGGGAATAGCCGCCGAGGATCATGCTAATGAGATTATCGGGTGGCCCGTCCCAGACCGATTGATTATGAGCAAGATTGGGGAAGTTGTTGTCGACCCCTTCGCCGTTTCCGCCATGGCAGCGGGCGCAGTTATTGGCAAATAGCTGGCCACCGTTAATTCCCGCAGGCAGCGGAACAACCGGATGTGGCGCGACGCTATTTTTGGCCGGTACAGCTGTTTGCAAATATGCAACGATATCTTGAATGTCGGAACTGGGTAGCCGGCTCAAACTTTCTTCAACCACTGCCTTCATGGGGCCATATGGCGCGCCGGTGGTGGTGGACCCAACGCGGAAAAGATAGGTGGCGAGGTCATTTGGCGACCAGCCGCCGACACCGCCATTACTCTGCTGTGAGGTGATGTTGGGTGCGTACCAGCTTTGCGCCAGCAGGTGGCCGCCAGCCAGGGTGCGAGATGGCTCGGTTGCCATCAATAAGTTGCGTTGGGTATGGCATTCCCCGCAATGTTCGAGTGCCAATACCAGGAAAGCACCGTTGCGGACCTGGGGGGACCAGGAAGGATTATATTGTATCGGCTGTCTGTTGAAAAACAGGATGCGCCACCCAAGCAATCCAGCGCGGATGGTAAATGGAAACTGCATCTCGCTCGGACGGCTGGGCTGTGCCACTGGCTGGATTGAATCAAGGTAGGCTTTGATCGCCATCACGTCGCTGTAGCTAAGCTTGTTGTAATCCTGCCATGGCATCACCGGATAAAGATATCGTGGGAAAATCAGCAGCGAATTACCTGGCGAGATGCCATTATGCAGCACGTTCCAAAATTGCGTGTCGGTGTAGTTGCCGATGCCATATTTTTTATCGGGGGTAATATTCGGACTGAACAAATCGCCAAACGGTGTTTGGACCGGTTGTCCGCCGGCAAACGGCAGGCCGCCGGTGACGGAATGGCAGTACTGGCAATCGCCTGCGACCGCCAAATACTCACCGCGCGCAATTTTAGCGGAAGCTGCCGGATCGCTTGGCATGTTGACGGGTTGGGCGATGGGATCTCCGGACATCCCTGCCGGAGGGTTAACCGAGATCGTTGGGGTTGCGTTTGAGGCTGTGGGGCTATCAGATGCCTGGGTCTGGGCCTCAGCCCGCCACACAGTAATAAGTATCGCCAGTGCAAACAGCAATCCAACAGTTATTAAAAAACTGTGCTGGGTATTCCTGTCTTTGCGCGCTGAAAATGGCAATGGTTATTCCCCATATTTTATTATTCAATCGAATTGAACAAACTTTAATTCGGGTAGCAGTTATTTAGTCCACGCTAAAATCGACCGAAATTTCGAAAATTCAATTGTAGGCGCTCAAATAACACCGATTATTTTAAATCATTACAAAATTTTATCCTGCGGATTACGCCCGGAACGATGCAGATGGCGCATCGCACCCCAATACCAAAGGCAGCAAATTGCAACAAACCGCAAATACGAGCGATCATTCATAAAGACGCCTATTGAAATGGAACACCATGGAAGCCGAGGAAAACCAGGAATTACAGGACGACCAGGAACCGAATGACCGGCATGACATGTCGGAAGGCTCCCAGCATCTGGCGCCGGAAGAACAGGAGCTGGCGGCCAGGCATTCAACTCCAAGGCCGCTCGTTATCCACGAGATTATCCGAGAAGAGGGTGAATTTGAACTAAAGCGGACCAGTATCGCCCTTGGTCTTTCGGGTTTGGCGGCGGGCCTTTCAATGGGGTTCTCGTTTTTAACGGAGGCGCTGTTACAGGCCGCGACGCCGAAAAATACGTCTCAGCACGCAATCGCAAGTTTTGGTTATACGATCGGTTTTATTCTGGTGGTTCTGGCGCGCCAGCAACTGTTCACGGAAAGCACGTTGACAGCGGTGTTGCCTGTTGTGACACGCCGAGATTTGAAAACATTACTGGCGGCGGCGCGCCTATGGGCGATCGTTCTGACCATGAATTTGGTCGGTACGTGGATTTTCGCGCTGCTCATTCACCATCCGGCGCTGTTTTCAGGTGATGTCGACCAGGCGTTGGGAGACATAGCCCAGCAAGCCGTTCCCCCGGATGCTGTTGTGACGCTCGTGCGCGCCTTTTTCGCGGGCTGGCTGATTGCGCTAATGGTATGGATACTACCTAGCGCACGGTCTGCCCGGTTGCTTACCGTGCTTCTGGTTACCTATGTGGTTGCCCTGGCCCGGCTCTCCCATATTGTTGCCGGCTCGTCCGAAGCCGCTTACGCAGTATTGTCCAACACCGCGACAATCGGTCAGTATTTCAACCTGTTCCTATTGCCGACGCTGGTGGGCAATATTATCGGCGGCACGCTGATGGTAACGGTTCTTAACCACGGTTCCATCGCACCGGAAATTAACCAAAGCGCAGCGGAAGATGATGATTGAGTGGATATTCAAGCCGGTTGCGTAACGCAGTTTGGTGCATCGATATTAACCGCTGTTTTTCACGGCCAGGGTGTTCCAGGTATCGGCGGCTGGCGGCGGCCCATATTTGGGGTTCCACTTGCCGGCGTTTCTGAGGGCTTGTTCGACGTCTTTGGGCATGTAGCTGGCACCGTGTTTGGCGAGCACTTCGTCGGCGTTGAAGGTGGTGTTGTCGGCCCGCATTTCACCGATGGCAACCACGCCCTGGCCTTCCCTGAATAAATCCGGGAGCACGCCGGAATAGGTGACGGGGATGGAGGCCTGGCCGTCGGTGACGCGGAAGGTAGTGACGGGGGTGCCGTTGGTAACGGTGGTAGCGACGCTGTTGGCCTGCACGATGCCGCCAAGGCGGAAGGACATGCCGGGCGCGGGGTGTTTCTGCAGGACCTCTCTGGGGCCGAGGAAATAGGTCAGCGTCGAGGAGAAGGCGGCAAGCGAGAGCCCGGTTGCCGAGACCAGGCCGATGCCGCAGGCCAGGACCAGATAGAGGCGGCGTTTTTTGCGCGCCCGCATCAGCGTCGCGGCCGCATTGCCGCCGGTCGCGTTTCGACGGCTGCCAGGCGCTTGGTTGCGCGCTGGTAGCGGCGGAAAGTCAGCCAGCCGATGCCAATGAGGAAGAGCGTGGTAACGCCGTAACTGCCGTTGATGAAAGGCGCGAAGCTCATGCGCCGCGCTCCGCCGCAGCTAATAGTATTGCGTTGGTGCGGCGTTCCATAATGGCGGCGCAGAGCCTGGCGGTGACCAGCGTGATGAAACACATATAAAAGCCGAGCGAGGCGATCAGCAGCGGGTAGAGCATGGTGACGTAGATTTTCGAGCCGCCGGAAAACGAGATGGTGTTGCCCTGATGCAAGGTGTTCCACCACTGCACGGAAAAAACGATGATGGGCAGGTTGACGGCCCCGGCCAGCGCCAGGATGGCGGCGGCGCGATAGCCGTGCTGCGGATTATCGAAGGCGCGGATCAACGCGATATGGCCGAGATAGAGAAAGAACAGCACCAGCACGGAGGTAAGGCGGGCATCCCAGACCCAGTAGGCGCCCCACATCGGCTTGCCCCATAGCGATCCGGAGACCAGGCAAACCAGGGTGAAGCCAGCCCCGACCGGGCCGATTTCCTCGGCTGCCAGATCGGCCAGCGGGTGGCGCCAGATCAGCGAGAAAAACGAGCAGATTGCCAGCGCCGCATAGCCCGCCATCGCCACCCAGGCGGCCGGGACATGGACATACATGATGCGAGCGGCGTCGCCCTGTTCCCAGTCGGCCGGGGCAAAGCCGTAGCCCCAGACCAGGCCGATTGCGGTAATAGCGATGGAAAACCCCGCCAGCCAGGGCAATGCCGGTTTGGCCAGCCGCAGAAACCGCCCCGGATTGGCATAATAATGCAGCCATGAACCGGCGTTACCGGCAGGTGCGGCGACAACAGTTTTTTGATTCATCTAAGCACCAAAATCCAGAGGGCAAAAACAATATGTTGCAAAGCAATATTAAGCCACGCCGGCCCGTTCGAATTTATATACGTCGTAAAATCTGCAGGTATACACTAAGTCGTTTTTATCATAATAGAATACTGGAAAAATTCCCGGCCAACAATCAAAATCATTTTTCGGCTCGGCCACAGGCTTCGTTGGTTTCGTTTCCCCAAAAATAAGGTCTTGCTTTTTCTCGTCTTATCGCCATCCGTATACCGGGGAGTAAGAAATGGCCGAAAAACCGCTTATCTTTAACGCAGGTGTGCGGACCATGGTGTTCCGCGTCTACGACCATGCGGTTGAGTTCATAATCCTCGGCATCATTCCGCTGATGCTGGTGGCGTTAGCCTTCGCGTTTATCCAGGCGCTGATCGGCACCTTCGGGATGTGGCCGCTCATCCATGGGGCCAGCCCCGATGCCTCGGCACTTCGTAACCTGGTTGAACGGGTGCTGGACGTGGTGATCCTGGTCGAACTGTTTAATACGTTTATGGAATATGCGCGCACGCGGCGCATTCGGTTATCGAATCTTCTGGATCTGACGATCATCTTCGCATTGCGGGAGATCCTCATCCAGCTGTACGCGCAGATTTTTTCGCCAGCGAATTTGTTGACCCTTTGCGTGCTGGTTATTGTTCTTGTGATCGCGCGCAGCATTGCCGCCGGCTTCTCGCGCGAGACCAAGGCGGTACGTTGAGGGTTTTCCTGCTGCTGCTGGTCGCCGCTCTGCTCGGACTAACCTGGTGGCTCTATACGCCCGACCGATCCGCAGCTTGGCTGGCGGCACGGTACGTCAAACCGGACGATCATTTTATCGATGTGCTGGGCGCCAGGCTGCGGGTCCGTATCACTGGCCCGGTTGACGCGCCGGTGATCATTCTGCTCCACGGTTTTGGGTCAAGCCTGGAAACCTGGGAGCCCTGGGCCAGTGTCCTGGACCAGCAATACCGGGTGATCCGCTTCGACCTGCCGGGGTTCGGGCTGACCGGCCCCGACCCGAGTGGGGACTATAGCGACCAGCGCACGGTGCTGCTACTGGCGGCATTGATGGACCAGCTCGGCATCCAGAAGGCCGACCTCATCGGCAACTCGCTCGGGGGTAAAATCGCCTGGAATTTTGCGGCCGCCTATCCACAGCGCGTCAACCGGCTGGTGTTGATTTCGCCGGATGGGTTCGCAAGTCCGGGCTTTGAGTATGGTGTGAAACCTAAACTGCCGTTGGTCATGCGGCTTTTGCCGTACACCCTGCCGCGCTTCATGCTGCGGATGAACATCGCGATTGCCTACGCCGATCCCAAAAAGCTGAGCGATGCGACGCTGACGCGGTATCGGGACATGATGCTGGCCCCGGGCGACCGCGAAGCGATCTTGCAGCGCACCCAGCAAGTGTTTTTGGAACCGCCGGAACCCAAACTGGCGAAAATTTCAGCGCCCACGCTGATTTTGTGGGGCGAGCAAGACCGCATGATCCCGTTCAGTAATTCCAGCGATTATCTGCGCGACATCCCGCATGCAAAACGCGTCGCATTGCCGGGCCTCGGGCACGTGCCGTTCGAGGAAGAGCCGGCCGTTTCGTTGCCGCCGGTGCTGGCGTTTTTAAACGGCGGCGTGTCATCCTGACGTCAGGATAGCGGAGGTCAGGTAGCTGACGTCAGGATAATTGAAGAAAAGCTAGGCCAAAGCCTGGGCTCTTACCAGCCGGGCGAAGGCCCCGCCGGCAGCCATCAGCGTGCTGTGGGTACCAGATTCGATTGCCTGGCCGTCGGCCATAACCACGATGAGGTCGGCATCGCGGACCGTGGACAAGCGGTGGGCGACGACGATGGTGGTGCGGCCCTGGCGCAAGGTTGCCAAGGCGGCCTGGACTGCTGCTTCAGATTCAGTATCCAGCGCCGAGGTCGCTTCATCGAGCAGCAGGATGCGCGGATTGCGCAGGATCGCGCGCGCCAAAGCAACGCGCTGGCGCTGGCCGCCGGAGAGGCGCTGGCCATTGACGCCGACCCGGGTAGCGTAGCCCTCCGGCATTTCGGCGATGAACTTGGCGGCGGCGGCAGCCTCGGCAGCGGCCGCGATTTCGGCCTGCGAGGCGCCCGGCCGGCCCATGGCGATATTGGTGGCGATGGTGTCATCGAACAGCAGGGCATCCTGGCCGACATAGGCGATGGCGGCGCGCAAGGATGCCAAAGTGACGTGACGGATGTCGGCGCCGTCGATGCGGATTTCGCCGGCGGCCGGCGTGTACAGGCGCGGGATCAGCGCAAGGGCGGTGGATTTGCCGGCGCCCGATGATCCGACCAGCGCCAGCATCCTGCCAGGTTCGGCTTTGAAGGTTAGATTGGCGAGGCCAGGGCGGCCGTCAGGATAGTCGAACGCCACATTGGCGAACGCCACTTCTCCAGGGCCATCTGGCAGCGCGGTGGCGCCGGGCAGATTGGCGATAGCCGCGGGTTCGTCGATGACGTGGAAGACGCGGATCAGGCCGGCGAGGCCTTCCTGGATGGCGGAGTTCATGGTGCCAAGTGCGCGCAACGGCCGCGAGGCAATCAGCAACGCCGACATGAAGCCCATGAAATTGCCGACCCCGCTATTGCCGGTGGCGTTGCGCCAGCCCTCGAAGCCGATGACCAATGCTACCGCGACGCCGCCGAGGACTTCCAGCATCGGGTCCAGCCGGGCCCGCGTGCGGGTCATGCGGATCAAGGCTTTGTAGAGTGAATCGAAGGTGGCGTTGGCGCGGGTTTTTTCGTGCTCCTCAAGGCCGTAGGCGCGGACGGTGCGGGCCTGGGCGAAGCTCTCGTTCAGCAATGCCGCGGTGCCGCCCATGGTTTCCTGCATGCCGCCCGAAGCGCGGCGCATGCGCTTGCCGATGCGTTGCACCGGGATGCCGGCAAGCGGGTACAGGAAGGCAGCGATCAGGCTGAGTTTCCAGTCAATGACGATCATGGTCACCACCAGGCCGACCACAGTGGCGGCGTCGGCAACTGCGTTGATGGCCCGCGTCATGGCTTCGCGAACGATGGTCGCATCGGTGGTGAAGCGGGCGGCAAGGGTGGCTGGGGGTTCGCGTTCGACGCGTGCCAAAGCGGCATCCGATAGATGCGAGAACATGGCGACCTGCAGCCGGCGAATAATCAACAGCACCATGTCCTGGGTGAGGACGGCCTGGAAATACATCGAAACGCCTTTGATGGCGGTAACGACGAGCACCAGGATCGGCACCTGGTACAGGATGCGGGCATCCTTATGAGCGAACATGGTGAAGGCCCAGTCGATCAATGCCGGGTACAAGGCCGTGGTGCCGGACATAATGAGGGTGGTGACGATGATGAGCGCGATGCGGCCGCGGTAGAAGCGGATATGCTCACGCCAGAGCCTGCGGATCAGCGCCGGCGTTGATTCAGACCCCGCGGCGTTCCCCGCGGCAGTGGCTGCGGCATTGGCTTGAGCATTAGCGGGGGCATTGGCTTGGGCATCGGTGGTGCCGGCTGGGGTCATCGCGTCCATGCGGGACCGCTTAACCATAATTCCGCCTGCCGACAAATTAGGCTAGATGAATATCGGTTCTGGCTTGAATCGGCAGCTTGCGGCCGGACCGTGGAATTGATTGCAAAATAGTCTAGAGCACGCGCATGCGGACGATTTACAAAGGCGAATTGGCAACCAAGGCCGGGCGGCGGAATGCGTGGGTCGACTCGTTTTTTGTCGACCATGCGTTTTTCCGGCTGTGGTGGACCAATTTTGCGGTCGTCGATCCGGGGCGGCTTTACCGTTCCAACCACCCGACGCCGGCGAAGCTGGCGGAGTTTACGCGGCGGGTGGGGCTGAAAACGCTGATCAATTTGCGTGGCCAGACAAGGAACGGGTCCGATGCGCTGTCCCGGGATATGGCGGCCAGGCTGGGGCTGGATTTTTACGACATGGCGCTGGATTCCCGGGACGCGCCGCAGCCTGACAGAATTTTGCGGCTGGCGGAGATTTACCGGACTTGCCGGGGGCCTGCGCTGATCCATTGCAAATCCGGCGCCGACCGGGCCGGGCTGGCGGCCGGGGTGTATGTGCTGCTGCAGGGCGGCACGGCGGCAGCGGCGCAGCGGCAGCTGTCCTGGCGGTATTTACATATCAAGCAATCGAAGACCGGGGTGCTGGACGGGTTTTTTGCGGCTTATGCAAGCGGCGGCGAGGGCAAAAAGCCGTTCCTGGATTGGGTGCGTGAGGATTATGATGAGCAAGCGCTGAAGGCGGCGCATCGCTCGGGCAAATTGGCTGGGTTGGTTAACGATTTTCTGTTGCGAAGAGAATAAGGCCGCAGGCTTTTGTTTGCCGACCGGAATCGCTTAATCGCGTGCCAGAAATTCGGCGAAGCGATTGAGGGTTTGTCTGGCGCCTTCGGCGGCGCCGTGTTTTTGGATGGCGATATCGTATTCGCCCTGGTCGGCGAAGAGGTGATGCAACGTTAACAACGTTCCGGCCTCGTAGGGTTCGAAGGTTACGGTCATGGTGTGTTGCGGGTGGCCCTGATGCAGCATCACAAGGCGGGTTGGATAAGAAATTTCCTTAAAGATCTTGCGGTTTTCATAATCGGTGCCATCCGGGCCGTGCATGGTTAAATTCCATTCGCCGCCGGGGCGAAAATCCATTTTATGGATCGTGGTGGAGAAGCCGATCGGGCCCCACCAGTGGGTGATGTGAGCAGGATCGGTCCAGGCGCGCCAGACCGCCTCAGGCGGGGCGTTGAAGATGCGGGTGGTAGTGATTTCCAGCGGTGGATTGGTGCTCATTGTTCGTTCCAGATCAAAAATGTTAGTTTTGGAAGTACGGCTTATTTGCCGGCTTTGTCGGGCGCCTTTGTTTTGAGGGTTTGCAGGTAGGAATCCAGTCGGTCCAGGCTGGCTTCCCAAAATTCGCGGTAGGCTTCGAGCCAGGACGAGACTTCGCGCAAAGGTGCTGCTTCAAGTCTGCAGGGGCGCCATTGGGCCTCGCGGCTGCGGGCGACGAGGCCGGCGCGTTGCAGCACCTTGAGGTGCTTGGAGATAGCGGGCAGGGACATGGCAAAAGGTTCGGCGAGCTCGGTGACCGAGGCGTCGCCAAGGGCGAGGCGGGCGAGGATGGCGCGGCGGGTTGGGTCGGCCAGCGCTGACAGCGTGGTGGTGAGGGGGTCCATAAATAACCTAATGGTTAATTAACTAATTGGCTAAATATACGGTTTTTGCCTGCAGTCAAGGGCGTGATGGTGGCTCCAGGCTTGTTGCAACTGGCGATAGCTCCAATTTCGTTGATTGTGCGCTTCATGGTATTTGCGTGAGGGAGGCGGCTTTGGCATGAGCGGAAACGACACCGATTTACGGACCAAAACCGTACCGAAGGTCGAGCGGCCTCGGCTCTATAAAGTCATCCTTATCAACGATGATTTTACGCCGCGTGACTTCGTTGTTTTTATCCTGAAGGCGGAGTTTCGAATGAACGAGTCGCAGGCGCAGCAGGTGATGCTGACGGCGCATCGGCGCGGCGCTTGCGTGGTTGCCGTGTACACCCAGGAAATTGCCGAGACCAAGGCGACGCGGGCGATAGATGCGGCGCGCAAGAAGGGCTATCCGCTGCTGTTCACCACCGAACCGGAAGAATGACGCAGAGGACAGTGTGGCTGCGGGCGCGGCTGCAAGCGATGCTGCTGTTGCCGGCGCCGAACCGAGCCGGCTGGTATCAAGCGATCCGGATGACGCTGGCGGCGTTATTAGCCTATGTCGCGACGGCACTGGTTGGGCTGCATCATGGCTATTGGGCGGTGATTACTTGCCTGATCATCGTGCAAGGTAGCCTGGGCGCGACCATCGGGGCTGGGATTGCGCGGCTGGCGGGGACGGCGGCCGGCGGTATTCTGGGCGGACTTGGCGTGTTGCTGTTGCGGCTGAAGTTGCATTTGCCGGAACTGGCAGTGCTGCTGATCGTCATCGGTCCGGCGTCGTTGCTGGTGGCTTCGAAGCCGATTTACCGGTTTGCGCCGTTCACCGCGGCGTTGGTTTTGCTGCTGGCGGGTTCTGGGGATTTTTCATTTCCGCTGGACCGGGTTGCGGAGATAGCGCTCGGCTGCGCAATTGGCATATTGGTTTCGCTATTGGTGTTGCCGGAACGGGCGACGACGGTTCTGGTGCAACACGCAGCGGCGATCCTTGATCAGCTTGGGGAATTCGCGGTGGTGCTGCTAAGCGGCAGCGATGCGCAGGCGCGGCAGGATTACGAGTGGAAAATGCGGCATGGCTTCGCGCAGATTCAAAATGACCTGAAAGAGGTGGAGCATGAGCGGAGTGTGCTGCTGCTGCGGAGCAACCCATTTCCGGAACGGCTGGTGCGGCACCTGCAGCGGCTGCGAACAGATGTTAACATGCTGGGCCGGGCGCTGGCGCCGCCGGTTCAACATGATGGTCACCCCGAATTAGGGGCGATGATCCGGAGGGAGTTCCGAGCACTCGCCGATGTGCTTCGCGGCCCGATGCCGGTAACAGCGAACGCGCCGCTGCAGGCCTTGCCGGGCGCAGCCTCGGACACGCCACTTGGTTTTGCATTAGCAACATTGCAGCATGAATTCGCCGAGTTGGAACATACGCTCCAAGCGCGGGACGCTGCCAAATAGAAAGTCGCTATTTGAACGAACGGCCGGCCGGCCGCGCAGCCATAAAAAAATTTGGAAGAAGCCAGGGAGTTTAAACTACAAGGCCCAGACTAATAAAACTCTTTTTGCTTCTTTTTTTTAGGAAAAGAAGTGGCCGCCTCTCAGCTTTTCAGTCGGCACGGGGCGCTGCGCGGCGGGCGTATTTGACGCATTGCGCGAGCATACCGATCAGCTCGTCGGCTTTGAAGGGTTTTCGGCAGGCAACCCAATCGGGCCGGTCGAGCGGGATGGCGCTGTCGCCGTAGCCTGACAGAAATAAAAATGGGATCTTGCGTTTGGCGAATGTTTCCGCGACCGGGTAAACCTTGACGCCGTTGACATTGACGTCGAGCAAGGCAACATCGACCGCCGCCGTTGCGGCGGCTAACAGCGCGGTCGAAACCTGATCATAGGGACCAAAAATGACACATTCCTCATCGGTCAACAGCTCTTCAACGACTAAAGATACCAGCATTTCGTCTTCAACCACAAAGACCCTAAGGCCTGCCAAGGGGCGGTCCCTGTTCACGGTAGCGTATCGCCAGCCGGATTGTTCATAGCAACAGAACCTGGCCCTGCAAGAATAGGGCGAAGCGGGGCGCAAAGCCGGGCGGTGATGCCGCCAATAGCAAAGTCGATATCCACGGTTGCCGCCATGTCCTGTCTAAGGCCGCGTTCTATCAGCGTAGTGCCGAAGCCCCGATGCGTCGGCTTCGTTACCTCAGGGCCATCTTTTTCAATCCATTCAAGCAGCAGCTGCTCGCCGTCAGGGCCGGAGGCGACGTGCCATGACACCTTCACATTTCCTTCCTCGACCGAGAGGGCGCCGTATTTAACGGCATTGGTGGTCAATTCATGCACCGCCATTCCTAACGCCAGCGCGGCGCGCGGCTCTATCAGCACTCGCGGCCCATCCAGGGTGATGTTGCGCCGGTCCGACGCCATGAAGGGCTTCAGCTCCTCGTTGAGAAGATCGCGCAGCGAAACGGTTTGCCAGCCCTCGTCGCTGAGCAGTGAATAAGCCGATGTGAGAGCGTGGATCCGGCCCATGAAATTCATTGAGAATTGCTCAAGACTATCGCAGCGCCGCAGGGTTTGAGAGGCCAGCGAAATAACCACGGTCAGCATGTTTTTGACGCGGTGGTTCAGCTCATCAACCAGCAGCCGCTGGTGCTGTTCGGCCTGTACAATGCTGGTAACTTCGATAAACGTGATGACGGTACCGTCAACTGAGCTATCTGGCGTGCGATACGGTAGAATTCGCATTAGGTAATGGGTTTTATCATCGTCCTTGACAACACGGCGCTCCAGGGGCTCCAAAGTCCTCAGCACCTGGTTTACATCTTCCCGAAGTCCGCTGTAACGGAGCTTGGAGACAATGTCGGTAATCGACCTGCCCTGATCGCTAGGAATGAGATTGTAAATATTGGCCACCGCCGGGGTGAAGCTGCGGATTATGAGATAGGCATCGAGAAACAGAGTCGCAACCTGTGTGCTCTCAAACAGGTTCCTTAAATCGCTGTTATTATTATCCAGCTGCTCCACCTTGGATGCCAGTTGCGCGTTAACAGTTTGCAACTCCTCATTCATTGACTGGATTTCCTCCTTTGAGGTTTCCAGCTCTTCATTTGTGGATTGCAACTCCTCATTGATCGAATGCAGCTCCTCATTCGCACTTCGGAGTTCCTCGAGTGCTGTTTCATGCTCTTCGGTAATCGATCGCAGCTGCTCGCGGATGTCGCGCAATTCGGCTTCAGTGTGGGGATCGAGATTGTTTTCGGGAACCGGCGCCGTGCTCCTGCCGGGGGCGGTTCCGGTTTCGGCAAACACAATCAGGTAGAGCGTGTCTATCTTGTTTTCGCGCCGGGGTTCGACAGTGAGGGTGATGTGGCGCTGGCCTTCGCCTGGAATTGTGATAGCCACAGGCGGTTTTGCGACCGTGTTGCCAGTTCCTACCGCCTCTCTCAATGCGGCCCGCAGCGGCGCCCGCAATCCGCCACGCGCCATGGTCAGCACGTTCTGGCTTGGCATGCCGGGCGCCAGTTCCAAGAACCTGTGGATACGGCTTGAGTATTGCAGGCTGTTGCCTTCGCCCGTCACCACCACGAACGCGGGGGCAAACTGCTCCAACACGCGGGCATTTGCCCAGTTATTCACTTTTGCATCCGTCCGCAGGGTGTGGAGGTTCCAAGAAGGTGCGGTCCGTTGTAGATGGGCGGTGCCCGCCCGGGCTTTGCCGGCCAGAATTAACGGCGGGCTCGGCACGTCGCGTTTGACGAAAAGACGATGCCCACGATCCAGCACAGAGAACAGGTTTTCGTGACGTGAGACATTTTCGGAACTGCCCAATAGCAGGATGCCGTCGCGAACCAATGAGTAGTGAAAGGCGGGGATTACAATGGATTGCGCGTCGGCATCCAGATAAATCAGCAGATTGCGGCAGGACACCAGGTTCATCCGCGAGAAAGGCGGATCCCGGACCAGGCTGTGCGTGGAGAACGTGCAGATTTCCCGCAAATCCTTGGCAACGGTGAAGCCGCCATCATGGCCTTCCACGAAAAACCGGGTCAGGCGCTCAGCGGCCAGGCCGCGAAGCAAAGTTGAGGGATAGCGGCCAGCCCGCGCCGTACTGATGGCGGCATCGTCAATATCGGTTGCAAAGACCTGCACCGGTGGCGGATTATTCAATCGCTCTGAGTATTCACGGAGCAGAATGGCGATGGAGTATGCTTCCTCGCCGGTGGAACAACCTGGGATCCAGACGCGCACCGCGCCGTCGTTGGCGGTATTTTCAAACAGGCGCGGAATCACCTGGCGCTCCAGTGCCTCGAAAATCTCGGCATCGCGGAAGAAACTGGTGACGCCGATCAGCAGATCGCGAAACAGCATCATCACTTCCTCGCGGTCGTTTTTCAGCCGAGCAACATAAGCCTGGATGTTGCGCAGGCGCGTGACCTGCATGCGGCGTTGCACCCGGCGAACGAATGTTTTTTCCTTGTAGCCCGAGAAATCGTGATCGAGTTGCTGCAGCAGTATGGCGCAGATGGCTTGCCGCGCAGCTTCAAGCTGGGCACCGGAAACTTCCGTTTCCTGATCTGATCGTGAACGTGCCCGTTGAATGGCAATAATGTGTCCCGGCATGGCCTCGACAGAGGCGACAACGTCAACAGCGCCGGTTGCGATGGCGCTGGAAGGCATGCCCTCATGCATCGGCCCGGTGCCGTCAGTTCCCTGCGCCAGCGTCAGGCCGCCATTTTCCTTGATGGCTTTGAGGCCTAGCGAGCCGTCGTGACCGGTGCCGGAGAGCACCACACCGATAGCGTCCTCGCCAAGCTCGGTTGCCAGTGAATCGAACAACACACTGATCGGGTTGCTCTCACGGGGCCCAATTACCTCAAGTAAATGCAAGTGGCCGTTTTTGAGGGTTACGACCACGCCGGGTGGCGGCACATAGACGTGATTGACCGCAACGTGGACGCCTTCCGTAACCTCTACAACCGGCATTCTGGTCCAGCGCGCGAGGATTTCGGGCAGCACGCTTTTTCGGTTATGCGGCAGATGCAGCACTACAATAAAAGCCAGGTCGCTATCTGGGGGCATATTCTCAAAAAAGCCCTTGAAGGCTTCGATCCCGCCAGCGGAAGCGCCGATGCCGACCATCGGCACCGGCGGATTGGCGGCGTTCACGCCAGCCTTTGAAAATCGGGGTTTTGGCTCACAGCATTTGCGCCATGGCCAGCACTTCCGACAGTTCCGCTTTCCGGGACAAATCTAGGCGATTTTGGCGCGGCATTCGGCAAGTAACCTTGCCTAGGCAACGGAGTCAAACTCGCCTGCACGGTCGGGCGGCGGGTAAGTCGGGGTTCTGGAACTGAACTTAAGTTAAGTATTCCGCGTTGGTAACGTGCTCCCGCCACTGTACTGCCTCCCCATTCAGCTTCTCCTGGATCGCGATATGGGTCATTGCGGTGGTTGCGGTGGCGCCGTGCCAGTGGCGCTCACCGGGCGGGATCCAGACTACGTCGCCCGGCCGGATTTCCTCGATCTTGCCGCCTTCGTGCCGGACCCAGCCAAGGCCTGAGGTGACCACCAAGGTCTGACCGAGCGGGTGGGTATGCCAAGCGGTTCTGGCGCCGGGCTCAAATGTAACCAGAGCGCCGGAAACGCGGTCCGGGTCCGGGCCAAAAAGCGGGTCGACACGAACCGAGCCGGTAAACCATTCCGGGGAACCTTTGCCGGATGGCTGGGAGCCAACGCGTGTAATCTGCACCATGCCAATTGTTCCTTCGTCAGATCTGCAAAAGAAACCCGCTTTTGCTCCAAACACCAACATCCAGCCGGGTAGGTCGCCGATCTTGTTTCGAGTGTACCCAAAGAACTGGGCACCGGCACTCAACCGGAGTTTGCCTTTGACGCGTGATGAAAAAAATACGGGCGGATTTTTAAACTAATTATGTGCCCATGTTTATATGAGCACACTTACAAGGTAGATACTTGATACACCGGATTGAGAGTTATTTGCGCCTCGAGATTTGCGCGACCGATTTCGACCTGACGCGTTATTAACCCTGCGTCTAACGTTTCATTTTGTACAGATCGATCACTGCAACGACGAGCGGAATGCCCACAATAGCAAAGAAAATCCAATCGAAAGTCTGGGTCATATACATTCGGACGTCCCTTCGTTAGCTCATTATTGGTTAGCGATTATTCCGGTTAGCCGGGTATCCGGTGGCTGGTACCCACATACCTGGTAGCCAAATGTCCGGTCGCAATTATGAATTGGCTAACGATGATCTGGTTTGCCGTTTCGAAGATGCAAATTGATATTTTGTCATCAGAACTGAATGAAGGGCGGCGGTCGGTTTTTGCCCTATGTATTCCAGGTCGCGATACCGCTAGGCGACCTTTTCGGTCGAAATTACGGGATCCTGTTTGCGCGCGGCGTGCGGTATGCCAATAGCGGCAGCCTCTCGCGCAATATCCGCCTCTACCATCAAATGACAAAGATCGTCGACCGTGACAGAGGCTTTCCAGTTCAGGGTTTCGAAAGCCTTCAGTGGAGAGCCAATAAGCGCGTCTACTTCGGCTGGCCGGTAAAACGCTTGATTGACCACCACCAAATCGCGTCCGGTTGCCGCGCAACGGCCGACCTCGGACACGCCCTTGCCGATCCAAATCAAATCAATTCCTGCTGCCGCAAACGCCGCCGCCGCGAAATCGCGTACGGTCGTTGCAACGCCGGTGGCAAGGACAAAGCTATCCGGTGCCTCGGCTTGCAGCATACGCCACATGCCTTCAACGAAATCCCCGGCAAAACCCCAGTCGCGCTTAGCGTCAAGATTGCCAAGTTCCAAGACCGATTGTTGTTGTAGGCTGATGCGCGCCGCCGCCTGGGTAATTTTCCGGGTAACGAATTCCGGTCCGCGCATGGGAGACTCATGGTTGAACAGGATGCCGGAGCTGGCAAAAATCCCGTAGGACTCCCGGTAGTTCACTGCCGACCAATGGGCAAAGAGTTTTGAGAAGCCATAGGGGCTGCGCGGATAGAAAGGTGTTGCTTCGTCCTGAGGTACGGCTTGGACTTTTCCGAACATTTCGGCTGAAGATGCCTGATAGTACCTAATCTTCGGGTTAACTGCTCTGATTGCTTCCAGAAGATTCAAGGCGCCAAGTGCCGAGATTTGCGCGGTCGCTACAGGTTCTGAAAACGAAACCGTTACGAAGCTTTGCGCGCCTAGATTATAAACTTCGTCAGGCTCCGCGGCAGTCAAGGCTCGAATGCTGGAGCCCGGATCGGTCAGGTCATGCGTAAGCAGGGAGAAATTTTCGTGGCGGAGCACGCCGAGCTCATGTAAGCGCCAGAATGTTTGCGAACTTGAGCGCCGGTGGCCGCCAAAAACGCGGTAGCCTTTGGCGAGCAAAAGAGCCGACAGATAGGCACCGTCCTGGCCGGTGACGCCGCTTATAAACGCCGTCTTCACGATATATTTTCCTCCTCATGTGCGGCGCCGGCGTAACAATGTGCCCGCCATAGGCTTCGAACATGTGCTGCAAACTCGGACCGAAACCGCGCGATCGAAAAAGACTTGGCATGCTCACGAATATGGACCGGATCGAAATCAATTGCCGAGGTCTCGAAGCGCTCCACCACGTCACAAATAGCCTGCGGGCTCTGCTCCCAGAAATGCATTCCGGTGAGACCGTCGATCACGGTCTCGGAGGCGCCGCCGCGGCCATAGGCGAGGACCGGCGTTCCGCAGGCCTGCACTTCGAGCGGACCAATACCGAAATCCTCTTCGGCCGCGAAGATGAACGCTTTCGCAGATTGCATATGCTCCCGCAGGACCTCGTCGCTCTGATATCCCAGCATCGAAACGTTTGGGCCGGCTTTGCGCAGGATGCTTTTATACTGCGGACCACTACCGATAACTACCAGGCGCTTATCGGGCATATGCTTGAACGCCTCAACAATCAGGCCGATTTTTTTGTAGGGAACAAGGCGCGCCGAGGTCAGATAAAACGTATCCTTGCGGGTCCCAAGCTGATAAAATTCGGTGTCCACGCCGGGATAAATCACCGAGGATTGTCGGCGATAGACTTTCCATATTCTGCGGCCGATATAGCGCGAACAGGCGATAAAATGGTCGACCCCATTTGCCGTACGCAAATCCCAGACGCGGGCATGGTACAGCACAATTCGCGCCAGCAGCCCCCGCAACTTGCCGTTCCAACCCTGCTCGCGAAGATATTGATGCTGTAAATCCCATGCGTATCGCATCGGCGTATAGCAATAACTTATATGCAGTTGATCCGGTCCGGTAATCAGACCTTTGGCGACGGCGTGGCTGTTGGAGATAATGAGGTCATAACCGCTCATGTCAAATTGTTCGACAGCGATTTTCATTAGCGGAAACAGATATCGGTGAATTCCCGGAAATCTGTGAAATTTTTGTAAAAAGCTGGTGGTGAATTTTTTGCCGCCGTAGTTCGCGCTGAACTTGGCGTTACTAAAATCTACCAGGCTATAGATGTCGGCGTCGGGAAACTCCTTCAGCATCTCGGCTAGAACTTTTTCCGACCCTGCATAGGTCACCAGCCACTCGTGCATAAAGGCAATTTTGGTTCCGACCATGTCGGGATTGCCGCGTCCGCCTGGACCCAAGCCGCTTACAATTTCCCGGCGAGAAGACCGGCCTGTTAAATTTTCCAACTTCGACATTATCGGACGCTACCTGTGGTTCGCTGAGACGCGAGATTGCGATTCAAGCCAAGTTTAGGCGTTGCACTACGTTACATATCGCCGGTGTAACCCAGCGGTATGAAAAATCCAACCCTTTTATCATCAAATTTGAGATATTTATACAGAAATGCGCCTTATCAGCGGGAAAATGCGCAACCCTAGTACGGTTCCCTAGCTGACTTTCTTATGCAGCGTCGCGTTGGTGACGACATTCAGGATGCCGGCCGCGGCTTCGCTGGCCGCGGCTGCGGCGACGTCGCCCCAATGCGGGGTGATGTCGCTGGGCTTAAGGTCGTGGAACTGGAATACCTTGCCGATAATGCGGCCGTTGGAATCGCGGATGGTCCAAGACAGCTGTACCAGGATTTGGCTGGCCGATTGCGGCTGCGTTTGAATGGCGCCGGTAATGATGAAATCGGCGTGTGCCGGGTGGTTCATCATGACGGTGTCGATACCCGGCAGGTCGCGTGCGATGTCCAACGCCAACGCGCTGTCACCGTCAGTAGGGGCGCCGGTAACGGCGCCGAGATAAAGCCGGGCAGGGCGATTCTCGAGCGATTGCGGGTTGCTTTGCTGGACCGCGGCGTTGACGCCGGTAAGTAGTTTGGTGAGCGCTGGGGCGTCAGCATTGGCGGCCGCCGCCAATGCTTGCGGATTGCCGTTGGCCCAATCTTCGGCAGCGACCGGGTGACCGGTTTGGGTGCCGTAGGATTTTCCGTCGGGGCCGATAATGGCGTAGCTGGGAATCACGTTGTTGCCGCTGAGGCTGGCGGTTGTGTTCAGGCGCCAATCGGTTTTACCGGCCGGCCCGGCGATGCTTGGCACGTCGTAACTGACCAAAGTGGTAGCGAGGTCGCTGGCAAAAACCTTGGCGGCGTCATCGCCCAGCAGCGCCTGCCCGGGCGGCGGGATTATCAGGACTGGGGGCGGCGGGGTGGCGAGTTTGGCGCCCTCGGCGCCGGGATTGCCGTAAAACGGTTCCGGCAGGGTTCCGCAGCTGGTCAGCAGAAGTACTGCCAGAGCGGCCAGCGCCGCGGGCGCCTGCGGGGTCATTTTGCGCATCAAATGACCCGGATGGCGGAGATTTGATGGCCGTTAGCCGGCTCCTGGCGCAAGTGGCGGCGGCGATGGGAGAAGAAATCCTGTTCCTCGGCGCAGGTGTCGTGAGCTAAAATAGTCGTCGGCAGATCAATCCGGGCAAGCCTGGCGGCGCAATAGGCGGGCAGGTCGAAATACCATTTGTCCGCAGTTTTGCCGGGTTCGAAGAAAATCTCATGGCCGGCGTTGCGCTCCAGCACGGCGCTGCGAAGATCCGGCCCGACTTCGTAACTCTTTTGATGAATGCAGGGGCCGATGATGGCGTGCACGCCGGTGGCACCTTTGGAGCGCATTGCCATGCCGGTTGCCTCCAGCACGCCGGCAACCGCGCCGCGCCAGCCGGCATGGGCGGCGCCGACGCAGGTGCCGGCAGCATCGGAGAACAGCACCGGCGCGCAGTCGGCGGTGATGACGCCAAGTGCCAAGTCGCGGCGGGAAGTGATCATGGCGTCGGCGACGGGGGGATGCTCGAGGTCCCAGGTGCCGGTAACCCAATGCACGGTTGCTTCGTGTACCTGCTTCATGCGGAGCAGGTTTTTAGGGCCAACGCCCATAGCCGCAGCCACCAGAGCAACGTTCTTGGTCAGGTTTTCGGGGGAGTCTTTACTGTTAAGGCTGCAATTCAGGCTGGCATAGGAACCGGTGGATACGCCGCCGTTGCGGGTGAAAAATCCGTGCGGCGCGAGCAGGGTCCCGGTCAAAAATTGCAGGCTCATAAATTTTCAAATCCAGGCTTTTCAAATCCAGGCAAAGGCGGCAACCCCTTAGGGCATATCGCCATCGCTTTGAACAGGCTGCCCATGGCTTCGGGTGCGGTCAGGCGGCGGGCCGCAAGGCGCAGGTTTGTTGCCATTTGCGGAGATTTCCGCGCCAGGATGTCGGTGCGCACGAGCAGGCCAAGCGCGGTGAGGAAGGCGTTTTGCTTGACCGGCCCTTGAACATCGGCGCCGGCGCGAAAGGCAGCGTTGGCGAGGCTGGCGAAATCAACATGAGCAGTGAGGTCG
Organism: Acidocella sp.; assembly: GCA_965199045.1. Taxonomy (GTDB): domain Bacteria; phylum Pseudomonadota; class Alphaproteobacteria; order Acetobacterales; family Acetobacteraceae; genus Acidocella. Next base: position 2,437,959 of record CBDAQL010000003.1, on the reverse strand, counting down.
GCGCTGCCGGGGTCGGTTAACGGGTTGGCGTATTTGCCGTTGCGGATGGCTTGTACGCTGGAGCCCGCGGCGCTGGCGGTTGGACCATAATCGATCAGCAGTGCCACGGCGCGGCGGCGGGCAAGCTGCTCGACGAAGGCGATGGCGGGCTCGTTAATCTCCCGTACCGAACCTTCCGGATCGTCCGGAAGCGGAAAATCCGCCGGTTGTTCGACATACTCGCCAGCGGCAACATAGCGCTCCATCCAGCCGCCGGGGTTTATATCGGGCTCGCCACCTGGACGGCGGATGAATTGGCGGATCGGCAGGGCGTCCAAAAATTCGTTGGCGAATAGTATGATCGGGGCCTCGGGCAAATCGGTCAGGCAGTCGCACCAAACGGCGTTGGGGACGCGCGCGGATTGTTCAGCGCGCAGGCGGGATGAGGTTTCGATGAAATGGACCTGGGCCGATCCGAACACCCGGAGCGCATCGGCCATCAGCACGCCGCGTCCGGGGCCGGCTTCGGCCAGGATGATGTCTGCCGGCGAACCCAGCATTTGCCAGACGATGTGGGCCCAGGCGCCCAGGACCTCGCCAAAAACCTGGGTCAGCTCAGGGGCGGTGGTAAAGTCTGCGTAGGGGTCGTGGGTGGCGTAGTAAGCAGCGTTGGCGCGGGCCATGAAGCGATCGAAACGTTCGATGGGCTGAGCTTCGACAAGCCCGGCGTCGACTAGCTCAGGCATGGACGGTGATGCGGCCGTCCTGGTGCCGGGCGCCCCAGAGCATGAGGCCGATGCCGATCAGGACCATCGGGATGGACAGCAGTTGGCCCATGGTGGTGCCGAAGGGTAGAAAGCCGAGAAAGGCGTCGGGTTCGCGAAAGCATTCGGAGATGATGCGGGCAATGCCGTAGCCGGCAACAAACAGGCCGGTGAGGGCGCCGGGTGATTGCCGGAGTTTTGGTGAACGCACGGCGATCAACATGATGATGAAAAGGACCACCCCTTCCAGCGTCGCCTCGATCAGTTCGGAGGGGTAGCGCGGTTCCAAGGTACCCGATTGCGGGTAAATGACAGGCCAGGGAAACCAAGGTGCAGCCGGGCGGCCCCAAAGCTCGCCATTAATGAAATTGGCGATGCGGCCGAGGCATAATCCCATCGGCACGGCGACGGCGATGCGGTCAGCGAAACGCAGAATGTTGATGCGGTTTTTGCTGCAGAACCAGATGATGGCGATGGTGACGCCGAGGAAACCGCCGTGGAAACTCATACCGCCATCCCAGACCGCGATGATCTGCGCCGGATGGGTAAAGAAATAGCCGGGCTGGTAGAAAGACACATAGCCGATGCGGCCGCCGAGGATGATGCCGAGCGTGGCCCATGACAGGAAATCATCCACCTGCTCTCCGGTTGCCGCCGCCGGCGGCAGGGCAGCGGTGTGGCGGACGATCCGCCAGCCGATCAAAAGGGCGGTGATATAGGCAAGCGCATAATAATGAATGGCAAAGGGGCCAAAGCGCACCAGCACGGGGCTGAAATGCGGCCACATGAATACGGTACTCAGCATAATCTAAGGCTCATCTATAGGGATCGGCCTGGGTCAGATAATTTTGAATATAGGCGCCTACCCCAGCTTCCAGCGAGGTGAACGGGGCGGTGTAGCCGGCCTGCTGGAGTTTTTGCATCGGCGCCTGGGTATAGGACTGGTATTGGACGCGCAAGGCCGCCGGCATGTCGATATATTCGATCCGCTCGGCCACGTTATTGGCAGCGCAGACGGCGCGCGCCAGGTCGGCGTAGGAACGCGCAATGCCGGTGCCGACATTGTAGAGGTTGTGCAGCGCCGGTGCGTCGATCAGGAATTTCAGGACCGCGACGACGTCGTCGACATAGATGAAGTCACGCGCCTGGGCGCCATCGGCGATGCCGGGCTCGGTTGAGCGGAACAGTTTTGCCGGACCGCCGGTCGCCACCTCGTCATGCTTTACCTTCACCACCGAGACCATGTTGCCCTTGTGATACTCGTTGGGGCCGTAAACGTTGAACAATTTTATACCGGCCCAGTCAGGCGGGGCATAGGCGTGAGTTTCAACCTGATGCGCGACCCATAGATCGAAGGCGTGCTTGCTCCAGCCATACAGGTTGAGCGGCTTCAGGCGGCGCAGCGCCTCGGTAGAAAATTGATCGTCGAAGCCCTGGCTGCCATCGCCATAGGTAGCGGCGGAGGAGGCGTAGATGAAGCGGACGCCGCGATTGGCGCACCAGGACCAGAGCATCTGGCTTAAAGTCACATTGTGGGCCCAGACCAGATCGCCATCGGCTGCGGTGGTCTCGGAGATAGCACCAAGATGGACGATGGTTTCCAGCGGCGGGTGACGGGCCAGAAAATCCTCGATCTGGTCGGGGTCGATGATTTGCAGCGGGGCATGGTGACGCAGATTGCGCCATTTGCCGGCATCGCCCAGCCAGTCGGCGACCACAACCTCGCGACCTTCCCCCAGCAGGGAAGCTTGCAAGTTGGACCCAATAAATCCGGCGCCGCCAGTGACCAATATCATCAGCCGCCTTATATGTGGCGTAACTTCTTAACGAAAGGTCTCGCCATGTCCGACCGTCCCAAGTTTTTCGATGACCTCGCCGGCGTGGCGGGGGGTGCGCTTTCAGCGCTGGCTGGCCTGCGCGAGGAAATAAGCTCGATGGTGCGAGCCAGGGTCGATGAGGCGGTGCGGCGGCTCGACCTGGTGAAGCGCGAGGAATTCGAGGCAATGGCCGAGCTGGCGCGGCGGGCCCGTGAACAGTCGGAGGCGCTGGCGTTACGGGTGGCGGCGCTGGAGGGCGAAAAGGCGGCGGAGAAGCCTGTTCAGGCGAATGAACCGTAGGGATGCCCGGCGGCAATTTGTTGTCGGTCATACTGCGCTGGCACGCTCGGCACTGGTTCCAGGCATAAGGCTGTACCTCGCCTCCGAGATTACGCCGCTTTGGCGCGCCAGCGAGGCATTTCTGGAAATTCACAACGTCGCACCGCCGTTCTGGGCCTTCGCCTGGCCTGGAAGCGAGGCGCTGGCCAGGCACATTACTGAAAATCCGGTATTGGTCGCCGGCAAGCGCGTGCTCGATTTCGCCGCGGGTTGCGGGTTGGCGGGAATTGCCTGCGCGCAAGCGGGCGCCGGGCACGTGGAAGCCGCCGAGATCGACCCGATGGCCTGCGCCGCAATGACCTTGAACGCCGAAGCCAACGGTTGCCGCCTTGGCGTCACGGAAGGCGACATCGTCGGCCAGCCCTGCCGCTGGGACGTCATTCTATGCGGAGATGTCTGCTATGAAGCGCCGATGACGCGCCACATCCTCCCCTGGCTGCGCGCTTGCGCAAGCGCCGCCACTGTGATTATCGCCGACCCCGGCCGCGCCTACGTGCCGCAGGAGGGATCCCGGGCGATTACGAGATTCGAAGTGCCGACCAGCTTAGATCTGGAGGATTCGACCTCACGCACCGTGACCTTGTTGCAGCTGACACCTGCCGTGACCTAGAATTTGGACCGGGCCTGTTCAAACACGCGCCCCGGTTGGCCAGTTAGCGTTTCGAGAACCGGATCGCGGGCGGCGTCCTGGCGTAAGCACAGCAGCGGCCAGCTTCCAGGAGCGCAAAAACACGCGTCAAATGGCTCGCTGGGGTGCGTTTTCAAATAGGTCCGGAGCCGTTGACCCTGTCCGGTTCGGGTACTAAGCAACTGCAACATTAATTGCCTCCGTTGGCCTTGTGAAAGGTGTTGCTACCGCATGAAGGATGTCCGCGAAGCCCTGATGATTGGGCGTAATACCGAGGGCAAGTTGGTCCGCCGTCCGCTTTCGCCGTTCATGCTTGGATCCGCCTACAAACCGCAGCTTTCCTCGATGACCTCGATCATGCACCGGATCACCGGCTGCGCGCTCGGCGTGGGCACCTTATTATTGACCTATTGGCTGGTGAGCGCTGCTTCCGGGGATGGCGCCTACTCAATCGCCGAGGCGGTTTTAGGCTCCTGGTTCGGCATTCTCATTTTAATCGGGTTCACTGCAGCGCTGTTCTACCATTTCCTGAACGGCATCCGGCATCTGGCCTGGGACGCCGGCAAGGGCTTTGAACTTCCGGATATGCATCGCAGCGGCAATACCGTGATCGCAGCAACTGTTATCCTCACGGTCGCCTTCTGGGCGTTCGTCTACTTTATCTGGTAAGCAAAATGAGCACAGATCCTTCAATTCATATCATGCGCAGCAATCTCGGCCGGGCGCGCGGCCTGGGTTCGGCAAAAACCGGATTACACCACTGGTGGATGCAGCGGATCACCGCGATCGCGCTGCTGCCGTTGTCGCTGTATTTCGTGCTGACGGTTTTATTGCTCGACCATTCAACCCGCGAGCAGGTTGTGGCTTTCATGGCAGAGCCGTGGAATGCGGTCTTGTATCTTTGTCTGATCGTCGCACTTTTCTATCATCTTTCGCTTGGGCTGCAGGTGGTTCTTGAAGATTATGTGCATTCCGAAGGGTTGCGCATGGCCAGCATCCTGGCGGTCAATGGCGCAATCGTTTTTTGCGCATTGGCATGTGCGGTGTCGATTTTAAAACTGGCTCTCTGACAGGGTTATCAATATGAACGTGATGTCGAAACCCTCGTATGGGGCTTATAAGATTGTCGATCACACCTATGACGTCGTGGTTGTGGGCGCCGGCGGTTCCGGCCTCAGGGCAACGCTCGGCATGGGCGCTTCCGGGCTGAAGACGGCCTGTATCACGAAGGTGTTCCCTACGCGTAGCCATACTGTGGCGGCGCAAGGCGGGATTGGCGCGTCGCTCGGCAATATGGGTGAGGATGACTGGCGCTGGCACATGTACGACACCGTGAAAGGGTCGGATTGGCTGGGCGACCAGGACGCCATCGAGTACATGGTCCGCGAAGCCGTGCCGGCGATTTATGAGCTCGAGCATTTCGGCGTGCCGTTTTCACGCACCGAGGACGGCAAGATTTATCAGCGGCCGTTCGGCGGCCATATGAAGGATTTCGGCAAGGAACCGGCGATGCGCGCCTGCGCCGCCGCCGACCGTACCGGCCACGCGATTTTGCACACCCTGTATCAGCAAAGCCTTAAGCACGAGGTTGAATTCTTCGTCGAATATTTCGCTCTCGATCTGATTATGGATAGCGACGGTGTCTGCCGCGGCGTGATGGCCTGGAACCTGGAAGACGGCACCATCCACCGTTTCCGCGCGGCTATCGTAGTGTTGGCGACCGGCGGCTATGGCCGCGCCTATCTCTCCTGCACCTCTGCCCATACCTGTACCGGTGACGGCGGCGGCATGGTAATTCGCGCCGGACTGCCGGTGCAGGACATGGAGTTCGTACAGTTTCACCCAACCGGCATTTTTCCGGCCGGCTGCCTGATCACCGAGGGTGCCCGCGGTGAGGGCGGATACCTCACCAATTCCGAAGGTGAGCGGTTCATGGAACGCTATGCACCGACCGCCAAGGACCTGGCGTCGCGCGACGTGGTTTCACGTTCCATGACCATTGAGATTAACGAAGGCCGCGGCGTGGGTCCGAATAAGGATCATATCCTCCTGCATCTGGAGCATCTGGGTGCTGACATCCTGCACGAAAGGTTGCCAGGCATTTCGGAGACGGCGCGCGTGTTCGCCGGCGTCGATGTGACCAAGGAAGCAATCCCGGTGCTGCCGACTGTGCATTATAATATGGGCGGCATACCAACCAATTATCGCGCCGAGGTTTTGCGGCCGACTGCCTCCGATCCGGATGCGGTGGTTCCTGGCCTGATGGCGGTCGGCGAAGCCGCCTGCGTCTCCGTGCATGGCGCTAACCGGCTCGGCACCAATTCGCTGCTTGATTTGGTCGTGTTCGGCAGGGCGGCTGCCATTCAGGCAACCAAGCTGATCACGCCCGGAAGCAGCCAGCCGGACTTGCCGGCCGGCGCCGGCGAAGCCTCACTCGCCCGATTTGATAAAACCCGTTACGCCAAGGGCGGCACCAAAGTGGCGGATTTGCGCGACCAGCTGCAACGGACGATGCAAGGCCACGCCGCGGTGTTCCGTAATTCCGCCAGCCTTACCGAAGGCGTCGGGAAGATGCAGAAACTCTGGGGCGCACTGGATGATATGCAGGTCACCGACCGTAGCCTGATCTGGAATTCCGATCTGGTCGAAGCGCTGGAGCTGGACAATTTGATGGGCAACGCGATAACGACGATGGTCGGCGCGGAAGCCCGCAAAGAAAGCCGGGGCGCGCAGGCGCATGACGACTTCCCGGATCGGCATGACGAAGAATGGATGAAACATACCGTTGCGTATTGCGATGACAAAGGCGCGGTAAAATTGGAATACCGGCCGGTGAAAATGCAAACGCTCAGCAATGACGTGCAGGTGTTCCCGCCTAAGAAGCGCGTGTATTAAAGCAGTTCTTTTGCAAAATAGAACCAAAAAACTTTTTTCACTTTGGGGTATGGCCGCTGACCCCGCCAGCGCCCCAGGCCCATGCTAGCAAAAGTTTTTTGCTTCTTTTTTTCAAAAAAGAAGAGCTTGGCCTTACTGAATTTTAGAGGTTTTAAATGGCTGAATTTTCGCTTCCGAAGAATTCCAAAGTCGGTTTGGGCAAGACCGTCAAGGCGCCGGCTGGGGCCAAGCGGATTAAGGAATTCAAAGTTTATCGCTGGAGCCCGGATGACGGCAAGAATCCGGTGACTGATACGTTCGAGATCGATCTCGATGCGTGCGGGCCGATGGTGCTGGACGCCATTATAAAAATCAAAAACGAAATCGATACGACGCTGACGTTCCGGCGGTCTTGCCGGGAAGGCATTTGCGGTTCCTGCGCGATGAATATCGATGGCACCAATACGCTGGCATGTCTGAAGCCTATTGCCGATGTAAAGGGCGCGGTGGTGATCAATCCGCTGCCGCATATGCCGGTGGTCAAGGATTTGGTGCCGGATTTGACGCTGGCCTACGCGCAGTACCGTTCGATTGAGCCGTGGATACAAGCTGACACGCCGCCGCCGCCGGATGGCGAGCGCCTGCAATCGAAGGAAGAACGGGCGGAAATTGACGGGCTGTGGGAGTGCATTCTGTGTTTCTGCTGCACCACGTCTTGCCCAAGTTATTGGTGGAATGGCGATCGTTATCTCGGCCCGGCGGTTTTGCTGCAGGCATATCGGTGGATCGCCGATAGCCGCGATGAGCACACGGGTCAGCGGCTGGATGCGCTGGAGGATCCCTTCAAACTATATCGTTGCCATACGATCATGAACTGCACCCAGACCTGTCCGAAGGGCTTGAATCCGGCAAAGGCAATCGGCAAGGTTAAACAATTGATGCTGGAGCGGCAGAGCTAGGTTAACGAGGGTGGCGCCGTAAACACCGCCGCCCCGTTAGCCGGATCCTAAAAGTTTTCGCGGCGCTTTTTTCCACTTGCGACCGCTTTCTTGCCCGCTTGCCCGCCTTAGTCGCGTTTTTTACTGTCGCTTGTAATGTATTCGGCCAAGGCACCTGCAATAACGGCCAGGATCAGGGATTTGCGCGGGTCGCGGCGGATTAAAAGACCGGCTATGCGGCCGGCGGTACCGGCAACGCCGGTAAATTCGGCAATGATGCTTGGCTGCCGCTTTTTGGTTTTTTTGATAACAATACTGCCGACTATGCCGACGATGACGGCAGCTATTAACAGCGCGCCTCCGGTGATCGCGGCGGCGACGGCATGGGATTTAAATTGTTCCAGCCAAATAAAGAACCCGGTGATCAAGAACCCTATCGCCGTCAAAACCACCGCGAAGACGAGCAAGCTTAAGCCGGCCCATAATGCCAATCCTTTTACTGCCGCATTGACGCGGCTTGGAATACTCATGGGCTCTGGCTTTCAGTCGACAGTGGTAGGGGCGACGGCGATGGGGCCGAATTTAACTAAAGTTTAGCGCCGGAACAGTTGCGCCGCCAAGATGCCGACGCCGAAAGCGACGGCGACGCTGACAATCGGCCGTTCGCTGACCTTCTGTTCCAACTGGTGAACGCCTTCCTTGCCATAACCCTTGGCCTTGCCGGCAAGGGTTTCAAGCTCCGCCTCAATTGTGGAAATACGCGATGCCAAGGCACCGCCATTCAGGTAGCCGGAAATTTGATCCAGGGCATCGGTGGCATTGCCGCTCAGCTTGTCTTTGACACCGGCGATATCGGCGCGAAATCGCTGAAATTCTTTCCGTAGATAGTCAAGATCGATGTCCTGCGGGTCAATGCGTTTGGTCGCCATATTATGCCTCCTGATGATGCTTTACCGAACTGAGTTCAGATGTCGTAGGACTGGCCTGGATTTTCAACCATGAGATATGATAATAGACTGTAATCATTCCTCCGTTGGCGCGGTGCCACCGCCAGCGCCTGGCTTGCACGCGGCGCGAGCGGGTGCCATGCCAAGGTGAGAATGAAGCTCATGATTCGTTGTTTGATGCTGGGCCTGCTGGCCGCCGCCGTATTTAGGTGCGCCGACTTCGCCAGGGCGCAATCGGTTGCGACATTTGGCCCGCAATCGCTGGCCCCGCTGGTGCGGATGGTGGCGCCCGAGGTGGTTGGCATTGCCGTGACTGAGCAGTTTCAAGCGGGTGCTTCCGCGCCGCCGGCGAGCCCGGTGCCTGGGAATGCGCTCCCGGGAAGTGAGCTTTCAGGGAACAGGGTGGCCCCCGACATGGCTCCGCGTCGATCTATCGCCGCTGGTTCAGGGTTTATTGTGACTTCGGACGGTATGATCGTGACCAACAATCACGTCATCGCCGGGGCAGCCAGCGTTATCGTGACGCTCAATGACAGCGAGCGATATCCCGCAAAATTGATCGGTTCCGATCCGTTAACAGATGTTGCGGTTATTAAAATTACGTCACCTCACCGGTTGCCGGTAATCCATTGGGGCAATTCGAATTTGGTGCAGGTCGGCGATTGGGTGATGGCGGCGGGCAATCCTTTTGCGTTGGGAAATTCGTTCACGCTCGGGATCGTTTCGGCTCAAGGCCGGGACATCGGGGATGGGCCTTTTGACCATTTCCTGCAGCTTGACGCGCCTATCAACCCCGGCAACTCCGGCGGTCCGGCCTTTGATATGAGCGGCGCTGTGGTCGGCATAAACACCGCAATTGTCTCGCCTTCCGGCGGTTCCGTCGGGATCGGGTTTGCGATTCCGAGCAACGCCGCGCGGCGGATCGTGAGTGCCATTATCGCCCATGGCAGCGTGACACGCGGGTGGCTGGGAGTTTCCGTGGCCGATGTCACGGACACCGCGGGCGCGCCGGTCCAGGGCGCGGAAATTACCGAAGTCGAGCCGCATGGGCCTGCCAGCCGGGCTGGTCTGATGACCTCAGATGTGGTGCTGCGTGTGAACGGATCGCCGATCGAAGGTTCCAGCGATTTGATCCGGGTTATTGCTTCGATGACCCCCGGCGTTAAGGTAACATTACAAATCGAGCGGGACGGCCATATATACCGCTTGCCCGTCGCGGTTGCGCGCCGGCCGGACCAATTGGGAGGTTAGTGATGCGGATACTGGTCGTTGAAGACGACAAGGATGTTGCAGGCTTTGTGGTGAAGGGGCTGCGCGAAGCCGGTCACACCGTTGAGCACGCCGATAATGGCCGGGACGGACTGTTTCTAGCGGCATCCGAGAACTTCGACGCCATCATCCTGGATCGCATGCTGCCCGGGGGGATCGACGGTTTGCGGCTTTTGGAAACCTTGCGGGCGCAGGATAATGCCACTCCGGTGGTGTTTCTCTCGGCGCTTAGCCAGGTGGATGACCGGGTAAAGGGGCTGAAAGCCGGGGGTGACGATTACATCACCAAGCCGTTCGCCTTTGCGGAACTGCTGGCGCGGGTAGAAGCGCTGACCCGGCGCGGTAAAACCGATGGTCCCACCACCAAGTTATCCGTCGGCGATTTGGAGATGGATCTGCTGTCTCGCGGGGTGCGGCGTGGCGGCCAGAAAATAGATTTGCAGCCGCGTGAATTTCGGTTGTTGGAATATCTGATGCGCCATGCCGGCCAGGTGGTAACGCGCACGATGCTACTTGAAGGCGTGTGGGATTATCATTTCGACCCGCAAACGAATGTCATCGACGTGCATGTGTCCAGGCTGCGGCAGAAGATCGACAAGCCCTTCGACCTGCCGTTGCTGCATACGGTGCGCAATGCGGGATATATGCTGCGCGCCGAAGAGGTTTAGTTAAGCCCGGTCGCCCTGACATGAACGCTAAGGCAGCGCCATCGCTGATGCGTAAGGCGAGTGTTCGGCTCGATGCCGAGCTTGACCGGCAGCCGCACGCCCGTAAACCGTTTATACGCTCGGCCGGCGTTCGTTTCGCTGTGGTCTATGCGACCATATTCGGCTTGAGCGCCTTCGCGTTGGCTTTCTCGCTCTGGTACGCCACTGCCGGATTACTGCAGCGGCAGGTCGAAATTGCGATACGCAATGATGCATCCGCCCTCGCGGATCATTTCGGTGTTGGCGGGGAGCCGTCCTTGATCGCGGCGATCAACGACAGGCTTGCGGAAAATGTTGATGGTGACGCGATATATCTGCTGACCGATCCGATCGGCAATCGGATCGCCGGTAATCTGGATCAATGGCCAAATGGCCTGAACCAGGTCGACGCCTGGTATGAACTGCCGGTGACGCGCAAAGGCATGAATTCGGTGGCGGTGCTGCGCGCCTTCGCGCTCGACAATGGCGATCAATTGCTGGTTGGGCGGGATGTGAGGTCACGCGCGGAACTGCGGGAATTGCTGCGCGACGGCCTGGCATGGGCGATGGCGATCATGGTGGCACTTGGATTGCTGGGCGCCATTGTGGTCCGTTCGATGTTTCGCCGCATGATCCAAGATATTTCAACAACGACCAGGGCAATTTCCAGGGGCGATCTGTCGCGGCGCGTCAATGTCTCCGGCAATGGCGACGAGTTTGATGAGCTGGCGGATAATATCAACGATATGCTCGACCGCATCACGCGCTTGATGGATGGCGTGCGCGAGGTGTCGAATTCAATCGCGCATGATTTGCGGACACCGATCACGCGTGCCCGCGCCCGCCTTGAGGACGCCGCACTGCGTGCCGATACCAAGGAGGATTTGAAATCGGCGATTGAGCGCGCGACCGTTGATCTCGATGCCATTATCGCGGTGTTTCAGGCATTGCTGCGGATTGCTGAAATCGAGGCTGGAGCGCGCCGTTCGGCGTTTGCGGAAATCGATCTGGTGCCGTTGCTGAACGATATCGACGAACTCTATCGCGTTGTCGCCGAGGAGCGCGGACTGCGGCTGGAAACGCGGATTACCGGGCCGTTACCGCTTTGGGGCGACCGCGAGTTGATCCAGCAGGCTATTACGAACCTGCTCGATAATGCCTTAAAATTTTCAGAACCCGGCGCATCGATTTCGTTCACCGCCCGCACCGAGGGAACGATGATTGAAATCGCGGTAGCCGATAATGGGCCCGGGATTGCCGCCAACGACCGCGACCGCGCCACCGAGCGCTTCTTTCGCGCCGAATCCGCCCGCAACACTGCCGGATCGGGTCTAGGCCTGGCGCTGGTGGTGGCGGTGGCGCAGGTGCATAACGGCACATTGCATCTGCTGGATAATCATCCCGGTCTTCGAGCGGTCATCACATGCCCCGCAGTGCAACCCGCAGCGGCGGAAGCGAAGCTGAGCCGCAGGAAGTAGGCAAGCAGTTCTTTTTTTACAAAAAAAGAACCAAAAAAATTCTTTTATTCTGGGCCATGGGTGTTGGTGAGCCAACGCCCTTTACCAGCTCATTAAAGTTTTTTTGTTTCTTTTTGTTCACAAAAAGAAGTTCTTTCTTACGTCCTTTTTGGCCTCCTGGGTTCAAAACTATAGGGGCTGGCGCTGGTGGTTTTTGGATCGAGGATCAGCCGGTGGGCGAGAGGTGGAAAGGCGCGGGATCGGCATTCCTGGCGGTCACAGAGGCGGCAGGAGAGGCCGATGCCGACCGCGGCTGTCGCAACATCGATGCCGTCGCAATAGGCAAGGTTGGCGCCATGGGTGATGTCGCAACCCATGGCAACGACGTGGGTTGGCGGCGGGTCGCCCCAGCGGGCTGGACGGCCGGTGATGGCACGGGCAAAGCACAGGAAGGTTTGGCCGTCGGGCAGTTGCGCGATTTGAACGCGGGTGACGCCGGGGGTAGCGAAGGCGGTGTGGACGATCCAGCGCGGGCAGGTGCCCCCGAAGCGCATGAACGGGAAGCCGGATGCTGAAAAGCGTTTGCTGACATTGCCGGCGGGGTCGACGCGCAGAAAAAAGAACGGCACGCCGCGAGTGCCGGAGCGTTGCAAGGATGATAGACGCTGGCAGGCTTGTTCATAACTTACGCCAAATTTGGCGGCGATGAAGTCGACATCGTAGCGGACCTCTGCCGCGCAGGCGAGGAACGGTTCGTAGGGCATGATGATAGCGCCGGCGATGTAGTTGAGCAGCCCGACGCGAAGCAACTCCTCGGCGTCGGGTGAAGACGGCGCTGCCATTCGGATCAGCGCCTCGACCACATCACGGGATTCGAGCAATGCCAGTTGGAATGCCATTTGAAAACCGCGGCTTTCCCGCGACAGCGTTTCCGATAGGGTCAGCAAGCGCGCGGCCGGATCGTAGGCCCGCCGATTGCCCGGCAGCGGCCGCACATTGACCACCAGCCCATGCTTTTGGCGCAGGCGTTCGGCGAGCGCATGGTTGGTGCCGAGCGTTGCCGATTGCAGCGTGGAACTGATGCGCTCGGCGGCTTCTTCAAGGCTTGGGAAATGATTGGCGTGAGTGTGAAAATATTCGCGAACTTCCTCGTTGGGCAGCATGATTTTGCGGCCCGACGGTAAGGTGATGCCGTCCGCATCCTCGCGCGACCCTGCCCACGCATTGTGTAGCGCCAGAATGGCCCGCACAGCGTTCGGCGCGGTCGCGGCAATCGCCTGCATTTCGGCTTCAGGCACCGCTTCGATCCCGAGCATGGGGTCTGCAAATACCTCGCGCAGTTTGATTTCGAAATCGCGCTCCTGGTCGCCGGAGAGGGTTTCGAGGTCAACATCAAGAATTTTGGTCAGTTTGAACAGCAGGTTGGCGGTAACGCCGCGCTGATCATGCTCGATGAGGTTGAGGTAGCTGGTGGAGATCCCGAGCTTTTGCGCGAGTGCTTGCTGGCTGAGCCGTTGCGCGGTCCGCAAGCGGCGCAAGGTAGGTCCGATGATGGGCTTTGACATATCCGGATACTAGTAAATATTTTACAATTTGCAAAGGCGTGCCGTAAAGCTGTTCACAGATTTCCAGATTATTGGGCTATTTGGCCGATGACCTTGGAGGATTTGAGTGTAAATTGTTTACAGGATCACAAGTTATCCGACTTAAGGCCAAAAAAGGAGATTTGATATGGATACGCTCAGCAACCAGAACTTTATCATGCCCGCCCAAGTTCGTGGCGACCGGCAGCTGTTTGCCGCGGTTGCCGCGGCGGCCTCCGGTACCAGCACCACGCATTCCGCGCCGATCGCAGATAATATGTATCATCGCGCTTCGGATGCTGTTCAATCGCATCAGCACCATGACGGCTACGACGACGGGCTGGTTCATTGCCATGGCTGGGCGGTCTCTGATCGCTAGACTGTGATCGTAAATGCCGGTGGCGCCTGACAGGGCTGCCGGCAGCGGCTCTTTTGCGAAGCAAGCATTCGTGCAACGTTGCCGCCATGTCTTCGCGTTCTTTTGTCCTAACGGCTGACCTGCTGCTTCGGGCGTATCGGCTTGGAATGTTCCCCATGGCCGAATCGCGCGATAGCAAGGCGCTGCATTGGCTCGACCCCGAACATCGCGGGATTTTGCCGTTGGATGAATTTCATCTGCCGCGCAGCTTGCTGAAGACCGTGCGCGGCAGCAAATTCAAAGTGACCGCGGACGCGGATTTCGCTGCCACGATCGCCGCCTGTGCAGAGGCGCGCGCGAACCGGCCGGAGACCTGGATCAATCAGGAACTTGAACGGCTGTTCATCGAACTGTACCATCTTGGTTTTGCGCATAGCATAGAGACATGGAAAGATGGCCGGCTGGTCGGTGGTTTGTACGGCGCTTGTATGGGCGGCGCATTTTTTGGCGAAAGCATGTTTTCTACCGAAACCGACGCCTCCAAAGTTGCCTTGGTGCATCTGGTGGCGCGGCTGCGGCTCGGTGGCTTCGTATTGCTCGATACCCAGTTCATCACCAGCCATCTGAGCCGCTTCGGCGCCAGCGAAATTCCTCGGGCGGAATATCACGAGTTATTGTCGGAAGCGGTGGAGGTGCCGGCCAGATTTGAAGCGAACCCTGATTTGGCCGCATTGCAGGCCGAAATTTGCGCTATGCGCAGCCTGGAGCACTGAATTGTTGCTGCCTTTCATCGCAATGCTTTTTGGCCTCGGGTCGGCCGTCGCCGATACCACACCTTTAATTCTCCCCGACCGCGATGTTGCGGTGTCGTACCAGGTTTCCTCGCCGGGTCGCCCCGATATGAGTTACCAGCTGGAATATGATGCTGCTGGCCAACGTGCGCGTATTAATAATCCGGCGCAGGGAACCTATTTTCTCGTCAACCTGCCGGCAGGCACGGCACAAATGGTGGTGCCGCAGTTGAACAGCGTAGTAAACGCACCGGATGTTTCGGGGTTAACGGCGCAAATAACCGATGCCGGCCATAATGCCCGCTTCACGCTGCTGGGCCACGCCGAATATGCCGGCATGGCTTGCGAAAATTGGCTGGTGCTGAGCAGCCAGGGCAGCGCCACAGCGTGCCTCACCGCCGATGGCGTAGCCCTGCATTTTGCCGGCAAAAACGCCAATGGCTCCGGCGAGGTCACCGCCACTACGGTTAGCTTCGGCCCGCAGCGCAGCACCGATTTCAGCCCCCCCAACGGCTATAACGCAATAACCTTGCCGCCAGGCGTATTGCAGCAACTGATGAGCGGCGGCCAGGCTCCGTAAGCAGGCCAAGCAATTCTCCTTTTCGAGAAAGAAGTTCTTGCTTCGCGACTTACGGCGCGGGGGTGGGTTTGCTAGCCTGATCTGGTGAACTGGAGTCTGGCGTTGATGGTTGGGTTGCCGGGGCGGGGGATGCATTTGGGCATCGACCCGCTATCGGCACTATTTTTATGCCTGCTGGCGCCGCAGGTGCTGGCAGCAGCGATTGCGGTTGAGCGTAAATCCCTAGTGTTCTGGCTGTTTGTGCTGGGCATGGTTATGGCCCTGGTGGCGGAAGATTCGTTTGCGCTGATTTTAGGGTTTGAACTGATGAGTGCGGCATCCTGGTTGCTGGTGCTGCGCGGCGACCGGCGGCCGGCGCTGCTATATGCGGGCATTGCCCTGTTCTCGGGCGCCTGTTTGATCCCGGCGGTGTTTCTGCCGGCCGGTGGCTTGGCCTTCGCGCTGCTGCTGCTTGGGGCCGGTGCCAAAGCGGGGCTGGCGCCGTTGCATTCATGGCTGCCGAGGGCGCATCCGGCACCGTCTTCCGGCGTGTCGGCGGTGATGTCCGGCGGCATGGTGAGCGTCGCGCTATACGTCATTATTCGTTACGGATTCATTGTATTTGGCAGCGCCGCCCAGCCTTGGTGGGGAACGGCGTTGATGGTGGTAGGGGCTGCATCGGTATTGATCGGCGCGTTGCGGGCAATGCTGGAAGTTGAGTTGAAAACGGTGTTGGCCTGTTCGACGGTGGAGCATGTCGGGCTGATTGCGGTGGGGCTTGGTGTCGCCATGCGGGCGCGGGCTCTGGATGATCCCGCCGTGGCGGCTCTGGGATTACAGGCGGCCTTGCTGTGCGCCTTGGCGCATGCGCTGTTCAAGCCATTGCTGTTTTTGGGGGCGGGCGCGGTGCGTCATGCCACCGGCACGACCTCACTGGATTGGCTGGGTGGATTGATGCGGGGCATGCCAAGGCTGGGGGTGCTGATGCTGGTGGGTGCCGCCGGGATGTCCGCCTTGCCGTTAGGTCCCGGCTTTGCGCCGGAGTTTTTGCTTCTGCATGCGGTAATCGCGTCAGCCGGTTCGGGTGGGGTGATGGGATGGATCGGGTTTACCGCCTTGCTCGCGGTGCTGGGGTTGGGCGCGGCACTGGCATTGGCGGCAGCGGTGCGGATGATCGGGTTTGGGTTTCTCGGCCGGCCGCGCACATTGCATGCGGCTGCCGCCGAGGAGGCTGACAGGCTTACGTTGATTGGCATGGCAATATTGGCGGTAGGTTGCGTGCCGCTGGCGCTGACGCCTGGTTTGGTGCTGCGCGCGGTGGCCCCGGTGATCTTACAACTGGTGCCGGGCGCGTTGCCTCAGGAGCTTGCCTACGCACCGCTGCCGCTGGCCGCATTGATGGCGGTGTTGGCGGCGATTGCGTTTTTTGGGTTGCGGCGGTTCGGCGTCCGGGGCGAGCGCGAAGTGCCAGCCTGGAATGGCGGGTTCGGCAAGCCGCCGGTCTGGTTGCCGTTTGGCGATCCGGCGACGCAGCCGATTGCCTCCGGTTTTGCCGAACCGGTGCGCCGCGTTTTGGGATCGGCTTTGCTGGGAACAGCCGGTTTGGATCCTGGCGAGCGATTCATCCTGGCGCCGTTGATCCGGCTGCGCGTGCGGCTGACGCGACTGGCCGAATGGGTACGCAGGGCGACCATCCGTCAGCGTCTGGCCTTTGTGTTCGGCGTATTGGTGATGTTTTTGCTGGCACTTGGGCTAGGGCAGAACGGCTGATGCTGGCGCTGCTCATCCGCTGTTTCGCAACCGTTTTACATGCCTGCCTAATGCTTGGACTGGCGCCGCTGTTGATGGGACTGGTTGCTAAATTTCGCGCCCGGCTGCTGGGGCGGCAGGGACCGGTTATCCTGCAGCCGTATCGGGATTTGTGGAAGCTGATCCATAAAGTACCGCTGATCCCTGATACCGCGACCGAGCTTTATAAAATCTGGCCGTTTGTTGGTTTTGCGGCCAGTGCCGCGGTCGCCATGCTGGTGCCGGGGTTTGCACTGGATCTGGTAAGCGCCCGCTACAGCGACTTTATCACCATCATTGGTTTGTTTGCGTTGGCACGGGCGGCGGTGATGCTGGCGGGCCTGGAAACCGGGTTTGGTTTTGGTGCCGCAGGTGCCGGGCGGGATGCCTTGTTCAGCATTTTTTCCGAAGCGGCATTGCTGGTGGTCGTGTTGGTTTTTGGGTTGATCGCCGGTGACCCGACCGTGGACGGTACGGCGACCTATTTCGGCTTCGGACAGATCGGCGTTTCTGTATCTTTGGGCTTTGCTCTGGCCGCGATGCTGGCGGTAGCGGTGACTGAAACCGGCCGCATACCTGTGGATAATCCAGCCGGGCATTTAGAGCTGGCGATGGTGCATGAAGCAATGCTGCTGGAATATTCCGGCCGCTACCTTGCTTTGTTTCACTACACCGCCTGTCTGCGGCTAACGATATGGTTTTCGCTGATCGCGACCGTGTTTTTCCCGTTCGGCATGGCGCAGGCGGGAGATATTCTATCCTGGCCGCTCGGCCTTATCTGCTGGTTGCTGAAGCTTTGCGTGCTGGTTGCGGCACTTGGACTGTTCGAGGTTTCCACCGCCAAGATGCGAGTTTTCCGGGTACCGGAATTTCTCGGTGTCGCGTTGCTGCTCGGCCTGCTTTCGGCGGTCTTTTTGTTTGTAGCCGGACGGCTTAACGGATGATGCCGGTAAATTCTCTGTCGCACGCGCTCGCCGGTCTGATCCTGCTATGTGCGTTTGCCTTAGCCTCGCAACGGCGGCTGGCGGCGATGATTTCGCTGATCCAGGCTGAAGCCTTGGTGCTGAGCGCTGCCGCCTTCGTCCAAGGTTATTCGCAAGGCGCCGACGCGCTGTATCTCACTGGTATCATCACTTTCGCGATCAAGGGTGTTTTGCTGCCGATGGCGCTGCGCCGCATCACCAGCCGTTTCAATTTGATCCGCGCCGTGGAAACGGTAATGCCGGTGGGTGTGTCAATGATCATCGGCGTCGGGCTGATCGGCATCGCCGTCATGGTGGTGCTGCCAAGTGCGGCCAGTGCCGCAACGTTGACCCGAGAGGATCTCGCCATTGCGCTCTCGGTGGTGTTGCTTGGTCTGCTGGTGATGACAACGCGGCGCAATGCGTTGAGCCAGGTGATCGGTTTTCTTTCGACCGAAAATGGCCTGGTGCTGGCGGCGATCGGGATGCCCGGGATGCCATTCGTGGCGGAACTGTCGGTAGCGCTGTTGGTGTTGCTGGCGCTGCTGGTCGTCGGCGTCTTCGTGTTTCAACTGCGGGAACATTTTGAAACGCTGGATTTGAGCGGGATCGAAGCGATTGAAAGGCGGGGTCGATGAGCCTCGTCGTCATTGTCGTTCTGCTGCCTTTTCTGGCGGCGCTCGGATTAGGATTTTGGGGTTCGCCGTTGCGCGGCGCTTACGCCAACCTCGGCGTATGTTGCGCGGTTTTTGGGTTGACGCTGTTGATTTTGCTGGCGCCGGGTACAGGTCCTTTAGTCGGGATGCTGCAGGTGGATAGGCTGGCGGCGATCTTTGGCGCGTTAAGCGGTTTTGTGGCTCTTACCACCGCCGTCAGCAACCTGGATTTTGTGCGTGGCGAACTGGAAAGTACCAGCCTGCGCCGTTGGCGGGTTTATCATGCGATGTGCCAGGTGATGCTGGGCGCCACGCTGTTAGGCTTATATGCCGATAATACCGGGCTGCTATGGGTAGCGGTGGAAGTAGCAACGATCGCCGCGACGTTGGGCGTGAGCCTGCCGCGTACCGCATCGGCGTTGGAGGCGGCCTGGAAATATTTCATTCTCGGCGGCGTCGGCATCGCGCTCGCGTTGTTCGGGACCATGGTGATTTATCTGGCGGCGCAGCCGGCACTGGGGCCGGGCTTGGCTGCTATGAGCTTTTCCGCGCTGGCGGCGCATGCGGCGCAGCTGGATGGCCGGTTGCTGACATTGGCTTTCGTGTTTTTGCTGTTCGGTTATGGCACCAAGGCGGCGCTGGCGCCGCTGCATGGCTGGCTGCCCGATGCCTATGCGGAGGGGCCGGCGCCGTTGACAACAATGCTGAGCGGTTTGCTCCTGAATGTAGCGTTGATTGCGATATTGCGGTTTCGACACTTGATGCAGGCAAATGCCGATGCGGGTGGCGGCGCCATGCAGCCAGGGCCATTCTTGGTCACCCTTGGGTTGGCGTCGCTGTTGCTCACAGCTTTCAGCCTGTGGGGCCGGCGCGATAGCCGGAGGTTTTTCGGGTTCTCCTCGATTGAACATTCGGGGATTTCGGTGTTTGCATTTGGCATCGGCGGCGCCGCTGCAATATTTGCGGGTCTGCTGCATATGCTGCTGCACACCCTGATCAAATCCGCATTGTTTCAGGCATTGACGCGCGCGGCTGCTTTGCGGGGTAGTGCAGCACCGGGTAATTTTGGGTTCAGCCATTTGCGCGGCATGCTGGCAAGCAACAAATTATTGGCATGGCTGCTGGGAGCTTGCGTTTTCGCCTTAACCGGCCTGCCGCCCTCAGGATTGTTTACCAGCGAATTTTTGATCATCAGCCAGACCATTCAGCGGCAGCCATTGTTTTCGCTGCCGCTGGGCCTGGGACTGGTGGTGAGCGCTATTGCGATTATCCGGCTGATCGGACCGTTGCTATTCGATCCGCCGCCGGCCCGCGCGATACCAGTTAAGGTCGGCCCGGGGATTGCTGCTGTCGGGCTGCATCTGTTGGCGGTACTGGTGCTGGCTTTCGCAATGCCCTTGGCCCTGGTGCGCATGCTCTCCAGCATTGCCGGCGCACTGCAATGACACCGCTCGATTGCTCCGCCGAGGATTGGGGCAAATACCCCGGCCGTTTTATAGCGCTTTGGACAAGCGCAGGCCTGGCCTATGCCTTATTCGATACCGGCTTGTTCCGTACGGCGTTGCAGGATGGCGCCTACCCGGCGCTCTCGCCGCTGCATCCCGGCGCGGATTGGTTTGAGCGGCTGGCGCGCGATTTAAATGGCCATACCGCCTCCGGCGCATCGCAATCGCGCACCGCCATTGAGCATTTCCTCAGCCCGGATGGCAGCGCGCCCTGGCCAGATTTTGCAGCACCTGGAGACGGGGTGCATCAGATTGCGGTGGGGCCGGTCCATGCCGGGATCATCGAACCTGGTCATTTCCGATTTTCCGTGCATGGCGAGCAGGTGCTAAGTTTGCAGACCCGGCTTGGCTATTCTCACAAAGCCACGCTGGCGATGATGCGCGGTAAATCACCGCGGCTGGCGGCGCGCTTTGCAGCCAGGGTCTCGGGCGATGCCACGGTCGCGCATGGCATTGCGTTTGCGCGTGCAGCCGAAGCAGCGTTGGCATTGGCGGTGCCGGCGCGGGCGATTCACCTGCGCGCGGTAATGGCGGAAATTGAACGTATCGCCAACCATGCCGGCGATATCGGCGCGGTTGCGGGCGATGCCGGCTTCGCCTTTCTGGATGCGCGCATGGCCTGGCACCGCGAAAATTTCTGCGCTGCCGCCGATGCCGCGTTCGGCCACCGGCTGATGATGGATAATGTAATTCCAGGCGGCGTTGCAGGCGACATCAAGACCGCCGGTGCCGACGCCATATTGCGGGCGCTGGATACCCTGGAAAGCGAATTACCAGGCCTGACACGGGTCTTCGAAGATTATTCCAGCTTGCAGGACCGGCTAGTGGGCACCGGCGTAATCCCGCATGCATTGGCAGAGCGATATGCAGCCGGCGGTTTTGTCGGCCGCGCCTCCGGCCGCGATACCGACGCGCGGCGCCACCCAGGCTACCCGCCCTATGAAGCGCTGGAAGTCGCGGTGCCGGTGGCAACGGATGGCGATGTCGCCGCCAGGATACGTATCCGTCTCGCCGAATTAATCGAAAGTACAAGGTTGATCCGAGGATTTATTGCCGAGATGCCGGACGGGCAGATTGCGGCGGCGCCGCCGTCGGGTTCCGGAATGGGCCTCGGCGTTGCCGAGAGTTTTCGTGGACCGGTCTGGCATTGGGTGACACTGGAGGCTGGCATGATCACGGATATTTTCATCGCCGATGCCAGCACGTTGCACTGGCCGCTGCTGGAATATGCCGCCACCACTGGCATTGTCGCGGATTTTCCCTTGGTCAATAAATCCATCAACGCATCTTATTCCGGAGTGGACTTATAATGGTGTGGCCAACCCTGGCTCGGCATTTGTTAAGCCGGCCGCCCGCGGCACGGGCCGCGGAGCCGGCGACAGTGGCGGCGATGGCGGCGCGGCTGCGGCAGGGGGGTCAACATAGACTGGGCCGCAGTCTGGCAATTCGCCATGTTGCCGCCGGCAGTTGCAATGGCTGCGAATTGGAACTGCGCGCGACCCAGAATATGATCTACGACCTCACCCAATACGGCTTAAGCTTTACCGCCAGCCCGCGCCACGCCGATATATTGCTGATCACCGGCGTTGCCGCCCGCAATATGGCCGAAGCGGTGCGGCAGGCGCGCGAAGCCATCCCGGACCCGGTGCTCGTTATTGCGATCGGGGACTGCGCGGTGGATGGTGGCGTGTTTAAAGGCTCACCCGCAATTTTCGGGGGCGCCGAAACCATCTTGCCCGTGGACTTACTGATCTCGGGCTGCCCGCCCACACCGGCGCAAATCATTGAAGGTTTGCTAGCACTGATAGAAGCACATGGGTAGGCGCTTAGTAAAAGCTTAACAGACGCGGTCGCTTTTGAAAAAGCGACGAAAAACTTTTTTTTACGCTGGGCTTGGGGCGTGGCGCTCTGACGCCCCAAGCACAGTGTGATAGAAGTCATTTTTGCTTATTTTTCTTCAGAAAAAGCAGTGCTTCTCCTTGCCTTTACGGAGCATGCGGCTCGTTTCGCTTGTTAAAGCTATTTTAACATTACCCCAGTTAAAGTCCGGATGCTGCGATGGTTCGTGGATGGGATATTTTATTGTGGAAATCGCTTCGGATACGGAACTGGATATCGGGTTGGTTCTGCAACTTCCGGCCATTCTTGATTTGAAGGCCGCAGGGCCGTTGACGGCGGAATTGTTGGCACGGCGCGGCGCTGATCTCAGTGTCGGCGCTGCTGAAGTTCAACGTCTGGGCGGGCAATGTCTGCAGGTCTTATTAGCGGCAGCGGCGAGCTGGCGCGAAGATCAGCTAGTACTACGTTTTGAGGCACCGTCTCAGGAATTTCTATCGGCATTGGCGCTGTTTGGCGTTACGCCCGATTTATTATTTGATGAGGAAGAAGCCATTGCATGATTAAAACAATTTTGACCGTCGATGATTCGCGAACAATGCGGGACATGCTGCGGCTATCGCTTGAAAGCGCGGGCTTCCGTGTGGTGCAGGCCGAGGACGGGGTGCATGGCTTGGAAGTGCTGGCCGGCGAGATGCCGGATGTGATCGTTACCGACATCAATATGCCCAGAATGGATGGTTTTGGGTTTATTGAAGCAGTGCGGCGGGATGATACGAGGCGTTCGACTCCGGTTCTGGTGCTGACCACCGAAGTGGATGCGGAGAAGAAGAGCCGGGCCAAGGCCGCTGGCGCTACCGGGTGGATTGTAAAGCCGTTTGATCCCGTCAAGCTGGTGGATGCCATCCGCCGCGTCGCCAATTAGGGGCATGTAAAATGGCGATCGACCCGATGGCGGCCATCCGGGCAACGTTCTTCGTTGAATGCGAGGAGCAGCTTGCGGAGCTTGAATCCGGACTGATGGCAATGGAGGCCGGTGCAGCCGATTCCGAGACAGTGAATGCGGTGTTTCGCGCGGTTCACTCGATTAAGGGCGGCGCCGGGGCGTTTGCACTGGACGAGCTGGTGCGTTTTGCGCATGTGTTTGAAACCACGCTTGATGCGGTGAGGGCCGGACGGCTGCAGGCGGCGCCGGCAACCCTGGCGATCATGCTGCGCGCGGCCGATGCGCTGGCCGACCTGGTGCGGGTAGCGCGCGATGGCGGCACCGCCGATGCGGAACGTATTAAGGGGCTTGCCACAGAATTGGCGTCGCTGATCAATCCGGCTACCGGTGTGGTACCGGAAGCCGTAACCGAGATGGACGATTTCGACTTCGAGCCGGTTGCCATTGCCGAAACGCCGGCGCCTGCAACGCGGGTCTGGAATATTCGGTTCAAGCCACGTGCCGAGCTCTATGCCAAGGGTAACGAGGCGGGGCTTTTGCTGCGCGAACTTGGCCGGCTTGGCGAGATGACGGTGCAAGCGAACAGGGCTGACCTGCCGGACCTGGTCGAGCTTGATCCGGAGGGCGCTTATTTAAGCTGGAACGTTTGCTTGACCGCCGATTGCGAGGAAACTGCGATCCGCGAGGTATTTGATTTCGTCGAGGACGAATGCGAACTCGAGATTATCGATGCAGTAGCGGCAAAGGCGGCTACCGCGGAAGTACCACCTGAAGAAACGCTACCTGCGGCACCGGAATTTGATGTGATGGCGTTGATTGGCAAGGCGCAGGAGGCCTTGCGTCAGGAGCAGCCGCAAGCGGCTCCGCTGGCTGGGGCGCAGACCCCGCCGGCTGCCGCTCCGGCAACCCTTGTAGTCCCTGTGACCCCATTGGCCCCATTGGTCCCAGCGGTCCCCGTGGTCACTATGGCGCCCGCCTTCCCCGTCCCTGCTGCTCCGGTGGCTGCGGCGGTTCAAGCTGATCCATCGCCGGCCGGCGAGGCGATGGGCGCGACCATCCGGGTCGACCTTGATCGGGTTGACCGGCTGATCGATCTGGTCGGCGAGTTGGTAATCAACGAGGCGATGCTTTACCAGCGCTCGATTGAAGCCGGGCTTACCAGGGCTTCGGCTGTCGGCATTGCGCTTGAAGAGCTCGAGCGGCTGACGCATGAAATCCAAGATGGCGTGATGGCGATACGGGCGCAGCCGGTCCGCTCGGTGTTTCAACGCATGCCGCGGCTGGTGCGGCAGGTGGCGGCACAGACCGGCAAGCAGGTACGTCTGCTGACGGAGGGCGAAGGTACCGAGGTTGATAAAACGGTCATCGAACGGCTAGCCGATCCACTGACGCATATGATCCGCAATGCGATCGACCATGGGCTGGAATCACCGGAGCAACGGATCGCCGCCGGTAAGCCTGCTGAAGGCACGGTGCGCCTGCACGCATTGCATCGTTCCGGGCGCATTGTCATCGAGGTCGCGGATGACGGCGCCGGCATTAATCGCGCCAGGGTGCGCGATAAGGCGATCCAGAACGGGCTGATCGCCGCTGATGCGCAACTGAGCGATGAAGAAACCGATAATCTGATCTTTCTGCCGGGATTTTCGACGGCGGATAAAATTTCCGATATTTCCGGCCGCGGCGTCGGCATGGATGTGGTGCGGCGTTCGGTGCAGGCATTGGGCGGACGTATCGTTATCGTTTCCCGTCCTGGCCTTGGGTCTACCTTCACATTGAGCCTGCCGCTCACTTTGGCGGTGCTGGACGGTATGGTGGTTACAGCCGCCGGCCACACGCTGATCATTCCGCTTGGAACCATACTTGAAACCTTGCAGCCGCGGGCCGGATCGATGCATGCGCTGGGCACTGATTTGCAGCTCATTCTAATGCGCGGCAGCTACGTGCCTCTGGCCGATGTCGGGGCCGAGCTGGGCTTTCGTTCACGGCCACCCCATAGCGATGGCGTGGCGGTGCTGGTGGAAGGCGAAAGCGGTGCGCGCTCGGTGTTGCTGGTGGACGAAATCCTCGGCCAACGTCAGGTGGTGATCAAAAGCCTGGAGGCCAATTACCGCGCCGTGCCCGGCATCGCCGGCGCGACGGTGATGGGCGATGGCCGGGTCGCGCTGATCCTTGATGTCGATGTCATGGTCAACCAGACCAACAGCGCGGCGCGCGCTATGCCGATGCCGGAACCGTCCCCGGTTTTCGAGCGAACCCTTGCCGGAGTAAATTGATCCATGGCCGAAATTAAAACCGCCGATGCCGTTGCACATGAGCTGATTGCCTTTCGCGTCGGCGCTCAGGAGTTTTGCGTCAACATCATGTCGGTATGCGAAATTCGCGGTTGGACCGAAGCAACCGTGCTGCCACAGGCGCCAAAATACGTGCGTGGCGTTATCAATTTGCGCGGCGCGGTGCTGCCGATTGTGGATTTCGCGATGCGTATTGGGCTGCCATCCACCGAACCTACGGCGCGCCATGTGGTAATCGTGACCCAGATTGCCCATCAGCAAGTTGGGCTGCTGGTCGATGCGGTCTCGGATATTCTGACAATCAGCGATGACTCAATCCAGCCGACGCCCGATATCGCCTCGGAGCTGGTGAAGGAATTCGTGGAGGGCCTATTACCGGTTGATAGTCGGATGATCAGCCTGATCTCGCTTGCCAACATGTTGCGGACCGAAGAGGTGCCGGTCGCATGACGATAGCTGACGACGCCCAGGTCGGTGGTGAGTTTCGGATGTCGACCGCGGACTTCCGGCAGATCAGCGCGATTATGCATGCGGAGACTGGCGTTTTGTTGGACGATAGCAAGATCAATCTGGTCTACTCCCGGCTGGCGAAGCGGCTGCGGCTGTTGCAGCTGCAAAGTTTTTCGGAATATTGCGAACTGGTCGGCAACGCTGATAGCCGCGATGGCAAGGGAAGCGATGGCAGGGCAACCGATGGCAGTGACCGCGTTGGCAAGGGCCGCGGCGAGCGCGATGCAATGATCGCGGCGTTGACCACGAATGTTACGCGATTTTTCCGTGAGGCGCATCATTTTGAGCATCTGAAAACAGCGATTTTGCCGCCGTTGATGCAGCAGATCAAACAAGGTGGAAAAATCCGCCTTTGGTCGGCCGCCTGTTCCAGCGGCCAGGAACCGTATTCGATGGCGCTGACCGTACTTTCTTTATTGCCGGACGCCGCGAAATACGATGTCAAAATTTTAGCGACCGATATCGACTCCAATATGATCGCGATTGGCGAGGCGGGCGTTTACGATGCCGGGCTGATGGCGGATATTCCAGCCGAGCTGGGACGGCGCTGGTTTGCGCCTCTGAAAGAACGGCAGGGTTGTTTCGCGGCCGGTCCGGAGCTGCGTGGCATTGTTAGTTTTCGTAAACTGAATTTGATCGGCGACTGGCCGATGCAGGGGAAATTCCATGCCATCTTCTGCCGCAACGTGGTGATCTATTTTGACGATCCGACCAAAACAAAAATCTGGAATCGTATGATCCGGCTGATGGAGCCGGCAGCTGCGTTATATATCGGTCATTCCGAGCGGGTGGGTGGCCAGGCGGAGCAATTGCTGCGCAGCGACGGCATCACCACCTATCGCCCAAAAGCGAATATGGCGGTGTCCGCATGATCCGGGTGCTGGTCGTGGATGACAGCGCAACCATGCGCGGGCTGATCATCGCCACGCTGCAGCGGGATCCGGAAATTACCGTCATTGGCCAGGCCTGCGATCCGATCGAGGCGCGGCAGGCGATTAAGGATCTCAATCCGGATGTCGTCACCCTCGACATCGAGATGCCAAATATGAATGGATTGGATTTTCTTGAAAAAATTATGCGGTTGCGGCCGACACCGGTGATCATGGTCTCAACGTTGACGCATGAAGGGGCAGAGGCAAATTTGCGGGCGCTCGAAATTGGCGCCGTCGACTGTATTGGCAAGTCTTTCGATAATGACGGCTTCGAATTGCTGGCCGAGAAAGTGCGGATGGCGGCAAAGTCGAAGGTGCGGGCGAACATCACGCCGGTCAAATCGGCGGATCGCGGCGCCTACACGCCGAGTGACTGCCTGGTGGCGATCGGCTCCTCCACCGGTGGCGTCGAGGCGCTGTTGACGATCCTGCAGCAGTTTCCGGTCAATTGCCCGCCTACCCTGATTACTCAGCATATGCCGCCGGCTTTCACCACCCGGTTTGCCGATCGGCTCAACCGGCAATGCGCGCCAGCAATTACCGAAGCGAGCGACGGGGCGGAGATCCTTCCCGGGCATGTGTATTTGGCGCCGGGCAATAGCCATCTTGAACTGGTTCATCAAGGCCGGCTGCGGTGCAGACTATTGGAAACTGAAAAAGTGAACGGTCATCGGCCTTCGGTGGACGTGATGTTCAAATCGGTCGCGCGCGCGGTTGGCGCCAAGGGACTTGGCGTTATTCTTACCGGCATGGGGCGCGACGGCGCCCAAGGGTTGCTCGCCATGCGAAATGCAGGGGCGCCCACATTAGGCCAGGACGAGCATTCCTGCGTGGTGTACGGGATGCCGAAAGCTGCATTTGAGGCTGGCGGCGTGGTGCAGCAGGTTGGGCTGGAAAAAATAGCCGGCCGGATTCTGGACCACACCAATAGCCAGCCTAAAGCGCAATCTAAAGAGAGAGTTTGATGCCGAACGCGGACTCGCTTGTCGTTATGATCGTTGACGATCAGCAGACTATTCGCAGCATGGCGCGCATGCATCTGCAGTTGCTGGGCGTTGGCGGCATCCTCGAGGCCGGCGATGGCGAGGAAGCGCTGAAGTTGCTGCTGGCGCCGAGGAGCATGCCGGTCAACTTGATCATCTCCGATTATAACATGCCAAAACTTTCCGGGCTGAGCCTATTGCGGGCGGTACGCGGTTACCCGCCGACCGCCAATCTCGCCTTCATCATGCTGACCGGAAGTGCGGATAAGGAACTGGTGATGAGCGCCAAGGAACATGGTGTAAATAACTATCTCATCAAGCCCTTCACCATGGCGACGCTCAAGCAAAAAATTGAAGCTGTGCTCGGGGCTTTGAAATGAGCGATAGTTTCGCGAATGCCGGGCTAACACGCAAAATCAACATCGTGCAGGGTGAGCATCATGTTGCCAAGGATCCTGATGTAATGCTGACGACGATACTTGGGTCATGCGTCGCCGCCTGTCTGTTTGATCCGGTAGCAGCCCTTGGCGGCATGAACCATTTTTTGCTGCCCGGAGATCGTCCCGGAACTGAAATTGGCCAAGGCACCAACGCGATGCGTTATGGCGCCTATTCAATGGAGTTGCTGGTCAATGGCCTGTTGCGCGAGGGTGCGCAGCGCCACCAGCTGCGCGCCAAATTATTTGGGGGCGCCAGAATGTTAAAGGGTCTCACCGATGTCGGCGACGCCAATGCCGCCTTCGCGGAACGTTTTTTACGCCAGGAGGGCATTGTTGTCGTTGGTGGCAGCCTGCGAGGCGACCGCGGCCGGCGCATCCAATTCTGGCCAACCAGCGGACGCGCCCAGCAAATGGAAATTGGCAGCGCCGAGGGCGCGGTGTTCACAGCCGAAAGACGGATCGCGCCAGTGGCGCCACCCGCCGCCGGCAGTCTGGAATTGTTTTGATTACCGCCAAGGCCAGCGTGAGCGTTTTGGAAGCGGAAGGGGATTCGCAAAAAATGCGAGTCGCTGATTTGATGCAGGCATTTGAAGCGGAGTTGCTGGAACTCGGTCAGCTTGCTGAACGCGCGCAGACGACGCTCAGCAATGCGCTCGCGCATGCAGCACTCGATCCGCAATGCCATCGTGACGCACAGGTGCTCGACCTTTTGACCCAAAGGTTGTTCAGCATGTCAGGCTTTCTCAACATTTTGAACCCGTCGATCCCTGCGGTCTGGGAAGTGGATGCCGATGCCGCGGCCAGTTCGCTCAGCTTGGGCGACCTCGCGGATCGCCTCAGCGGCGTCGCGGTCATGGACGCGGCACCGCGGGATTTCGGCGAACTGGAGCTTTTCTAAGCACTTTGTTTTCTTTAAGCACTTGGTTTAAGGGAAGCGGCCGCCTTTTTAAAAAAGAGGTGCAAAAATTTTTATTAATATGGGCCGGTAGGTTTGAGCTTTGGTGGCTCATCCTCAGGCATGACAAATTGCCCAGAAGATTGTTATCTTAATGCCCGATTGCCTGTTCACGTGAGCCGGAGGGCGTTATGGATGAGCGTTCATTTCGAGAGGCACTCGACCGCCATTGGGCGGCCTCGGACGCCAATGACTTCGATACCGAGCACGAGATTTATCACGAAGACGCCGAGCTCGACTATCCGCAATCGGGCGAGCGGATCAAGGGCCGGCACAAAATCCAGGCCTCGCGACTCGCGCAGCCGAACGCGAAACGCTTCGAGGTGCGGCGTATCACCGGCAAAGGCGATTTATGGGTGACCGAATTCATCCTCTCATACGATGGTCGGCCGTCCTATGTGGTCAGCATCATGGAGTGCCTGGATGGCAAGGTGGCGCGGGAAACACAATATTTTGCCGACCCTTTTGAGCCTGGAGTTTCTCGCGCCCATTTGGTCGAACCCATGTCGTGATCGCGCAGCCTGAGTAATGCCTTCGCATATGCTCGAAAGGTCGGAGCTCCCGGTCAATACGGTCGAGCTTGCACGTTTTCTCATTGGCAAACTGCTGGTGCGCGATCTGGCGGAAGGTCCTGCCTGCGGCCGCATTGTCGAGACCGAGGCATATGACATCGGCGACCTTGCGGCACATGCCTATCGCGGCATCACCCAGCGCAACCGCTCGCTGTTCCTGGACCGCGGCCACGCTTACGTTTATCTGGCCTATGGCATCTCTTTCATGCTGAATGTGTCAAGTGAAACAGCCGGCGTTGGCGCCGGCGTCCTGATCAGGGCTATTGAACCGACCGAGGGTATCATGATCATGAAACGCAACCGGGGCATCGATCGCGTGCGGGACTTAGGGCGGGGCCCGGGGCGGTTATGCGTGGCCTTGGGAATAAATCGTAGCTTGGATGGCATCGACCTGTGCCGGCCCGGTCCGCTATGGCTCGAGACCGACGGCCGGAAGTCCGATGAAATTGGGCAGAGCAAACGCATCGGCATTACCCGCGCGGCTGACAGCCTGTTGCGGTTTTATGTCCGCGGCAGTGCATTCGTCAGCGGTACGCGGGCGCTGAATAAATGATGGCGCGCGGCCTGACGGCAGGCATTCTAAAGCGGAGAGCGCGATGACGTCCATTTTGGTATTTTACGGATCCTACCGCTCAGACCGGATGGGGATCCGGCTGGCCGACTATATCGTCAAGAATTTGGCAAAAGCCGGATGCGATGCCGAGCTGATCGATGCCAAGGCAATCGGGCTGCCGATGCTGGACCGCATGTACAAGGAGTATGCGCCAGGAACCGCGCCGGCGCCGATGCAAACCTTGGCCGAAAAAATTAAAGCCGCTGATGGGTTCGTATTTGTCGTGGGTGAATATAACTGGGGCGTTCAGCCCGGCCTTAAAAACCTTACCGATCATTTTTTGGAGGAGTGGTTCTGGCGGCCCGCCGCCATCGCCAGTTATTCCGCTGGCCGCTTCGCCGGCGCGCGCGCTAACCTCGCATGGCACGGGACCCTTTCCGAAATGGGCATGGTCGTTATTTCGAGTACGCTTGGCGTTGGACCTATTGCTGAGGCGCTTGATGACGCCGGGATGCCAACGGGCGCGGCGGGAGCGGCTCTCGACAAGACTTTTCCCCGCTTTGCCGCAGATCTTGCCTGGTGGGCGGACGCCGCAAAAGCCCAACGGGCAAAGCAGGCGCCACCCTATTAGAATGAAGCAGAAGCCGCTTCTGCTAACTTGAAAGCGGCTGCGAGTCAGCCCCGCTACGGGGGCGAAGCGTTCTGAAGGTGTCGCGAATATCGGTGACGATCGCGACCGGCTCCTCTGCGGCCGCGAAATGTCCGCCAGAGGCGTGCTCAGCCAAATGATGCAGGTTGTAATTGGCTAGCATTGTAGAACCGAAAAGGCCTGCGCCGTCCTTGGCGAACAACGAAACGCCAGCCGGCGCTTCGAACATGGGAGATCGATCGTGTTCAGGCGTCCACGGATGCCGGGCAGCCTCCGAATAATACCTCGCACTGCTCACGAAGCTTTCGGTAGCCCAGTAAATCGTGGCGCAGGTTAGCAGGTCGTCGCGGCTAAAACGGCTTTGCAGATCACCCCCGCAGTCGCTCCAGGCGCGGCGCCGCTCCAGAAGCCAAGCCAGCAATCCAACCGGAGAATCGTGCAATCCGTAAGCCAGCGTCTGCGGGTCCAGAATATGGGTTGTCACATGACTTGCCAGCCGGCGTTCCACCTCAACGGCTTGTTTCGCCTGTTCAACCGAAAGATGCGAGATATAGGGGCCTAGCAAATCCCAAGGCCTCTGGCTGCCAAAGACATCAAGCCGCATTGGCGCCGAAACATGGATACCGATAAGATGTTCAGCATATTTATGCGCCAGCTGGGAAGTTACCATCGCCCCCCAGTCGCCGCCATGGGCCGCGTATTTTGCGTAGCCCAAGGTCTCCGTCATGAGACGATGCCACAAATCTGCAGTCCGCCAAAAATTCATGCCGGTCGATTTCAGCGGCGTGGAAAAACCAAACCCAGGCAGCGACGGCACGATGACCTCGAAAGCATCCGCCGCAGCGCCGCCATGGGCGGCCGGGTCGGCAAGCGGGTCGATGACCTGCCGGAAATCCCAAAAGCTCCAGGGCCATCCATGGGTTAAAATCAAAGGAATAGGCGCCGGCCCGCGTCCGCGGCGCCTTAAAAAGTGGATCGGGACGTCATCGAGAACGACCCGGAAATGTTCGTACCGATTGATTTCCTGTTCCTGTCGGCGCCAGTCGAATGCCTCAATCCAATAGGTGACAAGGTCGCGCAGGTAATGGGCATTTACGCCATAGCCCCAATCGTCATTGCCAAGATCCTCAGGCCACCGCGTTCGGCGAAGTCGATCCTTTAAATCAGCGATAATCTCATCCGAAATTGTAATTTTGAAAGCTTGCATCGGGTTTGTCCTGCCTGCAATCAGCGTTTGACGCGCCACTTAAGTCAAGCGTGATCGTTTTTTCCGTATTGCATCCGGATCAGGTAGGTCGGACGCTGTTTCGCCTCGATATATATTCTTCCAATATACTCTCCGAGCACGCCGACGCTTATCAGCTGCATGCTGCCAAAAAACAAGATCGCGACCAGCAGTGAGGCATAGCCCGGAACATCAATCCCACTGACCAGCGTCCGGATGACGATAAAGATCGCGTAGGAGAAGGTCAGCAACGCGCAAACCACGCCGATATAGGTCCAGATTTTAAGCGGTACCATGCTGAAACTGGTAACCCCTTCCAGGCCCAAATTCCAAAGCCGCATTGCTGTGAATTTCGATTTTCCGCCATCGCGGATCGGCCGGCTGTATTCGATAATCTCGGTCCGAAATCCAACCCAGGCGAACAGGCCCTTCATGAAACGCTGGCGCTCCGGCAGGCGCTTCAATGCATCCACCACGACCCTATCCATCAAACGAAAATCGCCCACATTCTCGGGGATCCTGATGTCCGCCAGCCGGTTGTGGAGCCGGTAGAACCACCCGGCCGTTTGACGCTTTAACAAGCCATCGGAGGCTCTGTCGCTGCGTTTGGCAAGGACAACCTCGGCGCCATTCTCCCATGCCGCCAGCATCTGCATGATCAACTCTGGCGGGTCCTGGAGATCGGCGTCCATTGGAATAACGGCGTCGCCCCGCGAGGCGTCCAGCCCCGCGGTCAAAGCCGCTTCCTTGCCGAAGTTCCTCGAAAGCTCAATGATTTTGAATCGGGGATCGCTCGTGCTGAGCGCAATCAGCTGAGCCAGCGTTGTATCGGTGCTGCCGTCATCGACGCATATGATTTCCCAGTTCACATCGGCAATGGCGTCAAGCGTGCGCCATAGGGCCGCGAACAACGATGAGATCGTCCTTGCCTCATTGTAGAACGGAATGATGATCGACACGCGTTTAGGCGTTATGGGCATGGGTCCTTGCAGCCTGCGGAATTTCCGCGGTTTGTTGGTGCGCCATCTTACGTGGCGCCGGTCGCTCCGTCGAGCTTTGCTACCGCCCAAGGGGGAGGCTGCAGATTGAGATTCGCATCGGGCCATTTTAGCTTGAAATCGGCGCCGAAAATGTTGCAAAGACGTTGAATTCCCGCCTGGAGACCGCATGTTGATTTCATCATGACCAAAAAACTGCCCGCAATCTTCGCCGTCGCCCTTGTTTGCCTTAGTGCCTGCAATTCCCACGGCGCCAGCTCGCAAGCTGATTTCAACGCCGCCGGCCAGGCGCTTGGCAATGGCAATATCGGCGCCGGCGCCACCGATACCGGCCACGCCTTCTCACAAGGCGCGCAGGCCACCGGCCAAGCCATCGGCACGACCGCGCAGCAAACAGGCCACGCCATCAACCACACGTTCAATGGCGATAACGGCAACTAGCAAGCAACATCCCACGCGGCCGCGTCACGCGTCCGCTTGCATCCATTTCACCCCGTCCGTATTCGTGGAAAAGACTAAAGCACAGTTTGCGTGAAGGAGGGGTTTTGCGACAAGTCTTTTCCCAACCGGACCAGCCGCATCTGGAAAAGCCTGCGCCACCGTTTGCCGTTCATTATGTCAGTCAGTCCGCTCTGCGTGACTGGCTAGCGCAGGCCGGAAATATTCTGGGAGCCATAGCCTACGGCGCGTCAATACCTGATGCTCTTCCAGCTAACTTTGTATTTGCGACGGCGCCGCTGCGGGCTATTGCCACCGACCCGATTTTCGAAATCTGGACCGCGCCGACACCGGTCCAATTGCTCCACACCAGCATGGTTTCGGGTGCATTCAACGATCACATCGCCTTCGGCGTCACCTATCTGTGCGAACAGGACGGATTGGAGTTGGCGACCGAACGCGCGTACGCCGACATTTTCGATTTCCTTGCAGCGGCCGGCAACAAAGTTCCGATCCGCTTCTGGAATTACCTGCTCGCTATTAACGATGACGATAATGGAATGGAACGCTACCGGCGCTTCAACATCGGCCGTCATCGCGCCTTTTCCGCCAGGTTGCAACAAAAGCTGCCGCCCGCCGCCAGTGCCGTCGGCGGCCATCAGGGCAGTTCACTTATTTACTTCCTGGCAGCACCCCACGCCGGCACCCCAGTAGAAAATCCCCGCCAGCTAAGCGCCTATTACTACCCGGAGATTTATGGCCCGCGCAGTCCCAGCTTTTCCCGGGCCTCGATCTACACCCAGAACGACGCGTGCTGCCTGTTCGTCTCCGGAACCGCCAGCATCGTTGGCCACGAAACCAGGCATCAGGGCAATCTCATAAATCAAATTGCCGAAACCGCCGAAAATCTCCGCGCCATTATCAATGCAGCAGAAAAAGCGAGCGCCTTTCCACCCCAGGGCGAATGGGCAATAAAAACATACCTGGCCGATCCTTCCGCCCGGCCCATCGTTAGCAAAACGGTTCAAGCCATATTTGGTCAAGCCGCGCCGCAACTCTACCTGCACGGCGATATTTGCCGTAAAGAATTATTGGTCGAAATCGAAGCGTTCAAGCACTTCTTTTTGTGAACAAAAAGAAGCAAAAAAACTTTTTTATTCTGGGGCTTGGGCGTTTTCAGCATCCCGCACCAGACTTTGAGTAAAGGAAGTTTTTTGGTTCTTTTTTTTAAAAAAGAACTGCTTCCTAAGCTTCAATATCAATTGGGATCGGCAAGTTTAATCTGGGCATTGTGATGCGCAGCAGGGGGCCGGTCATTATCGTGGTGACCACAGCCATTATCACCAGCATGGTGAATACCTTTTGCGGCAGGAAGCCGGTCTCGAGTCCGATATTCAAAACGATCAGCTCCATCAGCGCCCGCGTGTTCATCAGCGATGCTACCAAGGCGGCCGCCGCGTTTTGATAGCCGGCTAGCCTGGTGACGATGAAGATAGGAACGATTTTTCCGAAGATTCCGGCAGCGAGGAACGCCAGCAGCCATAGCCAATCGGCAGCGCTGGTGAGACCCAGCAAATTGGTGCGTAGCCCCGAATAGGTGAAAAAGATCGGCAGAAAGAACACCAGCACAAAGGCACCTACCTGGCGGCGCCAGGCTTCGACGAAGGCTCGGTCGTGATGCACCAGGAGGCCAGCTGCGAAACCACCAAAAATTGAAAATATACCGAGGCGGTAGGTGCACATGGCCATGCAGAAAACGGCGATGAGTAAAACGGCCATCAGCGTTGGCGGTACCTCGCCGTTTTGGAGGGGAAATTTTTGCAATAGCACCGCTGCCGCAGGGCGCAGTACGAACAGGCAGACGAGCGCAAAGCCGATAACGCCGCCGACTTGCAGCAATGATGCCTCCGGCGAAAAACTTGCCGTGGCCAGGGCCGAAACCAAAGCCAATAGTAGCCAACCGATGACGTCGTTCAACGCCGCCGCGGAAATCGCCAGTACTCCCAGCTCGTGGCGTTGCAAGCCATATTGCACCAGGATGCGGCCAAGAATGGGCACTGCGGTGATGGCCAGCGCGACGCCGCAAAACAGCGCGTACACATTAGCTGGAATTGAGCCGGCTAAAGTTGCCGCCGAATAATGACCAAGTGCGATGCCAAGCCCAAGCGGCACCAGGATCGAGACCGCGGTGATCGGCAACAGCGCCCGCCGTGCACGCGCCTGGGCCAGCTGACCAAACTCGAAACCCATGCCGATTTGGAACATCAGGAGGATCAATCCGATTTGCGATAGGATCGATATCGCGGGTGCCGGCTTGGTGCCAAAAATGTCCAGCGATAATGCCGGAAAGAAATGCCCGAACAGGGAAGGGCCTAGCAGGAGCCCGGCGACAATCTCGCCAACCACGCCCGGCTGGCCCAGCCGCCGGAAAACCCGGTTCAGGAACCGCGCCGCGCCGATCATTATGGCGACTTGAATGAGCACGGAGAAGAGCAGCGTCTCGGTTTTCTGTGTCGACGTAACCAGCGGCAAGGCGATGCTCATGAATTCAGTTCTCTGTTTTACTTGCGGTATAGTGCCGGAATAAATCGAATTCACTATCGCAGCGAATTTGTGTGAAGCCGGCGGCTTGGAGTTCGTGCATGACCGCGGCCGGCGGCATGAAGCTCGCGATACTGCGCCAGTGATAGCGCATCAACGTTCGGCTTGCCCGGCCGCGCGTCATCAATAGGCAGAGTACCGGCAGGATGCCGCCGATATAGGCCGCGGCCAGCATGCGGTGTAGCCGATGTCCCGGTGCGCTTATTTCCAGGAGAACGATCTTGCCGCCCGGTCGTAGCACCCGCAAAGCCTCGCGCAACGAGGCTCGCAAATCTGCCATATGCCGCAGGGCGTAGCCCATGGTCACGAAATCCGCGATGCCGGAGGCCAGCGGCAAAGCCTCCGCTTCGCCCTGGATCAGCGCGATGCCGAGTTTGGCCTTGGCAATGGCCAGCATCGCCTCACTCACATCAACGCCGATAACCAAACTGGCATCGCCGCAGAGCAAGCTTGCTTCGCGCGCCAGCAGCCCGGTGCCGACGGCCACATCCACGACGCGCTGTCCCGATTTGAGGCCGGAGCGGCGCAGACGGGAATGACGGTACCAGGCGCCGGAACCGAGCGAGAACAGGAAATTTACCGGATCATATTGCCGGGCGGCCAGATTGAAGAATGCCCGCATTGCCGATCGGCGCCCCGCGGGATCGGCGTAATACGCGGTATAATGCGCGGGTCCGGAGACGGTACCAGTTTCGTCGTTGGACAGGCCTGGCCGGCTGTGGCTTACTGGTGCTGAATTATCGTCCGGCGTTTCAAGCATCGGGGTCAATATTGCGGCCCCGGATCCGCCGGCTCGGGGATGGAGGCTTGCAGCGGTTGGCACAACAAGGTCGCAACGAAAATCCCGCTCCTAGTCCGCCATGCGATGTTGTTGTCATTGGCGGCGGACCGGCCGGCGCCACCATTGCCGCCTTGCTGGCGGAACGCGGGCGAAGCGTTGTTTTGCTTGAGAAGGACCAGCATCCCCGCTTTCATATCGGCGAATCCTTGTTGCCGCAAAACCTCCCGCTTTTCGATCGGCTCGGCGTGCGCGAGGAGGTCGAGAAGACCTCGATGACCAAGCATGGCATAGAATTCGTTTCGCCCTATCACGGCAAAAGCGTCAAATACGATTTCGCCAAGGCCTGGGATAAACGCTTCCCCTACGCGTTTCAGGTCCGGCGTTCGGTCTTCGACCATATTCTGCTGAAGAACGCCGCAGCCAAAGGCGCGGCAGTAATCGAGAATTGCCGGGTCACGGCGGTTGAATTTTCCAATAACGGCGCGCCGGTTGTCACCGCCCGGCATGCCGGCGGCGAGACCCAGCAATGGCGCGCCGGTTTTGTGGTCGACGCGTCCGGGCGCGATACCCTGCTGGCGGCCCAGCTCGGGTTCAAACGCCGCAACCCGCGTAATAACAGTGCCGCGATTTTTGGGCATTTCACCGGCGCCCGGCGTCTGCCGGGCAAGGATGAGGGAAATATCAGCATCGTCTGGTTCGATAACGGCTGGTTCTGGTTCATTCCGCTGGCTGACGGCACCACCAGCGTTGGCGCGGTATGCCCGGCCGAATTTCTGAAAAACCGCGGTACCGACCTCAAGAGCTTTTTCATGAGCGTGATCGCGAGCAGTCCGGAAGTAGCAAGCCGGCTGAGCGAGGCCGAACTGAGCGGGGACGTTTCGGCGACCGGCAACTATTCCTACGAGGCCGAACGCGCCACGGCGGCGCCCGGTGGCGACCAGAAATTTATCATGATCGGCGATGCCTGCGCCTTCATCGACCCGGTTTTTTCAACCGGCGTCTATATCGCCATGACCATGGGATTCTGGGGCGCCGATACCGTGGAGGCCTGCCTGCGCAATCCGCAGCGCGCAGCCAAGGTGCTGCAGCATTACGACAAGTCGGCGCGGCAGGTTCTAGGCGGCTTCACCTGGTTCATCTACCGGATCCGCGAACCGGCGATGCGCAACCTGTTCATGTCGCCGCGCAATTGGTTTCGAGTGGAGGAGGCGGTGCTCTCGCTGCTCGCAGGGGGCATTTTTGACAGCTGGGCGGTCCGCTGGCGGTTGTATATTTTCCGGATCATCTACTACGTCACCAAATTTTCCCATCTGCGCTTCCGGTTCACTGGCCCACCCAAGCCAAAGGAAGCGGCGAGCGCTTGAAATCCGCTTCGACTGAGACCCATCTGGTCCTGATCCCGAGTTATAACACCGGCCCGGTTTTGCTCAGCACCGTTATGGACGCATTGCGCCATTGGCCGGTCGTCTGGGTGGTCGTGGATGGCAGCACCGATTTCAGCGACAGGCCGCTGGCGGATTTATGCAAAAGCCAATCCGGCCTGCGCGTCATCTATCGCGCCCAAAATGGTGGCAAGGGGGCTGCGGTTTTTGACGGCCTGCAAGTGGCTGCAGCACAGAACTTTACCCATGTGCTGGTAATGGATGCGGACGGCCAGCACCCAGTGCAGTCGATTGCAGAATTCATGGGCATATCGAAACAAAATCGCGGCGCGATGGTGCTGGGCGCGCCGCGCTTCGATACCAGTGCGCCGCGCATCCGCGTCATCTGGCGCAAAATGTCGAATGTTCTGACACGCCTGGAAACCGCAGCCGCGATATCGGATTCTCTATTCGGTTTCCGAGTCTACCCGCTGGCCGATCTATTGTCGGTGATGCGCGCAAGCCCGTGGATGCGCGGTTTCGACTTTGACCCGGAAGCCATCGTCCGCCTTTCCTGGCGCGGCATCGCCGCCATCAATCAGCCGGCGCCGGTGCGCTATTTCGCTCCGGCGGATGGCGGCATTTCCCATTTTCGCTACGGCCGGGACAATTTTCTGCTGGCCGCCATGCATGCAAGGCTTCTGGCTGCCCGCATTGCCCATGCGCTGCGGATCAGCGCAAAACCGCTGGTGGCGCTAAGCCATGGCGCCATTGATTGATATCTGCTGGCCAGAGATGTAGGCGGCGCCGTCAGATATCAGAAAAGCCACCAGCGCCGCCACTTCTTCTGGGCGGCCGGCGCGCTTCATCGGTACGATCTGGTCGATAAGGTCCTTTGGAAACACATCCGTGGTGGCCGGCGAGGCAATGATCCCGGGTGCGACCGTATTTACGGTGATGCCGCGGCTGGCCAGTTCCAGCGCCAGCGACCGGGTGGCGCCATGCAGCCCGGCTTTTGCAGCCGCGTAATTGGTCTGCCCGCGATTACCCATAATCCCGGTAATCGAGGAGATATTGACGATCCTGCCCCAGCGTGTGCGGATCATCGGCATTAAAAGCGGCTGGGTGACGTTGAAGAATCCGCCCAGCGAAACATCGATAACCCGCGACCATTGTGGCTCGCGCATCCCCGGCAACACCGCATCATCATGGATCCCGGCGTTATTCACCAGGATCTGGATGGGTCCGGCTTCAAGTATCTTACCGAGCGCCAGCGCCGTTGCATCGGTATCGGTGATATCGAAACCGGTTGTCTCGGCAGCACCCCCATTAAGCCGGATTTCCTCGGCGATCCGTTCGGCGCGATCAGGGTTGGTGAAGCCATGCACATAAACATGATGGCCGGCCGCCGCCAGGGCAGCGGCAATCGCAGCACCAATGGCGCCGGAGGCGCCGGTTACCAAGGCGCGCTTCATTCCAACCCTGTAAACAGAACGGTGGCCCGGCCATCCAGCAATTTTCCGGCAGCGCTGGATACCGAAAACCGATAACTTGCGCCGCTTGCATCGCCCATTAGCCGTTCCACCTCGATCATGAGCATTTCCGCATCCAAGACCCCGCCGGCGATTTCCACATCACGTAAACTGACCAGCATGCCGGCACGCGGCGGTTTATCATGGTTGGCGATCAGCCAACCATGCGCTGCCATGGCCTGGCCGGCAATTTCAATGCCGCAGGCCATGCCGAGCGATCCATCGGGCCGCCGCAACGGATTTTCAGCCCTGCCGGCACAGCTTGAGCGGCACCGCAGAAAATCCGCGTCCCAATCGAGGATTTCATCGAGCAGGCACATATCCCGCGAATGCGGGATCATTCGCAGAATGTCGTCGTGCCCTAATGTTTTCACACCGGAATTTCCGGCAGCGGGGAGATTTCCAGGGCGATTACCATATCACCGAGATATCCCAGCGACACTTCAGCGGGCCGGCCCAGGGCGATTGCCGCAAGCACCGGCAGACATCGTGCCGCCGGCGTGGTTGCGCGCAACAGCTCCAACGCCGGCAACGCCATCGCCGTTAGTTGACGCGGCGCATGCACTAAGTCGAGGTCAATGCGGCAAGTAACCGAAGCAGTGGGTACCTGCGTCATTAACAACGCCGCGGCAAATGCGGCGCCGATCGGCCGCAGCTCGGCGAGTGGCGACGGGTACTGCACGTCATACGCAATAAGCGCCGCTGCTTCCTCACCGGCCGCCAGCAGCGCTGCCGCCTCAAGCAAGCCAGCGGCAAAACTATCATCATGCGCGCAGATGGCACTGGAGGCCGCTTTCGAGCCGGTCAGGATGCTCCAATAACCGGCGGCGGCATTATGCACCGAGTTATGAAACCGCGTCGGCGAAAGCTCGCGTACAGGCGAGGCGAGGGTGCTCATAATGGCATGGATCGTATCGCCATCGCCGCCGGAGGAAGTGAACACGGTCTGGGTCTGCGCAGGATCGCGGCCGGATGCGGCAAATGCCTCGGTGCCCACAGCCAGAGCAAATTTCACAATCTGCGTGGCGCGGCGCCGTTCATTCGGCGGCAGTAGGGAGCTGGGCATCGGTGCAGCCGCAGCCGGCACATAATCGGCAACGCCGGCCAGGATCTCCTGCGACGCCTTCCAGCTTGGCAAGCCCGGACCACATAGCCCAACGCCTTCGACATAAATTCGCATCACTCGGCGCGTCCCAGCACCAGGCTGCAATTCACCCCGCCGAAACCGAATGAGTTGCTCATGACATAATCCACCTGCGCCGGCCGCGCCTTCAGCAGATAGCCGCTTTTAAAACTCGGATCCAGATTCTCCGTATGCGGGCTGCCTGGTAAAAGTCCGTGCCGGATTGCAAGAACGCCGAATATTGCTTCGATCACTCCGGAGGCGCCGAGCGTGTGGCCGGTCGCGCCTTTGGTTGAGCTGCACGGAATTGCCGCGCCGAACAGCGAGGAGACCGCCTGATCTTCGGCCGCATCGCCGGCCGGTGTCGCGGTGCCGTGTAGATTGATGTAGCTGACGGCGTCAGGCTGCAAGCCGGCCTCGCGCAATGCCAGCACCATGGCCTGCCGCGCCCCTTCGCCTTCAGGATGCGGTGCCGACATGTGATAGGCGTCGGCGGTTTCGCCGACGCCAAGCAGCACGGCCTCGCCATCCGTTTTTAACTGCGCCGGTTCCAAAAGTACGAAGCCCGCGCCTTCACCGATCGAAATGCCGTTGCGCGCGGCATCAAACGGCCGGCAAGGCTCTGGCGCCATCACCCCCAAGGCGTGAAAACCAAACAAGGTGGTGGCGCATAAAGAATCCGCGCCGCCGATGATCGCGGCGTCGCAAAATCCGGCATCGATCATTCGCGCCGCATTGGCGAACACCTTTGCGGTGGAGGCGCAGGCGGTCGAAACCACGAAGGCCGGCCCCGCAAGCCCCAGCGCCAAACGCAAATAACGCGCCAGGGAGTAGGTATTATGCGTACCGGCATAATCGAAATTTTGCAGCGTCCCGGTCGCCGCGTCGCGAGCACGGTAAGCTTGCTCCGTCTGCAGCAGGCCAGATGTGCTGGTGCCGAGGAAAATTCCGATCCGCGCCGCGCCATAGCGTGAACGCGCCGCGGCGACAGATTCCAAAAACCTGTCGCTGCGCAAAGCCATGGCAGCCAGCCGGTTATTGCGGCAATCAAAACTCTTCAGCGCGCCGGTAATGGGTTCATCGTCAACGCCGGCGACTGCGCCGGCATAGGACGGAAATGGCACAGCATCGAAACGGCAAGGCGACAAGCCACTGCGGCCGTCCTGCAACGCCGCGAGATTGGCGGCACGGCCGACACCGAGGCAAGTGACAATGGAAAAATCGCTGATCGCGAGCTTTGTTTTCATTAGAAAGCTCGCGCCAATGCCGGGTTTTTGTCCGAATGTTGCGCCAAGCGGCAGCACACGTTCTGCCTAATGGCGATGATGTAGCGCGCATATTGGGCATTGAACCGCGCCTGCTCCGTATCGCCTTCAGCCTGCGCCACGCGGTTGCCTGCGGCCTTTTCGTAAACATTTGCGAAATGCCGTAAATTCGCATCGAAATCGAAATATCTTGCATCCGAGAAAATGCGCGCAAATCGAAAGCGATACGGTCCCCAAAACGGATCATCGAAAAAAATCAGGTTTAGTTTTTTGGTATCGTAAACCTCGTTATCCCGAACCGCCATCTCGGCGATGGCAAGGCCACCCGGCGCTGTCGGCAACGCATCGTTTTCAAAAAAACTCTGCCGAGCCGAGCGATCCTTGAACAGCACCGCCGGATCGGCCAACGCCATGTCATTACATCGCAGCATCAAGTCAACAAATGCATTTTTTGGCACCGGAAATTTAAACATCGCCAGCGCCGCTAACTGCCCGGTGGGCCATGGCGCCCAAACCCCGGCGGCGGCCAGCGCATTACGCGCCACATGCACGCAGTTATCGTTGAACAGCCGCCAATTATAAATCCGCTTGCCTTCGCGATAAGGCACGTTTAGCGCGTTCAGATAATCCACTACCGCACCCATTCGCCGGGCGTCCAACGGCACCCGGGCGCGGTAAACATCGCGGCCGAAGCACACGGCATAATCTGTCGCGACCGAAATTTCATACATGAACGCGACATCGGACATTCCCTTCGGCCTGTCCTTGAAGAAATGCTGGTGAAATTCCACCCCGGTCAGCATGCCGTCCGCGATTGCGGCTTCCTGGGTCCGCGCATAGCCCGCACGTGTCAGCCTCTCGCCCGGCTTCTGCAGCCCGCGCCACAGAAAATCGGCGCCCTCGAAGGCGACCCAGTTGGCATTTTTATAATGCGAATTGACGCTGATGCCGGCGCCATGCAGCGCCGGCGCTGCCTCCGGCGGGCATAATTCCAGCACAGGATAGCCTGCCGCCCGGTCCAGCCGCACGCCGTTTAGATAAAGCAGGCAATGGCCGC
Organism: Acidocella sp.; assembly: GCA_965199045.1. GTDB lineage: Bacteria > Pseudomonadota > Alphaproteobacteria > Acetobacterales > Acetobacteraceae > Acidocella. The sequence goes on along the minus strand of CBDAQL010000003.1, from coordinate 2,395,008 downwards.
CGATACCGCTTTGCAAGCTGACGCCAAAGCCGGGCTTTTTGCGCAGTTCCGACAGCGCGCAAAGCTCCGCGTAATACGGATGCGCGCCGGCATAGCTCGCTTCGTCGATAGGCGGCGTCGCGCCGGGATTAGACCAACCCATGGTCCTGCCATGATAGTCATCGCGCCTCCGCCGTCCAGTCACGCACTGCCTGATAAAGCGCCGAACGGTTTCGCGTCGAACGGTTTGTCGCGCCAGCAACAGCCGCCAGGCGGCGCGCCAGCATTCCCAGTCATGGCCGCCGGGTAGGATGACAACGCGTTCCGGCGGCAGCACGTCCGCCAATAGCCTGTGGCCAGGCGCGAAGCGATCGTCCTCACCATATCCAAGATAAATCAGCGGCGCGTGTCTTCCAGACCGAACATAGTCCCGCAGCCAGCCCAGCAATATGTTTTCCGCGTCAGTGGTAATGCCGGGCTGCAGGCCGGCGATACCCCCGGCTTTAGCCAGCGCGGCGATGGTGCCCCTGGTGCCTAAAAACGGCGCCAGCAATATCAAGCCGGCTATCGCGGACTCATGCGCGGCGGCGTAGAGCAGCGCCCCCATGCCGCCCAGCGAGATCCCCATAAGCCAGATCCGCTGGTAGCCCTGGTCCTTTGCCGGTTGCACAATCTGCTGGTGCAACGCCGCTGCGATACCGCCGTCGAGATAGAGGCTCAAATCTGGTTGTATCGCGGCAATATCGACCGCCAGCCCATTTGCCTGCACATCGACGATAAACCCATTCGTTGCGAAATCCGCTGCCTGCGCGCCGGCTGCCGGCAGCATCACCAGGAGCATGCGCTCCGCCGCCGCGGCAGGGGATGGATAGTCCAGCCGGTTCAACATGGCAGCGCCTCGCGGCTTAATATCGCCGCGCAGATCAGGCACAGGAAGGTCCCCAGCGCCACCGTCATCCCGATATCGTGCAGCACCGGAATTTTGGAGAACGACATCAATCCATAGGCGCAGACCGTGCAAAGATTGGCCAGCACGATCGAGGCAATCGAACGCTGCCGGGTCGCCGCATCGGGCTCGGCCCGTTCAAAAAACAGACAGTAGTTCGAACCCACCGCGACGATCAGCAGCAAGCTGACCACCATGAATATGGAAATTTTTGCAGGCCCTACGGTTAGCAGCGCCAAGGTGATCAGCACCGCGGCAGCGAGCGGCGCCGCCACTGTCAACGCCCGGCGAACCGAGCGCAGCCCGCCCAGCAACAACAGCGAAATGGCAATGCACCCGGTGACTGCGAGCGTCACCGCCTCGCGCTGGAAGCGCCACAATAGCGCGCCGGACTCCGCATTCAAATCGACGAAACTCAAGCCCGGCAGATGCGCCGCCTGCATCGCTGCCGCAACGGCTGTCGGATCGGTCACACCATGCAGCGGTGCCATCGCCACAAACCCGCCGGCCCCGACCGCCAGCGTCGATTGCAACTGCAGCCGCAAGGCCGGCGGCAGGTTTTCAGCTGAAATCAGCGGCGCTGTTTTCGCCTTTGCCGCATCGCGCAGAAACGGTGCGAAGACATGGGTCCGAAATGGCAATCCATTCGCCGCCGCGGCCAAATTGGCCTGTAGCGCCGCCGCATCCGGCAGCGCTGCCTGCCGTTGCGCCTGGGTTGCGTCGCTCGGCAAAATCTGGCTCGGTGCGTCGAAACCGCTAAGCTTTCCGCTTGCCACGAGCGGCCGCAACAGCGCCGACAGCGACTCGCTCCGCGCCAGCGCCTGCTGCTCATCCGCGGCCGTTACCACTGCAAAATAGCGAATGTCGCCAAGGCCAAAATCGCCGCGCAACATACTATCCAGCTTCGCATCCGCCGCCGGTACCGGGCTTAGATTATTCAGGTTCTCATCCCAGAAACCGCCTTTGTGCAGCAGCAAAGCCGCAAATGCGCAAGCCATTGCGAGTGCCAGCAGCCAACGCAAAGGGCGCCGATAGGCTATCAGTTGCAGCACCGGCCGCGCCATCGGCCTTGCCGCGGCGGCAAATCCGGCCGGTAGAAACTGCGGCAATATAAAGCGCGTAACCCCGGCGGCGGTGATCAGCCCAACAATCGAAAACAATCCCAATTGCGCGAAGCCGGTAAAGTCTGAAAACAGCATCGCGGCAAAACCCGCAATCGAGGTCAACGCCCCCAACCGCAAAGTCGGCCAGATGCGCCGTAACGTATCCGTTGCGCCATCGCCATCCGCCGTCTGCGTGAACAGATAAATTGCGTAATCAAGCGATTCGCCGATCAGCGTCACCCCGAACCCCAGGGTCACGCCGTGCACAAAGCCGAACACCACTGACACCGCTGCAATCGCCGCCAGTGCACCGCTGGCCACCGGCAAAATACCCAGTATCAGCACCAGCGGCGAGCGATAGGCAAAAAACAGCAGCGCAATCGCACCGGCCATTGCCAGTATTGAGAGCCGGGTGACGTCCGCCTTGGTCCTGTCACGGATGTGGATCGCAAAAACGCCGGGTCCGCTCATCTGCAATCGCGCGCCTGCGGCGCCCGGTATTTTGGCGCGCTCGGTGGCAAAGCCCGACTGGATCAAACTCAAAGCGCGCTGTTGGCCATCGAGGTCAAATCCAGGCGCACTGGTATGCACCAGCAGTAATGCCAGCCTGCCATCTGCAGAAAACCAGACCCCATTGCGGCTTGCCGGTCCGCCGCCCACCGTCAACTCCGGCAACAACGCCATCACTTCGCCGGTTGGATCGGCCGGAATGCTCTGCGCCGCAAATGCCCCGGCGTCGGAATCCAGCAACGCCAAATCATTCTGCAACGCTGCGTGCAGCCCGTTTGCAGAAAACGCCGCCGCGTTCACATTTGGACTGAGCAGATACCGGTTGCGCCAGATAAAATCCTCGATCCCGGCAAAAGATCCCTGGCCACCGTTCAAGACATCCACAAACGCCGCCTGTTGCCGCAAATTCGCCGCCAAATCCGAGCTTAAACGCGCCAACACCGGTACCGGCGCCCCAGATATCGCCAGCAGAACCAGATGCGATGCTGCACCACTACTTGCCTGCGCGGTGAGCACCTGCTCGGCCATCGGCGCGCTGCGCGGCAGGAACGCGGCCATATCGGTGCGGAACTGGGTACGCGCGATCACCACCGCGCAAAACAACAGGCCAAGCAGCCAGACCAAAACTGCGACGCGGTGCTGGGATGATGGCCTTGAGCCACTCATTCTATCGGTTTGCTCTGCGATCGCATTGATTAGCTTGGCCGGAATTCAACGACTTGATCCAAGCTAAGGATGCTTTAACGCGCATCCATTTGAGTTTCAGTAACGTGCATCTCGGAATGACTGCCATCGCCGGCAGCCGTGTCGATCGTGCTGATGCGGTTGCCGCTGCCGTAAATGGCGATCCATGCGATAAAATGTTCCAGCCGCGGGTTTTTCGGCTTCAAAACAAGCTGCCAGCTCGGCTGCGACCCGGAAAATGCCACGGCATAAATTTGCTGGAGCGCCGGCAAATCGCCGGCAAGCGTTGCCCGGATCCCCTCGGCCAGCGCGCCGATTTCCGGATCATCCGTAATCGAAAAACGATGCGTCTGTCCTCCCGGGCCGCCGGTCAGGGTGATTTCGTCCTGCTGCAATACAAAATTTTCCTGCACCGGCGCTGTCGTATGCTTGCGGATGTAATCAGGCGCGACGTAATCCAGCGTGCCGCTTGCCAGCAAAGGCGTTGTGAGCATCGGCAGGGTTTTGCTTTCAGTAAAACTGGCGCAGGAGGACCGCACCTGCGCCATCGACCGCATCAACGGCGCCAGCCCCCAAGCCGTCTGCGCTGTTGCCGTAGCCAGGCTAAGCGCAAGCCATCCGGTCAGCCAAAACGCTGCGTGGCGCCAGCCCATCAGGCCCAAAAATCGTAGAAATTAAACCAATTAAATGGCGCCTCGCGACAATAATGTTCAAGCCGGGCGACGTAGTTGCGCATCACCGCATCCAGCCAGGCTTCACTGTCGCGCCGGCTTTCCGGCGGCATCGCCAGTTTTTCAAAGAATACCTCATAGCGATTACCGCCGCGATAAATCCCCGCCATCAAAACGACCGGCCGCTGCAATAGCATTGCGACCCTGAACGGCCCGCGCGGAAACGCCGCCTCGCCGCCAAGGAACGGGTAACGCACCAGATCCCGGCCATCGAAGTTGCGGTCCGCCAGCACGCCAATGAAATGTCCGGCTTTCAGCCGGTCCGCGACCATGATGAGCGAATCTGCCCTTCCCAACCCGATCACCTCGGTGCCCAGCCGCGGATTGATCGCGCTCAGGGCGGCGCGGATTTTCTTCGCATTTTCCTCATACATCAGCAGGCTGATCTGCCGCTCGCGCTGCCGCCCGAGCGCGCGTGGCACTTCGAAACTGCCGAAATGCGCGCCGAACAGCATACAGCCGCCGCCATCCGCCTCGATCTGTTTTAAAAACTCCTCGCCATGTGCAACAATTTCGAATTGCTCGAACTGCTCGTTCAGCAAATAAACTCGGTCCAGCAGGCAGCCGGCAAAGCTGAGAAAATGCCTGAATATATCGGGAAATTTCGCAACCCTGCCAAGCGCCCGGTTAAGATAATCCCGCGAATAACCAATCGCCGCCGGCGAGAACGCCATGAAGTACAAACACACTGGGTACAAAAACAGCCTTGATGCCCGCCGGCCGATGCGCAGCGCCATCCAAATACCAAACCGCAGGAGTTTCGGCGATCCCCGCTCAGGCCGCTCCAGCCATTCCTGGGTAAGAATTTTTTCGCTCATGAGGTGGTCTTTACCGTAAGCGCGCCGGTCAGAGCCAGCGCCTCATCAACCAGGCATTCAAATTTAACCCTGCCATCGCCAAGCGCCTGCCATCGCAAATCCAAATGCTCGCCGGGCCTTACGATACGCAGAAATTTTGCCGAGCGAATTACCACCGGCGCATCGCAATGCGGCCCGGCGATGGCCGCAACCACCTGATCCAACAGCAGCGCCCCGGGAATTATCGGATTGCCCGGAAAATGTCCGGGCGCGACTGGGTGGGCCTCGGCAAAGCCAAAGCGCGCGCTCTGCCATGTCATTTTGCTCCGCCTTCGCGGGCCAAGTCCAACAGCGCCGCACGCGGCAATTTGCCCAACGCATTGCGCGGCAGCGCCTCCACTAAAACCAGCGGCCGCGGCAAAAAAGCGGCATCAATCCGCTGCCGCAACGCCTGTACCAATGTCGCCTTGCGTAAACCTGGGGCGACCGCCAGCGCCATCAGTCGCGCCACCCGCGGGCCATTATCCTCGCCGCTCAGAAACACGCCGTCCTGCACCCCGGGAATACCGCAGAGAATATGGTTCAACTGCGCCAGCGAGGCGCGCTTGCCGGCAACATCGACCAGATCCGCCGACCGCTCACCCAGTAAAAACCTGCCGTCGCCGGCAGGTTCGATCTGGTCGTGCAACAAGGCCTCGCCTTGCACCGCAGCACCTTTGGCAACGACACCGTCTTCCCCGACCTGCAGTTCGATCCCATCCAGGCAGTGCCAGCTGCGTTCCCGGGCGCTCCGCCGCGTTGCCACTTGGCCGGCTTCCGTACAGCCATAAATTTCCACGAGCGCGCCGCCGAATGCCGCCTCGGCGCGCACCGCCAACTCGAACGGCAGCGGCGCCGTTGCCGACAGCACCAAGTCCACCGCCGGCATCTGCCCGGGTTCGGACAGCAAAGCCCGCAAATGCACGGGTGTTGTCACCAATATCCGTGGCCGCGGGCTGCGTTCGAGCGCCGCTTTAATATCCGCCGGATACAGCGGCCAGGCAGCGTCCATCGCCAAGCCGTGCTGCAGGCACAGCAATATCATCGATTCCAAGCCGTAACTATGCTGATGCGGAACGGTGCCGATAATCGTCGCATTTGCCAGCGCGTCGCCGCCTAGCCGTTGCCCGGCTGCGCGCGCACTACGCACCATCGGCCCCCAGCATTTTGGCACCGGCTTCGGCTTGCCGGTAGAGCCGGAGGTGAACAACACCAGAACCGGTTGATCCGCCGCCACCTCGGCAAGTGCCACTTCGCCGCCGCTCGATTGCAGCACCGGATATTCCATGCAGTCCAAATCCGGGCATTCCGGATCCAGCTGCGGCCGGTCGGTCAAAGCGTAAACATCTGGATAATCCACCTGCAGGTCCCGCAACACAGCCGGGGCGGTACTGGCCGGTAGCAGGCTGATCTGCCGGCGTTGCAGCCCCGCCGCGAATCCCACCAGAAACCGGTAGCGGTCCGTACACAAATTAAGCATGTAGCGCCGGGCCGGCAGCAGTCTGGCGAGTTCCACTACATCGCACGCGAACTCAGCCCGGCTGATCAGCCGCTTGCCCTGTACCGCCAGCACATCATTTGGCTCGCCATGCCGCAAAATCGGGTAGCAAAGCTCGCTCAACGCCAGCATCCCGGTTAATCCGGCGCGGCCATATTGACCGGCAGCAGTTGCTTTGACGCCGGACGACCGCTCGGGTTCGTCACCATGCTCAAAATCGCCGCAAAGGAATGCCGGGGCGGGTCGCGCAACAATCGCAGCCGGCAGAAATACTCCGCCGAGAACATCGCCGCCACCATTGGAATATCCAGTATATTAACGAAGGTCGACCACAGGACCACCCGGCCGGAACAGAACAAGGTCACCGAAACCGTTAGCTGAAAAGCAAAAAAACAACACCAGGCCTGGGTCACCCGGCCGGTATACCAAACCATCTCATCGGAGAGATCGCCGTGCATCCGCCGCGCCATGGTTGTGATAAGCGGCTCCCGGCCGGGCCGCAGCGTCAGCCCGAAGGTTAGCAGCAGGCTGGCGTAAATCCCCCAATGCGCCAGCGCCGATGCCGTGACGAAGCCGATCTTGAACAGGACTGGCAGGCTGAGCGCCGGACCGAGGCGCGCATGCCGGGTGGCAACGATGACAAGGTGAAACAGCACCGGGACGATCGCGAACGCCAGAACCGCCGAGAGCGGCGCACGGGTCACGCCACCGCGGTTGTTCGCGCGCACTAGCCGCCCCGGTGGGTCTGAATATACTGGTTCAAACTGCGCAGGGAGCGGAAAATGTCGATATTGCTCTCATCGTCCGCCCGCAATTTCACGCCGTAGCGTTGCGACACTACCAATGCAATTTCCAGCATATCGATGGAATCAAGCCCAAGGCCCTCGCCATAGAGCGGCGTTTCTGGGTCGATCTGGTCGGCCGGCGTTTCCAGATTGAGGGTTTCGACGATGATGGCGGCAAGCTCAGCCTCTTGCGGGTTCAAGGCCACCGCGCCGGACGTCATAGGAGGCAACATTTGGCCGCCACGACGGCGCAGCGCCGAATTCCGGTCGAGTAACGGTTCAGAGCCTCAGTCACGAACAGCCTTTCTCAATCTTTTCCGAAGCTTATCAGACCGTCTTTCGCATGCAAGGCCTGCACCGCGCGCCACCACCGCTAAAGTTGAATTTGTAATTTTAATCCGGCGGCCACCGAGATAGACGATAATTTCCGGGACGTCATGGTGGTGCAGACAGCGTGACCCTACATCAGGCCGCGAAGTGCTTCAGAAGGTTGTTGTGATGCCGGAAATATCGCGGCCGGCGCATGCCGGGCTGGCGCTGCTTGCTTTGGCCATGGGTGGATTTGCCATCGGCACCACCGAATTCGGAACCATGGGGCTGCTGCCCTATTTCTCTCACTCCCTCGGCATTACCGCGCCCCAGGCCGGGCATGTCATCAGTGCCTATGCGCTGGGCGTGGTGGTTGGCGCGCCGGTCCTGGCTGTTATGGTGGCGCGTTGGCCGCGGCGTAACGTGCTGGTAGGGCTAATGCTCGCTTTTGCCGCGGCAAACGGCTTAAGCGGCTTTGCCCCCAACTATCATTGGATGCTGGCCTTCCGCTTCGCCGCCGGCTTGCCGCATGGGGCCTATTTTGGAGTCGCCTCGCTGGTAGCGGCGGAACTGGTGCCGCCGGCGCGGCGCGCGCAGGCCATTGCCCGAGTTTTGCTCGGCTTGACCGTCGCCACCATCTTCGGCGTGCCTCTAGCCAATGTCATCGGCCAGATCGTCGGCTGGCGCTGGTCTTTCGCACTGGTGGCGTTGTTGTCGCTGACCACGTCATTGCTGGTTCTGCGTTTCGTGCCGCTGCTACGGGTGCAATTGAATGATGCCAAGAGCCCGCTTTCAGAGCTCTCGGCACTACGGCACAAGCAGGTCTGGCTGGCGCTTGGCATCGGCGCCATCGGCTTCGGGGGCATGTTCGCGGTCTATACCTACTTGGCGTCAACCTTGCTGCTGGTAACCAAGGCCTCGGCGTCAACCGTCCCGATTATGCTGGCGATATTCGGCTTTGGCCTGACGGCGGGCAATCTGGTCAGCGCCTGGTTTGCCGATAAATGGCTGATGCCGACCATCGCAGTTGTTTTGATATGGACCGCCGCCGCGTTGGCGCTCTACCCGTTCATGACCCATGCGGTCTGGACCATGGCTTTGTCCGTGCTGCTGATCGGCGGCGGCGGCGGCCTTGCCACCCCCTTGCAGGCCCGGTTGATGCAGGTGGCGCAGGGCGCGCAAACGCTCGCCGCGGCGCTCAATCACAGCGCCTTCAATATCGCCAACGCGCTGGGGCCCTGGCTGGCGGGCATGGCGATCGGCGCCGGCTTTGGCTGGGGCTCCAGCGGCTGGGTCGGCTGCGGCCTGGCGCTGGGTGGGCTGGCGCTGTGGGTCTTGGCGTCAGTAGATGGCGCGGGCAAGGTCGCCACGGTCTCCAGCAGCAGCAATATCGCCTGACCCATGCATCCGCCGCGGGCCCCCGCACGTAGCTCCGATGATGGTTATCCAACTGAACTACGGACGGTATTACGGCAAATGGGCCCGCACGCTTAGCATCATGTCGTTGCTGGCGATCGCCGGCTGCGGTGCTCAAAATATCAATCAATTCGCCAACGGCGCGCCCAGCATGGCGCCGCAAGATTGGATGAGCGGCACCGTGGATGGCTACGGTGTTATCCGCGACCGCTTCGGCAACGTGAAGTCGCAGTTTCATGCCCATGAAACCGGCGTCTGGGACGCTGCGACGCTTCGCCTGACATTAACCGAGCACATCACTTACCTGCAGGGCAGCACCCAGCCGCCAACCGACCGGGTTTGGCATTTTGCCGAAATCTCGCCGGGGCATTGGACCGGGAGCGCTGCTGATATCATCGGCACCGCGCAAGCGGAGCAGCAGGGCAACGCATGGCATCTGACCTATGCGCAAAACTTGCCGGTTGGTGGCCATCAGCTCGCGGTTCATGTCGATGACTGGCGCTTTCGCGAGGCCGATCAGGTCGCCGTGGATACAGCGACAATCTCAAAACTTGGCGTAACCCTGGCGAATTCAAGCATTGCTTTCGTCAAACAGTCGAATGAGGAAAACCAGCAATGAGAAAAATTTGGGGCAGCCTGTTGCTTAGCTTTTTTATCCTCTCCGGCATGGCGGCCCCGCTGCTGGCCAGCTCCGGCTCCGAAAACCAACTGCTCGGTAACTGGGCGCGAGACGATGGCGGCACCCGCATAAAAATCGTGCCCTGTGGGGCGAATTTCTGCGCCACCAATACCTGGGTGAAAGATCCAAACGGCAAGGAACATGTTGGCGACGAGCTCATTCTCACCGTAAAGCCTGTCTCAAACTCGGTGCTGAAAGGCCAGGCTTACGATGTCCGGCGGAAAATGGAATTTACCATGACCATTACCCTGCAGGCATCCAGCATGCGCACCAGCGGTTGCGTCCTGCTTGGAGCGATCTGCAAGAACGCAGGTTGGTCGAAGCAAAACTCATAAAAACCTGGCCGAGCAGCGTACTGCCGTTCTGGCAGCTATGTGCTGGTTGATGGCTGTCATAAATCCGCCTAGACTTCTTGCCGCCGTCGTGTCATGCGCCGGCGCAGAATAATGTGACAGCCGGAACGCCGATACCAAACATCGCGGACTGAAGCTGGTATTGGAGGGCTAAGAATTGCTACCGACTGATGTGCGGAATCCCGACTATTTTCATAAGGTCGTGGATTGCCAATGGGCTTGTCCGGCGCATACGCCGGTTCCTGAATATATCCGTCTTATAGCCGCCGGCCGTTACGACGATGCCTATATGGTCAACTGGCAATCGAACGTGTTCCCCGGCGTGCTCGGCCGCACCTGCGACCGCCCCTGCGAGCCGGCTTGCCGCCGCGGTCGGGTTGAAGAAGAACCGGTCGCGATCTGCCGGCTGAAGCGCGTCGCCGCCGATAACAAGGGCGATGTTGCTGGCCGCATGCCAAAGCCTGCCAGCACCTCCAACGGCAAGCGCGTCGCTCTGGTCGGTGCCGGCCCAGCCTCACTAACCGTCGCCCGCGATCTTGCGCCGCTTGGCTACGAGGTCACCGTCATCGACGAGGCCAGGCAAGGCGGCGGTATGATCCGCAGCCAGATCCCCAAATTCCGCCTGCCCGAGGAGATTATCGACGAGGAAGTCGGCTACATTCTCGACCTTGGCGTTCACAGCCGTTTCGGTGCCCGGGTCGATAGCCTGAAGGGCCTTTTGGATGAAGGCTTTGATGCTGTTTTCGTCGGCACCGGCGCCCCACGCGGCCGCGATTTGGATATTCCAGGCCGGCAAGAGGGTGCTGCCAACATCCATATCGGCATTGACTGGCTGTCCTCGGTTTCCTTCGGCCACATCACCAGCATCGGCAAGCGCGTCATCGTGCTTGGCGGCGGCAACACCGCCATGGATTGCTGCCGCTCCTCGCGCCGCCTCGGCGGCGACGAGGTCAAGGTCATTGTCCGCAGCGGATTTGAGGAAATGAAGGCGTCGCCATGGGAAAAAGCCGACGCGATGCATGAGGACATCCCTATCATCAACTTCCTGGTGCCGAAGGAATTCACTCACCAGGACGGCAAACTAACCGGCGTGCTGTTTGAAAAAGTCAAAGCGGAATACGATGCCAAGGGCCGCCGCAAGCTGGTCAACGCCGGCGAGCCGGATATCCATATCGAATGCGACGACGTTCTGGTCGCGGTGGGCCAGGAAAACTCGTTCCCCTGGATTGAGCGTGATATCGGCCTGGAATTCGACCAATGGGACATGCCGGTCGTCGATGAGACCACGTTCCGCTCGACCCATCCGAAGGTCTATTTCGGCGGCGATTCCGCGTTTGGTCCGAAGAACATCATCTGGGCGGTTGCGCATGGTCACCAGGCTGCCATCTCCATAGATCTGGCCTGCCGCGGCGAGCCGATCACCGATCGCCCGCCGCCGAAAACCTGGCTCAGCAGCCAGAAAATGGGCATCCATGAGTGGAGCTACGACAACGATATCTCCAACGACCTGCGCTATTTAGTGCCGCATCAGGACAAACAGATCGCGCTCTCCGACATTAAAACCGAGGTCGAGCTTGGCTTCGACCTGAAGCAGGCGTTCGCCGAAGCCCAGCGCTGCTTTAATTGCGACGTGCAGACCGTTTTCAGTGAGGACGCCTGCATCGAATGCGACGCCTGTGTCGATATCTGTCCCACCGACTGCATTACCTTCACCGATAACGCACCCGAGGACGAGCTGCGCACGCATCTTTCAGCCCCCGCCTTTAATCTGTCCCAGGAACTCTACGTCTCCTCCGATCTGAAGACCGGCCGGGTGATGGTGAAGGATGAGGATGTGTGCCTGCATTGCGGCCTCTGCGCCGAGCGCTGCCCCACCGGCGCGTGGGACATGCAACGTTTTCTCTTGGATATGGCAAAGGCAGGCTCCGCATGCTCCAAATCGTAGACACCGTTGAGGGCATCACTGCCGTCAACGATTTCGTCGTCAAATTCGCCAACGTAAACGGTTCCGGCTCCGCCAGCGCCAATCAGCTTTTCGCGAAATCGATCCTGCGGATGGGCGTCCCGGTGGCGCCCCGAAATATCTTCCCCTCCAACATCCAAGGCTTGCCGACTTGGTACGAGATGCGGATTTCGGAGAAAAATTATCTCGGCGCCCGCGAGGGTACGGACCTGATGGTGGCGATGAACCCGCAGACCTGGGACCAGGACGTCGCCTCGATTTTGCCCGGTGGCTACCTGTTTTATGACTCGACACGCGTGATCTCGGAGAACCGGTTCCGCCACGACATTAAAATTATTGGCATGCCGCTGACCGAGCTCACTAACAACGCCTATAAAGACCCGCGCCAGCGCCAGCTTTTCAAAAACATCATCTATGTCGGCGCGCTGGCAGCACTTCTGAACATCGAAATCGAAGTTCTCGAAAAACTGATCGGCGAGCAATTTAAATCCAAGGAGAAATTGATCTCCGCTAACATTCAGGCTCTGCATATGGGCCGCGACTATGCGCTGAGCCATTTGAATTGCCCAATCGGCCTTACCATCCGCCGTTCAACCGCTGTCGGCGACCGTATCTCGATCGAGGGTAATGCCGCTGCCGCTCTGGGCGCGGTCTATAGCGGTGCCACCGTCTGCGCCTGGTATCCCATAACCCCGTCATCCTCGCTTGCCGAAGCCTTCCAAACCTATTCCACGCGTTTCCGCACCGATGCGGAAACCGGCGAGCACCGCTACGCCATCGTCCAGGCGGAGGACGAACTCTCCTCCATCGGCATGGTCATCGGCGCCTCCTGGAACGGCGCGCGGGCCTTCACCTCCACCTCAGGTCCCGGCATTTCGCTGATGCAGGAATTTTTCGGCCTGGCCTACTTCGCCGAAATCCCCGCGGTCATCTTCGACGTGCAGCGCGCCGGCCCCTCCACCGGGATGCCGACCCGCACCCAGCAATGCGATTTAATCTCCTGCGCCTACGCCTCGCACGGCGACACCAAGCACGTGCTGCTGTTCCCGGAAGATCCGCATGAATGCTTCACTTTTGGCGCCCAGGCGTTCGACCTGGCTGAGCGTTTGCAGACCCCCATTTTCGTCCTGCTCGACCTTGAAATCGGCATGAACGAACGGCTGGTGAAACCACTGCAATGGGATGATGCCAAACGCATGGACCGCGGCAAGGTAATGACCTCGGCCGAGCTTGAATCCGGCAAGGCTTTCGGCCGCTATCTCGACGTCGATGATGATGGCATTTCCTACCGGACTTATCCCGGCACGCATCCAACCCGCGGCTCCTTCTTCACCCGCGGCACTTCCAAGGACCGCTACGCTAAATACACCGAGTCCGCTGTGGCCTATGAGGACAATATGCAGCGCCTGCTGCGTAAATTCGCAACCGCGGAAAAACTCGTCCCGGCGCCGGAATTCTTCCCCGCCCGCCGCCCGACCAAACGCGGTGCCATCTATTACGGCTCCACCTCGCCGGCGATGCTGGAGGCCAATGATTTGTTGCTGGCCCAGGGCATCGAGCTCGACTTGATGCGCGTCCGCGGCTTTCCCTTCAATGATGATGTCCGCAATTTCATCGAGAACCATGACGAAATCTTCGTCGTCGAGCAGAACCGCGACGGCCAGATGCGCACGCTGCTGATGAACGAGCTCGACGCTGATCCGAAAAAGCTGAAGCGGGTGCTGCATTATAATGGCTCGCCGATTACCGCCCGGATGATTTCCGAAACCATCGCCACTTTCGTGCCGGCCACGGCCGCGACCACGACGACTGCATAGGGCAGGGGAGAAGAAAAATGACGTTTCTGCCAAAACCGATCCTGCACCACCCGGAACTGCCGACCAATACGCTGGGTTACACCCGCCGTGATTACGAGGGCGCTGTCTCCACCCTCTGCGCCGGTTGTGGTCATGACTCCATCTCGGCCGCCATTATTCGCGCCTGCTATGAACTCGAGCTGCCGCCGCATCGCATCGCCAAACTCTCCGGCATCGGCTGCTCATCCAAAACCCCAACCTATTTCCTTGGCAATTCGCATGGTTTCAACTCCGTGCACGGCCGCATGCCATCGGTGCTCACAGGCGCCAGCCTCGCCAACCGCGACCTGATCTATCTTGGCGTCTCTGGCGACGGTGATAGCGCCTCCATCGGCCTCGGCCAATTCGCCCACGCCATGCGCCGCGGCGTCAACATGGTTTATATTGTCGAAAATAACGGCGTGTACGGCCTCACCAAAGGCCAATTCTCCGCCACCTCCGACCGCGGCGCAAAAAGCAAAAAGGGCGTCACCAATAACGACGAAGCCATCGACCTGGTCAGCATGGCGATCCAGCTCGGCGCCACCTTCGTCGCCCGCAGTTTTTCGGGCGATAAAACCCAATTGGTCCCGTTGATCCAGGCCGCACTGGAACATCAGGGTGCCGCCTTCATCGATTGCATTTCCCCCTGCGTTGCTTTCAACAACCATGTCGGCTCGACCAAAAGCTTCGATTATGTCCGCGAACATAACGAGGCGGTAAACTATCTCGATGTTATTACCGGCCGCGACGAAATTACCGTCGACTACGCCCCGGGATCGGTCGAAATCGTCAAACAGCATGACGGCTCCCTGCTCCGCTTGCGCAAACTCGCCGGCGACTACGACATCACCAGCCGCGCCGAAGCCATGGGCTTCCTGCAGACCCACCACGAAGCCGGCGAAATTGTCACCGGCCTGCTATACGTGGACCCGGAACCCCAGGACATGCACCACTACCTCAAAACCGCCAAAACGCCGCTGAATGCACTAGCCGAACCCGAGCTATGCCCCGGTTCGGCGGCGTTGGAAAAGCTCAACGCCAGCCTGAGGTAGGCAGCTTAATCACTTCTTTTTCTGAAGAAAAAGAAGCAAAAAGACTTTTATGATTCTGGGCCGGGGGTGCAGCAACATCCCGGCCCAGAGTAAACAAGAATTTTTGCGCCGCTTTTTTTAAATGCGGCTGCTGCTAGCTACAGCCGCCTTTATTGCAGCCGCGGCTTTTTCAAGAAACTCCGGCGGTCGGCTGATTTTACACGCATCCAGGCATCGCGTCCGTTGCGCACGATCCTTATAGGGATTTCTGTTCCGGCGGGCCCGCTGCTCCATACTTTGCGATAAAAATCCGCCAGGTCGGCGACTGCCTCATCCCGGACATCGGTAATGATATCGCCTTCGCGTAAACCTGCTGCAGCGGCCGGCCCGGTTTCGGCAAGGCTTACAACAACGACCTTGCCGTCGCTATCGGCCGAGAAAACCCCCAGCCATGGCCGGGACCGCTCGTCGGCATGTCCTCGGCTTAGCAGATCATCGAGGATTGGCGGTAACAGATTGATCGGCACCACCATGTTAATATCAAAATTGTCCTCATCTTCGTCGCCGCCACCCGTTCCGCTAGTCTCCAGCCGCAACGAGCCAATGCCCAGGAGCTTGCCTTGGGAGTCGATAAGGGCGGCACCTCCCCATGAGGGATGAGCAGGCGCGGTTAAAATCGCCTCCTCAAGCAAATATTCCCAATACCCCGCGAACTCCTGCGTCGATACGATATTGGCTGCTACGACCTGGCCGCCGCCATCGGCAATCGTCACCGGATCACCACGCCTGGCTTTCGCTGAATCGCCGAATTTCAAAGCTGGTAGGTCAAGCCTGCCCAATGCCTGCACGAGGCCGAATCCGCTGGTCTGATCAATGGCCAATGCGTGCCCCGGCACCACCCGGCCATCTTTGGTTGTCAGCCAAATTTCATCGGCTTCGGTAATCAGGTAGCCGATGGTGAGGACCAGGCCGTTGTCGCGGATGACAACACCGCTACCCTCCCTAAGGGTGCCTAAAGTCCTGGCCGTAAACGCATCGTCCGGGATCGATGCCCGGATTGCCACAACTGAATGCAAAAGCTGATCGATATCCATTCTTATCCCAATCAAACCCTTTCGGCCATAATCCTAGCAAACCCATATCTCGGTTTTGGCATAGCGGCGATGCGCGCGGGGTTAACCATTTGTAGCGTGGGCAGCCATTCAAGCAAATCCACAAAGACTATATGGAGTCTCATCTTGCTTTTACGAATTGCTATTACGGATTACGCCGCTTGAAAAATTCGCCTGGTCCATTACCGATCTCACCTTTAGAAGCAGTGGCTTTGCCATTCAAAAAGCTGGTGGCTGATCAGGTCGTCGCGCTGTTTAATGATCGGGCGACCGGGGAAAAACCGGTTATTCGTTCGGACAATAGCCTTTTCGGGCGCCGCTCCGTGGCTTGGCGCGTGCACGGCGATGTCACTACCATGATGGTCGGCGGTGTCGCAGGACTATTGCTGCAGATGCTGCATCCTGCCGTTCTGGCCGGGGTGTGGGACCATTCCAAATTCCGCTCGGACATGCACGGGAGATTGCGCCGTACAGCCCGCTTTATTGCCATCACCACCTATGGCGAGCAAAGCCAGGCTGCAGCGGCGATTGCGAGGGTCAAGTCTATTCATAGCGGGGTTTCAGGCGTGCTGGCGAACGGTACGCCCTATCAGGCAAATGATCCTGCCGCGCTTGCCTGGGTTCACGTCACCGAAGCGACATGTTTCCTGGCCGGTTGGGTGCGTTACGCGGAACCCGGAATGTCGAAGGCGGCCCGGAATCGCTATTTCGCCGAAATTGCGCAAGTGGCTCGCGCGTTGGGCGCCGACCCGGTTCCGACCACCGAGCGGGAAGCTCAAGACCTTATCAAGGCGACACTGCCAAAGCTCAGCTATGATGCGCGAACGCGGGAGGTGGCGCGCCTGATTCTATCGCGGCAGTCGCCGAACCTTCTGCTGGATCCGTTGCGAGCCATGACCATGCAAGCCGCCATCGACCTGCTGCCGCCTTGGGCCCGGCAAATGCATGGTCTGCACACACCGATGCTGGCAAAGCCTTTGATCCGCGCGAGCACCTTGGGGACGGCCGAAATGCTGCGTTGGACGTTCCGCTAGGCGACATTTCACTACTGAGCCTGCATGCGGTCCGTCATACTTCGAGCCACGCGCGGTCATCCGCAAATAAATGGGCTACCCAAAAGACGAATATATCGCCCCCTGAAAATTATCGCCGACCGGCAGCTGGCTCCAGTATTCCTGAAATAAAACCACCCCGGTCAAACCCATCCTGGCATCGGAGAACCAGCTGGTGCCGAAGGCGCCCGGCCAGCTGATCAAACCTTTCGATGTCGGTACCGGGTGGTTTTGTGGATCAAGCACAATCGAGACGCCGAGGCCAAAACCCATCGACCGCCAATAACCCTCGATCCCAAAGAACGGGTTGCCACGTTCCGCCGCCGAAAGCACATTCGACCGCAACAACGCCACCGTCTCCGGCGCCAGCAAACGGGTGCCACCCTTAGCACCATCATTCGTTAGCATTCTCGCAAACGCCATATAATCCGCCGCAGTTGACGCCAGCCCGGCCCCGCCCGAAGGGAAGATCGGAGGCTTTGACCAACGGCCCTGCGGCGGATCAAAAACGACTAACTCGCCCGAACCCGGAACCCGCACATAGGCGGTGGTCAGCCGATCCAACTTCTCCGCCGGCACGTCGAACGCCGTGTCCACCATCCCGAGCGGCGCAAAAATGCGCTCCTGCAGAAAAGCCGGAAACGAGGATTTTGCGGCCCTCCCGACCAACACCCCCAGAACATCAGTCGAAAAACCATAATGCCAGCGCGAGCCCGGCTGAAACATCAACGGCAGTTTGGCGAGTTCTTCAATAAAACGATCCGGCGCCACCGCCGGCCGCACATCCGAGGTAAAGGCGCTGAGCGCGGCCGATAATGCGCCTTCCGAGGATAGCGGATACGCAAAGCCGCCGCGATGCGTCAGCAAATCGTGAACCGTGATAATATTTTTCGCCGGCAATGCCGCTAATGTCGCCGCGGCTGGATCCTCGAGCACGCGCATTTCGGTAAATTCGGGCAGCCATTTGGTGACCGGATCGGTAAGCTGAAGCACGCCCTCTTCCATCAGCATCAGGGTGGCGACGCTGGTAATGGGTTTGCTCATCGAAGCGATTCGGAAAATGCTCGACATCGACATCGGCGTTTTGCTCTCACGGTCGGCAAAACCGGCCGTACCGGAGTATAGGCTTCGCCCATCCTGCTCCACCATGGCCACCGCGCCCGCAATCTGGCCGCTCTCCACATAGCCCTCAAGAACCGCGCTAATTTTTTTGCTGTCGAAACTGCTCATGGGCGAAACCACTCCCTCCATCCAGGCAAGTGTAGAATGGCCAAGCCTAGCCAAGCTCAACATTTCCAGCAACGACCATTAAACATTCTGGATTTCGCTTGCGGGGCTGGGAAAGGCCTTCTCCGGCACCTCGCCAGGGCATCCTCCGCTCGCGTCAGGCTACCATCCGCAGTGCCGCGGCAATTCCGGTTTAATCCCCAAGCTTGTCATGCGCATCGGCAAGCCCCTTGGTCCAATAGCCGCTGGCCTTCATCCACTGCCGTAAATGCTCGCGGGAAACTTCAATATACGCCCGCAGCGCCTTTGCAACCTTCGCTTCCGCCGCGATCCAGATGAACCCTTCGCCCGCGGGAAACTGCAAGCCCCGCAACGCCGTCAGCATGGGTTCCGGATCATCCGCTTGTGCCGCCGGCCGATGCACCCAAAGCGCGATGTGCTCGGCTCTGGTCTCGAAATTTTGCACGTCCTCCACCCCGGTGATTGCCACAAGGCTGGTGATCCGCGTCCCCGCCGGGGCCTCCTCAATCCGGCGCCCGATGGCGGGCAGGGCAGTCTCATCGCCAATCAACACATACCAGTCGAAGCTCCATGGTATCAGCGTTGAACCGCGCGGGCCGCCAATTTCAACAATATCGCCAGGTGCGGCCTGGAGCGCCCATTGCGTCGCCGGCCCGCCATCGTGCAGTGCGAAATCGATGGCCAAGGTCCCGGCTGCTGCATCATAGTGCCGCGGTGTATAATCCCGCCGCTCGAGGTCGCTGGCGCCGAGGCGGGCGCTTCCCGGTACGAATATTTTGACATGATCGTCCGGCGAGGCACTGGTGAACCCGGCCAGTTCCTCACCCCCCAACGTGATCCGCAGCATATGAGGAGTCAGCGGTGTGACCTGCTGCACTACCAACCGCCGCAGCACGGCTTCGTGCCGCACCCGGGTAATTCTGTGTTCGGTCACGCTTGGTCCGTCCATGTTCATAACTCCGCAATCACTCATACCGAACGATATATCTTAAGATATATTTGGAGTCAATCTTGTTGAATTGCCCCCTTTTTCGCAACGCCTGCCGCTTCACCCAATGGCTCGTTTCGGGTGGATCCCGCGCCGGCAAATTTTTCGCTTCCTCTGGCGACACCTTTCATATCATGTTAGTAACCGATCCAGCTAAGATTGCGCTGTAGCCAAAATAGCGGTTGGCGCGATCGCAATGGCGGTGATGAGCGAAACAGGTCGTTCCGATCAGGCCGCGCCGAAAGGTGATTTGAATTAATTTAGCCAGCTGCAAAAACTGGCACGGGAAGTGTCGTTGCTCATTAACTAAGGCGTCTTCGCACGCAAATAAAACTCTCGGAGACAAACCGTGAAACTGAAATCTGCACTTATAGGGGCTAGCTGTTTTGCCATGCCTTTCATGGCATCATCAATCGCCCATGCCCAACCGGTGACCGGCGTCTATGTCGCCGGTGGCGTCGGCTATAATATTGAACTGAAGCAAAACCTTAAAGACGGTGTCGTGGGCACCACGCCGATCCCTGGCAACGCCAACGTCGCTTCTCAAGACGGCTTTATGGGTGAGGGCAGTGTTGGATATGGTTTTGGCAACGGGTTCCGCGTCGAACTCGAAGGCGATTACTATAGCAACATATTTTCCAAAAACCCTAACACCAACGCAATTCCCGCTGCTAGTGGGCGCAGCACCAAATACGGCGCGATGGTCAACGGCCTGTATGACTTTAACCTGGGATATATGCTGAACCCATATCTCGGTGCCGGCGTTGGCTATCAGGAAGCCGATTATAACAATTTCACGACCGGAAGCGGCATCTCGGCGGATGAAAGCAAGGCTTCCTTTGCTGGCCAGGCAATTGTAGGCGTGGCATTCCCAATCGCGACCGTTCCGGGGCTATCCTTCACCGGTGAATACCGGTTCATGGCGCTGGTAAGTGCGCGTAAATACCACGGCACCTATAACGGCATCGATAGCAGCTTTAAGACCCAGGATGATTATAACAATTCATTCCTGCTCGGCGCTCGCTACCAACTCTACACGCCGCCGCCGCCGCCGCCGGCACCCACTCCGGCGCCAATGGCTGCCCCGGCCCCGGCGCCTGCCAAAACCTATCTGGTGTTTTTCGACTGGGATAAATACAGCCTGACGCCGCGCGCGCTGGATATCATTGCCCAGGCGGCATCCGACAGTAAATCGCAATCAACCACCACCATCGCAGTCAACGGCTACACCGATACCTCCGGTACCCCGGTTTATAACCAGGGCCTTTCGGTTCGCCGCGCCAAAGCGGTTGCGGCGCAGTTGGTTACCGATGGCGTGCCGGCATCGGAAATCACCGCCCAGGGTTTTGGCGATACCGATTTGCTGGTGCCAACCGGCCCCGGCGTACGTGAACCGCAAAACCGCCGGGTTCAAATCGTTCTGCAGTGACAATCGTAATGCTGGACATTGTCTTGGTGGCACCACCGAGGCTGATTTGGCCAATATTATTTGCCGGGTGCCTGGACGAGATTATTCTGGCAAGTTCTAAAATTTTGCCATAGAAACACTATCTAAACGCAGGAAGCAAAACTCTGGGAGAGATGATTATGAGACTAAAACTTGCACTTATCACGGCAACCTGCCTGGCCATGCCAGTCTTGGCGCCGGCGATTGCTCAAGCCCAAACCATCACCGGCCCCTATGTTGCCGGTGGCATCGGTTATAACCTTGAGCTCAATCAGACCCTGAAGGACGGCGTCGTCGGTACCACGGCGCTCTCAGGCAAGGCCATTGTGTCGACCGATAACGGCTGGATGGGCGAGGGCAGCGTCGGCTATGGTTTTGGCAACGGGCTCCGCGTCGAAGTTGAAGGCGATTACTACAGCAATCGATTCTCCAAAACGACCAGCGTCAACATAACCCCGTCCACCAGCGGCCGCAGCAATAAATACGGCGGATTCGTAAACGCCCTGTACGATGTCGATTTCCCCGGCATGAACATCATTTACCCATATGTCGGCCTGGGTGTCGGCTATCAGGAACATCAATTGAGCAATTTCTCTGCCCTGGATGGCTTGTATGCCAACAAGTCCAAAGGTAGTTTTGCGGCTCAGGCCATCTTTGGACTTTCATTCCCGATCCCGCCGGTTCCTGGTCTCTCATTCACCGCGGAATACCGGTTTATGGGCCTCGTGAATAACCAGAAATTCTACGGCAGCTACAACGGCACGCTCAGCAGCTTCAAGATACAGAACAACTATAACAACACCTTCTTGGTTGGTGCGCGTTATCAATTGTTCAACCCGCCGCCGCCGGCCCCGGCCCCAACCCCGGCCCCAGTGGCAGCCCCGGCCCCGGCGCCTGCCAAAACCTATCTGGTGTTTTTTGACTGGGATAAATACAACCTAACCCCGCGCGCGCTGGATATCATTGCGCAGGCGGCATCCGACAGCAAATCGCAATCAACCACCACCATTGCAGTCAACGGCTACACCGATACCTCCGGTACCCCGGTTTACAACCAGGGCCTTTCGGTTCGCCGCGCCAAAGCGGTTGAAGCGCAACTTGTCACCGACGGCGTGCCGGCATCGGAAATCACTGCCCAGGGTTTTGGCGATACCGATTTGCTGGTGCCAACCGGCCCCGGTGTGCGTGAGCCGCAAAACCGCCGGGTTCAAATCGTTCTGCAATAATACCGCAGCCGTCAAGGCTTCACAAAGCTCCGGTGGGTAACCACCGGAGCTTTTCTTTGCTCAGTGTTCAGCATAAAAGCGTCATTCATGCATTTAAGTGGAGATTATCGTGAAACTTAGGGTCGCGTTTGTTACGGCAACCTGCTTTGCCACGCCTATGATCACCTCAACGCTTGCGCATGCGCAGCCGGTCACCGGCGTCTATGTAAGTGGCGGCGCCGGCTACACCATCGAAATGAAACAAAATCTAAAAGACGGCGTTGTCGGCAATAAGGAGTTTTTCGGCACCGCTAAAATCGAGAATCTGGACGGCGTCATGGGCCAGGGCAGCGTCGGTTATGGTTTTGGCAACGGCTTCCGCGTTGAACTAGAAGGCGATTATTACAATAATCAATTCTCAAAAACAGATGCCGGACACGCGCTTCCTGCCGGCGGCCGGGAGCAGAAATATGGTGGCATGATAAACGGCCTGTATGATTTTAATGTTGGGTCGTCTTTCTTGTTCCCATATGTCGGCGTCGGTGCCGGCTACCAGGAAGACGATTATGGTAATTTCCAGACAGCCAGCGGCGTCAGCGCCAATGACGCCAAAGGAGCCTTCGCGGCTCAGGCTATTCTCGGCCTCGCCGTCCCGCTTGCGGCGGTTCCAGGTCTCTCCTTCACCGGAGAATATCGCTTCTTGGCGCTGGTGGGTCATCGTAAATACGATGCAACCTATCAAGGCGCTCCCGGCACCTTCAAGGCTGAGGCTAATTTAAACAATACGTTCTTGCTAGGTGTGCGCTACCAGCTCTTCCAACCGCCGGCTCCTGCTCCGGCGCCGCAGCCGGCCCCGATGGCTGCCCCGGCCCCGGCGCCTGCCAAAACCTATCTGGTTTTCTTTGATTGGGATAAATACAGCCTGACCCCACGCGCGCTGGATATCATTGCCCAGGCGGCATCCGACAGCAAATCGCAATCAACCACCACCATCGCAGTCAACGGCTACACCGATACCTCCGGTACCCCGGTTTATAACCAGGGCCTTTCGGTTCGCCGCGCCAAAGCGGTTGCGGCGCAGTTGGTTACCGACGGCGTGCCGGCATCGGAAATCACCGCCCAGGGTTTTGGCGATACTGATTTGCTGGTGCCGACCGGCCCCGGCGTGCGTGAACCGCAAAACCGCCGGGTTCAAATCGTTCTGCAGTAATTCGGGGATTTCTAGAAAGGCTTCGGTGGGCAACTACCGAAGCCTTTTTTTTGCCGGCAAACTGTTATAGACCTATAACAATCCACCTGGGCCTCTGCCTTACGGTCGAGCACATCCGGCAAATTGTTAATCAGGGAAAAATTACTATGGCACTCATAGCTCATAGCTCGTGGCACATGAAAGCTGTGTTCGATTGAATTCGCCAACACCGATAAAATCATTCTTTGTCGATCGTGGCCGCGGCCTCGCCATCATCGTGTTGATCATGCTCGTGGTTTCCCTGGCGCAAGCAAGCATTTCCGTCTCGCTGTCCTACGGAACACTTATCGGCTTATTGCAAGGCGTAATGTCGCCGGTCATGTCGAAAGAGGTTTTGTTCCGGTTTGCAGTTCCTGCAACCGAAGTGGTGCGGATGGGTCTGGTGGCCGCGGCGGCCATATTGTTTCTGATACGTCGCAAAACTGCGATGTTTCGACTTGTTATTGTTGCCAATACCCTGTTCACCATCGGATTGCTTGCCCAAACCGGCGGACTGATCGAAGAACTGTTCGGCACCGGTTCAATCGACGCTAAAGAGTTGATGCGCAATGTCGTGCTGATGATCATATCTAATATTCTGATTTTCTCAGTCTGGTACTGGATCATCGACCCACCGGGCGTCGAGCAGCAGCGCCATGACGCAAAATGGGATTTCCTGTTTCCCCAGCGCGGTGGCCCGCTGCCGCATTACGAGGGATGGGAGCCGCATTACGTCGATTATCTATTTCTTGCCTTCATGACCAGCTTCGCATTCAGCCCAACCGACACCCTGCCACTAACATCACGCGCCAAAATGCTGATGCTCCTGCAAGCCTCCATTTCGGTCATTACCCTGGTCGTAATTGCCAGCGGCGGCATCAACATTCTCTCCGGCAGTAAGTAAAGCAAGCAGCCGCTTTTGAAAAAGCGGCGCCAAAACTTTTATCACGCTGGGCCCAGGGTGATACTGCTCTACCGAGCTAAGGCTCAGGAATGCCTACCCGGATTTGCGTGGAGAAATTCGGATCGTCCCCGGCTTGCAAGGCTTGATCATGGATCCTTGCAGCCGTGCGCAATTGATCGAACGGAATGCGGTTATCCAATGCTCCCAGACTATAAAGATAATTCGGCAAATAGCCGTTGATCAGGATGCGCGGATCCCAGTGCACGCCGGGATCAACCTGCACGACCAGCCGGTAAATGAGCGTCGTGCAATTGGCCGTCAGCGTATTGTAGAACGCAGGTTTTACCGCGAGATTGTTCGCCGCATTGGCATAAGCCAGCAGTAAACGTCGGGCCTGCGCCGGCGGCATGCGTACCCGGTAGATACGCACATCCTCGCCCCGTATATTGCTGCGAACCCGCACCACGTCGCGTTCATCGGCGGCAATAATAACCAGTCCGTACTCCTTGAAAAAGCCGCTAATTGTCGAGTAGGCCTGGCCTTTTTCCTTGCGGGTCTCAATCGAAAAATCCAGTCGCTTGCCATTTTCGAAACCAAAACTCACGATCGTATGCGCAATTGCCTCGCCGGCCCAATACGACATGACCAGATCAACATTGCTTAGTTCCGCCAGATCAAACGATCTCTGCTCCCATTTTTCGTCGAAATCCGTATCGCTGCGCCAGTTGAAATTCCGCAGGTTATTCACGGTCAACTGATCGCCGTTGATTGTGAAGGTGACGTTCCGCGCAACGTCCGGCATCCAATTGCGTTTGTTGGACGGCAGGATCGTCGACCACCAAATACAAATAACGCCGAAGACCAACGCGTACAGCGCGATTACCGGCCAGCTTCGGGTCCAAAGCAGCACGCCAGACGCTACCGTCAAGGCGATCATCAATCCCGCTGCAATTCCATGCAGTATCTGCGGCCCGGGAAGCCGATACCAGAGCGCCAAAGTGCACCACAGCCCGGCCAAAAGAATTGCGATCGTAATTACTGTCAAACCGGCCCATCGAATAACGCGTTTGAACATCATCGCGCCAACACTCCGGCCCGGTTCATTCTGGGAAGCCATAGCATGATGCCGCAACGTTGCCAGCAGATTGACTTGATTGCGAGTGCGGTTTAAATAAAATCAATATTTTCTGAGCCGAATCAGGCGAATAACCTGCAATAACCGGCTGACAATATGCAATAGCGGAATTGCGGCGCAGATAGTGATTCTAGTTGGAGAAACCTTATGAACATCACCCGCCGAAGCCTGGTCTCAAGCGCTGGTGCCGCAACCGCCGTAACACTTGCCGGTTCCGCCGCGGCATATGCGGCTTCCGCCAATCAACTAATCCGTGACTCCGATACCGCTTTGGCATCGCTATATGCGCAACAGCCAAAGGCCAAAGCCCTTGCCAATAAATCCACGGCAATCTTGGTATTTCCCCGCATCTATAAAGCAGGATTCATTGTCGGCGCCACCACTGGTGACGGTGTTCTGTTCGAAGCAGGTTTACCCACGAACTACTACAATACGTCCTCGGCTTCCTTTGGACTGCAGGCAGGTGTTCAGGCTTTCAGCCTGGCAATGTTTTTTATGAATGCCGCCGCCGTTAGCTACCTGTCGAAAAGCCAAGGCTGGTCGATCGGCGCTGGACCAAGTGTCGTGGTCATTGATCAAGGCATGGCAAAAAGCATGACCTCGACGACATTGACCCAGGACGTCTACGCCGTACCGTTTGGCGCCAGGGGTCTGATGGCAGGACTTGGACTTGAGGGCGCAAAAATTACCCAAATCCATCCCGGCCCGTAACACCTGCCAGCGGCAGCAATTTTTTTGAAAAAAAGCGAAAGCTTTTCTTATTTAGCCACCAACACACAAAAATCCCGGCACTGGAATAATAAAAATTTGGCGTCGCTTTTCCTAAAAGCGACTTCTTGCTTCACCCACCCCGAATAACGCAGCGAAATCCAACATGGCTGGTCGAGGTGTCGACGGCTTCTGCGTGCCGGGCCGCGGGGCGGTAGCGGCGGCAATAATTCGGCGCGCAAAGATGCGAGCCGCCTTTCAGCACTTTGCGCGCAATCCTTATCTCCGGCATGCAGGCATCGTAGCTGTCGGCTTCGGCACCACCGCGTGGATTTTGCGGAATGCAGCAGGCTTTTGTCGCGTCCGCCTTATGCTTTGGCGCCCACCAATCCGCAGTCCATTCCCAAACATTCCCGATCATATCCACAACATCGTACGCATTCGGGGGAAATGCCCCGACCGGCGAGGTCCGTGCAAACCCATCAGCGCAAAGATTTTCGTTGGGAAAGTTGCCCTGCCAAGTATTAGCCAGGTGCGTACCCCCGGGCGTGAATTCGGCACCCCAGGCAAATTCCGCGCCCTCGAGCCCGGCGCGCGCGGCAAACTCCCATTCCGCCTCGGTCGGCAGATCTTTGCCCGCCCACTTTGCGTATGCGGCGGCGTCGGCATAGGCCACGTGCACCACCGGGTGGTCCCACAGCCCATTCATATTGCTTTTCGGGCCATAGGGCCGCCGCCAATTGGCGCCGCGCAGAAACGCCCACCATTGGCTCCAATCCTTGGTGTCTACAGGGCGGGCAGGCGGTGTGAACACCAGCGATCCCGCATACAGCATATGCGGCAAGGCGCCCGGATAATCCTCGGCCTTGGGCACCATTTCGGCCAGGGTCACATGCCCGGTTGCCTTCACGAACTCCCTGAATTGCCGATTGGTGACAGGCGCGCGGTCGATCCAGAAGGCATCGACGACGGCTTGATGGCTAGGCGCCTCTTCGGGATAATGGCTATCGGATCCCATGACAAAGCACCCGCCGGGGATCCGCCGCATATCCGTGAGCCGTACATCCAGCAACGATACTGCCGCGTCCGCATTCATCAAAAAATCCTTCAAAGTAGCCGCTTTTTGAAAAAACGGCGCAAAAACTTTTGTTACTCCAGGTCATGGGCGCCGGCCTGAGCCGCGCCGACGCTCCGGCATAAAAAGTCTTTTTGCTTCTTTTTCTCCAGGAAAAGAAGTCCTTTAGGCACTTCGCTTGCGCCAAGCGATATACGGCGCTGATACGATCGCGCCGACTATAAGGTGCCAGAGGATCACCGCGAACACCGCGGACTTAAGATGTGGGAAGTTGAGCCCAACGATAGCAAGCGCGATGCCGGGATGCCGCACGCTGGTCGCGAGTCCCAGCACCGTCCGGTCTGCCGGGTCGGGGCCGCCAAGCAGATTGCCCACCAGCAGTCCCAGGACCGTGAAGGCGATCAGCACCAGGATCACGCCATTGCCAAGCATGTCCCACATTTGGCCGGCCTTGAAGATCAGCACGACCAAAAACACCAGGACCAATAATATCCAGGCTCCCTTACCGAAAGGGCCGGCAAGGCGGACGGCGGTGCTGGGCGCGAATTTGCGAACCAGAATGCCAAGCAACATCGGCAGCAGTGCCGTCAGCAGCACGATCGGCAGGATTTTGTGCAGCGGCATATGCGTGCGCACACCGAAATAACGCCCGAGCAGGTCGATGGATACCGGCACAATGACCAGCGACGCCAGCACCGCAACGAACAGCAGTCCGATCCCGTAGGCGCTGTCGCCGCCGGCCTTGCGGTTTTTTTTTGGCAATACCGGCGGCACCGGAGAGACGGCGAGCGCCAGGATCGCGACCTTCACTTCAGGATCGAGGTTGAAAAGTTCCGCCACCGCGACCGCGAATGCCACCATGACGATGTTCATTGCCAGTAGCGAGCGCAGCAGTAATCCCGGGTGACGAAGCAAGAAAACCGCATCCATTGGCTGGGCTTCGAGGCCAAGTGAAAAGACCACCGAAAAGACACTGAGCAGAAGTGCCAGCTGGATCAGTTGCGCATGCATGTTTTTCTACTTTCAGCCCGGCTTCAACGTTGGTCTTGGTATTTGGCTTTCGGAATGCCTTCGGCACTCCATGGCCAGCGTCCCTCGATTTCCAGAACCAGGGTCCAATTTAGAAAAGTACGAATGACGACCAGCCCAGCCAAAACGCCGAGGCTTTTAAAGGTCAGTTCCAGGGCTACGGTTTTGACGATATCGGCAGCAACAAGGATCTCCAGCCCCAGCATGAGGGAGCGACCGATCTGCACCCGATATTGATCGTAGCGCGTGCCCAGGGCGCCGGGATATTTAAAAAAACTTCGAGTTGCCCAGATAATGCCGGCGACGATGATGAACACCCCAAACACGTCGATCCCGACACCGAGGATCCGTATCCAATGGTCGATCACGTCTTCCAATGTCACCAACTCGTTAGCGGTGGTTGCCATAGCCCCTGTTGATCACGTAATTTCTACAACTAAAAGGGGCCGCATTTGCTGCGGCCCCAATCATCCGGCATGGACTTAGTGATTAGCGCCGCCGCCGGCGTCCTGCAGCGTTGCCAGCACCGCGTCCAGATTGAACGAAGCCGGCTTTTGCCGGGGCGGATACTTCTTGAAATTCTCCATCTGCCCGGCGACGACGGCCTGCATCGCGTAAACGACGTAAGCATGCTGCAGCAACCAATCCCAATAGGTGTTCGAATTTTCGTCAGCCCGCTCAAACGGATCGCGCCGCAGGTTGAACAATTTCGGCGCCCGCAGCTTCACGAACGGTTCGAACCAGCAGAGCAGTTGCTTGGCGCGTTGCTCCATCAGCACGACTTTCCAATCGCCCATGCGGATCGCCAGGATATCGCCGTCATCGCTGATGTAGAAGAAGAATTTCCGCGGACTTTCCGTCACCTCGCCGCTCAAATACGGCAGCATGTTCTCGCCATCGATATGAACCTTGTAGGTTTTTTTACCTACCGTATGGCCCTTTAGCAGTTTTTCCTTGATGTTGGGTTCGCCGGCCGCGGCCAGCAGCGTCGGCAGCCAGTCCTGATGCGTCACGATATCATTCAGCACCTGGCCAGGCTTGATAACTCCGGGCCACCGCACAAAGGCCGGCACCCGCCAGCCGCCCTCCCAATTGGTATTCTTTTCTGCCCGAAACGGCGTAATCCCGGCATCAGGCCAGGTATTATAATGCGGTCCGTTATCGGTTGAATACATCACGATGGTGTTTTCCGCGATCCCGAGCTGGTCCAGCTTATCCAGCATCCGGCCGATCTTTTCGTCATGCGCGACCATCACGTCGTTATAATCGCCCTGGCCGCTCTTGCCGATATGTTCCGGCGCCGGATGGGTGCGAAAATGCATCGCCGTTGTGTTGTACCAGAGGAAGAAAGGTTTGCCGTCTTCGTGGTTCTTATCGATGAATTGCAGCGCCGCCTCAGTGGTTTCATCATCGATGGTTTCCATCCGCTTTTTGGTCAGCGGTCCGGTATCCTCGATTTTTTGCCCGCCTTTGCCGTCCGACCAGCAATGTAGAACCCCGCGCGGCCCGAAGTTTTTTCTGAATTCAGGGTTTTTCGGATAATCCGGGTCTTCCGGCTCCTCCTCGGCATTCAAGTGGTAGAGATTGCCATAAAATTCATCGAAGCCATGCATCGTCGGCAGAAATTTGTCCTTGTCGCCAAGATGGTTCTTGCCGAACTGTCCGGTGGCGTAACCAAGCGGCTTCAGCAACGCGGCGATGGTGGGGTCGTCAGCGGACAATCCGACATCGGCGCCCGGCATGCCGACTTTCGTCAAACCGGTGCGGATCGGGTTCTGACCGGTAATGAAGGCAGCGCGCCCAGCGGTGCAGCTTTGCTGTGCGTAGTAATCCGTAAAGGCGGTGCCTTCATTGCCGACCCGGTCGATATTCGGCGTCCGGTAGCCCATCTGGCCGCGGCTGTTATAACTGATGTTCCACCAGCCCACGTCATCGCCCCAGAGAATAAGAATATTTGGTTTGCCTTTGGTCGGTTTGGCCGCGGGTTGTTTGGAAACCTCGGTTCTGGCCACCTCTTTTTTCCCAGCCGCTTTTTTTGCCATATTGTCTGCTCCTGTCTAGATTTTGGTTAAATCCGGTCTACCGAGGCAACCGCCTGGATGTGATCCGTAACTGCTTCCGGTTAGGGGGGCGCGCGCTGGATAATAAGAATGCGCGTTTAATTCTGCCCGGCTTAGGTTACGTTAGTCGAAGAATAGCGGCGTTGCTGATCGCCCTGCGATCGGCCCGGCAAAATCTCCCTGTTTCGGTGCCGGCATTTGCCTCTGTCTTTAATACTCCGGCCGCGCTTTGGCCGCGCTTGAACGAGGTAAACCAAACTTACCGTTTCGGGTCAATCATATTTCCGCTACCGTAGCGGCTTTCGAGGAGAAAACAGAGACCCGGGCTTGGCATCTTATTCGCAAAGCTCGCACGCAAAGCTCGCATCTTCCGGCTCCGGCTTTTGCAATTCGTGTTAGTGCTTTCAAGCGCGCTGGAGCCGGCGCCCAGGGACAATGCGCAAACTGTAACAATCCCGTAGCGGTGCAGGCTTCGATGCCGCAATGCAAAATGGAAATGGATACTTTTCCACAACAAACGGTATTGCAAAGTTAGGTTGTGGGATAGTAAGCCAGTGGCAACGCCATTCCAGGATCAAAGCGCCGGCAGGGAAAATAAAATGCATTATAAACCAGGGGTGTCCACTCAACCCGGTAGCAAATGGCATGAAGCGGCGTTGCGCCTTGGCCGGCATGGAATAGAAGCCGCCATTTGCGCCGTTCTGATATTTGGCGCGCCGATGCTTTCCGCCTTGGCGCAGGATGCGGGTGCGGCCGCCGCGCCGGGGAACAGTACCGACACTTCGGCGGATTACACTGCCGAACAACTCGATGCGTTGCTGGCGCCGATCGCGCTCTACCCCGACCAGTTATTAACGCAAATCCTGATGGCGTCAGCCTATCCGCTGCAGATCGTAGAAGCCTATCGCTGGCAGCAAGAACCGGCCAACAGCAAACTAACTGGCGATGCACTCGCAACCGCGCTGCAGGCGCAAAGCTGGGATCCCTCAGTCAAATCGCTGGTACCGTTTCCGCAAGTCCTCAGCACCATGAATGATAAGCTGGATTGGGTGCAGCAGCTTGGCTATGCGGTCGAAAACCAGGAAAGCGACGTGCTGGCTTCGGTGCAGCGGTTACGCAAGCAAGCGCAGCAAGCGGGACAGTTGCAGACCAACGCGCAACAGGTCGTCAGCGTTGAAGACCAAGCCATCATTATCGCGCCGGCGCAGCCAAAAGTCGTCTATGTTCCGGTCTATAATCCGACCGTGGTTTATGGCGCCTGGCCCTATCCAGCCTATCCCCCGGTTTACTGGCCGCCGCCGCCCGGCTACGCGCTGGCCGCGGGCATTGCTTTTGGTGTCGGCGTTGCGGTGACCGCCAGCCTTTGGGGCTGGGCGAGGCCTGGCTGGGGTTACGGCGGCTATCACGGCAACATCAACGTGAATGTGAATCGTTATAACAACATCAACGTCAACCGCGCGCAAATCCATAACTCGAATTGGCGAGCCAACCGGCCGCCAGGCGCTGGCAACAGGCCGACGCGGCCGCCGGGTGGCCCGGTAGGCCGGCCAGGTGGTCAAGGCGGCGGCCTGCCGGCAAATGCCATCGGCCGGGACAAGGTGAAGGTTCCCGGCAATATCACCAAACCGCCCGGCGGCATCGGCGGCAACGGCATTGGTGCAAACAGGCCAGCTGGCGGTAACGGCATTGGTGCGAACAAGCCAGTGGGCGGCATCAACAAACCAAGCGGCGGCATTAACAAACCGGCGGGCGGCAATAAACCGGCCTTCGGCGGCGGCAACAAACCTGCTCTGGGTGGCGGCAACAAACCTGCTTTGGGCGGCGGCAACAAGCCGGCCTTCGGCGGTGGCAGAAACCGGCCCGGCGGCGACCGCCAGCCGGGCGCGTTCTCAGGCATTAATCAAGGCAAGGCCGCTTCGCAGTTCGGCGATCGCGGTGCGCAAAGCCGGTCGGCCGGGGGCATGCGCGGCGGTTTCGGCGGCGGCGGCGGAAGGAGACGTTAATGAGTAACCATCTAATGCACCCGCAATTCAGGCGCTTTAACATCCCGGCTGCCTTCATTCTGGGGGTTTGCCTGGGCTGCATTGGCCCTCGCACCGCCGTGTTTGCGGCCCAGCCAACCGCGGCCGCAGCACCTTCTCCCCATGCTGCGGCCGCAGCATTTTCTCCCAGTGCGGCGCAGCAAAGTTTCGGTACGCCGCAAGCTGCCGTTGACGCGTTGATAAGCGCTATTAAAGCCGACGACCAAAAAGAACTCCTGGCCATTTTCGGCCCAGGCGGCGAACGTTTGGTGGTCTCCGGCGATCATGTCGCCGACCTTGCAACGGGGGCGAAATTTGTTGGGGAATATGAACAAAAACACGCGTTGGCGACGCAGCCGGATGGCAGTGTGATCCTTTCGGTCGGTAATAATTCCTGGCCGCTGCCAATTCCATTGGTGCAATCGAATGGCAAATGGACTTTCGACGCAGCCATCGGCGCCCAGCAGATCATCGACAGGCGTATCGGCAGCAACGAATTGCTGACCATCCAGACGCTGTATTCCTGCGTCGCCGCCGAGCAGGATTACTTTGAGAGGCGGCAGCAAAGCACTGGCACGGGCAGCTTTGCCAAGTATGTCTTCAGCAACCCTGGCACGCATGACGGGCTTTATTGGGACGTCGCGGACGGCCAAACCCCAAGCCCGCTGGCGCCGTTAGTCGCGCAAGCCCAGAGCGAGGGCTACCTGCCTGCGGACACCACGGTGCCGAGTACCAGCCACCCGGCACCCTATCAGGGCTATTTTTTCCGGATCTTGCAAGGCCAGGGGCCGGATGCCGCCGAGGGCGCCAAGGATTATATCGTCGACGGCAAAATGACCGGAGGCTTTGCCTTCGTGGCATGGCCCGCGGTTTACGGCAGCACTGGGATTATGACCTTCATCATCAATCAGGACGGCACCGCGTTCCAGCAGGACCTTGGCCCTGACACCGCCGCCAGGGCCGCGCAAATCACCCGCTTCAACCCGGACTTCAGCTGGGCCGAAATCGTCCCGTCCAACTAGGTCGCTGGATTTATTGATCGCTTAGGATGCGATCTTCCAGCCGTCCGAGGTCTTGCAGACATCGAAGACCAACGTATCCGGCGCCGAGCCTTTTTTGGCAAAAACGATAAGGGAATTGAGTTTACGGCAAGGCATGCTGTTCCGGGTGAAAATGCTGGTGATCGTCAGCTTGCCATGGTTGCCGGTTTTCGCGTTGCTCCAGGTCTCATATCGACCCACCGCGGGCGTCTCGCTAAGCAATTTCGTCACCGCCGCGCGCCCCAGCGTAAAATCCTCGTTGCTAAGGGTATTGTTGTTATTGACCCCAAACGGGTTGATAATTTGCGCTCGCGCGGCGCCCGCGCCGGCAAAATCAACGGCGAAAACGACGGTCGCGGCAACAATCAAAGCGGGCCAGGCGCGGCGCATTCCAGACATGGTGTTAAGTCCCTGATGTTAGATGCTTCATTCTCAAACGACTCACCCGAATTGGCAAGAGCCAGATCTCGCCCGAAAAAAGCCTCTCGATATTAGAAATTTGGATTGGCGAGTACATAGAACAGCGCCCCGGCGATTATAATCGTTGCCGGTAAGGTAAATACCCAGGCTGCCACAATCCGGCTCACCATCCCGCCTTGCACGCCCTGGCCGCCAGTGACCATGGTTCCCGCAATACCCGAGGTGATGATATGCGTGGTGCTGACGGGCAGGCCGGTGAACCCGGCAACGCCGATCAACACCGCCCCCACCAACTCCGCGCTCGCACCCTGCCCGGGGGTCATATGTTCCTTGCCGAGCCGTTCACCCAGCGTCCGTACCACGCGCTTGTAGCCGATCATGGTGCCGATCCCGAGGCACAGAGCGCTCAGCATCCGCACCCAGATCGGCGCATAATGCACCGGCGGCCCCATTTTCTTGATCAGCGCCTTGGCCTTGGCCTTTGAGGCGGCATCCTGCCCCGCCGCCTCGCTTGCATGCTTGAGCTCGGATAATACCATGTACACGTCGCCGCGCAGCTGCGATCGGGTGGCGCGCTCGGCCGTCGATGTTGCCGGCGTCACCGGCGCCTGCGCTTCGCCTTCGATGCTGCCGCCGGCAGCTTGCAGCGCCTGCGCCGCCTGCAGCCCGGCCTGTTTCTGATCATCGCCATATTGCTGGATCAGCGGGATTGCCTGCTTGGCATTCGCCCCAAGCTGCGACAATTGCTGTTGCGCATCCGGATTGAGCGCGAAGGTTGCGGGCATCAATCCGATGATCGTCAGCATGATCAAGCCGATACTTTTTTGGCCATCATTGGTGCCGTGCGAAAAACTAACGCCGGTGCAGGTTAGAAACAGCAATCCGCGCAACCACCACACCGGCGGCTTATCGCCTTCCGGTGGCTGCAGAAGTTCGCCGCGCCGGACCACCGTGCGCAAAATCGCATACAGTCCGCCGGCTAGAATAAATCCCAGAATGGGCGAGAAGGCGAGCCCCTCGAGCACGGTCCATATCTGCTTCCAGTCAACGCCGGCAGATACGGTACGGGCGTGCAACAATGCATCTGCTAGGGCCACGCCTACCAGCGCGCCGATGATGCAATGCGAGCTGCTGTTAGGGATCCCAAAAGCCCAGGTCAGAACATTCCAAAATAGCGCCGAGACGAAAATCGACACCAGCATCGGCACCGCCGGCGCCCCGTTCGGCGGCGTCAGCACATCGGGCGGCAATATCCCGACCAGCGCATACGCAACCGCGATGCCGCCAACCAGCACGCCGATAAAATTCATAATGCCAGACCACACCACGGCCGGCACTGGCTTCATCGTGTTGGTGTAGATAACCGTGGCAACGGCGTTCGACGTATCATGGAAACCGTTGGTTGCCTCGAATGCCAGCACCAGGACGAAGCACGCAACCAGCATGCCGATGACAACATCCGACGAGGCGACAAAATGAACCAGCATTCAACACCACCATTTCAAGACCAGAAGATAGTCTTGAGGTGAGCCGATTCATTTGAAATCAAACGCCGCGTTGATGACGTTTGCATGACAATGCCGGAGCCTGAAAGCTTGTTAAGCTCATTGAATCTTTCAGTACATAATTCGACTAATCGGCATTAACGCCTGCGGCCGTTATTGATCCGCGAAATTGGCTGCCGCAGCAAAATTGCGGTAATTGCCCGCAATAGCGGCCGCCGTAGCCTCCAGTAGCGGCCGAGCTCAAAATCCGCTGCGTCCGGATTGAAAGGCACCCGGCCACTCCAGGAATACGCGGTCAGTTCGCCGACAAAAATCCTGGCGCCGCAATCAAATATATCAACCCTGACATGGTCGACGCCGTCACCTAGCTGTTCGGCAACGCGGATCATCTCTTCAAGCCGCTCCGGCCTTGGGAAATCGCGCTTGACCCAGCGCGTAAAATGCCAGTCCAGCCTGACCCAGTCGGGGGTATGGAACGCACCATTCCGCACCCTGCCGTCCTCGACGAATACAGAGTTGATAACGGCAACCTTGCCGTTAAACACAAACAAACGGCGTTCCTCCGGCGGCCCGCCATCGGCTGCGAGCAATTGCTGCTCCGCTAGCAGCCGCCGTGGCACGTCCTTATAGCCGGACTCACCATGCTCCGTGGAAAAACAGTGTTTCAGCCATGCCGCCGCGCGTGCTTTGATGGCGTCAGGATCGCGCGTCAGCTCCGCGGTCACCAGCATGACCTGACCGCTGGCATGCGTGGATTTCAAAAAATAAGGCGGCGCCAGAGTATCCAGGGGCAGCGTCTCGGCGCTGCCAGTCCAGCAAAGCGGCGCCAAATATTGCGGCCCTAGACGCGCCGCGATCAGCTCGCGGGTGGCGAGCTTATCGCAAAATAGGGTTAGTTGCGGGTTTGGGTCGAATAGTTTCCGCCACTGCATTTTTTCAGTGAAGCGGCGTGGCCGGACCAACCTTGGCCATCGTCCGTGCGCCACTTGATAGGCTTCACGTATATCCCGAATGCTCCGGCACCACCGAATAATGCGACGCATCAGCGCAGCCTCGATGCCGCGCCCGCGGTCATTTCAGATCAGACCGTTTTCAAGAAATCGACGATCAGCTGGGTGACTTCCGGCGCGCGCTCCATTTGCACCATATGTCCGGCATGGGGAACCATGGCGAGTCCGCGCAAATCGCTATACTGATCTCTCAACTTGCCGAGCGGATCAACCCCATGAAAGGCTTCCAAATCAGTATCGTGTTCGCTGCCGATAAAATAAAACGGCACCGGGTTCGGAATGTTTTCGAACTGCTTGCGCTGCGCCCAGCGCATATCCATCGCCCGATACCAATTGAGACCGCCAGTAAATCCGGAGCGAGCATATTCAGAAACAAAAAACTCCATTTCCAGCTCGCTTAACCATTTCCAGGGGAACGGCGGTGCCTGCGGCAGCGCATCCAGGTAGGCCGTGCCGGGCGGCGCCTTCCAGACATCGATATAATGGTAATCGCCCGAGAGCGCATAAAACACCCGCGTCAAAAACGCCCGCGGCTCGGCGTCCAGAGCCGCATCCGCAACGCCGGGGTTCTCAACGAAATAATGCATGTGATAAAAATGTTTTTTGGCCATCTGCGCTGATTCCGTGAGCGGAGAAATCGCCCGGTCATGCGGCCAGGCCGGATTGTTGATGCCGATAATGGCAGTCATCCGTTCGGGATGGTGATAGGCCATGTCGTAGATGGCAAAAAGTCCGAAATCGAGACCGATAAAAACCGCGCGTTCCTCACCCAAATGATCGAGCAATCCAACCAAGTCGCCGACCGTATGTGGAACGTCATAGGCGCCGGGATCTGCCGGCGCGTCGGTCTGGCCCATGCCGCGCATATCCGGAGCAACAACGCGAAACCCGGCCGCCGCAATCGCCGGGATCTGGTGCCGCCAGCTGAACCAGGTATGCGGAAAACCATGCGCGAGGACCACCAGCGGGCCGGTTCCCTGCTCGACATAATGCACGCGGATATTGTTTATCTGCGCGTAATGGTGAGACCAGTCCGCCATGGCATTCCCCCAATAAGAGCGTCACAAGCCCGGCATTTCCAGCCCGCGGCCAACTCGGCTTTTTGCTTCGCGGGTTCATCCCCACTTGGCGGAATTGAAGCATGCGATTCCAGTGAAGACAAGATCATGGCAACGCTGGTTCATGGCAACGCTGGCCGCGTCGCGCCGGCAGGGTCGTTTTAATTGGTAAGCTTCGATTCCGCATTCATATGCTCTGCGGTCACCGTGCCGACGGTGAAATCCTGGACCACGTTCGGCAGGTCGCTCGAACCGAAATTCGACCAATCGACTTTATCATACTCTGCCCGGCTCATCGAAAACGTGTAGGCAATCTGCGGCTTGTCATCAAAGCCAATAATCGCCAGACCGAAATGGCATTTGTCGATCTCCGGACTGTTTTTGAATACCGTCACCACGAATAGCGGTTCAACCTTAAGCCCGAAAGCGGCCGCCGTGGTCCAGCCATGGGCTTTAACATGCGCCGCATCCACATCCGGCCGAATGATCCCCTTGGACTGTAAATCCGATGTTTTGGCGACCATGTCCGCGAGATCGATCGCTGAAACGACCAGACATTCCTGCTTGGTCACCGTCGCCGTTACCTGATAACCATCCTCATCAAAGGGCGTTGGCACCGCCTGCGGCTTGGCGGACTGTGATGCAGCCGGCAGAATTCCGGCGCCCAGCATTGCCAAAGCCAAAGTCAAAGCCAAAGCCGCGCGCCGTGTTAGCCCTGCTATTGGCCGCCACATGTCAAATCTCCTTCCTCGCAATTCAATTGCGCCTTCAGCTCATTATTCTGGTTATTCGTAAGATCGGTTTTGCAAATCGCCAGCACCATGGGATAGACTGATGCGCCCTCCCGGCCCAGCAAATTAAACGCGCATTGTTGGTCGCGGTAAACCAGCCAGGCGCGTTGCGCCGCGCGCAGACTGGTTTGCCCCGCCGGGCTTACCGCCTTCATCAGTTTGGCATAGGTGGCGTTCAGCGCTGCATCCGCGGCGCTGAATTGCTGTCCGTAGCATACATCCAAATCGGTCTGCGAAGTCGCGTTGCCGCAATCATCGGCAAAGCCCGTGGTCGCGCCAAGCTGTAGAAACGCCGCCACCAAAGCCGCACTCGTACCGCCGCGCCGGAAGTCTATCTTCATTTCCTCAGTGTCATTGCTGTTCCCCCGAGACCCAAATCCTCGCAACCATCGGTAACACGATCTTTATCCTGATTTCCAATCCGATTTGCCAGCAACCCCAAACCAATGCGACGGTCTTAAACTAACAGCCCCAATCCAGAGGCGCTGTGGCAAAGGGGCCCAAATGTCAGAGATTATTATCCACCACCTCGAAACCTCGCAATCGGAGCGCATCATCTGGCTTTGCGAAGAACTCGGCTTGCCCTACACCCTCAAAATCTACAAACGCACCAAATGGGTCCGCCTGGCACCGCCGGAATACCATGCGTTGCATCCCATGGGCCTCGCCCCAGTCGTTGAAATCGACGGCATCATGCTGGCCGAAAGCGGCGCCATCATTGAATACATCGTCCAGCGATACGGCGGTGGCGCATTGCAGCCCAAGCCGGAGGACAGCAACTACGCCGAATGGCTGTTCTGGTTCCATTTCGCGAACGCGACATTAATGGCAAGCGAAATGCTGATGATGATCCTGAAAACACTGCCGCTTGCGTTCCCGGTCCGCAAACTCCTGGCTTACCGCAGCAAACGCAGCTATGCCGTAACTGAAGCCCGGCTGGGCCAGGCCCCTTGGCTCGCCGGCGACTTCAGCACCGCCGAAATCATGATGGCGTTCCCCTTCACCACCATGCGCGCCTTCACCAAATCAAAACTTGACACCTATCCCAACATTCGCGCCTGGGTTGCCCGCATCCGCGCCCGCCCAGCCTACCAACGCGCCATGGCCGCCGGCGACCCGGGGTTGAAGCCTGTGCTTGATTAAAGCTAGAAGAAAGCAGCCGCTTTTAAAAAAGCGGCGCGAAAATTTTTGTTCCGGAGCCGGGATCTTGCACTTTCCACGGCCCAGAATAGAAAAAGTCTTTTGCTGCTTTTCTTCAGAAAAGCAGTGCTTCGACTAAAAAAGGAAATTACCAATGGCATCCGCACAACCGCCGCGCTGGTTTATGAAATATTTTTCGAGGACGCATGTTTTCCTCAATCGCATCAGCGGCGGCCGCGCCTTCAACAAACTGGCCGGCGATGAGGTTTGCTTCGTCACCATGACCGGCGCCAAGAGTGGCCGGCGTATCACGATGCCGCTGATGTACGTGCCCTACCAGCAAGGCGCATTGCTGGTGGCTTCACTCGGTGGGGCTCCCAAAAATCCGGTATGGTACTACAACATTGCCGCTCATCCTGAAATCGAGCTTCGGCATCGCGGCCGGCTGCAGCAGCTTCGGGCTCGTCTGGCCAGCCCGGCCGAAAAGCCTGCGCTCTGGCCGGTCTGCGACGCTGCTTACGCGCCGTATGCTGATTATCGCGCCCGCACCAGCCGCGACATTCCGATATTTATCTGCATGCCGGCTTAACCGATCAAGGCGCTTTCAGCTGCCGTGAAGCGACCTCGGCGGTGTCTTCCGGCCGCGTATTGAAGGCAATGCGGGTGGCAGGCGCCGCCTTATGCACCACGTTCACGACCATCTCGAACAAGGGCAGGCTCTTTGGCGGCAGCCGCAGACCGGCGCCGATGACCACGCAATCGTATTCGCCGTCGTGCAACGCCTTCTCGAGCATGAGACGCCCCGCGGCGTCGGGCGTTATCATGCAGGTTTTGCCCTGCCAGCCACGTTTTTCGATGGCCTCGATGGCAATCGCTATGCCGGCTGTGATCTTCTGCGCATTGAAACCAGACGGTAGCGCAGGGTCGGAAAAGTCGACCGTCTCCGGCGCCTGGCCGACAAACAATATGCGGGTCATTCGATACGCTCCATTCATAGCTGCCTCAGACCTGGGCCGAGCGTCGTAATTACCCAATTCGTTCTCGCCGTTGCCCGCACCGGCCATCCATCAGGATCAAGCCGGACGCTGCCAGTTGCGTGGTAACCGCCAGTTCCTTATTCATGGACCCGAAATCAGTTCATTGTCCAAATAATATGGAGATCACCCTGCATGCCACAGATTACCGTCACCAACCGCGCCGGCGAAACCAGCCCTATCGAAGCCAAAACCGGCGATTCGCTGATGGTAAACCTGCGGGATCACGGCGTGGATGAACTTCTGGCGCTATGCGGCGGCTGTTGCTCCTGCGCTACCTGCCACGTTTATATCGACCCCGAATTTGCCGCGAAACTTCCCGCGCTTAGCCCCGATGAGGATGAGTTGCTGGACAGTTCCAGCCACCGCAAGGAAACCTCAAGACTATCCTGCCAGGTTAAAATGACCGATGCCTTGGCCGGACTGCACATCACCATCGCGCCTGAGGATTAGGGTCAAGCACCGGCAGCCGTAACGGCCGAAACCTGGAAGAGCCCGGCTATGCAAGACGACTTGCCGCCATCCATTGATGCCGGTCACCTCAAAGGCTTTCTTGACCCGGACGAAGGCCAAGCCCTTTATCAGGCGGCGTTGACCGCGGGCTTGCTCGGCCCAGTGGTTGAAATCGGCGGCTATTGCGGCAAGTCCGCTCTTTATCTCGGCACCGCCTGCAAAAAAATCGGTGCCAACCTGTTCTCGGTAGATCACCACCGCGGCTCGGAGGAAAACCAGCCGGGCTCGGAATATCACGATCCGGACTTATGGGATGCGGAGGCCGGAAGCCTTGATACCTTGCCACATTTTCGGCGCGCCATCCGCCAGGCAGGCCTTGAAGATACGGTGATCGCTGTGGTTGGCCGTTCGCAGGTGGTCGCCGCGGCCTGGGGTGGCCAAATTGGCATGCTCTTCATCGATGGCGGTCACAGCAGCGCGGCGGCCCTGGGCGACTACCGCGGCTGGGCGGCCAAACTGTGTCTGGGCGGCACGCTGGCTATCCACGATGTCTTCCCCAACCCCGAAGATGGCGGCCGGCCGCCTTTTGAGATCTATCAGCTGGCTTGCCGATCCGGCCTATTTGAGCCGACTTACGCGGTTAAAACCCTGCGATTACTAACGCGGATCTAGCTCAAACGCCTCAAATTCTAACGCTCAAA
This sequence comes from Acidocella sp., assembly GCA_965199045.1. GTDB lineage: Bacteria > Pseudomonadota > Alphaproteobacteria > Acetobacterales > Acetobacteraceae > Acidocella. Next base: position 2,353,983 of record CBDAQL010000003.1, on the reverse strand, counting down.
ACCCTTGAGTCTTCCGCTGCGAAACACTGCCGTTAGGAGTTACGTCCAAATCTATGTCTAAAAAATACAACAAAATATCTTAAAACATAAAAAATTGTTTAATAAGGCAAATTTCTGGTCTTTAGCGTAGAATTTACTCAACTTCCTATTGCAAAGCGTTTCTGATCGGTTAATAGGCCGCCATGGGTCCGGGTTCACCGTGCCTAACATTGAGGTGATCCTATGCAACCGATGAAAATTTCCAGACAATCCCTGATTACGGCGCTGTCGCAGCGCGCGTTGCTGGCCTGCATGCTGGCCGCCGGCCTGGCCGCGCCGGCGTTGGCGCAAACCGCGGAGGGCGGCACTACGATCGGCAATGGGCCTGTTGCCTCGCAAGACTCCGCCGGCGATGTTGCCGTCGGTTCCGGCAGTCTCTCGACCGCCGGCGGCAGCACGGCCAATGGTTCCAACAGCACCGCCAGCGGCGCTGCAAGCACGGCAACCGGCAATTACGCCACCGCTTCGCAGAACGACAGCACCGCTATTGGCGCCGGCAGCACCGCCCAGGGCGTTGAAAGCACAGCTGCCGGCGATGACAGCAATGCCAGCGGACGTGACAGCGTATCGATCGGGGTTGGTAATACAGCCTCGGGAAATTACAGCACGTCGAGCGGCTATGCGAGCACCGCCAGCGGCGTATCCAGCACTGCCAGCGGTGCCGGCAGTATAGCCAGCAATGATTCCGCCACCGCCACCGGCGCCAACAGCGTCGCTACCGGCATTGCCAGCACCGCTACCGGTCCGGCGGCTTCGGCCAGCGGCGACTACAGCACCGCCACCGGCAATCGCGCCACCGCCACCGGCCTGGACAGCACGGCCACCGGCATCGATAGTCTTGCCCAGGGCGATTACAGCGCTGCAAACGGCAGCGGCAGCGAAGCGCTCGGCGCCCAAAGCACGGCCAGCGGCGCTGATAGCAGCGCCAGCGGCGCCGAGAGCACGGCGTCTGGAACCAACAGCTCGGCGGCTGGGATTTCAAGCACTGCTACAGGTAGCAACAGTTCGGCTTCGGCCATGGACAGCACCGCCACCGGCACCTCCAGCCACGCCACCGGCGCCCAAAGCACCGCCAGCGGTGCGCAGAGCCAAGCTTCCGGCTCGGCCAGCACTGCTGCCGGTTTCGGCAGTACCGCCAGCGGCATCCAAAGCACGGCCGCCGGCACCAACAGCAACGCCAGCGGCGATTTCAGCGCAGCCGAAGGCGGCAGCAGCGTCGCCAGCGGTCGCGACAGCACCGCCAACGGCTTTAGCGCCACCGCCTCTGGGCTTGACAGCACGGCCACCGGCACCGCTAGCAACGCCGCCGGCGTCGATAGCACCGCCAACGGCGCCTCCAGCACCGCAACCGGCCTCGCCAGCACCGCTTCCGGTGCCGGCAGCAGCGCCGGCGGCAACGGCGACATCGCCTCCGGCGCCAACGCCACGACGACCAACTCCGCCGCGCAAACCAACGGCAATATTGCCATCGGCAGCGACACCGGAACGGTTTCGGGCGCGACGACGCCGGTCGATACAGCTGCCACCGGCGGTAATTCCATCGCTATCGGCACTGGCGCACAGTCCACCGGCAATAATTCGGTAGCACTGGGCGCCGGCAGCACGGATGGCGGGGTTGCCAATGTCGTCAGCGTCGGCGCCCCGGGTGCGACCCGCAAAGTCACCAACGTTTCCGACGGCACCATCAGCTCAACCAGCACCGATGCTGTCAACGGCAGCCAGCTTTTTGGCACCAACCAAAACGTTGCTGCCAACGCTGCCACCATTAACGCGGTCGTGAACGGCCAGTTAGGCGTATGTACCGTCAACGCCGGTGCGCTTGCATGCTCGGTTACTGGAAATCCGGCCGCCGTCGCCACTGGTCAGGGCGCCATTGCGCAAGGCATCGCCGCCCAGGCCGCCGGCGCCGGCGCCATTGCCGAAGGCGAGAACGCGCAGGCGCAAGCAGGCTCGGTCGCGCTTGGCGATGGAGCCGAGGCCAATGCCGGCCTTGCCACCGCCATCGGCAACAACGCCATCGCCGATGCCGCGAACAGCACCGCACTTGGCGCCAACAGCCTGGCCACCGGCACCAATTCGGTCGCCCTCGGTCAAGGCTCGGTTGCGGATCGTAACAACACGGTTTCCGTTGGCGACGCCGCCACCGGTTTCGACCGCCAGATCACCAACGTCGCGCCGGGCACCCAGCCCACGGATGCGGTAAATCTCGGCCAGTTGAACAGCAGCATCGCCGAGGCCCAGACCAACAGCAACAACTACACCAATCAGGCGGTCGATGCTGTAAGGAAACAAGCCTATCAGGGGGTCGCCGCTGCGTTGGCGTCACCCAGCATCCCGGAACTGCCGGTGGGCCAGAAATGGGTCGGCTTGCGCGTTGGCGAGTATGGCGGCCAGGAAGCGCTTGGCGCCGCTGCCGCTTATCAGATCAGCCCCGGCGCCAATATCGGCGCAACGATCTCGAAAGGTTTCGACGGCGGCCCGGTCGCCCTCTCAGCCCAGATCGGTTACGCCTGGTAAGCCTGATCGGTTCGTCGACGTCAGCAAAAGTTAGAGCATGATCGTTATTGAAACGATCATGCTCTACAGCTTGAAAAACGTAGCAGCCTTCGTCACTTGTTCCACGGCATCAACGGCAAGCACATAGGCTGCTTGGGTCCAAGTCGGTTGTTCGGCGGGCCAATCGATTTTTTCCACGTTCTGCCAGCCCATCCAGAACGCGCCTTCCGCATCGCGGCGATTTTCCACCCAGCTGAGTAGCGCCGCCGCAGCTGAGACGTCGCCTACCATCGCGCAGGCAATTGCCAGCTCGCAGCTTTCCGCCACCGTCACCCAGGGCTCATCACACACACAACGGCAGCCCAGCCCGGCGTCGACGAATCGCGCCCAGCCTGCCTGCAAATGGGTGCGGCCCGCGGCAGCCGGGTAGAGCCCGCATAGCACCGGATAATACCAATCCATTGCAAAGCCGGACCGATTTTTGCCGGCCCGATCAAAACGCTCAGGCGCGTGCCGCAGCGCCAGCCGCAGCCGCAGCCGCGCCGCCGCCCACGCCGGCTGCGGCAAATCAAGATATTCTGCAAACCTGATCGCATGGCCGAGGCTGGCATAGATACAGGCGTTGCCGGCCCGCAAGGAATCGTCGCCGGCGCCGCCAAACGCTTCCGCGCACCACGCAAAATCTCCTGCCGCATGCTGGCAGGAAATCACCTGTTCGATCGCGCGCTGTACCACCGGCCACAACCAGGCAATGGAATCCACACCCAGCAGCATCGCTTGATGCAACGCCGCGGTCGCCACATAGGCAGTAAAATTGGTGTCCTTCACCTGCACGCCGGGCACCCGGGAAATATGTACGTGGTCGGCCATGGGCAGCGCGTTGCCATATTCGGAACAAAAGCTGCCATCGCTTTGCTGCCGTGCCGCCAGCGCCTGCAAACCGGCTCGCGCCGCACCGGTCGCACCTGCGATATTCAGCGCCATCACGCATTCTAAATGGTTCCACGCATCCCACGGTCCATCTTCAAACCAAGGAATGGCGCCATCCGGCATTTGCACGTTTAAAATCCGCCGCACCGGCGCCTCTAATCGCGTCTCAGCGGGATGAAAACTTCTGAGAAGCGTCACTGCCGCTCGAAATACAGCACGAGGCTTTTGCCAATTACCGGGTTCAATAACCGCTCCGCCAGCTGGGTAATCGCCGGCCGTTGCATCATGTCCCATACCAGCATCCGGTGCCAGGCGCGGACCATTGGATGATCGTCCCGCCGCGGCCAGAACGCGGTTTTGATCCACCAATACGGGCTGTGTAGTGCATGCGCGTAGTGGCTATGCAAAAACCGGAACCCCGCGTTGGTAATCAGCCCCCGCAACTGCCGTGCATCGACAATGCGAACATGGCCGCCGGGCTGGTCCGCATAGCCGCCTTTACCCGGCGCCAGCCTCCAGCAAATCCGCTCCGGCCAGGCCCGCGGCACGCTTACCGCAAATATTCCGCTTGGCTTGATCACCCTGGCTGCCTCCGCAATGACGGCCGACATATCGGGCACATGCTCAAGCACCTCCGAGCAGATCACCACGTCGAAGGCGGCGGCGGGGAAGGGGAGGTTGCCTGCATCCGCCGCCTGAAATTCCGCTCGAGGGCCGCCCGGCAAATCCAAAGCCCGGTCCGCCGCAATCCGCAGCGCCGCCGTATCCAGATCCACCCCAACTGCCTGGGCCTGCGTCAACATTTGCACGCCATGGCAGTGCCGGCCTTCGCCGCAGCCGATATCCAGCACTCTATCGCCCTTGCGCAGACCCAGGGACTCGATGTTAGCGGTCAGCATCGCGCCGCGATCGTATCGATTAGCAATCCTTCATAGGCTTCGCCTACCCGGTCCCAACCATAGCGGGCCTGCACCCGCGCCAGCCCTGCAACCGCTAGCGCCCGCGCCCGCGCGCTATCCCGCAACAACGCATCGATTGCCGTGCGTAACGCATCGGCATCGCCCGCCGGCACGATTACCCCGGCATCGCCCACCACCTCCGGCAGCGCCCCGCCATCGGTGGCGATCACCGGCGTCCCGGACGCCATCGCCTCCACCACCGGCAAGCCGAACCCCTCATATAATGACGGCACCACGCAAATACTGGCGCGCGCATATTCCGCTGCCATCTCCTCGCCCGAAAGATTTTCAACGAACTCGACCGATGCACCGATCCCGAGTGTCTCCAGCAAATCCTGCGTCGGCCCCTTCCGCCTGCGCCCGACAATCACCAGCGTCAGCTGCGGCCAGTCCGCCAGCAGTCCGGCAAACGCTGTCAACAGATACCGCAAACCCTTCAAAGGCACATCCGAGCTTGCCGTTGTCATTATCCGCAATCCTGCTGACTGCGCCAAACTTCGACGCGGATAAAAAACCGTCTGATCCACGCCGAGCGGCACCACCGTAATCCGTGCCCGGTCCACGCCCATGCAATCCACGATCTCGGTCGCACTGACTTCGGATACCGTCACCACCCGATCGAGCTGCCGGGCCACAGCTTCCTGCATTGGCAAAAATCCGTACCAGCGCCGCGCCAGCAGCCGGCGTCCCCAATTCTCCTCACTCGCCAGCTGCATCTCCAGATCACGCCGGATCGGATGATGGATCACCGCCGCCAGCGGCAACGCCGGCGAAATTTGCAGCAGTCCGTAGCCCAGAGATTGATTATCCAGCACAACATCGAATTCGTTGCGGTGCGCCCTTAAATACAGGGCGGCACGGCGGCAAAAACTCCATGGCTCCATAAATTTGCCGGTGACATGGTAGAAATATTCCGCGGTATCGGTCCAGCTTTTCAAATGCCGCCAGCGCAGCGCGTAGCGCCCCAGCAAAGGTTGCGCGAACAGATCAAGCGACGGCAGCGGGATCAGCCGTACCCCAGCCGGTACCTCCGGATAAGGCGGGCCCGAAATAATGGCAACCGCATGCCCGCGCGCCGCTAACGCGCGCGCGATGTTATGGGTGAAGATACCCTGTCCGCCAACCCGCGGATCCGAGCGGTATGACAACAGCGCCACCCGTAACGAAGCTGCGGACCGCTTTGCCCTGCCAACCGCCGCACCGTCGAATTCAAGCTCTACAAAACCAGGCCGGCTTAGATTTTCAGCGGCATATTTCATCAAGTTCTTTTCTGGCTAGTCCAAATTCCACCTTGGGGTCGCCTGACAGGTCTGTAAAGCCGGAAGGCGCGAACTTGAAGCAACAGCGGCTTTTTTTGAGAAAAGCGGCGCAAAAACCTTCTTTAAATCTGGACCTAGCGCGGCTTAAGCCGGCCGTAGCGCGCAAATAGCGCTCCGGCTAAATGTTGCTGAGCGCGTAGATACTGCGCCCGTGCATCAACTCCTTCACGCTCTCGCCGAAGGCAGCCATGTGCGCGGATGCGGCGTGCGCCTGCAATGCCTCCGCACTGTCCCATTGCTCCAGAACCATGAACGCATCTGGCCCGATCCGCGTTAATGATTCAGGTCCGCCTTCAAGGTCCACTACTGGAACGTACTGGATGCAACCATGCTCTGCCAGGACCGCCGGCATGTTCTTCTTGAACTCCGCCAGAACCGCTTCCCGCTTGCCCGGCTTGGCTGTTAGTATTGCAACAACATGGATCATGAATACATCCTTCTAGTTCAACAACAACCCCGGCACCGCTGAGATGCGACAGCTGGTTATTTCCCTGCCGCAGTACAGACGCAGGGATCTATGGCTTTTGCAAAATACAGATGGCCTGTCCCAGCGCTGTCGAGCCCGGAACCTCTTCCTCGCCATCGATAAATTCAATCAGCTGCAGCCCCAGACGCTCAGCCCAGATCGTCAATATCTCGCGTGACAAAAAAACGTTTATCGGTCCGGACGGATTTTTTTTCGCATCCTTAAGGGTATTTATGAATATGTCCCAATGCGAGCCTTGGGAATAATTCAGAAACGAAGCCACGATCCGGCCGCCCGGCTTCAGCACACGTTTGGCTTCTTCCAAATACCAGTAGCTCTGCTCATGCAGCAAATGCGTCAGCACCGAAAAAAAGCATACCATATCGGCACACCCATCCGGCTCAGGAATGCCGATATGATCGATGGTAGCAAACCGCCAATCCGGCCGAGCCACCCTTTTGCGCGCATACTCAACCAGTTCGGCCACCACATCGAAGCCAGAGTATTTTCCGGTTAGATAGGCTGAGAGCGGCACCGCCAGCCGTCCGGACCCGCACCCGACATCGATGACGAATTGATCCGGCCGTAGCCCAGCATGCCGCAACGCCGCCACTTCGATCGGACCAATAACGTCGAAGCCGCCACCCACCGCTTGGCTCATCGCTTCTTCCAAGGGCATGCTTGCAACCACCCTTCTAACAAAGCCGGTATAGGCGCCCTTCAGATCCCGGGTCCGATCAACCGGTGCCTGGGTCTTTTCCAGCATCCGGTGAAGCTTGTTCGAAATCCGCCGTAATGGGCTTAATTGGGTGGTCGACATGTTAATCTCCTTTATCGGGCGGCAGCGCCGGACCGGATCGTTCTAGCATCCGCCCCCAGAGCAAAACCGCTTCAAATCAATAATTTGGCGCCGCGCTTGCCCAAAAATCCTCCAGGCCGCGAGCGTTGGCTGCCCCAACCGCCCTGCTACAACTGGCTGCCCAAAAGTCTCTGTGCCCCTGCGCCGTATTGTCATTCATTCTCGATACAGGACCTAAACGTGATCAAGTCCCGAAGCAAGCGTTCGCCGGTTGCCACTTTTTTAAAAAGCGGCGCAAAATTTCTTCACGGTTGGGCTCGGCTCGACGCCGCCGGATTTTTCGCCTTCAGGTCGGATAACTCAACTTACAATTGACATTCTCATTAGTTTTGCCTTCGTATGACGGTATAGGCGGCTCCTCATATTAAACTTTACAAGGCACCATTAACGTTATGACGTCGCTGGAAAAGATCGGGCCGTCGGCCTCGGAAGCGCAGTTGGAACCATTGATCCTGAGAGATCAACTGGCGGCGGTGCGCCGCTCCAGCGTTACCGCGCTGCAGGTTCAGATTATCCTCGGCATCATCATCGTTATCGTTTCGTTTCACTCCGGACATCGGGCTGCTGGGCTGGCTTGGTTCGGCATCTCCATCCTGGCGTCCATCCTGCGGGTGATCCCGAATTTCGTGCCGCTAACATCGGTATCGGACGGCCATGCTGCCCCGGGCGTCGGAACCGTGCGGGACCATCTGAATCTTACCTCCCTAACCGCGCTGGCATCGGGCATCATCTGGGCGCTGATCCCGGTATTATGCGCCGGCTACAGCGCAACGATTTCTACATTTTACCTGGTCGTGGTTTGCGGCGCGACCGCTGGCTTTGTCGCCAACAGCGCCGCCTATGCCCGTATTTCCCTCTGCTTCATCATCCCGCCTTTGCTATCCGCCGCTTTTTGCCTGGTCTACTTCGCTGAAAACTTCGACCGCAACTGCCTGGCTGCAACGGTGTTGCTCTACATCGCCGGGCTGGTCCGGATCAGTCTGCAAAGCGAGGCCGCTTTCCGCGACTCCAGCCGCCTCAAAAACGCCGCGACAACACTCGCCCACTCGCTGCAGGAAGCCAACACACGGTCAAGCGCGGTTGCTGACGAGATGCGCTTTCGCGCCAACCATGACGACTTGACCAAGCTCCTCAACCGCTCCGGCTTCATGCAGGAAGTAGCGGACCGCTCGGCCAAGTTCCGCTCAACCCTCTGCGTGATGGTGCTCGACCTCGATGGCTTCAAATCGGTCAATGATTTGTTCGGCCACCAGGCGGGAGATGAAGTGCTGATCGAAGTGGCGAGGCGCATACATGAGACCCTGACAGATCAATTTGTCATCGCCCGCATCGGCGGCGACGAGTTTGCGATTTTTTACGAACGCAGTGCTTCAGCGCACACGCCGTCGGCATTGGCAACACGGCTGATTACCGCAATTGAAGTTCCTTTCAGTGCCTTTGATGCCGGCCGCATCGGCGCCAGCATCGGCATCTATGCGACCGTCCCCGGCACACAGGATTTCAACATCGCCGAAATGCTTACTTCCGCGGACGAGGCGCTTTACGCTGCAAAAAATGCCGGCCGCAACCGCTATTTTCTATTCGACGATTCGCTGCGCAATCGCCGCGAGATGCGGCGCGCGGTCGAACGCGATCTGCGCCACGCACTGTCAGGGAACGCATTGGAAGTCTGGTACCAGCCGGTGTTCGGCGCGGACGGAAAACTGCTTATAAGCCTGGAGGCGTTGCTACGCTGGAAACATCCGAATTTCGGCTGGATCCCGCCTGAGGATCTGCTTGCAATCGCCGCCATGACCGGGCTTTCAGAATTGCTGATCAGCTTCATTCTAGCCGACGTCTGCGCCATGATCTGCAAGTTGGTTAGCCTTAATCTTGATCATATCTGGGTGGCGATGAACATGTCGCCGCGCGAGGTATCGCGTATTCCCATCGACGAACGGATACTGACAAAATTGCAGATGCTTGGCCTGCCGCCTGCCATGCTGGAAATTGAAATCACCGAGGAAACGGCAATGAATACGCGCTCAGTTCAGGACAAGCTGAACCGCCTCTCCGCCGCCGGTGTCCGCATCGCGGTCGATGATTTTGGCGTCGGCTATTCTTCCCTGGCATCGCTGCGCCATCTGCAGGTCAATCGCATTAAAATCGATCGCTGTTTCGTTACCGGCATTTCCGACTCCGCCAGCGATCAGATATTGGTGCAGACGATCTTGAAACTGGGCCAGTCGCTGGGCCTTGAAGTGGTCGCGGAAGGGGTTGAATCCGCGGCCGACCTGCAGCTGCTGCAAGCATTGGGCTGTCAGCGCGTTCAGGGTTACCACCTGAAATCTCCTGTTTCCCGCGACCAGATGTTCGATTGGCTCGAAAAAGTCGACGCCGGCCAGACCCAGCTGCAATCTTGAGTCTAAGTAAGCGCACCAGGCGGCTGCGGAACACCGGCGTCATCCTGCTCGTCATCGCCGGCTGCGTGAACTATCTGGACCGTGCCGCCCTTGCTGTCGGTAACCCGGAAATCCGCCACGGGCTGCACCTTTCCTACAGCCAGATGGGCCTGCTGCTATCCGCCTTCGCCTGGAGCTATGGGTTGGCGCAAATCCCAGCTGGTCTGGCCGTGGATAAATTTGGCGCCCGGCTCGCGCTCGGCGCCGGCATGATGCTCTGGTCGATTGCGCAAATCGGCGCCGGCTTTGCCACTTCGCTGGCGCAGTTCGTCACCGCCCGGGTAGCACTCGGCCTCGGCGAATCCCCCATGTATATCGGCGGCACCCGCATCTGCGCTGATTATTTTGCCGCCAAAGACCGCGCTCTGCCGATCGCCCTTTTTAACTCCTCCTCCGCACTGGCGCCGGCTCTGGCGCCGCCGCTCCTAACTGCACTGATGCTCGCCTTTGGCTGGCAGGCCATGTTCATCATTGCCGGTCTCGCGGGCTTTGCGGTCGCCGTTGCCTGGTTCGCTTTCTATCGCAGCCCGTCGGATGCCAACGTCCCGGCGGCGGACCTCGCAATCATCAACGCCGATGACAGCCCCAGTATTGACCATATCGGCTTCCGGCAAGTCATCTGGCTGCTCAAATTCCCGACCAGCTGGGGTATGTTCCTGGGTTTTTTCGGCGTCGTCTATGTCTACTGGCTGTTCGCAACCTGGCTTCCCGGATACCTTGAGGACCAGCGCCATCTCAGCATTGCCAACGCCGGCGCCGTCTCCGCCATACCCCTGGCAGCCGGTTTCTTCGGTGCGATTATCGGTGGCGCCATCTCCCGCCAACTTGGCCGCCATATGGACGCCGTCACCGCTTGCCGCCTTCCCGTCATCCTCGGCCTCGTAGCAGCCGCCATTCTCACATTCGCGGCCGCCTACGCGCACAGCACCTGGCTTGCGGTAACGCTGATCTCAGGCGGCCTGTTCGCCATCAACATCGCGTCCAGCTGCGGCTGGGCGCTCGCCGCAGTCATCACCCCGCCCAATACCGTCGCCACCCTGGAAGCAATCCAAAACGTCGGCGGCTCACTTGGCGGCGCCCTGGCCCCTTGGATCACCGGCGCCCTGGTACAAGCCCTCGGCTCATTCCTCGCCGCCTTTGAACTCGCGGCCGTGCTGGCCCTGGTGAGCGCAGGATTTTACTGGGCTATGACGAAGCAAAAGATAAGTTAGGAAGCAGCCGCTTTTTTCAAAACCTGACTTCTACCTGGCCAACCTGATCCCGCTGAACTGCCACCGTGCATGCGCCGGGAAAAAATTACGATAGGTGGCACGTGAGTGGCCTTGCGGCGTTGCAATGGAGGCGCCACGCAGTACGTACTGGTTGACCATAAACTTACCATTATACTCGCCAACCGCGCCGGCGGCGGGTACGAAGCCGGGGTAGGGGGAATAAGCGCTGCTGGTCCATTGCCACACCGCATCAAACATCTGTTCAAGTGCCGCGCCGGAGTTTGCCGCTGCCTCCCATTCTGCTTCCGTGGGCAATCTTGCGCCCGCCCAGAAGGCATAGGCCGTTGCTTCGAAATATGAAATATGTGCCACCGGCTGGTCCGGCTGCAGTGGTACCAGGCCTTGCAGCGTGAATTCTGCCCATCCGTCGCCTGCGGGCTGCCAATAAAGCGGTTGCATTATCTGATTGCTTTGAACCCAGTCCCAGCCTTCTGAAAGCCAAAACTCCGATTTGCCATATCCGCCGTCCGTGATAAACGCCGCGAATTCGGCATTAGTCACAAGCCGCGAGGCAAGTGAATAGGGCTCGGTAAACTGGCGGTGTTTTGGAGTTTCATTATCAAAACGAAAATCTTCACCCTCATGCCCGATGTCCACAACGCCGGCGGGAAAATCCAGCCATGCCAGATCCCGGCTGGCCTTAGGGGTCTGCAGCGCCAAACCGTAGGCGGGAGCCAATGGGTTTAAGCTTAACAAGTGTTTAGCGTCGGTAACAGTCAGCTCCTGATGCTGCTGCTCGTGCTGCAACCCTAATTCCAGCAACGCCAGCATTTCGGCGTCCGTTGACACTGCAAGCAATTTCAGCATCCGCGCGTCGACATTGGAACGGTAGGCCAGTACCTCGTTCAAGGCTGGCCGGGTTAGCAATCCGCGTTGCGCGCGGGTAAATTTCTCGCCGACGCCGTTATAATAGGAGTTGAACAAAACCCGGAACGCCGGATCAAACGGTTTAAACCCAGCCTCGAACCGTTCCAGAATAAAAGTCTCAAAAAACCAGGTGGTATGGGCCAGATGCCATTTAGCCGGGCTCGCATCCGGCATCGATTGGGCGCCACAATCCTCAACCGACAAACCTGCCGTCAGCGCAACGGAATGAGCGCGGGTCGCGCTGAAAAAAGCCCGCAAGCCGGGCTCGGTTACTTCATCGGAAAAATCTTCATACAGCTTTAGCATGGCACACCAGGAAGGAATTCTGCTCATCTGTCCAACAGCTGGTCTCACCGAACCCGGCTTCGGCCAGCAATTCCAGGAATCGCGGTTGGGTATATTTATAACTATTCTCGGTATGAATGCTCTGGCCCGGCGCAAAGCTGCGCTCATCTCCGTCCCACTGCACCGTCACATCTCGCAGCGCCTGCAAATGCATTTCTATCCGGCTTTGCTCACTATTGAACAACGCCTGATGCGCCCAATCCCTCAAATTGAAGTTTGTCCCCAAAATGGCGTTGACATGCAAAAGAACATTCCGATTGAACGCAGCAGTTACGCCCAGCGCATCGTCATACGCGGCTTCCAGTAGCTGCTTGTCCTTCACCAGATCAATTCCGATCAACAGTCCATCCTGCCCGACTTGGCTGGCCTGCCGCACCCCTTGCAAAAACCGCAAGGCCGCCACCGGCGCGAAGTTTCCAAGCGATGATCCAGGGTAGAAGAATAAGCGCCGCTCGCGCCGCACCTGCGCCGGTAACTGCAGTCGCGCGGAGAAATCCATTGCGACGGGAAACATTGGGATTTCCGGATGTTCCGCCTGCAAGGCGGTCACTGCCTCCTCCAAAAACTCCGCCGAAATATCCACCGGCACATATTGTTGCGGCCGCAAAACGGCGAATAGTTTCGCAGCCTTAGCGCAGTTGCCGGCACCGAGGTCGATCAGCGTCACGTTACGCCCCGCCACCTGGGCGATCTGGCTTTTATGAGCTTCGAAAATCCCGGCCTCGCAGCGGGTTGGATAATACTCCTCCAGCTGGCAAATTGCCTCGAACAATTTCGAGCCCAGTGGATTATAAAAATACTTGGGAGAAATCTCGGCCTGACTTGCAGACAAGCCCAACGCCAATTCAGTCCGCATGTCGGTGGGATCCAAGCTACCGGCCTCCGGCGCCGGCTGTCGGTCTGCTGCAAGCTCCTTAATCAACCCCATCTGCGCACCCCATGAAACTGCTCGAGAAGGTGGTGTCCTTGCAAAGCCGCTGCAAGGTGTTGCAGCAACGGGCAATGGGCTGCCCCGCATAAATCGCGGTAAGTCACCCTTCATGCCAGCCTGGCAGCTGCTTATCGAGTCGTATCGAAGACCCCATTCTCAATTCTATAGCAGCTCACTGGACTTTTACAGCTTTCTTTTCCCTCGTTTTTTTCCGGTCAAGCCGCTGGGTTATGCGCTCGGCGATGACGAATAACGGGCCGACGAACAGTACGCCGACAAACGCTGCCAGAATCATTCCACTGAACACCGTCGTCCCGATCGACTGCCTTGCAGCGCCACCCGCGCCGGTTGCAAAGACCAGCGGAATTACCCCGAAGATAAACGCCAGCGCCGTCATCATTACCGGCCGGTATCGGGTACGCGAGCCTTCTTCCGCCGCCTGCAGGATATCGACATCGCCGGTTTCCAGCCGGTCCTTGGAAAACTCTACGATCAGGATAGCGTTTTTGGCCGCCAGCCCGATCAGCAAAACCAACCCGATCTGCCCATATACGTCGAGCGGCATGCCCCGGAACCACAGCAGTATCAGCCCGCCTACCAGCGCGAACACCACCGGCAGCATCACTGCAAACGGCAAAAACCAACCTTCATACAGCGCCACCAGAAACAGGAATGAAAAGATCAACGCGAATATGAAGGCGTCTGCCTCCTGGCCGCCGGCCAGGATTTCCTGGTATGTCAGCCCGGTCCACTCATAGCCAAAGCCCTTCGTCAAATGTTTCGCCGCGGCCTCCTGCATCGCCGCAATTGCCTGTCCGTCGGAATAGCCGCTAGCGGCGCGACCATTGATCAGCACCGCCGGATATTCATTATACAATGTCGCCGCATCCGCGCCTTCGACGGTTTTCACGGTCACCAAGCTAGTCAGTGGCACTTCCACGCCAGAGGTGCTTTGCACGTATAGATTATCGATATCGGATATCTTGCTGCGGAATTGCTGGTCCGCCTGCACATCCACCTGAAATACAAAGTTATCGTAATTGAACAAATTCACGTATTGCGAGCCAAGATAGGCCTGCATGGTCTGATAAACCGTCTGCGGCGACACTCCCAGCAATTCTGCCTTATCGGTATTTACCGACACCTCAACCTGAGGTTCATTTGCGGAGAATGCGGTAAACATGCCCTCCAACCGCTTATCCTGGTTGGCCGCAAAGATCAGCCCGCGCGCCGCCTCGCCAAGCTGCTGAAAGCTTTGGCCATTCTGGGCCTCCAGAACAAAATTGATGCCTCCCGTGGGGCTGATGCCGGGGATTGAGGCCGGGTCGAACATGGCAATCGTTGCAGACGGTATGGCGTTGAATTTCGGCTTCAGCTTCGCCATCAGCGCCAATGCGCTTTCACTGCTGCCGCGCTGGTTCCAGGGTTTCAAAATAACGATTACGAACGCGTAGCCTGCCTGCTGCGCCTGGCTGACGCTGTTGACGCCCGAAATGCCAAGGACATGTTCAACCCCGGGAGTTGCCAGCAGGGTTTTTCCCAACGAGGCGACCACCGCTTGGGTGCGCTCCAGCGAAGCGCCATTTGGCAACTGCACGCTCATCTGGAAATAACCCTGGTCCTCGGCCGGTAAGAACGAGGATGGCGTAATGCTGAACACGCCATAGGCGGCAACGAAGATAAGAGCCAGCGCGCCGCCCACCAAAATCAGCCGGCGTGACAGCCAAAGCACCGCATCGCCATATTTATCGCGCGCAAAATCGAAGCCCTTATTGAACCAAACAAACAGCTTGAAGCGCGCCTTTTTCGGCGGCTTTAGCATCAATGCGCATAATGCCGGGCTAAGTGTCAGCGCATTGACCGCGGAAATAACCACGGAAACCGAAATGGTGGTGGCAAATTGCCGGTACAGCGCGCCGGTAATGCCGGACACAAATCCAACCGGCGCAAACACTGCAACCAGAACCAAAGTCGTGGCGATCACCGGCCCGGTAATTTCGATCATCGCCTTCTCGGTGGCCTCCGCGACGCTCAGCTCGGGATGCTCCTCCAGATTACGCGTCACGTTCTCGACCACCACGATAGCGTCATCCACAACCAGTGTAATCGCCAGCACGATCGCGAACAGGTCGATGGTATTGGCCGAATACCCGAGCGCGTACAGCACCGCGAAGGCGCCGATCAGGGAAACCGGAATTGCGATGGTCGGAATAATAGTCGCCCGCCAGTCCTGCAGAAACAGAAATACCACGCCCACGACCAGGACCAGCGTAATCGCCAGCGTGCGCAAAATTTCCTCGACATTGGCGACGATGAAACTCGAATCATTGAACGCCACCGTATATTTCAGTCCTGCCGGAAATTGCGGCGCGAGCTTCTTCATCTCCGCCTGCACTTCCTGGCTCACCTGCAGCGCATTTGCCGTCGGCGCCTGATACACCGCGAGCAGCGCGGCTGGATATTTATCGAACGTGCCGGAGGTGGTGTATTGCTGCGAAGCGAGCTGAACCCGCGCGACATCCGACAAATGCACGATGCCGCCGGCCGCATCTGTCCGCAACACGATTTTCTTGAACTGATCCACGCTCGTCAGCTCTCCGGGCGCCAGTATGGTCAGCTGCTGCTGCTGGTCGCTGCCAACCGGCGGCTCGCCAATTTGGCCAGCCGCAACCTGAATATTCTGCGCCTGGATTGCCGCGATCACCTCCGCGGTGGTAATATTTAACCCGGTCATCTCCACCGGGTTCAGCCAGACCCGCATGGCGTATTGCCGTTGTCCAAAAATCTGGGTGTTGCCGACGCCCGGCAGCCGCGCGATGATCTGCTGCACCTTGGTATACAAATAGTTCGAAATATAAAGCTGGCTGTACTTGCTATCCGGCGAAAACATGCTGAGCACCAGCACCTGTGTAGTTGAGGCGGCGCGCACGGTAATGCCTTCGCTTTGGACCTCCGCCGGCAATTGCGCTTCCGCCACCTGGACCCGGTTCTGCACGTTAACCTGATCGATATTCGGATCAGTCCCGATTGCGAACGTCACGGTTAACGAATAAGTGCCGGAGCTGGCTTCCGAGCTCTGCATGTAAATCATGCCGGGCGCGCCGTTGACCTGTTCTTCCACCGGCTCGGCAATCGTATTCACAATCGTCTGCGCGCTGGCGCCCGGATAAGTAATTGAAATCGTCACTTGCGGTGGCGTCACATTCGGATATTGCGCGATCGGTATAGCGCTTAAGGACACCAGACCGGCGATGGTGATGACGATGGCAATAACAATTGCGAAGTTCGGCCGGTATATAAAAAACTTTGAAAACATCGTTGCCGGCTATTGCGAGGCGGTCTCGACGGTGGGATTTACCACTTCGCCGTTTTTCACCTTTTGGATGCCATCGACAACGACCTGCTGGCCAGCCCTTACCCCGTTTTTGACGACGTAATTCTGGTCGATCTGGTCGCCCAGCGTCACATTCGTCTCCACCACCTTGTTGCCAGGGGCCAGCACCAGCACAAAACTACCCTTCGGGTCCGCCTGCACTGCAGCCACCGGCACCAGAACGGCAAGTTTGGGCTGCGCTGGCGCAGTCGAAACGTTCACATAAGCACCGGGCAGCAACACGCCCTTTGGATTGGCAAAATCCGCATACACGTTCACCGTGCCGGTACTGCTATCAACCTGGTTATCCAGAAACGCGATCTTGCCTTTAATCGGATAAGGCGCACCATCCGGCAGGTCGATGCTGATGTCGAACTGCTGCTCGCTGGGGTCGCTCTGAAAGGCTGCCAAAATCGGACTATCCGCACTGACGGAAAATTCGACCCGGATCGGGTCCAGCTGGTTGATCGTCGCCAGCGTGCCGGTGCTGGAAGAAACCAAATTGCCTTTGGTTAAAGCTACAGTGCCGATCCGGCCCGCGATCGGCGCAGTAATCGTGCAATAGCTTAAATTCAGTTTGGCGTTGGCGACGTTCGCCTGCGCTGACAACACGTTCGCTTCATCCTCACCGCGGGTCGCGGTATCGGCATCCAGCACGGACTCAGCCTCAAAACCGGTCGCCCGTAATGCTGCCGCGCGCGCGTACGCCAATTGCGCATTCGCAACCGCCGCTTGTGCCGACGCCAGTTGGGCCTGCGCCATTAACAAGGCGGCCTGATACTGCGCCGGTTGCAGGCTGAACAGCAACTGTCCCGCCTCAACAGCGCTGCCCTGTTGAAAGTTGACCTCGTCTATATAAGCCGTCACCCGCGCCACAATCTTCACCGATTGTATCGCGACCACATGGCCAATATTACTGAAACTCGGTGCAATATTTTGGGTTATGACAGGTGCCACTGTCACCGAAGGCGGCGGTGGGGCCGCGGATGCCATACTTATAACAAGCCAAAACGGAATGACGCCAAGACCAAGCTTACCGAAATCGCGCAAACCGCCCCCACCCACATGACACGCCAGCGAAACACTGTAGTTCGCGCGCTATCCCTACACATAGGTTGGCCGCAGCGCGTATCAATTCTGTAACTGAATATGACAAAGCGTGCCGGTAACGCCACCGATACCGCTGCCGCATCCTCAAGCAGTCAGAACAGCAGTTCTTTTTAAAAAAAATGTTTTGTTCCGGGCCATGGCCGCTGGCCCAGCCAACGCCCAAACCGCAACTTAAAAAAGTTTTGCGTCGCTTTTTTAAAAGCGACTACTTACTCGCCACCTTTTTTGCTGCCCCATCCAGAGCTGCAAATTCCTCAGCCGAAAGCTCGATTTCCACGGCTGCGACATTTTCTTCCAGATGTTTTACCTTGGACGTTCCGGGGATCGGCAGCATCACCGGGCTGCGTTTCAATATCCAGGCCAATGCAATCTGGCTGGGTGCGGCTTTATGTTCTTTCGCCAATTTGTCTAATAGCGATCCAGGTTTTGCTAGGTCGCCGGACGCCAGCGGGAACCACGGAATAAAGCCAATGCCATGGTTCTCGCAATAAACCAGCACGTCCTCGCTGCCTCGATCCACCAGATTATAGCGGTTCTGAACGGTTGCTACTTTAAATTCTTTTGATGCGGCTTCGATATCTTCGACCGAACATTCGCTTAAACCCGCATTCAGGATAAAGCCGTCCTGCAGAAGTGATTTGATGGCGCCGAACTGCTCATCACGCGGCACCTTCGGGTCGATCCGATGCAACTGCCAGAGGCCGATTTGTTCAACGCCGAGATTGCGCAGGCTTTTATGCGCCTGTTGGATCAAGTATTCCGGCCGCCCTACCGGGACCCATACATCCGGACCGGTTCGCGTCAGACCGCCTTTGGTGGCAATCAACATGTTCTTATAGGGATACAGAGCCTCCCGGATATGTTCTTCTGAAACATCGGGGCCGTAGGAATCCGCGGTGTCGACAAAGTTGATGCCAAGTTCCGGCAATCGTCGCAGGGTTTCGATAGCCCCTTTACGGTCCACCGGCTCGCCCCATACTCCTTTACCGGTAATGCGCATGGCGCCGTAGCCAAGACGGTTAACTTCGATACTCCCGCCAATCTTGAACTTACCGGATTTCGCAGCATCTAACTCAGTCATCACAGGACCTCTATACTTTGGCTGGCGCCTTACGGAGCTACATCCGAGCCAGCAGGAACAGTGATATCGTGCGTCGCCACCGGTTTGGCAGGCTGCTGAGCTAAACTTTTTGTCATGAAATGGTGTTATCGCGTAAACCCACTTTATATTTTGACGTCAAATCCCAATTTCTCAAATCTCCGCGCTGCCACATCCGGCGCCTTATCTGTGGGAGACCGGTTTGGTAGACGATCCAGAGAAGCAGGCAGCCAGCTCCGGCGATGCAGCTTCGCGCAGCGAGTCTGTGTCAGGTTCCAAAAACGACAATCACCGCGGCGATCAGAGCAAGGATCCGGACCAGCAAAAACAAGGTGACAAAAAGTCTGGAGATAACGACAAACCCGCTGACGATGGCGACAACAAGGATGACAAAGACAATTCGGACGATAAAAAAGACCAGAAGCATAGCAAGTTGCCGCTGATCATCGGTGGTATCGTCGTCTTCATAGCCCTCATCGCCGCATTTATCTATTGGTTTTTAACACGCAACGAACAGTCCACCGACGATGCCTATACTGAAGGCCGTGCCATCTCCATTGCGTCAAATATTTCCGGCTACGCAACATCCCTATATGTCAATGACAACAGCTACGTCACCGCCGGCGAACTGTTGCTTGTCATCGATCCCAGGGAAGCGGAGGCTGAGAAAGCTCAGGACGAAGCCAATATCCAATTGGCAGAATCCCAGCTCGACAGCGCCATCCTGAACTTGCAGGTTGAGAAGGTGCAGGCCCCGGCGCAGCTGCAACAAGCGCAGGCGCAGCTGGCGCAGTCTGAAGCCAACGAATTTGTCGCCCATCGTAATTACCTGCGCCAGCTTGATGTCGACCAGCGCGCTACCGCTAGCTCCGATGTCGACCAGGCTGCAGCGCAGCTTCGCTCCGCTGAAGCT
Source organism: Acidocella sp. (assembly GCA_965199045.1). GTDB lineage: Bacteria > Pseudomonadota > Alphaproteobacteria > Acetobacterales > Acetobacteraceae > Acidocella. The sequence continues at coordinate 2,334,565 of CBDAQL010000003.1, read as the reverse complement.
TCGGTAAAATCAGCGCAGGCGCAGGTCGACACCGCCAGTCTGGTTTCGCAGAACATTGCCACCGCAGAGCAAACGGTGAAACAACGCCAGGCGCAGCTGGAACAAGCCCAGGCCAACCTCGCCCAGGCGCAGGTAAAACTCTCCTACAGCTATATCCGCGCCCCTCAGGACGGCAGCATCACCATGCGCAATGTGGATCTCGGGACCTACGTGCAGGCGGGCCAGCAGGTTTTCTACATCGTCTCGCCGAAGTTTTGGGTGGTCGCCAATTTCAAAGAGACCCAGCTTAACCGCATGCGCCCCGGCGACCGGGTCAAAATGGCGGTCGACGCTTATCCTCATCTGCATCTCACCGGCCATATCGACAGCATCCAGCAAGGCAGCGGCGCCCAATTTAGTGCCTTTCCGGCCGAAAACGCCACCGGCAATTTTGTTAAAATTGTCCGCCGCGTGCCGGTTAAAATTATTATCGATAGCGGCATTCCGCGCGGCCAGGGCTTGCCGCTCGGCATCTCCGTAGACCCCACCGTCTATTTGAAATGAGCGCTGAAATATGAGTGCCGAAATGAGCGCCAAAACGAGCGAGCTCTGACGTGGCCGCCGACGAAACCAATTGGCGTCCGCGCGGCAATATTTGGATCATCGCGATCGTCGTAACGCTCGGCGCCTTCATGGAGGTGCTTGACACCACTATCGTCAACGTGGCGCTGCCGCACATTGCCGGCAGCCTCTCGGTCAGCGACGACGACGCCACTTGGTCGCTGACCGTCTACCTCATCGCCAACGGCATCGTCCTGACCATTTCCGGTTCGCTCAGCCGCATGCTCGGCCGCAAGCGTTTTTTCCTCATCTGTATTGCTGTGTTTACCGCTTCCTCGCTGGGTTGCGGCCTATCCAGCAGCTTCCCGCAATTGCTGATGTTCCGCGCTATCCAGGGCTTTTTTGGTGGCGGCCTGCAACCCACCCAGCAGGCCATCATCCTTGACACCTTCCCGCCGGAAAAACGCCAAGCCGCTTTCGCTCTCACTGCTATCGCCACCATTATCGCGCCGGTGGTCGGGCCTTTGGTCGGCGGCTGGCTTACCGATAATTATTCCTGGCACCTGATTTTCCTGATCAATGTCCCAATCGGGATCCTCACGCTTTTCGGTGTCATGCATTACGTCGAAGATTCTCCGACCGTGCAGCGCCTGAAAAAAACCGCCCCGCCCTTCGATTATGTGGGTACCGCCTTTATTGCCCTGGCGCTGGGCTGCATGGAACTGGTCACCGACCGTGGCGAAGATCTGGACTGGTTCGGATCCAACTTCATTCTCGTCGTTGCCAGCCTCTGCGCCATGGGTTTCATTTTCGGCATCGGCTATCTGCTCTACACTGATAATCCGGTGGTAGATCTGCGGGTTTTCAAGGACCGTAATTTTGCCTTTGGCTGGTTGCAGATCGGCATCATGGGTCTGGTGCTCTATGCCAGCGCGGTCCTGATGCCGCAATTCGCCCAGCAGCAGCTTGGCTACACCGCGACGTGGGCCGGCCTGGTCCTGGCCCCCGGCGGCGTGGTTCTGGCGGCACTCATTCCCATCGTCGGCAAAATTTTGAACCGGGTTCCCGCCAAGTATGTCATCGCCGCCGGCGGACTGGCGCTGGCATCGGCGCTTTTTTACTCGTCGCACCTGATCCCGCAGGAAAATTTTCGCACCATGGTGCTGCTGCGCGCCAGTCAGACTGCTGCCCTGTCGCTGTTATTCGTGCCCATCAGTTCCATTGCCTATGCAACCTTACCGAAGGAGCAGCAGGGCGATGCCGCGGCTTTATTCAGCATGGCCCGCAATGTCTTCGGCGGCATCGGCATTTCCATTTCCACCGCGATGATTACCGAAAGCTCGCAATCGAGTCAGCAAACCCTGGTTGGTTATCTGAATCCTTCATACCAACCCTACAATGTTTTCGTTCACCAGATTGCTAAGGCGGCTATCGGCACCGGTGCCTCTGCTTCCAGCGCGATGCAGGTCGCGGTTGGCCAGGTCTACCAGATCCTGCAAACCCAAACCGCCGTCCTTGCCTATAACCGCGTCTTTGTCCTCACCGGCATCCTGGCGCTGGTGATGATCCCGACCGCTTTGATGATGTCGACCATCAAAACCAAATCCGGCGGCGCCGCCTGATGCGCCGGCTTTCTTACCTGCTGCTGGCCGGCGTCACCGCCTGCACGGTAGGCCCCAATTTCGTGCCGCCATCTCCCGGGACCAAAACGTCTTTCAACGATCCCACCTACCATCCGGCGCCCGATATTACAGAATCCGCGAACCCTGATCCGCTATGGTGGAACGATTTCCATGATCCGGTTTTGACCGCGCTGATGCAACAAGCCATCGCCGGTAATATAAGCTTCCAGGAATCGCTTCTGCGCGTTCTGGCCTCGCACGAAGACGTCGTCACCGCCGCTGCCGCCGGTCTGCCGACTTTGAACGGCAACGCCAGCTATATGCGCGAGCAACTGGGTCTGAAGGGCATCCTGCAATCGAATAATATCAACAGCGCACTGAATGAATTGGAATCTCCCAATTCGCCGATCAACCAAACCACGCCTGGCCTTGGCAGCGATATCAGCAACGCGTTGAACAGTGGTCTCAACACTGCAACCCAGCCGATCAACCTGTTTTCCTGGGGCTTCAGCTCCTCGTGGGAACTTGATTTGTTCGGCCGCGTTCGCCGCGCTGTCGAACAAGCCAACGCCACTGAGGCAGCTCAGGCCGAGGCTGCCAACGATGCGTTGGTGATGCTGGAAAGCCAGGTCGCCCAAACTTATTTCCAGCTGCGTAGTTCGCAGCAGCTCGCCGCCCAGCAGCAACAGGATGTGCAAAGCGACCAGCTGAACCTGAAACTGACGCAAAGCCGCGCAGCCCAGGGGCTTACCAGCGATGTCGACGTGCAGCAGGCGCAAACCCAATTGGATACTGATGCCGCGCAACAGCCTGCTTACGAGAAGCAAGTCGGCGAAGCTATGAACCAGCTCGCCATCCTTACCGGCCAACAACCGGGCGCGCTCAATGCCATGCTCGCTACCCCGGCGCCGCTACCGCCCAACCCGGATGTGATCGGTATCGGCATCCCATCCGACCTTGCCCGCCGTCGCCCGGATATTCGCGAGACCGAGGATGAACTGCATGCTGCAACCGCCAATGTCGGCGTTGCCGTCGCCAGCTTCTACCCGGACATCTCGCTCACCGGCAGCGTCGGCTTGCGCAATACCGACGCCAGCTACCTTACCAACTGGTCCAGCCTGTTCTATTCGGCTGGCCCCGCTGTCTCGCTGCCGATTTTCGAGGGCGGTAAACTTACCGCCAATTTGCGTACCGCCCGGGTTCAGGAAGCTACCGCCGCGCTTGATTACCGCAACACCGTGCTCAATGCTTTAAATGAAGTTGAAAACGCGCTTATCGCCTACCGCACTGATCAAACCACCGCAGCCCGTATCACGGGCACCGTGCAATCCGCCGCCTTGTCGCTGCACTTGGCGCTAAGCCGCTATCAATACGGCCTGGACAACTATCTGCCGGTGCTCGTCGCCAATCGAACCCTCGTCACCTCGCGTCAACAACTGGACCAAGCCAACCTTGCGGTCGCCAACGACATCGTCACGCTCTACACGGCACTCGGCGGCGGCTGGCAGACCAATGTCGCTCCGGTTACCATCCCCACAAATCCTCCGCCGCTGCCTGCCGCGCTGGATACCGTTGCGGATCCGCAACCGTAGTGAGGCAGGCAGTTCTTTTGTAAAAAAAAACCCAAAAGAATTTTTTCAATTCGGATACGGGGTTTAAGGCTGTGGAGGGCCTAATTGCGTAGTTCTACCAAATCAAAAAATCCGAATGGCCGCATCGGAAGGATGGAGGCGTATGAAATATCTTCATCATCGAAAATATCGCGTAATCTGAAATCTGCCCGCCACCCAATTCTGACCGAGACCATTTCAGTTGCGCGCCGCCACCATTCCGGCACGCCCTGGTCTTCTGCAAAATGATTCACAAACAAAATACAGCCGCCCGGCTTCACAATCCGTCGCATCTCTGCAAGCAGAGCCTTGGGGTTCGGCACCACCGAGGCAACGAACATCGCCACCGCAATATCGAACTGTCCACTGTCAAAACTCGTGGCCTGCGCATCCATCTCAAGGACTGCCTGCACGTTTTCCAACTCCGCGGCGCGCGCCTGCGCCTTCACCAGCATATGGGCGGAAACATCAATACCGGTAATAAGCTTATGGGGACTGTAATGAGGCAGGGCCAAACCCGTTCCCACGCCTACCTCCAGCACGTCGCGCCCCGGTAACTCATTAACAGCTTGAACGGCAGCCAGGCGCGCCGGCCCTAAAAGAGGCCCGAATATCATGTCGTAATATTTGGAAAGCCTGGCATATGCATCTTTAATAGCCTGTGGCCGCAGTCCTTGGAACTGCCGTGCGGCACCACTCATTCCAACCTCCCCCTTAAATATAATCTTATTGTCAGGCCGCAGCTTCAAGCCGCATTTTTATGCCTGCGCGTCGCAGCAGCCTTCTTGGCTGACGCTTGACGCGCATTCGCAGGCCGGGACGCGGCCGCCTTGCCGCCTAGCTTGCCGCCTTTATGCGCCGCCGGATGGCCCGTATGAGAGCCCACACCCGACCCGCCAGCCTTGCCGCCGCCATCATCCTTATTCACAGTTGCCCAGGCACGACGCTCAGATTCCGTTTCAGAAACGCCTTTATGCTCATAGCTCTCCGCGATATGCTCGGCTTCGCGCTCCTGCTTATGAGTATATTTGCTTTTATCGCCTCTAGGCATAGGGGCTTCTCCTGCTTTCTCGGACGGATTGATACTGTCACCTATATAAGCAACAGCACCCCCGCCGCATGGAACCAGCCTTGAAATGAAATGTAATTTTTGCAAACCCTACCGGTCTGCATCGTCCCAGCTATCCGGGGTCGCCGCGAGCCATGCGAGTGGGAAGTCCCGTATTTATCTTCATCCGCGGGCGGTGAGGGCAGGGGTCGTATGCAGACGCGCTACGACCCACGCCCATTACACAGGCAGTACATAGGCTCGCCAAAATCAAAGCAAGCTAGGCTAAGACTTTCGAGAACAAAACCTGCTCGAACTGCTCGATCGGCGCTAAATCCCGGTGCGCCTTGGAGAGCAAAATTGCTCCCTGCATCGATGAGAGAATAAACCCGGCCGTATCGGCGCAATTAAATCCTGCCGGCAGTTCCTTCGCATTCACGGCAGCGTTCAAGCATGTGGTGATTGTGGCAGCCATCTCATCAAAAATCTCCGCCAGCCGCTTGCGGATGCAACCATCGCAGTTGGTCGCCTCGGCACTGAAATTCCCAAGCATGCAGCCAACCTTTGAATCACCTTCGCCGACGGCAGTTTTAATCGTGACCACCCATTTCCGCATCCGCGCCAACGGCGGCACGCTCTCATCCAACAGGGTCTCAGCCATCCGCTTTTTGGCGCTGTCGTAATAAAGATTTAGCACCTCCAACCCAAACGCTTCTTTGGAAGCGAAGTGATTGGTAAACGACCCCTGAGGCACCCCGGCGGCACCGATAATATCGCGCACGCTGGCCCCTCCAAAGCCCTGCTGATGCACAACCCGGAGCCCTTCGGACAAGATTCGATCGCGGTTTGAGATTCTGGACATGTCAAAAAAATACGGTCATCCATATTGATAGTCAAGAAAATCCTGCTTCTCGATCGCGCACCGGAAAGCCTGCTTCGTGTTTTGCATGGGTGATATGCCACGACCCAACGCAAGTATCACCGGTTATTCCACTCAATTCGCTCCAGAATCAAAAGCTTGAACAATTTCAATGATTTAAGGGAAGCAGCTGCATGCGGTGTTGCTAACTGCATCCAGTCGGGCCTCCGGAAAACGCTCTGCAAACAGCTTTATCCACAGCTTTTCCTCCGAAAAAACTAATCGCCGCATAAAAACTATGTACGTTCGTATTGACAATATGTACGTATGTAGTAGATAGGCGTTACGACATTGGTTCAGCCTGGATTGTCCGCCCAGAACCAGTGCCCACAAAATTAACGCCTATTTGAAAAAAGGATTTGTATCATGACCAACTTTAAAAACTTTGCCCCCATTGTTGCTTTGGCTTTCGCTCTGTCGCCGTTTGCGGCCAGCGCCACCATCACCCAGGGCAATAACCAAAAAGCCGGCTACCTGTCCGGCGCCGCTATCTCCCAATTTGCGGATAATTCCAAAGGCCGCGCAACCGACCACTACGCCGTTAATTCGCAGGGACGTGCAACGGACCACTACGCGGCTAATTCGCAGGGTCGTGCCACCGATCACTATGCCGCCAACTCGCAGGGCCGTGCCACGGACCACTATGCGGCTAACTCGCAAGGTCGCGCCACGGACCACTATGCGGCGAACTCTAAGGGTCGTGCTACCGACCACTACGCGGTGAATTCCAAGGGTCGTCCGGCCGAGTTTCAGACCGCTGCAAACTCCAAGGGCCGTCCAGGCGAATACGCCGTTGGCTAATCGCCCGCCGGTTTATGAGTGCTGAATTTTGGAGCGGCCCGGCGAATTCGCCAGGCCGCTTCCAACAGCTTCCGAAGCTTTTTGATCGGAAAAGCTTCGTAAACTGTTCACCACCAACCGGAGTGCACTAAAGTGAGTAAGCTTTCAAACCGTGAAAAAATCCTCGTCGCCGGGCTCAAGCTCGTCCACGAGCGCGGTTTCGGCGCCGCCAGTGTTCGCGACATCATTGAGGCCGCAGGCGTCCCTTTAGGCTCCTTCACCAACCACTTCGCCTCCAAGGAAGCCTTCGGCCTGGAGATCCTCAACCTTTATTATGCGAAAACCCGCGAAGTCCTGGCCCGGACCCTGCGTAACGACGCGCTGTCTCCGCTTGCCCGGTTGCACGACTACATCAAGGCCAATACCAAGCCCGCGCAATCCGAGAGCACGAAAATCGGTTGCCTGTTCGGCAATTTCAGCGCCGAGACCAGCTATGGCAGCGAGGCCATCCGCACGCGCCTGGTCGAAATTTTCGACCAAATTCAAGCAGCGGTCGAATACTGCCTGCAAGCCGCGGTTCGCGCTGGCGAGCTCCCACCCACTACCGAATGCGACGACATCGCCGCCCTCATCGTCTCCTCCTTGCAGGGCGCGATATTACTGGCCAAGGCCTATCGCAGCTCCGAGCCCACCGAGCAGTTCGAAAAACTGCTATTCTCAGCTGTCCTGCGCTAAATCCGAAGCATCAGCCTTATCATCTCGAAGCGTAAGCGCGGCGAACCGGTAAGAGCCTAGGCACCGACCGACTCGCTTTGCGCCTGGTGGCCTAAGCCACGCCCGCTATCGCTAAAATTAACACGACATAGCCGGTGGTTCCAAACTGGCGCTAGCCGCAATGGTGCCATGCACGAAACCGGAAGCACCAAAGAAAGCCCCGTCAGTGGCAAGCTGAAAAAATGATTTAAACTCCAAAATAAGTTAACAATTTCAGATAGTTATATTGAGATAAACTGAGGATGACGGGTTTAAAATAACTTGCCGCGGTAATCGGCCGAGCCATTATCGCCAGCTTTTAAACTCAGATCAGCTCTAGCAAGCGCAAACTATGTACGCTCGTATTGACAATATGTACGTATGTAGTACAACCCTCTCAAGACATTGGTGCTCCCCGGGTCAGCCGCTTAGAACCACTGCCAAAAACTGCATCGCTCGCCCAATAAGGATTTGTATCATGACCAACTTCAAAAAATTTGCTCCGGTAGTGGCCTTGGCTTTCGCCTTATCGCCCTTCGCGGCCGGCGCCGTAACCGCTCAGAATACCGCACATAAAGCCGGCTACCTGTCTGGGAGCGCGATCTCGCAGTTTGCGGAGAATTCCAAAGGTCGTCCCGGTGAAAATCAGGCCGCGGCCAACTCGCGGGGCCGTGCCACCGACCACTACGCTGCGAATTCCAAGGGCCGCGCCGGCGACCACTACGCTGTAAACTCCAAAGGCCGTCCGGCCGAGTTCACTCCGGCTTCGAACGAAACCGCTGCCAATTCAAAGGGCCGTCCGGCCGAATTTGCAGAGGTCGCGGATAATTCCCAGAGCAACCCGCCAGGTTCGGCCCCGACAACTCCAGAAACTCCGATGGGCTAATGAGGATCCAGCTGCATTTGGAACGGCCTATTACCGGCCGTTCCAACAGCTTCCGAAGCTTTCGTCCCGCCGAAAAAGCTTCGCATATTGTTCAACCTAAATCCCTAATTCTTCAGGAGTCTGTTAAATGCGCCATTTAATTTTCCCTGCGGCATTGTTGCTGGTTGCTTTTTCTTGGCTGGCTTTGCCATCGGATGCTCGCGCCCAAACTGCCGCCCCCAGCCCGGCGCAAATCCAAGCCGCGGCGCCAAACGGACTATGGGCAACCGCGGATCACGACGGCGTCATTCAAATTGCATCTTGCGGTCAAGACCTGTGCGGTCAGATCGTTGGCATGGTTCTATCGCCGCGAGACCCTACCCCAAGGGATTGGGCCGGCGCCACGCAGTGCCGCCTGACTATTCTGCAAGCCGCTCCGCAGGTTGACGATAACGGCCAGGTGAGCTGGACCGGTACCATCATAAACCCCCGCAATGGCTCGACCTACAACATTATTTTGCGCGTAAATGCTGCGCATCAATTGCTGCTGCGCGGCTACCTTGGCTTGCCCATTTTCGGCGAAACCCAAACCTGGTCGCCATATAATGGAACCCTTGCTGAGAACTGCCGCCTTAATCAACCGGTGGGCTAAACTAGCCCGCCGGCGTGCTGCCCTTCATCGCCGCCTGGATCATCGACAAATGCATCTCCAGCGTCGGTAGAGTAGAATTGGCGAAAGCTTTCAAATCGGGATCCGACCCTGTGCTCGCCTCAGCCTTGAATAGGGCGATCGCCATCTCATGCCCCTTCAGCTGCGTCTTCAAATAATACGCGTCAAATGCAGAGCCGCTCAGGCCTTTCAGCTTCGAAGATGCCATTGCCATTTTCGGGCCAACCTGACTCGGCAGCGTAATGCCTTTTTCCTGGGCGATACTGGCTAATTGGGCATTCGCCTTGGTATGATCCGATACCATGGTATTGCCGATGTTCTTGACAGCGCTGTCGCCTTGATTGGCGGCAATTTTGCCATCCTGAACTTCCCACATCCCTGACATTGCAGCCATTTTGACAAAATGTGCATCTTGCTCGGTGAGCTTCGCCATGCCCACGCTGCCGCTGGCTTCTGTGGACGAATCCGGCGCCATCTGCGTCGCACCGGCAGGTGCCGAACTAGAAGTTTGAGCCATGGCGACTATCGGAAATGCCAGGGCAGCCACGGTTGTTAGCAATATGTATCGCATTCTATCCTCCAGTTTTTTCAGCCGCGAAACCTGATCGCGCGCTTTGGTAACACGCGCTTTGGTAACAATTGTTAATTGATTTTCGTCGACTCGTTTTTTTTCTCAATCAATGCACGAACCGTCGCAACCAGCTTGGCCAGATTATAGGGCTTCTGAACGAAAATAACGGGTGACGAAAGCGTATCGAGACGGTCCTCGAGGTTAAGTGCATAACCCGATGCTATTAATATCGGAATATCCGGATCGAGATGCCGGATAATCGATGCAAGCTCAACGCCGTCGATCTTTCCAGGCATTTTGACATCGGTAAACAGAATGTCGAAGTGGTCAGGTTCCTTGAACAATGCCAAGGCCTCATCACCATTGGCAGCTTCCGCCACCTCAAACCCCTGATCTCGCAATGCCTCTGCGGTTACAAGTCGAATGACACTTTCGTCATCCACGAATAAAACTCGGTGGTCGGGTCCCACAATCAAAAATCCTTCGAAAATTGGGAATCTAGCTGAGGTACTGGATATGGAGGACCAGAACCCCCGCACAAGTTAAATCGAATTTCGTCCGAATGAGGGTTTCTTTATAATGAGAGGGTTGCGGTTTAAAAATGCATCGTTAAACCTCAAACCTAATGCAGAACGATCCCGCAGCAGCGCCCCGAAACCAGGCCGTTCTGTGGCTAGGCTGCACACTGCTAATAGCCGCGGGTGTCCTTGTAACCGCTTGGTATCCCTTAAGCTTTATTAATTCCCTGCCCTCGAAAAATTATAATGAGGGCTGGAACGCTTACCGCCAACTTATGGCGCTGGAGGGTCAGCCCCTATACGGCAGCAACCCGGCATTATGGACCACAAACTATCCGTTTCTGTCCTTTCACGTTATCGCTATCTTAAGCGGTGCCAGGGACAAAATGGTCTACACCGGCCGGATTGTCAGTTTTGCCTCGCTGATCGCAACATCCTTATTCGCCGGTTGCATCATCGCCGAGGTCACGCGGTCACGCGCCGCCGCGCTCTACGCTTCTCTCAGCTTATTTGCCTGGCTCGCCTGCTTTTTCGGGGTTGGCCGCGCCGCCGACGATCCTGAAATGTTGAGCCTCGCCTTTGCCAGTCTCGGCCTGTTTGCTTATTTCAAATCGCAGCGCCGCGATGTCTGGATCATCGTCTCCGCGATCGGCTTCACACTCAGCTTGTTCACCAAGCATGACCTGATCGCGCTGCCATTAAGCATCGCCGCCGATCTGCTCATTAGCCGCAACCATCGCGCATTCGCAATCTTTTGCGGCGCCGGCGCCATCGCGTCAATCCTGTTGCTAATCATCTCCACTCATTTCGACGGACCCTATTTCTTCGCCGAATTATTGCACCCACGGGCCTACAGCTTCGCAAATCTCATTCCCGAAACTCTGCATTATCTGTTACATTTTTCCGTCCCGCTACTGGTCGCCGTGGTGGCTTTGCACACCGACCGCAATATCCCTTACCGGAACTTGCTTCGTATTCTGCTCTTGTTCACCAACATCATCGCGATCTATTTCTCCGGCGGCGATGGCGTCGCCGCCAACATCTTCTTTGCTCCCATAATCGCCGATCTGTTGGCTTGCGTTATAGCCATCTGCCATCTGCAACGTCACGCTACTCAGCGGCTTTTCCAAACGGCACTTATTCTGACCACTTTGTATGGTGCGCTGATGGTTCCGTTTCAGCTACGCACGGATCTGATCGCGGCATCTCGTATCCCAGCCGCAACCAAAGCCGCGCAACTGGCCATCATGCAGCTCAAGTCCTATCCCGGCCCCGCGATCTGCGAGGATCTGCTGCTTTGTTACGACGCCGGCAAGCCGCTTGGCTATGACCCCTATTATGTCAAAGATCAGATATTGGTCGGCCGCCTGTCGCAAACCAGCATTCTCGCCGGCCTTGCCGCCCATCATTACGCTGTCGTCCAAATAAACAGCACGCCGGATATCGCGATGCTTGAACAGCGCCATGGCGGCCGATTCTCCAAACCGTTCTTAACCACGCTGTTCCGTCAATATCGGCCGGTTATGATCAACAGCTTCTTCTCGGTTTTCGTGCCCATTTCTTAAGGTCCGGCAAGCCTGTCACGGATCACAAAAGCCCGCGCCGCGGGGGGATAAACCAGAGTAAATGGAACCGCTGTCGCGGGCCGGCAAAACGACGCCGGGCGGGTCCAGTAACAAACCTTGGGTTTGCGCGCATGAAACGGGATCCAGCTTTCCGCCACACAGGACCCGAGCTTAAACCCGGCCGGAACTTCACTATTTTCGGGTGCCACAATCGCATCGGCGAACGCCACGCCCGTTTTATCTGTAAATCGGGTATCGCCACCGAATACCGGAACAATCGGCAAGAACCCTCGATCCCACATTTCGATTGCGACCTCGCACGGATGCCGTGCTGCCAGTTGGCTATACAAGTAATATGCATTGTCTTGCCAGCGCAGCATCATATAGAAAGGCGGGCTCATATAAGGCCCGCTTAGCAACGCTGCCAGCACCAATGTGTTCTGCAGTCCAGCACCTGGCCGCCACATCTTTGCCAGGCCGATCCCGGCCAGCGGCACCGTCATCGCTACGGCGGGAAAAATATAGCGCAACTCCTTATGCGCAATCAGGCTATGTTCGACGAGTATCGCCAGCGCCATCCATCCCACAACCGGTAATTGCCTGGCTCCCCGCCAAGCCAGCCAAACCAGCACGACCGCGCCCCATAGCCAGGCATAAAGCAAGTTGGCCGGGTAATACGCGGCTGAGTCGGAGTCGAAATAATGCGAGGCAATCCCGACCACCATATTCAGATAGATATTCATCCAGAAGCTGCGAAAAATCTCGCCCCAGCTCCACCAATCCAACATCCCGGCCGCCAGCACCGGCAACGCCGCCACGCCAAGTGCAAGCCACCAGTTTTTCAGCCTGCTGCCGCATAAATAAATCCCGGCAATCGCAACCGCGGGCGCCAGCTGTTCGCGTAAGGCAAAACTTAGCCCGAGCAGCAATCCTGCAGCCAGCACATGCCGCGTCGCCGGTGCGTACCGGTTCAGCACTGCAAGGTACACAGCTGGCGCCAGGGTATAGGCGGCAAACGCCTCTTCCATCGGGTGCGGCGCCATCAGCCACAAATCCGGCCACAGCGCAGCCAGCATCCCTGCCAGCCATGCTCCTTTCGCACCCTGGTAAAACGCCCCCAAGCGTACCGCGCTCCAAACAATCGATAGCGAAGCAAAGCAGCACAGCACCCGGATCAGCACGAGCCCTGGCAACGGCGAAGCACTAAACCACCGCGCCACTGCCATCGGCAACGCCAGGCCGAGCGGAATTACCCAGGACCGCAGCCCAACCTGGTACTCCCATGGCACTACCCCTTGGTGAAACACCAGCCGATGCGCTTGCTCCAGATACTGGAAGACCTCATCCGGTGCGGCAATGTTGCGCAGCAACAAGGCGTTCAACAACCGCGGCACCAGCGCTGCAGCCAGGCACCAGGCCATTGGTTGCGTTAGCGCGCTCCGCCGCGCCGCAGCTTCGAAACTTGGCCAGAATATCGCAGAAAAACGGTTCATAATCCGTCGGCGGCTTGACCAGAAAAAGCACGCCCATGCAAGGGCGATCGGCTAGTCTCGATTATTCCGATATCGTTCGGAATGGCGTCCAGCTGCTGCCGACATCTATCCTATTTAATACGTTAGAAACGTGAAACGCCGGCTGGCCCCAACCATCTATCGGCTGTCGGGCAGGCTTAAGCACGGCATCATCATTGGAGGAAAATATGAGCTATTCGGCATCATCCGGCTCTGGCACGCTTGGCGATAAGGAGACCGGTTCCTTAATTGCGGCGAGCAAGGTCAAAGGCACCAGTGTCTACAACACGGCAGGTGACTCGCTCGGTTCGATTTCCGACGTCTTGATCGATAAACGCTCTGGCCAGGTAAAATACGCCGTCATGTCATTCGGTGGATTTCTTGGCATTGGCGAGGAGTATCACCCGCTGCCATGGAGCCAGTTATCCTACAGCGAGCAATTCGGCGGCTATGTCGTCAATCTCGATAAAAATCGCCTGCAAGGCGGCCCGGTGATTTCAGAGTCAAGATCGGCCGATTGGTCATCACCGGCTTATGCAGGCAGCATCGATAACTATTACGGCACTGTCGTTCCACCGCGGGATTAACCCTATGCCCATCGCGCTACCGCGAAGGGGCGCGATGGGCAACTTGCAATTAGCTTTTAACTATTTCCAGCGTGCGCGCTGCAGACACGAAATGATAAAACCGGCCGTCGAAAAGCTGCATAACCTCTTCCGTTTTTGCGTGCGCCATCGGCCGGATGTCTGAGGCAAGGCAGTCCTCGATTGCCGCCATGTCCGGAAAATCCATCTCCAGGATCATGGCAATTGGCCGCGCATCCTTGTCTGAGCTTTGCACCCGCTGCACCCGAACGGCGGTGACATGCGGAAACCGGGCCCAAATCGGCTCCAACTCGGTCCGCACCCGGTCAAAGAATATCTCTACCTGTCCAGGCTTTATCTTGCCTTCGTAGATCGCGGTCCTGGTCAGCATCTGCGATTTCCTTTTAAAGATCAGAGCCCTTGAATCTATGCCGCGCCGAATAAAAAACCATCCTTCTTTATCGGATCAGGGCTCGCACTGCTGTTACAACTTCGTATAACCGCATCGGCTTATTCCGCGTCTAGCCGCAGCCGGGATAGACGAATTTCGGCGATCCGCCAGCCATCGGCTTGGAGCCGGTATTTTTCATGATAATGCACATAGCCGTGCAGTCTCTGCCACGGCATCGAGCCATCCGCCCAAAGCTTATCCTCCATCGCCCAAATCCCGGACGCGGTCGTTGGAGACAGCAGGACGATTTCCGGCATGTGGCCATGATGAACCGTCACTAGCGGCTGCAGCACTGGCGCCAGCATTTCGATATATTTGTCCGCACCCTGGATCAGCAGCGCCTCATTACTCGGCTGCACCGACTCGCGAAAATCTGTAATTACATCATCGGTAAATACATTTCTTAAACCCGGCCAGTCCTTGCCATCCATACATCTGAAGTAACGCGCCTTCAGCGCCTTGATCTGTTCGATCGCCAACAGGGTTGCAATTTCTTCTGCCATATTCCTAAACCTTCTTATCGATGTCGATGCCCCAAAGGGCTGCCGAACTCCGCGACATGGCATCCGTCAAATCCACCCGCTTGACCTGCCGCATTGCCGCCGCGTTTGCATCGCCAACGGCATACCAGACCGGAGCGCGCCCAAGCTGCGCCAGCCCGCCCGCCGCGACGTCGTTGGAATTCATTGCGATAATACCAGCATGGTCGCTGACCATGCCGGACCGCGCCATTGCCGGCGTATCGGTTAAACCCGCCACCACACACAGCACATCAACGCCCTCCCGGCCAAGCTCCCAGTGCAGGCCTTCAGCCAGGATAATCTCGAATGACTTGGTCGCGGCATAAGTCGCCACATAACCCGCACCCGCCATCGCCGACATCGAAGATAGCAAAATAAGGCCACCGCGGCCGCGCGCGCGCATCTGCCCGAGCGCGCGATGCGCAAAAACTACCGGCCCGATGCAGTTCAGGCGCACCAGGTTCAATGCCTTTTCAACCGGCGATTCCAGGAACAGCCCGACGCCATGGGTCGCACCGGCATTATAGATCACCAACCCATATTCGTGCGCATCCAGAATGGCGGCGGCTTGATCCTCAATCCCGGGATCCGTAAGATCCAGGCTGCGCACATCGATATTCACCGGATAGCGCGCCGCCAAATCGGTGGCGGTTCGCTGCAGCGGCTCGCTATTGCGCGCAACAAGCGTCAGGTCCAGGCCGCGCGCCGCGAGCAGCCCGGCAAAGCCGGCGCCAATCCCTTCCGAGCCGCCAAGTATTAGCGCTCGTGGGCCGTAGCGTTTGATGAAATCGCTATCCGGATCAGTCGAATTGCTCATCGATTATTGCCCTGTCCACGCTGGAGTTACCGTCCCGACGGGCTCGATTTCAGCCCTTGGCCGGATCATACTCCAATCGCCGGAGCAGGACCAACAGCTCTGATGATGTACGCTTAGCGTATCGGCCCGAAACCACCTTCCCAGGCCGCGGGATCGGCATCGAAAATACTGATCGGCGTATCGAGTACCCCGAACCTTGCGCGGTATTCCTCCCAAAGTTCCAGCAGTTCCGCCAGAATTTCCGGATGCGCGGTAGCCTGGTCGAAAACCTCGCCGCGGTCCTGGTTGAGATCATAGAGTTGCCAGGCAGAATTACCCTGTGCATCCGGCACGTAAACCGCTTTCCAATCGTCCTTGCGGATCGCCCGGCGGCCGAATAACTCCCATCCTGTCGTGGTGCCTTCGGGATGGATATCCTCGGCACCTTGGAGAAATGCATGCATCGAACGCCCATGCGGCTCGACGATGTCCCGGCCGCGATAGCTTGTCCCCGGATGCTGAATGCCTGCCAGTTCCAGCAAGGTTGGCGTAATATCCATTACCGTTGAAAATACGTTCGAGATTTCCCCGGCCCGCACCGCGCCCGGAAGGCGCAGGAGCCCCGGCACCCGAATGCCGCCTTCCGTGGTGTAGGCCTTGACCAGCCGCGATGGTGCCGTGGCAGCCTGCGCCCAGCGCGGTCCGTACCATACGTAAGAGCTGGGATGCCCGGCATTCTCCAGGCTGTTATCGCAAGTTTCCGCAATCCGCCTGGCAAAAACCGGACCGGTGATCGGCATCGCCTCGACCATCGCGCCCTCGGCGCCGTTATCGGAGAGAAAAATCACTACCGTATTCTCGTACTGGCCGGTTGCCTTCAAATGCTTGATCACCCGGCCAATATTCTGGTCCATCCGATCGACCATTCCTGCAAACACTTCCATGGTGCGCGCCGAAAAGGCTTTTTGCTGGGGCGACATATCCTGCCATTCCGGCTCATCGGCAATCACCGGATGCGGCACCGTTTCGGCAGAAACCAGTCCTAGCTCAACCAGCCGCTTTAGCCGGGCTTGCCGCAGTGCCTCCGGTCCCGCGTCATAGCGCCCCTTATATTTTGCGATCTCTGCCGCCGGCGCCTGCAACGGCCAATGCGGCGCCGAGAACGGCAGATAGGCAAAAAACGGTTTTTTGGGGTCCCGCGCATGCGCGTCCTGCAAAAATTCGAGCAGCCGCGTGGTGAAATAATCGGAAGAATAGAAATCCTCCGGCAGCTTCTCAACGAACTTGTCGCCTTCGATATAAAGCGCGCCACGTCCTGCAAATTTATCCATCGGGCCGCCGCCAAAGTGATCCGCGCCGCCGGGCAGCAGCGCAAAGCTGCGCTCAAAACCGCGCGCATGCGGCGCCGTCTCCACGGTCTGTCCCAGATGCCATTTCCCCGAAATCAGGGTTGCATACCCGGCATCGCGAAGCAGTTCGGTGACCGTAACCACACGATCATTCAGATAGCCCTCATAACCCGGTGCCCCCGGGAAATCCGGCCGCACCACCTCAAGCATCGAGCCGATGCCGGCGATATGATGGTCGGTGCCGGTCAGCAGCATGGCGCGGGTGGGCGAGCATGCCGGCGCGGAATGAAAATCCGTCAGCCGCAAACCCTCTTGCGCCAGCGCATCCAGATACGGCGTCTCAATCTCGGATCCAAAAGCGCCGACATCGGAGAACCCCAGATCATCGGCGACAATCAGCAATATGTTGGGTTGTACCTGCGGTTCACTCATTTTCTACTCCCCATGAAGTTCGAATTGACCGCGACGCCAATGCTACGCGGCCAGCGGATCATCCAGCCAGGCAATATGCTGCCGCGATGCCCGTAGCTCCCCGGGACAACTATATCTACATAAAGACGATAGTAAATATCAGAAATGGCTGCGCATTTTCATGCACAAAGATTTGATATTCTGGCACGAATAAAGATTGAATTTTTGCAAATGCGGATGAGTGTCTCTGACAAATCTATTAGCCGTCAGAAGGCCTCACCAAACCAGCTTCAGCGATTCAAAGCCCATCACCGCGCCGGCAAATACCGAGAGTTCATCCTGCGCCGGCGCCATTTCAAAATCCGGGATTTGCTTCAACCATTCCTGCAACGAGATCATGATCTCCCGCTTTGCAAGATGGGAACCGATGCATCGATGTGGTCCGACGCCGAATGTCAAATGATTATTCACCTTGCGGTCAAGATCGATGTCCTGCGGCTTGTCGAAGACAGCGGGATCTCGATTGGCCAGAGTATTGGATAGAATGACGCGGTCGTTACGCTTCATCTGCACGCCGCGGAACTCGCAATCATGGGTAACGCGGCGAAACAGGTTCGACACCGCGGTCACCCGCATAAGCTCCTCGATCGCCAACAGAAACGCCGCCGGGTCATCCAGTCTTGCACGGAAATGCGCGCGCGCGGCCGGCGTCGTTGCAAGATAACGCCAGACATAGGCCATCGTATTGGTCACCGTATCCAGCCCGGCGACGAACAGCAGAAAGCCGCAATTGAGGATATCTATCCAGCGGTGCTGATTGCCGTTTTCGTCCCTCGCATTCACGATCGTCGAAGCCATGTCGTTGCCGGGGTTGCGCTCCTTCTCGCGGAACATCGCTTCCAGCTCGGCATAGATTTCAGCAAAATTCGCGGCCCGCACTTCGGGGCCGGTGCTGCGGAAGAAAATATGCGCGAGGCGCAGGAACTCAGGCAGGCGCTCTTCCGGCAAACCAAACAGATCAAGAAATGTGCTGGTCGGAAATTTCGAGGCATAGTCGGCCACGAAGTCACATTCCCCGTTTGCCACGAAGCCGGCAATCAGCTTCTCGGCGCGATGCTGCAGCCCCTCGGTCATCCGGCGCACGGCGAACGGTGTGAACATCGGCGCCAGCAATTGCCGGAACACATCATGGGCCGGCGGGTCGACGCCCTGTGGCACTACCACCGGAAAAGGTTCCATCGGCGGGATCGGCGTCTGATAGGTCGAGAATATTTCGTAATTGCGATACGCTTCGGCGATATCGGCGTAATTCAGAAACACCCAGTGGCCGCCATTATGCGGCGTATAGAAAATTCTTGGCACGCCGCGCCGCACCAGGTCATGCCAGATTTCTGTCGGATCGCTGACGCCCTCGGGCACATGAAAAAAATCAAAATCGACCATCAACTCGGCGGGAACATGGTCGGGCGCCGATGGCTGCCACAGCAAGGTCATGGCTTGACCCCAGCAGAAATCCGCAACGCGCCTTCCGGACAATTGCGCACCGCAACCCGCACTTTCTCCTCAAGTTCCGGCGGAAATTCAGGCTGGTTGATGACGCATTTACCTTCGACTGCGTCGGTCGAAAACACTTCCGGACACAGATCCTCGCAGCGCGCATGCCCCTGGCAGACCGCTAGATTAACGACTACCTTCATTTGAAACCAGCTTGCAGGCGCACGGAACCCTTGAACATAATGATCCTGCCGGTAGTTACTTCATTTTCTCTGCCGCCTCGGCGGTGTCCCAATAGGCTTTCAAACTGACCAGCTTCCCGGCCTCGTTCACAACATAAATGCCGATCATGTCCAAATGGAATTTTATACCGTTGAACTTGTTGGTCATAGTCATGAAAACCGCCGCGGTATCCGGGCCGGTCGCAATCTGCCGGTGCGGCGCGATGATGATATCCTGCGGCGCGATCATGATGTCCCAAAAATGTGCAAGCTCGGCATGGCCGCGGAAGCCCTTGCCCTCCGGGTCATGCGGTGCCGGGCCGACCGGATCATGGACCTCGGCATTTTCATCGAACAGCGCCAGCCATTTTTCTTTCTCGCCCGCCATTGCGTAGGCGATCGATTTTTTATGCGCTTCAATAGCTGGATGTGTCATCTTGTCGCTCCCGATATTTCAAAATTCCGTATCATGCTGGACCAGGCATTTCAACAGTTTAGAAATCCTGACCCGTCCGTTGCCCTAGATCCTGCAGCCGCCCACTTGCGGATAATTTACACGGATAAGGTCGCACTGATAGGGTGGGCTCAAGGATATCGAAAAACGTTGAAGGGGAATGTCGATCGATGGAATTCAATGATTATCTCGCCGTCCAAAATCTAGTGTACAGCTATCCCTATCTCCTGGATGCCGGCGAATTCGATGCCGTTGGCCAATTGTTCAGGCATGCCACGGTTTATAGCGCCGGGCTCGTCTTGGCAGACAAGGATCCGGTCGCTTATACAAAATCCTTCAGGGACTGGGTCATCACCTACCCGGATGGCACGCCGCGCACGCGTCACTACATTTCCAATCTCATTATTAAGGAAACCGCCCCCGGCCATGTGATCGCCCGCTCATACGTCACCGTGCTGCAGCAGACCGACACCTTGCCGCTGCAACCGGTCATCGGCGGCGACTATCGTGACTATCTGGAAAAACACGACGGCGAATGGCGTTTTGTCGAACGCCATATGGGCAACAACCTGATCGGCACGTTGACCAGCCACGGGCGGCATCTGGAGGTCATCATGAACTCCCGCGCCAACCTGGACTTTTCGTTGTCGAAATAAACCAGCCTGCAATAACATCGTCCCCAAGGACGTCACGGGAGAAAGCAAACAAATGGCATACCCACAGGAAGAAGTAGAAGCCGCCGTCATCGCTTTGCGGGACGCCTTCGTCGAGGCGCAAAAGCGTGGCAGCTGGTCATGGATCGCTGATGCGCTTTACCATGAAGACGCCACCTATTACTGCCCGTATGGCGGTGCGATGCCGGTATTCGCGCGCAACCGCGAGGAGATCCGCGCCACCCATTATGGTCACGACATGGATGTCGGCAATGGCTGGGCCGGCTGGAGTTTCCCCATCCTCTCTTACGCCATCAACGGCGATCAGATCATCACCCGCTGGGTCAATCGCGGCCCTGGCCAGCGCCCGGACGGCAGCTTTTACGAAACTGAAGGCGTATCCTTCATCACCTATGGCGGCGGTGGAAAGTTCTCCTCGCAATACGACCTTTTCGATCTCGGCCATCAGATGAAGTTATGCGATGAGCTCGACGCCGCCGGCCTGCTGACGCCGGGCCTGAAGGCCGAATGGGTCGGCCCGGTGAAGCGCCGGATTATCGACAGCCTGATGCAAGGCATTCCGCCCGCTGCGTGATATGCCGGTTTCTTGTGAGAGAAAGGTCAATTCCATGTGGCAGGTCGGCATCATCGGCTCCGGCAATATCGGCAGCGCTGTGGCGCGGCACCTAACCAACCTCGGACACCAGGTCGTGATGGCCAATTCACGCGGACCGGATTCGCTGGAGGCTCAACAACGTGAGCTTGGCATCATCCCGGGTACGGTGGCGGCCGCGGCGAGCGCCGTTGACTTTGTCTTGATCGCAATCCCCGAAGGCGCGGTCACGGAGCTCCCGGCCGGTTTATTCGCGGCAACGCCGCCTAGCGCAATCATTCTGGATGCCGGCAACTATTATCCAGGGTTGCGCGATGCTGAGATTGCTGAAATCGACGCCGGCTTGCCGGACAGTGTGTGGGTGGCACGCCAGATTGGCCGGCCGGTCCTCAAAATGTTCAACACAATTCACGCCAATCGCATCGTTGAAGGCGCGCGGCCTACAGGTGAGCCGAACCGTATTTGCCTGCCCATCGCCGGCGACAGCGTTAATGCAAAGGCAAAAGCGATCGCACTGGCTGACGCAATCGGCTTCGATGGCTATGACGCGGGAACGCTGGCGGACTCCTGGAAGCAACAGCCCGGCACCCCGGTCTATTGCAAGCATTTACCGTTGGCCGAAGCGCGCATCGCAATCGCTCAGGCGCGCCAGGAAGATGTTGCCACAGCCCGTGAACAGGCGCTGGATCGCGGCCGAGAACTTAGCGCGGAAACCAACGAGAAAATAGGCTCTTGGCCGGCGACCTGATCAGGCACGCTTAAATTAAGTCGTTGCGGTGAGTGTCTCCGGCCGCCTACCGCCACAAATAATATCTGTGACCATCTCGGTATCCATGAATTCCTTCATGACGGCGATTTTGCCGTCCCGGACGACAAACAGAAAGTGATAGTGATTGGCGTAATGCTGCCCCGAAACATGATCGCCGCTGGAGACCGCCTCGACGGCAACGCGGTCGTCCTCAGCCGTCATATTCAAAATTCTGAAGGCGATGCCTTGAGGAAACGCGTCAAGGACGCGGCTGGCGGCCATCGCCACCTGTTCCCGGGTAAAACGGCCGGAGATCAACGTCCGGCCCATGGTCTCGACATAGCCATCCTCGGTATAGGCATTGACGATGGCATCGACGTCGCCTCTGCCGATTGCTTCCATCAAATCCGCCACCAGCACTTTATTCGTCTGCGCTGCAGTCATTTCGTTCCCCCGCCGGCCGTGGCAGCCAAATCATAGTTCAGGTCGATTTCCTGATCGATATTTTTGATGTCCTCCAACGCCCTGAACTGCGAAATAATCCATTCTATTTTTTCCGCCGACATCTGATGGCCGCAAAAATTATGGAATTTTCTGGCAACCTGATCCCATGTCGCCCGGGTTTCGTCGCTCCAAGGGTCGCCCGCCGCATATTTACTCTTCAAATGAAAGGTCCGCCCATTCGCGGTAATTGACAATGACGACGGCGTTTCTCGGAACCGTCGGATTTTCTCTCGCACCGCGTTCCGGGTTTCATCTTTCGCGTCTTCGTCGACCTGCGTGGCGCGCAGCACCACCGACGCAAGATTGAGCCGCGCGTTAATATGAAAACCAACCGCCATGGCGGCAATCAGCTCTTTACCCGAGGCGCTGGCCTGCTGTCCTTCGGCCAAAGCCGCGGCGGCGTTGAATGCGGCAAAATGACTGCTGGTAAAAAACGCTTCGTCGGCATCCAGATAATTCATGATCTCGGCATTGACCATTGCCGCAAGCGGCGCCGGATAACGCTGCGTGGTACCAAATACGACAGCGTCCGGATGCCCGCCCATCGGCTCCAGCAGCAGCAATTTGGTGTAGTCTGCAACGTCTTCGGGAATATCGGAAAACCGCGCTTCGCTGGGGAAATCGGCGAGACGGTGCGTTATCGTTGCAGTCTCGTCCGGCGCATATTGAATTGATTGGGCGTCCATTGGAAATCCCTCCTGCGTCATTGTCTACCGGGCGGTGGCGCCAATCCAGGTGCTACTATCTGCCTTGTTTTCTTGGAAAAACCGGTGTTTCAATTTCGGTAGAAGCGAGCATGATTTATATGGGAAGTCAATAATCAGCCACGCCTGGACCGCAGCGCTGATCGGTCAAAACAAACCCTGGCAAGGCATCTGCAAGACATCGGTTTTAACCCATTATCTGGCCTTATTCGATCGTTGGCGGCAGTGCCTTTGTGCTTTCGATTTCTGGCCAAAATGACACTTATGCCCATATAACGTAATTGTATCGCGCGCGTGGGGGTTCTACAAAATGGCCGATGAAGCCAGTAACACTGACGTTCGAAGGGGTGGGCGGCGTGCGCCTGGCCGCCGAGACGCTTGGTGACCCCAGGGCCCCGCCGGTTATTCTTCTGCATGGCGGCGGGCAAACCCGGTGGTCCTGGGGCGCCAGTGTGCAAAGCCTCGCCGCCGACGGTTTCAGGGTCATCAATGTGGACTTGCGCGGCCACGGCGAAAGCGATTGGGCCCCCGGCGGCGACTACGCATTTGAATCCTTCACCGGCGATCTTCGCGCCATCTTGCACCATGTCGGCGGCCGGCCGTTCATCGTCGGGGCGTCGCTCGGCGGCCTCACGGCGCTTCTCACCTGCGGCGAACCGCCTTTCGCCGATGTTGCCGGCCTGGTTTTGGTGGACATCGCACCCCGCATCGCCACTGCCGGCACCGACCGCGTGGTCGGCTTCATGCGCTCCACCAGCAAGGGCTTCGCGACCCTGGAAGAAGCCGCCGCCGCCATCGCCGATTATCTGCCGCACCGCACCCGCCCAATGCGGCCGGAGGGCCTGGCCAAAAATCTCCGCCACGGCGATGATGGCTTATACCGGTGGCACTGGGATCCAGCCTTTATCCAACAGCGGCCCAACTGGTCGCCACAGGCGTTCGAGGAACGCCTGATGCGGGCCACCCGCGCCATTTCAGTGCCGATCCTGTTTGTGCGCGGCAGCAACAGCGACGTCCTTACCGCCTCTATCGCAACGACGCTGGCCGCCGAGTTGCCGCAGGCCGAATTTGCCGAAGTCGCAGGCGCCGAACACATGCTGGCCGGCGACGAGAATACCGCCTTCACGCAAGCTATCCTCCCTTTTCTTCTTGCCCACACCAACAGGGTCAATGCGAATGAGTGAATTTGTCGTCCCAAGCCGGGAAGAATCCATGGCGCGCTTCATGCGCGGCGGCAGCAGGGTTGCACATTTCAAGCGCGACATGCCCTACACCACCTCGGACCGCCTGACCGAGCGCGCCGCGGACGCCGGCGATAAGCCGTTCATCATCTTCGAGGACCGCGTAATCACCTTCGCGGAGGCCAACCGCATCGCCGAACGCATCGGCCAGTCGGCGATTGTCGCCGGCTTCAAAACGGGCGACGTTATTGCGCTGCTGATGGAAAACCGGCCGGAATTCGTGCTGACCTGGCTGGGCCTTGCAAAAGCCGGCGTTGTTACCGCACTTCTGAACACTGCCGCGCGTGGCAACGTGCTTACGCACGCCCTTACCACCACCAACGCCAAAGCCCTGATTATCGGCACCGAATTGCTCGGCGCTCTCGATACCATCGATCCCCTGCAAATCCCGATCTGGGAGTGGAACGAACAGGGCGTCCCTGCCGGTACCCACAAGGACTTCGCGGCAGCCATTGAGGCTGCCTCCGCCGAACCGGTCCCGGCCAGCGTGCGTGCGGGTATCATTGCCTCCAATCCGCTTTATCTCATCTTTACTTCCGGCACGACGGGGCTGCCCAAAGCGGCAAAAATGAGCCATCTGCGCTTCCTTAATTCCGGCGAAGTCATGGGCGGCATGATGGCAGGCCGGCCCGATGATGTGATGTATTGCGTATTGCCGCTTTATCACGGCGCCGGCGGCATGGTGATTCCGTCGATTTCACTGGCATTCGGTATTCCCTTCGTGCTGCGACGTAAATTCAGTTCCAGCAATTTCTGGCCCGACGTCCGCCGTCACAAGATCACCGGGATGTATTACATCGGCGAGATCGTCCGCTATCTGATGAATGCGCCGCCCTCGCCAAATGACAAAGACCATACCCTGCGCAACATGGGCGGTGCCGGCCTGCGGCCAGACATCTGGGCCGGTTTTGTGGAACGTTTTGGTATTGAGAATGTATTTGAGGGTCTGGGCTCCACTGAAGCAAATTACGGCATCACCAATGTCGATAACCGCATCGGCTCGGTCGGCCGCGTACCATTTCCGCAATATTCCAACGTTCGCGTTATCCGATACGATTTCGATGCCGCCGACCATGTCCGCGATGCCAACGGCCAACTGGTTCAAGCCAAGCCCGGAGAGGTCGGTGAACTAATAGCCGAAGTTCTCCCCGGCCCCAGCCCGGCGGGCTTTTTCGAAGGCTACCTGTCGCAGCCCGAGACCGAAAAGAAGCTAATCCGCGATATCTTCAAACCCGGCGACGTCTGGTTTCGCTCCGGCGACCTGGTGCGCTTCGACGAGGAGGATTATTACTGGTTCGTCGATCGCGTTGGCGATACCTATCGCTGGAAAAGCGAGAATGTTTCCACCCTGGAAGTGGAAACCATTCTTTCCGCCTATCCAGACATCGCCATCGTCAACGTGTACGGCGTCAAAGTTCCTAATATCGAAGGCCGCGCCGGCATGGCGGCGGTGACGATGGAGCAGGGCGCCAAATTCGATCCGGTAGGTTTCTATAAATACGCCGCCGAGAAACTTGCCTCCTACGCCGTGCCGGTATTCGTGCGGCTCACCGAAGCGCCGGATATGACGACCACCTACAAGTTGAAAAAGACCGCGCTGCAGCGAGAGGGTTTCGATCCGGCCAATGTCGGCAACGACGAAATCTTGATCGCCAATCAGACAGTCGGAAAATATATTCCACTAACCGCGGAGGTCCTGGACACCGCGGGTCCTGCCTGGTTCGAACGTTTAACGGGAGTTGCCAATGCGCGTTGATTATACCCCTGAGCAACGGGCCATTCGCGCGGAATTCCGCGCCTATGTTGCAAGCCTGATGACGCCGGAAGTCCGGCGTGCCACCCACGGTGCCGAAGCCGGCCCGGAATATCGCCGCGTCATCCGGCAAATGGGCAAAGACGGCTGGCTGACGCCCGGATGGCCGAAGGAATATGGCGGCAAGGGGCTGGACGCGCAGACGCAAAAAATTCTGCTCGAGGAATTGGTCCTGGCGGATGCGCCATTCCCTTTCGTTACCGTCAACACGGTCGGTCCGGCTTTGATGCGCCTTGGCACCGAGCAGCAGAAAAACGAAATTCTGCCGCGGATCGCCACCGGCGACCTGATCTTCGCCATCGGCTACACCGAGCCAAGTGCTGGCACCGATCTTGCCTCGCTGAAAACCCGCGCGGTCCGCGACGGCGATGATTTCATCATCAACGGCCAGAAAATTTTCACCAGTGGCGCCGAGGGCGCGGATTTCGTGTTCCTGGCGGCCCGCACCGGCGTCTCCGAGCCGCCGCATAAAGGCATCACCATTTTCATGCTCGACACCAAGCTGCCGGGCTTTTCGGTGACCCCGATCCACACCGTTGGCGGGGTGCGCACCAACATCACCTATTACGAAAATGTCCGGGTCCCGGCGCATATGATGATCGGTGCGGAAAACGGCGGCTGGCGATTAATCGCTGAACAGCTAAATCACGAACGCATCGGCCTGGCCGCCTTATCCTACGGCGCCAATGGCTGCTTCGACGAGGTGGTGTCCTGGGCCCGCGACAATGGCCGTCTCAAGCTCGGCTGGGTGCAGATGGCCCTGGCGGAAGCCTATGCGGTGCTGCAGGCGGTTACTACCATGGGTTACCGTGTCGGCTGGGAGGTCAGCACCGGCATCACCCGGCCGGAACTGGCATCAGGTCTTAAAGTTTTCGGCACCGAGGGCGTGATCAAGGTCATGCGCCTGCTGCTCGACGTGCTGGGCAGCGCCGGCCTGGTGCAGGAGGATGCGCCGGATGCAAAATTGCGTGGCCGTATCGAACATGAATACCGCAAATGCCAGATCAACACGTTTGGCGGCGGCACCGTTGAAGTCCTGCGCGACATGGTCGCGCAAATGGGCCTCGGCATGCCGCGCGCTGCGCGTTGAATGAGCTGCGCTGAACGAGGGTCTCGAAATGAGTGACATCCTGACCCAGGCCAGAGCCCTGGTCGGCCGCCCCGCCACCGCGCCGGCGGTCTCGCGCGATGCGGTAAACTTGCCGATGATCCGCCGCTGGTGCGAGGCGATGGGCGAGACCAATCCGATTTATACCGATGACGGCGCCGCCCGCGCCGCCGGCCATGCCGGCATCGTCGCTCCGCCGGCGATGCTCGAAGTCTGGACCATGACCCCGTATCGCGCCACCGGCCGGTCCAAGGACGAGACCATGGAAGTTGTCGACATGTTCGACCGTGCCGGCTACCTCGGCGTTGTCGCCACCAATATCGAGCAGGAATATGAGCGCTATCTGGAACTTGGCGACATCGTCAAATATACCACGATCGTCGATGACGTTTCCGACGAGAAGCGCACCGGCCTCGGCATTGGCCATTTCATTACCATCCGCTACGAATTCACCGATCAGAACGATGCCCCTTTGGGGCGGATGCTGTTCCGGGTTCTGAAATTCAAACCAAACCTGAAAACCGAGATGGCGCCGGCCAAGCCGGCGGCGGAAAAGCCAGAATTTCCGCATCCGATGCCGGCGATCACGCATGATAATTTCTTCTTCTGGGAAGGCATCCAGAACCGCCGGCTGCTGATCCAGAAATGTTCAAGCTGCGGCATATTGCGGCATCCGCCAGGACCCGCCTGTCCGCATTGCCATTCACTCGAATGGGACGCGGTCGAGGCCAGTGGCAGGGGCACCATCTACAGTTTCGTCATTATGTACCAGCCGCGCCTGCCGGCCTTTAAATACCCGCTGCCGATCGTCACGGTGGAGCTGGTTGAAGGCATCCGCCTGGTCGCCAATCTGCTCGATGTGGCGCCGGAAGATGTGCATATCGGTGCCGCTGTTACGCTGGATTTCCAGGAAGTCGAGCCCGGCTACCCACTCCCCGCGTTCCGCCTTTCGAAGGAGCATTGAGCCATGGATTTCTCGCTCGGCGAAACACTGACGGATCTGCGCGGCCTCGCCAGCCGGATTTTCAGTGAAAACGTCACCGCTAACTCACTGAAGCAACACGCCTCGTCCGGCGCGCCCTACGATGCCAATTTATGGAATCTGCTGTCGGATGCCGGGCTCCTCGGCACCGCAATCCCTGAAGATGCCGGCGGCCTCGGTCTTGGCATGCTGGAATTCGGGCTATTGCTCGAAGAAGCGGGCAGGGTGCTGGCGCCCGTCCCGCTGCTCCAAACCGGCATCGGCGCCCGCGCGCTCGCCGTTGCCGGCCGCCCGCAACTGTTGCCCGAAATCGCCACTGGCAAAACCCTGATCGCGCTGGCGCTTGAGGATGACGGCGAAGACCCAACCGAGCCGCAAGCCACTGCCACGCCGCATGAGCAAGGCTGGCTGCTGCAAGGCGCTAAAACCGCTGTTGCGTATGGCGCCGAAGCCGACTGGATCCTGGTATCGGCAAAAACCGCTGACGGCGCCGCGTTGTTTTTAATCCCGGGGGGCGCCAACAGCCTCAAGCGCTTGCCGCAACGGAGTGCCCATGGCGAGCCCTGGGCACAATTGGTGCTGGAAGATGTCATCCTGCCGGCCGACGCTAAAATCGGCGATGCCGCCGCCGTCGAACGCGTCATTGGCGAGACCCGCGCCGCCCATGCGGCAATGCAGATCGGCATCGCCGACGCCGCCCTGCGCCAGACCGCCGAATACACATCTCAGCGAATTCAATTTGGCCGGCCGATCGGCTCCATGCAGGCGGTCCAGCAGCGCGCCGCCGACGGCTTCATCGATATCGAAGCAATGCGCTCCACCTGTCTGCGCGCGCTGTGGCTGATCGACCAGGACCACGCCTCCAAGGCCGAGACCGCGGTTGCCAAATATTGGGCAGCCATGGGCGGCCACCGCGTTGTGCATACCGCGCAGCACCAGCATGGCGGCATGGGCGCCGATGTCGATTATCCCATCCACCGCTATTTCCTGAATTCGAAACCGAACGAGCTCGCTCTAGGTGGCGCCCAACAAATGCTGGCGCTGATCGGCCGTGAAATCGCCGCCGGCCACACCAAGCCGTTGGCAGGAATTGAATAATGAAAAACGTTGAAGTCGGTACCCAACTGCCTGAGCTGGTGTTCCCGATCACCGCCAGCGCGATTGCGGTCGCCGCCATTGCCACCAACGATTACCAAAACGTTCACCACGACAAAGCGGCCGCGCAAGCCGCCGGAACCCCAGACATTTTCATGAACATCCTGACCACCAACGGCGTCGTGCAACGCTTCGTCAACGACTGGGCCGGCCCGAGCGCCCGCATCAAAAAAATCAAGCTGCGCCTCGGCGCACCAAATTTCGTCGGCGACGCAATGACACTGAGCGGCTCGGTCGCCAAGGTCGATGCCGCCACCGGTGCGGCTGATATCGCGGTCACCGGACGTAACAGCCTAGGCGAGCACGTCAACGCCACGGTCACTGTCATCCTGGGAGCCGATCGATGAGCCAGGGCATTTCCGGCAAGGCCGCCATCGTCGGCATCGGTGCCACTGAATTTTCCAAAAACAGCGGCCGCTCCGAACTGCGCCTGGCCGTTGAGGCGACGCTTGCCGCCCTTGAGGAAGCCGGCATCGACCCGGCCGAAGTCGACGGCATGTCGACCTACACCATCGACAATAATCCCGAGATCGAACTGTTCCGCAACATCGGCGGCCGCAACCTCAAATTCTTCTCGCGCGTGCATTATGGCGGAGGTGCGGCCTGCGCCCCGATCCAGCAGGCCGCCATGGCTATCGCCTCTGGAATTGCCGAGGTGGTGGTGTGCTACCGCGCCATGAACGAGCGTTCGCAATACCGCTTCGGCACCGGCTATACGCCAGACACCGCACCCACCGCCGAGCTCGCGCATTTTGGCTATTACGTCCCCTTCGGCCTGATGTCGCCGGCCTCCTGGGTGGCGATGTCAGCGCGTCGCTACATGCACGAATACGGCGCCACATCTGAAGATTTCGGCCGTGTCGCCGTCGGCTTCCGCGACTTCGCCGCCACCAACCCTAAAGCCTGGTTCTACGAGCAGCCGATTAGCCTGGAAGACCATCAGAAATCGCGCTGGATCGTCGACCCGCTGCATTTGCTGGATTGCTGCCAGGAGAGCGACGGCGCCGTCGCCATCGTTGTCACTTCCGCCGAGCGCGCCAACAAGCTCCGTCAAACGCCAGTCATTGTCCGCGCCGCCGCCCAGGGCTCCACCGACGACCAGCAGATGATGACCTCCTATTACCGTCCGAACGCCGCCCGCTTGAGCGAAATGGATCTGGTTGCCGAACAGCTCTACGCCCAGGCTGGTATCGGCCCTGCGGACGTGCAGGCCGCCATTCTGTACGACCATTTTTCACCCTTCGTGCTGCCGCAGCTGGAAGCCTTTGGATATGCCAAGCCGGGACAGGCCAAGGACTACATCCGCGAGGGCAACATCGCCCGCGGGGGCGCCCTGCCGGTCAACACCAATGGCGGCCAGTTGGGTGAGGCCTACATCCACGGGCTGAACGGGGTTGCCGAAGGCGTCCGCCTGGCCCGCGGCACTTCGGTCAATCAGCCCGCGAACGTTCGCAATGTGATTGTGACCGCTGGCACCGGCGTGCCGACCTCAGGGCTGATCCTCTCCCAAGCTTAATTTCGAGCCTTAGGCGGGCTTGGCAAAATCGACATGGCTCCCTAGGGTACGTGACCCAAGAGAACCATATAAACCAAGATGCGCCTGGATAATCATGTCGAGCATGGAGTGGCCGGACCGTACTTCTCGGTGCAATTGGCAACGCATACCGCTACCGCGCCGGGCAATCTGCAACTCTACGAGCGTGTCCACACCATCGCTTTGCAGCGCCGGATGCACAGCGTTCCCTCACTTGGCCGCTTCGATGTTCCGGGCGCTTCGCCAAATTTCGGAACCATCGGCCGGGTCATGCTGGTGCCGGCCGAAACCCCGCTTTCCATCCGGTCCACGGTCAGCTCCACCCGCACCGTGCGCTGCTGCTTCCGGCCGCAACATCTTGAAGCCATCATCGGCGAACCGGCGCTGATCGAACCCGACCGACTGCATAACTGCCTGAACGTGCAAATCCCGAAGGTGCGCGACCTTCTCATCCGCATCGGCGATGATCTGCAAGCCCCTGGTTTCGCACAGGCGGCCAAGCTTGAAACACTCGGCTACGAACTCATCACCGCGGTAATCAAGCATTTGCGGCATTTGCCGCGGTACCGCGCTCTGGCGAAAGGTGGTCTTACCGATCGCATCTTCAAGCGCCTGCTCGATCGTATCAACGCGTCATCACCGCCGCCGGCGCTTACCGAACTGGCGGACCTCGCCGGCATTAGCGTCCGCCATCTCACCCGCGCCTTTGCCGAACGCACCGGCCAAAGCGTGCACGGCTATGTCGAGCAGCACCGGCTGCTGCAGGCGATGCAGCTGCTGCAGGATAGAAACCTCTCCATCAGAGATGTCAGCAGCCGTCTCGGCTTCCGCAGCCCGGCCTATTTCTCGACCGCCTTCAAGCGCCTGGTCGGCCAGGCCCCTACCGAATACCGCGCCAAACGATAGCCGCTTAGCCGGCCAGGAGAAAGCAGCCGCTTTTTGAAAAAAAGCGGCGCAAAAACTTTTTTGACTCTGCGCCCTGGGCGCTGGCCAGACTGAAGCCCATGGCCCAGATTCAAAAAAGTCTTTTTGCTTCTTTTTCTTCAGAAAAAGAAGTGCTTGATACTTAATTCAACCTAGAACAATCGCGCGCATAGGAGGACAATATGGCTACAAGTAGACTGAGCGGACGCAGCGCCGTCATCACGGGTGCTGCCGACGGCATCGGCTACGGCATGGCGGTGCGGTTCGCCGCCGAGGGCGCCGCGGTGTTGGTCAGTGACATCGACGAAGCCAAAGGCCGGGAGGTCGTCGCGCAGCTTCGCAGCACTGGCGGCCGTGCCGAATTCGCGCGCTGCGATGTGACAAAGCGCGATGAGGTTATCGGTGTGGTCGCCGCTTGCGTCGATCATTTTGGCGCCGTCGATATTCTGGTCAATAACGCTTATCGCGGCAACGGCGTCCACAGGATTGAAAACAAAACTGACGATCTGTTCGAATACGGCCTGACCAGCTGCCTCTATGCCGCCAAATGGTCGATGGAGGCAGCCTTCCCGCATATGAAGGCCGCGCATTGGGGCCGCATCGTCAACATCTGCTCGTTGAACGGCGTTAACGCCCATATCGGCACCGCCGAGTATAATGTCGGCAAGGAAGCCCTGCGCGCCTATACTCGGACCGCCGCGCGCGAATGGGCCGGCTATGGCATCTGCGCCAACATCATTTGCCCGGCCGCCGTCTCAGCCGCCTTTAAACGCTACCAGGCAGCGCAACCTGAAGCCGCGGCTGCCTCCGCCGGCGCCAACCCGATGGGCCGCATGGGCGACCCCGAGCTTGATATCGCCCCGGTCGCTTTGTTCCTGGCCAGCGAGGATGCCCGCTATTTGACCGGCAACACACTCTTTGTTGACGGTGGTTCGCATATCAACGGCGCCGTCTGGCTGCCGACGCTTCCCGATTAGATGGCGCCGCGGTTTGCGCTCCGGCTCAAACCCACGGAACTGTCATTGGCATTCCGTTCTATTAGTGCCATGATTCGCCCTGTAGGCTTCACAAACAAAGGAGTGTTTAATGAAAAAGGTTATTATCCCGGCCTTGGGTCTTGCCCTCGCTGCCGCGGCGTTTGCCGCACCGGCTATAGCCGATCGCACGGTCATGGTCATGTTGCAGCAGATGCCGATGACCGGCACACCGCCGGCGCAAAACTATCCGGTGATGATCGAAGTTAAGATGAATGCGGATTCAATGGCCGCAATGAAAGATCATCTGACCGACGGCTCCATGACCTTGGTCTGCATGCCAGGCGGCCCGACGATTATGATGTGCCACGGCAAATAACACATCATCTAAATCGCCGGGAAGACCACGCCGCTTAATCTAATATCTGGATCCGGTAGACGCGGGCAGCAGTGCCCGCGTACATCTCCGCCTTCTCCACGGCGGTGAAATCCGCGGTCATGCGCTTGAATGCGTTCCAGGTGACCGTCATGCTGCCGGCCATCCGATCGACCGGAAAATTGCTTTCGAACATCGCCCGCGACGAGCCGAACAGCTCGATCACCTTCAGCACATGACGGCGCTGCGCCGCGGCCATCTGCGCCGAGCTCCAGGGCAGGGGCCCATTACTGGGCGCGGTGATGCTAGTGAATCCCATGTTCAGCCCACCGATTTTAATAACCACGTTGGGACATGCCGCCACTTTGGCGATGCCAGCCTCCCAGACCGCAAAATCCGCTTCGCTTTTATCAGCGTAACGGCCAACGCCCAGCGGCGTGCCGATATGGTTGAGAATGATGGTTTGCTCCGGGAAGGCTGCCGCCAGATCCGCCACTTCATTTAGCTGCGGGTGCAGTACCCAAACATCGAGACTGAGCCCGCGCTTTTGTACTGCCGCGACGCCGGCACGAAACTCGGGCTCGGCCATCATGCCGGGCCGCACCTCGGGCAAATAAGGAAACGCCTCATCATAGGCAGTCATGTGGCGGATGCCGCGGAAGCGTTGCGGCGCCGCCGCCAGATGCGCGTCCAACACGTCAGCGACCGCAGCACCCAGCATTAAATTAGCATGTCCGACGATCCCCGCGCAGAGCCCCGCGACCTTGCCGCCGGCACGGTCGGCTTGCTCGCCGATTTCGGCAGCATAAACGGTCTCGCCGACCGGCCGCAGATGTTGCGGACCGTCGCTGAAATAACGCGCATGGGCTTCCATGAAGACGGTCGCAACGATGTTATGGCCAGAGCCTACCTTATCGGCGAACAACTGCTCCGGCGGATAGGTTTCCATCCCCCCGATCTGTTCGGGCCAGATATGATGGTGCGGATCGATAATAGGCAGATCCGGTTCAATTGCCGCTTCGCTTATTAAGGCGCGCCAAGCGCCGGGCGTGATTTGCGTCCCGATTTGTGGCCCGCTCTTTATTTCGCCTTCCGTTTCGCTCATTTGCAGATTCTCATTTGCAGGTTCTCATTGCCAGATTTTGCGTTATCGCCGCCCAAGCGCCGCTTGCGCGAGCTTAAACCCTAAAACGGCTCTATTCTAAGCGCAAATCAACAACGGGCTTGAGGCCAGATTGGGCGGCCTCTGCCGGAGCGCTAAAACTCGTTCCAACCTTCCTCAATTGGCGCGGTGCCGTTCGCGCTGACGAGAACTGGGCGTCGCGGTTTGACGGCTGGTTGGTTTATGGGACCTTTCGGCAGAATTTTAGCAAGAGTGATTTGTTCGCCCTTCCCGATCTGAAATTCGCCGACCAGCTTGGCAAGTTCCGATGCTTCCGATGCGAGGCTATGGCTGGCAGCCGTGGATTGTTCCACCATGGCGGCATTCTGCTGGGTTACCTGGTCCATCTGGTTCACCGCGGTGTTGACTTCTGACAAGCCGTTGGCTTGTTCCTTGGCCGAAGCCGCAATTTCGGAGACAAGGCTGGCCAGGCGCGCCACCTGCCCGACAATGCGGCCAAGCGCATCCCCGGTAGCCCCTACCAACCGTACGCCGTTTTCCACCTCCCGTCCGGAAGCGGCTACCAGCTTGTTGATATCCTTGGCAGCGCTGGTGGCGCGTTGCGCGAGCGCCCGCACTTCGGTTGCAACAACCGCAAAGCCGCGCCCGGCATCACCGGCGCGCGCCGCTTCAATGCCCGCGTTCAGCGCCAGCAGATTGGTCTGAAACGCAATTTCGTCGATGACGC
This sequence comes from Acidocella sp., assembly GCA_965199045.1. Taxonomy (GTDB): domain Bacteria; phylum Pseudomonadota; class Alphaproteobacteria; order Acetobacterales; family Acetobacteraceae; genus Acidocella. The sequence continues at coordinate 2,300,133 of CBDAQL010000003.1, read as the reverse complement.
CGATAATGGTGCCGATTTCCCGGGATGATTTTTCAATACCGTTCATCGCGCCAACGGTATCATCGATTACGCCGCTAGAGGTTTCGGCGTCGGCTTTGCACTGTGCAACCAGCTTTTGCGCTTCGGCGGCGCCCTCGGCGGTTTTGCCGACGGTGGCGGTGATCTGGTCAAGGGCCGCGGCGGTCTGTTCCAGGCTAGCGGCCTGCTGTTCGGTGCGGCGGGAGAGATCATCCGATGCCTGGGTGATCTCGCCGGCACCGGAACTTACTCCCTGCGTATTGGCGGAAATCGATTGCATCGTTTTCTGCAGCTTATCCATGGCCTTGTTAAAATCTTCGCGCAGTTTCTCGTACTCTGCGCTGAACGGAACGGTCAGCCGCACCAGCAGATCGCAACTAGCAAGTTTCTCAAGCCCGGCGGCAACCGAAGTTACCACGAACTGCTGTAATTCAGCCGCAGCCTCGCGCGTGACCTCGGTGCGCCGGCGTTCAGCATCGATAGCCGCGCGCTCTACTTCAGCCTTTTCAGCCAGCTCGGCGGCCACTTTCGACGCGGCATAAGCTTCGGCCAAATGCTGCTCAGAGATGCGGAAAAGTTGCACGATACGTTGTGTCAGCCAAACCAGCGCCGCCGCTTCGACCACCAGAATGCCAGCATGCAGCAGGACGCGCGGGAAATCCGCGCCCCCGGGAAAAACTAGGGCCGGCACTAGAAAATTCAGCGTAATGTGTTGAACCGCTATAACGGTAGCTGCGATCAATATGACATTGCGATCGCAATACGCAGCCAGCACTGCAAGTGACGCAAAGTAGTACATATGGACATCGATCTGCAGTGGGCTGCCACGGCATGCGGCCAGGATAATCGACACCATGCCGATCAGAGCAACCGCAATGGTGAGGCGGGTCGAAAGGTTCGAAGGCGCGCGCATCCAGGCCACGGTAGCCACCCCAGCAATCGCGGCTGCAATCGCACCGAGCAACAGCCAGTTATTACCCGAAAGCCAACCGATCCCGGCGGCCAGTGGAATGTGACACCATAGCACCGGCACCATCACTCGGCTGACCGTGTCGCGCAGAGTCGAAAGCTGATCTTTCATGATTGATTTCCAGTTATAGATAGGACGATGCTTATCGACGTCACGCTAAATGACTTGGAGCAGCCTAACGGCTGCCGGGTATTGCAGATGTTCGAGGCGCCAAAGTACATGATGATCATCTGCAGCAGTAGCGATTAAACCTTAATCAAACGATACGCGCCGGCAGCGCGCACCATGCTCGCATCAGATTTGATCCGCAAAAACTTTTGGCCAAGTTTGCGTGGATCGCACGCTCGAACGGCCCCGAGCTGGACCGATATGTTTGCAGATTGCTCGAAAAAGACGATGCGCGGGCGAGGAAATAAACGGGGTCGGTAGAGCCTTTTTAATATCGCCGCGGGTGGTCCATAAGCTGCTCAATTGTACTTGGATACGGCCAGCTAGATCCAACGTCGCAAACGCGGCAGCATCGCCTGTCCAATCCAGTCAGGATTAGACGACGATCGCGGCGCGGAAGACAACTATGATCCCGCCTTACAACGCTGCTAAATCAGGGTCGATCATCAAGAAACTAATTGCTACTGGCCACCGCCTGCCGCGTTTGAAACCAGGTCCACCCAATGCGTTTGCCCGGTCACCCTGTAGGCGATGCCGTAGAAATGGTCCTGCAACTGTTGCAATGGAAATGTTGCAGGCTCCAGAACCAAGCCCTGCGCCGCGGCCTGCGCGAACAAAGCAGTTGCCGCTGCCGCATTGGCAGTGACGCCGGCACCCCCCTGCAGCATCGCTGCGAGCGCAAATTCACCGCAGGCGTTGCCGCTTGCAGCGGCTTTGCGGTACCAAGGAAGTGCATCTTTTGGGTCAGGCGGTGGCGGACCCTGGGCAAAACTCCCCGTCTGATAAAGGAAACCCAGTTCGCATTGGGCCTCGGCATTGTTGGCTAACGCAGCCTGTTTGAGAATATCAACGGCACCGATATAGTCTTGGACTACGCCAATTCCCACATAGTCGAGCGTGCCGAGGTCGAATTCCGCGGTAGCATCTCCCGAGGCCGCGGCTTGTTGCAATTGAACCGGATTGAAAGCGACGGGCTGTGCAGCTTCTGCAGCGCGCACCTGCAAATTAGCGAAACATGCAAGACCCAGCAGCAGGCAACCAAGTTTCGAAGTACGTTGCAGCAGGGCCGTTTTATCCGACAGCAATAGTATTTTATCAAACATGCGACAGCACCGGTTTTACCGCTTTCGAAGCCGCTGGAGCCGCGCTTCCAACGTCTGACCCGGTTGCGCCCGTGGCCTCTCCCACTGCTTCGGACATTTTAAATTCGTTAACCAGGGCGCTAAGCGCCGAAGCCTCGGTGTTGAGCGCGGCGCTGGCGGCTGCCGCCTGTTCGACGATGCCGAGATTTTCCTGGGTCACCAGATCCATCTGATTGACGGTAGTGTTAACCTCTCCCAGAGCATCTGCCTGTTGGCGGGCAGCACTCGCGATGTTGCCGACAAGATCGGACAATTCATTGATTTTGCCAGTGATGCCCAGCAGCACTTGCCCGGTTTCATGCACAAGTTTGACACCCTTGCCGACCTGCTGCCCGGAACTCGAGATGATCACCTTAATTTCTTTTGCGGCATTCGCCGAGCGCTGGGCCAGCGCCCGGACTTCGGTAGCGACAACTGCGAAGCCGCGGCCGCTATCGCCGGCGCGGGCTGCTTCAATCGCGGCATTAAGCGCCAGCAGGTTGGTTTGGAAGGCGATCTCGTCGATTAAACCTATTATGTTGGCTATCTCGTCGGAGGAACGCTCAATCTCCGTCATGGCGTTGATTGTGGCTTGAACAATATCTGCCGAAGCGCTGGCATCGCTATGCGCCGTGGCAGCAAGTTTGGCCGCGGTGGCTGCGGTTTGAGAGGTTATGCCAACCGTGCTGGTGATCTCGTCCAGCGTGGCGGCAGCACCTTCAAGTTGGCTCGCCTGCTTCTCGGTCCGGCGCGCCAGGTCGGCGGACACCTCGCGTATTTCGCCGGCGCCGATTTCGACATTCAGCGTACTATCCATGACGCGGCGCATGGTACCATCCATTTTTGCCGAGGCTTGGTTGAAATCCATGCGCAGGCCCTTGAAATCGACGCTAAACCATTCGTTGATGCGCCAGGTCAGGTCGCCATTCGCGAAGCTGATCAGCGCAGCGGCAAGCGCGCTCACCACCTTTTTCTGGTCCGCCAACGTGATGGCGCGTTCTGCATCGCGGGCAAGGCGCTCGGATTCGGCAGCGGCCCGTTCCTTTATGGCAAGCTCCTCCAACTCGCGCTTTTCAACCAACGCGCGGCGGAATTTGGCAAAGGCCCGCGCCAGATCGCCAACCGCGCCGGGTTTTTCTCCACCTTGGAGCTGGCTCCGCTCATCGCCGCTAGCCAGCGCATCGAGCGCAGCACTGGCACGGTCGATAAGCCGATCGTTACGGGCGGTGGACCAGATAGCGGCAATACCGGCAAGCACCATCGCAATCAGCGTCAAGATGGCGCCAAGTTCGAAAGTGCGCGCCGCGCGCACATCCGGTCTGGCATAGAAACTGCTATTAGGAACTTCTGCCCAGAGACTCCAACTCGAGCGCGGATCATGCACGCTAAGCGGAATAACCTCGGAATAAATCAGCCGAGGATCGGGTTTTGCTTGCACAGCGTAACCTCGGGCAGTGTTGTCGAGCACGGTGTTGTTGGAAACAAACAAGGCGCCATAGGCAGAATTCACCAAGGCGAAATTTTGTAGCGGCAGGAACGCGCGAATGGCCTTAACCCGCACAATAGCCGATATAGTGCCTTTAAAATTGCCGTCCAAGCCAAAAAAGGGAACGGAGAAGATCATGCCGGTCCGATCGGCATCGCGTAAAGTCACATTATAGAACGTGTTGTCACAGGTGATAACTTGCCCACCCGCGATCATCGGGATGTTAAATGCATCGGTCGCCTTGCGGTTTGGTACGTGCAAAGCAAGCCACTGCATCTGGTGATGCAGTAGATGATATTCATAGATCTCCGCTTCGAAACGCTTGGTAACGTTGCCGCCGCCGGCATCATCGGCGATCAGGTCATCAAACATCAAAATGGGTGTTTGCGGCGCCCCCGTGACAGGGTCAATCAGGTCGGCGTTAAGCGTTGCCGGCACCACATAGAGCTCCGATACATCTACTTCACTGCCAAGATTATTATAAAGCTCCTGAATTGTTGTTGTATCGTTTTGACTTATGTTGGTGGCGTGGCGGTCGATACTCATCACGCTCGGTAATCGGCTGATGGTACGAATATTAGTGTATATATAATTGAATTGCTGCTGGGCGGACGCGGTCGCCAATAGAGCGTTGGCATGAGATTCGGACCAAAAACGCGCGCGCGCGGTGTTCAGGTCGGACTTCGCCTTAAAGTGTATGGCCGTGGCGCCCCCAAGAGCGAAACACGCAATCCCCGCAAGGGCAAAATGATAACGGTTTAGACGAAACATCTCACCTCGCTTGCGTATTCATTTCCATCAGTTTTTCCAATACTTCGAGCCGGTTTTGAATTAACCCGTACCGTTCATTTACGCATTTCCAAACATCTCCATCCACTAAAGCCTGCTCGACAAAGAAGCTCCATGTTTTTATTGATGCACTTCGTGGATGAAACTTCGGTAGTATCCAGATCGAGGAGTGCGTAATCGTTCCAAAAAACTCATGCCCAGCATTGTGTAATGCGCTCGAACCTGCCACCAAAAAATGAACAAGCCATTAAACAGTTCATTAGGATAACTCGCAGGAAATGCTTGTTGGCGCACCGGCCAAAAATATTGCCTTGAAAATTCATGTTACTGCACCGAACTGTTGGCGCCGAGTATCCGCCGCAATTTGTTGCCAAGAGCAGACGCCGTCATCATGCCATTGATGGCAGTCAGAAATTGTCCGTCCGGTCCTATGACGTAGAGCAGCGAGCTATGGCTGATGGCTCCTGTGCTGGTATTGGTAGGACCAACATATACATGGAATGCCTGTTCGACGCGGAATATTGCGCCCGGGCTGCCGGAAAGGCCCATGATCGACGACGAAAACAGTGCCACGTAACGGCCAACGATCGCCGGGCTGTCGCGCGCCGGATCAACGGTGATGAAAAGTGGTTGTACGGCGGAGGCCTCGCCGCCCAACTGCCGCAGCGCCTGGACCACCGTATACAGCTCTGTCGGGCACAAATCCGGACAATGCGTATAGCCGAACATAACCAGGATGAATTTGCCATGAAATTGCTGCGTCGATATTGTTTTACCGGTGCCGTCCTTCAGGCTGAAGCTGCTGCCAAACGTCGCCGCGGACACCCTAAAAAAACCGATGGGAAGAACCACCATAGCCGAGAGTACAGCGCATCTCAGCAAGCCCCGGTTTCGCGAAGCGGCCTTAATCCAGACAGCTATCATTTTCAATGCAGACGGCGAGCTCATTGGTGACCGCCGAGCTCCGTGGACCCCCCGAGCTCCGTGGACCCCCCGCAGGCGCCGAAACCATCCGGATTTAACAGCGCCCAGGCCCCGTTCCGCCGCAGTACGGCAAAGGGATGACTGATCTGAGGCACCACAACAACCACGAACGGCAAGCCGTATCGAACCACCGGACCCGCGGCCGAAGCCGCGACAATCGACCGCGCAGCATCCCACCAGGGTGGAAAAAGCACCGCAACAGGTCCTGATGCAGGCGGTAGCAGGCTTATCGTAAGTGCGCCAACTAACGACCCCATGCATAGCAGCAGTGGAAGAAGCCATGCTGTAAACAACCGCAATCTAGTGACGCCGTTGCGCAACAGGTTGAATGAGCACCATAGCAGCCTGCTTAATCAGAATTTGGTTAACCGTTGAATACCGTTAGCGCCGCTAAAGCGGGTTCGCCTCCAATACGAAGCCCCGATCGAGCCCAGCTGATCATTCCGGGCCAGGACGGCGTACTTCCTGACCGGCTGAAGCGCGTGCGATTTAATTTAGCGTTAGCTACCTCAGTCCATAACGCGGGCTTCACCATTCGCCGGCTGGAGCAACTGAGTGCAAGATTCTAAGCCCAAACTAGTTTTACTCCATGGCAACGCTCTTTTGCGCGAACAAATTTCCAGCAAGCTGGCCCCGCTCTATGCTATCAAAGCCTTTTCATCGACCGCGGATGCGCTTCGGTTCGCCAGCGTAACGCAGCCGGCCACAGTGCTGATATCCGATGAAATAGCCGTGAGCATGCAATTTTCCCTGATAAGGTCAATGCGGCTCGATCCGCTGTTCGCGATGATACCTATCGTGATCCTGCTGGATTGCGCCAGTCCTGAACGACGTGCGGCCGCACTGCAATCTGGCGCCACTTCCTGCCTCGACAAGCCCTACAACCTGAAATCCTTTGTTCGGACCATTTCTTCCGCACTTAATGCATCTGTCGAAAATCGATGGGAAAGCCTGCCACAGATTCACGCCGCCGCGCTTAAATGCAGCATTGCGATATTCAGTGCCGCCACCGAACGAATGGGTGCTGGCCAGCCGGTTGCCTATTCCGAAATCAATGAGGCCTGCCGGCCGCTGCTTGCAGCCGTAAGCTCCGAGCAAGTCAGATCCATCCTGCAGGGCGTGCGGGATCATGACAACTACACATTCTCACATTCTCTCCGCGTTGCCATTTTCCTTGGCATGTTCGGCCGCACCTTTGGGTTGTCAGGTGAGGATCAGAACGTTCTTACCATCGGCGGATTGATGCACGACCTTGGAAAAATTTCCATACCGTCCCTAATCCTAAACAAAGCGGGGCAACTTAACGATGAGGAGTTTGAGATAATGAAAGGGCATGTGCCGGCAACGCTGAAGATGCTGCGGCAATGCACCGAGTTGCCACGCGGCGCTATTGTCATAGCCAGTCAGCATCATGAGAAATTGGATGGTAGCGGCTACCCAAACGGCTTGTGTGGAACCCAGCTCAACGAGCTTGCGCGGATGGCCGCAATTGCCGATGTTTTTGGCGCGCTCACAGATCGGCGTGTCTACAAACCCGGCATGTTGCCGGAACACGCATTCAAAATAATGTCGAAGGAAATGTCCCGGCATCTCGACATGCCACTGCTTGAACGTTTCAGACAAATGTTGCTCGACACCAATGCTTTACTGGAAGATGCCTGATCTGCGCCGGTGCCGTCATTTCCAGCCACGTAATGCATATGATTTTGCTATTCGACGTGACGTCGTGGACCGCAGCGCAGTTTTGATTGCGCAATCTTCCGCGTTGACCAGCTTAATAATTCAGTAACCATCTTTTGCGCAACTAGGTTTCTTTCGCGCGAGCATAGCTGATCTTCGTCTATTTGAAGGGGGCCGACACTTCGGATATCAAGGTGCAAAGTGCAAAACGACTATTCCTCACACGCCATCTTATGACGATGCTGAAACCTCCTTATTTACCAGCCTCTGGCCCTTGTTCAAACGTGAAGCTTACGCGCAACAACCGGTTATGCGCATGAACGGAACCCAGGTTCGGGCGGGTCCGGCGGTCGTTGATAAGGATGCTAAAGCTAGCGTGGAGAAGCGGCGCGTCAAACGGCAACAGGTATTGAAGAGAGGCCAACTGATTTTTGGTTTTGCCGGCTCTACAATCGATTGCCTGATTATCGATGAAACCTCCTACGGAATGCTAATTGAAACCCCTCTAATGACAGATTTGCCCGAGCGGCTGCGGGTGAGTGTGGCCGGAGGCGCGACATTCGATGCAGTGCGCCGCTGGTCAATGGGCAATAAGATCGGACTCGAGTTTATTCAGCCCGAACGCCGTGACAACGCAGTAATCAGAAAGAGACTGGCGATCAAATTGGCGTTGAAAAACCAAAACGTTCACTCAGCAGTATTAATGCTGCGCGACGTGAATTTTTTTGAAGATGAGGAACTTCGGGTTATAGCCGAGGCAGCGGAAGCCTCGGTGGCCTGGTTAATCTCGATGCTGGACTAAGCCCTACATCATCCGCATGCGCAGGTTGAAAAGCACGACTAAGGTGCCGCCGACCATCAACCCGATGATGAGCGTTGAAAACAATACCAGTGCCAAATCCGAACGAGCCGAGCGCTGCAAGCTCATATGCAGGAAGCAACGCATATGCACAATAATCTGCACCAATCCCAAGCCGAGTACGAGGGCGAAGCCGTCATGTGCCGCCAGATGATAATACACCACCGCAAACGCAATCCCGGTTAACCCAAGGGCTAACAGATAACCGGTTGCATAGGTGATGAAGTCGCCGCGCAGCACGCGAAGGGCCGCCATCACAGCAATCCTCGCAGATACACCACGGAAAAAATACATACCCAGACGAGATCCAGAAAGTGCCAGAACAGGCCTAGCCGGATAAAGTTGATCTTCACCCGCTCATCAATCCCATGGATGGCCATCTGCGCGCCCATCAACAGGATCCACATCATGCCTGCGGTAACGTGCAAACCATGCGTGCCCACCAGGACGAAGAACGCGGACAGCGCCCCGCTGCGTTCAGGCGTGACGCCGTCATGGAACATGTTCAGAAAATCATGCACCTCGCCGTCAAGAAACCAGGCGCCGAGAAAGAATGTAACCGTGAGCCAAAACGCTACCCAGCCGCGGCCGGTTTCCTGCTTCAGGCAGATCGAAACCATCCCATAGGTGAAGCTGCTTGACAGCAGAGCGAATGTCTCCCGCGCCGCGGCACTGATCTTGAATGCGCTGTCAGGCGAAGGCGCACCGGCCGTGCTCTGGATCGCGGTGCCGAAGACCGCGAAAAGCAGCGCGAAGATGATGGCGTCGCTCATCAAGAAGACCCAGAAGCCGAAGATAGCACTTTCTAGCTGTGGGCGCATCGCCGGCGGATGGTTGCCGAGATTCAAACCCGCATGCAAAAACTCCGGTTCGTTCATACTTCCGGGCATATCGCAAGTCCTTCATTGGCCGTTGTATGTTCCAGCAAGCGTGAAGTTGCTTTTGAGCTTGCGGCGATGGCGAGCCAAGCCCGGTCATGCTCCTCCACCTCGGCTGCCGGGATAGTTTTATGCAGATCGCGCATAAAGCTCCGGGCAACGCCTGCAACTCCGGTAACCAACCCACAGACTGCAGCCAGCAGCCAGATATGCCAAACCAACCCGAAGCAAGCGAGCGCCATTGCGATACCGAAGATGACGCCGCAGGCGCTGTTTTTTGGCAACTCGATATCGCGATAATGATCGGCGGGCTTATAGGCGCCCTCATTTGCTTTGCGCCAATAAAAGGCGTCGCGGCGGCCAACCTGGGGCTGGGTAGCAAAATTATATTCAGGCGGCGGTGCGGCTGTCGACCATTCCAGGGAGCGGCCATCCCAGGGATCTCCGATCGGGACCGCCAGACTGCGGCGCTGCCGCACGCTGGTCCACACCTGCAAAAACAAGCAGACAAATCCAACGAAGATTAGAAAGGCGCCGCACATCGCGACCAGCAGCCACGGTCGGAAAGAGGGATCGTAGAATTCGACCGTCCGGCGGGGCGCACCTGAAGCGCCGAGGACGTAGAGCGGCATAAAGGCGAGGTAGAAGCCAACCACCCAGAAAAAAACCGAAATCCGTCCCCATTTCTCGATCAGCCGAAATCCGAATGCCTTTGGAAACCAGTACTGGCAGCCAGCGATAAGCCCGAATAAAGTCCCCGGGATGAGCATGTTATGGAAATGCGCCACCAGGAACAGAGTATTATGCATCATATAATCAAGCGGTGGCGTTGCCAGAACAATGCCACTCAGGCCGCCGATGACGAAGGTGATCATAAAGGCGATGGAAAACAGCATCGGCGCGGTGTAGCGCACCCGGCCCCGGAACATCGTCCATATCCAATTATAGATTTTCACCCCGGTCGGAATCCCGATCAGCATCGTCGCGACACCGAAAAAAGCGTTGATATCCGAACTCTGTCCCATGGTAAAAAAATGATGCAGCCAGACGGTAAAGGATAGGACCGCGATAGCCATTGTGGCGATTACTAGCCCGACATAGCTATACAGCTCCTTGCCGGAATAGGTCGAAACCACCTCTGAATAAATGCCGAAAGAAGGCAGGATGAGAATGTAGACCTCCGGATGCCCGAATAACCAAAACATGTTGACGTAATTCATCATGTTCCCGCCGAAATCGTTGGTGAAAAAATGCATCCCCAGATAACGGTCGGCGGCAAGCAGCAATGTCGCCACGGTAAGCGGCGGCATTGCGTAGATCATTAGGATCGAAGTGCAAAGTGAGGTCCAGGTGAACAGCGGCATCCGCATCCAACGCATGCCAGGCGCACGCAGCTTATAAATCGTTACCGCGAAGTTGATGCCGGTGAACATCGCGCTCATGGAGCTCATCGTCACCGCCCAGATCCAGTAGTCCGGTCCGACGCCGCCGTTGAAAGCAAGCTCGGTGTAGGGTGGATAGCCACTCCAGCCGCCGGTGGAAAATTCGCCGATCACGAGCGATACCATCACCAGGCCAGCGCCGCCTACGGACAACCATAGGCCGATGGAATTGAGGAACGGGAAAGCAACGTCGCGGGCCCCGATCTGCAGCGGCATGACGAAATTGATCAGTCCTGAAATCAACGGCATCACAACGAAAAAAATCATGATCGTGCCGTGCGTTGAAAAGAACTGGGCAAAATGATCGGGTGCGAGGATGCCGGGCGTGTTGACCGCTATGTCCTGCTGTACCCGCATCAGCAGCGCTTCGATCAAGCCGCGCGACATCATGACGATAGCCAGGCAGATATACATAATGCCAATGCGTTTGTGATCGAGGCTGGTGAACCACTCGGTCCAGAGATACCGCCATTTGCGCAGATATGTGATCAAGGCAACTGCGCCAAGGGCGCCGATCACAGCAATCGCGGCGGCGCCGCCGGCGATCAGATTGCTGATGGTCGGGTCCTGCCAAGCCTTTACGACGGGCAGGTCGCCCCACACGAACCGGCCGAAGCAGAGATGCCATAGGAAGTTTTCGCTAACCATTGTCGCCCTCATGGTGCTGCGTGAATTCAGGCGGTGTTGGTTGGGCCAGGATGCGCTTGAATAAATCCGGCTCGAAATGGCCGAAGTTCATGGGCTTATCCACTACGGACCGGCTGGAAAGTGAGCGATAGGCGCTGGCGTCCAGCGTTGTTGGATTGTTCTGAGCCTGTGCCACCCAGTTTGAAAAAGCGCTTGCCGGCACGGCTTTAATGGAGAACTTGTCCCGCGAAAAACCGTCGCCGTTATACTGCGTATTCTCACCCAAATAGGTGCCAGGTTTCGAGACTTCGAAATTAAGCTCGGTGGTCATCCCGTTCATTGCGTAAATTTGTCCGGCAAGCCGCGGCATGAACAAAGACTGCATGACCGTGCCACTGGTTAGAAAGAAGGTAACCGGCTGACCGGCCGGAACAATGAGCTCATTTACGGTCGCAACATGCTGCGCCGGATAAAGAAACAACCATTTCCAATCCAGCGCCACAACATCAACTTTAAGCGGAGGACCGCCAGTGCTTGGCAAGGCGCGATAGGGGTCCAACTGGGTGGTATAGCGCACCAGAAAAACCGCGAGTAGAACGACAATGCCGGTCGGAGGGATCCAAATCAACACCTCTAGAATCCACGAAAAATCCCATTGCGGCCGAAATGCCGCATGCGTGTTCGCGATCCGGTAGTGCCACGCAATGAGCGGCACCAGCAGGAGCACCGGAGCGAGTACGAACAGCAGAATAAACCCGACGATCATGAATTCGTGGTGTTCCGCCTGCGCGATTGGACCGGCGGGAGAAAGCAGGAACCCTCTGGAAAGCGTGGTACAGCCGGGTAACAACAAAATACCGCAGATTTGGACCAGGAAAGTTTTTAACCGAACCGGTTTGACAAGTCGCCCTCCTGGACCGCGGCGCATTTTCAGCCTGCCGACGACGCGCTTAAATTGAGATGAACATTCACAGGGCGTTGCGAACTGCTGTTGCTGGGTTTGGAGCGCACGGGGGCCGCCTGGCGCGCTCCTAACCGCTCGGTTTCCAGCACCCAAACCTCCTATCCTGCAACACAAAATCGCCAGTCAAGTGCTACCGCGACGGTGTAGTCGCAGCTGACAGGTCACAGCCTAGCTGGCCATGGGAACCGTTATTCGCAAGTTACGCCGAAATTTCAAAATTTTTATTTAATGTCCAGCAAGAGCCGGTCAACTCACCTGCTTGCCAAGGAGCGCCGCAATCTTGCACTGGTCGCCTTTGTACGACACACCCTTTAGCAGCACCCAAATGAAACCCCAGCGACGCAAGGCGGCGCTGGGGCAAACCGGTCCTAGCCAAGACAGTGCAAATTACATGGTGTTGGTGGAAGACTTCATTGCCGCCTGGATCATGCTCAAATGCTCTTCCAACGTTGGCAAAGTGTTCGAAGCCAAAGTCTTCAACTGCGGGTTGCTACCATCCTGGCTCTCTGTTTTAAACAAAGCGATTGTCTTCTCGTGCCCGAGCAACTGTTCATGCAGATAGTGCGAATCGAATGCGGAGCCGGACAAACCCTCAAGGGCCACATGCATCTGCAGATGCTTTGCATCCGTCATTGTGGGTGCCGGATCGCCCAGTTGTTGCGATAGCGCGGCTAATTGTTGGTTGACTTTGGTATGATCTGCGACCATCCGCGTTCCGATTGTCTTCACGGTGGATGAGCCCTTGGATTCCGCCAGATTGCCATCCGACACTTCCGCAAGGCCGGCATAAGCTGCTTTCTGGATAAACATCTTATCTTGGGTAGAGAGAGCCGTGCTGCTGCTGCCACTCGACGTGGTTTGAGCAGATGCCAGTACCGGAACGGCAAAACAGGCTAGTGCGGCAAAAGTGGATCGTTTCATCAGAATAAGCTTTCCTTCATGTTATAAAAATAAAAATTCCCGGAGCAGCTCGCCCGAGATGGACTGCCGTTGCGCTTTTGCGCGTCATCCGTGCCGGCATTGCGGATGGTTCCTTTTTCTGATTACAGAACTTTGCTGCGCCAGTAGCATGACGTCGCAACGCTTCTTGTTAATCATTAGCTTTGTCCGCTTCATCTGGCGTTTGGAAAGTCATTTGCGATATGCTTGAAGTAATTTCACTAACTTGAAGTAATTCACTAAATGGCTGGAATAGAGCGGAACTGGACCTTGTGTTCAGCTATCGAAAGGTCACGCTCTGCAAAATGCGTGGTTCGCGTCCGGTCCAGCAACCCCCGAACAACCAAGCTTTTTAGCATTGTCACCGGCAACGAACTCCAAGATTTTCGAATTAACGTTTAATCCTGGTCTCATGTTTGGTGGGCTGGTCATTGCGGTCGCCGCTTTCCGTTTTCTGCTCCACCTTACCGGTAGATGCCGGTTTCGGACGGGTGCCACCAGGATCCGCAACTTTGTCATTCCCGGTGGTGCGTGTAGATTTAACCATATATGTTCTCCAATTCGTAGCAAGTAGCGGTTACACACGACCTAAGGCTGGACTTGTTTAATAGAAGGGCTCGGGCATGTGTTGTTGCTTACTGGCGGGTTAAACTTCGTATCTCGTTTGCCACAGCAATTGACAGTCCATTTATCGAACCATCCGCCAGGCGCCCTGCACATGTGAAGGACAAACATTCAGAAGTGCGACATTTGAACTTAAGCCGGGAACAGCTGATTTCATGCGGCGTTGTTGTAACCGATGGCCGCACCCTCCTGCTCGGCCACGCCACCCGATCGCCCCGATGGGACATTCCCAAAGGTCTGGCGCAAACCGGCGAGAAACTGAGCGACGCGGCGGTAAGAGAGCTCCAGGAGGAGACCGGTCTAACGGCGCCCCTGCAGGCCCTGAGCTTTCTTGGCGTACATGCCTACCTCCGGGATAAGCGCCTGGCGTTATTCCTTTGGCGCCAAATCCAGATGCCGGACCCATCGCTTTTGATCTGCTCGTCTTTGATCGAGAGGCCAGGCTTTGAAACCCTCCCGGAGCTGGATCGCTTCGGGATTTTCGCTATCGAAACAGCCTTATCAATGGTGGGAAAAAATCTAAAACGGGTGCTGAATGAAGTTTGGCCAAAAATTACCGAAGCCGCAGGAGCGGCCTAAGGCGTTCCTGCGGCTTAAGGGGTGGCGTTTACATTAAATTGACCCATATCTGTCGTATTAGATGGAGAGGGAAGCATTCGATGGGCAGGTCTAGGGCAACCGCTGCGGCGTCCGAACCTGCTCTGCAGCCCTATGCGTCTAAAAGAAACTTCAAAAGAACTGCTGAGCCTGCGGGGCTTGCCGCGGCTGTAGGTTCGAAGCTTTTCGTGGTGCAGAAACACGCAGCACATAGGGCTGGACTGCATTGGGACTTTCGCCTGGAGCATGACGGCGTGCTCTGGAGCTGGGCGGTCCCAAAAGGGCCGTCACTCGATCCGGCGGACCGGTGCGTGGCCGTTCATGTCGAGGATCATCCGGTCACCTACGCCGATTTTCAGGGCGAGATACCGGCTGGAGAATATGGCGGCGGCTCGGTCGAAACCTGGGACAGAGGCAGCTGGGAACCGCTTGAGGATCCCGCGGTTGGAATGCGCAAAGGCAGCCTGCACTTCGTGGTTCACGGCAGCCGGCTTGCCGGGCGCTTCACGCTAGCCCGCTTACACCACCGCGATCCAAGCAAGCGCGATCCACGAAAACAGGAAGCCTGGTTTCTGATCAAAGGCCATGATGAATTTGCGCGAGCGGGGATTGGCGCGCTGCAACTGGAGCAGGAACGGCCTCAGCGGAAGCGCCCCGGCCGCAAGTCAGCCAAACACGCAACCGCCAGCCTAGCCGAAAAAAACCAGCGCAAATCGAAGCCGCCTGAGAAGGTGAACCCAGATGGCCGTCTTCCCGCAATTGTGGTCGCCCGGGCTCCTGTCAAAGAGCGGCTGACCATCGCGGATGTCGAGCTTAGCCATCCCGATCGCCAGCTCTGGCCCGGCATTTCCAAAAAGGACCTGGCGGAATATTGGCTCAATGTAGCGCCGTTGGCTTTGCCGGATCTGATCAAGCGCCCGCTATCCATCGTACGCTGCCCGGACGGCATCGAAGGCAAGCAGCATTTTTTCCAAAAAAGCGGTCATGGCCAACTGCCGGCGCAGATCCGCGAAGGCCACGGCGGCGGCCAGCCTTATCTTGCAATCGATGATACCCAAGGCTTGATCGCGCTCACCCAGATATCCGCAATCGAGCTGCATCCATGGGGATCTACCGAAGCCGAGCCGTTGCGGCCGGACCGCATCGTCTTCGACCTTGATCCCGGAGAAGGCGTTCCCTTCGAACAGGTCGTAACTGCAGCGCTTGAAGTTAAAGAGCGGTTGGCGAAACTAAAATTGAGCAGCTTTTGTCGGACCACCGGGGGCAAAGGCCTGCACGTCGTCGTTCCGCTGCGGGCCCAGGCGGGCTGGGAGATCGTGAAGCCCTTCTGCCGCGCCTTTGCCGAGACCATGGCTCAGGACGCTCCGGATCGCTTTGTGGCTCACCTTAAGATTGCCGACCGCACCGGCCGCATCCTGGTTGATTGGCTGAGAAACGGGCTTGGCGCCACCGCGGTGTCCTCGTATTGCCCGCGCGCACGCGCCGGGGCCGGGGTCGCCACGCCATTGACCTGGGCTGAGGTAAAACCCACGCTGGACCCTGCCGCATTCACGGTACTTACGGTTCCCGAGAGGCTGCGCAAGCACAAGCGTAGTCCGTGGCCGGACTTGCTTGAGGTCGACCAGGCTTTGCCCGATCTGCAATCCCACAAGACTGCACCCATCAAGGGCCTGGCCGCCGCGGCGCCCGATGTCGATGCGAAGCGGCCGGCAAGAGCATCCCGAATAGTTACCGCGCATAAGCCAAAACCCTTCGCTAGCAGCCCCTAAAGGAGACCGTCCATGGCGCAACGTCCGATATGGCGAGGGCATCTTCGTCTCGCTCTGGTTTCCTGCCCGATCGCGCTATACAGCGCCAACCACGACAGGGGTTCCCTGCATTTCAACCTGATCAATCCAAAAACCGGCAACCGAATTCGTATGATCACGCAGGATGCCGAGACCGGCGACCCGGTCAAACGTGGCGATCTGGTGAAGGGCTACGAGTTTAAAAAGGATACGTACCTCATCCTGGAAGATGAAGACTTCGAAAATGCCCGGATTGAAAGCTCGACAACGGTCAAAATAGAGAAATTCGTCGATGCCAATACAATCGATCCCATCTACTTCGATTCGAGCTATTACATGGCGCCGGACGGCGCCGGCGGCGAGGACGTGTACGTCGTATTACGAGACGCCATCGCCGGCACCGGCAAAGTTGCACTGTCACGCGTGGTAATCGCCCGCCGAGAGCATCCCATCGCGATCCTGCCGATGGGCAAGGGGCTGGTTGTCCATACCCTGCATGAAGAGCGCGACCTGAATGATTATTCCGACCTGTTTGACCATCTCCCGACGGCCAAGCCGGACCCTGATATGGTGCAGCTCGCAACCCAGCTGATTGACCGTCAGACCGGCCGCTACGATCCAGCCGATGCCGAAGACCGCTACGAGAGCCGCTTGCGCACGTTGATCGACGCCAAATTGAAAGGCGAGGGCATTGAACCGGAGGAAGAAGAGGAACCTGACCGTTCAAATGTGGTCGACCTGATGGCAGCTTTGCGCAAGAGCCTTGGACAAGCCGAACCAGCCGCGCCGGCAAAGCCGAAAACCACTGCCGCCAAAGCCGCATCAAAAAACAAGGCAAGCAAACCTTCGCCCAAGACCAAGGCGCAGCCGGCTAACCCTGCAAAGAAAAAGCCATCAGTCGGGAAGTCCGCGGTCCGCCGGCGTGCTTGATCCTTCGTCGTCGGCTGGCCAGCGTTTCAATTTCACATGCCGGCCGTCTTCAAGGCAAACCTCGCAATAGATCATATGGGTCGGGGCATGATACCCGGTTTCGCCGTTGCCAAACCCGCAATCGGGGCAATTGTAATGCCAAAGCAGAACATCGGTTTGTTTGACAGTCATTTTCATTCGTCATGCTCCTATGGCCCAACTGGAGCCAAGTTTGAACCTTCAGTATATCGGACGTCTGCCCGATTCTGCCAATCACGTTTAGATTCCCCGGAAGCAGTAAATTGGCCACTGGCGCATTAAAAAAATCTGCAGGTCTCGATCGTGCAATTGCCAACCTGCTGCGCCTGGCAAACTCGGAAGTGAAGGATGCCGAACTGCTGTCGTCGGGCCGCCACCCTGACAATGCTAACCTGCTCCTGCATATCGCGTTTCAGCGGATCGTAGAGGCCATCATCGTCACGGAAAAGGGCTGGCCGCCTCGCGGCACGCAGCGGCGAGATAGGAACAGTCTCGCGCAAATTCCAGAACAAAACCCGCTTAAACTCGGCCTTGCAGATTTATCGAAGCTGGCAGCACAGCCCGCGCCGCTATCGCTGCTCCCGGATGGCAGCATCCCACAGACGTTCGATCACGACGCGTTCCGTCGCCATGTTAGCGGCCTTAGAAAATTGCTGCAGGATTCGGCGGCAAGGTTTGGGGTTGATCTGCTCGGAAACGGGCCGGCGCAGCAAGGGGTTGCAGCGCCTCCACAGTCAGTTTCTAAGCCGGCAGCGCCTCCGCCTATACAAAAGTCCCAGCCGAAGATCGCAATTTCTAAGAAGGCGCCGAGAGCAGCTGCAAAAGTCACCGGTAAAGTACCTGCGGAAAATAAAAACCCGCCGACCCGTATTGTCATTCCCGATACCCGGCCCCAGCCAAAAATAATACCAGCCGCACCCAGGGTACAAAGTCGTTCGCCGATCGAAGTGACCGCCGGCCGGGCGACCACAACCTCAACCGCATTTTGGCAGCTGATGGATCGTTGGCAGGTCGCGGATCTCGCTTCATTAGCCTTGATCGGTCATGGTGGCGGCCTAACCCAAAAAGCCACGCGGCCGCGCTTTAAATTGCAGCCAGAGGAAACCGAAATGCTGAAGCTGCTCCTTGAGCTGGACCAGGCCGTGGCAAATCTCGGGCTCGATCCGGCGGCTTGGGTCAATAAGCCCATTAAAGAGCCACCTTTCGAAGGCGCTAACCCAATTGCCTATTTGTCCAAAAATGGCCTGGCGGGACCTCAGAAAGTGGCGCGGTATATCCTCAAAAACGGCCTTAAACTTTCGATGGCCGCACCTTCGTAATAATCATGCTGCCCCGTCTGGCGCAGACCGTCAAACTCCTGGCTCGCGGCCGTGCCCAAGGCTTTTAGCACGATTAAGGAGCCCGCGGATCAGAACGGAAAAAACCATCGATGAACACGTCGCTGGCCGAGCCTTGATGAAAAGCAGTTTTTACTGCGGCCGCATCCTCAAGGTGCAACGTCTTAAGTGCTGCTATCAATGAACACCGCCCGAATATCGTTGACGTTGGTCATCGTAGGTCCGGTGATGAGCAGATCGCCGATTGCGTGGAAGAAGCTGTAGCTGTCATGCGCCGCTAGGACATCATGCGCGTTCAGCCCCGCTTGCCGGCCGCGTTGCAGCGTGTCCGGGGTCACGATCGCACCGGCGGCATCCTCGGTGCCATCAATGCCGTCGCTATCGCCCGCCAGCGCCCATACGCCTGGCCGATCGTTGATTGCGGCGGCAAAACCAAGCAGGAACTCGGTGTTTCGGCCGCCGCGTCCGGCTTTTCCTTGGCCCAAGGTCACCCTGGTCTCGCCGCCAGATAGCAGGACTAAGGGCGCCGCCGCCGGCAATGCATGCTGCGCCACACTGCAAGCGATGCCCGCCAATACGACGCCGAGCTCCCGGCTTTCGCCTTCGAGAGCATCACCCAGGATCAACGGCGTTATGCCGGCTTGCCGCGCCGCGTGCGCTGCTGCCTGCAGCGCCTGCATTGGCGTTGCGATGATCCGGACATCGCTGGTCAACTCATGCGGTTTCGGCGTCTCAAGCGCTTTTTCCAGCACCTGCAGAGCAGCCGGCGGCAGCGTGATCCGGTATCGCCGGATAATCTCCCTGACGTCCTCCAGCGTGCTCACATCTGCAACGGTCGGGCCGGAGGCGATAGCGGCCGGGTCGTCGCCCGGGATATCGCTGATCACCAGCGTGACAACGCGCGCTGGTATTGCCGCAAGCGCCAGGCGGCCCCCTTTGATGGCCGACAGATGTTTGCGTACCGCATTCATTTCAGTAATCCCGGCACCACTCGCGAGCAGGGCCTCGTTCATCTTCTGCTTATCGGCAAGTGCCATTCCTAACGCCGGCGCCGTCATCAACGCAGAGCCGCCGCCTGAGATTAAAGCAACAACCAAGTCATCCGGCGTCAGTCCTTGCACCGCGGCTAAAATGCGCTGTGCGGCTCTTTGCGCCGCCAGATCCGGCACCGGATGCGCTGCTTCGATAATTTCAATGCGGCCGGCAGGAACCGCATGGCCATAGCGCGTAACCACAACCCCAGAGATGTCTACAGCCGGCCATGCGGCGTCCAATGCTGCTGCCATCGCGGCCGACGCCTTGCCCGCGCCAACGACAATACATCGTCCACGCGGCGGCTCCGGTAGGTGGCGCGGCAGGTTCAGCCCGGGATTGGCAGCGGCGACTGCTGCATCGAACATGCCCCGCAGCGCGGCACGGATTTGATCCTCAGACTGCATTGCCAACCAACCTAAGCGAGCCCTGGAACCGCCACAAGTCAGTAGCTACCGGCAAGCCCTGCTTCACGGAACTGCATGAGCGGACGATTGCGCGGAATTAAATGGTTTTCCAACCGTTCGCCGCCACCTCCCCCCAACGCGTACTGTAACCGCAATATTCAAGTGAGGATGAGCAATGGGCGTCAACATCAGCCACCACACCATAACCGCAAATGGAATTAAACAGCACTTCGTTGAGGCCGGAGCGGGTAATCCCGTGGTATTGCTGCATGGGTTTCCTGAAACATGGTACGCCTGGCGTAAACAAATCCCGGTTCTGGGATCTCAGTATCGCCTGATCATTCCAGACCTCCGCGGCTATGGCGCCACCGAGAAGCCGACATCGGGCTATGACAAGCGAACCATGGCGAACGACATTCTCGCGTTGATGCGGCAACTCGACATCGAGCATTGTCCGATCATCGGCCACGATCGCGGCGCGCGCGTGGCCACCAGGTTTGCCAAGGACCACCCCGATGACATCACCCGGCTCGCCGTGTTAGACAATATCCCAACGCGCATTATATTCGACCGGATGGATGCAAAAATAGCCCGCGGGCATTGGTTCTTTTTGTTCAATGCCGTCCGCGATTTACCGGAAGCACTCATCACCGGCCGCGAGGAGCTTTGGCTGCGATATATTTTCGCAAGCTGGACCTATGATCCGGAAGTGCTGACGCCCGATGATATCGCCGTTTATACACTCGCCTACGCCCAACACGGAGCGTTACGAGGGGCTTTGGAAGATTACCGTGCCGCTGCAGAAGACGTGGCTCAGGATGAACAGGATGCCTCGACCAAGATCGCTTGTCCGACCTTGGCATTATGGGGCGAGGATTTCGCTTCCGGCGGCAAAATGTGGGATTTTGAGGAGATTTGGGGCGGCATGGCAAATGATCTCCAACTTGCTCCTATCGCGCAATGCGGCAATTTTCCCCACGAGGAGCGCCCTGCGGAAGTTCATGGGATTTTGCTGGAGTTTTTAAATAAAAGCCAATAGAGGGCCGGCCTCCGAGCGCATTTTAATTTCGGTATCAAATCCGTGGCGCTTAATCCCAGCCCAACCGCAACTCTTTAAATCCGTCCATGAAAATTGACCTGGCGTGTTTTGGCGGCGCCAGTAAACGCGGGTTATTGATACGCCGAGCGATTTCTTCCAGCATGACGGTTAGGTTCATGCGGGCCTGCGCGATGCCCAGACAGTAATGTGGGCCGCCGCCAAAGGTGCGGTATTGGCCGCGCGTACGTGCCGCCGGCCGGCTAATATCAAATTCATCCGGCCGTTCGAAAATCTCTGGGTCACGGTTGACCGCACCCAGCACGCAGATCACCTTGCCGCCCTTCGGAATGTCCACGCCGGCCAACTCCAAATCCTGCTTGGCCGTGCGGCGCAGATAGGCCACCGGGTTGCGAAACCGCAATATTTCTTCAACCGCGCCGGGGACCAGCGACAGATCATTCTGCATGGCTCGATATTGATCTGGATTGTCGATGAAATCCGCCATCGCCCAGCTCAGCGTGTTGCGGGTCGTTTCAATCCCGCCGCTAATCAGGTTGTTGAAAAAGCGCCCGAATTCGCGGTTCGTCAGCTTCCAGCCATCGACCTCTGAATTCAGCACGTCACTGGTCATGCTGTCGCGCGGGTTGGCGCGGTGTTCTGCTGCCAGCGCCTCGCCAAACTGCGTCAGTTGGGCCGAGGCAATGAAGCCGTCACGGCGATTCTCGGCAAAATCCGGATCATCGGCCAGGGTAAGGGTATTGGTCAGCTTGACGACATAATCGAAATCCTTGGGTTGCACCCCGAGCAGCCGAAACATCACCCGCATCGGTAATTGAATCGCGACCTCGGTCACAAATTCACATTCACCGCGACCGATCACATTATCGATAATCGCCTTTGCCTCTGCGCGCATGCTGGGCTCACGCAGCTTCATCTGCGTCGGGCGAAAGGCATATTCGACCACTGAACGAAATTTCCGGTGCTCCGGGGGGTCCATAAAGGTCAGCGCCTGCTGTAAATCCGGCAACAGGTCCTCGGGGATATCTTCCAGCAAAGGCCCAAAATTATTGGTGAAAAGCTCGGTCGAGCGCAATACAAAATCAATATCGGCCTGCTTGAACAGCAACCAGTGTCCCCCGGTCTTATGATTGTCCGGTTCCCATAGAATACGGTGTTCGTCACGCAGCGCGTTGATATAGGTCCGGGGCGTGCCCGCAGCGAAACTATCGAGATCCAGCAATGTTTGGTACGGGCATTCGCCCATGGATTTTCCTCCGGCTTTAGTTGGCTACAGGCGCTTCTAGAGGCAATAGCTATACCCGCCATTTAACAGGATGCCAACCAAACCAGCGACGGCCAACGCGACCGTTTGGGTTTTGTAAATCCCGCCGTTCCTTCGTAAGCCCAGCTTTTGCAAGCATCGTATTGCAATTGTTACGATCCAGCGCTTAGAATTAACTCTAGTGCTTAGAAAATTAAATCGTGGGTTCGAAACAGGGTGGTCCGATCTGGATACCGCAAAAAAAATGGTTCAAAAATGCAGGTAGGGAAATGAAGCCGGGCCGTGCCGAGATCGGCGCAGATAAAAACGCCGATGCACGGCAGCAAGCTGAAGACGCATATATCACCAACTGGCGCGCCAAAACTGGCCGTTCGGGAATAGCGGCAGAGGCAACCACGGGCCTGGCACTGTCCGGCGGCGGCATCCGCTCCGCAGCCTTTTGCCTGGGCGTACTTCAAGCCTTTGCCAAGCACCACATTCTGGGACGATTCGACTATCTCTCCACTGTCTCCGGCGGCGGTTATAGCGGCGCGTCCCTGACCTGGTTTACCAGCCGCTTCCCGTTTGGTTGCAGCAAAACCGATCTTCCCTTCGATATCGACGATCCAAACATGGCACCTCGGCGGCCTGCGGTCTCGCCCGGGGGGGATATCCTGCGACATCTGCGCCGTTATGGAAACTATCTGGTTCCCGGTCGGGGCATTGATCTGGCCTCTGGCGTCGGGGTGGTCCTGCGTGGGATCGCTGTCAACATGATGGTATGGCTGCCGCTTGTCACGCTCGGCGCAGTGATCTGTTTTATTTTTGAGGCTTTGCTTAAGGCCGGCTATAGCAATGCGCTACAGCAGGCGCGACTGCCGGAATATAACGGTTACATTCCTGCTCTGGGAATTCCGGCAATGATATTCCTGGCAATCTGCATTCTGTATTCATTCTTTACTTGGAACAGGCCAGGTCGTCGCAAGCCTGCTGATGAGCGAGGCATTCCCTATGGCGCACGCCGTGGCTTCGAAATCTTCATTTCGAAATATTTGCGCTTCTATGCCTTTTTCGTTGTCGCAAGCAGCTTGATCTGGCTGTCGCAAAGTCATTTCTGGCTGAAAACGCAATGGATCAGCGCGGCCAGCACTTTAATCGGCGGCGCCTGGGGCCTGGTTTCGCGGTTCGCACCCGGAGGAGAAGCATCATCGAAAACATTGATCACCGCGGCACCGGCGGCCGCGGCTTTGCTGTTATATGGCCTTTGCTTAGGCTGCTTTTTAACCGCCTGGCAGGTATTTCCCTTTGTATGGGCCTGGGTTGGTACCCTCCCGCATGGATTGGCGCATTTGCCGAGCGCGCCGGTTGTCGGCTTACTGACAGTTGCCATTCTGGCAATGGCGTTGGGCTGGTTCAGCGATATCAATTTTATGTCGTTGCACCGCTTTTACCGTGACCGCTTGATGGAAGCTTTTCTACCCGATTACCCTTTGCTTGCAACCGGTCCTGAGACCGGCTCCCCCGCGAACCTCGCGAACCGTGCCAGGCTGGCGGAGATGTGCGATGAAACCGAACCAAAAGCGCCGTACCATTTGATCAACAGCACGCTCGTGCTTACCAAAATCACCGAGACCTCAATGCAGGATGCGGGACTTTCGAGAGGCCGGGCTGAAGTCCTGCGGCTGCGCGGCGGCGATAGTTTTCTGCTATCGCCGCGCTTCTGCGGCTGCGATTCACTTGGCTGGTACAAAACCACTGAATTCATGAACGGCAGCCTCACGCTGGCAACCGCCGTCGCGATTTCTGCCGCTGCGGTCAATCCAAGTGCTGCCGCCAACGGCATCGGCCCGACCCGGAGCAGCAGCTTTGCAGCCTTGATGTCGCTGCTTAATGTCAGGCTTGGATTTTGGGTTGCCAACCCGATGCGAAAACCAAAGAACAATGCATTGGCGAACCATTTCAATGCTGGTTGGCATAATTTTTTCGATAGTTTGACACCAGAAGCCAAATTTCTGGAACTCACGGATGGCGGCCATTTCGAAAATCTTGGCGTTTATGAGTTAATCCGCCGGCAGGTCCGCACTATTGTCGTCTGCGATGCCGGGGCCGATTCGGATTACGCGTTTGCAGATCTGCAGAATTTGCTAAGCCGGGCTGAGGCGGATTTCAAGGCGGTGATCAAGTTTGATCCGCCGCCGCCGCTCGCGGCACTCATGCCAAACCGGGTGCCCGGAAATGTCTATCCGGCGACAGTAAAAATGTCGCAGTCGCCCTTTGTCGTCGGCGATATCATTTACGCTCCGCCACCAGGATCCGCGCCGGGAGCGACCGTCCCACAGGGAAAAATCTATTACCTTAAGACGACGATTTTCAAATCCTTACGGCTTAGCGTGCTGGGATATAAGAGCGCAAATCCTGAGTTCCCGGATGATCCGACCACCGACCAGTTTTTCACCCAGGCCCAGTTCGAGGCATATCGCGAATTGGGTTTCGCCAGCGTCGAGCAGATGCTTGCCGTCCCCGATATCGCGGGCGCCTTGAGCAGCATGTAGGATATACTTCAAGTAATTGGGCTGCGGGCCATTTTGGGTTCGGGCATTTGGGTAACGGCATCAAGGCAGGAACTACGCCTAAAAGTTGCCAGGTTTTCCGGTTCTGCTATGGCTTTATAAAGTTACAAAACGAAATGGCTAGGAACTTAACGTGTGGCTGTACCTGAATCGAGCTTTGGCTGGAGCTCTGTGCTTGATTTTCTTAACGTCACTCGCAGCTTGCTCACTATTTCACGATCCTGATCAGCCCCGGCAGCTAACCGGACAGAGCGGTCCCTCCGCATTCCCGATCGATGGCGTATCGACGGCTACCCTGTTGCCAGCAAGCAATTACTATTTACTGACCACTCGGCCAGGGTTCGGCGTCGGTGCGCCACCAGTCCTATGTTCCGAGCCGAGCCCGGATTTTGCTATTGCATTTGGAAATACGCTGAAGGCCGGCGCAAATGGCGGCAATGGCGGTTTGACCGCCGGTGTGACTGGCGAGGCTGATAATACTCAGGCGATAACAGCGGCGGCCGGGCGCACCGCCGGGGTCGTCGCACTTCGAGACGGCCTGTACTCAGCCTGCCAAGCCTACGCCAACGGCCTGATCGGCAAAGATGCATACGCACTTATCCTAAGCCAGTATGGAAATCTGCTGGTAGCACTGGCGAGCGGATCTTCGGCCTCCGCAGCCGGGGGCGGGGTTGCAGAGATGCAGCAGCAGGCGGTGCAGGCGATGCTGGTGGCCTGTCTCACCTATGAAGATGCAAGCGGCGGTGCGACGCCGCCGAATGGTACCCTGGATGTATATTGTCCAATTTTCATGAACCGTTTTATGGCAGCATTGCCGGCCTTGCTGAAACCGCCCGCCGCGGCGCCGCCACCGGCATCGAAACCGGTCGCTCAAGCGCCCACTGCAAAGCCAACCCAGGTCAAGCCGGCAGGCGCGGCGAAAACCCTTTAATACACCGTTCTTGCGACATACACATGGCATGAAGTTTGCTCATGGCATGGAGCTTGCTTGGATGTGCCCTTAGATGAAGTCGATCGGCTCTGATCTCTTCGAACTGGAGAGTAGGCATGTACCGCGAGTATTCAGCGCAAAGCGTAGCAGCTTCGCAGAGATCCCTGTTCTGGCAGCAAATGGCTTCGTCCGTGATTTTCCCGCTCGACTCATCTTTTCAGGACGCTGAGAAATTTAATGGCACCCTTAGAAGCTGGGACCTGGGCACCACATCGCTTATCCAATTACACACCGACGCCGTTCGCTACACCCGGAAGGATCATCATGTGCGCGGTGATTGCGGCGACCACACGCTGATATCATTTTCGTCACATTCGGATGTCGGGTTCAGTCAGGATGGAGTGGACCTGTTGTGCCGCAAAAACCAGTTTTTTCTTGAAAAGACTGACAGTTCATCAGACTTTGTGCAGTCGGGCGCAAACGAAATATGGGTTCTCAAACTGCCTGAGACTTCCCTGAAGCGGCATACCAGATCGATCGATCCATTTTACGCATCTCTGTACGATGGCGATACCGGTTTGGGAGGGTTATTGTTCGACATGATCCGAAGTATTCCGCATCGCTATGATGGAACTACGCCCATAGCGGCAGAGGGTGTAGCTCAAACTCTGATTGAGCTACTGGTGCTGGCAATCGAGGCTGATGAACGCGCGCTGACCAGCGCTCGTTCCTCGGTGCAGCGCGGCCACATGGCAAGGATCGAGAAATTTGTGCGCCAAAATCTCGGAACACCGGACCTTTGTGCCGAAAATATCGCCAGTGCCTGCAATATTTCGGTGCGATATTTGCACGCGCTATTTAAGGGCAGCGGAACCACGATATCTCATTGGATCCGAGAGATGCGCCTGGAATCGTTCAGGGTGCAACTTTGCGAGCCGAACAGGCGCGAAACCCTGGCTGAGATCGCCTACCGCTGGGGATTTGGTAGCGAGGCTCAATTGAGCCGGCATTTCAAAGCAAAATTTGGTATGACCCCGCGTGAGATGCGCGCGGAGCGTGCCGGAGAGCTCAGCAAAGCAAGGTGATTTGCCGCATGCTTTGCGAGCCGTGCATTCTAAGACGCCAGCGCATTACAACGCACCACATTGGCTTCCAAACCGAAGCGTAGCCAGTGCTGGATAGTCAAAACTGCACAACCTTTTGTCGTTTTGTGCAAACCTAAAGCTTTGCGACGTTAAGCGCTTTATCTCGGCCAACGACTGCCTTTAATTGAGTGTATCGCAAGTAGCGAATGCATTTAATAGAGGTGGACTGATATGGTTGCAAACCGCTTTCATCTAGGCTGGTTCACAAATTTTACCCCCGACGAGTGGAACGGTCCGTTCTCGAACGGCGGCATGCCATGGGACGGCGAGTTCTATGTCGAGATGGCAAAGTCTTTGGAGCGAGCCTGCTTCGACTATATCATGCTCGAGGATAAGCTCGCGGTTTCAGAGACCTATGGGGGCAGCTCAGAAGCTTATCTTAAACACGCATTGGGCTTCGCGCCAAAGCAGGACCCGGTCCCGCTGGCAGCACTTATTGGCGGCGCGACCAAGCACTTGGGCGTAGTTGCGACGATGTCGACCATGGCCTACCCGCCCTTTCTGCTGGCACGCCTGTGTTCGACGGTCGACAGCATCGCCGGCGGACGATTCGGATGGAACATCGTGACCTCGGCCGAGAACGCGGCGGCACAAAACTTCGGTATGGAAGAGCTCCCGCCGCGGGAGCTACGCTACGACATGGCGCACGAATATATGGATCTTTGTTATAAGCTCTGGAACTCATGGGAACCAGGTGCAGTCATTCGTGACCGGGAGACTGGCACCTATGTCGATTACACCAAGGTCAATCCAATTAATTTTGCAGGTAGGTTTTTCAAGTGCCGGGGACCGCTTAATACCGTAAGGTCGCCGCAGGGGGTACCTGCGCTGGTACAAGCCGGCGGCTCGCCTAAAGGCCGGGACTTCGCCGCAAAACACGCGGATTCGATCATAGCCATCGGTGAAGGGATCGACGGCATGAAGGAATACCGCGATGACGTCCGCGCCAGGGCCAAAGCCCACGGCCGCAATCCCGACGATATCAAAGTGCTTTTCCTGATCGCGCCGGTGCTGGCGGAAACCGAGGATGAAGCATGGGCGAAGTATAGGCGGATGTCCGAAGATCCGCAGTTCCTCGAGCAGTGCCTGGTGTTAATTTCCGCGATTACCGATATCGACTTCAAAAAATACGATCTCGAAAAACCGCTTCCCGAAAAACTTTATACCAACGGTGAACAAGGATCTCTCGACATGTTTCAGCAATGGGGCTCGAACAAAACGGTTCGGGAGCTTGTCATCGAAGCCTCCGGCGGCATTGTGGCGTCGGTGGAGCTTGTTGGCACACCCGAACAGGTCGCCGATAAGATGGGCGAGACGATGCAAGCCGTAGGCGGCGACGGCTTCCTGATCACCACGCCGGTTCAGGCAACGAACCGCCGGACCATTATTGAAGTTTGCGACGGGTTGGTGCCGGCTCTACAGCGCAGAGGTCTAGTGCGGACGGAGTACACCGGCACGACGCTGAAGGAAAATCTACGCGCATTCTAAATAAACCCGTTTGGCCTTTTGCGGGCAAGAAGAGCGCTCCGGCAGCAGATGCAAATTTATTACTCGCCGAATATCCAGCATCTGCCAGCAATGTCGTCTAGCGGCCAAGTGGCGCTAGGATGCCCGGGAACGAGACTGAATACTTGATGGTGCATTGCCGCTTGACTGCCTGCGTAGCTCCTTGAGGAACAGCTTTACCAGCGGCTGTTCCGTATCGGCGCGGCGGTAGGCGGCGTAGTGGTGTGAAAGGAACTGATAGGTTTGCCTGCGCAATACTTTCATCTGGCCGGAGGCGGCATAGGAGTCGCCGACATGGCAGGGCAGAAAGCCGATATATTGACCGGAGAGGATCAGCATCGCTTGCGCTTCCATATGGATTACGCCGGCGCTGGCACGCGGATGGTTGACGCGGTACAGATCATCCAGCTGCCGGTAGGACCGGACCGAAAAGCGCGTGCCCTCGATATCGGCAACGGTCACGTTTTTCTTCTCGAACAGCGGGTGACGGTGCCCGCAATACAAAGCATGCGCTTCCTCATGCAACGGGATGTAGGCAACACCGGGGCCTTGTTTGGCGAATGGTCCGATAACGACATCCCGGGCACCTTCCGCGACCCACTGCTCGAGCTCATGCGGCGTGCCCAAGCGCAGATCCACATAGCTGTCGGGTGCTGCTGCGGTGAGGCGCTGTATCGGCTCCTGCAGCGCCAGCGCTGGATTGGTGATGATGCTGTCGATAATGCCGATGCTCAGGCGCCCGACCAGCCGGTCGCCAGAGAACGACACGCGCTGCTGGAAGTTGTCGATGTCCTGGAATAGGTCGCGCGTGGCCCGCAACGTCGCCTCGCCGAATGGGGTCAGCTTGAAACCGCGCCGGCCACGCAGGCAAAGCTCGCCGTTCAATAGCCGCTCCAACGATTTGATATGTGTGCTGAGCGTGGATTGCGAGAGATTGAGCGCGATCTGCGCGCCGCTAAAGCTGCCGGCTTCGGCAAGGGCTACGAAGACCCGTAGTAATCGGAGGTCGATATTATCCAGCCGGCGCATGGGCCACTTGTATATATTGATACTTTTCAATGTAAACCATGGAAGATTTTGGTGGTCCTGCATGTGTTGGCCGTGCATCCTCCTGAGCATGCTTCAAACTCGAGATTTTCGCGGCTTATGGACCCGCTCGCTGATTGCCTGGCCAGATGGTGAGCGCGACGTGACGACGCAGGTGAGCTGGTTGCAAGGGCTGAGCCTGTTCGCCGATCTGCGGCAACCGCCACAGTTGCTCTCAATGCTTTCAACGGCTTCATGCCGGGATGAACTAACCGCGGAAGACTGTCAGGCGCTCAGCCTGCAGCAAGGCTTTTCAGGCAGGTTTGAAGCCCGCGCTGGCGCTTACGAATGGGTGCGGCACATCGATATTCAGCCGCCGAGGCCAAAGCGCGATATCGGCCGCCTGTTCTGGCGCGATGAGGTATTGGTCGAGGAGGGGGTCGAGACCGATTACACCGAGCATTGGTTGCGAGATGAAGCGGTGCCGGAACCCGCCGTCGCGGGCCTTTGGCTGCATGATCCGGCAGACAACGTAAGCGGCTGTCTATTGCGGGTCGGCGCCTGGTTTGCCTATGCCCGCGGCCGTATTGGAGAAATCGCAGCGGAAAACTTGAGCAGTCTGGTAGCTGCGACGGTGTCGCTGCGAGAGAAGCAGGCATTGGTGGATTGCGAAATCTCATTTGGCCAGACTATGCAGGATTGGCGGATCAACCGTTCCAGCCTGCCCTATAAAACGGCAATGGCGCTCGACATTCGCAGACAGGCCAACACCCTTGTGCTAGCGGACCTGAACGCGTCCGGCCAACGCTTCGAACGGGTCTGGGAAATTGTCGAGTTGGAGGGGGATAGTTCGATAATTTTCGATACAATCCCGCAAAACTTTTGATTGAAACGAACAGCCCTGCAGATGGACAAAATCCAGCTTCCGTTATGCGCGAGGCCATTGCATGAATTTTAGCGGGAAAACGATTCTCATCACCGGTTCCAGTCGGGGCATCGGGCTTGGCATTGCCGAAGGCTTCGCCGCAGCCGGGGCGCAATTGCATCTGCTTGCCGATCATGAACAGATATTCGATGTCGCCAAGACCCTTGGGGCGAATGCGTATCTGGCTGATACGACAGATGCGGCAGCGGTGGCGGCTTGTCTGCAACGCATGCCGGCGCTCGATGTGCTGATCAACAATGCGGGGCTGGAACGGCTGACGCCGCTCGATGACGCTTCCGACGCAGGTGCAGCGACCTTCAGCCGCATTCTCAACGTGAATGTCACCGGGACCTATCTGGTGACGCGAGCGGCCTTACCAAAGATGGGTAATGGCGGCCGGATCATCAGCACCAGCTCGGTCTGGGGCCGGGTTGGCGAGCCTTTATTCGGTGCCTATGTCGCTTCCAAACACGCGGTTATCGGCCTGACCAAAAGCTGGGCGAAGGAGTTAGGCCCGCGCGGCATCAATGTGAATGCGGTGGCGCCGGGCTGGGTCCGCACCGAGTCCGCTTTGCGATCGCTGAAATTCATGGCCGAACGCGGTGCAGTCGCGGAGGAAGCATTGCTTGAGCAGATTTTGGCAGGCCAGGCTTTGCCCGGCCTGATGGAGCCGCATGACATGGCGGGCGTGTA
This sequence comes from Acidocella sp., assembly GCA_965199045.1. Taxonomy (GTDB): domain Bacteria; phylum Pseudomonadota; class Alphaproteobacteria; order Acetobacterales; family Acetobacteraceae; genus Acidocella. The sequence continues at coordinate 2,269,380 of CBDAQL010000003.1, read as the reverse complement.
TATGTTTCTGGCATCACCCTACGCCGCAAATATCACCGGCCAGACCATCGGCGCCGACCGCGGCGAAGCGCCATGGTAGCGCGGGTTCTCATCACGGGTGCGGCGAGCGGTATCGGCCTTGCCACGGCCAGGAGTTTTGCCACATCCGGGGCCCAGGTGCTGGGGCTGGACGTGGCGCACTTCCCAGATGACGTTACTGGGATCGCGGTTGATATTGCCGACGCGCAGGCGGTCGACGAAGCGGTTAGCGAAGCGTGCTCGCGGCTTGGTGGCCTGGATTGCCTGGTCAATTGCGCCGGTGTTGAGTATGACGCGGCACTCGCCGATCTTGATATCGCCGCGCTGGACCGAATGTTCGCGATCAATCTGCGTGGTCCGATGCTGGTTGCGCGCGCCGCATTGCCGTTCTTTGGGGCGAACGGATGCATCATCAACCTGGCCTCTGAGCTGGCTTATCTCGGCCGGGCAAATGCATCCGGTTACTGCGCCACCAAAGGCGGCATTCTTTCATTGACGCGGTCCTGGGCGCGGGAACTTGGCCCCCGCATCAGAGTGAACGCAGTGGCGCCTGGGCCCATCGATACGCCTTTATTAAATTTCAACGGTATGAGCGATGCGCTGAAACAAATTGAAACCGGTAATCCGATGGGGCGTATCGGCCGGCCGGAAGAAGTGGCCGCGGTGATCCGGTTTTTAGCCAGCGCCGAAGCAAGTTTTATTACCGGACAATGTTACAGCGCCGATGGCGGCGCCGGCATGCATTAAGGCGCGGCATCGTCGTATCGGTCGGCACAGAATTGAGGGGACAGAATGGTCGAAAGTGTTTTCATGGCGGAGCTTTCTTGGCCGGAATGGGAGCGGAAAATCGCCGGCGGCGCGGTCATCTTCATTCCGCTGGGCGCCACCGAACAGCATGGGCCGCATTTGCCGCTTAACGTTGATGTGATCCTGCCAACCGGGGTGGCGGAGCGTGTGGCCCGAAATGTCGGTGGTCTGGTGGCGCCGACGTTTCAATACGGCTATAAATCGATGCCGCGTTCGGGCGGCGGCCAGACATTTCCCGGCACCACCAGCCTTGACGCTCAGACATTCGCGCATACGCTGCGCGATGTCATCCGCGACCTGGCGGTGCATGGCGCCAAGCGCTTCGTCGTGATGAATGGTCATTATGAAAACGCCTGGCCCTCGGTTGAAGGTTTGGATCTCGCGTTGCGAGCGCTGCGTCAGGAAAACATTACGGATATCACGGCGATGCGGCTGGAATATTGGGATTTCGTGCGCCAGGAAACATTGGACCGGATCTTTCCGGAAGGCTTTCCAGGCACCGAGCTGGAACATGCCAGTCTGATCGAAACCTCACTCATGCTTTTGCTGCGACCGGATTTAGTAGAGTTGGATAAAATTCCCCAGGAAGGCAGGGCAAGTTTTCCGCCTTACGATATCTTTCCACCGCCGCCCGGCTATCTGCGCAGCAGCGGCGTGCTGGCGGATGCCCGCGGATCGCGCGCCGAGATCGGCCAATGGCTGATGGACGATCATGTTGAGCTGATCACCGCTGCGGTAAGCAAGGAATTCGGTCTTTGAACGTTGAGGCGCTGATCCGCGATTTGGGCGAGGCGGCCGCATTGCCGCTGACCCAAGCGCGCACGCTTCACCCTTCTTGTTATACCGACCAGGCATATTTCGACTTAGAAAAAATCCGAGTTCTGAATGCTGGCTGGCTTTGCGCCGGGCATGTTTCCCAACTGCAACAGACCGGAGCTTTCGTGCCGGTTGATTTTCTAGACGAGCCGGTACTGTTGCTGCGCGGTGAAGATGGTGAGATCCACGCGCTATCCAGAGTTTGCCCGCATCGAGGTGCCGATATTCTACTCGACGGCGAGGCCACCGGTTCCGGGTTTTTCAACAACAAGATCACCTGCGGTTATCATCGCTGGGTGTTCGGGCTGGACGGAAGTTTGCGTGCCGCACCGCAGATGCAGATGGCCGAATGCTTCAACCTTGGCGACTGGCGGCTGGCGCCGATCCGCAGCACGATCTGGCACGGCTTTATTTTCGTCAATCTCGACGGCGATGCGCCGCCGCTCGACGAAACCTATGCCGATTTCGGCAAGACAATCACGCCCTGGAATTGCCAGGATCTTGAGCTCGTCATTTCCATGGATTGGGAGTGCCGGTTCAACTGGAAGGTGATGGTCGAGAATTGGATCGAGAGTTACCACCATCTCGGTCCGCACACCAAAACGTTGAATTCGCTGATGCCAGCGCAGGATACCTGGACGGAGCAACCCAAAGCGGGGTTCATCCACGCCCATCTTCCGCTAACCGGCCGCGATGCGGGACCGCTTTTGGAGGCAATCCGGCAAGGTGCGACCGGCGATGGGTTTCTACCTCTGCCTGGCCTGAGCGAGACGCAGCAATCGGAATGGAACCTGTTCGTTGGTTTTCCCTGCTTCATGCTGTTGCTCGCCCGCGATCGCGCTATTTGGTACCGTCTGCAACCGTTCTCGGCCGAACATTGCCGCTTGACCACCACAACTTTGGTCTCGCGCGCCAGCCTCGAGATGCCGAATTACGAAACCATCCTGCAGTCAGAAACCCAGATGCTGCGGGAATTTCACAACGAGGATATGGCGGCGAACCAGGCGGTGCAGCGCGGCCTGCATTCCCGCCACACCGTTCGCGGCAGGCTTAGCCATTTGGAGGCCCCCGTATGGCAGTTTCAACGTCAGCTTGCCGCGGCGATGGCGGCGTAATGACGCTGCTCTCTCCCGTCGATGCCGCAGTGGTGCCGCGCTTCGCAGGCGTGCCGAGCTTTATGCGTCTGCCGGTCCTACAGGATCCGGCGCTGGTTGATATTGCTTTGGTCGGCGTGCCGTTCGACGGCGGCACCACCAACCGCGCCGGCGCCCGCCATGGTCCGCGCGAGATACGCAACCAGTCTAGCCTGATCCGCCGCATCAACGCCAACGGTGTCTCGCCTTATGATACGTTGCGGGTAGCGGATCTGGGCGACTGCCCAGTCAATCCGATTGACCTGATGGATTCTTTGGGAAAAATCGAGCAGTTTTTCAGAATGATCGGCAGCAGCGGGGCCATCCCCATCGCTGCCGGCGGCGACCATCTGATTACGCTGCCGATTCTACGCGCGCTGGCCGGAACGCCGCTGGGCCTGGTTCATTTCGATGCGCATTCCGATACCAATGACAAGTATTTCGGTGAGAATCTCTACACCCATGGCACTCCCTTCCGCCGGGCCGTGGAAGAAAATCTGCTTGACCCGAAGCGCTGCGTACAGATCGCAATTCGCGGTACTTATTATCACGCATCGGATTTCGATTTTGCCCGTGCCAGCGGCTTTCGCATCATCACCATGGACGAGGTCGTTGACCGTGGCATCGAAGCGATAATGGCAGAGACATGTGAGATCGTCGGTGCGCTGCCGTGCTACATTTCTTTCGACATCGATTGCCTGGACCCTGGTTTTGCACCCGGTACCGGCACCCCTGAAATCGGCGGCCTGACGACGCGCGAGGCGCAGCGGGCGCTGCGGCTGTTGCGCGGCTGCCAGATTGTGGGCGCCGACGTCGTGGAAGTCTCACCGCCCTTCGATCCGTCCGGCCTTACCGCCTTAACTGGGGCTACCATGATGTTCGAATTGCTCTGCGCCATCGCCAGCGGGGCCCGCCCATGACCCATGGTTACGAAACCGGCAGACTGGATCTGCCGTTTGTTGGAATATGCAGTTTCGGGAAATATCCGATCCAGCTGGACTGGGAAAAAATCGACTGCGATGTTGCCATTCTTGGCGCGCCCTTCGATGGCGGTACGCAGTTTCGCCCAGGCGCCCGCTTCGGTCCACGCGCCATCCGCGAGGCGTCCACTTTGTTCTCGTTTGGCCATGCCGGCGCGTACGACCATGAGGACGATGTTACCTACCTGGCGGGTGTGAAAATTGCGGATATCGGCGATGCCGATATAGTGCATACCAACACCGAATTGAGCCACGCCAATATCGAGCTCGGTGTTCGGAAGGTTTTGGCGGCCGGCGCGTTGCCGGTGGTCCTGGGCGGTGATCATTCCGTCAACATCCCCTGCATTCGCGCCTTTGCCGATGCAGCGCCGGTTCACCTTGTGCAGATCGACGCCCATCTGGATTTTGTCGATGAACGCCATGGCGTGCGCAACGGCCACGGCAACCCGATGCGCCGCGCCGCCGAGCAGAAACATGTAACCGGCCTGACCCAGCTCGGGATCCGCAACGTCTCCTCCACCGCCCGCGATGGATATGAGGCGGCGCGCGGCTTCGGCTCCGATATTCTTTCCGTTCGGCAAGTAAGATCATTGGGGATAGAGCAGGTTCTAGCACGCATCCCGCTGCATGCCCGGTATTATCTTTCGATCGATATTGATGCTTTCGATCCCTCCATCGCGCCCGGCACCGGTACGCCCAGCCATGGCGGATTTACCTATTATGAGGTTCTGGATCTGGTTGCCGGTCTGGCGGCCCGCGGCACAATTGCCGGGATCGACCTTGTTGAAACGGCGCCGGATTACGACCACGCCGGCATCACCGCAATTCTGGCAGCGCAATTGCTGCTGAATTTGATCGGCAGGATTTTTCATAAATCTGGCTGAGCAAAACATCTGTAAAATAAAAAGTCGAACTCAGGAATTTTTGGAACGCTGATCACCGGCCTCGTTTAACCAAACGGTTTTGAAATTTGAAAGGGTTGAACAATGTCGGATTTTGAATCGAGTGGCGCGTCGCCGCAGTTGGCGGCGCGCGCGGACCAGCCGGTACGCGATTTTGGCCTTGGGTCGGCCTTCGCGCTTGCTTTCTCGGATATATCGCCGATCGTCGGTATCTATTCGGTGTTTTCAATTAGCCTGCTGGCAGCAGGACCCGGCTTCTTCTGGGCCCTGCCGGTGGTGTTGGCCGGGCAGTTGCTGGTGACGTTGCTGTTTGGTGAGATGGTCTCCAAATACCCGCTGCAAGGCAGCGTTTATGCATGGTCGCGCGAATTGATGGGTCCGCGTTATGCCTGGTTCACCAACTGGATTTATATGTGGGGATTAACCCTCACGCTTTCCGTGCTGGCGCTGGTTGCCAGCGGCTATCTGCTGAATGCAGCAGGATTTGCCACCCCGACCACGGCGCAGACCGTGGCGGTCGGATTACTGGTGCTGGCGGTTGGTGCGGGCTTCAACATGTTGGGCGGCCAATTTCTGAAAGTGCTGCTCTACGTCTCGCTTACCTGCGAGATGTTGGCGTCGTTTGGCATCGGCACGGTGTTGTTGTTTCATCGCGTTAATCCGATATCGATCATCTTCACCACCGCGGGCACCGGGTCAGGCGCGCATTGGCTAACGGTGCCGTTCCTCGGCGTGGTGTCTTTTGTCGGTTACTCCTTCGTTGGCTTCGAGGCTGCCGGCGCCATCGCCCAGGAGGTGCGGGAGGCAAGGCGGGTGTTGCCGATCGCAATCAGCCTGTCGCTGGCCGCCTGCGGCGCACTGGTGATGTATGCATGCCTCGGCATCGTGCTTGCCATTCCCAACCTGGCCGCCGTCATGGCCGGCAAGGTGGCGGACCCGATCGCCTCGACGCTGGAACTTGATCTCGGCAACGGCGTTGGCCGGGCTCTACTGGTGGTGCTCGCAATCGGGTTCATCGCCAGCATGATCGCCGTGCAGACGGCAGTATCGCGCACCATCTGGTCGGCGGCGCGGGACGGAGCGCTTCCAGGGGGCGCCATCCTGGCCAAGTTGAACGGCTCGGAACACCTGCCGCGCTACGCCATCGCATTGACCACGATCATTGCCGGCGCGCTATTATTCATCAGCACATCGAAACTCTATACGTTGCTGCTGTCGTTCGCCAATGACGGATTTTATCTCGCCTACGGCATGGCGGTCATGGCGCTCCTCTACGTCAAATTCAGCGGCAAATGGGTGCCCGGGCATTTCTCGCTGGGCGCATGGAGCAAGCCTGTCACGGTCATCACTGCAGCCTGGGTAGTGTTCGAGGCGATTAACATTGCCTGGCCGCGTCCAGCCAATCCGCAATGGTATCTGAACTGGGGCGTCATCATCATGATGAGCGTGCTGGGCGCATTGGGGGTTGTTGTCTTCGCCTGGGTGTTCCGCAGCAACGCGCCGGCGGTTGCAAGCGCACCGCTGGAAGAGCGGGGCTGACGGCTGCTCATGGAGGCCGGGGTTGGCGGCAAAATTTTCTTGACCGCAAACCTTGCTTTGGTAAGGTTGCGTGGAGGCCACGTCCTCGCCCTCCACCAGGGTGGTAAGTCCGGGACGGCCCGGCAGCTTGAATTTTGGAGCTGCCGCATGCCTTGTCCGTTCCGACCGTTGCCGCTTTCAATGCGTCTTCATTCAGTGCGCTTTCATCCAATGCGGATTCGGCGATACGCTGGGGCGCGTAACGTTAGAGCCCCAGCGTGAGTCCCGCCATCGAACTTCGAAACCTGGACAGCCTTACCCCGGAGCAATACCGGGCACGGTACGAGGCGCTACAGGCCAAAGCGAGAGCACGGGCTGCGGAAGCCGCGCCGCCCAAAATGGACAACCTGGCGGCGCTTCCAGGGCCGGTTAGGCGGGATTCCATTCCACCTGGCGGCTATCTGCCATTGAAACTGCAACGGTTCGACATCCTTCGCATCCACAACCCGGCAGGCACCCCCGGTGCTGCGTTATTCATCTGGAACGCAGACGATATTTCCGAGCGCTACAATGCCGGCGACACGGTGAAACTGCAGTGGACCACCGTGCTCAATACTGGGCGTGTGCTGTTCTCCGATATGGGGCGCGTGCTGGCCTCGATTACTGCGGATAGCGGCGCCGGGCATGACAGCATCCTCGGCCCGAACGGTCCCGCGCAGGCATTGGGTGGGCGTAATGGGCGCGATAATCTGCGTCTGGCGGCGGCAAAATTTGGCATGACCCGCCGTGATCTCGGACCCGCCATCAGCCTGTTCTCGAAAATCATTGCAGACGCGGACGGCCGGCTGCATTATGCCGGGCCGCCACCCCCGGGCGCGATGATCGAACTCAGGGCCGAGCAAAACCTGCTGCTGGCGCTTTCCAACACCCCGCACGCACTAAGCCCGCAGCAACAGGCAACCGGGCCGATCGATATCGAGATTGGCCATGCAGAGCCGGAGGCGGATGATGTGTGCCGGCATTTCACCGAGGAGGCGGTTCGGGGCTTTGAGAATACCGACCCGGAATTTGCGCGATGAGCGTCGTTTCCGACAGCGTCCTCCCAGCCCGCGCGCCGTACTCCGTGATGCTGAAACAAGGGCAGGTGATGCGGATTATCGACCTGGAAAGCCAGCAGGCAGTGGATGCGTTATTTTATAGTGCGGCAGATTTATCCGAGCGCTATTCGGCGCAGGATACGCTGGCCGCGCAGGCGGCGGCGGGGGGTAAATTCTACCTCGGAACCGGCTCGGTCCTGCTATCGAACGAAGGCCGGAAGATGCTGCGGATCATCGCCGATACCTGCGGCTTCCACGATACCTGCGCCGGCGCCTGTTCCTGTGAAAGCAACACGGTGCGCTTCGGCCATGAAACCCGGTTCATGCATGCTTGCCGGGAAAATTTCCTGACCGAGCTCGCCAAATATGGCCTCGGCAAACGCGACCTGGTCTCCAACGTGAATTTCTTCATGAACGTGCCTATTCGTCCGGATGGCGAGCTGACGGTGGATGACGGCGTTTCCGAACCGGGCGGCTACGTGGAACTGCAGGCGGAAATGGATGTGCTGGTGCTCATCTCGAACTGTCCGCAAGTGAATAATCCATGTAACGGGTTCCGTCCCACACCCATCCGCATCGTGATTTCCGAAGGCTGATGTTCAACAAAATCCTCATCGCCAATCGCGGCGAGATTTTGCGGCGGATTTGCCGCACCCTTGCCAAAATGAATGTTTTTTCCGTCGCGGTATATTCCGAGGTGGACCGCTTCGCGCCGGCGGTGCTCGGCGCGGATGAAGCCGTTGCCATCGGCGGCGCACCGGCAGCGGAAAGCTATTTGAATATCGACGCCATCATCGCCGCCTGCCGAAAAACCGGGGCGCAGGCGGTGCATCCGGGCTACGGCTTCTTATCTGAACGCGTGGCATTTGCGGAACGGCTAGCAGCAGAGGGGATTAAATTCATCGGCCCGGCGCCAAGGCATCTGCTTGATTTCGGTTTGAAGCACACCGCAAGGGCTCTTGCGGCTGCGGCCGGCGTACCGATGCTGCCCGGCTCGGGATTGCTGCCCGGTGTGCAGGCGGCATTGCGGGAGGCAGCCCAAATTATCTATCCGGTGATGCTGAAAAGCAGCGCCGGCGGCGGCGGCATTGGCATGGTATTGTGCCATGATGCCTCGGAATTGGAGGAGAAATTTGTATCCGTCGGCCGCATGGCTGCAAATAATTTCGGCGATGCCAGCCTGTTTTTGGAAAAATATGTAGCCCGGGCGCGGCATGTCGAAGTGCAGATCTTTGGCGATGGACGCGGCAATGTTGTCTCGCTCGGCGTGCGGGATTGTTCGCTGCAACGCCGCAACCAGAAGGTGATCGAGGAGACACCGGCGCCAAACCTTCCTAAGGAAATTGTGGCTGGGCTTGAAACTGCCGCGGTTGCGCTCGCGAAATCGGTTAACTACGAATCCGCCGGCACGGTTGAGTTCGTTTACGACGCGGAGGCGGAGGCCTTCTATTTTCTTGAAGTTAATACCCGCTTGCAGGTCGAGCATGGCGTCACTGAAGAAGTTTATAATGTCGATCTCGTAGAGTGGATGGTTCGCCAGGCTGCCGGCGAATTCTCGGTGCCGGCGCAGGCCAGCCTGACGCCCAAGGGCGCTGCAATTGAAGCGCGGATCTATGCGGAAATCCCGTCGGAGAATTTCCGGCCGGCATCGGGCACCATTATCCATTATCAGCCGCCGCCGGATCTTCGGGTCGATGATTGGATCGAAACGGGGGTCGAAGTCTCGCCGTATTACGACCCGATGCTGGCCAAATTCATCGCTACCGGCGCGGACCGCGAGGCAGCAGTGACGAAACTACGCGCCGGCCTCGCCATGTCGGACATCAGCGGTATCGAGACCAATGCCGACTATTGCTGGGAAATTCTAGCAATTCCGGAATTTACCGCAGGTCGGATGACCACGCGCACCTTGAGCGACTTTACTTATATGCCGAAAACCGTCGCCGTTCTGGAAGCCGGCGCGTTGTCTTCCTTGCAGAGCCTGCCAGGGCGGCTCGGCTTCTGGGAGGTCGGCATTCCACCCAGCGGGCCGATGGACGATAAAAGTTTTCGCGCCGCCAATCTCCTGCTCGGCAACGCGCCCGGCGAAACGGCTTTGGAGCTTACCCTCACCGGTCCCGTCTTGCAGTTCGCGCATGACGCGACCATTGCGCTCACCGGTGCCGTAATGCAGGCAACGCTCGACGGCACGGCTATTACGTTCAACCGGCCGGTTCACATCAACGCTGGGCAGGTCCTTGCGTTAGCCGCTATTGAAGGCCCCGGCCAGCGCAGTTACCTGGCCGTCGCGGGTGGGTTCGCGGCGCCGGATTACCTCGGCTCAACCGCCACCTTCACGCTCGGCGGGTTTGGCGGACATACCGGGGCCGCCTTGCGCACCGGCGATACGCTGCGGCTGAAAAATCCCGGGGCAAAATCCGTCGCATCAAATCCTGAGTTTGCCGAGCTTACCCATGACTGGGAAGTTCAGGTCCGCAATGGCCCGCATCAGGCGCCTGATTTCTTTAAGCCGCAGGATATCGAAATCCTGTTCGCTTCTACTTACGAGGTGCACCACAACTCGGCGCGCACCGGCGTTCGTTTGATTGGTCCAAAGCCGCAATGGGCGCGGGCCGATGGCGGCGAGGCGGGACTGCATCCCTCCAATATTCACGACAACGCCTATGCCGTGGGGGCAATTGATTTCACGGGTGACATGCCGATTCTGTTGGGGCCTGACGGTCCGTCGCTGGGCGGGTTCGTTTGCCCCGCCGTCGTCACCAAGGATGACTTGTGGAAACTCGGACAGCTAAAGGCCGGCGACCGGGTGCGCTTCGTCGCCGCTGATCAATCGCCCGCCATTCTCTCAAAGCGCGGCGATATTGTCATCCGGCAGGCGGGAGATGAGGATATCCTGATCGAGTTCGGCGACATGATGCTGGACTTCGAACTGCGGTTGCGGGTGCAGGCGCTGCGGGACGCGCTGGCGGGTGCGGCCATTCCCGGTATTATCGACCTCACACCCGGCATCCGCAGCCTGCAAATCCACTTCGATGTCGCAACTATCTCGCGCGCCCTGGTGATGCAGGCGATGGAGAATATCCTGCCGACGCTGCCGGCGCCGGAGGATATGGTGGTTAAAAGCCGCATTCTGCATTTGCCGTTGTCCTGGAACGACCCGCAAATCCAGCTTGCGATGCGAAAATACCAGGAGACGACGAGGCCGGATGCGCCATGGTGTCCGGACAATATTGAGTTCATCCGCCGGATCAACGGGTTGAGGAACATTGAGGACGTAAAGCGCATCGTCTTCGATGCCGAATATGTCGTGCTTGGTTTGGGCGATGTCTATCTCGGCGCGCCGGTGGCCACACCTTACGATCCACGGCATCGTCTGGTGACCACAAAGTATAACCCAGCACGGCCCTGGACTCCGCAAAATGCGGTCGGCATCGGCGGCGCCTATATGTGCATCTACGGCATGGAAGGGCCGGGCGGTTATCAGCTTTTCGGCCGGACCATCCAAGTATGGAATACCTATCGGGAAACAACGCCTTTCGCCCCCAATCATCCCTGGCTGCTGCGGCATTTTGATCGGATTAAATTTTTCGAAGTGTCAACGGAGGAACTGGCAGAAGCTCGCGCGCAATTCCTGCACGGCAAGTATCAACTGAAAATCGAGGATGCCGAGTTTTCGCTGGGAGAGTACAAAAGATTTTGCACGGAAAACGCATCCTCCATTGCCGAGTTTCAGTTAATGCAGCGCGCCGCCTTCGCGGCTGAGCGCGCGGATTGGGTTGCAAAAGGGCTGAATACGTTCGAGGAAAAAGATTTTGTTGCGCCGCCCGAGGAAATGCCGCTTGCTGCTGGAGAACGGGGCATTGTAGCGCCCGTACCCGGCAGCATCTGGCAGGTTCTGGTGCAAGCGGGGGAAAATGTTCAGGCAGGCGACACGGTGATGCTTTTGGAGTCAATGAAGATGGAGGTCCGCGTTATCGCTGTGGCAACCGGAATCGTTCAGTCCATTACTGCGGAGCCGGGCCAGGTGGTCCGCGCCGGTCAACGCCTGGGTGTTCTTGCATGATCCCCGACCTGCTTGAGATTGCCGCAATCCACGCGGCTTATCGCTCCGCCAGCCTGACGCCGCGGCAGTTGGTTGAAACATTGCTGGGCAGAATTGAAGCCTATCCGGATCAAGCCGTTTTCATCAGCCGTGTCCCAGCTGAACAGGTTCTGGCGGCGGCGGATGCCTTGGACGTTGCGGCGTTGCCTCGGTTGCCGCTTTTCGGGATTCCCTTTGTAGTCAAGGACAATATGGATGTTGCTGGGTTGCCGACCACGGCCGCCTGCCCGGATTTCGCCTATATGCCAGACCATGATGCAACCGTCGTGGCGCGTTTACGCAAAGCTGGCGCGATTTTGCTGGGCAAGGCCAATCTAGACCAATTTGCCACTGGGCTGAACGGCACCCGCTCGCCCTACGGCGCGCCGCGCTCAGTATTTCATTCAGATTATATTTCCGGCGGTTCGTCCTCCGGTTCCGCGGTTGCCACCGGCGCCGGGCTCGCGGCGTTCTCGCTTGGCACCGACACGGCAGGTTCCGGCCGGGTGCCTGCCGCTTTCAACAATTTGATCGGGTTGAAACCAACGATCGGCCGAATTCCCACCACCGGCGTTGTGCCCGCCTGCAAAACGCTGGACTGTGTAACGGTATTTGCAAATTCCACGGCCGATGCGATGTGCGTACTTGCGGCAGCGGAAGGCATCGATGAAGGAGATGCTTATTCGCGCACGCCGATAACGAAAATCCTCCGCGTAAATCCATGCATTGGTGTGCTCGCACCCCAAGATCGAGATTTTGCCGGCGATCAGGCAAATGCCGACTTGTACGATGGCGCGATCGCGAAAGCCAAATCCCTGGGCTGGCAAATCCGGACGTTCGACTACAACGTGTTCAGGCAAATTGCCGCTGCACTATATGGCGGTCCGTTCGTTGCGGAACGGCTGGCGGCAGTCCGGCCGTTTTTCGAATCCTCTCCGGAGGCGTTCGATCCAGTCGTGCGAGGCATCATCCAAGCCGCAACGAAATTTGATGCTGCCGATGCGTTCGCGGAAATCTACCGCATCCAGGCGCTGCGCCGAGCCGCGCAAACGATATTAGCGCCCCTGGATGCTATGCTCCTGCCAACTGCCCCAACCACATTTACCATCGCACAGATGCTGGCAGATCCGATCAATGCGAATGCCACGCTTGGCCTGTATACCAATTTCGTAAATTTCCTCGACCTCTCGGCAATTGCGGTGCCGGCAGGCTTTGGTCCGCATGGTCTGCCTTTCGGCGTCACGTTGATCGGTCCGGCATTTTCCGAAGCGTCGCTCGCGGCCTATGCGGACAGCTTGCATATTGCGCTCAAAGGGGGCTCAGGCGTTGCCAGGATCGTTCCATCGACGCGGGCTGCGGATCCGCCTTTAGATGACGTTAAGCTGGTAGTGGCAGGCGCGCATCTTTCCGGCATGGTCTTGAACCATGAGTTGACGACGCTGGGCGGAAAACTGATTGCTGCTGCAACAACCGCGCCCGGCTACAAACTGTTCGCGCTAGCCACCACACCGCCAAAGCCCGGCCTGGTGCGGTCACCGGGTTATGCGGGGATTGGCATCGCCGTTGAAATCTGGTCGCTCACACCAGAAGCGTTTGGGCGTTTTGTAGCGGCATTACCTGCGCCGATGGGCGTCGGCCAAGTGGAGTTGATCGACGGCAGCGTGCATTCCGGTTTTTTATGCGAGGCTTACGCATTGGAAGCTGCTACGGATATTACTGACTATGGTGGCTGGCGGGCCTATCGCGCGGCTACGGCGTAGCTGCCAGCGCCTGGCTGGCAACGATGTTGCAGAGATTCTCGATATCCAGTTCGATCCTGCTATCTCCGCGTGCCTGGCTGGCATAGAAAATCCCGTCCAGCTGCAGGCTGACAGCGCGCGCTGCGGCTGTTACTTCCACCGGGCGAAAGACCCCCAGTGCGATCCCACGGCGCAGACAATTTTCAAGAAAGTTCTGTTCACCCGCATAGAAATTCTGAATCATCCGGTCAGTATTGTCGTCTCGGATATTCGATGCCGCATAGTCTGCCATAATCTTGACCATGCGGAGCAGCATCGGTGCGATCGGCACGTGCATCCGGAGCCACGCGGTTAATTCCTGTGCTGGATTTAAATGCTCGCCGAGGTCGTACCCAGCCTGCAATTCCGCAATCGCGTGGCCAAGCGCGCGTCGCAGCAGCTCGTCCTTGTTCGGATAATAATAATAAATCAGCGCCGCATTGATGTCGCATGCGTCGGCGATGTCGCGCACCGACACCGTGCCATAATGCCGCTCTGCAAATAGTTGCAAGGCCACATTCAATATATGCTCCGCGCGAACGGTCGGGTGCATCCGCTTACGCGGCTGTCTCACTGGCATGCTGTGTCTTCGTGTCCCTGAACGCCATTGTCGTTTGCATAGTTTATTGGCACTCGATTGCACATTTTAACCCCAATCTGGCTAGATTCAAAACAGCCATGCCAAAATCTGCTTATTTTTCGCAATACGATCGCTTGACTCCACTAATTGAACAATCGTTTAATAAGGAAGTTCATCGTAATATACAAGCATAGTATCAATTGCGTGAGGCCTCATCGGGGTTGCTGTCTTAGCTGTGGGACAAGGTTAAAAGATATGGCGAATAAAAAGTTCCATCTTGGCTGGTTTATGAATTTTACGCCCGATGAGTGGCGTGAAACGATAGGGCAGGGTGGTTCACCCTGGGACGGGCAATTCTATGTTGAAATGGCGCAGACGTTGGAACGCGCTTGCTTCGATTATATCATGATCGAGGACAAGCTGATGGTATCGGAAACCTATGGCGGCTCGCGCGAAGCGGGTTTGCGGGGCGGCGTGATGGTGCCGAAACACGACCCGGTTCCGCTCGCCGTGGCAATGGGCATGGCAACAAGGCACCTGGGTATCATCGCAACCATGTCCACGCTCGCCTATCCGCCATTCCTGCTGGCGCGGCTTAGCTCGACCGTGGATAGCCTGACCAAGGGCCGTTTCGGCTGGAACGTCGTGACCAGTGCTGAAAATCTCGCGGCGCAGAATTTCGGCCTCGACGAACTGCCGCCGCGCGAATTGCGCTATGCGATGGCTGAGGAATATATGCAGGTGGTGGGCCAGCTTTTCGATAGCTGGGAGCAGGATGCCGTGGTGCTAGACCGTGATACCGGCATCTATGCCGATCACAATAAGGTTCGTCCGATCCATCATCAAGGCGAATTTTTTAAAGTACGTGGCCCGTTGAACACGGTTCGCTCGCCGCAGGGAAGGCCGGTTTACGTGCAGGCGGGCGCCTCGCCGCGCGGCCGGGACTTTGCCGCCAAGCATGCGGATTCCATTGTTTCTGTCGCCAGCGGCGTCGCCGACATGAAGGCCTTTCGCGATGACGTGCGCAAGCGGGCGGCGGCAATCGGCCGCGATCCGGATACCATCAAAATTCTCTTCTGTATTACGCCGACCTTGGGCGACACCGAACAACTTGCCCGCGAAAAACACGAACGCATGCTGAATGCTCCATATTTCATCGACGATATGCTGGCCTCCATTTCCGCCATCACCGATATCGACTTTGCCAGGTTCGCGCTTGATGAACCGCTCTCCGAACGTCTTATTACTAATGGCGAACAAGGCTCACTCGATAAGTTTCAGCAATGGGGCAGTGGTAAGACGCTGCGGCAGCTGGTGGTTGACGGCGCCGGCGGCCTGGTTTCCTCGGTTGAGTTGATCGGAACGCCGGCTGAGGTCGCTGCCAAAATGGGCGAAGTGATGGAAGAGGTGGGCGGCGACGGCTTTTTGATTACGACCCCGGTTTTGCGCGTGGGCCGGCGCTATCTGGTCGAAATTGCCGATGGCCTGGTGCCCGAATTACAACGGCTCGGGCTCACCCGCTCCAAATACAAGCATCAAATGCTGCGTGACAATTTGCAGGAATTTTGAAGCCATTTATGGCACTGTTCTTGCTTGGCCCTACCTGACTTAATCCCAGCCAGTATTTTCAATTCTGGTTGCTAATTGTGAGGTTTTTCATGAAGCGGACCCTTAAATTCACGTCCATGCTTGCAGCCGCGGCGCTTGCTTTCGGTATCGCTTGTTCACCGGTAAAAGCGGCAACACCGTTGCGCATCGGCTTTTCTGACTGGCCGGGCTGGACACCGTGGCAAATCGCCATCGACAAAGGTTGGTTCAAGCAAGCCGGCGTCGATGTAAACCTGCAATGGTTCGACTATTCCGCCTCTTTGGATGCATTCTCCGCGGGTAAACTGGACGGCGATTTCGTTGCCAATGGCGACGGACTTTCGGTTGGTGCAAACGGCAGCAAAAATGTGTTGATCATGCTGACAGATTACTCCAGCGGCAATGACCAGATCCTGGCCAAACCCGGCATTACCAGCGTCAAGCAGCTCGCCGGCCAGAAAGTCGGGATCGAAGTCGGGCTGGTTGAGCATTTGCTGCTCGAACATGCGTTGCAGGCCAATGGCATGGCGCTGAGTTCCGTGACCTTGGTGAACACCGTCACCAACAACACGCCGCAGGTGCTGGGCTCAGGCTCGGTTGCAGCAATCGGCGTATGGCAGCCAATTGCCGATCAGGCACGCCTGGCACTGCCCGGTTCGCGCGCCGTCTATACCTCTGCCCAGGCGCCGGGGCTTATCTTCGACGGGCTGGCAGTCAATCCGGAAAGCCTGAAGGAGCGGCCGCAGGATTGGCTGAAGGTGATCCAGGTGTGGTACCGGGTGCTGGCCTATTTGAACAATCCTGCGACACGGCCGGACGCGCTTAAAATCATGGCCGCGCGCGACGGCGTATCGCCGCAAATTTATCAGCGCTACGTCAAAGGCACGCATATCCTCAGCCTGACGGAAGCCAAGGCTGCGTTCGTGAAATCTGATGCGCTGCTATCCATCTATGGTTCGGATGCGAACGCGGATGCCTTCAATGTCCGCAATGGGGTTTACAAATCTCCACAGGACATCAGCCAATATGTCGATCCTTCTCTGATCGAAGCCTATAAGGCAGGCCCCTGAATGCTGCAGGTCTCCGACGCTGCCATACGTCCGGCAGCTGAGGCCGAGACCGGTGATGCCGTACCCGGACAATGGTTCCGGGTACGCGCACCGCTGTCCCGCCGCCTGCGTCTGATCCTGGCAGTGTGTTCGTTCCTGGTGCCGATCGCGCTTTGGTCCGCCATCAGCTACGTGCCGTTT
Organism: Acidocella sp.; assembly: GCA_965199045.1. Classification (GTDB taxonomy): domain Bacteria; phylum Pseudomonadota; class Alphaproteobacteria; order Acetobacterales; family Acetobacteraceae; genus Acidocella. The sequence continues at coordinate 2,252,833 of CBDAQL010000003.1, read as the reverse complement.
ATCTGGCACCCGGATGTTTTGATTTCGGACCCTGGCGACGTTGATTACATGATGCCCGGCATGCGGGTGGATAAAGCGACGTTCGCGCAGGAGCTTAAAAACGCCAAGATCAATAATACCAATCCGCCTGTGGGCGTGGCTTGCAACCCGGTCTATCTGCCCGCACCGGGTGATGTGGCAAAAGCTTTCTACACCTCCTTCACCACGCCCCCCGCGGATCAGGACGGGCTATGGCTGCATCAAAGTCTTTGGCAGAGTATCCAAACGATTTTCTGGGGCTTTATGATCTCCTCGGTCATCGGCGTCCCGCTTGGCATACTTTGCGGCGCTCATAGTGGTGCGGCGCGACTGGTCGAGCCGTTTGTCGAGTTTTTTCGTTATCTACCCGCACCTGCCTTCGGTACCTTGGCAGTCGCGGTCCTCGGCATTTACGCCGGGCCAAAAATTGCAATTATCGTTATCGGTACCTTGTTCCAGCAAATCCTCATCATCGCCAATACAACGCGCAAGGCGGATTTCTCGCTCGTCGAAGCGGCGCTGACCTTGGGAACGAAGAACCTGCGTTTGCTGACCAAGGTTATCATCCCAAGCACTTTGCCGGACCTATACCGGGATCAACGGATACTTCTGGGCTGGGCCTGGACCTATCTTATCGTCGCCGAACTTATCGGCGCCACTACCGGGATCTCCCTGTTCATCACCCAGCAGTCGCGATACCAGCATTATGCCAACGTCTACGCGGCAATCGCCATGATTGGAATCCTCGGCCTTGGCACCGACATCATCCTGGCCGCACTCGGCCGCAAACTGTTTCCATGGGATGGAAGGTAGCCGGAGAGATGCAGAACCTCGCGGAGATTCCCGAAGCCCTTTCATATCTGGATCAGTCTGACAGCGTGAAAAACCGCCTAAATCGGATGAAGGCGCGCGAGGTCATTCTACAGGTCGAAGGGCTGACCAAGAAATTTCAAACCGGCAAAAGCGACGTCGTCGCGCTGGACGATATTTCCTTCAAAACCCACAGGCGCGAATTTCTCTGCATCATCGGTCCTTCAGGCTGCGGCAAATCCACCCTGGTGCGTATCCTGGCAGGGCTGGAGGTCGCCAGCGGCGGCAAGGTGTTGCTGGATGGCCACCCGGTAAATGGGCCAGGGCGTGAGCGCGGCATGGTTTTTCAGGGCTATACGCTGTTCCCCTGGCTCACTGTTCGTAAGAATGTGATGTTCGGCCTGCGCATGAATAATGTCGGCCGTGTCGAAGCCGCCAAGCAGGCAAACGAATGGCTTGCGTTGATCGGATTGGAGCGCTTTGCAGACGCCTATCCCAACCAGCTTTCCGGCGGCATGAAGCAGCGTGTCGCCATCATCCGCGCATTAGTTAACCGGCCGCGCATCTTGCTGATGGACGAACCTTTCTCAGCCCTGGACGCGCAAACCCGCGCCCGCATGCAATCCTACCTGCTGGAGATTTGGAAGAAGGTCGACATCACCGTGGTATTCATCACCCATGACCTGGATGAGGCCATTTTTCTCGCAGACCGTATTCTAGTGCTCTCCGCTCATCCGGGCCGGCTGCAGGAATTAATCGAGGTCCCGATCGAGCGCCCGCGCCGGGCCGACCATTTCGGCGCCGCCGAGTTTGCCGCCACCAAGGCAAGGCTGGAAGCGCTGATCCATCCCCCGGTAGGATTAGGCGAGGAAGACGAGGTGTACCCGTCCGTTCCTCTGCTGACCGATATTCGCGACGAGGTAGAATAGCTTTGCGGTCCTGATCGGATGGTCCCGTCTCCGGCGCTCTGGCTGCCTACACGTTGGCCACCGGCAGACCCGCGGCCGGCCGGCCGGCAACACCGTTCAAAGCCACCGGCTTTCCGGATTTCTCCAGAAGGTCGAGGAACGGCTTGATGATATCAATCGGCATCGGAAAGACGACCGTCGAGTTTTGCTCCGCACCGATCTCGGTCAAGGTCTGCAAATAGCGTAGTTGCATCGCCGCCGGGATACTCGAGAGGATCTTAGCAGCATTGGTGAGCGTCTGCGCGGCCTGAAATTCAGCTTCGGCATGGATCACCTTCGCCCGCCGGTCGCGTTCGGCCTCTGCCTGTTTGGCAATCGCCCGCACCATGTTGTCGGTGAGCTCTACAGTTCTAATCTCCACATTTGTCACCTTGATGCCCCAGGCTTCGGTCTGGCTGTCGAGAATGGTCTGCACATCCACATTCAACTTGACGCGCTCGGCAAGCATCTCGTCGAGTTCGTGCTGACCCAGCACCGCTCGCAGCGTCGTTTGCGCCAGCATTTTTGTCGCCGGCAGAAAATTCTGCACCTGAATAATCGCACGCTCAGGATCCGTGACCTTGAAATACAAGACCGCGTCCACTTTCATGGAGACGTTGTCGTGCGAGATCACATCCTGGCTAGGTATCTCAATGACCTGAATACGCAGATCCACCCGCACCATTTGCTGGATGAAGGGAAACAGCAGGACCAGGCCTGGGCCTTTGACCTTATCGAACCTGCCAAGCGTGAACACCACTGCACGTTCGTATTCGCGTAAAATCCGTATTGTGGCACCCAATACGAACAACAGCGCGATAACGATTAAGGGTAACAAATAAAATGGCAGGAGCGAAGCTAACATCAGGGCGGTTCCTTGGGAGAATGATCTGCCGCCTATATTTGATGTCATCTGGCGGGTTCAGCCAGGGCCGGAAATTACCTACGGCATTGGAACAATATGCAGCGTCCCTAGGTAGCCCGGCTTGGCTAGGAAGTTTTTTAACTCCATTGCTTCGCCGCAGCGCTGGTACGCTTTGGGCGGATATAGATCACCTTGTTGACAGTTGCTACAACCAGGCCATTTGCATCCGTTATTTCAACCATGAATTTACTCAAATATTTTCTGTCACCGGCGGTATTCTGGCGAATATTCGAGAGTTCGCTTTCGCTCAGGTTGAACTTTGCCCGCAGCCGGGTGGTTCCGGGTTTGATAAATTCAATCTGCGCGGACTGATCCCAAACCGTGTAGCCAGGGCCCAGATTGGCCATCAGCATCAGCGGATAGAATGGATCCGTCATCGAGTAGATATTGCCGCCGAACTGGGTTCCGACCTTGTTATGGTTCCACCATGTCAGGCGCAAGCCGACTTCGACATTTCGCATATCCGACTCGAAGGATATCACGTGAATGCCGGCGAACAGCAGCGGTGGCCAAAAATTGATCAACTGCATCAGCTTGACCGGTGTCATTTAAACTTGTCCATGGGTTCAGCGGATTTTCACTTGTACAACTTGTTCGCCTGACGGCCCGAACACATGCGCAGCACACGCCATACATGGATCGAAACTATGGATCGTCCGCAACACTTCCAAAGGTTGATCCGGAATAGCAAGATGATGGCCGAACATCAGCGCTGCTTCATAGGGTCCGTGCTGTCCGCGGTCATCCATCGGTCCGGCATTCCAAGTCGTCGGCACCACTGCCTGATAGTTCGTGATCGTGCCGTTATCGATGATGATCCAGTGGCCCAGCGCGCCACGCGGCCCTTCAATGGTGCCAACGCCGCGGGCATGGTCGGGCCAGCTGGCCGGCTCCCATTTCGTATTGTTGAAGGTTTGGACTTTGCCATTTTCGATATTTTTCATCAGCCGTGCATGCCAGCCGGCCATGCGATCCACCATCAGCTTGCTCTCGATGCCACGCGCCAGAATGCGGCCCAACGTCGAGTATATGGCTTCGAACGGTAGATCGAGTTTCGCCAATGTCTTCGCTGTAAGTGTGATCGTCGCCGAGTTTTCAGCAGCATGCAGCATCACAATCCGCGCCAGCGGGCCCATCTCCATCGGCTGGCCGCGCCAGCGCGGTGATTTGACCCAGGAATAGGTGCCTTTTTGGTCCAGTTGTTCAAATGGCGGTGGCGGCCCGGTATAATCCAGCACGGTCTCGCCACTATAGGGATGCAGCGCGCTATGGTCGCCTTGCGCGTATTTGTACCATGAATGCGCGACATATTCCTGAATCTGATCGGGATCCGTCAGGTCCACCGGATGAATTTGGCTAAGGTCACGATCGATTACCACGCCGCGCGGAACACCGAACCCATTGCCTGCCGACACGCCGTCGAAATCGCCATAGGTGATAAAGTTTCTGACGTTTTCACCGCGCGTGAACCAGTCTTTGTAAAAGCCTCCGATATTGACCAGATCCGGAAGATACACTTCCTCGACGAAGGTTTGCATGACGGTGATGAGCTGGCGGACGCGGAGCAGGCCGGTCAATGAGACGGCAGTCGCATCGCCGCCGCCGGGAAGTTCCCCACCGGCGGTAATGGCGCAGGGCGCGCCACCCACTGCGACATTGGGGTGCGGATTTTTGCCGCCAAATATGGTGAGGACCTCACCGATCTCCCGCTGCCACGCCAGCGCATCAAGGTAATGCGCAATCGCAATGAGGTTGACTTCCGGCGGCAGTAGATAACCGGGATGGTCCCAATAACCATTGGCGAAAATACCCAATTGACCGGATGACACCAGGTCCTGCAGGCGCACCTGCGCCGCCGCGAAATACGGCGCCGACGCCTCGGCATAGCCAAGCTTGGTTGCCACCAGTGCCGTCTCTAGCGGATCCGCCTTAAGTGCGCTGATCGGATTGACCCAGTCGAGCGCCTGCAAATGATAGAAATGGATCACGTGATCCTGCAGCAGCTGTGAGCTGGCCATCAGGTCGCGGATCAGCTCGGCATTTTCCGGCACCCGGATATTTAATGCATGTTCGACAGCGCGAACCGATGCAAGACCATGCACCAATGTGCAGACGCCGCAGATCCGTTGCGCGAAGGCCCAGGCATCCCGGGGATCACGACCCTGAAGGATAATTTCGATGCCCCGAACCTGCGTTCCCGCGCTGATCGCCTGTACCACATTCTGGTCCGCATCGATTTCCACTTCGATGCGCAGATGCCCCTCAATGCGCGTGATCGGATCAACGACGATACGCTGGCTCATGGCGGTGCTGCAGGCCCAGTAATTAGATTATCGGCGACCAGCTCGAGCAGGCTGCCAACCGTCTTATTCCAGCCCGTGGCCTTGCCGCCATGATCCAGTGTCTGCCGGCAGCCCGAGCAACTGGTATAAACAATCTCAGCGCCGGTCGCTTCAACCTGCTTCTTCTTGATCTCGAAGGCCTTGTCGCGCAAGGGCTGCGCGCGTTTGATCAGTGCGGTCCCGCCGCCGCCGCCACAGCACCAGTTGGCATCGCCCGTATCCGCCATTTCGTGCAAATCGACGCCTAGCGCCTCTAGAATCACACGGGGCGCCGCGGTGGCGCCGCCCCGCCTGGAGAGTTGGCAGGCGTCATGATAGGTCGCTTTTTGCGTGACTTTGTTCACCTTGATTTTGCCGGATAAAATATTCTCCGCGATCAACTCGGTGATCTGCACGACCCGGAAGGGCAGGTCCTTGCCATAGGCATTTGCCGCCTCCCAACGCATTTCAGTAAAGGAGTGCCCACATTCGGGCATCACCAGCGCTTTTGCACCCCCTGCGATGGCGGCCTTGACGATGCTTTGGGTGATGACATTTTGACCCTCGCGGTCGCCTGCGGTCAGCGAGACGTTATCGGCGTCGAAACCGTCAGTTCGAAAACTCCATGAAACGCCGATATGATTGAGAATCTTGGCAATGGCCGCCATCGAACCCGGGTAGGTTTTCACGTCGATTGAGGAAACGGTCGGAACGATATCGGCCTGTGGCGCGTCAACATTCATTACCACGTCGTTCCTGGCGCCAATGTCATGCAGCAAATCCCGAAACTGCACCGAGGTCAGGCCGAATGGGCTTCCCGACGCATGTTCCTTCTCGGCCAGCGCCCCCAGAAAATCCTGCGGCGCCAATCCGGCTTCATACATGCCGTGCCGCGTCTGTTCAACGAGATCGGCGATATCGATACCCATCGGGCAGATCAGCGAACAGCGCCCGCACATATTGCAGGAGTCGTAAATCAAGTCCTGCCACTCGGTCAGTTTTTCGATCGTCAGTTTTGGCGCCAGGCCGAAGAACTTATAGGCAAACGCAAACGGGCCGACTTCGCGATGATAAACCTGCTTCAAGGGCTCTATCTTGTGGATCGGCGTGTAGCGGGCATCACCGGTCTGCACATAGTATTGGCATGCCTCGGCGCATTGTCCGCAATGCACGCAGGATTCCAAAGCGAGTGAGACGGTCGGGCCGATATCGCCGATAAAGCTACGCATGGCATTGGCAACCGGATCGGCAGCTGCTTTTGTCATGTGGCGGCTCCTTTGCGGGCAAAATTAAATCCCATGACGCCACGTCCGGCAAAAACCAGCGCAACATGCATCAATTTCCCGAACGGCAGCCAAATCATCAGGGCCTCGACGCTGAGAATATGCAGCGCCAGCAGCGTGCCGTAGCCGGCAACGGTTTCCCCGGAAAGCAGAATGCCGGTACTGATGGGCAGGAAGACAAGCAGCCAGCTAAGGTAGTCGTCGGTATTTGAAAGCAGCCGCAGCACCGGGTGAGTCAAGCGGCGCGCCAACAGAGCCACAAGTGCTGCCAGAGTGAGTGCGCTCGCAATGACGATCACGCCTTTCGGCAGGTTGGGCCAGGACAATCCGAAAATTTGATGGATCACCAGAATGTGCGGCGCACCGGCAAACAGGATAATGAATAGCCCGACATGCATCACCCATCCCAACGATACCGCGGTGGCGACACGGGACCAAAAATTCTTCCTGGGCACCGTACGGGTGACGATGGTTTTTGCGCCCCCCACCAACCGCGAAAGAAATGGGGTTCTTGCTGCGGCATGAACGACTTTGCGTCGCAGCATGACGATCCCCGCGAGCCGCCAGAACATGCCGGCAATCATGATCAGCGTCGCCGCTTGCAGTGCCGGGCCGCGTGCGAATGCCAGCAACGTCACGCCTTGTCATCTGGGCTGGCGGTTTTGCTGCGCGCACTCAATGCCGCAACCGCACCGCCGGCCAGCCCCACGGCAGCGGCAATACCGGCATTGCGCCAGCCGGTCGCACTGCCGCCCGCCAGAGACGTGTAGAAGCTGCCCTGGTCCCAGAAATCCGGTTCCGAGCAGCCGATGCAGCCATGGCCGGATTCGATCGGGAAGCTGGTGCCGTTATTCCATTTCAGGCTGGCACAGGCATTATGCGTGGTCGGGCCTTTGCAACCGAGTTCGAATAGGCACCATCCTTGCCTTGCGCCCTCGTCATCGAAGCTTTTTGCAAATTTGCCCTGGTCGTAGAATGGGCGGCGATAGCACTGGTCGTGAATCGTCGTCCCAAAATAGGCCAGAGGGCGCTTGCGGTCATCCAATTCAGGCAGGCGGCCAAAACTTACAAAGTGCACCAATACGCCGGACAGTACCTCAGGCACCGGCGGGCAGCCGGGAATGTTGACGATCGGCTTGCCGGTAATAACGTCCTCAACGCCGACTGCCCCCGTCGGGTTCGGATGCGCCTTCGGAATGCCGCCATAGGCGGCACAAGTGCCGATGGCGAGAATGGCTTTCGCATTTACGGTAAATTCCTCCAGCATGCTTATGTTGCTGCGGCCGCCGGTGAGCGAATAGACCCCGCCATCTTTCAACGGTACCGAGCCGTCGATGGCCAGCAGATATTCGCCCTTGTTCGCTGCCACCGCCTGCTGCAGGGTCAGTTCCGCCGCGGCGCCGGCTGATGCCATCAACGCCTCCTGATAATCCAGTGAAATGAAATCGAAGATCAGCGCTTCAATCGTCGGCGCCGACGAGCGCAGTAATGTCTCAAGACATCCGGTACATTCCTGAAACGAAACCCAGATGACCGATTGCCGTTTGGCCTTCGCCAGATTATCGGCCATCACCGAAGCGAGACTGGGCGGCAGCGCCAAGCTGGATGTCATGACGATTGCGAATTTCAGCAGCGAGCGCCGGCCAAAACCGCGCCTGGCCAGCATGGCGCCAAGCGTTTCTTCTTGACGACAGATGAATTCCTCGCTCATGCAGATGCCCGGTGCGGCATGGTGCCGGCTGCTTCTCGCAGGCGCCGATGCGAAAGCCGCAAGTCTTCGACGTCGGCTTTGAGAATTTCAGGCACGTAAGCGACATCGATCAGCATCGCCACGACGCGGCCGGTCTCGTCCGCATGGCTCGACCACCAGACGCCGGAAAAGCCGGTCTCGTGGATCTCGCTTTTGCCTGCGGCCGTCAACGTCACGCTGATCTCGCCGGTTCCTAGCCGCTGCTCCAGAAATGCCAGGCAGGCCGCCGAAAGCGGCAGGCCGAGCAAATCGATGCTACCTGAAATATTGTGTTCGATAAGGTTCTCCACGAGCGCCGAGATCTCGACAAGCAATGCCTCGACCAAACTATCGTCGGCTAGAAAATTGAAGTTTCTCATGACTCCGCCATCCAGGTCATCGCTGTTTGCACGGCAAGCCGGCAGGCAATGGACGCTGCATCCGCGACCCGCGGGCTCAGTTCTTCACCCCAATCGATGGTCTGCGTTTGGATGCCAAGAAGTGCCAGATGCCTGGGCGCAAATCCCTCCAGCTTCGCCAATGTCAGCAGGTCCGCCAGGCCCGCTTCATGCGCGCTGATCCGCCCGCTGCGCGCCACGTGGTGCGAAAGTTCTTCGCGATCGAACAGTCGCAAAGTCCCCGCAGTGGCGCCCAATTGCGCGGCATCGATAATGGCGATGCGCTAGCTGAAGACGTACTCGGTTCTTATTATCTTGGCAGCTTTGGTCAGCCTGCGAATAAGCCTTACGCGCTGCTATGGTTCCGCCGCGCCGCCGCGGATGGCAATAGCCACGCGGCCGGCGAATTACAAGAATGGCATCTCGCGCCGGCGGCAAGGGCAGCCTCCGACACAGACAACACCACCATCACCGCGACCGGCGATATCGTGCCGGTCCTGCCGGCCTCCTCCTGTGCTGCCCATGGCGGTTACGGCGACGATACCTATTGCACGAAGGACGGCGAGCAAGTGGACCCCGCATCCGGTGTGGCGCTTGCGCAGAATGATCCTGGCTATGTCGATGACGACGAAATTAATAAGAATGACGAGATAGAGCCCGGCCCGGAGCCTTCCAATCCGGAGAATTACGACCCCCAAAGCGAGCCCGGCGGCGGCGATCCAGATATCGGCGGAGGTGGCGGTGGCGGCGGCGAGCCGGATATCGACATCGGCGGAGGCGGTGAGGAGGGCGACGACTGATTGGGCGCGTAAAATTTGCCGTTCTAACGACCATCGCTTTCCCTTCACCATGAAATGGAGCAGCTTAGAATCTCACATTATTACAAGATCAAATTGGATCTCAGGAGAATTGGCCTTTGGCGCAAAGCTTTAAGAGGCAAACTGGCCGACAGCGGAAGGTCGCTGTCACGTTGAATTAAAGAGAAATCAGCAGCAAAATGTAATTAGCGCCTTCCTGCAGGGCTTCGCGTTTTGCAACCCCTTCAGCCACTGCACTACCGGGGGAATTGTTACGATCATCGATCACATAAATATTCCCTCTGCCTTTCACCTATTTGAACGACGAGGCGCGCTGGTTATACCACGTAAAAAATTTTTAGAATGCCCTGGTGTCGCTTGATGTAAGTCAAGGGTTCAGTTTATGGTCGGATCGGAATTTATGGCATGGTCCATCGATAAGCCAAACTTCCGCTACGTCATGCTGCATTTTCGTCATTCTTACGAGGTATTACTTTCGGCCTGCGCAGTTTAACGCCCGGCATTTGTTATTGGTTGGATCCTCAGGCGATGCTGCCGGAAAACTAGCCTTTCTATGGCCAAGAAGCCGCCGGAGACGATTTATATTATCTGCTCCAATCCGCGATCAGGGAATTGGCTATTAAGCGATGCGCTGGCGGCGACCAAGACGGCGGGCGAGCCGCGCGAATGGTTCGACCCCTTGGAACGGCAACGACAGCGGGCGTTGTGGCGCATGGACCATGATTGCGACATGTCCGCCGCCGATTATTTGTGCGTCGCGGCTCGCAAGAGCATGACTGCGAACGGCGCCTCAGGGATCAGGCTGCATTTCATCCATCTCGAGTTTTTGAAGCAAGCCGTGGCGCATCTGGACGGGTTGCACGGATTGACCCCGCAGCATTGCCTTTTTGCGACTGTTTCCGGGCGCAAAATATATCTGGCTGCGACGCCGGGACAAAATCCGGCAGGCTGAATCCCTTCAAATCGCGGTCGAGACTAATCAATGGCGGCCGCAGAAAAATGGCCTATCAAAGAAGACCCGCCGGCTCCGGTTCGAGCCCGAGAAAATCGCGCATTAAGAAACCGTTTTGAAGGGGAGGATGAAGGCTGGGCAAGATTTTTTTTCACGAACATCGCATTGCGCCGAAAGAGATTTCATTACGAGACGCTGGTCGCCGATTAACCCGGACCATAATTCATTGATTTGGCGGACCCGAGGCGATTCGAACGCCTGGCCTTTGCCTTCGGAGGGTGAAAAAAGGGGGTATCTGGGAATACGCCACTCCACTCTAAAGTACGATAACATATTGAAATACATTATTTTATTGAAAATTTGGCTTCGCCGTGATACGCTAAAACCACCCACTGTTTTCTCTCTCGTGGTGAGTATTTGGTGAGTCGTTTCTGAGCATTTATCGCAATGAAATGCAATTTTTGAAAATTCTTGGTGAGTTTTTTCGGCGGTTTGAAATGACGAAATTGACCAAAACAATCGTTGAGGGGGCGCCTCCCCAGGATAAGGCGTTTACCCTTTGGTGCAGCGACTTGCCTGGCTTTGGGGTCTACGTCCTGCCAACGGGCAACCGCAGCTATTTCGTCGACTACCGTAATGCCAAAGGCACCCGTCGACGGCTCACAATCGGTCGCCATGGTGCCCTGACTGCAGAGACGGCGCGAAAGCTGGCAGTCAAGTTATTGGGGGACGCGGTTAAAGGCGACGATCCGGCAGAGGAGCGTTTAACGCAGAGAAAATCCATCACCGTGAAAGAACTTTGCACCCGTTATATGAGCCTGGCTGAAAAAGGGCTGATCATGGGCAAGCGTAACCGACCGAAAAAGGCGAGCACCCTATACGTCGACAAAGGACGTATTGCCCGGCACATAGTCCCGCTGCTCGGCACGAAGCGCGTCCGCGATCTCACGCCTGCCGATATCAACCGCTTCATCCGCGACGTCGCCAGCGGAAAGACGGCGGTGACCGAAAAAACCCAGAAAAAACGGGGAAAGTCGATCGTAGAGGGCGGCAAGGGAACGGCGACAAGAACTGCAGGCCTTCTCGGCGGTATTCTATCTTTTGCCGTATCCGAAGGCATCATTCCAACGAACCCGTCAATCGGCGTGAAACGTCCCGCGGATAATCACCGCGTACGTAGATTATCTCCAGAAGAATACCGACAGCTCGGCAAGGCGCTGAAGGCCGCCGAGGCGGCTGATGATGCAGTCCAAGGCATCACTGCGATACGGCTGCTAGCGTTAACTGGCTGCCGGTCTGGTGAGATTTTAGGTCTCAAGTGGCAGGAGGTCGACAAACCTGGCAATTGTTTGCGGCTTGCCGACAGCAAGGAGGGCGCGTCGATCAGACCGATGGGGGAAACCGTTTTCCAAGTTCTGGATCGAGTGGACCGAATCAAATCAAATCCCTACGTGCTTACCTCCCTCAGCGGCACAGGTCCGTTCGGGGGCCTCACAGGCGCTTGGCAACGGGCCATGGCTAGGTCCAAACTCGTTGGCGTCACGCCGCATACGCTGAGGCACTCCTACGCGTCTGTCGCCGGTGATTTAGGTTTTACGGAATTTACGATCGCAGCGCTGCTGGGACATTCAGCAGGCTCAGTAACCAGCAGATACGTTCACCATCTCGATAGCGTTTTGATCTCAGCGGCGGATAAGGTGTCCGCAGCCATATTTGACGCAATGACCAACGATGTCAACGTAAATGAATGAGCTTCACCTGGCTCCCCGTGTTTCTGCCGCAGAACTAATGGCAATTCTCACTCTGCCTCGAAAATCAGCCGTTAGACATCGAGTTCTATGTCCGGCTGGATCGACCCCTTGCGTGCCACGAGCTGGCTGCCGAAGTCGACATCACCGGCCGCGTCGACAAGAGCATCGGACGATATCCGAGACTTAGCGTCCATCTCCTGTGGGGAGCTATCATAGATGTTAGACTGGATACCTGTCAGTTTCTTCAACAACGCGGCAATCACCAAGTCCAAGCGAGCTTCGATGAACAGTACCAGCGCGTCCGGCGGTAACTCCTTCAAAGTCTCCTGCCACGAGACGATCTCGGCAGGGATTAGGTGAGTCTTAAGTACCTCAAGGAATGCGTCGCGTGAATCGGGTGAAAAGCCCACGTATTCACTGAGGTAATCCAACGGGTTTTTGTTCGATATCTTAAGGTTCGTAAGCTGCGGAAGATAGGCAATATTCAGAAGGCTATCCGACAGTCCGTCATTAACTAGGGTTGACTTTGCAACGAAATCGCTCGGAAAAATATGATGCAGATTGGGCCGATCAGTCAATGCGTAGTATACTGCGTTTAACACTGGCCCGTGTCCTTCGCCCCAGTCGCGAGGGTGGTGGTGGGCGTAGAACGCCAAAAGGGCGCGGGCACGACCGCCACGCGTGGAGTATTTTGTTATGCGTAGAGCATTTCGGTCCAACGTGAATCCCTTGTTGAAAACACCTGCGCCGTCACCTGCCCGTAGTAGGTCAACTTGCTCCCAAATATCCGTGGTATTGCTTAGTAAGTCATCCTGATGGAAGCATGAAAACCAGAAATAGCGCTGCAACAGAGCTAGACTCGGTGCGGGGTTGGCGAAAAAATAGCCCGTCAATGTCATGTAAAAGTAGCGGTAGGGAATTAGATTGGGACCGCCGAGACTCAGCGTATTGTCAAGAAAGCTAAAAGTCCTAATCATCGCTGATTGGGCATCTTTCCACACTGCTTCGATATCCTCAGCTTTCAACTCGTTGAGGTATTTGTCGGTTATATTCAGCACTGTTACCCGAGTATGCTCCTTCTGCTGGTATATACGTACACATACCGCAACTATTTGCAAAAAGGTCCAATCGTCCAGCCTCGCGTAGTGAGATGTACCCAGACTTTTGCGGAAATCTTGGATGAGCTCACGCAGGTAGAACGGAGCCACGCCGTCGGCGACGTTTCCAATGCGGTAGGTCTTCGCGACCACAATGTCGAAAATATTTAGCGGGCGCCCGGCCTGATTAACACGTTCGAATATTTGGCAGACTTCAGAGACCTCAATCCCGTGAAGCTCGATGAAGGACAGTCGATAGTTCGCTAGTATGCTCTGCATCTGACGCAGGCGCTGCCGCTCTGGAGCTTCGTATTCCAATTTCGATAGCTTGCTGTCCAACTTCCCAAAGTTGTACATGATGTCATACAGGGACACGATTAACCCTTCGCCGTAACGTGCTTGACGCCCCTTATTACGAAGCAGGGTGCCGTTCTTGTCATCAATTTCTTCCCAAAACAGAAAGCGGTCACGGTAGGTCTCGTCATCTGTCGGCCCTTTCAGGGCAGTTGAGAGATCGATGTAGAGCCTCGGGTCAGTAGACTGCCCCTCGATCGCGCCGCCGTATATCGATGTATAGAGCGATGTGGTGCGTTGCTGGCCGTCTAAGATGTAACGATAATCCGCTGCGTTGGGCGCCCCATTCAATACGCAGCCGCCAATTTCACGGTGGCTATGAAGCGGGAGGGTTGTACGCCAAACCAAAATACTGCCCAGCGGGTAGAACTTGTAGACACTGTCCCAGAGTAGTTTGACGTTGCCGCGCTCCCACACCACGTTCCGCTGAAACGTTGGAATTTGATACAAGCCAGCTTGAATGTTACCAAGGTACGTCTGAATGCCAAAATCGGTCGGTTTGATTCGATCCTGATAGTTGCTCATCTGGTCCTCCATGCACGCCTGATTTTATAGCAGTTTTTGCTTAACATTTTTGTCTCTCACGTCCCGTCAACAGTTTCCGTTACAAGCAGACAGGCAGCCTCCCGAACATACCGACTACCCGCTCGACCAACCTATACCAAGATTGACAACTTCAGTAATGCGCTCCAACAGCGATGGCCTGATCCGCAAGTTTCTGCCTACGTCTAAAAAAAAAGCTCACTTCCTTCCGGCAAGGCCCACGGCTTGTCGAGATAAGCGGTATTCCGGTCGCGGTTTGCACCGCCGCTATCAGTCCGGCGGTCGTGCCCGCTTGTTGTTGACCAGCCTGAGATGGGCCTAAAACTTTATCGATTGTCGGCCTGAAATGTTCATCCGGTATCCAGCTTTTCGCCCCTGGCCACCACCGTCATGAGATTATCCGGCAAAGGGCGTTGAAGCGCTGAAGCTTCGCTCCAGGGTGCGTGCAACCATACTTCCATTTCCTCAGCCGTCGTCAGAATGACTGGCATGGTTTTCGGATGAATGGGCGCAACGATGCCGTTTGCCTCCGTTGTCAGAAATCCGAAAAGCCGGTGGTCGCCGACGACCGGCTCGGCCTTGGTTCCGCGCGTGCCATGCCAAGGTGTCCAAATGCCGGCCAACGCGAAAATTGGTCGGCTTTTATCGAGCGCAAACCAGACCGGTGTTTTTCTTGGCTTTGTGTCTTCCCATTCACTGAAAGAGGTTGCCGGCACCAGAACCCGGCTTGACGGGCCAAGCCAGCGGCGCCAATGCGGGCTCGCGGTATTGCGGATGTTCGTAATCGGAGCACCGCCAAACTGCAGCGGACCAGGCAGGCCCCAGCGCATTATCGTTAATTCGCGGCTGCCATCAGCCTTGCTGAAAACGACAGGCGCAAGCGTGTCGGGAAAGATCGCCGGAAACGGTGGTAGGTTACCAGAGGTATCCGTCATCGCCCTCGTCAACTCGCGGATCGCCTGTTGGCTTTTGGTCATGCTATAAAGGTTGCACATACACTATGTTCCATGATGTCTCGCTGGAAGTCCATCACGTCCGTATTTGTCGTTTCAATGCTCCACAAAGCACCAATGGCACAAGAGCGCGGCGAGTTAGGAAATAATTTTGAGGCCATGTGGAACACCACATATCATCAAAACGTCCCGGCAGTTTTGCGATATGCAGGCAATGTATACAAAGGATTGAAACCAGGTTCGGAAGCGTCAGTCGCATTTTGCGACTGGGTTTTGGCAAATTATGATCGCCTCAAGATGGGTTGGACACCTCCTTGGGATATCAATGATCCATAAAACTTCGAGAACTGGGAAATGCGGGCCAAACAGATAATACAAAATATCTGGCAGACATTGGGTGAGCATCACAGTTTAGCGGTCTTGAGAGCTGGTGATGATATATCCATTACCCGAAACTTGATTCGAAACTTAGGCGGATTTTTTGAACTCGATCCGATCGAAACCCAACTCCTTGAATTGATCACACGAGACAATACCGACATTTCAGTGGCGGCGTTATTCGGCTGGCTTGTGTATACGCCGCATAGTTTACGTCCGTTGAAACCTGATTGGGTTTTTGCTCTCCTGTTAGGCATTTCGGAAGATACGATTAGATTGGTGTTCCAAAAGCAGCCAAAGCTGTTCGAAAACGGGCTCCTCGTCGTGAGTCAAAACCCCGAGGTGCTCCCTAAATCTACCCTTGCCGATCTTGTCAGGCAAACCGAATTTGTCCTGTACGGTTCACCGCCTGAACCAGCCCCATTGGACATACCAGGTGACTGGCCTGACTGGGATTGCTGACAGGCGCAACTCTGCGCAAACTCGTTACGTGAGGTATGACCCTGCCCAGAGATTACTCCATCTTGCCACCCTGCTCGCCGGGAGCCGGGTGGGCTTGTCTCTGGACGAGATGGCGAGCCAGCTCGGCGTGAAACGGCGGACAGTTGAGCGGATGCGGGACCGGCTGGCTGAGACATATCCCCAACTGGAGGCATTGGATGGGGATGACCGCATCAAGCGTTGGCGCCTGCCGCCAAACGCCGGGCCGCCGCCCTCAGTCCGGCCGGAGGTGGTGGCCGCTGTGGAATCGATCGCAACGCAAATGGGAGCGGGGGATGCCGACCGGGCCGACTTGCTGCGGCAAGCGGGGGCAATATTGCGGAGCTTGATGACGCCGGCGGCACTCAGCCGGGCCGAGCCTGATATCGAGGCGATGATGCAGGCCGAGGGGATTGCGATGGCGCCTGGCCCCCGGCCGATGGTTGAGCCTGGTGTGCTGGAGGTGCTGCGGCAGGCGATTCTTAGTATGCGAAAGATCAAGATGAAGTACCGGCCGGACTATTCTGAGGCGCCTCTGAGCCGCACCGTAAACCCCTATGGTATATTGCGAGGGCGCTATTCTTACCTGGTAGCGAATGCCGACCGGTACAACGGAATGTGGCTGTTCAGGCTCGACCGCATTTCTGCGCCAAAAATGTTGGACCAGAATTTCCAGCGAATGGACTTCGACTTGAATGCATACGCGCAACGGTCCTTTGGGGTGTTCCAGGAAGAGCCTATGGATGTGGTGTTACGGTTCTCAGCTGAAGCGGCAAAGGATGCTGAGCATTGGCAATTTCATCCGACGCAGAGGACTGAGTTGGATGAAGAGGGACGGTTGATCGTCCAATTTAAGGCCGGGGGCGCCAAAGAGATTTGCTGGCACTTATTTACTTGGGGTACCAGTGTAGAGATTCTATCGCCCACTTCGTTACTCGCTGTTATGAAGGCAAACTTATCAGTCTTTAACCGAAGAAAAAATATCTTATAGGAACACCAATTGCGCCATCCTCTGCAAACGGACAAAGAATCTGGTTTAGCCGGTCAGTTTTCTGCGGCTTTGAAAGAAAAACAGCGAAGCATCCGAGAGAATTTTCCGGAAACGATGGGGTTGCGCGTGCATCGTGCCATTAGTTGGATAGGTCGAGCAGAAGCCGCGTCCGATGACCCAGACGCGGCGTTCATCTTTTTCTGGATCGCTTTCAACGCCGCGTATGGTGATGAGCGGGAGTTTCAAAACATCGTCACTGGCGAGCGTGACGCATTCGCCGATTATTTTGGAAAGATTGTCCGGCTCGATTCTGAGAAGCGCATCTACAACGCCATCTGGCAGCGTTTCTCCGGCCCCATCCGAACCCTCATGCAAAACCGCTATGTCTTCAACCCGTTTTGGCAGTTCCATAACGGCATCGAGGGTTTTGAGGATTGGGAGAGCCGATTCAAAGATTCATCGATGATGTTTGGCAAGGCGCTTCAAGCCGGTGACACCGCCCGCGTTTTGAGCTTCGTGTGTGACCGGCTTTATGTTCTGCGTAATCAACTCGTACACGGCGGATCAACCTGGAATGGCAGCATAAACCGCGCTCAGGTTCGCGATGGTGCAGCCATTCTCAGTTTCCTGATGCCGGTCTTCGTCGACATCATGATGGACCATCCGAACGAGGACTGGGGGCGCCCATTCTACCCTGTTATCGATTAATCAGAACGCTGAATTCTGTACGGCAGCCCTAAACGCTCCTGGGTTTGCCAGAAATCGAAATGGCTCTCTCGAGCCACCAATTCCAATCAGGCGAACCGTCCCGAAATTGAAAATCCGACCCCAGACGCTTTGGGTCACATCGACCTCTTCGACCTTGTTGGTCAGCATCTCCATCGAAGACTTCGCGAATACTCCGACGCGCATCACGACCCTGCGATTGGTCACTACAAACAAGGTGGTCCGGCAGCGGAGCCATTGCAGGAACAGCATGGGAATTCCGATGACCGCACCGATGACGGTAAGGCACAGGATAATCCCCGGCAGATAGACGATGCCGTGAATATGGCCGCGATAGATGATTTCCTCTCCAGGACCGAGATTTTTGGCGACGTAATTCAATTCAATTTCCTCTTCGATTTGGCGATCATTTTAACGGGTCCGCTCAACATGATAAGTGCCTTATGCACCTCTACCATGGCCAGCGTATCCCGCTTGCAATAAGCCAGAAGACTCTTCCGTAAATTTTTGACAGCGGCGGCATCCGTGATGAAGCCCGCAGCCATCTCGGCGAAGGCAGACGCCGCAGCCTGACCATCAGTGATCCCTTCGAGGTCGTCATACGTGAAATCCGGGCATAAAGCCGGCCCCACTTTTTTGATAGAGTGGCTGAAATTGAAATCACCGTGATAGACAGCACCGCGAACAACCGGAAGAAGGTCAGCCAGGTTGGCGATGATCTTGGCAAGCCCTTTTGCAAGGTCGGGAAAGGCTAGGACCAATTCTTTCAACCGCGACTGCTCATAAGATGAATAGACGACGATCGGCAGGTTAATGTTTTTGAGAGCCGCAACGAGACTTTGCGCGAATGCCCGCCGAGGGTCGCTTTGTCCGTCTGCAAGGAATTCCTGGTGCGTGATCTGCCCCGCGCCGTCCAGAATATGCAGCGACCATTGGAAAGGCAGCGCCTGGTACGGCCGGGTGCCCTCATATAGCGGGATAGGGGGCGACATAGCCTCAAAGTCCAGATAGCAGGCAGGCGGGCCGAAGCGATGAAGCAAACGGGGAAGATCCGGCGCGACATATGGCTGGCCGCTCGCCAGCACATCGCGCATGATTGCCTGAGAATTTGTCAACGCAAAATCTGATGGTATTTGCGAAACGGCTGTGATCCCAAGCGCATCTAGCGCTTTAGCCTTCGTGTCCGAGAGCCGTGGCAGGTAGAAGATCCAGTCAGCCGGCTTGTCGGCCGTACATTGGTCCCAGTACGCGCAGCTATAAGGCTTGCTGCATTGCGCACCGGCGTCGGCATGTGGTTTGGCGGTGGCGGCCAGTGTGGTGAGCATGGCCGGGATTTGCGCGGGCAGGCTCGGCAGCCGCAGCTTGACCTCAGCAGTTACGGCAGCCCGGGTGAAGTATTCGCGCCAGTCAATCTCACCTGATCCTCGGACATATTGGTTGTTCACATGCATCAACGTGTAGGAACGAACTTTGACGTTTGAGCCGGCCAGCACAAATGCCTGGAGCGCCATATCGTCAAGGTAATGGTCCTTGACCTGGGTGCTTGCTTTCACCTCTATCATATCCCAGCCCCGGGGCGTCCGCGTTAGGATATCCACCCGAATGCGAACATTCTGGTAGGTAAAAGCCGCCTCGAAAATCGCCGGGACGGCAACGTCAGCCATCAGTGCCGCGGTGCGCGCTACAGCTTTCGCATGGTCCCAGGCAGGCTCGAGGACGAGAACACCAGAAGGGAACAACAGGCGCGCCCTCTCACCGATCGCCCGACCGAAATCGAGCGTCAAGCCCGGATCCGGAGCCTCGAACTCAAACGGCTCATGCACCGAAAGCCATAAATGCCGGGCGCACTGCAGGCCCGCCATGTACCGGGATTTTGTGAGGTAAGGCTGGATCATCACCGCATGCCATTAGTTGGGTTGTTTGGGTTGATAATGTCGGCCGGCAAGGCTGTTTTGGCAACAGAATATTACGGCCGATTTTTATAGGCACGTCCGGATTTGTCGTAATAGCATACCAAACTTGCGACGGTAAAGCGCTTCTGCGGAAAGCTGAATGAACCGGTGAGATTGTTACGAAAAATCAGTTGACGGCTCGTAAGCCAAAGTTGTATCCGGCGCGCTCAAAAATTTTCCACGCTACCAATCCAAATCCCCGCATATCTTCTTTCAGCGGCAAGCGCGTCCTCGCTTGCTCGATCGCGGGCGGATTTTCATCTACAGCGAACCCGGCTTGCCTGCCCACACTACGTCCGAATCTGTCGTACCAAAATGGTACGATCAGCGGCATGAATTGTTAGCTTTAATCCCACGACAATTTTCAATTTTGCTTGGCAAATGGTCAGTCCGTACTGCCCATTTCCGGCTGTTTGCAACTCCTTCCGAGAGGATCTGAAATCTATGAATCGAAATAAAATGCCCTCGCTCGCGTCTGTGCTTGAAGATTGCGGGTACGAAGAGTTCGCTGTCTGCGCGGCTGAAAGCCAGAGGCCAACCCTCGGTTATGTTCTCAACATCATGCGCAATGTCGAATCCGCATCGAAGGAGGCGGATGCCCTCGTAACCTGGCTATCTCGAAATCGGCGCCGGCTTGGACTGCAAGACAAATTATTCTCAAAAGACGATAACGGCAGGGAAGATCGAACCTCTGACGTTGCGCCGATCGGCAAGGCTCGTTGGCAGGCATTTTACGAGGCTGTTCGAGAAAATTATGATGCTGACTTTTCCGTCCCAGGAACCCTGGTTGATGATTCGCAGCCAAAAGCCGAGGCCCTGGAACGAGGGTTGGCCATTGTCTCGGCTGCCTTAGGTTTTGATGAATTAGACGCGGCGTTGTTCGGTGTTATCATCCGATACCGCAGCGACCAGGCGTTTGACCGACTTTTCGACTCGCTCGCATTAGCGCGCGGGAGATTTGGCATGTTGCGCCGGTATCCGGATGTCTTTTCACTATTCACCGGTGTTCCGACCATGCAGATCAACAGCAGGTTCCGGGCCGACGCGCAGCTTCTTCTGTCCGGCGCCATAAGCATCGATGACGATGGAGATATTTGCATCGCGCCGCGCCTCCGGTCGCTTGTCGAGCAATGTGCGGAAGGAAATTTTGATGTTCGAACCGAGCTTTTGGGCAAACCTTTGGAAGCCAAACTGCCGTTTGCAGCATTCAGGCATCTCGGCAAGGAGCTCGATATCGCTTTTGCGATCCTGAAGCGGACTTTGCATTCAGCTAATTCAGGACGGCCGGAGCACGGTGTTCATATCTTGCTCTATGGCGAGCCTGGAACCGGCAAAACGGAATGCGCTCAAAGCCTGGCTGAAGAGCTGGGGGTGCCCCTTCATGTCGTTGGGGAGCAAAGCGAAAATGGTGAGGAGCCAAGCCGGGGCGAGCGTTTGAGCAGCCTGCTGTTGGCGCAACGGGTGGGTGCCGCGCAACCGGCTATCTATCTGTTCGACGAAGCCGAGGATCTGTTCCGCCCCAGCTCACGCGACAAGGAACCGGACCCGAAGATTTTTGTGCACCGGCTGCTGGAGACGGCTCGCGTGCCGATGATCTGGGCCGCTAATGACCTGACCGCATTTACCCCTGCGGTCCTGCGGCGGATGAGCATGTGCATCCAAGTTCGGCTGCCAAATCAGGCGCGCCGGGCGGAGCTTTGGCTAGAACTTGCCAAAGCCGAGAATGTGGCTCTCGATGCGCAGACGGCGGGCCGGCTTGCCCGGCTTATCCCGTCCGCCCCTTCGGTTGCCCGGACGGCCCTGCGTGCCGCGCGCCTGGGCGATGGCTCAGCCGAGACGGCCGCCTTGGTGGCGAGCGGAATGGCGCGCGCCATTGGCCATGGCCGTGCGCTCCCGCCGGAGCCGGACGTTGTTACGCATTATGATCCCGCCTTAAGCAATGCCGACCGCGATCTGCCCGACCTGACCGCGCGACTGACCCGAAATGGCGCTTCCAAGGCTGTCTCGCTCCTGCTTTCCGGGCCGCCTGGCACCGGCAAGACCGCCTATGCGCGGCACCTGGCGAGCCGGATGGGGCTGGAAGTGATCCAAAAGCGTGGCTCGGATATTTTTGGCGCGTACGTGGGCCAAACGGAGGCCAATATTGCTGCCGCTTTTGCCGAAGCACAAGCGACGGGGGCGTTCCTGTTATTCGATGAAGCCGACAGTTTGCTGTTTGATCGATCCAGCGCTGTCCGCGGCTGGGAAGTTTCGCAGGTGAACGAGATGCTCACTTGGATGGAGCAGCACCCGCTGCCATTTGCTTGCACGACCAACCTAGCTGAGCTTCTCGACAAGGCCAGTTTGCGACGGTTCTTGCTGCGGCTGAATTTTGATTACCTTCGGCCGGATCAGGCTGCGCTGTTGTTTCGGCGTAGCTTTGGGCTGGAACCGCCGGCGGCGCTGGCCCGTCTGGAAAGCCTGACGCCGGCGGATTTCAGTAGGATCGCAAAGCGGTGTTCAATTCTCGATGTGGCTTTCCAGGCTCAAGACCTTCAAGATATGCTTGCCGCCGATATTGAGGGGCGCGATGGATCGAAACGGTCAATCGGGTTTGCTCGGAATAGCCAAACGCGATTGCAATAATAGGATTAGTTGGGCAGTGTGATGACAAAAATTATTATCATAGATGTGCCAAAATAAGTCACCGGTTTCTGCATGCATGCTTACGTATTCCGAAAAAGGCGATAAACGTATGGGTGGTGTCTTAGTTTGATATCTAACTTTATTCTTTTTTTCCTCGATCAACGAAGATTAACTTCGGCACATGCGTTGAGCCTGACGTTGAAATTTCATGTCGGAGAAGCCGGGCCCCCTGCACATTCACCAAATCATGTCCTTCAGACAAGAAATGTCGGATTATTGCACGCTCTAAAATCTTCAAGCAGCGATCAGCTTGCTGGCCTTTTTTAGGTTTAAAGACACCAACCAAAACTTCTCTGGTTCCGTTTTTTGCGTTTTGTAAATGTAACATGAGTTTTAAATTAGATAATTGTGTTTTTGTTCGGTCCCGAAGATCGATTGCCTTACCAACGTATAAGGCTTCAAATGCCTCTCCGTGTTGGCGTCCAAATATGTAAATTCCAGCACTTTCAGCTACTTTTGAATGGTCAAAATCGTATATCAATGTTTTGGATTTGACCAAATGGATTGGTTTACTCCAATCAAGCGTCAAAAGCATCTCAATCCCTCCACCGAAACATCTTGGTATGCTTACCCGGCAAGCAGGAGTAATGTCGATGGTGGACAAGGCTTTCGTCAAACTTTGGCCCGGTTGCGCTTACACCACGTGGTATACTTTCGTGCGGATGCACAAAACCCTGCGTTGCAGCCCGACGACTTAACGCAATGGTCAGCTGGGTAAAGCGGCGCATGGTTTTGAGCAAGACCTTTGGAGGATGGAAGACGTTGTTGCCCTCATCGACACGCGAGCTACCAAGCCAAACCGCCCAACGGTCTAATCGATTTTTGGGCGATTAAAGGAGGCTGGATTGAAAAAGGAAGAGTCACCTACGACGATCCCACGGATGACCATTATGCTTGGGGACTTTTTTTAATGCGTTATCCTTAAAGTCCTTAAGTCTTAGTGCGTTCTTAAATCGCGCACCTTGAAGGACCGGCTGCCATTGACGCCTAAACACTAAAAATCACTTGCATTTCACCATGTTGTCACATACGTTGTAACGATGAACAAAATCACCACAAAACTGACCCCCAGGGGCAATTCGCTCGCCGTGACCATTCCAAAGGATGTTCTGGATGCGACTGGCCTGAAGCAGGGTGATGATCTGTACCTGACAGCCCGAGATGACGGCGTGATCGAAATTCGCCATGCAGCACCGGGTGAAGCCGCTTTGGACGAAGCATTCGAGTGGAGCCTGGGCCGCTATCCGCAGACTTACCGCGACCTCGCGAAATGACCTGGGCGTGGGTGCCGCCGCACCTCGCAATCGCCTGGCATGAACGATTGCTTGAGGAGTTTGGCGGCGCGCCAGCGGTGCGGGATTTTGGTCTCCTAGAAAGCGCCCTGGATCGGCCAAAAAACCTGTTGGCTTACAAACCGGAATCCACCTTGGAGGAGCTCGCCGCCCTTTACGGCGTTGGCGTCGCCAAGGCCCATGCTTTTGTCGACGGGAACAAACGCATCGCCTTTGCAGTTATGGTCGCCTTCCTGAAGGCGCACGGGCAGATGCTCGATGCCACGGAAGCCGATGCCACAGCAACGATGCTGGCGGTTGCCAGTAGTGCGATGAACGACGTCGCTCTTGCAGCGTGGCTTGTTACTCACTGCCGCCGGGAATCATAAAACCGCTTCAACGCCGAATTGGTGGAAATCTCGACTCAACTTGGTCAAATTTCAATCTTGTGCCGGAAGCAAGCGCATGAGCCGCTGCATTGAGAGTGAGAGTTTGGACAGGTTTTTATGACGGGTTTTGGTTCGGGAGAGAGTCTTCCGGCACCCGTCGTGGAGATCTTCGAAATGAGCATCAAAACGTCCCGTAATCTCGCGGCCTCCGGTTTCATACCGGGTGGCGAGACCTCCCCCAGCTTCAAGGTCGATATTTCTCGTGGCCAGCGTGTCGGCCGTGTCTCGTCAGAATGGTTCTCGCGGCCGGATGATGAGCGTTATTTATCCCTATCCGAGCTTTATGGCGCCGTCCGCTCGCGCGCCGACCGCGCATCCGCCCGGACCGTTGAGAGTCGGCTTGTGCGGGTCGACGCGAGCCGGGACGATGCCGCGCGCATGACCCTGATCGTGCCGGGCCGCGATGCGCCGGTGGCGCCGACCCATTGGAGCTTTGGCCAGCTTTGCAGCCTGGTCGGCGCGCCGGCGGGCTATTTGCGGGACCTGCCGGCGCCGCTGGCGGCGATCAATCTCCAACATGGCCTGCTCTCCCATCGCGGAGAACAGGTCAAAACGCTTGAAGCCGAGGATGGCCGGGTAGAATTGCGCGCCGTCACCGGCCCGGATTATGGACGGATTTGGGACCATGAACTTGTCGCGGCGGTGATGAAAATCGCCGGCGACGGCATCGGCGACACACGCTGGAAGGTGCCCGGCATCCTCGACTGGGGCACGATGCGTCACAACCCATTCGTGGACGTGACAAAGGACACCACCACGCTCTATGCGAGTGACCGTGATGTCTTCCTATTCCTGGTTGACGACACGCATCCGATCGAGGCCGGTCGGTTGCCGAGTGGCGATCCCGACCTGTATTTCCGCGGTTTCTATTGCTGGAATAGCGAGGTTGGTTCGAAGACGCTTGGCATCGCCTCCTTCTATCTTCGCGCCGTTTGCATGAATCGTAATCTGTGGGGCGTCGAAGATTTTCAAGAAATCAGCATCCGCCATAGCAAGTTTGCCACACAACGGTTTGCACATGAAGCGGCTCCTGCGCTGGCGAGCTTTGCGAATTCCTCACCTGCTCCCTTCATCGCCGGCGTCAAAGCGGCACGCGAGCGGATCGTCGCCAGGAAGGACGAAGACCGCGAGGATTTCCTGCGTAAACGTGGCTTCAGCAAATCCGATACCGTGAAGATCATCGGCTCGGTATTGAACGAAGAGGGTCATCCTCCGGCGAGCGTGTTTGACTTCGTGCAGGGCATCACGGCGATTGCGCGAACCAAACCGCATCAGGACGCGAGATTGGAGCTTGAGGGCAAGGCGAAAATATTGCTTGAGCGTGCCGCGTAAACCGCGGTTTTGCTTGGCTCGTATTTCTTCAAAGCCGTAAAGCCGCCTTTGCGGCCTTACGGCTTTTTCTATGTCGGACCGAAAAGAGTGAGAGAGCGGCGGGAAGATTTTCGACGGGTTGGAGGTCGAGAGAGAGTCTCCGGCTGCCCGTCGCGGAGTTTTTCCCATGGCCAAATCTGTTCAGAAAATCAGTCTCAGCGCATCACGTGACATCCCGTTCGATAGACTGGTGCTGTCGCAAGCCAACGTCCGGCACGTCAAGGCCGGAGTTTCCATCGATGAACTTGCCGCGGATATTGCGCGGCGCACGTTGTTGCAAAGCCTGACCGTTCGCCCGGTGCTTGACGCGGATGGCGCTGAGACCGGCATGTATGAAATCCCCGCCGGTGGGCGGCGCTTCCGGGCGCTGGAACTGCTGGTCAAGCAAAAGCGGTTGGCGAAGAACGTGCTCATCCCGTGCATCGTCCGCACGGAAGGAATCGCCGAGGAGGATAGCCTGGCGGAGAACGTGCAACACGCGCCGCTGCACCCGCTCGATCAATTCCGCGCCTTCCTCGCCTTGCGTGAGAAAGGCCAGAGCGAGGAGGAAATCGCAGCGGTGTTTTTCGTCGCGGTCGCGGTGGTGAAGCAGCGCCTGCGCCTGGCATCCGTGTCGCCGGCGCTGCTGGATGTGTACGCCGAAGACGGCATGACGCTGGACCAGTTGATGGCGTTTTCGGTCAGCCCCGATCATGAGCGGCAGGAGCAGGTTTGGGAGGCAATCCAGCGCTCCTATAATAAGGAGCCCTACCAAATCCGCCGCCTGTTGACCGAGGGTGCCGTGCGCGCAGCGGACAAGCGGGCGCTTTATGCCGGCGAGGATTATGTCCAGGCTGGCGGGGCCGTCATTCGCGACCTTTTCCAACCCGACGATGGCGGCTGGCTGCAGGATGTCGGCTTGCTGGACCGCCTGGTGGCCGAGAAGCTGGAGCGGGACGCCAAAGTCATCGCAGCCGAGGGCTGGAAATGGATCGAGGTGGCGCCCGAGTTCCCCTACGGTCAAACCTATGGGATGCGGGTAATCTCCAGCCAGCGCGTGCCGCTTTCGGAGGAAGAAATCGCCCAGGTCGAGGCGTTGCGCGCGCAGGCAGAGGAGATCGAGGAGCGTTATGCTGACGCCGATGAGTTGCCCGAAGAAATCGCGCAACTACTGGAGGAGATCGAGGCCGAACTGGCGGCGATCCATGAGCGGCCTGCACTCTATGATCAGACTGACATTGCGCGCGCTGGCGCGTTCCTCAGCATCGACGGCAGCGGCAAGCTGCGTGTGCAGCGCGGCTACGTGCGGCCGGAGGATGAGGCACCTGAGCCGGAACCCGCCCTGCCGGAGGCCGAAGCCGCACAATTTGGGTCTCCGGAATACGATGACGAAACGCAGGCAGCCGCGGCGGTACCACTTACCGCGAACGCCGGAAGCAACGGCGCCGTCGTCGGCAATACAGGTGACGCCTCGGAGCCGGCCGAAGAAGACGAAGTCATTCGGCCTCTGTCCGACAAACTGCTGACCGAGCTGACGGCGTATCGCACGCTGGCCTTGCGGGAAGCGGCCGGGAACGAGCCCGCCATCGCCTATCTGGCTGCGCTGCACGCGCTGTGCCTGAAACTGTTCTACCGCTACGGCTCGGATTCCTGCCTCGAAATCGAGCCCAAGAGCGTGATGTTCGGCGCCCAGGCACCGGGCCTCGCTGATACACCGCTGGCGGCGCGCGTCGATGCTCGCCATCGGAATTGGGCTGAGCATTTGCCGGAGGAGCCTGGCGAACTCTGGGATGTCCTCGGCAGCTTTGACACGGACAGCCGGGACGCACTCTTCGCCCATTGCGTCTCGCTGACGATCAACGCAGTGGTGGAACCTTACAACCGCCGGCCGAAGGCAATTGGCCATGCCGATAAAATTGCGGGGGCCGTCTCGCTTGATTTGGCCACGGCGGGCTGGACGCCCACGGTCGACAATTATCTCGGCCGCGTGCCGAAAGCGCGCATTCTCGAAGCCATGCGCGAGGCCAAGGGCCAGAAAGTCGCCGACCGCATCGGCCACTTGAAGAAGGGTGAAATGGCGACCGAGGCGGAAGGATTGCTGGCTGGCGCGGGTTGGTTGCCCGAACCACTCCGCACGCCTGGCACATATCAGCCGGCAACCGCGACGGATGAAACAGTCGATGAGGCCGCCTCGACGGTCGAGGAAACGGCGGTCACGGCGGACGAAAAGGCCATCGGCGATGATGCGCCGGACGACGATACTCACCACTCGGCCAACGTGGCCGACGCTATCGCCGCCGAATAAGCATTTTCTCCGATGACGGCTTGGGAGGGACTCGCGGGCGATCGCGGGCCCCTCTTGCCGTGAAAGGCTTTCCAATGGGCAACAGCGCACATGATCTCGCGCGGAGGCTCGCCCGAAATGCCGAAGCCGTTTGCCGGCACTATCTTTCCAATGGTCGCCGCTCCGGCCGGTATTGGATAGTTGGCGACATCATGAACACACCCGGCCACTCTCTGTATGTCAGGCTCTTCGGACCGGAAGCTGGCAAAGGTGCTGCCGGCAAATGGACGGATGCCGCGACCTCCGAACATGGCGATCTGCTAGACATCATCGCCAAACAAAACGGCCTCTCGCACTTCCCCGATATTGCCGCGGAGGCATTGCGGTTTCTTGGGTCGCCAGAGGCTGACACCCGAACTTCGTCGATCTGGCCCGTTTCACCAATAAGCCCGCGTGAGCATTCGGAATCAGCGCGGCGGCTATTTGCCATGTCTCAGCCGATTTTACGTACAATCGCCGAAACGTATTTGCGCCATCGCGATATTACGGATTTGCGCTGCACCGACAGCCTGCGCTTTCACCCAAACTGCTATCACCGCATCGAAACCATCGGCGGTACGCGCACCGAAACATGGCCTGCTAAGATTGCGGCGGTCACCGATAATCGCGGCACCATCACCGGCGTACATCGCACATGGCTTGATCCTTCGGGCC
The DNA here is from genome assembly GCA_965199045.1 of Acidocella sp. Taxonomy (GTDB): domain Bacteria; phylum Pseudomonadota; class Alphaproteobacteria; order Acetobacterales; family Acetobacteraceae; genus Acidocella. The sequence goes on along the minus strand of CBDAQL010000003.1, from coordinate 2,224,654 downwards.
GGGGCAAAGCGCCTCTCGAAACACCACGTCGCGCCATCGGCGATCTCCTCGGTCATGGCGTGCGGTTCGGGAGCGCGGATGACGTCATGGCGGTTGGCGAGGGCATCGAAACCATACTGTCGCTGCGCTGTGCATTGCCTAACATGCCAATGGCGGCAGCACTTTCCGCCAATCATCTCGGCGCCTTCCTGTTTCCGGAATCGCTTCGGCGCATCTATGTCTCACGCGACAACGATGCCGCCGGCGACAGGGCCTTTGCGGTGTTGACCGAGCGCGCAGGCGAAGCCGGGATCGAGGCATTGTCGCTAATGCCGGCACTGCGGGACTTCAACGATGATCTTCGACACCTTGGACTCGACGACCTTCGGGCAGCATTGCGCGTGCAACTCGTCCCGGAGGATGTGCCTCGATTCTGGAGTACCGCGTCGATCAGCCGCTCTGGATATAACTTCCGTCCCCGAAACCGGATTTTCACGTCGGGTCGATGACCACCTTTCGTTGAAAGGGCCGTGGCCCACGGCCTTCTAGAGGGCGATCGGACGGCAAGCGGCCCGGGCCCGCAACGGCGGCAGGCGGCTATTTTCCGCCGCGGCCCGGCAAGGTGCCGGGCGCTTTGCATCGCGAAACAAAATGGCCGCCTGCCGCCGTCCTCCGCTGCGCTCCGGCCGCCAGCGGTGCAGGCCCAGTCCGCCCGCCGTCGAGTGATCGCCACGAAGGCCGCGATGGGCGCGGCCGGTCCAACGAAAGGCATCACCATGGCGACCCGCCGCGAACACCCCGATTTCGAACCCGTCCACTCATCATCCTCCACGGCCCATTTGCTCACGGAACTCCAGCTCTACGGCCACCGGCCATTCCAGGACGAGCCCGACCATCGCCCCCTGCCCGAACCTGAACTCATCGGCAGCGCCGTGGCCGACATCTTCGACGCCCTGGTCGCCACACTGGGCGACACGCGCCTCGAACCCGACCTCGAAGATCTGCTCTGGTCCACCGTCAATCTCTTCCACCGCGCCGCCGACCGCGTGCAGCGCGCCCTCGACGACAATGAGGACGCGCAGAAACGCAGCCAGAAGGACCAGGACGGCTCCGAAATCCGCTCGGTCGAGCTGGAGCGCCTGGTGGCCGAGGGCATCACCCTCATTGAACGCCGCAACAGCATGGAATTTTTTCGGGACCAAGCCGCCGAGCAATTCGAACGCCACGCCGGCTCAGCCTGGCGGCCGCGTGCCGGGTCGATGGTCAACCACCGCGCGCTGACATCCGCAATGATCGACAGCCGGGATTTTATCGCTGCCAAGCGCCGGGCCGAGACCGAGGTGCTGGTGCCAGCCGGGCCAAAGATCGCCTTCACCGGCGGCCTCGACTTCAACGATCACAACGCCATCTGGGACCGGCTCGACAAGGTGCACGCCAAGCACCTGGACATGGTGCTGCTGCACGGCGGCAGCCCCAGGGGCGCCGAACGTATCGCCGCCTGCTGGGCCGACAGCCGCAAGGTGCCCCAAATCGCCTTCAAGCCGGACTGGACCCGTTACGCTAAAGCCGCACCGTTCAAGCGCAATGACCAGATGCTGAATGTTCTACCCATCGGCGTCATAGTCTTCCCCGGCTCCGGCATCTCCGCCAACCTGGTCGACAAGGCGAAAAAGCTCGGCATTCCGGTCTGGAAATTCGGCGACAGCGGCGCGTAAGCGCCGGCGGAATAAAATAAAAAGCAATCTAAATCGGAAATTCGTATGTTCGAAAGTTGAAATTTACACCGGAAGTTCTGGAGAGATAGAAACCGCAATGTCGGCGGCTTGTTCAATTGGACATGTTTAGAGTATGCGAGGTGAAGCACCAAAATGCTGTTCTCTATGACAATTCGGACACAACGCTATTGCGTTCTCTATTTTATCCTTTCCCCCTTTCGCCAACGGTATTTTGTGGTGCACTTCAAGATATGGTTCATTATTTTGGCGCCTTAAAAAGGGAGCCACCTCTTTGCAGCATTCACATTTTCCTGCAGCACGTCGGAGCGCTGCCGCGACTATATTTGGATTCCGATCAAATACGACTGTCAAAATGATTTTGCTGGTCGGATATTCAGGCGCTTCATCAACTCTATCCGCAAGTTCCCAATCTGAGAGTTTCAAAGACGCTTCAATTCCTTCTTCAAATTTTTTGTCAATTTCTAGTTTACTGTAATGATACGCCCAAAATCCATCGCGTGGTGGATTCATTTTATGTTCTGAAGCTAATTGGACAACATAATCTTTTAGGTTCAGCATAGCATCAGGACTCAGGGGAAAGTCAAATTCTTGCCGACCCGCTTGCGTCTGCCAAGTAACGCGTGAAGTTTTCTTCGCGAAGATAATTCTAATCAATTTATTTTTTGCTTTTAGGTCATCGGTATTCTTTCGCCCGCAACGAACGGTGTTGTTACCTCCACCCGTTATATACCAGTCAAGCCGAGCTTTGTGTCCCTCAATGAACAGATCGCTTAATTGACTTAAAGTTTCTTGCGATTGTCCTTCGAGACACTGGTTTACATGCTCGTTCCCCCGAAAATAATTCACTATTTTAATCTGCTTTTGATTCATTGGTTTGGCGCCCCTTGCAAACAAAACAACTATTTCGCAGAATCTGAATTGGTTATGCTGATAAGATTGAACGTCGAGCTAGAAGAAAATGAACTGCAACGAACTCGGCGCCATTAGAAATCATACTCTTCTGTCGTGGCGACAAGATTAGCGATTGCCTGTCGTTGTTGCCTAGAAAGATTCTCCTTGTAGGCAACAACCTCTGCCCGGGACAATTTATTGCGCGACAAAATCTTGCGCGGATGCAGGTGGCCGAGAGAGATCAAACGCATGACGGAGGGGCGTGACATCCGCAATATGTCGGCAGCCTCCTGCGGGCTGATCTCGTCGCTTGACGATGTTTGCTCCGGACCCTTTGACTGCATACCGGCGCCACGCGGCGAAGTTGCATCGACAACTTTGAGGAAAACCCTCAGCGTGCCGACGTCAACGTCAATTTTCGCGTCCGACCGGCGGTGAGCCACGCGCGACCGCAGCGCACGAGCTTTCCGCCGTGCTTCAGCGATCTCCTTGGCACTTACCACCTGATCAATCTGGGTCGTCATCACACTCTCCTCGTCCAATGGTTCGTTTAGCACAAACTGCTTTAATTGCAATATTTGTAACGTAAGAAAGAACTGCTCGAAGCCAAATTTGAGTTTTCACAAGCCGCGCCATCCGCTAATCTCGGTTTTGCGCCATGGAGGAGGTGGAGGCGCAACCGTGCAACCTATTGTCCGGAGTTCTCCACCATGCTCGTCCTTGGCGTCATCTTCAGCATTTTGGGCCTCGGCGCTTTGCTCTGCTTGCTTTTTACCCTGGCCATCTACGCCCTGCCATTTTTTGTCGCGGTCACCGCCGGCATGGCCGCCTTTCACGGCGGAGCCGGTGTGATCGGGGCGATTCTGGTGGCAGCATTCGTCGGCGGCGCGACCCTGGCCATTGGGCAAATCGTGTTCGCGACGGTTCGCTCTCCGGCAATACGCGCCACGGTCGCCCTCCTTTACGCGGTGCCGGCCACCATCGCGGGCTACAGCGCAACGCATAGTCTGGCTGAACTGAGTATGCCGTCCACCACCTGGCAGATCATCTTCGCGATAATCGGCGCGATCTGCGTCGGGTGCACCGCCTTCGTTCGTCTCGCCATGTCGGTCCCGCCGGTTCTCGGACAGGGGTTTTCGGTGTCTCCGGCCACGCCGAGGCTTTCGCACGGCACCAGAGGGCGTTAAGCCCGCCGCCTTCGGCGAGAAGCTGCTAATCGGCACGTTGCGCGGTCATTTTTGACCTGTGCAAACGGGCCGTCGTCCTGCGCGTTGAAGCGGCACCCGCTCATTCCGACCATTTTTCCGCTTAGCTTAGATGGTCTTGTCGACGTCGCGTCCCGGCGATTCACCCCCTTTGTGTCCGCTACAGCATCTTATCTTTCGCCACCCGTCCCGGACCTCTTGTCCAAAGAACGCAACGTCAGCCACGTCTTTCCCCATGCAGGTTGTTCATGCCCGAACCACACGGCCTCTCAATGGCTTGATCTGGCCGAAGGCTGGCTTCGCCTCGATCGTCTGGCCGCAACGGCGGCGCAAAACTTTCTTCCCCTGGGCGTGCCGCCCATTCCTCGCGACCCAAGAAATTTTTGCTCCCGCCGTCCTCCGCTGCGCTGCGGCCCTGCGGGTGCGTCGCCGATCGCCTCCGGCCTGCAGATCGCCATCGAGGCCGCGGTGGTCGCGGGCTCGAAAACAGCAAGGAGATGAGACATGGCTAACATTGGTTCTTTCAAGAAATCCGGCACCGAAATCCAGGGCGAAATCGTCACCCTGAGCTTCCAAGCCAAAGGGGTCCGCATCGTCCCCGAAACCACCAAGTCCAACGATAACGCCCCCAGCCACCGGATCTATGTTGGCCGGGCCGAGATCGGGGCCGCCTGGTCCAAGCGCTCCAACGAGGGCCGCGATTACCTCTCGGTCAAACTGGATGACCCCAGCTTCAACGCGCCGATCTTCGCCAACCTGTTCGACGATGAGGACGGCGAGGGATACACGCTGATCTGGTCCCGGGCCCGCAAGACCAACGGCGAGTAAGCCGGCCCATTCAAAACGCCCCGTCCGGGAAACCGGGCGGGGCTTTTTTGTGCTCGGCGGTTCGATTCAGCGGGAAAAGGTGCCGAGGCCGCCGTAAAGGCGGAAACCCGTAAAACCCCATCGCCGGTTTCCCGACTCTCCGGTTTTCCGCCTTTACGGCGGCCCCGGCGGGGCTTCGCGAAGCCCCGATTGAAGCAACAAATCAGCAAGTCTTCACAGCGGAACGCAAAATACCTAATATACTAGGTAGCAATGTATTAGGTGACACGACGACTTCCGTTGATGAAGTTGCGGGGAGTCGTCGCCAGGAATTTGCGTGAATTGCGAAAGGCCAAGGGCTTATCGCAGGAGGAATTGGCCGACCGTGCAGCTGTCGATCGCAATTATGTTGGCATGGTGGAGCGGAGCGAGAATTCCGTGTCGGTCGACGTGCTCGAAAAACTTGCGGACGCTCTTGAAGTTGATCCATCTGAGTTTTTTCGGCTGGGCGACTGACAACTTATCTAGGCTGGCAACACCTGGCTTCCCGCTTTTGACCAGGGTATTCAGGCATCTATTTCATTTCAAAAAATGCTCGAACTTGCCTATACGTGCGGGCATCGAAGGACTCTGCCATGCCAATTCCCGCATTTAAGGATCGTCCCCCCGAAAGCGATAAACTGACGAAATACGATGAGCGCCACCTCGACACGTATCTACGTCTGCTCGATGCGGCCGAGGAAGGTGCGGATTGGCGGGAGGCCATCTCGATCATCTTTCGCCTAGACCCGAAACGGAACCCAACGCGCGCCAAAACAATATATGACAGTCACCTCGCCCGCGCGCGCTGGATGACTGAGCAGGGATATCGTCACCTGCTCCGCCCGTCCTCAACGTAACCGGAAACCCTGAAAAGCGGCTTTCCGTAAATCCGGCTTCATGGTCGTCGCCTGTGGATAAAATTTTTGTGTTCGGGACTTTTTCCGCCTCAAATTATCCCCAACATAAATGTCACTAATCATGCCGTAGAGCAGAAGACGAAGGGGAAATGGAATGCCAACCATGCCGGACTGGCGGTCCGAGACCGCGTCCTTAATCCGCCTTGAACGCCCTGGCTTCGCCTGGGAGTTCCTCCGCCGCAACCGAAAATATGTCGCTGACTACGAGCGCATCATGCGTGCGGGGAATTTTGACAAGCCCGATGTGGCCAACGCCGCGGCGAACATCGCCCGGCACTGGGGGTTGAATTGTACTGCTGGACCCAAAACTTCCAGCTACCCAGGCAGCGGCGCCTTGGCGCCCGGAAATATTGCCAACCGTCGTCATTCTAACGCCCGCGCCCGCCGATTTTGGCAAGGCCGCCAAGCTCGAACCAGAAACGCTGGCCGCCGCAGCCACGGAATCTGACGGCGCCGAAGGTCTTCATCTTCGCCTCCCAGGCGACCACCAGCTCTGGCTGCTTGATATGCGTTCGGATCAGCCTCTGGCCGTCTTGATCCCGCTCGATGACGACTTTCTGCTGCGCACCGCCAGCGCACTGCGATTGCACCAACTGATCACCGACAAGAAAGTTGGACCACCACCTCAATCGCATATGTTGACGGCGCAGCAAAGAAAACGCCTAATACTCATGTTGCTAGCCCTGGACGGTCATCTGTCAAAGGCTAGCTATCGCGAGATCGCATCGGCCCTTTTCGACGTCGGCGTTGCCAGAGAAAAGGGGTGGAAAACTCATCCGATCCGAGCCAAAACAATTCGTTTAGTCAAAGACGCGATGAAGATGGTGAACCGGGGTTATTTGAAATTGCTACGAGGGCGCTAAGCAGCAGTACACATTGAAATGAGCAATATCAGTTTAAGCGAATTCGAAATAAGAAGAGGATCATTTTGTATTTTGAACCGCCGGCTTCGCGCTTCATCCATGTCATTGAAGGCAGAATTGCCAGTGCTTGAAATCGGCCGTTTGGCGCAGTTGTCGTGCTGGGGGCGGTTCGTTTCGCCACATTCCTTTTTACCATGCTGGCATCACCGGTGTTTCTGGGGAGAGCTTCCCTTCGGGTAGGACACCAACGCGGCTACCACGGTCACGCAAGCCGACCGCTGGGATGCGGGGAGCGCGCTCATGCAGGCGGCCAGCCCGCAAGGGTGGCAAAACCTGGCTGCGGCATCCGCACTGGTGCGGGCTAACCAGGATGCCCTTACCGCCCGCCAGCAGAAGGCAACGAATGAGGAAAAGGCTCAGCGATGTATGGTCGTAATAGCAGCACACTAGCCGCTTAAATTTCCTCTAAATCCTTCGATCTTCGGAATAAGACCCGTTTATTTTAATAGGTAAATGCTCTAAAAGAACCGAATATTTGAAACATATAAGCATGGGACAAAAACGAAATGCCGGGCGCTTGCAATATTATTATGCTTCTCTTCCTTGCGATTGCGGCCTTTTGCTTCTGGACCATAATAATTTATTCGGTTCCAGTTCTTGTTGCCATAGCCGCAATATTGAGTGGATGGCGATGGTTAAAAGCAAATTATAGTAACGGGTAATTTGACATTTTAAAAAGAAAATCTAAATGAAAAAAACACCCATCCGAAAACGACTTTCTGCAGCGATAGAAATCCTCTTTAGTGCAAGCCATTTTTATGTTTTGAAAAGGCCCAAACAGTCATCGTCATCTGATAGTTCGATCTCAAAAAAACGCCGTTACGTACTAACCATAGCCCCTATGGGCCTTGAACATAATCTCACACCAGGGATTTTACGCGGCGTGGAGTCATGGCCTGAATTGACCGGTCTCGATAGCACGCCACTTGCCATAGCGGAACGTGGGAAGCCTAATCTTGGATATAAGGAGGTAATTTTAGTACGTTTTGGCGAATCAAATTATTGCCAGTGGTTCGGACGCGCTCCACTAGGAGAACACATACCTATAGGCAGGATCATGGAAATATGTGAGTTATCGCATTAGATTATCGAAATGAACGATGTGTAAATTATTACTAAAAAATTGCGACTTGAAGCGTCGCAATGTATGATCAAAATGACTAAAAACTATAGTCTGAAAATATCAAGATTTAGCTTTCCCGCGTGGTATTTTGAGTGACAGTCATTACAAAGTGTAATGAAATTACTGATATGGTCGGAGCCGCCTTCAGAGTAGGGAATAAGGTGATGCCCGCGAGCCTCTTTAGCTTCCATCCGCCAACACCAAGTGCAGATATTTCCTTCACTAGCTTTTATTGCCTTTTGAGATTTAACGTGGGAATGTGGCCTGCGTGACATTGGTGCGTTGTCTAGCTTTCGTCGCCTACGTTCTTTTGATATCCGATTGTTTTTTGAACTTCTCTAGGTAGTTCCCTTGAGCGTCCGCTTACAATAGTGGCCCTCGCTTCATCAGATGTGTTTCTCTTTTTTAGCGTCGTTATGCCACGTTCCATCTTAGCCTGTTCTGATGGAGTCATATTATCAATTCGCACAACCATTGCTCGATCCCGCGGCTCGTTCTTGTTCGGGCAGTTTTTTCGGTTATGTTCGGATTGTCCGCAAATGCTACAAGTCATGGACATTTTCCTTAGAAGGTCATCACTTTGGCTTGACCCGCATGCGCTTCGACAATATCGTCTCCTTCGCGGATTAGAATTTTATTCCCAACCCTTGGTGCTCCGTCAGCGCCCTTTTCGATGAGAACAACATCGACGTCACCATTTTTTCGTTCGATTGCGATAGCAAAGCCCTCCCCATACGGAAAAACACTGTTTACCTTGTCGCCTTTTTTCAAAACTTTGATCTTGATCTCCATTGGCGAGCTACCCCTGATCAAACACATAAGTTGATGGTAATGTAATATGTTCCCGTTCTGTGGTCCACATCGGTAAAGGTCTATATGAGGGCCGCGTGTCGCGTGCCGACCTGGCCCGCATGATGGAAATTTTGAACCATTTCAGGATTCAAAACTTCTCCATACCCGGCTCGGACAAATGAAATCAACAGGTTGTGACTTGCAAAGCCGCCAGTCCGCTCCCAACCACCTCTAGCCATAACCGCCGGTACAAAATCGGCCAAGCGATCCGCGGCCCTGGAGAAACACCGCACCTACGGCACCGGCCCCCGCTACCGCAAACTCGGCGGTCGCGTCGTCTATGCGCTGGAAGACCTGCAGGAATGGGTCTCCGCCGGCACCAAGCAATCGACCTCTGATCCGGGTGTCGGAACCGTATTCCCGGCAAAGCGTATTGCCGGGAATACGCAAGTGCACGGCGTCGTACCACGCCGCCGGGCCTGAAACCTTGGCCACCAACCTTCTCCGCCAGGCGGCGGCCCCGTCGCACACCCGAAAATCCGAGCGCGAGCAACTGGACCTGTTCCAGGCGCTCCCCGGCGGGATGGCGCCACGCGACGTGCAGGACCTGATGGCCTACCCGTTCTTCAGCCTGTCCAAGTCCAAGCGCCTCGCACCCATCGACTTCAAAGCCGGGACCATCACCATCCGGGTGGAGGCCGTGCCGGAATACGGCATGGCCACCATCTGGGACGCCGACATCCTCATCTGGGCGGCGTCCCAGATCGTCGAGGCCCGTGACGCCGGCCTGAAGACCTCCCGCCTCATGGCCGCCACGCCATACGAAATCCTGACCTTCACCGGCCGAGGCACGAGCCTGCGCGATTATGACCGCCTGAAAGCTGCCCTCGACCGCCTGCAAAGCACCACAGTCGCCACGTCGATCCGCCAGGTGACCGAGCGCCGCCGACACCGCTTTTCCTGGATCAACGAGTGGAAGGAGACCGCCGACAACTCGGGCCGCCCGGTCGGTATCGAACTAATCCTGCCGGACTGGTTCTATGCCGCGGTCCTCGACGATGCGCTCGTCCTGACCATCGACCAGGCATATTTTTCACTGACCGGTGGTCTGGAGCGCTGGCTGTACCGCATCGTGCGCAAGCATGGCGGCCGCCAGGCGGACGGCTGGCGGTTCGATATCGCACATCTCCACGCCAAATCCGCCAGCCTCTCGCCACTCAAACATTTTGCCTACGACCTGCGTGACATCGTCCGCCGGCAGCCCCTGCCGGGCTACAGGCTGGCCATCGAACGTCCCCGCTATGGCGGCGAACGGTTCAGCTTCACCCCGGTCCCCGACGGTTTTCCAGGCCGTGCAAACCACGCCGCGACTGCTGGACAACAAAATGCAGGCGGCAATCGCGCTATCCGCGCCGAATCTGTGGATAAGCTGTGAATCCCCTCGTGCTATCAGGGACCGGGGCTATCGTGCCATCAGGGACCCGATCCTCGTGCTATCAGGGACCAAAACCCTCAAAAACTCCAGCATTTCTGCGGCTCTCCGGGCCTCTTAACTTATCTAACTCAGATTCCTTCGGAATCTGTCTAACGGACCCAGAGTTATCCACATTTGGGGACAAGTCCAAGAATGAGATTCCCAGGAAGGGAAAGGGGCGGCAATGATCGTGGCCCTGCTCAACCAGAAGGGGGGTGTCGGCAAAACCACCCTGGCGCTCCACCTGGCCGGCGCCTGGGCCCTGCAAGGGCGCCGCGTGACCGTCATCGACGCCGACCCCCAGGGCTCGGCGCTAGACTGGTCTGAGCAGCGCGCCAAGGAGGGTTGTCCCCGGCTGTTCGGGGTGCTGGGCCTGGCGCGCGACACGCTGCATCGGGAAACGCCAGAAATTGCGCGCGGCGTCGACCACGTGGTCATCGACGGACCCCCACGCATTGCGGGCTTAATGCGCTCGGCGCTGCTCGCCGCCGATCTCGTCCTCGTCCCGGCCCAGCCATCGCCGTTTGACGGCTGGGCGTCCGGCGAGATGCTGAGCCTAATCCGCGAGGCGCGGATCTTCCGGCCCGAGCTTGTCGCCCGCTTCGTGCTGAACCGGTACGCGGCGCGCACCATTATCGCGCGCGAGACCGGCGACGCACTTACCGAACATGACCCGCCGGTGCTCGCCGCCCGGATCGGCCAGCGCGTCGCGTTTGCGGATGCCGCGCGCACCGGACAGCTCGTCTTCGAGGTGGAGAACGGCGGCGCGGCCGCGCGCGAAATCACCGCGCTCGCCGCCGAGATTGCGGAATTCGCACCATGACAAACCGCGTCCAAAAGCGCGGCTTCGCCACGCGGCCGAGCGATCCGGACACCTGGATACGCACACCGGACCCCAGGACCAATGGCGCCAGCAACGATCCTGGCTTCACCGCGCGGCTGACCGTCGACGTGACGCCGGCCCTGCGCGGCCGCATCAAAATCGTCGCATTCCGCCGCGGCGTAACCGTCGCCGATATGCTGCGCGAGTTGCTGGCACGAGAGTACCCGGAAGACAGCGAGGCGGCGCCATGACCGACCTCACCATGGTTGAACTCACCTGGATCGAAAAGCGCATCGAACGCTGGATTCGCTTCGGAAAAATTGTCGAGGATCAGGTCCTCGACCGCCGCCGCCGAATGGTCGGGTTTGCGCCCGGCAGCGTTTTTGCCTTCGTGCGCTGGGCGTCCAACGACTACGGCACCATCGTATCCCGCATCGATATTCTGCGCGCATTTGTGCCCGGCGAAGTATATTCGACGGTTCCCTTTGTGAAGCCCGGCGGCGAAATTCTACTGCGCCTGACCGGCTGGCCGAAGGTTGAGCAGGTGTTGCGACAGATCGACGCCGTTGAGCAGCTGGACATCAAACCGGAGGAAGCAGCACCCGATCATTGGCGGCATGTTCACAACCGCCTGACCGCTGGCGAACAGCCTCGACCCTACACGAGGCCGATGCACGCCGCATGGACACTTCGCCGACGAGTGGGCGCGTGAACCCACGGCGAAAAATTCTCGGCGCGATGCTTTTCGGCACGTCCATGATGGCATTTTCATCGGTGGCGCATCCGATGCCGCGCTTGCTTTGGAACGCCAGTGCTAGCGTACCCGTTGGATTTTATGTCATCCATCCCGCCGGCAGAATAACAGCCGGTGAATTGCTGGTGGTGAGACCGCCGGCCCCGCTCGCGCAATTTATGGCGGCGCGCAGATATTTGGCGTTCGGCGTGCCGCTCATCAAACATGTCGCGGCATTACCCGGACAGATTGTTTGCCGATCCGGATTTACGATCACAGTCAACGGTATTGCCGAGGCGCAAGCGTTTGATCGCGATGCGCGCGGCCGGAAACTGCCTGTCTGGCAAGGCTGCCGCACGGTCCGATCCGACGAAGTTTTTCTGATGAACGCCGGCGTTCCGGATAGCTTTGACGGCCGATATTTCGGGCCGGTGCCGGACAGCACAATCATCGGCAGAGCAACACCATTGTGGCTTCCCGGCCAGCAATCATCGCGAAATGCCGCACAATGAAGCCAACTCCTCCCCATCCCGGGAATCGTTTTATCTGCACGTTCGGCATCTTTGACCGCATTCGTTTTTCACTTTCAGTCGGCATTTTGGCGCTCGGATTTTCCACGATGTTATGCGTCCCGGCGATGGCGCAAACTTCGCCTGTCCCGTCGTCGGCCGGCAGTCTGCCGCCGACCGAATCCGTCGACTCGCTGGTCGATGAAGCTTCGCGCCGGTTCTCGATCCCGGCCCCTTGGATACTATCCGTGATGCAGGTCGAGAGCGGCAGAAATGCGAAAGCGCTGTCACCCAAAGGGGCCATCGGTCTCATGCAGATCATGCCGGAAACATATGCAACGCTGCGCCAGGCGTTCGGCTTGGGTGCTGATCCTTATCGGCCGCGTGATAATATTATGGCTGGCGCGGCGTACATGCGGGAGATGCTCGACCTGTACGGGACATCCGGTTTTCTGGCTGCTTACAACGCTGGCCCCGCACGGTATGACGAGCATCTCGCGACGGGCGAACCGCTGCCAGAAGAGACGCAAATCTATCTCTCCCGGCTCGCTCCCATGTTGTCCGGCGCGCAGATTGGCAGCATTTCGGCAACCGTGAATCCCGTCACATGGATGACCGCCCCTTTGTTCATCGACGACAAGATGACGGGCAATTCTGTTTCCGTTCATCATGATGACGATGGTTTTCCAAACGCAAATCCACAACCGAACCAGGAACCAATTAATGCCACGTCAAACACCGCCATTGCAGCACTACCGCCGCCGTCGGGTGGCCTATTCATCTCCATTTCAGCGGGATCAAAGACTCAATCGCCATGAGCGCAGTCTTGAATGGCGCCGCGTGCAAAATCGTAGGCTTGGTTGGCGGCGGCGGAGGATCAGCAGGACAAAGCAGACGATGGCCAGATAAAAGCACCGCCGTCGGCTGGGGTGCATGTGGTTGGTTTTATTGCGTTTTTAGCGCCGCTCGCAATTTGCTCAAGGCGGCGGCTTCACAAAAAACATTGAGCAAACTGCCAAAAATCCGCCGTCGCATATCTGGCGCACTCTTTTCAAGGCGTGGCCATGAAACTTCGTGACGACGACCTTCAAATCCGGCCTGGAAAAATCAGGCATAGCGGGGTAGGCCACGCCAAGAGCTTCGCTGGCGAAGTCATGCAGGCCGCCCGGAAGGCAGGGCACACCGGCCGAAGCTTCGGTGCCCGCCAACACGCCACGGGCGCATCAAGATTTGGCCGGGGCCGCGCTGCATCGGTCATGCGTTCGCTTCGCTCGCCGGTGCGGCGGGTTGTCATCAAGGTGCGCATTGTCCGCCACGCGGGGACAAAATTCCGATCCGCGCCGTTGGCCCGGCATATCGCTTATCTTGAACGCGAGGGCGTGACCCAGGACGGCGCGAAGGCTCGGATGTTCGACGCTGGATCGGAGACGGCCGACGCCAAGGCCTTCGCCGATCGCTGCGAGGGGGATCGGCATCATTTCCGGTTCATTGTCTCCCCCGAGGATGCCGGCGACATGCAAGACTTGCGCGCCTACACGCGCGAACTGATGACCGACGCCGAGCACGATCTCGGCACCCCGCTCGACTGGGTGGCAGTCGATCACTGGAACACCGACAATCCCCACATTCATGTCCTGGTGCGCGGCAAGGCGGAAGATGGCGAGGACCTCGTGATCAGCCGTGATTATATGAGCCAAGGTTTCCGCCGCCGCGCCGAGGAACGCGCCGCCCTCGAACTCGGCCCCCGCAGCGAGAAGGAAATCGGCCTAGCATTGCGCAGGGAAATCGACGCCGAACGCTGGACCAGCCTCGACCGTGCGCTTCGCGAGATGGCGGATCAGAATGCCGGCATTGCGGACCTGCGCCCGAACGCCACCGGCCCGGACCCGGAACTCCGGCGGCTGTTGACGGGCAGCGCGATGAAGCTGGAACGGATGGGCCTTGCCGAACAAGCAGGTCCTGGCTGCTGGACCTTGAAGCCTGGCATCGAGGATACCCTGCGTGACCTCGCCATCCGCGGCGACATCATCAAAACGATGCACCGCGCCATGACGGACGGTGCGCGTGCGCCAGACATTGCGGGCTTTGCCATTCATGGCGAGGATGTCCCGGACCGAATCATCGGCAGGCTGGTTGAACGCGGGCTTCACGATGAACTTGCGGGCACGGCCTACGCGATCATCGATGGCGCCGATGGCAGGACTCATCACATCCGCTTCGCCGATCTCGACATGACCGGCGACGCCCAACCCGGCGCCATCGTCGAACTTCGCGCCTGGGATGATGCGAAAGCCCGGCGCCGCCTCTCTCTGGCAACGCGTTCAGACCCGCCGCTCGAAGCACAAGTCACCGCACCTGGCGCCACCTGGCTGGACCGCGAACTGGTGGCACGCGATCCGACCCCGACGGCCGGCGGGTTCGGCGGTGAAATCCGAGACGCAATGGCGCGGCGGACTGACCATCTTGTTGCGCAGGGACTCGCACGTCGCCAGGGCGACCGCGTTTCCTTTATCCCCGGCCTCATCGACACGCTGCGTCAGCGTGAATTGGAGGCTACCGCCAGCCACCTCGCCACCGAAACCGGCCTTGCCCATACGCCGTCCGGCCAGGGCGATTACGTCGCCGGCATTTACCGGCAACGAGTCACACTGGCTTCCGGCCGGTTCGCCATGATCGATGATGGGCTCGGATTCCAACTCGTGCCCTGGCGGCCTGCACTGGAACAGAAGCTCGGGCAACAAGTGTCGGGAACAATGCTGCCTGGCGGCGGCGTCGATTGGAGCCTCGGCCGGAAACGAGGACTTGGGCTTTGAGCGCCTGTAGTCCTGGGCCGCGCCTAAGCGGTGTCGCCCCGCAAATCCGCGATAAGCTCAGGATGGCGGTCCAACAGGGTCATCAGCTGGATCGTCGGCCCGCTCGGTTCGATCAACCCGCGTTCGTATTTGTCGAACGCGCTCGGCCCCACCTTGAACACCGCGCCGGCCGCGCGCTGGGACAGTTTCAGCTTTGCCCGCACCCGCCGGATCGTCGCGGGTGACGGCACACCATCGACACGTTCTTTCAACTCGCGCAACGCCACATCCGCCACCGCCATGTCATCGCCGACATGCACGCCGTCGCCGTCGCCCGCCGGATAATAGCCCGGCAAATCCACCGTCACGGAATGCCCCTTATAGGCAATCGTGAATGGCCGCACACCGCGCGACAGCAACTCGCCCGTCTCCGGCGATGTCATCGAGGGTGGAAGTTCCTGCAACCGGGCTGCCATGGCTATTTCTCCTTGAACGACATCACGGTGAATTCCGTGACGACGTCCGCCTGAAATTTTACGTACAGAACCAAACCGCGGGCGGGCACATGGTACACATCCTGCCACACGCGATGATCCCTGATCGTCGTCATCGACTTGAAAAACATTTTTCGGTCCATGCTTTGCACCACCTCCACAATGCCGGCGCGGTCGAAGCCCAGACCGAGGGCATCGCGGAATGCCGTCGTCGTGATCGCCAATGTCTCCACCGCGCCGAGGACCGCCTTCACGGCGGCCAAATCATAGGTAGGACGCTTCTTTTCCACGAGGCTGTTTACCACCTTAATGGTGGCAGATCAAGATTAGAAATCGAAGGCGGCGGAACATGGCTGACGCCGAATACTGCGATTTTCCGGCCAATTCCGCGACATGTACTTTGCCAGGCTTGTCAGCTTCCGCTTGGACGTCCGAACTGCCGCGTTTCTCAGAACGGAGCGGCGATGTCAGGTTCGAAAATCCTCTGGGTTCAGGTGATCGCCGTTTTCGGCATCGTCATCGCGGCCATCTGGGGCGCCACCGAATGGACGGCCTGGCAGCTCGCCTTTCAACCGGAATTAGGCAGTCCGTGGTGGCGCTCGGCCGGCTTTCCTGTGTATTTACCGCCTGCGTTTTTCTGGTGGTGGTTTGCCTATGACGCCTACGCACCGGAAGTCTTCCTGCGCGGCGCCTACATTGTGTCGGCGGGAACATTGGTCGCCATCATCGCCGCAATCGCCATGTCAGTCTGGCGTGCCCGAGAGGCGAAGAATGTCATAACCTATGGGTCCGCCCGATGGGCCAAGCCGGAGGAAGTGCGCGCCGCCGGCCTTCTGGCCACCGACGGCGTGCTGCTGGGAAAGCTCGGGCGGGATTATCTGCGCCATGACGGTCCCGAGCATGTACTCTGCTTCGCCCCAACCCGGTCGGGCAAAGGTGTCGGCCTGGTGGTGCCCACTCTACTGAGCTGGTCCGGCAGCGCCATCGTGCACGACATCAAGGGTGAGAACTGGACCCTGACCGCCGGCTTCCGGTCGCGCTTCGGCCGGGCGTTACTGTTCGATCCCACCAACCTGGACTCTGCGGCCTACAACCCACTCCTCGAAGTGCGCCGCGGCGAATGGGAGGTGCGGGATGTGCAGAATGTCGCCGACGTCTTGGTCGACCCCGAAGGCTCACTCGAAAAACGCAACCATTGGGAAAAGACCAGCCATTCGCTCTTGGTGGGCTCTATCCTCCACGTCCTCTATGCCGAGCCGGACAAAACCCTCCCCGGCGTGGCGAATTTTCTGTCCGACCCCAAAAGGTCAATCGAATCCACGTTGCGCGCCATGATGCTGACCCGGCATCTTGGCGATGCCGGCACGCATCCCGTTGTCGCCAGTGCCGCGCGAGAGTTGCTGAACAAATCCGACAATGAGCGTTCCGGCGTGCTCTCCACCGCAATGTCTTTCCTAGGTCTGTACCGGGATCCGGTCATTGCCCAGGTGACGCGCCGCTGCGACTGGCGGATTGCCGACCTGGTCGAGGGCGAGCGGCCGACCACCCTATACCTCGTTATCCCGCCATCGGACATCAGCCGTACCAAGCCACTCATCCGCCTGGTGCTGAATCAGATCGGCCGGCGGCTGACCGAGGAACTGAAACCGAAAACCCGCCGCCATCGGGTGCTGCTAATGCTGGACGAGTTCCCTGCGCTTGGGCGGCTGGATTTTTTCGAATCGGCGTTGGCGTTCATGGCCGGCTACGGGCTGAAGGCATTCCTGATCGCTCAAAGCCTCAACCAGATCGAAAAGGCCTACGGCCAGAACAATTCCATCCTCGACAACTGCCACGTGCGGGTCAGCTTCGCGACCAATGACGAGCGCACCGCCAAGCGCGTTTCCGATGCCCTGGGCACGGCGACGGAAATGCGCGCCATGCGGAACTATGCAGGTAACCGACTCTCGCCCTGGCTTGGGCATCTGATGGTATCTCGCCAGGAAACCGCCCGGCCGCTTCTGACGCCTGGCGAAATCATGCAACTCCCGCCCGACGATGAGATCGTCATGATATCCGGCACGCACCCGATCCGAGCAAACAAGGCGCGATATTTTGAGGACGGACGCCTTGCCGAACGGATTCTTCCGCCGCCGAAGCCCGGCGCCATCGAGGCGGCTGCCGATCAAAAGCAGGATGATTGGACAAAGCTCCCACTACCACAGAATGTGGCTGATTCCCCGGCCACCACGGAACAAGCCGCCGGCACTGACGACGGAAATACAACGCCGAAAGAAGACGAGGACCCCGCCAATGCCGGCATCCGGCGCGAGCCGGAGCTTCCCGAACACGAGGACATCGAACCTTCAAAGCCGGCATTAGTTTCTGAATTCGCGTTTGAAGACGGTGGCGCAGAGCCCGACGACGAAACTGTCCGCCTGGCTGAACTGCACCGCCAGATGGGCGGATTTGCCAGGCAGGCTGCGCTCGACCCTGATGATAACCTCGGCCTGTAAAACGACCGATGCGCATCAAGCACACCTTCCGCCTGCCGCCGGCGCTCTCCTCCCAGCTCGCCGACTACGCGGGGCGAAAGCACATTTCGCAGGCCTTGGTCGTGGAGGCCGCCCTGGCATCATTTCTGTCGCCGGACGCCTCCGAGCGCATGGAAGCAGCCATCAGCCGCCGGCTTGATCGCCACACCCGCCAGCTCGAACGGCTTGAGCATCACGTCAAAATCTCCAACGAGGCCATAGCGCTTTTCGTTCGCTTTTGGCTGACAACAACGCCAGCACTACCAGACGAAGCTCGCGCGGCTGCGCAGGCCAGCGGCAACGAAAGATATCGGGGCTTCATTGAAGCGCTTGGACGACGAATCGAGAAAGGCCAAAATCTCCGTCGAAATAGCCCAGGACTTTGAGGCCAGACCGCAAGAATAATTTGATCGAAGATTTTCACGTGGCTTCACCTGACCGATAGCGGATGGGCCGTTGTTCGGATTTTGAGCGAGAGAATCGGACGTAACGGGGGGAAGGGATGCTCTTGCATCTGCCCCGACTGCAGCTACCAATCAAACGAGTTACCACCTGAAATTTGCTCAAACTTAATCTGATGTGATTTCAAATAGACTTGCGTTTGGGTTTTAAACTGTACCGTTACGCCTTTAGGAACACCTAAATTATCGAGGTCAATTTCTTTAATACGCCGGTTAACCCGCATGGTACCATTATTTGTGAAGGTTATAAGATATTCATCAAATAACGCATCAAGCGATGCGGCCAACAAAATTCCATTATGGGCATCGAGTCTCTCGTCATCGTTCGAGTGTTCCCAAGCTTTGATATGGGAAGCCCGAAGAACTTCAGGGATGTTACATCCAGTGACCGCGCATTTATTGTTCCAGCACTCAAGAAGGTCCTCGCGAAACTGCCCTTGACCAACACGCGCATTTACGAGGCGCTGCTTTGTCGTTTCGTTTGCGTCTGATTGAAAAATTTCCTTTATATCACGTGCTATCAAAGTTTGTTCTAAGTGCGGCTTGAGCAAGATTTTAAAGCCTAGTGCCCTCAAAGGGTCATTCGTCGGCGGCCCCCCGCCTACATTAGGCCCCTGCTGGCCTTTAAGTTCATAAGCCACCCGCAGAACTGCCTTTGGTGGAAATGGTTTCTGGGTTTTGGGATCGATTATATCCCATTTCGTCGAATCCCTATTTGGCGCGAAACCATTCTTCCGAATGAATGAAAAAGCGTTTTCAACATCAGTCGGTGTGAGAGCCATTATGGTATCCCAATATTATGTGATTAGAGTTGGAGCACGACAGATTTTAGAGGACACAATCCATATACCTTTGGGCTCTTGTCCATCTTCCATCCCAAAATTCAATTCAAGTGGGTTCAAAGTCAACGCCGAGGATTGTTTTCCACTGTTCCGGCAACCACTCATTAACGCCTGAAGTCTCGTTTCGACGCCTGGCCCAAAGAGCTGGAGTGGCTGGAACGAAGCGCAAAGCTGCCGTATGAATGATTGGCGCCTTCAAATTCCAATCATCTGCTATCGGTTAACGGCTCGTTCGTAAGCCTGCGGTGCAAATCGCCGTCCGCCTGTCTTTCCACGCCATAGCACCCCGACCTCCCGAAACCTGTTGCGCCAGCACGCTTTACATCGCTTCAAATTTTCCCCTGCCCCGGATCGTCGGTGCGGCTTTGCAGCAGGGGGAAACATGGCGCTTCACAGCTTAAAGCATAACGAAGTTTCCCGCGGCGCACGTATGCTGCGCACGGCGCTTGGGACCGCAATCTCTGCGTTTCTTGAAGACCCTACAATCGTTGAGGTCATGCTGAATCCCGACGGCCGGTTATGGATTGATCGGCTGACCGGCGGATTGGAAGCTACCGGGCAATATATCTCGGCCGCCGATGGCGAGCGGATCGTCCGGCTCGTCGCGCACCATGTCGGTGCCGAGGTCCATGCCGGTGCACCGCGCGTTTCGGCGGAACTCCCGGAGACGGGCGAACGATTCGAAGGTTTGCTACCTCCCGTGGTTGCCGCGCCCGCATTCGCGATCCGCAAGCCGGCGGTCGCCGTTTTCACGCTGGATGATTATGTCGCCGCCGGCATCATGACGGCCAGCCAGGCGGCCGCCCTCCGCACCGCGGTTGCCGACCGGCGCAACATTCTCGTCGCCGGCGGGACATCGACCGGCAAAACGACGCTGACCAACGCCCTTCTCGCCGAAGTTGCCAAGACCGATGATCGCGTGGTCCTGATCGAGGACACACGTGAACTGCAATGCGCGGCGCCAAACCTGGTCGCTCTGCGCACCAAGGACGGCGTCGCAACACTTTCCGAACTGGTCCGCTCATCGCTCCGCCTGCGGCCAGACCGCATTCCTATCGGGGAGGTGCGTGGCCCGGAGGCGCTGGACCTCCTGAAAGCCTGGGGCACAGGCCATCCCGGCGGTATCGGCACCATCCATGCTGGCACCGCGCTGGGCGCGCTTCGCCGACTTGAACAACTCATCCAGGAAGCGGTGATCACCGTGCCGCGCGCGATGATCGCTGAAACCATCAACGTCATCGCCGTACTCGCCGGCCGTGGCGCGCAACGGCACCTTGTCGATCTCGCCTCCGTTCGCGGCCTCTCGGACGCCGGCGACTACGTCCTAGCCTCCGCCGCGCCTCATCCCGATGACCTCATCCCAGCAGGAGATCGTACATGAAGCTCAACCTCACCCATTTGGGCGGTCGCCTCAGTGCCGCCGCGACATCCATCTTCCTAATCCTGATGACCGCCCCTGCCTACGCCGCCGGGTCAAACATGCCCTGGGAGACGCCACTAAATTCAATCCTCGAATCTGTTCAGGGGCCGGTCGCGAAAATCGTCTCGGTGATCATCATCACCGTTACCGGCCTGTCGCTCGCGTTCGGGGACACATCCGGCGGCTTCCGCAAGCTGGTGCAGATCGTCTTCGGACTCTCAATCGCCTTCGCGGCGTCGAGCTTCTTCCTGACGTTCTTCTCCTTCGGCGGCGGAGCGCTGCTTTGATGTCCGATGAAATTGCCGGGTTTGAGGCACCCGTTCACCGCGCCCTGACCGAGCATATTCTGCTCGGCGGCGCACCACGATCAGTGGCGATCCTGAGTGGCACGCTCGCCGCTGGCATAGGACTCGGCCTGCATCTATGGATCGCGGGGATTGCGTTCTGGGCTGTCGGCCACGGAGCGGCGGTATGGGCCGCGAGGCGTGATGCCCAATTTGTGGACGTTGTGCGCCGGCATCTCCGTTACCCAAACCACCTGCGGGCGTGAGCAGCTCAGGTGCTGAACCTCTCCGAATACCGGAACAAGAATGCCAGCCTGGCGGATTTTCTGCCGTGGGCGGCGCTCGTCGCACCAGGCGTGGTGCTGAATAAGGACGGCTCATTCCAGCGCACGGCAAAATTCCGGGGCCCGGACCTAGATAGCGCGACACCCGCCGAGTTGATCGGCACGACAGCCCGGCTTAACAGCGCGTTACGGCGATTGGGCTCAGGCTGGGCAATCTTTGTAGAAGCGCAACGGTCAGCTTCCACCAATTACCCGAACAGCCAGTTTCCTGATGCGGTTTCCGCGCTGGTAGATTCAGAGCGCAAAGCCCAATTCGAGGAGGAAGGCGCGCATTTCGAGAGCGCGTATTTCCTGACGCTTCTGTTCCTGCCTCCAAGCGAGGACGCCGCGCGCGCGGAGAGCTGGCTCTATGAGGGCCGCGACCACGCCGATGCCGATCCGAACGAGTTGGTGCGCGGTTTCATAGACCGCACCGACCGGCTGTTTCAGCTCATTGCCGGTTTCGTGCCGGAGATCGAATGGCTCGATGACGGCGAGACGCTCACCTATCTGCATTCGACAATTTCCACCAAACGGCAGCGCGTTCGCGTGCCGGAAATTCCGGTCTATCTGGACGCCATCCTGGCCGACGAGCCGTTGACCGGCGGGCTGGAACCCCGCCTTGGCTCGGCGCATTTGGGCACTCTCACAATCATGGGTTTCCCGTCTTCCACGCAGCCCGGCATCCTGGACGAATTGAACCGGCTCGCCTTCCCATATCGCTGGTCCACCCGCGCAATCTGCCTGGACAAAACCGACGCGACAAAACTGCTGGTTAAAATCCGCCGGCAGTGGTTCGCCAAGCGCAAATCCATCGTCGCCATCTTGAAAGAGGTGATGACGAACGAGGCCTCGGTCTTGTTGGACACCGATGCCGCCAACAAGGCCGCGGATGCCGATCTCGCTTTGCAGGAACTCGGCGCGGATGAGACTGGCGAAGCCTATGTGACCGCAACCGTCACGGTTTGGGACGAAGACGCGCGCTCCGCAGATGAAAAACTGCGCCTGGTCGAAAAGGTCATCCAGGGCCGCGATTTCACCTGCATGGTGGAAGGCGTGAACGCGCTGGAAGCCTGGTTCGGGTCTCTGCCAGGCCATGTCTACGCCAACGTGCGCCAGCCGCCGGTCTCGACGTTGAATCTGGCGCACCTGATCCCGCTCTCCGCCGTCTGGGCAGGACCAGAACGCGACGAGCATTTTGCCGCCCCGCCGCTGTTCTTTGCGAAAACTGAAGGCTCAACGCCATTTCGGTTCTCACTGCATGTCGGCGATGTCGGACACACGCTGATCGTCGGTCCCACTGGCGCCGGCAAATCCGTGCTGCTGGCGCTGATAGCCATGCAATTTCGCCGCTACGCAGATGCGCAGATTTTCGCGTTCGATTTCGGTGGCTCGATGCGCGCCGCAGCACTGGCCATGGGCGGTGACTGGCAGGACCTCGGTGGAGCGTTGTCCGATGACGCCACGATGCCAGTGGCATTGCAGCCGCTAGCGCGGATCGACGACGCGGCAGAGCGCGGCTGGGCCGCCGAATGGGTCGCCAACATCCTTGAGCGCGAGAAAATCACCATCACGCCGGAGGCCAAGGAATATATCTGGACGGCTCTCTCCTCGCTCGCATCCGCGCCGGTGGCGGAACGCACCCTGACCGGTCTCTCCGTCCTGCTCCAATCAAACGCCTTGAAACAAGCACTGCGCCCATACTGCATAGGCGGTCCGTTCGGCCGGCTGCTTGACGCCGAAACCGAACTCCTTGGCGATCCCGACATGCAAGTGTTTGAGACCGAAGGGCTTGTCGGCACGGGTGCTGCGGCCGCGGTGCTCTCCTACCTTTTCCATCGGATCGAGGCGCGCCTGGCAGGTTGGCCGACGCTGATCATGATCGACGAAGGCTGGCTGGCACTGGATGATCCCGGCTTCGCCCGCCAGCTCCGCGAATGGCTGAAAACCCTGCGCAAGAAAAACGCATCGGTGGTCTTCGCCACCCAGTCGCTCGCCGACATTGAAAGCAGCGCCATCGCGCCGGCAATCGTGGAGAGCTGTCCGACACGGATTTTTCTCGCCAATGAACGCGCGTTTGAGCCGCAGATCATGGCGATCTATCGCCGCTTCGGCCTCAATGACCGCCAAATCGAAATTTTGGCGCGCGCTACGCCGCGCCGCGATTATTATTGCCAGTCCCGGCGCGGCAACCGCCTCTTCGAGCTTGGGCTGGGAGAGGCGGCGCTCGCGTTCGCCGCCGCATCGTCGAAGACGGATCAGAACGCCATCAGCCAGATCATTGCCAAGCACGGTCGTGCCGATTTTGCCGCTGAATGGCTACGCCACAAGCGTGTCGGCTGGGCCGCCGAAATTTTGACCAACATTGCGCCGGAGAAAATATGATGAACGCTCTCTCGCGCCGCGCTATTCGCTCACTCCTCCTCGTGGGGAGCGTCCTCATTTCATCGCCGTTTGCAGTGATGCCGGCGCACGCGCAGATCGCTGTTTTTGATGCGAGCAATTTTGCCGAGAACGTGCTGACCGCCGCGCGCGAACTTCAGCAGGTTAACAATGAAATCCAGGGCCTGGAAAACCAGGCCACGATGCTTATCAACCAGGCCAAAAATCTCGCCAGCCTACCATACTCGACGCTTGCGCAACTCGACGAGTCGATCAGCCAGACCCAACAGTTGCTGGCCCAGGCGCAGAACATTGGCTACGATGTCACCACGATCGATCAGGCCTTCACCGAGGTCTATCCCGAAACCTATTCCAGCACGACGACATCGAACCAGTTGGAGGCCGACGCGCAGTCTCGCTGGGAAAACGCGCGCGCCGGCTATCAGGACGCGATGAACGTCCAGGCCGGCGTCGTACAAAATCTGGCGGCGACGCACGCGCAAGTCGATGCGCTGGTATCTTCGAGCCAAGGCGCGGAGGGGGCCCTGCAGGCAAGCCAGGCCGGGAATCAATTGTTAGCCATCCAGAGCGGCCAGCTTGCCGACATTACGTCATTGCTCGCGGCGCAGGGACGCGCCGCTGCCCTAGCAGGTGCCAACGACGCGGAGACCCAGGCACAGGCGCAAGCTCAACTCAACCAATTCCTTTCCACCGGTGCCGGCTATCAGCCGCAGACGGTGGAAATGTTCCACCAGCAGTGATGGGGCTCCAAACATGAACCCCGGCGTCGTCGATAATTTTTTGAATGTCTTCACCACCTACATCGATAGCGGTTTCGGCCTGCTGCACGGCGATGTCGCTTATTTGTCCTCAACGCTTATTGCCATCGACATCACGCTCGCCGGCTTGTTCTGGGCATGGGGTGCCGATGAAGACATCATCGCGCGGCTGGTGAAGAAGACGCTGTATATCGGCTTCTTCGCCTACATCATCGGCAATTTTAACACCCTCGCCGGCATCGTCTTCAATTCCTTCGCAGGCCTCGGCCTTGAAGCTGCCGGATCGAACCTCTCCGCCTCTGAACTCGTACAACCAGGCCGCTTCGCGCAGGTCGGCATCGATGCGGGCATGCCAATTCTGCAAGCCGCTGGCAAGCTGATGGGCTTCACCTCATTCTTCAACAATTTCATCCAGATTTTTGTGCTGCTCGTTGCCTGGCTCATGGTGATCGTCGCATTCTTTGTGCTGGCCATCCAGCTTTTTGTGACCCTGATCGAGTTCAAGCTTACCACGCTCGCCGGCTTTGTGCTGGTGCCCTTTGGCCTGTTCGGCAAAACCGCATTCCTCGCTGAGAAGGTCCTCGGCAACGTCGTGGCGTCAGGCGTGAAGGTACTGGTTCTCGCCGTCATCGTTGGCATCGGCTCAACCTTTTTCGGCCAATTCATCCAGGGCTTCGGCGACACGCAGCCGACCATTGAGGATGCGCTTTCACTGGTGCTCGCAGCCTTGTCGCTTCTGGGACTTGGCATCTTTGGCCCCGGCATCGCCACTGGCCTGCTCTCCGGCGCGCCTCAGCTTGGTGCAGGCGCTGCCGCCACCACCGCGCTCGCGGCTGGCGGTGCAGGTGCTGCCGGGATGATCGGCACGGCTGGCGCGCTTCGTGGGGGCGCCGGTGCCCTCGCGGCAAGTGCGCGGGGCGGCGCGTCGCTCGCGGGCGCCACCTCAACCGCCTATCGCCTGGGCGCAGCGACTTCTGACGATTCCGGAATGAAGGGTGCGGCCGCCGGCGCGGCCGGCGTTGCAAAGACCGGTGCTGGCGCGGTGATGGCCATTCCGCGCGCCATGGCGGGGCGCGTTGCTGCCAATCTCGGCGAAAGTTTTGCCGCCGGCGGGCGCGCAGCTTTCCGGGCGTCGGGCGGCGCCGCGCACAGTCCTGCGGGCACAAATTCCGGACCACAAAGCGCGGCCAATGACGGCGGCGGCACACCGGCTTGGGCGCAACAGATGCGCCGCCGCCAGGCCGCCAGCCAAGGCGTCTCTCACGCCGCCCAGGCGCTACGCGCCGGTGATCACGGCGGCGGTTCGGCGAGCATCAATCTATCGGAGGAAAAATAATGCAATTCCGCCGCGCCAGCGCGCGTTACGGTCGCACGCCCGAGCCCGAAACGCCTTACCAGAAAGCCGCCCAAGTCTGGGACGACCGCATCGGCTCCGCCCGCGTTCAGGCCCGCAACTGGCGCCTCATCGCCTTCGGCAATCTGATCCTCGCCGGCGGCCTGGCCGGTGGCTTGGTCTGGCAATCCGCGCGCGGCACCGTCGTGCCCTGGGTGGTGCAGGTGGACAAGCTCGGGCAGGCGCAGGCCGTCGCACCCGCCGTCACCGATTACCGGCCAACCGATCCGCAAATCGCCTGGCAACTCGCACAGTTCATCCAGGACGTGCGCTCCCTCCCCGACGACCCGATCATCGTCCGGCAAGATTGGCTTCGCGCCTATGCCTTTACCACGAGCCAGGGCGCTGTTGCACTGAATGACTATGCCCGCGCCAACGATCCCTTCGCACAGATCGGGAAAGTTCAAGTCGCGGTCGATGTCTCCAGCGTCATTCGCGCCTCCGACAACAGCTTTCAGGTCGCATGGGTCGAGCGCCGCTATCATGATGATGCACTGGTGTCGACCGATCATTGGACCGCCATCCTGACGATCGTGCTCGTCCCACCCACGGACGCTGCCCGTCTGCTGAAAAACCCGCTCGGCGTCTACGTCGATGCCATCAACTGGTCGAAGGAGTTCGACTGATGCGATACTTTTCCAAACCGCTTCTCCCGCTAACGGGAATGCTGGCGATTGCCGCCTGCGCACCAACCTACAAACCGCCGCGCATCAGTTATGACAATCCGCCGCAGCGCGCGGTGTTGCTGCCTGACCCACCGAAGCCGGTCGACATCATCCAGGTCCCGACGCCCCTCCCGCTGCCCGGCCAGTTGGAGCCCGTACCTGCTGGCCGAATTTCACCGCCGGAACTTCCGGACCCAACAGCGCGTGTGGCGGCGGCGAACGCTGCGGCCCGGATGCAGCCCATCCGCGACGATTATATCAACGCCATCCAGGTTTACCCCTTCACCGATGGCGCTTTGTACGAAGTCTATGCCGCCCCCGAAGAAATAACCGACATCGCCTTGCAGCCTGGCGAGCAGCTTGTCGGCTCCGGTCCCGTCGCCGCCGGCGATACCGTCCGCTGGATCATCGGCAACACGACGAGCGGCACCGGCGCCAGCACCCAGGTCCATATCTTGGTCAAGCCAACCCGGCCGGACCTGACCACCAACCTTATCATCAACACCGACCGCCGCACCTATCATCTGGAACTGCGCTCCACAGCAGCGACCTACATGGCCTCAATCTCGTGGAACTACCCGGAGGACCAGTTGATCGCCATCCGGCAGCAGAACAATCAGGCCGATCAGGCCGCGCCGATTGCCAACGGCGTTGACGTCTCGGCGCTGAATTTCCGCTACCAGATCGAGGGGAATAACCCGCCATGGCGGCCGCTGCGCGCCTTCGATGACGGCCGCCAAGTGTTCATCGAGTTTCCGAGCGGCATCGGCCAGGGCGATATGCCGCCGCTCTTCGTCATCGGTGCTGGCGGCAAGACCACCGACCTGGTCAATTACCGTGTGCGCGGCGCAGACATGATCGTCGACACGCTGTTCGCCGAGGCGGAGCTTCAGATGGGCGATGGCAGTTCCCAGCAGCGCGTCCGCATCGTCCGGACCGATGGCATCCCGGCGCAATGAGCGGCCAGCAGCCAGAGGGCGGTGACCGTTCGCTCGCCGCGGAATTGCGCCTGCGGCCTGACCGGCCACGGGTGACGCGGATTTCGCGGAAGGTGCTGATCGGTCTCGGCACCGTCGCTAGCGTCTCGATCCTCGGACTGACCTATTGGGCGCTGCAAACGCATGGCGTAAAACCTGAAAGCCAG
The DNA here is from genome assembly GCA_965199045.1 of Acidocella sp. GTDB lineage: Bacteria > Pseudomonadota > Alphaproteobacteria > Acetobacterales > Acetobacteraceae > Acidocella. The sequence continues at coordinate 2,197,208 of CBDAQL010000003.1, read as the reverse complement.
AATCTTTACAACACGCAAAACCAGAATGTCGCCGATGGCGTGGCGAGTCTGCCCCGCAATTACGGCGACCTACCAAAGCAAGCGCCGCAGCTCGGGCCGCCGCTTCCCGGCGACCTTGGCCCGCCGATCCTCCATGCCGAACAGGGCAACAACACACCGGTCGGGACGAACGCGGCCAACCAGCAACTGATCCAGGAGCAGGACTCCGCGCGCACCAGCAGCCTGTTCGTGCAAACCGCCACAGCATCAAGCGCCATCCAACAGGGCCTGGCGAGCAGCGTCATGACGGGACAAAGCAACAGCGGGGGTAGCAATCAGCCAGTCAGCCCCCCATCCAATCAGAATATGCAGGACCAAAAACTGGCGTTTCTGAACGAGGCATCCGACGCGCCCACTGTCAGCTCCAACCGCCTGACGCCGGCCGCGTCGCCCTACATCATCCAGGCCGGCACGGTCATCCCCGCAGCCCTCATCACCGGCATCGAGTCGGACCTGCCAGGCCAGATCACCGCCCAGGTCACAGAAAATGTCTACGACAGCCCGACCGGACAATATCTCCTCATCCCGCAAGGCGCGCGCCTGATCGGCGAATACAACAGCGAGGTCGCCTACGCCCAGACGCGCGTCCAGCTCTTCTGGACCCGACTGATCATGCCTAACGGTGCGTCCATTGTGCTTGATAACCAACCTGGTGCCGACACCCAGGGCTATTCCGGGCTGCGGGACGGCGTGAACAATCACTGGGGCGCGCTCTTCGAGGCCGCGCTTCTTTCAACATTCCTCTCGGTCGGGGCCGAGGCCGGCACCAGCAACCAGGAAAACAACCTGATCCAGGCCATCCGCAGCGGCGCATCCGACAGCTTCAATCAAACCGGACAGCAGGTCGTGGAACGCGAGCTGAATATCCAGCCGACGCTCACCATCCGGCCAGGCTTCCCGGTACGGGTGATTGTGAACCGAGACGTAGTTCTGGCACCATATCGGGAGTGAAAAAGAATATCGTGACAAAACTAAAGCTAGGACCGATCCCAACGGATAAACCCAGAAAAATTATGATCGAAATTACGGCCACGGTCCATGATGATCTGGTTGCGTATGCTAACGCGCTGAGTCGACAGACCGGACAAACCATTGCTGATCCAACCAAGCTCATTGTGCCGATGTTGGTTCGGTTTATGAATACAGACCGAGCCTTTAAAAAGAGCAGATCACGCAAATCTCTTCCTATCGATGTACCTTGATTTCAACAGAAAATATCGATATCGGGGTATCGCAAGCTTCAAGCTCCCCTATTTTAGCAAAAAACTGGGGACTATTTTATACAAACAATCTGTTTGTCGTGACCTTCAGCTCTCACTTCGAGTGTCGACGTTGTTGATAAAACGTGGGGTAGAAGGTCGTTAATTTTAAATGGAAAGATTACTGGAAGAAACTCGATTGTAGCCAAAGAAATGGGGCGGCCGGAAAACCTTAAACAAGCTTCCACGAGCCACGCGGTCGTCAGGTTTCCTCCGACATCAATTTTAGGCTTCCTTTCCAGACGCTTGCCATTCTCGATGCGCTCGATAGCACCCCAGCTCGATTGAGACTGAAGCACCATGTTTGTCATGCGACGCGTGCCCTCGCGTTCACCGAAAATTTCGCTCATGCGCCGATGGACTTCCGCCGAGGCGCAGTCTCCCTGCAACGCTGTCAATCTCCCGACAATTTCTGCAACCCTACCAAAAAATGGGTAGGTCGTGATTGCCATTCCCCAGCCCAACACTGCCACGGAAGTATCAGGAGCCCCACGATAAATTTGCACTCCACGATCCGCGAAGTCGATAAGGTCAGGCCTTGGCTCCAACCAAAGGCGATTCAACACGGTCCGGGTCTTCTTTTTGGCGGCGTCACCGGAATGAGATGATTCAATTAACTCATTCAGCTCATGCATTTCGCATAGGCCGGAGCGGACCCGAAGCGCTGCCGAGACCCAATCGCGATGGATGAAACGGTCAAAACCAATCTGCGGGCCAGCCTGGGTCATTCGCCTTTACCCACAAAGCTTACTTTAACGAATGGAACCAGGAGCTCTTCCACGGATAGCCCGCCGTGCGCGACTATCTGTTCGCCTCGTGTGACAAAGGCTCGGCCAGTCCCTGCGAACAGCGGCAGGAAGTCTGAGGGCAAGCCGGCGATATTTAGCCGGAATGCGTCAAGGTCGGCGGATGTCGATGACGCAAGGCTCTCGGTTCGATAAGTTCGTACACGCTCGCCCCGAAGCTCGGAAGCCACGCCTTGATTTAACCGCCCGATCCCTACTGCTTCTACGTTTCCATGGTCGGCGGTCAGGTAGATGTGAAACCCCCTGGCGAGGAGGAGATCAAACAACTGCTCAACGAAGCCCGATTCACACCAGCTACCGATCTGGTTCGCAATGCCGCGTTTTCCCAGGATTGCACCATGGACAATCTCATCCACAGTATCGATGACAATACCCGCCACCTTGATGGCGGGGTCGGTGAGTGCGGCATCGAGGTCGGCCAGCTGGTCGGTACGCTGGATGCCTTTTCGATAGATCACCTCGTTCAGTCGAAGCCCATGGTCCTGCCAAAAACGTGACCACAGAGAAGGCTCTTGCGCGGTTGTCTCGATTGAATTTGCGAATTCCCGAGGTTTCAGCCCTGAGAACAACGCTTGGCGCGAGACCGACGTGAGCGTTGGGAGCCAGGCGAAACAGGCACTCTCATCAAACCCAAATCGCGGCGCCCTCTGGGCGAGGTGGTCCCGGATCTGAAGCCACTGATCCATAGCCAGTCCGTCAAAAACGAGAAGAGCGATTCGGTCTTCACCAGCGGTCCTACGAAGCGATAGGAACCGCGGAACGTGGTGGACCATCACTGGGCCTTTTGCCGCTGGTAGCGACGGAAGATCAGCGAAGTGGTCGGTTACCCACTCTCGAAGACGTTCGTCAGCAGCCTTTTGCAGCGCCAGCACCTGGTCGCCAATTTTTTCAGCCCGCCCGGCAGCCAGTGCATGGAAACGAAAAATCACTTCGCCCAAACGCCGAGATAGCTGCACCCATTCTCGGTGAGATGCGTCGTTGGCTGGTAGCTCATCAGCCAGACGCTTCACACTTTCGACGACGAGTTTATCGAACGCGTCCGGATCTTGGACTACGCCAACTTTTGCCCAATCAGGAACGCCCTCGGTCGGGCCTTCGATCGTCACTGGCTGCAGCGTTCCATCAACGAACATCGAATCGACTATGACCCGCACGTCAGGGTGTTCGAACGGTATCACCGGCGCCGCTTCGGTCTCAGGCTGCCTTACGTCCAGAGGCGGTGAGGCAATCACACCGCAGCCGGTGAGGAACTGAGCCCAGGATGCCTGTACAACCCTCAGCAGCCTGCTTTTTGAGGAGAAGAGCTCGCTGAGCGGCAGGCCTTCGAAAGCGCTACGTCCGTCTAAAAGTCCGGCGGCGTGATTAGCGAGGATCGGCGGTAATCCGGCATTACGGTAGTGGAGCCGCAGAAGCTCCCGCCACAGGTCCTCGGGCCGTGAAATCAGGTAGGGGCTGAAGCGGTAAATGTGGGTAAGGATGAAATCCTTGGTGGCGGCGTCGCCGAGGGATTGGGTCACGTGTCTCGACTGGGCGTCGAATAGGGCTTCGAGATGCTCAGTGCCGACCTGTTTTACGACTGCGTAGCTGAGCTTTGAAAACAGATCTGCCAAACCAAGGCTGACGCGTCGACCGAAGCGCACATAGTCCCAAGGCAAAACGCCGACATCGGTTCCTCTAAAATGCAGGATGAGCGCATCGGCGGGAGCTCCTTCTCCGCGATCCCATGCGGCACGGTAACGCTCCTCGTATTCAGTCCGAAACGCCACGGAGTCTTCGAACGGCAAGACTTCGAACCTGCGGGCGCGCAGGCTTGAGAGGATCTGTTCGTCCAGGAGTACGCCGTCGGGGTCGGCCGCTATCCAGAATCGCGACAAGTCTGCCGGAAACTCCTTCAATATGCGCTCGGTCCACCCGCTCATGGCTGCACCGCGACCGGCGTACCGATCCGAAGCATGAGCACTGCGTTCAAGTCCGGCGTGTAAGCCTCGGCCGCATCAAGAAGCGCGATTCGAGCTTCATGCTCAGCCAAGAGCCGCTTTCGCCGAAATTGTCGAACCTCCGGTAGGCCAACTCGGCCGATCGCCTGGTAGCGTGCGTCATAGGCATAGCGCGCTCTTTCTCGCTCTTCCTGCAGACGCGTGCCGTGTTCCTCCACCAGCTCTGAAAAAAGGCGTGCTCCTTGGTTCCTGGCCGCATCGAGAGATGAGTCAAACGCGCGCGTCGAATCTCCCATTGGCGCTAGCGCTTTGATGTCCAGTTGCTCTGTCAGCAGAAGGTCCCAGATCCTTTTGGCGGTGGGCATGAATGTCCGGCCGTCATCGGTCACAAAGACCGTAAGGAAGCGTCGGCTACTGAACCCCTCTGCCGACAAGTTAACTTCCCAAAGCGACCATACGCCGTTGACGGTTTCTGGTAGCCCCGTGATCCGGACCAATGGCAGTGGCTGCCCTGCCACGCATCGCGGAAGCTCGCTTATAAGGACCCGCGCCCGCGGGTCTTCCAGGGTGACCCATTCGAGATCAGGATGCTCCTCGGCTGTGCGAGCATCAAAGCAGACCCGACTTGACTCTGTCCCATCCACCCAACGCACGCGCCATGCGTCGCCGTCTTTTACAGCCGCGCCGCCACGGGCCGGTAGTCCCTTGGTAATCGCCCTCTCCAGCCAGAATTGAGCCGGATGATCGCGCCATTTACGTGCGTCGTCGGCATCGAGTTTGTGGGCGTCCGTTATAAGATCGCTGCTCTTTCGGCTCTCGGCGAGCGTCGACCGAAGTTGCGTGACGACGGCGTCGCAGTCCTTTTCGATCGCGTCCGGGTTCTGCAGCCCCTGAATGAAAAGCTCGTCAAACAATGGCTCGGCCTCAACCGAATCCATCACATCAGACGCCTTATCGACTCCGAATTCTTTGGCAATCACTTCGAGCTTCTCTTCCAGCACCTGGCGGACACGGTGCTCGACCGTGTCGTCGAGTACGAAATTGAATGCCCGCACGACGTGGGGCTGACCGATGCGGTCCACGCGGCCGATGCGCTGTTCGACGCGCATCGGGTTCCACGGCATGTCGAAGTTGACGATGACGTGGCAAAATTGGAGGTTCAATCCCTCGCCGCCGGCGTCGGTCGAGATCATGACGCGAATCTCGCGGGAGAATGCCTGCTGCGCCTTTGCGCGGGCCTCCAGATCCATGCTGCCGTTCAGGATGGCGACTGAAAATCCACGGCTTTCCAGGAATTGCGCGAGCATCGCTTGCGTCGGCACAAATTCCGTGAAGACCAGCACTTTGAGAGTCGGGTCGTTCTCTTCCTGCTGCACCTTGTAGATCAGTTCCAGAAGCGCCTCAGCCTTCGCATCGGTTCCTTGACTTTCAGTCGCACGCGCGAGCTCCAGAAGCGTGCCTACCTGGGCCATTTCCATCTTCCAGCCATTCGCCTGAATGGCCATATCCACCTGGGCCTGGCCGTCGAGTTCGGCCCACTCATCGATCTCGGTGGCGTCGAACAGGGATGCTTGTAACTGAGGCTGATCGAGGAGTGCTTGCCGCCTTTCGAGTGTAGTGCGGATGGCGGCAGTGCTGGACGTCACCAGCCGCTGCATCAAGATCATCAAGAACCCGATGTGGCGCTATTTGGCGGCCATGGCCTGGTTGTAGCCGTGACGCACGTAGTCGGTCACGGCTTCGTAGAGCTGCTGCTGGGCGGAATGACGATCCTGCCACGCCACCGCGTGGAGTCGCGTAATGCGCGGTTTGAAAAGCGGTCGCCCCTCCGCGTCGATGGCGGCGCGTTTCTCAGTCCGGATGACGTAAGGCGGCACCCGTTCGCGGCTGACGCTGCTTTCGTTGGGGAACGCATCTCGGTCGACGAGCTGCATCAGCCGCAGAAACTGATCGGTCTTTCCCTGGTGAGGGGTCGCCGAAAGCAACAACAGGTAGGGGGCCGCTTCCGCCAGCGCGGCGCCCAGTTTGTAGCGCGCCACCTGGTCCGTGCTACCACCCATGCGGTGGGCCTCGTCGATGATGACGAGATCCCACGATGCGGAGATCAGGTCCTCGAACCGCTCCCGGTTGTAGGTGGTGAGCTGTTCAAGGCTCCATCCTCGCCGGCCTTCGAGCGGCTTGACCGAGTCCAGTGAGCAGATCACCTGATCGTGCAGGTGCCAGAGGTTTTCCTCGTCGCTGCGCAATTGGCGGAAGGCTGCGAGTTCTGCAGGCTCGATGAATTGCAGCGTCTCGCCGAAATGCAGCCGCATCTCGGCCTGCCACTGACGAACGAGCCCTTTTGGAGCCACCACGAGAATGCGCCGGATCATGCCGCGCAGCTTGAGCTCGCGCAGGATTAATCCGGCTTCGATCGTTTTGCCGAGCCCGACTTCGTCGGCAAGCAGATATCGAATCCGATCTCGGCTCATCGCGCGGTTCAGCGCATAGAGTTGATGCGGCAGCGGGACCACGCTGGACTGGATCGGAGCGAGAAGCAGATTGTCTTCCAGCGCGTCGAGTAGCTTGGCGGCCGCCGCTGTATGCAGAATCTGCTCTACAGTGGGTCGAACGGAATCTAGGGTGAGCAGGTCCGTGGCGCGGGCGCGGATGACTGCGTCCTTCGCGGGAAGCCAGACCCGGTAGGCAGACTCGCCCCAAACGTCCTGGCGGTCCACGACACGGCAGGGTGCGGCATGACGCGCGTGCCAGCACCAGTCACCAATGTCGTACCCTGCGCCCGCATGCTTCACGCATGGGCCTCCATGCGGGTTAGCGCTTGATCATACCAGAGGCAGCAGCTTTTCATCTTCCTGCAGCGCGTCCTCTGGAATTTTCTGCGCGATGGCGATGATAGTCTTGTAGTTTTTTGCAGCCCACGCGGTCTTGAACCCGGCATGCAAGACCTCCAGTCGAAACTCCTTCAGCCGGCGCCCAGAGGCGGCCCGATAGGCCTCAAACTCCTTGAGTAGCGTTTTTTCACGCTTCTGCTCGAGATCCCGGGGCCTTGTTTGGATCAGGAACGTACCAGCGGTCCTTTGCTTTCGCCTTTAGATGAGTGTCCGTCTTCTCGAGGCCACGAAGATCCTTGTGGTTGGTTGAAAGGTAGCTGTGTATCTGGCTTGGAACATCGCCATTGCCGTCATAGCGAAGGAAATTATCGTCGAGCAGAGCTGATAGTTCTGGGGTCGGCTCGTGCTTCTTCCAACCGGCCCCAAGCTGGGTAGTAAATTCCGTATGTAGCTCTTGACGGGTGGAAGGACGCCTTTTGAGAAAATCAGTAAGCCAGTCAATCGCGCTGCGCTCGTCCGAGACGAATAACTCCATCTGCGGAGCCCGTGCGGTCTGAGCGCGTTTCTTGTCGTATTCAGTAACCTGATCAGAGAGAAAAACCATACCATCACGATCGGTGAAGCGCGTGCGGACACCGTCGAGGAATTCGTCCATTGAGAGAGGAACGGGCTCGTCATGACGCACGAACCAAGCAATCATCCTGTCGTAGATGCGACGTGGGTCACGCTCAACAATGAATTCGAGTTCGTCATTTTTGGTCTTAGTGATGGGCCAATTGCCGCAAATGCGTCTGCACGAAATCCCAGGCAGATTCGCGCGTAGCACCACGTTCGGAGAAACGCTGTTCCAGCCCTCCGTTCGGCTTGTAAGCTGAGATTACCAAGTCTTGGTTTTACGGCGTTTGGAGACATCACCTGCTGAAAAGTAAGGTGAACTTTATCTAGCGTCGTCACTTCCGCCACCACGAAGCCGACCTGCTGTAGGGAAACCTGTATCGCGTTCCAGACAGCAGCCCGACTATTCGAGAAAACAACGGTCATCCACCTGCCTGGTTTCAAGACCCTATAAAACTCGGCAAAACACCTCTGCATTAGCCTCTGATATTCAACAACACCCTTCTCTTTAACTCTATCAATAATCGCTTCGGGCGCAGAATCGCTTAAAACGCCATGCCAGGATTCCGTTAGATAATTTAAATCTGAATAATAAATGTTTTCCCCAAAAGGTGGGTCAGTAAACACATAGTCAATGGAATTTTCGGGTATGCCATTTAGATTTGTGGCGCTTCCGGTTGAAATGAAGGCCCCTTTTCCCCAGCGAGCGTCATTTCCCCAAGATGCTTTTCCCATTCTCTTGATTCTATTTATACTTCCTCTCAAGAGATCAATTACATTGGCTTCTGCAACCAGAGACGATACGTAAAACACTCCGGTCAGCGGTGAGTTTCCAAACGAAGAGGCCGGCCTATACCTATTCATAATCGACGCATTTACAAATTGGTGTTGTGCGATAATTTTTAGGGCCTTCCTGATAGATAAATCATCAACTTCGCCCACTTTCTCAAAGAATTTTGCCAGGACTTGAATCGTCCTCGAGAGGAAAAGGTCGTGAACGTGATTGACTTTTGTCGTCTTCATTCGCCCGACTCGCATCATCTGCATGTCGGGAAATTCGTTGAACGGAGCATTTCGCGGGTGCGGCATTTCTCCAATCTTTTGGAGGACGTCCAAGTCCATGGATGTCGGCGATTTTGAATATTTCTTATTTCCAGATGTATAGCGAATCAGTACCGGCTTACGTTTTGGCTTACTCTTTATGGTATTAGTTGCCTTATCCATGGTTGACTCAAAGGCAAGTTCAAGATTCTTTTTACTTAAATCGGCTCCGCAGTGCGGACAGGGGAAATTGTCCTTCACACGATCGGTTTGGTCATCCAGCGCATGATCGTGGAAGACAATTTCGCCCGCACACTCTGGGCAATTGAAGACCTCCGACCAAACCGTGAAATCGATATCACCGTTTTTAGAACCGTCTTTCGTCGCATACATCCAACCAAACTCTGACTGAAGTTCGTCGAAAATACGCTCGGCGACCGCGCAAAATTTCCCAATATCGAGCGGGTGATTGTAGTTGGTGGCGATAAATGTCGCCACGGGAGAAAGATCATTGAGCAATACGCGACGGGCACCCCACTGAGGAGATGGTTTGCCCTGGCTTTTCCACGCCGCCTCAATCTCATGCCGATAAGTTGGAGGTGCCGAACCGCACCACTGCGCAGCGATCCCTGTCATTCCAGAGCCCGCGAAGCCATCGAGAACGATGTCTCCAGGATTCGTAAAATGAAGTATCGATGGGACGATTGCGAGGTGTGGAACCTTTGTGTGGTAAGAATGTGCCTTATAGATAGGGTCGCTTTTTCCGACTGAGACATCGATTGCCATCGGCTCGCGAGCATATGGTTCCGCGGGATTGTATGTCTTGCCATAGCGTTCCACGAAGTCTGCTAGCCATGGATTTGGACAGGCGGTGTAGTAAGGCGGATCGGACATCGCGAGGATGGCGTCATCTGTCCCATTCGGAAAGCCTTCTTGGGAGCGGAATGCCGGATCCTTCAGTTTTTCGGCGAGTAGCTTTAGAAAATGCTCTCGGCGTCCGGACTCACTGGGAAACTTCATCCCAAGGCATTCCACGGGGCCGGCATTCGTGCCGACATGCGACTGCAGCAGTTCATTCATCGTTGCGGTCATCCTTCTATGCGGCGTCCAGCTTGGTTCGGATCTCAGGATAGGAGTAATGCGCGTCGACTTTCCCGCCGTGCTGGGCGGTCATCTCATCGACAAAATGCTGCCAGGCCGCTCTTGTTTCGTAGAGCAGCGACTGGGTGATCGTGAAAACCTCTAGCAGTAGGTCGGGTGTTCCTGATGCGTAGGAAATCTGGCTGTTGCCCAAAACGGCCGCGAGCAGCCTTCCGACGTCGGCACTCTCATAATGCGATGCGAGCGGAAGAACCGTGGATTGGCCGAGCTGCTCGGCGTCGCGATAGCTTCCTGCGGACGAAAAGATGTCGATCGCTATCGAGACAAACTCTCTCTTCGGGTTGTCGGCAATCAACCGCACCTGGTCAGCTATCTTGAAGCTGGTAAATTTGGCCAAAAGGACGTCCGCGAGCTCGGGGACGACGAATGCGTCAAAAACCACAAAGGTTTGCAGCTCCTCGATCGAGCTCTCTTCGATCAACTTGATCAATCGCAGTTTGTTCGGCTCTGAAATCCATGACCAAAGCTGTGGTTCGGCGCCAAGAAACGCACAGACGTTCAGAAGCTTGCCGTCATCGACGCCGTCGAAAAACTGTCCGACAAAAGGTTTGGCAATTTCCTCGAATATGCCGGTCTTCTTCGCGGCCACTTCGCTGAGGATCCATGCAAGCTGCCGCTTTTTCTTCTGCAATTCCTCTTCACCAGGGAGGAAAAGCGCCTTGATCAATACCTTGATAAGATTGGTGACCAGAGCATCCTTGGATCGATTTAGATATTTTACGCATACGAACGTCCGAATTCCTTCCTGGGTTGAAGGAAACGAGGGGCTCAGCAAATCCGCCTTGAACCGGTTCAGCGCACTCTTGCCTTGAAGGGGCGCATGAACGAGGAGGCAGTTCAGCGCATGGACCAAATGCGAGCGCACCAGGTCTGGCGACGGTTGGAAAAGTTCGTCTTCGGTGATGAAAGCCGGGTGCGCGCAGAGGTGACGGTCGTCTTGAATGCGCTTCAGGACTTCATGCTCGTGCGGGGTAACCAGCTGTAGCAGATCCTTCGCGGTCGCCAGCAGCTCACGCTCCAGCGTCTGCATCTGGGAGATATTTTTCTGCTCAATCGCGCCGTCTAGCTTGACCAGGAAAGCGGCCGCAGAAGGATCTCCTTGCGCGGCTAATTCGCGAGCCTTCGAAAAAATATCGTACACGACCGCTATCCATGCGGACATGATCGCGGACCTGAGTGCTCCGCCTCGATATGCGGTTATTGCTTCTTCTATGAGGCGTCGTGATTCCCGGTCTCGCACTGAGAGTGAGAGAACGTCGATGTCGGTGACGGCCTGAGTTGCCATGACGCAGGTCCCCGCTATTCGACGACAAAGCGAAGTTTGCTCGTGTCTTTGCCCTTGCACCGATCGTTGAGGAACGTCTCAAACCGCTTGCGTAGATCGTCCGGCGAAGCCGGCGAACCTCCCTGAAGCAGGGCGTTCTTGATGTCGTCGCTGGAAACACCAATCTTCTCCAGACCGGACAGCGCCTCTTGAACCGCCGCAACGAAGTCGGGAGGTACCGGGTCGGGCAGCTCCTTTGATTTAACGAAACTCACGATCAAGGCGCGCGGAGCGGGGCGTAGCAGATCGAAATTTGCCTGGATGATAGGGTCGTCGAGATTGTCCAACAGGGTCTGCTGCCAACTTGCCAGCAGCCGATCTAGCTCTTCATCCAGCTGTTTCAGCACATTGGCGGCGGGAAGCATTTCTCCCTGCTCGTTGGCTGGGCGGTAGCTGCAATGCGGACAGAAGGGGCTGGCGGCTAGCTCCGACTCGACCAGGGCGGTGCAGCTCTTCAGTTTGTCCAGCTTGGCGTCAAAGCTGGTAAGTTGGCTGGTCGGCATGAGCGAGATTCCAGTCAGCGCGCGCATCGCGACCAGGCGGGAGTCCTTCCTCAGGGCAGACTTGGTCTTTTCGTCGGAGACGCCCAGCCGAGCCTTGCTATGCTGGCTGATGTAGGCGGTGAGGTAGTCCTTTTTCAGCTTGGCGAGGGTCTGGCGGTACTCCGTCGCGTGCTGCGCCGACCGATCCTGCGCCAATTTGTCGAGGATCTGCTTCCGCGTGGATTGGGCCTGCTTGACCCAAGTGTGGTCGGGCAGGAGCACGATCTCTGCTTGAGATAGGTAAGAGGCGGTTCCCCCCAGCTCAGCGACCAGTTCCAGCATCCGCTCGACGGACGCCAAGACCTCGAGGTTCCTCTTCTGGGCCTCGATATCCTCCGAGCCGATCCGCAGGTTTTTCAGTTTCCCCACCGTGTTGTAGGGGGACAGGCTCTCGGTGAATGTCTTCAATGCGTCGAGACGTCCGCGCCACTCGCGGATTTCGTCCTCGCGCAGCAATGGCTGGCCCCAGAAGCTGAGGCGGTTTTGCGTATCTGTGCCGGCGCTGAGGACGCGGCGCACGAGCCCGCCAACCGCATCGAGCAGCTGTTTCACCGGTTCTTCCGAGCCCTGCGTGGCCAACTGCGCCAATCCGGGAGAGAGCCCGAGAAGCTCGAACAACGAACGGAGGACGGCGACGTTGATCTCTTTCGGCGCTTCGACGTGTTTGAATTGTTTCAGCTCATCCAGCGGCCGCTCGGCGACGAGCGTGATTTTGCCGGAATCGATCTTGTCTCCGGTGATCGCCAGGACGATGTCACCCGAATAAACGAGGCCGCTGAGCACGGTTACGAGCAGATCAGGCTCCAGACGGAAGCGAACCGGCGCGAAATACTCGACGTCGGCCGCACCGCTGAGCAACTCGCCGCGGTTCAGAACCTGACCTTGCCCCTTGGCTTTCAGGCGGGTGAGAACCTCTTTCGCATAGCGCGAGCGCGTTGGGTCGATGCGATCACCATCCAGCATCTCCAGGGCATCAAGGACGGCAACGGCGTCTTTGGTGCGGGTACCGCCAGCGAGCGCTTTCAGCGCATTGCCAACCAATTGTCTGCGGTTGGACTCGGTGACGAGCACCGAGAATGTGGGGTATTCGGGCGACAGGTCGCCAAACTGGTTGTTGAGCGCCAAGCCCGATATCACGTTCACGACGTCGCGGAAGTTGATCCTCTCCTCCGGCCCAAGCCGCGCTTTGTCACGCAACGAAACGCCTTTGGTCCACTCCTGTAGGGTCTTCGTCTTGCCCTGGTAGGTGACCTCGTAGGCGGTCATCTGCTTTTCCTGAAGCCATTTGCTCATGTCCCGCAGAGCGTTTTTGGCTTTGTCCAGGTAGATCACCTTCGCGCCGCCGCTTGATGTCGAGGCGAGGTCCTGCGCGGCTGCGTAGAAGGAGAGGTGGCGTTTTATCGCATCGTCCAGTCCCTTCAGGCGGAAGAAAACTTCGTCTGCCTTGTTCTCGTCGCGGAACCGTGGTGGCTCGAATGGCTGAATGAAGTAGACGTAGAAGTCGCGCTCTGGCTGGGCCGTCGGCCGATCATTGGGCGCACCGAAGAAGAGGTAGCCGTTCCGGTCAACGCGGCGATCTTGCCACTCGATCTGATACTGCCAAATCTGATGACCGGTGACGTACGTGGCCTCGTCGGTGCGCTCCATCAGCTGCCGGATGGCGCCATAATAGGCGCGGTCGAGCGCATCGTCCGACAGGGCCTCGGCGCGTTTTTCAACCTGGGCGTCGTAGTCGACGTCTTTCTTGAGATCGAGATAGTACTGCTCGGTGTCAGGGGCCTTTGAAATGAACTGACCGTTCACGGTCTTGATGGTTTCGCGGAGCACGGTCTGCACGAGCGAAAGCAGGTCCGCAGCGGGCTCTCCGCCCATGTCTTCGATGCCGGGCTGATAGAGGCACAGTGTGTCCCGGAGTTCTTCGGCAGTCGATCCAATCGGAACGTAGATGTCTCCGCCAGTTGTGAGCCGATTTACGGAAAGGCCATTGATGATGCGCAGCGCCATCGGCCGATAAGCCGGTCGGGTGAATGCCTTCTGCACCCGCTCTGAAAGAACCTCGGAGACCTTGAGCACGGGGCCAATGTTTGGGTCGGCACGCAGCACGGAGTTCGATGTTACCGTGTCCCAGAACCTGTCGTAGCCAATCAACCCGGGGCGGTCCGACGGCACCTCGTCATTCAAGATCGCCTGGATTTGATCTCTGATCGTCACGAGCGCGCCGCGCTTCTCAGTGAAAATCAGTCGCTCGAACGTCCCGATATAGTCGGGATGGACCGGAAATAGACGTACATATTCGTCCATACGCTCATTCATAGCGCCGTAAAATTTGGCGAACGGCGTCAGGTAGGCTCGAATAGTGTTCTGCTGATCCGCAGACTTCTTGAGGAGTCGTTCTGCGACGACGAAACTGACGTCCTGGCGTGCCAGCAAGACCTGGGCGAAGCGGTCCTTCACCCGCCGGAGGCTATCGGCCACGTGTTCGAACCGGCTGCTGTCAAAGATGGCTTCCTGCACGCCCGCCACAAAACGGAACCGCAGGTGCTTGGTTACCTCGCCGATCTCGCGCAAGAACGAGAGATCGAGCACTAGATCATGATCTTTGCGAGAGCGAAGAAAATCGAGAAACTCATCAACGACTAGGAGCACACCATGGTCTGGATGAACTTCGGTAAAGGCAGCCATCATTTCGTCAAAGGCGGCTTTGTTGTTGACCACCTTGTCTGCCGGCGGGAATGAGTAGCTGACCCCATGCTTTTGCAGAAATATTTCAAGCTGCTGAGTGATGATATCCCGCAATGACATCTGGCTGGATATCTCGATGCGGTGAACCTTGAATTTTCCGGCGATCGCAATTGCCGCTTCGGCGACTTTGGCGTGTCGGATCATCGGCACATAGGCGGCGTCCTCCGCCACCAGCGACAGCACGGACATTAAGTGCGACTTACCGGTGCCGTAATTGCCGACGACCATGACTCCCTTGTGATCGACGGATTCGTCGAATGAGATTTGAGGGATCATCTGTTTGGCGATCCGTTCCGCCATGTCGTCTGAAATGACATAGGTCAAGACGAGTTTCTTGGCTTCGTCTGGCCGGTTAGCGTCCAGAAGCTGGATGACCGACTCGATCGGTTCAAACTTAATTAGTTCATCATAACGCATTGATAGTACGCTTTCCTTCACTCATTTGATTTCGAAGGGAACAAAACCATCAATAGCATGGTCCCGACGCTCGGGGTGGCCCAGTGTGGCGTAAGTAATCCGACTATTGTTAAATTCGCCTGGCCAGGCAGCAACAACGCAGCGGGTCCGACCGTTTCGCTTCAGTAAATCCAGGGTATCAAGCCGGAGGCTTTGGTCGAACAGAAGCTCGATATTGTCGAATAGAACCAGTCCGCCTTTTGAATGATCGGCTGCAAGTGCCGACATTAACGCGGCCGCTTGAAGATGCCGCTGGGTGCCTGTTATCTCCAACATTTGGCGACCCAATGAGCCGCCAACGTTGAGCACAGTGGTATTCCTATGCTTAGCCAGACCGTCCAATAGTCTTGTTTTTCCGCATCTCGGTGGACCAATCAGCAGTATGAGTTTGCTGTTCAGGCTACAGACATCTTCAATTAATCGATTTAGCCGTTCAAGCATTAGAACGGTTGTCCAAACAAAACAGAGAAAAGGACAGGAGCGGGGCATCAGAATGATTAATTTTTTCGTAGACTATGACCACAACCGCTATGCCTTTGATGTTAACAGAGTGGCGTTTTGGAACGGCTCCATTCAGATTCGCTCATTTTTAACCTAACCGCAGAGTAGCGTACTTTTCAATAGAAGCGCTTTTCAGTGCAACTCACGATAATATAGGTGTAAATTCCTAAATTTATGAAAATTAAATCGCCATTGCTGCAAAGTTCATCGCATACGTCGTGTGTTAGACCTTTGGAAACAGTCCTGGTGACAGGCGCAGATTGATCGCCCAGCTCAGTCAATCCTTGGTCTGAGTAACGCGCCTTTCGTGTAAGGTGCTTCCGTGGTGCTTCCGCGACCAGAATTGAATTCATGGGGGAACGGATTAACAAAACAACTCATTGATCGAGAACGAAAAATTGGTGGACCCGACGCGATTCGAATGCTTCGGAGAGGGCCGCCGCGCCAACTCTCACCGGCTTGAACCGTAGCGGGCCGCCAACTGGCCGGGCGGCAGCAACTGACTGAAAAATGAAGAGATTAAACTCTCCCGTACTAAAGCCCGTACTAGAAGCCGGGCGTCACCGACATAATGCCTTATAACCCATTGAAAAAACTGGTTCCGACACCCGGGATTGAACCGGGGACCCACTGATTACGAATTAAAACGGTCTGCCAGCGACCGAGCCGGCGATGGCTCGATCAGGTCCGCGCATTGAATCCCGTGGCGTCCGTGAAAACGTCACCTACACCCTCACCCAGCTCAACTGCCTACGAAATTACACGCCAGAGCTTTCCAACTTTTGGTGAGTATTTGGTGAGTCTCTATGCTGAAGTATTCGAAGACACTCCGTAACCCATTGATTTATTGGCGGACCCGAGGCGATTCGAACGCCTGGCCTTTGCCTTCGGAGGGCAACGCTCTATCCAGCTGAGCTACGGGTCCCGCTACGGGCTCTTAGCCGTTACCAATGCCACTGGCAACGCCGCAGCGCCACTTCCGAGTATCCGGCGCCCGCGTCTCATTCCCGTTGACAGCCAAATGCCCGGATCACACAAACATCCACGTCCAAGCGCGCAAAGGGAGACGAACAATGACTGACCCTGTTGAGATCGGCAGACGGTGGCGCCGGCGTCCAGACGGGTCAAATTGGGGCGACTTCGGCGAGGATGACCAGATCGGGCGCATGAACCTCATAACGCCCGAACGCCGCCTTGCAGCGGCCAAGGAAATCCGCGCCGGCCTGTCATTCGCGCTCAGCCTGCCGCTCGACTACCCCGGCGGCACCAGTTTCGGCGGCGTCCGCAAGCCACCGGTCCTTTCGGCAATCCGCGATGACCAAGGTGAGGCCTTTTACAACCGCCCGCAGGGTATCGGCACCGACCACCCGCACGGCGTGGTCTGCGATGACGCGGTAATGCTCAGCACCCAATACTCCACACAGTGGGATTCGCTCGCCCATTGGGGTGCCCATTTCGACGCCGACGGCGATGGCATCGACGAGATCGTCTATTACAACGGTTACCGCGCCGATCAGCATCTTATCGCCCCTGACGGCGCCGGCCCGCCGGTTGCTCGCGCGCTGGGTGTGGAAAATCTCGCCGTTACCGGCGTCCAGGGCCGCGCCGTGGTGGTCAGCCTGGTACAAGCCTTCGGGGCCGGCCGCACCTGGGTCGGGCATGCGCAACTTCAGCAGGCGATCAAGGATCAGGGCCTTGAAATCCGCACCGGCGACTTCCTGCTGCTGCATACCGGCTTCGACGACGCTTTGCTGGCCTTAAACCGCAACCCACCCACCGAGATGATGTACGAGGTCGGCGCCGTCCTCGACGGCCGCGACTCGCAATTACTGGACTGGATCCGCGGGTCCGGCCTGGTCGCATTATGTTCAGACAACCTGGCGGTGGAAGGCTTTGGTTTCGATGACCGTTCAGCCGGCGACCATTCGATGTTGCCACTGCACGACCTCTGTCTTTTCAAGCTCGGCATTCATCTCGGCGAACTTTGGCAAATCGGCGATTTGTCGCGCTGGCTGCTGCAGGAAAAGCGCTCAGCCTGCTTCCTCACAGCCCCGCCGCTGCGGCTGCCGGGCGCGGTAGGCTCGCCGGTAACGCCGGTGGCGACCGTTTAACAGCGCCCCAGTTCGCGGTTTGCGAGGGAAATGAAAATGCTAAATCAGTCGGAATATAATTTGGCCGGCCGGAAAATTCTAATCACCGGCGCCGCTTCGGGCATAGGCCAGGCCCTAGCGGAATTTTTGGCCGAGCGCGGCGCCAAACTAGGCTTGCTCGACCTCAATGCCGAGGCTCTGCGGTCGGTGACGTCGCGCACCGGCGCCGTCGCCGTCACAGTCGATCTGGCCCAACCCGCCGGCATCAAACCGGCCATCGTGGAACTGGCAACGGCGCTGGACGGGCTGGACAGCGTCGTCAACTGCGCCGGCATTTCGTCCCGCACCATGTTCGAGGAATTAGGCGAGGCGGAGTGGGGCAGGTCGCTCGCCATCAACCTCACCGCGCCATTTTTAATCTGCCAGGCGGCATTGCCGTGGCTCCGCGACGGCAAATCCCCGTCGGTAGTCAACATCGCTTCCGGCGTCGGATTGCGGCCGACCGGCAAGGGCACCGCCGCCTACGCCGCCTCCAAAGCCGGGCTGCTTGGCCTCACCCGGGCCTTAGCCGTCGAACTCGCACCGGCAATCCGGGTTAACGCGGTCTGCCCCGGCGTCACCCGCACGCCGATGGTCGACGCCGCCCTGAAACAGTTCAGCCCCGAAGACCGCGCCGCCTTCCTCATCCAGTACCCAATCGAGCGCGTTGCCGAGCCGGCGGAAATCGTCAGCGTCATCGCCTTCCTGCTGAGCGAGGCGTCATCCTTCGTAACCGGCGCCACCTATGCAGCCGACGGTGGCCGTACGTTGCACTGATGCTGCAGAACCCCCTTGTACAGCGCGTTTCAAACTTTCCCGTGGCAGTATTTGTACTTCTTGCCGGACCCGCATGGGCAAGCCGCATTACGTGGCGTCGCGCTCCAGGTCTCCGGCCGATTCGGATCGATCTCCTCAGCCCGGTACGGCTGCACCGCCACCCGCGGCCCTGCCGCCTCCGCCACCGCCACGCCACCCGCGCCCCCGGCCATACCATCGGCCATGCTACCAGGTAGCCCGCCACCAGGTAGCCCGCCGGCTGGCGGCCCGGCATCGCCGATCAGATGCTCCGGTTCCGGATGGCTCTCGAACATCACTGGCGGCGGCGGTGCCGCCTGCGGCTCGGTCCCGATCACCATATGCGCCAGCAGGGTCGTCACCCGCTCCTTCAAATCCTCAAGCAGTGCCGTGAACAGCGCAAACGCCTCGCGCTTATATTCATTCAATGGATCGCGCTGCCCATAAGCCCGCAGCCCGATGCCCTGGCGCAAATGATCCAGCGCCAGCAAATGCTCTTTCCAAACCTGGTCGAACGTTTGCAGCAACACTGATTTTTCAACAAACGCCATCAAATCCGGCCCGAACTTCTGGGCCTTTTCCGCCATGAAAGCCGCGGACGCTTCGGTTAGCCGCTCGCGAATACCGGTCTCGTCCATCCCCTCTTCGGCGGCCCAGTCTACAATCGGCAAATCCAGGTTCAGCACCCGCTTGGCATCCTCTGCCAGCTCCGCCGACAGCCATTGCTCGGCAAATGCCCGCTCCGGGATCCGCCGTGCCACCATATCGGCGATGACATCTTCCCGCATCTCCGCCAGCGCGCCGGATACCGTATCGCTGCTCATGAACTCCCGGCGCTGCGCATAAACCTCCTTGCGCTGGTCGTTCATCACGTCGTCGTATTTAAGCAAATTCTTCCGGGTATCGAAATTCCGCGCCTCAACCTTTTTCTGCGCCTTCTCCAGCGCCTTGTTGATCCACGGATGGATGATCGCCTCGCCTTCCTGTAGCCCCAGCCGCTGCAGCATCCCACCCATCCGCTCGGACCCGAAAATCCGCATCAGATCGTCTTCCAGCGACAGGAAAAAACGCGACGCGCCAGGGTCGCCCTGCCGCCCTGAACGCCCGCGCAGCTGGTTATCGATCCGCCGGCTTTCATGCCGCTCAGTACCGATAACAAACAGCCCGCCGGCCACCTTCACCTGCTCATGATAGGTCGCAATCTCCGCCCGGATCTTATCCGCGTCCGCCTCCGGCTCCAGCTTCAGCCGCATCTCCAGATTGCCGCCAAGTTTGATGTCAGTGCCGCGTCCGGCCATGTTGGTGGCAATCGTAATCGCCCCCGGCGCGCCGGCCTGCGCCACGATCGTCGCCTCCTGCTCATGGAACCTGGCATTCAAAACGCTATGCGTAATTTTCTTATTCGTCAGCAGTGCACTGATGATCTCACTTTTCTCAATACTGGTCGTTCCCACCAGCACTGGCTGTCCGCGCTCTCGGCATTCCTCGATCAGCTTGGCAACCGCTTCGTATTTCTCCGCCGCCGAGCGATAAACCTCATCATCGTGATCCTTACGGCTGACCCCGACATTGGTCGGGATCTCAACCACCTGCAGCTTGTAAATCTGCTCGAACTCATCGGCCTCGGTCATCGCCGTGCCGGTCATGCCGGCCAGCTTTGGAAACAGCCGGAAATAATTCTGGAACGTAATGGAAGCCAGCGTCTGGTTCTCCCGCTCCACCGCCACGCGTTCCTTAGCCTCCAGCGCCTGATGCAGCCCGTCGGAATAGCGCCGCCCCTCCATCATCCGGCCAGTGAACTCATCGATAATCATCACTTTCCCGGCACGCACGATGTAGTCGACGTCACGTGCATACAGTACATGCGCCCGCAGACTTTGCTGCACGTGATGCAGCAGCGAGATATTAAATATATCGTACAAATTGCCGTCAGCCAGTAAACCAGCCGCGCGCAGCATATTCTCAACCTGCTCGGTGCCGTCCTCCGTTAGCGTAACGGACTTGGCCTTCTCATCCTTCTCGTAGGCATCCTCGTTCTTCACCAGATCCAGCACCACCGCATCAACTTTTAAATACAAATCGGTGGCTTCATCGCTCGGTCCGGAGATAATCAGAGGCGTCCGCGCCTCATCGATCAAAATCGAGTCCACCTCATCTACGATCGCGTAGTGGAACGGCCGCTGCACCATGTCTTCTAGCCGGTACTTCATATTATCGCGCAGATAATCGAAGCCGAATTCATTATTGGTGCCGTAGGTGATATCCGCCGCATAGGCCGCCCGCCGCTGGTCTTCATCCAGCCCGTTAACAATTACCCCGGTGGACAGCCCCAGAAACCCGTAAAGCTGCCCCATCCATTCGGCGTCGCGGGCGGCCAGATAGTCATTCACCGTCACCACATGCACGCCCTTGCCTGGCAGCGCGTTCAAATACACCGCCAGCGTCGCCACCAGCGTCTTGCCCTCGCCAGTCTTCATCTCGGCGATCTTGCCGGAATGCAGCACCATGCCGCCGATCATCTGCACGTCGAAATGCCGTAATCCCAGGCTGCGTCTGGAGCCTTCCCGAACCACCGCGAACGCCTCCTCCAGCAGATCGTCCAGGTCCTCGCCGCCTGCCAGCCGGGCCCGGAATTCTGCGGTCTTGGCCCGCAGCGCTGCGTCATCCAGCGCTTGCAATCCGGGCTCGAACGCGGCAATGGCCGCCACCTGCCGCTTGAACCCTTTCAGGGCACGATCGTTGCTGGTGCCAAATACGGCGCGGGCGAGACTTGCAAACATCCGGGGTTGGTTTCCGCATCAAGACATAAAGGGGATAATTCAACGCTCACATAAGCGCGGGGTAGGACAGGGTCAATTGAACCGCCCATTTCCGCCGCTCAGGTCTGACTTGCCGCTTCAAATCAGTTGGCCCATAGACGCGCCAAAGTTCAGGTAGAAGGTCATAATAAATGCAACGTTTGCCCACCATCTCTGCTATCGCGCTGGCCGCCGGCCTGTTCGCGCTCCCGCTTAGCACCCTTGCGCAAACTCCGCCCGCTGCTCCAGCCGCGCCATCCTCGCCGGTCGCACCCGGCACCCCAGCCACCCCGACCGACCCGATCCTCGCCACCGTCAACGGTCAGCCGATCCATCTTAGCGATGCGCAGATTGCCGCCTCCAGCCTGCCGGCCCAGCTGCAGCAACTACCGCCACAGGAATTATTGCCGCTGATCGTCAACCAGTTGATCGACCGCAAGGCCTTGTTGATCGCCGCCCAGGCTGAAAACCTGCAAAAAGACCCGCAGGTGGCCGCCGCCATGAAGCAAGCCGCCGACGAGAAGCTTGAAAACGCCTATGTCCAGCAAAAAGTAGCACCTCAGATTACCGACGCAGCGGTGGCGGCAATCTATAAGTCCAACTATGCCGGCAAACCGGGCCCAGTCCAGGTTGATGCCCGCCACATCCTGGTGAAGACGAAAGCCCAAGCTGAGGCGATCATCGTGCAGCTGAACCACGGCGCTAATTTCGCCAAGCTTGCCGAAAAAGACAGTATTGACCCCGGCGCGGCCAATGGCGGAGAACTTGGCTGGTTCTCGCAGGATCAGATGGTTCCGGCCTTCGCCAACGCCGCCTTTGCCCTGAAGCCCGGGCAATACACCAAAACCCCGGTCCAGTCGCAATTTGGCTGGCATATCATCCTTTGCGAAGGCCGCCGGACCGCCCCTCCGCAAAGCTTCGACCAAGTCAAACAGCAAATCAGCCAGCAGGTCGCCGACGCCGCGATCAAATCGACGCTGGCCGACGCCCGCTCCAAGGTCACCATTCAGACCTTCAATCCCGACGGCACGCCCTCCGGCGGCACCGCCGGCGCCGGCGGCGTCAACATCAACCTCGGCCAATAACCCGGCATGGCGGCGCAAATTCCCCGCTCGCCGCTGGCACTGCCGTTACCGGCGCTGGCGCCGGTGGCAGGGGTGCGGTTGGCAGTGGGCGAAGCCGGCATCCGTTACAAAGGCCGGCCCGACGTTCTGCTGATGGAGTTCGCGCCAGGCACCACCGTCGCCGGGGTCTTTACCAAAAACCTCTGCCCCGGCGCCCCGGTCACCTATTGCCGTGAGGTGCTGAGCGGCGGCCTGGCCCGCGGGCTGGTCGTCAACGCCGGCAACGCCAACGTCTTCAACGGCATCGCTGGCCTGCGCGCTGTCGAGGCCACCGCCGCTGCCGCCGCCAAGGCGCTAAATACCGAGGCCGAAAGTATTTTCCTCGCCTCCACCGGCGTCATCGGCGAGCCGCTGCCGGCACAGAAAATCGTCGCCGTAATGGGCTCCTTGGCAGCTGCCCTGCAGCCGGACGGCCTCGCCAACGCCGCGCGCGCCATCATGACCACCGACACCTTCCCAAAGGCTGCCACACGCACCGCCCGCATCGGTGGCACCGAAATTACCATCACCGGCATCGCCAAGGGCAGCGGCATGATCGCCCCGGACATGGCGACCATGCTCTCCTTCATCTTTACCGACGCCGCCATTCCAGCCCCGATCCTGCAATCGATGCTGACCAAATCCGTCGACCATAGCTTCAACGCCATCACCATCGACAGCGATACGTCTACCTCCGACACGGTGCTCCTGTTCGCCACCGGCCAGGCCCGCAACAAGGTCTTTGATGAGCCCGCCCACTTGGGCGATTTCCGCCGCGCGCTGGCCGAAGTCACCCACGACCTCGCCATGCTGGTGGTGCGGGACGGCGAGGGGGCTTCCAAACTGGTTGAAATCACGGTGGACGGCGCCGTCTCCAACCACTCCGCCAAACGCATCGCCCTGTCGATTGCCAACTCACCGCTGGTCAAAACCGCCATCGCCGGCGAGGACGCCAATTGGGGCCGCATCGTCATGGCCGTCGGCAAGGCCGGGGAACCCGCCGACCGTGACAAACTCGCCATCGCCATCGGCGGCACCTGGATGGCCAAAGCCGGCGGCGTCGTCCCCGGCTATAACGAGGCCCCCGTCGTCGCGCACATGAAGGGCCAGGAAATCCACATCGAAGTCGATATCGGCCTTGGCAGCGGCCGCGCCACCATCTGGACCTGCGACCTGACTCACGGCTACATCGACATCAACGGGTCTTACAGAAGTTAGGTGAAGCGGTTCTTTTCTGGCTCCGTGCCTTGGACGTTGAGAACGACTATGCCCGCTTCCTATTTTTCCGTCCCGCTACTGCTGCGTTATCCGTAACCGGCTGACATCATAACCTAGCTCCGCCGCCCGCCGGATCAACATCTGCCGCCGTTCCTCCGCCGGCTTTGCCTCCCGGCACAATATCCAAAGATACCGCCCCGAACCTTCCCCGACAATCGACCAGCTATAATCCTCGGCCCGGTCCAAAACCCAATAATTGCCAATGTAAAACGGCCCAAAAAACGAAACCTTGAGCTTCGCATTCCCGGATCCATCCACAACTCTGGCCTTGCCGCTCGAGACTTTCAGCCTGCCGTCCAAACCGCCATCCCGGCAGCTATTGCGAACGCTGATCCGGCCACCCGGCAGCAGCCCATATTCCGCGGTTACCGCCTCGCAGCCATGCTCGAACCATTTGTCGTACCGCGCCAGCTCGTACCATTTGCCTAAATACCGTGTCAGATCCACGGTCTTTGCCGGCTGCGGTACCCGACGGTTGCCACTCCCTTGGCGCGCAACCTGCCTAACCAAAACCGCCCCAACCGCGGCCCCCGCGATCAGCGCCACCGCCAGGGTTCCTAAATCAGACTTGGTGGCTTTAAATCGCGGGGCAGACTCCATAAGCTTTCTCCATACATCCATGCAGCAACGAGATATGGGACATGAGCCTCAACCCGCGGAAATCAATCATCAAACCGCAACCTCTCATCGCCGTCCGCGACGTTACCACCAGCGCCGCCTGGTACGCCGAGCTACTCGGCGCCGACCCGCTCCCCGACCATCCGCACCGCGCCATCTACAATCGCATTTCCAGTTCCGGAGAATTGCTGCTGCAACTCCACGCCTGGGACCACGAACGGCATCCCAACCTCATCAACCCGGACGCCTCCCGGCCAGGCCACGGCGTCCTGCTATGGTTCGAACTACAGGATTTCGACGCTGCCGTGCAACGTGCGCGCAAACTGCATGCTGAGATTGTCGAAGAGCCTCATGTTAACCCAGCCCCACAACACCGCGAAATCTGGTTACGGGACCCCAACGGCTATATCGTGGTCCTTTGCAGCCAGGATGGTGAATGCAGTCCCGATGACGCCCCCAACCCCGACCGAATTCCGTAGCGTTAGAAAAACTGTCGGTTTTCAGAAAGTAACCGTCGCCCGCGTACCAACCACCACTTCATCACGCAACTCATCTGCAGGATCCAGCGGGTCCGGCACCCCGGCGCCGGGATTTACGATGTACTGAAAATCAGGCTGCAGGCTGAGCCAGGGCGTAGCTTGTATAATATAGGTCAGTTCTATCAGCCCTTCAGCGCTGCGGATCGGATATCCCCCACCGGAATAATTCGCCTGATCCCGGTCCAGCGCCCGGGCGCCGGCGCCGATGGTAACGATACCAATATCCACTCCAACCGTATCATAAGCGCGTCCGGGCAGCGGATCGCTCAGCGTAAAACCGCCGGTGAAGCTAAAGGAAACCAAATTCTGCGGCCCCGGCGCGCCCATCACAATCGCGAAAAAATTCAGGCTGCGCGCGGGTTGCTGCTGCCACACGGTCTGGTCGGCCACCCCATACATGTTCGGCCCCTGGCGCCCCGTTTTGGCGATGCCATTGCTCTCCGGATTAGCTAGCGATAGCCCATCCGTGCCGATATGCTGGTCCGGAAATCTGGCGGTATCATACCAAACCCCAACTTCGTAACTGCCGGCGAGATCATTCCCAAGCGTCGTCGTCTTCTGCAACTCGGCAATAAAAAACGCCCCCGTATTGAGGCTGAAAGCAAGGCCTTCATTATCCCTATCGGCTTGATCAACGTCGGTCGGACTATCCATTGGATTATCGTCGAACACCCCGCCCAACACCATCCAACTGGGCGAGATCTGATATTTTGCCCGCAGCCCAAGCGCCGCAAATGGCGCCACCGGGCCGCCGGCATAGGTATCATCGGATATCGCCGCCGGCCAGCTCGCCATCGTATTCATAAAAACCCCAGCATCCGCGCAAACCACAAAATCGCTATCGATGCTTTGCTGCCCGAGTTTGATATCAAGGCCGGCCTTCGGAAAAATCTGATCATAGGATAATTCAAGAAGCATGGTGGAATTTTCAGCTTCGTCACCATTGGCCTCCTGGATGTCGTCGAGATAATACGGGCTGAAATTCTGCCCATGAATCTGCAAACCGCTGACGGTCAAAACCCCGTTCTGCACACCAAGGCTCTTGCCGGTATCCATCTGCAGCGTAACCGTGGTCTCGCCCTGCAGCGTCGCACCGGTCTTAACGCCGCCGGCAACATTTGCCAGAAGATTTTCCTGATCCTCAATCGCCAGCGTGGTGCCGTAGCTGCCAAGTGCGCTACGCAACCCGCCCATATCGCCCAGAAATTCCGAAGTCTCGTCCTGCGCCATCGCCGGCTGAAAATTTCTCACGCAAATCAGCAATAATAACCAAGCCAGTGCGGGTTTGCGCATAATGCAACTAGCGTCCGTTACGTAACCGAAAGCTCAAACCTGTTCCAAAGAAGCCATCGAAACGACCCGCAAATTGCCGCTATGCGATGCGGGCTTGCCTACCTGCGGCGCCCCCGAATTACGCCCGGTGGGTCCCGCCGGCGCTACCGCGCCGGGCTCGGTAACCTTGAACTTACCCACCAGCTCACCAAGCTCATTAGCATCGCGCGCCAGGCCGTGGCTCGCCGCCGTAGTTTGTTCAACCATCGCAGCATTTTGCTGCGTCACCTGGTCCATCTGGTTCATGGCGGTATTCACTTCGCCAAGCGCGGTCGCCTGGATTGCAGCCGAAGATGCAATCTCGCTGACCAGCCCATCCAACTGCTGCACCTGCTTGGCGGTGCGCCCAAACGCCTTGCCGCTTTCGCCAACCAGACGCACGCCGACGGCGACCTGCTCGCTCGATGCTAAAATCAGCCCTTTAATTTCTTTGGCCGCAGTCGCGGAACGCTGTGCCAGCGCTCTTACCTCCGTCGCCACTACAGCGAACCCCCGCCCGGCATCGCCGGCGCGGGCGGCTTCAATGCCCGCATTGAGCGCCAATAAGTTGGTCTGAAACGCAATCTCGTCGATTAAACCGACGATGTTATTAATTTCCCGGGCCGAGTTATCGATCACGGTCATCGCATCCATGGTTTGCCGCGCCGTCTCGCCCGATTGCTGCGCGTCCCCAGCAGCGGTTTGCACAATTGCCCGCGCCTGCTTCGCATTCTCAGCCGCTTTTCGCACCTCGGAAGTTAGATTATCGATTGCCGCTGCGGTTTCCTCAAGTGTTGCCGCCTGCTGTTCGGTCCGCCGTGAAAGATCATCCGCGGCTTGCGTAATTTCGTTGGAATTGGCGCGAACGCTACCGGCACTTACCGCAATAGTGGCCATGGTGTCGCTGAGGATTCCCATGGCCTGATTATAATCCATGCGCAGGCCTTTATATTCCACCGGAAACCAGTCCACCAGCCGGAAGGCCAGGTCGCCATCGGAAAGCTTGTTCATTCCTTCCTTCATGCAACGTACCACCTGGTCCTGGTCGATGCGTCCAGCCGCGGCGGCGGCCTCGGCTTCCTGCAGCCGGCGATCTAGATCTTTGGCGAAATCCACTGCCAACGCTTCCAGCCGCGCCCGCTCCACCGCGTTTTCCTTGAACACCTGCACCGCCGTTGCCATGGCGCCAATTTCATCAGCGCGGCCGCCGCCGGGGATCTCCACGTCGAATTCCTGCACCGCGATGCGGTGCATCACCTTGGTCATCATTGTTACCGGTGCTGCAACGGTTTTCAGCAATATCCAGCCGATGGCAATGGTCGCTCCGGCCAGCACCGCGAGCATGATAAACGTTCCGTGAATGCTAGCGGAACTTACCGCGGCGGTATCCGTACCCAAATCATTCGCTTCATCCACCTGCAGCTGAATATCGGCGTTCATTGCCTTGTCGAAAATCGCCCGCTCGGCATCCAACACAGTGAGCTGCGCCTGCGCCGCATTATCCGCTTCTCCGGCGCCCGCGATCGCCGCAGCAATTGCGAGAATTTGCGTCCAGGCGCCGTTAAAGCCTTTGGCGTCGGCGGTTTCATCGCCGGGATCCATTGTTGGCTCGTAGATATTCCATTGTGCTGAATAATCCCGCTGCACCGCTTGCTCGGCCGCAGAAATCTGCTGCAGCTGCGCCGGCGATCGCGCACTCACCCCGCGTGCCGCAAGTGCCGCCAACGCATTCGGATCCCGCGCCATCTGGCTCAACGGCTGCATGCCCTGAACATTGCCAAGAAGATTGTCGCTGTTATTCACCAGGGCGGTAACGCGGGTGATGGAAAACACACCCATGCCCGCGGTGAGAGCCAAAATAATGCCGAACGCCGCAATCAGCTTGTTCCGCATCGATAGATTGAGCAAGAATTTCATGAGTCACACCGTTAAATAGCGCCATCGAGAGCCGACGCGTTCGATACGCCCGCCGGGAAAGCTGACCAGCATTGTCGGCAAATTTGTGAACAGTGTCTGAAGTTCCGGCCTGGGTCAGCAGTTCTTTTTTGAAAAAAAGAACCAAAAAACTTTGCTTGATCCGGGTCTCGGGCTTGATCGATTACGACGCTTTCAACGGGCGTTATTCCCCATGAAAAGCTAAGCTGCGGATTAAACCTCAGCAGTATTTGTCTTTTTTGTTGCAACCGCGACGGTTCAGCACAAGCTCGGTAACTTAACGGTAACTAAAGCCGCACTGCAAACGTTGGAAACCAGTAATCGTGTCCAGGATCAGCAAAATCGAACCGCAAAAGGCCTCGCAGCAAGTTGCCACCGGCACCGGCACCGC
This sequence comes from Acidocella sp., assembly GCA_965199045.1. Lineage (GTDB taxonomy): Bacteria > Pseudomonadota > Alphaproteobacteria > Acetobacterales > Acetobacteraceae > Acidocella. Next base: position 2,169,057 of record CBDAQL010000003.1, on the reverse strand, counting down.
GGCGGATCCTCAAACCGAAGCAGCCAGTGCCGGCCTCGTATACGTAACCGATCAGCTTCCAGGCATCACCCGCCGCCGCACCGAGGACGGCTTCGAATATTTCGGCGCCAACCGCAAACGCATCACAAATCGGAAACTTCTGGATCGGATCAGAAAGCTGGCGATCCCGCCGGCCTATGAAGATGTTTGGATTTGCGCTGAGGCCAACGGCCACATCCAGGCCACCGGCCGCGATGCGAAGGGCCGCAAACAATACCGCTACCATGAAAAATTCCGCGAGATCCGCGACGGCAACAAATACGAGCACATGCTGGAATTTGCCGCGGCACTGCCTTCCATCCGGGAGCGTATCGCGAAAGACATGGCGCTGCGCTCGCTCTGCCGCGAAAAGGTTCTCGCCACCATCGTCCATCTGCTGGAATCCACGATGATCCGGGTCGGCAACGAAGACTATGTCAAACAAAACAAAAGCTACGGCCTGACAACGCTCGCCAACCGCCATGTCGAAGTCGACGGCGCCGCAGTCAAGTTCTCCTTCAAAGGCAAGAGCGGCAAGCAGTGGCGCCTTACCGTCAAGGACCGCCGCGTTGCCAAAGTCATCAGCCAGAGCCAAGATCTTCCCGGCCAGCACTTGTTTCAATATCTTGATGACAGCGGCCAGCCGCACGATGTGAGTTCCGGCGAGGTCAACGCCTACTTGAAGGAAATTTCCAACCGCAACATCACCGCCAAGGATTTTCGCACCTGGACCGGCACCGTCCTGGCAGCGATGGCGCTGAGCGAGTTCGAACGCTTCGACAGCCAGGCGGCCGCCAAAAGAAACATTCGCAATGCTATCGAGCGCGTCGCTGCCCGCCTCGGCAATACCGTGACCATCTGCCGCAAATGCTACATTCACCCGCAGGTTCTTGACAGCTATCTTTCCAACGAGCTGATCCTGGAGGCTAGAGAGGAAATCGCGCAGGAATTGAGCGCCAACCTGTCGGCATTGCGTGCCGAGGAGGCTTTGGTGCTGGCGTTTCTCGAAAGACGCCTCGCCGCCTGACGCCGGCTCAGGCGCGGCTAACCATCACCCTCATCAACCGTTCAAACTCCTCCACGCTCAACGTCTCAGCCCGCCGTTCCGCCGCAATCCCGGCCGCTGCCAACAGGCGCTCGCCGCCGAGCCCGCGTAGCGCCCCGCGCAGCATTTTCCGGCGCTGCCCGAACGCCGCCGCGGTCAGTCTTTCCATTGCCTTGAACAATTCCGGCGCCGGCTGCGTGGCCTTCGGCAACAGCCGCACAATCGCAGACTCTATTTTCGGCGGCGGCACGAAAGCCGTTGCCGGCACCTGCATCATAATGGCCGCCTCGCACACAAACTGGCTGATCACCGAAAGCCGCCCATAAGCCGAAGTCCCGGGCGCCGCCACAATCCGTTCGGCCACCTCCAACTGAAACATCAGCGTCATCGCCTGGTATTGCCCCGCTTCAGCCAGCCAGCGCAGCAGCAGCGGCGTCCCCACATTATACGGCAGGTTCGCGACAATCGCCCGAGGTTCTGCCACCAGCCCGGGTAAATCAGCTTTCAATGCATCACCCGCAACCACCCGCAACCGGCCCGGCCGGCTTGCCGCCAGCGCCTCAACCGCCGCCACCGCGCGCGCATCGATCTCCAGCGCCACCACCAGCGCCGCGTCGCTATTCAGCAAAGCCCGCGTCAGCCCACCCGGCCCAGGGCCCACCTCGATCACATTCAGGCCGGCCAGCGGTTCCGCGCAGCGCCGGATTTTATCGATCAGGTTGCCGTCCAGCAGAAAATGTTGCCCGAGCGACTTATCCGCCCGCAGGTCAAACGCCGCGATCACGTCGCGCAGGGCCGGCCAATCGGGTACGCTACCAGGTTCGGGCATCGGCACCTTGTTAGCCCGCCCCGCCACGTGCCAACAAGGCCGTAGCGATGCCGCAAACCAACACGCCCCCCGCTTCCGAGTCGCCCGCATCCAAGCCGCCCGCTTTGGTGTCCCCCACTGCCGCGCACGCCACTGCGCACGGCCGTCGCCACCGCATCGCCGATTGGCTCCTGAACCTTCCGCAAACGCTGCGCGCATTGGTCCGCGCCGACGAGGTTTGGTTGGCGGTCCTGGCCGCCATGGTCGGCGCCATTGCCGGCGCCGGCGTTGCCCTCATCAACGTCATCACCGGCTGGATGCATACGTCGCTGTTCAACCTTGTCAGCGGCCACGGCCTTTCAGAATCCGCGCATCTGGCGCCGGCGCGGGCCTTCCTGGTGCCGGTTCTGGGCGGCCTGGTTCTGGGCCTGTTCGGCTTGGCCCTTAGCCGGTTCCGCCCCGCCAGCCCAATCGACGCCATCGAAGCCAACGCGCTTTATGGCGGCCGCATGTCGCTGAGCGACAGCCTGGTCGTTGCCGGCCAGACCACCTGGTCAAACGGCGTTGGCGCCTCCGTCGGGCTGGAGGCCGGGTATGCCCAGCTCGGCGCCGGCATCGCCTCGCGCCTTGGCAGAAGTTTCAGGCTGCGCCGGAACGATCTGCGCGTGCTGGTCGGCTGCGGCGCGGCGGCCGCTATTGGCGGCGCCTTCAACGCGCCTTTATGCGGCGCCTTCTATGGCATCGAGCTGATCATCGGCGTCTATTCCATCACCACGCTGCCCTTTGTCGTCATTGCCTCGCTCTGCGGCACCCTGATGGTGCAAATTCTCATCGGCGGCTCGCCGCCTCTGGACGTCACTTTGCCGGCCAGCGTGCCCAGCAGCATCTACCCGATCGTGCTGGCGCTCGGCATCGCCAGCGGCCTCGCCGGCATCGTCATCATGCGCGGCGTCACCTTGATCGAAGCCGGCTTCCGCCGCTCCTTCATCCCAGTCTGGCTGCGCCCTGTTATCGGCGGCGCCGCTGTCGGCGCGCTCGGCTGCATCAGCCCATCCGCGATGTCCTCCGGCCACACCGCGCTGCATGCCGATATCAATGTGGCCTACCCCTTCATCGTCGTCCTTGCCATGCTGATAATGAAAGCCACCGCCTCGGCTTTTTCCATCGGCTCGGGTTTCCGCGGCGGCCTTTTCTTCGCCTCGCTGTTCCTCGGCGCATTATTTGGCAAAGTCTTCGCCGGCATTCTTTCGGTCATGCCCTTCATCACCGTCATGCCGTCGGGGTTCTACGCCGTCGTCGGCATGAGCGCATTGGCGGTCGGCATCGTCGGCGGCCCTATGACGATGACCTTTCTGGCCCTGGAAAGCACCGAGAACTTTGCCGTCACCATGGCGGTTCTTGCCGCCTCCATCACCGCGGCACTCACCGTGCGGCGGCTATTTGGATATTCTTTCGCCACCTGGCGGTTCCACCTGCGAGGCGAGACCATTCGCAGCGCGGTCGATATCGGCTGGATCAAATCGCTGACCGTTGGCCGCATGATGGGCCCGGCCCAGCACGTGGCTGCCAAGGGCATATCGCTGGCGGAATTTTGCCAGGAATTTCCCCTGGGCGCCGCCCAGTTCGTCATCGTAACCGATGCGGATGGCCGTTATGCCGGTATCGCCTACCCGCCCGAAGCCTTCGGCCTGAGCCAGCCGAACGCTGCGCTCGACGAGATCCTGCACCACAGCCAGCATTATTTGCTTCCCGAAATGACGGTCAAAGAAGCCGCCTCGGCATTCGAGGCCGCCGAAGCCGATGCCCTAGCGGTCCTGGACAACGGGACCAGCCGCCGGATCCTCGGCTATCTCACCGAGCAAACTAGCCTGCGCCGCTATAATGAGGAGCTGGAACGCCGCCGCCGTGAACTATCCGGCGAATGATGCGCCATCATCTCAGCCTAACCCATCACAACCTGAAGTATTTAATGGATAAAATCGGAGTAGTCAGAACGAATTTGCAAATCGCCAGAAAAAAACAAGCCTTCCGTTAAAATTCAAACCATGCTTTAGTGGTTAGCTCTACGTAAAGAAAACGGTTTTGTTGCAAAAAGTGCAACTTAAAGTTAACCATTCCCATATTGGAGCTGGGCGGTGTCAGGTTCATTAACGGTTATTGGCGGCCACAGTACCACGCAGGGCCTTACCGGCCTGGTAACCGTGCCTGCGGGCTTCACCGGCAGCAACGCGCTGATTACCAGCCTGCAATCCCTATTAACCGCGGCCTCCGCCGCGGTTTCGTCCGGTGGCGCCAATTTTGAAAACCTCAATGTCGCCGGCCAGTCCGGCGCCGAAGCCGCCACGGTCGGCGCCTTTACATCCGGCATATTGGACATCACCAACACCTCCAGCGTCGGCGCCACGATGCCTGGGTCAGCATCTATCAGTCTCACGGTGCCAGGCGGCTACACCACGCTGGTGGTCGAGGCGCCGGGTTCGGAGACGATAACCGGCAATGGCGCGGCCGGCATGCTGGCGGTTTTCGGCGCCAATAGCAGCGTCAACTTCAATCCCGAAGGCGGCAGCGGCACTATTTTTGCCGGCGGTGCCGGCGATGTCATCAACGCCGGCGGCGGCAACTGGTCGATCGTCGGCGGCGCCACCGGCTCGGAGACCATCATCGCATCCGGGACCAACGCCGCGGTCACCACCACCGGCGCCGGCGACCAGGTGCAGACCACTGCCCAGAATACCAGCATCACTTCGGCCGGCAGCAGCGATATTCTAATCATCTCCGGCAGCACTTCGGATGCCAACGTCACCGTTACCGGCAACGCGACGATCCAGAGTGCAGGATCTTCCGACACCGTTGTCGCCACCGGCAGCGGCGCCTTCATCGGCTATTTTGTCGGCAGTGCCGGCGGCACCATGGATTTCATTAACTCCAGCAGTAAAGCCTCCAGCATCATCGCCGGCCTTAACCCCGCAACCGGCGCCATTTCCAGCCAGGGCAGCGTCACGGTAACCGCCGGCGCCGGCGGCGGCGTTTACGATGGCGGGATCAGCGGCAATAATTCCCTGGTCGGCGGCAGCGGCGTGGTGACGCTGTTTTCCGCGGGCGTGAACAACTATCTGTACACCAACGGCGCGCCGACCGGCTCTGCGTATAATCTGCTGAACGCGTTTTCCGGCGGCAACGATACCCTGGTCGCCGGTACCGGATCCACCAACAATGTGTTCTTCGGCGGCGTCGGAACGGAATCCATCGTATCCAACGGCAAAGGCGTACAGGATTTTTTTGTCGGCACCCTGGGCTCCGAGACGATTTCCGCATCGACCGTTTCCGGCGCGTCCAACATGTTTATTTTCAACCAGAGTTCGGTTCAGGGCGGCGGCACCGACGTACTGCTGCACTTCAAACCCGGTGAAGGTTTCATCAATCCCAGCAATGGCGTCAGCGGTGTCTCCGTCGTCAGTTTCGAAAACCTCAATGGCATCAACAGCGGCACCGAGATTGATTTGAGCAATGGCACCACGCTCAAACTTTTCGGCATATCGGCATCCTCCTTCAATGCATCGATCGTCGGCGGCACCAAATTCTAGCCATCAACACAAGCAATAGCCAAAGCGGGCAGGGGCTGAAATGGTAGACGGCGACTGCGCCTTTATGATCGACATTGCCACGGTGTTTTTCGATTACTTTCGCGTCGAAGGCTGGTTCCATTCCGCGGCAGATGAGCTTGCCGAAGTTCAGCTACAAAACACGATACTCATCGAAGCACCCGGCGCCATCGGCCTGCCGCATTTAGGGGTTGCGGAAGCGTTTGGCCCCGGCAAAGGTTTCTGCATTCAGGCGCTGCTCGACAAATCGCAAATAACGCCGGAACTCTCGCTGATATTCCGTACTCGCAACGGACGGACCATGACCGCCCGCATCGTGGATCTCTGCGACGAACGCAAAGCCGCGTTCGCCGGCCGTGCGGTGCGACGCCGGTTCAGCGATATGATAAACGCCGATGAAAATACGCGGCTGCTGGATATCGGCGGCAGGGCCCGCAGCGGTGTCGACTACAGCAAGATGTTTCAGGCGGCGAAATGCACGGTGCTGGATGTGCTACCCGGGGAAAACGTCGATGTTGTCGGGGATGCGCACGAGATGTCGAAATTATTCGCTCCTGGTTCGTTCGACGCAATTTTTTCAACCTCGGTCTTTGAACATCTCCTGATGCCTTGGGTGGTCGCCGTGGAAATGTCGAAGCTGCTGCGGCTTGGCGGGATTGCTTTTATCGCCACCCATCAGACCTTGGGAATGCACGACATGCCATGGGATTTCTGGCGCTTTTCAGACACCGCCTGGGATGGATTATTCAACCGTCTGACCGGCTTTGAAATTATCGACCGGGCGCTCGAGAACCCGCAGTTTATAACGCCGCATTTCTGGAGCCCGGAACAAGGCGGCCATCTAGAGGCCGCCGTCGGCTTCGTTGGATCATCGGTGCTGGTTCGAAAAATAGCCGAGCCGCAATTGCAGTGGGGGCCCCTGGCGGTATCGAACGTTATCGAGACGATCTACCCGGATACCGAAGAGCCGGTGCCCGACTGGCATGACAATCCCGAAATGGGATGGTCCACCTGATCATGACACCGACAACCCAAGCCCCGCCGCCAAAAATCCCGGCACAGAATAAAAAAGTTTTGCGGGGCTTTTCCTAAAAGCGACCGTTTGCTTCTTAAATCTCCAGCAGCATCCTACGTGGGTCCTCAAGGCTTTCCTTAACTCGCACCAGGAATGACACTGCCTCGCGGCCATCGATGATGCGGTGGTCATAGGACACCGCCAGATACATCATCGGCCGAATTTCGATTTTGCCCGCAACAACCACCGGCCGTTCCTGGATTTTATGCATGCCCAAAATCGCCGATTGTGGCGGATTGAGAATCGGCGTGCTCATCAGCGAGCCGTAGACACCACCATTGGTAATCGAGAAGGTGCCCCCCGATAGTTCTTCCAGCTTCAACGTCCCGTCCTTGGCGCGTTTGCCAAAACCGGCAATTTCCGCCTCGATCTCGGCGATGCTCTTGGTGTCGGCATCGCGGATCACCGGTACTACCAACCCATTTGCACCGCCGACGGCGATGCCCATATGCACAAAGTGTTTGTAGACGATGTCGTCACCGTCGATTTCGGCATTTACCGCCGGAAATTCCGCCAGCGCCGCAACCACGGCCTTCACGAAGAAGCCGTTAAAGCCGAGGCGCACGCCTTTATGTTTCTTCTCGAAGGCTTCCTTGTATTCGCTGCGCAGGGCCATGATCGCGCTCATATCCACCTCGTTGAAGGTGGTTAGCATGGCCGCGGTGTTCTGCGCTTCCTTCAATCGTGACGCGATGGTTTTACGCAACCGCGTCATCTTCACGCGTTCCTCGCGCGCATCGGTCGCACGCGCTGCTTTCGGCGCAGCGGGGGCAGGGGCCGCGGCCGGCTTGTTCACGAATGCCAGCACGTCACCCTTGGAAATCCTGCCATCCTTGGCGGTCCCCTCGCCGATAATTTCAGCCGAAAGGTTCTTCTCTTCCATCATCTTCGCTGCAGCGGGCAGAGGTGCCACGCCGGCCGGAGCCGGGCCGGCAGGGGCGCCGGGGCGTGCTACCGGACCTGGGGGTGCCGGCGGCGGCTGAACGCCCTGCACAGGCACTGCCGCGGCGGCCGCCACTTCCGCAGGTTTCGGCTCAGTTTTTTTCTCCGGCTCCGCCGCTTTCGCGAGCTCGGCTTTCACGGGCTCGGCTTTCGCCGGCTTGGCAGCACCGGCCGAGGCGCCAATCCGTCCCAGCAGCGCGCCCACCTCAACCTCAGCGCCTTCATCGGTGATAATCTCGGAAATCACCCCGGCTTCCGGCGCGTTCACCTCAACTGTCACCTTATCGGTTTCCAGCTCCACCACCGGTTCATCGGCCTTCACCGTCTCGCCCAGTTTTTTAATCCAACGGGCAATCGTTGCAGAGGTAACGCTCTCACCCAGCGTCGGAACCTTAATATCGGCGGCCATCAATTAATCTCCAGAGCAACGCGGTTGCTCGCTAAACAAGTTTCAAACGCTCAGCGCTTCGTTCACCAGCGCAGCCTGCTCCGCAATATAGGTTTTAGCGAGCCCTGTCGCCGGGCTCGCTGCTTCCGCCCGCCCAGCATAACGCGGCCGCTTGGCAGCGTTGTTCAGGCAAGTCAGCACGGCTTCAATTTTCCGGTCCACAAAGGTCCAGCCGCCATTATTTGCCGGCTCCTCCTGGCACCAAACCACATCGGCCTTGGTATATGCCTCAATCGCCGTCTTCAGCCCCTTGGTTGGGAACGGATACAGCTGTTCCAGCCGCACAATCGCCACATCCTTAATCCCACGCTCGCGCCGCTCGGTCAGCAGATCGTAATAAACCTTGCCTGAACAAATCACCACGCGCTTCACCTGGTCCGGCGCCACCAGTTCGTCGATTTCGGGGATCACGAATTTAAAGCCGTTGGTGTTGTTGAACTCACTGAGACTGGAAACCGCGAGTTTGTGCCGCAACAGCGATTTCGGCGTCATCAGCACCAGCGGCTTACGGAAATTCCGCTTCAACTGGCGCCGCAGCGCATGGAAATAATTCGCCGGCGTCGACAGATTGCACACCGTCATGTTGCGCTCGGCGCAAAGCTGCAAATACCGTTCCAACCTGGCCGATGAATGCTCCGGCCCTTGGCCCTCCTGGCCATGCGGCAACAACAATGTCAGCCCGCACATGCGCAGCCATTTGCTCTCGCCGCTGGCAATGAACTGGTCGATGATCACCTGCGCGCCATTGGCGAAATCGCCAAACTGCGCCTCCCACAACACCAGCACGCCAGGGTCGGAAATTGCATAGCCATACTCAAAGCCAAGCACGCCGACTTCCGAGAGCAGCGAATTGAAAATCTCGATCTTCGCCTGTTTCGGCCGGATGTTATTCAGCGGCACATATTCGTTCTGGTTGGTCTGATCGATCAGCACCGCATGCCGCTGGCTGAACGTCCCGCGCTGCACATCCTCGCCCGACAGCCGCACCCGGTGGCCATCCAGCATCAGCGTCCCGAACGCCAGCGCCTCGCCGGTCGCCCAGTCAATCCCATCGCCGCTATCGATCATCTGCTTTTTGGCTTCAAGCTGCCGCAGGATCTTCGGGTTCAGGTCGAAATTCTCCGGCGGCCGCGACAATGCAGCCCCGACTTCCTTCAACTGCGCCATCGGCGCCGCGGTCGCGAGCTCCTGATACTCGTCCTCTTCATTAGCCTGGCCGAGCCCGGACCAATGTCCCTCGAGCCAATCCGCCTTGTTGACCTTATAGGCTTTCGCCCCGGCATAAGCGGCCTCGAGTTTCTGGTTATAGTCATCGAGGATCTTTTTGGCTTGTTCGGCAGTCACGCTGCCCTCTGCCGCCAACGCTTCCGCATAAATTTCCCGCGTGGTCCGCAGTTCCTTGATCGCCTTGTACATGATCGGCTGCGTGAATGCCGGCTCGTCGTTTTCGTTATGGCCATGCCGCCGATAGCAAACCAGGTCGATCACCACATCGACACCAAATTCCATCCGGAATTCGGTCGCGAGGCGGGCCGCGAACACCACCGCTTCCGGATGGTCGCCATTGACGTGCAAAATCGGCGACTGCACGGCTTTCGCGACATCGGTGCAATACATGCCGGAAAATGCATGCGCCGGCACCGTGGTAAAGCCGATCTGGTTATTGACCACCAGATGCACGGTGCCGCCGGTGCGGTAGCCGATCAACTGGCTCATCGCCAAGGTCTCATACACCACGCCCTGGCCGGCAAACGCGGCATCGCCATGCATCACCACAGCCATGGCCGAGCGCCGGGTGGTGTCGCCCGCCATGTCCTGCCGGGCCCGGATTTTACCGACCACCACCGGATCCACCGCTTCCAGATGCGATGGATTGGGCTGCAACGATAAATGCAGCTGGTTGCCGTTGATCGCGATATCCGTGGAAGTGCCCAGATGGTATTTAACGTCGCCGGAGCCCTGCACATCGTTCGGCTTGGCGCTCTCGCCGCCAAATTCGCTGAACAGCGCCACCAGCGGCTTTTTCACGATATTGACCAGCGTATTCAACCGCCCGCGATGCGGCATCCCAATCGCAATTTCCCGAACCCCATGCTCGGCCGCGGTCTCGATGATCGCGTGCAACGCCGGAATGGTGGTCTCGCCGCCCTCAAGCCCGAACCGCTTGGTGCCGACATACCGGCGCTGGCAGAAGTTCTCGAAACTATCGGCTTCGGTCAGCTGCTGCAGGATCCTGGCTTTTTCCTTATTGCTGAACGCCTTGGTCCAGGGCGCCCCCTCAATCCGGCTCTGGATCCAGTAGCGCTGCGCGCCCTCCTGGATATGCATGAATTCAACGCCGATCAGCCCGCAATAGCTGGCCCGCAGCCCATCGATGATCTGCCGCAGCGTCTGCGATTCCAACCCGCCAGCATCCCGGGAAAGGTAAATTTCCCGGTCCATGTCGGCCTCGGTAAACCCATAGGTCGCCGGGTCGAGCTCCGCATGCGGCACACTCACCTTCAAATCAAGCGGATCCAGTTGCGCCTCCAGATGCCCGCGCACCCGGTACGCCCGGATCAGCATCAGCGCCCGGATCGCATCCAGCGCCGCCGCCTTCGCATCGACGTTGCCGGGGAGAGCTTTTGGCGTGCTCGCCGCCCTGGCCTCAGTTGCGTCGTCAAATATATTTGGATTAGGCGCCCAGGACGCCCCCACCGCATCGGTCAACACCGATTTAGACTCGTCGTTCAATGCCGCGAACAAAGCCGCGAAGTCCGGATCCACCGCGTTCGGAGAATGCACCCATTTCGCGTAAAGTTGAGAAATGAACTGGGCATTCGCCCCGTTCATCGCAGTCGCTAGAACATCAACGCCGGCCATATCAAACTACCCTCTGTTATGCACAAAACTTAAGCGCACCTAATTGCGGCGGGAGGATGACAAAACAACTTGAAGCCACGAACATCCCAGCCGCGCCCATATAGGCCAATCGACCGGCATAGCCGTGGTTAAAACCACCAAGGCAGGGTTGCCCCGAGTGCAACCCTAACGTGGAATTAGACGATTCGTTAATGATTGGAAGTATAGGAAAGTGGTTCTTTTTTGCAAAAAAGAACCAAAAAACGCTTTTTACTGGGGGACGCGAGCGCGTGAACGCCCGTGCACTATGCCCAATCTTCAAGCTTAGCCCTTCAACGCTTTCACCATCGTCGAACCCAACGCCGCCGGACTATCCGAAATATAAATCCCGGCCTCCTGCATTGCCTCGATTTTAGCCGGCGCGGTATCCTTGCCACCGGAAATAACCGCCCCGGCATGACCCATGCGGCGGCCCGGAGGCGCTGTCACCCCGGCAATAAACCCGACAATCGGCTTCTTGATCTTATGCTTCGCCAGAAACTCTGCGGCATTGATCTCCGATGGCCCGCCGATCTCGCCGATCATGATGATCGCCTGCGTCTCATCATCATGCAGCAGCATGTCCAGCACTTCGATGAAGTCCAGGCCCTTCACCGGATCGCCGCCGATGCCGACGCAGGTGCTCTGGCCAAGCCCGGCGGCAGTGGTCTGCGCCACCGCTTCATAGGTCAGCGTACCCGAACGCGAAACAATCCCGATGCTGCCGCGCTTGTGAATATGTCCCGGCATAATTCCGATCTTGCACTCATCCGGCGTAATCACGCCCGGACAATTCGGCCCGACCAAAATCGATTTGGTGCCGGTCAGCGCCCGCTTCACCTTTACCATGTCGAGTACCGGAATGCCCTCGGTAATGCAGACGATCAGTTCGATCCCGGCATCGATCGCTTCCAGAATCGAATCCGCGGCGAACGGCGGCGGCACATAAATCGCGCTGGCATTGGCGCCGGTTTTCGCCCGCGCCTCTTCCACCGTATTGAACACCGGCAGATCAAGATGCTTGGTGCCACCTTTGCCCGGCGTCACGCCGCCGACCACCCGTGTGCCATAGGCCAAAGCCTGCTCGGAATGAAAAGTCCCCTGCGCGCCGGTAAAGCCCTGGGTAATGACAATCGTCTCTTTGTTAACAAGGATCGACATTACGCAGCTTCCTTCACGGCTTTTACGATTTTCTCAGCAGCATCGGCGAGGTTGTCGGCGGAAATAATCGGCAGTCCCGACTTCGCCATGATATCCTTGCCCAACTGAACGTTGGTGCCTTCCAGACGCACCACCAGCGGCACCGAGAGCTTTACCTCGCGCGCCGCCGCAATCACGCCCTCGGCGATCACATCGCAACGCATGATCCCGCCGAAAATATTAACGAGAATACCTTCAACATTCGGATCCGACAGAATAATTTTGAACGCCGCGGTCACCCGCTCCTTGGTGGCGCCGCCGCCGACATCCAGAAAGTTCGCAGGCGAGGAGCCGTACAACTTGATAATATCCATGGTCGCCATGGCCAAGCCGGCGCCGTTCACCATGCAGCCGATCGAGCCATCCAGCGCCACATAATTCAGGCTGTGCTTGTTGGCTTCCAATTCCTTCGGATCTTCTTCGCTCTCATCACGCATCGCTTCCACCTGCGGATGCCGGTACAGCGCGCTGTCATCGAAGCTGACCTTGGCATCGAGCGCAATAATCTCGCCGGCGCCGGTCACCACCAGCGGATTGATCTCGACAATCGCGCAATCGAGCGCAATGAACGCCTCGTAAATCGCATTGATGAATTTGGTGAACGCGCCGATCTGTTTGCCCTCAAGCCCAAGCCCAAAAGCTAGCTTGCGCGCATGAAAGCCGGAGATCCCGGAAGCCGGATCCACCGGCGCCCGCAAAATCTTTTCCGGATGATGCTCGGCAACTTCCTCGATCTCCATGCCGCCCTCGGTTGAGGCCATCACCAGCACTTCGGAAACCGAGCGGTCGATCAGCAACGATACATAAAGCTCGCGCTTGATATCGCAGCCGGCTTCCACATAAATCCGCCGCACCAGCCGGCCGGCCGGGCCGGTTTGCTTGGTGATCAGCGTATGCCCCAGCATCGCCTCGGCGGCTTCCTTCACCTCATCCAGCGATTTCGCCAAACGCACGCCGCCTTTGCCTTCCGGCGCATCCTTGAACTTGCCGGCGCCGCGGCCACCGGCATGGATCTGCGATTTCACCACATAAACCGGCCCGGGCAGCTTCTTCGCCGCCTCGATCGCTTCTTCCGGAGTCCACGCCACATAGCCGTCCAAAACCGAGACGCCGTAGGCTTTCAGCAGTTCTTTGCCCTGATATTCATGTATGTTCATATGGGATCGGCCTACCTGTTTACTGGATAAATAACGGTTTGTTCAAAAGGCGACTTGCCTGTACTCCGTGAACGCCTCCGCCGCAAGAACCGGTGCTGCACTGCAAGAAAACGGCGGAAAACCGGGTTTTGCGCTCATGTAAGATGCTGCAGGGCCAGATATTCCTCGCTCTGCATCTCCTCCAAGCGGGAGGCGGTGCGCTCAAAAATCTTAGCGCCCTCGCCGCTGCGGTACAGGTCATCGGGCATCGCGGCGGCCGAGGCGTAAAGTTTCACCCGGTGCTCGTATAGCGCGTCGATCAGGGTCACAAACCGCCTGGCCTCATCGAAATTATCCGGCGATAGCCGTGGGATCCCGTCGATCAATATAATCGGATAATGGGTCGCCAGCGCCAGGTAATCCCCGGGCCCCAGCGGCACGCCGCAAAGTGCCGCAAAATCGAACCGGGCGCAGCCGGCGGCGGTATGCGGCACAATCAACTTTCGCCCGGAGACCGTCAGCGAGCTCTCATGCGGCTCATGCCCGGCCGTAAGCTCATTAAAAACATGGTCCAGCGCCGCATCGGCTGCCCGGTTGGCAGGCACGTACCAGGCCTTCAGCCCATGCACGCGCTCGCGCCGGTAGTCTCGGCTTGAAGCCAGCACCAGCACATCCAGATGCTTCTTCAACAAATTAATGAAAGGCTGAAACGCATCCCGCCCAGGCTTACCCTTATATAAGTCATCTGGCGTGGTGTTAGACGTTGCCACCACCACCACCAGCCGCGTGAACAACGCCTCGAACAGCCGGCCCAGGATCATTGCATCGACAATGTCATGCACCTGAAACTCGTCGAAACACAGCAAAGCCGCTTCGCTCGCGATCAAATCGGCCAGCGGCGGGATCGGATCAGAGATGTTGGGATTATTGCGCTTGATCTGGTGAAAGCGCCGATGGGCGTCCTGCATGAACTCATGAAAATGGATGCGTTTCTTGCGCGGCACCTCGGCCGCCTCGAAAAACAAATCCATCAACATGGATTTACCCCGCCCGACTTCGCCGACCAGGTACAGCCCGTTGGGATGGTCTTCGAGTTCATCGACTTGCTTGCGGTGCAGCAGCCTCCCGACCCAACCATTCGCCGGTTTCGCCGGGTGCGGATCATAACCCCGTAACTTCGCCCACAAATCCTGCAATCTCTCCGCCGCCGCCGCCTGCGCTGGGTCGGATATGATCTCGCCGGCCGCAATTCGGGCGCGATATAACGGCATCACACCCGGATCCAAGGGCGCCTGCCTAAGTTTCTGGATCGATTGCGACATCCGGCTACGCCGATACCCCAGCTGGTTGTGCGGTGCAATATCTCAGTCCGGCATCCTTATTCTGCCAGCGACCGACTTTGGTAACTTTTTGCACATACATGCCGGCCATACTCACACACGCAACCGCACGCGCTCTCGAAGGGCCCTCATCCATGAATATGCTGACAAACCTCTCAATCCAGAAAAAGTTGATCCTCGCCTTCAGCCTGGTGCTGATGTTTACCGCCGGCCTCGGTGGCTTCAGCATCACCCGTGTCCAGCGGCTTGCCGCCAGCTCGGCCGCCATCAGCCAAAACGTGATTTCGGCCAATCCCCTTACCTTCATGCTGCAAGATGCCGACAGGATCCGATTTCTAGCACTTCAGACCCACGTGCTGAGCGATCCAGATCAGGCAGCACTCGTCCCTGATCTGGCCGCATTACAGCAAGACATTACAGATCGGCGCAACGCCGCCATAGCCGATTTTTCCACCCAATGGAATCTCTATAGTCCGACCATGGACCCGGGCCGTGAAACCGCCGACGGTAATGCCTTCCAAGCAGCCTTCACCCAACTCGTCGCGAACAGCGCGCAGATTGCCACCCTTGATAGTGCCGGTCAGCGCGCAGCCTCCCTGGCATTAATCAATGGCCCCCTGCGCGGCGACGACTTCAGGGCTCCCATGAACGACGATCTTGATTATCAGCAAACGGTGGCAAAGGACTTGTCCGGCGTGGCGAATGACGTCGCCTCCGCGAGCACGATGTTGATCGCAATCATCCTCGGCGCCGCGCTGCTGGCAACCGTAATCTTCACCTGGTCGATCGTAACCGGCGTTGCCAAACCCATCGTCGCCATTACCGAAGTCATGCGTAAGCTTGCCAACCGCAACAACAACGTAGCCATTCCCGGCATCGGCCGCGGCGATGAAATCGGCGCCATGGCTTCATCCATTGGCGTGTTCAAGGAAAACGCCCTCGAGCGTGACAAACTTGAAACCGCCGCTTCAGAATTCCAGCAGGACCTGGACCGCAAGCTGAAGGAAATGCAGTCCGCCTTCGAAGCTGCCGGGATGGACCAGAAAGCCGTGGTCGAAAGCATGGCGGCGGGCCTGACCGCCTTGGCTGACGGCGACCTCACGGTTCGCCTGCACACCGCCTTTAGCACCGAATACGAAAAGCTGCGCAGTGATTTCAACAATGCCGTCGACAAGCTGCAGACCACCATGAAGTCGATCGCGGCCAATACCCAGGGCGTTCGCTCCGCCGCCGGCGAGATCACCTCGGCGTCGGATGACCTTTCCCGCCGCACCGAACAACAGGCCGCCAGCCTCGAACAAACCGCCGCCGCTCTCGACGAAATCACCACCACCGTCCGCAAAACCGCCGAGGGTGCGGCTGAGGCGCAGGCTTTGGTGGCGCAATCCAAAGCCGACGCCCAGACCTCGGAAGGCGTCATCGACGAGACCGTCACCGCCATGAACGGGATCGAGAAATCTTCCCGCGAAATCGGCGCCATCATCGGCGTCATCGATGAGATTGCCTTCCAGACCAACCTGCTGGCGCTGAACGCCGGCATTGAAGCCGCCCGCGCCGGTGATGCCGGCCGCGGTTTTGCGGTGGTCGCAACCGAGGTGCGGGCGCTGGCGCAGCGCTCGGCGGACGCCGCCAAGGAAATCAAGGCCCTGATCTCGGCCTCTGGGCGCCAGGTCGAAAACGGCGTCAAGCTGGTCGGCGCCACCGGCAGCGCCCTTGGCCGCATTGTCGAACAGGTAGCGCGTCTCGCCGGCTTGATCTCCGAAATCGCCGCTTCCGCCAAGGAACAGGCAAGCGGGCTTTCAGAGGTCAACACCGCCGTGAACCAGATGGATCAGGTAACCCAGCAAAATGCCGCGATGGTCGAACAGGCCACCGCCGCCAGCCACAGCCTTGCCTCGGAAGCCTCCGAACTCGCAGCGTTGGTCGGAGAATTCCAGATCGGCCATCGCGAACAGCCCGCTCTTTTGGCAAAAACCCAGCCGAAAAACACCGCCGCAAAACCTGCAGCCCGCCGCGGCCTGGTCCTTGCCTCCGCCAACGACACCGCTAAAGCTGAAAGCTGGCAACAATTCTAATCCCCAACGGCTCACCAACGGCTCACTATCCGCCTCACCATGCGGCTGGTCGACCGCCGCAGCCGGGCCTATAAACATCGGCATTATGCCAGATACCCCACTCGATTTCGAAGCCTTTCGTACTGCCGCCATCGCCAATCAACCCTACCCCCACATCCTGGTCCCAAATTTCGTCAAACCCGCGGTATTGCGCGAGGTCGTGGCTGCCCTGCCGCGCCTGCGCGGCCGCGGCTCTTTCCCCATCACCGCCTTGCATCTCGGCCCGGCGGCCCAGACCATCGTCCGCGGTCTCGAGGGCGATACCTTCCGCGCCATCACCGCCCAAAAATTTAACCTGGACTTAGCCGCCGCCCCATTGATGACCACCTTGCGCGGCAATGCCAACGAGCGCGACGGCAACATCCATACCGACAGCATCGCCAAGCGCGTCACCATCCTGCTCTACCTCAATCCCAGCAGCGGCAATGTTTTTGCCGACCAGAAAGGTTGTCTGCGGCTGTTGCGCAGCCAAAACAACCTCGAGGACTACGCGGTCGAGGTCCCTCCCGTCGACGGCACGCTATTGGTCTTTCCAAATAGCCCGACCGCCTGGCATGGTCATAAGGTATTCATAGGTCAGCGTTATGTAATCCAAATGAATTACATGACCACTGGCGCGAAAGCGCGTTCCGAATTGCGGCGCCACCGTTTTTCAGCCTTCGTGAAACGCCTCCGAAGCGCCGCCTGATTTAGCGCGCCGCGCAATGCTTCAGGGCAAGCGGGTCATCGTCATCTTGCCCGCATATAATGCGGCAAAAACCCTGGAACGTACCTACGCCGAAATCCCGCACGATATTGTCGATGAAGTCATCCTGACGGACGATGCCAGCCAGGATGCCACCGTCAACCTCGCCCGGCGCCTCGGCATCCATACGCTCACCCACGACCACAACACCGGCTACGGCGGCAATCAGAAAACCTGTTACGCCGAGGCGCTGGCGCACGGTGCCGATATCGTCGTTATGCTGCACCCGGATTATCAATATTCGCCGCGTTTGGTCACCGCCATGGCCTCGATGATCGTCTCCGGCCATTACGACGCCGTGCTCGGCTCCCGCATCCTCGGCCGCGGCGCTCTTAAAGGCGGCATGCCACTCTACAAATACCTCGCCAACCGCTGCCTGACATTTTGCGAAAACCTGTTGCTGGGCCAGAAACTTTCGGAATACCACACCGGCTACCGCGCCTGGTCGCGCCGCGCCCTGCAAACCCTGAACCTTGGCCGCTGCTCCGATGACTTCGTCTTCGACAATCAAATGCTGGCACAGGCCGTTTTCGCCAATTTCAAAATCGGCGAAATCTCCTGTCCCACCCGCTATTTCACCGAAGCCTCCTCCATCAACTTCCCCCGTTCAGTCACCTACGGCTTCGGCGTCCTGCAAACCGCTTTGCAATTCCGCCTCGCCAAATGGCGATTTATCGAATCCCAGCTATTTGAGACCAAAAACCAAAACCGCGTAAGCAGTTCTTTTTTGCAAAAAAGAACCAAAAAACTCTTATGATCTTGCGACAGTGCCGCGCAAAACTCCCGGCTCCCAACATTTGGCTGAGCGGCCTTCGTTTCTCCAGAGCAGATATTGACGGCGTTAGATCGATTGAATCCGACATTGCGCCGCTGCTCGCCTTGTACAGAGTCATCTTAACTCTTAGTTAACTCTTTCGACGGAAAAAAGGAACGCGCAATTGCTTGCTTTATTGGTCTATACGTTGCTTTTGCTTGTCGTGATGCCGCTATTATTGCTTGGGGTCGGGAAACTCGCAAAGTATTTCTCCCCAAAAAAGCCGGGCTAATAGCTTCCATCTTCCCAAAACGCGATCTCGTTATGTATTCAAAACTTTTACTTTATCCCTCGGAAACCGTAGCCAAATTTTTTGCCCCACCGAAAATCCACTTTTTTCGCCATCCCGAATCAAAACCGTCACCGGCGCCTGCGCGATGCAGCTCAACCGCAAATCCGCACCCTGCTCGCGCACCCCGGTAATAACCGCCTCCACACCACGGCCAATTTCAATATCCTCAGCCCGGATACAGCAGGTTCTCCCATCCTCTTCCCAAAAATTCTGATACCCGAGCAGCTTCGCCGCCGTCGCCGTCTCCGGTCCATTGAACAATTCCCGCGGCGTGCCCTGCTGGATAATCCGCCCGTCTGCCAACAGCACCAGCCAGTCCGCCAGCATGGCAATCGCCGGATCATGGGTGGCGGCGAGGGCAGGGATCCCGCGCGCATCGATACTGTCGATTAATTGCGCCAGCACCGCATCGCGGGTCGCCGCATCCAGTGCCGCCGATGGCTCATCCAGCAACAGCAATTCCGGTCCCCGCGCCAGCGCCCGCGCCAACGCCACCCGCTGCGCCTCGCCGCCGGAAATTTTCGCCGCATTGCGCGCCGCCAGCTGCTCAATCCCAAGCCCGTCCAATAATTCCCGAGCCAGCGCCAAACGGTTTTTCCCGCGCAACGCAAACGCAACATTTTCCAGCACGCTCAAATGCGGAAACAGCGCCGAGCCCTGCGGCATATACCCCACCGGCCGCTGTTGCGCCGGCACCCCCGCCCACGGCCAGCCCGTCGCCGGCAGCAATCCCGCCAGCGCCCTCAGCACCGAGGTCTTGCCCGAACCCGAAAATCCCAGCAGCGCCGTAAACCCGCGCACCTCGAACGCCACATCAAGCGCAATCGGTGCCGTCAACCGGTAATGAACCTCAACCACAAACCCTGGTTACAGCGCGGCGCGCCGGCTGCGCAAACCGAGCCAAAGCGGCAGCGGCAAGGCGGCCGCCAAAAACACCGCCAGCAGCGGAAACACCGCCGGTACCCCAAGCTCCTGCACATCCACCCATAGTCGCACCGGCATCCCTTGTGGAAAATAGGCGATGATCAGCACGATCCCGAATTCCCCCATTGCCCGTACCCAGGCCAGCGCCAGCGCCGCCGCCAGCCCGCGCTGCGCCAATGGCAAACTTACCCGGAAAAACAATTTCACTCCGGATTGCCCCAGCGTCCGCGCCACATCCTCCAACTCCGGTGGCACCTCGCTCAACGCCGCTCGCGCCGCGATCACATAAGTCGGCAGCGCCGCATAAACCGCCGCCAACACAAAAGCGGCCGGGCTGTTGGTCAACACCAAACCAATCCGCGCCAAGGCCGCGCCAGCCGGCGCCTCCGGCCCATAAAACGCCGCCAGCAAAATGCCGATCGCCAGCGTCGGCATCAGCATCGGTATCAATACCAGTGCTTCCGCCAGCGCGCTGATCCGCCCTTTGCCGCGCGCCAGATAAAACGCCAGCGGCGTCCCGGCACAAAAAATCAGTACCAGCGCTACCCCGCCCCCCGCCAGCGAAGTAAATATCGCCCGCAGATCATCCGCCGATATCGTCGCATGCAGCCAATCGCCGCCGGTCGCCAGCCCGAACAGCGGCACTGTCAAAAACGCCAGCACCAGCAGCAGCAAACTGCCGGTCAACAATCGCATTTTAAATCGGCTTGCCCACACCCGGTCCATAGCCATATTTCTTAAACAGCGCCTGGCCAGTCGCGCTCTGCAGAAAAGCTACAAACGCTGCCGCACCCGCCGGGTTCGCCGCATTGGCCAACGCCGAGGCGTAGAACACCAACGGTCCAGGATGTACTGTCTTGGTCACCGCTTTGGCCGTCACGGTTAGCGAGGCCTTGCTGTACCAGTCTTTGTCCAATGCGGGATTGCTGAAATTCATCTCCGCCGGCAACGTTATATACGGCAGCTTCTGCGAGATCACCGCACTCTTATATCCCAAAGTGGCATCGATCTCGCCATCCTGCAGCCGCGCCAGCAGCGACGGTTCGGCGAAAATATCTTCCTTCCCGCCGCCAATTTTCGTGTCCAAACCAGGCTGCTTGTAATAAATCGAGGCCAGCTGCAGCGTATACAGCACATACTGCCCTTGCGGATCGGTATTCGGGTCGGTCCGCCCAAACCGCAGCCCAGGCTGGCTCAGCACCTTTGGCCAATTATCGCCGGCCGCCGCAATTGCCGCCGCAAACTTGGATTTCGGTGAGTAGGCCAGCACAATTTCCGTGCTGGCCACTGGCACCGCCTGGTCCACCAGCTTCGCCGCCTCCACCACCTTGATCGGCGCCTTCGATACCGAAACAAACACGTCCGCATGCAAGGTCTTTGCTGCCAGCAAATGCGCCAACCCCAACGCTGCTTGGGCGATGCCCTGATACTGCGTCCCGGTCTTGGTCTCAAAGGCCGGCCCAATCCCCTGATCCATCACCACGCCCATCGACCCGGCGAACGCCACGGTGACTTTGCCGGCAGCGTAGGCTCGCCCGTTCGCCAGCGTGGCAAGCACCGAAGTAGTTCCAGCAAGCATCCAGCGGCGCGAGATCAGCATTATTCATTCTCCTTTGAATGCCAAAGCGTTATCGCCGCTCGGCTATATCGTCAACGCCGTAGCTTCGTGCTTTTTTGTGACATTATGGGAAAGTCAAACCTTCAACCGGAAATCCAGCTGCGCCTGCGCGTCATGCAAGCAGGTGCGGTCATCCTCGGCCCCGGCCGAGCCGACCTGCTCGAATTAATCCATACCCATGGCTCGATCGCCGCCGCCGGCCGCCAGATGGGGATGAGCTACAAGCGCGCCTGGGCCCTGGTCGAAGCAATGAACGGCACATTCGCCCAGCCTCTGGTCGCCGCAGCCAAAGGCGGTGCCGGCGGCGGTGGCGCCAAACTCACGGAACTGGGCATCGAAGTCCTCACCGCCTATCGCACCCTGGAACGCCATTGCCATGATGCTGCCGCAGCCCCGCTTGCAGTTTTGCAAGCGGCCTTGCCGGTTTCACCGGAGCGTAAAACGGGCTAGGCAGAATCATGCTGACCGATCTCCCAAATATCCTCACAATGTCGCGCATCGGCGCCATCCCGGTGCTGGTCGTGCTGGTCGCAATCGGCACCCCTTTGGCAAATCTGATGGCGGCCATCCTGTTTTCAGCCGCTGCGATTACCGATTATCTCGATGGCCGGCTGGCGCGTGAAATGCTGCAGCTATCCGATTTCGGCCGCATGCTGGACCCGATTGCCGACAAACTGCTGGTTGGCGCAACGCTGATGGCCCTGGTCGGTTTCGGCCACCTGCCGGCCTACGGCATATATCCTGGCATCGTCATCATGCTGCGCGAAATTCTGGTGAGCGGCCTGCGCGAATATCTCGCCGAAATCCGCGTCGGCCTGCCGGTAACCCGCCTGGCGAAATGGAAAACCGGCTTCCAGATGGTAGCCCTCGGGCTGCTCCTGCTTGGCGGCCCCGGCGCCCATCTCATCGGCCTTGGCTGGCTGCACCCGGGGCTGATCGGCGGCACCCTGCTTTGGTTCGCCGCCGCGCTCACGCTCATCACCGGTTGGGACTATCTAAACGCCGGCCTGCGTCACGCCACCGGACCCCGGCCCGTCCCATAATCGCGTAACCCGCAGTAACAGAAATGAGGATTTTGTCTTAACCCGTCTTGCGGTACAGCATCTCCTTGTTTCAGGAGTAATGGATTTGCGCCACCGGTCGGCACTGGCTCTGATGTCGCTTTTGATGTTGCTGACGGTTTTGCCAGGATGCGTAAGTGAACAGCATTTCGTTAGAGATTCCTGGCCTTTCGGCAACCCCAACGCACCCGCCATTACCAGCGAAACCGCGCAACGTGCCGTCGGCCAGGCCCCAGCCGTCACCCCAATCACGCCACAGCCGGGAAATATCTGGCCAGGTGCTGTGCAGGCGGTCCCAACCATCGCAGATATTGAAAAAAACATGAACACGCCGCTCGGCCAATCCGACACGCCCTCACTGCCATCGCCCTATCTGCCAGGCCAGGATCCGAACCAGACCCAGGATAACGCCAATGCTCCGGATTACGCAGTGCCAACCGGCCCGGTGCCGCAAACCATGCCGGCAACCCCGGTCCCGGCCCAGTAATGCAGATCCTGTATTTCGCCTGGCTGCGGGAAAAAATCGGCGCCGCGGAGGAAACCCTGCAGCCGCCAATCGGCGTCACCACCGTTGCCTCCTTGATCTCCTGGCTGCAAACCCTTGACCCCGCACACCAGGCCGCCTTTGCCAACCCGAAACTTATCCGCTGCGCCATCGATCAGGAAATCGCCACCGGCGATGCCAGCATCTCAGGCGCTACCGAAATTGCGTTTTTCCCTCCGGTCACGGGGGGCTGATGATAAAAATCCTGGTCCAGGAAACTGACTTCAACGCCGGCGACGAACTTGGCCGCCTGCAGGCCGACGGTGTCGGCGGCATCGCCAGCTTCATCGGCGTTGTCCGCGCCGACCCCAGTGCCAACCCGCCGCTCATCGCCCTCTACCTTGAACACTATCCCGGCATGACCGAGCGCGCGCTCACCAAAATCGCCGAACAAGCAACCGCAAAATGGCCGCTTACAAACTGCACGATCATCCACCGCGTCGGCAAACTAACCCCAGGCGAGAATATCGTCTTCGTCGCTGCCGCCAGCCCGCACCGCCAGGCCGCCCTGTCGGCAACCGCCTTCCTGATCGACTGGCTAAAAACCAGCGCCCCGATCTGGAAACGCGAAGACTTCGGCAACGGCCACTCAACCTGGGTCGCCGCTAAGGAAGCCGACGATAGGGAAGCTGAAAAATGGATTAAGTGAAGCGGTTCTTTTTTGAAAAAAAGAACCAAAAAACTTGTTTAATCTAGGACGTGGGCGCTGGCATCGTCACAGCCCGTGCCTCAGCATAAAAGAGTCTTCTTGCTTTTTTGTTCAGACAAAAGACGTGCTTGCCTTAAACTTTTTGATGCAGCGCGGCCGGGATCCCGGTGATTGCGGTGTCGATCATTGCCGCACCTTCATTGGCTGCGAAACCATTGCGCAATGCCTGTGTGGCAGCTGCCGTGGCGACGTCGATGGCGATACTGCGCACCTCATGCAACGCGGCTTTCTCGGCGGCGGCAATGCGGTCAAGCGCCATGCGTTCGCGCCGTTTGGCGGTGGCCTGCGCTTCGGATGCCAGCTCTTCCGCCATTCTTTCGGCCTCGGCATGCGCCGATTCCAAAATATATTTGGCGTCCGCAATAGCCTGGGCCTGGCGCTTTTTTGCATCCTCCAGCAGTGCCTGAGCTTCGGCCTTCAATTGTGCCGCCTCGTCCAGCGCGGTGCGCACCGCGGTTGCCCGGGCGTCCAGCATGCCACCGACCGGCACTCCGATCCGGCGCCCAAACAGCACCGCGAAAACCAGCACGGCCATGGTCACCCAGAAGGTCCCGGTCAGCCATGGCATCAGGGTAAGGGCGTGATATTCCATTTAAATGGCCCTTTAAGCGGCTTTTAGTGCGGCGTAGGCCGCGTCGATTTCCGGGGCCAGGGCGGCTCTATCCGGGGTCTGGCCGGTCAGCCGCGCCAGGATTTCAACTGCGGTATCTTCCGCCACCGGCTTAATGGAAGCCAGAGCCGCGGCCTGGGCGGCGGCAATTTGCGCCTCCGAAGCTTCCAGCTGGGCGTCGAGCTTTGCCTGCAATGCCAAGGCGTTTGCCCGGGCGGCCTCCTTGGCAGCTTCTACCGCGTGGGTGATCTCAGCCTGTGCTGCATTGCGGGCGTCGTGCATCGTCTTGTTCATGGCGGCAACCGCGGCATCGGCCTCGGCCTTGGCGGTGCGGGCTGCATCCAGGTCCGCTGCAATCGTCGCCGCCCGATGTTCCAGCACCTTGCCGATTTGCGGCAGCGCCCAGCGCGACAGCACAAAGTACAGCACCAGCAGAATAACCACCATCCACAGCACCTGACTGGTGGTGAGCGGATTGTGGAAATCCATCTGCGGCATGGTCTGCCCCGCCATGGCCAGTTTGGGCCCCATGGCGGGCGCCAGAACCAGTGCGGAGGTGAGGGCGGTGCGGCGGATCATTTAGGTGAACAGAATGACCAGTGCGATAACCAGTGCGTACAGCGCGACCGCCTCGGTCAATGCAAAGCCCAGCAGCACGTCGCGGAACATGTTGTCGCGCGCCGCCGGGTTACGGCCAACCGCGGATACAAACGAGCCGAACAGATTACCGATACCGACACCGGCGCCGGCAACACCGATGGTAGCAAGGCCCGCACCGATGTCTTTGGCGAGGAGGGCGGCAGAAGTGGGATCCATTTATGTTTCCTTTCCGAAACTTTTAAAAACGCTTGACTGGAAGTTGATTGGAAAACGCATCAGTGCATATGCACGGCGTCGTGCAGATACAGGCAGGTGAGGATGGCGAACACATAGGCTTGCAGCCCGGCCACCAGCAGCTCTAACGCCACCAGCGCGATATTCAGGCCGAACGGGAGTATCGATGCCAGGATGCCGAAAAACCCGAAGCTCGCGGTCAGCAGCAACATAAACCCGGCGAAAACCTCCCACATCACGTGGCCCGCGGTCATATTGGCGAACAGACGAACCGAAAGCGACACCGGCCGCGACAGATAGGAGATGATCTCGATCGGCACCAGCAACGGCAGCAGCCAGACCGGCACGCCTTCGGGCACGAAGAATTTAAAAAACCGGAATCCGTGCGTGTAAAACCCGACCCCGGTCGAGAATATGAATACGAACAGCGCTAAGGTCAGCGTCACCGCGATATGGCTGGTGAAAGCAAAGAAATATGGGAACAGCCCGATCAGGTTGCCGAGTAGAATAAAGCTGAACAAGGTGAATACCAGCGGGAAAAATCGCAAACCTTCCTCGCCGATCGTATCGACGCACATGCCCCGCACGAATTCATAAAGCAGTTCGACCAGCGCCTGCATGCGGCCCGGCACAATAGCCCGGGTGCGCAACCCGATCACAAACAGCACCACGACGATAATCGCGGCAGCAAGCATGGTTTCGTTCGAATTGGTGAACCGGAGCGCATTGCCCAACGACCCGAAACCGGTGGTCAACTGGAACTGTCCAAGCGCGTCGATTGCAGGGCCGGTCATAATCAAACTTTCCCGTAACTCTTATTCGTCTACTTCTTCGGACCGGCTGCGCGGACCAAATTGCGCAAACCAGCCACCATTCCAACCGGCACCATCAGCACCATCAACCATGGTTTGGTATGAAAAAGCCGGTCCAGCCCCCACCCGATTACCACAGCGATGGCCATGGCAGCCACCAGCTCAACTCCCAGCCGCATCGCAAGATTGATAGCACTTTGCCCAGCGCCAACGCTCTTATGCGCCGATACCCGTTTGGATGAACCCAAGCCAGCATTGTCCTGCGCTGCCGCCAGACGTTGCTCGAAAGAATCCTTTTCCCTGCCGTTGGCCCGATCGTCGCTCATGCACCTGTTTTCAGTGGTTTTTCCGCCACCGAGTTGCCGGGGTTGCTACCGGCCCCCCCCTGGCCTGTCAAGAAGTTGGCGGCGGATTTTATGCGAAGCGCAGGATCAGAAAACCGCCAATAATGGCCGCAGCCACCACCCCGGTCACCAGCCCCAGCCGCTCCTCGATGAACCGCCGTGCCGGCTCGCCGAACCGGCGCAGCAATGCCGCTTCCAGGAAAAACCGGGCCCCGCGGGTAACAACGCTGGCCAGGATGAACAGTGGAAAGTTGAAATCCGCGGCCCCGGCCGCGATGGTAACGATCTTGTAGGGGATCGGCGTCAGCCCCTTGATCAGGATAATCCAGACCCCGTATTGCGCGAATTTCGCCTGAAACGCCGCGAAAGCCGCATGATAATGATAGAAATTGATCAGCGGCTGCGCCAGCTCATCGAACAACGCGTACCCGATATAATACCCCAAAGCCCCGCCCAGCACGCTGCCAAGCGTTGCAACCAGCGCGAAGCGCCAGGATTTTTTCGGCTGCGCCAGCGCCATCGGGATCATCAGCGCATCCGGCGGTACCGGAAAAAAGCTGGCCTCGGCAAATGCAATGCCAAACAGCCACCACAGCGCATGCCGCCGCTCGGCAAGCCCGATGATACTGTTATAAAATCGCCGTAACATGGCTTCCGCTTGGCATAGGAAGACCCTCCGCGCAACCGCGGATCGCCGCTATACGGGCAGCGTTACGGTGGCCCTTAACCCTGCGGGCCGGCTGCTCAGACAGATATCCCCGCCATGCGCCCGGATAATATTGCGGGCAATCGACAGACCAAGGCCGGAGCCCCCGGTTTCCCGATTGCGGCTGTTCTCCAGCCGCCGGAACGGCTCAAAGACCAGCTCTGAATCCTGCGCCCTGATCCCCGGACCGTCATCGTCAATATCGATCTGCACCAGTTTCGGCTGCGGCGTGGCCAGGCTGACCCGCGCCGCATCGCCGTATTTAAGCGCGTTGCCGACCAGATTGGTCAGTGCCCGTTTAAGGCTAAGCGGCCGTGCCTGCACCGCCAGATGCTCCGGCCCGGCATAGGAAAGTTGCCGGGCATGCTCAGGATCGCCATCCGCGGCCTCATCAAGAATGGTCCGCAGCAATACCGCCAGATCCATCCGCACCACTGCCTCGCTGGTGGCGATGTCCCGGCCGAATGCCAAGGTTGCCGCCACCATTGCTTCCATCTCGTCGAGATCGGCCAGCATTTTCATGCGTTGTTCATCGTCTTCCATATATTCGGCGCGCAGCTTCAGCCGGGTGATGGGCGTGCGCAGGTCATGGCCGATGGCCGTCAGTAAAAATGTCCGGTCTTGGACAAAGCGCCGGATCCGCGATGCCATCGTATTAAAAGCCAGCGCCGCGGTCACAATCTCGCTCGGACCGCGTTCCGGCAGATTAGGCGCGTTAATCACGTCCCGCCCGAGCCGCTCGGCGGCGTCGGCCAAAGTCCGCACCGGCGCGGTCAGCTGCCGCACCGCCCAGACGATCATTACGGCCCCTAAAACCGTCATCACGATGAACGCACTGGCAAATCCCGGTGAGCGCCAGGGTGCCGGCCGCTCGGCCGGCGTGGTGATCGTCAGCCAAACCACCCCCAGCGGCAGCCGGCCGAAGAACGGGCGGTTCGGCGGCATTAGCTGCATACCGAAATTATCCGGCAGCGGCGGTGGCGGCGGCGGCAATAGCGAGGGGTCCGGCAACGCGAAACTGACAACGTAGCGCGGTGGCATCGCCAGCATCCGCAGCTCGAGGCCATAGGGATGGATCTGCGGCGGAATGCCGAAGGCGAAGATGGCGCCGCGCATTATCTGCCGCGCCGGCAAAGGCAGCTCCCGCGTCGCGTTGATGGAAGGCGGCGCGCTGCACAGAGCAATCGTGGTGCCATGAGATTTGGGTTCGGCGGCCACCAACGCCGCCCGATCCGCCGGCGCCCCGAACGCGATATGCCGGTAAATGATCACATCCTGCGTCGCAACTTCCCGCTGCTGCTCTATCTTGGCTAGATTGATCTCATTAAAGGTGTGGATCGCCAAACCCAGCAACTGGATCAACGCGAAGCCGATTAGGAGAATAATCGCGGTGCGTCCTGCCAGGCTGCGCGGCAGGATCGTGAACCTCACGCCCGATCAACCGGCGTAGATAAAACATAGCCGCCGCCGCGCACCGTCTTGATCAACTGCGAGTTACGCCCGTCATCCTCGAGCTTCCGCCGCAGCCGCGATACTGCCACGTCGATCGCCCTATCGAACGGACCAGCTTGCCGGCCCCGCAACAAATCAAGCAGCATATCTCGCGTCAGCACCCGGTTTGGCCGGTCCAGCAATGCCACCAGCAATTCGTACTCGCCGCCGGTAATCGCTACCTCAACCCCGGCCGGATCAAGCAGCCGCCGCCGCGCCGTCTCCAGCAGCCAGCCCGAGAACCGGTACGTCTTGGCGCTGCCCTCATGGTTCTTATCCTCGCTCTCGCCGGTCCGGCGCAGCACCGCACGGATCCGCGCCAGCAACTCCCGCGGATTGAACGGCTTGGTGACATAATCATCAGCCCCGAGCTCCAACCCGATAATTCGGTCAGTCTCCTCCGCCATCGCCGTCAGCATAATAATCGGCACGTTGCTCTCACTGCGCAGCCAGCGCGCCAGTTCCAACCCGTCCTCGCCCGGCATCATCAAATCCAGCACCACCAGCTGAAAATGGCCATTGATAAAGGCCCGCCTGGCCTCCTTGCCATCCCGCGCGGAGGTTACCCGTAATCGCTGTCGCTCCAAAAACTTGCTGAGTAGATCACGAATTTCACGGTCGTCATCGACCACTAAAATATGCGGCATGGTTTCCATGTTTGTTACAATACAGCCCACTGGCGCCAAAGGGCAGGGGTCGTTGCAATACGTTGCAATTTGGCGATGGCTGTAATGTTGAGAAAGAAAGCAGTTTTTTTAAACCAAAAGAGTGCTTTTATTGCGGGCCACGGTCGCTGCCTGACCTCGCTCACGTCCCAAAAGGCGCTGTCGTTCCCACATCCCATACCCCGGCATAAAAAAGTCTTTTGGTTCTTTTCTTCAGAAAAGAACTGCTGCCCTCCCTCCCAAATATTCACTTGCGTTTTCAACGGGCTGACCTTATGTCCCGCGCACGCAGCAACGCACGTGCCTCTGCCACATTTTCGGATCGTGGTTACGCAACGACGTCAAGCGTTCTGGCAGCACTATGGGGGCAACCCCGCTGTGGCTGGTTCGTTGGACCGTTTTGTAACCCGTGCCCGTCGCCTTTTGAAAGGCGGGCTATCTGAAGAAAGGCTTGTTGTGATGACCCCCAAAGTCGCCGCTTTCCTAGGGCAATCCGCCCTTGCCACGCCGTGCCTGGTGATGGACCTCGACCGTGTGGGCGAAAACTATCGCACCTTGCGCGCGGCCTTGCCCGCGGCCAAAATCTACTACGCGGTAAAGGCCAATCCGGCAGCGCCAATTCTGCACCTGCTGGCCGGCTTAGGTTCCTGTTTCGATGCCGCCAGCATCCAGGAGATCGATGAGTGCATTGCTGCCGGCGCCCCGGCGTCGAGGATCAGTTTCGGTAACACCGTGAAGAAGCCGGCCGCGATTGCCGCGGCGCACCAACATGGCGTGCCCCTGTTTGCCTTCGATTCCATTGAGGAGCTGCACAAACTCGCCAAGCACGCGCCAGGCGCCAAAGTCTATTGCCGGATCGCAGTTAGTAATATCGGTGCCGAATGGCCGCTCTCAAAAAAATTCGGCACGACGATCGATCGCGCCCGCGAACTTATGCTGCAAGTCCCGACCCTCGGCCTGATCCCGCACGGCCTTTCCTTTCATGTCGGCAGCCAGCAAACCGGCACCGCCGCCTATGAAATGGCAATCGCCCAGGTGGCCATGCTGTTCACGGACCTGAAGGCTTCCGGCATCGAGTTGAAAATGCTCAACCTCGGCGGCGGTTACCCGGTTCGCTATCAGGAAGATGTGCCCGACACCGACAGCTTCGGCACCGCGATCATGCACGCCATGACCCAGCATTTCGGCAATGACCTGCCGGACATGCTGATCGAGCCAGGCCGCGCCATGGTCGGCAATGCCGGCGTCGTTGCGGCCGAAGCCATCCTGGTTTGCCGCCGCATGCCGGAAGATGAACGCCGCTGGGTCTATCTCGATATTGGCCGTTACGGCGGTCTGGCGGAAACCGAGGGCGAGTCGATCCGTTACCGCGTCACCACCGGCGCCACCGGTCCCACCGGCCCGGTGGTCCTGGCCGGCCCAAGCTGCGACGGCGTCGATGTCATGTACGAAAAAACGCCCTACCGCCTGCCGCTTGATTTGCAATCTGGCGACCGGGTGCTGATCCACGACACCGGCGCCTATGTGACCAGTTATGCCAGCCAGAACTTCAATGGTTTCACGCCGTTGGCGGAGCATTATCTCTAGTCCTTCAATGTGCAGGCGGGTGTTTTTGGCGGGCGTCGCATTGGCGCCCGCCGTAGCCCCCGCCGCCGCGTTTGCGCGCGATGCCGGTTTAGCTGGGCGCTGCATCGGCGCCATCCAATCCGCCTTGGCGCCGATGCGTCCCGGCCCGGCGTTGCTTAGAAGTTATATTACCAATACCGGGCCTGCCACGACGGATTTCGACCTCACCCAGGCCAACGCCGCCTATGTCTATGACAACGCGCTCGCCGGCCTCGCGCTGCTGGCGGCCGGCGATCGCAACGCCGCCGTCCGCATCGCCGACGCCCTGGTCCTGGCCCAGAACGACGACCGCTTTTGGAAAGACGGCCGCCTGCGCAATGCCTACCAGGCCGGCCAGTTTACTGTGCCTGCAAAACTACCCGGGTGGTGGAGCGAAAAAGCCAATGCCTGGCAGGAAGATCCGTATCAGGTGGGATCGCAAACCGGCCCGATCGCATGGGCAATGCTGCTCTGGACCGCCTTGGGTTATCAGCAGGCCGCTAACCGCGCTGGAGATTGGCTCAATGCAAATTTAAAAGCGCCCTCTGGCTATTACGGCGGTTTTTACGGCTTCGAGCCCAACCCGCAAAAACTCCTATGGCAAAGCACCGAGCAAAACACCGACCTTTATGTCGCATTCACCAAACTTGGCCGCACCGCCGACGCCGCGCATGCCGCGGCTTTCGTCCATGACATGTTCAATCCGCGAGCTAGCCTGTTCAATGCCGGCACCAACCCTAACGGTTCTCCCAACCCGCTTCTCGCTGCCGACGCCGGAACCTGGCCCTATCTCGCCGGACTCGGCAGCGCCAGATCAGCCGCGACCGCCATAGGGACCTTGCAACGCGGACCAGGCGTCGGCTTTTCCACCGCCAGCAAAACCATCTGGCCCGAAGGCACCGCCTTCGCCGCGCTGGCTCTACAAAACCAGCAAGACCCAAATTCCACCGCGTTTCTCGCCACCCTGGCGAGCCAGATCTCACCCTCAGGCTACATTTATAGCGCCACCGCCAGTAACCTCGCCACCGGCTTGATGGTCGGCCCGCCGGCCCCTGGAGAAGCCCCCATGGCCTTCAACTATTACCGCCGCCCGGCTCTAGCACCCACCGCCTGGGCCGCCATGAGTGCGATGAAATATAATCCCCTTTCAACTTAAGCTAGAATAAAGTAACTTCTTTTTCTGATAAAAAAGACCAATCACTCGAGAACCAAGAGACTTTCATAACCTGAACCCGGGGCGCTGACTGTATCCAGCCCCAAGCCCCAGGATAAAAAAGTTTTTTGGTTCTTTTTTTCAAAAAAGAACTTCTTCCTTACCGGACCCCATGTTCCTTTCCGCCACCACTTTGCTGGACCAATCATGCCCGATCAAACCCGCATGGGCGTTGTTCGATGCGGTTTGGTACGCAAAAAAATACCGGCATTGTCTGCCCGGTGATCTACCGCGCGATTTGCAAAGTCTGCTCGGTTTTTATCTAAAGACCGGCTGCCGCGCCGGCCATTCCCCCAGCGCAGTTTTCGATGAGCCGTTCTACCTGTCGAGCAATCCGGACATCGCGATCATGGTCGAGGCCGGGCATTACCGTTCCGGCTTCGACCATTTTTGCCAATACGGCCATCGCAGCCTGTCTGCGCATTGGTTGTTCGATGATGCGCATTACGGCGCTCTAAACGATGACATGACCCTTGACAAACCTGGACGCGCATCTGTTTCACGGCCGATACGATCACTATCTGACAAAAGGTCAGCACGAGCACCGCGCAGCGCATTTTTTGTTCGATAGCCTTTATTACCAAAAGCAGGCGATCAGCGCCGGCGAAAACGCGGCAGATATTTCAGCCCAGGGCGCCTTCGCCCATTACCTGGGCCGCCTGCAGGCCGGCGCCCCCGAAATATCGTCCTCGATCTATTTCGATCCGCTTTGGTACCTCAAACATGACGAGACCGTCGGCGCGGAGATCGAGCAAGCAGGGTGTAGTTCGGCGCTCGAACATTATTTAACGCATGGCAATCAGAATCCCACGCCGGAATTCTCGGAACAATTCTATCGCGACAGCAACCCGGATGTGTGCCGCATGATAACAGCCGGGAGGTTCCGCAATGGCTATCATCATTTCCTGCAGCTGGGCGCCTTCGAACTTCGATCGCCGCGTCCCGATATCAATCTTGAATATTATCGCGGCTCCCATGCCCGCGTTCAAAACGACCTCAATACTGGCGTTGTACGGGACGCCTTCGCGCATTTGCGCACCATCGGCGCAAAAATTGGTTTGAGCGCCACGCCATTTGCCGCGCAGCCGGAAATCACCGAAGTGGCCGCCAAGCAATTATTTATTGATAAAGCCCGCACCAACCTTGCACTATTCGGCCGCCGCAAACTGGATTTCACGCCAATTGGCGCACCAGAGCTCGCTGTTGTCATGGTGCTGTTTGAAAAATTCGAACTGACCATGCTCTCGCTCTGCGCATTGCGCGATAATTATCCGGGCGCCATCGAACTCATCATTATCGACAATGCCTCGACTGACGGATCTCCGCGCATCGGCGATTATCTCACCGGCGCTAAAATCACTTTATTGCCTCAGAACATCGGCTATCTCGGCGCCGCCAATCTAGGTCTGCGCCAGGTCACCGCCGATAAAATCCTGTTTCTCAATAACGATATCGAACTCGGCCATGCCGCCATCGCCACCGCCATCGCCCGCCTGCAATCCCACCCCGATATCGGCGCGGTCGGCGGCAAGATTATCCGCAGTCATGGCCGCCTACAGGAAGCCGGCTCCATCATCTGGCAGGACGGCGCCGTCACCGGCTACATGCGCGACGCTTCGCCGCTGGCGCCGGAGGCAAATTTCGTTCGCGACGTCGATTTTTGTTCCGGCGTCTTTCTGCTCTGCCGCTCCGCTCTGGTCCAACAGCTCGGCGGTTTCGACCCAGCATTCAGCCCGGCCTATTACGAGGATGCCGATTTATGCCTGCGCCTCGCCGCCGCCGGCCACCGCGTCGTCTACGATCCCGCGATCGTTATTTACCACCTCGAATATGGCAGCGCCCCCGACACCCAGGCTTCCCAGGTGTTGATGCAACGCGGCCAGAAAATATTTGTCCGCAAACACTTCGAATATCTGCAACACCAATGCGAACATTTACCGCGAAACCTCATCTTCGCCCGCAGCGCCGGCAATCCACGCAAACGCATCCTGTTCATCGAGGACACCATCCCGTTACGCCGTCTCGGCTCCGGCTATGTCCGCGCCAATGACATCATCCGCGCGATTGCCACCGATAACGATGTTTCGGTGTTTCCGTTAAACGGTGCTCCCTACGACATCATGAGCATTCACGGTGATTTCCCCGATGGCGTCGAAATCATGCATAACCGCGACATCGCCGACCTCGCGGAATTCATCGAGACCCGCCGTAATTACTACAACAGCATCTGGATTTCCCGAACCCACAACCTCGACCGCGTCCTGCCGATCCTGCTGGCATCCGGCATCGATCCCGAACAGACCCCGCTCATTCTCGATACCGAAGCTATCGCCGCCTGCCGCGAGGCCGCGCGGGCATCGCTGCAAGGCGCGCCATACGATCTCGAAGCAAAACTCCGGCAGGAATTTGCCCATGCGGGGCGCTGCCGCCGCCTGGTCGCGGTCAACCCGCCGGAGGCCGAGCACCTGCGCTCGCTTGGCTGCCCCGCAATTTCAGTCCTCGGCACGCTACGGACACCGCAATCGACGCCGAATTCCTTTGCTGCCCGCACGGGCCTGTTGTTGGTCGCTGCCATCCATCAGCCCGACAGCCCGAACCTCGATGCCCTGTATTGGTATGCTGATGAGATTCTGCCTGCTTTGCTTTCAGAAATGCACGAAGTCCCGCTGCTCACCGTTGTTGGTCATATTGAACCCGAAATCGACCTCAGCCATTTCCGCAACCACAAGCACATCAAAATTTATGGCCGAGCCACGGACTTAAGGCCATTTTATAACCAGAATCGCGTCTTCATCGCCGCCACCCGCTTCGCCGCCGGCACGCCTTACAAGCTATACGAGACCGCCTCCTTCGGGCTTCCGGCCGTAACCACCGACCTGCTGGCCGCACAACTGCAATGGCATAATGGCATCGAGTTGCTAACCGCGCCGGTCAACGATGCAAAAACCTTCGCCGCCCAAATCGCCCATCTCTACCGCTCCGAAGCCAGCTGGTACCAAACTCGCGCCAATGCTTTGCAGCGAATCGCAAACGACCACACCGCCGCGCAATTCAACGCCAGCCTCTCCCGGATCCTCGGATCGCACCACGCGGATCAGCATTACTAACAACTGGATTCGCCTCTGAAACTTGTGCCGCTACCTTCACCATGCTCAAATAGCCGCGGCGTACCTTAAGCGACTGGCCGCGACACCCTACTGGCGGAGATCAAAATCCATCCCGACATACTGAATTCAGGCGCCGTGAATGTGAGCGACGTACTGCTGAAGCGGAGCGCCCAGATCCGGAGCCGCCTCGCCGTATGGGTCGTGCTCATGGCCGCCTGCGTACCTACACTCGGCTGGGGCTGGACGCTGGTTTACTCCACAAGCTATTTGCTGTTCCAGGGCGGTGAGGTTGCCCTCTACCGCCGCTCCAAGGCGTTTCAGGACAGCGACTACGGCAAAACCCTCGCTTTGGCCGTGATGGCCTGCAGCGTTACCACCTTCATATCTCCCGCACTCCTGGCGCTTTTGGAAATGGGTAGTTGGGGCGAGGTGTGCGCCGTCTATCTGCTGGCCAGCACGGCACTCGGCTCGACGGTCAATTCCATCGGCTGCCGTCCGGCATTCATCGCTTTGTTCGCCCCGTGCGTCATCTATCTGGTTACCTTGCCGGTGCTGGCCGTGGTGATAGACGGCCTACCGGCGATGCTGGTTATCATCATTGCCTCGCTCGGCACCTTTTATTTTATTTTC
This sequence comes from Acidocella sp., assembly GCA_965199045.1. GTDB lineage: Bacteria > Pseudomonadota > Alphaproteobacteria > Acetobacterales > Acetobacteraceae > Acidocella. The sequence goes on along the minus strand of CBDAQL010000003.1, from coordinate 2,133,725 downwards.
TACAGCGTGCAGATCTGGCGCGGCAGCTCGAAGGCCCAGCGTGCCGAGCTCCAAGCGGTACGCCGCTACATTTCCGAGCGCGACGCCCATGAGTCCAAGCTCCTTAAACTCACCGAACGCGATTCACTGACCGGTTTGTTTAACCGTGATGTGCTGCGTGCCCGGCTCGCCGAGCTGACTGAAAAGCAGCAGCCCGCCTGCCTGTTGCTGATCGATCTGGATGGCTTCAAATTCGTCAACGACACCCTGGGCCACATCGCCGGCGACGAAGTCCTGCGCATCGTCGCATCGCGATTGCTGCGGGCCGCGCGCGACCGGGATACCGCGTCGCGTATCGGCGGCGATGAATTCGCGCTGCTGCTGACCCACACCGCCGATCCAATGGCCGCCATTGCAGCGGCGGACCGGCTGATCATGGAAATCACCCAACCGCTGCATTTCGATGCCTTGCCGATCAATATCGGCGCCAGCATCGGCATCGCTATTTCGCCGTTGCACAGCGCCGATGCCGGACAGCTTTTCGCATATGCCGACCTCGCTTTATATCAGGCCAAGGCCGAGGGCCGGCATTGCGCCAGGCTGTTCCATTCCGGCTTGCGCGCGATTGCCGAAGGCAAAATCCTGCGCGAAACTGAGCTGAACCGGGCCCTTGAATACGGCGAATTCGAACTCTTCTACCAGCCGCAAATTCATTTGGCCGACGGCAGGCTGGCCGGCGCCGAAGCGCTGCTGCGCTGGCGCCATCCCAGCCAAGGCCTATTGCTCCCGGAGCATTTCCTGCCAGCATTGGAAATCGGCCGCCTCAGCGCGCGTGTCGGCGCCTGGGTGATCGAAACCGCCTGCGCCCAGGCGGCTCGTTGGCGCGCCACATTTGGCCCGGAGTTTCGCATGGGCGTCAATTTATTCGGCGCTCAGTTCCGCGCCGGCAATCTCGTGGAGTGGGTGCAGGCGGCCTTGAATAAAACCGGCCTGCCGGCAACCGCGCTGGAAATCGAGATCACCGAAAACATCATCTTGCGGCATGAAGACGAGATGATCCAACCGTTGCAGCAACTCCGCGATCTCGGCGTCGGCATCGCCTTCGACGATTACGGCACCGGCTTCGCCTCGCTTTCGATGCTCACACGCTACCCGGTCTCCCGCCTGAAAATAGACCGCGCCTTTACCAATGCGATCTGCGAAAGCCGGGCGGACGCCGCTATCGTGCGTTATATCATCGGCCTAGGCGCCACTTTGGGCGTCGCCATTACCGCTGAAGGCGTTGAAACCCTGGAACAGGCAGCCGCCTTGTTGCGCGACGGCTGTGGTGAAGGCCAAGGCTTCTACTTTGGCAAACCGATGACCGCCGACGATTTCGGCGATTATGCGGAGCGGCATTTTCCGCACGGCGATCGCGAAATCTGGTCACATCTCTCGTCGCGATCAATCGCCAAATAAATCAGCTTATCCACTCGCCACCACCGAGCGCCCGGGAACCCGGTGCCGGTAGGATAGCGCTTCTGCAATGTGGTGACGCTCCACAATCCGAGCGCCCGCCAGATCCGCGATGGTCCTGCCGACGCGCAGCGTGCGGGTGAAACCCCTGGCGGAAAGCCGCAACTTAGTGGTGGCAGATTCGGCGAAGGCAGTAGCCTCGGGCGTCAATTCAATCTCCCGCAAATGCGCTTCCGCATTTGTCATCGCGCCATCGGCGCCATAGCGTTCGCGCTGCATCGCCCGCGCCGCCGCCACTCGTAATGCCACCACGGCAGTTGCCTCGCCCGCCGGCGCGCGGGACAATTCCGTCGGCGTCACCGGAGAGATTTCGATAATTAGATCGATCCGATCCAGCAACGGTCCGCTGATCTTGGTCTGATATTCTTCACCGCAGCGCGGCGCCCTGCCGCATTCGCGCGGCGCGTCGCCCAGATACCCGCAGCGGCAAGGGTTCATTGCCGCCACCAGTTGAAACCGCGCCGGATAGGTAATATGCGCCGCCGCTCGCGCCACCGTGGTCTGCCCTGCCTCCAACGGCTGCCGCAATGCTTCCAGCGTGGCGCGGGGAAATTCCGGCAACTCATCCATGAACAGCACACCTCGATGCGCCAGCGACACCTCACCGGGCTTGGCTCGGTTGCCGCCGCCGCTGATCGCCGCCATGCTGGCCGAATGATGCGGTTCGCGGAACGGCGGCCGCGTCACCAGCCGGCCTTCCTCGAGCAAGCCGGCGACCGAATGCACCATGCTCACCTCCAGCGCCTCCGGCATTATGTAGCAATAACACCTAAAAACACTGTAGTCAACTATTATAATTGACCTTATGGTTTACCGTTGAATTGAGGTGAACCATGACGGATTACGTGTTGCGTGGCCTAACGATGCGCCGGGCGGAATTGACCGGCAAGATTGAAGCCACCCATGATGACCTGCGCAAGATGCTGGCGGACTTGGAAAGCCTAGACGCCACAATTGTGCAGTTCAATCCTGACTTTAAGGTTGAGACGATCCGGCCCAAGGCGTTCCGGCCGCCCAAGGACTGGGCCAATCGTGGCCAGATGAGCCGGGTAGTGCTGAGCATTCTCAGGCAGGCCGCAGAGCCCATGAGCAGCCGGGATATTGCCTTGGAAATGCTGGTTACGCGAGCATTAGACAAGTCAGATCAACGGCTTATGCGGCTCATGACGAAGCGTGTAGGGGTCGCACTGCGTATCCAGCGGGATAATGGGCTGGTTGAGGCTGAACAGGGGACGGGGCAGTTTGTGCTTTGGAAAGTGGTGCGGTAGGAGGCCTACCGGCCAAACGCCCGGCGGCGCGGCTGCTCAACCTCAACTGGCTTGATTTCGTCATGCTCGTGGATTTTAGCAAACAAAACAGGCGTATTGTAAGCTTCTCTAGTTGCAATCATGATGCGCCGCTGGGCTTCATCAAGGAGATCCAAGTCTTCCTCAAACAAGGTACGCGGATCAATTTCCATCACACAGCCCCCATGTCTACTGAATCAGTAGAGCTGTTATTTGGTGAAGACAAGGCTAATTTGCACGAACATTGCAAATTTATAACGACATCACCCATTTGTGCTTGCCTATAGTTGTCGCGACTTTTGAGACGCTATAGCCCAGCGATTGGAAGATATGGTTGAGCACGTCGTATTTTCCTAGAGCAGTAACTGGAAGATTATCTTCGAACGTCTCCATGAAAAACGATTTGTGTTTCGCCATGATGAGTATTTGGGCGGTGTAGTATTTCAACAGCGGGAAGATCGCGGCCCGCTCTGTTCTAGATATTATTTGGTTCGAAATGCTTGATTTGTATGTATAGCCGCTATTTTTCCCAGTCATGTCAGAATAAATCAGACAGAAGCCAAACTCAGTTTCTTGGCCGTTCGGGTAGGTGTGTACCCCCATCTGATAAGAAATAGGGATAGTTGGGTCATACCCAATGTCGAAAATCGCGTCCCAGCGACCGTTTTGGCCGTACTTTATTACCGCCCCGCTTTGAGGTGGAGCAGTTGCAGCAATCAGGAAGGCCATGAATTCGAAGCCATTTTCTTGTTAATGCGAGCGGGAAAGTGCCTGTAGCTTGTTGCGTTATCGTTGCCAATAGCCCTTCCACACCCGGCTAACCGGGTGAGCGAGTGCCGCGCCCGTAGCAGCATCATGTAGTGCCCCGTTGGCTTTCCGGCGGTTGTCCTCACGCCAAGCCATTTCAACGGCGTAGAAGGCCAGATACTTGCCGCTAATGTGGTGATGCTGGCCCCATTCCGCCCGGCGAAGCCGCGAGAAGTAGGACTCGGCTTGGTTCGTGCAAGCGCCATCTTTGGAATAGCTGATCGAATGATTGATCCGGCGCATCTCGTAATGGGCGTGGAGGCGGTCCCAGCCGCTCGCTTCGTCGGCGTGGACAATGGTGCCGGGTTTGACGTGCTGGCGGACGAAGGGCGCGCCATCGGCTTCTTTGACAACCACAGTAACCAGAGTGCGACCACCGCGCTCACGGGCCACCACAACCGACTGGCGCTTCGCCGGGACTTCTAAGCGGCGGTCAATCCGATCGGCCTTGTTGTTCTCCTGGCGGACGTGCCCGCCAACGTATGCGCCGTCAATTTCCACGACGCCCGATAGTTCGCCTTGGTTCTGCACGGCGCCAATGGCCTCACGGATTTTGTGAGCCATCACATAGGCAGTTTTGTATTGCACGTCTAAATCACGGCCCAATTGCAAAGCGGAAACACCCTTAACCGCATTCACGAAAATGCAGATGGCGGCTAGATAATCACGGATTGGCAGTTTGCGGCTGGAAAAGATTGTGCCGCTCGTGACGCTGAATTGATGGAGACATTTTTTGCATTTCCAGATCCGACGCGAAGCGTAAGAATAGATGCCGGTGAACTCGCAACGCGGGCAGAAGGGTTCGCCGCCGTTGTCGGCCCAGCGGATTGCCTGGAACCGAGCATGGGCATCATCTTCAGACATACGCAGGATACTGGCTAGGCTCAGGTTGCGGGCTTTGGCGGAAAGAAGGAAATGCTGGCTCATAACAACCTAAACTAAATTCGTTGAGGTAAGTTATATTAGTTGGTTTTGGCGATGTCAACGATTACTGTTGACCATAATTAAAATAACTGGCACTAGCTACCTATGTCACTTGCACCCGAGCAATTGCGCGCCGCGAGGGCTTGGCTGAATTGGAGCCAGGAAGAGCTTGCTACGCGCGCCAACGTGTCGTTAAGCACTGTGCGTGATTTTGAGAACGGTAAGCGCAACCCGATGAAAAACAACCTCGGAGCTTTGCGCCGAACGATTGAGGAGGCAGGCATAGAATTGCTTTGGGCTGGCAGTGAACCTTTCGGGATTGGTCTCTCAAAGACCGGACCGCTTGCGCGGCCCGGCTCTCTTGTTGAGGGTTAAGGTGTTAGTACCGAGCGCGGCGCCAATGGGCCGTCACGGTTTCGCTTTTGCCAAAGCGCATGCGCAAGTATTCGCTGATCCAAATCAATGGATTGCTCCTTCTGCTCGTTACCCCTTGTCACAGGGGAGCAGAGGTGCGATTCTACAGACTGTTGGGTCTCAGTAGGTCGCAGTTCTCTGCCCCTCTGTGATCACGGCCTAGGCTCAGGGCGACCACACCTAGGTCCGGCACGAAGGCGGTTTCCCTTTGGCGAGGGGCCGCCTTCTGTGTTTCTAAAAGTGCTTTTTGTGAAAATCTTCCTTTTTACCGTTGCGGACGAATCGGGGCATTCCCCCGATGATAGCCAATACTGTGAAAGAGTCCATGGGCGTCTGGTGAACTCAGATCGTAACACCCGGTCTCGGCGTAGTGCAAGCCCCGGATTTGGGAGGATTACCGCGAATTGCCAGGAGTACAACAAAGGTGTAAATAAATACTTATGCCAGACGAATTCTCAAAAGGCGCGTGGAGTAACTACCAGGAGAAGCTTGTTCAAACGCAAGCGCGGCGCGCTGAGCTGCGCGCAAGGTTCGAGAACAAAGACGACGAACTGCGTGTTCTCGAAGAGAAATTGGCTAACATGGTGCAGCTCTTAAAAGACGCGGAACGGATTATGGAAGAAGCGGTTGGTGTCCTTGAGGATTCAGAGGAACTACCGCCAAAAATCGCAAACAGCGCCGTACCCCATATAGGGCCAGACAGCAAATTTTACGGAAAGCCGTTGCCAGAGTGCGCCGTTGTCGTCATTCGGGAGGCAGGAAGACCACTTACGGAAGAAGAGATTTTGGTCGGCCTGCGGGCTGGCGGCGTTCAAATTGTATCGCAACAACCTCTACTAAATGTTCGGCGCTCCATGGCAAGACGCAATGATATTTTATATACCAAAAATAGAAAATGGGCGGTCATTGAAACGCCGATAGACAGCGAGCAGATGCCAAAAGGGCAGGCTGTTAACAAGTTCAGTAAGGCCCATGCGGAAAGTACACGTAACGGGATTGAAGCCGCTAAAGCACGAGGCGTGGCCTGGGGGCGTTCGGCAACGATCACGCCGGAAAAAGAGAAGGTCATTGCAGAATTGCGCAGCCTGGGGATGCAAGCGAAAGAAATTATCGAGGCTATCGGCGTTTCCCGGACGACCTACTTCAATTACCTGAAAGAGCGCGGCTTATCGAAAAAATACGAGTTAAGTGATGAAGAAAAACCCGAAAAACCCCGCCTAGTATATTCAAACGAAAAGAGTTGACCTAAACGAATTTAGGTGTTATTGCTACATAATGCCGAGCGCCTCGCGCGGCTGCAAATCCGGCAACAGCCCAGGCAGCCTTGCCGCCAGCATCGTCTTGCCGCCGCCGGGGGGCCCGATCATCAACAGATTATGTCCACCGGCCGCGGCAATCTCCAGTGCCCGCCTGGCAGTTTCCATTCCTCGAACATCCGCGAGGTCCAACGTCTTGAAGCCGCCGCCTAGCATCCCAGCCGGTGGCGGCGACAATATCTGCGTGCCACGAAAATGATTGATCAACGATAATAAATCCGGCGCCGCCAGCACCGTGAGCTCACCCGCCCAACCGGCTTCCGGACCTTGGGTTTCGGGACATATCAATCCCAGCTCCCGCGCCCCGGCCGCAATCGCCGCCGGCAGCACGCCAGCCACCGGCATGATTCTGCCATCCAGCGAGAGCTCGCCTAGAGCTGCAAACAGCGCCAACTCCTCGCGCGGCAGCACATCCATTGCCGCCAGCACCGCCAGCGCCACCGGCAGATCGAAATGACTACCCTCTTTTAACACGTCCGCCGGCGCCAAATTCACAAGAATCCGTTTCGGCGGCAGCGCCAGGCCCATCGCCGTCAGCGCCGCCCGCACCCGCTCGCGCGCCTCGCCCACCGCCTTATCCGGTAGCCCCACCATTAAAAACGCCGGCAGCCCGGATGAAATCTGCACCTGCACTTCAACCGGCTGCGCCTCGATCCCGGCAAACGCGAAACTTTGTACCCGTGCGATGCTCAACCGAAAATTACCCGCATAGGTTGCATGCTGCGCGCGCAACGATGCGGAAGCAAGCTATTCCTGTCGTTTGATCGCGAACGCAGCACTCGCCTGACAGGTCGGCATCATCTCAATCCGATTAATATTCATATGCGCCGGCAGCCCGACGATCCACGCCGCCGTCTCGGCGATATCCTCCGGCGACAGCGGCATCGTCCCTATATAAACATCGGCCGCTTTTTTCTCATCGCCGCCAAACCGCACCGTGCTGAACTCGCTGCCTCCAACCAGTCCAGGCTCGATACTCGTCACCCGAATATTCTTACCCACCAGATCGGCCCGCAAATTCAGTGAGAACTGTTCCACGAACGCTTTGGTCCCGCCGTAAACATGCCCGCCTGGGTACGGATAAGTCCCGGCCACGCTACCCAGATTCAAAATCGTCCCTTTATTGCGCGCCACCATCCCCGGCAGCACGGCCCGTGTCACATGCATCAACCCGGTAACATTGGTCGCAACCATTCTGTCCCATTCCGCCAGATCTGCATCCCAGGCCGGCGATAACCCCAACGCCAACCCGGCATTATTCACCAGCACATCAATCTCCCGCCAAGCCGTTGGCAACGCCTCCACAAAACCTGCTACCGCCTTCGCATCGGTCACGTCCAACGGCACCGGTAACACCGCCTTGCCCAACTCTTTGGCCAGCCTCTCCAACCGTTCCACCCGCCGGCCGGTTGCAATTACTCGGTGGCCATCTTTCACAAATCGCCTTGCAAACGCCGCCCCAAATCCCGCGGTCGCACCGGTTATCAAAATTATCTGCTGCATGGCTAAGCCCCTTTAAGGAAAGCGGTTCTTTTTTGAAAAAAGAACCAAAAAACTTTTGTTGCTAAACACCGTGTGTTTTCGCCCGGCGTCATGCCAAATCTAAATTCGCCCTGGTGAAATCAAGGCTTTTCGTCTCATTGCCAAATTGCACTTTGGCGACGCGCGGCTCGGTCTCCGCCAAAATCTTGCCACGCCTGATCACGAACAGCCGCTCCGCATGCAGCCTGATCGCCTCGATCGCATCACTCGCCTGCAAAACAATCAAATCCGCATTATTGCCCGGCGCCAGTCCATAATGCTCCAGGTTCAACACTTTGGCGGCATTCTGGGTCACCGCCGCAAAGCAGGATTTAATCTCCTCCACCCCGGTCATTTGCCCCACATGCAGCGCCATATTGGCAACCTCCAGCATGTCGTAACTGCCCATCGGATACCACGGGTCCATGATGCAATCATGCCCGAAGCAAACCTCTACCCCAGCTGCCATCAACTCCTTCACCCGTGTCATCCCGCGCCGCTTGGGATAGGTATCCTGGCGCCCCTGCAGCGTAATATTAATCAGCGGCGCCGCCACCGCCGCCACCCCGGACTCGACAATCAACGGGATCAGCTTGCTGACATAATAATTATCCATGCTGTGCATCGAGGTCAGGTGCGAACCCGCCACGCGGCCCTGCAACCCATGCCGCACGCTCTCAGCCGCCAACGTCTCGATATGCCGTGACATCGGATCATCGCTCTCATCGCAATGCATATCCACCATCAGCCCGCGCTCTGCCGCCAGCCGCATCAGCTGCTTCACGCTTGCCGTCCCATCCTCCATGGTTCGCTCGAAATGCGGAATCCCGCCGATGACATCGACGCCCTTATCCAAGGCCCGCTTCATGTTCTCCGGCGATTTCGCATAGCGAAGATAACCATCCTGCGGAAACGCCACCAGTTGAATATCCAGATACGGCTTCATCTCTTCGCGCAGCGCCAGCAGCGCATCCACCGCCAGCAGCCGGTCATCGCAAATATCCACATGCGCGCGGATCGCCAGCGTTCCGCGCGCCATCGCCCATAAACATAATTTCCGGGCCCGCTCGTAAATCGCCTCCTGCGTCAGCGACGGCTTCAACTCGCCCCAAATCGAAATCCCCTCCAGCAATGTGCCGCTCTGATTGGCCTGCGACACGCTGAGGCTCAGCGTCGAGTCCAGATGCAGATGGCTATCGACGAATGGCGGACAAACCAGCCGTCCCGCCGCATCGATCTCGCGGCCGGCGGTAGCATCAAGCCCGGTCTCCACTGCCGCAATCCGGTCACCCTGGATCCCGATATCGATCCCGCTCCGCCCGTCCGGCAAATTCGCGCCGCGAATGATCAAATCAAACATGCCACCCCTCCATCTCGCTTCGAGGCCATTCCAAGAGTGAAGCTTGAAGGTGGTGCGATTGCCGCGCAAGCTCTGATTCACTACAGCTTGCGCATGCGAATAACTTCCCTCTCCCCAATCCTGCTATTATGCGCACTTGCCACCTGCGCACCGCCCGGCCGCAACACCTTCGCGCCCGCACCCGTAGGTGCTGACACCGCCAGCGTTTCTGCCACCAAAGCATTCTCAGACCGCATCGCGCTGATCACCATCCTTCCCGGCACCACCGATTTCAGCGCCCCCGTGGCCTCCGCCGTCCGCCAGGCGCTCGCCATCAAGCCCGACGCCAAATTCGAGGTCTCCGCCGTCAGCCCGGCCTCGGCCACCCCGGATGCCAGCGCCACCGAGCTCACGGCGCTATCCGGCACCGCTGCCGCCGTCGCCAAGGCAATCGTCGACGACGGTGTGCCCGCATCCAACGTCACGCTTACCGCCAAATCCGCGGGGCTGGATTCCAATGTCCTCGTCTATGTGAAATGAGCTTATAAGTGAGCGTTCTCGCCGCGGCCGCGATGCCGCTGATGCGCAGGCTCGACCCCGAAACCGCCCATAACCTCTCCCTTAGGGCTTTGCGCCTCGGCCTCGCCGGCCGCGACAACACCCCTGACGACCCCATCCTCGAGGTCTCTGCCTTCGGCCGTGCGCTGCGCAACCCCATTGGCCTGGCCGCCGGTTTCGACAAAAACGGCGTCGCCATCGCCGCGCTTAGCCGCCTTGGCTTCGGCTTCATCGAGGCCGGCACCATCACCTTGCGCCCGCAGCCCGGCAATCCGCGCCCGCGTTTGTTTCGCCTGCCCGAAGACCACGCTGTCATCAACCGCATGGGCTTCAACAATGCCGGCATCGACGCCCTGTTGCCGCGCCTTAAAAAAACCGACCGTGCCGCAATCGCCATTGGCGCCAATCTCGGCATCAATAAGGAAGGCGCGGTGCCGGAATCAGATTACCCCGAATTGGTCCATGCGGTCGAAGCCCATGCTGACTACATCACCATCAACATCTCTTCGCCCAACACCCCCGGTTTGCGCGATCTGCAAAGCGAGCAGCGCCTGGCCGCCATCCTGGAAGCCATCACCACAGCCACCCCGCTTTTCGTAAAAATAGCGCCGGACCTTTCGGATGCCGGCCTTGAAGCCGTGGTCGAAACCTGTTTGCTCTACAACGTCACCGGCCTTATCATCTCCAACACCACAACAGACCGTCCGGACTTTCTGCAAAGCCCAAAAAAATCCGAAGCGGGCGGCCTTTCCGGCGCTCCACTTTTTGAGCCATCCACTAAAATGCTCGCAAAATCCTATAAACTTGCGCAAGGCAAACTGATGCTCATCGGCGCCGGCGGCATTTCCTCGGCCTCCGACATCCTCGCCAAAATCCTCTGCGGCGCCACCTTGGTGCAGCTCTACACCGGCTTTGCCTATCATGGGCCGGCCTTGATCCCGCACCTCAAATCCGGCCTCGCCGCGCTGCTCCGCCAACGTGGACTAAACTCCGTCACCGAAGCGATCGGCTTGGCCGCCCAGGCGCGCATCGCCACAAAATGAGCGGTATCGCCACCCTTGCGGAAAACTACGACGGCTTCATCGTCGACCTCTGGGGGGTCGTCCATAACGGCGTAAAACCCTATCCCGGTGTTATCGACTGCCTGACCCAGCTCCGCGCCCGCAACAAACGCGTCGTTTTCCTCTCTAATGCCCCCCGCCGGGCTGCCGCCGTCGGTTTCGCTTTGGCCACCATGGGCGTCACCCCGGATTTGTACGACGGCATCATGTCGAGCGGGGAGGCGGTGCATACCGCGCTCCGCGACCGCACCGACGCAGACTTCGCTGCCCTGGGCAGCAAACTCTACCACCTTGGCCCGGAGCGTGACCGCGATATCTTCGACACGCTGGACCTTGCCGTTGCCGCCACGCCAGCGGCTGCGGATTTCCTCCTCAACACCGGCCCGGATGACCTGCTTGGCCCCGAGGACCCGTCACCCTATGCCCCAACCCTGCAAGCCGCACTGGCCGCCGGCCTCACCATGATCTGCGCCAACCCCGACCTTGAAGTGGTGCGCGACGGCAAACGCATCATTTGCGCCGGCCTGCTCGCCGAAAATTACCAGGCGTTGGGCGGCAAGGTCATCAACCGCGGCAAACCCGACCCCGCCATCTACGGCCCAACCCTCAACCTGCTCGGCATTCAAAAATCCCGCACCCTGGCCATCGGCGATTCGCTGCGCACCGACATGCAAGGCGCCAAAGCCGCCGGCATCGACGCCTGCTGGGTGCTCTCTGGTATCCACGCCACCCATCCGGAGGACGCCCCAAGCGAGGCTGCGCGCGCCGGCATTACGCCGGTCTCAATCCTGCGCGCATTCCTCTGGTAAGTTCCAGGACTTGTGTTACAAGGTGTCATGGCTGATTACGAACCCGAAATCCAACATTGTCCCGTCGCTGTCGGCGACCACCGCAAATCCGCGAACGTCGCTGGCGACGGCTCGGTAAAATCGCCGGTATCGGTCACCGGCTTTACCGAAGTTCGAGATATCCTGCGCAAAAGCAACGCGCTGCAGGCCGGCTTCAAGGCTGAATTTGCTGCCCGCCCCGGCGGCTTTACCCGGCCGCCGATCCTCTACCTCACCGGCGAGGCGCATCACCGCCAGCGCGCCGCCACCGCCCGCTTTTTTACGCCGCGCGCCGTCGATATCCGGCACCGCCCGGTAATGGTCTCATGCGCCGAACGCGTGGTCGCCGAACTGCAGAAATCCGGCGCCGCCCGGCTCGACCGCCTGGCTCTCGACATGGCAGTCACGGTCGCCGCCGAAATCGTCGGCCTGACCAATAGCGACAAGGAGGGCATGGTCCGCCGCCTCGACTCTTTTTTCTCGCTCGACATGTCGAAAACCGGCTTCGTCGCCACCACGATCACCGCGATCCGGGCGCAATGGGGCGTTCTGCAATTCTACATGCGCGACGTTCGCCCGGCCATCAACGCCCGCCGTAAAACCCCGCGCGAGGACGTCATCTCCCATTTGATCTCTGACGGCTATCGCAACCGCGACATCCTGGTCGAGTGCCTCACCTACGGCGCCGCCGGCATGGTGACGACGCGGGAATTCATTACCATGGCCGCGTGGCACATGCTCGAGGATAAAGACCTGCACGACCGCTTCCTCGCCACCGACCGGGCCGGCCGCCTCGCCATTCTGGAAGAAATCCTGCGGCTCGAACCAGTCGTCGGCATCCTGTACCGCAAGTTCGAAGGCTCGGACGAAACCCTGGCGCTCGACGTGCGCGCCGCCAATGTCGACCCTGAAGCCGTTGGCCCCTGCCCGTTCGCGGTCGACCCCAACCGCACCCGCGCCGACCGCGTGGCCGGCTCGGTGCTTTCCTTCGGCGACGGCGAACACCGCTGCCCCGGCGCCGGCGTCGCCCTTGCCGAAGCCGAAACCCTGCTCGACTTGCTCATGCGCGTCCCCGGCCTGAAGCTCGCCCGCGCCCCGGACATCTCCTGGAACCCGCTGGTAACCGGCTACGAACTCCGCAATTGCCAACTGGTCATCGAGAAGTAAGCGCGGTTCAGATCAGTCCAGCCAGCCGCCTTAAGCAGGTCTTTTTTGAAGGGGCCATGGGCGCGGCTCGCTCAGCGTCTTTGACGCTATAAGCGGCTTGCACTCGTTTCGAAGGTAATACGAGACGTTGCTGCCGATAATGGCTTTACGCGTCTGCCATGTTTAACGGCGGGGATGCCCACCGATCAGTACAACTGCCACGACGGCGGGAACATCGCCCCGGTTGAACCAGCGGTGCCGGGTTCCATTCTGGACAAAACAATCACCCGGCTGCAGATGGACCACGATGCCGTCATCAAATTCCTGCGAAGCCTCTCCAGATAACACGACCTCGAAATCAATGGTGTCGGTGGTATGCATACCGGGCGCATCAGGTTCTAACCAATCGGCTGCGCCGGCGCCAAGTCGCTGCACCTCAGCCGCGCTCGGCGCCGCGGTCATATCGATATTCTGCAGCTCCGCGTCAGGCGGAATCGTCATCAACAGAAAGCGATAACCACCAAGCGGCGGGAAAAGCGTCTTAACCGCGGGCCGCTCACCCGTTGACGGAAATACCGGGGGTCCATCGGCTGCCCAAAGCGGCGTCACACTGATAACATCGTTAACCGCACTGATCTTTTCGTCAGTCACAATCACCGATTTGCCGTCAGCATTTTGACCCGTCACGACGAGACGTGTTTCGGACATTGCTTCCCCCCTTTTTCTTTGGAGGCGATTATATCTATTGCGGGAACGAAGTCACTTTAAATCAAATCGGGCTCATCATCCAATCGCGCGGGTAATGAGGAACGCCGCGGCTGCGGTCACAGCAGTCAGGATCGTGCCCCAGGCAAGGTCGATGATCGTCACGCTGAGAGGCCAGCCGCGAATAATCGCGAGATTTGTAAGGTCGTAGGTGCCATATGCAACCAGACCCAGAACAGCACCTCGTATGATTGCGCTATTGAATTGACCGGCCGCCAAAGCGGGAAGCACGATCAAATAGGTCAGACCGGCAATAAACAGAAGATAGAAAACAATGGCGGCAGGAATAACCGGTTTGTCCGCCATCAGCGTACCAAGGCTAGGACGGTAGATCTTGCTCGCGGTAAGGCTAAGCCAGATGCCGTCAACCACGCCCATAACAATCAAGGCTGCTACGTAGGCAATAACAAAAATACGCATAAAAATTCCCCCTTGGGTCTTATGTCGCAACTTGTCCCGCGCCAAAGCTTTTTCAACCGCGGCCTCTGCAAGCACTGCGATAGTTGACGAAAACATCAAAAGCTTAATGTGCGTGTACGGCAGCAATCTCGCGCATTAATATTTGCACCCAACGCACGCCATTCCGCAGCTGCCTACCGGCGGAAAATCTGGACGTAAGCTTTGGTATCTGCAAATCAGAACATGGCAGAGCGTCCAACTGCCCAACCAACCAAGGATCCCCATCATGCCATTGAATCGCCGGTTCACCCTTGCGCGCAGACCCAGCGGAAATCTTTCAGCAGATGACTTCAAGCTGGTGGAAGACCCCACGCCCGCTCTCGAGGAAGGCCAGTTTCTCCTCAAAAACATCTACGCCTCGCTTGATCCCGCGATGCGTGGCTGGCTCGATGACGTGCCCTCCTACCTGCCGCCCGTCGCCTTGGGCGCGCCGTTGCGCGCCTCCACACTCGGCATCGTCGCCGAGACCCGCAATCCCGCATTCCCGGTCGGTAGCTGGGCGTCCGGGTTCAACGGCATTGAGCTGTTTTCCATCGGCGTCCCCGGCTTCACCCAGCTGATTGACCCCGCCGCGCTACCAAAAATCACCAATTACCTGTCGGTCCTCGGCGGCGCCGGGCTGGCGGCGTATTTTGGCCTAGCCGATGTCGGCCGCCCGCAAGCCGGCGAAACGGTGTTGATATCGGCCGCCGCCGGCGCAGTCGGCTCGATTGCGGGACAGATCGCCAAACTGCAAAAATGCCGGGTGATCGGCATCGCCGGCGGCCCTGAAAAATGCGGGCGATTGCTGAAAAAATACCACTTCGATGCCGCCATCGACTATCGCGGCAAATCTGTGCAGGAACTGGTGTCAGCCATCCGCGCCGCCGCACCGGACGGCATCGACGTGCATTTCGAGAACGTCGGCGGCAATATCCTGGATGCCGCGTTGCTCTGCCTGCGCCAGCGCGCGCGGGTGGTATTGTGCGGGCTGATTTCCGAGTACAACACCAAACCCGCCGGGGCCCGCAACCTGTTCCAGCTCATCGTTCAGGGTGCCAGGATGGAAGGCATCATCGTTACCCAATTTTTCCAACGCATCCCCGAGGCAGCGGCAGCACTGACCGGCTGGCTGAAATCCGGCGAGCTGATCATCGACGAACATATCGAAGAAGGTATCGAAAATGCTCTTCCGGCCCTGCTACGCCTGTTCGACGGCTCCAACACCGGCAAGATGATCCTGAAACTCGGCGACGTCTGAAGGCAAGCGGTTCTTTTTGAAAAAAAGAACTAAAAACTTTCTTTAAGCTGGGACCCGGCGCCTCTGCGCCGCGCCCTTTCCGGACTTGGCCGGTCGTTCGAGCTATTTTTGATACCGTAGCTGAAAAATCCCTAAAGCCATCACGCTCTAGCTGCCGGTGGCTAGGTGCTTTGCCAATTGATCAAACGCCATCAGGGTTTTTATCAATTTCGGCATATCGCGCAGCGCGATCATATTTGGTCCGTCAGAGGGCGCGTGGTCGGGGTCGGGGTGGCACTCGATAAACACCGCCGCGCAACCGACCGCCAGTGCCGCCCGCGCCAGCACCGGCGCGAATTTGCGTTCGCCGCCGGACGATGTTCCCTGGCCGCCAGGCTGCTGCACTGAATGCGTGGCGTCGAACACCACCGGATAGCCGGTCTGCGCCATAATCGGCAGCGACCGCATATCACTGACCAGTGTGTTATATCCGAAGCTCACGCCGCGCTCGGTCAACAAAATTTTCTGATTGCCGGTACTGGCAATTTTCGCGGCGACATTCGCCATATCCCAAGGTGCCAGAAACTGCCCCTTCTTCACGTTGATCGCGCACCCGGTATTGCCGGCAGCCAGCAGCAAATCCGTTTGCCGGCATAAAAACGCCGGTATTTGCAGCACGTCCACGGCATCCGCCGCCGGCGCGCAATGCCCTGCATCATGCACATCCGTGAGCACCGGCATGCCGAATTTCTCCCGCACCCGGGCCAGGATTTCTAACCCCTTATCCATGCCGATCCCGCGCGCGGCCTTGGCGGAAGTCCGATTGGCCTTATCGTAGCTGGATTTATAAATAATCCCGACGCCAAGCGTCTTAGAGATCTCCGACAGCGCCGCCGCCACCTCCATCGCATGCGCCTCCGACTCAATCTGACAGGGCCCCGCAATCAAGGTGAAAGGGAGGTCGTTGCCGACGGTGAGATTGCCGATACTAACCTGGGTCATATTAACTCACTGACGCGGGCAAGGGCGTTGCACATAGAAACCCCCAAAGCCCGGAATAAAAAGTCTTTTTGCTTCTTTTTCTGCAGAAAAAGAAGTGCTTATTAAACCAGCCTGGACTGTCTTAGCGCAGCGGCGATAAAGCCCTCGAACAGCGGGTGCGGTGCAAACGGCTTGGACTTCAGCTCGGGGTGATATTGCACGCCGATAAACCAGGGATGGTCCGGGTACTCAACGATCTCGGGCAGCACGCCATCCGGAGATAGCCCGGAGAATTTCAACCCGGTTGCTTCCAGCTCATCACGGTAGTGGATGTTAACTTCGTATCGATGCCGGTGCCGTTCGGAAATATGCGCGGTCCCGTAAATTTCCCGCACCAGCGTGCCCGGTTCCAGCGTCGCATCGAAGGCGCCCAGCCGCATCGTGCCGCCAAGGTCGCCGCCGGCGCGCCGCCGTTCGATATCATTGCCCCGCGCCCATTCCGTCAGCAGCCCTACCACCGGCACATCGCACGGGCCGAATTCAGTGGAGGACGCATTGGCCATGCCGGCCAGGTTACGGGCTGCCTCGATCACCGCCATCTGCATGCCAAAGCAGATCCCGAAAAACGGCACTTGCCGTTCCCGCGCAAACTGCACCGCGGCAATTTTGCCGGCTGTCCCGCGTTCGCCAAATCCGCCCGGCACCAGAATCCCATGCACCCCGTCCAGCGCCTGCACCTTATCCGGCTGCTCGAAAACCTGGGCATCGATCCAGTCCAGCTGCACCTTCACCTTGTTGGCGATCCCGCCATGCGCCAGAGCTTCCGCGAGCGACTTATAGCTGTCCAGCAGATTGGTATATTTCCCAACCACGGCAATCCGCACCTCGCCCTCCGGCGCCCGCACCACGTCGACAATTTTATGCCAGCGCGACAAGTCCGGCTCGCTATCATGCGGCAGCCCGAAATGCCGCAGCACTTCCTTATCCATGCCGGCTTCATGATACGAAATCGGCACCGCGTAGATGGTATCGATATCCAGGGCCGGGATCACAGCCTCGGTCCGCACGTTGCAGAACGAGGCAATCTTGCGCCGTTCATTATCAGGGATCGGCCGGTCGCAGCGGCAGATCAGCATTTGCGGCTGGATCCCCACATTCTGTAATTCCTTAACGGAATGCTGGGTCGGTTTGGTTTTCAGCTCGCCGGCTGAAGAAATATACGGCACCAGTGTCAGATGCACGAACATCGACCGCGCCAGTGTCAGCTCATTGCCAAGCTGCCGGATTGCTTCGAGAAACGGCAGGCTTTCGATGTCGCCGACGGTGCCGCCGATTTCCACCAGCACGAAATCGAACCCCGAGCTCTCCCGCAGCACCACGTCCTTGATCGCATCGGTAATATGCGGGATCACCTGCACGGTGGCGCCAAGATAATCACCGCGCCGTTCCTTGGCGATCACCTCGGAATAAATCTTCCCAGTTGTCGCATTGTCGAGCTTGCTGGCATGCACGCCAGTGAAACGTTCATAATGCCCAAGGTCGAGATCGGTTTCCGCGCCGTCATCGGTCACGAATACCTCGCCATGCTGGTACGGGCTCATGGTGCCGGGATCAACGTTCAGATACGGGTCCAGTTTCCGTAAACAGACCAAATAGCCGCGCGCCTGCAGCAAGGCGCCGAGTGCTGCCGATGCGATTCCCTTACCTAAAGAGGAGACCACGCCGCCGGTGATGAATACAAACCGCGTCATGGAATCCGATCATACATGAGTCGCGCGAAAAGCGAGAGCTTTCCGATCAGTTAGTTTTGGGGGTCCCAGGTGCAGCCGGCGCAGGGACGCCAGGCGCAGGTGTGGCCGGCATCGGTACCCCGGGCATCGGTACGCCGGGCTGGTTCGTTGCCGGAACGCCGGACGTGGGAGCGCTGGGACCCGGGCGTACATCCGCCGGGATCTGGGGCAGCGACACCGGCGCGGATTGCGCCATTCCGGGCACGGCCGGTCCCGGGATTGCAGCTGGATTATTCGGCGGCGGTGCATTCAGGATCGACGCGGCATTATCGTTGCTGGCGCCTTTATACAAAATCGCCAGCAGCAGCGACAAAGCGAAGAACGCGGTGCCGAGGATCGCAGTGGTTCGTGTCAGCAGATTGGCTGTACCGCGTCCGGACATGAAATTACCCATGCCCTGGCCGCCGCCCAACCCAAGTCCGCCGCCCTCGCTCCGCTGTATCAACACCACGCCGATCAGCGCGATCGTGACGAAGACATGCAGAACCAACAGAACCTTGATCATCCGAAACCTTACCCTGAATCCCGCAGGATGCGGGCCGCCCTATATGGGCTGCGGCGTTCTAGCCGCGCGGGGCGCTGGCAGCAATGGCAAGGAAGTCAGCGGGGAACAGGCTGGCGCCCCCGACCAGCGCGCCGCCCACCTCCGGCAGCGCCAGCAACGCCGCGGCATTGCCAGGTTTGACCGAGCCGCCATACAGAATAGCAGTGTTCGCACCGCTACCTGGAAATCGCGTTACCAAAGTAGCCCTGATATGCGCATGCATCGCCGCCACCTCCGCTTCGCTTGGCGTCCGCCCGGTGCCAATTGCCCAGACCGGTTCATAGGCGATCAGCCCGACGAAATTATCGGGCAAGCTATGGGTCAGCTGCATATGCACGATGTTCTTTTCCTCGCCGGCGTCCCGTTCCGGCCCGGTTTCGCCGACGCAGACAATCGGGATCAACCCCACCTTTAGCGCCGCTGCTACCTTGCCTCTCACCTCAGCGTTGGTTTCTCCATGGTCCATCCGCCGCTCGGAATGGCCGAGAATCACGTATTTCGCCCCCGCCTCCACCAGCAGCGACCCTGCCACGTCCCCGGTATGGGCACCGGCTTCGTTTGCATGGCAATCCTGGGCGCCGATCAACCCCTTATGCGCCGGCAGTTCGGCTGCAAAACGCTGCAGCATCGGAAACGGCGGACAGATGATCAGTTGAGCATGCAGTTCAGCCTGCTCCAACGCTGCCACAAACGGGACAATATCGCTGAATTTGCCGTTCATTTTCCAATTGCCCGCTATAATACGCCGCATT
Source organism: Acidocella sp. (assembly GCA_965199045.1). GTDB lineage: Bacteria > Pseudomonadota > Alphaproteobacteria > Acetobacterales > Acetobacteraceae > Acidocella. The sequence goes on along the minus strand of CBDAQL010000003.1, from coordinate 2,114,522 downwards.
CCGCTCCCCTTTTTCCGTAACCACCGCAAACTGCCAGCCTGTTTCCGCCCTGGCAAATCCCCCCATCTGCCATGCAAACTTACATGCAGATCAGCCCCTATCGGCATGCATGGTGCGGTGCAACATATTTTCTTGACTATCTTTGGTGCGACGCAACATAGTGTTCATCAGTGTGTAGGATTTTCTGGTTACCCGTCAGGGGCCCGATTTTTCATGTTGAAGGAGTACGAACATGTTGTTTTTTGTAATTAGCTTGGCTGTCGGCATCGCCGCCGTGCTTGGCGCTCAGAAACTCGATATCGAGATGCTGAACCCGCCAGCGCCGAAGCGGCCTGCGGCTAAGCCCATTGCCGGCGCCCGTGGCGCTGCTGCCGGTCATAACGCCGGTACCCGTGCCCCGGCCTCGAGCGGTTTTATTCCGGGCAGCGTCTACCTTCGCCAGCAATAGCGCTTGGCAATAGCGCAACAGGGGCGGGGTTAGCGCGGCAAAGCTGCGGCTCAGCCAGCGTCCCGAATTGCTCCATCTGGGTGGCATGGCTATAAGGCGCGGCTTTCGGAGTAAAAGTCGCGATGATGTCCCGCCTGCGGAAACTATTGGAAAACTGGGTAGCACGCGTTTTTTTCGTGCTGCTTTTTGCAGTTTTCGTCTTCTGGGGCATCTCCAACGTCTTCACGATGGTCGGCAGCAGCACCGCAGTCGCACGGATCAACGGCAAGCCGGTTGATATCTCGCTGTTGCAGACCGAGTATCAAAGAGAACTCCTTCAGGCCGAACAAAGCAGTCCCGGTCAGCCCGATCTTTCGGACCGGCAGAAAATCGCCCAATCGGCGATGACTACAGTGCTGCGACAACAGGTGCTGGCTCAAGAGGAACGCACGCTCGGCGTCACCGCGCCCGACAGCGCAGTCAAGCAGACAGTTTACGGTCTGCCTGCCTTCCAGACCAATGGCGTCTTTAACAAGTCCACTTTTACCGCGGTGCTGCAGCAAAATAACCTGGCGCCAAATGAATTCCTCGGGCTGATCAAGAACGAGTTGAGGGATAACCAGCTGATCCAAGCAGTCACCGCCGGTGTTGCATCCCCACAGCAACTGAACGACCAGATTTTTGCCTTCATCTCGGAACAGCGCGTCGCCGAATCGGTTGATATCTCAGCTTCCGCGCAAAAACCGCCGCCGCTTCCCCCCGATGCGCAACTGCAACGTTACTGGAAAAATAACCCGGCTGATTTCACCTCGCCTGAATACCGCACGGTGAAAATCGTGGTCCTGTCGCCGCAGACTTTGGCGCCGCAGCAGCCGGTAAGCGCTGCCGAAATCGCCGCCCTCTATCAGCAGACCAGCGCCCAGCAAAATCTCCCCGCCAGCCGGAGCGTCCAGGTGATCTCCGCCGGCGATGCCGCCAGCGCAGCGCAGCTCGCCAATCTTTGGAAAGGCGGCGCGGACTGGAAAAAGATGCAGGCAGCCGCCGCCAAATTAGGCGATTCCGCGGTCGAGCTGGACCACACCCAGCATGACCAGATCCCGAACCCGCAACTGGCGGATGCGGTCTTCGCGGCGACCCCCAACGTCATCACCGGTCCGATCCAGGGGCCTCTCGGCTATTTCCTGTTCAACGTCACCAATGCGGTCGCCGGCGGCGCGCCGCCGCTGGCGCAGGTATCGGCGCAGCTGAAGCAGCAGATCCAGCTGCAAAAAGCCCAGGTAGCGGTCAATCAGGATGTCGATAACGTGCAGGACGCGCTGGCCGGCCAAACGCCGCTCGACCAGCTGCCCGGTAATCTCGGACTGGTCGCGGTGGAAGGCACGCTCGATGCCAACGGCAAAACGCAAGATGGCGACCCGGCGCCGATCCCCGGCGGCGCGGACCTGCGCACCGCCATCATCAGCGCCATTTTCGCTGCCCAGCAAGGTGCTCCGGCGCAGCTGATCACCGGTCCGAATGGCGGCTATTTCGCCTTTACCGTGGACCATATTTCGCCGCCGGCGGTGCAAGCCTATGATACGGTGAAACAGAAAGTCGCGGTCGACTGGATCAACCAGGCGATGCAGCGCGAAGCGGAAGTTAAGGCGGCCCAGCTGCTGAACGTTGTAAACTCCGGCCAAAGCCTGGACGCGGCAGCCTCCGCGGCGGGCTATCCGGTCACCGTGCTGCCGCCGGTTACCCGCAACAACACGCCGAACGGCGTCTCCAACCAGCTGGCGCAGATTTTATTTAGTCTGAAACCGGGCGAATCTACCATGCTGCAGTCGCCGGATGGCTTCATGGTCGCGGCCCTCAGTGCCGTTAATAGGCCAACCCCTGCGCAAGACCCTACCGATGCCGCCCAGGTCGCCCAGGCTATGACCAAATCCATGCAGGATGATACCGCCGCCAGCTTCATCGCCGGTCTGCAGCAACGCTACAAGGTAACCGTCAACACCAAACTATTCGCGCAAGTTTATCAGTAAAAATTTACCGCTAACTGAAAGTCCCGTTGATCCTATGAATGCCGCCACGCCGCCTGGCTTTGACGCGTTTCGCGCTGCGTACGATGCAGGACGCGGCGCCCTGGTCTGGCGCCACGATGTCGCGGATCTGCTAACGCCGGTCGCCGCCTTTCTGAAACTGGCGCATGGCAAGCCATTTTCCTTCCTGCTCGAAAGCGTCGAAGGCGGCGCTGCACGCGGCCGCTATTCGGTCATCGGCATGCTGCCGGATCTGATCTGGCGCTGCGATCGCGGCACCGCCTCCATCAACCGCGACGCGCAATCCGCACCGGACCGCTTCACGCCGGTTACCGAAAAACCGTTGGACAGCCTGCGGGCCTTGATCGCCGAGACCAAGCTCGACGTGCCGGAAGGCCTGCCGCCGATGACCGGCGGCCTTTCCGGATATCTCGGCTACGACATGGTGCGGCTGATGGAAAAGCTGCCGGATGCGAACCCGGATGTGCTCGGCATTCCCGACGCCATCCTGGTCCGGCCCAGCCTGTTCGTGATTTTCGACGGTGTCACCGACGAACTTACTTTGGCCGCTCCAGTTTATCCGCGGCCTGGCCTCGATGCCGCCGGCGCCTATGCTGCGGCGGAGGAACGCCTAAGCGCCGCCGCCATCGCGCTTGACCGTCCGGTGCCAAAGCTGTTTTCCCCGGCAATGCTGCCGGAACCGGTGGCGCAGTCTAACATGAGCAAGCCGGCGTTTTTATCGATGGTTGAAAAAGCCAAGGAGTACGTCAACGCCGGCGACGTGTTCCAGGTGGTGCTGAGCCAGCGTTTTGAAGCCCCCTTCGTGATGCCGCCGTTCGCGCTCTATCGCAGCCTGCGCCGCATCAATCCAGCACCCTTCCTGTTCTACCTCGATCTCGGAACCTTTGCCGCGGTTGGCTCCAGCCCGGAAATTCTGGTCCGGCTGCGCGAAGGCGTGGTTACCATCCGCCCGCTCGCCGGCACCCGCAAACGCGGCGCCGACAAGGCCGAGGATGACGCACTCGAAGCCGAATTGCTGGCCGACCCGAAAGAGCGCGCCGAGCATTTGATGCTGCTCGATCTGGGCCGTAACGATGTTGGCCGGGTAGCTGAAATTGGCTCGGTCCGGGTGGTGGAAAGCTTTGCCATCGAGCGTTTCAGCCATGTGATGCATATTTCCTCCACGGTCGAAGGCCGGATCAAACCCCAGCACGACGCGCTTGACGCGCTGATCGCCGGCTTTCCGGCCGGCACGCTTTCCGGCGCGCCGAAAGTCCGGGCGATGCAGATCATCGATGATATGGAACCCTCTCGGCGCGGTGTATACGGCGGCTGCATCGGCTATTTCGCCGCCAACGGCACCATGGATACCTGCATCGGCCTGCGCACCGCTCTGGTGAAAGACGGCACGATGTACGTGCAGGCCGGCGTCGGCGTGGTTGCGGATTCCGATCCGGAAGCGGAATATGCCGAAAGCGTCCAGAAAGCCCGTGCCTTGTTCCGCGCCGCCGAAGACGCCGTGCGCTACGCGGAGCGCGCGCCATGATCCTCATCATCGACAATTACGACAGCTTCACCTTCAATCTGGTGCATTTCTTCGGCGACCTCGGAGCCACTTGCGTGGTGCGCCGCAACGACGCCCTCACACCCGAGGAAGCAATGGCGATGCAGCCCGAGGCGATCGTGCTGTCGCCCGGCCCCTGCACGCCAAACGAGGCTGGCATCTGCCTGGATCTGGTAAACACCGCCGCCGGCAAAATCCCACTTTTCGGCGTATGTCTCGGCCACCAGGCCATCGGCCAGGCCTTTGGCGGCGACGTCATCCGCGCACCCACCCCGGTGCATGGCAAAACCAGTCCGGTGCACCACGCCGGCAGCGATGTCTTTGCCGGATTACCGGATCCGTTCACCGCCACCCGCTATCACTCTTTGATTGTCGCTGCTGCAACCTTGCCCGAAACCCTGGAAGCAACAGCCTGGACGGATGATCAAATCATCATGGGCATACGGCATAAAACCCTGCCGATTTTCGGCGTACAATTCCACCCCGAAAGCATCGCCACCTCGCACGGCCACGAAATCCTGCAGAATTTCCTGGAAATCGTGCGCCGCCGGAACGCAGCTCTACCGGCCGCCCCGAAACTAGCAGCAACATGAGTACCGGTCTGAAACCGGTGCTGGCTCGTTTAGGCCGCGGCGAAAGCCTGAACCATGCCGATGCCGAAGCTGCTTTCGGTGTGGTGATGGATGGTCTGGCAACCCCCGCGCAAATCGGCGGCATGTTGATGGCAATGCGCGCCCGCGGCGAAACCGTGGGCGAACTCACAGGTGCGGTAGCAGCATTGCGCCGGCGCATGGCGCGGATTGAAATACCTGCGGGCGCCATTGATGTTTGCGGCACTGGCGGCGATGGCGCCGCCAGCCTCAACATCTCCACCGCCACCGCGTTTGTAGTGGCGGCCTGTGGCGTCAAAGTCGCGAAACACGGCAACCGCGCGTTATCTTCCCGCTCTGGGGGCGCTGATGTTCTGGCCGCCCTTGGCGTCAATCTCGAGCCGCCAATTGAACGGCTTGCGGCGATTCTGGAACAGGTCGGCTGCGTCTTCATGTTCGCGCCACGCCATCACCCGGCTTTACGGTTTGCCGCGGAAGCCCGGGTCGAACTCGGCACCCGCACCATTTTCAATCTCACCGGCCCGATGGTGAACCCGGCCGGCGTCAAACATCAGCTGATGGGCGTCTACGATCCGGTATGGGCAAGGCCGGTCGCGGAAACGCTGGCGCAGCTCGGCTCCGAATCGGCTTGGGTGGTATTCGGCAACGGCCTCGACGAGTTGACCTTGGACGGCGAAAATCTGGTCGTCGCATTGAAAGACGGTGAGATCACCGAATTCACCTTGAACGCCGCCGAAGCCGGACTGCAATCTGCACCACACGCCGCAATCAAAGGCGGCGACGCCGCCGCAAACGCCGATGCTCTACGCGCATTGCTGGCAGGAGAGAAAGGCGCATATCGTGATACAATATTGCTCAACGCTGCGGCGGCATTGATTGTCTCCGGCAAAACGATATCCTTAACCGAGGGTGTCGCAATCGCGGCGCAAGCCATAGATGATGGAAAGGCAAGTGCAGTGCTCGATGCACTGGTAGAAGCCTCCCAAGAGGGTGCAAGTTAAATGGACGGCGCATCAATACTTGACGATATTCTGGCGAAGATTTGCGCCGACACCCGCGCCGAGACCGCGCGCCGCAAAGCCAAAACCAGCCTTGATGAGATGAAGCTGCACGCGCGCGACGCCAGCAAGCCACGCGGCTTCGGCCGTGCCTTGATGGATGCAACCGCGGCCGGCAAGCCTGGTTTGATCACTGAAATCAAAAAAGCCTCGCCCTCCCGCGGCGTTATCCGCGCTGATTTCGAGCCCGCCACCTTGGCGCGTTCATACGCCACGGGCGGTGCTGCCTGCCTTTCCGTATTGACCGACACGCCCTATTTTCAAGGCAAAACCGAGGATTTGAAGGCGGCGCGCGCGGCGGTGAAACTGCCGGTGCTGCGCAAGGATTTCATCCTTGATCCCTGGCAGATTTACGAAAGCCGGGCGATGGGCGCTGATTGCATCCTGCTGATCATGGCGGCGTTGGGCGATGAACAGGCGCGCGACCTTGAGGAACTAGCCCGCGCGTTGGATATGGACGTGCTGGCGGAAGTGCATAACGAGGCAGAATTAGACCGTGCGCTCGGCCTGCGCACGCCTTTGCTTGGCATCAACAATCGTAATTTGAAAACCATGGAAACCACGCTGGAAACCACCGAACGGCTGAGTAAATTCGTGCCGCCGGACCGGTTCCTGGTCTCCGAATCCGGTATCCAGACCACGGCCGATATCGAGCGGCTGCAAAAAGTTTGTGTGCAGGGCTTCCTGGTCGGCGAATCCCTTATGCGCGAGCCCGACGTCACCGCAGCGGTGCGCAACCTGCTGGGAAAAACTTGGGCGAGCTGACCCATCTCGACGCCGCCGGTCACGCGCGCATGGTCGATATCTCGGCTAAGGACGAAACTGTCCGCGAAGCCACCGCAAAAGGCCGGGTATCGATGCAGCTGCAAACGTTGACCCTGATCGGCGCCGGCAGCGCACCCAAAGGCGATGTACTCGCCACCGCCCGGATCGCAGGCATCATGGCGGCAAAACGCTGCGCCGAATTGATCCCGCTTTGCCATCCTCTGCCATTATCATCGGTCGCCATCGAACTCGCATTGAACCAGGCCGACGCTGCCGTCGACATCACCGCCATTGTCCGCACCACCGGCCGCACCGGCGTGGAAATGGAAGCTCTCACCGCCGTCAGCGTCACCGCCCTGACCATCTACGATATGGTGAAAGCTGCGGATCGCGGCATGCGCATTGAAAATATCAGGGTGACGGCCAAGTCCGGCGGCAAGTCCGGCGATTTCGCCCAAAGCTAGAATGATCAGCGTCGAGGAAGCCCGCGGCAGAATTCTCGCAACACTGCAGGCAACCAGCGCGGAAACCGCCTCGCTCGCCCAAGCGCATGGCCGGGTGCTGGCGGCGCCGGTAATCGCTCGCCTGACGCAGCCTCCGGCCGATGTCTCGGCGATGGATGGCTACGCCTTGCGCGCCGCCGACGGCACTCACGGGGCTGTCCTTGAAATCATCGGCACCGCCCCGGCCGGGCATCCCTTTGCGGGCAGCGTCAAACCCGGCCAGGCGGTACGGATTTTCACCGGCAGCGTGATGCCGCAAGGTGCCGACACGGTATTGATCCAGGAGGACGCCACTGCGGAAAACGGCGTCCTGACCGTCAACGAAGCCTGCCAGCCTGCCAGACATATCCGTCCGGCCGGGCAGGATTTTGCCGCCGGCGATCTACTTATCGCTGCCGGCCGCCGGCTCACCGCCCGCGACATTGGCCTCATCGCCGCGGCCAATCACCCCTGGGTAACCGTGCACCGCCGCCCGCGCATCGCTATTCTCGCCACCGGCGACGAGATTTCTCTCCCCGGCGAACCGATAGGACCCGGCGGAATCGTCAGCTCCAACGCCCACGCGCTTGCCGCATTCATCACCGCGGCCGGTGGCGAGCCCATTATTCTGCCGGTCGCCAAAGACGACCTGACCGCTATCGCCGCCGGCGCCGATGCCGCCAAAGGCTCGGACCTGCTGCTTACCACAGGTGGCGCCAGCGTCGGCGATCACGACCTGGTTCAGGCCGGCCTGGCATCGAGAGGCCTGCGGCTGGATTTCTGGAAAATAGCCATGCGCCCTGGCAAACCGCTGATATTTGGTCATCTGGCCGAGCTGCCGCTGCTAGGCCTGCCGGGAAACCCGGTATCCGCCTTCGTCTGCGCGCTGCTCTTTCTGCGCCCCGCCATCGAGCGCCTGAGCGGCTTGCCGGCCCAAATCCGACCCCCGGAATGGGCTCGTCTAGGTACCTCCATCAAAGCCAACGACCAGCGCGCCGACTTTGTCCGCGCCGGGCTGACCCAAGACGATGATGGCTGGATCGTCACACCGTTTCGGGTGCAGGATTCCGGAATGCTTCGAACTTTGGCTCAGGCCGAGGCCTTGATCATGCGCGCCCCGCACGCGCCGGCCCTTTCAGCGGGTCAAAAAGTGCCGTTTATCCGCCTGGACGCATAGTTTTCGTAACGCTTGACGCGCTAACGAGAATAAAACTAGAACATCCCGTGTTAGCGCTTTGTTCTTTTTGGTTTTTTGCGCCCACGCCGTTGGAGGCACCCAATGTTGACCACGAAACAGCATGAATTGCTGGTTTTTATCGATAGACATCTCCGCGAAACCGGTTGTTCGCCAAGTTTCGAGGAAATGAAGGATGCGCTGGACCTGCGCTCCAAATCTGGCATCCACCGGCTGATTTCAGCCCTTGAGGAACGCGGCTTCCTGCGGCGCCACAAACATCGCGCCCGCGCCCTTGAAGTGCTGCGGCTCTCCAGCGATCTTACACCGGCGCGCGGCGTCCTGCGCGAAGCGCCTGACGCTCAGCGTTTTGCCCCCAATGTTATTCGCGGCGACTTTACCGGCAAACTTCCGGGCGTGCGCGCCGCTCATGTCGCGGGCGCGGTCTCAATCCCACTCTACGGCAAAATCGCCGCTGGCCTGCCTATCGAAGCCATGAACGAGCACACCGTCGAAATCGAAGTGCCAGTCGCATTGATGGGCAAGGGCGACCACTTCGCCCTGGAGGTCGAAGGCGACTCCATGATCGAAGCCGGCATCCTGGACGGCGACACGGTTGTCATTCGCAAAGGTGAAATCGCTGAAAACGGCCAGATCATCGTCGCCCTGATCGACGAAAATGAAGTCACACTGAAACGCCTGCGCCGCCGCGGCAATTCGATCGCCCTGGAGCCGGCGAACGAGCGTTACGAAACCAAAATATTCCCGGCCGAGCGCGTCAATATCCAGGGCCGTTTGATTGCTTTGCTCAGGAAGTATTAAACAGCCGCTTTTTAAAAAAGCATCGCAAAAACCTTTATGACTCTGGGCCATGGGCGCTGGGGCATCGCGCCCGTGCCAGAGCGTAGATAAAAGTTTTTTTGCTTCTTTTTGTTCACGAAAAGAAGTCCTTAAGCTCCCCTGCCTGCTCGGTTTTTCTTTCGCCTCGCCTGCTCATTAGGCTTGTCGTTTTCTGGGCGCGCGGCTCTCACCTTAATCTTTTCCGGGCGCGGTCCCGGATCGTAGAATTTATTGCCGCCGCCGGGGGGTTGGGTTGGTTCCAGGATCAGGTCGTTATTCGGTGCGGCCGCTACGGATGCCGCAAATCTCGCTGCTGCCGTTTCCAGAATTTCAATCTTGGTTTCCCGGTCAAAAATCCGGATAACGCCGATTTCCTGCTTGGTAATACCGCCCAGGCGGCAAATAAGCGGAATCAGCCATTTCGGATCAGCATTGTTTTTGCGTCCCACGCCGGCCCGGAACCAGACCATGGGTGAGCTATCCTGCCGGCGCTCGAATGGCACCGCTTCACGCGGCGCGCGCGGATTGCGGGTTGCGAACGGTTCCGGCGGAGGTGCTGTCTGGATCGTAATCTCTTCGGGATCGGGAAGTTTTTCGCGATACAGCCGGATCAGCGCGGCCGCGATTGATTGCGGGCTTTGCCGGGTTAAAAGTTCCTTGGCAAGTGCGATGTCTTCTTCCAACGGCGCTTCGGTCAGCAGCGGGTCAGCCAGCATTCTCTCAGTGTCGCGCGCGCGGATTTCACCGGCGGTCGGCGGGTCCGCCCAGGCGGCATTGATATTGGCGGAGCCCAGAAGCAGCTCGGCGCGGCGGCGCTTGCTGTTTGGGACCAGCAACAGGCACAAACCTTTGCGTCCCGCCCGCCCGGTTCGTCCGGAGCGGTGCAACAGGGTTGCTTTATTGGTTGGCAGGTCAGCGTGAACAACCAGATCCAGATCCGGCAAATCCAGTCCCCGCGCCGCAACGTCGGTGGCGATACATACCCGCGCCCGGCCATCCCTTAGCGATTGCAGTGCGGTATTCCGCTCATTCTGGCTAAGCTCACCCGACAGCGCGACCGCCGAGAAACCGCGTTCGAGCAAACTTCCGTGCAGCCGCCGCACTGCATCCCGGGTCGAACAAAATACCAGGCTGCCGCGAGATTCATAATACCGCAGCAGGTTCACCAACCCGCGCTCGATCTCATGCCCCGCCACGCGGATCGCCCGGTACTCGATATCCGCATGCGGCTGATTGCGGGCAACGGTATCAATCCGCAAAGCGTCCTGCTGATATTGGCGCGCCAGGGACGCAATTTCCTTGGCAATTGTCGCTGAGAACAACAACGTCCTGCGGCTCGAAGGTGCTGCCTTCAGAATGAACTCGAGCTCCTCCTTGAACCCAAGGTCCAGCATTTCATCAGCTTCATCCAGCACCACCACCTGGCATTCGGAAAGCTTGAGGTTGCCGCGATTGATATGATCCTGCAGCCGCCCCGGCGTGCCGACAACGATCTGGCAGCCGGCACCAAGGGCGCGTTGTTCCTGCCGCGCATCCATCCCGCCGACGCATGAAATAACGCGCGCGCCGGCCTTGGCGTACAGCCAGCTAAGCTCGCCATGAACCTGCAGCGCCAATTCCCGGGTCGGTGCGATCACCAGCGCCAAGGGTAGACCGGGGGGTGGCAGGCGTTCAGCATCGCCCAAAATAGTGCTCGCGAAAGCCAGGCCATAGGCCACGGTTTTGCCGGAACCGGTCTGCGCTGAGACCAGCAGATCGCGATCCTCGGCGTCGGCCTGCAGTACCGCGGACTGCACCGGCGTCGGCTCAGTATAGCCGCGCTCGATCAAGGCACGTTGCAGAGATGGATTGGCAATGGGGAAGGTCATGCGCGGCTCCTAACCCGGCGCTCCTGTATCGGCAACGCGCGGCTGCAATGCTTGCGGTTTGCCTTTTGTGAAACTTAGGCCCGGATTGACGTTTGGGATTGAAGGGAACGCGCCGCTGCCGTATGTTAAAAGCTTCCGGGTAAAGACCGGAATATTTTGAACGTTCAAAGAGGACAGATTTTATAGTGCGACCCCCGAAAAACGACCGCCAGCGCCAACCGCGCCGCCGCGGCTTTGATGACGATAATTTCTTTGGCAATACGCCTCCGCCCCCACCGTCTTTCGCAGGGTTTGGTGCTTCTTCCTCTTCGCCGGAGGCTAAGGCCACGGTGAAATGGTATAATTCCGAAAAAGGCTTTGGCTTCGTTGAAATGGCGGATGGCTCCGGAGACGTGTTTCTGCACGCCAACTCGTTGCAGAACGCCGGCTTTCAGGCAGTCACGCCAGGCTCGATTTTACAGGTCCGCGTCGGGCAAGGCCAAAAAGGCCGGCAGGTCGACCAGGTGATTTCGGTCACCGAAGGCACTGGCGAAGCACCGCCCGCACGCGGCGGATACAGCGGCGGCGGTGGCGGTTTCGACCGTCCAAGGCCCTCCGGGCCGCGCCCTCCAAGGCAGCAGCCGAGTGGTCCTGCGGTGGAAATGACCGGCACGGTCAAATGGTATAATTCCACCAAGGGCTTCGGGTTCATCAGCCCACAGGATGGCGGCAAGGACGTATTTGTGCATGCAACCGCGCTCGAACATGCCGGCTTGCCGCCGCTTCAGGAAGGTCAGTCGGTACGCATGAATGTCGTGCAAGGCGCCAAGGGGCCGGAAGTGAGTTCGATCAGCGTCGGCTGAACTGGCCAAATCGTTCGGCTATTTTGTCTGAACCTGAAAGAGAGCGTAATCCGGCCGATCTCGTCCGAATTACGCTCTTACTATTTGCGGTGCCCAGGAGGCGAAAATGGCATTTAAAGTGAATTACGGGCTAGAGCGGGCCGAGCGAAACCGCCTCAAGCAAGCAAAAAAAGAAGCAAAACAGCAAGCGCGCAAAGCCAACGCCGAGCCGCCGGCAGACGACATACCCGCCGACGAGCCCGAACCCTCGATTGTTCCTGACCCGGAATAGCAAGCAGCCGCTTTTAAAAAAGCGGCGCAAAATTTTTTTGACTCTGGACCTTGGGCTTTGGCGGGCAACTGCCCCAAGCTTAACATAAAACCAGTCTTTTTGGTTCTTATCCGAAAGAAAAAGAAGTGCTTTCTAACTTCAGCCTCGGCCTACGCCGGCCTTGGCCAGGCGGCTCCACGCGGCATCGAGTGAACCATTAAGGTCGATTGCGCGGCAGGCGTCTTCCAGCACGGTTGCTTTGAACCCAAACGCGGCGGCGTCTTCGGCGGACCATGCGACGCAAAAATCGGTCGCCAGGCCGCAGATGTAAATATCGGTGATGCCGCGGGAGGCGAAATAGCCATCGAGGCCGGTTTTGGTTTTGCGGTCCGCTTCCAGGAATGCGGAATAGCTGTCGATATTCCGGTGCGAGCCTTTGCGCAGGACCAGGCTGGCATTCGGGATTGCCAGGTCCTTATGAAACTCGGCGCCTTTCGAGGCCATTACGCAGTGGGTGGGCCACAGGGTTTGCGCGCCGTAGGGCAGGGTGATCTGGCTGAACGGGTAGGCGCCTTCATGCTGGGCGGCGAACGAAATATGGTCGGCTGGGTGCCAGTCCTGGGTTAGCACCACCGTTTCGAATTTGTGGGCAAGACGGTTGATCAGCGGCACCACTGCGTTGCCATCGGCAACTTCCAGTGCGCCACCGGGGCAAAAATCGTTCTGCACGTCCATAACGAGCAAGGCGGAGTGTTTATTCATGGGTTGCAGTATAGGTGATTTGCGTCGCGCATATAGACAAGGGATGCGAGAATCCTGTAAGGCTCCGCGCTTCAAGGAACGTGGGAGGTTGGGTGAACGTTCACCCGGCCGTTTGAACCGCGGTCCATTGGCGTTACTGCCAAAGGATAGGAGCCGAAATGGCGAAGAAGATTGTTGGCTACATCAAGCTGCAAATACCTGCGGGCAAGGCTAATCCGTCGCCGCCGGTTGGCCCCGCGCTAGGCCAGCGAGGCCTCAACATCATGCAGTTCTGCAAGGAATTCAATGCACTTACGCAAAGCATGGAACCCGGCATGCCGGTTCCAGTTGTTATTACCGCTTTTGCTGATCGGACCTTTAACTTCGTCACCAAGACGCCGCCAAATACCTATTTTCTGAAAAAGGCTGCCGGCATTTCCAAGGGCACCACCACGCCTGGCAAGGGCGCTGCGGTTGGCAAGGTTACCATGACGCAGTTGCGCGAAATCGCGGCGACAAAAATGATTCATATGAATGCCAACGATGTCGATGGCGCGGTTCGGATGCTGATCGGCTCCGCGCGCTCGATGGGCGTCACCGTGGTGGAGGGCTGATCCGATGGCACATGATAAGCGTTTGGCGAAAACCTACGAGAGTTTCGATCGTACCAAGAATTACCCGCTGACCGAAGCGGTGAAGCTGGCGAAAACCAACGCCAAGGCAAAATTCGATGAGACCATCGAAATTTCGCTCAACCTCGGCATTGATCCGCGCCATGCCGACCAGATGGTCCGTGGCCTGATTTCGCTCCCCAACGGTACCGGCAAAACCCTTAGAGTTGGCGTATTCGCCCGCGGCCCGAAGGCTGACGAGGCGCTTGCCGCCGGCGCTGACGTAGTTGGCGCCGATGATCTGGCCGAGAAGGTGCAGGCTGGCGACATCCAGTTCGATCGTTGCATCGCGACGCCCGATATGATGGCGCTGGTTGGCCGTTTGGGTAAAATCCTCGGGCCGCGCGGTCTGATGCCGAACCCGAAGCTCGGCACCGTGACCATGGATGTAAAAGGTGCTGTTACCGCCGCCAAATCGGGCCAGGTCGAATTCCGCGCCGAGAAGGCCGGGATCATTCATGCCGGCATCGGCAAAGCCAGTTTCGATGAGGGCAAGCTGGTCGAGAACGCCAAAGCTTTGGTGGATGCCGTGCAGAAGGCCAAACCAACCGGCGCCAAGGGCACCTACCTGCAAAAGATTGCCGTCAGTTCCACCATGGGGCCCGGCATTCGCGTCGATGTGGCGAGCTTGGCTACGTAAATTTGAGAATTCACGGCGGTTTATCCCGCCGTTTGTAGAAGGATTCATAATGGCTTCGGCTGTTATGGGCAGGAGGGGTTAAAACCCCTCCGAACCCTGTCCCAGACCGTGTGTACCCTAACGGGTTTGATGGAAGAAATTCCGCAAACGGTAGACGAGGTGCCAATGACTTTAGGACTTGAATGTGACTTCAGGGTTTAAAGGCTTTGGTGGTTCTGACGCGTAAGGACAGGCGATTGGTGCTTGGAGATGGTCTCTAAGCGCCTTGGGTAACGAAGATATTGCGGATTTTCGCGATATCGCTGAGTTGGAGACGGATGTGGATCGCATAGAGAAGCGTGAATTCGTCGCAGAGTTATCAACGGTGTTTGCCGACACGTCGATGGTGGTTGTTACCCGTAATGAGGGTATGACCGTTGCCGATGTGACGGATTTGCGCCGGAGGATGCGTGCGGCGGGAGCGAGCTTCAAGGTTGCGAAGAATCGTCTGGCCCTCCTTGCTCTAGATGGAACCCGGTTCGACGGGCTGAAACCCTTGATGAAGGGGCCAACGGCAATTTCCTGGTCTGCAGACCCGGTTGCCGTGGCAAAAGCCGCTGTCGACTTCGCCAAAACCAATGAGAAGTTTGTTTTGATCGGTGGTGCGCTTGGTACCCAGCTACTTGATGTCGCTGGGGTAAAAGCGCTTGCCGAACTGCCGTCGCTGGATGCGTTGCGCGCCAAATTGCTGGGGCTTCTTGCCGCCCCCGCAACCCGGATCGCGGGCGTATTGCAGGCGCCGGCCGGACAGCTTGCTCGGGTTTTTGCGGCGTATGCCGATGCCAGCAAGAGCGAGGCGGCCTGAGGGCGCTTCCAAACTTGAATTTTGCGGGCTCGCATGGTGCGGGCTTGCATGGAACCAATCAAAGCCTAATTAATGAGGATAGTTATCAATGACCGATTTATCAAAGCTCGTCGACGAGCTGTCGAAACTGACCGTGCTGGAGGCCGCTGAGCTCTCCAAGCTTTTGGAAGAAAAATGGGGCGTTTCCGCTGCGGCACCCGTTGCCGCTGCAGCCGCGCCGGCCGGCGGCGGCGCTGCTGCCGCACCGGTTGAAGAACAGACCGAATTTGAAGTAATTCTTGCCGCCGCTGGCGAGAAGAAGATCAATGTGATTAAAGAAATTCGTACGATTACAGGTCTGGGCCTGAAAGAGGCGAAGGATTTGGTTGAAGGCGCTCCGAAGACGGTCAAGGAACACGCGACCAAGGACGAAGCTGCCGCCATCAAGAAGACACTGGAAGAGCAGGGCGCGACTGTCGAAGTCAAGTAAGTTGGTGATCCTCCCGCGGTTTGACCGCGGATCACATGCCTAAAGGGCGGGCGATTACCATCGGGTAGTCGCCCGCTCACTGCTGTTTCAGCGTCCCGATGACGTAGCGGCCAGCCGCGAAGTCTGAATCGGGCCGAGACGGCAGCGTCCCGATGACGTAGCGGTCAGCCGCGAAGTCTGAATCGGGCCGAGAAGACAGCGTCCCGATGACGTAGCGGCAGAGCGCCGCGAAGTCTGAATCGGGCCGCTCCTAGAAAACGTGCCTAAAATGCTGAATTTATGTTGGAATTGGGGTCGCCGATGAATGCAATGAATGGTTTTGGTAAAGGCTCTTTCACAGGCCGCAAACGCATTCGTAAAAGCTTTGGGCGGATCCCCGAAGTGGCACCCATGCCGAACCTGATCGACGTGCAGCGCGCCAGCTATGACTCCTTTTTGCAAATGCACACCAAGCCGGATGCCCGTACCCATTCCGGCATTCAGGAAGTGTTTAAATCGGTTTTCCCGATCGACGATTTCGCCGGCCGCGGCCGGCTTGAGTTCGTCTATTATGAGCTGGAGGAGCCGAAATACGACGTTGAGGAATGCATTCAGCGCGGCATGACCTATGCAGCGCCGCTGAAGGTGATCCTGCGCCTGATTGTCTGGGATTTGGACGAGGACACCGGCGCTAAATCCATCCGCGATATTAAAGAACAGCCGGTCTACATGGGCGACATGCCGCTGATGACCGATAACGGCACCTTTGTCGTCAACGGCACTGAGCGTGTCATTGTCAGCCAGATGCATCGCAGTCCCGGCGTGTTCTTCGACCACGACAAGGGAAAAACCCATTCGTCGGGCAAATATCTATTTACCGCCCGCGTCATTCCCTATCGCGGTTCGTGGCTGGACTTCGAGTTCGACGCCAAAGATCTGGTTTACGTTCGCATCGACCGTAAGCGCAAATTGCCCGTTACCACCCTGCTCTATGCCCTGGACAGCCTCAGCACCGAGGCGTTGAGGGCGGCGCGCGCGGCCAAAGGCGAGCCGGTCGAGCTTGGCGAGTTAAAGGGCATGGATGCCGAGGAAATTCTAAGCAATTTCTACGGCCAGGTGTTGTTCACCTGCACCAAGGGCCAATGGGCGCGACCCTTCGAAGCCGAGGCCTTCCGTAATCAGAAACTCATCGAGGATCTGGTCGACGCCGATACCGGTGAAGTGGTGGCCAAATCCGACGAGAAACTGACCGCGCGCGTGGTTAAGAAAATCGCTGAAAAAACCAAACGCGTGCTGGTCGCCCGTAACGATCTGCTGGGCCGCTTTGTTGCCGTCGACATGTTCGATCCGGAAACCGGTGAGATTTACGCCGAGGCCGGTGAAGAGCTGGTCGAGGCCAAGCTGGTTCTGTTTGAAACCAAAGGTATCGATGAGCTGCCGACCTTGGCGATTGACCAGGGCAATGGCCCATGGATTCGCAACACCCTGGCAGTAGACAAGAACAGCAACCGCGAGGATGCGCTGATCGATATTTATCGCGTCATGCGCCCGGGCGAGCCGCCAACCTCGGAGACCGCCGAAGCTCTGTTCCGCGGCCTGTTCTTCGATGGCGACCGCTATGACCTCTCTGCCGTCGGCCGCGTGAAAATGAACATGCGCCTTGGCATCGACGTGGAAGACTCCATCCGCGTGCTGCGCAAGGAAGACATCATTCGCACGCTCAAGATCATGTGCGAGTTAAAGGACGGCCGCGGCGCCATCGATGATATCGACAATCTCGGCAATCGCCGGGTGCGTTCGGTTGGCGAGCTGATGGAAAACCAATACCGCGTCGGCTTGCTGCGCATGGAGCGGGCAATCCGCGAGCGCATGGGCTCGGTCGATATCGACAGCGTGATGCCGCATGACCTGATCAACGCCAAGCCGGCGGCGGCAGCGGTGCGGGAATTCTTCGGCTCTTCGCAGCTCTCGCAGTTCATGGACCAGACCAACCCGCTCTCGGAAGTTACCCATAAGCGCCGTCTCTCGGCACTTGGCCCGGGCGGTCTGACCCGCGAGCGCGCCGGCTTCGAGGTGCGCGACGTGCATCCGACGCATTACGGCCGGATTTGCCCGATTGAGACGCCTGAAGGCCCGAACATCGGCCTGATCAACTCGCTGGCCACTTATGCCAAGGTCAATAAATACGGCTTCATTGAAACGCCGTACCAGTTGGTAAAAGACGGCGTGGTGCAGCCTTCCTGGCAGTATCTCTCGGCAATGCAGGAAGAGCGTCTTACAGTGGCGCAGGCAGACGCTAAAAAGGACAATGGCGGCAAGTTCACCGATGACCTGGTCTCGGTCCGCCGCAATGGCGACTTCCTGTTGGTGAAGCCGGAGGAAGTAACCGCGATCGACGTCTCGCCGAAACAGCTGGTTTCAGTTGCCGCGGCGCTGATCCCGTTCCTTGAAAACGATGACGCCAACCGCGCGCTGATGGGCTCGAACATGCAGCGCCAGGCGGTGCCGCTGATCCAATCCGACGCGCCTTTGGTCGGCACCGGCATGGAAGCCGCGGTGGCTCGGGATTCCGGCGCAACCATCATTGCTCGCCGGCCCGGCGTGATCGACCAGATCGACGGCGCGCGTATCGTTGTGCGCGCCACCGCCGAGGACGGCTCCACCAAAGGTGTCGATATCTATCGTCTGCGCAAATATATGCGTTCCAACCAGTCCACTTGCATCAACCAGCGTCCGCTGGTTCGCGTCGGCGACCGGGTTTCGGAGGGCGATATCATCGCCGATGGTCCCTCGACCGAGCTTGGCGAATTGGCATTGGGACGCAACGCGCTCTGCGCTTTCATGCCATGGAACGGCTATAACTTCGAAGACTCTATCCTGATCTCCGAGCGTATCGCCCGCGATGACGTGTTTACCTCGATCCATATCGAGGAGTTCGAGGTCATGGCCCGCGATACAAAACTTGGCCAGGAAGAAATTACCCGCGACATCCCCAATGTCGGCGAGGAAGCGCTGCGCAACCTCGACGAAGCCGGCATTGTTTATATCGGGGCCGAGGTTAATCCCGGCGATATTCTGGTCGGCAAGGTAACGCCGAAGGGCGAAAGCCCGATGACGCCGGAAGAAAAACTGCTGCGCGCCATCTTCGGCGAAAAAGCCTCCGATGTCCGCGACACTTCGCTGAAGCTTCCGCCCGGCGTTGCCGGCACCATCGTCGATGTCCGCGTCTTCAACCGCCGCGGCGTCGACAAGGACGAGCGCGCGCTGGCGATCGAACGGGCGGAAATCGAACGGCTGGCCAAAGACCGTGACGATGAGCGCGCCATTCAGGAGCGCTCCTTCCTCAACCGCTTGCGCGAGACTTTGCTCGGCCAAATCTCCGGCTCGGGCTTCAAGGGCATCAAATCGGGCATCGAAATCACCACTGAAGTGCTGGCAGAGCATCCGCGCGGCGCCTGGCGCAACGTGGTGGTGCAGGACGATGCGGTGATGGCGACGATCGAAATCTTGAAACGAGAGTTCGATGCCGCTTCCAAGCGCCTGCAGGACCGCTTTGAGAGCAAGGTCGAAAAACTGCAGCGTGGCGACGAGTTGCTGCCTGGCGTGATGAAGATGGTCAAAGTTTTCGTGGCGGTTAAGCGCAAGCTGCAGCCGGGCGATAAAATGGCAGGACGTCACGGCAACAAGGGCGTGGTGTCACGCGTGGTGCCGGTTGAAGACATGCCATTCCTCGAAGACGGCACCCCGGTCGACCTGGTGCTCAACCCGCTGGGCGTGCCGAGCCGGATGAATGTCGGGCAGATCCTGGAAGTGCATCTTGGTTGGGCTTGCGCCAATCTCGGCAAGCAAATTGGCGTCGCGGTCGAAGAATATCGCCGCACCGGCGCCGCCAAGCAGGAATTGCTGGACCTCCTGCAGGATATCTACGGCAAGGAAGTCTTTGCCGATCAGATCGCCGGTATGGACGATGCAGCATTGGTCGAGCTTTGCGGTAATCTTAAAAAGGGCGTGCCAATCGCAACCCCGGTTTTCGATGGCGCCCGCATCTCGGATATCGAGGCCATGCTGGCGAAAGCCGGCCTGGACGTTTCCGGCCAGGTCTGGTTGACCGACGGCCGCACCGGCGAGCGCTTCGAGCGTAAGGTCACCGTCGGCTACATGTACATGCTGAAGCTGCATCACCTTGTCGACGACAAGATCCATGCACGTTCCATCGGCCCGTACAGCCTGGTCACCCAGCAGCCGTTGGGCGGCAAGGCGCAGTTTGGCGGTCAGCGCTTCGGCGAGATGGAGGTCTGGGCCCTTGAAGCCTACGGCGCTGCCTACACCTTGCAGGAAATGCTGACGGTGAAATCCGACGACGTTTCCGGCCGTACCAAAGTCTACGAGGCGATCGTGCGAGAGCAGGACAACTTTGAAGCTGGCATCCCGGAGAGCTTCAACGTGCTTCTCAAGGAACTGAAGTCACTCGGCCTGAACGTCGACCTCGAACAGACCGCTACTTAAGAAGGGAATAGGAAGGACTTCTTTTTTTAGTAAAAAAAGAAGCAAAAAAACTTTGATACTCGGGCCTGGGGCGTTGGCCCCGCCACGACCCAGGCCCAGCATAAAAAAGTTTTTTGCTTCTTTTTTCAAAAAAGAAGCCCTTTCTTTTTTAAAGGGCACTTAGATGAACGATTTAATGAAAATTCTTGGTCAGACCGGTCAGGCTGCCACTTTCGATCAGATCAAGATCCAGATCGCTTCGCCGGAGCAGATCCGCAGCTGGTCCTATGGTGAGATCAAGAAGCCTGAGACCATCAACTACCGCACCTTCAAGCCGGAGCGGGACGGGTTGTTCTGTGCCCGGATTTTTGGGCCGATCAAGGATTATGAATGCCTTTGCGGCAAGTACAAGCGGATGAAGTTCCGCGGTATTATCTGCGAGAAATGCGGCGTTGAGGTGACGCTGGCGAAGGTCCGGCGGGAGCGGATGGGGCATATCGAGCTGGCCTCTCCGGTAGCGCATATCTGGTTCTTGAAGTCGCTGCCGAGCCGGATCGCGACGATGCTGGATATGACGCTGAAAGATGTCGAGAAGGTTCTGTATTTCGAAAGCTATATCGTGCTTGAGCCGGGTACGACCGATCTCAAGCTGCATCAGTTGATTTCGGAAGACGATCTGTACGCCAAGCAGGACGAATTTGGTGATGACGGGTTCCGCGCCAGCATCGGCGCCGAGGCGATCAAGCATATCCTGCTCGGGATTGACCTTGCCGAGGATAAAGCGCGGATGCGCGCTGAGCTGAAGGAAACCAATTCCGAGACCAAGCGCAAGAAGCTGGTGAAGCGGTTGAAGCTGGTCGAGAATTTTCTCGATTCCGGCACTCATCCGGAATGGATGATCCTGGACGTCGTGCCGGTGATCCCGCCTGAATTGCGGCCGCTGGTGCCGTTGGATGGCGGCCGCTTTGCCACCTCAGATTTGAATGATCTTTATCGCCGCGTTATCAATCGGAATAACCGTCTGAAGCGGCTGATCGAATTGCGTGCCCCGGATATCATTGTGCGCAACGAGAAGCGCATGCTGCAGGAGTCTGTGGACGCGCTGTTCGATAACGGCCGCCGTGGCCGGGCAATTACAGGCACCAACAAACGGCCGCTGAAATCGCTTTCCGATATGTTGAAGGGCAAGCAGGGCCGGTTTCGTCAGAACCTGCTCGGAAAGCGCGTCGATTACTCCGGCCGTTCGGTCATCGTCGTAGGCCCGGAGCTGAAGCTGCATCAATGCGGGTTGCCGAAGAAGATGGCGCTCGAGCTGTTCAAGCCGTTCATCTACGCCAAGCTGGAAAAATATGGTCTTGCAACGACCATTAAGGCCGCCAAGCGGATGGTCGAGAAAGAGCGTCCGGAGGTTTGGGATATCCTCGAAGAGGTTATCCGCGAGCACCCCGTCATGCTGAACCGCGCTCCGACTTTGCATCGTCTTGGCATTCAGGCGTTCGAACCGGTGTTGATCGAAGGCAAGGCGATCCAACTGCACCCGCTAGTCTGCACCGCCTTCAACGCGGATTTCGACGGCGACCAGATGGCGGTGCACGTGCCGCTTTCTATCGAGGCGCAGCTGGAAGCCCGCGTCTTGATGATGTCGACGAACAACATCTTGAGCCCGGCCAACGGCAAGCCGATCATTGTGCCGAGCCAGGATATCGTGCTCGGCTTGTATTATCTTTCGCTGGAAACCGCAGAGTTCAATGCCACTAAGGATAATGATGCGAAGGCGTTCGGCTCGGTCGGTGAGATCGAGTTCGCAATGTCTGCGGGCGCGATCGCGCTACATGACAAGATCCGAGCGCGCATCTGGACCATTAACCATGCCGGCGAGAAGAAAACCGCCATCGTTGCGACCACGCCAGGCCGTATGCTGATCGGCCAGTTATTGCCGCTGAACGCTAATGTGCCGTTCTCGGTGGTCAACAAGCAGTTGACCAAGAAGAACGTCTCCGACGTGATCGATCTGGTCTACCGCCATTGCGGCCAGAAGGAAGCGGTGATTTTTTGTGACCGGATGATGGGACTTGGGTTCCGCCACGCGGCCAAAGCCGGCATCTCCTTCGGCAAGGACGACATGGTGATCCCAGATAGCAAGCCGGCACTGGTTTCGGCGACGCAGGCCGAGGTGCGCGAGTTCGAGCAGCAATATCAGGACGGCCTGATCACGGCCGGCGAGCGTTATAATAAGGTCGTTGACGCCTGGTCGCGTTGTAAGGACCTGGTTGCGACCGCGATGATGAAGGAGATTTCCAAGCAGGAAGTTGGCAAGCCGACGAATTCGGTCTGGATGATGAGCCATTCCGGCGCGCGTGGGTCGCCGGCACAGATGAGCCAGCTGGCCGGCATGCGCGGCCTGATGGCCAAGCCCTCGGGCGAGATTATCGAACAGCCGATCATTGCCAACTTCAAGGAAGGCCTCTCGGTTCTGGATTACTTCAACTCCACTCACGGCGCCCGCAAGGGTCTCGCGGATACGGCATTGAAGACCGCCAACTCCGGCTATCTGACCCGCCGTCTGGTCGACGTTGCACAGGATTGCATCATTATCGAGGATGATTGCGGTACCGAGCGCGGTCTGACTGTCAGCGCGGTGATGGATGGCGGCGAGGTCGTCTCCAGCCTGTCCGAACGAGTCCTTGGCCGGACTACGGCCGATGACGTGCTTGATGTTGTAACCGGTGCGGTCCTGGTGGCGCGTAACACGCTTATTGAGGAGCCGCAGGCGGAAATCATCGAGAAATCCGGCGTCGAATCGGTGAAAATCCGCTCGGTGCTGACCTGCGAAACCAAGATCGGGGTTTGCGGCCTCTGCTACGGCCGTGATCTGGCCCGCGGCACACCGGTAAATGCCGGCGAGGCGGTCGGCGTGATCGCGGCGCAATCGATCGGCGAGCCCGGAACCCAGTTGACCATGCGTACCTTCCATATTGGCGGTGCGGCCCAGCGTGGTGCCGAGCAGTCGAACGTGGAAGCAAGTCACGATGGCACCATCGCTATTAGAAACCGGAACGTGGTGGCCAACAGCCAGGGCGTGCCGGTGGTGATGAGCCGGAATTGCGAGATCGTGATTACCGACAACGCCAAGCGTGAACGGGCGCGCTTCCGGGTGCCGTATGGCGCCAGGTTGCTCGCCGATGAGGGTGCGGCTGTTACCCGCGGCCAGAAACTGGCCGAGTGGGATCCGTACACCTTGCCGATCATCACCGAGCGTTCCGGAATCGTCGAGTATGCCGATCTGATCGAGGGCATTACCCTGGTCGAGCGGACCGATGAAGTCACGGGCCTCACATCAAAAGTGGTGGTGGATTACAAGCAATCCGCCCGCGGCGCCGATCTGCGTCCGCGACTGCTGCTGAAGGATGCCAAAGGCGAGATCGTGCGTCTCACCAACGGCGCCGAGGCCCGCTATTTCCTGAACCCGGATTCGGTGCTCTCGGTCGAGCCGGGTGCAACAGTGGCGGATGGCGATGTGCTGGCGCGTATCCCGCGCGAAGGCAGTAAAACCCGTGACATCACCGGCGGTCTGCCGCGGGTGGCTGAGTTGTTCGAGGCGCGTCGTCCGAAAGATCATGCCGTCATCGCGGAAATTGATGGCCGGGTGGAATTCGGTAAGGATTACAAGGCCAAACGCCGGGTTATCGTGAAGAATGACGAGACTACGGAAGAGACCGAGTACCTGATCCCCAAAGGCAAGCACGTTTCCGTGCAGGAAGGCGACTATGTCCGCCGCGGCGATCCGTTGGTCGATGGACCGCGGGTACCGCATGACATCCTGCGCGTGCTGGGGGTCGAGGCGCTTTCCGACTACCTCGTAAATGAAATCCAGGATGTCTACCGGCTGCAGGGCGTGAAAATCAACGACAAGCATATTGAAGTGATTGTCCGCCAGATGCTGCAAAAGGTTGAAATCACCGAAGCCGGTGACACCACCTTCCTGGTTGGCGAGCTGGTCGACCGCGTGGAGTTCGACATCGAGAACGACAAGCTGTTGAAGGCGGGCGAGCGGGCTGCGTCAGGCCTGCCGGTTCTGCAGGGCATTACCAAGGCCAGCTTGCAGACCCAAAGCTTCATCTCTGCCGCCTCCTTCCAGGAGACGACGCGAGTGCTGACCGAGGCCGCTACCGCCGGCAAGACAGATTCGCTATCCGGCTTGAAGGAAAACGTCATCGTCGGCCGTCTGATCCCGGCCGGCACCGGCAGCGTGATGAACCGCCTGCGGGCTGTTGCCGCCGGCCGCGACCGGCAGACGCTGGGCACGCAGCGCCCGGCGATTGCCCGGGCGGAAGTGCCTGTCGCGGAGTAAGTGAAGCGACCGCTTTTTGAAAAGCGGCGGAAAAAACTGATGTTATGCTGGGCCTGGGGCTGAGGCGCCGCCAACGCCTCAGGTCTAGCATAACAAAGTCTTTTGGTTCTTTTTCTGCAGAAAAAGAGCTCTTTCCTGCTCAGCTATGCCTAGGGGTCTGGGCTGAGTTTTATAATGTTGATTAAGGCTTCAAATGCTTGACTTGGGGTGGGGTCACTCTTAAGGAAGGCGCTCTCGCGGTTCCGGGTTTATCGGCACTGGGTTTGTTCAAATATCTGGCGCGTGCGGCGCCGTCCCCGGAGCAATTCGGGCGCTAAGGCCGCGGGTTGGAGAAGAATTCCGTAAGGTGGGGTATTTATCCCGCCTTGCGGTTGTTTTTGTGGACAAAGCGGTGCGGAGACACTCGGGCAGTTGAGACAAAATTAGCAGGATTGATAAATGCCGACGATTAATCAGTTGATTGCCAAGGGTCGTGAACCGGCCGCCAAGCGCAACAAGGTGCCAGCTCTTGAGGGTTGCCCGCAGAAGCGCGGCGTTTGCACGCGCGTCTATACGACGACGCCGAAGAAGCCGAACTCAGCACTTCGTAAGGTTGCCAAGGTGCGCCTGACTAACGGCTTTGAAGTCGTGAGCTACATCCCCGGAGAAGGCCATAACCTGCAGGAGCATTCGGTGGTGCTGATCCGCGGCGGCCGCGTCAAGGATTTGCCCGGCGTTCGTTATCACATCCTGCGTGGCGTGTTGGATACCCAGGGCCTGCCGAAGCGCCGCAAGCGCCGCTCGCTCTACGGCGCCAAGCGGCCGAAATAAGGGAGAGCACAGAGCATGAGCAGACGTCGCCGCGCCGTAAAACGCGAAGTTCTCCCGGACGCCAAGTTCGGAGATATCGTGATCAGCCGTTTCATGAACGTGCTGATGTATGATGGCAAAAAATCCGCAGCCGAAGGTATCGTCTACGGCGCCTTGGATGTGTTGAAGAAGCGCGGCGGGGCGAATGCCGATCCGGTGCGGTTGTTCCACGAGGCGCTGGACAATGTGAAGCCGGCAATTGAAGTGCGCTCGCGCCGGGTTGGCGGTGCCACCTATCAGGTGCCGGTTGAAGTTCGTACCGAGCGTCGGCAGGCTTTGGCGATCCGCTGGATCATCGATAGCGCCCGCAAGCGCGGCGAGCATACCATGGAGGAGCGGCTTTCCAACGAATTGCAGGATGCGGTGAACAACCGTGGTTCTGCAGTCAAGAAGCGTGAAGACACCCACCGGATGGCCGAGGCGAACAAGGCCTTCAGCCATTACCGCTGGTAACAACAGAGTTTTCGACACCACCCACTGACCACAATCTTGGGCTCAAGCCCGACGGAGCAATATTATGGCCAAAGCAAAATTTGAGCGGAACAAGCCGCACGTCAACATTGGCACGATCGGCCACGTCGATCATGGCAAGACATCATTGACCGCTGCCATTACCAAGGTGCTGGCAAAGTCCGGTGGTGCAACCTTCACCGCATACGACATGATCGACAAGGCGCCTGAAGAGCGCGCCCGTGGCATCACCATTTCTACAGCGCATGTTGAGTATGAGACCGCCAACCGTCACTACGCCCATGTGGATTGCCCCGGCCATGCTGACTATGTGAAGAACATGATCACCGGTGCCGCCCAGATGGACGGCGCGATC
Source organism: Acidocella sp. (assembly GCA_965199045.1). GTDB lineage: Bacteria > Pseudomonadota > Alphaproteobacteria > Acetobacterales > Acetobacteraceae > Acidocella. The sequence continues at coordinate 2,088,765 of CBDAQL010000003.1, read as the reverse complement.
CTGGTGGTTTCCGCCGCTGACGGGCCGATGCCGCAAACCCGCGAGCACATCCTGCTGGCCCGCCAGGTTGGCGTGCCCGCACTCGTCGTATTCTTGAACAAGATGGATCTGGCCGACCCTGATCTGGTCGAGCTGGTCGAGATGGAAGTGCGCGAGCTGCTCAGCAAATATGGCTTTGACGGCGACAATATCCCCATCATCAAAGGCTCGGCGGTTGCCGCTCTTGAAGACAAGACCCCGGAAATTGGCGAGCAGGCTGTGCTCGAGCTGATGAAGGCGGTTGACGAATTTATTCCGCAGCCGGAACGCGCCAAGGATAAGCCGTTCCTGATGCCGGTTGAAGACGTGTTTTCGATCTCCGGCCGCGGCACCGTCGCCACCGGCCGCGTTGAGCGCGGCATCATCAAGGTGGGTGAGGAAGTTGAAGTTGTCGGCCTGAAGGCGACGACCAAAACCATCGTTACCGGCGTTGAGATGTTCCGCAAGCTGCTCGACCAGGGTGAAGCCGGCGACAACATTGGCGCCTTGCTGCGCGGTACCAAACGCGAGGATATCGAGCGCGGCCAGGTGTTGGCTGCTCCCGGATCGATCACCCCGCACACCAAGTTCCATGCTCAGGCCTATGTTCTGACCAAGGAAGAGGGTGGCCGTCACACGCCGTTCTTTACCAATTACCGCCCGCAGTTCTACTTCCGCACCACCGACGTGACCGGTGTGGTAACCCTGCAGGAAGGTACCGAAATGGTGATGCCGGGCGATAACGTTTCGATCGATGTCGAGTTGATCGCACCGATCGCGATGGATGACGGTCTGCGCTTTGCCATCCGCGAAGGCGGCCGGACCGTTGGTTCGGGCGTTGTCGCCAAAGTGACGAAGTAATCGGTAGCCGGCCCTGAAGGATATAGGTTTTTATTATGGATAACCAAAATATTCGCATTCGCCTGAAGGCGTATGATCACCGCGTGCTGGATAACAGCACGAAGGACATCGTCAACACCGCGAAGCGTACCGGTGCACAGGTACGGGGGCCGATCCCACTGCCGACACATATCGAACGGTTTACTGTCAACCGTTCGCCGCATGTGGATAAAAAGAGCCGCGAGCAGTTCGAAATCCGGACCCATCGCCGCTTGCTGGATATCGTTGACCCGACGCCGCAGACCGTGGACGCGCTGATGAAGCTCGACCTGGCTGCCGGTGTCGAAGTCGAAATCAAGATTTAAGCTTAGATCTGGGCTGGATAGTAAAATGCGTACCGGTGTGATTGCAAAAAAGCTGGGGATGACTCGGCTGTTCAAGGAAGACGGCACCCATGTGCCGGTGACCGTTCTGCACCTCGATGAGGTGCGGGTTGTCGCTGCGCGGACGGTCGAGACGGATGGGTATAACGCGGTGCAGCTCGGGTTTGGCAAAGCCAAGATCAAGAATGTGAGCAAGCCGCAAAAGGGTCATTTCGCGAAGGCCAAGGTTGAGCCGTCGGCCAAGCTGGTGGAATTTCGCGTCGACGCCGATGCGCTGCTGGAAACCGGCGCGCAGCTCTCGCCGTCGCATTTCTCGGTCGGCCAGTTTGTCGATGTTGCAGGTGTTACCAAGGGCAAGGGCTTCGCCGGCGGCATGAAGCGCTGGCATTTTGCCGGTCTGGAAGCGAGCCACGGTGTTTCGATCAGCCATCGTAGCCTGGGTTCGACCGGTAACCGTCAGGATCCCGGCAAGACCTTTAAGAATAAAAAGATGGCCGGCCATCTCGGCCAGGATCGCAGGACCACGTTGAACCTGACGATTGCCGCGATCGATGAAGACCGCAACCTGGTCATGGTTCGTGGTGCGGTGCCGGGCTCCAAGGGCGGTTATGTGCTGTTGCGGGATGCGATCAAACGCGCTCGTCCGGCCGATGCCGCTTTTCCGGCCGGCTTGAAAGGCTAAGCTCAAATGAAACTCGATATTCACAATTTTGATGCCGAGGCTGCGGGTTCTGCTGAACTCCCGGATGAGATTTTCGGCATCGCCCCGCGCAAGGACATCATGGCGCGCGTCGTTCATTGGCAGCTTTCCAAGCGCCGGTCGGGCAACCACAAGACCAAAGGCATGGGCGAAGTGAGCGGCACCACCCGCAAGCCGTTCAAGCAGAAGGGCACGGGTAATGCACGTCAGGGCAGCTTGCGGGCGCCGCAGTTCCGCACTGGTGGCGTGGTCCATGGACCGGTAGTGCGTGACCACGGCTACAGTCTGAATAAAAAAGTGCGCCGTCTTGGCCTGCTTTCGGCGCTCTCGCAGAAAGCGGCTGATGGCAAGCTGGTGATTTTAGACGTCGTCGGCGCGCTTGCGAAGACCAAGGATGTTGCCGCCAAGGTGAAAAAGTTCGGTTGGTCGTCGGCTTTGATCGTGGACGCGGTTGTGGATGCGAATTTTCTGCGCGCCAGCCGCAATGTGCATGGGCTGGATATTCTCCCGGTCATCGGCGCGAATGTTTACGACATTCTGCAGCATGACGTGCTGGTGATTACCCAGGCCGGCATCGACGGATTGAAGGAGCGCCTGGCATGAGCACGGTTAAGAAGCCAGACGGCAAAATCACGCCGGAGCGGATGTACGAAGTTATTCGTGCGCCTTTGATCACTGAAAAATCGACGCTGCTTTCTGAAAAGAACCAGTTTGTGTTCCGCGTTTCAGAAGACGCTACCAAGCCGGAAATCAAGGCTGCGATCGAGACCTTGTTCAAAGTTAAAGTAACCGGCGTGAATACGCTGATCACCAAGGGCAAAACCAAACGGTTCAAGGGCCGGCTTGGCACGCGCTCGGACGTGAAGAAAGCGTTTGTGACTTTGGCCGAGGGTCAGAGCATCGATTTCACCACCGGCCTGGCGTGAGGCGAGTAGAATGGCATTAAAGCATTTCAACCCAGTAACGCCGAGCCTGCGCGGGACGATTTTGATCGACCGCTCTGAGCTTTGGAAAGGCAAGCCAGTCAAGGGCCTGACCGAGGGCGAGCATTCATCCGGCGGCCGTAACAACCACGGCCGCATTACCAGCCGGTTTCGCGGCGGCGGGCATAAGCAGGCCTACCGGATTGTCGATTTCAAGCGCCGCAAGTTTGATGTCGCGGGTACTGTGGAACGGCTCGAATATGATCCAAACCGCACCGCATTCATCGCGCTGATCAAATTTGCCGATGGCGAACTGGCTTACATTCTGGCGCCGCAACGTCTGAAGGTTGGCGATTCCGTGATCTCCGGCCTGCGCGTCGATATCAAGCCCGGCAATGCGATGCCGCTGGCTGCGATCCCGGTTGGCACGATCATCCATAACATCGAGCTCAAAGTGGGCGCCGGCGGCAAGATGGCGCGTTCGGCCGGCACGTTTGCTCAGCTGGTCGGCAAGGATCAGGGCTATGCCCAGATCAAGCTGATGTCGGGCGAGCTGCGTATCGTGCGGGCCGAGTGCATGGCCAGCATCGGTGCGGTTTCCAATGCAGATCATCAGAACCAGCAGATTGGCAAAGCCGGCCGCAGCCGCTGGCTTGGCCGCAAGCCGCATCAGCGCGGCGTGGTGATGAACCCGGTCGACCATCCGCATGGCGGTGGTGAAGGCCGGACCTCTGGTGGCCGCCATCCGGTGACGCCATGGGGCAAGCCAACCAAGGGCGCCAAAACACGTACCAATAAACGTACGGATGATCTGATCATCCGCCGCGCGAAAAAGGGCTAAGTAGATGTCACGCTCCGTATGGAAAGGCCCGTTCGTTGACGGGTATATGTTGGGTAAGGCAGAGGCGTCGCGCGCTTCCGGCCGTAACGAGATCATCAAGATCTGGTCACGCCGTTCCACCATCCTGCCGCAGTTCATCGGCCTCACCTTTGGCGTTTACAATGGCAAGAAGTTCTTGCCGGTGCAGGTGAACGAAAACATGGTTGGCCATAAATTTGGTGAATTCTCGCCGACCCGTACGTTTACCGGGCATTCGGCTGATAAGAAAGCGAAGCGGGGCTAAGATGAGCAAATCGAGCGCACCGCGCGGCCTGGCTGATTCTGAAGCCCAGGCGGTCACCCGCAACATGCGGATTTCGCCGCGTAAGTTAAATCTAGTGGCGGCATCGATCCGTAACCTGCCGGCTGGCAAGGCGATTGCCGACCTTACCTTCAGCAAGCGCCGTATCGCGAAGCAGGTGAAGAAGACGCTTGAGAGCGCCGTGGCCAATGCCGAAAACAATCATCAGCTCGATGTCGATAAGCTGGTTGTGAAACTGGCCGAAGTCGGTCGCGGCATTGTCATGAAGCGCTTTCATGCGCGCGGCCGCGGCCGCTCCGCGACTGTTGAGAAATGGTTCAGCCATTTAAAGATCGTGGTCGCCGAGCGGGAGCCGGTTGAGAAGCCGAAACGCGATACCAAGCCGGGGCATTCGACGGCGAAACCGGCTGCCGCGAAATCTAAAGCGCCTGTCGAACAGGCCGGGGAGACCGCATAATGGGTCACAAGATCAATCCGATTGGCATGCGCCTTGGCATTATCCGTACCTGGGATAGCCGTTGGTATGCCGGCAAAGACTACGCCAAGCTGTTGCATGAAGACATCAAGCTGCGCGCTCACCTACGCGCCAAATTGTCGCAGGCCGGTGTTTCCAAAGTGGTGATCGAACGTCCTGCCAAGAAGCCGCGGGTAACGATTTATGCCGCGCGTCCGGGCGTGGTGATTGGTAAAAAAGGCCAGGATATCGACACGCTTCGGAAGGAATTGTCGGTGATGGCGAAGGCCGAGGTTTCCTTGAACATCATGGAAATCCGCAAGCCGGAAATCGACGCCACATTGGTTGCCGAAAATATCGCCCAGCAGCTGGAACGCCGCGTTGCGTTCCGCCGGGCAATGAAGCGCGCCGTGCAGTCGGCCATGCGTCTTGGAGCTCAGGGCATTCGTATCAATTGCGGCGGCCGTCTCGGCGGCGCGGAAATTGCCCGGATGGAATGGTACCGTGAAGGCCGCGTGCCGTTGCATACACTGCGCGCCGATGTCGATTACGGTGTTGCTACCGCCAAAACCACTTACGGCACCTGCGGCGTTAAAGTTTGGATTTTCAAGGGCGAGATCCTGGTTCAGGACCCGTTGGCGCAGGATAAGCGCGCCGCCGAACAAGCCCCGCAGCGCTAAGGACTTTTTTACGCCATGATGTCCCCTAAACGTACTAAGTTTCGTAAAGCCCATAAGGGCCGTATCCACGGCCTCGCCAAGGGCAATACCGTGCTCAATTTCGGCGCGTTCGGTCTGAAGGCGCTGGAGCCGGAGCGGGTCACTGCCCGCCAGATCGAGTCCGCGCGGCGTGCAATTACCCGTTCAATGAAGCGTGTTGGTCGCGTTTGGATCCGGATCTTTCCAGATGTGCCGGTATCCACCAAACCAGCCGAGGTTCGGATGGGCTCAGGTAAAGGCAGCCCGGAATTTTGGGTCGCACGGGTACATCCCGGCCGCATCATGTTTGAGATCGACGGCGTGTCTGAAGTATTGGCACGCGAGGCTTTGGCCTTGGGTGCGGCAAAGCTGCCGATCAAGACCAAGTTCGTGACCCGGATCGGGGAAGCTTAAGATGGCAAAGTTGACGACGGCAAGCGATGTGCGGGCCAAGACCCCGGATGAGCTGACCACGATGCTGCTAGATCTGCGCAAGGAGCAATTCAACCTGCGCTTCCAGCGGGCCACCGGTCAGCAGGAGAATACCAGCCGCGTGCGGGTGGTGCGGCGCGATATTGCGCGGGTGAAGACAATTTTGGCCGAGCGCACCCGCTCAGCTGAGAAGGCGTAAGAGGATACCATGCCGAAACGTATTTTGACCGGTCGGGTTGTGAGCGACAAGATGGACAAGACCATAACGGTGCTTGTCGATCGCCGGATTATGCACCCGCTTTATAAGAAGTTCATTCGCCGTTCGAAGAAATACGCGGCGCATGATGAGAGCAATGTCTGCGTGACCGGTGACTTGGTGCGCATTGAGGAATGCGCGCCGATCAGCAAGCGCAAAACCTGGGTCGTGACCGAACGTAACGGCGCGGCAGTTGCCGAAGCTGCTCCTGCGGCCAGCGTTTAATAGGCGGATTTGAAAAATGATTATCGTAGAATCTAACCTCGATGTGGCCGATAACTCCGGTGCCAGGCGTGTGCAGTGCATCAAGGTGCTCGGTGGCTCCAAGCGCAAAGCCGCTTCGGTTGGCGACGTCATCGTGGTGTCGGTGAAAGACGCCATTCCGCGTGGCAAGGTGAAGAAGGGCGATGTGCATCAGGCCGTGGTCGTGCGCACCGCTTTTGCCGTGCGCCGTCCGGATGGCAGTGCCATCCGCTTCGATCGCAATGCCGCGGTATTGATCAACAAGCAGATGGAGCCGATCGGCACCCGTATTTTTGGGCCGGTCGTTCGTGAGCTGCGCGCTAGGAAGTTCATGAAGATCATCAGCCTGGCGCCGGAGGTGCTGTAACCATGGCCGCGCGCATTAAAAAAGGCGACAAGGTTATCGTAATTGCCGGTGCTGCCAAGGGTAGCCAGGGCGAAGTTTTGCGCGTGCTTCCAAAGGAAGACCGCGCCGTGGTTCAAGGCATTGCGATGGCCAAGCGTCATACCAAGCCAAAGGGCGCTGGGCAGCCGGGCGGCATCGTCGAGCGTGAAGCCGCGGTTCATCTCTCGAACTTGGCGCTGATCGATCCAGAATCTAACAAGGCGACCCGCGTTGGCTTCAAGGTTTTAGACGATGGCCGCAAAGTTCGTGTCGCCCGCAAGAGCGGCGCGTTGATTGATGGCTGAGGAGGCCGCAATGAGTGAAGTGAAATCCCTTCCGCGCCTGCAAAAGCATTACCGTGAGGTCGTGCGCGAAGAGATGCAGAAGGAATTTGGCTACAAGAACCCGTTCGAGGTTCCTGAGCTGGAAAAAATAGTCATTAATATGGGCGTTGGCGAAGCTGCGGCCGATCAGAAAAAGCTTGACGCGGCAGTGGCCGAGTTGACGCTGATTGCAGGTCAAAAGCCTGTTAAAACGGTTGCCAAAAAGGCCATCGCCGGCTTCAAAATCCGCGAAGGCCTGCCGATTGGCTGTAAGGTGACTTTGCGCAAGTCCAGAATGTACGAATTTCTCGACCGGCTGGTGACGATTGCATTGCCACGGGTTCGTGACTTTCGCGGCATCCCAAATGGTAAAGGCTTCGATGGACGGGGCAATTTCGCGATGGGTCTCAAGGAACAGATTATTTTCCCTGAGATCGTCTACGATAAGGTTGATGCGATCCGCGGCATGGACATCATTTTCGTGACGACGGCGAAAAGCGATGCCGAGGCGAAAGCATTGCTGAAGGGGTTCAATCTGCCATTCGCCAAGTAAGCGCGCTTACTTAGTTGTAGCAGGGTTTTTCGTTTTTGAGTTTTTGGAAAACGGCCGGGTTTTGCCGGCAGGTTCCGGAGGGGTAGCAGAGAATGGCTAAAACATCGCAGGTCAATCGGAATGCGAAACGGGAACGGATGGCGGCGCGCGACAAGCGCAAGCGCCAGACGCTTAAGGATACGATCATGGATCGTACGCTGCCGGTGGAAGACCGTTTCGAAGCCAGCATTAAACTGGCGGAATTGCCGCGCAATGGCGCCAAGGTTCGCGTGCGCCTGCGTTGCGAGCTGACCGGCCGTTCGCGTGGCAATTATCGTAAGTTCAAACTGTGCCGAATCGCTTTCCGGGATCTCGCCAGCGCCGGCCAGATCCCCGGCGTCGTCAAAGCCAGCTGGTAAGGAAAGGGCAAGCCAATGTCGATGTCCGATCCGTTGGGTGACATGCTCACCCGTATCCGTAACGCGCAGCATGCACGGCTCACCATGTGCGTCGCACCTGCTTCGAACCTGCGCGCCAATGTGCTGGATGTGTTGAAACGCGAAGGCTTCATCCGCGGTTTCAGCCGGGAAGAAATTCGTCCCGGTATCGCGCAACTGCGTATCGAGCTGAAATATAATGAGGGCCAGCCGGTGATCAAAGAGATCAACCGGGTGTCACGTCCTGGCCGCAGGGTCTACTCGAAAATCAAGGAATTGCCGCGGGTGTATTCTGGCCTCGGCGTTTCCATTCTCTCGACGCCACGCGGCGTGATGAGCGACGTCGAAGCCCGCGCTGCCAACGTCGGCGGCGAAGTTCTCTGCCGCGTATTCTAAGGGACAGCAAGCATGTCACGTGTAGGTAAATATCCCGTAGAAGTCCCGGCCGGCGTCACTGTTGCGATCGCCGGGAATATTCTGACGGCCAAGGGCAAGTTGGGCGAGTTGAAATTGGCTTTGACCGATAAGGTCGACACCAAGGTTGATGGCAACAAGGTTTCGGTGGCCCCCAAGACCAAAGAGGCCGCGGCGCGCATGATGTGGGGCACGACCCGCGCCAATATCGCGAACATGGTTCATGGCGTTTCCGTTGGTTATGCGAAAACGCTGGAGATCACCGGCACCGGTTTTCGGGCCGCAGTGCAGGGCAAAAACCTGGTAGTCAATCTCGGGTTTTCGCATGACGTGGTTTATCCGATCCCGGAAGGGATCAAGATTTCCTGCGAGAAGCCAACGCTGATCAAAGTTGAAGGAACCGATAAGCGCGCCGTCGGCCAGGTCTGCGCGGAAATTCGAGCCTACCGGCCGCCCGAACCCTATAAGGGCAAAGGTGTTAAGTTCGAAGGTGAAGCGATCCGTCGCAAAGAGGGTAAGAAGAAGTAATGTCGACAAATCTTTCATTGCAGGTACGCCGGCGGCAGCGTTTACGTTACCAGCTACGCCAGAAATCTATTGGCCGTCCGCGTTTATCCGTATTCCGGTCCGGCAAGCATATCTATGCGCAGATCATCGATGATGCCGCCGGCCGTACGGTAGCAGCAGCCTCGACCCTTGATAAGGATTTGAAGACGGCTTTGAAAACCGGTGCCGATAAGGATGCGGCGAGCGCGGTTGGCAAGCTGATTGCGGAACGCTCGAAGGCTGCCGGCGTGGTCGCCGTGGTCTTCGATCGCGGATCTTATCTCTATCATGGCCGGGTGAAAGCCTTGGCAGAGGCTGCCCGCGAGGGCGGTCTCGACTTCTAGGAGTAGCGGTAAAATGGCACGTGAAGCACGCGAAGGCGGCGGCAAACCAAGAGAACGCGAGCGCGAACGCGACCGGGAGACCGGTGACGAGCTGATCGACAAACTGGTCACCATCAACCGCGTCGCCAAAGTTGTTAAAGGCGGCCGTAGGTTTGCTTTCGCGGCACTCGTGGTCGTCGGCGACCAGAAGGGTCGCGTCGGCTATGGCGCCGGCAAGGCGCGTGAAGTTCCCGAGGCGATTCGCAAGGCAACCGAACGTGCGAAAAAGACGATGATTCGGGTTCCGATGAAGGAAGGCCGTACCTTGCACCACGATATTCGGGGCAGGTTCGGCGCCGGTGACGTGGTTATTCGCGCCGCCCCGGCCGGTACTGGGATTATTGCCGGTGGCCCGTTGCGCGCAGTGTTCGAAACCTTGGGAATTGGCGATGTCGTGGCGAAGTCGCTCGGCAGCAGGAACCCGCATAATATGGTCAAAGCGACTTTCGCAGCGCTGACCACCGTGACCAGCCCGCGCGCTGTTGCGACCCGACGCAGTAAAAAAGTGGCGGATCTTTACGGTACCAGCGCTAAAAAGGACGTGAGTGCGGAGGCAACAGATGTCTGAGAAAAAACGTATTCGCGTAACCCAGATCGTTTCCGGCAATGGCCAAAAGCCTGGTCAGCAGGCCACGCTGATTGGACTTGGGCTAAATAAGATCAGCAAAAGCCGTGAATTTATCGACACTCCGGAAGTTCGCGGTATGGTTAATAAAATCGCCCATCTCGTGAAGGTTGAGGAGCTCAGCTAAAAGCTGGTTCTGAAGGAATAGACAAATGAAATTGAACGAAATTCGCGATAATCCCGGTTCGCGCCTGAAGAGCAAGCGCCTGGGCCGCGGTATCGGTTCCGGCAAAGGCAAGACCTCCGGTAAGGGTGTCAAAGGCCAGAAGGCCCGTGAGGGCGTTTCCCTCAACGGCTTTGAGGGTGGACAGCTGCCGATTTATCGCCGGCTTCCGAAGCGTGGCTTTCATAACGTCAACCGCAAGGAATATGCGCCGTTGAACCTGGGCAGTCTCGATGCCGCCTTGGAGTCCGGCAAGGTCGATGCCGCGCAGCCGATTACCGAAGCTGTGCTTCGCGATGCTGGTTTGGTCAGGCTTGGCAAGGTCGACGGCGTGCGGCTGCTGGCTAAGGGCAGCATTTCGCGGGCGATCAATATCGAGGTGGCAGGTGCGTCGCTCGCCGCGATCTCAGCGGTGGAGCAGGCGGGCGGTAGCGTGAAAACCTTGGTACCAGCAAAAACCCACGAAGCTCCGGCGGCCTAAACGCGCTTCCAGCGGTTTATTAGGAAGGCTCTTGCCTTAGGCCGGTCAACTCCGGCAGATTAGCGCCAATAAACGGCGCTTCCAGGCCGCCGGCCAGGAAGCGCCGTTTGCATGAAAGAGAGAGACCATGGCATCCGCCGCAGAACAGATGGCAGCAGGTTTAAACCTTGGAGCTTTTTCCAAGGCGACCGACCTCAAAAAACGCATTTGGTTCACATTAGGCGCGCTCATCGTATATCGGCTGGGCACCTATATCCCGGTGCCAGGCATCGATGCGACGGTGATGGCGCATTTGATGACGCAGAATGGCGGTGGTGTGCTTGGCATGTTCAACATGTTTACCGGCGGCGCCTTAGGACGGATGACAATTTTCGCACTTGCCGTGTTTCCCTATATCAGCTCCAGCATCATATTGCAGATGATGTCAGCGGCCGTGCCGGCATTGCAGGCCTTGAAAAAAGAAGGCGATTCCGGCCGCCAGAAGATCAATCAGTATACCCGCTATCTGACCGTCGTGATTGCGACCGTGCAGGCCTATGGAATTTCGATTGGCCTCCAGGGCATGAAAAGCGACCTTGGACCGGCGGTAATCGATCCTGGTTACTTTTTCACCTTTACCTGCGTAGTCACCTTGGTCGGCGGGACCCTGTTCCTGATGTGGCTGGGCGAGCAGGTGACTTCGCGCGGCATTGGCAATGGGGTTAGCCTGATCATTTTCTCCGGCATTGTCGCAAATCTGCCGGTGGCGATCGCAAATATTTTGGAGTTGGGCTCCACGGGTGCACTTTCGACGTTTTTCATTATCGGCTTTTTTGTCATTGGGTTCGCCGTTATCGGCTTCGTAGTTTTCATGGAGCGGGCGCAAAGGCGGATTTTGATCCAATATCCGAAGCGGCAAGTGGGACAGCGGATGTTTGGCGGCGATGCCACGCATATGCCATTGAAGGTTAATACCTCGGGCGTGTTGGCGCCGATTTTCGCGAGCTCATTGCTGTTGATCCCAGCAACGATCGTTGGCTTCTCGAAAGGCGCTGGACCGGCCTGGCTGCAATTTCTCGGCCGCGAGCTGACGCATGGTCAACCGGGCTATATGGTTCTCTATGCCGTGCTGATTGTGTTTTTCGCCTATTTCGCGACGGCGACCGTGTTCAACCCGGAGGAGACGGCCGACAACCTGAAAAAGAACGGTGGATTTATTCCGGGGATCCGGCCCGGCGCCAATACGGCGGCCTATTTCGATACCGTACTCACCCGGTTGACCACTATCGGCTCGGCCTATCTGGTGATTGTCTGCCTGCTGCCGGAATTTGTTTTAAGTAAATACAGTCTGCCGTTTTACTTTGGTGGCACGTCGCTGCTAATCATCGTCTCAGTGACGATGGATACGGTTTCGCAAGTACAGTCGCATCTACTGGCGCACCAATACGAGGGCTTAATTCGTAAAAATCGTGGAAAAAGTCGCAAGTAGGAGGCGTCTGTGGAGCTAATTTTGTTGGGGCCGCCTGGGGCAGGCAAAGGTACACAGTCGAAGCTTCTGGAAGCGCGTTACGGAGTCGCACAGATTTCCACAGGCGATATGTTGCGGGCCGAGGTTAAGGCAGGGTCGGCGATTGGGCTGGAAGCCAAAAAAATTATGGATGCCGGCGGACTGGTTTCAGATGACTTAATTATTCGCATGATCGGTGATCGTATCAGCCGCCCGGAATGTGCGAATGGCTTTATCCTGGACGGCTTTCCACGAACGGTCCCGCAGGCTGAAGCGCTGGATAAGCTGCTCCATGAAACAAAGGTCGATCTGGACGCCGTGATCGAATTGAAGGTCGACGAAGCTGTGCTTGTAGAGCGTATCAGCGGTCGGTTTACCTGCGCTAAATGCGGCGCTGGGTATCATGATACATTCAAGCAGCCGAAGGTTGCCGGTATTTGTGATGTTTGCGGCAGCACCGAATTCACGCGGCGGGCAGATGACAAGGCGGAGACCGTTCACGCCAGGCTGGAAGCGTACAAGGCCCAAACCGCGCCGATTTTACCCTATTATAACGCCAAAGGCCGGTTGTTCAGCGTCGACGGAATGGCCGAAATGGACGAGGTCGAGCGGCAGATCGAGGCTATTTTACGTGATGTCGGCGTACCGGTTCCGGATGTCGCCGCGGTGATCGCGAAAAATTGATCGGCTTCGATTGACTCTATTTCGGCGGTCGCTATAAAGCCCATCTCTGCGGCGCTCCGGTTCGGGGCGCCGCAACTTGTTACGACTATTGCCCATTATTTTCCGCCTTTTTGGCGGGAGGATCAGGAGAGACCAACGTGGCGCGTATTGCCGGCGTAAATATTCCTACAAACAAACGTGTTCTGATTAGCTTGCGGTACATTTACGGCATCGGCCCAGTAAAAGCCCGTGACATTTGCACTGCGCTGAGCATTCCGGACGATAGGCGTGTTAACCAGCTATCTGATGACGAGGTTTTGCGGATCCGTGAGCTGATCGACCGGGACTATCGCGTTGAGGGTGATCTGCGTCGCGAAAACGCCATGAACATCAAGCGCTTGATGGATTTAGGCTGCTATCGCGGTCTGCGGCACCGCAAAGGCTTGCCGGTCCGCGGCCAGCGCACGCACACGAACGCGCGCACCCGTAAGGGTAAGGCCGTTGCGATTGCCGGCAAGAAGAAAGTTACGAAGTAATTTTCGCCCAAAATTTTTAGTATTTCAGGAATAAGCACATGGCGAAACCCGCCTCACGCCCACGCAAAAAAGAACGCAAGAACATCATCTCCGGTGTTGCCCATGTTCTAGCCAGCTTCAACAACACAATGGTCAATATTACCGACGCGCAGGGTAACACGATTGCCTGGTCCTCGGCCGGCAGCCAGGGCTTTAAGGGCAGCCGTAAATCGACTCCTTATGCGGCGCAGGTTGCAGCTGAAGATGCTGGTAAGAAGGCCCGCGAGCACGGCATGGAAATGCTGGAAATTGAAGTGAGCGGCCCCGGTTCGGGCCGTGAGAGCGCTTTGCGGGCGTTGCAGACGGTAGGCTTCCAGATTTCGGCGATTCGAGATCTTACCCCGATTCCGCATAATGGTTGCCGCCCGCGCAAGCGCCGCCGAGTTTAAGGCGTAAGGCCGCGATTCATACGAAGCGATATTGTTGATGGTCCGGATTTTGACGATTTCGTCTCCGGCCGGAGGGTAGAATGCTGAAAGAATCTAATTTGTCACTGCAACGTAATTGGCAGACGCTGATCAAGCCGGAAGCGCTTGATGTAGAATTCGGAAGCGATGCGGCACGGGTTGCAACCATTGTTGCCGAGCCGCTGGAGCGCGGCTTTGGCATGACGCTCGGCAATTCGCTACGTCGGATTTTATTGTCGTCGCTGCAGGGCGCCGCAGTTACTTCGCTCCGCATCGATGGCGTCTTGCACGAGTTTTCCACGCTTTCCGGCGTGCGTGAAGATGTGACGGATATCGTGTTGAACATCAAGCAACTCGCGGTGCGCATGCATGGCGAAGGGCCGAAGCGGATGGTTCTTACCGCGACCGGACCTGGTGAAGTTAAAGCCGGGCAGATCCAGTCTGGTCATGATATTGAAATCATGAACCCCGACCTCGTGCTTTGCACCTTGGATGATGGCGCAACATTAGGCATGGAGTTCACGGTTGATCTCGGCCGCGGCTACGTGCCGGCCTCGGCGAACCGTCCGGAGGATGCTCCGATTGGTTTGATCCCCGTAGATGCGATTTATTCTCCGGTTCGGCGCGTTTCCTACCGCGTTGAGCAAACGCGTGTTGGTCAGGTCACCGATTATGACAAATTGATTTTACAGGTTGAAACCAACGGCGCGATTACGCCTGAAGATTCTGTGGCGCTGGCTGCACGAATTCTACAAGACCAGCTCGGCATGTTCGTTAACTTCGAAGAGCCACAACGGTTGCGGGCGGAAGAGCCGCGTATCGAGCTGCCGTTCAACGCCAATTTGCTGCGTAAGGTCGATGAGTTGGAGCTTTCGGTTCGTAGCGCCAACTGCCTGAAGAACGATAACATCGTTTATATCGGTGATCTGGTGCAGAAGAGTGAGCAGGAAATGCTGCGGACTCCGAATTTTGGCCGCAAATCCCTGAATGAAATCAAGGAAGTGCTTACGGTTATGGGCCTCTCCCTAGGCATGACCGTGACCGATTGGCCGCCTGAGAATATCGAGGAACTTGCCAAGCGGTCTGATCAGCCTTTTTAAGTAGCGTTATTAGGAATATTTTATCATGCGTCACGGTCTCAGCGGGCGGAAGCTCAGCGTAACCTCCTCTCATCGCGCTGCCATGTTCCGGAATATGGCAGTTGCCTTGATCAAGCACGAGCAGATCACCACGACATTGCCGAAAGCCAAGGAGTTGCGGCCGGTCGCGGAGAAGCTCATTACCTTGGGCAAGCGGGGCGATTTGCATGCCAAGCGGCAGGCTTACAACCAGCTACGGGACGAGACGATCGTGACGAAGCTGTTCAGCACGTTGGCAGACCGTTACAAAACCCGCAGCGGTGGCTACACCCGGGTGTTGAAGGCCGGCATGCGCTACGGCGATGCCGCGGATATGGCGGTGATTGAATTCGTAAATCGTGATGAGTCTGCCAAAGGCCTCGATAGTGGCCCGGTTGCACAGCGCGAAGAGGAAGAGACCGAGGATTAATCGGTCTCAGAATTGCGGTTTGAAAAAAGCAGGCGCAAGCCTGCTTTTTTTGTTCTTGGCAGGGAGTTAGTTTGAAAGCTCAACGAAACCTCGTTACTATCTTTAACGTCAAAAAGATTTGACCCCACGCCAAGTTTACAACAGAACGCGGGAGCAGCGTTGAGACTGGGCCAGACCATGTTCGAATGTTTCGGCGTCCATAAGCAGCAAAAAAACGGGATTTTCTGGCTGCTTTTTGCCCTTGCGCTACTCGTTCTGTTACCAAACACGTTGATTTTTTCAGTTGACGAAATAGCGACCTATATGAGCCCCCGCCCGTTTTATCATTTGGGCGCCGCCCAGGCCGGGGATGGTCGGTACAGTTTCGCAGCGCTTTGCTGGATCCTCGACGCAATAGACCTGGATTACCAATCCTTTGTGGTACTTTCGGTCGTCGGCTTTGCTTTTGCCCTGGCAGCAATCTACGCCGCTTTGCTCCGAACGGCGCAGACCGCGTTGGAACCGGTGGCGATCATAGGCTTCATCGCGTTTCTCACCTTCGGCATGTCCCTCGATCAAAGTCAGTTCGTCGGCGATTATCTATCTTATACCGGTGCGATGCTCGCAGTCGCCGCCATTGCTGCGCTGGTCTCCTCATCTTGGAGGCCGCTTGCCACGTTGGCTTTGGGGGCGATCATATTTGCCGTTGGGCTAGGATTTTATCAGAGCATTCTGCAGATCACCGCATATTTCATTCTTGCTTACGCAGCCTTGCAGGTTGCATCCGGTAGCACGTGGAAACCGGTCGCAGCCCGCGGCGCCCTCATAGCCGGCTGTGCGGTCGTGGGTTCGGTGATCTACGTGGGGGTCAACGCCGCATTAAAGCACGGCGGCGCTGTCTGGTATCGGAATTATCCGCTGCGCGCCCAAAGCCTGTCGTTCGTTCCGGGAAATCTAAGCCAGTACCTGCGCACAATCGAGCAGTCCCTTGGCTTTGAAGGGCAACCCTACGCCATATTGGAGCCGCGGGTTGTAGTTCTTCTAATTTTCTTTGTATTCGTGTTCTACCTTCGCCGCTGCGCCGGACTGGGCATCCGACATCTACTGCTCGCGATGCTGCTGCTAGTCGCAGCGCTCTGCATTTTTCCCGATCCCGCTAATTTGCTGCTCGCTCTCTACTGGCCATCCCCGCGCAGCATGTGCGCTATTGCGTTGTTTATCGCAGCGATGCTGAACGTCATCTGCCGCCATCGTGTCGGATTGGTCCTCGGGCTTATTCTGGTTGCCGCGCAAATGGTTGTTATCGTTAAAAACCACGGCGAGCGCTTTGAGCAGTGGACTGCCGATACGGCGGTCGCCGAGCAATTGATTCTCGCTGCGGATCAAAATTCTAGCGCCGACACCGTGCCGACAATCACGCTTGGAGTGTCGTGGCGAAACCTCGCCATCGCGGCGCCCCAGCCCTATAATTTCGGGCTCTCAATGTTTGGCGCACAATGGTCGGCGACGAGTTTCGTGCGATATATTGGGGGCGGCAAGGTCAATGTGATCTTTGATGACGGCAAGGCTTGCGCAGGTCTCCGGAACAACCTCGCCATCACGCCCGTTGCCAATGGCATCAAAGCCTGTTTCGCGCAGAATTAGCGCCAAGCTTCAAACTGCGGAGCTTGCAGGACCCGAGCGCCCGGGCGAAAGGTATACTTAGCAGCGGCTCAAACTTTCTCTCTAGAGAGAATTGCTTCTAAGCTGCTATTTATCGGACCGTAAATGAACTGCGTACAAGCGTAATGGCCAAAGGCCGCGGCTGATCTGGTCAGCTAGAGATGGGGAAGACAACAATGGCAGGTCCATTAGAGGGAAAATCCGCATTAGTAACGGGGGCCAGCGGCGGAATTGGCGCCGCTGCCGCAATCAGGCTCGCCGAAATGGGCGCTACCGTTGTTGCACATGGCCGCAACTTGGCGCGAACCGAGGCTGCGGCCGCAGCAGTTAGAAGCATAGGCGGAAGCGCGCATGTCGTAACCGGCGGCCTCTCGACCGAGGAAGACGCCGCCGGCGTGATCGAAGGCGTCCGCGCGGCAGTCGGCGGCATCGACATTCTCGTCAACAACGCCGGCGGTGACAGCGCGGGTGGCGGCACCGCGGGTTGGTTCGACGTAACCCCGGCCCAATGGATGGAGACGTATGATTCAAATGTCGGCTCAATGGTTCGGCTGACGCGCGCTTTTACGCCGGATATGAAGGATCGTGGCTGGGGCCGGATCATTTTGCTATCGAGCGCCGTGGTCGACCATCCGATGGAAATCCTACCAGATTACCAAGCGGCGAAGGCTGCAATCCGTGGTATGGCGAGATCGCTGATGAAAACGCTCGCGCGGACCGGAATTACGGTCAACAGCATCAGTCCCGGATTTATCCTGACCGATACGAATTCGGTTTGGATAAGGACGATGGCCGAACGTTCGGGAGTTGATCCCTCCGATTGGGCCGCCGTTGAAAGCTGGGCAAAGCGCAAACTGGTCCCGGTTGCAAGCGACCGTCTTGGCCGGCCGGACGATATTGCGACGGTGATCGCATTTCTCGCCCACCCGGATCAAAGCTTCCTCAATGGAATTGACATCCGGGTTGACGGCGGCTCCTAAGCTGCTGCGCCGCAGCGCCTCCTAAATTGGCTTATGCGCCCTATCGAGCAGCCGGCTTATTAGCCCAGGTTTTTTAGCAGGTTTTGGCGCGGCCTTTTTGGCCTCCACGGCGGCGGTTTTGGCCTTGATTTTCATCCAGTCTTCGAGGGATTTGCCGGCCTGTTTGGCGCGCTCCTGTTCATAGGCAAGTTGCCCCTTGGTCAACTTTTTGCCGGCGACGACAGTGAATTCCGGTTTGGGTGCGCGTGTGGCTGGGGGTTTTGGCGGCATCAGTATCTCCTGGTCAGGCGGCGTCGCGGCGGCGTAACATCAAATGCGAGAACAAGCCAAGTGCCGCGTAAATAGCGATGCCGGCCATGCCGAGAAGTACCAAAGCTGCGAACATCCGTGGGATTTCCAAACGGTATCCAGCTTCCAGGATCCGGTAGGCGAGCCCCGACGCGAAGCCACCGGAGCCCGCGACGAATTCAGCGACGACGGCACCCACCAGGGCAAGTGTGCCCGAGATACGCAGCCCAGCCAGAAAAAACGGCAGGGCTGCCGGTAAGCGCAGAAGCAACAATGTTTGCAATCGCGTGGCGCCATTGAGCCGGAATAGGTCGAGGAGGTCGTGCGGAGTTGCGGCCAGGCCGGCGGCGGTGTTGGAGAGGACAGGGAAAAACGCGACGATGGTGGCGCAGACGACCAGTGCGAGGAAGGGCTGATTGACCCAGATGATGATCAACGGCGCAATGGCGACCACCGGGGTGACCTGCAAAATAACGGCCCAGGGCTGGATGGCAGCGCGGGCGAGGTCGCTTGCCGCCATGGCCAGGGCCAAGGCAACACCAAGTGCGGCGGAGACCAGAAGGGCGGCAAATGTGACCGTGAGGGTTGAAAGCAAGGCGGCATTGAGGGTGCCGTAGTCAGCAAAATAAGCGCGCACGATGGCGATTGGGCCCGGCAGAACATAAGGCGGGACGTGCAGTTCCCAAACCGCAGCCTGCCATAGGCCAAGGCCGGCGAGGCCGAAAATGATGGGCATCACCCGCTCGGCGGTTTTGTTCAAGCGGTAAACTCCAGGCGGAGCAGGTCGCTGAGGCGTTTTACCAAGGCGACGTAATCGGGTGCGTTGCGGCGATCGGCGGTGTCGGCGATGTTGCAGGCGATGCTGGCGGAGATGCGGCCGGGCCGGGCAGACATCACGAGGACGCGGGTGGCGAGATAGGCGGCTTCGTAGATGGAATGGGTGACGAAGACGATTGTGTTACCACTGCGCTGCCACAGGCTGCGCAAATCCTCCTGCAATCTGTGACGGGTGAATTCGTCGAGGGCGGCGAAGGGTTCGTCCATCAGCAAAAGTTTTGGCTGCGATACGAGTGAACGGGCGATCGAGACGCGCATTTTCATGCCGCCGGATAAGGCTGACGGCTTGCTGCCGGCAAATTCGGCTAGTCCCACTTGTTGCAACGCCGTGTGGACCTCGGTTTTGGTCTCTGCGCGGGATTTACGGCGTAGTTTCAGCGGCAGAAAAACATTTTCCTCGGCGCTGGCCCAGGGCATTAATGTTGCATCTTGAAAGACGAAGCCGATCTCGCCGGGCTTCGGCGCACCGTCTCGCCACGTTATTTTTCCCTGGCTTGGTTTATCCAATCCCGCGATCAGACGCAGCAGTGTCGACTTGCCGCAGCCTGAAGGGCCGAGCAAGGCGATAAAATCGCCTTGTTCAATATCGGTTGAAACCGCATCGAGGGCCAGGGTGCCGTTAGGGAATCGCTTGGAGAGCCCTGAGACTGCGATCATTGCTTAGGTTTGCCGAAGCCCTTATCGACAAATTGCAGGGTATATCCAGCCTTGTAGTTCATATTCTTATCGTAGAGCCCGGTTTCCGCCATCTGGTCGAAGAACGCCTTCCAGCGCGCATCGGTCATGGCGCCGATGCCCAGGGTATTTGCATCTCCGGAAACTACAATGCCGCGCTGCTTAAGTTGGTCGTAGCCGTAATGCATCAGGCCCGGGGTCATATCCGGATTGGCTTTCAGAATGGCGGCAAAGCCCGGCGCGGGATTGCCGTAGAGGAAGGAGTACCAACCCTCGATCGAGGCATTGATAAAGCGCTGCACGAGTTGCGGGTTGGTCTGCACCAGCTTGTCGCTGGTGGCGATCAGGCTGGCATAGCCGTCGAACCCGGCATCGGAGATCATCAGCACCACCGGTTTTTTTCCGGTTTGCTGTTGCACCAGATAGGGCTCTGACGTGACATAGGCTTCCTGGATTGCTTCCGGATCGGCGAGAAAAGGGGTGAGGCTAAAGCCGTAGGATTTCAGCTGACTATCGGTAAACCCGTATTTGGCTTTCAGGTACAGCCACCAGCTGGCGCGTGTATCGCTACTGACGGCAATGGATTTTCCTTTCAGATCCTCGAAACTATCGTTGCCGACGCCGGAATGGGCCATCAAAATATCCGGGTCTTTCTGAAAACCGGCGGCGACTACCTCATAGGGGATGTCTTCCTGGGCAAAGTTGAGCGCCAGAAACGAATTTGATGTGATATCGAAGGTGAGGCGGCCGCCGACTAGGCGCTGGGCGTTATTTACCTGCGGACCGCCCTCGATAATGGTGACGTCGAGGCCGTATTTTTTGTATATGCCCGTAGCGAGCGCTTGGTAGTAACCGCCATATTCAGGCTCGGCCACCCAGTCGAGCCCAAACGTTACCTTATCGGCAGCGTGGGCTTGGGCGCAAAGCGAGAAACAGGCAGCGAGAGCGGTAGCGATTCGAACCAGAAGGTTCATACGATGTCTCCTCGATGCTGATCTGTGGTAATCGCTTAGCCATGAGTGATGCACGGATCAAGGCTGGGATTTGGGTGCAGGCGGCGCTGCGTCTGGGTCAGGCGGATGGGCGCTACGGTGTTGTCATCCGCAAAGGCGATGCGGATGCCGGCGGCGTCTTGGTGGTGTTGCGCGGTAGCCGCGGGATTATGGTCCTGACCCAGATCCGCGACGGCATGGGCGAAGCGGCGTGGTTGCGCGGCACCGGGGAGACGCCGGTGGAAGAGGCCAGCGCGGACGCATATATCGCCAAACAGATCCGATACGATACCGATTTATGGGTGATTGAGTTTGAGGCGCCGGATTATTTGCCGCCCTTTGAAGCCAAAATCATTTGACGCGCCAAAGCCGGGTTTTCGATTTCCTGGCCGGCGATGACGCCTTGCCGGTCGGCGGCGGATTTATTCTGGCTTAGTTTGCGGGCACCCTCGAGCCGAGTGATGTGCAGCACCACGCCGACAATGCCTTTCAATTGCGCGGTAATATAATCTGCCGGTGCATCAGAGACGCTCCAGGGTTTTGCGCGGTCCTTTTCATGGCGATTGGTTAGCGCCTTCACGATTTCTAAAACCTTCGCGCTGTCCTCGATGATTTCCAAGCGGCCGTAAGCGTGCACGGCTTCGTAGTTCCAGGTCGGCACAACTTTGCCGGTCTCCTGCTTTGTTGCGTAATGCGAGGGGCTGACATAGCCATCGACGGTTTTGAAAATGGCCAGCGATTCCATTCCGGGCTCGAGATCTTGCCATTGGCTGTTTGCCTTGGCGATATGCCCGATCAGGCGGTCGCTGCTGATGAGCAGAGGCAGATGTGTCGCGGTCATGCGCAAGCCGCCGGTTTGGCGTACCGGAGAAACCAGCACGGGTAGCGAGCACTGCCGCATGATTTCCAGAAGCTCGTCCTGCCTGGCTTCTTTAAATGCGACCGGAACGTACATTTTGTCTCCTCCGTATTAGCTTATGCCAGCGGATGGTTTGCTTCGACCAAGCGTTGCAGACGTTCCGCGAGGACCAGCGTGTAAATCTGGGTCGTTGTAATATCCGCATGTCCTAGCAGGCGTTGAATACTGCGCAAATCAGCGCCATGCGACAAAAGATGTGTCGCGAAAGAATGGCGCAATACATGGGGCGATAGTCTCGAGGGGTCGATATTGGCCTTCAGGGCGACTTTCTTTAGCAGCAAAGCAAAGCCTTGACGCGTCATCTTCAACGAAGGGTCGCGGCCGCCGAATAGGAATCTTCCAGGCTTTTTTGTTTGTTCGCGCAAGTTTGTCGCGGCTAGTTTGGCGGCGTCCGACAATGGGACCAGACGTTCTTTGCCACCTTTGCCTTTGATGATCAGCATGGCCGCGCCGCTGGCGAGCGCGTTGGACGGCAGTGCTAAGAGCTCGGAAACGCGTAGGCCGGTTGCATAGAGGATTTCCAAGCCGGCATGGGCTTTCAATCCGGAGAGGCCTTCCCAGTCTGACGCGGCGATCAGGAGGTTATCGACCTCGGTCTCGCTGAGATATTTAGGCAGGGAATGCGGCAGGCGAGGGGTGGTTAATTCCAATGCCGGGTTATCCGCTCTGATGCCCTCGCTGAGCAGAAACAGAAAGAACTGCCGCAATGTGGATAGCCTTCTCGCCTGTGTGCGCGGCGACATGTCGGCGTCCGCCAGAGACGAGAGATAACTTGCGAGGTCGGTCTTGCCGGCGGTTTTCGCGTCGATCCCCCGGCTGGTTAGAAAGCCTGAAAAATCCACCAGGTCGGCGCCATATGCCGCAATTGTGTTCTTGCTGGCGCCCCGTTCCGCGGCCGCCATCTCCAGAAAGACACCGATATATCCATCTATCGCCATGCCACTGATGTGATATGGCTGGCCGTCATGTTGTTCAACAAGGAAACCGCGCAATTTGCGCCAAACCGCAGTATTGTTCTGGTTGGGCTGATGGGCGCCGGGAAAACCGCGATTGGTAAGCGACTTGCGGCCAAGCTCGGATTGCCGTTTCACGACGCTGACCAGGAGATTGAGCAGGCGGCCGGCATTACCATTAGTGAGATTTTTGCTCGGCATGGCGAAGCGCATTTTCGGGCCGGCGAGAAGCGGGTTATTCAAAGGTTGCTGGAGCAGGGGACGATTGTGCTGGCGCCAGGTGGCGGTGCGTTCATGGATGCCGATACCCGGGCGCTGATCAGAGCGCGGGCAATATCAGTTTGGTTACGGAACTCGCTTCCGGTGTTATTGAGCCGGGTGCGGGGTCGAACCCATCGGCCATTGCTGAATAATGGCAATCCAGAAGAAATATTGCAGCGGCTGGCGGCTGAACGCGGGCCGGTTTATGCACAGGCTGATATTATTGTCGACGGATCAGAGGATGCACCTGAAGTGACCACGCAGTCGGTATTGAAAGCGGTGATGGCCTATCAGGCACCGCGCAAAGTCGACGTAACTTTGTCCGGTCGGAGCTATCAGGTTTTAATTGGTGCTGATTTGCTTGCGCGGGCGGGGGCATTGATGGCGGATGTTTTGCCGCAGCGCCGGACCGTCATTGTTACCGATGAGACAGTTGCGGATATTCATCTAACGACGCTGACCGCCAGTTTGGATGAAGTCGGCATCAGCTACAATACGATGATCATCCAGCCTGGTGAGGCATCCAAAAGCATCGAGACCTGGAGCCGGCTGATCGATGGCGTGCTGGCAGAGCAGATCGACCGCCGGACGACAATTATCGCCCTGGGGGGCGGGGTAGTGGGCGATCTGGCGGGGTTCGTTGCCGCTGCCACGTTGCGGGGGCTGCCGTTTGTGCAGATACCTACAACATTGTTAGCGCAGGTGGATTCAAGCGTAGGTGGCAAAACCGGCGTTAATACAAGGCATGGAAAAAACCTTGTCGGCGCCTTTCATCAGCCGCTTTTAGTCTTAGCCGATACCGCCACGCTTTCAACGTTGCCGATCCGGGAGCGCCGGGCGGGTTATGCCGAGATTGTTAAAGCCGGCTTGATTGCGGACCAAGACCTATACCTCTGGTGCGAAACCAACGGACGGGCATTGCTGGATGGCGATATAGCGCTTTTAGCCGAGGCGGTTGAGCGGGCGGTGCGGTTTAAGGCTGCGGTGGTTGGCGATGATGAGCGGGAAGAAAAAGCCGATGGCGGGCGGGCCCTGCTGAACCTGGGTCATACCTTTGCGCACGCTTTGGAAGCTGAGACCGGTTATGGCGGCGAACTGTTGCACGGCGAAGCCGTGGCGACGGGTTTGGTTCTGGCTACGCATCTTTCAGCCCTGCTCGGCTATTGCCCGAGCGAGGATGTTAGCCGGGTTGCGGCGCATTTGGACAATGTCGGACTGCCCGGCCGTATTGCCGACCTGCCAGCGGAGCGACTGCTTGGCCATATGAAGCAGGACAAAAAAATGCGGGACGGCAAAATGACGTTTGTTTTAACCCGTGGCATTGGTAAGGCGTTCACCAGCCGGGATGTGCCGGAAGCGTTGGTTAGGCAAACTTTGCTCGATTTTGGCGCCGTCTAGTCAGCATGAGCAGTTCTTTTGTACCAAAAAAGAACCAAAACACCCTCCAAGCATAGCCTTTTGGCGGAAATGCTCGCTTTTGCACACAAAACTTTTGCGCCGCTTTTTAAAAAACCGGCTGCTCGCCCGAAATTACGATTGGGCGTCCGGGGAGAGGATGACACAGCCAGTCGGTCCTCCGGTTAGTTTTTGGCAAGCATTGATCGCCTGTTCATGCGGTAAGCCAACGAAGCGAGCGCGGTACATCGTGCCGCTGCTTGCGTGGACAGACATGACGATCGGCCGCCCGTGCATCAGGACATCGACAGCGGAAAGCTCGGCGATCCCAAGAGCGGCCCTGGCGTTGCTCGAGGTATCGTAAGCGCCAACCTGGATGGCCCAGCCGGTGCCATGCGATTGGATTGCGGGGGGTACCGGTGTGTCGGCCATGGCGGGGGAAATCAGGGCGAAGCCGGAACTATGTTGCTGTGGCGGCGGCGGAACATAGACCGTGCTCACCGCTTGCGGGGCATATACAGCGGTTTCCTCCGGAGTTGACGGCGGCGTCAGCGCCGCGGTTTCCACCGGCGGGGCTATAGGATTGCTGGGAACATCCGGAGGCGCCTGGCCCGGCGTGAAACCTGGCGGCAGCAGACCAGGGGCTTCACTTGCGGGTAGGGTATTCAAAGCCAGTTGGTCAGCTTCTGAGCGATGCTCGGGATAGTAGCCTTGGATCTCCGGCGCGATCATGGCGACGTAATTAGTTGTTTCAGCGGGTAAGGCGCGATGGTAGTCCATGTAGTTGTCAAGCCGCCCTGGGCCCGCATTATAGGCAGCAAGAAAACCGGGCGAGCCGTAAACCTCGTACATTTCGTGAATATACCCGGCGCCTGCCATGATATTATCGTACGGGTTGAACGGGTCTGAGCCGAGGCCGTAGCGGGCAGCCATTTCGTCATAGGTTTCCGGCTCGAGCTGCATTAAGCCCATCGCTCCAGCGGGGGAAACGGTCAATTGGCCATCGATATATTCGTTGCCGCCGGATTCCACCTGCATTACCTGCCGGATCCATTGCTGCGGAACATCAAACCGGCCAGCGGCGGCCTTTATATAGGGTCCCCAAGGATCGCTGGGCGGTCCGGGCGGCCGATAATCACCCGCAGCGTGCGAGACAAAGTAGCCAGTGGTAGGCACTTGGGCTACTTTTGGGGCGGAGGCGCAAGCTGAAAGGAGTGCGAAACCAGCAAAACTGAGCCCGAGTCCGGCATATGGTTGCGAGACTCCGCGGCCAGCTTGGAGACAGCGGCGGATGCCGTTAAGCGCGCGACGGTGCATTTTTGCAGTCAAGATGAAGCCCCTGAAGCTAACTCATTGGGTTGGCGTTTTTCTCTCAAGCATAGCGTAAGCAAGATTTCTTAAACCCTTAAACACAAAAGATTATTTTTCGCAATCAAATTATATCGTCACGTTCCGAGCCAATTTGGGCTGATAACCAGGGCTAGTGCCTTTACGTGCCTGAGTGCCTAGGGAATGGTGGCGAAGATGACGACTCGCCAGACGATTCACATATGGGCCCCAGCCGTTGCGTGTTTGACCCTTTGCCTGATTGGTTGCTCGCCACGGCCGGTGACGGCAGTGCAGCCCGTGCAAAGTGCTAATCCTGATATTAAAGCGACCAGAGGGGTGATTGTCGCTGCCCGCCCAGCGGTACTGAGGGGTGCTCAAGGGTCTACCGAGAACAGCGTCGTGGGGGTTCTGGCCGCGTTACATCAATCGTTGACGTTGCCGAGTTCGGTCAACGCGACAGAATTCATCATTCAACGGAGCGATGCTACCACAGCGGCGATGGTGATCCCGGTTCAGACGCCAGCGGATAATTTTTCGGTCGGTCAGCGGGTCGAGATTATCGATGGCGCTGAGCCGGATTTGGTGCCCGGAAATTGATACTGTTACACGCTAAAATATAAGGAATGGTAATCGACACGCCAGACCTGTTGCTGGGCGCCACCCATTCCGCTATCTCCGCTGCATGAATATGACCTCGTTGCCGGGTGGCACTGCGGTGAAAGCCCCCAGGACTGAGACCGCCATTTCTCCGGATAATCGGATAACGATTGCTGCCGCCCGCAATTGGCAAAGCAGGATCGGCGCGGAGTTCAGTGATATTTTTGGCGCCGCCCATTTATGGCGGCTGGTCTGGACCTTGAGTGTTCTGGACATCCAGCAGCGTTATCGCGGGTCAATTCTAGGGCCGTTCTGGCTGACGCTATCTACCGGCGTGATGATCGGCGCGATGGGCGTGATCTACGCAGGGCTATTCCATGTGAACGTCCATAGCTACTTGCCTTTTCTTTCACTTTCGCTGGTTCTTTGGAACTTACTATCGGCACTTACTGCCGAAGGCTCTACCTGTTTTTTGCAATCCGAACCGATGATCCGCGCGATGCGGATGCCGCTTTCAATGCACGCGGCACGTGTGGTGGTACGCAACTTTTTGGTCTTCGCCCATAATATCATCGTAATCGTCGTGGTGTTTGCGATTATGCATACCGTGCCCGGGCGGTATTCATTTATGATTATCCCCGGTTTCGCGCTTTGGATTGTTGATGCTTTTGCCATCAGTCTATTGCTGGGCGTGTTCTGCGCGCGCTTTCGAGATATCCCGCCCATTGTGGCGAGCATTATGCAAATCGCTTTTTTCGTTACGCCGATCATCTGGAGTCCATCCGTACTCGCGCATCGGGGGATCGCCGCGGTTCTCATAACCTGGAACCCATTTGCAGCGTTGCTGGAAATTATTCGAGGTCCGTTGCTCGGCACGCCGTTGCACCTCATGCCCTGGTTGGTAGCTCTTGGATACTCATCGATTCTCATCGTTGCCGCCGCGACGATTTTTTCCATTGCACGCCCGCGCATCGCCTACTGGGTGTAGCCAGATGTCCAGCATCAACATGAGTGATGTCTCGGTCTCTTTCCCGCTTTATCATAGCGAGAGCCGCAGCCTAAAGAAGGCGGTGCTGGCAGCGGCTTCAGGGCGCCTGGGTAAGGATGAGAAACGCCGCGTTGTGGTCGAGGCGTTACGTAATGTGTCATTTTCCCTTCAAACCGGCGACCGGCTTGGCCTTGTTGGATCAAATGGTGCAGGCAAAACGACCCTATTGCGGACCCTGGCTGGAATTTATGAGCCGGTAGATGGGCGTATCAACATCAATGGCAAAGTGACTGCGCTGCTTGATCCGGGCCAGGGAATGAACGCTGAATTGACCGGTCGCGAAAATATTCGCCTGCGTGGTTTGTTCGACCGGTTAAGTCCACGCCAGATAAGCCAGCTTGAAGACGATGTTGCCGCTTTCGCCGAACTCGACCAATTTATTGATCTGCCGGTCAGAACATATAGCTCTGGGATGGTGGTAAGGCTGGGCTTTGGTTTGGCAACGGCCATTAAGCCGCAGATCCTGCTTATGGATGAATGGCTTATGGCAGGCGATGCGAACTTTATGGACAAGGCAAAGCAGCGACTGGAAACCATGGTTCAAGGCGCTGAAATACTTGTGCTGTCCTCGCATGCGCCGAATATTATCATGCAATGGTGTAACCGGGTTATCTGGATGGATAAGGGTCGCGTGAAGATGGATGCCACCCCCCAGGAGGTTTTGTCCAGCTATCTATCGCCCGAGCAATTTGCGGAAGCGAATGATTTAATGGCGATTCGGAGCCTTAGCGTACCGGTTTGAATTGATTCAGAAGGCGGCGGCGTATCTTGAGAATTTGCCGGTAAGAATATTCAAACGGACTGTCGTGAAAGCGCGTTTCGTTCTGCTTCAAATATAAAATCATCTTTGGATTCATTGAGCGTTTAAGCAGGGAACTGTCCTGATCAAGCGCTGCTGACAGGCCTGCGAATGCAGGCATCAAACGTCTGCCAAGAGCGGCTTTGATTAGATAGACGACGATGCGCGGGCTAAGTTTTGCCCAAGACAAATTCCACTTGCGCGCCAGTACCAGGCGATTGCGGATGAATAGGCGGGTGCGCTCCCCACTCCACTGAACACGGGCCTCAACGGCCATTTTATGCACAACTGCAAGCGAGCCATCATATTTGATTAACCAACCGGCAGCGATCGCCCTAAGCGCGAAATCATATTCTTCCCAAGTAAAAAAAAGATCGGAATCGTAACCGCCAACGCTTGACCATGTGGTTCGGCGAATGGCGTGGCCGGCGCCAACGAAGGTTGTGGTGTCAAATCCGGCCTCAAAATACTTTTTCAATCCGGCCGGATATCCCCAGCTAAACTCGTCGAGGTGAACGCCATCCGCAGCTAAAATTTTGAAGGCAAGGGCACCAAGAGTTGGCGTTCCTTCGAAAACTTCAAAGGTACGGGCGGCGATAAACGCATTCGCAAAAACAGCGTCGTTGTCGAGGCCTATGATGATTTGACCGTTGCCGGCGCTCGAGAGAAAATTTCGCCCACCGGCTACCCCGAGATTCCCGTTGACCACATAGTACCCGAAATTCTCGTGGTTCTTAAACGCTTCGGCAAACTCGATTCGAACGGCCGTGTCAGAGCCTTGATCGAGGACGCTGATATGAAAGCGGATGCTTTGCTGACCCAGCGCCGAATCCACGGCCCTTAGTGTATCGGCTAACCGGTTGCGGGTTAAAATGATGATATCGACGTCGTAAGGCTGTGCCGGCGGATGGTTGCCGATTTCGAGTGCGGGTAGATTACTGCCGCAATTCGTTCGCCTGGTAACCATATTCGATGCAATCCAAACGAGCGGGGGAAATCAATCTATGGTTGTACTCCCGCAATCTGGGCCGTGCAAAGAAATTATTACGAAATTGTATCAGTTAGAAAAATCCTGCATCAGATCAGTTTGAAAACGGATCTTGCATTAAAATAGTATCGTCCCGCTCTGGGCTGGTGGAGAGCAGCGTTACCGGTGCTTCGACCAATTCCTCGATACGGCGGACATATTTGATGGCTTGCGCCGGCAGTTCTGCCCAGGAACGGGCGCCGCGGGTGGAACCCAACCAGCCTTGCATGGTCTCGTAAATGGGTTCGGCTGCGGCCTGAGCGGCAGCTCCATACGGTAAATGGCGATAGGTTTTGCCGCCGATATTAAAGCCGACGCCAATTTTTAACTCCGGGAAACCATCAAGCACGTCCAATTTGGTCAGAGCCAAGCCATCGATGCCGCCAACCTTGACGGCTTGACGGACCAGTGCCGCGTCGAACCATCCGCAGCGGCGTTTCCGCCCGGTCACGGTGCCGAATTCATGGCCGCGCTCACCGAGTAACCGCCCGGTGTCATCGTGAAGTTCGGTTGGAAACGGTCCGGCGCCAACGCGGGTGCAATATGCTTTGGCAATGCCCAGCACACGGCCGACGGCTGCCGGACCGACGCCGCTGCCTGAAGCTGCGGTGCTGGCGACCGTATTCGATGACGTAACGAACGGATAGGTGCCGTGGTCGATGTCGAGCATAACAGCTTGGGCGCCCTCAAACAAAATGCGTTCGCCGTCGCGGCGGGCGGCGGCCAGGCGTTCCCACACCGGTTCTGCGAAAGGGAGCAGTTTCGGGGCAAGTGCAAGCAGGTTATCAAGCAGTTCCTGTTTTTTGAAAATCGGTGCGCCAAGTCCGCTGAGCAAAGTGTTGTGGTGCAACAGCAGCTCGTCCAGTTTTGCCGAAAGCGATTCTGGTTCGGCGAGATCGCAAACCCGGATTGCGCGCCTGCCGATTTTATCCTCGTAGGCTGGGCCGATGCCTCTTCCGGTCGTGCCGATACGCTTATCGCCGCGCGCGGCTTCACGGGCGCTGTCGAGTGCGGCGTGCAATGGCAGAATCAGAGCCGCGTTATCGGCAATGCGCAAGGTCGCCGGGGTCACGATCAGGCCCTGGGCGGCGACGCGCTCGATCTCCTTCAGCAAAGCGGTCGGATCGATCACAACCCCATTGCCAATGATACCTAGCTTGCCGCGTACCAGGCCGGATGGCAGCAAGGATAGTTTGTAGGTTTGATCACCGACGACGAGGGTATGTCCGGCATTGTGACCGCCCTGGAAGCGCACCACGATATCCGCCCGGCTGGCCAACCAGTCGACCACTTTGCCCTTGCCCTCATCTCCCCACTGGGCGCCGATGATCGTCACATTCGTCATTTTGTTTCCTCGGCCACGGAAGCGATGGCGCTATTCTTCAAAAAGTAACTGCAGCCCAATCTTTTCGCCTCGACCAAAGGGTCAGGCGTAGGTGCAAGACCCATAATGGTTGCAAAATTCTGGCTTCTGCAGTTGGCTGCGATCTCGGGAGAAGTGCCATATTGCAAATATAGTCTGGGCCTCAGGGAAGCAGCCGGAGCAACGTGGATGATGGTGTCCGGATAGAGCGATATGCCGGTCGCGGGCTCGCTTATCCCGGATAGATAACGACCGCCGCGTCCAAGTTCCGCCTGGCGTCCGGTTGCGAACACAGTAACGCAAATACCGGTATGATATTTGTAGCCACGGAATTCGACCAGATCGGCAGTCAAAGCGAGCGTTGGGTTGCCTTTTCTTACGGCGTCCACAGCATCTGCGATCCTCAAAGCATAAGCTCTGGCAACGTCCGGCAGGTCAATTGCCAGTAGCGCCGGAATCGCCCGTTCCGCAGGGCCGCAGGCGTCGAGTAGTTGCAACAGCAGTGCGGTACCGCTGCCCCCGATGGCAGCAATAGCGGCGCGGTCCTTGCGATCCAGCGCGTGTGTCAAAGCAGGGATTGCGGCGGGGCCTGCATTCTCCACCAAGCTAAGCACAAGCCTTGGGAAGGTGAGATCGAAACTGACGCTTCTCAGGCCCAGCGTGTTCAGCACTTCCGCAGCGGTAAGGATAATCTCTGCGTCCGCCTGCGCGGTATCCGGACCGATTAGCTCGATCCCGGCTTGTCCGATCTGCCTACTGTTCTGAAGATCGGCACCGCGGACACGCAGGCATTGGCCGAAATAAGCCAGCCTTAAGGGGCGCGGCGCGTGCGCCAGGCGCGTGCTGGCAACGCGGCCGACTTGGGGCGTGATGTCGGCGCGAACGCCGATCATGCGCTGACTTTCAGGATCCATCAGCCGAAAGGTCTGTTCTATGGTTGCAGCACCGGCACCGGCGTACAAGCTTTCCTCAAATTCTAGAAGTGGCGTGCTAACTCGCTGATAGCCGTGGGCTGCGAAGCATTCCATGATTGTTTCGACAGATTTCGCCTCGAGCTCAGCTTCCGGCGGCAACACATCGCGCAATCCGACAGGAAGCAGGGCAGGATGAATGGGGGGCGTATCGTTCATGGGAACCGTTTGCAATTGGCCGGTCCCTATAGCATCAGTGCCAAACGGGTCCAATCCTCGACCGGGAAATCAGGCTGGGATGGCCTGCAACCCTGAAGTCAGGATTTGAAATAAAAGAATTTTAAAAGGGTGATGATCACGGAGATCGCTGATATCGTCGCCGCAATGATAACCCCGATGGGTAACCCAAAATAAATCGGATTACTGGGGTCATCGCCGTGAGGGCCATGCAGGTGGACATCGTGCGTTTCATGGGCGTGGTCGGAGGCTTTGGCAGGCGGCGGTGTGAGCTCAGGAGAGACTTCCATGGTCCAGCTTTTGCCATCCGGGGCATGGTTGGTCAATCGCTGGTACTTCAGCTTAGCCGCTGTTGCGCAATGCCGATGCGATGCCGTTGATCGAGATATGAACGCCGCGGCGAACCCGGTCGCTGACTTCCTCGGCACTGCCATCCGTGACCTGGTTGCGGTAGCGGCGCAGCATCTCAACCTGAACATGGTTAAGCGGGTCGAGATACGGGAAGCGATTGACGATTGAGCGGCGGAGCACCGGATTCTGATCGAGCAATGCCTGCTGGCCGGTGATTGCCAGTAGATGCGAGCGGGTGCGCTCGTACTCTGCCTTGATGCGAGGGAAAATAGCGTCGCGTAAGGCGTCATCCTTGACCAGGCCGGCATAGCGCTCGGCGATCCGCATATCGGCTTTGGCGAGCACCATATCCATGTTGAGCAAGAGTGTTGAGAATACCGGCCATTTTTGAAACATGGACTGTAAAAGCGGCAACCCTGCTGCACCGCGTTTGGCTATGACGGCTGCCACCGCCGAACCAAAGCCGTACCATCCGGGCAGCATCACCCGGCATTGTGCCCAGGAGAAAACCCAGGGGATGGCGCGTAAATCGTCGATCGATCGGCCGGTCGCCCGGGATGCCGGGCGGCTACCGAGATTAAGGCTGGCGATTTCGGTGATCACGGTGGATTCCCAGAAATAGGTCTCAAAGCCTGGGGTTTCGTAGACCAGGTTGCGATAGGCAGCGTATGCAGCATCTGAAAGTTCGGTCAGCGCTTCGAGAAACTCGGGTGCCAAGGGCTCTGAAATGGCGGGTTCGGCAGTAGCAACCAAAGTCGCTGAAACCAAAACCTCAAGGTTGCGCCTGCCGACATCTGGATTGCCGTATTTAGCCGCGATCACCTCGCCTTGCTCGGTCAGACGGATTTGTCCCTGGACCGCGCCTTTCGGCTGAGCGAGAATAGCCTGGAAGCTGGGGCCACCGCCACGGCCGACCGACCCGCCGCGGCCGTGGAACAGCCGCATTCTCACATGATGACGGGCGAACACTTCAACCAGGCCGACCTCCGCACGATAGAGTTCCCAGC
Organism: Acidocella sp.; assembly: GCA_965199045.1. Lineage (GTDB taxonomy): Bacteria > Pseudomonadota > Alphaproteobacteria > Acetobacterales > Acetobacteraceae > Acidocella. Next base: position 2,056,098 of record CBDAQL010000003.1, on the reverse strand, counting down.
CGGAGGTAAGGAAACCGCCATCCTTGTTGCTATCGGAATATCCGAGCATCACTTCCTGGGTTTCGGCCCGGCTCGCCAGCAGATTGCGATAGATGGGCAGCGCGAAAAGCGCGTCCATGATCTCCGCGGCGGCACGTAAATCGCCGATTGTCTCGAAGAGCGGAACAAGATTTAAATCCAGTTGATGTTCCACAGGCCTTAGCAGGCCTGCTTCTTTTAACAACACGGCAAGCTCAAGGATGTCGGATAGGCCATCGGCTTTTGAAATAATGGCGGTGCGAATGGCGCGTTTTCCGTAGCGCAACTGTCCCGACCTGGCAGCATCGAAAATCGCCAGCTCCTTGGTGGTCTCCGCGCTATACACCAAGTGGCGAGAGAATAGCGGCCTTGTGGTCGCAAGCTCGCCCAACAGTAATTTTTCACGCGCAGCCTCGCCGAGGCTGAGGTAGTTCGTGCCAGGTGTTACGGCTTCGAACAGTTCGGCGATCGTGCGTTCGTGCACGGCAGAATTTTGTCGCAGATCAAGTGGCGCCAGGCTCCAGCCGAATACCCGGACCGCGCGTAATAAGCTACCCAGCCGGCCATGCGTGAGTAGCGCCGAACCGTTTTCCTGCAGGGAGTCCGACAGGATTTTCAAATCTGCGGCAAATGCCTCCGGGGCGTCATAGGGGGCGAGTTTTACCGCAACGGAAGCTTTGATCTGGTCTGGAGCTGGGCGATTAAACAACGAAAAATAGGTCGCGGAAAGCTTGGCATGGATCGTTAAGATTGCCCGCCGATAGGGTTCGTCGGCCTGATGCTCGGTATGCCCCGCGGATTGCTCGGCGAGGCATTGCAATTGTGGCGAAGTTACCACGTGCAAACTTGCCAATGTCAATTCACGCCGCAGTTTCCTGACCTCGGCAAAGTAAAAAACGAAGGCGCGTTCGGCTTGCAAGGCTAAAGTTTCAGTCAGCACGCTGGCATCGACGAAGGGGTTGCCGTCGCGATCACCGCCGATCCAGCTCGCAATTTCGAGAAAGGCTGGAAGCTCGCCAGATTCATCGCCAAGTTCGCGTTCAACCGCGGCGTAGAGTTTCGGCACTTCGGCAAAAAAAGTGGCATTGAAAAAGGTCAGCGCATTTTCGACCTCATCGAGCACCGAGAGCTTGGTCGGCCGCAGCATACGGGTTTGCCATAGGGTTAGTACCAGGCTGCGGATTTCGATTTCGACCTGTTCGCGCTCGTCGCGGGTTTCGGCGACGCGATCGCGCTGGTTCAGCAAGGCGGCGATGGCGTCGAGACTATCCAGAATACTGCGTCGTTGTACCTCCGTGGGATGAGCGGTCAGCACCGGCGCAATATAGGCGTTGGCGAAAAAATCTTTCAGGGCCGCGGTATCGAAGCCATCTGCCCGGGCCCTGGCGATGGCGGCGGCAAGGCTGCCTTCGCGTGGCGGCGAGCCTGCCACCAGATGGGCCCGCCAGCGCCGTGTGTGGTGATGATCTTCAGCAATATTGGCGAGGATCGAGAAATAGCCGAAGGCACGGGTGATGCGGTTGATCTGGTCCTCGGAAAGGCTGGAGAGGATATCTTCCAGTTCGGTCTCGGCGGCAAAATCATGATCGCGATGAAAGCGCACCGCTAATTGCCGGATGCGCTCGATCAGCCCGTAGGTTTCATCGCCATCGAAGGCGCGAATGGTTTCGCCAAGGATGCGGCCGAGCAGCCGAATATCATCGCGCAGCGCCTCATCCATTGTTTCGAAGCGGCGGCTGGTAGGGGTGATGCTGTCCATCCACAGATCAAACCACGGCTTGAAGACGGAAGAAACTTTTTTCTGGCTGTAAAAGCGGCTGGACGCCCCCGGCGCAAAAACTTTAGTATACCGGAGCCGGGATTTTGCGTCGCCCGTGACACAGATGAAAAAAGTCTTTTGCTGCTTTTCTGTAAAAAAGAAGTGCTTGTGTTTCAGCCCGCGAGCGAGAGCGGCAGGCTGGCGCCGGTAATAGCGCCGGATTCTTCCGAGAGCAGGAAGGCGATGACCTTTGCGATGGATTCTGGGCGTACCCAGCCGGAGGTGTCGGCATCGGGCATGTCGGCGCGGTTGGCCGGGGTGTCGATGATGGTGGGCATGATGGAATTGACCCGAACTTTTTTCGACTTCAGTTCGTCTGCCAGGCTTTCGGTGAGGGCTTTGATGCCGGCCTTGGAGGCGGCGTAGGGCGCCATGCCGGCGCCAGGGTTGAGGGAGCCGGCGGCGCCGATATTAACAATGGCGCCGCCGGCTTTAAGCAAATGCGGCAAAGCGGCGCGGCAGGAGGCGGCGGCGGTGCGCAGGTTGATCCGGAACATCTTGTCCCAGCTGTCGATTGAGCCAGTTTCGACCGGTTCCCAGATGAAACCACCGGCGATGTTGACGAGGCCGTCAAGGCTACCGAGTTGTTTGACGACATCAGCATAGGCAGTAATGACGGCGGGTTCGTTGGTAAGGTCGACCCCGCCTACGGACATCGCTGCGGTGGAATTGTCTGGGGCAGGGGCAACATCAACCGCGGCGACTTTATGGCCCCGCTTGGTTAATTCGGCCACGACGACACGCCCTAAAGCTCCAAATCCGCCGGTCACAACCACAACGCCCATGTAAGTCTCCTGCTATTATTCGATATTTGCGGCTAGGTTTGAACGCGCCACCCTGGGCTAATCTGGACGTTTCCGGTCGATATCGCAATCCTGGCGAGCAGCGACTGGCATTGACTCCTGGGACCAATTTTGGAACAAATAGTGAACATGCGCCCATTTACACTTTCCCTGGAACTGCCTGACACTGGCCGCCGGCATTTGCCGGAAAACGGTTTGCCCGGTGGCGCCATCCATGAGTTTCGCAGCCTCGATGTAGGCGCGGCGCATGTGGCTTTTGTAGTTTTGCTGATGGTTGGATTGCCGGAAAATACACCTATTCTATGGATTAGTTTTGCATCATCTGCCTATCCGCCCGGCCTGGCAGGACTAGGATTGGACCCGGCACGTTGCCTGTTTGCCCAGGTAAAAAATGATGCGGAGTGCCTGAGTACATTGGAGACTGCCTTACGCGGCGGCATGGCGGGCGTAGCAGAGCCACATAATTTGTCGCGGCTTGCGGCAAAACGTCTGGCGCTGGCCGCTAGACAAGGCAATAGCATCGGATTTTTGCTGCGGCAGGCACCAGCTTTTACGCCGGTGGATTCGACAGCCCCCCTAACCCGCTGGCTGGTGACGCCGGCGCCAGCAAACGGTTCGGCACCCCAACTGCGAGTGGAATTGCTTTACGCCAAAGGCGGCCGGCCTGGCGTGTTTTTTTACGAGATCAACAAGGAGGCTGATGATGACGCGTCGCCTGCTCTCGCTTTGGTTGCCGAACGGCCCGGTATTGCAGGGCAAATCCGTCGCGCCGGATGATCCGGAACAAAGGCTTTCGGATTTGGCATTATGGTGCCAGCAATATTCTCCACTTACCGCGATCGACCCACCGGATGGGGTGTTAATCGATATTACCGGCTGCGCGCATTTATTTGGCGGCGAGGAAGAAATGCGCCGGCATATCGAAAGCCGTTTGCCCGGATCACGTTGCGCGATTGCGGGTACAGCGGCGGCGGCATGGGGGCTGGCGCGGTATGGGGTGCCGGATAGCCAGGATCTTGACCCTTTGCCACTGGCGGCATTGCAGCTGGCGTCGGCTACAATCCGCAAATTGCGTCGGGTTGGGATCCGGCGGATTGGGGAGTTACGGCGTCTGCCGAAAGCGGAGCTGACGGCAGGGTATGGGTCTGAGCCGGTGCACAGATTGGCTTTGGCGTTTGGGCAGGCGCCCGAGGCCCGGCGCTTTATTACTGCGCCGCCGGATTGGCGTGAGATTGAGCATCATGCGGAACCGATTTTTGCAGCCTCGCAATTGCAGGCGGCGCTACTGCGGCTGGCGCCGAAACTTTGCGCCCGGCTGGCGGCGGGCGGCCGCGGCGTAACGCGGTTGCTGGCGCAATTTTACCGGATCGATGCGCAATGCCCGGAATTTTTGCTGCGCTTTGCAGCGCCTACGTATGACGATGCCCATATTGGCCGGCTGCTGATTGAGAAACTGGCAGGGATTGATCCCGGTTTTGGGATTGAGGCGCTTAGCCTGACAGCGGTTGCAAGCGAACCCTGCTTGCCTGTGCAGCGTAGTACCGAGGCGCCGGCGCCGGATTACAACCATGCGATCGATACCATTCTTAATCGCCTTGGACCAAAAAATTTCTGGCGAGTGCAACCGCATGCTTCTCATATTCCGGAACGGCAGGTTCGGCGAATGGCGGTGACAGGCAAGCCGGTGCGATGGCCGTCGCCGTCGCAGTTGCAGCCGCGGCCGTTGCAACTGCTCGCCAAACCTGCCGCCATTACCGCCATTGCGCCGGTGCCGGATGATCCGCCGGTAACGTTTTCATGGCGTGGCAAAGTGCATCGCATCCGTCGGAGCAGCGGGCCGGAGCGGATTGCCCGGGATTGGTGGGGAAGCGAACACGACAATGCGCGGCCGGAGCATGATCATGTTCGCGATTATTACGCGCTGGAGGATAGCACCGGCGCGAGATTCTGGATTTTTCGTGCCGGAACCCATGAGGGGATCGCACCACCGCGCTGGTATCTACATGGATTTTTTGGATGAGTTTGGCTTATGCCGAATTACTTGTTGCCAGCGCCTTTAGTTTTCTTGAGGGCGCATCACTGCCGCAAGAGCTGGTAGTGCAGGCAGCGGAATTGGATCATGTGGCGATCGGTATTGCCGATGTGAACAGCGTGGCCGGCGTGGTGCGGGCGCATGTGGCTGCGAAGGAGGTGGGATTGCGGTTGCTGGTGGGCAGCAGACTGGCGGCTGTCGATGCGCCGGAACTGGTTTGTTATCCGGAGAATCGCGAAGCTTGGGGGTTGCTCTGTCGGTTGCTGACGCGGGGAAAAATGCGCGCGGTCAAAGGCGAATGTGTTTTGCATTTTGCCGATATTGTTGAGCATGCAAAGGGACAGGTTTTTATCGTCGTGCCGCCGGCAGTTCTGGATGCGGGGTTTAGGCGCTGGTTGCGGATGGCAGTGGGCGCGCTGCGCGGACAAATTTATATCGCAGGGATCCGGCGCTATGCTGCAGATGACCAGGCGCGGCTTCAGGATCTGGCGGCAATCGCCCAAGATGTGAAGGTGAGATTAGTAGCGGCCAACGATGTTTTATATCACGCTGCGGAAAAGCGGGTTTTGCAGGATGTGATGCGCTGTATCCGGCACGGATGCAGGATCGACGAGGCCGGCTACAGGTTGGAGCCGCATGCCGAGCGGCATCTTAAACCGGCCGTGGAAATGACCAGACTTTTCAAGCAATTTCCGGAAGCCATTGCGTCACAGAACGAGATTTTGCAGCGCGTGAACTTTTCACTGGATGAAATTTCTTATGAATATCCGGACGAGCCGGTGCCACCGGGACGAACTCCCGATGAATATCTGGCGGCGCTGACATGGGAAGGGGCGCGCAGGCATTACGGGGAGCAGATTCCACAGGCGGTTCGGACAACGCTGGAGAAGGAGCTGCGAATTATCGCGGAGCTGAATTACGCACGGTATTTTCTGACCGTCGAGGATATTGTGCGCTATGCGAAAAGCAAAAAGATTTTATGTCAGGGCCGCGGCTCGGCGGCCAATTCAGCGGTTTGCTATATGCTGAGAATTACCGCGGTCGATCCGACAAAGGTCGATTTGCTATTTGAACGGTTTATCTCCGCCGAACGCCGCGAACCGCCGGATATCGATGTCGATTTTGAACATGAGCGGCGGGAAGAGGTTATTCAGTATTTGTATGAGCGGTATGGGCGGGACCGGGCTGCGATTGCAGCGACGGTTATTCACTACCGACCAAAATCCGCAATAAGGGATGTGGGCAAGGCGCTTGGCGTGGCCGAAAACATTCTTGATGTTTTGGCGGCTCAAAGTTGGAACTCCGGCGATGAATTATGGTCGAAGGATCGGTTGCTGGAGGCCGGGCTTGATCCTGATGACCCGCTATTGAGACGTAGCATCATGATTGCAAGGGAACTGATCGATCTGCCGCGGCATCTCTCGCAGCATGTCGGGGGATTTGTGCTAACACGCGGCCGGTTGGATGAGAGTGTCCCAATCGGCAATGCCGCCATGGCGGATCGTAGTTTTATCGAGTGGGATAAAGACGATATCGATGCGCTGGGCATGATGAAAGTGGATGTTCTGGCGCTGGGCATGCTGACCTGCATTCGCAAATGTTTTGCGTTGATCGGCATGAACGATCTGACTGATGTTCCGCAAGATGATCCGGCGGTTTATGAGATGCTCTGCAAAGGCGATTCATTGGGCGTATTTCAGGTGGAAAGCCGAGCCCAGATGAATATGTTGCCGCGCCTGAAACCGCGCGTATTCTATGATCTGGTGATCGAAGTAGCCATTGTGCGGCCGGGCCCAATTCAAGGCGATATGGTGCATCCTTATTTGCGCCGGCGCGGCGGCATTGAGAAATCGGATTATCCGGTGCGTCGCGATGGTCTGCCGAACGAACTCGAGGCAATTCTTAAAAAGACCTTAGGTATCCCATTGTTTCAAGAGCAGGCAATGAAAATTGCCATGGTCGCGGCGCGTTTCTCGGCGGAGGAAGCCAATGGGTTGCGCCGGGCGATGGCGACGTTTCGTAATGTCGGCACGATTGATCATTTCCGCGACATGATGGTGGAACGCATGGTGGATCGCGGCTATGAACGGACATTTGCCGAAGCTTGTTTCAAGCAGATTGAAGGTTTTGGTTCCTACGGATTTCCCGAAAGCCATGCGGCGAGTTTTGCATTGCTGGTGTATGTGTCTTCCTGGCTGAAATACCATCATCCGGCAGCTTTCGCATGCGCGCTTCTGAACGCACAGCCGATGGGATTTTATGCACCGGCGCAGATTATTCGCGATGCGCGCGAGCATGGGGTGGAAGTGCGTGGCGCCGATGTTAACGCCAGCATGTGGGATTGCACATTGGAAGATGGAGCCTTGCGGCTTGGCTTTCGTATGATCGATGGCTTTCAGGCCAGTTGGAGCGAACAGTTGATCAAGGCGCGAAAGGATGGTTTTGCCGACTTCCATGCGCTTGCCCAATCCGGCATGCCACGAGCGGCGTTGGACACTCTGGCGCAGGCGGATGCGCTTATCAGTATAGGGCAGGAGCGGCGGATCGCTTTGTGGCGTGTCGCCGGGTTGGAGGCTGCCCCAGCTTTGCCGATGTTTGCAGGCCATAGACGACGCCATGCGACGCCGGGCCTGCCAATTATGAGCGAGGGGGAGCATGTAATTGCAGATTATCGCAGCACCGGCTTATCGCTGCGCGCGCATCCAATGCAGTTGCTGCGAGAGCGGTTGAGCGCTGCAAAAACGCTCAGCTGTGCGCAGGCTTTGTCGGCAAAGGACGGATGTCTGGTGTGGACCGCTGGGATTGTTACCGTCCGGCAGCGGCCTGGCACAGCTAAAGGGACTATTTTCATTACAATTGAAGATGAAACTGGAATTGCTAATATTATCGTCTGGCCGGCTTTGGTTGAGACTTATCGAAATCCAATTATCAGCGCCTCATTGCTGATCGTCGAAGGCCGTCTGCAGCGTAGCGAGGAAGGCGTGAGCCATATCATTGCTACAAGACTAGCCGATCGGAGCCGCTGGATAGCAGAGCTTGATGCACCATTGGCGCGTGCCGACGAACTGCCACCGCGTAGGCCGCCTGGGCATCCGCGGCAGGAGCGCGTGGTGCGGAAAAGCCGCGATTTTCATTGACAGAGAGCCGGCATATCAGGACGTGACCGTTGCGAATCCACTGCCTCGGGCACCCGCTGATCTGTGACAAACTCCGGTTTCCTTATGTTTGTTTGGCTAACTCAAGTCACAATTCGGGGATAGCTTCAGGGCTGGCAGGGGTAATCATTCGGCTTCAAGCAAGGCGACAGGCTGTGACCACGCTCGCAAAGGCTAAACCAATTGCGTATGGTGAGAAATGATCGGTCTGGACCAATTCAGTTCATAGCCGAGGCGGGAGAACAGCTAATGACGCAGGAAGAGTTAACCCTTTGGGCAGTGCGAAACGGCTGGCAGGTCATGAGCGGCTGCCCGAGCTTGGTGAAGCCGGGGCGGCCGAAGGATGCGATCATCCGACTTTCGTTCAAGGTGACTGTAGTCAGTTTGGAAGTTCGCAAAGCGACGAAATGGGAAAAAATCGTGAGCGCAAAATACGAGGATGTTTCGCTGGATGACGATGGCGAGCGGGTGCTGGGACTGGGATTTGAGAAGGTGCCGAGCATTACCATGCTGATGCGGGAAAATCGGGACGCTCAGGTATTCGCCAAATTCGGGCAATAGCCTCGGATTGAAATCCGGGTTTCTATATAGAAAGGTGGCTACGAAGTTGCCTTTTATACCGCACGTGCTGATGCCGGCAATGTCCTGCAGGCGACCCTCTCGGTCACGATGGTATCTGCGCCCTGGAGTGCTGCAGGCAGCACGGCACGGAAGGGCATCGCTGCGCCAACTTGCCAGGGTGTTTCGGCCCCGAGGATTGCTGGTGGTATTGGGATGCGAACGCGGCGCCGGGCGGACCGGGCGGCGGTGGATCTAACGTCCAGCTTTTGCTTGGATCGACTGCGCGGTTAGCGGAAAATGAATGACAGCGGACGCCTGTAGCGGATCCGCTGCCATCGGTTTGAAGTAGGCTTTAGCGCTTATTTTTCAATCACTTAAGCAGGCTTGCCCGTGTTTGATCGATGTTTGGCTTTAGGTATGTTTGGCGAGCGTTTGCTTCAGCAGGTCGAGATTGCTTTGCACGGTCGGAATGACCTTGGTCGCCATCGCTTTGATGTCGGGGTCCTTGCCGTTGATTGACTCATCTTGAAATACCGCGAGCGCAGCTTCATGGCTGCCGATCTGGTCGTTCAGAAAACGCACACCGAGACCTGGGCCAGGGTTACGAATAAGTGCCGCATACTGTGCCGTCAGCGAATAGGGAAGGGATCTGGGCAACTCGAAACCTTTGTCCTTTGCGGCCTTTACGAGCAAAGGCTGGTAGTTCGCGGCGGTGTTGCATATTTTGGCCGCCACGTCTGCAATGTCGCTCGGTACCGTGCCGGCGCCATTTGACATGCTGACCCCGCGTTGCAGGGCGTTGCATTCCTGCAGATCGAACTGAATAATTTGATATCCGGCGATCAGCGCATCGCTGTCGGGCGATTCAAGAGCTGCTTGTGCGGGTGTATAGGAAAACATAGACATCCCAACCAGTACGGCGCCAGCCCCGATAAAGTTCACTATTTTCATTTTTTATACCTTTCCTCAATTTTCCCAGGGTTCTTATTGTTACGTAACAGAGCAACGCGTATTTCGGTACAAATTGGAGGGAATATTGGGATACGTCAAGTCGTAAGCGCTGGATCACACCGACCGCATGGAATGCGGTCCCGGCTTATGTGGTTAAGGGGCGCCGGACAAATGTTAGTGAAAATTGGTTCCTGACCAGGGCCAGATTTTCTTGCGCAGAGCGATAGGATGAGGTTATGACACGCTGCCGAATTAACCAAGCTCAGGTATATTGGCGGTGACTTTCATTCAACGGGGTTTCAATGGCTAAGCATTCTGCTTGTTTAATTGCCTTGACCGGCCTGCTTACGCTTGGCGGTTGCCAGCCTGCGCCGATTACCGGGCCCACGATTGCCGTGATGCCGGGGCCGGGCAAAACGCTGAACCAGTTCCAGAACGACGACTATATCTGTCGCGGGTTCGCCCAGAATCAAAGTTACGCCCCGCCGCCGAGCGGGATTAACAGCCCCGTCGGCACCGCAGCAGCAACCACCGCCGTTGGCGCGGCAGGCGGTGCGCTGCTGGGTGCCGCAGGCGGCAACGCCGGTATGGGTGCTGCAATTGGCGCCGGTGTGGGGCTACTCGGGGGAGCGGTCTATGGCGCACATAAGAACCACCAGTCGCAAACCGCTACGCAGCAAAGCTATAATATTGCCTACGCCCAATGCATGACGACCAAAGGGAACCGCGTTCAATAAACCCGCAATTGGGTGAGGAAACGCCCGTTAGCGCAGGCATGATTGCGCCATAAAAACTTTATCTGTCTCTGGGCGGGTTGGGCTTGCCCGCAGGCCGAGGCGTGGCAGAATGGGTCATGGATCCAGTTATATTGTCCGCGGGCGACCTGCGGCTAGAAATTTGTCCCGGCCTTGGCGGGGCAGTGACTCGGTTTACGGCGGCTGATTTTCCTATTCTACGTAAAACCGCCGGGGTGCCAGGCAGTGTCAGCGATACAGCGTCCTTTCCGTTAATCCCTTTTTCCAATCGTATTCGAGGCGGCCAGTTTCGGTTTGGTGACAAGGCATATCAAATCCCGGTGGATAAACGGGACCCGCGGTTTACCAATCATGGCTATACCAGGCATCTACCCTGGGACGTGGTCAGCTGCAGTACGACCGCGGCGACATTGCGCTTTAGAATGGCGGAGCCAAGCACGGCCTGGCCGTTTCCCTTCACAGCTGAGCAAGCATTCGAACTCACCTCGACCCAGCTCACCATGCGGGCACGGATAAGAAACGATTACGACGGCCCGGCCCCGGCGGGAATTGGTTTCCATCCCTATTTCACGCGCCTGGCCGGGACTAGATTAAAGTTTTCCGCGGCTTGCATGTGGGAAACGGATGAACTGGATATCTCTGTCCGTAGCAAAGCGATTGCTGGCAGGTTCGATTTCTCTTCCGGGAAAATGCTGGAGGCTCGGCTGATCAACCATGCTTACAGCGGATGGAACGGTACTGCGGAAATCACGCATGTTGACGGCGTTCGAATTGTCATCGGCGCTACGGGCGCGTTGAACCACCTGCTGGTTTTCACGCCTGAGGGTAAAGACTTTTTCGGCTTCGAGCCTGTATCCCACCGACCGGACGCGCTCAACCCACTGGCAGATCCACATGATGAAGGCATGGCGATTTTATCTCCAGGAATGTGGCTGGAGGGCAGCGTAATGATCGCATTGTCAAAAATTACCTGACCTCGCGATTTACCAAAAGACGGCATCAGTTTTTGAAGGAAATGTATTTGTGGGCGATGAAGCTGCCGAAAACGGGCACAACGATGCCAATGAAAGTTGCGATTTCCTTAGAATGCGCAACGACTCCCATTTCTGGAAAGACACGATAGACCAACAGCATGCTCACGATCCAAGTTTGAGCAAAAGAGAAAAAATTTACAATCGAAAAGAATACGGCGGATCGAAATGTCGAATGTGACGAGTTCTGAAAAACAAAAACTCTAGCCAGCACAAAAGCAGTTGTCATACCCGTTAAATAAGCAAGTGCGACGGCACTCGGAAATCCTACCAATTGGTTGTATAAGATTCGGCTGAAAAAATTGATGACCGCTGCGATGCCACCGACAAATAAGAAATTGAGGAATTGGCGGGATAAAAAAATGCGCACGAAGTTATTTTGGAATCATTCGAGCGATATCGCGACCTAATTTCACACTCTCTGAAATGCCTCGATCTTCAGGGTAATAATAAGAAGTGTCTGCGACAAACAAACCTGAAATTTGTGAAGCAATCGGAGGCAAGGTCTCCAGATAGCCAGGGCCGCAGACCGGCTGCGCAAAACGATATCTGTTGACATGCACGGCAATAATATCCTTGTCCGTTAGATCTGGGTTGATCGTGAGGAGGTATTTACGGACCTTTGCATCGAACGCGCTATCCGGCTCTGCATATTTTTGATGCTCGCCAGGCATATAGAACGGTATGTAAGTCACATGGCCGGCCAAGTCCCTGTAGAGGTTGGAAAATTCAACTAATCCAGGGATATCCATATCCGGGTCATTTATGTTGAGCCAAAAGTTGCTCGTAATCGGCTTCGTGGTTTTTACAATGACGCAAACCACGGCGATATTTCGAAGCGCCTTGTATTGGTTGAGTACCATTTCGGGTAAGTCTGGGATCAATTTCGGAACAAATGGCATTGGCGCAGTACACACCACAATATCGAATGCTATCTTGTCTCCGCCGACAAGTAGACCTGAAACCTTACCGTCTTCGTGCACAATACGTTGTACGGGGGTCGCAAGTTTAATTTTTCCGCCTCGGGCCAAGATATCGGCTTGCAGGGCGTTAAGAAGCGTATCCGAGCCGCCTGCCAAATAACCGAGTTTTTCACGCATCATGCTGGACCTTGAAAGACCGATACGCTTTATGCGCGTCCAGATCCACGCCGCAGATAAACCGTCTGCATAGTCATAAAACTTTAACGCAAACAAACGGCGCCAAAGCACGTCATAAGCTTTGTTGCCAATCCAGCCTTTGATCCAGCGGGTAGACTCCAGCTGATCTAATGGTCGCCATCGCTTTCGCTTGGTCGAAAGGAAAATATGCGCGCCATAACGAATTTTATCGACAATTCCTAAGCCCGGGAATTTAAGAAGCGCAATCGGATTGCCCCAAGGATGCACGGCGCCCTGATAATAATAGCCCATTCGGGTTTCAACCCAACGCAACTGGCTGTGAATCCCAAGCTCTTTCAAAATCTCGAAAAGGGGAATATCGGAAGTGCAGATAAAATGGTAAAAACGCTCGATCTTCAAGCCGTCAAACGCAAATGATGCTGACATACCGCCCAGGCGGTCATCTGCCTCGTAGATCGTAACATTATGACCATCCTTGGCGGCTTGATAAGCGACCGCCAAACCCATGGGACCGGCGCCAATGACGGCAATTTGCTTCGCTTCTGGCATGTTTCGCGACCTAAAACTCAAGTTCAATTTTGCTGTAGACGGGATCCCGAAAAGTTTGCTCAACTGCTTTAACAAAGGGCGTCGGCGTGACGCCAAAAATTCCGGGCCAATCGATTACCTCAAACACATCCGGCAACAACAGCGCGTTCAACTGCGCGACAGTGAAGGGTGGGTTTGAATCAAACACGGCCCATACTCGTAATAGCCGGGCGAACAACCAGACCGGGATGTGGCAAATGACCGCCTTGGCATTTATCGTTCGCTTTATCAGCGCAATAATATCCACATAGTCAACCTGTTCTAAACCTGTAACGTTGAAGACGCCGCCGTTACGTTTCTCAATGCATTTTACGATGATGGCACACAGATCACCCACGTATAGAGGCTGACGCAGATACCTACCGGAGCCGGGAATCGGGAATATGGGGACATTTTGCATAAACCTGGCGAGCCAGCCAAGATGTTTACGGTCGAACCAGCCGAACATCAATGTTGGTCTAAGCACGATGCAATCCACGCCACTGGCCAGGACCATCTCTTCCTGTATTTTTTTCGATTGCACATAGTCATCGTCCGCCATGGAGTTCAAAACCGAGGAACTGATATGAACGATATACGGCACATGATGTATTTTTACGGCATCGAGTACTAACTGGGTCGTTTCCACAGTGTTGCGTTGAAAAACGTCTCTATGATTGGCACTAATCTGTGCTTGCAGTATTACGACGGTATCCGCTCCTTCGAAGAGCGCCATCCAAGATCCCTTGACGGCGAGATCAGCTGATACGGTGATAACGCCGGAGTGTTGCTGCTTCAATATTTGCAGGTTTTTTTCTTGCTTATCCAGTACAACAATGTTGTGGTAGCCGCCGGAGACCAACCGCGCTACTAGGTTTTGCCCAACCAAACCCGCGCCCCCTGCCAGAACAATTTTTCGATTTATGGCGGGTATCTTCATCGACGATTGTTCCGCCATTACGGCTTCGATTTATTCATTTGGCGCGACCGGTCCGCATTACTTTTTGCAGCCTTCTTCTGGCCAAGCCGCTTGAATATTGGCTCCGGCACGATCCTGATGATCAACATGATCCAACGCCAAAACCACGGGAGGTAGACAATTTCGCGTTGTTTTTCGATGCTCCGATAAATTCCATCTCCGACGGTTTTGGGCGCTGCCCAAAGCAATCCTTTGCGGAAGGATGCGGTCATTGGCGTGTCTACGAAGCCCGGTTTGATTGTGATGACGTTTACGCCCGCGGCGAAAAGGCGGCCCCTCAAGCCTTGCAGAAAGGTCGATACCGCGGCCTTTGCAGTGCCGTAGACGTAATTGCTGGGCCGGCCGCGATCGCCGGCGACCGAAGAGATTACTGCAATCGTACCGTGTTTTTGGGCTTCGAAGAGGTTGGCAATATGCGTCAGAAGGGAAATGACACTGAGCGCATTGGTTTGAAGTTCTTGGAAAGTCGCCTCAAACGATGCCTCGCAAGCCTGTTGATCGGAGAGCGTGCCGTGGGCGATGAGAACGGTATCCAGACCCCCTAGGCTTGCGTGAGCTGTGGAAACCAAAGTTGCGTGTTGCGCGAAATCGTTAGCGTCCATGGTAAATGTCTCAGATTGCAAGGCGCCGCGCAGTTTGAGGTCATAGGCCAACATCTTTAGTCGTTCTGAACTGCGGCCTGCCAGAAATAGCCGATCGCCATCCTGAGCGAAGCGTCTTGCGGTTGCTTCGGCGATAGCCGAAGTCGCGCCAATGATAAGAATTTTACGCATTAAGTCGTCCTTGAAACACGCCGCCAGAACGACGAGGAGAAATTCGGATCGATAAATTTCTGAAATTCGTTCCAGCGCGGAAAATATTGCTGGAAGTGGTGCGCCGACATTCTGGCGTCTTTGGCAGGATAAACCGCCCCGCCGGCGGCGGCGACGATCCGATCCAATTGCTCTAAAAGGTCTAACGTGGCTTGGCCCCGATTTGGAAAATCAAGCGCAAAGGTGGTCCCCCGCCGTGCGAACGAGAGTAATCCGGTCGCGGGTTGATCGCCAAATATTTTCAGCACGGCCAGGAATGATCCCGTACGCGCAGCGGCGATAGCTTCTAGTAAGGCGCGAATAGATGACTTCGCGACTTCCGGCGGCACAACGCATTGATACTGCAAAAACCCTTTTCGGCCATATAGCCGATTCCAATTACGGATACTGTCCAATGGATAGAAAAATGGTTCGTAATGCATAACCTTCCGGCGCGTTGGAGAAAACTGTTTATGGTAATACAGTTCGTTAAATGCCTTCAGCGTTAACGCATTGACCAGAGGAAACGGCAAGTCGGTCGGGAAACCAATTGCCTTGCGGGGCTCGGGCGGCCGCGTCTCTTGCACGCTTGCGTGGTTGCCTCGCAAGAACAACCCTCGCCCCAGAGAAGGGCCTTTGGCGAGACAATCAACCCAGGCCACGGTGTACTCGTAATCCATATCTGATTGCTGCGACAAATCGAAGAAGGCCTCGATATTAGGAAAACGAATGGTCTCCGTAGTCATTGCAGTATTGACGATGCGGCGTAGTTGGATTTCTGCCCATAAAATGATGCCCGTTAAGCCCAGGCCGCCGATAGTAGCGTGAAAAAGGGCAGAATTTTCATTCAGAGCGCAATGTACAATTCCTTGATCGGAACGCTGCAAGGCAAATTGTAAAACATGCTGCCCGAAACTTCCGGTACGATGATGATTTTTACCGTGCACGTCATTTGCAATGGCGCCCCCTACGGTCACAAAGCGCGTACCCGGAGAAACTGCTGGGAACCAACCTTGCGGCACCGCGAAGGCAAGGATATCCGAGATTAGGACTCCTGACTCACAGCGCAAAACTCCGGAAACCGGGTCGAAAGCAATCATCCGGTCAAGGCCGCGCATATCAAGCAAAAGACCATGATCGTTTAAGCAGCTATCCCCATAACTACGGCCATTCCCATAAGGCAGCATGGAAGATGACGCGTTCGGCAATGGCTCGTCTGTCCAATGCCGCCGGGAAACCGCAGCGGGTGCCAACCTCGGATAACGTCCCCACGAATTATACTGGTTCATTTGGCGGCCAGCCAGGCAAGCCCTCCGATAATCAATGCGATTATCCAGCTACCGCGATCCGTGGCCGCGAATACGATCGGATCATCATGCATGCCGCCCCGATGCGCGATCAACCAGATGCGGCTAACCCAGTAGAGCAATAAAGGACCGATAGGCCATAGAAGTTCGGGGTACCGGTACAAACTTTCGATGTTCGGGCTGTTGATGTAAAACGCAGATACGAGCACGGCTAAAAAGCCGCTGGTGATACCGAACGCCAAGAGAACCACAAGGTCGTCGACCTGGTAGCCGCGCCCATGCGCGGTTAATTGGCCGCGTTGTTTCAAAGTTAAAAGTTCAGAGTAACGCTTTACCAGCGCCAGACTGAAAAACAGAAATATTGAAAACACGAGTAGCCAGAAAGTTGGGGGGATACGTGTCGCAGCGATACCGCCAATAATGCGCATCGTGTACAGTCCCGACAACATCAAAGCGTCTAGCAAAACGATTGCCTTAAGTCCCAGCGAATAGCCGAGTGTAACAAAATAATAAATTGCCAGCGCGGCTAAAAATAGCGTCGGGAGAAACAGTGCCGCAATACCGAAGGCTGCAATAAGCAGGATAGGGATTAGTACCAACCCGTGCGTTAAAGGTAATTCACCAGCTGCAAAGGGTCGCCTTCGTTTTCTAGGATGTTCGCGGTCGGAAGGTAGATCAAGAAGGTCATTCAGAAGATAAACGCTCGATGCACATAAACAAAAACATGCGAAAGCGACCAAGCTGGCCGCCCACACATAGGGATTTGTAAGTTGGTGGGACCCCAGCATTGGAACAAAAACCAGTATGTTCTTGATCCACTGATGCGTCCTTAAGGCCTTTGCGTAGGTGGATATCCGGGGGCCCTTGTCTGCAAACACTTGCGAGACGTTGTACTTTGCGGATGCTTGACCCAGCAGCCCCTTTCCCGCATTCACGACAATGGTTTCTCGCGCCACCGCCCATACATGGAGGTCGGCGCGGCTATTGCCAGCGTAGTCAAACCCGTTACGGCCAAAGTGCTCAACCAGACGGTCTCTCTTTGCACGTCCGGAGAGGTTCACATCGGCGGTCGCAAGCACTTGGGTAAATATTCCTAGATGATCCGAAATATGATGCGCAATTTTGGTGTGGGAAGCCGTGGCCAGGACAAGTGTTCGGCCGGCGGCATGTTGCTGTTTTAAGAAATTAAACAGGTCGGTTTGGTAGGGCAGGGTGTTTGCGTTGAGGGTAACTCGTTTGGCGACCTCACCCTTGAATACGGCACGCCCGCGCAACAACCAAAAGGGTATAAAAAAAATAGCCCAAGGCTGTGTTTTTATGAGCAGCAGGACAGATTCTATCAGCGCGTCTGACCGAATTAGAGTGCCATCCAGATCGACACATAGAGGGACGTCTTTTTCCTGATCCAAATTTCCCGCTTCCGCAGCTTAAGCAACGCGTGTCCGATGCGATCCGCGGCCGATGCGCAGTTTAATTCGTTCCTACGGAAAGTCTAGGTCGAGACGGTCGCTACCGGACCCGGCCGGGTGTTGTCGTCTAAGGATCCTGCCCAACTGCCTCTGGCGGACGTCGCCGCCAAAGGCTAGGTTCAATTTGCGATTCGGTGGAAATCAGATGCCTGGGTTGGCTGAGCGTCCGCGTCGATGATATTGGCAACATGAGCAGCCGCTGGATCGTGATGGCGAAGCCGCACTGAACCATCAACCGCCACGGTACGCCGGTCCTGATGGTCTGTGCTGTCTGTCGCGCCGATTGCCAGGCCGTCATGGCGCCTGAATGAGCCGCTACGGCAATGGCGGCAGTGGATACAGCCTGCGACACCTTGCACGACATCACCGACAATATCCTCTGTGCAAACGTTGGCGCCCACTATTGCGGTCGGTTCACCAGGCTAAGCGGTCCGGATCTATTGATCCTCGGTAGGTCCTTCATCAACTACATAGGTGTGGAACCGAACTCGGCCATCGGCGCCTCGCTCGCTGTAGACTCCCTGAATTTCACTCTCGAAGCCGGGATAAAGATTTGCTGCTTCCTCAAACATTTTCAGATAGTTGAGCATCGGCAGGGCCCTTTCGTCATATCGCTCGCCCGGGACAATCACACCAATGCCGGGCGGATACACCAGGGCAAGCGATGCGGAGATGCGATTTTCGATCTGGTCGATTGGCAGGTAGTCTACCTGATTACGTATGAATTTCTGTTCCGCGGCTTGCGGTGACATTGCGATGGTTGGAAAATGCTCAGAACGGAATTGCTCGCGCTGAAGGTCGCGGACCTCATGGGAACGATAGAAATCATGCATTTCCTGACAGAGATCGTACAGACCTATACCCGCGTATCGGGCATTATGGCGACGCGTGAACGCAGGAATGACATGGTCTAACGGCGCGTTGGCGTCGTGCAGATGTTTGAAGGCAGTGAGCGCGCTCAGCAATGTACCGGCTTTACTTTCTTCAAGGCCCGGCGTCAGAAGAAAGAGAATGCTGTTCAGGTCATTTTTTTCGGGAACGATCTGATTCTCGCGCAGATATTCGGCGAGAATGGCGGCTGGAATGCCGTGTGGCTGGTATTCGCCGGTCATGCGGTCAATGCCAGGTGTGAGCAGCGTGAGCTTGTTGGGATCCGTCATGGCAAAACCGGGCGCTACAAGCCCAAAGCCATGCCAGCCGGCGCCGGGTACGAGCTCCCAAAATGCCGTGTCGGTGGCCAGGCGATCCGTCGGCACCTGTTCCCATCGAATTTTATCGGCGCTGTCCGGCAGTGTGACGAATACGGGTACGAACGGATCGAAGAACCAATTTTTTTCCGGGCTCGATGCGTCGCGTTCATGGCTGGCCTTAATCTCCCGGATTTTTTTGCGAAGCTCAATCCCGAGCCGGATCGTATCGTCCCAGAGCACTTCGCCGGCGCGTCCTTTCATCATTTGCGCGCCGACATCGAGCGAGGCGAAAAGCGGGTAAAATGGCGAGGTGGAGGCATGCAGCATGAAGGAATCGTTGAAGCGCCGATGCGTGACGTGCCGCCGCTCGGCGCTAGTGTGGCCGTCCTTCACATGGATTTGTGACGCCTGTGAGAAGCCGGCGAGCTGCTTATGCGTAGACTGTGTCGCGATAATGCCGGCATCGCCAGGCTTGGGCTGCAGACCCATGGCGAAACGGCCCTTAAAGATTGGATGGAACTTCATGAACCCGGCCCAGGCTTCGTCGAAAAGAATATAATCGCAAAGCGGGCTTAGTTTTTCGAAGATCATTCCGGCATTATAAATTGTGCCGTCGTAGGAACATTGTTCTATGATTGCGAGCCGGAACGGCTTGCGACGGCGCCAGGCGGCCGGGTCGGTGACTAGAGGATGGTTTTTTATTTTCCGGCGCAAATTGTCCTCATCAAGCGCGGCGTAATCAATCGGCCCGATCAAGCCATGTGCGTTGCGCGCGGTTTCCAGGTAGACCGGAATGCCGCCGGCCAACACCAAGGCGCCGTGATGGTTGGATTTATGGTTGTTGCGGTCAAACAAAACCAGATCGCCTTGCGCAACTATGGCAGAACTGACAATCTTGTTAGAGGTCGAGGTGCCGTTCAGTACGAAATAAGTACGCTCGGCGCCGAAGATTTTCGCCGCCTCCTTCTGTGCGGTCAATGCTGAGCCTTCATGGATCAGCAGGTCGCCGAGTTCGACCACTGAATTATCCAGATCATTGCGGAAAATCGCTTCCCCCAAATGCTCGACGAATAGCCGGCCAACGGCACTTTTCCAGTAGAAAATGCCGCCATTATGGCCGGGACAGGTCCAGACCTGATTGCCGGCCTCGGCGTATTCGACCATGGCGCCAAAGAACGGTGTTTTCAAAGTATCTGCGTAGGCTTTGGCGTGGCCGCTGATATTCTTGGCGATGAAATCCGGGATATCTTCGGCCAGAAAAATTGTGCCGGTGACTTGTTCGATCAGCGGGCCCGGTATTTCACCTAGCTGGTGATGACGGATCAGCAGAAAAATCGGCGCCTCGAAACCCCGGGCGCGGATCTTCAGGATTAAGTCCTGCATTTCCTGCCGCCAAACATTTTCGCCCCATTCCAGCAGTAGGGCGCCTAAAGCGGCGTCAGTGCGGATTGCGGTGGCCGCGTCCTCCACAGAGTTGTCATGGGCGACGGGATGCCCAAGTGCTTTCAAGGCGGCGATCACAGCCTGAAGATGCCGCGTCTCTGGAGCGTTTTCAGGTGAATATTGGGTGCAGGTAAGGATACGGAAACTGGATTCGAAGGACATGCGGGACTTCCATATCAAAAGGAAATGTCTGTTACCGGGGTCTGGCCAGGCCGCGACCGGACCCGGCTTTCGTTAAGGTACGGTTCAGCTAATGCTGACGATGCCTTTTGAGAACAGCACGAGAGCAACGACGGCCACCGCAAGCAGCGTACCAACGGCCGCTTTTTCTTTCGTTGTGAAAGCCGATTGGTGCGGAAAATGCTCACGTTTTGCGTACCAGAAAACCGGAATTCCAACGGCGAAAACAATTGTTGACATCAGTAAAAACTCCGGCCCAGCGGCGTATAGCAACCAGGTGGAATAAGTCGCCGCAAGGAGCCCAGTTATGATGGCGTTTTTCCGGCCCTCGGAATGCGTAGCAATATAGCCCGGCCGGTATGCGTAAAGCGTCAAGAACAGAGCGCTTGCAAGATAAGGCGGCAGGATCATGACGCCTGTTATGTCTACCAGCCAAAGCCAGGCATTATGAGCAAAGAGCACGATGAACAAAGTAGCCTGCATCACCAGACTTGAAATGACCAGCGAAGGCGCTGCGGCATGGAAGCGGTTTTCCTTGGCCAGGAATTTTGGGAATACACCGCCTTTGGCGCCTTCGAAGGGCAGCTCCGCGACCAGGATCGTCCAGGCAAGCCAGCAGCTTAATACTGCAAGCAACAGGGAAATATTGATGAACACTGCGCCCCATTTGCCGACCGCGGATTGCAGAATGTAGGCGGTCGACGGGTTGCTGAGGCCGGCAATATCGCCTTGGTGCATAATCCCAAAAGGCAGGATCGAAAGCAGTGCGTAGAGCAATGTGCAAACGCCAAGGCCGATAAATGTAGCTGGGCCGATATCCGACATTTTCTTGGCACGATCGGAAAGAACGACGGCAGCCTCGATGCCGATGAAAACCCAAAGGGTGACAAGCATGGTGCTTTTCACCTGGGTGAAGACACTACCGAGATGATTCTGATGACCCCAGATATCGAAGGTAAATTTTCCGCCGGTCATGAAGAACGCCATCATGATCAATGCAAAACTGATGGTCGTGATATTGAGGATGCTTGCCAGCACGCTTAGCGCCGCGGTGCGTTTCACGCCTGATAACACGACGCCAAACATCACCCAGATGAGAATGGATCCTCCGATGATTGAAGGCCAGTTCTGGCCGTTACCGAATATCGGGAAAAAATAGCTGAGGATCTGCATTATGAGGACCGCGAATGCGACGTTTCCGAAGGCAGAGCTGAGCCAGTAGCCCCAGGCCATCTGGAAGCCGGCAAAAGGGCCAAAGCCGGCGGCGGCGTATGAGTATATACCGCCTTTCAGATCCGGCCGTTTATCCGAAAGGATACGAAAGCTGTTGGACAGGAAATACATGCCGACAAAGGTCACTACCCAGGCGATGGCAATTGCAACCAAGCCCGCACCGCCGGCCATATTGGCCGGCAAATTGAACGAACCGCCGCCGATCATTGAGCCGACGACCACGCCAGTTAGCAGAACGACCCCAAGTTTGCGGCTCTCAGGCTGCCCCGAATTCGTGGCCGCCACTGGCAGCGAAACATTTTGATCCATGAAAAACCTCCCGTCTCGTAAACGTGGGTCACAGCTAGTCAAAAAAGCCGCGTTCCTGCATTGATCTCGCTCAAGACCCTGAGGGCCGGTTTATGCAGCTCTCGCACCATCGAACAGTTCGGCGGGCCGACAAAAAAAATTCCGCCACTGGTGTGGCGGCGGGAAAGTTTTGGGGGTGAATATCCCTGACTAGGATGGTGAAAGTTGACGTCATCGGAATGATCCTGAGTTGATATGGATCAAAAGCCGCTAGTTTGTCAGAACTTCAGAACAGGTATCCGACCCCCGCGCCAACGACGGTCGGGCTAAGCGCATCGTGGGCGACAATAGCACCGTTATTAATGCGAGCCTCGGTGTTGATGAACATCTGCTTGACGTCGAAATTGGCAAACCAATTGCCGTCGAGCGCGTAATCGAAACCGGCTTCTAACGCCGGCCCTATTGCCGTGCTATAGCCAGCCTTCGTTACGGTCGGGCCCGCAGCATGACTATCATAGAAGAACGCAACGGTGAGCCCAATCCCCGCGTAAGGGCGGAAGCGGCCAATTGGATTGAGATGATATTGCAGGGTGACAGTGGGCGGCAATACCCACACACTGCCGACATCAACCTTGCCGATTGTTGTCCCGACAGCTGAGACTTCATGCCGGGTTGTCGCCGCAATCACTTCCACGGATAGGTGGTCGGTGAAGAAGTAAGAAAGATCGATTTCGGGGGCGGCTTGATTGGTCGTATCAACGTGACCGCCGATAACCGATACGGAACTGGAAAAATTCTCCGGCAGAACGCCGATAGCGCGCAGATGGATTAAAAGGTTGCCGGGTTGAAATGGTGCTCCGGTTTGGATGACGGACTGGGCAAATGCCGGGATCGGGCAAGCCAGTGCAATGGCTCCGACCAGGCCGAACGTAAGATTTAATTTCACCCTATAAAATCCTTGTAAAAGATGTATGATTGGGGCCGGATGGTTTAACCCAGGCTTAATAACCAGCCAGCTCAGGCAACGGGTATCGAGATGCCGGAAGTAGGATCGACGAACACGAGGTGATCCCGAACTTGATTGACCCCCGGGGTCGTTTCGGCGATGACGCGGATCGCGCGGCGTTGATTATCGCTGATGACAACGCCGTCCAAATCAACCACGCCATCAGCAACTTTAATAGTGATACCGGTTTTCGGTGCCCATTTCTCGTTATCCAAAGTTGCCAGAATATGATGCTTGATATCCACTTCGGAAAACGGATCGTTGGTTTGGACCAAATGCCTGGCTAGTGAGCAAAGCAGGTCGGAGCGGCTGATGACGCCAACCAGCTTGTCACTCCAGACAACTGGCAGCCGCTTGATATGGTGATCGCACATAAGGTTGGCCGCGTCGGCAAGCGCGGTATCCGGGCTCACAGATATCGCCGGCGTGGTCATGACGTCTCGCACAAAGCGCCCGTGGGTACGGACATAGTCGCCGGCCACGCTGCCGGGCAGGAAAAATGTTTTAATCCAGCTACGTTTTTTCTCATCGGTGCCAATTTCGATGCGGCACATCAAGTCACCTTCGGTGATCACCCCAACCAGACGTTCGTCCTCCACGACCGGAAGACCGCTGATATGCTGGGTTATCATTATGCGTGCGGCGTCCGCCAGGGTGGTGCCAGGCGCCACAGAGGCTGTTTCATACTTCATCAACTCAGAAACAAACATGACACACTCCATGAAGGTTGCCCTTCAATATTATACAAGCGGCGTGACCGCTTTGATTTGTGTCAACCAAGCAGAAACGTGGTGCCTACAACATTTTAGGAACGGGACGCTGTTGTTTGACATAGATCAACGCGCGCACCGGAAGCGCTGTCTTAAGACGCAAAGATGTTACGGGACCGTACAGCGAAAGATCTTATGCTACTGACGCTAGTGAAAGGTGCAGCCATTGCTGCGATTTATTACCTGTGTTTCGCAAGCTACGACGGCCGTCCGATCGACACCGCTTCGCATCTGTTGGGGCCGCCCGCGGGCGCATTGCAATTGAAACAAGGACAATAACATGGATGTTGTATCGCTTTCGCGGCTGCAGTTTGGACTGACCGCGCTCTACCATTTTCTGTTCGTACCGTTGACGCTTGGAATGGCGATCCTGTTGGTGATTATGGAGGTGGTGTATGTTACCACCGGTAAAACCGTCTGGCGCGACATGGTTAAGTTCTGGGGCGTGCTGTTTGGCATCAACTTTGTCATGGGCGTCGCCACAGGCATCACCATGGAATTCCAGTTCGGCACTAACTGGGCGTATTACTCCCATTACGTGGGCGACATCTTCGGCGCGCCGTTGGCCATTGAAGGGCTGATGGCGTTTTTTCTGGAAGCCACATTCGTAGGCATGTTCTTTTTTGGCTGGGACAGGCTCAGCAAAGTACAACATCTGATCGTTACCGTGATGGTAGCAATTGGCACCAATCTTTCAGCCTTGTGGATTTTAATTGCCAATGGCTGGATGCAACATCCGGTTGGCGCAAAATTCAGTATGGCGACGATGTCGATGCAGGTCTCTGACTTTTCCGCCGTGTTAATGAATGAAAATGCGCAGGATAAATTCGTGCACACCGTGGCCGCCGGCTATGTCGTTGGTTCGATGTTCATGCTCTCGATCTCGGCGATGTATTTGCTGATGAACAAGCACCGCGCGATTGCCTTGCGCTCGATGACGGTTGCGGCCAGTTTTGGCTTGGCCTCCTCGCTTGCGGTGGTGAGTCTGGGGGATGCCTCAGGCTTCACGATCGCGCAGGACCAGCCGATGAAAATGGCGGCAATCGAGGGTATGTGGCAGACCGAACCGGCGCCCGCCAGCTTCAACGTGATCGGCCCGCCGGATCAATCGGCGCATGTGACCAGGGATGCGATTCATATTCCCTGGGCGCTCGGGTTGATCGCAACCCATTCCACCACGACGCCGGTCCTTGGGATCGACCAGCTGGTGCAGCAAAATGCCTTACGGGTGGCCAGCGGTGAACAGGCTTACGGCGCGCTCGAGCACCTTCGCGCTGACCCGGGCGATGCTGCGGCTTTGGCGATCTTCAACGCGCATGAGCCAGATCTCGGCTACGGGCTGCTGCTGAAAACCATCGACCCGGTGGTGACGGACGCCACCCCGGGCCAGATCCAGCAAGCTGCCTGGGCGAGTGTGCCGCCGGTTGCAACCGTGTTTTGGTCATTCCGGATTATGGTCGGGCTCGGCTTCTATTTCATTGCTCTGTTCGCAACGCTCTTTTATCGCGCCTGCACCCGCAAACTGGATACCGCACGGTGGTTGCTTTGGCTGACAGCCTTTTCGCTGCCGCTGCCATGGATCGCCGCCGAGCTTGGCTGGACCACGGCTGAGGTAGGACGGCAGCCATGGACGATCGACGGCGTCTTGCCGACCGCACTTTCGGTCTCATCGGTGCCGGCGATGGACGTGGCGATTTCCATTGCCGCATTTGTTATCGCCTATTCTTCGCTGTTCGTCGTCGAGATGTTTTTGATGGTGCGAGCCATCCGCAAGGGGCCGGGGCAAACCCATCCAGCGCCGATTTTCGCCACCCCGATCCCAGGCCTTCCGCCCGCCGCACAGCCGGCCGAATAAGGAAAAATGATCCATGAACGAATACGAAATTTTCCGTGTCATATGGTGGGCCATATTGGGGGTTCTTTTGATCGGCTTAGCCGTGATGGACGGGTTCGACCTCGGTGCTGCCATGCTGTCACCCATTATCGGCAAAACCGATACCGAGCGGCGTGTGGTTATCAACACCGTCGGTCCGGTCTGGGAGGGCAACCAAGTCTGGTTGATCCTAGGCGGCGGCGCCATTTTCGCAGCTTGGCCGATGCTATACGCGGTGGCATTCTCAGGATTCTATTTCGCAATGCTGCTGCTGCTGGTGGCACTTATCCTGCGACCGGTAGGTTTCAAATATCGCAGCAAATTGCAAAGTACTGCCTGGCGCAATTTCTGGGACGGAGCGTTATTCCTGGGCGGCCTGGTGCCGGCATTGGTTTATGGTGTGGCTTTCGGCAATGTGCTCCAGGGTGTGCCGTTCACCTTTGATAACTTCCTGCGCATAACCTATTCCGGCACGTTCCTCGCTCTGTTCAACCCGTTTGCATTGCTCTGCGGCATTATTTCCGTGGCGATGCTACTGATGCATGGCGCGGCTTATGTTGCATGCAAGACCGAAGGCGCGATTCGAACACGGGCACAGCGGGCCGGCGGCATCGCTGCCATCTCGACCATTATCCTGTTCGCGCTGGCGGGCCTATGGGCCGCTCATCTGGATGGCTATGTGGTGACAAGCTTTGCCGGCACCGGGGCGCCCTCCGACATGATGGCGAAAACCGTAAGTAGAGTCGCGGGCGGTCTACTTGCAAACTACAAGGCCCTGCCGATAACAATGTTGGTGCCTGGGATCGCTTTCGTCGGCGCGCTATTGACGGTGCTGTTGATGCGCGAGGCCAAGCGGCCTGGCCTCACGTTTATTACCTCCGGCTTCGCGGTCGCCAGCATTATCGGTACCGCGGGGATTTCGCTGTTCCCGTTTCTGTTGCCATCCTCCAGCGATCCCAGCGCCAGTCTGATCGTTTGGGATAGCTCTTCTGGCCTGCTGACCCTGCAGATCATGCTGGTGGCAACTCTTATCTTCCTGCCGATTATCCTGCTCTACACCAGCTGGATCTATTACGTGCTGCGCGGTCCCGTCACCGTCGCCACGATCGAACGCGACAATCATACCGCCTACTAAGGGAGTTTAGCAAAAATGTGGTATTTCACATGGATCCTCGGTCTCGGTTTCGCCGCCGCTTTCGCCGCGATGAACGCAATGTGGCTCGAAATGAATCCCGGCGCTTTCGAAGGCAAACTCGCCGAGCCCGATGAGTAGGGCGCTTTCACTCTCCTTTGCCGTCACCCTCAGCCTGGTGGGACTAGTCTTCCCCTTTTTGCTCGGCTCGCACGCGACGGGACTGAACCAGAGCCTATTGATGATCATGATGTTGGGGATCGGGGGCGCCTATATTCACGGTGCCGGCTTTGAGCCACGGCAGAACTGGCTCCGCGGGTTGCTATCTCCAGCCGTGACATGGCCAGTGATGCTGCTATCCGGCTGGTTTTTGGTCACCCTGCGCTGAAAGACGAAATTGATTGCTCACCCCCCCCGGAAGTAAATTGCAACCATCAGCGGCTGAACCCACCCTGGAATTCCAGCATGACGGCGAGCTTTTCACCATTCGGCCAATTTGCGCGGGAGATGCCGCGGCGCACGCGGCTTTTCTTGAACGCCTTTCGCTAGAAGATTTACGATTGCGCTTCTTCATCCCGACGAAAATTCTGCCGCTAAAGCAAATTGCCAAAATGACCGGTGTGGATCATGAGCGCGAGATGGCTTTCATTGCGCTGCGTGCCAATAACGAAACTGCCGGTGTCGCCCGGTTGATCCGCGACACCGCGGAGGGCGCAACCGCCGAAGTTGCCATCATCGTCGATGCCGGAGCCAAACATAAAGGTGTCGCCGACCAACTGATGCACGCTATCATCGATTGGGGAAAGTGCCACGGGATCGCGCATATTCATGCTCGAATTTTGGCCGAGAACCTTCCCATGCTAGCCTTCGTCCGGCACCTTGGTTTCAACCTCACGGCGTGTGCGGATGAGCCAAACATCATGGTAGCCAAGCTGGATTTCTAAAAAGATAATCCTGATGTTTCGCCACTTGATCCACGTCAAGGCCGATGTTGCATCGGGCTGCGCAAGTATGTTTTGGAGGAATCTGGAATGGATCTGACCGCTCATCCGCAAAGTCGCGTAAAATCCGCCGCATTACGCGCAAAACTAATGCCAGCGGTTGCGGCCGCGGAATTGATTTGCCCAGGCAGCACGGTTGGCATGAGCGGCTTTACCGGTTCGGGCTATCCTAAAGCCGTGCCGCAGGCGCTGGCCCAGCGGATGGAACAATCTAGCGCCGCCGGCAACCCTTTTCGTTTGCGGGTCTGGACCGGGGCCTCTACTGGCCCGGAACTAGACGGTGCTCTGGCCCGCGCTAACGGCATCGAATTTCGTTTACCCTATAATTCGGACCCGATCGCGCGTGAAAAAATAAATCGTGGCGAGATGGAATATTTCGATATGCATTTGAGCCAGGTCGCACCCATGGCCTGGCAGGGGTTTCTCGGGCCGCTCGACACTGCCTTGGTTGAGGTTTCTGGCATTACCGCTGATGGCGCGCTGATCCCGTCCTCCTCGGTCGGCAACAACAAGACGTGGCTCGATCGCGCCGAGAAAGTGATTCTTGAAGTAAATAGCTGGCAAAACCCGGCGCTCGAAGGCATGCACGATATTTATTACGGTACCGCGCTGCCACCGAACCGGGTGCCGATCCCGCTGATCCGTCCGGATGACCGTATCGGCGAAAGCTATTTCCGCTGCGATCCGGCGAAAATCGTTGCTATTGTCGAAACCGCCGCGCCCGACCGCAACCTGCCTTTTGCTGCGCCCGACGACTGTGCATTGCGCATTGCCGGACATCTGATTGAGTTCTTCCGTCACGAAGTGCAAAAAGGCCGCTTGCCGGCCTCGCTGCTGCCGTTGCAGTCCGGGGTGGGAAATATCGCCAACGCCGTACTTACCGGCCTGATGGACGCGCCGTTTGAGAACATGACTGCTTATACCGAAGTGATTCAGGACGGCATGCTGGATTTGCTAAGCTGTGGCAAGCTCCGCATGGCCTCCGCGACATCGTTTTCGTTAAGCCCGGATGCAGCCGCGGCGTTGAATGCCGATATGGAAACGTTTCGGCATAAAATGATTCTGCGGCCGCAGGAAATCAGCAACCATCCGGAGTTGATCCGCCGCCTTGGCTGCCTTGCGATGAACGGGCTGATCGAGGCAGATATCTACGGCAACGTTAACTCGACTCATGTGATGGGCTCTAGGATTCAGAATGGCATCGGTGGATCTGGAGATTTCGCACGCAATGCGTTTATCTCGATTTTTATGACGCCATCGACCGCAAAAGGTGGAGCAATCTCCGCCATCGTGCCGCAGGCATCGCATGTTGATCACATCACGCAGGACGTGCAGGTACTCGTTACCGAGCAGGGGCTCGCGGACCTGCGCGGACTTTCCCCAAAGCAGCGCGCCGAGGTCATTATTACCAACTGCGCGCATCCGGACTTCCAGCCAGCCTTGCGCGATTACTACGCTCGGGCCCGCGTCCATTCCTACGGCCAACAATCGCCCTGCCTTCCTGGCGAGGCGCTGTCCTGGCATCAGCGGTTCATGGATACCGGGTCGATGCGGGCTTGAGCTAACCGGAGCTTAGAGTCCTGGCGGCGGGTTTCACACTTTGAATGTGCGCGATGCAGCGAGATAAGCGATGCCGGTGGTCAGAAAATTTACGCCGAGCAGGATGCCAAGAGCAATTAGCGAAATTCGCGGCCAGCCGGCGATGATGATCAGCGCAACGACAATGCTGGCGACGCCGGAAATTAGCATACCGCCCCAGGCTTGGAATGGCCGCATTTCCATCGCGAAGACCAATTCGAAGGCGCCTTGCAGCATGAAGATAACGCCGACCAATAGCGTCAGCGCCACCGCGCCGGCGAGCGGACTGAAGATTAAAAAGAAGCCGGCGCCGAGCGCGAGCAAGCCTAATAAGACCGCGCCGAAAAATGGTCCAGTGCCGTGGATCGAAAAGCCGCCATAAAGCGCGAACAGGCCGAATAAAAGTAAGAGCCATCCGGTCAGGGCGGTCGCTGCCAAAGTGGCAAAAATGGGAAATAAAATGGCGGCCAATCCGAGCACGACCATCACCAGGCCAAGCCAGAATAGCCCAGGCGCCGCGGTACGCAGACGCCCATGAAAATGGCTGTCGTTCAAAAATGTTTGGCTCATTTTTTTTTCTCTCAGGCTAGGTGTGGATTTGCCGGCAGGCTTTACGCGTTGAGCCGCCGCAGCATTGCGTTATTCTTTAGATTGATGCGGCGCGATGTCGAGAGCGCGATGATGCCGTCTCGCTCAAACTGCGATAATGTGCGCGAAACGGTTTCGATGGTAAGGCCGAGGTAATCCGCGATGTCATGACGGCTCATCGTCAGGTCTATTGTGTCGGCGCCCGGCCTGGCAGCGAACATCTCGCTCAGGAAGGCCGCAAGCTTTTGGGTGGCGCTACCGCGGCCGAGGAGCAATGCATGGGCGCGGGAACGATCGACGCACTGCATTGCGTAGGAAAAAAGTTCCAGCGCCATTACATCATTGCCCGCCATCATCCGCTCCAGGCCGCTGCGTCGATAGCCGGTAAGCGTGCAGTTCTCACCGGCTTCAAAGCCGAAGACGTCGCCGGCGGTGTAGAAGGCATCGATCTGCCGACGGCCGTCGCTCAAATATTTGCAGACCCGTACCACGCCCTTTTCAATTTTATAAAAGGAGGCAGCAGGTTCGCCTTCGGCATAGATTTCGTCATCCGCCTGGAAGCGCACCACCGGCGCACCTTGCGCGAGGGTGCCAAGAATAAATGGGTCCTGTTTCAGCGCAGGTTTGCACCCGAGCAATGACGCGGCTGCCTGAGCAGCGGCGAATCCTTGACTGGCGTGGAGCGATACGGAAGCCGACATGAAGTCCTCCTGGATCAACGTGATGATACGGCTGGTTACAGGAGTGGATGGATGCTTAATATTGGGTTTTGTGCTACGGGATTCTACGTAGGCGGGAGACGATCAGTCAGTTTGCCCCGATCGACGATCGTCACTACGCCGTCTAGCAAGGCATTGTCTAATATCGGTTTTTCCAGCACCAGAAGAATGCCGGCTGCTTTTGCCTGGGCTAGGAGACGGGGCGTTGCGTTCGCCGTGAGCAGGATCGCTGGCGGAATGAGGCCCCGCGTAAGCAGATAATGCATGACCTCCAACCCATCCATTGTCGGCGTACGGTCCTGCAGTATCAGGCAATCCGCGCGGCTGAGGTCTTTGTTAGCCACGAGCTCGGCGCCGCTGCGGTGAACATGAACCTCAAAATTCTCAAGCTGAAGAGCAAACTGCAGTGCGTCGCCTATGGCGTCGTCGTCATTGGCGACCAGCACGAGAGGTTGCCGCTGCAGCATTGGGATGTCCTTTTATCCGAGCGAGCCGAATTGGCATGCGCATCAGGACACGCTATAGCGCGCCGCCGTGAGGGGTGGTTTGATCCAGCGCAAATGGCGTGCGTGTTACTTCGAAGATGGCAGTTAAGCGGCCGCGAAGGTGCATCAGGGTCGACCAAAAGCGCGGAACTGGAAGACCATTCGGACCAGTTCAGCCAAGCTTGAAACATCCATCTTGGTCATGATGTTGGCACGATGCACCTCGACAGTCCGCGCACTGATATTTAAATCATATGCGATGGTTTTGTTCGGCAAACCAGCCACTAAACCGTCGAGAATTTCAGTCTCGCGCGCTGTAAGCGTCCGCAGTCTGCCGGCAGTCGAAGCGATCTCCTGGTGGTGCTTCGCCTCCCGCAAATGCCGGTCGATGGCGCTGCGGATTGCGGCAATCAGGGTTTCATCGTTGAACGGTTTCTCGATGAAATCGACGGCTCCTGCCTTCATCGCTTCGACCGCAAGGGCGATGTCGCCGTGTCCGGTCATTACAATGACCGGCAGCAGGATATGCTGCGCCCCTAATTGGCGTTGTAATTCAAGGCCGGAAATTCCCGGCATACGGATGTCGGTAACGATGCAGCCGGGCTGGATGCTTTTAACTGCCTCCAGGAATGCGGAAGCTGATTGATAAACGCGGACGGCAAAGC
The DNA here is from genome assembly GCA_965199045.1 of Acidocella sp. Lineage (GTDB taxonomy): Bacteria > Pseudomonadota > Alphaproteobacteria > Acetobacterales > Acetobacteraceae > Acidocella. The sequence continues at coordinate 2,024,588 of CBDAQL010000003.1, read as the reverse complement.
CGGAGCTGGTGAGCAGAAAGGCTAGGGATTGCCGCACCGCCTCGTCATCGTCGATCACATGTACAACGCCGTCAGTTGTCATCGGCAGCATCCTCACCCGCCAGGGTCCGCAATGTCATGTGGAACACAGAGCCGCCGCCCGGATTAGGTTCGACCCAAAGCCGCCCGCCATGGGCTTCGACAATGGTGCGGGAGATTGACAACCCAATCCCCATTCCCTTGGCCTTGGTTGTGATAAAGGGCTGGAAAAGCTGCGCGGTGATTCGTTCCGAAATGCCAGGTCCGGTATCGGACACATTTACCTCGACCATTGCACCGGCAGCTGCTGACGTCGATATCATGAGTTCCCGGCGCGGGCTTTCCAGCATGGATTCCAAGGCATTACGAATAAGGTTAAGCAGCACCTGCTGGATCTGAATTTTATCGGCAAAAACGATGTTTGCATGCTGGTCCAAATCAAACTGAACATGCACGCCGAATTGGCCGGCGCCGACAAGGGCCAGAGCGCTGGCTTCCTCGATCAGTTTCGGCAGGTTTTCGGTCCGACGTTCGGTTTCGCCTCGGGCAACGAACTCTCGCAGGCGACGGATGATCTGGCCGGCCCGCATGGCTTGCTCAGCTGCACGCTCAAGCCCATCGCTAAGCATTTCAGGATTAGCTCCCACTCCGCGTTCAAGCAACCGCCTGCAGCCGTTTAGATAGCTAACCACCGCCGTGAGCGGCTGATTGAGTTCGTGCGCCAGGGTCGAGGCCATTTCGCCCATCGCATTGAACCGCGACATATGCGCTAATTCCGATTGCAGGTCGTGCAGCCGCTGCTGCGTCTCCTGGCGTTCGGTGAGATCGCGGACAAAACCGGTGAAGAGTCTATGCTGCGGACCGGCGGCTTCGCCGATTGAGAGCTCCATCGGGAAAGTGGTGCCATTCTGGCGCTGGCCGATGACCACTCTGGTGCTGCCGATAATATGCCGTTCTCTGGTCGCCAGATAGCGTCCCAGATAGTGGTCATGCTGCTCCCGATATGGCGATGGCATCAGCAGGCTGACATTGCGGCCAAGGATATCGGCCGCCCGATAGCCAAACAAGCGCTCGGCAGTGGCGCTGAAGGACTGGATATGGCCCTGCGCGTCGATCACAATCATGGCGTCCGGCACGGTATCCAGGATTGATTGCAAATGTTCTTCGCGTTCCCGCAACGCGGCCTGTGCCTGCTTGGATGCCGTGATATCGCGGGCGACTTTCGAGGCACCGAGCAGGTGGCCGTGGCGATCCCGCACTGCCGACACCGTGACCGAAACATCGATAATTTCGCCATCCTTGCGGCGCCGGCGGGTCTCGAACTGTTGGACCCTTTCGCCGCGCCGGACGCGCTCCAAAATTTGCAGCGATTCGTCGGCCTGTCCGTCGGGCATCAGGCGGGCAATCGTCGTTCCAACCATTTCATCAGCGCTGTAGCCGAAAATGGCTTCGGCGCCGGCGTTCCAGTCGGTAATGATGCCTTCAAGCGTTTTACCGACGATGGCCGCTTCAGATGTTGAGAGGATCGCGGCGAAGCGGTTGTTTTGCGCCTCAGCTTGCTTAAAGACCGAGATATCCGTCAGAATGCCGGACAGGCGCGTTGTGGCGTCGTTTTTAATGAGTTTCCCGCGCGTATTCAGCCATCGCGCCGGAGCCGCGGGCGAGGCGGTCCTGAAATCCAGGTCAATCGTCTGACCAGTTGCGGGCGCGCGCAGAACCTGGTCCAGATGCTTGCGGTCATCTGGATGCACGAGCGCCAGCAACTGCTCATATCGAATGGCCTGAATTTCTGGACAATTGAATAAAAGCGCGGCTTGCGGCGAGAGGTTGACCTTACCGGATTCAGCATTCCAGTGCCATATGCCTACCCCAGCTTCCGCGAAAATGTGCTCGAGATCGATCTCCTGGGAGTTTGTGCTGCTAGGATCCGCTGGTTTGCCGCTCAATTCCATGCGGCGCAGTTAAGCATTTAAATTGACGATCTGCTCATATGATCCGACACATCACGGAAATTAAATGCCGGCCCTGTTAAGCAGCGGGGGTAATGGAACCGGCTCGTGGCTTGCATTTCGGATCAAAATGCGATGTTATCGAAGCTCATGAAACGATCCACTGCGAGCGAGGGTCACACCGGCCTTATCGTCATCGCCTTACGGCAATCGCTGAAACAACATGGCTGGACCATCGCCAGGCTGGCGCGGCATTTTGAGGCCGGCGAAGCCACGATCAAGCGCTGGCTTTCCGGTCATGCATTGACGCTGGATCGCTTGGTAGCGTTGGCGGCGTTATGCAATCTCAGCGTTGCCGAGTTGGCTGGAAATGCCGAAAGGCCGCAATTGCACCCAGCGCTCACCTTGGCGCAGGAGCGCGAACTGGCGAAGGATATTTGGCTTTCGTTCCTTTTCGTTGCCATTCTCGGAGGTGAGGATTGGCAGGAGATACGCGACGATTTCCATATCCCGAGCGCCGACATGGATGCCGCACTCAGCCGGCTGGATCGGCTGGCGCTGATCGACCGGCTGCCGAGCGGCCGGGTGCGCGCGACGATCGATCCCGCGATCATGTGGCGCAATTCACCGATGCGCACGCAATTCGAGCGGCTGATGAAGGCGCAGTACATGGACATGGATTTTTCCGCTGAAGACGCCGTTTATGCCTCGCAGGTCATGAAGCTATCAGCCCAAGGTGCGGCGCAGCTTGCTGAACTGATTGAAAAACACCGGCTGGACGTGCAGGCGCTTGCCTCACGCGACCGCGAAGTCTCGCGGCTGCCACGCCAATGGTATGGTATGCTGTGTGCCGCGCGACCGCTGGATACTAAAAGACTGGATGCTGCGAGCGGTCAGCCCGACTGATTTCCAGCCTGCACGATCCGTTGCTCAGCTAGGTTCTGGCGTGACGCGCAACTGCACCGCAGCTTGCTTCTGAAGATAACTGATCACACCGAACAGGTTGCGGGTTTGTGGATTGCCGCGCGGGCCGAACATGCGGCTAAGGCTTTTGGCCGGCATGTCCGTAGCCTGGCTTAATTTCTCAAAGCCAACGGTGGCCTTGATATAGCTGCGTAGAATCGCCTTGCCGGTTTCGATGTCGCCGGCGAGCATGGTTTCGATACTTTCGCACAGCAGCGCCGTGCCGAATTGCGGTTCGCGCGAGATCCGGTCTTGCAATAATTCCTTGAGGCTTGCCGACACGATCATGGCTCATCCCTTCATTGCGCTTCGGCCGCAGCATTTGTCATCGGCCCGTTAATCGGCGGGCAGGTCTGGAACCCAGGCGACGCCGTTGATATGGCCGCCGCCGTCAAGGTACAGCGTATTGCCGGTCATGTAGCGGCTATCCTCGCTGGCCAGGAAAGCGACGGCGGGCGCGATATCGGTTTCCGGGTCGCCCATCCGGCCCATGGGGTTTGCCGCGGCCATTGCATCGGCCATCTCCGGCGCCATCGCCCTGAAGGTGCGGTAGGCGGCCGTTGCAGCGCCTGGGCAGATGATGTTGCAGGTGATGCCGTAACCTGCCCATTCGCGCGCGGCCGTGCGGCTTAGCGCGCGCAAGCCCTCCTTGGCGGAGTTATAGCCAACGGTTCCCATATGTGCGTTGACGCCGTTCAGCGAGCAGACATTGATGATGCGGCCGAAATGTTTTGCTTTCATGCTTGGGAAAGCCGCCTTCATCGCCCAGAAAGGCCCCATGTAACCGATGCTGATGGCATGGTTGATATCGGCATTGGTGTAGTTTTCAACCCGCTGCAGGCCGCGGCCGCCGCCCCAGGCATTGTTGACCAGGATATCAACCGCGCCGAAGCGATCGATGGCGCGGGCGATCATCGCTTCCACCTGGTCCTGATTGCCAACATCGGTGTGCAGGTATTCCGCCTTGGCGCCGAATTCCTCGATCAGCTCGCGGGTGGTGGCGTTCCCGGTCTCGTCGTTAACATCGGTCGCGAGTATTGTGGCGCCTTCGGCGGCAAGGCGGCGGACCACGCCTTTGCCGATACCGTCGCCGGCCCCGGTAACCACCGCGACCTTGCCCTCAAATCTTTTGGTCATTGCGTCCCCACCCCATAGAATTTAATTGGATTTTCACCTTGGTTTTTGCCTTGACGGCATTTTGCGTAAAGCAGAAGCGACCCGCATGGACGCTAAATCCACCGCGGGTCGCTTCAGGTTACGATTTTAGCCCCGCGATCCGGCAATACCGTGGCGCGGGAGGCGAATTCAAACAGCGCTATTCCGCGGCCGTCTGCATCGGCATATCATCGTTGCTGGGTCGATCCATGCTGAATTTGTCGGTATCATCCCACAGACCTTCCTGCAGCAGCGGTGTAATGCCGAGTTCCTTGCGGATATCAGCGATTTGCATATCCGCATAGGCGCGCCAGTTGACCAGCATCAGCGGGTATTTCCAGTTTCTGCCTTGCTGGGCGCCGATGAATTCTGCGTCCAGGGTAAGGGCTGCGGCCTCCGGATAATACAGCGCGTCCTTCATGATGGTCTTCGCCCGCAGATAGTTCTGCACACGGTTGAAAAACGCCGCCAGTTCCGGGCCGAAATATTTGGCCCGGGCGTGCAGATTGGCGGTGACTAAAGCGATCTCGCCGCCATGGTTCGGGCCGAAGCCGGAGATGATATGCTCAATATCATGGGTCAGCGCGGTCTGCCGGAGATAATAAGTGAAGCCGTCGACCACCTCGATCTCGCGATAGAAAATATCGAGTTCGTAGCCGCTGTTGACCATGAAATCATGCAATGCCGCGCCGAGTGTTCCCGGGGCGCAATCCTTGACGTCACTGATCTTGAAGTCCGAAAGCAGCCGCATCTCGAGCCAACGGTCGAATTCCGGGCGGCCCTGCCGTTCCTCCTCGAAAAGCTGATAGAGCCGGCCGAAATCCTCGAATTCGAACAGGATTTGGACCACTTCTGGAATATAGGCGGTCGCCGGCAGATCGGGCCCGTTGCGCCGCAGCATTTCCTGCGCAATGAGATTGCGCAGGCCGGCATGATTGAGATAGGGCGAGGAACTTACCAGCACCGAGCTTTCGGTGCTGATTTTTTTGATGGCGCCGTTGAAATAATTGCGCTCGCTCTCGCCGACTTTGACTTCTGACATGGTGCTACTCCGCTGCTGCGGCGAGGGTCGCCGCGTTGTTGTTGGCCGGCGATAGGAACTGGCCTGGTTTGGCACCGGTATAGGCACCGTTTTCGAAGGTGGGCTCGCCGTTTACCAAGGTCAGCCGCATCGGCGCCGCATCGCGGGTGAAGCGCCAAGTGATGCCGCCCTCGCCGTTCGGCACGTCCCAGACTTTCTTGAAGGGATGATAACCCACCTCGTCAAGGTTGAAGACGGCGATATCGGCGCGCTTGCCGACGGCGATGACGCCGCGATCGTTCAAGAAGAAATGCTCGGCGAGCTTGCCGGTCATTACATGGACTGCCTCTTCAATAGTAAGGTCGTTTTGGCCGCGGACATATTTGGTCAGCAGCAAAGCGTTCTCGCCGCCGCCGCACAGCATTTGCAGATGCGCGCCGGCGTCCGAGATGTTGCCGACGGTCTTCGGGTCTCGCATCAGCTCCAGGGTCAGTTTCTCATTCTTTGGAAACGGCGCCATATGGATGGTCGAGCCGAGACCGTTGGCGAGGATCCAATCAGCCATGGCGTCGCTGCGATGTTGCTGACGGCTATCGGCGTAGTCTTTCAACGTGCCGCCGATCGGGCCGGTGCCGTTTTCGGAATCCAGCAGATAGAGTTCCTGCGGGTTTTTGAAAGGCGAATGGTCCCAGGCCTGGGTGTCCCAGCTCTCGCGGGCGCGGGCGCGCCAAGCCGGGTCAGCCAGCATTTTAACTTTTTCCTCGGGCGTCGCCAGCACCACTTCGTGCCAGACATAATCGTTGGACTGCGCGAAAATCAGGGATTTGGTAATGCCCACGACGCTGGTCGGTGAGACATGGGCATAGCCCGGCCAGACATCGATGCCGCTGGCCCGCATGCTCTCAACGCTAGCCTGCATGGCCGGCAGGATGCCTTCCTGGAAGGACAAGGTCGGAATGGCGCCCGCGATCTGCACGCGGATCCTGCGGCCGGTAAGAAGCTGTTCCAGCCGTTTCAGGTTGGCCGGGCCGGTCATGCGCATGAAGGTGTCGACGATCACCTGGTAGCAGGTGGAAGGATAGCGATCCATGACATCGAACAAAGCAGTGAACTCCGCGTCATCAGCGAGCAGCGACGGCACGGCGCGGTCATCGCCGTCATGGTCATGCAAGTTATCCGAAAGGCCGAGGGCGCCGGCGGCCAGCGCGTCGTCGAGCAATTCGGCCATTTTCGAGATTTCGGCCGGGGTCGCGGCGCGGCTCCAGGCATCCATGCCCATCGCTGCAAGACGCAGCGGAATATGGCCAACATAGCTGGCGTAGTTCAGGGGAACCTTCAAATGCGATTCAAATGATTTGCGGTACTCCGACCAACGCGTCCAATCCCAAGGCACGCTTTGCTGAAATGGGCCGATGGGGATGTCCTCAAAGAATGAGAAGATACCCATCACCTCGTCCTTGACTTGTTTGGAGGGGTGCAGGGGGGCCATGGAGAACCCGCAATTGCCAAGCACCATGGTTGTTGCGCCGTAGCCCGGCAGCGGATCAAGATCCGGCTGCCACCACATGCTCGCATCATAATGGGTATGGCTTTCAATGAAGCCCGGCGTCACATAACAGCCTTTTGCATCGATCACGCGCTCACCGGCAGCCACCAGATTTGGCCCGACCTCGGCGATCATGCCGGCTTTGACGCGAACGTCGGCCGCGAAGCCCGGTGCCCCGGTTCCATCAACCACCGTACCGCCCTTAATCAAAATATCGACCATGTTATTTCCTCCTTAAGGCCAATGCTCAACCCGGCTTGGCTCCGCCGTGGAGCCTACCAAACTTTCGCTGCCAAGTGATCCGGCCACGCGTATCCAGGGTCGAAATACGATCTTATTTGGGCTCATAAAACGATCTAATGTGTGCAGCCGTCGCATCGGCGGCGACATCCCATTGGCGAGCGCGCTCGCTTCTCTAAATGACTGATCGTAATGGCACTGTTCGTGCTACTTCATGCGACTTCGCGCTACCTGGCCGCTGCACTTTATTACGAGACAAAAACTAAAGACCGGCTGGCCGGGTTCAGTATTCAGCGCCGGCTTGCCGCACACGGTTGTGACACGGCGTATGCGACATTATGCTGCAACGCAACGAAGCTAAAGCGTAACCATTGTTCCGAATGGCTCGTTTGGTGATCCAAAATCAGATCGTATTTTGAACCCTGTCATAGACGTCTGGGTAATGAGGCCATGAAGTTTGATAGCGTTGGACCGGGAGCCGAGCCGGATAGAGCATTGGCCCCGTGAGGAGAAGCCATGGCTGCTATTTCAACGGCTGCTATTTCAACCCGGTGCGGTCCGGTCATAAACGGCGCCGATGCGCCGGCCGTCGGTGTGACAGTTCGAGATGAGTCTCGTATTGTTGCCGTAGTTGCGGAATAGAACCGTGGAACCGGTCAAAGTCGGCGACGGCGAGCGCGCTTATTTCAATGGGGCAATAAAAAAGATAGACACGGTAAGCTCGGTGCTGGTGAGTTCTTCGCCTGACGGCAAACCTGCACGCCAGGTCAAGATATTTCGGTCCGGAGCTGGCGGCATTTTTTAATCGCATTCAAGTTTATCTGCGGGCGAAAACCATCATGAAAAACGGCCTGTATTATCCGCAGGCCGCGGCCCTGGCGTACGAGGCGGAATATGTCGGGGCAACGCAGGGTAGGAACTGGAAGTATCCATTGATGCTGGTTAATTGGCGGGCCTACGCTGATGTTCAGATCGCGGATATCCGGCAGGAGTTGGGTATTACACCGATTCTGCCGGAGGGTTTGTGGGACCATACCGATGCGTTCAATATGGAACAGCAGATGGCGCCCAACATGGCACATAATTCCGATAGCCGGCACGGCAACGATGATGCTGCAATGCGAAGTGCTGCGGAATAGACGAGGCTCTGTAACGCTAATTTACGAATCTTGATTTGCCTTACGGCAGCTGGCGTGATTGCGAAGCGCATCGCTGGCTATGGTAGCAAATGCCGCCATTGCGGTTTGTTAAGAGGCTTGTCAAACGATCAAAAACCAGACATATGTCTGGTTAGGTCGTCCATTTGCTCAAATAAAATACGTAAAAATACTTAGGGTCTCTTCATGCTCGTTGCTGTGCCGGATACCGCGGAAACTGTGAAGCCGTCCATCATTTACATCGACGCTTTGCGCTTGGTGGCGCTTCCGGCAGTCTTAATGCAATGCCCCTTTTCTATCGCCGGCAAAAGCGTTTCAGATCTTTAAACCACAGGCTTCGTGACAGGCTTTCGTAGCATTCTTTTGTAGCATTCTTTTGTAGCATTCTTTTGTAGTATTCTTAGGTAGCGTCCTTTCGTAGCGGTATTTTGTAAAAAACATGCGGTAATCAGGCTAAAAAAAAGATTTTGGACCACAAATCAATTCGATAAAAGTTAGGGAGCTAAGAATGAAAAGACGTGAATTTGGCATTTTAGCCGGCGGCAGCGTGTTGGCGGGCAGCGCTGGCGCTGCTGAGGCTGCTACCCCCGATGTCAGCTTGCTGTCGACAACGCTGACGCCAATGGGGGCCGAGCGTGCCGGCAACGCCGATGGCAGCATCCCGGCTTGGACAGGGGGGTGGGTTGATCCAAACTCGCCGATTTTAATTGATGTTTTTACTGATGAAAAACCCTATCTGACTGTCAACTCCAGCAATATGGCGCAATATCAGCACCTGCTGTCGGAGGGGGTGATGGCCCTGATGGCCAAGACCGGCTTCAGCATCCAGGTCTACCCGACCCACCGAACCGCGGCCTGTCCGAAATATGTTTATGAGAACACGGCAAACAACGTCGCGACCGCGGCGTTGAACCCAAATGGCGGCCGCTTTGGATTTACCGGCGCCTATGGCGGCGCCCCGTTCCCAATCCCGGATCTTACCGCCGACCCACTGGTCAGCGGCGCGCAAATCATCTGGAACTTCCTGACCCACTGGACTGGATATTGTATTTCGCAAAACTACCAGTCCAACTATGTGGTATCAGACGGCCAGCTCGAATTATCCGAAGCGCTCAATTACAAGGCGAAATTCCCGTATTACGACCCGAATGGCAGCCTGCAAAACTTTGAAGGCTATTTCAGCAAGACACTGTACAGCTTCATGGCGCCTGGCTCGCTGGTCGGCCAGGAAGACCTGCTTTGGCATACCGTGAATGTTCAGATCAAGCCCGATATCACCTGGGAGTTGCTGAACGGCCAGGGGCGCATCCGCAAGGCGCCGGACTTACAGTTCGACGCCCCCGATGCGGCGGAAGACGGCATTACTAATGAAGACGAATCGCAAGGCTTTTCCGGTAACCCTTCGCAATATGACTGGCGTTACATCGGCAAGCAGGAGATGTTTGTCCCCTACAACAACAACCACTTCAAATTTGTCGAATATAAGGGCAATATTTTGGAGAAATTCATCAACCCCGATATCGTGCGCTGGGAAAAGCACCGGGTATGGGTGGTTGAGGCAACCCTGCATCCCGGCATCCGCAACGTGATTGCGCGCCGGCGTATGTATATCGATGAGGATACCTGGATCATCAATATCGCCGATGAATGGGATGGTGGCGGCACGCTGCTTAAATTGACACAAGCCTACAACAACGTGATCCCATCGCTGCCGGGACTGCTCGATGGCGGCTCTTCGGCCTATAACCTGAGCACCGGGGATTTTGTTGCGGCTTTGACGTGGAAGACGCCGCCCTACGACGTCGCTTCTAACTTCATGTTCCTTCCGGATACGTATTTTGATCCGCAGCAAATGGCGGCGAATGCAAGCTTCTGATTTGGGGGAAAATACGTCAGGCCGAAGCTTTCGCCGTTAAGCATTCTCATGAAAAATTTGGAGCCTGAAATTAAAGGGCTCAAAGGGAGGTTTAAATGACAAAAAAAATACCAGACCCCGCCGGGCTGCAGGCAGTCCCGCATCGTCATTCGGCAAAAACCAATGCCGCACGGCGCGCGCTTTTGGCGGCTACGGTGCTGAGCGGCGTGTTTCCTGTCGCTGCAAATGCCTTTTCGCTTTATAATGGACAGGAATACGGAAACAATCTGCAAATTTCATTGAGTACCACAGTTTCGTATTCAGGGTTCCTGCGGGTCCATAGCCCCTCCGCCGTGCTGACAAATCCAACCACCATGGAAAACAGCAATGAGGGCGATATCAACCTGCAGCATGGGATTGTTGGCAACGTTTTTGAAGCCCTGCCGGTTCTGGACATCAAGGACGGTGATTTTGGCGCGCATTTCAGCGGTGAATACTTCATCAATACAACCTATCTAGGGACCAATCAGAACGATCAGCCGGGCTCGATCAATTCGTTCACAATTCCAAAGAACAACGATTATGCATCGCAGACCCGGACCGCCAACGGCATGAACGGCCGCATGCTGGACGCGTTCGTTTATGGTACCCAGCGGTTTGGCGCCGACCAAAACCAATCGGTAACGCTGAAGTTGGGCCAGCAGACCTTGCTATGGGGGCAGAGCCTGTTCTTCGGAAGCAACGGTATATCAGGCGGCCAGGCGCCGATTGACGTGGTTCAGGCGCAGACCCTGGTGAACCCGCAAAGTCAGCAGATTTTTCTTCCCGTGGGTCAGATTGTCGCGACCTATCAGCCGAATGACGTTTATACGTTGCAGGCCTATTACCAATATCAGTGGGAGCCAGATAGCCTGGAGGGTGTTGGGTCGTACTTCAGTACCACGGATATCCTCGGGCCCGGCGGCCAAAGGCTTATCGGCGCAAATTATCCAGGTATCGGCAATTTGTATTTCTTCCAAACCAAAGCGCTGACGCCAGAGTCGCAGAACGGTCAATTTGGCGCCTCGGTGCAGGCGCAGTATGGCAATTATGACGTCGGTCTGTTTGGCCTGCGGTACGATGCCAAAACGCCAATTGTGCAGATTACGCCAAATGGTTTCTCCTCGACAAAAGAGGGCTACTCGATTGGCAACTACAAGCTATTATATCCCAGAGACATTCAGCTCTATGGCGCAAGCCTTGGAACCACAATCGGGGCGACCAACATTTCGGGTGAGCTCAGCACGCGGCGGAACATGCCGCTGGTTGTGCCCGATGTCGAGACAATACCTGGGCAGAATCAGGGTAACACAAATTCTGATCCGCTTTATGCCATCGGCAATACAATGTCGGCCCTTGGATCCTTCATTTATGTCTCGCCCGCTCTCAGCTTCGATCCCGGGGGTATCACGCTGCTTGGTGAAGTCGAGTATGTCGACGTGTTGGCGGTGACGCAAAACAAAGCGACGCTTGCACCTGGACGCAGCAAGGCGGCGGCGGCATTCGACGTTGAGGCTGTCCCCACCTACTACAATGTGTTACCACATCTGGTAATTTCATTCCCGATTTCCTGGACCTATAATTTCGCCGGCAACTCGGAAATGGACTCAACCATGAACCATGGAACAGGAGAAATTACCGCAGGCGTATCCGCGACTTACAAAGTATCCTGGACAGCAGCGCTCAATTACGTCACCTTTTATGGCAATCCCGCGGCGAGTTTGACGCCTGAAGCCGCGCAGAATGTTGACCGGGGATATGTCACGCTGAACCTGCAACATACGTTCTAGCACCAAAGACCAAGCAATCGTCAGGTCTGACTGAATTCGAGAGCGAGCCGCCGTTTGGGTTCGCTCTCGAAGCGTTCCAACCAAACTGAACGCGACTCTGAAGGCAAATGAGGGATGAAGTTCAATTTTCCAAAGCAGCAAACGATGGGTCTAGGACGTCGTGGCGTTTTGCTGACCGGCATGGCGTTGCCGCTGGTCGCGGCATTCGGCAGTGCTGCCCGCGCGGAGATACCGCGACTGCCACAGCTGGTATTTCCGGCACCCAAGGTAAAGTCGTTGGGAGGCGTGTACCTGGTTGCGGGTGCCACGGTCGCAGACCGAGTTGTTGTCGCCGGTGAACAAGGTATTATTTTTTACAGCGATAATGGAGGCGGCAATTGGCACCAGGCCACGGTGCCGGTGAGCAGTACCATCACGAGTGTTGCCTTTGCCACGCCCAGGACTGGCTGGGCCGCCGGCGGGTTGGGCGTGATTTTGAAAACCGAAGATGGTGGCGCCACATGGACAAAACAGTTGGACGGCGTTGCCGCCATTCAATTGATGATCGCTGCTACCAAAGCGCTGGTCGCATCGAAATCGCCTGATGATCCGATGGCAATGCATGCGCAGCGGCGCTGTAATATTCTTACCCAAGAAGGCCCCGGCAAACCGTTTTTGACGATCCTGCCGATCAGCGAAGATGAAGTGATTGTGTTCGGCGCTTTCCGGATGGCGGTGCGTACCACTGATGGCGGAAAAACCTGGACGGATTGGAGTTTTCACATCGACGAGCCGGTGGCCTACAATATTTATGACGCAGTCGCGATTGGACCGAACTATTATCTTGCCGTGGAAACGGGTTTGGTTTTCTGTTCCACCGATCAGGGCCAAACCTTTACTAATCTGGCTAACCCAGCGCCTGGAACATTGTTTGGAATCTGTGATTCGGGTGGCGGCAATATGCTTACCTACGGGGTCGCGGGCGAGATATTTGTAAGCTCAGACCAAGGCAAGTCCTGGAATGCATCGAGTTTGCAGCTTACCGCCAATCTTAATACAGCCATTGTTCTTTCGTCGGGGGCATTGCTGCTGGGCGATGCCGGGGGCGGATTGCATATCAGCAGTGACCACGGCCGATCTTTTTCAACGCTTTATCAAAATCCCATTATAACGATCAACGATATCGTCCAGACAGCTCCGGAAAATGTTTTGCTGCTGACGGATGTGGGAATTCTGCCTTTTGATTTGAGTACAGTCAGCCTAAATTAGCCGGACTGGGAGGCGGCGAACATAAATTCTCTATTTTTTGCTTAAAAAAGGTTGTGAACATTGAACAAGATTGATACCGCTCCGGTTATTGCGGACATAACGCAGTTCGACAAAGCTTCGGGCACGATCGTCGAACGGATTTTGTTTAATAACCGGCCGGTTATCATGCTGCTTTGCGGGCTCCTTACCCTGTTCCTGGGGTTTGAAGCGACCAAGGTGAAGCTGAGTGCGAATTATACTCAAATGATCCCTGTGCATCAGCCGTTTATCATCAACTATCTTGCGCATTACGATGACTTGCAGACGCAGTCTAACGCGATTCAAATCGCCGTGATTGCCGATAGCGGAACCATTTTGAATGCGCATTATCTTGCCGTTTTGCAAAAGCTGAACGACGAGATCTACCTGCTGCCGGGCATCAATCAGCCGTTCATGCAATCGCTCTGGAGCGCGCAGACGACGTGGACGCAAATCACGCCGGACGGCCTCGCCGGTGGCCGCGTTATCGACCAAAGCTATGATGGCTCTCCCGCCGCCGTGCAAACCGTGGCGACACATATTCAAAATGCGGGTATTATCGGCCAGATCGTCGGCCTGGATTATAAATCCAGCATGATCTATGCGCCGTTGCTGATAAAGGAGGATGGCAAGCCATTGGATTATGGCTTGCTGGCCCGCCAACTCACCCAGATACAGAAGCAATACAGCCAGCAAGGGGTGACGATTAAGATCAGCGGTTTCGCCATGGTGCTCGGCGATATGATCGATAGCATCCATGAGATATTATATTTTTTCCTGATATCCCTGATCATCACGACCGCTACGCTGTTTGTTTATACGCGGTGCATCCGCAGTACGGCACTCGTTGTCTGCGCGTCGATGACCGCCGTTGTCTGGCAGATGGGGTTCCTCTCGCTGCTGCATCTCGATTTGACGCCGTATTCCGTGCTGGTCCCATTTTTGGTGTTCGCGATCGGGATGAGTCACGGCGCGCAGAAAATGAACGGTGTCATGCAGGACATCGGACGTGGCACCCATCGGCTGGTTGCGGCACGCTACACATTCCGGCGTTTGTTCCTAGCCGGGTTCGTCGCGTTAATCTGCGATGCGGACAGCTTTGCCGTGCTGACCGCCATTAAGATCGGCGCCATCCGGCAATTGGCAGAGATTGCTACAATCGGCGTCGCACTGCTGGTGATTACGAACTTGATCTTCATTCCAATCACCCTCAGCTATATCGGCGTAAATAAAAAGGCGGCCATACGCAGCCTCAAAAGTGCCAAGGTGGACAGCAGGGAAACTACCCATCTGGGCTGGAAATTCCTGTGTCTGTTTACATATCGTAACTATGCGCTGGCCGCGATTTTAATTGCCATTGGCATCGGCGGTATTGGTTGGAGCGTTGGCCGGCATGTGCAAATCGGCGATCTGCATGCCGGTGCGCCGGAATTGCGGCAGGACTCGCAGTACAACCGGGATACGGCTTATATCGACCAGCATTACGCCGCCAGCAGCGATACACTGATCGTCCTGGTTGATACACCGGCTAATGAATGCCTGAACTATCGGGTGCTATCGACGATGTCGCGGCTGGAATGGCAGTTGAAACAGATGCCGCAGGTGATCGCGACCAGCTCCGCCGCGGGGTTTGAGTCCTTCACCATGGCAGCAATGACGGAAGGTTCGCCGAAATGGTTCGGTTTGGCGCCGAACGAGGACCTGATGTACCAATCGCTAGCCTTCATTCCTCGGCGATTGGTGAATTTCGGCTGCTCTTTCACGCCGTTGTATATTTCACTGTCGGACCACAAGGCGCAGACGTTGAACGCCGTGGTTACGAAACTTCAAGGGTTCATCAACAATCCTATTAATCAGCTGGCGCCCTTTAAAATGTCGCTGCTGGGCGGTACAGCCGGGATCGATGCTGCGACCAATATCGCGGTTGCCCAGGCTAACAGTACCATGCTGATATTTATTTATATCGTGGTCACGATCTTTTGCTACATCGCTTTTCGTTCATGGCGGGCAGTGGTCTGTGCCATATTGCCACTGATCCTGACCTCGATTCTAGCACAGGCAATCATGGTCTGGCTCGGCATTGGGATCAAAGTGGCAACGTTACCGGTGACAGCCCTCGGCGTTGGCATCGGCGTCGATTATGCGCTTTACGTGCTGTCGATTTTGTTGAAATTTCTGCGTGCCGGTATGCCTTTGCACCAGGCGTATTATGAAACGCTTATCACCACTGGCCGGGTGGTGTTGCTGACCGGGTTTACGTTGGCGGTTGGTGTAGTGACCTGGGTATTTGCGCCGATCAAGTTTCAGGCGGATATGGGGTTACTGTTATCTTTTATGTTCCTTTGGAACATGCTTGGGGCCATGATTTTGCTGCCGGCATTGGCTTCATTTCTGCTGGTCCGCAAAGATACCGCTACTGCACTTCCAGGATTGTAAAAGCCGGTTGCAAGGTAGCCTTTACATTAAGGCCGTTGCGTAGATTTGGTATAATAACGTAATGAGGGCTAATCGGTTACCGCAACCGAACTGGATCTGAGAACGGCAACGGTGCCACGCGCGCCGCAGTCTTATGTTGGTAGTGCACAGACGTAGTTTCTATCTAGGGGGCGGTCATTGCATGCGTCCACAGGATCACAAGCTGTTTGACAACCTTCTTGATCGAGATCCGCCAGGAGCCGCTGTGGATTTGATACATTGCACTGTCCAGCTCGTAGATCAGCAGATGTGCTCGACAGACCGCATCTTGATGCGGGCACTGCCAATGATGTCCGTCGCCGACCAGTGCTGTGGCATATCGATCGCCTCGACGCGTTGATCGCGCGGCAACTTCGCTGGCTGCCTCGCGCACCAGGATAGATATTTCGCGATAATGCGCGCCCCACCATCTGTAGACCGTGTAAAGCCACTTCTGCAGGACGGGTGCGGTCATAGATGGAAATTTTGAAAAATTCGCAAATATGTTCAGTTCCTCGGCTTGCAACTCGTCGATGACTGCGTAGGTGGCGTCTGATTTGTCGGTAAAATAGGTATAAAATGTCGACCTAGAGACACCCGCTTCGAGCAGAATCATTTCAACCGTTGTGCGGGCCAGGCCATGACGGGTCAGGACAATTCTGGTGGCATTGACGATCGCCATTCTTGATTGCGCCTTGCGGCCGGATAGCGGCGCACTCAAGGGGTTGTGCAGTTTCATTTTGTAACCCTAAGTCGACCCTTAAAAAAAGCCAAGTCCAGCACGCTCGTTGCTACAATGGTCGTTTCGTACAGATGTCCAGAAACGAAATTACAGAGGAATATCCTCGGCTTTGCGAACCAGCTTGGCAACTGCTTTGTCCCCACAGGTTGCGACGTTGTTGCTAAATCGGGCCAAGCGCTGTTCGACTGGACGGACCCCAGTAAACCCTCCGGGCGCCGTACGAATGCTGCGTTACCGATGCGGCGTTGGCGCGAGCGCATTCAACGCCGCGCTCTGTTCGGCGCGGAAGTGATTAAAGGTTATGGCCGCAACACTATATTGGCCGCGCTGCCTCAATTCACCAGCGCATCAACGCTCATTCAATCGCTGGGATTTTAAGGCCGCGTTGTACGGCCGGCCTGGCAAGCGCACGATCCAGCCATTTGGGCAAATGCTGCAACTGGCCATATTCTACAAGTTCGCCGGCGCCATAGAATGTGATGAGCGCATTGATCCAGCCGATCATCGAAATATCCGCGATGCTGAAATCTTCGCCCATGATCCATGGTCTTGCTGCCAACCGGCCATCCACTACGCGGAGCAGCCGTTTTACTTCGTCAACGAAGCGGTTGAGCGGCCGTTTGTCTTCGATTTCCTTGCCGGCGAATTTGTAAAAAAAGCCGAGCTGGCCGAATATCGGCCCGATGGCGGCATTCTGAAAAACCACCCATTGGATGGTCTCGTAGCGCAAACCAGGATCAAGCGGGATCAGCTTTTGCGTTTTATCCGCCAGATAGAGCAAAATCGCACCTGACTCGAACAGCGCCAGCGGCTTGCCGTTCGGCCCGTCCGGGTCGAGAATTGCCGGGATTTTTCCGTTCGGGTTTAGCGACAGGAATTCCGGCGTCCAGGTCTCGTTCTTCATGATGTTCACCAGATGGGGCTCGTAAGGCAAGCCGAGCTCTTCCAGCGCGATTGAGACTTTCACGCCGTTCGGCGTTGGAAACGAGTAAAGCTGCAGGCGGTCGGGATGTGCCGCTGGATACCGCCGGGTGAGCGCGAAATTTGCTGGATCAGGCATTGGGACCTCCTTCACTTGATGTTCGGATTTTGCTTGGCGAGCTAAGCACGCGCCGGGCAGACATGTTAATCGGCAATCGCAAACTGCAACCGCGCCAGACGCGCGTAGGTGCCATGCTCGCGCATCAAGGTGTCATGCGTTCCGGTTGCCACGACCCTGCCGGCTTCAAGAACGACAATCCGGTCGGCGCTGCGGACAGTGGCAAGCCGATGGGCGATAACGATGGTCGTGCGGCCACGGGACAGTGCCGCCAGCGCCATCTGCACCGCCTTTTCAGACTCTGCATCCAGAGCGCTGGTGGCCTCGTCCAGCAGCAACACGGCGGGGTCTCGCAAGATGGCCCGGGCGATGGCGATGCGCTGCCGCTGGCCGCCCGATAGACGAACGCCCTTTTCCCCCAAAAATGTTTGATAACCCTTGGGTAGGGCCTCAAGAAAGGCGGCTGCATGGGCTGCATGCGCCGCCGCCATAATTTCCGTGTCACTCGCCTCCGGACGGCCAAAGCGGATGTTTTCCCAGGCGCTGGTGCTGAAGATGACCGGATCCTGCGGCACGATTGCCATGCGCTTGCGCAAGTCCGTAGGATCTACCGCCGCGATATCCACGCCGTCCAGACGCACCGTGCCCTTTTGCGGGTCATAGAAGCGCAATAGCAACTGCAGCACCGTGGTCTTGCCGGCGCCGGAAGGGCCTACCAGGGCAACCGTTTCTCCGGGGCGGACCTCAAGATCCAGGTTGAGCAATGCGGCTGTTTCGGGCCGGGCCGGATATCTGAAAGTAACGTTTTCGAAACGCACATGGCCTTCGGGCCGGTGCGGCAGCAAAGCGGGAAAAGCCGGGGCGGCGATCGTCGGGCGCTGGTCCAGCATTTCCTGCAACCGGTCCGCGGCTCCTCCGGCGCGCTGCAATTCTCCCCACAACTCACTCATCTGCGCGGCGGCCATGGCTAATACGACGGCGTAGAAAATGAAGGCGGAAAGCGCGCCGGCGCTCATGCGTCCGGCGATCACATCGCGCCCGCCCATCCACATGCTCAAAATGATCGCGCCGAAGCCGAGAAAGATGACGGTGAACAGCAGCGTCGCCCGGCTTGCAATCCGGCGGGTCGCGGCCGTTACCGCGCGCTCCACCTCGGCCGAAAAGCGCGCGCGATCAAGCGGCTCGTGCGTAAAGGCCTGCACGGTGCGGAGCGCGTTGATGGTCTCCTCGGCGTAGGCGCCAAGATCCGCCACGCGGTCCTGGGCGGCCCGCGACAGCCGCCGCTCGCGCCTGCCGAACACCACCAGCGGGATCAGCACAAACGGGATCACCAGCAAGATAAGCGCCGTCAATTTCGGGCTGGTGGCAATAAGGAGTCCGATTGCGCCGATGAATAATATGGCATTGCGCAGCCACATCGAGATTGCCGAGCCGATGAGGGTTTGCAAAACGGAAATATCGGAGGTGAGGCGGGTTAGAATATCGCCGGTCCGGGCGGTCTCGAGAAAGGCGGGAGAGAGTGAAATGACCCGTTCAAATATGTCGCGCCGCAAGTCGCCAGCGATGCGTTCGCCCAACCAGGAAACCAGGTAGAAGCGGCTGAAGGTGGCGACTGCGAGGAGTGCGACAACGCCGAACATGCCAAGAGCCGCGGTGTTCAAATGCGTGTTGCTGCCACTGGCAAAGCCAAGATCGATTAGCCTTCGAACGCCTTGCCCAAGCGCCAGTAATAACGCCGAACTGGCCAGCAATGCGCAGGCTGCTGCAATGGCCTGGCTCCGGTATGGCCGCAGATAGGCTATGAGCAGTGTCAGCGAGCTGATCCGGGAGTGTCGGGCAACATCACTGAACCGGTGTTGAATGCGGCGCGCCAGAGTTCGGATGTTCGCCAGGTTCATAAATAACCCTAACCTGCAGCCGAGCTTCTCTCAACTGACGCCAAATCCCGTGGTATGGGACAGATAGTGGGTTTGGTTATACGTTCGTTTGACAGATGCAGGTCTTGCTATACCGTCGGCCCATGACGATTGGAGAGCCTAAAACCGGTGCCTGCGGTGCTTGCCGTGAAACCACAGATCTGTTTGCGTTCAGCATGGCGTTCCAACCGGTTGTCGACATCCAGACAAATGAAATTGTGGCGCACGAGGCCCTGGTCCGCGGCGTTAACGGCGAGGGCGCGGATTATGTCCTGTCTCAGCTGACTTCGAAGAACCGCTATGCCTTCGACCAGGCGTGCCGCGTCTGCGCCATTGAAATTGCAAGCAGGTTGGGCTTGGCAGTCACGCTGAACATAAACTTCCTTCCCAATGCCGTTTATCAGCCAGAAGCGTGCATTCAGGCGACCCTGCGCGTCGCCGAGCGCACCGGATTTCCGCTTAACCGGATAACCTTCGAAATTGTGGAACAGGAGGATCTTATAGATCCTGGACATCTGCTGCGCATCGTCTCCGCCTATAAGGCCTTTGGCTTTAAGGTCGCGCTCGATGATTTTGGGGCCGGCTATTCCGGCCTGTCGCGCCTGGCCGAGCTTAAACCCGATATTGTGAAAATAGACCGCGCGCTGATCACTAATTGCTCAAGCGAAAGCTGGCGCCTAGCAATAATCACCAGCATGGTCGAACTGTGCGAAAAGTTGAGCGTTAAAGTCGTTGCTGAGGGCGTTGAAAATGCCGCGGAATTTGAAACATTGCGCCGCGCCGGCGTGCGTTTCATGCAAGGCTTCTACTTCGCGCGGCCGGCGTTCGAAGCGCTCGTTAGCACCAGCGCCATCTCATGGCCGGAACCCCTGCCGGCCTGAGCTAGCTTAAACTTGATCCGGCTCAGACATAGGATGCGCCCGTCTTGCGGCCGCATCCTATGGCATCGCGCTTTAGAAAAACACGAACGAACGTACCACCACGTTTTTGCGGCAGCGCGCGTTGGCGGGCGCGCTAGGGTCGATGCAGGCGGTGTGGAAAGACCAGCGCGATACCGTGCCGTCGGTGACGGAATCGTAGCATTTCAACATCGACACCTCGGTCGATTTTTGCTGCGGGATCCAGTACCATTCATGATCCGGGCGATAGGTAAAGCGCGTGGTCTCGCCGACGCGGTCGTCATAGATCCGGTAATTCGTGATATAGGGCTGATCGGCGAAAGACGGCCAGGCGCATAGCACGAAGGGAAACTGCTCGACCGTTTCCATAGGCTTGGCAAGGTTGATCGACATGAAGCGGCGCGACATTTTGGCGTCGGCCTCGGCTTCCGAGTAATGCTGCGTGCGGCCAAAGTTGCGCAGGTTGCGGGTCAGCAGTTCGCGGCAGCGCACGCGGCCGCTGTTATCGTTCAAATCATTATGCACGATGTTAGCGTATTGCGCGTTGACGCCGGGGTTTTTCGCATCCTGATCCTCGGTGCGATCGCCGGTATAGTCCTTGTCGAAGACATCGTGGTTGTAGACCAGGGCGTCGGTGGCACCGGGAAAGAAATCCAGCAGCAGCTTTTCGATCTCGGGATAGAAGATGCGCTCGACCTCGGCGGCGTCGTAGAAATTCTGGCACCTGGATTCCAGATGCGCGAGCGATACGCCAAGCCGGTCCATGGATTCCGGCGTTTCCGGCGAAAGTCCCGGATAATACTCGCCGATGCGCCTGGCATCTCGCAGCACCTGCGGAAAATAAAGTTCCGGGCGGCCGGGTGCGAGCTCTCCGGTGTTGCGGAACAACTCCGCCAGATCAGCTTGCGCGGGGTCGCGCCAGAGTGCGTGCGAGGAGACTACCGAATAGGTTGAATGCGCATAGACCGTATAGCGCAGCGGCAAGGCGACACCGCCCGCGGGGACCTCGATAGGTTGCGCGCGGATATAGGCGAGGCATTCTTCATAGGTGCGGAAACCGATGCCCCACTCAGTTTCGATCGGGCCCGGCGGCGCGGTTTTGATCTGCTCCATAAGCCGCTGTTCACTGCCGCTCAGAACAGCCGCGCGGGCATCCTCAAAAGCAACCGCGGTGCCGGCATCGCCGTTTTTCTCAAACGCCATATAGGACAACCCGCCATGTGCCGCGACCGGCGGCGGCTGGCCGGCGGTGCGCTGCAAAGGCGGTACAAAGCTTGTGCTCTCGGAAGGGCTTGCTGGGTTATTGGCCGGGCTGGTTTTGTCGGCGGCATCCAATGGGCTCATGGAAAATCTCCATTTCGTTCATATCGCGGCGTGTTGCGTGGCAACCATGTGGTGTCAGAACGCGAATTTTCGATATCAGGTTTATTCTGAGTAGGCTGGGGTGTCGGCGACGCAGAGCGGTACCCCCTCCCTCCCGGGGTCGGTACACAGGGAATGGCTCAACCCAAGATTGAGAAACCTACCGTCAAGCGCGCGCGAGCCGAATTGTTTCGCCGGCGGCTCATCGCCCGCCGGCTGCTATAAACAGCGGCTGCTGACCGTCCAAAACGAACTCAGGCTATTAGAATTCTCGATCCCGCCGACGCATGGCTGTAGACCTTAAAGGGTTGGCACCGATTTTGGGTCCGCCAGTTTGATCGGCTTAGCGGTATAGCTGAACGTATCCGCGGAACTCGTCACCGCCCCATCTCGCGCCACTTGCGTGGTAACGCCGGTAATGGTGTCTTTATCGATCGTCAGCGTCATGAAACCCCAGGTGCTGTCCGAGGCATATATCAAAACGGCGCCGGAATCCGGTGCCTTGGCGCCAACCGCTGAAGTGATCTTATGCAAGTTATGATAACCGCCATTTCCGGTTACGATGAACGGCGTTGGGGCATCCTCCGAGATGGTTTGCTCAATGCGTTGGTAATCGTGGACATGGCCCGCCAACACCAGGTTAGGAACCCGCCCGGTGTCGCGAATGGCATTCTCCAAAACATCCGCCATTTTTGAGCTGCCGCTGTGATAGGCATCAAATGAATATATCGGATGGTGCAGTGCCAGGATCAACGCGCGGTCTTCTAGCGCGGTGGCGAACTCGTTTGTGATCCATTGTTGTTGGACCGAATCAATTGAACCGCCCTCCGGCACGTTGGTGTACATTCCGATGATCGTTGCGAACGGCGTTACCAGCGTCCAGTAGACATTTGGCAAGTTCAACTGCACCCGCGGCGCGTCCTTGGAAATGGGATCCACATCTGGATGCGCCTGCATAAAATATTCGACCCAGCCGTCGAGTGAGGTTTGCACGCTTGGATCATCAACCTCACCGTCATGGTTGCCTGGGATCGAGAAGATCGGCACATCGTAATGCGCATAGGGCTCGTAGAACTGCGCGTAATAGTCGTCGATCATGCCGGTGAAATACACGACGTCGCCAACGTGGTAACAAAATTGCGGCTTGTTGCCATCAGCGTTCGCCAGGTGATCAACCATTTGAGCCGCGACGCTGTCCTGGTATTCACCATCTTTGACGCCGCCAGTATCGCCCACAACGTGAAAAACCAATTTTTGCGCCTGCGTAATATTCTGCGCAACGGCCGGAAAATTATCCGCAATATCGTAGTGATACGGCGGCAATCCCAGCGGTCTTGGCAAAGGCTGGAAACTGGTGTTTCGATGAGACACCGGATGCAGCGGGCTGACGCCGCCATGGGCCTGGGAATGGCCCTGTATTGGCCGCGGCCGAACCTCACCGGGCTGTAGAAAGTGCGTAGGCGACCGGGTTTTTGATTTCATGGGGCGTCTCAAGGCTGCTACCTTTCCTTAAACTGGGCCGGTTCTCGATCGAGGCGGCGAGCTACCCTCGTCTGCTGATGATGACAGACGCATGCATGGATGTGTTAAATTTCGATGTTTTTGAGCGCTCTTGCGCCCGGCTAGGCAGCGTAATCGCGGCGTGCAATCTCTATTCAATGACTGCAAGGTCACCGGGATTTGCAGCTTCGCGCGGATCCGTCGGCGCTGGCAGCGGTATGGCTGGTCCGGCCGTTATAGCATTTTGGCGCATCCCGTTCGCGGGCCGAGGCTGGGAGCAATTCCGGCCTTTTTGCTTGTCAGAGGTTGCCTATACCGAGGAGAACAGCGAAGATGTCACTTTTATGACAGTCTAAATCGGGAGGGCAGACGTGGAGCCTCGGATCGCCGGTCATGTTGAACAGGTCTTTACCCATCACGTCATCGGATGGGCAGCCCATCTAGACGCTGCGAACGACGTTGTGGTTCGGCTCAATTGCAAGGGCGAGATCCTGTCACGAACCTTACCGGCGTTCTCCCGCCCTGACGTTAGCACAGCGCTCAACGTGACGTGCCCTGCCGGTTTCTACCTAGCTCAACAGGATGTGCGTGAGCTGCTTTTGAATGGCGCGTTTATTGAAGCCGGCACTGACCAAGGGGGCTTTGTACCCCTGGAACCGGTGGCAGGCGCTTTCCAGGTTAAACCCAACCGCTATCAAGACTTTGCTGGTGACGAGGCAGGAGATTCAAAATCTCAGGAAAAGCTCGAGGCGCTTCAACTGGCCTTTCTGGATCGGTTCCAGGGACGCCAAGCGCGGGTCCTCGATCTGGGTTGTAATGAAGGATTTTTCTGCGATGCGGTCGCACGTCGTCTCGACGCCGGCTATGTTTTAGGGGTCGATAGCGACCTGGAATACATTGAACGTGCCCGCGCGCGATACCTGGCATTCGAGTTTCGCCATGGCAGCTGGTGGCAAATTGAGGAAGACGAGTTTGACATTATCCTACTCCTATCCGCAGTCCATTATGAGAAAGATCAAGCAGGGCTTTTCCAGTTTTTAAGCCGGAAACTGCGACCTGGCGGCGTGCTTATTCTTGAATGCGGAATCGCCGATGCATTGCTGGTGCATCCGAAAGAGAAATGGGTGATAGCCCATCGCCCCGACGGGCTGTTTCGCTATCCTACCTATCACCATCTGGTGACGACACTGCTGGCGCCATTTTCGGTTAAATATATCGAGAAGAGCGTTGCCCAAGCGGGTGACCCCGTGGCTCGCCATGTTTTGCATTGTTGGAGCAAGTTCCAGGATGTAATCCTGCTAAGCGGTAAAAGCGGACGCGGAAAAACAGCGTTGGCGCGCAGTTTGGGACAGTCACCGGATGTTCAAACAATCCATACGGATTTATTGATCCTACGGCTGTTGACGGACCCTTATCTGGAAAGCTCGGGCCTGGCGATCAGGCTACGCCGTTTCTTCGAGTGGCCGGTCGATATCGGCCTGGTCCAGCGCTACCTGAGTGACCATGGCTTGGTTGAGGACTATCTGGATTTGTTGATTTTGGCCGTAGACCAGGATTTCGCGACGGTTGTTATCGAAGGCGAGTATTTAGACGATCCGGCTTTTTTTGATGCCTTGTCTCGACGGTTGACGGCAGAAGCCCGGAGTTGGCACGTTATCTAGGTCTCCAGACCATTCATCATGCCGCTGGCCTTAACTTGGCGCGGAAGAATAGCCACATGTAGGTTATCAGTAGGAGACGTATGACAATGTCAAAGCAAATTCCGGAAGATGCGTTAATTGTGGTTGCGGACGGTGGCAAGGCGCTTTTACTGCGAAACGTCGGGGCTAGGGGAGAACTGGTTCTGAACGAGGAGCGCAAGCTGACATTGAAGGATTTTGCCGATGATGGACCTTCAGGCGCAGGCGTGGAGGAACAATCACCGCGCGAAACGGGTGAGGCGACGTTTGCCAAGCAGCTCGCCAAGACGCTGGATAAGATGTTCGATCAAAATCTATTTAAAGCGGTGGTTTTAATCGCCGATCCGCAGACGCTCGGGCAATTGCGCGAAGCTGTCCATAAAAATGTCGAGAAGGCGATCGCCTTTACGCTTTCCAAGGACTACACCAAACATTCGATAAAGCAGATCACAGAAGCTTTGGCGTAGAGTTTGGCTTTTAATCGACCAGCCTCTGGCAGCGCGGCTGGGCGGCTCCGGAATCACAGCCGAACGTTCTCGGGGCCGGTATTCTGCGCATAGCCTCTATGGATACGGTTGTTGGACCTCCTCTAACATGCAGTTCGTTGGCTTGATCGTTAAACCAATGCCTGCTGAACCGGATAGCGGCGATTTCCGATATGGCTTCGAGGCGCGAGCGCTGAGAATTCGGCCATTATCAGCGAGCTCCGCCGATAGTGAGTGAAGATAAAGCCCCAATGCCCAAAAACGCGCTACGCTCAATGCGCCGCGGCGTCATCTTCCCATCGCTGCTTCGTACAAAATTCGATAACAAGGTATTGGCAAAGGAACAAAGCAATTCCCTGCTTCGCGTAAGCAGGCTACCATGACAACTGCCATGGATTAAGCGGGCCGTGGTCTACCGCAGGAACCCTGAATTGCGCTGTAGGCTGAGATAGAACACCTCCGCAGCCGTTATTTCTTTTGTTTGTGAATGGCGTCCCGTAGGGGATTCGAACCCCTGTCGCCGCCGTGAAAGGGCAGTGTCCTGGGCCTCTAGACGAACGGGACGAGGCGTTGAGCGCAATAGGGCAGGGAACAAACTAATTCAAGCCGCTGACAAGATTTACTTTGAGATTACTTTGAGACGGCTATGGTAAGCTGGCCGGTCGCGGGGTTGAGCAGCAGGATCTGGTCGCCGTTCGGGCCGGTGACCCAGAGTGCGAGGTCCGGGCCGGCTGCGGCCATTGATTTGATGGTGTCGCCGGCGGGCAGGCGATTGGTTAAGGTGGGCAAGGCCGTGATGGCCGCGGGGGCCGTGATGGGCGCCGGCACCGGCGCCATCGACGACGCTGACGGCTTGGCATAAAGGCGATGGATGATGACGCCGATGACGACAGCGGTGCCGAGGATGACGAGCGCGCCGAGGCCACCCACCAGCAGCTTCAAACCTAATAAATCTGGTGAGCGCCCTGCTGGCGCGCTCAGTTCTGGCAATCGTGGCTGAGCAGCCATCCGTTATTTCCCCGATCACGGTTGCGGCCAGGCCCGAAGATAGCGGGCAGCGGCTCGATAGGTTTATGAGCGAGCGCATCGGCACTCTTTCACGTTCGCGCGTCAAGGGGCTTATTCTCGAAGGCTTTCTAAGCCGCGACGGGGTTCCAGCCACTGATCCGTCGGCGGTCGTTAAGGCCGGGAATTATGTGCTGTCGCAGCCGCACGCGACCGCTGCGCGGCCGCTGGGCGAGGCCATCCCGCTCACTATTCTGTATGAGGATAAGTACCTGTTAGTGCTGGATAAGCCGCCCGGGCTGGTGGTGCACCCGGCGCCGGGCAACCCGGATGGCACACTGGTCAACGCGCTGATCGCGCATTGTGGCGATAGCCTGACCGGGATCGGCGGTGAACGGCGGCCCGGGATTGTGCATCGGCTGGATAAGGATACGTCCGGTATTATGGTGGTTGCGAAAACCGAGCCTGTGCACACAGCGCTTTCGGCAGCCTTCGCGGCGCGGGATATCGAGCGGCAGTACCGGGCGGTGTGCTGGGGCTTGCCAAGTCCGGCCACAGGTGAGGTGGTCGGCGATATCGGGCGCGACCCGCGGGACCGCAAACGTATGGCGGTGGTGACCCGCAACGGGAAGGCGGCCTTAACCAAGTACCGAACCCTGCAAGGCTTCGGGCTCGCTGCCGCATTGCTTGCGGTTAACCTGGCGACCGGCCGAACCCATCAAATCAGGGTGCATCTGGCCCATATCGGGCACCCGCTGATCGGCGACCCGGTGTACCTGAAACGCAAGCCGGCGGCAGCGCAATATCTGGCGGACCCTGCGCGCGGATTAGCGCTGGATTTTCCAAGACAGGCATTACACGCTGAAATCCTTGGGTTTATTCACCCTGTTACCGGACAGACGCTGCATTTTGAGAGCCCGCCCCCCGCGGACTTTCAACAACTCACGCATGCAATTGAAACAGGACTACGATAGTCTGATTTAGCTTGACGTTCGGAACGGCGTATCAGTAGACTGCCTTAACTGACCAAGAAATACCGGTCGTTTAACGGACCGTTCTGTCTGGGGTGTTACTGCCTTTTAAGGGGTCTCTCCGGTTCGTGATGATGCCGAAATGCATTCGGCCGGTATAGTTTGCATCAGGAAAAACGACTGTGATCTGGGCCAGCCGAATAATTTGGAGGCCGCGGATTACAGATAGAATAAAAGGAGATTCCACCATGGCCTCCACCCTGTCTTCAATGGCTCCGGATGTCAGCCTGACGCGTTATATGCAGGAAATTCGTAAATTCCCGATGCTCGCGCATGAGGAAGAAGAACGTCTTGCCCGGCTTTGGCGCGATAAAGGCGATCACAAGGCTGCCCATACCCTCGTCAACGCCCATCTGCGGCTGGTTGCCAAGATTGCTATGGGCTATCGCGGCTACGGCCTGCCGGTTGGAGAACTGATCTCCGAAGGCAACGTCGGCATGATGCAGGCGGTCAAGCGCTTCGATCCGGATCGCGGCTTCCGGTTGTCCACCTACGCAATGTGGTGGATCCGAGCCGCCATACAGGAATACATCCTGCACTCCTGGTCCCTGGTCAAAATGGGTACGACCGCCGCACAGAAGAAACTGTTTTTCAACCTGCGCCGCCTGAAAGGGCAAATGCAGGCAATCGACGACGGGGATCTGAAGCCCGAACAAGTGGCCCGTATCGCGCATCTGCTGGATGTGCCGGAACAGGATGTCGTTAATATGAACCGCCGGTTGTCCTCGCCGGATAACAGCCTGAACGCGCCCATCAAAATGGACGGCGAAGGCGAATGGCAGGACTGGCTGGTCGATCAGAGCGAATCCCAGGAAACCGAGATGGCGGAACGGGAAGAGCTAACTGGCCGGAAGGCGCTGTTGGCAACCGCACTGAAAACACTGAGCGATCGGGAGCGGCATATATTGGTCGAGCGCCGGTTGAAGGATAACCCCACCACGCTGGAAGATCTGTCGCAGCACTATAATATTTCGCGTGAGCGGGTACGGCAGATCGAAGTACGCGGGTTTGAGAAGCTGCAAAAGTCGATGAAGGCGCAGGTTGCCGAGCAACGGCAGGCTGTTCAGGCTGTGCAAGCTAGAATGGCCTAAGCTAGGCTAGGATTTAGTAACGAAGGGGGCTTAATGCCCCCTTTTTTATGCAAGAAAGCGGCCGCATTTTGAAAAAAGCGGCGCAAAAACTTCTTTTCATCGACGGCATGGGTGTGGGTTGGCGATAGCTCATTGCCCAGAATGGAAATTGTTGGGAGCACCGCAAATGCGTTGGGTGGCCGGGTCAAGCCCGGCCATGACACTATTTATCAAGGGCTATAAGATAAATGCCGTGGCGAAATGGTTCTTTGTTCTGGAGCCGGGATTTTCGAACGCCAATGGCCCAGATTAAAAGGAAATTTTGCCGAGCTTTTTCTAAAAAGCGACCTCTTGCTTAATCATCCCGGTGCACGCGTTCCATGCGTTCGTGGCGTTCCTGTGCCTCGATCGACAGGGTGGCGATGGGGCGGGCTTCCAGGCGGCGCAGGCCGATGGGTTCGCCGGTTTCCTCGCAGTAGCCGTAGGAGCCGTTTTCGATGCGGGCCAGGGCCTGGTCGATTTTGCCGATGAGTTTGCGGGCGCGGTCACGGGTGCGGAGTTCTAGGGCGCGGTCCGTTTCAACGCTGGCGCGGTCGGTGATATCGGGCTCGAGGATGCCGCCTTCGGAGAGGGAGGCGAGGGTGCCGTTGGCTTCGCGGACCAGGTCGGCGCGCCAGCGGAGCAGTTTTTGGCGGAAGTATTCGGACTGCGCGGGATTCATAAACTCCTCGTCGTCCGAGGGGCGGTAGTCCGGTGGCAGGGAACTCAGCATGCCGTCGGTATCCTTAATGGGTAAGCAGGCCGGTCACCAACGACCGCCTCTATCTGCGCGGGCTTATAGCGATGGGTTTGTAATTTGCAACAAGCTCAGTCCGGCTTAGCCGCTTAAGTATTTTGCACGCCGCGGCGGAATAATTCGATTTTTGCGCGCAGGCGAATGGAGTCGAGCAGGGTGGTGAGGTTGGGATCGGTGGTTTTCGGCACCTCGGCAGCGAGGCGATTCAGGGCGGCAAGCGTGGTTTCCTCGTTTGCGGAGGGTGAGAGCAGGTCTTTCTGAAGCGTGGAGAGCGCTTCGAGCATGGCAAAGCCCTGACGGCGGGCGGCTTTATCCTGAACGATGTCGGTTTCAGCTTCCTGCAGAGCGAGCATGGCGGAGAGATTTACGCTGTGGGCAGGGGCGGTTTCCTGGATGGCCGGGCTTTCCACGGCGATGCTGAACAGACCGGTTGCAGTCAGCGCTGATTTGGCGCGGCCGGCGGTGATGGCTGGGGTGCTGGCGCCGGTGACGCGATTTACCATCGCGCCTGAAAGGGTCGGCAAAACTTGCCGGTGCGAGCCCAGGCGATTTGGATAACTAATTGATATAAAAAGATATTTTTTGCGGAGGGCAGTGGCACAAGGTTTGCTTTCATCGGCTGGAGAGTGATTGTCTCTTAAACTTCTTAACCAAAAGCTTTGCCGATGAATTTGATGCCGTCATGCCGGATTTTGGTCGTTGCTGCCGCGGTGTTGATGCCGCTGGCGGCGAACGCGCAGGTTCGGATCAAGGACATTACCGATGTGCAGGGGATCCGGGATAACCAGCTGGTCGGGTACGGGCTGGTGGTGGGGCTGAACGGCACCGGCGATTCACTGAACAATGCGGTTTTCACCAAACAGTCATTGATCGGCATGTTGGGGCGCCTTGGGATCAACACTCAGGCGCTGGCGGCGCAGTTGCAGACCAAGGACGTTGCCGCGGTGATGGTGACCGCGGATTTGCCGGCCTTCATTCATACCGGTGAGCGCATCGACATTACCGCGTCGGCTTTGGGGGATGCCAAGGATTTGACCGGCGGCACCTTGCTGGTGACGCCGTTGCTGGGCGCCGATGGGCAGGTCTATGCGGTGGGCCAGGGTTCGATGGTGACCGGGGCGATTACGGCGTCAGGGGCTTCGGGTTCTTATACGCAAGGGGTGCCGACGGTGGCGCGCATCTCCGATGGTGCCGTGGTTGAACGGGCGGTTGATTTCAGCCTGAGTTCGGAGACCAATCCGAGCCTGCAGCTGCGCAATCCGGATTTTACCACCGCGGAGCGGGTGGCCGACGCCGTTAATGCAACGCTGGGCGACGGCGTGGCGGTGGTGGCCGACCCGCGCACCATCAACCTTAACCTCGCCGGGCGTGATGTGGTGCAGAGTTTGGCCGCGATCGCGGATTTGGTTGTGGTGCCGTCCAGCCCGGCAACGGTGGTGGTGGACGAGTCGACCGGAACCATTGTTATCGGCGCCGACGTGCGGGTGAGCGAGATTGCGATCGCGCAAGGAAATTTGACGGTGCAGGTGACCAATACGCCGGTGGTCAGCCAGCCCAGTCCGTTCTCGCGCGGCGGCACCACGGTGACGGCGGCCGTCACCAGTATTTCGGTTTCCAAATCACCGGGCAAGCAGCTGGCGATTTTGGACGGCGGGGTCAGCCTGCAGCAGCTGGTTTCAAGCCTCAACTCGCTGGGAGTGGCGCCGCATGACATGATCAGCATTTTACAGACCATCAAGGCGGCCGGCGCGTTGCAGGCGCAGTTGATCGTGCAATGACGATTTTACCGTTAGCCGGCGGTGCCCCCAACAGCGCCGCCGCGATTGCCAAGCAGTCGAAAGATTTCGAGACCATGGCGATCAGCCAATTGCTGACGCCGATATTCGACACCGTAGATACGCCGGACCCGATGTTCGGCGGCAGCTCGGCTGAGAAGACCTGGCAGCCGTTTTTACTGCATGCCATTGCCGCGCAGATGGAGGCCGATGGCGGCCTGGGGCTGGCGGGGCAGATTGCAACTGTTTTGAAAGAGAGACCGCAACAATGAAGATTTCCAAGGAGCTGAGCTGGAGCGAAGTCGCGAATGCGCTGGCGGAGGTTTTGGAGGCCGAAAATGCGGCTTTGCAGGCCGCCGATTTTTCCGCCGCGGCGAAGCTGCTGCCGGTGAAGCGGGCGGCGATTGAGCGGATGCAATGCGCGCAAGCAGTTGGGCCGAGGCACGAGATCCGCGATGCCGCTGGGCGGCTGGACCGGCTGGCGCAGCAGAACCGAAATCTGCTTGAGGATGGGATCGGGATTCAGGCGCAGGTTTTGCGGATTATTGCGGGCGCGATCCGAGCGGCGTCCAATGCCGGTTATGGGCCTAGCGGCCAAAATGCTTCCGGGTTTGGCGGATATACCCTTTCCGCCAAAGCCTGAGAGGCTCCTGGAACTGCCTCTGCGGAGCTAGCTGGTGCTGCCTGATGTTGCGTCGATCCGTTCTGGGTGCTGCGGGATCAGGCTTACCAGGGCGACGATTGCCAAGGCCAGGATGGCGGAGGCGGTGTAGCGGCTGAGGTCCAGGCCGCCATGGGAGACTGGCTTGTCGAGGAAATCGCCCATGGTCGCGCCCAATGGGCGGGTCAGGATAAAGGCGGCCCAGAACAGCGCGACCTTGTTGAGGCTGGTGCAGAAATACAGCAGGGCTAGCAGCGCCAGTCCGGTGGCAAAGACCAGAACGCCGCCGGCGTAGCCGGTGGTTTCAGATAACAGATCCCCCAGCGCGGTACCCAGGGTTTGCGAGAACATGATGGCGAGCCAGTAGAAAATCTCGGCCTGCGGGGAGGTGATGGAATGGGTGGATATGCTGCCCATCCGCCAGTACCAGATGCCCAACGTTGCCATCAGCAGGACGAACAGGCTGGAGGAGCCACCGATATAGCCGATGCCCAGAGAGCGGTCGAAGAAGTCGGCGAGGGTGGTGCCGAAGGTGGTGGTGGCGACGATGACGAACCAGAACAGAAACGGGTGAAACTGCTTGGCGCGTATCTGTGCCGTGACCGCCAGGATAAAGATGGCGGCGAAAATCAGGCTGCCGGTTAGATAGCCGAGGTTCATCGACATGGTGACGGCATCGCCGCCGACTTCGCCCAGCGTAGTGGCGATGATTTTGATGATCCAGAAGCCGAGGGTAACCGCGGCGACCTTGCTCAGGCCGTTTTTCGCCATTTGATCCATGCGCCTTGTTAGAGCGAACTTGGGTGCGCTTGAAGCCTGCAAGGCAGCCGGTGCGGCTAATTGACGTTGGCTGGGGCAGAAATTTGTTTTTGATCGCAAAAATAAAGACTATGGCTGGGCAGGAAATTAGGAAGCGAAAATGCTGCTGCAGCTGGCGAAGCCGTTTGCTCATCACGATCATCCGCGCGAAATTGTGCGGCAGTTCACGCCGAATTGGTTCACCGTCACCATGGGGACCGGGGTGGTGGCGCTTGCACTGAACCAGTTTCCGGCGATTTTCCCGATGCTGCATCCGGCCTTGCATCAGGCGGGGACGGTTTTGTGGCTGGTCAATATCGTGCTGTTTGTACTTTGCACCGGGCTTTATGGCGGCAGGTGGATATTCTTCACCGCTGATGCCATGCCGATTTGGGAGCACCCGGTAATGCCGATGTTCCTTGGCGCCATCCCGATGGGGCTGGCTACCCTGATCAATGGATTTCTGGTGTTCGGGCTGCCGCATATCGGCGTGATCGCGACTGAGATCGCGGTTGTGCTGTGGTGGATCGATGCGGTGCTCGCAGTCGGCATCGGGCTGTTGGTGCCGTATCTGATGTTTACCCGGCAGCACCATAGCATTGAGACGATGACCGCGGTGTGGCTGCTGCCGATCGTGCCGGCCGAGGTGACCGCCGCCAGCGGCGGGCTCCTGGTGGCGCATCTGGCCGATCCGGCAATGGCCGCGCATCTGCTGTTCGGCTGCTATCTGCTCTGGGCGTTCTCGGTACCGCTGGCGCTCGGCATTCTGGTGATCCTGTTTCTGCGGCTGGTGCTGCATAAATTGCCGAAACGCGACATGGCGGTTTCCAGCTGGCTGGCGCTGGGACCGCTTGGCACCGGGGCGCTGGGGCTGTTGGTGCTCGGGCGGGTTGCACCGGCGGTTCTGGGCGCGGTTGGCATGGCTGATATTGGGGCGGTTGCGCATGGCGTTGGGGTAATCGGCGGTTTGATCATTTGGGGCTATGGCGCTTGGTGGCTGGTTATGGCGGCCGCGATCACGGTCAGCTACATCAAGGACGGCCTACCCTTTAACCTCGGCTGGTGGGGTTTCACCTTTCCGTTGGGCGTTTATACCCTGGCCACGCTTGCCTTGGGGGCGCAGACCGGGATGGGTCTGTTCGCAGTGCTCGGTGGGACTTTGACGGTCGCCCTGCTCGGGTTCTGGATCACGGTTGCGGTGCGGACGGTGAGCGGCGGGTATCGCGGCAACCTGTTCTACTCCCCGTGTCTGGCCGACCGCGATGCGCGGCTGCGCGCCGGCATGCTGACCTGGCCGCAATAAACCCCGAAGGCCGGAAAAGTTCTGGCAGCAGGCGGCCTGCCATGCCATCTAGTCACTCATGTGGATGACAAAATGATGACGGCGAAATGGCCCTGAAGCCATATGGGATTGCGGCGAGGCTGGTGGATGCCGTGGCGCTGACGGCGGCTTTTGGCGGTGGAACGAAAATCGGTATTGGCGCCGGCGGTGCCGCCGACTGCGACATCCTGGCGCCGGCGGGGCCGGTGTTAACTGCAGCCGAGGCGCGGGCGGCCTGCGCCATCCCGGCTTCGCAATATGTTTTTACATTCGGCAACACCGAGTCCGGCGATTTGGCGCCGATAATCGGTCCGGTGATGGACCTTCTCGCCAGCGCTTCCGGTACCGGCTTTTTGGCGGCCTGCATGGCCACGCCCTGGGACGGCCGCAGCGTTTACCAGGGGCATTTGTTCCAGCATGGCAATTTGCAGGGTGATCTGAAGCAAAGTTTGGCGCCGTTCATCGATGGCCGGATTTCGGTTGTGCCGTATGCCGTGGTGGCTGCCGGAGCAACTGCGATCCGGGCCCAACTGACGGCGATGAAGGAGCAGGGGGTGCGGCTTGCGCTGCTCGATGCGATCGAAGACGCGCAATGTGGATTTATCACCGAGGCGCTGGCCAGGCAGCCCGTGATTGCCGGGCCGGCCTGGATTAGTTCGGGGGTGGATAAATCCGGCGTGGACGCGCCCGGCGTGGACGCGCCCGGCAAGGACGCATCCAGCGAGGACGCATCCGAAATCAGCGCGCCGGTCGATGGTCCGGTTGCCATTCTATCCGGCGCCCTGCACCGGCAGAGTTTGATACAGACCGCAGCGGCCCGGGAAATGATGCCGGTGCTAGATATCGACCTGTCACAGGGCGCCGCCGCAATGACCGCCGCTGCGCTGGCTTGGGCGCGGCCGTATTTCAGCGTGCAGCCGTTTCTCATCACCAGCACCGCGCCGCCGGATAAAGTGCAGGCCGGTGCGCCTGCCGTTGAGCGGCTAGCTGATATTGCCGAGGCGCTGGCTGGAGACGGCATCCGCAACTTTATGCTCTCCGGAAATTATACCGCGGCGGTCATCCTGCGCCGGTTTGGGATCACCCGGCTGGTGGCGGGCCCGGTATTTGCCGGATTGCGATGGCTGCGCGCCGCGGATTTCAATATTTTAATCAAACCGGGCGGGTACGGCGCCAAAAATCTTTTTCTGTACGAATTTGAGCCACAGAGTCGCCTTAATGCAACGGCTGAATGAGACCCATGATCATCGAACCCCGCTCCCAAACCAAGCCTGAAACGCAACTCGACACGCCACTGATTTCGGTGGTGGTGCCGGTGCATAATGAAGCTCCCAATCTGTTGCCGCTGATCAATGCGATCAGCATGGCGCTGGATGGGATCGATCATGAGATCGTCTATGTCGATGACGGCAGTTCGGACGCAACGCCGGCTATCCTTTCGGAGGCGGCACGGAATTTTCCGAACTTTGTGCATATCCGGCATCGTAACAGCTGCGGACAGTCGGCCGCGGTAATTACCGGCGTGCGAGCAGCGCGCGGGATATACATCGCCACTCTGGATGGCGATGGCCAGAACGACCCGGGCGATATTCCGGCCATGCTGGAAGCAGCGATGGCGGCCGAATTTGTCGGGCCGAAACCGGTGCTGATCGCCGGGCATCGCACCACCCGAAAAGATTCTGAGGCGAAACGCTGGGGCTCGCGGATTGCAAATTCAGTGCGTGGCCGGCTGCTGCGGGATGGCACGCCGGATACCGGCTGCGGGCTGAAACTTTTCCGCCGAGATGCGTTTCTGCAGGTGCCGCATTTTGATCATTTGCACCGGTTTCTGCCGGCTTTGTTCATTCGTTCCGGCGGCCATGTCGTTTCGGTTCCGGTGCGGCATCACCCGCGTACGCACGGCGCTTCGCATTATGGCACCTGGGACCGGTTGAGAGTTGGTATTGTTGATCTGTTCGGCGTTGCGTGGCTGCAACGACGTTGGAATCAGCCGCAGATAGATCCAAACCCATGACAACCATGGATAATCATAACGAGCCCGCGACAACTGCGGCACTCCCGGTCGGCCGCGCGCTGAAACCGGCATTGATGGCAGGCGCGATGATTGCCATCGCGTTCAGCCTGCCGATGCTGGGTGCCGCCTCGGCTGAAACCACCCTGACCCACTTGATCGCTGAGGGCGGCGTGCGCGGCCCGGCGATGTTCCTGCTGCTGGCAACGCTGCTCACCGCGATCGGACTGCCACGGCAAGTGCCGGCGTTTGTTGCTGGTTATGCCTTCGGCGCCTGGGACGGCGCGGCTATTGCCCTGGTGTCGCAGGTGTTTGCCTGTGCGATCGATTTTACCTGGTCGCGCGTGATGGGGCGGGCCTTTGTGTATCGGCGGTTTGGCCCGGCCTTGCGAAAGATTGATGCGACGCTGGCGGCGCGGCCATTCGTAGCCACGCTGGCATTCCGGCTGATGCCAATCGGCAGCAATATTTTGCTGAACCTTGCAGCCGGCCTGTCATCAGTGCGGGCGCTGCCGTTTATTGCCGCCTCGGCGCTCGGCTTTATTCCGCAGACGGTGATTTTCGCGCTGATCGGCCGCGGCAGCGCGCCCAGCCATGGCTATGTTCTGGGGATCGGCGTTGCAATGTTCGCCTTGTCGGCAGCTTGCGGAATTGTGCTGCTGCGGAAGTATCGGCAGCTGGCTATTTGAAGGCAGGAAGTCGCTTTTTAGAAAAAGCGACGCAAAAATTTTTTGTTCTGTACCCGGGATTTTTACACTTCTTTGGCCCAGAACAAGAAAGGTTTTTTTGGTTGCCGGAAACCGGCTCTTTTCAAAAAGTACTGCTTTCTTTCATTCTGCTATGGCTTCGGAGACGCTGCTTTGGTGTTTCGGCTTTTCCAGAAAGATCAGCAGCGGCAGGGCGATAAGGGTTAGGATCATCAGCAGTTTATAGTCGTCGTTATAGGAAATAATCTGTGCCTGCTGATTGATGACGGCGTCGAGCGCGGTAGTGCCGGAGGTGGTGAAGGGGCTCCAGAATGCCGCGATATGCGGCGGCGCCAGTTGCCGGTTGAAGGCTGTGACAGAGCTCGCGATTTCGGCGTGATTGATCTGGACGTTGTTAGTGAACAAGCCGTTGACGATGGAGACGCCGACGCCCGAACCGATGGTTCTGGCGAGGGTGTATATGCTGGAGGCTTCGGGCCGGTGTTCGGGTTCGATGGAAGATAGCGCCAGCGTGTTCAACGGCACCATGGTGGCGCCGGTGCCAAAGCCCTGGATGATGCCGGCGTAGATGATGGTTGGAATTGAGACGTCCGCGGTCCAGCTGCTCATGACGTAGAAGGCCCAGGCAGTGATGATCAGACCGGCGAGGAGGATGATCCTGCTATCGACTTTGCCGATGAGCTGGCCGGTGAGCAATATTGAAATAACGGTGCCAACGCCACGCGGGCCCATGACCAATCCGGCCGTTACAATCGGTTCGTTCATCAGCTCCTGCAGGAAAGGCGGTTGCAGCGACAGCGCCGCGTAGGAGGTGATGCCGATGGTCACGACGAAAAGGGTTGCGGCCGAAAAACTGCGATTGGTGAACAGCACCGGCCGGATGAAGGGTTTTCGCGCCGTGAAAATATGCGCGAGGAACAAATAGAAGGCGGCGCCGCCAATGATGGTTTCGATGATGATTTCTCGCGACGAGAACCAGTCTTGCTCGGTGCCGCGGTCGAGCAGGATCTGTAGCGCGCCGATCGCGATGCTAAGGGTGCCAAAGCCCAGCCAATCCAGTTTGAAGCCGGCATTTGGTTTGGTCTCCGGCAGGAAGAAAAGCGTGCCAACAAAAGCCAGCACGCCGAGCGGCAGGTTGATGTAGAATACCGCGCGCCAGGTGAAGTCCGAGGTCAGCACGCCGCCGAGAACCGGCCCCAGGACCGGGGCCAGCATGATGACCATGGAGAATGTCGCCATCGCCTGGCCGCGGCGGTCGGGCGGGTTGATGTTGAACATGACGCTTTGCGCGATTGGGATCAAAGGCGCGCCAAAGCCGCCCTGCAGGCAACGGAAGAGGACGATCTGGTTCAAGGAGTGCGCGGCGCCGCAAAGCATGGAGGCGATGATGAAGCCGGCGATGGAGACCAGAAGTACATTTTTGATACCGAAACGGGTAGCGAAATAGGCGCTGGGCGGAGTCATGATGGCTGAGGTGACGAGATAGGAGGTGAGGACCCAGGCGATCTCATCCTGGCTCGCTGACACGCTGCCCTGCATATAGGGCAGTGCCACGTTGGCGATGGTGGTGTCCAGGGCCTGCATCAGGATGCCCAGTACCAGACTGGCGGTAATGAAAAAACGGGTTCTGCTTGTCACGCCGTGGTTTCCGCCCTGTTTCGATTATGGGTCGTTGGTCAGGTTAAGATGACCTATTCCGAAAAGCGGCAGATGGAAAGAGCGGCAGATGCCTGCTGCATAGATGTGATTAGCTGGCGGATAAGTGAATTATAATTCGGAAAGTTGGGAATGATGAAGCGCGAAGACATATCAACTTCTTCAAATGGAGGATGTAATGCGATTTATTCCAATGGCGGCAGTTGCGGTTTTTTGTTCGGCGGGGTTTGCAATTGCGCAGACTTCTACCCCGGCGCCTGCGGGTGACAATTCAGCTCAGGTGCCCGGGCAG
This sequence comes from Acidocella sp., assembly GCA_965199045.1. Lineage (GTDB taxonomy): Bacteria > Pseudomonadota > Alphaproteobacteria > Acetobacterales > Acetobacteraceae > Acidocella. Next base: position 1,986,390 of record CBDAQL010000003.1, on the reverse strand, counting down.
ACCGCGCCCGGAATGTCTTCCGGCAAAACACCGCCCTCGTCGTCGCCGACCAACGCCAGCAGCATGATGTCGCCGAGCGGCGCGCCTGGCGGCACGGTTTCGTCCTCGCCGGCGCCGACCAATTCAGTGCCCGCGGGTCAGCAGCAGGTGGGACCGGCTTCTCCCGGTAATTCGGGCTCGACCGCGGCGCAATAGTCCCGGCCGTCAATTTGCGAGCGTAATTTTAGCGGCACTGGCGATCAACCAGTGCCGCTAAACATGTCAGGCGCCTGCAAGGGCGGCACGGCGCGGCGGAATTATTCGATCAGGCTGATCAACAGCGGGCAGCACGTCATGCTGGCTCGCACTGAGCGCTAGCATCACGAAGCGCCAGCCTAATAAAACGCCAGCCTCACAAAACGCTTGTCTAGGACTGCGGGTGTTCGGGCCACTGGGTGGCGACTGTGTCGCGCACCGGAGTTTGGGTGGCGGCAGGAGCGCGGCGGATGTATTCCAACGCCCTGGCGAACGCATCGGGGTCATTTTGTTCGAGGTCTTCGAGGAACCGCATGGCGGCGTTGACCGAGAAGGGTTCGCGAGTGTGGCGTTCAAAATGGCTGTCCAGAGCGGTCCAGATCGCGGCGTCGTAGCCCGCATGCTGGGCCCAGTCGGCGATGGTCTCAACCGCGTGCGGATGGCGCTCGGTAGCGGCGGCGCTGCGCTCTTGCGTGGCAATTTCGACATAACCGACATCCTGGGCGCCCGACATGGCCTCACGCAGGCGCAGATTTTCCACAGCATCAGTAAGCTCGGTATGGGCGCTAGTGGCGGCATAGGTTTGGCAGAGGGTGCCGTAAGTCTCATCGATGATCAAAGTAAGGCGGTGATCTTTCGAGATGCGGCAAAACTCGATCGGCAGGTTGGGGCCGGTGAGCGCGAACGGCACGGCGAGTTGCAGGTCTTTGGGTTCCCAGAGCAGCGAGCCCCAGCCGAGGATGGCGATTTTCATGGTTTGAAGGTGAGGTGCGGCGGGCCTGAGGTCAAGCGGTGACGCCACCGTGGCGGTGGCTTTGTTTCTGCTTGGCGCCGGGCTTGGCGCCGGGCTTGGCGACAGGCTTGGTGGCGGGCTTGGTGGTGGCCTTTGAGCCTGGCTTGTCGGCAAGCTCGATCCATACCGGGGCGTGGTCGCTGGCTTTTTCCCAGCCGCGGACTTCGCGGTCGACGGCGGCGGCGTTGAGGCGGCGCAGCGCCGGCGGGTTCAGGAGGAAATGATCAATCCGCAATCCGGCATCGCGGGGCCAGGCGTTCCTGAAATAATCCCAGAAAGTATAGATGCGCTGGTCCGGGTGCAGCTGGCGGAGCGCATCGGTCCAGCCCTGCGCGATCAGGCGGTGAAAGGCGGCGCGGACTTCCGGCCGGAACAAGGCATCGTCGAGCCAGCGCTCCGGTTTATAGACATCGATATCCGCCGGCATGACGTTGAAGTCGCCTGCCAGCACCACCGGCGCGCCGCTGGACTGCAGGATGGCCGCGTGCGCGATCAATCGCTCGAACCAGCGCAGCTTGTAATCGAATTTCGGGCCGGGGGCCGGGTTGCCGTTCGGTAGATAGAGGCAGCAGATCAGCACGCCGTTGACCGCGGCCTCGATGTAGCGGCTGTGGCTGTCGGCGGCCTCGCCGGGAAGGCCGCGGCGGGTTTCGATGGGTTCGGCGTTGCGGGCCAGAATGGCAACGCCGTTCCAGCTTTTCTGGCCGTGCCAGACGGCGCCGTAGCCGGCGTTACGGATCGCATCGATCGGGAATTTATCGTCCGGGGCTTTCAACTCCTGCAGGCAGACAACATCGGGCTTGGCGTCGGCCAGCCATTGCAGCAGGACTGCGAGACGGCCGTTGACGCCGTTGACGTTGTAGCTGGCAATTCTCATCGATGCCCCGCCGCCTGGATCGGCCGCTGGCTCTACCTGAGCTGGCTGTCTTTGTTGGCGCGGCGGTTAATGCCGGCGTTGGAGACGGTGCGGTCGTGCGCGGATTGGCACGGAACGCAGGTTTGGACGCCCGGCAGGGCGCGGCGGCGGCCTTCGGGAATTTCCTCGCCGCATTCGACGCAATGGGTGCGGCCTTCGCCACTTGGCATGCGGGCGCGGGCACGCATCACTTCATCCTTGATGCTGTCGTCTATCTGATCCTGTACCGCGCCGTCCGGCGCCCAGCCTGTGGCCATCTCTGAACCTTCAGTCCTTGGAGTTTCTTGCAGTTGCTGCGTTTGATTAGCCGAAATGGGGAGTCCGGGCTCGGTTCCAAGGTCAGGATTACTGGAAACCTTGGCATGACAGCTAGGCACAAACCCCCTTGCAAACAATGCGGCAGGGCCGGTTAGGGTGGGTAATAAGCAACCAGGTAGGGGATCCAGTATGTTGATGAAAAAAGGCGTTGCCGTTGGACTTGCCTTATCGATGATGGCGCTGGGTGTGGCTGTCGCCAATGCCTCGCCGCTGTTGCCGGTTCGTGGCACGGTCACTTCATTATCGGGTACGACGCTGGTGGTGGCGCAGAATTCCGGCGCGTCCCTGTCGCTGACGCTGCCGGCCGGGACCAAGGTGATCGAGATTATTCCGTCGTCGTTATCGGATGTGAAGCCGGGGGGCTATATCGGCACGGCGGCGGTCAAGCAGCCGAGCGGCGTGTACCGGGCGATGGAGCTGCAGGTGTTTCCGCCGAGCATGAAAGGTGTGGGGCTGGGGACCCGGGCCTGGAACTCGGCGCCGCATAGCTCGATGACGAACGGCACCGTGGGCGGCATGGCGCATGCCGGCGGCACGGTGGGAACGGTGAACGGCTCCGGTGATTTGACGTTGACGGTAAATGACGGCAGCGGCGAGAAGACGGTGCTGGTGCCATCGAGCGTGCCGGTTGTGAGTTACGCGCCGGGTAACACGGCGGAGCTGGTGCCGGGCGCGCATGTGCTGATTTTTCCATTGAAGAATGCGGATGGATCGCTGGCAGTCGGCCGGATTGCGGTGGGTAAGGATGGCCTGGTGCCACCGATGTAATGGTCGCTGTCTAACTAGACGCGCTATCTGAATAAAAACGTCAGGTCGCTGACAATTTGCGCGGTGGCGCCGAGCGCGCCATCGGCATTTGTTGCGAAGGATGATGACTGATTGGCGCATCCAGCCAGAATGCATCCCAGGCCGAGCAGCAGGCAAAGGCGCAGCGGGTGGCGCCGTTGTGGCAGGTTGCGCATGGGCCTGGAGCGTATTCGAGGCGGTGGTAAATAGCGATGATTTTGCCGGATTGCGAGGGCCGCTAGGCGTCCTGGCGTTCACCACGGGCGACGATTTGCAAAGCATCTTCCGGCAATGGGCGCTGTAGCGCCCGGGCTTCGGGCCACGGCGCGGTCATCCAGGTTTCGATATCTTCGGGCGTGGTCAGGATAACCGGCATTGCTTTGGGGTGAACCGGAGCCACCACGCTGTTGGGTTCGGTGGTAAGGAAACCGAAGAGTTTGTGATCGCCGGAGATAGGGGCGGCTTTGGTGCCGCGGGTGCCGAACCACGGGGTCCAGATGCCGGCGAAACAGAATAGCGGGCGGGATTCGGTGAGCGCGAACCAAATTGGGGTTTTGCGGGGCTGGGTGTCCTGGTACTCGCAGAAGGAGGTTGCCGGGACCAGGCAGCGGGAGGCAGGGTTCAGCCAGCGCCGCCAATGCGGGCTGTTGGTGTTGCGGATGTTGGTAATGGGGGCGGCGCCAAATTGCGGCGGACCGGGCATGCCCCAGCGCAAGCGGCCGAGTTCACGTTCACCGTCGGCGGCGTTGAAAACGACCGGCGCCGTTTGATCCGGAAAAATACCCGGAAATAACGGCAGGTTGCCGGTGGTATCACGGGCGGCGCTGGTGAATTGGCGGATCGCCTGCTGGCCCTTGGTCATGGAATAGAGGTTGCACATTTGGGCCCAGTGTAGCCGAGGCAATGGACGATGACGATTCGACTCCGGCGGCGAGTTGGGCTTTGTTCATGATATGTTCTCACGTGAAGAAGTGCTTTTGAGTGCCGTTTCCAAGTTCAAAGGGTGGCAATTGGTGTTCCGGTGCGACCGCTGCCAGCGCAAGGCAGCACTTGCAGTGCCGCGGCCGCGAACCGGGGACCCAGTGCTGGCGGTATTTGTGGCGCGGGTGCGATGCGGGCGATGCCGCGCCAAGCCAAGCGCGGCGCTGCTGACAAATCTGCGGGATGCGTCACGGGTGCGGCATTGGGCCAATCATGATGGGGCGAAGGGCGATATGCAGATATTGCTGTGGGCGCCAAGGCATGATTGAGCGCGGGAGAAACCCGGATAGGGTTAATAACTTCCGGTGGTAGTCTGAGGCGCCGTGGCGGCATGGGAAGGGTACGCTGCCGCCAGAAAACAAGAAAATCCGGCCCGGGCCGCGTTGCAGGTTCGGGCCGAGGCGGCTTGGTCCAAATCCGCGCCCTGCAGTACTGCTTGAAAGCTCGGCCAAAATCCCTTGCCGAACCCATGGCTCAGGAATTGGGTGGCGGCGCGGATCTCGGGCGGAGCCGTAGCCTCGACAAACTTCAGGATGAAGCGGGCGCCAAGGCGGCTGCCTTCCAAAACATAGGCCCAGCCCAGCAGGGCCGCGGGATCGGGGTCGATCGACACCGGGGCCGGCGGTGGCGCCGGCAGGCCGAGCGCAGCCAGATCATGCTTGATCGCGGCGCTGCGTTGGCGGTCCGGCCAGTCCGCCAGCAAGCTTTGAATGCCGGCCGCGGCAAGTGCCGCTTCGATGGGTATCATCGTCGAATTGACGGTTAAAAGGCGGTGGTACCAGATTAGGTCGCAGCGCTCCGGAAAGGCGAGGGCGGCGTCCAGTTCACCATGCAACGGCGCGGTTTCCTGCCGCAGCCGCTGCTGTAATTCGGCGCCACGGGTTTTCAGCATTTCGTGCGCCGGCCTGGCTTGCCGGCTGCGGGTGCGGTTTCGGTACCGGCAAACTGCGCGGCCAGCGCCGACAAAGTTTTGCTCATTGCCGCCGGATGATAGGGCTTGGCGATAACCGGCACGTCGGAAAGCGTATCGACAATTGCCAGGCCGTCGCCGTAGCCGGTGCCGAACGCGAATAGTACCCCGGCGGCCCGCAAGGCTCGGGCAACGGGCAGGCTGGTTTCGGCGCCGAGATTGACGTCGAGGATGGCGAAGGTGAATTTTTCGGTCGCCATGCAGCTGAGCGCTTGGGCTACCGAGCGCGCAATGGTGACTTTTTTAGCGCCCAGCTGGCGCAGGGTATCTTCCGCATCCATGGCGATGAAAAGATTATCCTCCAGGATCAGACAGTTGAGCAGCAGGCCGTCCAGCTCAAAGGGGATTGCAGCAATATCGGGCACAGCTGCGACTTGCGGTTGGCCATGCGAGGCGGACTGGGTGGCGACCGCGGCCGGCAGCATTGCTTCGAAAACCAGGCCGCTGGGCGCAAAATTCAGGCTTGATACGCCGCCGAGATCGAAGCCGATGGCCTGTTCCAGGATGGTTGTGCCAAAACTGCGCCGGACCGGGACCGCCACCGGCGGGCCACCGGATTCACGCCACGTCAGTATTACATTGCCCAAAGCGTCGCCGGCGACGTTGATGTCGATGCGGCCATCGGTGGTGGCAAGCGCGCCATATTTGGCGGCGTTGGTGGCGAGTTCATGCGTCACCAGGGCCAGCGTCGAAAAAGCCCGCGGCTCCAGCATCACATCCGGTCCACTGAAGGTCACGCGTTTGGCAGCAGGGCCGAAACTCTCCAGCTCGGCATTCAGCAAATCCCGTAAGGGCGCAGGTTGCCATGCCGAAACGGTGAGCAGGTCGTAGGCCCGCGCCAAAGAGCGAATGCGGTCATCGACATTCTCGACCAATGCCGCAACGCTGTCCGACGACGAAGCGGTTTGTTTCACCAAGGCGCGGACCAGGCCCAGGATGTTGCGGATGCGATGGTTCAGCTCGGCGATGAGAATTTCCGAGCGTTGATCCGCGGTGACCCTTTGATCCTTGCGGGCTTCGCTCATGCGCAAAACCTGTTCAACCAGGCGCACTCGCAAGCCCTCGGCGGCCCGCATTTCGCGCGGCTTCCACGCCTCGGACTTGTCCTCGACGATTTCACGCCATGCCTCGAAGCTTTTTCGCGGCGTCAGGCGCACGCCGTTGGGCCCGGCCTCTGCCGTCTTCACCGGCTCGCCTGCCCAGTTCATGACTTTTACGATGTTGCGGCGGAAAAAGATCAGATAATCGCGCGGCGTGCGTGAAATCGGGATGCATAGAATGCCGGCGGCGCGCATTGGGTAGTCGGCGGCCGGCGCGAAGCTGGAGCTCAGATGATCGGTTGCAAAGACGCGGCCGGGCGAGGCGCGGTTCAGGTGTTTTACCAGCTGCTGGAATTCATGCTCGGTGGGCGTGATGCCATGCAGCGTGATCTTCTGCGCGTGATAGACGCCGACGCCATCGGCCTGGATGTAATCGGACTGGCCGATCAGCAGCTCCGGCAGACGCCGCATGTCGGCGTCCGGCACTGAAAATGCCGTTGCGATACGGTTATGGATGTCGTGCACGTGACGATCATAGGCGGTGTCTTCCTGGCGCTGGCGAACCTCCAGTGCGTAGGAAAACATCTGGCCGAATAGTTCAGCGGCGGTGCGCACATCAAGGCTTAAATGAGTCGGCGTGTGATGATGGCAGGCAATCAAACCCCATAGCTTGCCGTCCTGCAGGATCGAGATCGACATCGAGCAGGTAACGCCCATGTTGCGCAGATATTCGAGATGCACCGGCGAGACGCTGCGCAGCACGCTCATTGAAAGATCGAGTTTAACGCCTTCGACCGAAAGTTCGGGCAGGATCGGCACCGGCTTGGCATCGACGTCGAAAATAATGCGGATCAGGTTGCGTTCGTAAAGCGCGCGGGCCTGGCGGGGAATGTCGGATGCCGGATAGCGCTGCCCGAGATAGGGCTGCAGGCCGCTTTCGAGCGATTCAGCCACCACTTCGCCGCTGCCATCTGATTGAAGCGATAAACCATGACGCGCTTGAAGCCAATGAGGGCGCGGGTTTGCCTGGCAGCCTCGCGGAACATGGAGGACATCGATCGCTGCGACTGCAGACGATTGATCATCGAGCGCAGCAAAGCAGGTGCTGCGGCGCCATCGCCGCCAGAGGGTTCGATTTCCAGCACGGTTTCGCGGCCGACCGCATGCACGGCGAAGTCGTATTTCTTGCCATCGGGCAGCGGCAAACCCAGTAACCTTTCCACGGTGTCGGCGCCGCCGCCAACGAAGAGCCGGTTGCGGATGGTGTGCATGGTTTCGGCAGAAATCACGTCGTCGATCTGGCGGCCCAGTAATTCCTCGAGCGTTGAGCCAAAGAACTCAGCGGCGTTGGCCGAGGCGCGGGTGATGGCCCATTCGGTGTCTACTGCAAGCAGGTATCCGGCATCCTGAATGGCGCCTAGAAGATGGATTTGCTCATCATCGCAAGTGGTGAGGCTGGCCGTGGTCGGGTCAGACATTTATTATTTTTCCTGATTAATCCGGCGGAATTAGCGATGGCGGCGCAATACGCTCGGCTTTTCGCCAAACGCCTTGTCAAACTCCTTTGCAAAATGGCTGCCGTCGCTGAAACCGCAGGCTGCCGCGATTTCAGCGATCGAATGCTCGGTGTTCGGGTTCAGGAGCATGTTCCTGGCATGGATTAATCTTTGCCGGCGGATAAACTCCCCCGGCGTGCAGCCACGGAATTTTTGGAAGGACCGGAAGATCGAGCGGACGCTGGCGCCCGTGTAGGCGGCGAGATCGGCGATGTCGAGCGGGTGGTTCCAGTGCTCGGCGATATATTCCTCGGTGCGCTTTACCTGCCAGGGCGCTGCGGTAAGGGGTTCGCCATCCAGATGGCTGCGCCAGTTATGCTCGCTCTGGCACAGCAGCGCGACCAGCATGGCCTGCTCCATTTCAGCCAACACCAATCGGTTAGGCTCGTCCGTCGCAGCCTGGATTTTGTCGATCACACATTCCAGCAAATGCGATAATGTATCGTAATTGCGCCGGGACAAATCGAGGATGGGATTGAACACCAGTTCGTTAGTGACGGGCAGGCCGGTCAAAGCGGTGAGCTTCCTGATGATGACTTCGCGGGGAATACGCCAGACGATCTGCTCGAAGCCTTCCTCGAAATGGATGGTGGCGCCATAGGCGGAGATACAAGCCGTGTTTTCAGCCACCGGGATGGTCTGGCCGACTGTCTCAGTGGCACCGGTCCCGGCGCTGCGGAATTGCACGCGGAAGAAATCGCCCTCGGAGAATAGCAGGCTGACTGAAATATCGTACGAGCAGAACCATAATTCGGTCTGCGGCAGCTTGAAGTAGTCGGCATGGGCGGTGAAGCTGCGGTGCTTGCCGGTGCGCAACAGCTTGCCGCCGAGCACTCCGGCCACAGATCCTGCCAGTTCATCCACGTCGGAGGTACGAAACCGCGTGTTTTTCAGATGGCCATCCAATTTGAGACCGTTCACTAGCGGTGGCATCAGCAGTACCTTGTCCAGGATGATCCTGAGTATTCGACAAATGTTAATTTGCTAGAATGAATGCACCCTTAAAGGAAGCTAATGCCGCGGAATGCGTCCAAGGGTCATGTTTTATGGCATTCTACTCTGAAAGGTGGCCAAGTTATCATGTTGTGACGTAAGTGGGATGTTCGGGAAGACTATCTGTGGTTGAGTTTGTTAGTAGCAATAAGTGAGAGGTGGGGGGACGCCGTGCCTTTGTGAAGTGTCGGTAACTGGGCGTTTGGGCTATTACGGTCCGCTTTTGAGGGTGCAATGGTTAGTTGGTTGCCTCTCGCCAGGACGCCTATCGCGGCCATGATTGCAGGCGGCGGCAAACGAACCGTGCCTTGCCTACGGTACCGTTGCTGCACGAACGCGGCGCTTTTAGCACGCCTTTGCGCGCCGGTTAAGTTTTTTTCTTGCGCGTCCGCTGCTTAAGGTCTCGCAGCGCAACGGCCAAATTCTGAACTGTTTCATCATGGTCATATGGCAACTGAGTTGGCGTGCGGACCTCCAGCGCTTCCTGGTAAGCTTTGATTGCTTTTTCGAATGCCTCCAGTCCGGGTGTTCGGCAGCCCAATTGATGTAGCGCAAAGCCAAGATTATTTTTGGTCTGTGCCCATAGAATGGGTACTCGATCTCGGCCGCGTTCCTGCAGTGCCAAATGATAAGCTTCTATCGCCTCTGTTAGCAGCGTAGTTCCGCGCACTAATTGAGCGAGCGACTGCAAGGCGTTCCCGAGGTTGTTTTGGGAGGTGGCCCATTTAAGAGGCATGGCTTCCCGGCGTCTCTCCTCTAGAGAGGCGCGAAAAGCAATGATTGATCGTTTCATTAATACAATATCTTTTGTCTGCCTGCCCACTCTCCATAGAGCATCTCCATAATTATTTTGAGTTTGCGCCCATTCAATCGGATAGTCTTTGCGAGTCAGCACTTCGAGCACTTTGCCATAAACAACAATCGCCTCCCGCAAGCGTGCGGGATTACGAGTTCTTTCGCCTAATAAGGCCAGTAGTGACGCTAAGTTACCGGCTCTTCGAGCCCAGAGTAGTGGGTATTGGTTGCGTACGCTTAACTCCTGCGCTTTACGAAAGATATTCAGCGCTTGTTCCAGGCGTACTAAATCGTTGCTACGCTCTCCCAAGAGCACAAGCGCACAACCTAAGTTGCCAAGCGTGATACTCTCCTCAACAGGCGATAGGTGGCGACCAAATTCTTTGAGACATGTGCGATATACTTCAGCAGCTTCTGCAAGAAGTTTGGAGTCGAGTTCACGTTCGCCGAGGGTAAGCAGCGTGCTACCAAGATTGCGTTGCGTAATTGCGAAACTCGTTTGCGACAAACTCTGTGGCGCGGCCTCGATCGCCTTTCGCCAAAGCGTAATGGATTTGTCCAGCGCTTCATTCTGGCCGGCACTGTCACCATAATTGTAAAGTGTGCTGGCAGCGTCAAACGCGTACGACCAACCGTGTTCGGACCCATCCGGCTCTAAAAGGGTCAGCCCTTCGACATAGTATTCGTAGGCCATCCCGGCCTGGCCTTGAGCCAGTGCCGAGCGGGCGAGCAAACCGCAAGTCGCTGCTTGCGTCCGCAACCCGGCAAGCCAATCCGCGCGGCCTTTCTCTGCTAACAGTCGCAACCGTTCTGATTCTCTTCGTTCTTTATTTCGGACTTCTTGTAGAACTTGGCTGGCATGATCAAATTTGCCGGTGTCTAGAGCAAGCAGCGCCCGTTGAACAAATTCTTTCATCTCGGCGTCATTGTTATTGGTGCGGCTTAAGGTTTGCCGCATTTCAAGAATTTGCGTGGTGGCCACGGCGATCATGCTGGGCAGACGATCATTTGGCACATTTTCGTGCCCCAGTGTGTGCAGTATTGTAAGTAATGCGCCTTCGGTCATACCCAGTTTGCGGCTTAGGCTTTCAATTTTCTCCGTCAGCGCCAGCGTTTCACCACCTTTGGCAGCTGTTATCAGACTCTCGATTTCAAAACCCGTAAGATCAACCTCGATAGGGTTGATCTTGGCGCCAGCGTGCCTGGGAACGATGCTAGAGTCGTGATAATAATGGTGGTGGTGTTCTTCTGAATGCGCAAAGGCGTTGGCACCGATTGCGAATGCGCCTCTATTATCTCGGTCGGCTCTGAACTCGACTCTGGATGGAGCGTTTTCCGCGCTCACCGCAGGGGTTACCGCAGGCCCAGCGTTGCAGCCCAGTCAGGCAGCGTAGCACCTGCCCAATTCCAAACATGATGCAGCAATGGAGCGACTTTCTCGACAGATCCCGCGAAGCTCGCGGCGCGACTTGCGTAGCGGACTGCCTGATCGACTAAATCTGTGACCTCGGAAGGATTGGCGGTATCTTTCGACGCCTCGTCCTTGGCTTCATCCAGGCGCGTCAATGCCTTGGCATCGATACCCGGGATATTGCTGTAATGATCACGCAAAGCTTGCAGCGCGCCGGTAATATCCATGGGCTGTTCAGAAGCGCCGCTATCGGTAATCGTTGCCGTCGCCGTTGAATTTTTACCTATTGCAAAGGCGCCACGATTATCGCGTCCGGCACTGATATTGACGTTGCAGTGACCGGTTTTATTTGCATTGTCGGTGGCTTTTGGGTCATTGGTGTTTGACATCCGAAACTCCGATTTTCTGGTAACCGGATTGTAGCCAAATCGATCCATTTCAGCGAGCTTTTTTACCGCGCTGTCGGGTACGTGCCCATGGCCCAGACTCTAAGCAGTCTTTTTGGTAAGCAGTCTTTTTGGATCTTTTTCTTCAGAAAAAGAACTGCTTAGCCTGGCTTGGCTTATTTCAAGCGGAGTGAAGGCCGGTCAGTTGGGTCAAAGTGGGTTTCAGGGCAGTTAGTTTGATGGGGGATTTGCCGGCGGCGTCGAATAGAGTGCCGCCTGTAAACGTTACGTCGATGGGGGCGTTTTCGGCCAGACCGGATTCCAGCAAGGCGTCGGCGGTCATGGCGGCTTCGACCTGGGTGTCCGTTTGGGCGTTGTTCAGGGCGATGGTGATGCGGGCATGGGCCCCGGTGGAGGTCAGCCGGAGGACGCGCCAGGCGCCGCGGGGGTTGGGGCGGAGCAGGATGTGGTGGGGGCGGATATAGGCGGTTGTCGGGCCATCGGGGGCGGCTGCGGTGCCGATGGGGAAGCCGGCATCGGCGATGACCAGGCCGGATTTTATGTGCGCCGGGAATTTGTTGCTCTCGCCCAGGAACTCGTGGACGAAGACGTTGGCGGGCTCGCGGTAGATGTCGATCGGCGTGCCCTGCTGGTTGATTTTGCCGGCGTTCATGATGACCACGCGGTCGGCGAGCTCGAAGGCCTCTTCCTGGTCGTGGGTGACGAACAGGGTGGTAATGTTCATCTCCTCGTGCAGGTTGCGGAGCCAGCGCCGGAGGTCGCGGCGGACCACCGCGTCGAGGGCGCCGAAGGGCTCGTCGAGCAGCAGGACGCGGGGTTGGATGGCGAGCGCGCGGGCCAGGGCGACGCGCTGGCGCTGGCCGCCGGAAAGCTGGGCGGGGTAGCGGCCGGCCAGGGTTTCAAGCTGGATCAATTTCAGAAGTGCGTTGACGCGTTCGGTGACTTCCGGTTTTGGGGCGCGCCGGATGCGCAGCGCGAAGGCGATGTTCTCGAACACCGTCATGTGCCGGAACAGCGCGTAATGCTGGAACACCAAGCCGACGCCGCGCTCTTTGGGTTTACGGCCCAGTGCGTCGTCCTTGTCGAATTTGATGATGCCGGTATCGGGGAAGTCGAGGCCGGCGATCAGGCGTAATAGCGTGGTTTTGCCGGAGCCGGAGGGGCCGAGGAGGGCCAGCAGCTCACCTGGTTGCACGGCGAGGTTGACGTCGTCCAGCACGGTGTGGCGGCCAAAGCGGCGGGTGATGTTTTTAATCTCGATGGTGGTGCTCATCTTGCCGCCTTTTTGCGCTGCAGCGCGTGCAATTCGTCACGGTGCCGCCATTCCAGGGCGGCTTTCAGAACCAGGGTGACCAGCGCCAGCATGCCAAGCAGCGAGGCGACCGCGAAGGCGGCCTGGATTTCGTAGCTGTCGTAGAGGGATTCGACCGCCAGCGATAAGGTGTCGGTGTAGCCGAAGATTTTGCCGGAGACCACGGAGACGGCGCCGAATTCGCCCATGGCGCGGGCGTTGCAGAGGAGGACGCCGTATAGCAGTCCCCAGCGCAGTTTCGGCAGGCTGACGCGCCAGAAGATTTGGAAGCCCGAGGCGCCGAGCGTGACCGCGGCTTCTTCCTCGTCATTGCCTTGTTCCTGGGCCAGGGGGATCAGCTCACGGGCAACGAAGGGGAAGGTGACGAAGGTGGTGGCAAGGATCATGCCCGGCAGCGCGAAGATGATCTGGATGTTATGGTTCTGCAGCCAGGTGCCGAACAGGCCGTTGGTGCCAAACAGCAGGACCTCAAGCAGCCCGGCGACCACGGGCGAGATCGAGAACGGCAGGTCGATGACGGTGATGAGCAGGTTGCGGCCGGCGAATTCGAAGCGCGCGATGCACCACGAAGCGATAATACCGAACACGACATTGGCCGGGACGGCGACGGCGGCGATGATCAGCGTCATCCAGATGGCGGAGGCAACGTTAGGGTCGTAGAGCGCCGCGACATATTCGCCGATACCCGCTGAAAGCGCCTCGGTAAAGACGATGGTCAGCGGTAGCACCAGGAACAATGCCATGAAGGCAAGTGCCGCGGTGATCAGCGCGGCCTGGGTCCAGGGGAAGGGTTTGTCCCGCACCGGGGTGTTGACCAGATAGGTGCCGATGCTTGGAATTGGTGGTTTGCCGAGATTAGCCGCCATGACGGCGCCTGACCCAGGCCTGCAGCAGGTTGATCGCCAGCAGCAGAATGAAGGAAACGCCAAGCATCAGGGTGCCGATGGCGGTGGCGCCCTGGTAGTCGAACTGGTCGAGCTTGGCCACGATCAGCAGCGGCAGGATTTCCGAGACCATCGGCTTGTTGCCGGCGATGAAGATGATGGAGCCGTATTCGCCGAGGCAGCGGGCGAAGGCCAAAGCAAAGCCGGTGAGCAGTGCCGGCAGGATGGCCGGGAAGATGATGCGGCGGAAGATTTCGAAGTCGGTGGCGCCCATCAGGTGCGCGGCTTCCTCCTGCTCGGCTTCGAGGTCCTGGATCACCGGCTGCACGGTGCGGACAATGAACGGGAGCGAGATGAACATCATGGCAACGACGATGCCGGCCGGGGTGAAGGCGATGGTGATCCCGAGTGGCGCCAGCAGGTGGCCGATCCAGCCGTTCGGGGCGTACAGCGTCGAGAGGGCGATGCCGGCAACGGCGGTGGGGAGTGCGAACGGCAGGTCGACCAAGGCGTCAGCCAGGCGGCGGCCGGGGAATTCGTAACGTGTCAGGACCCAGGCCACCAGCAGGCCGAAAAAGGCGTTGACAATGCTGGCGGCGCCGGCGGTCCAGACGCTGACCCACAGGTCGCCCATAACCCGCGGATGCGCCAGGATTGAAAAGAAGCCGTGCCAGCCAAGGCCGGCAGTGAACCAGAGCATGACGCCGAGCGGTCCTACAACGATGACGCCGAGCCAGACCAAGGTGATGGTCAGGCTCGGCGCGAAACCGGGTAGAATGCTCGGCTTGCGCCAGGTGAACTGGCGCTGGCCGAGGGTTGCCGACAAATTAGGTTCCTTTTGCGTAAACCTGGTCGAAGATGCCGCCATCGCCGAAGAATTCGGGTTGGGCCTTGGACCAGCCGCCGAACTGTTTCTCGACCGTGACGAGTTCGATGGTGGGGAACTGGCTGGCGTATTTGGCAGCTGCAGCGGCCGAGCGCGGGCGGTAGAAGTTGGCGCCGATGACGTCCTGGGCGGCCGGCGAGTACAGGTATTTAAGGTAGGCGGTGGCGATTTCGGTAGTGCCATGCCGGGCGGCGTTCTTGTCGACTACCGCGACCGGGGGTTCGGCCAGGATGCTGAGCGAGGGGGTGACGATTTCAAAGGCGCCGGCGCCGGCTTCCTTGATCGACAGATGGGCGTCATTTTCCCAGCCGACCAGAACGTCGCCGATGCCGCGCTGGGTGAAGGTGAGGGTGGAGCCATGGGCGCCGGCATCGAGCACCGGCACGTTCGTGAAGAAGGCTTTAAGGTACGCCTTGGCGGCATCGGCGTTGCCGTTATTGGCTTTCAGGGCGTAGGCGTAGGCGGCCAGCACGTTCCAGCGGGCGCCGCCGGAGGTTTTCGGGTTTGGGGTGATGACCTGGATGCCCGGCTTGATGAGGTCATTCCAGTCCTTGATGCCTTTGGGGTTGCCGGCCCGCACCAGGAAAACAATGGTGCTGGTGTAGGGCGTGCTGTTATCGGGCAGGCGGGACTGCCAGTCCTTGGCGATCAGGCCGGTTTTGGCGATGGCGTCTATATCATAGGACAACGCCAGCGTGACGACGTCGGCCTGCAGGCCCTCGATGACTGCGCGGGCCTGGGCGCCGGAGCCGCCGTGGGAATAATGCAGCACCGGGGTGACGCCGGTTTGCTTGGTCCAATACGCCGCGAACAGCTTGTCGTAGGCGGCATAAAGGGCGGCTGTAGGGTCGTACGAAACATTGAGAAGCGTAGGGACGCCGGCGGCGCGGGCGGCTAGTCCGCCAAAACCGGCGAGCGGCGCGGCGCCAGCAGCAAGCGTCAATGCCCGGCGGCGGGTCAGTGTTAAAGCGTTACGCATGTGAGTAGCATCCCTTGTTGAAACAGTTTGTTGTGGAGCTATCGGCCATACAAAAACTATCAAGTCAATAGGGTTACATCATTTGTTTCGAAAGACAAATTTAAGCTGATGGACCAGCAATTTTTGCATTTCTTTTTTAAACTATGCGACGATTATCGATGTATCTACTGCGGAGGCAAGCAGTTCTTTTTCGAAAAAAAGAACCAAAAAACTTTTTTGATTCAGGATCCAGTGGCGTTGGCATTGCCACGCCAAAGGCCCAGCATAAGAAAAAGTTTTTCTGCTTCTTTTTGTTCACAACAAGAAGTTCTTGCCTATCCCCTCGGGCAGGCGGCGGGGAGGTTTTGGAAGCTCTGGTCCACCGGGGCGTTGGGGGAGCGCAGGCGGTAGACGACGGCGTCGTTATAGCTGCGCCAGACCTGATAGCGGGCGGCCAGCGTACGGTTAACGGCGGCGTAGACGCGCAGGTTGACGATGGTCGGGTCCTGATAGGGGTAGCGGCTGCGGACGATGAATTCCGGGTTGGTGGCAAGGATGCGCAGGATTTCGTGCATTGCCGGGGCTTTGGCGACGCGGGCCAGCTGGCAGCGGGTAAGGACCGAGGGGAAGGGGTATTTGGTTGGCGGCATTTGCCGGTCAAGGCTGTAGATGATCGGCTGGTAGTCGAACACGAAGAGCTGTCCGGTGGCGTCGGTTGCGGTTGGATTGGTGAGCAAAGGTTGAATTTCGTGGGCGATTAGGGCCGGGGTGTCGCGCTGCAGGGAGACATGGCCGTTGGTCAAAGCCAGAATTGGGGTGGCCGCCTGGCTGACCGCGGTGGCGGCGGCGGCCAAAGGTAGGGCGAGGACTGCGGCGCCGAGCACGAAAGCGGGGAGTTTCCGCAGTCGGCGGGTGAAAGCAAGGTTGAGCGGCAGCCATGCCAAGGTGATGCACATCACCGGCAGGATCTGCAGGAAATAATGGTCGAAGAAGGATTTTGCCGAGGCGACGCCGATGCTGCCGCCGATCAGCCAGAGCGCGAGGAAAATGTTGAAGCGGGCGGCAGGTGAGAAGGTTTTGCGGGCCAGCCCACGTGGGATTTGGAAGCAAGCCATCCCTAGCATGATCAGCGAGATGACAAAAAGCGGCGACCAGCGGACCAGTTCGATGTCGAACGCGTAGGTCAGTGCCAGCATCGAGACCGGAACATCAACCCGGCGAAAATTAGAAAGGATGCTGTCTTCCAGCCAGGAATGCAGGTGTCCGCTATGGGCGTAAAGCAGGATGGTGAGGATCAGCGGCAACGCGGCGCCGATTAGCAGCGCCAGGCTGGCGCGAATGGCGGTTTGCAAAGGCTGCTTTGGGTCGAAAGGGGGGTTGAGCAACAGTACCGCGAAGGCGATGGCAGGGAATTCGAACACCGCGACATATTTGGTCATGAAGGCCATGCCAAATAGCACGCCGGCGAGGAAGGCCTGCCGGGATAGCGCGCTTAGGACCGCGAGGACGGTGAAGCAGGCCATGAAAATTTCGGTATTGGCCGAGAGGCCGTCATTGGTGAGCGAGCAGATGACGTAGGCCAGGCTGGCGAAAATTCCGACCTGAACCCGGCGCCGGGCGGCCGGGATTTTGAGGACAATTTTGAAAATGGCGAAGGCGGCGACGGTGATGAAGAGCACCGAGGCGATGCGGATGGAAAAAATGTTGTCCCCGAACCAGGACTGGAACAGCGCAAAGACGCCGTAGATGCCGATCGGTTTGTTATCCCAGATGGCTGTATAGGGCAGGTGGCCGGCGCGCCATTGTTCAGCCATCAGGAAATACAGGCTTTCGTCCCAATCCATGACGCTGCGGAAGAATGTTGGCAGCCGGGTGATCAACGCCACCAGGAACAGCGCCACGGCGACGCCGGTTTGCAACTGCCAGGAGACGGCGCCGGCCCGGCTGGGGCTGGTTATCGCGGGGGCGGCGGGGGGGTGAGTGGCGGACACCACGCAATCATGCCCGAGAAAAATGCGCAAATCATGGCAAAATTGGCGGGGCGGAATATTTTTGCCTGGCCCGCCGTTGGGCGCGGCCGGGTTCAGTCGGCCGGGTGCGATCGCAGGCGCGGCAGGAACATGCCGGATTTGGCGCGGTAGCGCTGATAGGCGCCGGCCAGGCTGGAATTGGCGAATTTATGCTCTTCGCGACGGGCGGCGTTCCAATACACCGTCAGCATCACCAAAGGTGCCGCCCAGGGTAGCAGGCCGGTGGTGGCAAGCGCGGTGGCGGCCCAGAACAGCAGGTATGATGCATAAAACGGGTGCCGGACATATTGATAGGGGCCATGATTCAACAGAAAAGACGGCTCATCGGTATCAAATGCCATGGTCGGCGGGGTTTTGCGGGTAGCGCTTACCGTCCAGGCGAACAGCGCGAGCGACAGGACAAACAGCACGAAGGGCAGTTCCCAAATCCCAGATGGGGGACGGCTGACGATGCGCCAGGCGAACCAGAGAAAGCCGATTACCGTCAGCACGCTGATGACGTAGGTGCCGAACGGGACGCGATCGGTCTGGCGAAAATGCGATTTGACGCCCCATGCGAAGGCGACAAAGCAGGTCGAGCCGAGAACCAGCAGCGCCAGTGACGTTGCGGTAAAACCGTGAAAAATTCTATGTCTCCTTAGACCGCGACGGTTTCGCCTTGAAACAGGCCGTCATAGCTGGCACCGGAGGCGCTCGAATTCAGCAACGGAATTTTCTTAAAAATCGTCGCATAGTTGGATTGCGGGCAGACCATCAGATTTACCGCGAATTTCAAGCCGGGGTAGGAAAGCGGTCCGGCAATCGGCGAAAATTCAAGCCGCTTGTAAAACGGCATGTGGTTACGCCGCACGCAGGACAGCATCATGTCCAGTTTCTGCTTGATCACCAGATACGAAACAAACCGGAACAGCACGAACACCAGTTCAGAATCAGTCGCAAAGTCTGGATGCCGCACCAGGCGGGTGATTTCACCGGCTTTTTTGTAGGGTTCGGAATCTGAGCGCGCCATGAGCGCTTCGACTTCTTCGTGAAAGATGTGAGCGGCCGGAACGTCGTGCCAGCCGGTTGCATTCGGGTCGGCGTCGAGAACCGCGAGCCGGACCGAGGCAGCGGGCCGGCCATCTTTGTAAACGACGATGGTGCTGCAGCTCGGCAGGTCATCGTAGTGGTCGGAATACAAGCCGTCGGGCCGCGCGTCGAGATAATCGGCGGCGACGTATGCGGCATGGCGCAGGGCGAAAGCGTCGGCGCGGGTTTGATCATCGATTGCCAGCCTTGCGGTCAGCGTGGGCTTCTCACGCTGGCGCGGAACGAACGGCTGTGGCAGTGCAGGCTGGCGGATCAGGTAGGCCGTTTTAGTCTGTAACGAACTCATTTAAAATCTCCTTCGATTTCAACTATAACGAGAATATTATTGATTTTTTTGCGATTGCGACAGGTTAATTCCGGTTTGCAAAAGATTTATCTTGCTCATATTTTTGGACGAATCTATAGTTGCTCAACTATTACATTAGTTTCTACAAAATAATATAGTCGGCAGCTATTGGAGTTATGTTCATTTAAAGTACAACTTTCGCGATAGTCTGGATTGCCGGTTGTTTTGGCTACGTATCGGTAGATTAGAACGCCTGAACAAGGAAAGCCCAGTATAAGAAAGCCTAATATAAGAAAGCCCAATACAAAAAGTCGCGGCAAGTGGATGGGCGGTGTTTTGTAAGTATTAAAGCTGATGGTATTAAAAACGGGTGGCTGCAGATGCAGTATCCGGCAGGATCATCGGCACCGGCTTCGCCACGGCCAAGCTTTGCCGCCGGCATGCATGATGTGCATCCAAGCTCGAGATCCCAGAGCGCAGCGACGATCCCGGTTGTGTGCAAAATAGCTTGCCGGGCCAAGGGTTATTAGAGATTGAGAACTAGTGCTTGTTTAGGTTGCGGATATTGAGGCAGATTACGGGTATGGCGTTCCTGCGTAACACATGGCGGGATGATCTGATAGGCATAAGGTGACAATAGGGGTAATAAGCAGATTGCGAGTTTTGGCAGCGATCCGTTCAGGATGGTTCCAACGTCGCTTGGATTGGCAAGCGTTGCCGGGTAAACTGTTCGGTGCCAAACCGCCGGAAGGTGCTGCACGCAAGCTGAGCGGCGAACGCGCAACCTTCCTCGCATATTTGTTGATCGTGATGTGCCTTGTCGGCATCAACACCATATTTCTGTTGGGTGCCGATTTTTTCGTCTGGCACACGAAGAAGATTTCGATTTTACCGCTCACCGGCATTTTTGCGATCTATATTCTATTGGCGGTGCGCAGCTATCTGTGGCTAGCCGGCAGTACCGGGCCGCGGGTACCCGAGAAATTTATCCGCGAAGTCACTTCGGTGATGTGGATACTGGGCGGCCTATGGCTGGTTTCATTTGTGCAGATGATGCAGGTTGCGGATGACGCGCAGCGCGGCCTGATCTATGGTGTTATTGTTGCCTGTATTTCGACCGCTGTATTGCTGGCGCCGGTATCGGTAGCGTTTTCGTTTTGGTGCCCGATCACCATCGGCGGCTTCGTGTCGCTGCTATGCGCCCATAATCCGGATCCGTTCGCGTTGATGTGTCTTTTCGGTTACGCAATGTTGACGGCGTACTGCACGGTTTATTTGAATAACAAAATGACCGAGCGGGCGTTGAATGCGATCCAGATTGGTGAAAATGCCGAGGTCATCAAGCTGCTGTTGCGCGATTTCGAGGAAAACGCCAGCGACTGGCTGTGGGAAACCGATGCCAAGCTGATGCTGCAACATGTCTCAACCCGGCTGGCGCAGGTGGCGGGTAAGCCGCGTGAGGCATTACTGGGTAAGTTTCCGCAGGTGCTGTTCGGCACGGTGAGCAAAACCGACCAGCAGAACGCAACGCCGCTCGCCAAGCTCAATCGCTATATTGGTGAACGCTCGCCATTCCGCGACCTGGTGGTGCCGGTGGTGATCGACGGCGAGGAGCGCAGCTGGATGCTGACCGGTAAGCCGATCGTAGATAAATCCGGCCGGTTCGTCGGCTATCATGGGGTGGGTTCGGATGTTACCGTGATGCGTCGCAGCCAGGAGCAGATCGCGTTTCTGGCCCGCCATGACAGCCTGACGCGGCTACCGAACCGGGTGCTGTTCAACGAGATGCTGCATCTTGGCTGTACCCGTTGCGAGGAAGATGGTCTGGCGTTGCTGTGCCTGGATCTCGACGACTTTAAATCCGTGAACGATACCATGGGGCATGCCACCGGGGATGGTATTTTGATTGCGGTATCGGAACGGCTGCGCGGTTGTATCCGGGACGGGGATATCGCGGCGAGGTTGGGCGGCGATGAGTTCGCGATTATTTTGAAGACCAAGGATATCGAGGAGGTGGCGGCGGTGGCGCGGCGGATCTGCGAGCGGGTCAGCCGGCCGTATCATTTCGATGGCAGATTGGTTGAGATCGGTGTCAGTATTGGGGTGACCCTGGCGCCCAGGGACGGCGTGACCCCGCATCTGCTGATGAAGAATGCCGACCTCGCCTTGTATCGCGCCAAGGCGGATGGGCGGGCGATCTGGCGGCTGTATGATGTTGAAATGGATGAGCGGGTGCAGGACCGGCGCTCGCTACAGACAGATTTGCGGCAGGCGCTGGCGCGCGGCGAGTTTTTCCTGAACTTTCAGCCGATCATCGATTTTAAAACCAAGCGGATTGTGGCGGCGGAGGCGTTGCTGCGCTGGTACCATCCGGAACGCGGGCTGCTTTCGCCGGCCGAATTCGTTCCAATGGCGGAAGGAGCCGGGCTGATTGCGCCAATTGGGGCCTGGGTGCTGCGGCAGGCCTGCGTGATAGCGGCCGGGTGGCCGCAGGATGTGCATGTTTCAGTGAATTTATCGCCGCTGCAGTTCCGCGACGAGGAGCTGATTAATGAGGTCGATGCGGCGCTCGCGGAGAGTGGATTGGCGCCGGGACGGCTGGAACTGGAAATTACCGAAACCACGGTGCTGGAAACCAATAATCAAACCATCGACGCATTGATGGAGCTGCATGGGCGCGGTATCCGGATTGCGTTGGATGATTTCGGCACCGGCTATTCGAGCTTGAGCTATCTGCGGCGTTTTCCGTTCAACAAGATCAAGATCGATCGTTCCTTCATTCGCGATTTGGGCCAGGAAGACGACGATGCTTCAATTATTCTGGCGATTATCGGGCTGGCGACGAGCATGAAGATGGTGGTAACCGCCGAAGGTGTTGAGACCGAGGCGCAGGCGGCATTTCTGGGCGCCAACGGCTGCACCCAAGCGCAAGGGTTTTTATTCTACCGCCCACTTTCGGCCGAACAGATCGGCGAAGCGATTGCAGCCAACCATAGCAGCACCAGCAGCAAGGCAGTCGCGATACGATCGGCTGCGGAGTAGCGTTGCCGAGGTTTTTTCCGCAGCACCGCACCGAACTCTGGTTGTTCTAGGTCAATGGCACAAATGCAAGGTGACGCCGCCGGGGCCAGCCCGGGTTTGAGGGAAGCCGCCGGGGCGAGCCCGGGTTTACGGGAAGCCGCCGGGGCTAGCCCGGCGATGGCGCAATGGTTTGCCATCAAAAGCGAGCACCCCAATGCGTTGCTGTTTTTCCGCATGGGCGATTTTTACGAGCTGTTTTTTGAGGATGCGCAGGCCGCGGCGGCGGCTTTGGATATTGCGCTGACCGCCCGCGGCAGCCATCAGGGCACGCCGGTTGCGATGTGCGGCGTGCCGGTCGGGCAGGCGGAAATTTATCTGGCGCGGCTGATCCGGCGCGGCTTCAGGGTCGCAATCGTCGAGCAGATGGAGGACCCGGCGGCCGCCAAGGCGCGCGGCGCCAAGGGTCCGCTGGCGCGTGCAGTGGTGCGGCTGGTGACGCCTGGCACGTTGACCGAGGAATCGCTGCTGGAAGCCGGTCAGCCGAATTATTTGGCGGCGATTGCGCAGGTGGACGGCAGTCTGGGACTGGCCTGGCTGGATATCTCCACCGGGATTTTCGAGACCGAGGCTTGCGAAGCGGCAAATTTGACGGCGTTGCTGGGACGCATCGATCCGGCTGAGATTTTGGCGCCGGAGATGGCGCTGGGTCCGTTTGCGCCGCGGCGAGTGAGCGCCGAAGGGCTGGCGCTACGGCTGCCGGCAAATGCAATGGCAGCGCGGCGGGAATTGGCGCAGGCCTTCGGCGCCGCCAGCCTGGATGCGTTCGGGATGTTCAGCGATGCCGAGGCGATGGCGGCGGCAGCGGCACTTGGCTATGTGCGGGCAACGCAAATGGGGGCCATGCCACGGTTGTCCCGGCCAGCATCGATCGGCACCGCCGGCTTGTTGTTGATGGATGCGGCGACCCGGGCCAGCTTGGAGATTTTACGGGCCCGCAACGGGGCCGAGGCAGGAAGCCTGCTGGCGGCGGTGAAACTGACGGTAAGTGCCGCCGGGGCACGTTTGCTCGCGGCATGGCTGGCGGCGCCGGTGACCGACCTCGGCTTGCTCGAAGCAAGGCAGACCAGTTGGCTGGCACTGCGGGATACGCCGCAAATGGCAGGCAAATTGCGGGCAGCGTTGCGCGGCGCGCCGGATCTGGCGCGGGCCCTGAGCCGGATTGCATTAAGCCGGGCCGGACCGCGGGATTTGGCGGCGGTGCGCGACAGCCTGAAGGCGGGGGGTGAAATTGCGCCGTTATTGCCGGCGGGGGTGGTATTATTGGAGCGCGCGGTTGCAGCATTGCAGCCCGACCCCGAATTGGCGGCCACCTTGGCGGCTGCGCTGGCGGAACCGGCGCCGTTGCGGCTTGATGACGGGGCTGCGATCGCGCCTGGTTACGATCCCGAGTTGGATGCGGAGCGGCGGCTTCGCGACGACACCCGGCAGGTGATCGCGGCGTTCCAGAATGAGCTTGCGCAGCGCTACGGGGTCGCCAGTCTGAAAATTCGTCATCACGCGCAACTGGGATACGTGGTTGAGGTACCGGCGGTTGCGGTTGATAAGCTGCGGGACAACCCTGAATTGATCCTGCGGCAGGGGCTGGCGAACGGAGCGCGGTTCACGCATCCCGAGCTCAGCGCACTAGACCGCAAGATCGCCGAGGCGGCGGCAAGGGCCGCCGCCCGCGAGCGGGTCGTGTTTGGCTGGCTGGTGCAGCGGATTATGGCGATGGCGGAACCTCTGGCGGCATGCGCCGAGGCGCTGGCGCTTTTGGATGTGCTGCAATCGGCAGCTTCCCTAAGTGCTAATAAACGCTGGTACCGGCCGGAACTTTTTGAAGATGAGAGCTTCGAGATCCGGGCCGGCCGGCACCCGGTGGTGGAGGCGGCGCTGCCGCCCGGGACCGGGTTCGTGCCGAACCATTGCGACCTGTCGCCGGGCTGCCGGCTGATGCTGCTGACCGGGCCGAACATGGCGGGCAAGTCGACCTATCTGCGGCAGAACGCGTTGCTGATCATCCTGGCGCAAGCCGGGCTGCCGGTGCCGGCGGAATACATGCGCCTCGGGCTGGTGGACCGGCTGTTCAGGCGGGTCGGGGCGGCAGATGATCTGGCCAGCGGGCGCTCTACTTTCATGGTCGAAATGATCGAGGCTGCGGCAATATTGCATCAGGCGGGGCCTCGAAGTTTTGTGATCGTTGATGAGATTGGCCGCGGCACCGGGACCCGTGACGGGCTGGCGATCGCCCAAGCGGTGCTTGAGGAGCTGCATCATAACATACGGTGCCGCGCCATATTTGCCACACATTTCCATGAATTATTTTTACTGACCGAGGCGCTGCCGAGGTTGCACGCATGCACGATGCGGGTGAAGGAGTGGCGAGGCGAAGTGGTGTTCATGCATGAAGTGACCGCGGGTGCTGCGCAGCGTAGCTGGGGCGTGCATGTGGCGCGGCTTGCGGGAGTTCCGGAATCTGTAGCAAAACGCGCGGAATTTTTGCTTGGGCGCGCCGAACGCAATGGTCAGCCGGCGAGCGCGTTGCCACTGTTCGCGGCGGCAGCTTCACCCCCGGCATCTGGCATCGAGGCTGAACTGGAGCGGTTGGACCCTGACAAAATGACCCCACGGGAGGCGCTGTCTGCGTTATATGAGCTACGCACAAAGTTGATGGCGCATCGCGACAAGGCAAGCTAACGTGAACGACATGCTGATCTCGACTTCAACCAAGCCGCCTGAGATTGCGGCAGCACTTGCCGATTTGGTGCCGCAGGCGAACCCGCCGGCGCGCGATGTCGCACTTGCCGCGTTTCGACGGCAGCTGGGGCGCATTCAATCCCATGTGCAGACCCGCTTTGAGCGCGACGGGATTAATGGGCTGGTGGCGGGCAGGCTGCATGCGGGTCTGGTCGACCAGCTGATTAACGCGTTGTTCAATTATGCGCTGGCGGTCCTGCCGGTTGAGCAAAATGATCGATTGGCGATGGTGGCGACCGGCGGTTATGGCCGGGCCACGCTGGCACCTTTCAGTGATATCGATTTGCTGTTTCTAACCGACGTCAAGGCGCCCCCGCGTGTGGAACGGGCGGTTGAGTTCATACTGTATTTTCTTTGGGATCTCGGGTTGAAGGTCGGTCATGCGACCCGCTCGGTGGCAGAATGCCGGCAGGCAGCGCGCGATGACGTCACTATCCGCACCAGCCTGCTGGACGCGCGGTGCCTGTCCGGCGACGCGCCTTTATTTGCCGGTTTCCAGAAAGATTTCCGGGCCGACTGCAGCGCCGACGGGCCGGGCGCCTATATTGCCGCGAAGCAGGCCGAACGCGCTGCCCGTCACCTGCGCTTTGGCGAGACGCCGTTTATGGTTGAGCCGAATGTGAAGGAAGGGCGCGGTGGTTTGCGGGATTTGCAAACCTTGTACTGGCTGGCGCGTTATGTGTTCGACAGTTTTTCGATGGGCGAGCTGGTCGGCAAGGATGCGCCGGGCGGCGGGATTTTGACCGAGACCGAGGCCCGGGCCTGCAAGCGCGCGTGGGAATATCTTTGGACGGTGCGGTTTCACCTGCATTACGTCGCAGGGCGGGCCGAGGAACGGCTGACCTTCGATTTTCAACCCGTCATCGGCGCCCGCATGGGCTATACCAAGCATGGCCGGCAGGATGGCGTGGAACGCTTCATGCGGCATTATTTCCTGGTGGTGCGCGAAGTGGCGCGGGTGACCGGGGTGCTGGAACCGGCACTGATCCGGGCCGCGTTAGGGCCGCCGGCATTGGCGCCGGAGACCGATAAGGGGCTGTCCGAGGCCGGCTTCGCACTGGCCGACGGCAAAATATTGTTCGCACCTGGACACGACCCGGAAGACGACCCGAGCAGCATTTTCCGCATTTTGCTGGCGGCGCGCGACCGCGGGCTGGAGCTGCACCCGCTGGCGCTGCGCAAGCTGATCCGCAACGCCAACCGGGCGGCGGATTTGCGCGGCGATAAGGCCGCAGCGGCGTTGTTCCTCAACCTGCTTTGCGGCGGTAGCGGGGCAGAGGGTGACAAACCCAGTTGCGATTCCGCGCGCTGGATGACGCTGCTGAATGAGACCGGGGTGCTGGGGCGTTATCTGCCGGATTGGCGGCGCATTGTCGGGCAGATGCAGTTTGATACCTATCACGTCTTCACGGTGGATGTGCATACGGTTGAGGCGATTAAGGTGCTGAACAGCATCGAGGCCGGACAGCTTTCCAATGTGGCCCCGGTGGCGACCGAGTTGATGGGGCAGGTGCAGTCCCGCCGCGCATTGTATGTGGCAATGCTGGTGCATGATATCGCCAAGGGCCGGGGCGGCGATCACTCGGTGCTGGGCGCTGAAATTGCGCTGCATATCGGGCCGGCGCTTGGGCTCTCGGCGGAGGAGACCGAGATGGTTTCATGGCTGGTGCTGCATCATTTAATGCTGAGCCAGACGGCGTTTTCGCGCGATATCGATGATCCGAAGACGATTTTGGATCTGGCCGATACCATCCAATCGCCGGAGCGGCTGCGACTGCTGTTGATTTTGACGGTGTCGGACATTCGCGCGGTTAGCCCGAAGGTTTGGAATGGCTGGAAGGCGACCTTGCTGCGGGAGCTGTATGCGCGGGTGGCCGAAGTGCTGGAAGGCGGGCTTTCGACCACCGAGCGCGATGCCCGCATCAGCCGCGTCAAGGACGTGGTGGCGGGATTGCTGGCGGACTGGCCGGCGAATGAGCGCAACGAGTTCCTCGCGTTGGGGTATCCTAGCTACTGGTTGGGGTTCGATCCGGAAAGCATCGAACGGCATGCGCGGATGATCCGGGATGCCAAGCGCCGGGCCGCGCCGTTGACGGTGAACACCGAGCCGCTGCCGGCCCGGGCCGTGACCGAGGTAGTGGTTTACACCGCCGACCATGCCGGGCTGTTCAGCCGGATAGCGGGCGCGCTGGCGATCGCCGGCGCCTCGATCGTCGACGCGCGGATCCATACGCTGACCGACGGCATGGCGCTGGATACGTTCTGGATCCAGGATGCCGCCGGTGGGCCTTATGATACGCCGCACCGGCTGGCGCGGCTATCCGTGCTCATTGAACAAGCGCTTTCCGGGCGGCTGAAGCTCGCCAATGAAATCCGCAAGGCGACGCGCACGCTGCTGCCGGGACGAATGCGGGCGATCCATGTACCGCCGCGGGTAGTGGTGGATAATCGGGCGTCAAATAGGCACACGGTTATTGAGGTGAATGGGCGGGACCGCCCAGGGCTGTTGCATGATGTGACGTCGGCGATCAGCGATGAGGGGCTGCAAATTGCCTCGGCGCATGTGACGACGTACGGGGTGCGAGCGGTCGACGTGTTCTATGTCAAAGACGTGTTCGGGATGAAGATCGAGAACGAGCGGAAGCTGACGCAGTTGCGCGGGGCATTGCTGGAGGCTCTGACACCGGTGCCGGAAGATACGCCGCCGCAATTGTTGCCGAAGGCTAGTCCGCGGGCTAGTGCGGCTTGAGGTAAAGCTAGCACTTCTTTTCTGAAGAAAAGAAGCAAAAGACTTTTTATGCTGGGACATGGGGGTTGGGGATGCCAACGCCGCAAGTCCAGACTTCACGGGTTTTTGCGCCGCTTTTCGAAGTCGAGAATTGGAGGCACTGGCGAAGCCCTAATCGGCTATGAGAGAGCACGACGGAGCAAGCGTTGCGCAGCCGCCATATAGGAAGTGGTGTTACGATTGTTTCCTTATTAAACCGCTCGACGTGGTGGTGACTGTGTTTTCGCTAACATTCTTGTAAAAATCAGAAACTTTTGGAAAAACTTCTTGAAGTGTTTTGATTTCCGGCAGGATGTAGACAATACCAGTGGTACCTGAAAACGTTTTCTGCACGACATCATCATAGAATTCTATCGAGACGTTGACGCAGCCATAGGTGATGCGCTTGTCGGACGGAGATGTTGACGCCAGTCGCTGCAGCCGATGGTCGCCGGGGCTGCCCTGGGCGACACGGTGCAGCGCAAGAGATGCGCCGTAGTCGATCCAAAGGATATCATTGTGTTCGAGGTCACGACCTGGCTCGGCCACAAACCGGCCTGCCGGTGTGGTTCGCTCCGCGGGCGTTATGGTTGCTAATTTTTGGCTGCCGATGCCAGGAACGCTATCGTCCCCCCGGGCCTCGCCTAACAGTGCCGAGGTGGCGCCGAGCAGCCGATCGTTGCTGTCGAACACGAACACCATCGCGCCAATTTTGTCCACGACGATGAACGGCAATCCGTTGTTGTCGCCGGACGCTGCCACCCAATCTGCTACCTGTCGCGCATCCTCCGAAGGGTTCGCATCCAGAAAATTGGCCTGTCGCAGCTGCTGAGTTGGAGCAGACGCGACAGAAAGTTGATCTGCGCCGGCTGCAAGGTTAGCGGCCGTCGGCCCGCTGCTAGCGACGATAGGCAAAGAATCGCGAGCCTCAGCAAACATTGGCCATGTTAAAACGGTAAGACCTAAAAATACAGTAAACGTCGGTTTTATGAGATTAATTAACAAAATAAATCGCCTTTGGTTTAATAGCCGTCTAATAGAGCGGATTAGACGGCTATTCTATACCAAAAGTATTAAATTTGTATAATTAAATGGATTTTTATACTAATTTAATAATTCATTTTACGGCGCAGTTTATCGATAATGTTGTTTAGTCGAGCGCCAGGAAGGTTCGGCTAGTGCGATGGGCGAGCCCGACATGCCAACGTGGCTTCAAATAGCGGATGACGCATCGCCTATCCGCCATGGTTCGTTGGAATGGTCAGAAAGACGGGTTGCTTCGCTCCATCGCAGTGACGATGAAGACCGATTTAAGGCGAATAGGGTGCAATGCCCGAGGCCTAGATGCAAAAATTTTTTGCGCAGCTTTTTTTAAAAAAGCTGCTGCTTTCTTAGAACAACGATAACTGCTGCACTTCCTTCACTGCATTTGGGGCGGCGAATTTTGTGATGTCCAGGGCGAATTTTTCTGTCAGGAGGCCGTGCTGGCGGGCGGCGCGGGTGAAGCGCTTGTGGAGGAGTTCGGCGTAGGGGCCGGCGCCGGCGAAGCGGGTGTGGAATTGGGAGTCGTTGAGTTTGCCGCCGCGCATCTGGCGGATCAGCGACAGGACGTGGCTGGCGCGCTCGGGCAGATGGGTGTTGAGCCAATTGGTGAAGAGTTCCGTAAGTTCCAAAGGCAGGCGCAGCAGGGTAATGCCGGCGCTGATGGCGCCGGCGCGGGCTGCGGCTTCCAGGATATGTTCGAGCTCGGCGTCGTTGAGGCCGGGGATCATCGGGGCGGCGAGGACGCCGGTCGGGATGCCGGCCTGGGTTAATGCCGCAACGGCGCTGAGGCGGCGGGATGGGCTAGCGGCGCGGGGTTCCATGGCGCGCGCGAGGGTTGCGTCCAAGGTGGTGATAGAGAGATAGACGCGGACCAGGTTGAGCTTGGCCATGCGGCCGAGGATATCGGCATCGCGCAACACGCCGGCGGATTTGGTGACGATGACCAGCGGGTGATTGAATTTTTCGAGCACTTCTAGCAGCGAGCGGGTTATTTTCAGGGTGCGTTCGACCGGCTGATAGGGGTCGGTGTTTGAGCCAAGGGTTACGGGCGAGGGTTTGTAGCCGGGCTTGCTCAGTTCCTTTTCCAGCAGCGATGCGGCTTCCGGCTTGAAGACGATTTTGGTTTCGAAATCGAGGCCGGGAGAGAGGCCGAGATAGGCGTGGGTGGGGCGAGCGAAGCAGTAGATGCAGCCGTGCTCGCAGCCGCGATAGGGGTTGATGCTGCGATCAAAGCCGATATCCGGGCTGTCGTTGCGGGTGATGATGCTGCGGGTGGCATCGCGCATCAACGTGGTTTGCGGGGGTGGCGCTTCGTCCCGATATTCCCAGCCATCATCGAAATCGTCGCGGCTTTGGGTCTCAAAGCGGACCGCAGGGTTGAGCTGGGTGCCGCGGCCTTTAAGGGCGGAAGAGGGATTGCTTTCTATATGCAAGGCGGCCACCTTCAGTTCATGGTTCGTTCTGGTTTTATAGGATCATTACAGTTTCCTCATGTCAAGAACAAAGATAGAACATTTTTGTAATGCTGAGGAAAGTGGCCGCTATTTGGCAAAAAAAGCGGCGCAAAATTTTTGTGAGTCTGGGGCATGGCTTTGGCCGTTCCAAAATCGAGAACCCGCACAAAGAAAGTCATTTTGGTTCTTTTTCTGCAGAAAAAGAACTGCTTCTCTGCCTAATGCGCCGGGGCGCCGCCCTGGGTAGGTGGGGGGAGTTTTTTAAGGCCGAGGACAGCCAGGCCGCCGATGACCATGCCGCAGCCGAGCAGGCCGAAAGCGTCGCCGTAGGATAGGTAGTAGGCCTGGGCCTGGACAGAGCGGCCGATGGCGATGATGGCCGCGTGCTGGGCGGTGGCGTGGTCGGCGACACCGCGGGATTCGAAATAGCGTTGCAGCATGTCGATGCGCTCGCGGGTGGCGGGTGCCAGCAGGCTGACTTGCGGGTTGATGATTGCGGAGTGGTATTTTTCGCGGTTGGTGACGAAGGTTTCGGTGACGGCGATGCCGATGGCGCCGCCCAGGTTTCGCATCATGTTGAAAAGTGAGGAGGCGGTGCTGGTGTCCTTGGGCGCGATGCCGGCGGTGACGATGAGCGTGATACTGGGGAAGATGGTAGCCTGGCCGACAGCGCGGATGAGGTTGGGGATGAGCAATTGCGGGCCGCTGTCGTCGGGGCCGAGATTAAGGTTGAGGAAGGCGCTGAAGGCGAAGACGGCGAAGCCGAAAAATAGCAGATAACGCGGATCGAAGCGCTTCATCAGCATCGGCATGAAAGGAATGATGGCCAGTTGCGGCAGGCCGGCCCAGGCCAGCACCTCGCCGGATTGGCGGGCGCTGTAGCCGTGCGATTGCGAGAGGTAGAGTGGAATAAGGTAGATCGAGGAATACAGCACGAAGCCGAGCATCGTGTTGGAGAGGCTGACCAGTGCGAAGTTTCGCGATTTGAACAGGCGCAGATTGACCAGCGGCGATTTGTTGCTTTTGCGCAGTTCGAAATAGAAGAAGGCGGCCATGGCGACGACGGAGATGATCGAGGTGCGAACGATGAAGGTGGAGCCGAACCAGTCGTCCTTATTGCCTTCCTCGAGGACGATTTGCAGAGCGCCGAGGCCGACGGCGATGGTAAAGACGCCGTACCAGTCGCCGCGGGCGAATTCCTTGAGTTGCATCGGCGTGGATTCCAAGCCCCAGAACAAGGCCGGCAGCATGATGGCGCCGGGGATCAGGTTCAGGAAGAAGATGTAGCGCCAGTTGAAGAGGTCGGTGATGTAGCCACCGATGGTGGGACCAATGGCGGGGGCGAAGGTGGCGGTGAGGGCGAACATCGCAAAGCCGGTGGGGCGGGCGCGGGGCGGCAGGAATATGATGACGCAGGTAAGTGCCAGCGGGATTAAGACGCCGCCGGCGAAGCCCTGCAGCGCGCGCAGCACAACCATCTCAGGAAAGTTGGAAACCAGGCCGCAGGCGGCGGAGAAGAACAGGAACAGAATGGTATTGGTGATGAGGTAGCGGCGCAGCGAGAAGACGATGGAGAGCCAGCCGGACAGCGGGATGACGATGATTTCACCGATCAGGTAGGCGGTCGAGATCCAGCCGCCGTTGTCGAGGCCGGTGCCGATGCCGCCCTGGATGTCCGGCAGCGAGGTGTTGACGACCTGGATGTTCAGGACCGCCATGAAGGCGCCGAGCAGGGCGCCCCCGACCGCGGCCTTGTTGCGAAGGGGTATGGGATCGTTATCCGGCATTGGGCGCTGCTAATGCTGCTTGCGGGTGTCGATGGAGGGTTCGACCGACATTCCTGGGAGCAGTTTACCGATCAGATTGTGGTTCAGGTAGATGTCGATTTTGACCGGCACGCGCTGGACGATTTTGGTAAAGTTGCCGGTGGCATTATCAGGCGGCAACAAGGCGAATTCCTGGCCGCTGGAGGGCGAGATGCTGTCGACCAGGCCGGTGACTTTAAGCCCGGGGAAGGTGTCGACGATGATATCGACGTGCTGGCCGGGGCGCACGCCGCCGAGCTGGGTTTCCTTGTAATTGGCGGTGACATAGACCTGGTTGAGCGGCACGATGGCCATGATCTCGGTGCCGGGTTGCAGATAGTCGCCAAGTGCCACTGTTTTGTTGCCGACGACGCCATTAAAGGGGGCGCGAACCGCCGTGTGGCTAAGGTCAAGCGCTGCCTGCTGGGCGCGGGCAGCGGCCTGCGCCAGGCTGGCGGTGGCCTGGGACAGGGCGGCGTTCAACACATTGACCTGCAAATTGGCGCCTAAGAGGGCGGCGTTGTCGGCATCGAGCTGGGCTTTGGCGGATTGGGATTCGGTGCTGGCCTGTTCAGAATTTTGCTTGGTGGTGGCGCCGGACGCGGTCAGGCTGGCGTAGCGGCGGTCATTTGCCTGCGCAAATTGCAGTTTCGCCTTGTCGCCTTCGACCGTGGCGGCGGCGGCGGCGATGGTGGCCTGTTGCAGCGCGAGCTGGGCACGGTCGCTGAGGATGGCACCCTGGGCTGCCTGGATATCGGCTTTGGCGCCGGCCAAAGCGGTTTTGTAGTCGCGGTTGTCGATGGTGATCAGCAACTGGCCGGCGTGGACCGATTGGTTGTTTTTGACGAAAACATTGGTGACGTAGCCAGTAATTTTAGGGGCGATGATGGTGCTGTCGGCGCCGATATAGGCGTCATCGGTGGAGACGAAGTACTGGCCGACCAGCAGGTAATAGATGAGCCAGATGATCAGTCCGGCGACGACCAATATACCGGCGGCGATCAAGGCAAGACGCCGCCAGGGACGGGGTGCTGGCTCGGTTGTTTGCGGTGCGGTCAGCACTGACGCCTGTTGATCCATCGGGCAAATGTGGCCGGAATGAAACCGTATGCAAGCGGAATGCTGCGCGTCAGCATCCCGCGTTTTGCGTAGCAGTCCTTATAACAGGCTAATTTTGGAGGCTTAGACTTTTTCGACCTGGCCGTATTCGAGGTCGACCGGAGTGGACCGGCCAAAGATGGAGACCGAAACTTTGACGCGGCCTTTGTCTTCGTCGACTTCCTCGATGACGCCGTTGAAGCTGGTGAAGGGACCGTCGGCGACACGGACCTGTTCGCCGATTTCGAAGATGATCGAGGGGCGGCGGTTTTCCGTGCCTTCCTGGGCCTGCTTGATGATGCGGTCAGCCTCGGCATCCGAGATCGGGGTGGGGCGGGTTTTGGAGCCGAGGAAGCCGGTGACCTTTGGTACGTCCTTGACCAGATGCCAGGCTTCGTCAGTCAGTTCCATTTTGATCAGCACGTAGCCGGGGAAGAATTTACGCTCGGCGTTAACCTTTTGGGCGCGCCTGATTTCCACAACTTCTTCGGTGGGCACCACCACCTCATCGATCTGGGCGGCGAGGCCTTTCAGCTGCGCCTGTTCCATGATCTGGGTGGCGATTTTTTTCTCGAACCCGGAATACACATGCAATACGTACCAACGCTTGGCCATTCTAATAAAACCTCAACTGCCGACGCCGAAAAGAGCCCGCATACCGGCCCCGATAACCTGATCAACAGTCAGAAAGAAAATCGCTGTGATCACCACCATGGCGAGCACGATACCGGTGGTCTGCAAGGTTTCCTTGCGCGACGGCCAGGTCGTTTTTCTCGCCTCGGTCCGGACATCCCGGAAAAACTGTACCGCTTTTAGCGCCACGCCAACTGAACTCCGCTAATCATTACTCGTTCTAACCTAGTCAAACTCAAATTTTTACGTATGCGCCGGAGGGTGGCAGGGGCGGAGGGTCTCGAACTCTCAACCTCCGGTTTTGGAGACCGGCGCTCTAGCCAATTGAGCTACGCCCCTAGTCCGAACCAGCGCAAGGCGGCGTTCCACACTTTGTGGGGGTTCGTGTCAAGTATGGTGCGGTGTTGGCGTGGAGCGGGTGACGGGAATCGAACCCGCACAACTAGCTTGGAAGGCTAGGACTCTACCGTTGAGCTACACCCGCGCCAGAAGCCGCTCTGGCGGCCGACTAGCGGCGATTTTTTGCGCTCCGGTGCTCACGGCCTGGAGGCCGCTCCGCTCCGGTGATCGAAAATCACCGCTATTCGACTCACCATAGCGACTTCTGGAACAGCCTGTAAGGCAAAAGGCGGCGATACGTAAACCCGGATTTTAGGGAGGCGATTAAACATAGGTTCAAACGTGCTCGGGTGGGGTAGCTGGCGCGCATTTTCTGCGCTCCGGTGCTCGAAATCACCGCTATTCGACTCACCATAGCGACTTCTGGAAAAGCCTGTGACTTCTGGAAGAGCATGTAAGGCAAAAGGCGGCGATGCGTAAACCTAGATGTTTTTGAACCGGTTAAACATGGGTTCAAAACGTGCTCGGGTGGAGTAGCTGGGGTGCAGTTTCGAGCACCGGAGCGGAGCGTACGTCAGTACGTGAGCACCGGAGCACAGAAAATGCGCGTCAGATGCCCCGCCCGAGCGCGTTTGGGACCCATGTTTGGTGGAAGGGGTTGGATTCGAACCAACGTAGGCGTACGCCAGCGGATTTACAGTCCGCCCCCTTTAGCCACTCGGGCACCCTTCCGGCTTGCGGGTCATTTCCGCGATTAGGGATTGGTTGTCAACGCAAACACCGGGGGATAGTGATGCCGCCATGACACAGCAGCGCCCCCCAGGATCGAAATCCGGCAAGCCGCAAGGCCAACATCGAAGCGGGAGTGGGGCAGGTGCGGCCTCCGGCCGTGGCGGCGGTGTTGGCGGCAATGCTGGCGGCGGGGACCGGGGCAAGTTTGGCGAGCGACGGGATAACGGCACGGGCAAAAGCGAGAAGCGGTTTGATGGGCCGAAGTTAAGTCTGGCGCGGCCGGGTGAACGGCCTGCGGGCCGGACGCCAGAACGGGGCCAGCAGGAGCGGGGCCAGCAGGAGCGTGGACCGCAGCGGGATGGGCAATCGCGCGGGCAGCGGGCGCCGGCAGTGCCAAGTGGGGCGGTCTGGCTTTATGGCACGCATGCGGTGGCGGCGGCGCTGGCTAATCCGGCGCGGCGGCTGCGGCGGTTGGTGATCACCGAAGAGGCGGATGCATCGCTGACGGCGGAATTGCCGAAACCGTGGCCGATCCAGCCGGAGATCGCGGCGCGCGATCGGATTGACCAGTTGCTGGGGGCGCGGGTTGGCAGCGGGATAGTGCATCAGGGCGTGGCGCTGCTGACCGACCAGCTGGCGGCGCCGGCGTTGCTGGATGCGTTGAAGCGGCCGGGGCCTATTTTGGTGCTGGACCAGATTTCGGACCCGCGGAATATCGGCGCGTTGATGCGCACGGCACAGGCTTTCGGGGCGGCGATGGTGATTGCGCAGGAGCGCAATGCGCCGGAGGAGACCGGGGCGCTGGCGAAGGTGGCAAGCGGGGCGCTGGAGCTGATCCCGTTGTTGCGGATCGTGAATATCTCAAGGGCGTTGATTGTGCTGAAAGCGTCCAATGTTTGGGTGGTTGGATTGGATGGGGCCTCGGAAAATCGCTTGAACGGGGCAGCGTTTGCCGGGCGGCGGGTGGCGCTGGTGCTGGGCAATGAGGGCGAGGGGATGCGCCGGCTGACGCGCGAGACCTGCGATGAAATTGCCGCACTCTCGATGCCAGGCGGGATGGAGAGTTTGAATGTTTCGGCGGCGGGCGCGGTGGCGTTGTATGAGTTGACGCGGGCGGTTGGGTGAGTGGCGGTGCGTGACCGCGTCAATCGATGCGGGTGCGGTTTTAAAACATGTTAATCATGCCGTTTGGACGCTCCGCGGCGCCAAGTTTTTGTAACAGCTTATTTTGTAACGGCTTATAGGGTGCACAAGCCGGCGCGGGTCACGCAAAGCGGCGTATGATACTGCGCTAATCCGCCCTACGAGCTACCGGACATAGGCGTGGCGCGCCGGCGGTTCGCGGGCCGATTAATTGATGCAGTTGCGGATTGGAAAGGTGTGGATGGCCTGCTACAGCCCGGCCATGACGGTAACCAGAAAAAAGAACGGTCTACTTTTCCTTTAAAGTTACGGGCAACCAGCGGGGGCCGGGGTCGTTGCCGGCGGCGTCGAAACCGCTGACCAGGAGGACTGCGACCGGTTGGTGGGCTTTGGCGAGGTCTGCCAGCTGGTCGTGCAGGGTGCCGGGGGAGGTGACGGCGTTGGCGCCGACAGCGGCAATGGTGTTGTCGGCGACCAGGCCGGCTTTGGCGGCCGGGCCACCCGCGGTTACCGCTATGACCGTCAGGCCGCTCGGAGACGAGGCGGCGGAAATGGCGGCGCCGATGGCGGCGAGATTGATATTGGGCGGGGCGGCTGCCGGCGGCGCGGTGCCGGGGGGAATGTCGGGCGGCGGCACGGCAACAGTGATGGCGGCTGTCTGCAGGCTGCCGTCGCGCCAGAATTGCGCCTTGGCGGTTTGGCCGGAGAGGATTTGAGCAGTGCGGATCATCAGCGATCGGGTATTGGTGATCGGCGCGCCGTTGAGAGCGACCAGGACGTCACCCGGTTGCAATTTTTTTAACGCTGGACCGCCGGCCATAACGCCGGCGATCAGCGCGCCAGAATCTTCAGGCAGGTTCAACATCTTTTGGATTTCGGGTGTCATGTCCTGCGAGCTGATGCCAAGCCAGCCGCGTTTTACGGTGCCGGTGGTTTTAAGCGATTCTGAGACCGGCTGTACCATCGCCGAGGGGATGGCAAAGCCAATGCCGACAGAGCCGCCGGAGGGTGAGTAGATTGCCGAATTGACGCCGATGACCTGGCCCGCGAGGTTGAACAGCGGACCGCCGGAATTGCCGCGGTTGATGGTGGCGTCGGTCTGGATGAAATCGTCGTATTTGTTCTCGCCGATATCACGGTGCAGGGCGCTTACGATGCCGGCGGAGGTGCTTTCATCCAGTCCGTAGGGGTTGCCGATGGCAATGACCCAATCGCCAACCTTCAGCTTCGATGAATCGCCGAACTGGACGGCGGGAAGCGGGTGTCCGGCATCGACCTTGAGGACCGCGAGGTCGCCGCGCTTGTCCTGGCCGATGATGGTGGCGGGCAGGATGGTGCCGTCATCCAGCGTGACGGTGACGCTGGTGGCGCCGTCGACGACGTGGTTGTTGGTGAGAATGTAGCCGGCGGGGTCGATGATGAAGCCGGAGCCCAGAGCTTCCTCGGCCTTGGGCGGTGGAATGACGGAACCGGCGGCATCTGAGATATCTTTGATCGGGGTGGGACGCAGGCCGCCGCGGGCAAGGGGGCCGCCGAACGAGGCGCCGCCATCGCTACCATCGGCATCGCCGTCGCTAAGCGGGTCGGTGCTGGCGACGCTGACCACTGAAGGCAGCCATCGCGCGGCAAGTGCTGCAAGGTCCGGGGTTGCCGGTGGCGAGGCGTAGGCTGGAGCAGCGGAGCTGAGGCCAGCGGCAGCCAGAAGAAATGAACAGAAAGCAATTTGCAGCGTTCTCATGCGGGAAATTCTGCGTTGCAGTGCGCAATAGCGCAAGAGGGGGCCGGGTGGTAGGAATTGCTGATGAATGAAGATGATATTCGAGCCGCGCTGATACCTTTTAATTTAGGCAAGATGTTGGATGGCGTGCACGTCAGAGACGGCCTGGTGCAGGTGAGCCTGGCGATCAAGCGCGAGGATGCGCCGGCGCTGGAGCCGGTGCGTGCCAAAATCGAAGCCCAGCTGGCGGCATTGCCAGGGGTGCAGAATGCCAGCGTGGTGTTTACAGCGCACCGGGCAGGGCCGCCCGCCAGCCGGCCTGAAACCAGAGCAGCGGCGCCACGGCCGGCACCGCCGGCACCCGCCGCGACCGCGCCGTTACCGGATATTAAAAACATTATCGCGGTGGCTTCCGGAAAGGGCGGCGTTGGCAAGTCGACCGTCGCGGTCAATCTGGCGGTGGCAATGGCGCAAGCAGGGTTGCGCGTCGGCTTGCTGGATGCGGATATCTACGGGCCGTCGTTGCCGCGCATGCTGGGGCTAAGTGTTAAGCCTGAGGTCAAAGAAGGAATGATCCAGCCGCTGCATGCCTGGGGCGTGAGCTGCATGTCGATCGGCTTTCTGGTGACCGAGGAAACCGCGATGATCTGGCGGGGGCCGATGGTAACCGGGGCCTTGAACCAGATGCTGACGCAGGTGGCATGGGGGGCGTTGGATGTGCTGGTAGTGGATATGCCGCCGGGGACCGGCGATATCCAGTTGAGCTTGGCGCAGAAGACCCGGTTGCGCGGTGCTGTGGTGGTTTCCACGCCGCAGGATATTGCGCTGATCGATGCCCGCAGGGGCGTGAAGATGTTCGAACAGCTGAAGGTGCCGGTATTGGGGATCGTGGAAAATATGTCCTATTTTTCTTGCCCGAACTGCAACCATCGGAGCGATATTTTTGGCCATGGCGGAGCCAGGGACGAGGCTGCGCGAATTGGCGTGCCGTATCTCGGTGGGGTGCCGCTGTTGCTGGCGATCCGGGAGACCGGCGATGCGGGGATGCCGATTGTTGCGTCGGCGCCGGATGGCGAAGCCGCCGGAGCGTACCGGGCGATCACCGATAATTTGCTGGTTAGCATTGCGGCCGTGGCCGCGGCTGGCGGCAGCAACTAAGGCGGCAGCTTGGTGACGGAGATCGGCTTCTACCATTTGACTCGTACCCCTCTGCTGGCGGCATTGCCGCCGCTGCTGGCGAGGACCTTGGCGGCCGGTGAAAAGGCGCTGATTTTATGCGCGCCGGAACAGCTGGCGGCGATCGACGATGCGCTTTGGCTGTGCCAAAATCCGGATTGGCTGCCGCATGGCACCGCGGCCATGCCGCATACGGAATGGCAGCCGATTTTTATTACGGATGTCGAGATAAATCCGGCCGGGGCGCGGTTTTTATTTATGACCGGCGGCGTTAATCCTGCCGATTTTGCGGCCTATGCGCGGGCCTTCGATTTGTTTGACGGCAATGATGAGACCCAGCTTGCGGCCGCCCGGGTCCGCTGGAAACTTGCCAAGGATGTTGGCCACAGCCTGACCTATTGGAAACAGGGTGATGCCGGCTGGGAAAAATCATCGTAGCGTCCGTATCTGCCTGCCTATTCGGCAGCACGGTACAATTTCCGAACACTGTATAACTTTGTTTCGTTGACAGTGTTTGGGGAATGAAACAATGGTTAGCGGATTAAAAATCGTTTCAGGTAATAATCGTCCCGAGCCGGTACTTAACTGGAGGGCTGCAAGGAATGACGCTGGGGTCGAGCCCTGGGACGCCTGGCGAAGTCGTCCCTAGTGAAGTTGTGAAATTTTTTGCAGGCGATGGCATGCGGCTTGATCTCCTGCATTATGCGGCGGCGGGCGATGCGCCAATGCGGCCGGTACTGCTGGTGCATGGCGCTGGCGTAAGCGCTGGTTTATTTACGCCCCCGGTTGCAACATCGCTGGTTTCAACCCTGCTGGCGGGCGGCTACGATGTGTGGGCGGAAAACTGGCGTGCCAGCATCGATCTGGCGCCGAACCAATGGACGCTGGATCAGGCAGCACTCTACGACCATCCGCGGGCAGTGGAGACGATGTTGCGCGAGACCGGCGCCGAAACCTGCCAGGCGATTGTTCATTGCCAGGGATCAACCAGTTTCATGATGTCGGCGGTGGCCGGGCTGGTTCCGGAAGTGACCACGATATTGTCGAACGGGGTGGCGCTGCATCCGGTAATCCCGAAGCAGACATTGGCAAAGTTGCGTTTCAGTTTGCCGAGCCTGTACCGGCTGGTGGATTATATGGATCCGCAATGGGGCAACCATGCAGATACGTTAATGGGTCTTCTGATCAAGGCATGGGTGCTCGGCACGCACCATGAATGCGATAATAATGTTTGCCGGCTGACCAGCTTCATTCATGGCACCGGCCGTCCGACTTTGTGGCGGCATGAGAACCTGAACCAGGCGACGCATGAATGGGTGAAACGGGCATTCGGCAAGGTACCGACAAGTTTTTTCGAACAGATATATAAATGCGTTAAAGCCGGGCATACAATTGGCGTTGAAAATCTGCCGTCAATGCCGCGCGATTTCGGTACCGGGCCACGGCCGCAGACCGATGCGCGCATGGTGTTTTTTGCCGGTACGGAGAACATTTGTTTTCTGCCGGAGAGTCAGCTGAAAAGCTTTCAGTATTTTGATCGGATCCGGCCCGGCTATCATGGGCTGCATATGCTGCCAGGCTACGGCCATCTTGACCCATTTATAGGCGAATTGGCGTCGCGGGATGTGTTTCCGCTGATGCTGGCCGAACTGGAAAAATAGATGCTCCGGCCATTGCAGCGCTTAGTTTCAGCCGATTTAAGCCAGAGGTCGCTTTTGCAAAACGCGGCGCGAAAATGCAAAAAGCGGCGCGAAAACTTTTTTAATGCGGGCTATTGGCGTTGGACGATCCCGGCTCAAGTATAAAAGGAGTTTTTTGCGCGGCTTTTTTTCGAAGAAGCGGCGGCTTGCTTTAGGGATTTTTCGATGCCGATTATTTTGATTATTCTAAGCTTTCTGGCCGGCGCGCTGATTTGTAATTCGGTGCCGCATCTGGTTTCCGGGTTGCGTGGCGAAGCATTCCCGACCCCATTTGGGAGTCCGCCAGGGGTAGGATTGTCGTCGCCGCTGGTGAATGTACTGTGGGGCTGGGCTAATTTATTTATCGGACTGGCAATTCTGCCGCATCTGGTGGTGCTGTCGCCGGTGACGCCGATTTTTAATTCTGCCTGGGTGGCGTTCGCGTTGGGCTTCCTGGTGTCAGGGCTTTTCCTGGCATTTCATTTCGGCCGCGTCCGCGGCTCCGTCAGGTAGCCTGATTTTTCCCCACGCATCCATGCGCCCTTCAAGATGCGCGCGGCTAAAGCATCAATTGAGCCCTGGACCGCCTGTTTCAAAACACGCCTCAGATGGCAAGCCGCGGGCGGCCAGACTAGAGCGTTTCAAGCAGGCGCATCGTCTTTAATGACGTAGGCGGCCGAGATACCGCCATCGATTGGATAGGCGGCGCCGGTGATGTAACTGGCTTCGTCGGAGGCGAGGAAGGCGACCAGGTTGGCTATTTCCTCGGGTCTCCCGAGTCGGCCCATCGGCATGAAGGGGCGGCGGATGTCCCAGGCTTCGGTGTCGGCCATGAAGGCGTTGACCAGCGGGGTGGCGGTAGGGCCAGGGCAGATGGCGTTGGCGCGGATATTCCGGCGGCCGTACATTATGGCGAGTTCGCGGGTCATCGACAGCACCCCGCCTTTGGCGGCGGTGTAGGCGATTTGCGGGTAGGCGGAGCCGACCAATGCGACCAGCGAGGCATTGTTGATGATGGCGCCGCCGCCAATGCCGGTGTCGCCGGCTGCGAGCAGGTGCGGAATGCCGTATTTGCAAGCCAGGAACACCGCGGTGAGATTGGCGCTGATGGTCGCGTTCCAGGCCGATAACGGCGTTTCTACCGGACCTGCATCCTCGGCTGCGATGATGCCGGCATTGTTGAAAAGTATGTCGATGCCGCCGAAAGCTTTGGCGCCGGACGAGAAGATTGCTTCGCAGGCGGCGGGGTCGGTAAGGTCGCCGATCGCGGTGATGGCTTTGCCGCCGGCGGCGATGACGGCGTGGGCGGTTTCGTCGGCCGGGGCGGCGCGGATGTCGGAGACGATGACGGCAGCGCCCTCGGCGGCGAATTTGAGCGCGGTGGCGCGGCCGATGCCGCCGCCGGCACCGCTGATGAAAGCGCGTTTACCCATCAGACGCATGCGAGAATATCCTCAAGCTGACTGCGCAAACTGCCTTTGCGTGGCGAGAAGGAGCCGTCGAAGGCAGCCGAGCCGATGGTGAACGCGTCGCACCCGGCATTGCGCAAAGCGGAGATACGGGCCGGGCTGTCGACCGCGCCGGCACAGATCAATACGCCGTTGCTGCCGCAGGCGCGGCGGGCGGCGGCGACCAGGTCGAGCGGCTCAGCTTCGGTCGCGCGGTACGCCAGCAAGTCCACCCCCGCGCAGCCGGCGGCGAGGTATTCGCAGGTGTCGGCGGCAATTTCGGCGGCGCTGCCGCCGAGCACGGTAGGATGGCCTGCGGGTTTGCCGGGA
Source organism: Acidocella sp. (assembly GCA_965199045.1). GTDB lineage: Bacteria > Pseudomonadota > Alphaproteobacteria > Acetobacterales > Acetobacteraceae > Acidocella. The sequence goes on along the minus strand of CBDAQL010000003.1, from coordinate 1,944,563 downwards.
AAGGGATAATAGGCAATGCCGCTGCCTTGCAGGAGCTTCAAGGTCGGCTGCACCTCGGTGCCGCCCAGCAGCCGGTCAACGCCGATTTCAACCGCGATCCTGGCTGAATTCAAGGCCGCCTCGGGCGTTGTCGAAACCACTTCCATATAGCTGGTGGCGCCGGACTCCTTAATCATGCGGTTGAGGACGCCTAAGGTTTCAAGGTCGGCGCCAATGTCCTTGAAGCCGATATGTTTGAGGCCAACGGACTGAATTTCCGCCATCACCGCCAGGCAATCGCTGACGGTCTGGTCCTGCCGGGTCAGCATGAAAATGAAATCCATCTGGATCCAATTGTAACGGCAATGGGCTTTAGAGGAAAGTAAGTTTCTTCAGAAAGCCAGAAACCGCTTTTTGGAGAAAAGCGGCGCAAAAACTTTTTGTTCAATAAGGCAGCGCTTACGCTCCATTCTGGGTGACGATGGAGCGGTGGCGGAGATTGTCCAGGAGTTGCTGGGATTCCATCTGAACGCGTTGGTTGATGATGGCATTGGCGATGGTGTCGTTGGAAGGTAGCCCAACCGGGCTGCTCGACCGCGAACAAACGATGACGATGGAGGCGCCGTCGGCGGCGACCAGCGGCTCGCTGACCTGGCCGATTGGAATATTGGCGAGCAGGTTCTGAAAGGCGGGCGGGGTGACGCTGGCGAGGTTCACCGGGCCAGGATCGGCTGGGCGCACGTTGCCGTCGGCAGCGTTGAGCGCCTCCATATCCGAGCAGGAATGCACCTTATGTCCGTCCTGAACCAGCTTGGTAATCAGCGCGGCCTGTGCCGGGCCGACCTGACCGTTTGAGATCGGCGTTGCATAAGGCACGAAAACCTGGCGCATCGAGATCACGGTGGCGACGTCGCTGCCGAGCGTGTGGGTGCCCAGCATCTGCACAATGTAATAGCCGCCGGGCACCCTGATCGGGTTGCTGATGGCACCGGTCGGCATGGTCTGCACTACCGCGGCAACGCTGGCGTCCAACTGGCTGAGCGAGGTAAAGCCAATATCGCCGCCTTCCAGGGCGCTGTCGGCCTGGCTGAACTGGGCAGCGACGATGGGAAATGGCGCGCCCTGCCGTAGTTGCTGGATCACCGTGTTGGCAAAATCCCTGGCGGTCTGGTCATCCTGCGGATCGGTGACCGGAATGAAGATTTCCGCCAGGTGGTACTGGGTGCTGCCGATCTGGGATTTCAGGGCTTTTTTCTCGGCCGTGATATCACCCGGGGTCGGCTGCAGGCTGGGGCCAAGCACCTGGTGCAAAACATCCTGCCAGCCGATTTCGGTGCGCAACTGCGCGATCAGGGTTTGAAAATTAACACCGTGCGATTCCAGTTCGGCGCGCAGCTGACCGGGCTGCATGTTGTTGTTCTGCTCGATATGCTGGACCGCTGCCAGGATGTCGCTTTCCGGGACAATGATGTTGCGTTTGTTGATTTCCTGCAGCTGCAAGGTCTGGTCGATCAGCTCACGGGTGATTTGGGGCGCCATCCGCTGCATCATGCCCGGTGTCAGCTGCATGCCGGTGGATATGGCCAGCAGCCGGGTGCGGTTTTCGACATCGGCATTGGTGATCAGCTGGCCGTTGACGACCGCAACAATCGAGGCGTCCTGCGCCCAGGCCGAGTTTGATGCAAATTCAGAGGAGTATCCCGGAGCGCCGATAAAACCTCCGGCCAGGGTGGCGGCGAAGACGGCGCCGGAGAGTAGGCGTGAGATCTGCTTCATAGGGCGTTGAATCCAACATTTCCGAGAGTTTTGAAGGTGATTTGTAACAGCACCGTGGTGCTGCCGTTGTCTTCGTTGAAGGAGGTGAAGCGCTGGTTGTAGAGCAGGCTCACCGCCATGCATTCGTTCTGCCAGCCGCCACTGAAACTGGCGTCGTCGAACTTGCCGGTTTGCAGGTTGCGCTCAGTGCCGCCGGAGACGCTCCAGGGCCCGATATTAGTGGCCGCGTTCAGCGTGAATTCGTTGCGCGGGGTATAATACGCGGCCGGGAAAGAGCTTGGAATATTGTTCTCCGACGGCTGCTGATAGAGCACATACGGATTGGTATTGGTGTATAGATAACCGCCGGTGACGTTGAATACCGGGGTGCCGAAATTGGCGGTGCCGTCGATCATGCGGGCGCCGAGATCGGTATGGCTGAGCCGGGTGCGGTAGGTGAGGTTGATATAGGAGGTTGGGGCGACGGTGATGCGGCCGACAATGTCGGAGATGTTATCATTGAGCCCGGAATCCGGCAGGTAGTCGTAATCCTTATGGAAGCGGTAGGACTGGCCGACGATGCCATCCACAAAGGTGCCCTGCGGCAGATACCAGGAGGCGTGCATGGCGTAATCGATGCGGGCGCCGCCCTCCAGCCGGTCGATGCCCGGGTAGCGGTTGAAGTCGAACAGATTGGCGTCGGAAAATTCCAGATCCAGGCTGTCTTCGTTGGGGATCTGGTTGTTCTGGCTGATGCCGATATTGGGGGCTGCGACGAACTGCACTTCAGGTTCGATGATCTGGCTGCCAAAGCCCGAACGGATGAACGGCCACTGCACGAAAAGCGCGCCATAGGGCTCGGCGCGGGCCGTATTGCCACTGTCGAGGGTGGAGAAATTCGGCTGCTCGTACAGCCGGTTGGCATCGTAGGCAGCGGTGTCGAGCTGGACCCGGGCGGTCCATAGCTGGCCGAACGGGCCGTTGAACGGGACTTTGTAGCCGCCGATAAACGCGGCGCGCCGGGTGTTGGTGCCGACATCGCGCTCGACATTGAAGGCATCAGTGCTGACGGTGAAGCGGCCGCCGAATTGGTCCGGGTTCGATTCGAAGTTATACTGGCCGTAAGGCAGCACGATCGGCAGCGTGCTTTGGTCGACGCTGGAGACCAGGCCCTGATAGGTGTCCGCCTCGACCCGGGTGTAGGAGCCTTGGCCGAAGCCTTCCAGATAGACATCGCTGGAGAGGAACGCCTGCGCCGGCAGGATTTTGAAGTCGTTCAGGTAATTCGGGCTGGAGGCGTGGTCGTAGGTGAAACCGGCGCGCCAGTTCTGGTCCAGATCGAAGGTGCCGGATGAGAAGATTGCGCTGCCGAAATTATCGTTATCGTTGCCGCCGGAAATGTCGATATTCAGCAGGCCGTTGTTGAAGGCCTTGCGGTAATTGGCGTCCAGCACCGGCCCGGTCTTGACGGCGATGATCGGCGTCAAGGTGATGTCGGAGGAGTTGTTGATTACATAGTAATACGGCAGCGTTGTAAAAAACCCTAGCCTTGAGCTAGAACCGATGGAAGGCACCAGAAGCCCGGACTGGCGTTTCACCGAAGGATCAGGCTGCGTCATGTAGGGCGTGTAGAAGATCGGGAAGCCGTGAATTTCCATTACGGCGTTGGAGAACTCGATGCGTTTATGCTGCAGATCACGGGTCGCGGAGCTGGCACGGATTTGCCATAATGGCGGTTTGGTGGGGTCGGATTTGCAAAGGTTGCAGGTAGAATAAATAATTTTTGAAAGTTGTTCGATATCGCCATTGTAGCGCCGGCCGCCATTGGCGACCATTCTGCCGTTCTGCGCGAGCCTTGCGGCGACCCCGGTCATTACGGCGTTTTTCATGCCCTTGGACAGCACGATGTGGTCGGCGTAAATGCTCTCGCCGCTGGGTTCGGAGAGTACGACATTGCCGGTGGCGGTAACCACATCGGTGGTGCGGTTCAGTACCACCTGGTCGGCATAGAGCGTCTGGCCGTTCTGCCAGGCCCGGACATGGCCGGCGGCGGTCACGATATTGTTGGTTTTGTCGTAATTGACCGTATCTGCCAGGAAGGTCACCGGCGTGCTGGAACTGCCTGGCGTGGCGCTGCCGTCAAGATCGGCCATCTGCGCCAAGGCGGTAAAGGGCAGGCCGGTCAAGGCCGCGGCCAGTGCCGCCACCACGGCGCCGGCGCAGGCGGCGTTGAACCAGGTTTTCGCCGTGCGCAGGCCGGCGCAGAAATGGAGGCTGAGGGACGCGCGGAATCGCAATCGGAAGCGCGAACGAGGGAGGCGGCGGTGCATTGCGTCAGCCATCTTCCAGATGCAGCAACAACGCAAGGGCCAGCAGCAAGCCGGCGACGGCCGGGGCCCACGCCGCGAGATACACCGGGATTGCGCCGGAGGTGCCGAACTGGTCGGCGACTTCGGAGATCATGAACAAGGCAAAGCCGCAGCCGACCCCGCTGACCAGCATCTGGGTGGCGCCGCCGCGCCGCGATGGCCGCATCGAAAAGCCTGCGGCAACCAGCGCCATGGTGGCGCACAGCAACGGCAGAGCGAGCAAAGCCTGAAAGGCCAGCTGGTGCTGGATGGCTGAAAACCCGGAACGTTTTAAAAGCCGGATGAAATCCGGCAGGGCCCAGAATGACAGCGAGCTTGGCGAGGCAAAACTCTCCTGCACACGGTTCACGGTAAGGTCGGTCGGGAAGGATAACTCAGCTTCGTAGCTGGGGGCGGCGTCCGGCAGTAATACGGAAACGGCGTGCAATCGCCAGGCGCCGCCGACCAGCACCGCCTGATGCGCTTCGAGACGCTGTAGCAGCGCGGTATCCTTGTTCAGGCGCAGAACACTCACCTTGTCGGCGCGCAGGACGTTGGCGGAGAGATGCACGTTGGTGGCGTGCAGGACCGCAACGCCGTTGGCGGTGAGCCCGTTATCGCCCTGACGGACCCAGAGGTCGCCGCCGGTCAACGAAAGCGGGCCGCCGCCGACCGCGAGATAGGCGTTATAAAGGGTCTCGGCGCGGGCAAACATGACGGCTGAAAGCGGGCTCAAGGCTGCGGTGCCGAATGCTCCGAGGAGCGTTGCCAGCAATACCGGCGTTGCCAGAAACTGCCAGGCGGAGACGCCGCTGGCGCGGGCCACCACCAGCTCCGATGAGCGGGTCAGGCGCCAGAAGGCGAAAATGCCGCCCAGCAGGACCGCGAAGGGCAGGATCTGCATGACGATCCAGGGCACCCGCAGCAGCTCCATTTCGACAATGACGCCGAAGGTAGCGTTGGTCGAGCTGACGGATTCGCGCAGCAGCTCGAGAAAATCGAACAGCGCCACCAGCGCCGAGAGCGCAGCCAGCATGACGAGTACCGCGGCAGCGAACTGGCGGCCGAAATAGACCGAAAGGGTGAAGGGAATCGCGTTGGAAGCGCTCATGCGTTCATGATGCCGGGTGGCGCCGGTGCCAGGCTGGCGCCAGGCCGCGCGGCATGAACAGCAGCAGGCCGGCGGCAAAACCGGGCAACAGGGTCGTGAGCCAGATCAAAGGCAGCAATTGCAGATGCTTGGCGACGAAATTATTAACGCCCAGCCCGGCCGCAACCAGCAAGGTGACGATTGCCACGGCGAGGAAAGGCCGCACCAGGCCGCCATGGCGGCGAAAGGCGCCCCCCAGCACCGCGAACAGGCCGATCAGCGTAAAACCGACGACGGTGAGCGGCGAGGTTAGACGCCGGTGCGCCTCAACCAGCCATTTCGACTGTTCGGACGCATTTAGCAGCGGGTCCGGGTGCAGCAGCGCGAACAGCGAGGCAACGGAAGCATCTGGCCGGTCGACGGCGCTGTTTGCCTGGGTACCGGCAAGGTTGACGACATTGCGCTCGAACGTCAGCAGATCAAGCCGGCCGGTTTTCGGGTCGAGCTGCTCGCGCGAACCGTGCATCAGCTCGACGATCGGCCCCGCGCTAGTCACGGTAAGCTGTCCGGACTGCGCCAGGATTGTGGCGGGGGAGTTTGGCTGCCGGCCATCTTCGATCAATATGCCGCGCAGGCTGTTATCGCTGCCGCGCGACTGGACATAGACAGTGACGTTGTTGGAGACCGGTGTGAAAACGCCGGGTTCGAGCAGGAACGCCGCGATCTGGTTGCGGATTTCAAATTCATAGGCGCGGAATTCATTCAAGCTGGCCGGCACCAGGAAAATATTCAGAAAATAGCAGAACAGCATGGCCGCCGCGGCAACCATCAACGCCGGGCGGGCCAGCGCCAGATCTGACATGCCGGCCGCCCGCATGACGGTGAGCTCGCGGTCACCGGCCAGCCGCGCGTAGACGAACAGCACGACGATGAAACAGGTGATCGGCAGAATCGTCGAGACGAAGCTTGGAATCAGCAGAAAGGTAAGTTTGACGAAAACCACCGGCGACAGGCCGCGATTGACGATGATCTGGATGAACCTCAGCGACTGCGTAAGCCAGATCAGCGCCACCAGTCCGGCCGTAACCAGGACCAGCGACAGCGTTAATTGGCTGAGCACATAGCGGTCGATCCGGGTAAGAACGCGAGAGCGGGCCATTGCAGGGGGTTTTGACCTTGGACCCCGGTAAAGGCAAGGCCGAGCCGGCGGCTGTCGACATGGCCCTATGTTGATAATTGTTGCTGACGGGTCCGGTTGGAAAGCGCGGTTCGGGTGTGACATGCTGGGCTATGGGGATTTTATCCATTCAGTCGCAGGTTGCCGCGGGCTTTGTCGGCAATTCGGCCGCCGTATTCGCGCTGCAGCGACTGGGACGGGAAGTTTGGCAGTTGCCGACCGTGGTTCTGTCACACCATCCGGGACATGGCGGCGCTGCTGGCGGCCCGATTCCGGTGGATTTGTTGCGGGACATCCTGACGGGCCTGGCCAGCCGCGGCTGTTTTGGGCGGTGCGACGCCGTGCTCTCGGGCTATCTCGGGCAGGCGGGGGTTGCAGATATTGTGCAGGATGCGGTGGCGCGGGCGAAAGCCGGGACGCCGGGCGCGCTTTATGTGTGTGATCCGGTGTTGGGCGATGACGGCCGGCTTTATGTGAGTGAGGCGATCGTTTCGCGAATGCGTGAGCTGGCGGCGGTCGCCGATATCGTTACCCCCAACACGTTTGAGCTTGGTGTTTTGAGTGGTGAAGCCTTCGATACGCGGCGGGGAGCGCTGCAGGCGATGCGCGCGTTGCAGGCAAAGGGACCGGGGATGGTGCTGCTGACGAGTTTCGCCGGCGTCGATACGCCGCCCGACACCCTGGATGTGATGGCGCTGGATGGGCCAGCGGTGTGGCGGGTGAATTTTGCACAGCTTGGGCAAAGGTTTTACGGCGCCGGCGATTTGTTTGCGGGCATTTTTCTGGATGCTTTCTGCAAGCAGCGGGATTTGCCGTCAGCCCTTGGTAAAGCCTGTTCGGCTTTGCAGGCTGTTCTGCAACAGACCGCGCAAGCCGGGGCCGATGAGTTGTCGCTGATTGAAAGCCAGCATTTACTGCAAAACCCGCGGGTTGGTTTTACCCCCGAAAGGATCGCTTGACCCAATTGCTGCTTGCCAGCCAGGCCGGAAAGTTCAAGGCAGTTGCTGCAATGCAAAGCATGATATGTCGTTGAAGCCCAGTGATTTCGTTTGATTACAGACGGCTCAATCCCCATAATCACCTATTGGGAGGGATGTGCCATGATTCTAGCAGCGATCTTGAAATCCAAAGGCAGTTCAGTTTTGTCTGTATCGCCGGCGACACGGATTTCCGAGGTCATAAATGTACTGGCGGAAAAGCGCATCGGTGCTGTCCTTGTTTGCGATGCCGATAACAGGTTGGTCGGCATTTTGAGCGAGCGCGACATTGTCCGCACGCTGTCTAAATATGCCAGCGCGACATTTGCGATGTCGGCGGAGGAATTGATGACGCATTCGCTGAAGGTGGCGACACCGGAAACCACCGTTGCGGAAGCCATGGAGATGATGACCGATGGCAGGTTCAGGCATTTACCGGTCATGGTCGACGGCAAGTTGGTAGGATTGGTCAGTATCGGTGACGTTGTGAAGGCGAGGCTTTCGCAGCAGGAGCATGAGGTTGATAGCCTCAAAGCATACGTCTCCGGCACCGTCGCCTGAACTCTACCGGCTGCTTGCTTCCAGCCATCTAAACGCTTGTCTGCGCTTCCGGTGATCACGGCCTTTCGGCTGCGGAGCAGCCTTTCATATTTCCGGCTCCGGAGCAGCTTTTAATACTCTGGCGGAGCAGCCTTTCATATTTTCAGCGCGCCTCGCGTACGGCGAGCCAAGAAAGCCGGTTAGTTTGAAACGGCCCCGTCGGTTAGGACGGGGGATTTGAGCCCGGGGTATTTGCGGCGGTTTTGGGTTCACCTTTTTGCCAGGGCGGGTTACCTAGGTTGACTTGTTTTGGTGTGGTGCTGGTGGAGGTCAGGGCGCCCACGCCGGCGCCGATGCCGGCACCGAGAACGACGCCGATTGGGCCGCCGATGAGACCGACAACCGCGCCGGTTGCGGCCCCCCCGGCAGCGCCGCCCTGGAGACGCCCGGGCTGACTGCTGCCGCAGCCACCGAGCGCCAGTGGCGATAAAATTGCCGCGATGGCGGCAAGGCGCGTAAATCGATTGCTTACGTAAAAAACTATCCGCATATAACCCTCCGAGCTGGCCGAGTCGTTGGCCTGGGGCGTTACCTCACAGATCGCCGTCGAGCCGGGCAAGGATAAAATCCATAAATTCGGGGTGATTTGTTGCCAATATCCTGCGAAGCGTTTTAGCTTGGCAGTTAAGCCAGCACATTAAATCGCAAGCAGGGGAATTCAGGCATGTCACAAGTATTAAAGTCGGTAAAAACACCCGCCTGGGTTGATGAATTCAAAGCTTTCATCATGCGCGGCAACGTCGTGGATTTGGCGGTCGGCGTGGTGATCGGCGCCGCATTTACCGGTATTGTCGGTAGCCTGGTCAAGGACATGATCACACCGGTGATCGGCTTGATTTCAGGCGGGGTCGATTTCTCGAACCTGTTCGTCACGCTCAAGGGCCCGGTTGAACCGACCTTGGCAGATGCGGTCAAGGCCGGATCGGTCACGTTGAATTATGGCGTGTTTTTGAATGCCGTGATCAACTTCATCATCGTTGCATTTGCGATCTTCTGGATGGTGCGGCTGGTTTCCAAAGTTTATAAATCGCCGCCGCCGGCCGATGCACCGCCGACGCCGACCGAATCCCTGCTGGGTGAAATCCGCGATCTGCTGAAGACCAAGGTTTGAAAAGCGCTTTTTGCTTTACATGCTGTAACGGCAATACTAAGACGGTGCAAAGCTCGCCACGACGCTGGATTGGCCTTGCGAGCGAAGCTCATAAGAAATCTTGTGCGATAGTGAGGAATGAAAAATGGACATGAATGTTGCCGAGGCCGTCGATCTGTCTGAAAGCCATGTCGAGCCGATTGCGATGCGCTACCGCGACCAGACGGTCGGCTTCCCGAAAGGCTGGTATTGCGTTGCTGAAAGCAAGGATATCGTCGAAGGGGTGCTGAAATCGGTCAGCTATCTCGACCAGCAGATGATTGTTTATCGGGACGCCAATGGCGATGCCAAGGTGGCGGATGCCTATTGCCCGCATCTTGGCGCGCATCTGGCAAGCCATGATGGCTGCATCACCGGTGGCGAGGTGGTATGTCCATTCCATAAATGGCGTTTCGACGGCGCCACCGGCAAATGCAACTCCATCCCCTACACTAATATTGTGCCGCCGCAGGCCAAGCTCACGATGTACCCGACCGTGGAGCGCTTCGGCATGGTGTTGATGTGGTATCATCCGGAAGGCAAGGCGCCGGAATTCCAGCCTTATGACTTCGAGGAATATGCCTCGGCCGAGCAGCCCTGGATGTTTTATACCGAGTATAACCGGATTTCGCGGGCGCCGTTCCGCGACATCATGGAAAACCTATTCGATACCGCGCATATCCAGCAGCTGCATCATTCAACTGGCATGCCGGAGATCGCCAAGGTGGCGCGGACCGATTATGGCATGCGCGTGACCTATGGGGCGCCGGCAAATCCGGAAGAATTTCCGCTGACGTTCATGGAGTTCAATTTCAGTGCGCTTAGCATCATCCACCACATCACGCTGGGAGAAGGCTTTGGCTTCCAGCAGATCGGGACGCTGACGCCGATCGACCATGAGAGCTTCCAGTTGCGGGCGCGGATGTATATTCGTGATACCGGGTCGGCGGAAATTAATGAGGCGATCGGCGGCGCCTTTGCCTCGCGGGTGCTCTCCGAGATCAGCCAGGATGCAAAAGTGTTGAACTTCAAGAAACACCTGAAAAATCCGATCATTTGCGCCGGCGACGGTCCGATTATGAAATTTCGGACCTACGCGAAGGAAATTTTGGAGGAAGTCTAGGTAAGCACTGCTTTTCCGAAGAAAAAAGCTAGCCGCCCGCGAAGCAAAGACTTTTTAGGATCTGGGGCATAGGTGTTGTCGCTGCCAACGCCGATGCTCCAGATTAAAAAAGTTTTTGCGGCGCTTTTTTCAAAAAGCGGCTTCTTGCTAATCGCGCTGCAGCGCGTGCAGGCGGTGGTTTAGCGGCGCCAGGACAGCCTGGGCCTGTTTGTAGATATCGAAAAGTTCCGTGTAGAACCCGTGGGTTTTTAAATCCGGCGTGGTCTGGTCCAATAGCCTGACGCATTTTTTGATGGCATCGGCCGGCGAGTCGAAGACGCCGGTGCCGATGCCGGCGATCAGGGCGGCACCGAAGGAGGCGTCGCCGGATTCGGTGCGCTCGATGGTGAGGCCGGTGACGTCGGCGATGATCTGGCGCCAGAGGGCGCTGCGGGCGCCGCCGCCCATCAGGCGGATGGTGCCGAAGGCAAGGCCCAGTGCCTGCGCCGCGGCCAGCAGGTCGCGGATGGAAAAGGCGATGCCTTCGTACAAGGCGCGGGCGAAATGGGCGCGGTTGTGGGAGATGGTGAGGCCGATGAAATCGGCGCGCAACAGCGGGTCCCAGTAGGGCGCGCGTTCGCCTTGCAGATAGGGATGGAATAGCAGGCCCGCGGCGCCGGGTTGGATGGCGGCGGCTAGGCTGTCCATTTCCTCGAAACCGCCTTCCGGGAACATCTGGTCGCGCAGCCAGCGATGTGCCGAGGCGCAGGAATTGGTGCCGGTGGCGGTATAATAAAGCCCGTCGATGATGTGCGGGTAGCAGGAGATCGGCGGGTGCACGCTAGGGCCTTGCGTGGCCAGGAACAGGACGCCGGCGGTGGCGAGTTTGACGGCGCCAATGCCGGGGGCATCGGCGCCGACCCCGAAGAATTCGACAGTGGTGTCATTGGCGGAGCAGACGACCGGGGTGCCGGCGGCAAGGCCGGTTTGCGCAGCCGCCGCAAGGGTCACTTGGCCGGCGATGCTGATTGGTTGCACCACCGGCGGCAGGGTTTTCATATCCCATCCGATTAAGGCGCAGATTTCCGGGGACCAGGTTTTGCTGCGGTCATCGCCCATCAACGCGCCGATGACGTCGCTGTAGTCGGTCTCCCAGCTGCCGGTGAGGCGGCTGCGCAGATAATCCTTGGCAAGGTACATGCGGTGGGTGCGGGCGATGGCTTCGGGTTCGTATTTTTTGAGCCAGGCCAGCATCGCCAGGGTCCAGGTGGGATTGGCGCGGTTCAGCGAGGTGGCGATGATCATGTCGCCGGCGGTGGCGTGCAGGGCGGCGGCTTGCTCGGCGCTGCGCTGGTCGTTCCACATGATGGCTGGGCGGATGACGGTGCCGGCGGCGTCGGTCAGAACCGGGATATGGGCGCCGGCGGAGATACCGATACCAGTGATGCGGTCCGGCTCGATGCCGGCCGCGGCAACGGCGCGCGGCACCGCGGCGCAAAGGGCTGCGAACCATTCGGCGGGGTCTTGTTCCGACCAGCCAAATTGCGGGACATGGGTGGTGATGGGGGCGCTGGCCTCGCCGGCGACGCTGCCGGTTTCAGTGATGAGCGTGGCTTTCAGGCTGCCAGCTCCGAGATCGATGCCGAGTAGATATGCGCCCAAGATTTTGGCCTTTTGAAACAGTCGCCAAAGGATTATCATAGGGCCATGATTGATACTATCGAACTTGATCCCGGGTTGATCGCGAAGCGGGTCAGCATGACCGAAATTCCAGTGATCGATATCGGGCCGCTGCTGCATGGGGATGCACCAGCGCGGGCTGATGTTGCTGCCAAAATCGGTGCGGCGTGCCGCAATATCGGGTTTTTCTATATCGTCAATCATGGGGTGCCGGCGGCGCTGGTCGATGCTGTTTTTGCCGAGACGAGGCGATTTTTTGAGCAGTCCGAGGCGGCAAAAGCCGGGATCGCGATTGAGCAATCCGAGGTACATCGCGGCTATTTTAAAATCGGCGGCGAGAACCTGGATCCGGAAAAGCAGACGGCCGATGGCGATTTGAAGGAAGGAATTAAGATCGGCCGGGATTTGGCGGCGAGCCATCCACTGGTGCAGGCAAAGACGCCGCTGCACGGGCCTAATCAATGGCCGCAAAACCTGCCGGGTTGGCGGGAGGTTATGCAGGAATATTACGACGTGATGGAGGGCCTGGGGCGCCGGTTGATGCGGGCCTTTGCCTTGGCATTGGGCTTGGAAGAGCAGTATTTCGACCGTTGGCTGAAGTCGCCGATGACGACGCTGGGACCGCTGCATTATCCGCCGCAGAAGGGGCGGATTACGCCGGCGCAAATCGGCGCCGGGGCTCATTCCGATTATGGTTGTCTGACGATGCTGGCGCAGGATGCCGCCGGTGGCCTGCAGGTGCGCAATGCCAGCGGCGAGTGGATCGACGCGCCGCCGATTGCTGATAGTTTCGTGGTTAATATCGGCGATATGATGGAGCGCTGGACCAACGGCGTGTTTACCTCGACGCTGCACCGGGTGGTGAATGTTTCGGGGTTGGAGCGGTACTCGCTGCCGTATTTTTTCGATCCCGATTTCAATGCGGAAGTGGTTTGTTTGGAGACTTGCCTTGAACCCGGCGAGACCCCCAAATATCCGCCGACAACTTCTGGACGGCATTTGCTGGATATGATTAACGCATCGTTTGAGTATCATAAAGAAAAAGCGCGTTAGCAACGCATCGGGCGCTTTTTGAACGAAAAGCTTGTGGCCGGGCGGCTCGGTCCCTGTTCGTGATGGACAGGTTGGTGGCGGCTGGGTACGGTCCCGGCGTCGATCACTGACGGGGAGGTTTAGAATGGCTAACATTCGCAAGGAATTCGACAGTCTGGGCGAAGTGAGCGTGCCGTCCGACGTGCTTTGGGGAGCGCAGACGCAGCGCTCGCTGGAACATTTCAGTATCGGTAAGGATTTGATCCCGCGCGAAATGATTGCCGCCTACGCCGTGCTGAAAAAGGCGGCGGCGAATGCCAACCATGCCGGTGGCCGGCTGGATGATAAGGTGCACCAGCTGATTGTAACGATTGCCGATGAAATTTTGGGCGGTCAGCATCAGGATATGTTTCCGTTGCATGTGTGGATGACCGGCAGCGGCACGCAGTTCAACATGAACGTCAACGAGGTGATGTCGAACCGGGCTTGCCAGCTTGCCGGGACTGATCTCGGCAGCAAGGCCCCGGTGCATCCGAACGACCACGTCAACATGTCACAGTCGTCCAACGATAGTTTTCCCTCGGCGATGTATATTGCGGCGGCGGTAGGAACGGTTGAGCGGCTGGTGCCGGCGGTGCGGGATCTGCACGATGCGATCGCGGCGAAGGCGGAGCTGTGGAAGGATATTGTTAAAATCGGGCGGACGCATATGCAGGATGCGACGCCGATAACGCTGGGGCAGGAATGGTCCGGCTATTCCGGGATGCTCGGCGATGATCTGGAACGGATCGATGATGCGCTGAAGGGCGTGTATCGGCTGGCGCTGGGCGGCACGGCGGTGGGTACCGGCATTAATGCCGCACCCGGGTTTGCAGAAGCGGCCTGCGCGGAGATCGCGGCGCTGACCGGGCTGCCGTTTGTAAGCGCGCCGAACAAGTTTACGGTGCAGGGCGCGCATGACGCGCTGGTGCAGCTTTCCGGAACGCTGCGGACGCTGGCAACCAGCTTGTATAAGATCGCGAACGATATCCGGTTGATGTCCTGCGGCCCGCGCGCCGGCTTTGCCGAGCTGAATATTCCGGAGAACGAGCCAGGCTCTTCGATTATGCCGGGCAAGGTCAATCCGACCCAGGCCGAGGCGCTGGCGATGATCGCGGTGCAGGTGATGGCAAACGATGTGGCGGTCGGGTTTGGCGGCGCCAGCGGGTATTTGGAGATGAATGTCTACAAACCATTGATCATCCATAACCTGATGCACTCGATTACCCTTATTACCGATGGCTGCACCAACTTCCGCAAATATCTGGTGGCGGGCACGGAGCCGAATTTGAAGAAGATCAAGGAATATGTCGATCGCTCGCTGATGCTGGTGACGGCGCTGGCGCCGGTGATCGGTTACGATAAAGCTTCGAAGATTGCGCATCATGCGATGGATAACGATCTGACGCTGAAGGCCGCGGCGCTGGATCTGGGATTTGTAACCGAAGCGGAATTCGACCGGGTGGTGGATCCCAAGAAGATGGTTACACCCTACGTGGCCACGTCTTAGAGCAATAGTCCCAGTCATCATTGAAAAGAGAGCAGCCAATGTCCGATACTGAGATTGCCGGTCCGAAAGGCCCGGCCGTTTTGCACAATCCGCATTTGAATAGGGGCAGCGCATTTCCTGAAGCTGAGCGTAGGGCGCTTGGCATCGAGGGATTGTTGCCGCCGGTTGCAGATACGCTGGAAACGCAGATTGCGCGGGTGCATGTCGAGCTGGAGGCGCTGGATAACGATCTGCAGAAATATCTGTTTTTGAGCGATCTGCAGTCACGCAACGAGGTGCTGTATTACGCGGTGCTGATGTCGGACCCGGCGGCGTTCATGCCGCTGGTTTATACGCCGACGGTGGGCGAAGCCTGCCAGAAATACGACCATATATTCCGGGCCTCGCGCGGCATGTATCTGCCGATTTCCGCCAAAGGCCGGCTGCTGGAAGTGCTGCGCAACTGGCCGCAGCCGGATGTGCGCTTCATTGTGGTCACGGATGGCGAGCGGATCCTCGGGCTGGGGGATCTGGGGGTTGCCGGGATGGGCATCCCTGTCGGCAAGCTCGCACTTTATACCGCCTGCGCCGGCGTGCCGCCGCAGATGACGTTGCCGATCACTTTGGATGTTGGCACCAATAATCACGAACTTCTCGAGGATCCGCTTTATCTTGGACTGCGCCAGAACCGGGTGCGGGGGGCGGCGTATGATGCCTTCATCGAGGAATTCGTGCAGGCGGTGCAGACGCTGTTTCCAAAATGCTGTCTGCAATGGGAGGATTTTGCAAATATCAATGCGGTGCCGATTTTGGCCCGCTATCGCGACAAAATCTGCACCTATAACGATGATATTCAGGGCACGGCCGCGGTGGCGCTGGCTGGCGTGATCGCGGCGCTGCGGATTACCGGCGGCAAGCTTACCGAACAGCGGGTGCTGTTTTTGGGCGGCGGCTCGGCTGGGACCGGAATTGCGGAACTGATCAGCGAGGCGATGGCGCTGGAGGGGCTGCCGATTGAAAAGGCCCGTGCGCAGAACTGGATGTTCGACGTCAACGGGCTGATGGTGTCGTCACGCACCGATCTCGCGGATTTTCAGAAGCCGTTCGCGCATGACCATGAGCCGGTGACGACGTTTGTGGATGCGGTGGAAGCGATCAAGCCGACGGTGATCATCGGCGTCAGCACGGTGCCGAAACTGTTTAACAAGGCGGTGATCGAGGCGATGGCGCGGATTAATGAGCGGCCGATTATTTTCCCGTATTCCAATCCTACATCGCGCTCGGAATGCACCGCCGAGGAGGCTTATAAATGGTCCGGCGGGCGGGCGGTGTTTGCCAGCGGCAGCCCGTTCGATCCGGTGGAGATCGACGGCAAGACGTTGATCCCGGGGCAGGGCAATAATGTTTATATTTTCCCGGCGATCGGCATGGCGGTGCTGGCCACGCAGGCAAAACGGGTGACTGAGGAGATGTTCATCATCGCGGCCAAGGGGGTTGCCGAGCAGGTGACGGAAGCCAACCTCGCCAACGGGCTGATCTATCCGCCGACCAGCACGATTTTCGATGCCTCATTGCGGACCGCTGCCAAGGTTGCGGAGTATATATTCGATCATGACCTGGCCCGGGTGGCGCGGCCGGCGGATATCGAAGCGCATGTACGGGCGCAGGCCTATAAACCTGTGTACGCTTAAGCAACCTTTTTATGCTAAGCAATCGGTTTATGCCTGCGCGCCGCGGTAGCACCTGAGCGAAATGGATCACCTGCTGCCGGATGCGGAGACGATCGACGAGGTCGCGCATCTGGCCTTGTATGTCGGACGGCTGCTGTTGTTGAACGGCGCTGATACCGGTCAGGTGGAGGCCGATGTTGAGCGGTTCGCGCTGGCATTTGGATGTAGCGCGCAGCTGACGGTCAATTACGAGACGCTGCTGCTGACGCTGGTGGCCGGCGACAGGTTCCGTACGAAAATAGGCAAGCGGGTGCCGGCGATGGGCGTTGGGATGGCAGCGCTGGCTGAACTTGATGTGCTGCTGGGCAAGGTCGCCTCTGGGCAGTGCCGGCTGCAGGAAATACGGCCGGCGCTGGAGGCGGTGGAGCACGCCAAGCCGCAATATAATCGCTGGCTGGTGGTGGTTGCTTTGGGCCTTACCGCGGCCAGCCTTAGCCGGCTGTTCGGCGGCGACTGGCCGGCTTTTGCGGTGGCCTGGCTGGCGGGCGCGGCAGGCACCTGGCTGCGGCAGGAAATGGGACGCCGGCATGCCAATCCATTTGCGATCCCTTTTGCCGCCGCCACGCTAAGCGGGATTGTCGGCGGAATTGGGGTGGCATTGGGGGTAAGTGCGACGCCGACATTATGCCTGGTGGCGCCCGGCATGATCATTGTGCCTGGGGTGCCGTTGATTAACGGATTTCAGGATGTGATTCGCAATCATATGACGCTGGGGATCGGCAGGCTGGGTTTTTCGGCACTGGTTACCAGCGCGATTGCGTTTGGCTTGTTTGTTGCGACCGTCGTGACCGGTGCAACGATCCCGGTTGTGGAACCGGCGCGGTTTGTCGGCATCCCGGAAGATGCCGCATTTTCAGCGTTGGCCGCGGTGGGATTTGCGCTGTTGTTCAATGTGCCGCCGCGGATTGCCTGGGCTTGCGTGTTATGCGGGATTGCCAGCCACACGACCCGCACCTTGATGGTTCATTTAGGGCTGAACGTGGTAGGCGGAACCTTGATCGGCGCCGGCGTTGTTGGGTTTTTGGCACAGCTTTTCAGCAGGTATTTCCGCGCGCCGGCGGTGGTGTTCTCGTTTCCCGGCGTGGTGGCGATGATGCCGGGGGCGTACGCTTTCCGCATGGGCGTCGGCTGTTTGCAAATTGTGCAGGGCGGCGCCAGCTCGGATTTGTTCCAGGCGACGGTGACGCTGGGGATAGAAGTGGTGTTGATGGTGGCGGCAATTGCCATTGGCGTAGTGATCCCGGCAGCAATTTTGGCGCCCAGGCAACATCATTGAGCGGTCGCTGCTAGCCGATCATCCGGGCTTCGCGCACATAGCCAAAGCTGCCGCTACCGGGCCAGGCCCGTCCGTCCGGATAACGAAGTTCTATGCCGGCAAGGTCCTTCTCGTCCGCAAGGCGCATATTGACGCCAAGCTGGATGTTGCCGAACTTTGCAACGGCGCTGGGCGTCAAAACGAAATGCGTCGTGGCGCCGCAATTTGCACAAAAATGTATTTCCGCGGCCGGGTCTGGCTTGTCCTCCCGGCTATAGCCTCGGGTAGTTCCGATGATGCCCACCTCCGACGGGTGGAAATAGGCCCAGCGGGCGCCTGATTTGCTACAAAGCGTGCAGTTGCATTCATTAATGTATTCCGGCTGCCTGGAGATTTCGATGCCGGCTTGGCCGCAGAGGCAGGAGAGCTTCAACATTACCGATGTCATATCAGCAGCGCCGCCTGGCCGGTAGAGGCGGCTTCGCATTGCCGATGCGTATGTGTCGAAGATTGCCGCGCCAGGTCTTGGCTCAGCCGGACCTATCGGATCAGCCGGACCTAAGCCAGACTAAGCGAAAGTTAGGCCGGCCGCTTTCTATAAATCCGGTTTTTGGTGATGACCTCGTAGGCCGGGTTGCCATTGAGGAACAGGTCGACCACCATTGCCAGCTGGGCGGTGTCGATCTGTTCATCGGTCATGAACGCATTGCGGCATTCGCGCATCCATTGGGATTGTGAGAACTTCCAGTGATAATCGTCAACTTCGATAAATCCGCCGGGTTTCAGCAGCTTGTCGCACAGCACGAAGGCAAGGCCGTCGACCGCGAATGTGTGGGCGCCGTCAAGGTAGATGTAGTCATAAACTTCGCGCTGGCCGGCAAGCAGGAACTTGCCCAGGGTCCAGTTGTACGAATCCCAGTGTTTTGAGGTATTGCCGAAGCATTCGACATTGGTGAAGCCGAGCGACGCAAGATCGGCTTGCAGCTGACTGAGCTTGTCGTGGAAATCGAACAGATGCAGTTTGCCGGCGTTGTCCATGCAGCGCGCCAGCGTGAACGAGGTCGCGCCAATGCCGATCCCTAGTTCCGCCACCACGGGTTCGGTGATGCCGCCCGCCGCCAGAATAGCCAGAATCTGGCTGGCGGCAGGGGTTGGGCTGGAAATTGTCAGGTAGTCGGGTTGGCCGATAAGTTCCAGCATGTGTCACGATCCTCAATGCGGCTGCCTTGAATAAGGCCGCTCAACTATCCGGCTCAAATCAAGCAAATTGCATGGCGGCCAGGTCCAGGCGGATGGCGGAGAAACCAGCGGCATCGACAAAGCCGTATTGCGGCGAGGCGATGCGCGGCAGGCGTTTTGGTTTCATCAGATAGTCTTCGATAAATTTCAGGTAGGTTACGGCCGTGACTTCGAGCCACACGCCGTTCTGGAACAGGTAGATGTACGGGTAGAATTGTAGCGCCGCCGCCAGCTCCAGGCCGCGGCGCAAGCGAAGGAACAATGTTTCGGCCGGCGAGGCTGCCAGCAGGTTGAAGGGGTGAAATGACAGATGCAGAAATGGCCGGAAGCGGGCCAGCAGGGGCGCCACCTGGGGTATCAGGTCGTATTCGGCGCCCTCGACATCGATTTTGATGAGGGTGGCGGCATTCAGCCCGATCTCTTCGAGGGTTTTGGCGGCTGCCAAGATCGGCACCTGCGCCTCAACCTGGCCATGTAGAACCTGATGGCGTTCCACCGATTGGAACAGGCTCGACCCGGAATCGGCATAGGCCTTGCGAAACAGCGGCGCCACGCCTTCGGCAAGTCCAAGGGCGGCCGGAATGAGGGTGATGCGTTCGGCAAGGTCGGGCCGATAGTCCTGGTTTGCGATGATATTCGCAGTCAGCAGGCTCTGATGGGTAGGGCTCGGTTCAAAAGCCAGGATCTCTTCCACCCGGTCGGAGGCATAGAGGCTTAGCAGGCCGATATAGGCGCCGACATCGATCAGGCGCCGGCAATGCGGCAGCACGGCGTCGAAAAATTGCAGCGTGCCTTCCTCGGCGCCATTGCAGAATTCCGTGACCGCATGAGCGATAACCGGCATATCCGCGGTCATAAAGGCATGGCCTCGGAGCGATAGCGGGGCATTTTGCGAGATCGTTGATCCGTCCATTGCCCCGGTTTGGCAGTTTCGTTTTAAAATCCGATTAATTTTAACAGGTGGAGGCCATTGTAACTAGGTTTTTGGGGGGCGCGGCCGGCCACATATGCAAACGGCTATTGGCCTAAGCCGAGGGCGGAACCATATGATTAGCTAGATCCGTTATGCAGGGAGCATTTCATGAGCGAACGTAGTATGAAAATACCGGGCCCCGACCACCCTATCACGATAGAAAAAAATCCGAAGCATGTGGTCATCAAATATCAGGGCGAGGTGATTGCCGATACGCGCAATGCGCTGCGGCTGATGGAAGCGAGCTACGCGGGAGTGCTTTATATTCCGCGGACGGATGTGAAGATGGAACGGCTGACGCATTCCGATCGTACCAGCTACTGCCCGTATAAGGGCGATTGTTCGTATTATAATCTGCCGGCAGGAGATGGCCGCGCCGCCAATGCGGTCTGGAGTTATGAAAAGCCTTATGAATCGGTGGCGGCAATCCGCGAGCATCTGGCGTTCTATCCGGACCGGGTCGAGATATCCGAAACCGCATGATTTAGGCGCGCTCGGGCGGGGGCGGTAAAGCCCTTGAGCCTAACGCCACCATTCGTCCTTGTGTTCGACTTGTTTCAGGGGCACCGTGGCGGGTGTTTCGTTGGGGATGCAGAGCATCATCAGGGAGACGATGTTTTGCGGGGCCCAATGGTTGGTTGGGTTGCCGAAATAATTTTGCGCATCGAAAATCGGGGCTTGGTGCCAGTATAGGCGATAGTCTTGCTGCAGGAGATGTTCCAGGAGCGGCGAGGATTTTTCCCGGATGTCGTTCTCGAGGTAGATGACCGGGCGGGTTTTGGCGATGGTGGTTGCAGCACTTTTCAGCACCTCAAGCTCTTTGCCGTCGACGTCGATTTTGATGAAGGCGCAGGCATCAAGCGCGAGCGCGTCGATGGCCAGGATCGGCGGTTGGAAGTTTTTGGAGACATAGCCATATTTGCCCCAAGGTCCGGAGGTGTCGACATCAGCGTGATCGGCGATGAAGGCGTTGATGGGTTGGGTGTTGGTGATGTTATTAAGCGCCAGGTTGGCGCAGAGGATGTTGTAGGTTTCGGCGTGGGATTCGATGGCGTAGATGCGGCCGGTTGCGGTGGCGAATTGCGACATTGGCAGGGTCAGATCGCCGATATTGGCGCCAACGTCGATGGCGGTGTCGCCGGGGCGGATGAAGGCGCGCAGGATGCTGACCTCGGCCTCGCTGTACTGGCCGTAGAGTTCGAAGCATTTGCCGATATAGGGGCCGTGGAACAACATCCAGCCGTATTTGCAGCGTTTGAGCTGGTTGTTGCCAAATTGCATCAGGGGGTGCCGGCGCTGAAGTCGGCATGGGACAGGGTTTCGCGGTCATCGAAAACGAAGCACTCGCCTTGCCAGCGGCTTTGCGCGGCGGGGATGGTATCCAAGTAGTTTAATATACCCCCTTGCAGGTGCAGGACTTCTTCAAAACCGGATTGCAGCAGCCAGGCGCTGGCTTTTTCGCAGCGGATGCCGCCGGTGCAGAACATGGCGATTTTTTTGTGCTTTTTGGGGTCGAGTTTTTGTTGCGCGAAACCGGTAAAGTCGCTGAAGCGGGCGGTTTGCGGGTTGATGGCGCCGGGAAAGCTGCCGATGGCGATTTCGAATGCGTTGCGAGTGTCGATCAATAAAGTTTCTGGATCGTCCAGCACCTGATGCCAACCGGCCGGATCGATGTAGGTTCCTACTTTCGCCGGGTTGGAAAGCGGCTGTTTAAGGGTTACGATTTCAGGTCTCAGACGAATTTTCAGGCGCTTGAACGGCATCTTGGCGGCGCTGGAGAATTTGAGTTCCGAGCGGCCGTTTTGGGGAATGCCGAGCTGGCCGTTGCGCAAAGCGGTGCTAAATTTGCAGATGGCGTTTGGGCTGCCGGCAAGGGTGCCGTTGATGCCCTCGGGCGCCAGCAGCAGGGTGCCCTTCAACTCGAGGTTGGCGCAGAATTCAAAGATTGGCGCGCGTAAGGCGGCGGGGTCCGCAAGTGCGGTGAATTGATAGAAGGCGGCGATGCGCCAGTTGGCACCGGGGTTGGCAAGGTTGTTAGCAGTTATCATCGGTCAGAACGAACAACTGGGTTGGGAGGGGTCGATAGCGGGGATACCGGCCGGCCCTGGCGGAGCCTGGCGGCGTTGGTCTCGAGCCGGGCGCGCAATGCGGCTGCAAGCAGCTTGCGGTCGCCGTAGCTGCCGGCAGGAATGGGCGGGTCGATGACCAGGGTGGCGTGCAGGGAGCGCAGGCGGGCTACGCCTGGAACATGTTCGGGCATTGTCATGTCGCCATACCATGAAATGAGCGGGCGGTCGCGGCGGTGGATCGGCAGGCCGTTGATGCCGTCATAGACCAGCGTGACCAGCTGGATGTCGGGTCTCGAGGGGGCGTCGGCGATGGCCAGGAAGGCGGTTTGGAAACGCAGGATGCGGGCGCCGTCAGAGGTGGTTCCTTCCGGGAACAAGATGATGTTATCGCCGTCCGCGAGGCGCTCGATGATCGATTTGCGTTCACGCGCGACGCCGGTTTTGGCCCGGCTTACGAAGACGGTGCGACCAAGGCGGGCAATGAGGCTGAACCCTGGCCAATGGGCGATTTCGCTTTTGGCGACAAAGCAAGCCGGCAGCACGCTGCCCAGCACCACGATGTCGAGCCAGGAGCAGTGGTTGACGATGAAGATGGCTGGGCGGCTGCGCGTGAGTTCGCCGCGGATGCTGACCTGGATGTTGAGAATGGCGCGCACGCCGCGCCAGTAGAAGCGGGCGAAGCGTTCCTTGGCGCGGCCAGGAAGGATCAAAAATAGCGACTGCAGCGGGATGCAGGCGAGGGTCCATAAAAGGACCAGGAGCAGGCGGCTCCATAGGCGTAGGTTGGCCATGCGTTTGGGACGCTTAGGAAGGCGTGGCTGGCCGGGAGCGGGCGCGCCGGGTCAAGCCAGGCCATGACGGAGTAGTTTGCAAATTGGTTGCACCGGTTGCACGGTCCAGATTAAAAAAGTTTTTTTGCTTCTTTTTGTTCACAAAAAGAAGTGCTTCCTCGCTCAGGGCGCGCTGTTCTTCATGCCGGCGCGGAGTTCGCCGAGGATGGGTTCCGGGTCCAGGCCTAGATGGCCTCGCACGACTTCTACCCAATCTCCTAAATCCTCTACGGCTGTGGGATTTTTTCGCAGCAATTCGCGTTTGATAAACGGAAAGCCGGTCAGCAACAACTGGCGCCAGAGATCAGCGGTTGGGTTCATGGCGACGCGGTGCGCGGCAGCGTCGCGGATGCGGGTGATTTGCAGTTTGCGGGTGACAACGATGGGGTCGGCGCGGGCCAGGCGGGAGCGTTCGGCGCGGATCAGGTTGTCGAGCACGTCCTGGCCGAGGACCATGCCGACCAGATCCTCGTATTTCCAGATGGCGGCGCAGCGCAGGCCGGCGCGCAGCATCGTCCGGGTGAAACCAACCTCATATTCGCGGATGATGAAGACTTTCGAGGGCACCGGTTTCACCCGCGACCAGAATTCGTGGAAGGCAGGAGATGCCAGCGCTTTTGGGCCAAAGGCGAGGAAGTAGGATTGCAGGTGGTAGCGTTCCTGCCAGCTTTCGGTCAGGCCCCAGATGTCGGCCTGTGCGTAGTCCAGTTTGGATAGGATGTGGTCAAGGTTGCGGAGCGGGCCGTACATGCTGTCGTTGACGATGATCAGCTCGCGGGTGTTCGGGTTTGGCAGGTGGAAGGTTTCGATCATTTCGCGCCAGGCGCCAAAATCATAGCCGCGGTTGCGGCGAATGTAGATGGCGGCGCAAATTTTCTGGAGCTGGGTTTGGGCTAAGGCCGATAGTTTGCCGGAGTTGGTGACGAAGACGACGCTGTAGCCGTGGGCGGCGAGGTCGGTGACGTAGTTGAGGACCGGGGCGCTGACATTGCCAAAGCCGTCGAAATGCATGAACACCGCCACTTTGGACGAAAGTGTGGGCTGGGTGGCCGGCCAGGAGGAAATTATCTGCTTGGTGCTGCGGAAATTGGCTGCCAGGCGCGCCGCCAGAACAACGGTCCACCATTTGACGTTGCTGCCGGACTTCATGAATTGAAGATGCAGGGTTTTAAGATTTTGGCGCATGGTTCTGTATCAATCAAAAAATTCGGGCATGCGTTGCCGCAATGCCTGGGTGAGGCCGGCGCGATTTTCCCATAGGTGGCGATACCAGGCGCTGCGCTCCGCCACCTGGTAGGCCAGCATGCGTTCCGTGGTGACATAATGCCGCGCGGCGCCGGCCATTTTCAGCGCGGATTGAGGGTTGTTGAGAAAGTGCCGCAGATAGGTGCGCAAGCTGGCCTGGTCGGCGAACAGATATCCGGTTTTGCCGGGTTCTATAACATCGGCATACACAACCGGGCTGGCTAGAACCGCGACCCGGCAGGCCGCGGCTTCGATGAATTTAAGGTCGGATTTGGCGCGGTTGAATTCGTTGTCGGCCAGCGGCAGGAAGGCGATTTCCGATGCGGACAGTAGCTGCAGATAGGTGGCATAATCGGTGGTGGGGGTGAATTTTTTATGCGGGGTTTCAAGCGCGTCGAAAAACGCCTGGTCGTGCAGCACCGAGAATTGTAGTCTGGGTCCAGCGGTTTGGGCAATTTCGTTCAATACCGGCATCAGCGGGACCCAATCTTCCTCGCGGTTCAGGGCGCCGAAGAATAGCGTCAGCGTTTCCGGGTTGGTGAAATTACGAATTTCGGGGAGTTCGAAAATCGCGTTCGGGAAGATGGCGATTTCCGGATTTTGCGGGCGCAACACGTCGGCTAACGCAGGCGTGGTGGTCTGGATGGCGTGCACGGCTTTGAAGCTGAGGACCTGGTCCATCGGCACGCCGCGGTCCGCCATGAAATTTGGATGATCGTCGAACTCGGTAACGATGATGTAGTTTTTGGCGAGCAGGGCTTTGATGCGGGCGATGCCAGACTCACCCAGCAGTAACGGGCGGTGCAGCACGGCAATATGGGGCGTTTGTTCACCCTGGTGCGGTAAATCGGCTTCTGCCGTAATGCGGCCGAGCACGGCGCTGTCGCTGCGGAGCGCCCGTAACGGTTGGATGATGCGGACCTCGCTCACGCCGCCGAGCGGTGGCAAAGCGGTGGCATTGATGAAGATGCGCCGGAACCCGGTTTTACGGGCACGCCAGATAAATTGCAGCGGCCAGGCGCGGTCCAGATATTCCTGCGGGTCAACGCCGATAGCGCGCAAGCCGGGCGCCATTGCCTGCACGAATTTTTCGGCGCCGGTGGGGTCGATGGGCCGTGGCGCCAGGTCCGCAAGTTCAAGCCCGGCCTGGCGCAGCGCCTTGCCCATGTTGCGTGGGGTGAACCACCGTAGATGGGTGCGGTCGAGCAGGCCGCTGTCCTGATAGTCGAAGCCGCCGGTCAACAGCAGCAGGGCGAAGTGCCAGTGTTCGACGTTGGGCATGCAGACCAGGACGGTGCCGGCCTCCGATAAATACCCGGCGTGGCGGGCCAGCAGAGTCCATGGGTCGGTGAGATGCTCCAGGATGTCGCCGTAGATGATGCAGTCGAGGCCGTTGGGGATGTCGAACGGCATCGGGGTGGTCTCGATATCGGCGCAGGCGACCTCGGTCAGGCGCCGGGCGGCGGTTTGCAGGGCTTCGAGGTCCGCATCGATGCCAAGCACTCGGGCGCGCGGGTTGCGGCGGAGATAGGCGGCGCCGAGCGCGCCCTGGGCGCAGCCCACATCGAGGATGGTGCGGGCGTTAAGGGGGATCTTTTCGAGTAACTGGGGATTGGCATAATCAGGGTAGAGGGCGTGCCTGGGCAAGCCCTGCAGGCTGGATTGGGCAGGGTCAGTCGCTGAGGCTAACGCCTGCATGGTTCCGGGCCTGGCAAATCAACCTCAAGAGTTTGTGTTACAGAGATCACACGTTAAACGTGTATAGGAATTTAGTCTACTGAACCGTTCGGAGTGTTTGCTGGGCCCGGGCTTTATCAGCTTTAAAACTGCATGGCTTTCAGGGCTTCAAAATAGAATGGCTTTCAGCCATGGTCCGCGCCGCATGATAGATATCCCCGCATGGGCGCAGCTGAACCTGCCCAGGCATCTGGCTTTGCTGGCTGGACTTGCCATTTTTTCCGGAATCGTTGTGCGGGTGATGATCTCTATCGGGGTGCCCGATCATCCGGACTCGCGGAAATCCCATAGCCAGGTGACGCCGAAATCCGGCGGTGTGGGGATTGTCGCCGCCTTTCTGCTGGGGGTGATCATGCTGTACCGCTATGGCAGCGTGTCGCGGCTAGGCGAGGGTTATTTTTTGGGCGTCATCGGGGCTGCGATATTGATGGCGGCGGTGTCGTTTATCGACGATCTGTTCGACCTGTCGTTCCTGATCAAGCTCGGCACGCAGTTTGCGGCTGCTGCCGTTGCCATCGGTTCCGGGCTGTGGGTGCACTTGTTTGCGCTGCCTTATTTCGGGCATGTCGATGCCGGGCAGTTTGGCATTGTGCTGACCTTCGGGTTCATCCTGTTCATTACCAATGCGATGAATTTTATCGACGGGTTGAATGGGCTGGCGGCCGGGGTGACGCTGCTCACCTGTCTGATCCTTTCCGCGATCGCGGCGCTGTATAGCGGGTTTTTTGTTTATACCGCGGCATTGCTGCTGGCAGGGGCGGTGCTCGGCTTTTTGCCGTTCAATTTCCCTCGCGCGAAAATTTTTATGGGCGATGTCGGCAGTCAGTTCTGCGGCTTCATGCTGGCGTTGTTCGGCATTGCCGCGGCGCGTTACGAAGCGGCGCCGCTATCGTTCCTGCTGATCCCGCTGCTGCTTTCCGGGGTGCTATTCGATGTGGCGTTTACCTTGGTGCGGCGCGCGATCGCGGGGGATAATCTAACGCAGGCGCATCGCAGCCATTTGTATCAGATTGCGCAGCGCTCAGGCATGGATGCACGGCTTGTGGCATTGATCCACTGGGGTTTCGTGCTGATAGGCGGGGCCGCAGCGGCAGGGTTCCTGCTGGCGCCCGACCGCTACAAATTGCCGGTGGCTCTGATGCCGTTGCTGGTGCAGATCATCTGGGCAATTTATGTCGCGGGCCGCGCCAGGCGAGCTGATTTGGGACAATGGTAGGCTTTCTTGCCCATGAGCATGGCGATATTCAGACCGCGGTGGTGAAACTGGTTGACCGCCTGGCGCCGGTCCACTGACGCAGTGAGCCGGAAAATACCGGTTGGGGGTGCGGCCGGCGCACATTATCTGACAGCAAGCGTTAAGATCAGGAGCAGTTCATGAAATACCGTACATTGGGTCAGGACTTAAAAGTTTCGGCGATCGGGATTGGCTGCATGCCGATGATCCGCGAGGGCAATATCAATTACGGGA
Organism: Acidocella sp.; assembly: GCA_965199045.1. Lineage (GTDB taxonomy): Bacteria > Pseudomonadota > Alphaproteobacteria > Acetobacterales > Acetobacteraceae > Acidocella. The sequence goes on along the minus strand of CBDAQL010000003.1, from coordinate 1,917,620 downwards.
TGGCTGACGATGATGTTTCGACCCGCACCATCCACGAGGCAATCGATCTGGGGATTACTTTTTTTGATACCGCCGAGATGTACGGCCCGTTTCGTAATGAGGAGCTGGTGGGCCGGGCCATCAAGGGCCGGCGCGAAGGGCTGGTGATCGCCACCAAATTTGCGATGGTGTGGGATGGGAATAATGCGGTCGGGGTAGATGGCAGCTCGGCGAATGCACGCCGGGCCTGCGAGGGATCGCTGATGCGGCTGGGGATCGAGACGATCGATTTGTTCTACCAGCATCGGGTGGATCCGAACGTGCCGATCGAGGAGACGGTGGGCGGCATGGCTGAGCTGGTCAAGCAAGGCAAGGTCCGGTTTCTGGGATTGTCGGAAGCCGCCGCGGGGACGGTCCGGCGGGCCGCGAAAGTGCATCCGATTGCAGCACTGCAGAGCGAATACTCGGTCTGGGAGCGCGATGTGGAAGGCGATATTCTGGCTGCCTGCCGGGAGAACGGCATCGGCTTTGTGCCTTATAGCCCGCTTGGGCGCGGCTTTCTGGCTGGCGGCATTCGCAGCCTTGATGATCTACCCGCGACTGACTGGCGCCGTAACGATCCGCGCTACTCGGCTGAGAACATGCCGAAGAATTTGGCGATTGTGGATGCGATTGCGGGCGTGGCGAAACGGCATGGGGTCTCCAATGCGCAGATCGCACTGGCATGGCTGCTGGCGCAGGGGCAGGACATTGTGCCGATCCCAGGGGTTAAGCGCAGCGAGACGCTGCGCGATAGCGCCGGCGCGCCCGATGTGGTGCTCAGCAGAGAGGATCTGGCGACGATCGATGCGGCTGGAAGCACTTCCGGTGCGCGTTATAATGAGATGGGGATGGCGAGGGTTAAACTTTAACGCTGAACGAGGTGTGGCCGCGCCGGGTTTCATCGGCGTGGCTCCAGCGCGGCGAGCCGAGTTTGCTGTAAGTCCACCTGCTTTGATCATGGCTATGGCCGACATGCCGCATCCTCCGCGGCGATTATCTAGCCGCGCGGCAGTTTATACAAAACCGCCCATTTGACGCATTGACGCTGGGTGGACCGCCGGCAGGCTGCTCCATACGGATGGTCTTGGGCGGGAAATCGCTCAGGCCGGAAAATCGGTGCCGCGGGTCACGTCCTCCCATTGGTTTATTTCGGTCTGCAGTATTTGCTGGCTGGCCTGGAAGCGGGTGAAGGCGTCTGTGCCCAGCAATAAATGCACCGGCGGATTGGGGGTTTCCGCCAGTTTGATTATGGCGGCGGCGGCGCGGTCCGGATCGCCGGCCTGTTTGCCGGCCATGGCATCGAGCGCGGCCATCGAATTGATCGTGGCGCCGGAAGCCGCGGCGCCGCCGGATGCCTTGCGAATGGAGGTGGGCGCCAGAAAATCGGTTCGGAAGGCGCCCGGGGCAACGGCGGTGATCTTGATGTTGAACTCGGCCACCTCGTCCGCAAGGCTGTGGGACAGGCCCTCAAGCGCGTATTTGGCGGCGGCGTAGAGTGGCGAGCCGGCGCGTGGCGCCCGGCCGGCGATGGAAGTAATGTTGATGATGTGGCCGCTACGCTGGGCCTGCAGTCGTGGCAGGGCGGCGCGGATCAGACGGATGGGCCCGAACACATCGACTTCGAAAAGATGCAGCATTTGCGCATCGGTGGCTTGTTCGAGCGCGCCGAGCAGGCCGTAGCCGGCATTGTTCACCAGCACATCGACACGACCGGTAACGGCGAAGGCGGCAGCAATGGTAGGTTCGATGGCGGCCGGGTCGGTGACTTCCAAAGGCAGCACATGCAGCTTGCCGGGGCCAGAGGCAATGTCCGGAGTGCCGGAGCGTACCGTGCCGATGACGGTGTCGCCCCGTTGCACCGCAGATTGCGCGAGCGACTTGCCGAAACCGCGCGATATGCCGGTAATGAACCAGGTTTTTGCCATGATGCTCTCCGTGGGCAGGGATTGAGGGAACCAATATGCCAGGAAAAGCGGTTTATGAAATAGGCCGTCGGCAGAGGGCGGCTTGCGGCGCATATACAAAGCCGCAAAACGCGGCCAAGCGAACCCGGCCACGTTCTGCTAACGATATGTTAGAAAGCTAAGTTAGATAACGATTGGTCAGGTCAGGCGCCCTGTTTGGACTTGGACTTGGATTTGCCGTGCGCTTCGGTGGAGTGCTTATGCGCCTGCTCTGAATGCCCATGCGCCTTTTCCGAATGCTCGGCAGCTTTCGGGTCGTTTTTTTCGTGATGTTCAGCAGCGGTATGATGCGCCTTGGCGGCGTCCTCATGATGCTTGGCTGCGGTTTTGTGACTTTCTTTTGGCATTTTAATTCCTCATTTTGGTTTATGCCAATGTGGCATCGGGCGTTCTGCCCGTTCCCTCAATATCGCCGCTCAAGCCGGAAAAAACAGTTAAACCGACTTTAGAATTCGGAAGTAATTACATTGTCATAGTTCGCCGTGGGGCCATGAGATCCGGCAGGGTTAAAATTAAATACTTGTTTACAAGGTCGAACGATCCAATTGTTTTTGATGTTGCCTTCATTCTCGAAGATTGCGCCGGTAATCGGCATTGTCGTCATCATCCTGGTTTTGCAGGACGTCTTCGAGGTACTGCTATTGCCGCGGCGGGTATCGCGCAGCCGGCGCATAGCGAGCACGGTATTGCGGCCGATCTGGCGGGTTTGGCGGCGGCTCGCGGGCATCTTCGGGCCAGGTTTCAGACCGGTTTTTCTGTCCTGGTTCGGACCTCTGTCGGTGGTGTTTTTATACCTTATCTGGGCGACATGTTTGATCGGCGCCTACGCGATTTGCGAATGGGGAGCTAACTTCTCATCACCGCACAGGCTTTCAATCGGCGGCAGTTTGTATTTGAGCGGCTCGAGCTTTTTTACCCTGGGCCTCGGCGATGTGACCCCACATACGCGCCTGGCCAAGATATTCCTTGTGATTGAGGCTGCCAACGGCTTTGGGCTGGTAGCGGCGGTGATTGGTTATTTGCCGGTGCTGTATCAGTCCTTCTCGCGCCGTGAGGCGCATGTCATCCGGCTTGATGCGCGAGCCGGCTCGCCGCCTTCTGCGGTGTTCATGCTAAGCCAGCATGGCGATGGCGAGGCGATGCTGGAATTGATGGATTTTTTGCGGCAATGCGAGGAATGGGCTGCAAGCGTGGTTGAGGGGCAGCTGTCATTTCCAATGCTGGCATTTTATCGATCGCATCACGATAATCAAAGCTGGCTGGCGGCACTTTGCACTATCATGGACGCCTGCGCGGTTTTGCTGACGGGCGTTGAAGGGGTTAAAAGCCTGCAGCCGCGCATGAGCTTTGCGGTTGGCCGGATGGCGATTTTGGAGATGATCAATATCCTGCGGCTGCCGCCGATTGCAGTGCCGGCGGATCGGCTGCCGGCGCTCGAGTTTGCGCTGTTGAGCGCGGCGCTGCGGAACGCTGATCTGCGCTGGTGCGATGGCGATGCCGAAGCACGATTGGCAAAACTGCGTTCTACCTATGAGCCCTATCTGCATGCGATAGCACAATACCTGGTGCTGCCGTTACCGGGATGGGTGCCTTCGGCGGAGCGGGATAATTGGCAAAGCGGCCATGATGGCACGCTGGCTCGCAAGCTGATCGATCTGGACTGACAGGGCAGTTCGCATCGGTGTTTGCGGCCGATTAAAATGTCTTCAGTTGCGCCGTGCCAAGCTCGCACCTTAGGTTGGATCTCCATTGGAAGGAAGAACCCATGGCGAGCAGTGTTTACGCCGAATTCTTGCCGAGCCACCGTGATGCCCCGGCCGTGCCGCGCATTGGCGAAGTGCCGGATGACGAAAATATCGAACTCAGCTTTTATCTAAAGCCTCATGACGGCGAGTCCAAAGCGCCCAGATCCCGCCACGAATTAGCCGCAGCCAGGCAGACGGATTACCAAAGCGAAATTGCCAAAATCATCGCGTTTGCCGGAGCGGCCGGGCTTCATGTGGTGTCGGTGCAAGCGCAGCGCCGGCTGGTGAAACTAAGCGGCGATGCGAAGACTGTGCAACAAGTCTTCCGTACCCGACTTGGCCGTTATCAGGGCGACGGCCAGGCATTTCGTGGCCGCGCCGGCAAGCTTTCGCTGCCGGAGGATCTGATCCCGATTGTCGAGGCGGTATTGGGGCTGGATACGCGGCCGGCCGCAACCACCCGAATTGCGTATCCGGACCAGAACGCAGCGGCGGGGGCAAGCTTTCTGCCTAACCAGGTGGCCGGCTTTTATGATGTGCCGACGGATGTCACCGGGGCGGGGGAATGCATCGCGTTGATCGAACTCGGCGGCGGGTTCAACGTTGCCGACACCGATGCGGCATTTGCGGCGATGGGGCTGACCGCACCGAAGGTGATCGCAGTAGATGTCGATGGCAGCGCTAATAAGCCGGAACCGGATGACGGCGCCGATGGCGAAGTGGCGCTGGATATCCAGGTTGCGGGAGGCCTGGCTCCCGGCGCGCAAATAGCGGTTTATTTCACCACTAATACTGATGCCGGCTTCGTCGATGCGATTTCCACGGCAGCGCATGATACGGCTAATGCGCCCAGCGTGATGTCGATCAGCTGGGGCAGTCCGGAGTCCGATTACACCGCGCAGAGCCTGGCCGCCATGACCAGCGCGCTGCAGGATGCGGCGAGCCTCGGCGTTTCGGTTTTTGTCGCAGCCGGCGATAATCTCGCGACGGATGGAGTGTCGGACGGCAAGGCGCATGTTGATTTTCCGGCGTCCAGCCCTTGGGCCATCGGCTGCGGCGGCACGTATATCACGGTGAAGTCCGGCCAGATCACCCAGGAAACGGTTTGGAATCGCGGCACCAGCGGGACTGGAGGCGGGATCTCGGACAGCTATCCGGTTCCGGATTTTCAGGCGTCGACGGCGCTGCCGGCAAGCTATAACGGCGGAGGCAAGGGGCGAGGGGTGCCGGATGTTGCTTGCCTGGCGGATCCAAATTCCGGTTACGTGATTGTGGTGAGCGGGGCCAAGGAGGTGGTGGGCGGCACCAGTGCGGCGGCGCCTTTCTGGGCCGGATTGACGGCGTTGATCAATCAAAAGGCTGGCAAGCCGCTGGGCTTTTTTCTGCCGCAGCTTTATGCGGCGACGACCCTGGCGCGCGATATCACCAAGGGCAATAACAAACCTGAAGGCTCACCCATCGGCTACGATGCTGGAACTGGATGGGATGCATGTACCGGCCTTGGCGTGCCGGATGGCAGCGCTCTGATCGCGGCGCTGAGCTCGACGGCAACGACAGATGAACCGGTGGCGTGAAGGTTGCCCGGAATTAGTGTGGCGCCTTTGGGCTGAAAGAGCGTCCCTTAACTCTTCTGAGCCTGTTCAGCTTTGGACGTTGCGGTCACGCGCCGCGGATCTCTGCCGGATTTCATCCAAGACCAGCTTGTGGTCGTAGGGCTTGGACAGTGCCGGACCTTCCTCGCACAACGATCCTGCCTTTGCCACCGTGCGCTCGATACTCCCGGCCAGGATCACATCGACGGCAGGGTAGTTTTCGCGGACCCAGGCTGCGAACACAAAACCATTTTCGCCGGGGGCGTCGGCATCCATGAGGATGGTCTCTATTCTGGCTGGAGCGTCTGCCAGCAGGCTGCGGGCCTCGGCGGCGTTCATTGCTTCGGCGACACGAAAACCGCAATTTCGGAGGTATTCGGCGAGCGGCGATCGAACTAGTACGTCGGCCTCGATCAACATCACAAAGGGATCGCGCATTCTATACCGCCTCTGTCGACCCGGCAGTCCTGATTATGACCCCGACAACGGCGTCGAGTTTGTAGGGCTTGCTGATAAAAACTTCGGCTCCGTGCAGGCCGGTGGGTTTACCGGTGCCTGAGGTAAGGATGATTGGAACCGTTGGATAAATTGCCTGGACGTGATTTGCCAAGAATAGACCGTCAAAGGGGCCGGCCATGTTGATATCGGAAAATATCAGGTCGACGCGGCTGCCGGACCGGAGATAGGTTATGGCTTCGTCGGCGCAACCAGCCTCAACCACGTTAAGCCCCGCGTCACGCAACGCTTCGGCAACGACCAAGCGGATTACGGCATCATCATCTACCACCAGAACGGTTTTCGGCGTAGCGCTCATTTCAGCTTCAACCGTAGGCATCATTGGTATGTCATCCCAGAGTCGCGCCTGTTTGCGGCAGTTGTAAAAGCACTATCAATATAGAGTTTTCAAGCTGCGCCTGCGCAGAACCGTCCAGCTTAAGATGTTGTAATTTTAATTTTAAAAAACTTTAAGCTGAGCGTCCTCGGCCGGTGAGGCAAACAATCGTTGCTATATAGAATTTTCAAGACGTTGGCGGCATGGTGCTCATTTAGAGTCTAAGAAGTCTTTTGGTCTTTTTTTCAGGAAAGATTGCTGCTTCAGAAAATAACTAAATCATCGCGGTGGATGACTTCGTCGCGGCCGCGCCAGCCGAGAAGCGACTCGAAATCCTCCGAGCGGTGGCCGGCGATGATGCTTGTATCGGCGCTGGAATAGGCGGCGAGGCCGCGGCCGATGCGCTCGCCGGTGATCGCGAAGACGTCGATGGCGTCGCCGCGTTCGAATTCGCCTGAGATTGATTTGATGCCGGCGGGGAGCAGGGACGAACCCTTGAGCAAAGCCCTTTTTGCGCCGGCATCCACGGTGATGGCGCCGAGCGGGGCGAGGTGGCCGGCGATCCAGTTTTTACGGGCGCTGCGGCCTTCGGGGGCAGGCAGGAACCAAGTGCATTTAGCCCCTTGCTCGATGGCGCGGAGCGGGTTCAGGCGGTGGCCCAGGGCGATGGCCATGGCGGTGCCGGCCTGGGTCGCGATGCGGGCGGCAACCAGTTTGGTACGCATACCGCCGGAGGAATAGCCGGGCGGGGGTTCGCCACCCATCGCATCGATTTCGGGCGTCATTGCAGGCACGATGGGGATATGCGCGGCTGCAGGATTTTTGCGGGGGTCGGCCGTGTAAAGACCATCGATATCGGAGAGCAGCAACAAGATGTCGGCCTGCATCATTTCGGCGACGCGGGCGGCCAGGCGGTCGTTATCCCCATAACGGATTTCGGCGGTGGCGATGGAGTCGTTTTCGTTGATGACGGGAACGCAATGGAGGCTGAGGAGGGTGGTGAGCGTGGCGCGGGCGTTGAGGTAGCGGCGCCTGTCTTCGGTGTCTTCCAGGGTAATGAGAAGCTGGGCGGCGGTGAGGTTATAGGCGGACAGCGCTTCGCTCCATGCCTGCGCCAGGCGGATTTGGCCGACCGCGGCGGCGGCCTGCTTTTCCTCCAGGCGAAGTTTCGCGCCGGTGAGGTTCAGGCGGCGGCGGGCCAGTGCAATGGCGCCCGACGAAACCACTATAACCTCGACGCCACGGGCGGTGAGGCCGGCGATGTCGGCGGCGATGCTAGCCAGCCATTCAGCTTTGGGGGCAGCGGATGGCGCATCGACAATCAGGGCGCTGCCGATTTTCACCACGACCCGTTTGGCGCTCAGGAGGTTGGGGGTCATGTTGGCCAGCCTAGGTGCTGCGGGCGGCTGTGATGATGTTTTGTAAGGTCCGCAGGACCTCCTGCACGCCTTGGCCGGAGACGCCGGAGGCAACCATTACGGTGGCGCCGGAAGCTTTGGCCAAGGCTGCCCGGCGGGAGGAAATTTCGCGCGCCGTCATGGCGTCGGCCTTGTTGAGGACGATGACTTCCGGTTTGTCAGCGAGGCCACCGCCATATTCGATCAATTCGTGGCGGACGGTGCGCCAGGCATCGACGACGGAGCCGGCGGCGCCGTCGATCAGGTGGAGCAGGACGGCACAGCGTTCGACATGGCCAAGAAAGCGGTCGCCGAGGCCGGAGCCCTCATGCGCACCTTCGATCAGGCCGGGGATGTCGGCAATGATGAACTCTTCCGCAAGCGACAGCCGGACCACGCCAAGCTGCGGGTGCAAAGTGGTGAAGGGATAATCGGCAATTTTGGGATGGGCGCCGGAGACGACGGATAAAAAGGTGGATTTGCCGGCATTGGGCATGCCGACCAGGCCGACATCGGCGATCAGTTTGAGCCGCAGCCAGACCCAGCGTTCCTCGCCGGGCCAGCCCTTGTCGGCGCGGCGGGGGGCGCGGTTGGTGGAGGTTTTGAAGCGGGCGTTGCCGAAGCCGCCATCGCCGCCGCGCAATAAGGTGATTTTTTTGCCCGCCGCGTCGAGGTCGGCGAGGATGGTTTCGCGGTCGTCATCCATGATCTGGGTGCCGACCGGGACCTTGATCAGCAAGGTGTCGGCGCCGGCGCCGGTACGGTCGGCGCCGGAGCCGTTGCCGCCTTTGCGGGCGCGGAAATGCTGGGTGTAGCGGAAGTCGATCAGGGTGTTGAGGTTTTCTACGGCTTCGAAAACAATGTCGCCGCCTTTGCCGCCATCGCCGCCATCCGGGCCGCCGAAGGCAACGAATTTCTCGCGCCGGAAGGCGGTGACGCCATCGCCGCCGTCGCCGGATTTTAGATAGATTTTAGCCTGGTCGAGAAATTTCATGATTCTGATACTGAAAATCGGGAATAAAAAAGGCCGGGTGGTGCCCGGCCTTTTACCTAAAGCGGTACGGAGGGAGCAAGATTACTCTGCGGCTTCCTTCACCGGCGTCACCGAGACGTGGACGCGGTCGTCGCTTTTACGCTCGAACAATACGTTGCCGTCGGTAAGGGCGAAGATGGTATGGTCGCGGCCGAGGCCGACATTGGCCCCCGGCTTCACCTTGGTGCCGCGCTGGCGGATGATGATGTTGCCGGCAACCACAGCCTGGCCGCCGGATTTTTTAACGCCGAGACGGCGGCCGGCGGTATCGCGGCCGTTGCGGGATGAGCCGCCTGCTTTTTTATGTGCCATTGATAGTGCTCCTTAGGCCGCGTTGATGGCCGAGACGCGCAGCACGGTCACGCATTGGCGGTGGCCGTTTTTGCGGCGGCTATTCTGCCGGCGGCGCTTTTTAAAGATAATGACCTTGTCCAGGCGATCCTGGGCAATCACGGTGGCGGTTACCGAGGCGCCGGCCAGGACCGGGGCGCCAATTTTAAGCGCGCCGTCGCCGCCGACCGCGAGGACGTCGGTAAAAGTCACGGTAGAACCAGCTTCAGCATCGAGCTTTTCAACCTTCAGCACCTGTTCGGGCGCGACCCGGTATTGCTTGCCGCCGCTGCGGATGACTGCGAACATCGTAAAATCCAATCTGCAAGGTCTCAAAACAACGTGCGCGGCAAGGGAGGCCCCTGCCGCGGATCGGGCGGGTTATAGCGGGCCGGGTGGGGCTGTCAATTGATAAGGGGCGCCGTTTGGCAGTTGCCCGGCGCATGGCCGCCCCCTATAAGCCGCGCCCTAGACGCGTCGCGACCCGCCGAACAGGTCGCGATCCCCGGAGAGGTGCCAGAGTGGCCGATTGGGACAGTCTCGAAAACTGTTGTGGGTGCAAGCCTACCGTGGGTTCGAATCCCACCCTCTCCGCCAGAGCGCCGGTTCGTTGTTGTCGTTGCTACCAGGAAGCAAAGTTACCAGGAAGCAAGTCACCAGGAAACTAAGCGCTAGATGCGCTCGAGCAACGCGCCTGCGGCGGCGGGATTGCGGAGCTTGTAGCCGCTGATCACATAAAGATAGACATCGCGCGGGGTCTTGGCAGGGCTGGACGCATCTAGCTGGATCAGGTCTTTCGGTACGCCACCGGTAGCCCATAGCCTGGCCCGTTTGGCCCAGAGGTCGAGGGCTTTGTTCGGATATCCGAGTGGTTCGTCCTGGCGCGTGCCCATGATGCGGGCATAGACAAAGGGCGCCGTGATGTCGGCAATCTGCGGGAACTCGGAATCGCCCGCCATGACCGCGGCGACGCCGTATTGGCGCAACATGGCGACAAACTCCGCATTGCGGAAACTTTCGTGCCGGGCCTCCACGGCATGGCGGATAGCGCGGCCTTCAAGCCGCTTTGGCAACAGCTTTAAAAAAGCCTCGACATCGGCGGCATCGAATTTCTTTGTCGGCATGAACTGCCAGTTGACCGGGCCGAGCTTGTCTTGCAGCTCCAGCACGCCGCTCTTGAAGAACCGCTCAATTGCCTCCCCAGCCTCAGCCAGCACCCGCCGGTTGGTGCAGTAGCGCGATGCCTTCAGGGAAAATACAAAGCCGTCAGGGGTCTCGTCGTGCCATTTCCGGAAGCTCTCGGGCTTTTGCAGTCGGTAATAGGTTCCGTTGATCTCGATGGTGGTAAGCAGGCCGGCAGCATATTCGAGCTCGCGTTTCTGCGGCAGGGCATCAGGGTAGAACGTGCCGCGCCACGGTTCATAGGTCCAACCGCCGACGCCGATACGAATTTCGCCGGAATTTTTCTTAGCCAAGGCCGCAATCCTTTACGCCATCATCAGACGGCAAAACTAATGCCGCCTGCCGCAGGCCACCGCATTAATTTTGAGAAGGATTACCGCAAGCCGGTTGGGCCGGTTTGGCGGTGCCGGCAAGTGTATAGGCTCTGTCACACCGTGCATTGCCGGACCGGACCGCATCGCCGTCGGGAGTCGGTCCGTTTGATGATCGGGCAGGAAGATCGTAGGCTTTTGAAAAATGCCAGGAGGTTTGAGACAATGAGCGAAGCCGATTACGTGCCACCTAAGGTATGGACCTGGAAAACCGGCAATGGCGGCAGGTTTGCAAATATCAATCGACCGGTCGCTGGCGCAACCCATGAGCAGGCGCTGCCGATCGGGCGGCATCCGTTGCAGCTTTATTCACTGGCGACGCCTAATGGGCAGAAAGTTACGATCATGCTGGAAGAGCTGCTGGCGCTTGGCCATAGCGGCGCCGAATATGATGCCTGGCTGATCAAGATTAACGAAGGTGAGCAGTTTGGCAGCGGCTTTGTTGGCGTTAATCCAAATTCGAAGATCCCGGCCTTGATGGATCATAGTGCGCCGGAACCGGTTCGGGTGTTCGAATCTGGTGCGATTTTGCTGTATCTGGCCGAAAAGTTCGGCGCGTTTCTACCAGCGGCCGGCGGCGCGCGGGCGGAATGTTTTTCCTGGTTGTTCTGGCAGATGGGGAGCGCGCCTTATCTTGGTGGCGGCTTCGGGCATTTTTATGCCTACGCACCGGCGAAGTTTGAATACGCCATCGATCGGTTTGCAATGGAGGTGAAGCGGCAGCTCGACGTGCTCGATAAGCAGCTTGCCGAGCACGAGTATATTGCAGGCAGCGCCTATACGATTGCCGATATGGCCATTTGGCCCTGGTATGGCGGACTGGTGAAGGGATTGCTGTATGAGGCGGCTGAGTTCCTTGACGTGCAGGAATACCGGCATGTGCAGCGTTGGGCCGAGCTGATCGGCAGCCGGCCGGCGGTGCAGCGCGGCCGGCGGGTTAACCGAGTGTCCGGTGAGCCCGAGACGCAGCTGGCGGAGCGTCATGATGCCGCCGATTTCGATGCGAAGACCTAAGGCGCAAAGATTAAATGACGCCGCAAAAATTTCGTTTTGCTAGAGCCGGGATTTTTCAGCGCCCACGGCCCAGATCAGAAAAGTCTTTTTGGTGCTTTTTCTTCTGAAGAAGAACGGCTTAGAGCATTCCGCGCAAGAAACTTGAACCAGGGTTCAGGGGGTCGAAAGCGTGCAGGCCGAGGTCTTCGGCCAGCCGGGCGCAAGCCAGATGGCCGCGTACCGAGTTGCCATGCGCATCCAACCGGGGCGAGAATACGCCGACGCCGATCTGCCGGTTGACAACCGCCATAATGCCGCCGCCGACCCCGCTTTTGGCCGGCAGTCCTACTTCGCACGCCCAGTCGCCGGCGCCGTCATACATGCCGCACGTAAACATTACCGATAAGGTCTGGCGGACGCTGTCGAGGCCGAATACCTGCTTGCCGGTCACCGGGTTTTTGCCGAGGTTGGCAAGCGTGGCGCCCATCACCGCAAGGTCGGATGCGGTGACCAGGATTGAACATTGCCTGAAATAAACATCAAGAACGTCATCGACGGCGAGATCATAAACCCGCGCGGCCCGCAGCAGGTGGCCAATGGCGCGGTTGCGATGGCCGGTTTCATGCTCCGATTGAAACACCTTCTCATCGATGATCAGGGGGCGACCCGCGGCCTCGCCGAACATGCCAAGGATTTTTGTAAAAGCGTCGGCGCCGAGCAGTTCACGCAGTTTACCGGCGACCGCGATGGCGCCGGTATTGACCATTGGGTTGAACGGCAGATGCGTTGTGGCGTCCAGCGCGATGGTGTTGAAGGGATCGCTGCTCGGCTGCACACCGACGACCTTTGCGGTATCGGCGGCGCCGATCATGTCGACCAGCAGGGCGTAGCAGAAGGCTTTGGAAATCGACTGGATGGTAAAACCGGCTTGAGCATCGCCAACCGCAACGATGCGGCCGGAAGGCAGTGCCAGAGCGATGCCGAACTGATCCGGGGCCACCTTTGCCAGTTCCGGAATATAGTCAGCCGGCTCTCCGCTTAAATTGCCTAAATAATGGGCGTGGACCTTTTTGACGATGATGGTTAATTCATCGGTCGATGATGGGTCGCTGGCGATTGCTGACAGCAGCGAACGGTGCATTATGGTTTCATCCATAAGCTGACCCCCAATTAAAATTCCACGCTTATAAGACGCCTCTATAGGAGGCAACATTCATGCCAGCAATTAAAGGCGACGGTGTCAGGCCGCGGGTCGGGTTGTCCGCCGATGGATCGCCGGTTAAGTAGAACAGGCATATTTTGGGGGAAACAAAAAATGGCGAAATATAGTCTGCTTGTGGGGACTGCCCCGGTTGAGGGCAAAGAGGATGAATTCAATAAATGGTATGACGAGAAGCATGTTCCGGAAATCTGCACGATCCCCGGCGTGACGGGTGCAAAACGGTTCAGCTCCTATCCCAGCATGCCAGGCGAGCGGCCGTATCTGGCGATCTACGAATTGGAAACCGACGACCCGATGGCGGTGATGGCAGAGCTTGGGCGCCGCACCGCAAACGGCGAGCTGACGCCATCGGAGGCGATCGACATGACCAAGGCAACGATCGCGATTTATAAGGCGCACTGATCGAAAATCAAGGCGCTCTCGTGCAGCGCTGATTGTTGTTGATCCTGGTTAGAAAGTTTCTACCCAGGGCCGCAGCTCCACTTCGAGCGACCAGGCGTCGCGGGGTTGGCGGAGGACGTCGAGATAAGTCCGGGCGATGCCTTCGGGTGATAGGGTGCTGTCTGGTTTATCCACAGGGTTCGGCCGCGTAGCGCTGCGAACGCCGCCATCGATGATGAAATGCGCGACGTGGATGCCTTTGGGGCCAAGCTCGCGGGCAGCACTTTGAGCGAGACCGCGCAGGGCGAATTTGCCCATCGCGAAAGCGGCGGATAGCGCGTAACCCTTGATGCTGGCGGTGGCGCCGGTGAGGAAGATGGCGCCGTGCTGCTTGGGGACCATGCGCTGGGCAGCCTGCTGGGTAACCAGAAAACCGCCGAAGGCAGAGATGTTGAGGGCAGCGCGCACCGCTTCCGGGTTCAGTTCGGCGAGCGGTCCGCGCTCGCGGCCGCTGGCGTTGTAGACAACGAAATCCGGTTCGCCGAGTTGGGCGTCAACCGACTTGAACAGATCGGCGACAGATGCCGGGTCGGAGGCGTCGGCTGCAAATAGCGCCGCGCCTGTTTCGGCGGCCAAAGGCTGAAGTTTTTCGAGGTTGCGAGCAGCCAAGCCAACCTTGAGGCCGGCCTTGGCCAAGCTGCGTGCAAGCGCGGCGCTGATGCCAGGGCCGGCGCCAACGATAAGCGCGGTACGATAAGAAATTTCATTCATATGCATCATCCTTGATCCCAAAGATTGGGCGTCGATCTCAAAAATCGCAAAGCCCAATAAGAAGTTTTCGCGAAACTTTTCTGTAAAAAGCGACCGCTTAAGCCGGTGCCGGAAAGAGCGCGCTGGTATGGCCGAGGAGGTAATATACCACCAGGCCGATCCATTCATGGGTAGCCTGATCGACCATTCCGAGGCGGGCCGGGAAGCTATCATGAATTTCGTTCACCAGGCCGGGGGCGGTTTTGTAGGCCACGGGATAGGGCAATACCGACCAGCCGGCATGGCGAAACAGGCCGACGGCGCGCGGCATGTGCCAGGCCGAGGTGACGAGCAGCCAAAGCTGACCAGGCTGCGGATTTAGCAGTGCTTTCAATAGCACCGCGTTTTCATAGGTGGTGCGGGAGCGGTCTTCGTAGACCATGCGGCTTTGATCGAGGCCAAGTTCGTTGAAGAGATTGCGGGCCACGTTGGCTTCAGTGTTGGCGCCGTGGATCAAGGTGCCGTTGCCGCCGGTGAAGGCGAGCCTGGCTCCGGGATATTGCCGCGCCAGCATGACTAGCGCGGTCATTCGTTCGGCATCTGAATTAAGCGTTGGCATGCCCCGCGCGGCCGAGATATCGGGCGCGGTGGCGCCGCCCAGGACGATGATGCCGGTGACGTTGGCGGGAAGGACTCTCACCGCGGGGAAACGGTCTTCCAACGGGGCCAGCATCCAGGCGCCGATAGGAAGAATGGCGATCAGGGTGAGGATGCCCAAAGAGAGCGAAAGGCAAGTCAGGGAAGCCGCGCGATGCCTGCCAAATTGCAACAACAGGCCGATAACGGCGAGCGCCAGCAGCACGGTGCTCGGCGCCAGTAATAGCCACAGTAATTTTTCGACGATGAACAGCAATTAGGCGTTGCTTCCTGGTGACCAGCCTGCCTATCCTGGGCGGCTGACCAGGGAGTGGTCAAGGTTTGGGCTGTTTCATATGCGTCATGGCAGCAAAGACTTTGAACAGCTGTCAGGCGTTAGCTGGCGGGGTGGAAGCCAGCGTCGTCCGCTTCGCTTTTGCAGGCGTAGAAGCCTGTGCCTTTGCCGTAATTGGGCGCATTGGGAAGAATGTAAGTCAGACCCGGGCCGGAGGACCAGACGATGGTATCGCTAGAGCAATGAGCAGTAGCGGCGGCTGGGGTGGCGAAGCGGTGCGAATCGCCGAGGCCGGTTGTGGCACCCTGCACTGCGCTCATGGAGCTTGGCGATGATGCAAGAGGCGGGGATTGCGCCAGCGCGGCGCCGTAAGCACCGAGCGCTCCGAACAGCGCGACACCTAACAGGCCGATCCGAAAATTCGAATTCATCATCGTTGCTCCTTCATTCCGAACACCGGATTTGGCTAGGGCACGGGGCTTTACAAGTCGGCCAGACCGCGATTTGCTTGATTGAAATTATTTGGCAAAGCTACCAGCTTATTTGTTAAGGATTTGCGATTTCAACCTACCATAAATGTAATTATTCGGACAGGAGCGAGCATGCCGATTGACCCGACGATATTGACGACAGCGCCGGCCAATGACGATGCGGATCTGCCGCGCATCGCTTATCCGAAGTCCTTGGTGGGACAACCGGCTTTAATTACCGGCGCTAATTCCGGGATCGGCAAGGCGACGGCGATCGGGCTGGCGCGGGCCGGGGCCGATGTGGTTATTAATTACGTCACCAATCCGGAAGCTGCCGAGGCCGTGGCGCATGAGATCGAGGGCTTTGGCGGCCGCGCCATCGCGATCCACGCCGATGTTTCGAAAGAGGATGAAGTGATTGCGATGTTCGCCAAGGCGGTCTCGCATTTCGGCACCTTGCATATCGTGGTCAGCAACGCCGGGCTGCAGCGGGATTCGCCGTTCGAGCAGATGACCCTGGAGCAATGGAACACGGTAATCGGTATTAATCTGACCGGGCAATTTTTGTGCACGCGGGAGGCGGCGCGGATTTTCAAAAAACGCGGCGTGGTGCCTGAAGTGTCGGTTGCCTGCGGCAAGATTATTTGCATGAGCTCGGTGCATCAGGAAATTCCCTGGGCCGGGCATGCGAACTATGCGGCGTCCAAAGGCGGGGTGATGCTGTTGATGAAGAGCATTGCGCAGGAATTGGCGCCGTACCGTATCAGAGTCAATTCGGTTGGGCCAGGCGCGATCCGGACGCCGATTAATACCGCGGCCTGGGATACGCCGGAGGCTTATGCGGATTTGATGAAACTGGTGCCTTATAAGCGGATCGGCGAGCCGGATGATATTGCGCAGGCGATTGCCTGGCTGGCATCCGATGCCGCCGATTATGTAACCGGGGCAACCTTGTTCGTGGACGGCGGGATGACGCTGTACCCCGGTTTTGCCACCGGCGGCTGAAAGACCGCTCCGGAAGTCGCTATGGTGGCCGTCTGGCGGCGATTTTCTAGCGCGCTGGTGCTGACGCACTGACGTACGCGCCGCTCCAGGGCTCGCAAATCGCCACCCTACGGCACCATAGCAGCTTCTGCAGCAGCCTCTGGGCTGCTTGATGCAGATATTTGAGTAATAGGGAGCGCTTACCGATATGGCTTCGCGGATTGAGGATTATGCCGTTATCGGCAATTGCGAAACGATGGCGCTAGTGAGCCGTGATGGGAGCATCGATTGGCTATGCCTGCCGCGGTTTGACTCGGCTGCCTGCTTTACCGCGTTACTGGGCGATGAAAGCAACGGCAGTTGGCGGATTTCTGCCACCGACGGCGCCGCCAAAATCTCGCGGCATTACCGTGAAGGTACGCTGATTCTAGAAACCGTTTTTGAAACCGCAACCGGTACCGCGCTGCTGATAGACTGCATGTCGCGCAGTGAAGGCAAATCGAATGTATTGCGGCGGGTGCGAGGGATTAACGGCAGCGTCGAGATGACCACCGATCTTAGGGTGCGGTTCGATTATGGCGTTTCCGTGCCTTGGGTTTCCCGAACCGAGGATGAACGCACGCAGTTTATCGTCGGCCCCGACCGGCTACTATTGCAGGCCGGCGTGAAACTTGAAAATAAGGATATGCGCACCAGCGGCGTTTTTACCGTGCACGCCGGCGATGCAGTTGATTTTTGCCTGGGCTGGTCGCGGTCTTATTACGAGATGCCGCCGCAGCTGGATGTTGGGCTGGTGATTGATATCGAGGATAAAGGTTGGCGCGAGTGGAGCGGCAAGTTCGAGGGGTTGGGCGAATATACCGATATCGTACTAAGATCGCTGATTACGCTGAAGGGACTTACGCATTTTGAAACAGGCGGGATTGTGGCCGCGGCCACGACGTCGCTGCCGGAACAGATCGGCGGGTCGCGCAATTGGGATTATCGTTATTGCTGGCTGCGCGACGCGACCCTGACGCTGTTTTCGCTGATGGAATCCAATTTTGTCGAAGAGGCCACGGCCTGGCAGCAATGGCTGATCCGGGCCATCGCAGGCAGTCCGGAGCAATTGCAGATTATGTATGGCATTGCCGGCGAGCGGCGGCTGGATGAATGGAATATTCCGTGGCTGCCGGGGTATGAGAACTCGGCGCCCGTGCATATCGGTAATGCGGCCGCAGGGCAGGTGCAGTTGGACGTTTATGGTGAGGTGTTGGCGGCGATGTATTACGGGCGCACGCGGGGCCTGCCCGGCAGCGATACGCTGTGGAGCTTGGAGCGCGGGTTGCTTGGGCACCTGAAGCAGATCTGGCAGGAGCCCGATGACGGAATTTGGGAAGTTCGAAGTGGGCGCCAGCAATTTACCCATTCAAAGGTGATGGCCTGGGTGGCGGTGGACCGGGCCATACGGTCGGCCGAAGAATTTAACCGCGAGGCGCCGTTGGATGAATGGCGCGAATGGCGGCAGCAGATCCATGACGAGGTTTGCGAGAAGGGTTTTGATGTTGAGCGCAATACCTTTGTGCAGCATTACGGCAGCAAAAATCTCGATGCGGGGCTGTTGATGATTGCCATTGTCGGGTTTTTGCCGGCAAGCGATCCGCGGGTTAAGGGGACCGTCGAGGCGATTGAGAAAGACCTGCTGCGCGACGGCTTCGTAATTCGTTACGATACCGGTGCAGCGCAGGATGGTCTGCCGCCTGGTGAGGGGGCGTTCCTGGCCTGCAGCTTCTGGCTGGTCGGAAATTACGTGCTGCTGGGTCGAATTGACGAGGCGCGCGCCTTGTTCAATCGGTTGGTGGCCCTTGCGAACGATGTTGGTTTGCTCTCCGAGGAGTATGATCCAGCTTTGAAACGTCAGGTCGGGAATTTCCCGCAGGCGTTTTCTCATATTGCGTTGATCAACGCTGCTTATACGCTGGCCGGCGCGACCATGCCGGCGCAAAAGGAAGGCGGCGGCGAATCGCCTGCGCAGGGAGCTTATGCCAATGCCCAGTAATCCGGTGCCTGATAAGGCAATATCTGGTAACCATTATGATGTTATTATCATTGGGAGC
This sequence comes from Acidocella sp., assembly GCA_965199045.1. GTDB lineage: Bacteria > Pseudomonadota > Alphaproteobacteria > Acetobacterales > Acetobacteraceae > Acidocella. The sequence goes on along the minus strand of CBDAQL010000003.1, from coordinate 1,899,326 downwards.
GGACCCGGAGGCGCCTCGATGGCGCACCGCCTGGCGCCAACGGGAAAACGGATTTTGATGCTGGAGCGGGGCGATTATCTGCCGAGGAGCCAAAAAAACTGGGATGCGCAGCACGTTTTCGTCGAAAATGCGTATCAGGCCAAGGAAACCTGGTTTGACCAGAACGGGAAATCCTTCTCGCCAGGGCTGCATTATTTTGTCGGCGGGAATTCCAAAGTCTATGGCGCGGCATTGTTGCGGCTGCGCGAGCGGGATTTTGAGGCGTTGCAGCACCATGATGGGGTGTCCCCGGAATGGCCGTTGAAATACGATGTGTTCGAGCCGTATTATGCGCAGGCCGAGAAGCTGTTTCATGTGCATGGCAAGGCCGGCGAGGACTCAACCGAGCCGCCGCGTAGTGGCGAATTCCCTTATCCGGCGGTCACCCACGAGCCGAAAATAGCTGAACTCAGCGCGCAGTTGACGCAGGCCGGATTGCATCCGTTTCATCTGCCGCTTGGGATATTGCTGGATGAGAAAGACGGTAAGCCGACGCCCAGCAGCACCTGCATACGTTGCGATGCCTTTGACGGCTTTCCCTGTCTGCTGAACGGCAAGGCCGATGCGCAGGTGCTCTGCGTCGATCCGTTGCTGGCGGAATACCCGAACTTCTTTCTGCTGACCAACGCCTATGTCAGCCGGTTGAATACCGATCCATTGGGACGGGTTGTCTCAGAAGTCGAAGTCCAAGTGGATGGGGATACCGAGTTTTTTACCGCCGATATCGTGGTGGTTGCGTGCGGGGCGCTTTCGTCGGCGTTACTGCTGCTGCGCTCGGGCAATGAGAAACATCCGAACGGATTGGCCAATGGCTCGGATCAGGTTGGACGCAATTATATGCGGCATAACCAGTCGGTGCTGATGGCGCTGATGCGGGAGCGCAACGATACGGTTTTTCAGAAAACACTGGCGTTGAGCGATTTCTACTTTGGCGACGGCGAGTATCCCTATCCTCTGGGGCTGATCCAGATGTGCGCGGCAACGCATGCGGCGCAGATCAAGGGTGAGGCGCTGCCGGAATGGCTGGAATGGCTGCCTAATTTGCCGTTTGCGACAATGGCCAGGCACTCGATGGATTTCTGGCTGTCTTCGGAGGATATTCCACTAGCGGAAAATCGCATTCGATACCAAAATGGCAAAGTGGTGATGGAGCTTACCGAGACCAATATGGACGCGCATCGGCGTTTGCGGAAGAAACTTGAGCAGGTGATGCAGCATGCCGGTGCGCATCCGGTGCTGCTGGATCGAAAGCTTTATTTCAGTCAGGATATTCCGATTGCCGGCACTGCGCATCAGGCCGGGACGGTGCGTTTTGGTACCGATCCCGCAACCTCTGTGCTGGATACGAATTGCAAAGCACATGAGCTGGATAATCTTTATGTGACTGACGCCAGCTTCTTTCCCTCGATCGGTGCGGTGAACCCGACGCTGACGATTATCGCCAATGCGTTGCGGGTCGCGGATCATATTAAAGCAAGGCTTGGCAATGCAGTGGATTGATTTGCATTTGTTGCCCCTGGCGGCGCGGATTTTTTTGGTCTGCATGTTTCCGTTCAGCGGGATCGATAAAATCCTGCATTGGGATGACGCCATGAAACAGGCGAGTTCATCGTTCCTGCCTTGCGCGGCGTGTTTATTGCTGATGGGAATGGCGATCGAATTTCTGACGCCGATCAGCATTATATTCGCCTGGCACGATCATATCGGCGCCTTTATTTTAGCTGGGTATTGCGCGGTAACGGCGATATTGTTCCATAATTTCTGGGCCTATCCAGACTTCTGGGCTAAAGGCAATAGTGTGGCGCGCAGCCATTTTTGGGATTTCACTAAGAATTTCGGTCTAGTGGGCGGGCTGTTGTTGTTGATTGCGGCCGGGAGTTTTTTACCGCTGTCCACAGTTGTCAGTCATCCGTTGGCATCGGCACCTACCGCGGCGCAGCCGTGACGTATGGGCGTTGCGACCCCCGATGCCCATCAACCGAATAAGTAAAGTCTTTTTGGTTCTTTTTGTTCAGAAGAAGAACTGCCTTTTTCAACGGAGGGTGCAATGACGCCGCAGGTTCATTATTGGCATCTTTGGACGGATGAAGATGGGGTAAGTCATCAAAAGAAGTGCGCGTTGGAGAATTTCGAGTTCAAGGGCGTCGGGGATGCGGATCCGCAATGGAACAATAAACAACCACGCGGCGAGGCGACAGTGGTGTTTACGGTGCAGCCGGTAGGATGGGTCGGGGAGTGGCATGAGAATCCGGCGCCGCAATGGATCGTGCCGTTATCCGGTAGCTGGTGGGTAGAGGCGATGGACGGCACTCGGGTTGATTTTGGTCCGGGCGAGATTTCGCTGGGGGAAGATCAGGGCTGTGTTAAGGATGGGCAAGGGCGTCAGGGGCATCGCTCAGGCACGAATGGCGACCAGCCGGCGGTGCTGATGACCGTGCAGTTGCATGTGCCGCCGGTGCATGCGCCGGGGCATTTCAAATAATCTTTTTGGATAAGCGCATGGACGGGTTCGTCATCGAGGATCCTCGTTTTGCCGCCATGGTGTTGCCGAATGCCCCGCTGCAATTGCTGGCTGAAGGTTTCCGGTGGCTAGAGGGGCCGGTTTGGTTTGCCGACCATGAAGTGCTGTTGGTGAGCGATATTCCGAATGACCGGATTATGCGTTGGAGCGAGGCTGGGATTTCGGTTTTTCGTTCGCCGTCGCATTTCAGCAATGGGCAGACGCGCGACCGCGAGGGCAGGCTGATTACATGCTCGCATCAGCACCGGAATATTACCCGGACCGAACTGGACGGCAGTATTTCGGTGCTGGCGGACCGGTTCGAGGGCAAGCGGCTAAATTCGCCGAATGACGTGGTGGTGAAGTCCGACGGCTCGATATGGTTCAGCGATCCGCATTACGGGATCAATACCGATTACGAGGGCGGCAAGCAGAGTGCGGAGTTGCCGGCGCGGGTCTATCGGCTGGATGCGGAAGGCACGTTGAGCATTGCCGCTGATGATTTCGATGAGCCCAACGGATTATGTTTTTCGCCCGATGAGAAGGCTTTGTATATTTGTGAAACCGGTCTGCAATTTGTGGCGGAGCCGCGACGATATATTCGGGTGTTTGAGGTAGATGGGAAATCTCTAGGGCCGGGGCGCAAGTTTCACAAGGTGCTTCCGGACTATGCGGATGGGATACGGTGCGATGAACACGGCAACGTTTGGAGTAGCGCCGGGGATGGCGTGCATTGCATCAGCCCGGAGGGAAAACTGCTAGGGAAAATTCTGGTGCCGCACGCGGTGTCTAATTTAACCTTTGGCGGGCGCAACCGGTCACGGCTGTTTCTTTGTGCCGGGCAGCATCTCTATGCCATCTACACCAATACCCGGGGCTGTGCGTGGCCGTGACGGCAACGAAGTTATTGCGGGTGGCCCGGAATGTAGCGGCGTTGGCGCCGGCGCAAGCTTTTTACGAAAGCGCGCTCGGGTTTGAAACGGTAGCGCCTGCGGCTGACGATGCGCAACTGGCGGCATTGCTGGAGGTAAGGCGAGTCCGCGTTTTGCGGATGCGGCTGGGGGCGCAGGAGATTGAGTTGTCGGAGTGTTTTCCGGCGGGGGCGCCGTATCCAGCGGGCGGTGCGAATGCTTTATGGTTTCAACATATCGCCATAATGGCACCGGATATTGCCGCCGCGTATGCGCGCGTGCAGCCGGCGCAATCGGCGGCAATATCTCGCGATGGTCCGGTGCGGCTGCCGGTTTCATCGGGCGGCGTCACAGCCTACAAGTTTCGCGACCTCGACGGGCATCCGCTGGAATTTCTGCAATTTCCTGCAGGAGCAGGCAAGCCGGCCGCTGGGTATGATCACTCGGCGATCAGCGTTGCAGATTGGCCGGCCAGCCAGGCGTTTTATGCCGGGATCGGGTTGGTTTTGGATACGCGGCAGCTGAACCAGGGGCTTGAACAGGATGCGTTGGATGGGTTGGATGACGTCGCGGTAGATGTGGTTGCATTGAACCCGCCGCAGCGGACGCCGCATGTCGAGTTGCTGTGTTACCGGACCCCCCCGGCACATGCGTTGCCCTATGCGCCTGCCGATATTTGCGCCGACCGGCTGGTGTTCGCAGCCGGGGATGGCGGATTGCAGTTGTTGCGCGATCCGGATGGGCATGTGGTTGTGTTGGACGGAAGGTAGGGATCGCAATTGCGCGTCACCTATATCGGCTATGATTATTTCTCGCCGGTGCTGCTGTACCTGCTGACCCGGCGTGATGTAACAATCAATCGGGTGGTGACGGAGCGCGAGCTTGGCGAGCATGTTTGCCAGATCGCCGGGGCCGCAGATATTCCGCTGTTGCTGACGCGGGTCCGGAGGCTGGACATGCAGATCTTTGCAGCGGATTCCGATTTGGTGCTGTGCGCATCCTATGGTTATCGGCTGCCGATCCCAACCAATACCGCCTGCCAATTTCTGAACGTTCACCCAAGTCTGTTACCGCTGGGGCGGGGCCCGGTTTCCCCGCTTTGGACGCTGACGCGATTTCCCGAAACTGCTGGCGTGACGTTGCACGTGATGGATGACGGTTTTGATAGTGGCGCGATCGTGGCACAGGTGGCAATGGCCGCTCATGCCGAAAGAAATTTGGAAGTGTACACCCACCACGCTAATCAGGCAGCCATCGGATTATTGCATCAGATTGATCTTGAGCGGTTAGCGCGGCTGGATTTGCATCCTCAAGATGAAGGCCTGGCGACCTATCAGCCGGAGTTCGGTCTGCCGGACCGGATCGTTACAAGTCTCAATACCGGCGCCGAGATTGCGAAACTGGTTGGGGCGCTCGGCGCCTTGGGGGTTGTGGTTGATATTGCCGGTATTCGTTATGTGGCAACGCAAGTTAGAATCATCTCCGGCAAGCCGGTTTTTCCAATGCAAGCATTCGTCAACGATTTCTACGGCTTTTTTCCGTGCGCCGACGGTACCTGCCTGTTTCCGAAAGCCAGTCTGCTTCGGGTAGCCGGTTGAACCGCTGGGCGTAGAGTTTGCGCGACCCCATTCGCGCCCGGCGTTCAGGCTCGGGAAAGGCCGGACTTGACGCCGCCGAGCTTGGTGGGGGCCAATTTTGCGGCGCCGAGTTTGACGTTGCTGGTTTTATCCATGGCGCATTTGCCATTGTTTCCGGCTAGCGCATCCTCGAGCAATGTGAAGCCGACGAAATCGCCATTGGCTAGTTTTTGCTGCAATGTTGTCAGATCGATTTTCATGGACCACTCCCTTTTGATAGGACCAGCTTGGCAAAGGTGCATGGGTTTGTCTATCCGGCGAACGCTGAATTTAAAGTGCTGAATTGATATTTCATGGCCGGTAATGCGAGCCCATGGCGGCGGTGCGCTGGCGATGATGGGCGATGCGGTCGGATAGCTGCAGCTTCACCGGGCCGGTTTTCACGGTGTCGAGGTCCCAGAGCGCGGCGCCATAGCGGGCCCGTGCGATGGTTACCATCTGGTCGCGGATCGGCGATGACTGCGGGCTCAGCGGCTGGATATCCGGGTTGGTGTTAATTTCATACACCACCTCCTGTCCGGATACCGTCGCATGGTCGGCCCGGCCGTATTCGATCCCAGCCAGCTCGAAGGCCGTTTGCAGCGGAGCGGCGAAGCTGTTGGCGGCGACGTGAGCCAGTTCCCATTCGAAGAAATCGGATTTTGCCAGACCCTTTACACCGTATTTGACGCACCAGTGGTCCTCCAGCACGGCATGGTCGGTGCTAAAGACATCGCCGATCCGGAAAGTGCCGAATTTGGCCCAGACGCCGGGCGCAAAAGGGGTCGCGCAAAACTCCACGCCCAGCAGTCCGCTGAGCGGCTGACCAGCCTGTTGAAGCGAGGATATTGCCGCGGCGAGCGCTTCCGGCGTGTCCAGCAGTTCGGTCAACGGCCGGCCGTGATCGCTTTCATGGCGCAGGAAAACTGGGAATTTGGGATCAGCGCAGCCATCTTCGAGACGCCAGACGTTGAACGGGTTGCGGCCGGCCTGGTGCAATTGCCGTAACATGGGATAGCGGGTGAGGATCTTAGACGGGTCGTTCAGGCAGCGCATGCCGGCTTCGCGCAGCGAGCGGTATAAATCTGCCGCCAGCATCCGCTCCCAGTTGCTGAGGCGCTCGATGTCGGTGAAAATATAGGTGGCGCGCGGTACCGCCTGGGCGATGAAAGCAGATTCGTAGGCCATGGCGCGGACCATGGGTAGAACCGGGCCGAAGCTCTGGCGGCAGAGGCTGTCGACTGTGTAGAGATGATGGCGCACGGCTAGAAAGACGATCATGCAGCAGGCGTAGACGGAGCAATCGCGGGCGGCAAGTTGAAAACCGGAACCCGGAGCGGAGGAAAACAACGATGGAATTTGGGTTTTTCCCGGATCCTGAAAGGGCCTGGCGGGTCGATACTCAGGTACGGTGCAAACTGGCGGATAGTCTAGATGCCGCCTATGCGGCTATGGACGACACCGCGTTGCCGCGGCCGGCTTTGCGTGACCTTTCAGGCGCCATCCGCACCCAGACCACGCGGCCAGGCGTGATGGCGCTGTATGGCGATCTGGTGCCGGCGATCATGGCCGAGGACGAAGCGCAGCTGGCCGTCGTGATCGGTCAATTGGCCTTGCCATGTTGGCGCGAACCGGCTGCTTTCCGGGTGGTGACGCTGGATGATGCCGTGCTGGGGGAGGGCATTGCCGAGCGTTATCGCAATCATATTCAAGATGATCCGGAAAACCCGACATCCTTCAGTGCCGTCGATGGCAATGCGCTGGCGGCAGCTCGCTTGGCCATTGCCGAGGCATTGCTGCTGCTGGAGGCCGCAGCGCCTTTATTGCGGCAAGAGATCGCGGTGCTGATTAACGAGATTGTTCTGGTTAACTGCCAGGCGGCTGCGGGGGAGTTGGTATTCCACGGCGCCAGCAGTTTTTTTATCTGGGGGGCGCTGGTGTTGAACCTTGCTGAGCATGGCAGCCGGGTGAAGCTGATTGAAGGGATTGTTCACGAGGCCGGGCATTGCCTGTTGCATGGCTTTGCGTTTGGCGGAGCCTTGACCGTTAATGCCAATACTGAGCGTCATGCCTCGCCGCTGCGTGAAGACCGCCGGCCGATGGAAGGGCTGGTTCATGCCGCCTATGTATTGGCGCGCATGCATTTGGCGATGGCAGCACTTTTGCAGCCGGAACTATTGACCGCCGGTCACATCACCGCCGCGGAGCAGGCAGAAGCACGGCGCAGATGTGTTGCCGCGGCGCAAAGTTTTCGAGCTGCGAATGAAACCATTGCGGCAAGCGCGCAATTCACGCCGGTTGGGCAGGCGGTGTTTGCGCAGGCGCAAAATTATATGGACCGGCCGGACGCAGTGATCATGAGTTGATCTACGTCAATGCCGGGAGCGGATATTTTCGGCGATAGATGGGCCGCCGATGCGGCAGGTCATTATTTGGAGGTTTCCATGTCCGAGGATAGCCAATTACAAAGCGCGGTACTTGCGGAATTAAATTGGGAGCCGAGTGTGATCGCCGGGCATATCGGCGTTACCATTAGAGACGGCATCGTAACACTTTCCGGTCATGTTGAGAGCTACGGCCAGAAGCATGCCGCCGAGCTGACGGCAAGACGGGTGAAAGGCGTATTGGCGGTTGCCGACGAAATCGTCGTGGACTTGCCGGCGGCTACGGTAAGGAGCGACGCCGATATCGCGGCAGCCGTAATCGAGCGTCTGGCCTGGGATAGCGCCATTGTCGAGGGTAGCGTCAAGGCCTCGGTTGCCGATGGCTGGGTGACGCTAAGCGGCCAGGTCGATCGCCGCTATCAGTCGGAAGCCGCCATTGGGAACGTTCGGAATCTGCGTGGGGTTCGAGGTGTTACCAACGAGATCGCGATCAGGCCTTGGGTGAACACCGAGAACCTCAGCAACGATATCAGCTTGGCGCTTAATCGGTCGTGGTTCTTCGATCGGGATGAAATCAAGGTAACCGCGGAAGGCGGGAAGGTGCGGCTAAGCGGAACTGTCGGCAGCCCGCATGAGCGCCTGGTTGCGGCGAATGTGGCCTGGTCGGCGCCGGGCGTGGTTGCAGTGGAAAACGACATCGGCGTCGCCTAAGGGGTCCAACGCAGAATTGCGGTTTTGGTGTCGCGTTGCCAGGGTCGGTGAGTTTCAATTCACCATAATCCACATTCTTGGCCTGGTCGAAACCAAACAGCTTTGACCAATCAAGCCCTGGTCTTCCGGTTGGTCGCAGTTACATCCGTCTTCATGCGACGTGAGCGGGGTTATATCACTCCGGAGCGCGGCGGAGTTCGGCTTCGCGGGCCAGGCGACGGTAGCTGCGCAGGCTGAAGGGCAGCATGATGATGTAGGCGATGCCCGCCAGGGCGCCGGCGGCGTAGGGGTCGGCCAGCAGGATGGCGGCGAAGACCACGACGCCGAGCAGTAGCGGCAGGATCGCCTCGGTCGGGATTTTGAAGTTTTTGAAGCTCCAGATGGGAAGCGTGGAAACGCAAAGGACGGCGACGGCGGCCAGCATGCCGCCGGTGAACAGCGGAAAGCCGACCACGCTGCGGATCCAGATCAAATGCGCCTTGTCGGCTTCGAGCCCGACGAAAAGCGGGAATAAAGCCAGCACCGCCCCTGCCGGTGCCGGGACGCCGGTGAAGAAATTATAGGCGAAAGCGGCAGGCGGGGCGGTGTCCAGCGCGGCATTGAAGCGGGCCAGGCGGAGCGCCATGGCGGAGGCGTACATCAGTGGCGGCAGGAAGCCGATGGCGCCCCAATCCTGCAGCGACCACAGATAGATGATGAGCGCCGGGGCGACGCCGAAGCAGAGGAAATCCGCCAGCGAGTCGAATTCGGCGCCAAAGCGGGAGGTGGCTTTCAGCAAACGCGCAAGCCGGCCATCCAGCCCGTCGATGGCGCCGGCGACAGCGACCGCGATAACGGCGTTGCCGAAGCGGCCCTCAAGAGCGAAGCGGATCGAGGACAGACCAACGCAAAGGCCGACCAGCGTCATCAGGTTCGGCAGCATCTTGTTGAAGCTCGGGCCGCTGAGGCGGGGCCGGCGGGCCGGCTTTTTGCGCGGGATGCGCACGATTTTAGGGGTGGGCGTGTCGCTCATGGCAGCGGCTATAGCGTGTCCAGAATGGGGTCGGGGGGGAAAACCGGGTCCAACGTGGCGATTACGGTTTCGCCGCCGATCATGCGCTGGCCGGCGGTTACCAGCGGGACGGTGCCTGCCGGCAGATAAAGGTCGGTGCGGCTGCCGAAGCGGATGATGCCGAAGCGTTCACCGGCGAACAACGTCTGGCCCTCGGTGACCTCGCAGACGATACGGCGCGCGATTAGTCCCGCGATTTGGACTACCGCGATTTCCTGGCCGGAGGCGAGCTTGATGGTAAGCGAATTGCGCTCGTTTTCGTCGGAGGCTTTGTCATCGGCGGCGGAGAGGAATTTGCCGGCATGGTAGGCGATGCGGGTAATGGTGCCGGCGATCGGGGCGCGGTTGACGTGGACGTCGAGCACCGAGAGGAAGATCGCGATGCGGGGCAGGGGGGTGAGCGGCAGGCCGAGTTCCAGAGGCGGGATGGCGGGCTCGACACTGACGACCAGGCCATCGGCCGGGGCCAGGAAGACGTTGGCGCGAGGCGGGGCGACGCGTTCCGGATCACGGAAGAAATATAGGCAGAAGAGGGTGAAAATCAGGCCAAGCCAGGTCAGCGGGTGCCAGAACAGCAGACCCAGCACGGCGACGACAATACCGCCGAGGATGAAGGGATAGCCGGCTTTATGGGGTGGGGAAATGACGGATTTGATGGAATCGGCGATGTTCATGCCGGCAGTCTAGCGCAATGCAACAGTTATTAGAACCGCGCTATTGCGAAGCCCCGCCTTTGCGTTTGAACGCCAGCATGTTGGAGGTGATGATCTGCTTCAGCACATCGTCCTGGTTCAGCATGCGGCTCTCGACGATTACAATGGCCTGATTGGGCTTGGAACGTGACGGCACGATCTTTTGGATGACGCTGATAACGTGAAGCTTTTCGCCCGGACGGACCGGGCTCAACCATTGCACCTCGACGCTGGCGCCGATGACGCCGTCCGCCAGCGGAACGCTTTGCACCATAAGTTTCATTGCCAGCGCCGCCGCATGCCAGCCGCTGGCGGCGAGCCCGCCAAAGAAGCTGTCCCTGGCTTTTTCAGTGTCGGTGTGGAAGAGTTGCGGGTCGAACTCGGAGGCGAACGCAATAATCTGGGCGGCGTCGATCTGAAGCTCCGAGCTTTGGAATTCGTCGCCGACGCTCAGATCGTCCAGATAAAGGCCGGGTGAGGATTGGGTTGCTGCCACGGCGGCTAGCTTCGCAAGGCAATAAGGGCTTGGCTCGTCACGATCTCATTGAAGCGGCCGGATGGGGCGAACTTTGCCATCAGCGCCCGGATTTCCTCGGCGAGTTCCAGGGTGCGGGCGCCGATTTTTGTTGCCGAAGTCGAGGACATGGATAATGCCCGATCGATCAGGTTATCGATGGTTCCTTCGCGGCGTTCGACGATGCCGATTTCTTCCAGATGACTGAATGCGGAATCGAGCAATAAGCTTTCATGTTTGATCCAGTTTGGGTCGCGGCGGGCCGGGCGGTCAGAGTCCGGAATATAACGCCGGATAACAGCCCGGTATTCCGGCCACCAGCTGTTTGCCGGCAGTTCGGGATGGGTATCATGAAATAACGCAACCGCGCCGCCTGGTTCGATGATTGCATCCAGCCGGCGCAAGGTCTCAACACGGTCCATCCAGTGGAATGAGCGGCCCATGGTGACGAGATGGAAGCGGCCCCATTGCGCGCCGAGGTCGTAGGAACTGGCTTCGATCCAGCGCACGCTATCGGGGGCGCGGGCGCGGGCGATGGCAAGCATCTCCGGTTCCGGATCGATGCCGGTGACGGCATGCGCAAACGGCGTGAAGGCAATGGCCAGTTGTCCAGGGCCGCAGCCAAGGTCGAGCACATTATGATGCCGGGTCAGGCCGGTGAGTTCGACGACACGACAGATCAGGCGTGCCGGGTACGGCGTGCGGCCGGAGAGATAATGCGCGGCGGCCGTCTGGAAGCGGCGTGGCTCAAAAGGTTCCACGGACATCGGGATATCATGACACGCGTGCGCTGCGATGAAAAGTGTCGGTCAAATTGCGTGCGGCGACCGCTACCGGCTGATTTGCTAGACATCAGGAATGTTGCTTGTTCGAGTAGGATGCCGGAGGCGCTGTGAACCTCGATATGGAATTGTTTGCCGTCATCCTCCTGCTTCGAAGGGGCCGGGTGAAGGTATCAAGGCGACCGTTATTGTCCTGAACGGTGAGCAGCGTTTCGTATGTCGTGATGTGAGAATGTCATGTATACGCCACGGTCTAGCGAGTTGGATCGAATGCATTGAGGTGACGCTCTTCAAACCGAGTGACGCCGAACACGCTGCCAGCCGCGATACCCGAAGATAACTAAAGCCCGCGTTATTTTTATTATCGCAATCATACGGGCTCTCAAACGTTCCAATTTAGACGCGATGTGCGATTTTGGCCGCCATTTGATTAAAGGGTCACTGTGCGCGACAATTGCACCTGGTTCGGGAGGGTGCAGATGGCAAAAGGTGGGATGAGCGCTTTTGATTGGGCGGATGCGCTGCGGCTGGAAGGTTGTCTGACCGAGGAAGAGCGCGCGGTTCGGGACGCTGCTGCCGCGTATGCTCAGGAGAAACTGCAGCCGCGGGTGCTGCGGGCGTTTCGCGACGAGCATTTCGACCGCGAGATCATGAATGAATTTGGCGAACTCGGCTTGCTGGGGGCCACGCTCTCCAGCCATGGCTGCGCCGATGTATCCTACGTTGCCTATGGGCTGATCGCGCGCGAGATCGAGCGGGTGGATAGCGGCTATCGGTCGGCGTTTTCCGTACAATCCTCGCTGGTGATGTATCCGATTTACGCTTTCGGCTCCGACGCCTTGAAGGATAGATATCTTGCCAAACTCCGCACCGGCGAATGGGTTGGTTGCTTTGGCCTGACCGAGGCTGATGCGGGGTCTGATCCCGGCTCGATGCGGACCCGGGCCAAAAAGGTCGATGGTGGTTATCTGCTCAGCGGTTCGAAAACCTGGATCAGCAATTCTCCGATTGCCGATGTTCTGATCATCTGGGCGAAGGATGATGCCGGCGATATACGAGGGTTCGTTCTGGAACGTGGCGGCAAGGGGCTGAGCACGCCGAAGATTGAAGGCAAGGTCAGCCTGCGGACGTCAGTTACCGGCATGATCATGCTGGATGAGGTTTTTGTACCTGATGCGGCGATGCTGAATGTTAAAGGCTTGCGCGGGCCGTTTTCCTGCCTCAACAATGCGCGTTACGGTATTTCCTGGGGTGTGCTTGGCGCCGCGGAGTTCTGCTTTGATGCCGCGCGCGAATACGCGCTGAACCGCCGGATGTTCGGCCGGGCGCTTGCGGCAACCCAGTTGGTGCAGAAAAAGCTTGCCGACATGCAGACCGAAATCACGCTGGGTTTGCATGGCGCTCTGCAACTCGGCCGGCTGCTGGATGCCGGCAACGCGGCACCGGAAATGATATCGATGTTAAAGCGCAATAATTGCGGCAAGGCGCTGGATATTGCGCGCGCGGCTCGCGACATTCATGGCGGCAACGGCATTTCCGATGAGTATCATGTGATCCGTCATATGGTGAATTTGGAGACGGTGAATACCTATGAGGGAACGCATGATGTGCACGCCCTGATCCTTGGGCGGGCAATTACCGGGCTTGGGGCGTTCTGATGGGCCCGCTTGCCGGCGTCAAGGTACTGGACCTCAGCCGGGTTTTAGCAGGCCCTTGGGCCGGACAGGTTTTTGCGGACCTGGGTGCGGAAGTTATCAAGATCGAACGGCCGGGCCGTGGCGATGAAACGCGGAGCTGGGGGCCGCCTTTTGCGGCGGATGGAACCAGCGCCTATTTTTGCGCCGCGAATCGCGGCAAGAAATCCGTTACGGTCGATATGGCGACAGCGGCAGGCCAGGATATCATTCGCCAGCTGGCGGCCCAAAGCGATGTGCTGCTGGAAAATTTCAAATTTGGTGGTCTGGCAAAACATGGCCTCGGGCCTCAGGATTTATGCACGACCAATCCTCGGCTGGTATATTGCTCGATCACCGGCTTCGGCCAGACCGGGCCGTATCGGGAACGGGCCGGGTATGATTTCATGATGCAGGGCATGGGCGGGTTGATGAGCGTGACCGGCGCGCCGGATGGCGAGCCGATGAAGGCCGGGGTTGCGGTGGTGGATATTTTCACCGGCATGTATGCGGTAAGCGCGGTGCTGGCGGCGCTGCTGGAACGGACCAGGAGCGGGCTTGGTCAGTTTATCGATCTTGCCTTGTTCGACGTGCAGATTGCGGTGATGGCCAATCAGATTTCAAGTTATCTCATCGCTGGCGAACAACCGCCGCGACTTGGTAACGCGCATCCCAGCATCGTGCCGTACCAGGTGTTTGCCACGGCGGACGGTCACATCATCCTGGCCATCGGCAATGATGAGCAATTCCAGCGTTTCTGTAAGGTTGCCAACGTCGCTGACCTGGCAAAGGACGTTCATTACGCCACCAACCCGGCGCGGGTGCGCAACCGTCATGCGCTTGTGCCGATTTTGCAGGATGTGTTGCGTCGCCGTAGCTCACAGGAATGGCTGACGGCGCTGGAAGCCGCAAAACTACCGGCGGGTCCGATAAACAATTTTGCCGATCTCGATACCGATCCGCAGGTTAAAGACCGCGGTATTTTTAATGAACTTGGCGGCGGCATTCGTAGTGTGGCAAACCCGATGCGATTTTCGCGCACGCCGGGCGATGACCGGCGTCCAGCCCCGAAGCTTGGCGCCGATACCCAACAGGTCCTGGCCGATTTGCGGCGGGTTGGCATGTGAAAAAGTCCCACTGCACGGACGATGAGTTCTGACGATCCTGGTTCTTGCTGCTGATACGGCTTCTTGCTACGTCTCGCCGAACAATAAACGTTCGAGGAGCGGCGGCGATGTTCGAATTCGATACCGATAAAGTTAAGATGTTAGCGGATAAGCATCCTTCGTTCGCTCTAAGCGCGCGTTTCTGGACCGGCAATGCGCTATTTAATATCGGCGAGACCGCGTATCTGCTGGAGCTCCGGGATGGCAAGTTGGCAGACTTCCGCAAGGCCGATCGGACGGCGCCAGCGGATATCACAATATCCGGACCCGAGCCTTCCTGGATAAAATTGATGCAGAGACCAGCGCCTCCGGGATTTACCGACCCGCTTTATGATGACGGCCGCGGCGGTTTCGTTGTGGAAGGCGATATGGTCAACGCGGTGGCACCTTATTATCACATTGTGCAGGAGTTTCTCGAAGTACTGCGCCATGCGCATGCCGGGGACATGACCGCGACGCCCATCGCCGAGGTCGAGCGAGACTTTGATGCCGCGGTCGGGCGTTACATGTATGTTCATGTTCAAGGGGTGCAGTACCGCATTTATTATGAGGAATCCGGTAACGGTGAGATCCCGCTGCTGCTGCAGCATACCGCCGGTGCGGATGGCAGGCAGTGGCGGCATGTGCTGGAAGATCCCGATTATCGGAAACACTACCGGATGATCTCCTATGACCTGCCGTTCCACGGCAAATCAGTGCCTCCGACGTCACATAATTGGTGGCAGGAGCCTTATGTTCTGACCCGCAGTTTCCTGATGGAGGCGGTGATTGCGATCGCCCGCAAGCTCAAGCTCGAACGGCCGGTGTTCATGGGCTGCTCGGTGGGCGGGATGCTGGCGCCGGATCTTGCATTCTACCATCCGGATGATTTTCGCGCCGTGATCGCTATTAACGGCGGCCTTGCCATGGAAATGACAAACCCGAAGCCAGGCATTGAGAAAACCTTTTCAAATTCGCGCGTCGGTCCCCAGTGGAAGGCCGCGATGATGCGCGCCAATACCGCGCCGACGAGCCCCGAAGCGTATCGGCGGGAGACGATGTGGGTTTATAGCCAGGGCGCGCCGTCGATCCTCGAAGGCGATGTTTATTACTACATGATCGAGCATGATCTGACGGCGGAACAGGCCTCGCGGATCGATACGTCGAAGGTCGCTGTGTATCTGCTGACGGGCGAATATGATTTCCTGGCAATCGACACCGGCACTAAGCGGCTGGCGACGGCGATCAAGAATTGTTATTTCGAGATTTCGCCAGGGCTTGGGCATTTCGGTCCGGCCGAAAATCCGGATGGTTTCAAAGCCGTGCTGATGCCGGTGCTGCAGGAAATCGCGGGCATGAAGCCTGGCGTGAAAGTGCCGGCGTCGAGGCTGGAGGTACAGGTATGAAAGGCCATGTCGCACTCGTAACAGGTGCAAATACCGGCGTCGGATTTGAGGTCGTGCGGGCGCTGGCGGCATTGGGCATGACGGTTTATCTCGGCAGCCGAAATCTGGAAAAGGGCAGGGCCGCGGTGGCTGCACTGGCTGAGGCGGGCGATGTGCGGCTTGCGGGCATCGATGTAACCGATGAGCGCACCATGCTCGCGACCGTGGAGATGATTGACGCGGGGCATGGGAAACTCGACGTGCTTGTCAACAACGCGGGCATCGCTTTCGGCGGCAATGTGCTGGAGGCCTCCCCGGAAACAATCCGCGAAAGTCTTGAGACCAATCTGCACGGCCCGGTTCGCCTGGTGCAACTGGCGCTGCCGCTGCTGCGGCGCTCCGGCCAGGCGCGGATTGTAAACGTTTCCAGCATCACCAGCCTGATGCGCTGGATCAGCAATCCGGATCCGCGCGCAAGCCCGGATCAGATCCCGTATTCATACGCCGTGGCCAAGGTTGCACAGAACGCTGCCACCGTGATGCTGGCGAACGCTCTGAAAGCCGAAGGCATCAAAGTTAACGCCGGCACGCCGGGATACGTAAAAAGCCAGATCAGCCGTTTCATGGGGACCAAGTCCCCAGCAGATGGCGCAAAGATTATCGTCAAGCTGGCAACCCTTGATGAGGATGGCCCGACCGGCGAATTCTTTGACGATTCCGGGCAGCTGCCCTGGTAGCAATTAGACGAAAACTTACGGTGCCAATGGATCGTGCGTGGTTCGACGTTGGCGCTTTGGACGATATAAAAAAGGCAGGGGCAAAGCATGGGAAGTGAAGATATCGAGGCGGTCACGCAGAACCGCGACGTGTTGTTCCGGCCGTTCACGGTCAAATCGCTGACCTTGAAGAACCGTATAGTGATGTCGCCGATGGGGCAGGGCCATGCTGCGGGCGGCGTGCCGGATCCTGGTTATCCCGCCTATTACCGGCGGCGCGCGGAAGGTGAGGTCGGGCTCGTCATCAGTGGCGCCACGGCGATACCACATCCCTCGGCGCCGATGGATATCAACGAGCCGCATTTTCATGGGGAGGCGGCGCTGGCAGCGTGGCAACTGGCGCTTGACGAGGTGCACGCAGCAGGCGGCCGGATGATCCCGCAACTCTGGCATAGCGGCATGCACGGCATGGCGGCAACGCCACCACCCTGGCCGCAGCAAGGCCCTTCCGGCGTGTGGCTTCCCGGTCCACAGGCCGATGGCAGCGCTGGCGCCAAGGAAATTCGCGGCGAGCCGATGCGCCAGGCCGAAATCGACGCTGTAATTGCCGCCTTCGGGGATGCTGTTGCGAGTGCGCAACGTCTTGGTTTCGACGGCGTCGAACTGCACGGCGCGCACGGCTTTCTGATCGATCAATTTTTATGGGAAACGACCAACCGGCGCACCGACCGCTATGGTGGCGACCACCGTGCCCACACCCGCTTTGCCGTCGAGGTGCTGGAAGAATGCCGTCGCCGCGTCGGCCCCGATTTCCCGATCTTCATGCGCATCTCACAATTCAAAATGACGGATTACACGGCGCAGCTAGCCGATACGCCGCAGCGTCTTGCCGAGATCCTGGAGCCGCTCGCCGCTGCGGGTGTCGATGTGTTCGATTGTTCGTTGCGGCGATTTTGGCAGCCGGCATTTGCCGGTAGCGCTTTGAACCTTGCTGGGTGGGTCAAGAAACTCTCCGGCAAACCGACGATGTGCTGCGGCGGCGTCGGGCTCGGCGACGACACCGCGGATTTCGGCGATGCCGGGGTCTATGGCAAAACCGCCGCGGCTTCGCTGGCGCAGCTGGACCGGCTTTGCGAGATGATGGCGCGCGACGAGTTCGACCTGGTTTCGCTGGCGCGGGCGATTCTTGGCGATCCAGCCTGGCCGGCAAAAGTGCGGCGCGGCGAGGAGCATGCGCTAACGCCTTTCACCGCGGAACTGATGATGACGCTTCGCTAGAACTGAGCGAGCAAACGCGGCGCGCCGGGTATCAGTGCCGCAGGATTGTTGCGGCGGCCCGCATCAAAGCAGTGATCCGCCATGAATGGCTGCGGTAGACCAGGTTCAGCGCCGGCGCGCTGCTGCGCCGCCATGGCGATCGCCGCCGCGGCTTCAGCGCCGGCCCGCTCTGCTTGCGCCGAGGCTTCTGCCAACGCCGGCGCGACCTCTTGCGCCACGGCATGCGCCATTGCCTGCGCCGCAGCCTCCCGAGCCGCCGCCGCGGCGGTTTGCATTGCAAGCTCCGCCCTTAACGCCTCTGCCTCAGCGCCTGCCTGAGCACGCCGGAAGCCTCGCCCATCTCACAACCCTGTTTGTTCTGGGCAGAACGTCATGAAAGCAGTGTTAAACCTTTGATATCAGATCGTGTTTTTTGGCAATAACGTTGTTTGGCAATGCCTTTTAAGGGCAAGGATGCCAGATGATACGAACTTTGCAACGCGCCTCAGTTGCCAGGACATGGAGAGCGCAATGTCATCGCCGATAGAGGATTACGGGCTTATTGGCGATGGCGAGACCGCGGCCTTGGTGCGCAGAGATGGTTCCATAGACTGGTTCTGCTGGCCGCGGTTTGATTTAGATGCGTGTTTTGCAGCACTTGTCGGCACACCGGCCAACGGTAGGTGGCGGGTTGGACCGGCTATGCCCTGCACCACCCGGCGGCGCTACCGGGAAGATACGCTGATCCTTGAAACCGAACATGAAAGCGAGACCGGCATTGTGCGCGTCATTGACTTCATGCCGATACGCGAAATGCCGATGCACGGCCGGGATACCGCCCTTATCAGGATCATTGAGGGCGTCACGGGGACGATGCAAATGCGGACGGAGCTTTGCTTGCGCGGTAATTACGGCGCCGTGCCGCCCTGGTTCGAGGCGCAGGGCAGCGCATTGACCGGCCATTGCGGCGCCGTCTGTTTTACGGTGACCGGCAGTGTCGGCATGCAGGTTGCAAACCACGATATCTTCGCAGAATTCGAAGTTGGGGCGGGCGATGTTCACCACCTGGTGTTGCAGTGTTCGGCGTCAGGCGACGCGCCGCCGATACCGGTGGACCCGCTCGAGACGTTGCGGCGAACAACGCAATTTTGGCAAAGCTGGATCGGCAAATTCGACAAAACGACAGATTGGCCGGAAGCGGTGCGGCGCTCGCTGATCACGCTGAAGGCGATGATCTACCGTCCCAGCGGCGCCATGGTCGCGGCGCCAACGACGTCGTTGCCGGAGGCGCCGGGCGGAAAATTGAACTGGGATTACCGGTTCTGCTGGATCCGTGATGCCAGCTTCACAATCTGCGCGTTTCTGAACGCCGGTTTCGATGCCGAGGCGAAAGCCTGGCGTGACTGGCTGCTGCGCACGATTGGATCTGATCCAAAAGAAATGCGGATTATGTATCGGGTGAACGGCGAGCGGAACATCCCGGAGTCAGAAATCGAGTGGCTGGACGGCTATAACCATAGCAGGCCGGTACGGTTGGGGAACGGCGCCTCGATGCAGCATCAGGCCGATGTTTACGGCGAACTGCTGGATGCGATGCAGCTGGCGGCGAAGGCAGGCATCCCGCGCACTTCGCAAGCCATAGAAATGGCAACCAGGACGGTCGAATTTATCGAAGCCTGCTGGGGCCAACCCGGTGCCGGACTTTGGGAATCGCGCGCCGAGCAACGGCATTATGTGTATTCCCGGGCCATGGCATGGGCCGGCGTGGATCGTTTTTTAAGCGCGCCGGAACTGCGTGAGCATGCCGGCCAAGATCGCGTCGAGCGCTGGGAAGCGCTGCGCCAGGCAATCCATGACGATGTCTGCCAGGAGGGTTTTCACACCGGGCTCGGCCGGTTTGTCGACTATTATGGCGGCCAAGGCATCGATGCCTGTTTGCTGCTGTTGCCGCTGATTAATTTCCTGCCGGTCAGCGATCCGCGCATCAGCGCGACCATCACTGCCATCGAACGTGAATTGGTGGAAGATGGGCTGGTTCGCCGGAAACCGCGGCAAGGCAAAGATCCGGAGGGAACCTTCATTGCCTGCACACTCTGGCTCGCCGATTGCCAAAATATGCAGGGCCGGCACGAAGCCGCGCGAGCGACGCTGGAGCGGGTCTTAGCGGTTCGCAACGATCTTGGCCTGCTCTCGGAGGAATACAACGTGGCGGGAAAACATCTGGCTGGAAATTTTCCGCAGGCGCTAAGCCATTTGGCATTGGTCAACACCGCGCTTGGCCTATGCGGGCCGGTATTGCAGCGCGGCGGCGGCTGACTATTCGAAAATATATTTTATTCCAAATTTCTATCTCAAGCTTATGGAGAAAAAGATGCCAAGAGTTGTCGTGGTCACCGGCGCGGGCGCGGGCGTGGGCCGTGCGGTTGCCAAGGAGTTTGCCGAACATGGAGATACCGTAGCGTTGATCGGGCGAGACCCGGAGCGACTGCATGATGCGGTTGCGCAGCTGGAGCGCCTTGGCGTCCGTGCCGGCGCCTACACCGCGGACGTGGCGGATCATGCAGCCGTGGAAACAGCGGCCGATGCGATTGAGGCTGAGCTGGGGCCGATCGATGTCTGGGTCAACAACGCCATGGCGACGGTTTTCTCAGCGGTCAAAGACATCACGCCGGAGGAGTTCGCGCGCGCCACCCATGTGACCTATCTAGGTACCGTGCATGGTACGATGGCGGCGCTGCGGCGCATGCGCACGCGCGATCGCGGAACCATCATTAATGTCGGCTCGGCACTGGCCTACCGCTCGGTACCGCTACAGGCAGCCTATTGCGGCGCTAAATCCGCAATCCGCGGCTTCACCGACAGCCTGCGATCGGAAATTATCCATGACAAGTTGAACATCCAGCTCACAATGGTGCATCTGCCGGCGGTCAACACACCGCAATTCGGCTGGGCCAAGAACAAGACCGGCCACGGCGCCCGGCCGGTGCCGCCGGTGTACCAGCCGGAGGTGCCGGCGCGCGCCATTTTCTATGCGGCCCACGCCAAGCGGCGGGAAGTCTGGGTTGGGTTTCCAACCGTGGTGGCGATCATGGCGAACCGCATCGCGCCTAATTTCGCCGACAAATATCTCGCCAGGACCGGCTATAGCGGGCAGCGCACCGCTGCGGATAAATCACCTGATGCGCCATCTAACTTGTATGAGCCGATGCCGGGCCATCAAGGGGCGCATGGCAGTTTCGGCAGGGAGGCGCGTTCTGCGAGTTGGGAAGTTTTCGCCACCGAGCATCGCTGGATCGCCTTCGCGGCCGTTGCCGGCACACTCTACGCCCTGCATCGCGCTGCCAAGCGTTTAGGTGTTTGATCAAGCGAGATCCCGTATATCCGGCCTGAGCCGCCACGGCCTCCAGCAAACAATCGGCAAAGCTTCTGTAGCGCGAGCCGGCCGGCTTTAAGCCACCATCGGCGCGTTTTCGGCGGCGAAGCGGGACCAGGCCTGGGCTTCGTTTTCGTCGAACAGCTCGGTTAGTTTGCGCAACATCGTGCCGCCGAGTTCCTCGGCGTCGACGATGGTGACGGCGCGGCGGTAGTAACGGGTGACGTCGTGTCCGATGCCGATCGCGACCAGTTCGACCAAAGAACGGCTTTCGATGTCACGGATGACGTCGCGCAAATGCCGTTCCAGATAGTTGCCGGAATTGACAGAAAGGGTGGAGTCATCGACCGGGGCGCCGTCGCTGATCACCATCAGGATACGGCGGTGTTCGGGGCGGGACAGTAACCGGCGGTAGGCCCAGAGCAGCGCTTCGCCGTCGATGTTTTCCTTCAGAAGGCCTTCGCGCAGCATCAAACCGAGGTTCTTGCGGGCGCGGCGCCAGGGGGTGTCGGCGGCCTTGTAGATGATATGGCGCAAATCGTTAAGGCGGCCGGGATTGGCGGGCTTGCCGGCGGCGACCCAGCGCTCACGGCTTTTGCCGCCTTTCCAGGCGCAAGTGGTGAAGCCGAGGATTTCGACCTTGACGCCGCAGCGCTCGAGCGTGCGGGCCAGGATGTCGCCGCACATGGCGGCGACGGTGATCGGGCGGCCGCGCATCGAGCCGGAATTATCGATCAGCAGGGTAACGACGGTGTCGCGGAATTCAGTATCGCGTTCGCGTTTATACGTCAGCGCCAGCAACGGATCTGCGATAATCCGGGACAGCCGGGCTGGGTCCAGCATGCCTTCTTCAAGGTCGAATTCCCAGGCGCGGGTTTGCTGCGCCAGCAAGCGGCGCTGCAAGCGGTTCGCGAGTTTGGCAATGACCGCGTGCATGTGCTGCAGCTGCTGGTCGAGGGTCTGGCGCAGGCGGGCGAGTTCTTCGGGGTCGCACAGCTGGTCGGCGTCGATTTCCTCGTCATTGGCGCGCGAGAAGGCGCGGTAGGTGCTGGTGTCATCGCTCATGGCGGCGGGCCGGCGGTGCTGCGGCGGGGCCGCGCTGTCCTCGGAATCGGCGCCGCTTTCTTCGCCTTCACCATCATCGTCAGAAGCGTCCTCAGGAGATTCGCCTTCCATGCTGTCGGGCTCGGCAGCAGCCATGGACTCCTCCTGGCTCTGGCTCTCGCCCTCGGCGGTTTCGGAATTATCCTGTTGCGGGGTTTCCTCGCCGCCTTCCTCGCTATCCTCCGACTGCTCGTCCTCGGCGCTTTCGGCTTCGGCTTCGGCCATGTCCAGGGCGGCCAACAACTTGCGGGCGGCGGTGGTGTAGGCGGTTTGGTCGGCGCGAGCGGAGGCGAGTTCGGATAGTGCGGCTTCGCCGGTATCGCCAAGCGTGTCGCGCCATAGGTCGAGAATTCCACGGGCGGAATCCGGGATGGCTTCCGGGTCCATTTTGTCGCGGACCAAGAGCGATAGGGCAGTGGCAAGCGGCAGCTGATCGCGCTTGGTCATGCGGTCGAGGCCGTCGGTCTGGCATTCCTCGTTAAGTTTGCCGCGGAGATTGGCATGGACACCGGCCATGTTGCTGGCACCGAAGACTTCAATGCGGGCTTGTTCCAGAGCGTCATAGGCCTCGCGCGCCTCGCGGGTGCCGGGGGCGCGGGAGCTGTGCAGCGCGTCGTCATGGTGGCGCAGGCGCAGTGCAATGGCATCGGCGGCGCCGCGGAGTTTGGCGAGCTCCGGCGCTGCCAACAGGCGCGAGGGCGAGGGCAGGCGGGCACGCTTGCCACTCAGGCCGGCGGCGCCCGCCTGGTAGGCGACTTGTACATCCGGCCGGCGAGCGATGGCCCGCAAGGTGTTGGCGGTGGCGCGCTTAATATCCTCGGCCCGGCCTTGATCTTCGTTTGCCATTCTTGGGGGCCAGCGCTCAGCCTGGTTTACGAGCTGCCGCGCCGCCCTGGCCGCTCCCGCCCAGCGAGCTGCCGGAGATTTCCTCATTGAAGCAGCGCTGGTAATATTCGGCGACGGTGTCGCGTTCCGCCTCATCGCATTTATTCAGGAAGGTGACGCGAAAGGCAAAGCCGATATCGCCGAAGATGCGGGCGTTCTCGGCCCAGGTGATAACGGTGCGGGGCGACATCACGGTGGAGATGTCACCGGCGATAAACCCGACGCGCGTGAGATCCGCCAAGGCCACCATGTTGCTCATGCGTTTTTTGGTGACGGTGTCGGCGGCGTCGATACCGAGCTTGGCCATCACGATCGCAACCTCCTGGGCATGCGGCAGGTAGTTGAGGGTGGCGACGATGTTCCAGCGGTCCATCTGGCCCTGATTGATCTGCTGGGTGCCGTGGTAGAGGCCGGAGGTGTCGCCGAGGCCGATGGTGTTGGCGGTGGCGAAAATTCGGAACGCCGGGTGCGGCTGGATGACGCGGTTCTGATCCAGCAGCGTCAGCTTGCCTTCGACTTCGAGGACGCGCTGGATCACGAACATCACATCCGGGCGGCCGGCGTCGTACTCGTCGAACACCAGCGCGCAGGGGTGCTGCAGCGCCCACGGCAGGATGCCTTCACGGAATTCGGTGATCTGCTTGCCGTCTTTAAGAACAATCGCGTCTTTGCCGATCAGGTCGATGCGGCTGATATGGCTGTCGAGATTGACGCGGATGCACGGCCAGTTAAGGCGGGCGGCAACCTGTTCGATATGGGTGGATTTGCCGGTGCCGTGATAGCCCTGGATCATGACGCGGCGGTTGAAGGCGAAACCGGCGAGGATGGCGAGCGTGGTTTCCTTGTCGAACACATAGGCGGTGTCTATTTCCGGCACATGCTCGGTGCGGACGGAAAATGCGGGCACCTGCATGTCGGAGTCGATGTTAAAAAGGGTGCGGGCCGACAGCATGAGGTCAGGCTTATTGATCGCCGAGGTTGGATCGGCGCGGGGTTCGACTAGGGCGGCAATGTTGTTCATTAGAGTTTCTATCCAATTCCGTACGGCTAGGGTAGCTTGTTGGGTTATTCGGCAGCAGGTGCTGGCGAGCGGGCAAGGGCGTCCGCCAGCTTGCCACGTAATGTGGCGTAAGCGAGGTTAATTGTTTTAAGGATTTCCTCCGAAGCTTTGTTACCGCCATTGGCATCCGGATGGTGCCGTTTGGCAAGCTTCTTATAGGTTGATTTCACGGTCGCCATCGAGACCGGCCAAGCCAATCCCAGAACTTCCAGGGCCTCGCGTAATTCCGCGGGCGCCTTTGGCTTTGGTGGCTCCGCCGATTTGCTGCCGAATGTGAAATGCATGGCGTCTTCCAGCGTCTGCTCCATACGGGCGGTGGCGCCAAGACGGCCGAGCGGCCAGCTTGGGCGTTGCCAGGATGTATCTGAACGCAGCTGGGCTTCAATTTCGCCGGGAGACATGCCCTGGTAATAATCCCAGGAGGCGTTGTACTCACGCACATGCTCGAGGCAAAACCAGTGGAATTCTCGCAGGTTGGTGCGAGATTTGGGGGCGCGGTATTCGCCGGCCAGCGGACAGCCTGGCGCATCGCAGCTCTGCCCCGGGGCATCCGGGTCGGGCGCGTAGGCTCGCGGCTTGCGGTACGGCGTATTCATGTTCCTAATGTGCGCGCATCGCGCCGATTGGCAACAGTTAAGGTGAGTGGAATATGGCTGATATGAGTTCGCGGTACGACCGGATTTTTAGCACTTTAAAAACTAGCTTCGCCCCTACGCGGTTGGAAATAGAGGATGAGAGTGCAAAACACGCGGGTCATGCCGGCCAAAAAGGCGTGACCGGAGGGCAGACGCATTATCGGGTGATAATGGTGTCGGAGGCGCTCGCAGGGATGTCGCGGGTGGCGCGGTCAAGAGCCGTGCACGCCGCGCTGGATGCGGAATTTAAAACCGGACTGCACGCCTTGTCGTTGAGCTTGAAAACTAGGGCGGAGGAGGAATAAGCGGGGGCATGGGGGCTGTAGCGGAAGCGCAATGCCCATGGCCCCCATTCATAAAAGTTTTTGCGTCGCTTTTTTCAAAAAGCGACTGTTTTGCCTAACCTAGCCAACCCGGCCGTAAGTGTCCTCATAGCGGACGATGTCGTCCTCGCCGAGATAGGGGCCGGATTGGACTTCGATCACGGTGAGCGGGATGCGGCCGGGGTTTTCCATGCGGTGGACGGCGCCGAGGGGCAAGTAGATGCTCTCATTCTCGCGGACCATGGTAACTTCCTGGTCGCAGGTGACGTTGGCGCAGCCGGTGACCACGACCCAGTGTTCGGCGCGATGGTAGTGTTTCTGCAGCGAGAGCTTGTGGCCGGGCAACACGACAATGCGTTTGACCTGGAAGCGGTCGCCGAGGATCAGGCGTTCGTAGAAGCCCCAGGGGCGGTAGATGCGGTTATGGGTATCAGCCTCGGGATGGCCCTCGCGCTTCAGCCGGTCGACGATTTTTTTAACGTTCTGGGTGTGGTCCTTGTGCGCGACGAGCACTGCGTCCTGGGTGGTGATGACGACCAGATCCTTGACGCCAAGGAGTGCGGTGATGGTGCCATCAGAGCGGGCGTAGCTGTTCTGGCTGTCCTCGATGAATACTTCACCGATGCCGACATTGCCTTGGCCGTCCTTGTCAGCGATTTCGGCCAGGGCGGACCAGGAGCCGACATCGGACCAGCCGATGGCAGCGGGGACGACAACCGCCTTGTCGGTTTTTTCAGCAACCGCATAGTCGATGCTGATATCGGGG
Organism: Acidocella sp.; assembly: GCA_965199045.1. Taxonomy (GTDB): domain Bacteria; phylum Pseudomonadota; class Alphaproteobacteria; order Acetobacterales; family Acetobacteraceae; genus Acidocella. The sequence continues at coordinate 1,873,804 of CBDAQL010000003.1, read as the reverse complement.
GAGGCTTCAAAGGCGGCCGCACCCAGGCGGATGAAGTCGAGATCGGCGACGCGGTCGGCCATGGCGGCGCGGACCGCGCTCAGAACCTCCGGGGCGTGCTGTTCGAGTTCCGCGAGCACCAGGCCGGCTGAGAACATGAACATGCCGGAGTTCCAGAGATTGCGGTCCGATTGCAGGAGTTTGGCGGCCTGCCCGGCGTTCGGCTTTTCTATGAAGCGGTCGAGTTTGAAGACGCCGTCGAGTTCGAGCATGGCAGCACCCTGGGCGATGTAGCCATAGCCGGTTTCAGGGGCGGTGGGATGCATGCCAAAAGTGACGAAATAGCCGGCCGCGGCGGCTGCGGCGCCGCGATGAATGGCATGCGCCAGAGCTTCCTGGTCGGTGATGGCGGCGTCGGCGGCCATAATCCAAAGCACGGCGTCCGGATTGGTTTCGGAGGCTAGCAAGGCGGCGGCGGCGATCGCGGGGGCGCTGTTGCGGCCTTTAGGTTCCAGCAGGATTTTGGCGCCCTCGATGCCGGCTTCGCGTAATTGCTCGGCGACCACGAAGCGGTGGTCCTGGTTGGTGACGATAATCGGCGGCGTGAATTCCGGGGCGGTGGCCCGCAGCGCGGTTTCCACCAGCATGGTCTTGCCGGAGATCAACGGCCAGAACTGCTTGGGGAAACTTTTGCGCGAGACCGGCCAGAGCCGGGTGCCGGAGCCGCCAGAGAGAATGACGGGGATAATGCGCTGCGGAGCGGACATTGAAAGCTTTCCAAGCTGTTGAACAGTCAAGACTTAACCGCCGCGCTCCGCGGTTGTCCAGCACTTTGCTGCGGCGCGAAATAACAATCGGTTATTTAGAGCGGTGCAATTTGGTTTGAGGCGGTAGGAAGCAGTTCTTTTTTGTAAAAAAGAACCAAAAAACTGCTGTTTCTCAAGTGATTGGGCGGTGGCATGGTCAAAGCCCAGCCTCAAATTCGACATAGGCTTTGCGTCGCTTTATTTCAAAGAGCGGCTGCTTACCTATGCTTTCGGTTTTGGAATTGAAAAGTGCTGGCCTGGAAAAATCAGGTTGGGATCGTGGATCAGGGTTGAATTGGCTTTGTAGATCAAAGTGTACAGGGTGCCGCGGCCGTAGACGTGGCGGGCGATAAGCCAGAGGTTCTGGCCTGGGGCGATGAGGACATGGCCCTGGGCGATGGCGGTTTGCAGGGTTTCAAGAGCAAATGGGGCGGTCAGCGGTTGGATGCCAGGCTGGTCCATGTCGGCAACGCTAAGCGTTCCATTGGCATCCGGCGTGGTTGCCGTCAGACGCCAACGGCCGTCCGGTCCGGCAAGCGCGGTGCCGATTTTGGCACCGTTCAGGGCAAGTGTGATGTGGTCGCCGGCATGGGCGGTCCCGGAGAAGATGGCGTGGCCGTTGGCGTCGTAATCAACGGTGCCGATGCCCAGCGAGCCGGGAACCGGGCCTTGGCCGGAGACGACTTTGGAGCCGTTGGGGCCGGAGATGACGGCCAGCGACTGGCCGCTGGCATTGGCGGCGACGTTGACCGAGGCGCTGGTCTGGCCCGCGACGACCGTACCGTCGGACCGGCTTTCTGAAAGGCTGAGCTGATGCGCACCGCGCGATAGTGGATTTGCCGGAATGAAGGCAAAACTGCCGCTGGCATCGGCGGTGACGGTGCCAAGCACGGTGTTGCCGTCTTTGATGGTGACGGTGGCGCCCGGGTCGGCGCGGCCGGCGATGACCGTGTTGCCGGAGGCATCCACGCGCAGGACGTCAAATTGCGGACCGGAAGGGGCGGATGCGGGTTTTGCGATGTTGGCGGGTGCCGGCAGGGCTGCCGGGGCTGCCGCGGTCGGCGCGGAGCGGTTGTATTCGTAATAGACACTAAGGCCGATTGCTGCCGCAACCACCACCGCTAATGCGATCATTCCGTTGCGGATGCCCTGGTGTTCAGCCATTTTTTCCTCGAACCTTTGCTTGCCTCAATGGCGTTAGCCTGCCACGAAGCGGGCCTTGCCGAAAGTGGGACGCCGGTAACCGGCACTGAAAGCAACAGAGAAAGAGATTATATCATCCTGATGAGCAAGTATTCGGTTACGGTTTTTTGTGGGTCTTCGCCGGGGGTTGACCCGGCTTATGCGCAGAGCGCGCGCGAGCTGGGCGTAGGGCTGGCGGGACAGGCGATGAACCTGGTTTTCGGCGGCGGCAATGTCGGGCTGATGGGCGTGGTGGCGGGTGCCGCCTTGGGCGCCGGGGCCCATGTAACCGGAATTATCCCAGATTTTCTACGGCAGCGCGAAGTCGAGTTTGCGGGCCTTTCCGAGTTGATCGTGACGGATTCCATGCACACCCGAAAGCGCAGGCTGTTTGCCCTCGCCGACGCTTTTGTGGTGATGCCGGGGGGTCTTGGGACCTACGATGAGACCATCGAAATCCTAACCTGGAAGCAGCTGGCGCGCCACGATAAGCCGATTATTCTATGCGACGTATTGGGCTGGGCACAGCCGTTTATTGCCATGGTGGATGACACGGTGGCGCGCGGCTTTGCCCGGGAGTCTGCCAAGGCGTTGTTTGAGGTCCAGCCCAGCGTGGCCGCGACCTTGGCCCGGCTGCAGGAACTCCAGGTTCAATCTCGACTCACCCGGTAGACAAAGGGCAGGGATCAAGGCATTTAGACGCCGGATTGGGATTGCGCCGTTATACGGATTTTAGACGGATTTTTTGGAGGAGACATAAATGAGCATTCAACTGGGCCAGATTGCGCCGGATTTCGAGCAGGATTCCAGCACCGGGAAAATCAGGTTTCATGACTATCTTGGCTCGTCATGGGGCATCCTCTTCAGCCACCCGAAGGATTACACTCCGGTCTGCACCACCGAGCTTGGCGAGGTTGCGCGGCTGACGCCGGAATGGGAGAAGCGCAATGTGAAGGTGGTCGGGCTTTCGGTAGATACCGCCGACCGCCATGGCGGCTGGGAGAAGGATATTGAGGAAACCCAGGGCCAGAAGGTCAATTTTCCGATTATCGCCGATCACGACAAAAAAGTTTCGGATCTTTACGGGCTGATCCATCCGGAAGCGGACCCGTCGATTACCGTGCGCTCAGTCTTCGTAATCGATCCCAATAAGAAGGTGCGGCTGATTATCACGTACCCGCCCTCAACCGGCCGTAACTTTGCGGAGATCCTGCGGGTCGTCGATAGTTTGCAGCTGACTGATAACTATAAGGTCGCGACTCCGGTAAACTGGGAAGACGGCGATGACGTTATCATCGTGCCTTCGCTTTCGGACGAAGATGCCAAAACACGCTTCCCGGAAGGCTGGAAGACCTTGAAACCCTATTTGCGCGTGGTGAAGCAGCCCAAGCTGCCGCATAAGGCGTAACTAGACCCGAAAGTGGTTGCGCAACATAACGGGCCTTTGGGATTTATGTTCCGAAGGCTCGTTTTTTTGTGTCATTGAAGCTTCATAAATGGGTAATTGCTTTGTCATGCAAGGCGCTTATGGAGGCGCAGTATGGAAGCAATGGTTCAAAAAACGATGGCTGGCACGGTATTACCCGCGGGATTGACGACACCCTTGATCGACGAGACCGCCCAGGTTTCGATCCGGGGATTGAACTTTTATTACGGTGCGACGCACGCGTTGAAAGACGTCAATATCGACTTTGCCGACCGCAAGACAACGGCAATGATCGGGCCTTCGGGCTGCGGTAAATCGACTTTGCTGCGCGTTATGAACCGGATGTATGATTTATATCCTGGTCAGCGCGCCGAGGGCGAGGTTCTTATCGGCGGCCAGAATATCATTGATTCAGGCCAGGATCTGAACCGGCTGCGCCGGAAAGTCGGCATGGTGTTTCAGAAGCCGACGCCGTTTCCAAAATCGATTTATGAGAACGTGGTGTTCGGCGTGCGCCTGCACGAGAAACTTTCGAAATCTGAAATGGATGAGCGGGTGGAATGGGCGCTGACCCGGGCGGCATTATGGGGCGAAGTGAAGGACCGGCTTTCAGCCTCCGCAATCGGTCTCTCCGGCGGCCAGCAGCAGCGCTTGTGTATTGCACGGTCGATTGCGGTGCGCCCGGAAGTTTTGCTGTTGGATGAACCGACCAGCGCGCTTGACCCCATTAGCACGCTTAAAATCGAAGAGTTGATCGATGAATTGAAGCGCGAGTTCACGATTATTATCGTGACCCATAATATGCAGCAGGCAGGACGCTGCGCTGACGCCGTGGCGTTCTTCTATCTCGGCGAGCTTGTGGAGGTTGGGCCCTCCAGCCAGATTTTCACCGCCCCCAAGGAGCGCCGCACGCAAGAATACATCACCGGCCGGTTCGGTTAGGGAGTAAAACATGGCCGAAGATGCAAGGCATATCGTCACCAGTTTCGAGACGGATTTAAAGCGGCTGCGGGATATGATCGCAGCGATGGGCGGGCTGGTGGAGCAGGCAGTGGGCGATGCGATGACCGCCTTGCTGGAGCATGACCCGGACATCGCCGCAAAAGTGGTGGAGAACGATCCGAAGATCGACGTCCAGGAGCGGATGGTGGAGCAATTCGCAGTCCAGCTGCTGGCGTTGCGTCAACCTGTTGCCAATGATTTGCGGCATGTGGTGTCGGCGTTGAAAGTGATTACGGATTTGGAGCGGATTGGCGATTATGCTTCCAATATTGCCAAGCGCAGTCTGGTGATCAATCGCGTGGCGCAGAATTTCGCGCTGAGCGGACTGGCGCAAATGGCGGCGCTGGTGCAGCAGAATTTAAAAACCACCATCGACGTGGTGGGCGAGGGTGATGCGCAGAAGGCGATCGCGGTCTGGCGGGCGGACCAGATGGTGGATGATTTGTACAACACCATCTTCCGCGAACTTATCACTTATATGATGGAAGACGCGCGCAGCATTTCGGCATGTACGCATTTGCTGTTCATCGCGAAAAACCTTGAGCGGATTGGCGACCATGCGACGAACATCGCGGAGATCAGCTATTACGCCGCGACCGGTGAGAACCTTCCGGATTTTCGGCCGAAAGGCGATCTGACCTCAGGTTATATGCATGCCACGCCGGCAGGGCAGTGAATGAGTTTTTCGATGAACGAGCAAAACAAACCCTACGTTCTAATCGTTGAGGACGAGGCGCCGCTGGTGACACTGCTGCGCTATAATCTGGAGAAACAGGGGTTCAGGGTCGAAGATGCTGGCGATGGCGGCGAGGCGGTGGCCCGCATTACCGAAACCCCGCCGGATTTACTGCTGCTGGATTGGATGCTGCCGACCATGTCCGGCATCGAGGTCTGCCGGCAGTTGCGGCGGCGGCCGGCGACGCGAACGCTGCCCATTATCATGCTGACCGCCAGGGCCGAGGACCAGGACGCCGTGCGCGGGCTCGATACCGGCGCTGATGATTATATCACCAAGCCGTTTTCAACCGAAGCCCTGATCGCCCGCATTCGAGCCCTGCTGCGCCGCTCCGGCACCGTGCCAACCAAACTGAAGCTTAATTTTCACGATATCTCGCTGGATCCGGCATCGCACCGCGTGCTGCGGAACGGCCGGGCGCTGCATCTGGGCCCCACCGAATTCAGGCTGTTGGAATTCTTCCTGCGCCACCCCAAACGCGTGTTCTCACGTGAGGACGTGCTGAATGCAGTCTGGGGCCGCGATATCCATGTCGAGCCGCGAACCGTGGACGTGCATATCCGCCGGCTGCGCAAGGCTATCAACGGCCCTGGCGAGGCCGATATTGTGCGTACCGTGCGGGCCGCGGGTTATGCGCTGGATATGGAGGCCGTATAGGTAGAAAGCAGTTCTTTTTGCAAAAAGAACCAAAAACTTTTGAACACCGGGACTTAGGCGTTAGGCTACCGCGCCCCGGGGGCAGACTAAAAAAGTCTTTTTTGCTTCTTTTTGTTCACAAAAAGAAGTGCTGACCTTCACTTAAAGACGTATTTTTTTGATAGAAAATAATTGAATACCAAGCCGGCGGCGGAGCCGGCGATGATGGCTAGTACCGGTTGTTCCCGGCAGCGCAGGCTGACCGTTACCAAGGCGAAGAAGGTGCCGCGGTTGAAGACGAAGCCGATGGAGTTAACGGCCAGGAATTGCATCAGCTGATGGTGGGCAGCATTGTGGTCGAGGTGACGGAAGGTCCAGAACCGGTTGATTGCCCAATTGATGGTAGCTGCAACCAAGAAGCCGCAGGCCCCGGCGATGTACAGTCCGGCAGGGCCCTTCAGGGCGTAAACCGTGGCGGTGTCCCAAACGAAGCCGAGGGTGCCGACGATGCCAAATCTGATAAAGTCGTGACTGATGCCAGTGCGGGCCAACAGGTCGACGGCGGCGTCCAAGCCTCGCAGGATCATTCTTGAAGGGGCGCCGTTGTTCATGCCGCGGAGTTATCGAGTTTGCCGCATTGCGGCAAGCAACCGGGGGAACACTTTATTAGCGTAGAAGTTGCTTGATTCCAGACGCGGTACACGCTAAAGTTGACAAGAACAAAAAACGAACAATTAGTTAACAAACCTAATAAATTCATGTTGCTAATATGTTCTGTTCATGTGAGCTTTACGAATATAGTGCCGATTCGCGGCATTTTTACGCGGTTCAATCTGGTTTATCTTCCTTGGGGAATGTGAGATGGCAATTTCTGCAGCGGGCACAAAACGGCGTTTGGCGGCGGTAGATTCAATGGACGAAAACGGCGACGGCACGTCGAGAAAACCGGATGCGGAGAAAACCAAGGCCCTGGATGCGGCAATGGCGCAGATCGAGCGAGCTTTCGGCAAGGGCTCGATTATGCGGATGGGCGCCAGAGGGACCGGCGAAGCGATCGAGGTAATCTCCTCGGGATCATTGGGGCTGGATCTGGCGCTTGGAATTGGCGGGTTGCCGAAGGGCCGGGTGATCGAGATTTACGGGCCGGAAAGCTCGGGTAAAACGACGCTGGCGCTGCATGCAATTGCGGAGGCCCAAAAGCGCGGCGGGGTTTGCGCCTTTATCGATGCCGAGCACGCGCTGGACCCGACCTATGCCCGCAAGCTTGGCGTCGATGTGGATAATCTGCTGATCAGCCAGCCCGATACCGGCGAGCAGGGTTTGGAGATTGCCGATACGCTGGTGCGGTCCGGATCGATCGATGTGCTGGTGATCGATAGCGTCGCGGCGTTGGTGCCCCGGGCGGAGCTGGAAGGCGAGATGGGCGACACTCATGTCGGGCTGCATGCGCGGTTGATGAGCCAGGCGTTGCGGAAGATCACCGGTTCGGTTTCCCGCAGCAATACGATGCTGATTTTCCTTAATCAGATCCGGTTGAAGATCGGTGTGATGTTCGGCAATCCGGAAACCACCACCGGCGGCAACGCACTTAAATTCTATGCCTCGATCCGGATGGAAATCCGCCGTATCGGCTCGATCAAGGATCGCGAAGAGGTCACCGGCAATCACACGCGTGTCAAGGTGGTGAAGAACAAACTGGCGCCGCCGTTCCGGCAGGTCGAATTCGACATCATGTTCGGCGAGGGCATCAGCAAGATGGGTGAGCTGGTGGATCTTGGCGTGAAGGCCGGGGTGGTGGAGAAATCCGGCGCCTGGTTCAGCTATGACAGCCAGCGCATCGGTCAGGGACGGGAGAACGCCAAACAGTTTCTGCGTGACCATCCGGAAATGGCGGACGCCATCGAAAAACGCATCCGCGATCAGTCGGCTGAGATTGCCGACGCATTATTGGTGGCCGAAGACGGGCCGGAGACGGATAGCGAGTAAGACCGACAGGAAGCACTTCTTATTTTGAAAGAAAGGCTGTCCGCCCGCGAAGCAAGACTTTTATCGTGGCGCATGGGCATTGTTTCTGCTGCCACCCACGCCCTAGACTCAAAAAAGTATTTGTGCCGCTTTTTCAAAAGCGGCTTCTAAACCGCGGCGATGCTGACCAGGCTGGCGGCGGTGCTGGCAAGGCCTTCGACATAGGCGCCGAGGCCGTGATGGTGGTGGCTGGTGGCGCTGCTGCTGCCGGCACTGTTGGGTGTCTGGGTTGCCGGGGCGGTGCTGGGCGGGGTGCTGGCGCTGTTCATGCCGAGCAACGAAGAGAGCATGCTTGAGCTCAGCGTTGAACCGCCGGTGGCTGCAACGCCCGGCAGCTGCTGCGCGGCGTTGGCGACCGCGCTGAAGGCAGAGCCGGAAGAGCTCCCGGTATTACCGCCATTATTGGCGGCCGCGGTGCGGGTGGCCTGGTAGGCCTGAGCGGCTGCGATAGACGCGGCGGCGGCGGATACGGTCATTGTTGGTCCTCTCAAAAATAGGAATGCTGGAGGATCAGCAAGAACGGGGCCAAACCTTATTGCTGAAATTTACAAGCAAATCCCTCGTAAACCAGGGAAAGCTGGAATCAGCTGACGGGCAGAAACTGCCGCTCGGCAGCTATGATCATGAGCGTCGGCTAAGAGCCTGCAGTTGCAACGAGGTTCCGGAATGCCACCTAGGTGGGTCCACCCTTGGCTTAGGCCGCCGATACAGGTAATTCCGCTTCCATGGTCAGTAGTAACGATATTCGCGCGACTTTTCTGGGGTTTTTTGCCCGTAACGGGCACGAGGTGGTGCCGAGCTCGCCGTTGGTCCCACGTAACGATCCAAGCCTGCTGTTTGCCAATTCCGGCATGGTGCAGTTCAAAAACGTGTTTACCGGCCAGGAGCGGCGGCCTTATTCGCGGGCGACCTCGGCGCAGAAATGCGTGCGGGCCGGGGGCAAGCATAACGATCTGGACAATGTCGGCTACACGGCGCGGCATCATACGTTTTTTGAAATGCTGGGGAATTTCTCGTTTGGCGATTATTTCAAGGAACAGGCCATTGAATATGCCTGGACGCTGCTAACCAAGGATTTCGGGCTGCCGAAGGATAAGCTGCTGGTCACGGTTTATCACGATGATGAGGACGCGGCCTCGTATTGGAAAAAGATCGCCGGGCTGCCGGATGAGAGAATTATCAGGATTGCGACCTCCGATAATTTTTGGCGGATGGGCGATACCGGGCCATGCGGGCCATGCTCGGAGATTTTCTTCGATCATGGGCCGGAGATCGCCGGCGGTCCGCCCGGTAGCCCGAATGAGGATGGCGACCGGTTTATCGAGATCTGGAACCTCGTGTTCATGCAGTATCTCGAGGAGGCGGGTGGCGTGCGTTTGCCGTTGCCGCGGCCCTCGATCGATACCGGAATGGGGCTTGAGCGGTTTGCAGCGATTTTGCAGGGCAAGCACGATAATTACGATACCGATACGCTGCGCGCGTTGATCATGGCTTCGGCCGAGGCCACCGGGCAGGATCCGGATGGACCATTCAGGACCAGCCACCGGGTGGTGGCGGATCATTTGCGCAGCACCTCGTTTTTAATGGCCGATGGCGTGCTGCCCAGTAATGAAGGCCGCGGCTATGTGCTGCGGCGGATCATGCGCCGGGCGATGCGGCATGCGTATCTGATGGGGGTACAGGAGCCGTTGATGTACCGTCTGGTGCCGGCGCTGACGCGGCAGATGGGGCAGGCTTATCCGGAATTGAACCAGGCGGAAGGGCTCATCGTCGAGACGCTGAAACTGGAGGAGACCCGGTTTCGGGCGATGCTGGAGCGCGGTATTTCGCTGCTCAACGATGAGACGGAAAAGCTTGGCCATGGCCAGAGCCTACCTGGGGCAGTGGCTTTCAAACTGTATGACACCTTCGGGTTTCCACTGGATTTGACCCAGGATGCGTTGCGCGAGCGCGGACTGGAGGTGGATATCGACGGTTTCAATGCGGCAATGGCTGAGCAGCGCAAGCGGGCGCGGGCGGCGTGGAGCGGCAGCGGCGAAGCGGCGACCGAAAGTGTTTGGTACGGGTTGAAGGAGAAGCTCGGGGCCACTGAGTTTCTCGGCTATGCGACCGAAGCGGCGGAAGCGGAGATCGAAGCCATCATCGTTGATGGGCAGCCGGTGGCTGCGGCGTTTGTCGGGCAGGAGGTAGCGCTGCTGCTGAACCAGACGCCGTTTTATGCCGAGAGCGGCGGCCAGGTCGGCGATACCGGAATTATCACCGGGGCTGATAACCTGCGCATTACGGTTATGGATACGCAAAAAAAACTGGGTGATCTGTTCGTGCATCTCGGCCGCGTTGAAGCGGGAACGGCGCGGCTTGGCGAGCCGGTGCTGGCAAGTGTTGAGCATCAGCGGCGCAGCAATATTCGGGCGCACCACTCGGCGACGCATTTGCTGCATGAGGCGCTGCGGCGGCAACTGGGTACGCATGTGACGCAGAAGGGCAGCTTGAATGCGCCGGATCGGTTGCGGTTTGATATCTCGCAGCCGCGGCCGGTAACGCAGGCGGAGCTGGCGACGGTGGAGCGTGAAGTGAACGCGCGCATTCGCGAAAATGCCGAGGTCACGACCCGGCTGATGACGCCGGACGAGGCGGTTAAACTGGGCGCGATGGCTCTGTTCGGCGAGAAATACGGCGACGAGGTGCGGGTCGTCGCGATGGGGGAAAGTGAAGATCCCACCGTCAAGAATGCCTATTCGATCGAATTATGCGGCGGCACGCATGTGGACCGCACCGGCGATATCGGATTGTTCCGGATCACCTCCGAGGGTGCGGTTTCCGCCGGCATCAGGCGCATTGAAGCGGTGGCCGGCGACGCGGCGATTGCGGCGATGGAGGAAGAGTCACGGCTGTTGGCTGAAGCGGCGGCGGCGCTTAAAGCGCCGGCGGCGGAACTGCCGGCGCGGATTGCGGCGCTGCAGGATGACAAGAAAAAACTGGAACGGCAGGTTTCGGAGTTGCAGAAAAAACTGGCGATGGGGTCGGCTAAGAATACCATCGAGGACATCAGCGGAATTAAATTCTCCGGGCGCAATGTTGGCGATGTTTCGGCGAAGGACCTGAAATCCGTTGCATCCGCCGTGCTGCAGGAACTCGGCGGCGGCGTCGCGGCGCTGGTTGCCACTCATGAGGGTAAGGCCAGCATCGTGGTCGGGGTGTCCCCAGAGTTATCCGACAAATTTGATGCGGTGACGTTGGTACGGGCCGCGGCCAACGCGGTTGGCGGCAGCGGCGGCGGCGGCAGCCGCAACATGGCGCAGGCTGGGGGTCCTGATGGGGCCAGGTGGCAGGCGGCGATCGACGCGGTAAGGGCGGAGCTGGCTTAGCGCGAGCCTTAACTTCATTACCTGTGAGGTAGTTGGCGCGGTTTAGCGTTAGGCGTTTATTCCTTGCTGTTCGGGCAGGTTCTGTCCGTGTTGTAGCAATGAGGAAAAACCATGACTTATTCGATTTATAGCCTGGACTCGGCGCCGGAACCGGCGCGGCCGGTATTGGCGCAGTTGCAGGAGATTTTCGGGATGATCCCGAATATTGCCGGCGCCATGGCGGCCTCGCCGGAATTGTTGAAGGGTTTTGTTGGATTGTTCCAACAGGTGCATTCCGGGACGTTTTCCGAGGCGGAAATCCAGACGCTCCTGCTGACCAATGCGGTTGCCAATAATTCTAGCTGGCCGGTTGCATTTCATAGCATGCTTGCCCTTCAGGCCGGGTTGCCGCGGCGAGATGTGGATGCCATTCGCGCCCGTGAGCTACCGGGTGACGCCCGGCTGGCGGCACTTTCGCAATTGGCACGCCAGCTCATCGAGAGCCGTGGGCATGTGCAGATGCGGGATATCGATGGCTTTTTGGCGGCGGGATTCAGCCAGGCGCAAAGCCTGGAAATACTGAGCGTCACCGCGGCCTCGACCATTACCAATTACACCGCCACCCTCACGCAGCCGCCGCTCGAGGATTTTTTGCAGCCCTATAAATGGCGAAATTGAAAGGCGCATTGGCGGCCGCATTTTTGCGGTCGCGGGAGAAGAAAATGGTCAGGCCCACATCGGAGCGGCCGCAGGTGGGGGCGGTGCTGCGGCACTGGCGGGAGCGGCGGGCGAAGAGCCAGCTGGAACTTTCGCTCGATGCCGGGGTATCGCAGCGGCATATCAGCTTTATCGAGATCGGCCGTAGCCAGCCGAGCCGGCAGATGCTGATCGACCTTGCGGCGGCGCTTGATGTGCCGCTGCGTGACCGCAATACGCTGTTGCTAGCCGGCGGTTACGCGCCGGTTTATCCGGATGGCGCCTGGGATGCGCCGGAGATGGGGGCTATCACCAAGGCGCTGCAACGGATGTTGCGGCAGCATGAGCCGTTTCCTGCGCTGGTCATCGATCGCTATTGGAATGTGCTCATGACCAATCAGGCATCGCCGCGGTTTTTCGGAGCGTTTTGCGACCTGTCGGCGCGCCCGAAGCCGCGCAATATGTTGGAACTGATGTTCGATCCGGCTGGAATGCGTCCGTTCATCGCGGATTTTCCGGCGGTGGCGGCAAGCCTGATGCAGCGGGTGCATCGCGAAACCGTGGGGCAGGTGGTTGATGCGGAGACGAAGGATCTGCTGGCCCGGCTGCTGGCTTTTCCCGATGTTAAGCCGCCATCCGCAACCGCCGGCGTGCTGGCCGCCATGCCGGTTATTCCATTATCCTTCGTCAAGGCCGGCAGGCGGCTGAATTATTTCTCGATGGTGACGACGGTAGGGACGCCGCAGACGGTAGCGGCGCAGGAGTTGCGCCTGGAATGCATGTTTCCCGCCGATGACGAGACCGAGGCGCTGCATGCGGATTTTCTGGACCGGCGCTATCCATTTGCTGAAACCATAGGCCCGTCATAGGAACTTCCGATGTTCAATGGCAACGTACAGGTGCCGAAGGATAACTGGGCGAGGCCGGCTGACGGCCTGACGCCGTTTTGGGTTATTGCCGGGCTGGCGATGGGGCCGGCCGTAGCGCTTGGCTTGTCGCGTTTCGCCTATGCGTTGCTGCTGCCGGCCATGCGGGCGGAGCTGGGGTGGAGTTTTGCGCAAGCCGGGGCGATGAACACTGCCAACGCGGGCGGCTATCTGATCGGTGCGTTGGTGGCAGCGCCGCTTGGCAAGCGATTCGGCATTAAGCGCATTTTTGTGGCCGGCATGCTGTTAACCGCGGTTGCCGTCGGCGCCTCGGGTTCCACCACTGTTTTCTCGTTGCTTTTGGCGCTGCGGCTGATGGCGGGTTTCACCGCCGCGCTCGCTTTCGTAACTGGGGCGGTGTTAACTTCCGCGGCCGCGGTTGGCGGCCCCAAACACCGGGCGCCGACGCTGTTGGCGGTTTATTTCGCCGGCGCCGGGTGCGGCACGACGGCATCGGCGTTAGCGGTTCCGCCCTTGCTTGGAAGCATTGGCTGGCGCGGCGGATGGTTGGTGCTGGGCGGGCTCGCGGTTGCGGCGAGCCTGTTCGGCACACTGGTGTTGGGGCGCGCGCCGGCACCGTCTCCGGCGCCGCAAAATGCCAATAGCGGCGGCTGGTCGGCGCGGTTCATGCTGTGCGTTCTAGTGGCCTATGGATTGTTCGGCGCCGGCTACATTGCTTACGCGACCTTCATCATTGCTTATCTGCGCCGGGATGAGGGTTTCTCCAGCGGTGGGATCACATGTTTTTGGGCGGTATTCGGGCTGACCTCGATGGCCGCGGCATTTGGATGGGGGCGGATCCTTAGCCGGCTGAAAGGCGGTTGGGGTGCTGCGGCGACTCTCGCCATGGTCACGATCGGTACGGCGGTGCCGCTGTTATGGCGAGCACCGGCTGGAGCGTATCTGTCCGCGGTTTTGTTTGGCGGTTCTTTTCTGGGTGTGCTCGCCGCGGTTACGACATTTGCGCGGCGGGCGGCGAAGCCACATGCCTGGACTGTTGCCATTGCGGCGTTGACGATTGCCTTTGGCATTGGCCAATGCATCGGGCCGGTATTAAGCGGGGCAATGTCCGATGGGCCGAGTGGCTTGCAGGCTGGGCTCTGGCTTTCGGTTGGCATCTTGGCGGTTGGAACGGGAATTGCCGCGCTGCAGCCGGAGCCTGAAGAATAACGGCCAGGTGTGAGTGTCGCCAGCGCCATGCCCCAGGAGTGAAAAGTCTTTTGGTTTGCCGGCGGCAGCCTTTTTCCGCAGAAAAAGAACTGCTTACCTCCCTCCCGTTTTCGCCCCTTGAGCTATGCTGCATCTGCGGTCACAAGCGGTCATGGCCCCTCCTTTGCTGCTGCTTCAGGATATTCGTGTAACGCTCGGCTCGGTTCCGTTGTTGGACGGGGCCGGGATTGGTGTTGGCGCGGGGGAACGGATTTGCCTGGTGGGACGCAATGGGTCGGGCAAGTCGACGCTGTTGAAAATCGCCTCGGGCGAGATTGCGTTTGATGGTGGGACCAGGTTTTTGCAGCCTGGGGCGACGATGCGGTATTTGCCGCAGGAGCCGGATTTGTCTGCCTACGCGAGTACGCTTGAATATGTCGAGGCCGGGTTGGGGCCGAATGACGATCATTACCGTTGCCGTTATTTGCTGGAGCAATTGGGGCTGACCGGGGCGGAGAAGCCGGCGAATTTGTCAGGTGGCGAGGCGAGGAGGGCGGCATTGGCGCGGACGCTGGCGCCATCGCCTGATTTGCTGTTGCTGGATGAGCCGACCAACCATTTGGACCTGCCGGCGATTGAGTGGCTGGAGGCCGAATTGCGGGGCTTGAGTGCCGGCATCGTACTGATCAGCCATGACCGGCGGCTGCTGGAGAAATTGTCGCGGAGCATCGTTTGGCTGGATCGCGGGCAGACGCGGCGGTTGGATCGGGGGTTTGCGCATTTCGAGGCCTGGCGCGATGAGGTGCTGGAGCAGGAGGAGCGGGATTTCCATAAGCTCGGGCGGCAGATTGCGCGCGAAGAGGATTGGCTGCGCTACGGAGTGACGGCGCGGCGCAAGCGCAATGTGAAGCGGGTGGCGGATCTGGCAAGTTTGCGGCAGCGCAAGCGGGAGCATAACAAGCAAGGTGAGGCTGCTAAAATGGGCGCGACCGATGCCGGCATGTCCGGCAAGTTGGTCGCGGTTACCGAAAACATATCGAAGGCTTATGGCGGCCGGCCGATCGTAAAAAGCCTTACCATGCGGCTGTTGCGCGGCGACCGGTTGGGCATTGTCGGGCCGAACGGAGCGGGCAAGACAACGCTGTTGAAATTGCTGACCGGCCTCGAGACGCCGGACGCCGGGAACATCAAGCTTGGCACAAATTTGAATATCATTACGCTGGATCAGCAACGAGCCACGCTGGACCCGAAGATGACGCTGGCGAATACGTTGACCGGCGGCAAGAGCGACATGGTGCATGTCGGCGACCAGCAGCGGCATGTGATTGGCTATATGAAAGACTTTCTATTCAAGCCAGAGCAGGCGCGCACGCCGGTTGGGACACTTTCGGGTGGCGAGCGAGGCCGGTTGCTGCTGGCGGCGGCGTTGGCGAAGCCGTCGAACTTGTTGATTCTAGATGAGCCAACCAATGATCTCGATTTGGAGACGTTGGATTTGTTGCAGGAAATGCTTGGGGATTATCCGGGGACAATATTGCTGGTCAGCCATGACCGGGATTTTCTTGATCGCGTGGTGACCTCGACGCTGGCCTTCGAAGGCGATGGCCGGTGGGTGGAATATGCCGGCGGCTATTCCGATATGCTGGCGCAACGTGGCGAGGGCGGCCAGGTGGCCGAGCCGGCGAAGCAGAAAACAGCCGGGCGGCACGCGGCGTTGCCGCCAACGAGTGCCGCGGGCGCTGCAAAACTTTCGTTTAAAGATCAGCATGAGTTGAAGACGCTGACAGCTGCCATTGAGAAACTGCAAACTGAGATAAAAAAATACGAAGCAAGACTGGCAGAGCCCGGTTTGTATAATAGGGACATCAAGGCGTTCAAAGCAGCAACCAACGCGCTGGCCGATGCGCATGAGAAGCTGGCGGCTGCCGAGGAACGCTGGCTACAGTTGGAGCTGCTGCGCGAGGCTTCTTGATGATTTGGCAAAGACGTGGAACGGTTTGAACAAAGACCCTACCGTTCGGCTCTGAAATAATTTGTTCACACGCAATTTATCCGCACGAAGTTAAGACCGTGGAAGAAACATAATCGACAGAGGATCAGCATGCGCCTTACACATATAATTTCCGCTGTTGCCGTGGCCGCCGTTGTTACATTTAATGTGGGTGCCGCGCAGGCGCAGACCGCCACCAATTTGAACGCGTTGAAGCTGCTGGCGCCGGTCAGCGCGCTGCTGAATACGCCGCAGGGCAAGGCCGCGCTTGCCGCTAACTTGAAGGTCACCGGGGATATTCAGAACGGTGTCTCGACCATGCCGGCGCTGCTGCCGTTCGCGCAGGCGCAGGCCCAGGCGCTCAAAGATGCGGATATCACCGGTTCGGATGGGTACGAGCTGGCGGACGGGTTGGGGACCAAGCTTGGCAGCACTTACCAGTCGCTCACCAAATGCACCGAACCGGCAAAGCCGATGGCGCGTTTGAACTGCACCAATATCACGCCCAATATCGCGATGCTGATCGGCTATTCCGCCGGCCTTTCCGCGGCGGATTCCAATTCAGCCAAGTATTTTTTCGCCAACGAAACAGTTGTGACGGAGCACGCCAAGGTGCCGGTTTCGCCGGCGGCGATGGCGATTATGAAAGCGGCGGGCGGTACCACGGATGTGTTCGGCAAGGCATATGGCAAACCCGCGGGCAGCGCCGGCGCCGATCCGCTGGGCAATTCACGGCCGTTTCAGACCGAACCCACGGTGCTGAAATATTCCGATCCGGATTTCTTCGGAGCGGCTTCGAATAATGAAGATTATCTGGCCGGGCCGGCGCAAAATCTTGTCGGTAACCCCTCCTATCCAAGTGGCCATACGACCTACGGCGATACGGAATCGCTGTTGTTCGCCATTATGGTACCGGAACGGTTTACCCAAATGCTGACCCGCGGCGCTGAATATGGCAATAGCCGTATCATTGTCGGCGCGCATTATGCGATGGACGTCATCGGCGGACGCAGCCTGGCGTATTATGATGTCGCGCAGATGCTGGCGGAGAAACCGGCTTATCTCGCCTTCAAAATAAGCAAGATGCCGCCGGTGAAGAATTATCAGGCGCTGTTGGCGGTTGCTAAGGGCGACCTGCGGATGGCGCTGCAAAAAGCCTGTGGCGGGACAATAGCTGCTTGCGCCAAACAAGACAGCAGCCGTTTCAGCAATCCGGCTGCCAACCAGGCGTTTTATGAAGCAACGCTGAACTACGGGCTGCCGGTGGTGTATCCGGCGCAAGCCGGCAAGACCGAAAACGTTGCGGCCATGGCGCCGGATGCCGGGTATATTCTGCAGGCCGCTTTTCCGAAATTGTCGCTGCTGGAGGCGGATCATATTTTGACTGTTACGGAAGCTCCAGGCGGTGGGTTCCTGGATAACGGTTCGGCTTTCGGGGTGTATTCGCGGTTGGATCTGGTCAAGGCCGGGCTTGAGGCGGAGGCGTTTAAGTAAACTATGACGTTGGCGCTCGATCCGGAATTCTACCTGCTGTTATCTGGCACTTACCGCAGCCTTTTGGGTAAGCCGCTGGTTGCGGATGCAGAAACGCTTGGCGACACCGCGGCGCAGGCGCGGTGGCTGTATGAAGCGGCGCCGTTTTGCGTATTGGCGCATAGCACCGATGCCGATCCGTTGTTCGTCTATGCCAATCGCTCGGCGCAGCACTGCTTTGAATATGGTTGGGACGAGATCCTTAAGGTGCCGTCCCGCTTGTCGGCGGAAGCGCCTGACCGTGCGGAGCGCCAGCGCTTGCTGGACGCGGTAAGCGCCCGGGGTTTCATTAGTGATTATCGTGGCTTGCGGATTGCCAAATCCGGGCGGCGGTTCTGGATTGAGGATGCGGTGGTCTGGCAGCTGGCCGATGAGCACGGCGTGTTGCGGGGTACCGCTGCGACCTTTCAGCTGCCGTCAAAGACGGTCAAGCCGACTTGAAGAGACCATTATAGCGCGCACGCTGCCGGGACGGCAGCGTGCGCGCTATATACCCAATTGCGCGGCGTTCTCCACCCCCCGCAACTGCAAGCAGGCGGCTATGAAACCGCGGGGGCGCCTGGCATGTTGTGATGGTAAATGCCGGCCGACCAGCCGCCATCCACCGTCAGCTCGGCGCCGTTGATGTAGGATGCATCGTCGCTGGCCAGAAACACCGAGGCGCGTGCAATTTCTTCGGGTTCGCCAATCCGTTGCAGCGGCACCGCGGTAAACATATGCGACAGCTCCGAGGCCGGCAGGTTGCTGGGGTTGCTCATCGGGGTATTCACGCCGCCCGGATGCACCGAGTTCACCCGCACGCCTTGGTGGCCCAGTTCCATCGCCGCCACCTTGGTGATGCCGCGCACGCCCCATTTGCTGGCGGCATAGGCGGTCATGGAGTTCGAGCCCTTCAGACCATCAACCGAGGAGATGTTTACAATCGCGCCCTTGCCGCCTTTGATCATCAGCGGCGCGATGGTCTTCATGCCAAGGAAGGTTCCAAGCAGATTAACCCGCAGGATGCGTTCAATATCCTCGAATTTGGTCTGCAGCAGCGGTGCGAAATGCAGCATGCCGGCATTGTTGACCAGCACATCGGCGCGGCCGTAACGCGTCTCCACTTCCTTGGCCAACGCCTCCCAGTTCGCCTCGTTGCCGACATCCAGCTTGAAGAAGATGGACTCGCCGCCGATTTCGGCTGCCGTCGCCTTGCCTTCCGCCTCCAGGATATCAGCGACCACCACGGTCGCGCCCTCGGCGGCGAAAAGCTTGGCAGTGCTCGCCCCCATGAAGCGCGCGCCACCCGTCACGATTGCAATTTTGCCTGTAAATCTGGCCATGTTTGTTTCCACCCCGGTTGCTTTCGAAGGATAATTACGTGATTTCGTAAATCTCGTGAGTTGGATTTACGCAAACGCCTATGACTTGTCCATCACGGCTGGAAGCTCGAATGCCAAAGTCTGGGCAGCGGTCTTGGCTCACAATGCAGGGTGACGGATGGCACGCGTTTGACAAACCAGAACCCCGGCATGCTTTATTAACCGAACAACATCGGCCGCTTGGCTGCCGATCGTTGAATAAAAGAAGATAAAATGGAGGGTAAATGCGCTTCTGGCTCTCAATGATGGTGGTGCCCGAACTCGATCAGCTGATCGCGCTCGCACAGCATGCCGAAAACTGCGGGTTCCATGGGGTGACCTATGCCGATCATCTGATCATGCCGACGCAAATCTCCACCCCGTACCCGTATTCGGAATCAGGCGAGTTTTTCTGGCCGATCGACGCGCCCTGGCCCGATCCGTGGATTACACTCACCTTGCTCGGAGCGGAAACGAAGACGCTGCTGCTCGCCTCCAACATCTATCTGGCGGCGCTGCGCGATCCATTTACGGTAGCCCGAGTGGTTGCGACCGCGGCTGCCTATACCTCAGGGCGCATCGTCTGCGGCGTGTCGGCGGGCTGGCTGAAAGAGGAATATGATGTGGCGGGCATCGATTTCAGCAGCCGGGGCCGGCGGCTCGATGAGATCCTGGCGATCTGCCGCCGGCTCTGGGCCGGCGAGACGCTGAGCCATAAGGGCGAGTTTTTCTCGTTCGATTCAGTTATCCTGCGGCCGCTTCCGGCGGAACGGATCCCGGTATGGGTCGGCGGGCATTCAGCGCCTGCGCTCAAGCGGGCCGCGGCCAATGACGGCTGGCTCGGACTGCCGGCGACCGTGGACGATACGATTGCAATCGTCGCCCGGATGCGGGCGATGCGCCAGGAGATGGGATTGCCGCAATCCGGCTTCTCCGCCGGGGCATCGCTGATCGAGCCGCTGACCAGCAGCGCCAAAGAACGGCTGGGCCAACATGGGATCGAAGATATGGTGGTGATCCCATGGATGCCGACGCCGTGGGATATGGAGAACTACGTGCCGGACGGCGCCGACATCAGCCAGCTTGCGGTGAAGAAGGATGCCATCAGCCGTTTTGCCGAGCGCGTGATCCGCAGATTTGGCTGACCAGCTCATTAATCACCCGGCTATTTGTTGTTGAGTTGAGCCGGGCGATATGGCGCCGACCCGTGCAGTCCCCGGTCAGCCTTCCATCTCGGTTTGCCGAGGGATCAGTCGGCAGCTGTTACCGGCGCGCCGAAATGCAGCAGCGGTTCGTGCTTGCGGGTCTGTAGTCCTTCCCAGATCTGGCGGGCGGCAAATTCGGGGGTGTAGACGTCGGGGCCGCCCTTGGCCAACGCCGCAGCAATGTAAGAGGCTGCCGGGTACACCTCGGCCGGCAATAATGCCGCCGCAACTGTTCCGGGGGTCTCAACGAAACCAGGCCGCACCGCGGTCACCCAGGTATCCCGGCCGCGGGCTGCCAGCTCCAATTTAACCACCCGCACCCAGATCTCTACGGCCGCCTTGGCGGCGCAATAGGATGCGTGGCCGGGATAGGGCATCCGCGCCGTCGCCGACGACATCAGGACCAAGCCGGATTCGTAGCCGGGCTTGACCGCGCGCAGAAACAAGTCTCCGAGGACCAACGGCGCCGCGGCATTGGCCTGGATCGCCTTGGCGATTTCGCGCGGGTCGGCCTCTGCCACGAAGCCGGCGGTTTGATAGAGTGCGTTATGGATGAAAATGGCGCGCCGGCCCTTGAAGTTCGCCAACTCTCTGGCGAAGCTGTCACCGACAGCGGCGTAGGTATCGGGCTGGGTTAGGTCGAACTGAACCGTTTCGTAGTCCGGATGGTCACGCCGCGACAGATTGATGATCCGAGCTCTGGGAAAGGGTGCGGTTTGGGCCAGTCCGAGACCGATGCCGCCGGTGGCGCCGCTTATCCAGATCAGGGTATCGCTCATTGTTCTCACTTTTCTAATATGCGCGCCGTCAGATGAACGCTGCGAACATTGTTCGCAGCGTTCCAGACAATCGGTTCAGGCAAGTCCTGCCGCGCCGGCCATGTGACGGGCAGCGCGATACGCGAACACCATGCTTGATCCAATCGGATTGCCGCCGCCGGGATAGGCGGTGCCGCTTACCGCCGCCATTGAGTTGCCGGCGGCGTATAGGCCGCTGATGACGGCGCCGGACGCTTCCAGGACCCGGGCGTCGGGATCGGTGCGCAGCCCGCCTTTGGTGCCGAGGTCCGATAGCCCGAACGCGATGGCATGAAACGGCGCGCGGTCGATGCGGTCCATTGGCAGCCGGTCTTGCGTAAACATCCGGTCATAGGGTTCGACACCGCGGCTGAAATCGCGGTCGGCGCCGCTTTCCACCTGCGTGTTGAAGCGCGCGACGGTCGCCTGCAGCGCTTCGGCTGGAACCTCTATTGCTGCGGCGAGTTCGGCGAGGGTGGCGCCGCTGCGCAACAGGCCGGCATCGCGATAGCCGGCAATATCGCCGAGCGGCTGGTTCGGGTACTGGATCGGGGGCAGGCCACCGTCACGATCATCGTAGACCAGCCAGAACGGCAGCCGAAGCGCACCCCGCTCGATGCGCGCGATGATCTCGCGGCCACCGCGATCATAGGGAGTGGATTCGTTCATAAAGCGCCGGCCGCCCTGATCGACAAAGATGCCGCCGTCGAAGCCCAGTGTAAAGGTGGCGCGGCCATTTGGCCGCAGCAGTCCCGGCGACCACCAGGCCTGATCCATCAGGTCGACATCAGCACCCACGGCCATGCCCGCCGCGATCGCTGCGCCATCGTTGCTTGGCGGTGACATTGCACCCGCGACCGAGCCCGGGACACCAAAGCGCGCCCGCATTTCAGCGTTGTGCTCGAAGCCGCCAGCGGCGATCAGGACGCCGCGGCGCGTGCGAATTCGCCGGGGTGCGTTCGGTCCGCCTATGACCGCTCCGATAACGCGGTCGTCCTCGCGGACCAGTTGGGTCAGCGGTGAGTTAAGCCGCAGCGCCGCCTTCGGGAGCGTCGATAAAGCAAGCAGGAAGCGGCCGATAAGCGCCTGGCCCATCCATAGCTCGTCGGCGGGGGGCACGCCTTCGCGCTCCTCGCCCAAATTCGGCCGGAGCTGCGCCCGCAGCGCGCCGAGTTCGGCCGCCGGTATCGGGGCCGGCATAATGTGGCGGCCGGTGGCGCTGGCATTAGGCACCAAGCCGAAATAATCGGGCCAGGGATAGACGATGAAGGCGAAGTGCGGATCTTGCTCCAAATAGTCGATCAGCTCGGTGCCGGTATCAAGATAGGCATCCTGCAAAGCCCGCGGCGTGCGGTCGCCGACCAGCGTATGGTAATATTTCCGGGCGCTCGCCATGTCGGCGTCGCCGCCGCCGCGGCGCAGCACCGCGTTGCCGGGAAACCACATGCCGCCGCCTGAATAGGCGCTAATGCCGCCGAAGCGGTCGCTGCTCTCAACCAGGATCACTGACAAGCCCTCGCGCGCCGCGGCATAGGCGCCGGTCACGCCGCCGGCGCCGGAGCCGACCACCAGCACGTCGCATGTCTCGTCCCAATCCATCTTTTACTTCCTCCACATCGGCCGCCAGCGCGGTCGTTGGCGGCAAGGATAGAGGGCAGAGGGCGTTTGTCCATACCGGATCCCGGCCGTAGCGCGCATGCTACGGCTCGCCAATTTACTGAATGGAAACCAGCCGGGAGGACAAAGGATCCCGGATGATGTGTCAGCGCATAGGCAGATGATATGAAAGCGTTGCGGATCCTCGCGGCACTTGGCCTGCTTGCGCTAGCGGGCTGCATGCCGCAGCTGGAAATAAATTCCATACAACTGACGCCGGTCAACCAAATCGCGTTGCGGGACGGCACGCCGATTGTCAGGCTGAGCGGCTATCCAGGCAATCCCCGCGCCACGGTAAGTTTTATTTTCCCAGACGGTGTCACCTTTGCCGGCGACGCCCTCATGCACTCGGATGCGAATAATACCATGGGGATTTGGGGCCAGGTGGCGCAAACCTCACCGGGTATTTCCACCGTTGCCATGATTGCCATTAATGAAGCGCAGAAGGTGGAGTGCGACGGCAGTTTCAGCGCCCATACGACCGATTTGACCTGCGGGTTTACCGACGGCGCAATTTACCGTAATCTCTACACTGCAGCCATTGCCGGTAAGACAGGGTTCGCCACCCCTGCTGCTTGCAAGACAAGATAATCTTCCGCTTTGCAGTGATTTACATGGCGCCGACGTTGCGCTTCGCGTCGACAGGATGTCGATGCTGCACCATATCCCGACGACGCCCTGGGACAGGGAGCATTCGGGAGGCAACGTATGACGCGCTGGCAGTGGATATTCATGCAGATGACGCGCCGGCTCTGGCTTCGTGCCAGCCTGATCGGCGGCCTGGGCGTGCTGGCGGCAATTTTGGCTGCCGGCGCCGAGGATTACATTCCCTGGAAGCTGCCGGGTTCGATCAGCGCCAAGGTCATCGGCAATCTGCTGACCATCATCGCGTCCTCCATGCTAACGGTGACTACCTTCTCATTGAGCACCATGACCTCGGCTTACGCTTCGGCCTCGAGCAGTGTCACCCCGCGGGCGGCGCGCATCCTGATGTCGGATACGGCGGCGCAGAATGTGCTTTCCACCTTCATCGGCTCCTTCCTGTTCAGCATTGTCGGGCTGATCGTGCTCGATATCGGCGCCTACGGCGATCGCGGCCGTATCGTGCTGTTTCTGGTGACGGTCTTCGTCATCATGCTGATCGTGGTCTCGTTGCTGCACTGGATCGATTACCTCACCCGGCTAGGGCGCATGGCGGCGACAACGCAGCGGGTGGAAGAGGTTACGACGCGGGCACTGAATGAACGCCTGGAGGAACCCTATCTCGGCGGCCGGGCGCTGCGCGGCGCGGCGCCACCGGGCTGCTTTGAGGTTGCAGCGGGCCAGGTGGGCTATGTGCAGTTCATCGACATGAAAGCGCTGTCGAGCGGCGCCGGCAAGCTTGAGGCCGATGTTTTCCTGCAGGTCCTGCCTGGAGCCTTCGTACATGAGGATAGCGTGCTGGCCCTGCTGACAGCGTCGCCAGAGGATCAGCGCGACGCCGTCGTGGCGCAGATACGCGCCGCAATCCATGTCAGTGATATCCGCAGCTTCGACCAGGATCCGCGCTTTGGCCTGGCCGTATTAAGCGAAATCGCGATCCGCGCGTTGTCGCCGGCGGTGAATGACCCGGGTACCGCTATCGATGTCATCGGCCGGCAATCGCGGCTGTTGACGTTATGGGCGCGCGGGCGTGCGGTAAAGCCTGAAGACGAGATTGCCCATCCGCGAATTCACGTGCCGCCGCTGGCGAGCGCGGACCTTTTCGAGGACGCCTTCATGATGATCGCGAGAGACAGCGCCACGATGATTGAAGTGCAGCTTCGCCTGCAAAAGAACCTGGCTGCGCTGTGCCGGCTGGGGGATGCCGCCTTCCGTGCCGCTGCCGCGACGCAGAGCCGGCTTGCCACCGGCCGCGCCGAGATGGCCTTGGCGCTCGAAGCAGACAAGATCCGCCTGCGCGAGGCAACTGACTTGCTGCTGGCGGCGCAATAAAGAGCCCGGACGTTCAAGCTTTAACATCAGTGTCGCCGCGCTATGTCCTCGATCAGGGCGACAGGCTAGGCTGGGCTGATGTCCGAGTCAGATAAGCCACTGCGCCAGCAGATCGACGATGCCATGCATGCGATACGCCGCCAGCTTGAGCGACTTCGAGAAGGGCCGACGATGGGCGGCCCATCCGACGACCGTTCCGTGATAGCCGACCTTGAAGCGGAGTACCTAGCGTTGCAGGCGGCGCGAGTAGGCTTGGGGCCCCATGACCGGGCGGCTGATGATGCCGACGGCGACATACCGGTCGTCTGAAAAGAACTGCCTGGATATTACTCCGCCGCCATGGCGTGGCTGGGTTCGATGATTTCCACGGCACGGGCAAGGTCTACTGACAGCAGGCGGGAGATGCCGCGTTCCTGCATCGTAACGCCGTAGAGGCGGTCCATGCGGGCCATCGTCAGGTGATGATGGGTGACGACGAGGAAGCGAGTGTTGGTTTCGCGGACCATGTCTTCGAGCAGGTTGCAGAAGCGTTCGACATTGGCGTCGTCGAGCGGGGCGTCGACTTCGTCCAGGACCGAGATCGGCGCCGGGTTGCATTTGAAGACTGCGAAGATCAGCGAGAGCGCCGTCAGCGCCTGCTCGCCGCCGGATAGCAGGGACAGTGTGCTGAGTTTTTTGCCTGGGGGTTGGGCATAGATTTCCAAACCGGCTTCGAGCGGGTCGTCGGAGCCGACCATGGCGAGATGAGCCTTGCCGCCACCGAACATGCGGGCGAACAGGGTTTGGAAATGCGCGTCGACCTGGGTGAAGACGGTTGAAAGTCGTTCACGGCCTTCGCGGTTGAGATGGCCGATGGAGCCGCGGAGTTTGGCGATGGCTGAGGCAATTTCGTCGCGCTCGCGCTCGATGGTGGCGATGGCGGCCTCAGACTCCTCGGCCTCGATGGCGGCGCGCAGGTTGACCGGGCCCATTTCCTCGCGCTCGCGGGTCAGGCGCTCCCAGCGCTTGCGGGCTTTGTCCTCGGACTCCGCGTTGAGTTCGGCCGGCGGATCAGGGAGTGCCGGGTTGACGCCGAGGCGCTCCAGGATGCGCTCCGCAACGCTGCCCCAGGCGTGATTGGCGGCAGTGATGTTACCCTCTTCGCGGGCTTGCGCGATGTTGGCGTTGGATAGCTCGGTTTCGGCGGCGCGGGCGGCGCGGGCAGCAGCATCGGCGGCAAGTTGCGCGGCATGGAGCGTTTCGGCGGCGCGGCGGTGGGCGGTTTCAGCGGCGCCAAGCGCGTCCAGAGCTTCGCGGCGGGCGGCTGCGGCGGCTTCGGGGGCGGCTTCCAGGGTAGCGATAACGGCAAGGGCCTCGGTATGGCGCGCAGTGAGGTCGGTCAGGCGGTCGGTGGCGTTACTGCCACGTTCCTGCCAGTCGGCGCGTTCACGGGTGAGGGATTCGACTCGGCTGTTGCGGTTGGAATCGGCGGCTTTCAACGAGTCGCGCCTTTGCCGGGCGGCCGATTCGGTCTGGCGGGCGGTGGTGAGCTGCGCCCGGGCGTGTTCGACAGCGGCGCGGGCGGCGTCAATGTCGGGCAGGTTTGCGGCGCCGATGCGGAGCTGGGCCAAGGTTTTGTTGGCCTCGTCGGCTTCAGATTGCAGCTGGTCGCGCTGGGTGGCCATGGCGGTGGCTCTGGCGGCGGCACGTTCAAATTCGGTGGCGAGTCGGACGGCGTCGGCGCGCGCCTGTTCGAATTGTTGTTCGGCGGCGCGGCGGGCCTCGCGGGCGGATTGTTCGGCGGCGCGAGCGTCGCGTTCCGCAGACTCGGCAGCGACTCGCACGACTCGGGCCGACTCGGCGGTTTGCCTGGTAGTGGCGCGGTCGGATTCGAGTGCCGCGAGCCGGTTGCGCTGGGCCAGCCGGACGGCGGCTTCGGAAGCGGCACCCTGGCGCACAGTATAACCGTCCCAGCGCCAGACATCGCCGGCTGGCGAGACCAGGATCTGGCCGGGGGTGAGGTTGCCTTGCAGGCTGTAGCCGTCAGCGCCTTCGGGCAGCAGAAGAATGTGGGACAGCGCACGGGTAAGGGCGGCTGGTCCGGTGACCAGGTTGGCAAAGGATTTCAGCGGCACGACGGAGAGGTCGAGCGGCGGCAAAGCGCGCCAGTGGCGGGCAGCTTCAGGCTCGGCGGATGCGGAGAGCTCTTCCCGGAGCGCGGCGCCTAAAGCGGTCTCGAGCCCCGGGGGGACTCGCAGCTGATCCAGTATCGGCGCCGATTCGCGGCCGAATTTTTGCGCCAGCAAGGCGGCGAGGGCGTCGTATTCGGTGGCGATTTTAGTGGCGGCGGCCTCGGCGGCTGCGGCCTCGGTTCTGGCGGCGGCAAGTGCTGCTTCGGCGGCGGGGCGGGCGGCTTCGGCCTGGGTGACGGCTTCGCGGGCGGCGAGCAAGGCGGCCTCCGCGGCAGCGCGGGCGGTCTCTGCGAGGCTGAGTTTTTCGGCGGGGATCAGCGCTGCGGTGAGGCGAGTGAGCTCGGCCGAAATTTCAGCCAGGCGGGCATTGGCGCGGTTGGCGCGGGTTGAGGCTTCGGCCAGCGCCCGGCGGGCGGATTCGGACTCGGCGTTGGCGCGTGCAGCGTCCTCGGTGGCGCGATTAGCGGCAGCCTCGGCTTCACGCATTGCTTCCAAAGCCAAATCTTCGGCGAGGCCGGCGGCGTCCAGCTCGGCCGGGGCGCTTACGAGTTCCTGCAACAGCCGGGATTGTTCGTCGTCCAGCCTGGCCTGAGCGGCTTCGGCATCAGCAACCAGCCGGGTGGCGTGCTGATGGTCGCGGGACAGGGTTTCAACCCGGGTACGGGCTTCGTTAAGTGCGGCGCGGGCGCGGGTCTCGGCCTCGGCGGATTGTTCCTGGGCGATGCGGGCACGCTCCAGCGCGGTTCGCGAATCGGCTTCAATGCTGCGCAGTTCCGGCAGGGCGGCTTCGGTGGCGGCGGCGTCGCCGGCAGCCTCCGCGGCTTTAACGGTGGTTTCACGGACCCGGGTTTCCGCCAGGGCATAAGCGGCCTGCGCGGCGTTAAGCGCGGCTTCAGCGACGGCGCGTTGGATGGCGAGCAGCTCCGACTCGGCGGCGCGGATGGCGCCAGACAGGTTGCGGTAGCGATTCGCCTGCCGGGCCTGGCGCTGCAATTCTGCAAGGCGCGATTGGATCTGGCCTTTCAAATCCTCGGCGCGCGTAAGGTTTTGTTCGGCGGCGCGCAGTTTGAGCTCGGCTTCGTGGCGGCGGGCGTGCAGGCCGGTAATGCCCGCTGCTTCTTCCAGAAGCGCCCGGCGTTCATCCGGACGGGCGTTGACCAAGGCGCCGACGCGGCCCTGGCTGACCATAGCCGAGGCGCGGGCGCCGGAGGCGAGATCGGCGAACAAGGTCTGGACGTCGCGGGCCCGGGCTTCCTTGCCGTTGACGCGGTAGGAGCTGCCGCCGCCGCGCTCGATCTTGCGGCTGATCTCAAGGTCGGTCTGCTCGTGGAAGGGCGGCGGCGCCAGGCCGGCGGTTTCTTCCAGTGTGAGCGTTACTTCAGCAAGGTTGCGAGCGGCGCGGCCGGCGGTCCCAGCGAAAATCACGTCTTCCATTTCGGTGCCGCGCATGTTGCGGGCGTTGGCCTCGCCCATCGCCCAGCGCAGCGCCTCGATAACGTTGGATTTGCCACAGCCGTTGGGGCCGACCACGCCGGTGAGGCCGGGGAGGATCTCAACCGTGGTGGCGTCGGCAAAGCTTTTGAAGCCGGCAATTCTGAGGCGTGCGAATCTTGCGGGCAAAGTTTTATCCTTGGGCGCTGGCGGCGGCTTTTGCGACCTTGGCGGCGAAATCATTGTATTCCATCGCGCCGGGGTAGAGCGTGCCGTTGATGATGAAGCTGGGAGTGGAATTTATATTGTACATTGTCTCGGCTTCCTGCTGGCCTTGCAGGATGAAGTTTTTCAACTTGTCGTTGGCAAGTGCAGCGTCGTAGTCAGTGCGCGCCATGCCGGCGAGGGCGGCGTATTTATAGATGGACTCGGTGTAGTTGATGCCGGGTGTGAAGGCCCAATCGTCCTGGCTGGCGAACAGTGCCGAGATGAAGGGATAATATTCGTCGGGCGGCAGGCTGCGGGCTACCTGGGCGGCCATCAATGCGACCTGGTCGAGCGGAAAATCCTTGTAGATGATTTCAAGTTTGCCGGGTTTGATGAGATTAGGCTCAACCTGTGGCATGGTGACGTTCGCGAAATGCGCGCAATGGGTGCAGGTGAGCGAGAAGTACTCGACGGCTTTGACCGGGGCCGAGGCGGAGCCCAGGGTGCGCGGTCCATAGGGCGAATTAGGGTCGGTCGAGGCGGCCGGGACCGCGGCGTTATCGGCATGGGCGGTGCCGGCAAAGGCTGGAGCCAAAGTAGCGGTGCCTACAAGGGATAGTATCGAACGGCGGGTAATCTGCATATTTTCCTCTACATATAGTGTAAGCGTTTTTCGGGGCGAGAGTCGAATCCGATTTTAATCTTTATGTTCAATGCCTTGGTATAAACGCGCCAGAGCTTCGCCCAGTTCGCCCTCGGGGAGGTTGGCCGGCGGCGTAGATAGCGCGCGTTGCGGCTTTTTGGGTGTCGCAGGCGGAATGTTGGGAGCTTGCTGCACAAAGCGTAAACGTTCGACCGTCGCATGACCAAGGCCAAGGTTGAGCCGGCTGATCAAAGCCTGCGCGTTCAACTGCAATTCCATCGCCGTGGGCCCGCTGCAGGCTAACGTAAGGGTACCGGCGGCGAACTTTATCGGAGCAGCGCGAGCGGCAAGTTCGGGGCCGGCGAGCGCCGGCCAGTCCGCCAGCAATTGCGCCGCGGCTGGGGCGCGCTTGCGAAAGGCAGGGCGCAGGACCGGAGCCAGCAAGGCGGCGATACCGCGGGGCGCGTAGTTTCGCGTATCTTCGGCAGCCGAGTCGCTACGCGTACCGTAGGCAGCGGAAATATTACGCGCGCCCGCGCCGGCCACAACATTGCGCGCGTTCGCGCCGGCCACAACGTTGCGCGCGTTCGCGCCAACCACAGCATTGCGCGCATTCGCGCGCGGGGGCACATCCTGGTGTGGTGATGAAGTCCGCTTTGCCGCCATCCGCTGAAAAACTCCTTAGCTGGTATGCAAGCCATCGGCGGCATCTGCCTTGGCGGTCGGCGCCGGGGCACCGGGCGGATCCCTATCATGTCTGGCTGAGCGAGATCATGCTGCAGCAGACGCAGGTCGCCACGGTGATCCCCTATTACGACAAATTTCTGACCGCGTACCCAAGAATATGCGACCTTGCGGCAGCGCCCGTGGAAGCGGTTCTAGAGTTGTGGGCCGGGCTTGGTTATTACGCCCGCGGCCGTAATCTACATGCCTGCGCGCAGGCCGTGGACCGCCTTGGCGGGTTTCCAAAAGACTATCACGGGTTGCTGGCACTGCCGGGGATCGGGCCATATACCGCAGCCGCCATCGGCGCGATCGCGTTCAATTTGAAGTTCCTGGCGGTGGACGGGAACATCGAACGGGTGGCGGCGCGGGTGTTCGCAATCACCGAACCGGTGCCTGCCGCCAAGCCCGCGATTGCCAAAGCCGCAGCGGCTTTTCTTGAGGATCCCGCGGCTGCCGCGGCGCCCGGGGACTTTACCCAGGCGCTGTTCGATCTGGGGGCGACAATCTGCACACCGCGCAATCCGGCATGCGGCATCTGCCCGTGGCTCGGAACGTGCAGGGCGCAGGAACAAGGTATTGCCGCCGACTTGCCGGTGCGGGCGAAAAAACCGGTTCGCCCCAACCGGACCGGGGATGCCTATGTGTTAATGGATGAGGTTGAGCGCGTCTGGCTGCTGCGGCGGCCAAATAACGGGTTGCTCGGTGGCATGCTGGCTTTGCCGGAAACCCCGCCAATACCGGCGGACTGGCAACATGCGGGAAATATCCAGCATGTTTTTACGCATTTTGCACTGACGCTGGATGTGCATATCGCGCGTGTCGCGGAACTGCCGGCCGGTATCAGCAAGCCAGCCGCGACTGTCGCCTTGCCTTCGGTGATGCGCAAAGCATTGAACTTGGCGCTGTCATCTCGCTCTTGACGGCGGCGGACAGGCGGAGAAAGATTCGAAATGCTGAACACACCAGACCCGCATGAGGGCATCCTTGCAATCGACACCCATGTCGATATTCCCTGGCCAACAGGTCCCAGTCCGTTTGCAGATGGCGCTCGCTGCGTCGATCTGCCGAAACTGAAAATCGGGCGTATCGCCGGGGTTTGCTTCGTCGCCTATGTGCCGCAATTTGCGCGCGATGCCGCCGGCGATGCGGCCGCCATAAACCGGGCCCGCAATATGCTGGACGCGATTGCGGCAATGGCGCCCGCGGATGGTTCGGGCGGCGTGCTGGCATTCACGGCGGACGCGATTGAGGCGGCCTACGCCGCCGGTAAAACTGCCATTATCCCGGCGATCGAAAATGGCTATGCGATGGCCAAGGATATCGCCCTGCTCGACGAATACGCCGCCCGCGGCGTGCGCTATATGACCATCACCCATAATGGCCATAACGACCTGGCCGATGCCGCGATTCCGCGCAAAGACCTGAACGACGTCGAAGCCGAGCATGGCGGACTTTCCGAACTTGGTGTTGCCGCCATCAAACGAATGAATGAGCTGGGTATTTTGCCGGATATCTCGCACACCTCGAAAACCACGATGCTGCAGGTACTGAAATTATCCCGCGTGCCGGTGATTGCCAGCCACTCCTGCATGCGGGCGTTATGCGACCACCCGCGCAACCTGGATGACGAGCAACTGGAGGCGCTACGCGGCACCGGCGGTCTGGTGCAGATTACCATGGTCTCCAACTTCCTGCGCCCGCGCGCCCGCGCGCGCGACCTGACCGTTGCCGATATCGCCGATCATATCGACTACGCGGTGGAGAAAATGGGCATCGACCATGTCGGCATCGGCAGCGATTTCGACGGCGGCGGCGGCGTGAGCGATTACCGGAACGCCGCGCAATCCCCGCATCTGACCGAGGAACTGGCCAAGCGCGGTTACGACCATGAATCGCTTGCGAAAATATGGGGCGGAAATTTTTTAAGGCAGTTACGACAAGCGGAAGCTATAAAAGCCTGAGTAAAAGGCTTCTTTTTTGGAAAAAAAGCAGCAAAAAACTTTTTTACTTTGAGGCCGGGGCGTTAGCTTGATCGTGCCCAGAGCCAAATTTTACAAAAGTTTTTGGTGTCGCTTTTTTCAAAAAGCGGCTGCTTACTTACTCCTCCGGCGTGAAATTCATTGCGACGCCATTAATGCAGTAGCGCAGGCCGGTGGGGGGTGGGCCGTCTTCGAAGACGTGGCCAAGATGGCCGCCGCATTGGCTGCAATGGGCTTCGATACGGATCATGCCGAGGGAACGGTCGACCGAGGTTGCGACTGCGCCTTCGATAGGGTCGTTGAAGCTGGGCCAGCCGGTGCGGCTGTCGAATTTGGTGCCGGATATGAAAAGTTTCTGGCCGCAGCCGGCGCAGGCGAAGCTGCCGCGGCGGTGCTCATAGTTAAGGGCACAGGTGCCGGGGCGCTCGGTGCCGTGGCCGCGCAGGATATCATATTGCTCAGGGGTCAGAATCGCCCGCCATTCGGCATCGGTATGGGTTACCGGGAATTCCGTGTCGGACGTCGTGCTCATCATGCTGCTCCCTGGTTGCTGGCTCGCGCGGAGTTCAATTTAAATCGCGCGTAGATCGCCTATATAGGGCAGGTTACCGTCTTCCCAAACAAAATAAAAAGGTGCCTGCCGATGTTCGCCGCTCGCAAATCTTGGTACTTTCTGATCCCGGGGCTGGTTTTGGTAGCGCTGGTTGCGGCAGTGGCGGTAGCGCCGCGGCATCTGATGGCGTTGGCGGACCAGCCGAGCTCGGCACTTCCGGCGCCGAAGTTCAATCCGCCAGTTTCGGCCAGCAGCGAGGTCGCGGTGCTTTCAGGCGGCTGCTTCTGGGGGATGCAAGGGGTATACGAACATGTGAAGGGTGTGACGAAGGTTTATGCCGGATACACCGGCGGCCAGGCGGACACCGCGCGCTATGAAATTGTTAGCACCGGCCAGACCGGTCATGCGGAGTCAGTGCAGATTACTTTTAATCCGCAGGTGGTTTCCTACGGGCAGATCTTGCAGATTTATTTTACCGTCGCCACCGACCCGACGGAGCTGGACTATCAGGGGCCCGATACCGGCAGCCAATATCGGGGGGAGATCTGGTACGCATCACCAGAGCAGAAGCAGATCGCGACCGACTATATCGCGCAATTGACCGCAGCAAAAATCTTTGATGCGCCGATCGTGACGCGAGTGGATCCTTTGGGCACTTTCTATCAGGCCGAGGGTTATCACCAGGATTACCTGGTCAATAATCCGACCAATCCTTACATCGTCGATAACGATATTCCGAAGGTGCAAGGCCTGCAGCAATTGTTCCCATCTTTGTATGTCGCAACGCCGGTTACAACGAATTCCAATAGCTAAGGCGAGAATTCGCTTTTAAAAAAAGCTCCGCAAAACTATTTTTGCTCGGGACCTCCGGACTGCGGCAGGGACATCCCCAGGCGCAGAATTAAAAGTCTTCTGCTTTGCGGGCGGCCAGGTTTTTCTTCAGAAAAGCGTGCTTCCTTATAAAGCATCGAGAAAATCTGCCAGCGTCATGAATGAGATATTGTTCAGGTGCCGGGGGACGATGTGGGTAGGGATGCCGGGCAGGAAGTTGCGGATGGCGGCGGCGGTTTCTTGCACGGGGACCGGCGAGGTTTCGCTTTCGCTGATAACGATGGCGGCGATTGAGATGCCCTTGGCGTGGAGTGCTTCGGCAGTGCTAAGCGTGTGGCTGATGGTGCCGAGGTAGGAACCGGCGACAAGTAAGGCGGGTAATTCCAGCGCTGCAATCCAGTCGCGGACGGTGTGCTGCGTGTCCAGCGGGACCATGGCGCCGCCGACGCCTTCCACCAGTATCATGCCGGGCGCGGCGCGGATGGCGGCGCGGCAGAAGGTTAAGATATCAGGCAGATATAGTTGTTTGCCTTCCCGGGCGGCCGCCATGTCCGGTGACAACGGCGCTATGTAACGCCAGGGGGCGATGGCGGCGATGGTTTGCAGCGTTACCGGTTTGCCCATGGCTTCGATTAGGATCCCGGCATCGCTGATGTCGGCCATGCCGGCGGTGAAGCCGCTCATGATCGGTTTTATGGCGGAGGCGGGATGGCTGCGCTGGCGCAGGCTGCGAATGATGCCGGCGGTGACGTAGGTTTTTCCAACATCGGTGCCGGTTGCGGTAACAAACAGGGCTTTCATGCTGGTAGCATTATGTGATGGCGAACGCAGGCGGCGAGCCGCTCAATATCCTCATCGGTATGCGCGGCGCAGAAGGTAAAGCGCAGGCGGGCGGTGCCGTCGGGGACGGTGGGCGGGCGGATGGCCGAGACCAGGAAGCCTTGCTCGGCAAGTTTTTCAGATGCGGCTAGCGCCGATGTGGCGCCGCCAATGATGACTGGAACAATGGGGCTCTGCGCTGCCGGCAGGTTTAGGGCTGCGGTGAAGCGCTGGGCCTTGGCGAGCGGGAGCGCGCAGTATTCCGGGTTGTCGTCCATAAAATCCAGCGCGGCGCTGGCGGCGGCAACGCTGCCCGGCGGCAGGCCGGTGGTATAAACGAAGCTGCGGGCCCGGTTGCGAACCAGCGCCACAATATCGGCGCTGGCGCAGAGATAGCCGCCATAGCCGCCGGCCGCTTTCGACAGTGTGCCCATTTGCAGCGGGATGCGCGCGGCGGCCGCGTCGGGCGGAACGACACCCAGGCCGTGCGCATCATCGGTCATTGCCCAGGCGTCGTGTTGCTCGGCAAGGGCGGCGAGATCCGCCAGCGGGGCACGGTCGCCATCCATTGAAAAGACGGTTTCGGTAAGGATCATTGCATGGCGGTGGTTGTGGCGGTGCTGGGCGAGCAGGTGCGCCAAGTGGTCCATGTCGTTATGGTCGAAGGTGACGGTTTTAGCTGCCGCCAGCTTGGCGCCGGCCCACATGCAGGCATGGGCCAGAGAGTCGACGAAGATGACGTCGTCTTCGTCGACTAGCGCGGGGATGATGCCGGTATTGGCAAGGTAGCCGGAGCCGAAGACAACGCAGGCTTCGGTGGCTTTTCGAGCCGCCAGGCGGGCCTCCAGTCCGGCATAGAGCGGGTGGTTGCCGGTGACCGCCCGCGAGCCGCCGGCGCCGACGCCGTATTGTTTTGTTGCCGCCAGTGCTGCTTCGATAATGCGGGGGTGGCTGGAGAGGTTGAGATAATCGTTGCACGAAAATGAGATCAGCGGGCGGCCGGCGCGGCTGACATGGGCCGCGGCCGCGCGGTTGGTTTCGGCGAGGTCACGGCGCAGCGCGCGGGCGGAAAGGGCGGCTAGTTTCCCGGCGGCAAATTGGTCGAGTGATCTCATGCAAGGCGCTCCTCTTCCCAGGCTTCAAGCATGCGGTTAGCCTGGGGTGCAACCGAGCTGATCAAGGAATGAGCGATGTCCGCTGCGACACTGGATTTTGTAGTTGAAACTGCCGCTCCGCGCTGGAGCCGGGATGCGGTGGCGGGGCTGCTGGCGCTGCCGTTTCCGGAGTTGATGTTTAGAGCGCAGAGCGTGCACCGGGCGAATTTCGATCCCCGGCAGGTGCAGATTTCGACGCTCTTGTCGATAAAGACCGGGGGGTGTCCGGAGGATTGCGGCTATTGTCCGCAGGCATCGTCCTATGAGACGGGAACCAAGGCATCGAAAATGATGGCGGTGGAACAGGTGCTGGCAGAGGCGCGTGCCGCCAAGCAGAAGGGCGCGCAAAGGTTTTGCATGGGGGCGGCCTGGCGTTCGCCCAAGGATCATGACCTGGAGAATGTTTGCAGCATGATCGAGGGCGTGAAGCAGTTGGGGCTGGAAACCTGCGTAACGCTGGGGATGCTGACAGCGCCGCAGACCGCGAGGTTGAAGGCGGCGGGGCTGGATTATTATAACCATAATCTTGATACGTCGCCAGAATATTACGGCAAAGTGATAACGACGCGGGTTTATCAGGACCGGCTGGACACCCTGGAAAATGTGCGCGATGCCGGCATCAACGTCTGCTGCGGCGGTATTGTCGGCATGGGCGAGGATGCGGCGGATCGGGCTGGGCTGATTGCGACGTTGGCGAGTTTGCCGGTGCCGCCGGAGAGCGTGCCGATTAATGCGCTGGTGGCCGTTGAAGGGACGCCGCTTGGCAAATCCGAGCCAATCGATGCGATTGATTTCGTGCGGGTAATCGCGGCGGCGCGGATTACCATGCCAAAGTCATATGTGAGGCTATCAGCGGGGCGCGAGGCAATGACCGATGAGGCCCAGGCGCTTTGTTTTCTCGCCGGTGCCAACTCAATTTTTCATGGCGATAAGTTGCTGACGACGAAGAATGCGACGGTGAGCCATGATGAGGCGCTGTTCGATAAACTGGGCTTGATACCGCAAGCCGGCTGAGATGCCCGAACCGCTGCAAACCGGCTGGCTGCAAACCGGCTGGAAGCATGTCTGGCTGCCATACGCGCAGATGCAGACGGCGCCGTTGCCGACGGCGGTGGTGCGCACCGCGGGAAGTAAAATCTATCTGGCCGATGGCCGGGTGCTGATTGACGGCATCGCGTCCTGGTGGACGGCGTGCCACGGCTATAATCACCCGCATATCAGACAGGCAGTGGCGGCGCAGTTGGAGGCGATGCCGCATGTGATGTTCGGCGGCCTCGCGCATGAGCCGGCTTATACGCTGGCGACGCGGCTTGCAGGCTTGATGCCGGCCGGGTTGGAGCGGGTTTTTTTCACCGATTCCGGGTCGGTTGCGGTGGAAGTGGCAATTAAGATCGCGGTGCAGTCGCGGCTGAATAAAGGCGAGCGGGGACGCAATAAAATTCTGGCGTTCACCGGCGGCTATCATGGCGATACGCTGGGGACGATGGCGATTTGCGATCCCGATGAGGGGATGCATAGCTTGTTTACCGGGTTGCTGCCGGAGCATCCGGTGATTGCGCTGCCGCGGGATGCGGCGAGTATTGCGGCGTTCGATGTGTTTTTAGAGGCCAATGCGCATTGCCTGGCCGCGATTATTGTGGAGCCGTTGGTGCAGGGTGCGGGCGGCATGATCCTGCATGACGCGGCGGTACTGAGGCGATTGCGCAAGGCCGCGGACCGGTACGGATTGAGCCTGATATTCGATGAAATTTTTACCGGCTTCGGGCGGACCGGGACCATGTTTGCATTTGAGCAGGCGGATGTGGTGCCGGATATCATTACGTTATCGAAGGCCCTGACGGGCGGGACCCTGCCGTTGGCGGTCACGATTGCGACGGCGGCGCTGTTCGCGGATTTTTTGTCGGCTGATCTAAAGCATGCGCTGATGCACGGGCCAACGTTCATGGCGAACGCGATGGGGTGTGCGGCGGCGAATGCCTCACTGGATTTGTTCGAGAGTGAGCCGCGATTGGCACAGGCAGGCCGGATTGAGGCGCAGCTGGAGGCCGAGTTGGGCAGGTGCCGCGGCTTGCCCGGCGTTGTGGATGTGCGGGTCAAAGGAGCAACCGGCGTCGTGCAGCTTGCTAAAATAGATGATCCCGCGGGTTTGCGAGGCCGGTTGATCGAGCAGGGGGTGTGGGTGAGGCCGTTTGGGAACGTGGTTTATCTGACGCCTGCTTTGACGATTAGCGAAGATGAGCTGACGCAGCTGACGGATGCTGTTGGTAAGGTTTTAAGTTCAGAATAACAGCATTTGGCCGTAGAACGAACCCGCTTCGCGGGATTGGTGCTGATGGTTAGGTAGTCGTCTGAGGCTCCGGCTTCAGGTTTTGTTTGAGGTCGGCCAGATACGGTCCGAGCATGTTGGCTTCTTTTCAACCGGAAGGAGCCAACCCATGAATGATCTCGTTTCTATTTCTGCCATCACGCCGCTGCGCCAGCGGTTGATCGACGATATGGAGGTGCGCCGCTTCTCGCGGGAGACGCAGCGCAATTATATCCGTGACATTGGACGTTTTGCGACGTTCCTCAGGCGCTCTCCCGACACAGCGACGGCGGAGGATATTCGCCGGTTCCAGATCGAGCAGCTCGATGCCGGCGTGCCGGTGCCGACGATGAACAGCATCGTTTCGGCTTTGCGGTTTTTCTTTATCTATACGATCGACCGGCCGGATTTGGCGCGTAGACTGATCCGGGCGAAGCATCCGCGGAATCTGCCGGCGGTGCTGAGCCGGGAGGAGGTCGCGCGCCTGCTCAACGCAACCACCTGCCTGAAGCATCAGGCCGCACTCTCGGTCGCTTATGGGGGCTGGCCTGCGCGTGGCTGAAGTCGCGGCGCTGAAGGTCAGTGATATCGATAGCGAGCGCATGCTGCTGAGAGTCGAGCGCGGCAAAGGCGGCCGCTATCGCAACGCGATGTTGCCCACGGACCTGCTGATCCTTCTGCGCGAATGGTGGAAGGCTGGGCGGCAGCTGGGCGTGATGCACCGAACCGGATGGCTGTTCCCTGGCCAGGATGCCATGAAGCCGATCAGCACCCGGCACTTACATCGCATCGTTGTCGAGGCGGCACGGGCAGCGGAGATACCCAAGCGGGTCGGCCCGCACACGCTGCGCCATAGCTTTGCGACCCATCTGCTGGAAGACGGCGTCGATGTGCGAGTGATCCAGGTCCTGCTCGGCCACGCCAAGCTCGAGACGACCGCGCTGTACACCAAGGTTGCCACCCGCACGGTGCGCAGCGTGATCAGCCCGCTGGACAAGTTGAGGATCCTCGACGCCGATAAGGTGCGGCCGGAGAGCTGAGAACTTGCCGGCCTCTCTCGAGGTCGCCGACATCTTCCGCGCTGCCGGCCCTGCCTATCGGGCCGACCATGCCGGACATCTGAGCCTGAATCAGCTCAAGGTGATGTCGGCGATCGAGCATTGCCGCACCGCCGCCCTTGGGGGTCACGTCGAGGCCTGCGCGGACTGCGGCCATCAGCGGATCGCCTATAACAGTTGCCGCAACCGGCATTGTCCCAAATGCCAGGGCACTGCCGCACGCGCCTGGCTGGCCGAGCGCGAGGCCGATCTGCTGCCGGTCGGGTATTTCCACGTCGTCTTTACGTTGCCAGCCGAGATCGCCGACATCGCCTTGCAAAACAAAGCGGTGGTCTACGACCTGCTGTTCCAGGCGGCGTCCGAGACCATGCTGACCATCGCCGCCGATCCCCGGCATCTCGGCGCGCGGATCGGAATCACGGCCGTGCTTCATACGTGGGGGTCGGCGCTGACGCACCATCCGCATATCCATATGATCGTGCCTGGCGGCGGCATCTCGCGCGATGGCCAGCATTGGGTCTCCGCACGGCCGGCGTTTTTGTTGCCGGTGCGCGTGCTGGGAAAGTTGTTTCGCCGGTTGTTCCTCACCCGACTGATCGCACTCTATGATGCCGGCAAGCTCGCCTTCTTCGGCAAGAGCAAGCCACTTGCCGAGCGCAGGGCATTTTTGCGTCATCTCTCACCAACCCGGGCCAAGCGCTGGGTGGTTTATGCCAAGCCGCCTTTCGCCGGACCTGAAGCCGTACTCGCTTATCTCTCGCGCTATACGCACAGGGTTGCCATCTCGAACCGTCGGCTACTCGCCTTCGACAATGCGGGTGTCACCTTCCGCTACAAGGACTACCGGCGCGATGATGGTCAACGCCAGCGCATCATGACCCTCGGTACTGAGGAATTCATCCGCCGCTTCCTGCTCCATCTCCTGCCGCGCGGCTTCCACCGCATCCGCCATTACGGTCTGCTCGCCGCTTCATCGCGCAGGGAAAGTCTCGCACGAGCCCGCGAATTGCTGGCCGTTGCACCACCGCTCGATGCCGATGATCTGGCTGAAACGCCATGCACCCTCCAGCCGCCATGCCCGTGTTGCGGCGGACAGATGATCATCATCGAGACTTTCGCCCGCTGGATGCAGCCCAGGGCACCACCTAATATCCCAAACCCACCCGGAAGGACCGCATCGTGACCCGGCGCGAGCTACCCCACATCCCGTCCGCAACAGCGCTGCTGCGGCGATGCAAGCATATTGCTGCCAGCGGCCCACCAGGTCGCCAGAACATCGCCAACACCCGCCAACCCGGTACACACGGCGAGCAAAATCCGCATCAAAGCCGAAACGAACCGATCTCCCAGAACCGCAGCCGCGTCCAAAAAGGCGCCGACAAGATCAGCCAAATCACAAAATCCCCATAGATAGTGCTCGTGGACCGCGGGTTCCTTCCTCGAAGACTTTCGTACGCCTACGGCGCCCGAAACTCTTTACGGGAGCGGAAGGTCTGCTTTCCAGAACGATTTCGACGATTGCGGACATTCACCGGACTTCTGCAGCAACCAAACCTCCGAGAAGCCCGGCTTTGCC
The DNA here is from genome assembly GCA_965199045.1 of Acidocella sp. GTDB lineage: Bacteria > Pseudomonadota > Alphaproteobacteria > Acetobacterales > Acetobacteraceae > Acidocella. Next base: position 1,833,946 of record CBDAQL010000003.1, on the reverse strand, counting down.
GGCCCCCGCGTTCCGCGCGGCGGAGATGACTAGGTCCGGTGCAAACAGACGGCCGGAGCAAAGGGGCGGCTTGCGGTAAAACGTTATGCAATTCAACGTGTAATCGGTAGGCTTCGTTCAGCCCATCCTACTTCTTGCTGGGAGCCATTAATTGCAATTCGTAACCAACGGCCCCGACATTCCCGATGCGCTTTTGAGGGCGCAGGAGGAAGGCCGCGTGGTGTTTTTCTGTGGCGCAGGCGTTTCTTATCCCGCTGGCCTGCCGGGTTTTATGGGGCTTGTGGAGAAAATCTACCAACTAAACGGTACGGAGCTCTCGGAGATTGAGCGCGAGGCATTCGAACGTGGGCAGTTTGACGCTACTCTCGATCTACTGGAGCGACGTCTACCCGGGCAACGCCAGGCCGTGCGCCGCGCGCTATTTCAGGCGTTGAAACCGAAACTGCGTCGCAAAGGTGCCACTGATACGCAGGCAGCGCTCTTGCGCCTTGCGCGCAGTCGGGAGGGCGCGCACCGGCTGGTCACCACCAACTTCGATCGCTTGTTCCACACTGCGGCTAAACGTTCCGATCAGGCGTTCCAAGCCTATGCCGCGCCGATGCTACCGATCCCGAAAAATAGTCGCTGGAACGGGGTGGTCTATCTACATGGCCTACTGCCCGACAAGGCAAATGACACAGCATTAGACCGCTTGGTCGTCACCAGCGGCGATTTCGGCCTGGCTTATCTCACGGAACGCTGGGCTGCCCGCTTCGTGAGCGAGCTCTTCCGCAACTACGTCGTCTGCTTCGTCGGCTACAGCATCAATGACCCGGTGCTACGCTACATGATGGATGCGCTGGCTGCTGATCGGATGCTGGGAGAAGTCATTCCGCAAGCCTGGGCGTTGGGCGACTACGAGACAGGGCAAGAGCGCCGCAAAACTATCGAGTGGGAAGCCAAAGGCGTCAGTCCAATACTTTATAGCGCAGCCGCAGGCAGCCATGATCATTCTGCGCTACATAAGACTTTGCAGGCATGGGCAGACACCTACCGCGATGGGGTGCAGGGCAAAGAAGCCATCGTCGTCAACCACGCACTGGCTCGCCCACAGGACAGCACGAAGCAAGACGATTTCGTCGGTCGCATGTTATGGGCTTTATCGGATAAATCTGGCTTGCCAGCCAAACGATTCGCCGACTTCAATCCCGTACCTTCATTGGACTGGCTGTTGGAACCCTTTGCGGAAGATCGCTTTGGATACGGAGATTTGTCGCGATTTGGCGTTTCTCCACGCAAAGACGTAGACGCCATACTGCGCTTCAGCCTGATTCGGCGGCCAGCGCCATATGACCTCGCACCATCAATACTGCTGGTCGCCAGTGACATTACCGGCAGTGGGTGGGATGATACAATGTATCATCTTGCCCGCTGGCTCGTGCGCCACCTTAATGATCCAAGACTGGTAATCTGGATCGCAGAGCGCGGCGGCCAGTTGCACGACCGTTGGCCGTGGCTAATTGAAAGCAAACTGGATGAAATTTCATCCAAAGAGCGCGAAAGCAAAACTGCCGAGCTCGATGCAATCCGATCCCAGGCGCCAAATGCTATTCCTGGCCCCTTGATGCGCAAGCTGTGGCGTCTGCTGCTCAGTGGGCGCGTGAAATCATTCGGTCACGGTAAAAACATCTATCGTTGGATGGAGCGATTGAAACAGGAGCCGTTGACCGCCATTCTGCGCCTCGAGTTGCGTGAGCTGCTCGCTCCTAAAGTGAAATTAAGTAAGCCGTTTCGCTGGGGCGAGGAAGAATCAAGCGCGGACGAACCTACGCGCTTGCGGCAACTGGTGGATTGGGAGTTGGTGCTGGGTGCCGATCATGTGCGTTCGGCCCGGCGCGACCATGGAGGCGAGCATTGGACATCTGCTCTACCGGACCTCCTAGAAGATTTCCAGCAACTGCTACGTGATGCACTGGATCTGTTGCGCGAACTAGGTGCGGCTAACGACCGCGAAGACAGATCGCACTGGGATCTTCCGTCCATTGCGCAACACTGGCAAAACCGGGGCTTCCGTGATTGGGTGACACTGATCGAATTGCTTCGCGATGCGTGGTTGGCGGTTCACAGCAATAATCGACTTCGCGCCAATAGGGTTGCCCAAGCCTGGTTCGAGTTGCCATACCCGACCTTCAAACGACTGGCCTTGTTTGCTGCTAGCCAAGATAAATGCGTCCCGCCCAAACACTGGGTGGATTGGCTGCTGGCCGATGGCGCTTGGTGGTTGTGGTCCCTAGATACTCGGCGGGAGGTGTTGAGACTGTTCGTTCTGAAAGGGCGACTGTTGAAGGTAATTGACCAGGAACGTTTGGAAGCGAGCATCTTGGCCGGACCGCCGCGGGAGATGTACCGGGATGACCTCGAGCCGGATGAGTGGCAAGATTTAGTCGCCCGCTCCATTTGGCTGCGACTTGCCAAACTAAATGCATCGGGCATTTCTCTAGGAAGGTCTGCAGTAGCTCGGCTATCCAAACTTTCCACTGCCTATCCGCACTTGCAGTTGGCAGCCGACGAGCGTGATGAGTTCTCGCATTGGATGACTGGAACCGGCGATCCGGGTTACGAGGAAAGTCGGAACGTCGACATTGCCCCGCGAAAGCGACGTGATCTAGTTCAATGGCTTACACGGCCGCCGTCCGAAGGGCCACCATTCTACGAAGACGATACCTGGCGCGAAGTCTGCCGGAGCCGTTTCTTTCACAGCCTGTATGCGCTTTGCGATCTGGCGCAGGCTAATGTGTGGCCTGCTGAGCGATGGCGCGTGGCGCTGCAGACTTGGGCCGAAGAAGGAATGGTGTTGCGTTCCTGGCAATACGCAGCTCCGCTGGTGAATACTATGCCCGATGCTATTCTTAAAGAGATCGTTCACGCCGTCACGTGGTGGATGGAAGCATCATCCAAGTTGATAAGCCGCCACGAGGACGTCCTGTTGGCCCTGTGTCGTCGCTTGCTGGATCTGCAAGTGGAAGCGGGCTCTGGAATTACGCGCAACGGCGAACCTATTGCCCAGCCCGTTTACGAGGCCATCAATCATCCGGTTGGACATGTCACGCAAGCTTTAATCAATCTATGGTTTAAACGAAAACCGAATGACAACGATTTGCTTCCATCTGATATAGCATCCTTCTTCACGCAAATCTGTAATGTTCAGGTGGATCGGTTTCGTCACGGCCGCGTGCTGCTGGGCTCGCACCTAATCGCTCTTTTCCGCGTAGATCTCCTTTGGACCGAGCAGTATCTCTTGCCGCTATTCGCCTGGGACAACCCAAACGAAGCAAAGGCCGTGTGGGAAGGTTTCCTTTGGTCACCACGCCTCTATCAGCCTTTGCTGACCGCCATCAAACTGCAGCTTCTGGAGAGTGCAAACCATTATTCTCAACTTGGCGAGCACCGCGAACAGTTTGCTGCATTCTTGACGTACGTTTCTTTGGGTCCGGCCGTAGGATATTCAGTGGAAGAGCTTCGATTCGCACTCGGCGCGCTGCCTCAAGAAGGGCTGGAACAATCCGCCCAGGCGCTTGCACAGGCGCTTGAAGGTGCCTCTGATCAGCGTGAGGACTATTGGAAAAACCGCGTACAACCATTCTGGCGACAGGTGTGGCCCCAGGCTCGCGATTTGGCCAGTCCGCGAATCGCCGAATCCTTAACGCAGTTAGCTATCTCCGCAGGAGGCAAATTCCCAGCTGCAATGGCTGCTGTTCAATACTGGCTTCTGCCGATTGAGCACCCAGACTACGTCATAAGTCTGTTGCACAAATCAGACTTGTGCAAACGGTTCCCGAAGGAAGCACTGCAGTTACTCAATATCATCATTGCCGATCAACAATGGGTGCCCCGGGAACTCAGTCAATGTTTGGACGAGATCGTGGAAGCAACGCCAAATCTTGTGCAAGATGCCCAATACCTGCGGCTTCGCGAGTATTCACGGATGCGGGGAGTCTGATCAAAGTTGCCTGGCAACAAAGTTTTGCTACTAAGTCCAAGCGTTCTGAACCAGGCTGCCGGCTTCCCATCCGTCTCTGCAACGTTGCCAAATACAACGATGTCCGCTTTGGGCCTTTGGGCTCAGACCGAGGATGGTCCAGAATGGGCGCAAAGCGGCGGTTGGCCAGGGGGTTGAACTACTGCTTTCGAGTGAGCGTGTCGGTCAAAGCATGGCGGGATTAAAAGAAACAGGTGGCGCTTTGCGGTAACAGCCCGGCTCCAGTTTAGTAAAAGTTTTTGCGGAGCTTTTTTCAAAAAGCGACCGCTAGCTTTCCTTTTTATAAGGACTGTCTTCTTCCATTTCGGTCATGGCGCGAAGCATGGCGGGGCGTTCGGCTTCCAGGAAGTCGGCGACGGCTCGGGATAGACCGGGGTGTTGGATCCAATGGGCGGAATAGGTGGGTTTGGGGGTGTAGCCGCGCTGGATTTTATGCTCGCCCTGGGCTCCGGCTTCGACACGCTGCAAATTATGGGCAATGGCGTAGTCGATAGCCTGGTAATAGCAGAGTTCGAAGTGCAGGAAGGGGATGTCTTCCGAGGCCCCCCAGTTGCGACCATAGAGCGCGGTTTTACCGCGTAGGTTCAAGGCCCCGGCGATGGGCTTGCCGTCGCGTTCAGCGACCATCAGGACCACTTTGTCGCCGAGGCGCTGGCCGAGGAGCGTGAAGAATTCCCGCGTGAGGTAGGCGCCGCCCCATTTGCGGTCGACGGTGGAGAGGTAGAATGCGTAGAAGGCCGACCAGATTTTTGGGGTGAGATCGGCGCCGGAGAGGGCGCGGAAGGTGAGTCCGGCGGCGGCGTCGCGGCGTTCGCGCTTGATGACCTTGCGTTTTCGCGATGACAGAGCGCCTAAAAAATCATCGAAGGTTTTATAGCCGTTATTTTCCCAGTGGAACTGGGTACCCAGGCGTTGCAGCCAGCCGGCAGCGGCGAGCTCATGCCATTCGGCTTCGGTGCAGAAGGTAGCATGGACCGAGGAGCATTCGAGTTGTTCGGCGGCCTGCACCAAAGCCGCTGCCATGGCGGCGGTGGGAACGCCTGGTTTGGCTAGGATGCGGGGGCCAGGAACCGGAGAGAAGGGCACGGCGACCTGCAATTTTGGATAATATCTGCCGCCGGCTTGTTGCAAAGCGTTGGCCCAGGAATGGTCGAACACGTACTCGCCCTGGGAATTGGTTTTTGCGTAAGCCGGGGCGACCGCAAGGATTTCACCATCCGGTGTTTGCAAAGCGGCATAACGCGGATGCCAGCCGGAGCGCTTGCCGACCGAGCCGCTATCTTCCAGGGCGGACAGGAAGCCGTAGCTGACGAAGGGATTATCGTCGCCCGCACAAGCATCCCAGGCGGGTTGGCCGATTTCAGCGATGCGTGGGTGGAGTGCTAGCGTTAGCTGGGATGAACCGTCAGGCATGGCGCACCATATGCGATCAGCGTAGGATTTTGCCAGCTGTTTAGTCTTGAACGTGATTAGGAAAAGAAATGGCCGATGGATCCATGGCTGCGGTGGCGCAGAGCGATAGTAAAGTAACCGAGCGTAGAGCGACCAAGCTATCCGATTACACGCCGCCGCCGTTTCTGGTGGATGAGGTGGCGCTGGATTTCGATCTCGGGCGCGCGACGACAACGGTTCGCGCGACGCTGAAGGTCCGGCGGAATGCGGCGCATCATGAGGTGCATGCGCCGTTGCGCCTAGATGGGCAGGCGTTGAAATTGCTTTCCCTGAAGCTGGATGGCGAAGTGCTGGGCGATAACAGCTATTCGGTTGATGATAAATCGCTGGTGATTGCCGATGTGCCGGATGAATTCCTGCTGGAAACGCAGGTGCAGATTTCCCCGGAGAAGAACACCGAGCTCTCCGGCCTGTATATGTCGGCGGCTGGATTTTTTACGCAGTGCGAGCCGGAGGGGTTTCGGCGTATCACCTATTTTCCGGATCGCCCGGATGTGATGTCGCGATATAGCGTGACGATGAAAGCCGATAAATTGGCTTATCCGGTGTTGCTTTCGAACGGAAATAATACCGGCGCCGGCGAGGACGGGGACACGCATTGGGCGAAATGGCAGGATCCGCATCCAAAGCCGTCTTATCTGTTTGCGCTGGTGGCGGCCGATTTGGTCGCGGTCAAAGATAGTTTCACGACTAAATCCGGGCGGCATGTCGAGATCGGGATCTGGGTGCAAAAGGCCGATAAGCCGCGCTGCGGGCATGCCATGGCGGCGGTCAAGAATGCAATGAAATGGGATGAAGAGCGGTTCGGGCTCGAATATGACCTCGATATTTTCAACATCGCGGCGGTGAGCGACTTCAATGCCGGGGCGATGGAAAATAAAGGGTTGAATATCTTTAATACCGTGGCCGTGCTGGCCAGCCCGCAGACCGCGACGGATGCAGATTTCCAGTATGTCGAGCGGGTGGTGGCGCACGAGTATTTTCATAACTGGACCGGGGACAGGGTTACCTGCCGGGATTGGTTTCAGCTTTCGCTCAAGGAAGGGCTGACGGTTTTTCGCGACCAGGAGTATATGGCGGACCGGTTCAGCGCCGCGGTGAAGCGGATCGGCGATGTAAGGGGGTTGCGGGCATCGCAGTTTCGCGATGATGCGGGGCCGCTGGCGCATGCGGTGCGGCCATCGAGCTACCTCGAGATCAATAATTTTTATACCACCACCATCTATGAGAAGGGTGCGGAGGTGGTGCGGATGTACCAGACGCTGATCGGGCGGGAGCGGTTCCGCAAGGGCATGGATATCTACATTGCCCGGAACGATAATTCCGCCGCGACCGTCGAGGATTTTCTTGCCGCCATGCAGGAGGCTGCCGGGGAAATCGAGCTGTCGCAGATGATGCGTTGGTATGAACAGGCGGGAACGCCGGAGATCAGCTTTGAAGAAGCGTTCGACGCGGCGGCTAAAACCTACACGTTGACGCTGCGGCAACAGACCAGGCCGACGCCGGGACAGGCTGAAAAAAAGCCGTTCTTGATTCCGGTGGCACTTGGATTGCTCGATAAATCGGGGAACGAAATTCTGGCGAAGACGGTGGTGCTAGATCAGCCTGAGCAGAAGTTTGTGTTCGAGGATTTGATAGAGCAGCCGGTGCCGTCGCTGTTCCGGAATTTCTCGGCACCGATCAAGCTGCTGGGGCAGAGCCGGGAGCGGTTGCAGTTTTTGAGCGCGCATGACACCGACTTGTTCAACCGGTGGGATTGCCTGCAGCAATACGCGATGATTGTTTTGCTGGATGCTATAACCGCGCACCAAAAAGGTGCTCCGTTTGCGCTGGATGCGGGCTTGCGCGAGGCCATTGCCGGGATTTTGCAGGCGGCGGAAACGGATCCGGCCTTTGCAGCGGAAGCGCTGATATTACCGGGGGAGAGCGTGCTTGCCGATGCCATGGATGTGGTGGATCCGGATGCGATCCATGCGGTTCGGGGGGCGGCGCGCCAGGCTTTAGGGCAGGCGTTGCGCGCGGAGTTCGAAGCAGCATTGGTAATTTTCGGCAAGGCGGATCCACATGATCTGTCCGGTCCGGCGATCGGTGCCAGGGCCGTGAAAAATTCGGCGCTTGGTTACCTCGCGGCGGCCGGCGAGGCGGGTCCGGCGGCGCAACAGTTTGCTGCGGATGCCAATATGACCGACACGCTCTCAGCTCTTACCATTCTGGTAGATACGGCCGATAATGAGCGCGACACAGCTTTGGGCGCGTTTTACGAAAAGTGGAAAGATAATCCGCTGGTGCTGGATAAGTGGTTCGCGGTGCAGGCGCGATCGAATGCGCCGGATACGCTGTCGCGGGTTAAGGCACTGCTGCAGCATCCGGATTTCGATATTAAAAATCCGAACCGGGTACGCGCGCTGATTGGGGCGTTCGCGGGCAACCCGGCGGTGTTTCATGACAAGTCAGGGGCGGGTTACCGGCTGCTGGCGGATTTGGTTATCAAGCTGGATGCCATTAATCCGCAGATTGCGGCCCGGCTGCTGACGGCGCTTGGGACTTGGCGGCGGTTCGATGAGCAGCGGCAAAAGCTGATGCGGGCGGAGCTGCAGCGCATCCACGATATTGAAAATCTGAGCCAAAACAGTTTTGAGATGGCGTCGAAATCGCTGGCTTAATCGCGCGCCTAGGGGAAACAACATGATCGAACTTTCGTACTGGACCACGCCGAACGGCCATAAGATTACAATTTTCCTTGAAGAATCCGGGACGCCGTATCGGATCACGCCGATTAATATTGCTAAGGAAGAGCAATTCGGCGCCGCGTTTTTAAAAATCTCGCCGAATAACCGGATCCCGGCGATTGTCGATACAGCACCTGCGGATGGCGGCGCGCCGATAAGCGTTTTTGAGTCCGGCGCTATTTTGCAATATCTAGCCGAAAAAACCGGTAAATTTATGCCGGCCGATCTGCGCGGGAGGGTCGAGGTAACGGAGTGGCTGTTCTGGCAAGTAGGCGGGTTGGGGCCGATGGCGGGACAGAACCACCATTTTGGTTTCGCGGCGCCGGAGAAGATCCCATATGCGATCAATCGTTATGTCAAGGAAACAGGGCGGTTGTATGGTGTCCTGAACAAGCAGCTGGCGGATAGAGAATTTATCGCCGGCGCCTATTCGATTGCCGATATGGCGAGTTATCCGTGGGTGGTGCCGTATGAGCGTCAGCAGCAGAACCTGGATGACTTTCCACATTTAAAACGCTGGTTTAGGGCAATCGAGGCGCGGCCGGCGGTGCAAAAGGCCTATGCGGTGGCTAAGGAAATCAGCGAGCAGGCGGCGCAATGAGCTCGCGGGTACTCTACGATCTCGCCGGCGCTGATCCCGATATCCGGTTCAGCCCGTTTTGCTGGCGCACCAAGTTGGCGCTGGCGCATAAAGGGCTCGCGTTCGAGACCATTCCGTGGCGGTTCACCGAAAAGGAGGAAATCGCCTTCTCAGGACAGAAATCTGTTCCGGTGCTGGTCGATGCCGGCAAGACCATCGCCGATAGTCAGGCAATCGCGGAATATTTGGAGGCAGAGTATCCGGATGCGCCGAGCCTGTTTGGGGGCAAGCAGGGGCATGCCCTGATACAGTTTGTGCGGCGCTGGTCCGAGGGCGTGCTGCAGGCATCACTGGTGCGGATTTTGGTGCCGGATATTTATAAGCTGATTGATCCGAAGGATCAGGCATATTTCCGCGAGAGCCGAGAAGCCCGGCTTGGCACCACTGTGGAGGCGCTGGCAGCGGAGCGCGATACCCATATGCCGACGTTTCTGGCGGCGCTGCAGACCCTGCGGGCGACCCTGAAGGGGCAGAAATTTCTCGGCGGGGAGACGCCGCTCTATGCCGACCACATTGTTTTCGGGGCGCTGCAATGGGGCGTCAAGACTTCGTCGACGCCGTTGCTGGAAGCAGGTGACCGGGTCACTGAGTGGATGCAGGCAGTGCTGGATTATTATGGCAACAAGATCGTGAAATAGATCCGCTCTGGCCGCTTAAGGCAGTTAAGATGCGGGGCCGGCGTGACGGATATCAGGCCAAGTCAGCGCTGGTATATTACCCGCAGAACGACAAACCAGGGCGGTCCGTCCACGCGGCCAGCATCGTTCGCCGGGACGTGCTGCATGGAGACGTCGTTGTCGACGTTGCCGCCGATAACGGTCAATTGATGGACGCGGCCGGCGACCACGATGGCGCAGTGAGCCGGGAAAAGATCTGGGGTCGGCAGGTCGGCAAAGGTGATGGTGCGGGCGCGGCCGCGGCCAAAACATAGCAGGTCGCCGATGCGGGGGGAGTAGTCGGCGGGGTTTTCGGCGATCAGCAGAGGATTTGCGATCTCGCCTTTGGCGGCGCGGGCGGCGTAATTGATATAGAAGGCGTGGTCCGGAGCGTAGGGGAAGTTTTTGCCGGCGCCAGCCATTCGCATCACGTAAGATATAAACGCTGCGGACCAGGCGTACTCAGCGCGGTCGGCGACGGGAACGATGTTGCCTTGGGCGTCGTACAAGCCGCTATAGGCGTTGTCCGGTTCACTGGCGTTCATGCCTTCCCACCAATATTCGCCGACGCGCTGCCACAGCCCAGGCTGCCGCTGCGGCATGGTGGCTTCGTTGGGGACGTAGAGGGCGCCCCAGTCATCATCGACATGCATGCCCCACAGGCGCCACTCATCCATGGCGACAGCGACCGCGGCCGTACGCGAGAATGGCGCAAAGTCCCGCTGCGCAAACACCGGTGCATGCGCATCAGGAGCAGCGCAGGCCGAGACGCCCAACGCCAAAAACAAAAGAAAAAAATTCTTTGACCTTGGGGCTGGGGCTTTGGCTGGCTGATCCCCCACGCCCCAGCGTAAAAACAGTTTTTTGGTTGTTTTTTGCAAAAAAGAACTTCTCAGGCAGCGTCGCGCTGAAACATTTTTGCCAGTTCGTAGGCGTTAGCTCGGCATAGGCCGCGTTCGGTGATCAGGCCGGAGACCAGGCGCGCAGGGGTTACGTCGAAGGCCGGGTTGGCGGCCGGGCTGTCCTTGGGAACGATGCGGATGGTGGCGATTGAACCGTCCAAGGCGCGGCCGGTCATGGTGGTGACTTCGGTCTGGGCGCGTTCCTCGATCGGAATATCGGAGAGGCCATCGCTGATGGTCCAGTCGATGGTAGAGGCAGGCAAGGCAACCCAGAAGGGCACGCCGTTGTCGCGCGCGGCGAGGGCTTTGAGGTAGGTGCCAATTTTGTTCGCAACGTCTCCGGAACGGGTTACGCGGTCGGTGCCGACGATAACAAGGTCGACATCGCCGCGCTGCATCAGGTGACCGCCGGCGTTGTCGGCGATGACGGTGTGGGGCACGCCATGTTTGCCGAGCTCCCAGGCGGTGAGCGATGCGCCCTGGTTGCGGGGGCGCGTTTCCTCGACCCACACATGGATGTCGAACCCTTTATCATGCGCCATATATATAGGTGCGAGCGCGGTGCCCCAATCGACGGTGGCGATCCAGCCGGCGTTGCAATGGGTGAGTATGTTGACCCGGCGACGCGGCGAAGCCAGCGCTTCGATGAGTGTAAGGCCGTGCGCGCCGATGGCTTTATTGTTGGCGACATCTTCGTCGGAAATGGCGGCGGCTTCGGCGTAGGCGGCGTCAGTACGGGCGCCGGCGGATAGGGGCCCAAGCTTTTGCTGCATGCGCGCCAGCGCCCAGCGCAGGTTGATGGCGGTGGGGCGGGTGGCACCAAGGTTGTTGATGGCGTTGGTGAGGTTGGCCTCGGAGGGATCTGCGCGCATGGCCAATGCAACACCGTAGGCCGCGGCGGCGCCGATGAGCGGAGCGCCGCGCACCAGCATGGCGCGGATGGCGTGCGCGACGGCATCCATGCTGGTGAGGCGCGGGATGTCCAGTGACCAGGGAAGTTTGGTCTGGTCGATGACGCGCACCGACCAGTGGTCGGTTTCATCCACCCAGATTGAGCGAAATGGCGTGCCGTCGATGTTCATTGCAATCGTCCTAACCTGCTAGACTGAAGAGGCGGCCGTTTACAGCAGATCGTTTTCAAAAAAAAGCCTGGCCGCCAGGGACCAAAAAACTTCTGTCTTATGCGGCTTGGGCATTTGGGATATCGCGCCCACTGCCCGGGATGAAGAATTCTTTTCGGTTGGCGGGCGAAGAGGCTTTTTTCCGCAGCAACAGAAGGTGTTTGCTTTGCCTTAAATGTGCTGGTTCAACGCGCATACCAAAGTGAACAGCCGGCGGGCGGTTTGGAAATCAATGGTTATTTTGCCGGCGAGGCGCTCGTGCATCAGCGTGGCGCCTTCATTGTGAAGTCCGCGGCGGCCCATATCGATGGCCTGGATTTTTGCTTCGCGGCCTTCGGCAATTGCGCCCGCGTAGCTGTCGAGCAGCATCTGATAATCCTTCACCAGCATTTTGAAGGGGCCCAATGCCAGCACCACGGCGGTGAGCGGTGCGTCGTCGGCGTCGCGGATGTCGAAGACCAAGCGGCCTTCCTGAATAGAAAGATGCAGGATGCTTTGCACGTTCGGATGCGCGACGGCGGCGAATTCGTTTTCGGTTTCAAGATCGGTTACGGCCTGGGCGCGGTCGGCTTCCTGGAGTGGCGAGAGGCGGTGCAGGTCAGCACCTTCGAGGATAATACGCGTTAGTCTACCGGCCGAAGCTCGCGGCGATTCATTCATTCGGCCGCTCCCGGTTGTTATCGAGTTTCAGTAGAATGCCGATGACCGCACCCTTCGCCAATCGCAGCGCAACCATGCAAAGCAGCACTAGCAAAAGCAGCAGGATGGCGATTGCGATAGGACCGGGGTGCCAATGGAAGCGGAACATCAGCACGATGAACAGGCCGATAAAATGCGCCACCAGGACCATTGCAATGTAAGGCGGCGTATCGTCGGCCGGCATTTGCCCGAGCGGTGCGGCGCAGGCGGCGCATTTTTCATGCACTGCGAGATAGCCGTTGAAGATTGGCGCTTGACCGCAATGCGGACATTTTCCAACGATTCCGCGGCCGATGGTTGTTCCCCATGGCGGCATCACCCAATCGGATTTTGCGGCGGCAGGCGGTGGCCAATGCGCATCGTCTCCGCTGGAATGGGGTGAAATCGTGTTCAACGGCGCCAGCTCCTGTCTGAATTTCTCCATTAGTCACCTCTATGCCGTGAAGTTCAAGCCAGTTTGCGAGTTCGTCGATCTGAAAGCTCAAAATTGATAAATGGTTTCCGTTGCATTGAGTTTCAGGAAGTGAGAGCGGCTGGAAGATCGATATGGCGTGGCATGGCATGATGGCCGAAGCAGTTTCACGCATGCTGCGATCGCAAGTCTAAACAAATATTTACAATTCATACCGATTGACGATCGACGTTGACGCGTCACGCAGTTTAAATTTTGGCTGGCTGGCTGGCGCAACGCGGCGCGCGCCACGCATGTGCATTTTTTCTTCGTAAAAAAATAGCTTCGCGGCGCGTTAGAAATGGTTAGCGTGCTGCAAAGTTCACTATCGAAACGGGTATGAAAGCCGTGTAACGACTCATTTGATTGTGATTTTTTTGCAAATAATAAAAAAAATCACCAATTCGTCGTCATTCGTGACGCTTTTTGTTGACAGCACTGTACGAGAAGCGGAATAGCGATTCTTGCGTGCGTTGCGCGATTCGCGCCGCAACCGACTCATAACTGTATCGGTCAAGAGGCCCCGCACGCGATTTTGGAAGGACGGTCATGGACCGTGACGGCAACCGACCCAGCTTTTTTCGCTATTGCGATGACGTTGGATCAAGGCTTGGACAAGATAAAGCCGCAATAAAGCCACGGAGTGGATTTGGATTGATCTTCGTGTCGGCAGAACTTTCTCAAGCCTGGGTACGCCCCGCCTGTGCAGCCCACATCGCTGCAGAGGACTAGACGGCACGCCGCTACCGGCCTTCTCCAACACCTCAGCCGAAGGAGCATTCCTCGTGACCATTGAAGATACTGAAGTTACACGTGCCCAACCATTAGCCGCCAAAGCACCGGCTAAAAAGACCGCCGCCAAGAAGCCCGCCGCGAAAAAGCTGGCGACCAAAAAGCCGGTGGCCAAGAAAGCCGCGGTGAAGAAGCCGGCGGTTAAGAAAGCTGCCGTCAAGAAACCGGCTGCCAAAAAGGCCGCCGTGAAGAAGCCGGTTGCTAAAAAGGCTGTCGCCAAGAAGCCAGCTGCCAAGAAGGCTGTCGCCAAGAAGCCGGCTGCGAAGAAGGCTGTCGCCAAGAAGCCGGTTGCTAAAAAGGCTGTCGCCAAGAAGCCGGTTGCCAAGAAGGCCGTCGCCAAGAAGCCGGTTGCCAAAAAGGCCGTAGCCAAGAAACCGGTTGCTAAAAAGGCTGTTGCCAAAAAGCCAGTCGCTAAAAAAGCGGTTGCCAAGAAACCGGCGGTTAAAAAGACTGCTACAAAAAAGCCCCGTAAGACAACGCCGTCGCCGGTCGTGACTGCGCCCGCCCCCGAGACCATCAACTAAGCTTTAGTACTCGGAAAACGGACCTATCGCGCCTGTGAAGGCGCGGACCCCAAAAGTGCAGGCAGTAAAATGCCTGCACTTTTTTTGTTCGCTCTTCACACCGCGCGGTAGCGCCGGTTCAGAATTCGCTGCGGTGAGTAAGCTGTGGCGTGTGTCTAGAACCGAACCGGAGCGCACGTCAGTACGTGAGGACCGGAAGCGGAGGACCGCGCCTCAGATGACCGCTGCAGTAGAATTACCGAACCGAAGCGAGCCAATCGTCGATGAGAAGGCGGGCAATGCTCTGCGGCGGCGGGATCTGAAAACCCAGTTCCTTGCAGTTGATCACTTCTTCCGGCGTGCACCATTTGGCATCGCGCATTTCGGTGGCTTCAAGGACGATGTCGTCGTTCAGGCCTTCGCCGTAGAAACCCAGCATCAGCGATGCCGGGAACGGCCAGGGCTGGCTCGAATGGTAGTGCACCTCGCCCACCTTGATGCCGACTTCCTCAAACACCTCGCGCCGCACCGCGTCTTCCAAGCTCTCGCCAGGCTCCACGAAGCCTGCGAGGGTCGAGTAGAAGTTGCTATCCACCGGAAAATTGAGCGATTGGCCGAGCAGCATTTTGTTGTTGCGCGTTACCAGCATGATCACCGCGGGGTCGGTGCGCGGAAAATGCTCGGTTTTGCATGAAGTGCATTGCATCACGTAGCCGCCGCGGGTGGGTGCGTTGGGATGGCCGCAAACGCAGCAGAATTTGGTCTGCTGGCGCCAATGCAGCATGGCCCGAGAGGTTGCGATTAACGTGGCGTCATCGGGACCGAGCACGCCGTTAACGCTGTACAGGTCGGAGAAGACGCTATCGCCGATATGCACGACCTCGTGCGGGGCTTCGAGATGGGTGAGGTTGGCAGCGAAATACGGCGTGCCGTCCTGCAGCCCGAGAAATACCCAAGGCACGTCGTCGGCCGCCGGCTTGGCCGTAAAGAAGGCGCGAGGCGCCGCAGTCCCGGCATCGGCAATAAGCGTTTTGCCGCGCCAGAAAAGCACGAACCGGCTGGCGGGATTGTCAAAGGCTTCGGCAATCCAGGCGTCATCGGTGCGCAGATGGCCGGCGCGATCCAGCGTACCGCCGGTGTAAAAATTTGGCCGCGATGGGGTGATTATGGGCATGCACGAAATTTGCACGGTGGGACGCGCTCGGCAACCGTTGTACGCGGGTGCGGTCAGATCGTGGCTATCTGAGGTTGGCCTTGCGAAAAGCCGCGGAAGGGGGGATAAAAGGGCGGGAGGTCGGCGGCGGACATGTGCCTCGCCAACCCGGTCAGGGCCGGAAGGCAGCAGCCGCAACGAGTTTCCGCATGGGTTGTTGTCCGGCCTCCCACCCGCAGCACGGCGCCACAAGCTGCTTTGAGCAGTACGAAACTGAAGGACATTTTGCCCCGCATGGCCGGTCTGTTTGAAGATGAACCGGCTGCGGTGGCAGCAGCGCCTTTCTCCGGACCCTCATTGTTTGGGGATGAACCGCAAGCCGCCCCCGCCGCTGCCGCTTACCGCGTGCTGGCGCGCAAATATCGCCCGACAATTTTCAGTGACCTTAACAACCCCGACAGTCTTGAAGCGCTGATCGGCCAGGATGGGCTGGTGCGCACGCTGCGCAATGCGTTCGCAATGGGCCGGATTGCCCATGCATTCATGCTGACCGGCGTGCGTGGGACTGGAAAAACGACAACCGCGCGCATTCTCGCGCGGGCGCTGAACTGCACCGGACCGGATGGCAATGGCGGGCCGACGCCAGATCCGTGCGGCGTTTGCGATAATTGCATCGCCATCCTGGCGGACCGTCACCCCGACGTGGTGGAGATGGATGCGGCGTCGAATACCGGCGTCGATGACGTGCGGGAGATTATCGAGGCAACGCGGTTTCGGCCGCTCTCGGCGCGGATCAAGGTTTTTATCATCGACGAAGTGCATATGCTGTCGCGCAACGCTTTCAACGCGCTGTTAAAGACGCTGGAAGAACCGCCGCCGCATGTGAAGTTTATTTTTGCAACCACGGAAATCCGCAAGGTTCCGGTGACGATTTTGTCGCGCTGCCAGCGCTTCGATCTCAGGCGGGTGTCGGTAGCTGAACTTTCGCTGCGGTTTGCCCGCATTGCTTTAAAAGAGGACGTGAGGATTTCGGAATCCGCGATCGGCTATATCGCGCGGGCGGCCGATGGTTCGGTGCGCGATGGACTGTCGCTGCTCGATCAGGCGATTGCGCGCGGCGCTGAGGATGGCAGCGAGATCGATGCCGAGATGGTCGCTGAAATGCTGGGCCTGGCAGATCGCAAATATGTGCATCGGTTGATGCGGGCTTTGGTGTCTGGTGATGCCGCGGAGGTGCTGGCAATTGCGGAGATCGCGCATGAGCATGGCACCGATCCAGGCGTGCTGCTGGCCGATGTTTTGGATTTCGCGCATTTTGTCACGCGGCTGAAAGCCAATCCGGCACTGGGTGAAAGCCGGGCGGTGCCGGAGACGGAACTGCAGGAAGGACTCGCCTTGGCGAACAGCCTTGCGATCCCGTGGCTTGGCCGGTTGTGGCAGATGCTGCTGAAGGGCGTCGCCGAAGTTGAGCATGCGCCGGATCGCCGCGCCGCCGCGGAAATGGTGCTGATACGGATTTGCCACGTGGCGGATATGCCGCCACCTGGCGAGCTGCTGAGGAAACTTGAAGCCCGGATCAGCGAGAATTCGAGCCGCTCGAATGGCCACGCAGCAGCCGATGGCGACGCGCCAGCCGATGTTTACGCGCCAAGCGATGTGGGTGGTAGCGCCGGCGGTGTACGCGCGCAGGCCGGCAACGCCGCGCCGGCAATAGCCGCGCAACCCATCACAACGCCGGCGCCGCGCGCCCTCAACTTTACCGATGTCGTCGCTTTGGCCGGGCAAAAACACGAGGTGATGCTGTACGCGCATCTTCGCCAGTCAGTGCATCTGGTTCGCTTTGCGCCGCCAGTCATCGAACTGCGCCTGGAGCCCGAAGCGCCACGTGACCTGGCGCCGCGGCTCGCCGCTCTGCTCGAAGCTGAAACCAACCGGCGCTGGACCATCGCGCTGAGTGGGGCCGAAGGTGCGCCTACCATCGACGCCGTTGAGCGCGCCGCGGAAGCCGGCATCCGGCAATCCGCTAATGAGCATCCCCTGGTGCGTGCCATTCTGGAAACCTTTCCCGGGGCGCGCATCGAAGCCCTGCATAGCGCCCCCGAACCCGTTGTCACCGAACAGCCGCCGCCCGATTGGGCCGAATTCTCGCCACCCGACGAAGCCTATTTCGAAGAAGAGGAGTAAACCATGAAAAATCTTACCGGGCTTATGAAACAAGCTTCGCAAATGCAACAGAAAATGCAGGAACTGCAAGCCAAACTCGATGCCGCCATTATCGAAGGTGTCTCCGGCGCCGGTCTCGTGCGCCTGACCGTCAACGGCCAGGGCGCATTAAAGGCGATTAAAATCGATCCCAAACTCGCCGACCCCGCCGATATCGAAATGCTCGAAGACCTCATCATCGCCGCGCATGCCGATGCCAAAGGCAAACTAGATGAGCTGAAGGAAAGCGAAATGAAAAACGCGACGGGCGGTCTGACATTGCCGGCGGGTATGAAGCTGCCATTTTAAAACTTGATGCGGGACGCTCAGCAAAGCAGTGCTTTTTTGAAAAAAAGACCCAAAAAACTTTCTTTGATCTGGGGCGCTGGCGTTTGCGCCGCCAATGACTCAGGTCCAGAATCGGCAAGCTTTTTTGCGGCTTTTTTTATAAAAAAAGCAGTGCTTCCTTGCCTGGCGTTCTGACATGGGTGGGCCGGAGCTAGAGCATCTTATTGGGTTGTTTGCAAAGCTGCCGGGGCTGGGGCCGCGTAGTGCGCGGCGGATTGTGCTGAAGTTGTTGCGTGAGCGGGAGACGCGGCTGTTGCCGTTGGCGGATGCGATCCGCGCGGCGGCAAATACGGTTAAGTCGTGTTCGGTTTGCGGCAATTTGGATAGCCGCGACCCGTGTACGATTTGTGCGGCACCTTCGCGCGAGCCGATTATCTGCGTGGTTGAGACGGTCGCGGATTTATGGGCGTTCGAGCGAGCGCAAATTTATCGCGGCCGGTACCACGTGCTGGGAGGATCGCTGTCGGCACTATCCGGACGCGGGCCGGAGGATCTTGCAATTGGGTCGTTGCTTGGGAGGATTGAGGCGGACCCGCCTGCTGAAATAATCCTGGCGCTGGCGGCAACGGTTGATGGTGCCGCGACCGGGCATTATCTGGCGGAGAAATTGAAAAGTTTCGGGATCCCGATTTCGCGGCTGGCTCAGGGTGTGCCTATGGGCGGTAGCCTGGAGGTTTTGGACGAAGGAACGCTGGCGACGGCGATGCGAGCGCGGCGGATAAGTTAAACACCCAGCTTGTCGCGGGCACGGTAATACCACGATCCTAGAACTGTCAGCGGCACCCTTAGGGTTTTGCCGCCGGGGAAGGGGTAATACGGAAGATTGGCCAGGATATCGAAGCGGGCGGGCGAACCGGCGATGGCTTCGCCGACCAGCCTGCCGAGCAGATGCGTCGTGGTTACACCGTGACCGCTGCAACCATGCGAGAAATAGACGTTCGGCGACAGGCGGCCGATTTGTGGGAACCTCGTCAGTGTCAGCGCAAAATTGCCGCTCCATGCATAATCAATGCGGGCGTCGCGAAGTTCGGGAAATGTCTTGTGCATGTTCGGCAGGATTTTGGCGCGGATACTCTCCGGGTCCTGGCCGCCATAGACGATGCCGCCACCATAGATGATGCGATGGTCGGGAGTGCGGCGGTAGTAATCCAGCACGTAGTTGGCATCTTCGACACATACGTTGGACGGCAGCAGGCGGCCGGCGAGGTTCTCTCCCAGCGGCTCGGTTGCCAGAACCTGGGTCGAAACCGGCATGATTTTATGACCAATCTCCGGTAGCAGGTCACCGATATACGCGTTGCAGCAGACCAGCACGTTTTTGGCGCGGACTTCGCCGGCAGTGGTTTTTACCAAGGCCGGGTTGCCGGTATCGACCGCGATGACGGCTGAGTCTTCGAAGATGCGGCCGCCCAGGGCTTCTACCGCAGCGGCTTCGCCCTGCACCAGGTTGAGCGGGTGCAGATGGCCGCCTTTAAGGTCGAGCAGGCCGCCGACATAGCGCGCGCTGGTGACGTGCGGTGCCAGGTCTGGTTTATCCAGCAGTTCGAAACCGGGTTGGCCGTAATCCGCCCAGATTTTTTTATCATGCGCCAAGCCGCGCATCTGTTTGGACGTGAGGGCAACGAACAGGCCGCCATCCGCCAGGTCGCAGGCGATGTTATATTTCCGGACACGGTCACGGATGATGTCGCCGCCTTCCATGGCCATGGCGCCGATGGCGCGTCCGGCAGCGTCGCCATAGCGGTTGGAGATGGTGTCGAGGTCGCGGCTGTAGCCGTTGACGATCTGGCCGCCATTGCGGCCCGACGCGCCCCAGCCGACGCAGGCGGCTTCCAGCACGATAACCGAAAGGCCGCGTTCCAGCAGTTCCAGCGCCGCCGAAATACCGGTAAAGCCGGCGCCAACGATGCAGACATCGGCGGTTTCAGAACCCTGCAGCGGCGGCCTGATGTCTTTGCGATTTGCAGTGGCGGCGTAATAAGACGGGGCGTGGTCGACCATTTGTTTTAAGTCTTGTCGCGGGCGCCCAGCATGGCAACCCCGAATATGGCGCCTAATACCGTCATGGTGATGACCATTGCCCGGATATTGTAGGCGGAGTTGCGGGCTTGCTGCACCACTTCGACCCACATATTTGCGCGCGCCGCGGCGACACGTGCCGGCAGCGGACCGGTGCCGCTGGTGACCAGCGCTGCGGTGTCGCTATCGACGGCGTTCGGAAGGTTGGCGATTGCCGCTGCCTCGCCGGGCGTATTTTGCGCATTGAGGACGGCGTCGAGGGCGGCGGATTGATGCATCGCATCCACGACCGGGGCGGGGATTGAATAACCAGCGAATGTGCCGATCAGTCCGGGAAATAAAAACGCCGTCAGCAAAAAGCCGATCCGGCCTAACGATACACCCCTGAGCATTTGTCCACCTTTACCTATGCGGCAGCACATGCAAGCGGAAGCCGGGGCAGTCAATGGCAGGCAGGAAAGCAGTTCTTTTTCTAAAGAAAAGCACCAAAACGAGAGTTTAGTGCTGGGCCATGGGCGCCGGCCTCGGCGACGCCCATGCCCAAAGTCCCGAAAAATTTTTTGGTTCTTTTTTAAAAAAGAACGGCTGTCCTTACTATTCCCTGATATCCTGCCAGGCTTCGGTGAACGGTTTTTTACGAAATGTGGCCCAAAAGAAGTTCATGGAGTAGCGCAGGCCGATGGTGAAGACGCCTTCGCCGACCAGGCGGCGGCCGGACGATTGGGCGGGCAGGCGAAAGGTGAATTTGACCCCGCCGACTTTGCTGAGCCTTCGGGCCATGTCGGTATCTTCGCCATAGAAGCTGAAGCGTAGGGAGGGTTGGCCGAGTTTCAGCATGGCGTCGCGTTTTACCACGAAATTGCCGCCTTGGAGCATCGAGCCGACGTTGAGGACGAAGCGGTTGAACAGATAGGCCGTGAAGGCGAGCCGGTAATAGGCGGCGACAACCAGGTTCACGCGGTGCGGGACGCCGTAATAGACATAGGGGCCGGAGAGGCCGACCAGGTTGTCATTGCGGCCGAACTGCTTCAGCACCTCGGTCAGCCAGCCGGGTGGAATTACGGTGTCGGCGTCGATATTCGCGATCAGCGCCCCTTGGCTGGCCTCGAAGCCGCACCAGCGGGCCTGCACCAGGCCTTTGCGCGGTTCGTCGACGACTGCAACGCCGTTGATGGCTTGCGCAACTTCGCGAGTGCGGTCGGTGCTGGCATTGTTGACGACGATAATTTCGGCATCCTGGCCTAAAATCTGTCCGGCGCGCTGGATTTCGTCGCGGATGGCTGTAAGCGAGCGCGTTAGCAGCGCTTCTTCATTATAGGCAGGTACGACAAAACTGATTTTCATTTTTATAGCGCTCCAACCGACTCGGTGTGCCGAGCCTCATAGAACGGGCTATGAACAATTCTCTGTGCCACAAAGCGAATGACTATTTGATGACAGGCAGTGGAGGTTTGCGCAGTCGCCGGGTTGACAGGCACCGGTGGGCAAAGCATACCGCGCCACCGAATAACATTCAGACCTTGTGAGCCTAGTATGAAGATCCGTAACTCATTGAAATCAGCCAAGACCCGCGACAAGAATTGTCGCGTCGTGCGCCGTCATGGCCGGGTCTACGTGATCAACAAGAAAAACCCGCGCATGAAGGCGCGCCAGGGCTGAGGGCTGCTGCGGCTTGATTTAAGAGCAGCTCTGGCTCGACCAATTTGAAACCCGGCCTGGCGCCGGGTTTTTTATTGATCTGGGCGCTATTTCCCCATGGCAGTCAGCATGAACTGCCGTTTTAGGCGCGGCATGCGGTTGACGCCGGCAAGGCCGAGATCCCGCGCCAGACGTATCACCGGGTTGTTGGTGGAGAACAAACGGTCCAGCAGATCGGTTGCGGCCAGCATTGCGAGGTTCGCGGGGCGGCGCATGGCCTGGTATCTGGCCAGCAAGGCGGGAGCGCCGGGATCTCCGGCTTGGGCGATCAGTTCGCAAATCGCCAGGGCGTCGCGCAAGCCAAGGTTGAGGCCCTGGCCGGCAATCGGATGAATGCCGTGGGCGGCGTCGCCTACTAGAGCAAGGCGGGTCGCGGTGTAGCGCTGCGCATGCATTGCCGAGAGCGGATAGGTCCAGCGTTTGCCGATCAGGCGTATGTCGCCCAGCTGTGAGCCTAGGCGCCGGGCGACTTCCGGGGTGAACCGGGCATCTTCCAATTGCGCCAGTCTGGCAACGATATCCCGGTGATCGGTGAAGACGATGGCGGACATGTTTGGGTAAGCATCCGAACCGCTCATCGGCAGTTGGGCGAACGGGCCGCCCGGTAGGAAATGCTCGAGGGCGACGCCATTATGGGGTTTTTCGTGAGCGATGGCGCAGACCACGGCGGATTGGCGGTAGGGGATGCGCGTTACGGAGATGCCGACCTGGGACCGGATACGGCTATTACGGCCATCGGCGGCGATGACGAGACCGGCTTTAAAGATGCGCCCGGCGGCCATTATTGTCGCATTGTCCTCGGCAAAAGTTACTTTGGCCTCCGCCGGGGCCAGCAGGGTGATATTCGTTGCGGTATGAATTTGCCGGTTGATAGCGATGCGGAGCGCCCGAGCCTCAACGATCCATCCGAAGGGCTCGTATCCGACCGCCCGGTGGTCGAATTGCAAATGCAACGGTGAGGCCGGGTAGCCCGGTTTACCGTCCGTGACTTTGATATCGAGGATCGGGCAGGGCGGGTAGGGCAGACTGTCCCATAGCCCGGACTGGTCCAGCAGCCGCTTGGAGCCGGCGGCGATAGCGTAGGCGCGGCCGTCGAAATCCGGGTGCTCCATCGGCGGCAAGGCGGCCTGGTCAACCAGCAGCACTGTTTTGCCCAATGCCGCCAATTGGCAGGCCAGGGCGCCGCCGACCGGGCCGGCGCCTATAACGGCGATATCGATTGTTTCGGTGACGGGTCCTGCAGCGTATTCAGCGGTGCTCATAGGGTCTATGTGGCAGAGCCAGCGGCCCGCGCAAGCTCACTAAAAATTAACAGTAATTCGATTTTGCTTAAATGCTGGTCAATAAAGCGCCTGCCAAATGTGCAGTGTCGTTGCATGAACGCTTCGTAACCCGAGCGACTCGCCTATAAGGATTGCGGGGAAAATTTGGCATGGAAGCTGCAAGAGACGCCGCGGACGCAAAGCGCGTCGGTTCAACCGCGCTTGTGTTTTGTGCAACTTACACGGCTGGGACAGTGGAGACGATTAAATGATAGTTCAAGCGTTACCGGGCAATTGGCTCGATACAGGCGATAATGCCTGGCAGCTTACCGCGGCAACATTCGTCGGTATTATGAGCATTCCGGGCCTTGCTTTGCTGTATGGCGGCGCGGTCAAGAAAAAATGGGCGGTTAATTCCGCTTTCATGGTGTTTTATGCATTTTCCGCGGTTCTGATCGTATGGGTCCTTTGGGCCTACAGTATGTCCTTCGGTAAACCGTGGTTCCAGATGCCGCATGGCCTCGGCGCCTTCTTGGGTCACCCCAGCCCAACAACTTCCGCCTACGACATGGAAAAAGAAGCGATTATTCCCTCCGCTTCTGCGGGAATGCCGGCGCTTGGCTACGGCATGGCCACGATGGTTTACTTCCAGTTCGTGTTCGCCGCGATCACGCCGATCATTCTGCTGGGCGCCATTCTCGGTCGCGTCAGCTTCAAGGCTTGGGTGATCTTCGTGCCGCTCTGGACCACCTTCATCTATTCCGTTGGCGCCTACTCCCTATGGGGCGGCGGCTGGCTCGGTTCCATGGGCGTGCTCGACTATTCCGGCGGTTACGTCATTCACTTGGCCTCCGCGGTTTCCGGTTTCGTCGCTGCCGCCGTCATCGGCCCGCGTTTGCCGCGTGACCGTGAGAGCTTCCACCCGAACTCACTGCTGATCACGCTGGCCGGTGCCGGTCTGCTCTGGCTCGGCTGGTCCGGCTTCAACGGCGGTGACCCGTTCACCGCGAACGCCGATGCCGGCGTTGGCGTATTGAACACTCACACCGCTACCGCGGCTGCTCTACTAACCTGGGTCGTGCTCGACGTGTTTGCCTATGGCAGGCCATCGGTGCTCGGCGCGGTCAACGGCATGATAACCGGTCTGGTCGCAATTACGCCTGCTGCCGGTTACGTGAACGGTACTGGAGCGATCATCATCGGTATCGTCGCCGCGGCGCTGCCTTGGATGACCTGGAACTGGCTTGGCCAAGGCAAAACAGCCCTGTTCCGCAAGGTCGATGACACGCTTGGCGTAATCCACACCCACGGCGTTGCCGCCATCGTCGGCGGTCTGGGCGTTGGCATCCTGGCCGATCCTAAAATGGTGGAATGGTACGGCACCAAGGGCGACCAGTTCGCCGCGACTGGCTGGTGGTACGGCAACTTCCACCAGGTGATCCTGCAGCTCTACGGCGCTGGCGCGATCATCATATACAATGCGATTGGTACCTTTATTCTGCTGAAGATTATTGGCCTGTTCGTTAATCTGCGCTTCGACGATGAAACCCTGCTCATCGGTGACGACGCAGTCCATGGCGAAGAAGCCTATGCGATCTACTCTGACGGCCAAAAAGTTCCCGTTATGGGAGACTGAATTCTACTCGGCTGGCAATCTTATCCAGCCGAGCGGATTCAATAGGACAAAGGAGCCCAGGGTGGAAACGCCCTGGGTTTTTTGTTGTTTGCGGTGCCGGATGGATTTTTTCGCAAGCGACACCATTTATGATGCCGGTTCTGGATTGGAGTTTCCAATGAGACGGTTTCTGATGGTTATGGGGTTGGTGTTCGGCGGCTATGCGGCGGCAATGCTGCCGGCCTCGGCGCAGAGCGATACGCCGCAACAATTGCAGGCGATGATCGCGAATGGCCAGGCGCAGACGGCGCTAAACGAGTTACAGCAGGCATTGCAGGCGCACCCAACGAGTGGGGTTGCCTGGTACCTTACCGCCGAGGCGCAAGATAGCCTTGGCAACGAGAGCGCCGCGCGCACCGCGCTTGGCAATGCCGAGCATTTCGCGCCGGGTCTGCCGTTTGCCAATCAGTCTGATTTAGCAGCGCTGCAGGCCCACCTGAACAGCGATCCAGCGCCGGTGCAGCCGGTGCATTCGGGCATCAGCCCAGCGCTGGTCGGTATTATCGTGGTGGTGGGGTTGTTCATTGTGTTCCGGATGTTCCGGCGCCGGCGCTATGTGCAGCCCTATGGTCAAGGCGGTTTCGGTCCAGGGTATGGCCCGGGCGGACCCGGTCCGTATCCGTATAATCAGGGGCCTGGAATGGGAGGCTCCGGGATCGGCGGTTCCATACTCGGCGGCCTGGCAGCCGGCGCCGGCTTTGCGGCGGGCGAGCGGGTGATCGGCGATATGTTTGGTGGGAATAACAATAACACCAACAATCCGGTGGACCCGGCTTGGGGCGGCAATCAACCGATGCCGGACCGCGACGACGGATTGCAAGGTTCGCCCGGATGGGATGCGGGGTCCACCCCGGATGATGGCGGCAATTTCGATCCTAACAACAACTGGTAGCAGAAGCCGCTCTGGTGGCCGACTAGCGGCGATTTTCTGCGCGCCGGTGCTCTCGTACTAACGTACGCTCCGCTCCGGTGCTCAAAAATCACCGCTATTCGACTCACCATAGCGACTTCTGGGCTTCGGGGTGTTTGGGTGATGACAAAATGTCTCGGTTGGATGCAAAGCTGCAACGTTAGATGGGTAACTTGGCGATACGTTCCGGATCGAAAATTAGCTAAAGGTCGGCATATAAAGTCCCTACAAAATTTGTTGCTTTATGGATACTAACTGATTATTGCGGTTTATTCTGCGGTTAATCATAGTTACGTTGGCTCGATGGATGTGATGGGATGATGGGACGGGGGAGCGGCAATTTGCGCGGCAACTGCGGGATCTTTGCAGCTTTGGTTGCCGGGTTGCCATTGGTGGTGTTAGCCAGTTGCGCGCCGGCGCCGGCGCCTTCGGCATATTACGTTGCGCATCCGGCAACGGTTGTGGTGATGCCGTCACAGGAACCGGCAACGACCACGCATTATGTGTATGGCGAAATTCACTCGACCAATGAGACGCATATTACCAGCCAATCCTCGGTAAACATCACCTCGAATCATCCGATTGGCGGCGTCGCTCCGCCGCCCTATGTGCCGCCGGGCAATGTGACGCCGTCGCCTGCCGTTGATCAACAGGTAGCAGAGCCGGCGGCACCGGAAGAACAGACGCCGCGCGAAGAGCCGGCTGATGAAACGCCTTCGGCTGAGCCAGATCCAGAACCTGCAGCCGAGCCGGCAGCTGAACCCGAACCGCCGCAGGATGAGCCGCCGCCGGAGCCAAGTTCCTCGGACTCGGATAATTCAGACAAGTAGCAAACACGACGGCCTGCAAACATGCCAGGCGGCGCAGGATGCTTCGAGTTTGCTGGCAGTGAGATTGTAATAATCCCGGCTAGCCAACGGTTTGGCGCGATAACCATGGATCACGAGGGCAAGCTGGACCGTAGCGCCAAGAACCTGGACCGTTTGATCGCGCATGGCGAAGAGCGGGGCTGGGCATTTCTGGCGGCTCGAAAAGCCCGGCTGGCCGCTTCGCCAAAGTTAAAAACGTGAACGGCATATTCTACAAATACCCGCTGGCGATTTTTGTGAGTGCATTCGCGTTGCAATGCGCGGCTGCCTTTTTCGGGGACTTAGTGCGGCGCCAGGGCGCGCCGGTGAAGGATACCACGCAGCGGGATTTTGGAACGATTCTGCCGGCGGCGCTGACACTGCTGGCGCTGATCATCGGATTTAGTTTCTCATTGGCGTCGACCCGATATGATTTGCGCAAATCGTTGGAGGAAGCAGAGGCGAATGCGATCGGCACTGAATATGTACGCGCCGACTTGCTGCCCGCCGCGGCCGCGGCGCAGCTGCGTGACCTGCTGGTGCAATATACCCGGCAGCGAATTCTGTTCTACGAAGTCCGCGATCCGGCGCGGCTGGTGCAGATTGCAAATGCACGTGCAGCGTTGCAGAGCCAGCTTTGGAATGCGGTGACCGCCCCGGCACTTGCCGTGCCGACGCCGATTTCGGCCTTGGTGGTCGCCGGCATGAACGACGTGCTGAATTCCCAGGGCTATACCCAAGCGGCCTGGTGGAACCGCTTGCCGGTGGGTGCGTGGGAGCTGCTGATCCTAGTGGCTGTCGCGAGCAATTTCCTGTTCGGATATAGCGAGCGGCGGGACAGCCGGCTGACGCTCATTTTATTGCCTTTAATTGTATCCGTGCCGATATTCCTGATCGCCGATATTGATACGCCGCGCGGCGGCCTTATTCACGTGGTGCCGCAGAATTTGGAGGCTTTAATGGCGGGGTTTCCGCCGCGATAAGGCGCATCGGCGCGTTGCGGTAGCGGCGGGTGAGCTGCCCAGCCTCCAGCAATCCCCGCTGGTTATAACGACATTTTGTTTGGGAATCAGCTGGTTGTGAGGTATAGCGGTGGGCTATGGCGTTATCACTAGGTTCCAAGCAATTTATCTCACCCGGGCTTCGGGCCCAGTTCCAGCGACGGGTGGCCGAGCTTGGGGCCGTTGCGGTTGCCGTTGCCGGCCTGGCGTTGCTGCTGGCGTTGATTTCCTACCATGCCGGTGATCCGTCTTTCGATACGGCAAGTGCTGGGCGCACGCTCAACCTGGCTGGACCGGCGGGCGCGCGGCTTGCGGATATCCTGCTGCAAAGTTTCGGGATTGCCGGATTTGTGCCGGGTCTGGTCCTGCTGGCCTGGGCCTACAGGCTGGGGTCCCGGGGACGGCTCGGCTATCTGAAAATGCGGATTTTTCTTGGCGCGCTGTCGATGCCGCTGCTGGCGGCTGCTTTGGGTGTCGCGGTTGCGGTTATTCCAGGGCCAACCGTTGGGTGGCCGGTCACTGCAGGGCTTGGCGGCGCTGCCGGCATGCTGCTCTCAGCCGGCTTTAATGATGTGCATTCGACAGCAGGCGCGGCAGGTGCCGGTGCTGTGATGTTTTTCACCTTCGTTGCCGGGTTCGGCGCATTAGGGTTTTCGCTTGGGTTTACACCTAGCGAGTGGCGTAGCGGCGGCAGCCGGGCGGCACGAGTGGCTGTGGCATCGGTCGCTGGCGGCAGGCGCGGTGCCGAGGCGGTTTCATCCTGGCTGACGCCGTTGCTGCAGAGCGCCACGGCCGAAGTCGCGGCGCGCAGCTGGGAAGTGCCGCTGGGCACGGAAAATCGGAGCAAATTGATCGGCGCTGAACCGGCGCCGGCCCTGGAAACCGTGCCGAAATTTAAGGCCCCGGCGGTGAAGCAGGCGCTATTGACCAAGAAGGCGGCCCCCAAACAGGAACGGTTGCCGCTGCTGGATGCCGGCTGGAATTTTCCCTCGCTGGATTTATTGCAAGCCGCGCCGGCGCGCGTCTCTTCCGGGCCGTCGGCAGATTCACTGCAAAGCAATGCCAGGCTGTTGGAAACCGTGCTGCAGGATTACGGGGTCCAGGG
This sequence comes from Acidocella sp., assembly GCA_965199045.1. Lineage (GTDB taxonomy): Bacteria > Pseudomonadota > Alphaproteobacteria > Acetobacterales > Acetobacteraceae > Acidocella. The sequence goes on along the minus strand of CBDAQL010000003.1, from coordinate 1,805,762 downwards.
CAAGATTGTCGAAATCCGGCCTGGGCCGGTGGTGACACTTTATGAACTCGAGCCGGCGCCCGGTATTCGCTCAGCGCGCGTGGTAGGCCTCGCCGATGATATCGCGCGCAGCCTTTCGGTTGTAGCGGTGCGCATTGCGACGGTAACCGGGCGTAATGTGATCGGCATCGAAGTGCCGAATGCCAAACGTGAGACGGTTTACCTCTCGGAGCTGCTGGGCGCCGAAATGTGGGAGAACCAGACCGGCAAGCTTTCCATCGCGCTCGGCAAAGATATCTCCGGCGCGCCGATTGTCGCGGATCTGGCACGGATGCCGCATCTGCTGGTTGCCGGCACCACCGGCTCCGGCAAATCGGTCGGCATCAATGCCATGATCATGAGCCTGCTGTTCCGGCTCTCGCCTGAGCAATGCCGGCTGATATTGATCGATCCGAAAATGCTGGAGCTGTCGGTTTATGACGGCATCCCGCATCTGATGGCGCCGGTGGTGACCGAACCCGCGAAAGCCGTGGCGGCGTTGAAATGGGTGGTGCGGGAAATGGAACGCCGCTACCGCTCGATGAGCCAGCTCTCGGTGCGCAATATCGCCGGATATAACGAACGGGTGAACGAGGCGCGGGCCAAAGGCGAAGTAGTGACGCGGCGGGTGCAGACCGGGTTCGATGCCGAAACCGGCAAGCCGGTGTTCGAGGATCAGCCGCTGGCGTTGGAGGCTTTGCCGTTCATCGTCGTGTTCATCGACGAGATGGCCGATTTGATGATGGTTGCCGGCAAGGAAATCGAGATTGCCGTGCAGCGGCTGGCGCAGATGGCGCGCGCAGCCGGCATTCATGTTATCATGGCGACGCAACGGCCGTCGGTGGACGTGATTACCGGCACCATCAAGGCCAATTTCCCGACCCGGATCAGCTTCCAGGTAATCTCGAAATTCGATAGCCGCACCATTCTGGGCGAGCAGGGCGCAGAACAGCTGCTGGGCCAGGGCGATTTGTTATATATGGCGGGCGGCGGCCGCATTACCCGGGTGCACGGGCCGTTCGTGTCCGACCGCGAGGTCGAGGACGTGGTGGCTTTCCTGCGCGAACAGGGGGAACCGGCTTACCTAGATGAGGTGACCGAGCCGGTGGAAGACGACACGCCGGCGATGCCGGGGCTGATCGGCGGCAACACCTCGGCCGAGGGCAATCTTTACGACCAGGCGGTCTCGCTGGTGGCGCGCGAAGGCAAGGCCAGCACCTCGTTCATCCAGCGGCATTTGCAGATCGGCTACAACCGTGCGGCCAAACTGATCGAGCAGATGGAAAAGGAAGGTGTGGTCAGCACCGCCAACCATGTTGGCAAACGCGAAGTATTGGTCCGCCGCGAACGCGAGGAAGATTATTAGAAAAGCAGTTCTTTTTTGAAAAAAAGAACCAAAAAACTTTTTGAATCTCGGGCATGGGTCGTGAATGCGCCAACGCCCCAAGCCCAGTCTAACAAAAGTTTTTTACGCCGCTTTTTTTCAAAAAAGCGGTTGCTTGGCTGATCTGCTTTGCCTGACCTTGTTGCGGCCCGGGGTGATTTGTATTTCCGGTTGATGCCTGCTCCGATTATTACCCGCCGCTTACCGCTTTTGCTGGGATTTTTGATCGCGGTGGGGCCGGTTTCGACCGATATGTATTTGCCGGCGTTTCCGGCGATTGCGCGGGATTTTCATAATCTGGGAGCGCCGCAGATTTCCTTGGCGGCGTATTTTGTCGGGCTGGCGATTGGCCAGATGACGCTGGGGGCGCTGTCGGACCGGTTGGGGCGGCGGCGGCCGTTGCTGGTTGGGCTGGTGATTTATACGTTGGCCTCGTTAGGTTGTGCGGTTTGCTGGAGCGTTAGTTCGTTTGCGGTGTTCCGATTTTTAACCGCGCTTGGCGCTTCCGCGGGGGTCGTTATTCCGCGAGCAATGGTGCGGGACCTTGCCGATGGGCCGGCGGCGGCGAAATTGTTTTCAAAGTTGATGCTGGTGATGGGGGCGGCGCCGATTTTGGCCCCGATGCTGGGCTCGCTTTCGATGACTCTGGCGAGCTGGCGGCTTATTTTTGTGTTGGCGTCGATTTATGGCGTGCTGGCCGTGGTGCTGGTGTGGCATTATCTGCCGGAGACGCTGCCGCTGGAGCGGCGAACCGAACTTGGGCCTGGCGCGGTGGCGATGCGCTATGTGGAAATTTTCAAGGAGCGGCATTTCATTTCGCATGCTCTGGTGCTGACCAGCACGGCGGCGGCGCTGTTTGGGTTTTTATCCGGCAGCCCACAGATTTTCGTGGGGCTTTATGGCTGGAGCCCGGCGGGATACGCGGCGTTGTTCGGGGTCTCGTCGATAGCCTATATCGGGTTCAATCAGTTGAACCCTGTTCTGGTGTCGCGTTATGGGATTGCGCCGGTGATTACAGTTGCCGTTAATGTGCTGCTGGTAAGCACGACGCTGCTGGTACTGCTGGCTTGGCATCCGCTGGGGCCATTTCCAATTATGGCGGCATTGCTGGTGGGCGAGCTTGGATTTGGCCTGGCGATGCCGAGCGCCATGGTGGGGGCGCTGTCGCACCACCAGGCGCATGCGGGCAGTGCCTCGGCGCTGATGGGAACGTTGCAATATAGCGGCGGCGCGCTATCGGCGCTGGCGATCGGGGCGTGGGCGGAAAATAGCGAAACCCCGATGGCGGTTGTGATGCTGGTATGCGCGGGGCTGGCGGTGCTTGCGGCGAGCCTGCGGCCGCGGGTAATCTTGGTTGCAGCGGAGACATGAAATGGCCGATGTGAGTGTTGTTGGGATCCCAGCCTGTACCAAATTGATTTCGAACCATGTTCAGCATGCAACGCCGGCGCGATACGGCGCGGCGCTGATGGCGGCCTCGCAGGCGATACCGGTGTTGATCCCGCCCGAGGGTGAGGCGATGCTGGCGGTGCTGGACCGGTTGGATGGGATGATGTTCAATGGCAGCCCTTCCAACGTGGCGCCGATGCGCTATGGCGCCGATTTTGATGCGACCCCAGATTTTCATGATCCCGAGCGTGATGCAACGACGCTGCCGATGATAAGGGCGGTGCTGGAGCGCGGGATGCCGATGCTGTGCATCTGCCGGGGGTTCCAGGAATTGAACGTCGCGCTTGGCGGGACGCTGTTTCAGGAAGTGCATAAAGTAGCGGGCCGGCTGGATCACCGGGCCGGGGATGGCACGCGGGAAGAAATGTTCCGGCTGAAGCACAGCGTGAAGCTATCCGGGGCACTGGCGCGAATTTCCGGCGCTGACGAAATCGAGGTTAATTCACTGCATGGCCAGGGGATCGACCAGCTAGCGTCGGGGCTGGTGGTTGAGGCGGTGGCGCCGGATGGCACGATCGAGGCGGTGCGCGTTGAAGGTGCGAAGGGTTTTGCATTTGCCGTGCAGTGGCATCCGGAATGGGAGGTGCTGCATTTTCCGGATCGCAAGCGGCTGTTTGAGGCTTTCGGAAAGGCCTGTGCGGCGTATCGCCAAGGCATTAAACAGGCGGCGTAAAGAGCCTTTAAAGCAGCCTTCGGCTTGGTTGATGTGATGTATGTTGGGCGTGCCTATGTTGCTAGCGGCTACTCAAATCTCGGAGAATGACCATGGATGTGCAAAGCATTGATGCGGCTTATGGGCAGTTGCAAAGCCAGGCGCAGACAACTGTTGAAGAATTGAAGTCTCTGGCCGGCAAGCTGCAAACCGCGAGCCAGGCGGGTAATCCTGATGCGCGCGAGTGGCTGCTGGATTTGCGGGAGATCGCGCTGGCGATCCAGGCCGAGCAGAATCAGGTAACGAATTTGCTGCAGGCGTTGCATGGATTTGTGGAGAACCAGGCAAGGGCGGCGCAGCAATTGCCGGCCTCGGTACCGCAAAGCCTGCCGCAGACTGCATGGCAGCAGCAGCCGCAGCAGCCGAATTATCCGCAACAGGCGCCTTACCCGCAAGGGTATCCCCAGCAGGGTTATCCGCAGCAGGGCTATCCGCAAGGTTACCAAGGCGGCGGAATGCTGGGCGGCCTGTTCAATTCTGGCTTCGGCCGGGCGATCCTGACCGGTGCCGGATTTGGGATCGGGGATGACCTGATTAATAAAATATTCTGACCGTCCGATGAATAAAGGAAGAGGCTGGGCTTCCCCGGTTGGGGTTGGTGCCGGCGCGCCTTAAGTCCCGTTCCTTTGAAGAAGGGGAATTGGTTATGGCTGATCAGAATTTGAGATCGCGGCAGCGGGCTATAAAGGCGCAGGTGGCAGAGGCCGATAAGGCGCGGCCGGCGATCGAAATGGAGGGCGCGATGCAGGCGGGGGCCCGGGTTTATCCGGAACCGCCGTTCGATGCGAGTAACGCCCAGGTTGACGCCATTGAGTCTGAATTGTCGCTGACGCCGCTCTACGATGCGCCCTACTGGGTAGGATCTGGCAAGCTTGACGGCAAGGTCGCGCTTATCACCGGCGGCGATTCTGGCATCGGCAGAGCGGTTGCCATATTATTCGCGCGCGAAGGGGCGGATGTGGCGATCTTACACCAGCCGGACGAGGACGCGGATGCCAAGGTTGTCTTGGAGGCAATAAAGGCTGAAGGCCGGAGTGGGATTGCGATCGGCGGCGATGTTACGGATCGCGCGTTTTGTTTTGACGCGGTGGCGCAAGTGGTCGAGCGTTTTAAAAAAATTGATGTGCTGGTCAATAACGCGGCTTTTCAGTTGCATGTCAGCCGGTTCGAGGATCTTACCGAGGAGCATTTCGATCTGACGGTGAAGACCAATTTATACGGTTATTTTCATATGGCGCAGGCTTGCCTGCCGCATATGAAACAGGGTTCCGCAATTGTAAATTCCGGCTCTGTGACAGGTCTTTTGGGAAACTCCGATATTATTGATTACACCATGACCAAGGGTGGCATCCATAGTTTCACCCGGGCGTTATCTGGCAGCCTGGCATCGCGCGGCATTCGCGTGAATGCGGTGGCGCCAGGGCCGGTATGGACGCCGTTGAACCCTTCGGATCATCCGGAAAAGTTGAAGAGTTTCGGCACGGAAACGCGGATGAAGCGTCCGGCACAGCCAGAAGAGATTGCGCCGGCCTACGTGTTTTTAGCATCACCGCAGATGTCGAGTTACATTACCGGCGAAATCTTGCCAGTGATCGGTGGCTATACCGATCGATAGGCTTGCTCATCGATAACAACAAATGCGGCCACGCGGTGCTCAGGCCCAGAACGCCTTGATTTTGGGCGCCTCAATTTTTGCCCGATCGAAGCCGGCATGCAGCGCCGGCGAGATCTCTTTTGGATCGAGCAGGTTAACGCCCGGCGGCGTGCCGGCGATAATTAGCAGGGCTTTCGTTCCAACCGCGGTAAGCGCGGAAATTTCGCTGTGGATGTTGTGCGGGATGCCGCTTAGAAGACTGCCTTCGTAACCGTTGGTGAGTGTAATCACGATGGCGCGCTTCGAACCCGCGACGACGTCGGTATGAGCCCAGTCCTTGGCGATACCGCCATCCATGCAGAAGCGTTGGCCGAGCAGTGTGGGGCCGATGACACCGGGCAAGGAAGAGCTGGCGGCGGCGCCATGAGCGAGCGGGATGGCGTTCTTTCGGGCGGCGGCCTGGCCAATAATCAGGCGCTCGCCGGTGTAGCAGTCGTTTGCCGTGGTATACATCCGTGCGACCGGCCACTCGGTTCGGCTGTCATCGGTGAGTAATCCGACTAATCGATCGACGCCATTGCCATTAAGGTGATTATCCGAGGCCAAGGCAGCGTGGCCGATGGCGCGGATCGAGTCCGGGTTGCCGTCTTTGACGCTGAAATTAATCCTCTGGGCGCGAAGCTGGCTGATGTTGGGACTGCTGACCGGCGCAATTTTGGAAAACAGGGTCGGAAAATATCCGAAGAAATCGAATTTTTCCCGTAAAGCCTGGAAGTGTCCGGAGGTGAGCGAAGAGCCGGCATAGGCGCCGGCGGAGGTGCCGACCACCATTTCGGCGATGTTGAGGTCGACGCCTTGTTCGTAGAGGCCGTGGAAGAAGCCGCAATACCAGGCGACGTAATATTCGCCGCCGCCGCCCAGAACCAGGCTGCGGTCGATATTTTGCGCGAGGTTTGATGGCGTTGGTTTAGCTGGTAGCGGCCGGGCCAGGCCATCGGAAGCGAAGAGTTCGGATGAAATATCGGCGGCCATGGCTTGTGGATCGTAGGTGGCTTTGCTTGGCTCGGCTGCCAGCGCTGGGGTTGTGGGGAGGATATTTGCGGCAAGGAGGCCCGCCGAGCCGGCTGCGGCCCTGTTGAATAATTGTCTTCTGGTCGGCTGGTTCATGGCGGGAAATCCTGTGCGCTGATCAAAGCAAGCGGAACGGAAGAAAATGGCCGGCTATGCGTGGTCTCGCCGCTTAGCCGTCCTTGGTAAGGCAGTGTTGCCTAGTTAAACGTAGTCCAGCGCATTGGTTTCGTCCTTGGCGCGGTCGGACCGGACGGCGTTTATGATTGGGCTTAGGATTGTTGCAACGATGGCGTTCAGGATGACGGTTGAGAAGGCGATGTAGCTTGGCACCGTCCAGCCCAGGATGTGCAGTGGATAGGTGGAACCGATAAAGTGGTTGAGGCTGACCAGGTAGGTTGCGGTGACGATGCCGACGGCCCAGCCGATGAGCAGCGCCCAGCCGTTGAAAAAGCGGGTGAAGACCGAGAATGCGATGGCGGGGAAGGTCTGGATAATCCACATGCCGCCGAGCAGCTGGAACTGCACGGCGTCGGTGTTGGGGATCGTCAGGATGAAGATGACGGCGCCGATGATCATGACGATGGCAAAGAGTTTGGCGATCGTGGTTTCGGCTCGGGGGCTGGGGTTGCCGCCGAACTGACGGTAGATGTCGCGGGTGAAGATATTGGCCGACGCGATGGCCATGATGGCGGCGGGCACCAGCGCGCCGATCGCGATGGCGCCAAAGCCGATGCCGGCGAACCACCCGGGGAACGAATTCAGCAACAATGCGGGTACGGCGAAGCTATTGCCGTAGCTTTTAAAGCCGGCGGCGAATTGCGGCATGGTGGAGACGCCCGAGGCAACCGCCATGAAACCGAGCAAGGCAAGCAGGCCCAGCATGACTGTGTAGGCCGGCAGCAAAGCGGCATTGCGGCGAATGACGCGCGGGCCGCTGGAGCTTAAAATGCCGGTGGTGGTGTGCGGGTAGAGGAACAGCGCCATGGCCGAGCCTAAAGCCAGCGTGGCGTAGCTGGTATAGGCGCCCGTGCTGCGCGCCGGCGGGGTCGGAAGGATAAGTTTGGCCGGCGGGATTTTAGCAAAAATGGCAGAGAATCCACCGAGCTCCGCTGGGATCACGATAATGGCGACGATAACGGTAAGGTAGATCAGAAGGTCTTTGACGATTGAGATCATCGCCGGCGCGCGCAGGCCGGAGGTGTAGGTAAAGGCGGCGAGCACGACGAAGGCGATGATCAGCGGCAGGCGCCCAGGGATGCCGAGCGCGCCGATGACGGTGTGCATGCCGATCAGCTGCAAGGCAATGTAAGGCATGGTGGCAAAGATGCCGGTAAGCCCGATGGCCAGTGCCAGCCAGCGATTGCCGTAGCGGCCGCGGACGAATTCCGGACCGGTGATGTAGCCGTGCCGCTGTGCCACCTTCCAAAGCTTGGGGAACACCAAATAAAGGATCGGGTAGCAAACAACGGTGTAGGGAACCGCAAAAAAGCCGACTGCGCCGGAGCCGTAAATCAGCGCCGGAATGGCGATGAAGGTGTAGGCGGTATAGGCGTCGCCGCCGATCAGAAACCAGGAAATCCAAGTGCCGAAGCGGCGGCCTCCGAGGCCCCATTCCTCAATGTGATGCAGATTGCCGGATTTCCAGCGGCCGGCGGTGAAGCCAAGGATGATGACAAAGGCGATCAGCGCCAGGAAGACGATGGTGGCAATAGGATAAGGAAGCTGCATTACTCGGCTCCCTTATCTTCGGCACGGAAGACGATGAAGATAAGAATGGAGGCAATCGGTACGCAGATGATCTGATACCAGTAGAAGAACGGAAAACCGAACAAGGCCGGGGCTGTTTTGTTAAAGAACGGCACCGCCAAGGTGGCTACGAAGACGACCAGGAAAAGCAGCCGCAAAGGGCTAACGCGGCTGGACGAGGGGCGCGGGGTGGCGTCGGTTTTCATGGCGAATCCCTTGTTTCTTGGCAGGTTCGGTAACGCGTTGCGTAAGGTTCGGCAAGTTTGCCTGCAGGCGCGACAGTTATGCGATGGCCTGAGTAAGCGTTGCTCAGTTAAGCGAGGCCCAGTTAAGCGAGGCCCGATTAAGCGATGCCGGTTTAGCGATGCCGATTAAGCGATGCCGATTAAGCGAGGGTAACGGGCTCGAAGGCCGCAATATCGGGTGGCCCGGAAGCGAACAGCCAGACGGGCAGAGCTGTTTTCGAAAGGGTGATAACGGCGGAGCTGACGGTTGCGAAACCGTCATCCGGGGAGATGTTCAGCGCGCTCTCTGCAGGCGGCGAATTATCGGCGAGCAGCGCCGGCCAGGCGGCAGCGGGGGCGGTCTCGAATTTGGGCAAATGCCGGGCGATGCGGGGCAGGCTGCGCTCGTTGGGTTCGCCGGACGTAATCATCCAGGTGCCGAGGCCGAGGATTTGCATCTCGGGCGCGCCGGCTTCCAGTCCGCGGAACAACATGGCCGACGCGGCGTCGGCGATAACAAAGTTGAAGCTGCGATAGGCGCCGGCATCGAGCGACCGGATTTTGGCGGCGGCGGCATCAAGGCTGGTCTCCGCCAGAGCCAGTAGCGGCAGTTCGCCGCGGCTGCGTTTACCGGCGGCGGGGCCAAGCGTGCCGTGGCGGTTGAGAATGGCGGCCATCATGCCGTGCTGATTGAGGGCGAGCCAGGTGCCGCCGGCGATGCGGTCACGGCCGGCGATAATGCCGGGATATTCCGGCCAGTATGGGGCTGGCGGGTCCCAGGCGCGGTCGATGCGTTCGTCACGGTTGGCGCCGATCAGGATGCCAGCCGCGGTGATGCGCAGGATGATGGAACACATCAGTCGAAGACGCGGCGGAACAGAATATCGATTTCGGTCAGGTGCAGTTTAGGATCCATCGCGGCGTCGATCTGGGATTCCGATATGCGGCCGGCGACCTCGGGGTCGGCGAGAAGGTTGGCACGGAAACCGGCGGCCTCGACATTTCCAGGCCCATTCGGACCAAGATTTGTCCAGGTCGCCATGGCATTGCGCTGCACGATCGCATAGGCGTCTTCGCGCGAGATGCCGGCGCGGGTGAGGGCCAAAAGCACTTCGCCTGAATGGACAACGCCGCCAAGGCTTTCAAGGTTGGCCAACATTTGCTCGGGGTAGATGGTGAGTTTTTCGATCATCCCGGCGAGCCGGGAGAGCGCGAAGTCCAGCGTGACAGTCGCGTCCGGGGCGATGCCGCGCTCAACCGAGGAATGGCTGATGTCGCGCTCATGCCACAGGGTGACGTTTTCCAGTGCCGGGATCACGGCGGCGCGGACCAGGCGGGCGAGGCCCGTAAGGTTTTCGGAAAGCACCGGGTTGCGCTTGTGCGGCATCGCCGAGGAGCCCTTCTGGCCGGCGTGGAAGAATTCCTCCGCCTCCCGAACTTCCGAGCGCTGCAGGTGGCGAACCTCGGTTGCCAGCCGCTCGATGCCAGCGGCGATGACGGCCAGGGTGGCAAAAAAGGCGGCATGGCGGTCGCGGGGGATGATCTGGGTTGAAATAGGTTCCGGGACCAGGCCGAGTTTGGCGGCAACGTATTCTTCAACGCGCGGATGCACATGGGCGAAGGTGCCGACAGCGCCGGAAATGGCGCAGGTGGCAATCTCGGCGCGGGCGGTCAGCAGGCGGGTGCGGTTGCGGGCGAATTCGGCGTAATGGCCGGCGAGTTTGAGGCCGAACGAGGTTGGCTCGGCGTGGATGCCATGGCTGCGGCCAATGGTGATGGTGTGCTTGTGCTCGATGGCGCGGGCTTTCAGCGCGGCGAGGAGCGTTGCGATATCGCTTAGCAGCAGGTCGGCGGCCTGGGTCAGCTGGACCGCGAGGCAGGTATCAAGAATGTCGGAAGAGGTCAGGCCCTGGTGGACGAAGCGGCTGTCCTCGCCGATATGGTCGGCAAGCCAGGTGAGAAAGGCGATGACGTCGTGCCGGGTAACGGCTTCGATTTCGTCGATGCGAGCGGTGTCGGCGGCGCTGAATTTGGCCATGGCGGCGTCGCCGCGGATGCGGATGTTGCGCGCGGCCTCATGCGGGATGGCGCCGAGCTCGGCCATGGCTTCGCAGGCCAGGGCCTCGATTTCGAACCAGATGCGATAGCGGTTTTCCGGCGACCAGATGGCGGCGGCCTGTGGCCGTGTGTAGCGGGGGATCATTGGGGCTCCGTCGTGGCTAAGGAAGCAATGCCTTTTTGGAAAAACAGCAAAAAACTTTTTTGACGCTGGGATACGGGATTAGTCGCTGTCGCAGCCGCATGCAAACGTTTGGCTGGGTCGAGGCCGACACCCGGGAGCCGAAATAAAAGCGATTTTTTGGTGCTGTTTTTTAAAAAACAAGCTCTTGCTTGCGTTGACAGGGAGCGCATGCGGGGGCCACCAAGCGGCATGGATTATACGCATATCGCGGCGCTTTTCCCGGTTTTGCTGCAGGTATTGCTGATCGATCTGGTACTAGCAGGCGATAATGCGGTGGTCATCGGGCTGGCGGTGAACGGGCTGCCGGCCTCACAGCGGCGGGTTGCGATTTGGGCCGGGATCGGCGGCGCGACGGCGATACGGATCGGTTTTGCGCTGATTGCGTTGAAGATGCTGGCGATCATCGGTTTGACGCTGGCAGGCGGGATTTTGTTGCTTTGGGTGGTTTGGAAGTCGGCGCGGGAGCTGCGCGGGACCGCACATGCAGTCGCCGGTGCCAAGCCTAAAGGGCTGCGATCGGCGATTATTCGGATCATTCTGGCAGATGTTTCAATGAGCCTGGATAATGTGCTGGCGGTGGCGGGCGCGGCGCGGCAGCACCCGGCTGTACTGGCGCTCGGGCTGCTGGTTTCGGTGGCGTTGATGGGGGTGGCGGCAAATCTGGTGGCCAAATTACTATCGAAGAATCGTTGGCTGGCCTGGGTTGGACTGGCGATTGTCCTATATGTATCGTTGATGATGATTTATCAGGGTTCGTTCCAGGTGATCCACGGCATGGCGTCCCACCAATGACGGTTCGCCAATGAATACCGAAATTGCGGGGCGCTCCGCGAGACCTGATAAAACCAGTTCCGTCGCTCCCGGCAATAGTCGTTCGACGACCGTAACAATGCGGGTCGAGGACGGCCGGATTATTTTCTCCGGGCCGCTAGAGGTGAAAAGCATTGCCGCGGTTTGGCAGAAGGCGATGACGGCGGCACGGCGGGAACCGGGGCAGGTTCTGAATGTCGATATTTCGGAATGCCCGCATGTAGATACCGCTGGGGCGACGTTGCTGCTGGCGATGGAGCGGTTGCACCAAAGTGACGTCAACCTGACCGGCGCCGATGCCAAGGCCAGCGCGCTGATTGAGCAGATGCGGCATATCGTTCCAGAGGAGCTGACGCAGAAACAGGTGTTGGCGGCGCAGCGCGAGGCCGACAAAGCCCAGCAAGGTCCGGGTTTGCTGACGATGATCCAAACGCGGATCGCGTTTTTTGGCGAGACCGTGGTGGCGACGATAGCGTTGCCGGCAAAATTGCGGTTTTTGCGCGGCTCGGATTTTGCGCATATCGCCGATAACGCCGGGATGAAGGCAGTGCCGTTGGTGGTAATGCTGGGATTTTTGATCGGCATGATCCTGGCGTTCCAGTCGGCGATTCCGATGCGGCAATTTGGCGCCGATTTATATGTTGCAAATCTGGTGGCGATTTCGCTGTTCCGGGAATTGGGGCCGCTGCTGGTCTCGGTGATATTGGCGGGGCGCACCGGCTCGGCCTTTGCCGCCGAGCTTGGGACCATGAAGGTGAACGAGGAGGTGGCGGCGCTGACCACCATGGGCATCGATCCCGAAACGATGCTGGTGCTGCCGCGGATTGCGGCGGCGGTGGCGGTGATGCCGGGCTTGGTTATTCTGATGGATGTGTCTGGGTTATTCGGCATGGGGGTGGTGCTGATGATCCTGGGTTTTCCACCGAATGCAATTATCGCGCAAATCGTTTCGACCACCGGGCCTGCGGATTTTATTCTGGGATTGTGCAAAGGCCTGGTGTTTGCGGCGGCGGTTGCGATGATCGGCTGCCGGGCCGGGTTGACCGCCGGCAATGGGCCGCGCGCGGTAGGCGAGGCGGCGACATCGGCGGTGGTTGGCGGCATTGTGGCGACGGTATTACTGGATGGCTTGTTCGCAGTGCTGACCTACAGGCTGGGTATCTGATGGCCGAGGTTGCAGCACCGCCCGACATGCATGCTGACGACGTCGCCAGCGAGGTGGTGGTCGCGGTGGCTGACGTCACTCAGGAATTCGGCAGCCGGACGATTTTCAAGAATGTGAGTTTCGATATTCATGCCGGCGAGGTTTTCGTGGTGCTGGGCGGTTCGGGCTGCGGCAAGTCGACGCTGCTGAAACAAATGATCGGGTTGTTGCCGCCGACCAAAGGGCGGATCAGCGTTTACGGTCATGATGTGGTGGATGATGTCGATGCGGTGCGCTCGCAAATCGGCGTCATGTTTCAGTCCGGCGCGCTGTTCGGTTCAATGAACCTGCTGGAAAATATCATGCTGTCGCTGGCGGTGTTTACCGACTTGCCGGTGGCGGCAAGGGCGGAGATTGCACGCGGCAAGCTGGCGATGGTGGGGCTGGCGGATGCGGCGTTGCGGCTGCCGGCGGAAATTTCCGGCGGCATGGCCAAACGCGCGGCGATCGCGCGCGCATTGGTGCTGGACCCGCCGATTTTGTTTCTTGATGAGCCCTCTGCCGGGCTGGATCCGATTACCTCGGCCGGGCTCGACAAATTGATCCTTGATTTGCGGGATACGCTGGGGGCGACGTTCGTGGTGGTAACGCACGAGCTGCAATCGATTTTGGCGATTTCGGATCGCTGCATCATGCTGGACCGCGAGGCGCAGGGCATGATCGCGCTGGGAAAACCAAAGGATTTGCGGGCCCATAGTACCGCACCCACGGTGCGCGCATTCTTCAACCGGGAGACGCTTTAATGGCTGCTAGAAACGCGTCGTTGCGCGTCGGTATGTTTGTGATCGCCGCCATTATCGGCGTCTTGGCGCTGGTGTTTTTTCTTTCCGGATCGGCGCTGCATCCGGGCGTCAAGTATGAGACCTATTTTCAAGAATCGGTGCAGGGGTTGGATGTCGGGACGGCGGTGAAATTCCGCGGTGTAACGATCGGCGCGATTAATGAAATCGGGCTTGTCTCAGCCGAATATCCGCCGCCCAACGGAGCTTTCAGAAACCAGAAGGTCTATCAACAGGTGGTGGTGCGGTTTCAGGTCGATCCGCGTAAAATCGGCATGGTCAATGTTCAAGGCGCGATAGCGCATGGGCTCAGGGTGCAGATTGCGCCGCAGGGGATTACCGGACTGGCCTATCTGGAGCTGACATTCGTGCCGCCGGCGCAATATCCGGTGCAGGAGGTGCCGTGGCATCCAATTTCGCCGGTGCTGCCCTCGATACCGAGTACGCTGACCCAGGTGCAGGACGCGGTGACGCAGATACTATCGTCGTTCAGCAAGGTGGATCTGGGCAAGATTGTCGACCAGGTGACTCAGTTGACCGCGGCGCTTGACGAGGAGGTGACGACCGGCGATGCGCATCAGGCCTTGGCGCATGCCAATTCCTTGCTCGGCAATTTGAACACGCAGATGCAGGCGGCAAATTTGCCGGGAACGACGGCAGCGGTGCGAAATTTGGTGGATGGCGCGCAGACCCGGCAGATCATTCGCCAGCTGAACCAGACGACGCAGCAATTGAGCAAAATGAGCGCGCAATTGCCGGCACTGATTGCAGCGTCGCAGTCCACGGTCAATCAGGCCAGCGAGACCACCGCGGACCTGCAGTCGCAAATGCTCCCGGTATTGCAGAACCTGAAGACCGCGACGCAAAGCTTGGACGAACTGACGCAACAGTTGAAGCGCAATCCAAGCCAGGTATTGCTTGGAGCGCAGCCGCCGCCGGAGGGCCAACAATGAAACGCCGATTAATCGTCGCAGTTCCGGTATTGCTGGCGGGCTGCGCGTCGATATTGCCGAGGCAGAAATACATTCCGCAGGTGAGCTGGCCGTTAAATCCTCAGCCACCGCCAGGTAATCCCGCAAATCAGACCGGCAAGGTGGTGCTGCTGCGCGATCTGAACGCGGGGCCCGGAATGACCAATCAAGGGATTCAGACGCTGCAGGCCGATGGCAGCGTTTCCAGCAGTTATTATAATCAATGGGCGGTGGCGCCGGCAGATGCCGCGGCGGAGGTTCTGGCGAACTGGCTGACTGCCAGCGGCGCCTTCAGCGCGGTGGTCTCGCCCGGCAGCCGATTGACGGCGAATATAATCGTTGAAGGCGAGTTCTCGGAGTTACTGAGCGACCTTCAGGCGCATCAGGCGAAGGCGGTGCTGACGCTGGTGGTTATCCAAAATCTCAGCGGCAATACGCGGCCATTGGCGCAGCAGCGTATCACCGGGACGGCGCCGTTGAGCGGCACGGATTACGCCTCGCAGGTCGCCGCGCAAAATGCGGCGTTGGCAAATGCGATGCAGCAGGCTGTTGGTTTGATAACAAGGTACAGTTAGGCAAGCACTGCTTTATCTGAAGAAAGCAGCAAAAAGACCTGCTTGATGCTGGGCTTGGGGCGGCATTGCAATGACGGTTTTGAGACTAATCTGATGGATCCTTCAGGTGGCCTACCGGTTCCAGCGAGATGAACTTGCCAAGCGACAGAATCGCTGCCTCCGGTGGCGGATTATGCGTGGTCATGACGACGAAATCGACAATTTTATTTTGCTCGCGGAAGATCAGACTTTGCCGGGTGTAGGATACTGTTGGCGTCGACGGATTTTGCGCATTGCCATCATCGGTGTAGATCGCGGCGTCGCCGATCCCGGTGACGATCTGGTCGTCGTCGTTGAGGGCCGCGACGTGGTTGGTCAGCGCGATGCTGTCCATACCGGTATCGTCGGAGGCAATGGCTTCCACAATCGGCAGCCCGGTATGCGGTATCATGTAGTCGCAGCCATTGCCCCATTCGGTATCAGGGGATGCGACCAGCGTCTCGCTGATACCCAGCAAGGCTTTGACCGTGGTAGCGGGAACCAGGTCGCAAAGGCCTTCGGCCTGCGCGGGCACGACAAATAAAATACTTAATGCGAATCCGATGGTGGGTCCTGATAGGCGGGCCATTGCGTCTCCTTGGTTATGCGGGTTTCTTTTTTGCATTGTTGAAAATTGATTTCGGCATCAGGTTACCGATGCGCGCGAAAATACTGAACCAGTACGGAAAGGTAATATGGGTTTTGCCGGCGGCGAGGCCGGCGCGGATTTTTGCGGCGGCCTGGTCGGCGTCGATGATGCCGGGCATTTTATAGGGGTTGGCAACGGTCATCGGCGTGCGGATGAAGCCCGGACGCACCAGGGTGAGCGCGATACCATCTTTGGCAAGGTTGGGGGCGCTGGCGGAGACCCAGAAATCCAAAGTGGCCTTGGCAGCAGAATAGCTCGGGCTGGTGGGCAGCGCGATCAGACCGGCGATGGAGCCGATGAAGGCAATGCGGCCGCGATTGCCGTTCGGGCCCAGCGGTTGTTTCGCCATGACGGCGATTGCGGGCAGCGCGGTGTTGAGGGCGCCGTCGATATTGGTGGCCAGGATGGCGCGGATGTTTGCCGAGGCCTCAGCGTTGGCGCCGCCAGGGCCGGCGGAAATGCCGGCATTGGCGATGACCAAATCGAGCGGAGCAGCGTTGGCGATCCAGTTCTCCATCGCCTCGCGGTCGGTAACATCCGCCAGGGTTTCAACAACGGCGGCGCCAAGCTGGCGGCAGGTCGCGGCAACTCCGGCAAGCCGGCCGGCGTCGCGGCCGTTCAGGTGCAAGGTGGCCCCGGGATGGGCGTAGGCAATGGCTAAAGCGCGGCCAAGACCGCTGGAGGCCCCGGTTATGGCGATGCGGTTATACTGGTTGATAGTTGCAGGCATATGGGCAGCGTACCATCTGGCTGCTATGACGCCAGCCCATGATAAGCGAAGCGACAATTGAATCCATCAACGAAGCGGTAGGCAACAGCAGAATGGGCTTGGCATCGATGACCGGGTTCGCCAGATCCCAGGGTGAGGTCATTGGGGAAACCGGGGCGATTGCCTGGATCTGGGAACTGCGTAGCGTTAACGGGCGGGGCCTGGATTTGAAACTGCGGTTGCCGTCTGGGCTTGATGCCCTGGAACCGGGCTTGCGGGATGCGACGACAAAATTGCTGAGGCGAGGCAATGTTTCGGGGACGCTGAGCATCAAGCGCGATGCCGTGAGCGGGTTGACGGCGGATATGGTAGCGCTCGAGCGGGTGAAGGAGCTGGCAATTACGCTGGCCGATAGTATCCCCGGAGCCCTGCCGCCGCGGGCCGAGGCGCTGCTGGCGCTGCCGGGCGTGATGCGTAATATCGGCGCGCAGGATGACAGTGAGGCGCTGCAGGCGGCGCTGCAATCCGCGGTTCGAACCGGCTATGCCGAGGCGCTAGACGGCCTGGTAGCGGCGCGGGGGGGCGAAGGCGCGCGGCTGCAGGAGATTGTCGAGGCGCAGCTGAACGAAATTACCGTGCTGCATGGCGAGGCGCTGGATGAAGCAGCCGGACAGCCGGCCTTGCACAAGGCGCGGCTGATGGGCCAGCTCGCGGAAATCCTAGGCGCGACGCCCGGTTTGCCGGAAGAGCGGATCGCACAGGAGGTGGCCCTGCTGGCGACCAAGTCGGACGTGCGCGAGGAATTGGACCGGCTGGCGTCACATATCGCGGCGGCAAGAGTGCTGCTGGTGGAGGCCGCCGGCGTGGGACGCAAATTCGATTTCCTGGTGCAGGAGTTCAATCGCGAGGTGAATACGCTTTGCAGCAAATCGGTTTCGCTGAAGTTGACCGCTACCGGCTTGCGATTGAAGGCGGTGGTGGAACAGTTGCGCGAACAGGTGGCGAATATTGAATAATCCACCGCTGCCGCCCGTTTCGGATAATCCGCCGCAGCCGGGCTTTCTCGATAATCCGCCACGGCCGGGCGTTCTCGATAATCCGCCGCAGCTGCGCGTTTTCGACAATCCGCCGCCGCTGCGGCGGGGGCTGTGCCTGGTTCTGGCGGCACCTTCGGGGGCGGGCAAGACCTCGTTGTCGCGGGCCTTGCTGGCGGAGGATCCGCAGTTGTCGCTGTCGGTAAGTGTTACCACCCGGACCCCACGGATGGGAGAAGTTGAAGGCAAGCATTATTATTTTGTCGATCAACCAAAATTCGACGAGATGGTCGCCAACAATGCGCTGCTGGAACATGCCCATGTTTTTGAGCGCTCCTACGGCACGCCGCGGGTACCGGTGGAAGCGATGCTGGGGCAGGGCCGCGATGTGTTGTTCGATATCGACTGGCAAGGCTATGGTCAGTTGCGGGATGCAATGCCGCGCGATGTGGTTGGGGTTTTTATCCGGCCGCCATCATTGCAGGCGCTGCAGATGCGGCTGGTCGGGCGGGGCGATACGCCAGAGCAGATCGAACGGCGGATGTCGCATGCGGAAGCCGAGATGAGCCACGCGCATGAGTTTGATTTTGTGGTGGAAAATGTCGATTTCGAGACGGCGCTGGCGGATATTCGGGCGATTTTACGGGCCGGCCGGCTGGCAAGTTTCCGGCAAGCGTAGCTAAAGCGGCTATAAACTGCTAATGCTTATGAAAGACACCCTGCCGGCGCTCGTGCAGTCGGAAGGTGGGGCTGCGGTGGTTCAGCTTAAAACTTAATTGATCGCTTTCGAGGCAGCTGCTTCGAGGCGGCTGCATTGTAGCAGTTGCTTTGAAGCGGCTGCCTTGAACAGCAGTATCGCAACCTTGGACAAAACAATTGAATTCCATTCAGCCTTTGCTGCCCGACGTGAAATCTGCCGCGCCGGCGAGTACCGCGTCAGACCGCGATTGGCGTGAGTTGATCCACCCTTATTTGAAACCCAGCGCGGCCAAGGCGTTGCTGCAATTGTCGAACACGGTGCCGCCGTTTCTGGCGGTGATGGCGACAATTTTCATCGGCCTGCATTTTGGCTTCGTGGTAGCACTTTTGCTGTTTCCGGTGGCCGCGGTGTTGCTGGTCCGGCTTTTCATGTTTCAGCATGATTGCGGGCACGGCTCGTTTTTCAAAGCCCGTTGGGCGAATAATATTCTGGGTTTCGTGATCGGCATTTTCACCCTGACCCCGTATTTGGCCTGGCGCGGCGACCACGCCGTGCATCATGCCAGCATGGGCAATTTGGACCGCCGCGGCATCGGTGATGTGACAACCCTGACGCGGCCGGAATATGTCGCACTTTCGAGGCTGAAGCGTTTCATGTACCGGCTGTACCGGCATCCGCTGGTGCTGTTCGGCATCGGCCCGATCTGGTTATTCTTCATCAGCAATCGCATTCCCTCCGGCGACCCAAGGCGGCACTGGAAGGAATGGGTGAGCGTTTTGAGCACCGATGCCGCATTGGTGGTGATGTTCGGCCTACTGGTTTGGATGCTAGGGCCGGTCAGCGTGCTGCTGGGCTGGGGACCGGTAATGCTGTTGGCGGCAACCATCGGGGTTTGGCTGTTTTACGTTCAGCACCAGTTCGAGGATGCATATTGGGAACCGAAATCGCGCTGGGATTTTCGCTCCGCGGCGCTGGAAGGTGCTTCCTATTATGATCTGCCAAGGGTGGTGCATTGGATGACCGGAAATATCGGGTTTCATCACATTCATCACCTATCGAGCAAAATCCCGAATTACCGGCTGCGGGATTGCCATAATGCGAATCCGGCGTTGCAATTGGCACCACGCTTGACGTTGTGGGGCAGCTTCAAATGCGCGCGGCTGGCGCTTTGGGACGCCGAGCAGCAGCGGATGATATCTTTTCGCCGGGCCCGGCATGAAGTCCGTGCGGCCCGTGCCGCCGCGCGTTCTGTTGTGCCAAGTCAGGCCGCTGTTTGTTCCAGAGCTAAGTAGGCGGCCGGGGCGCCGATATGCAGCCGGTTTCGCGCCGCTTCCAACGGCTCGGCCAGCAGGCGTTCGTAATCTTCGGCCGGCAGCCAGGCGGCTTTGCGGCCGCGCCGGTAACCCTCCCAGATGGCGCGCAAAGCGGGCTTCCCGCCAGGGGTCCGAAAGGCTTTGACGGCAGAGCCTACGGCAATTGCCGCCCAGCCTAGCCCGCGGGTCTGGGCGTAGGAAAACGCCACCAGGCAGGCTTCACCCAGCGGCTCATCAGCTTTGTAACCGGTCAGAACATGCCAGATGTCGTGGCTGTCGCGCATGCGCCTGCCGTACCAGGCGTAAGGATGCTGGGCATCGCGGTTGGGGTCATCGGTGCGGCTAATATCGGCAAGGCCCGCCGCGGAATAGCCGGTCCGGTGCAAAAATTCCGCATAGGCGGCGCCGACGCTGCCCGGGGCAAAGCTGTTTACAAAGGCGGGGTCGGAGAAGCGCTCCGCCAATTCCACCCGCTGGTAGGCGAGTTGTCCGCCCTGCGGGGTCTGCAATAGCCGCTCATAGCCGGCTTTCACGGTGCCAACATTCAGGGCGCGCATGATGCGGAAGACCTGCTCGGTGTCGTTCGAGTCTGCCAGCAGCCGGCGGAGTGCGGTAAATGCGCCACGCCAGTCTCGGCGGCCGGTGGGCACAGCGGTAATGGTTTGCGTTGTCATAACACGTGCCTTCAGGGTGAGTGCCGCTTAGGCCAAGAAAGATTGTAGGGATTAAGAATGTTTAGCAAGGTCATTGTGCGGCGTTGCCCGGGCGCGGGAGGCAAGTTAATAATGGTGCCGAAATTGGCGGGGAGTTGGGTATGAAAGGTTTATCTCGGGTGCGTCTAGGATTTTCGATGCTACTGGCACTCGTTTCTCTCACAGGTTGCCTTTCCAGCAGCGGAGGTGGCGGTTCCAGGCCAAGCACCACCTATATTGTCGTGCCCGCCGGTTCGCAGCCGGCGTCTGGCGTGGCCGCAACTCCAGCCCCAGCTCAATAACACCGGGTTATTAACACTGCGTTGATACGCATCCCGCGCCGGCTTTCGGTTGCCCGCTTTGAATTAGTTCAGGGGTTGTCCTTAATGGCACAAACCCTGGTGCCGAGATGTTTCGCCTGAGACATGGTCTGCCACGAAAAGACAACCCCTGTGGGGTTTATATGTAGTCCTGAGGCTTCAAGGGCGTCGGCGGTCCAGGTGTTGCAGGTACGCGTGCCGGCATATCGCGTTTCGGTCTGATAGAAGATGCTTCCCGGGAAAAAGCCGGGACGCAATTCTACCGGTACGCCGTGCTGCGTTCTCAGCGTTGCCCAGATAAAGTTGGACAGGCGCTCAGCCCCGCCGGTAGGCAGGTTGAGCGTGGCGCTGATGCCGTCGCTATAGGCAACGTCCGGCGTTGTGCTCAAGCCGGTTACGAGCAGCATGCCGGCGCCTGGGAACGGGCCGATGATAAGATCGCCTATGGTGTGGACCGGGGCGGTCACAAAAGTACGCTTGCCAAAGCCAAAGACGAGGATTTTTACGCCGGGAAATATTTGTTGGAAGATCGTCATGTTGCCGCGCAGCTCATGGCTCGGGATCGCGATGTCGGTGTGCCAGCCATGTTTCACAACATAGACGACGTCGTTCGGTGGGGTTGGGGTTGAAACACAAGGTGGCGGTTCGGCGACGCAGCCACCGAGATTGGCGGTCACCAGCATGCCGGCGATAAATCGCAACGCTCTCCCGAACATGGTTGTTGTTCAGGCCGTGCCGGATCTGGGATGGGCGTTGCGCCAGACATTCATCAACTGTTCGGTGTCAATTTCGGTATAACGCTGGGTGGTGGAGAGGCTGGCATGGCCAAGGAGTTCCTGGATCGAACGCAGGTCGGCGCCGTTGCTGAGCAGATGCGTGGCAAAGGAATGGCGCAGCGCATGCGGGGTGGTGTGCTCGGGCAGGCCATTGAGGCGGCGGAAGTCGCGCAGAGTTTTTTGCACGACGCCGGCGTTCAGGCGGGCGCCACGGGCGCCGAGGAATATCGGGGATGCCGGGGATGGGTTCGGGTGCAGTTTGAGCCAGGTGGCAAGCGCGGCACGGATCGCCGGCAGCAAGGGCACGATGCGTTGCTTGTTGCCTTTGCCGGTCACAAGCAGGGCGTTGTCGGCGGCGGGGATGTCGCGAATGTTCAAGGACAGCGCTTCGTTGATGCGCAGGCCGGCGCCGTAGAGCAGGCACATCAGGGCGGTATCGCGGGCCTGGATGGCGGCGGTGTCGGTGCTGTCGCCGATGTCGTGGGCAACTTTCAAGGCGTCGGCTGCGGACAGGGCGCGGGGCATTGGCAGGGCGGCGCGCGGGCGTTTGATCAGGGTAAAGGCAGTGTTCTCAACACCATGATTTTTGCGAAGGTAGCGGTAGAAGCTGCTCAGCGCCGAAAGTTTTTTCGCACGGGTGGCATTGGCGCTGCCGTTGCCGGCTTCATGCGCAAGCCAGGCGCGGATGTCGGTGACGCGCAAGGCCTGTAGTGTGTCGAGCGTGGGTTCTTCGGCGTTATGGCTGGTAAGGAAGCCAAGGAAGGCAGCAAGGTCGCGGCCATAGGTTTCGATGGTCAGTTTAGCGGCGCGGCGCTCGCCAGCCATATAGTTCAGGAAGGCGAGGCGCAGATGTTCGGCTGGATCAGGCATTGGATAAAGCCAAGGCATGGATGGCCGTAGCCGGCCCCGCTGGGTCATGCCCGGCCCTGACGAAGTTATCGGCGGTGGTGCGCCAAGCTCCCAAGGCCCAAACTAAAAAAAGTTTTTCGGTTCTTTTTTTCAAAAAAGAACCGCTTCCTGCAATGCACGCATACTGGCTTTCCGGCGGTACGATGGACGTGCCAAGCATATAGCATGCTGGTTGCGAGTCCTATCCGGGTGTCGGTGTTGCTGCCTTTGCCGTTTGAGGCGGCGTTCACCTATGGGTCGGACGAGGCGTTGCCGCCGGGAACGTTGGTACGGGTGCCGTTGGGACCGCGCATGGTGGTGGGCGCGGTTTGGGATGATGCGCCGGATCCCGCGGTGCCGGAGCAGCGGCTGAAAGCGGTCGCCGAGGTGCTGGATTTTCCGCCGTTGCCGGACTCATTGCGGGAATTTGTCGAATGGGTGGCGCAGTACACGCTGGCGAAAAGGGGTGAGGTGCTGGCGCTCGGGCTGAAGGCGAATTTGCTGGTGGAGCCGAAAGGCCGGCGCAAGGTATTTGAATTCGGCGCCGCCGATGCGGGTTTGCCCGGACCGGAGTTATCGCAGGACCAGGCGGCGGCCGGGACGTCGTTGCGGGCGGCGGTGCGGGCCCGGCAGTTCGGGGTGACACTGCTGGATGGGGTAACCGGGTCGGGCAAGACCGAGGTTTATCTGGAGGCGGTGGCGGAGGCTTTGGCGGCGGGGCGGCAGGCGCTGGTGCTGCTGCCGGAGATTGCATTGTCCGTGCAGTTTCTGCAGCGATTTTTCAGCCGGTTCGGGGCGATGCCGGCGGTCTGGCACTCCGAGCTGACCCCGGCGGTGCGGCGGGCCACGTATCGGGCAGTGGCTACGGGTGCCGCGAAGGTGGTGGTGGGGGCGAGGTCGGCGTTGTTTCTGCCGTTTCCAGAGCTTGGGTTGGTCGTGGTGGATGAGGAGCATGAGAGCGCGTTCAAGCAGGAGGATGGGGTAACCTATCATGCGCGCGACATGGCCGTGGTACGAGCCAGGATAAGCGGCGCGCCATGTGTGCTGGTTTCGGCAACGCCAAGTTTGGAAAGCGTGGAGAACGCCAATTCCGGGCGCTATCAGCGGTTGGATTTATTAGCGCGGCATGGCGGGGCGGTGATGCCGGCGGTGGCAGCGCTGGATTTACGGGAGGACCCGCCGGAGCGGGGCCGGTTTCTGGCGCCGGGCCTGATTGCGGCGGTGCGCGAGACGCTGGCGCGCGGTGAGCAGGCGATGCTGTTTCTGAACCGGCGCGGCTATGCGCCGCTAACCTTGTGCCGGCATTGCGGCCACCGGATGGCATGCCCGAACTGCACGGCTTGGCTGGTTGAGCATAAGAGCCATAAGCGTCTTATCTGTCACCATTGCGGACATAACGAGGCGTTGCCGGAGCGCTGTCCGGCATGCGCGGCAGAAGAGAGTTTTGCGGCAATCGGGCCCGGCGTGGAGCGTATTGCCGAAGAGGTCGCGTTGGTTTTTCCGGAGGCCAGGGCGTTGGTTATGGCAAGCGATGTAATCACCGGACCAAAAGAAGCGGCGGCGGCGGCGGCGGCCATTTCAGCGCGCGAGGTGGATATTATCATCGGCACGCAGATGGTGGCGAAAGGCTGGCATTTCCCGCATTTGACGCTGGTCGGCGTGGTGGATGCGGATTTGGGACTGGGCGGCGGCGATTTGCGGGCCGGCGAGCGGACCGTGCAGATGTTGTATCAGGTGGCGGGCCGGGCTGGGCGAGAAGAGGCGCCTGGGCGGGTATTGCTGCAGACCTACTCGCCGGAGCATCCGGTGATGCTGGCGTTGTTGTCCGGGGATTTGCCGGCGTTTATGGCGCAGGAGGCGGCGGAGCGCAGACCGGGGCATTGGCCGCCATTCGGTCGGCTGGTGGCGCTGATTGTGAGCGCAGTCGACGAGGGGCTCGCGGATCGGACGGCGCGGGCGCTGTCGCGGAGTGCGCCGCATGGCGGTGGGATTGAAATTCTGGGCCCGGCGCCTGCACCTTTTGCATTGTTGCGGGGCCGCTATCGACGGCGCCTGCTGATGAAGACCAGGCGCGATTTGCCGGTGCAGGGACTGGTGCGGGAGTGGCTGGCGCGAACCGAGATCGATCGGGCGGCGCGGGTGGACGTGGATGTGGATCCGGTTTCCTTCATGTGAGATGCGGATATTTCGCTCGCCTTGACGGTTCAAATCCGGCGGGTCAATTGAACGCCATGACGCTGCCCTTTAAAATAACCGTATGCGGACTTGCTGAGCTGCACCTGCATAGCGCCGCCAAAGTTACGCACGTGCTTTCCATATTGGACCCGGAATGGCCGGCGCCAGAGGTGTTCGGTACTTACGGTGAACACGCCAAGCTCGAATTGCGGTTCCATGATGTTATCGAAGACCAACCCGGGCTGCAGCCGCCGCAACCTTTTGATGTCGAGCAATTGCTGAAATTTGGCCGTGGTCTGGACGTTGAGGCATCCGGATCGGCGCATTTGCTGGTGCATTGCCATGCCGGGGTTTCGCGCTCATCGGCCGCCATGGCATTGCTGGTTGCGCAGGCGATGCCGGCGCGGCAGGCGCCGGCGGTATTTGCGGATGTGCTGGCAATCCGTCCGCAAATATGGCCGAATTTGAAGATTATCGAAATGGGCGACGCAATGCTGCAGCGAAACGGCGCTTTGGTGGCTGCTGTCGCCGAAATTTACCGCCGGCAGATTAGGAAACAGCCCCAGCTTGCGCTTGATTTTCGCGCCGGCGGCCGCGGCCGGGAAGTGGACTTGGCGCTGGGCGTTTAACGCAGGTCTTACTCGGTGTAGCGTTTCACTTCAGGCTGGATGTAGGCGGCGATGTGCGCCATCCCGGTGGCATCCGGATGAAGTGCCGGTTCGGGTGGAACCATTCTGGGGTCAACGTAGAGCGCGGGGTCCGGTTTGCCATTGTGCAAAAGCACGGGCCCGGCATTGACGAAGGTGACGACCGGGTCGTTTTCGTAATGTACTGCCAGAGCGGCGTTGATCAAAGCGGTTTGCCGATCGACCCAGGGCGAGCGGATCGACGGCAGCACGCCGAGCAGTAGAATGTGCGAGCCAGGCAGGCGGGCGTGAGCGTTGTCAACGACCGCCTCGATGCCGGGGATGGTCATGGCAGCACCCCAATGGACGCGGCCGAGATTATTGGCGCCGATCAGGATGATGGTGAGCTGCGGGTGCAGGCCGGCAACCTGACCGTGGTCCAGACGCCAGATCAAGCTGGCAGTGGTGTCGCCGACAAAGCCAAAATCCAGAGCGTCGTAGGGCGCGTAGTATTCGTTCCAGATGGGCAGGATGTTGTCGTAGCCGAGCGTGCCCATGCGTTGCCAGTATTGGGTGATGGAATCGCCGAGCCAGACGATGCGCGCATCCGGATGCTGTTTGCGCTGCGCCAGCGTTTGCAGCCAGCGGGTGTGCCACCAGGTTAAATTGATGCGGCTGATAGGCGCGGTGGCCAGATTGACGGCTTGCGCGGCTTGTACAGCGGCGGGAAACGCCAAGGCGATCAGCAGGACGAAGCTTTGTAGAACCTTCCGCATCTAAATCCCGACGATAATGGCAACGAAAGCGAGCGCGCCGCCAATGGCGCAGTACCAGGCGAAAGGTAACAGCGCCCAGGAGTCGTGGTCACGGAAATAGCGCATCAGAAAGGCGGTACTGAGCCAGGCAACGATGCCGGCGACAACGGCGGCAATGAGGGAGATGCCGAACAAGGCGTGGATGTCATGCTGGCGGTGCAGTTCCGGGATTTCCGGGACGGCGGCGGCGAGGATGATCGGCGTGCCCATCAGAAAGGTGAATTTGGCGGCGGCTTCATGCGGGATGCCGCGGCGCAGGCCGCCGACAATGGCCGCACCCGATCGCGAGATACCGGGCAGGAAGGCGAGACACTGGAACAGACCTATCACCAGCGCATCGGCATAGGTCAAAGCGCTTGAGGATTTGCCGCCGCGGGCGCGCAGCCGCTCGCCCAGCCAAAGCAGGCCGCCGTTCAGGATCAGGAATATACAGGCCGCGAGCGGGTTGGCGAAGAGATGCGCGACCGGCTTTTTGACGATGACGCCGATGATGACAGCCGGCAGAGTGGCAACGATGAGGCGCAGCAACAGGCCGCGCTGGGTGGTGTTTTCAACCGCGTAACCGCGGCCGAGCAAGCCTTCCAGCATGGCAAACCAATCGCGCCAGAAATAAATCAGCAGGCCGATCGCGGTGCCCAGATGCAGCATCACCAGGAACGGCAAAAAAGCGGGCGAGGCCTGGTTGATGCGCCAGTGCAGGAGCCGGGGGACGATGACCGCATGGCCTAGGCTGCTGACAGGGAAAAGCTCGGTTGCCCCCTGCAAGATGGCGAACAAAATAGCGTGCAGAAGGTCCATCGTGACTCCAGATTGGCTGCATTGCTTGGTGACCGAAGTGCTATCGAAAGGCAATACGCTGCGTTGCACAAACCGGCTTAACGCCTGATTATCATAAAACCTTTTGCTCAGTCTTCGTGCGGTGGTTTTTTGGCGGGTTTAAGGGTGTCCGCGGCGCGCCAGAGGTAGAGTGCGGCTGTGGTTCGATAGGGAGCGTAGGCCTGCGCGATGGCTGCCAAAGCTTTGGGCTTCAATTGCGCTTCAAGCCGGTGGATCCGCCGGTAGCCTTCGCGGACGCCAAAATCATCAACCGGAAAAACGTCCGGTCGGCGCAGATTTGAGATGAGTAGCATTTCCACCGTCCATTGGCCGACGCCGCGCAGGGTGGTGAGGCGCTCGATGAGGGCAGCATCGCTGAGATGCCGGGCCCGCGCGCGGCTGGGAATGGTGCCGTCCAAGGCGCGCGCGGCAATGTCGCGTAGCGCCAGGGTTTTGGCGCCGGAGAAGCCACAGCCGCGCAACACAAGGTCCGGCATGGCGAGCAAAATATCAGGGGTGGGCCAAATGCCACCGCAATGATCTTTAAGGCGACCGAGGATCGAGGCCGCGGCCTTGCCGTGCAGCTGCTGATGGGCGACGGCGGAAAGCAGGGCTTCGTAGGGCTCGGTGTAGTCAGGTTTGGAGCGTTTGAGCGGGCCGTAGGATTTGATGAAATTCCCAAGGGCTGGGTCAACGCTGGCAAGATGTCCAACCGCAGTCATTGCAAGGCAAGTAACATGGAAGCTGCATGATGGCAGCTTCCATGTCGGCGGATTAGCCTGGCCGTTTGGAAGCTTCTGGATGCCCAGGTTCCACGTGCATGGGTTGAGCTTGCATGGGTTGAGCTTGCACGGGTTGAGCATGCATGGGTTCAGCATGCGGGGCCGGCTCCGGGTGCGGCGCCACCGCGGCTGGGTGGAAGGCCGGTGCCGGCGGGCGGGGCGCCTCAACCGGCGGATGATACGCTGGCGCGGCGGGACGGGCAGCTTCTGCCGGCGGATGATAAGCCGGTGCCGCAGGGTGGGACGCTGCTACCGGCGGGTGATAGGCCTGGGCGACCGGCATCGGATGCGCTTGAGGTTGCGGATGGAAGGCCGGGGCCGGAGCATGACTGGCGGCGGCCGGCGGGCGATAGGCCTCGGCTGCCGGCATCGAGTGCGCCTGGTTTTGCGGCGCTGGTGGACGTGAAGCCGGGGTTTCCGCGGCGTGCGAGTATTGCGGCATGGGGTGATCGGCGGCAGCCGGATGTAGGTTTTGCGCTGGCGGTAGCGTACCGAGATGCTCGCCTGGCGCCGGCGGAGCGGGCGGGGCGTGATAGCCCGGCGTGGTGGCAAAATCCGGGTGGCCGGGGGCTTGCGTTCCTGGCATCGGCGCCATCGCTTCGTGCGGTGCCATTGCTCCGCGCGGCGCGTTTGCTTCGTGCGGTGCCATTGCTTCGTGCGGCGCCATCGCTTCGTGCGGCGCGATTGGAGCGCCTGGATGGCCAGCGAACGGGGCGTGCGAAACCGTGGCAGGCGGCAGCGTGCGCCGCTGCGCGAATTCAGTTGGCTTTGGCGCAGTCCCTGGGCGTATCTGGGCCAGCGGCTTGGCAGGTTCCGGCAGACGATAGGCAGCCGGTTGACCCGCAGCGCGAGTGCCAAAACCTGGATTAACCGGCCGCGCCGAAGCCAGCATGGTTTGCGGCGCTGGATGAGCGTAGCCGCCAACATGTTCGCCTTTACTCATGACGGCGGCCGGGACATAGGTGGCGCCCCGGCGGTTGGCGAGCTTATCCGGGGCGAAATTGCCGCTGTAGTTGTTGCTAACGTTGACGGTGCTGATGTTGCGGACGTTCACATAATTGATCTGCCGGATATAGGCGGACGGCGCGCGATAGCTGGGGTAATAGGGCTCGTTCGGGGCCAGCGGCACCCAGCCAACGGAACCTGAAGAGAGTGCCGCAGCAGTAATGCCGGCAGCCAGGGCGACGCCAAAAAAGCTGACAACCGCCGGCGCGTAAACTGGCTGGTATTGCGGGCCGTAGCCACCATCCGCGGAGTAGGCCGGAGCCGGCGCCCAGCCCCAGCGATTACCGTCATCGACCCAGCGGCCGTAATGGAACGGGGCGAAGCCCCAGGGCTCAGCTTCAACCCAGGTCCAGCCCCAGGGTTGCACGTTGGTCCAGTAGCCATTGCGGTATGGCGCCCAGCCGGAGCCGACATTTGGATACCAGACAGCGCCGTATTGCGGGCTTTGATTCCAGCTGCCGTACTGGCTGAGCTCCGCGGTGCCGGTCATCTGCTGGACCACGGGCGGGGCGTAAGACGGCGGTGGCGGCGGTTCATTTTGCGCCAATACCGCGTTAGAAAAACTATCCGGCTGGGCTTGGCCGAGTTGGGCGGTAGTTTGATCCGTACCGCTTAGAAAAGCCGCCTGGCCGGCCGGAACTTGCAGGGAGGCGCCAGGGGCTGTGACCGTGGCGGCGCCCTGAAAGACGTTGACGGTAGTGGGATTACTGGCGTCGCCCGCGATGATATCATATTGGCCGTTCTGGGTAATAGCGACCGTCCCGCGCGGTGTGGTGATGGTAAAGGCCTGCCCCGGTTGCAAATCGTTAATAGCATACGCAGCCTCACCCTGGCTCTGGGTCGCATCGAACGTGTTATCGTCGAGTGCCGTGACCTGCAGTTCGGTATCGGCGGCCAGCGTGATGTTGCTGGTATCAACCGCGATCGCTGCTTGGGCGCTGTCCTGGGTATAAAGCGTATCGCCCGAGGTTACCGGATAATTGAGCGCCGCCTGGGCCCAGCCACCCGAACCCGAACCTTCAAACGAGACATTGCCGTGCAGCGAGGAAATCTGACCGACACGTGCCGGCGGCGCAGCTTCCTGAGCGAACGCCGGCAAAGCAGGAATTCCTAAGGTCATGGCGGTGGTGAGGGTGAGCAGCCGGCGTAGCGGCAGGTGGGATTTGATCACGTTCAGGCTCCTGGTTTTATGTGTTTTTTGTGTGCTGGCTGGTTGTTGCGTATGTGGTGCGGCAGATGGCAACTTACACTGCCGATGATGGCGCCGCCGGGGCAGCTTTGCGGCGAAGAATTGGCGATGTTGCATTTAACGGCGGTAACAAAGCTTTACATTGCGAAGCCCGGCATGCCGTAAACTTGCCGCAAAGATGGTGCAAATTTCCAAATTCACATCAACGCAAGCGGGTCGTTGCGAGGAGTTTTAAATGCGTGGATCTATGGTGAACTTTATGAAAATCTTAGCTGACGGCCCCGCCCACCGGTTGCGGGCGGCGGTGGTGTTCGGCGCGCTCGGCTTGGCGTTGTCAGGCTGTGTCGTGTATCCTTCAAGTTACGGTTATGGTTATGGCGGCGGTTATTATTCCGCACCTGCCTATTATGCGCCCCCGGTTGTGGTTGGTGTCGGTGGCGGTTGGGGCTGGGGCCGGGGCTGGGGCGGCGGTTGGGGTGGCGGCGGCCATTGGCACTAAGCCGCTTGGTCCGACTTCATTCGGGTTTCGGAATTACCAAGAAGCCACGCAGGATTTAGCAGTTTTCACCGGCGGCGTAACCACCTTTCGATAATGCGATCGCGATGTTGCGAGCGCGATTAACGGAGGTTAACGATGTCGACACCGGAGAGCTTGAAAGATATTTATGCTGACGAGATCAAAGATCTTTGGTCGGCGAACGACCAGATGGCGCGCGCCGTAAAGGCCATGGCCGGCCGCGTTCATGACACCAAGCTGAAGCAGATGCTGGAGTCTTCGCATGAAGGCATCAATAAGCATGCCGAAACTTTGAAAGGTCTGCTTGAGAAGGCAGATGAGGAAGTCAAACCGGAGAAGTGCCAGGGCATGGCCGGCCTTGCGAGCGAGGCTGAAAAGCATACCTCGAAAGAGGCGCCGAAGGATGGCGAGTTGCTCGACATCGTGGTGCTCTCGCAGTATCAGAGAATGTGCCATTACGGCATTTCCGGCTTCGGTACCGCGGCAACCTATGCCAAGGCGCTGGGACGCAAGGAAGACGAGCAGGCTTTGAAATCCATCGTCGCCGATATTTACAAAGCCGATGACTATGCATCGAAGCTTGCGGAGAAGTCCGAAAAAGCTGTCGCCAAAGCGGCGTAGGCAGAATCATCCAGCGCCTGTCACTTCGCTGTAACCGGCGAGGTGGCGGGCGTTGCTACGCCGGCGATGTGGTTTCAGAGTGCTTCAGAACAGCGGCGGCAAATTCGGCAATATCGCCTTTGGTGGTCCGGTGATTGACGATTGCCGCGCGAATTGCAAGACGGCCGTCAATCACAGTGGTGGAAGGCGCAAATTCTCCGGTTTCCTGTAAATCGGCCACTAAAGCCGCCGTTTGTTCGTCGGAAAATCCCCGCAAGCGGAAGCAGACGATGTTAAGTGATACTGGAGCAGCGAGTTCCAGGTGGTCGCTGGCGTTGACGAGTTTTTCAAGATGTTTCGCCAAAGCGCAGGTCGCGTCGACGATTGCACCAAAAGCGTTGCTGCCATAGGCGGACAGGGTCATCCAAATTTTCAACGCACGAAACCCGCGGGAGAGGTCGGGACCGAGATCGCATGGCCAGGGCTCACCGCCGGCCAGGCCCCGGCTGGCGCCGGCGAGGTAACTGGTTTTTTGAGCAAAGGTCGCGAACGCGATGTTTGGATCGCGGATCAGGACACAGCCTGCATCGTAAGTCACTTGCGCCCATTTGTGGAAATCGAAAGCAATGGAATCAGCGCGTTCAAGCCCCGCCAGGTGCGGCTTGATGGTCGTTGAAAGTGCGGCCAGCGCGCCGAACGCGCCGTCAACGTGGAACCATGTATTTGTAGCCGCGGCGATATCTGCAAGTGCTACCAAATTATCGATGGCGCCGACATCGACCGAGCCCGCGGTGCCGATAATCAGAAAAGGTTTTTTGCCGGCAGCAATATCTTCGGCGATGGCGGCTTGAAGTTTTTCAATGTCGATGCGGTGATCAGCATCGGTTGGGATCAAGCGCAGAGCCGCGGTACCGATGCCTGCCATATCCATTGCGCCGGGAATGCACCGATGCGCGCCGGCGGAGGCGTAAGCGGTAAGCTCAGTTTTGCCGAGGCCGTTTTGCCGAACCTGCGAACCGAGGATGTGCTGGCGGGCGCAAAGCAAAGCGACGAAATTTGCCATTGAGGAGCCGGTGAGCAGCACGCCGCCGGTGCTTGGCGGCATGCCCATTATCTCAGCCGCCCAGGCAATGACCTGCCGTTCCACGACGATGCCCGAGTGGTCGCGGCCGCCGCAATTTGCGTTCATCGCGCCGGCCAGTAATTCCGCCAGCATGGAGACCGGGTTGCCGCCGCCATGGACCCAGCCCATGAAGCGGGGGTGGGTGTTGCCGGTGACGTAAGGCTGGATGGTTTCGGTGAAGGTTTGGTACAGCGTGGTTGGATCCGTAGCTGAGCCGGGCAGGGGTTTTGTGAAGCTCTCGCGTACGGGCTCGGGCATTTTTTGCCAGACCGGCAGCTCGCGCAGGCCGGCCAGGTGATCGATCATGTCGTCCATCATCTGGTGGCCGAGGGCGCGGAGCTCTGACCAGTCGGAGGGGTCTAATGTGGGCATCATTGAGTCCTGAACAGAAGGCGGGTTGGCTTGCCACTACCCTACGTGACCTCGGGCGTTGACGGATCAAACAACCATAGCCCAGATCAAAAAAAGTCTTTTGCTTCTTTTTCTTCAGAAAAAGAAGTGCTTGGGCAACTAAAAAAGCCCCGAACTGCTTCGGGGCTTTTTTTTCGCGTATGAAATCAATTACGGCTTCAGGGCGAATACCGTATAGTTGCCGTCGTGGAATTTGTAGATGGCGTAAGCGGCGTTTACGACGTCGCCTTTGCTGTCGAAGCTGATCGGGCCAAGGACGGACGGCCAGGGGCCACCTGATTTCAGTTCCTTGGCGACCACGGCGGGGCTGGTGCTGCCGGCTTTAGTGGCGGCTTCTGCCCAGACCTGGAGAGTGGCGTAGGAATACAGAACATAGCCGGTCGGGTCTAATTTCTTGGCGGTCAGCTCGGCGACAACGGCGGCGGCGGCGGGGTCTTTTTCAGCCGGTGGCGGGAAGGTCAGCAACGTGCCTTCGGCGGCGGGGCCGGCAACCTGCCAGAGCGCCTGGGTGGCGGCGGCGTCTTCGGAGAAGTATTGCGGGGTGAATCCCTGGGCAACGCCCTGGCGCATGATCAGGCCGGAATCGGCATAATAGCCGCCGATATAAACCAGCGTGATGCCGTCTTGTTTCAGCCGGCTGATCAACGCCGAGTAGTCCTTGTCGCCGGCGGTGTAGGAGGTGTTATATGCCACCGGCACGCCAAGTTTTTTAAGGTTCATGCGAACCTGATCGGCGATGCCCTTGCCGTAGGTGGAATTGTCATCGAGCACCGCGATTTTGGCGGTGGGAAAATGATGCTTGATGTATTCGGCGGCAACCTTGCCCTGCTGGTCGTCGCGGCCGCAGACGCGAAAGGTGAACGGCGAACCGTCATCGGTGTATTGCGGGTTGGTGGAGGCGGGAGAAATTTCGATGATGCCGTTATCGGCATAGACCTTGCTGGCGGGAATCGAGGACGCCGAGCAGAAATGGCCGTCGACCACGACGACGCCATCGGCAACCAGCTGATTAGCGGCGGTGACAGCTTGTTTCGGGTCGCAGGCGTCGTCGACCGCGACTTCCACGATGGGTTTGCCGAGGACGCCACCCTTGGCGTTGAGGTCGGCCACAGCCTGGTCGGCACCGGTTTTAAGCTGGGTCCCAAAGGCGGCGTTGGAGCCGGTGAGGGGGCCGGCGACACCGACCTTGGTTTGCGCGTTGGCCGGCGATGCCGCTAGAGCCACGCCGAGTGCAAGCGATGCCGCAGCACCTAAGAGTATGTTTCGCAATATATTTCTCCTTGTTGGTAGACTTGTTGCAAGCTTGTTTGTGGCAATTGCGATTTTTGAGACTATGCGCCTAAAATCTGAGCAGTATCAATGGCCGCCTTCCAGATATGCCGCACGAATTTCCGGGCGGGCGAGTAATTCAGCGCCGGTTCCCGCCATTGTGATGACGCCGTTGACCAAAACATAGCCACGGTGGGCGAGTCGAAGCGCCTGGTTGGCGTTTTGTTCAACCAACAGCACTGTGAGACCGGTATCCCGGTTAAGCTGGCGGATGGCGCCGAAGATTTGCTTGATGACCAGCGGCGCCAGTCCGAGGGAGGGCTCGTCGAGCAGCAGAAGCTTTGGCTTGGACATCAGGGCGCGGGCAATAGCGAGCATCTGTTGTTCGCCGCCGGAAAGGGTGCCACCGCGCTGGGCAAAACGTTCCTTCAGGCGCGGGAACAGGTCGAACATCAGGCCAAGTTGCTTGTCGTAATCGGCGAACTTTATGACCTGGGAGCCCATGAGAAGGTTCTCCTCAACGCTCATGCGGGCGAAGATGCGGCGGCCCTCGGGGGATTGGGCGATGGCGCGCCTGGCAATCTCGTGCATCGGCAGCCTGGTGATGTCCTCGCCGCGATAAATGATGCTGCCGGAGCGGGCCTGCGGGCTGCCGCAGATGGTCATCATCAAGGTGGATTTGCCGGCGCCGTTAGCACCGATGAGGGTGACGATCTCGCCTTCGTTGACCTCCATGCTGACGTCGCGGAGCGCCTGGATCGGGCCGTAAAATGTGTTGACATTGTCGAGCGTGAGCACTGCGCTCATACGGCAGTCCCGGACACGGTTTCATGGAAGGTTTCGGCGATCGGCGCGTCGGGGTCGTCTTCGTCGCCCTCGCCGAGATAGGCCGAGATAACGGCGGTGTCGTTGCGGACCTCAAACGGCGTGCCGTCGGAAATTTTCTTGCCGTGATCGAGGACGATGATGTGGTCGGAGATTTTCATGACCACGCCCATATCGTGCTCGATCAATAGCAGCGAGCAACCCTCGGCGCGAATTTTAAGCAGGAGTTCGTTCAGGGCATGGCTTTCGCGCGGGTTGAGGCCGGCGGCGGGTTCGTCGAGACAGAGGAGGACCGGGTTGGTGCACATGGCGCGCGCAATCTCCAGCCGGCGTTGGGCGCCGTAGGGGAGCGAGCCGGCCGGGTCGTCGGCGCGGGCCAGAAGGTCGGTGGCGTTGAGCCAATGTTTGGCGCGCTCGATGGCGGCTTTCTCGGCGGCCCGGTAGCGTCCGAGGCCGAGAATGGCGAGGACGCCGAAGCCGGTGGCAGCTTGGAGCTCGTTGTGCTGAGCAACCAGCAGGTTTTCCAGCACGGTCATGCCGCCGAACATGCGGATGTTCTGAAAGGTGCGGGCAACACGGCCCTTGCGGGCGATGGCATGGCCAGGGAGTTTGTTCAGTAGCATCGAGGCGCCGGGCTGGTGATGAATGCTGACGCTGCCGGAGCTTGGTTTATAAAAGCCGGTGATGCAGTTGAAGACCGTGGTTTTGCCGGCGCCGTTGGGGCCAATGACAGCAGTGATGTCACCAGTTTTGGCCTCGAAGCTCAGCCCGTTAACAGCGGTAAGGCCGCCGAAACGCATGGTGAGATGGCTGACGGTGAGGAGGGTTTCTTTGTAAGTCACAAGCAGGCGTTTCTTTTTTGAAAAAAACAACCAAAAAACTTTTTTGCACCTGGGGCATGGGCGCGATGGAGCCAACGCCCCGGACCCGGAATAAAAAAGTCTTTTTGGTTCATTTTTTTTAGAAAAAGAATATCCTTTATTCGCATTTATCCATGCCCTTCCGAAATCATTTCGGCGCCGATTATTCGGGCTTTGCCCAGGGAGACGGAGGGTTTACGGGTGGAGATGAAGCCGCGGGGGCGCAGCACCATGATGGTCACCAGCGCGATGCCGAAGATCAGCATGCGATAGATTTGCAAATCCTGCAGCACGGCGGGGATGCCGATCATGACAACGGCGGCAAGTGCTACGCCGAGCTGACTACCGGCGCCGCCGAGGACGACGATGGCAAGCACGGTAGCGGATTCGATGAAGGTAAAGCTGTCAGGGCTGATGAAGGCCTGGCGAGTCGCGAAGAAGCAGCCGGCAAAACCGCCGAACATGGCGCCGATGGCAAAGGCGGTGAGCTTGGTGTTGCGCAGGTTGATGCCGAGTGAGCGGCAGGCGATTTCATCTTCCCGCAGCGCTTCCCAGGCGCGGCCTAAAGGTTGTTTGCGCAGGCGAATGGTTACCCAGTTGGTGAGCAGCGCCAGGGCCAGGATGATGTAATAGAGATAGGTGGTGCGCTGCTGCGGCGTGGGGTCGATATGGAAGAAATTGGAGAAGGTGCCAGGGCCGCCCGCCATTGAGAAGGTGAGGCCGAAAAGTGTTGGGTGCGGGATGTCATAGAGGCCGTTGGGACCGCCGGTGAGTGAAACCCAGTTGGTGATCACAAGGCGGATGATTTCGCCAAACGCAAGGGTGACGATGGCGAGGTAGTCGCCGCGCAGGCGCAGCACCGGGAAGCCAAGGAAAATGCCCCAGCAGGCGGCGAGGATGCCGGAAAGCGGCAGGCACTCCCAGAAGCCAAGGCCGAAGGTTTGGGCCAATAAAGCGAAGGCGTAGGCGCCGACGGCGTAGAAGGCGACATAGCCGAGGTCGAGCAGGCCGGCGAGCCCGACGACGATGTTGAGGCCCCAGCCCAGCATGACGTAGGTCATGATGAGGACGCCAAGGTCGATATAGAAATTGGCGATGCCTGGGATCAGTGGGATCACGATGGTGACAATGAGCAGGGAAAAGCCGATGACGCGGCCGGATTTGGCGACTGCTGCAGCGGTTTTGGAAATCGGGACAAAGAAGGGTATTTTGCTGGCGAGCAGGATGAACGGGGCTGCGGCCTTGCCGTAGGCGCCGGCGATATGGGTAAAGGTGGTGCCGCGCTCGGCTTTGCCGAAATTATCCTGCCAGTACAGGCTGAGCATCCGGGCGATGAAGGTAAGGCCTACGGCGATGCCCAGCAGTGCCGGGCGGGTGGAAAGGCTGAGGCCGCCGGCATTGTTGTCGCTGAGTTGCAGGCCAAGGAATGGGCCAAACAATAGCAAGGCGACGAAAGCGACGGCGGCGGCATCCTTGAGGTGATGGGTGAGGTTTTTCACGCTTCAGACTTTCTCGACATCGTTGCGGCCGAGCAGTCCGGTAGGCATGAACATCAGTACGATGGCGAGAATGGAATAGACGGCGACATCCTTGTAGGCGACGGTGGCGTAGCCGGACCAGAAGGCCTCGATCAGGCCGATGAGAAGTCCGCCCAGCACAGCGCCGGGCAGGGAGCCGATGCCGCCAAGAACCGCGGCGGTGAAGGCTTTGATGCCGGCATTGAAACCGATGTAGAAATCGATGACGCCATAATAGAGCAGGAACATGACCCCGGCGACAGCCGCCAGCGCCGAGCCGATCACGAAGGTCATGCTGATGGTGCGGTTGGTATCGATGCCGAGCAGGGCAGCCATTTTGGCATCCTGCTCGACCGCGCGCATGGCCCGGCCCAGTGGGGTTTTGGTGACCAGGTAGGTAAACGCGCCGAGGATGATTAGGGTGGTAACAACAATGGCGATCTGCATCCAGGACAGCAGGACGACGAAACCGTTTTCGTCCATCACATGGATGCCGCCCGGGAAGAAGGGCGGAATGGCGCGTTCCAGGGCGCCCTGGGTCGTTTGGACGTAGTTTTGCAGCAGAATCGACATGCCGATGGCGGAGATCAGCGGGGCCAGCCGGAAAGAGCCGCGCAACGGACGGTAGGCGACGCGTTCGATTGAAAAGCCGTAAAGCGCGCAAAGTCCGGCGGAGAGAATGAGGGCAGCCAGCAGGCCGAGCGGAACCGAGGTGATGCCGGTGAGGGCGGTGAGAACGATGATGCCAATAAAGGCGCCGACCATGAAAACATCGCCATGGGCGAAGTTGATCATGCCGATAATGCCGTAGACCATGGTGTAGCCGATGGCGATGAGACCATAGATCATGCCGAGGGTTACGCCGTTTATCAGCTGCTGTAGCGCGTAAGCCATGCTCCTCCATTCGCTCGGGTCAGATGCGCTTAGTGGAGACGAGCATTGCGCTTTGGTCAATGCTCAATGTTTTGTGATCTTCAGAGACAGCCGCTGCGGGCCTCCAGCCGGGCTTCACATGGCGACTAGGGCTTGCTAGAGGGTGCGCTCGGCGAATGCCGCAAGGCGGGTGCATAGCTCAGTTGGTAGAGCAGCTGACTCTTAATCAGCTTGTCGTAGGTTCGATCCCTACTGCACCCACCATTATCTTTTTCGAATTGATTGCCGTTAATAGCCAAGGGTCGCGATTCGGCCTGCAAACGAGGCCCGACAGAGCGGGATAGAGGGGTATCTCACTCTGACCCGGCAACGGTGTTTTTTGGTTTCAGGCACCGTGACCCGGTGCCAGACGCTGGATCTTTTGGAGCAGGCGCTCCAGATCCACCGGCTTGGTGTCATAGTCGTCGGCGCCGGCCGCGATCGCGCGTTCGCGGTCGCCGACCATGGCGTGGGCGGTCAGTGCGATCACCGGGATGGCGCGCGTGGCGGGGTCGGCTTTGAGTTGCCTGGTTGCCTCCCAGCCGTCCATCACCGGCAGGCTGAGGTCCATCAGCACCAGGTCCGGTAACTCCGCCCGGGTTATCTGTACCGCTTGCGCACCATCCATCGCGAAGCTCATTTGATAGCCGCGGCGGATCAGCCGGCGGCTCAGCATGTCGCGGTTTTCGGGGTTGTCTTCCACCAGCAAAATCCGGATGCTCACGCGCGCACTCCACTCATGGCCGCATCGATTTCAGC
Source organism: Acidocella sp. (assembly GCA_965199045.1). Classification (GTDB taxonomy): domain Bacteria; phylum Pseudomonadota; class Alphaproteobacteria; order Acetobacterales; family Acetobacteraceae; genus Acidocella. The sequence continues at coordinate 1,767,683 of CBDAQL010000003.1, read as the reverse complement.
GCCTTCAGCAGCGCCGAGCGCGCGTTTGGCCCTTTCGGGATGATGGTGGCGCCGCGCTCGATCAGAAACTCCTGGTCGTCCGAGGACAGGTCGAGCGCCGAGAGCACCACGACCTTGAGGTCCCGCAGCGCCGGATTGTGACGGATTTTGTCCAACAGGGAAAAACCGTTCATGCCGTCCATCATGAGGTCGAGAAGCATCAGCGAGGGCACCGGATTTGCCTGCAGCCACGCCAGGGCGGCGGGGCCGTCGCCAACCGCGGCAACCTCAAATCCTTGCGCCTCCAAAACGCGGGAGGCGACCTCGCGGTCGTCCTCATTATCGTCCACCACCAGGACGCAGCCGCTGGCCGACCCGGCATAGGCGCGAACGGTGTCGATGAGGCGGCTGCGATCGACCGGCTTGTTGAGAAATTCGGCAGCACCCAGCGTCAGTCCAAGCGGGCGCTCATCCAGCAGGCTGACGATCACCACCGGAATGTCCTGCAGCGCCGGGTCGGCCTTCAGCGTGCCCAGCACCGCCCAGCCATCGACTTGCGGCATCATCACATCCAGCAGGATAACCGTCGGGTGCTCGGCGCGGGCCTTTTCCAGTGCCTCCTTGCCGCCATTGGCATGGTCGACACGATAGCCTTCACGGGCCAGCATGGTGCCGATCAGGTCGTGAATTTGCGGATCGTCGTCGACCAGGAGAACCAGCGGTCCGGCGCCGCTGCTGGCGGCGGTTGGCGCGCGTTCCACTTGCGGTTCCGGGGCGGCGATTTCCTCGTCCTGGCGGAGCGGCAGGTTGATGGTGAAAACGCTGCCCTGGCCCGGGGCGCTGGTGACGGTGACGTCGCCGCCCAGCATGCGGCAGAGCCGGCGGGTGATGGCAAGGCCGAGACCGGTACCACCGAACTGGCGGGTGGTACTGGCATCGGCCTGGGTGAAGGCCTGGAACAGTTTTTCCAACTGGGCAGGCGTCATGCCGATGCCGGTATCGCGAAGCTCGAACAGAACTTCGTCCGGGGTAAGGGCGACGGTCAGCCGCACGGTGCCGTTCTCGGTGAACTTGCAGCCATTGCTGATGAGGTTGAGCAGGCTTTGCTTGAGTTTGGTATAATCGGTGCGCAGTACCGGCAGGTTTTCCGGGACGATAAATTCCAGCCGGTTGCCCTTGGCGGCCGCCAGCTGCGTGCCCATCGATTGCAGCTCATCCAGCAGCCGCGGCAGCACCACCGGCTCCAGGTAAACTTCCATCCTGCCGGCTTCGATTTTGCTGAGGTCCAGCATGTCGTTGATCAGCCCAAGCAGATGCTTGCCGGCGCTTTCAATGCGTTTAAGGTCAGGGAGCACCGCACTCTGGCCGCTATCCTCCATCTCCTCCTGCAGGATCTGCGCGTAGCCGATGATGGCATTGAGCGGGGTTCGCAACTCATGGCTCATATTGGCGAGAAATTCTGCCTTGGTTTGATTGGCGCGCTCGGCCAGGTCGCGGGCTTCCGCCATTACCACTTCGGCCTGCTTGCGCTCGGTGATGTCAAACATCCAGACCACCAGAGCCGACTGGTCGTTATACGTCATCCGTTCCCAGCTGAGCAGGGTCCAGATATTGGGCTCGCCGTTTAACCGCTTGAACTCGGCTTCTTCATTGCGCAACGAGCCCTGCGCCTTGAACTTTGCGAGCAATTCGGCGCGGCGGTCGAGATCGACATAGAGCTCGGCGGTATTGGGCAAAGGCGTGCCCGGAGCGGCGCCAATCATCTCATAGGCGCGGCGATTGGCGAACAGAAAATCGCCGCCCTTGGTGGTAACGATGATCACCGCGGACGGGCTCAAATTCAGCAGCCGGATGGTCTGGTGATCATCGGTCAACTGCAGCGGCGATGCCGGGTTATTCATGGCACATTCTCATGATTGTTACGGATCAACAGCATAACAGCAGCGCCGACAAATCGTCACTGGCGGGATATCCGGCTTCGAAATCGCGGACCTCGGCGACCAGGCCGGCCAGCGCATGCTGCGGCGTGCCGAGCCAGGAAACCACACCGGCATCGGTGAACAAGGTGCCGTCCGGCGTCGCCGCCTCGGTAATGCCGTCACTGACAATCAGCAGGCAGTCGCCGGGTTGCAGCCAGGCGGTGGCGGCGGTGTAGCGGGCACTTGGGTTGATGCCGAGGGGCAGGCCCCGGGAGCTGTTCAGGCGTTCCAGGCCGCCGCCGGCGCGCCGCAGAAACGGCGGCACATGGCCGCAGCGAACGTAATCGAACCGGCCGTCGGCCGGATTGAAAATGCCTAATAGCATCGTCACGAACATGCAGCTGGGATTGTTGGACTCCAGCTCGGCGTTCATTGCCGCGGCGGCGAGCGCCAGGTCCGCCAGCAGCGCCGCGGCATCGCGCCGGGCGGCCAGGCTGCGGACCAGCGCATGGCCGCGCGCCATTACCAGAGCGGCGCCGGCGCCCTTGCCGGAAACATCGCCCAAAGCCAGCAGATGGCGGCCATCGGAGAGGATCTGGTGATCGGCAAGGTCGCCGCCGATTTCCAATGCCGGCTGCATCACCACATCGAGGCTGAAACCGGCTTGCATATGCGGCGGCGGCGCCAGCGCCAGCTGCAAATGCCGGGCAGCGTTCAGCTCCGCCTGCTTGCGAGCCAGTTCCTGGCGCATTTCGTCGCGCAGCTGCTTTTTCTCCAGCGTCGCCAGCACCCGGGCCCGCAATAGCGTTGGATCGAACGGTTTCAGCAGGAAGTCCTCGGCGCCGAGTTCGATCGCCCGAACTGTCGCCTCCATCTCATTCATCGCCGAGATTACAATCACTGGCAGCCGCTCGATCAGCCCTTCGGTCTTCAGTGCCTCCAGAACATCGAAGCCAGTCATTACCGGCATCATGATATCTAGCATTACAAGGTCGAGCGAATTGGCGTGGATGACGGCCAACGCCTGGGCGCCATCCGCCGCTTCCAGAATTTCGGTGATGCCGAGCCGGACCAGGCGGCGGCGCAGCAGGTCCCGGTTGGTCTCAATGTCATCGACAATCAGAACCCGAAAACGGTCCAGGCGCAGTCTGACGCCTTCGTGTTTCGGCAATGTCATGCCGGCTTAGGCAAGCGCGGGGGTAACAGCGGCAATCGCCGCGGCCTCATCCCGGCAGATTGGGAATAATGCTTGGATGTTGCTGACGGTGATGACATTTTCAACCGCAGGTCGGGGTGCGAGTAATACCATCATGCCGCGTTTTTTCATGATCGCCTTGCCACCCAGCACCAGACTGCGCAGGCCGAGCGAAGCAATGAAATCGACACCCGCCAAATCCACGATGACGGCGCGGCTGTCACTGCCGACCCTACTCATGGGCTCATCGATTTCGGCCGCGCCGGCAATATCGATCAGGCCGCTGAGCACGACCTTGGTAATGCCGCTCGCAAGCTCTTCAATCACGATGGGCATGCCGAACTCCGATATTTGGCTGTTTTCAGCCCTGAATGATGAAATTCCCAGAATACTTGTTTTCCTTACCGGCCCCAGTTTCGTCAAGTAAGACTTCAAAAACCGGCCAGTTGGCCCGCGAGCGGTTCTTGCAGGGATCAATCAAAGCTTTGTATGCGTGGGCAAATCGTCCTATGTTAGGACAAAACGAGAGGAAGGCCGCTTCGCGGCTGAATGGTTAATCCGAGGAGAATACGATGGCAGACGAAGAAATCCCCTATCTGCAGCGCGGCATCCGGGTCATCCCGACCGAGAGCAGCACGCTGGTCAGTTCCTCGAAATATCTGAACGATCCGCGCATCCGCGACTGGGTTTCAACCCATATGCTGCGCCGTAGCGGTAACGACAGGCCGTCACCGTCTGACCCCGGCGTGCTGGCCGGTTATATCATGGAAATTGCGGATGTCCCGCGGATCCTCAGCTTGATCCAGGACGAGCGCAAGAAACAACCGAAGCTGGAGGCCTGGTTCAGCAAGGGCTTCATCTCCACCTTCGGCAAGTCCGACCTGGCGAAATACAAGCCGGGCACGGTCGGCGGTATTTTCTATGACTACCTGACCAGCAAAGGCTTCGAGGTCGACTTGGTGCCGCGCTACGAGCCGAAGAACGATTTTCAGTATTTCATGTTCCGGAGCGGCCAGACGCATGATCTGGAGCATATTATCGGCGGCGGCGGCTTCGATTATCTTGGCGAGCTGGTGCCGTATTACATGCGCCTCACCAATATTTTCAAATGGGTTGGCTCAGAGCTGGCAAGCGAACTTGCGGCGATGCACATCCTTGGTTCGACCCGGATCATGACCCGCGCGGTGCTGCATTATCCGCAAAGCTGGCCGACCGCGGTAGAAACCGTGGAACGCGGCATCAAGGTCGGCAAAATGTCCGACATTATCTTCGCCAATATCTATGAGGATGTGTTCGACATGCCGTTGGAGGAAGCCCGCAAGGCCCTGGGCGTGCGCGGCGCTGTGGATGTCGATACCCTCGCGGCCTCGAATATCTGGGAAGAGAAGGTTGAGAATCCCGGACCGGAATATGCAGACGGCGTGCGGGACAGCTGGCACGCGCTATAAGCGTTTAACAAAATCCGGGGGAACAATGGAATACGATCTGATCATTCGGGGCGGTAGCATTGTCGATGGTTCCGGCAAGGCGCCGTACCCCGGCGATGTGGCGATTAAAGATGGCGTGATCGCTGCGGTAGGACATGTCGACGGCGAAGCCGCGCGCGAGATTGATGCTACGGGCAAACTGGTGACGCCAGGATTTGTCGACATCCATACGCATTACGATGGCCAGGCGATCTGGTCGGAGCGGATGGCGCCGTCATCCTCGCATGGCGTGACCACGGTAGTGATGGGAAATTGCGGCGTCGGCTTCGCGCCGTGCCGGCCGGCAGACCATGAACTGCTGGTAGATGTAATGAGCGGCGTCGAGGACATTCCCGGCGTCGTGATGGCGGAAGGCCTGCCCTGGACCTGGGAAACTTTCCCCGAATATCTGGATGCGCTGGACGCGCGGCCGCGCGATATCGACGTTGCCGCCTATCTGCCGCACACGCCGCTGCGCGTCTATGTGATGGGCGATCGGGGGGCAGCGCGGGAGCCGGCCAATGCCAAGGATCTGCAAACCATGCGGCAATTGACGCTGGAGGCAATGCAGGCCGGAGCGCTAGGCTTTGCAACCTCGCAGATGATGTATCACAAAACCGGCAGCGGCGATGCAATCCCGACCTATGAGGCGGCGGCCGAGGAGCTTCGCACGATCGCCGAAGGGATGCGTGACGCCGGTGGCGGCTTGTTGCAATTTGTTCCGGATATTCCGTCCGCCCGCTATGAAGATGTGCTGCGGCCGATGTTCGAGATCGCCAAGGAAACACAGCAGAAGCTGACCTTTACGCTGGGCACCGCTAATAGCGGCCCGAAGACCTTTAATGGCGCAATGCAGCTGGTCCAAGAGATGAATGCGGCCGGCAGCGATATCACCGCGCAGATTTTTCCGCGGCCGATAGGGATGATTTTGGGGCTTGAACTGACGGCGCACCCGTTCGTGCTGTGTCCGTCCTATCAGGCGATCGCGCATCTGCCGCTGGCCGAACGGGTTGCCGAAATGCGGCAGCCGCAAACGCGGGCGCGGATCCTCGCCGAGCCGCCGGCGGAGGGACATCCGCTAACTCAGATGAGCCGTAACTGGACATGGATTTTTCCGCTGACCGAGGTTCCAAATTATGAGCCGGATGCGGCAGACAGTATCGCCGCCCGCGCGGCAGCAAAAGGCATTACGCCCGAGGAAGAAGCCTATGACCGCCTGCTCGATCAGGACGGTCATAACTTTCTATTACTCGCATTGGGCAATTTCATGGAGAATTCGCTCGATTCAATGGGCGCGCTGATGCAGCGCGATGACACCGTGCTGGGCTTGGGCGACGGCGGCGCGCATTACGGAATGATCAGCGATTCCAGCTACCCGACTTTCGTGCTGGCGCATTGGGCCCGCGATCGCGCCCAGGGGATTGACGTTGCACAGGCCGTGAAGGCGCTGACCAGCGACCCGGCGGGTGTCGCCGGGCTAAACGATCGAGGGCAGATTGCAGTTGGCTTCAAGGCCGATTTGAATGTGATCGATCATGCCAATTTGCGGCTGCACCGGCCGTCGATCTTGCATGATCTGCCGGGTGGCGGCAGGCGGTTGGATCAAGCTGCCGATGGTTATGTAGCGACGATTGTTTCGGGTGAAATCATCGCCGAGCACGGGATCCCAACCGCGGCATTGCCGGGCCGGCTGGTACGCGGCAAGCAGGCGGCCCCGGTTTAAGGCTTTTCTAAACAAGCCAAGCCAGAGGCCGCTTTTTGAAAAAAGCGGCGCAAAAACTTTTTTTATTCTGCAGCCGGGAGCTTGAAGCATCATCGGCTCAGAATAAAAAAGTTTTTGCTTTTTTTTTCTTAAGAGAAAGAAACGCTTTTCGCTTCTTAAACCTTTAAATTTAGCCGTTGCTAGCGTGCGAGAACGGTTTCCGTTGGAATGGTTACCGGGAATTCCAGCAATTGCTGGGCCATGCCTTTCGCGGCGTGGTCGACGCGGGGCGATACCAGGATGCCGCCATCCATGGAGTCGCGGACCACGTAATTAATGGCGTGCGGGCCTGGCATGTCAAAGATGTCGACTTTGGGGCTGGCATCGGCCGGATAGAGATGCGCGAACCAGTTGCCGACGGCATCCGCTGTCAGAGCAGCGCGAATATAGGGCAGGTATTCGGGCTTGCGGGCAATTACGGCGACATTGAACAGATTGCCCTTCTCGCCGCTGCGGCCCCAGGCCAGATCGATCAGCGGAACGGTGGTCGCGGCATCCTGCGCAAACGGCGCCGGCGTTGGCACCGGCGGAGTTTTGAGGCTGGCGGAGTCGAAGGGCTGGCCTTCATTAACCGGAACATCAATGATTTTGCCGCCGATGCCGACGCTGGCATGAACCTGCGATTTCGGCAGCAGGAACAGGAAAAGCTTGGACAGGGGAGCAATGTTGCCGCTGATGGTGGCGGTGGAACCCGGCGCCATCGCCGAGGTGGAGGCCAAAGCTTCGCGCAGGAACATCTGCACCGCGCTCATTTCAACATGGTCGACAGAGGCCCGCATAAAAACCTCGCGGACCGGGTTGGCGGTGGCGCGTGGGCCGTATTGGGACTCCGAGCCGATCATGTCGACATCGGTGCGGCTGAACTCGCCGATATTGAGGCCGCGGAGCAGGTTTTTGCCGCGTTGGATCAAGGCCTCGCCCTGGCGTTTGGCTTTTGCTGTAGCGTTGATGCCAAGCACCACCTGCGAATAGGTCGCGCGCCACCCGATATTATAGCTGGCAACGCATTTATATGTGGAGGTTGCGGGGTAGCCTCTGGCATTGGAGACCGAGACCAGGTTGTCTCCGACTTGTTCGATTTTGAGGTTGGAGAAATCGCAGACGACGTCAGGGACAATATAGGCCCGCGGGTCGGAGACTTCGTAGAAGGTCTGTTCGGTGACGGTGCCGACGCTGATCAGGCCGCCGGTGTCTGCCGGTTTCGAGATGACGCAAGAGCCGTCTTCGGAAATCTCGGCAATTGGGAACCCGACATCTTCCCAGCCAGGGACGTCTTCCCAGTCGGTGAAAGTGCCGCCGGTAAGCTGGCAGCCGCATTCGAGCAGATGGCCGACCAGGGTGCCGGCGGCAAGGCGGTCCCAGTCGTCAGCCTTCCAGCCGAATTCATGGATCAGGGCGCCGAGGCCGAGGGAACTATCCGCGCAGCGTCCGGTGACCACGATATCCGCTCCTTCGGCAAGCGCCCGGGCGATAGGGAAGGCGCCGAGATAGGCGTTGATGCTGTCCAGTTGGGCCGGCATCGGCGCGCCGGAGAACATCTCCTTCGGCGCCGCGGCACGAATTTTTTCGATGTCGGGCAGCAGGTCATCGCCGGCGATATAGGCGACCTTCAGATCGACATTGTGTTCCTTAAACAAGGCCTCGATCGCCTCGGCGCAGGCTTTCGGATTAAAGCCGCCGGCATTGGCGAGGAATTTGACGCCTTTGGAAGCAATATCGTGCAAATTAGGGGCGATGTGAACGGTAACGAAGTCAGTCAGATAGCCGCCTTTTGCCGGGTCCGCGGCCCGGGCTTTCGCCATGGCGCCGATATTACCTTCCGACATGAAGTCGAACATCAGGTAATGCGGGCTAGGCTCGGCTCGCAAAAGCTGGGCCACCGAGGCCGTGCTGTCCATGGCATAGGACGATGCGCCGCCGATGCGGACTGTTTTCATGGCTTTCTCTCCTTAGTTTCTGCAAAGCTCTTGATGGCCGTATACGGGTTGCGGCTGTTGTACTTTCTAAATTAATCTACCAACTTTCGCAATTTCCCTCGAATAGACCGCATCGATCATTTGCTTATACGCGTGCTTATGCGCGGCTCCAGTGTAGTGCGTGGAAAACTTTTTTGGATTCAAATCAAAACTTTCCGCTTTCGAAACATAATTTAGCCGGAGCTTAAATCGCAATTTGGCGGCTGGCCGTTCGGGTGCCAGCCCGGCTGGGAGAACTCAGCATTTTAAGGTAGGCTTGGACATGCGGCCAATTTTCATCGGTTCGGAGATTTACCGTTTGCCGGTGTTCAAGCCCCCGCATCCGCTGGCAGTGCCGCGGGCGATGCTGGTTCGGGATTTATGCGACGCCATGGGTTGGCTGGAGCCTGGCCAATACGTCGATAGCCCGATGGCGACGGTGGCCGAGCTTGCGTTATTTCACGACGAAACCTACGTCTCGGCGCTGTACCGGGCCGAAGCTGAGCAGGATTTGCCGGCAGACCTGCGGCAGCTTTACCGGATCGGGGCGGATGCTAATGTCATTCACCCGGCTGTGTTCCGGCGGCCGGCGATCTCCGCCGGCGGGGCGACGCTGGCGGCCAGGTTGACGGCTGATGGCGGGATTGTGCACGCCCCCGGCGTTGGTAGTCACCACGGCCGGCCGGCTCAGGCCAGCGGGTTCTGCTTCGTCAACGACGTTGTTCTCGGACTTATGCAGTGGCGGGCACTAGGTCTGCGCAGGATCGTCTATCTGGACCTGGACGCGCATCATGGCGATGGGGTCGAGGCGGCGTTTGCCGACGCGCCGGAAGTGCTGACCATCAGTGTGCATGAGGCCGGCCGCTGGCCGCGCAGCGGGACTACAAGCAATCGCAGGCACGGGATCTGGAATTTTCCAGTGCCGCCGGGGTTCAACGATAGCGAGCTTGGCTACCTGATGGAGACGGCAATTTTGCCGCTGATCCGCGGTCACGCGCCAGAAGCTATCTGGCTGCTGCCCGGCGCCGATGCGCTGGCCGGGGACCCGATGGCGAAACTGGCGCTTTCAAACGCCGGTATTTGGAATGTGGTGGCGCAGCTGCGCCAGCTGGCGCCAAGGCTGGTGGTATGCGGCGGCGGCGGCTACAATCCGTATTTGTTGGCACGGTGCTGGAGCGGCATTTGGGCGGGCTTGAACGCCCTACCCATTCCGGAAATTCTGTCGCCGGCGGCGCAGTCTGTGTTGCAAACGGTGGAATACTTCCGGGCTGCCGGCCGCAATCCTCCGGCGCATTGGCTGAATACATTGCGTGATGTTCCAAACACGGGCGCCGTGCGGGACGAAGTGAAGCGATTGGGAGAATGGGAGTTGTCGGATCGATGAGACGGATAATTTTTGCGGCGGTGGCAATCCTGGCAGTGGCAGGCGGGTTGGCGCGGGCGGATGATGACAATCCTACCGGCCCGCAACCCAAGCTGCCGACAGAGTTGCTGACCATCATCTCCGATGACGGCAAGAGCCATGTCTTCGACGTCGAAGTAGCGACCACCAACCAGCAGCAGATGACCGGCCTCATGTTCCGCGCCAGCATCCCGGCCAATACTGGCATGCTGTTTCCTTGGCCGGCGCCGCAGATCTCCGATATGTGGATGAAAAACTGTCCGGTCCCGGAGGACGTGGTGTTTATCGGCAGCGATGGCCTCATCAAAGGCATCGCGGAGAACACCGTTCCCTATAGCCTTAAAGGCAATTCCAGCCCGGTGCCGGTTATCGCCACACTGGAATTGCAAGGCGGCATAACCGAGGCGCTGGATATCAGTGTTGGGGACAAGGTGATTGCCAAGCAGATTAACGCAGACTAAGCGAGCCCGTGTCGGGGCGTGGCGCAGCCTGGTAGCGCGCTTGTTTTGGGTACAAGAGGTCCTCGGTTCGAATCCGGGCGCCCCGACCAGCGGGAAGGAAGAACTTCTTTCTGGAAAAAAAGAAGCAAAAAGCTTTTCTGGCTAATAACGAAGGGGATCTTAATGCGGGCGCGGATATTTTTGCCGGCGAAATCGGCGATGCAGTCGGGCACGGCCAAAACTCATAAATGGGTTTTGGAATATGAGCCCAACGCGGCCAAAATCCGTGACCCGCTGATGGGCTGGACCGGGAGTGATGACATGCTCAGCCAGGTCAGGCTGAGTTTTGAGACCAAGGAGGCGGCTATTGCCTATGCCCAGGAGAATGGGATCCCGTTCGACTTGGAGCTGCCAGCGGCCAGGGTGAGACGGCCCAAATCCTATTCCGATAATTTTCGCTTTGACCGCAAAGAAAACTGGACCCATTAACGGTCACGTTAGCGCCCTTAGCTCAGCTGGATAGAGCACGAGACTTCTAATCTTGAGGCCGATGGTTCGACTCCATCAGGGCGCGCCAATCTCGTTGGTAACATCATTATTGGGAAGATGACTTATTACTAACTTGATCCATTAATGCTTCAAACAACCTCAAGCGGAGGTGCAGCGCTTGTTTGGAGTTGGAGATGCAAACCTGTCCGATTTGCGGCAAGAAAGCCAAGATATGGCATCCAGGCGACTATAAGATTTGCAGCTGCACCGGCGATTGCGGGGATTTCGAAATTTCCGGGGCTGCAGAGTCTGCAAGTGGGTTGGGTAAATATGATGGCGACAAAATCGGCACTGCTTTGAGGAGACGGCGGGATGCTGGCCGGGTCACTCCCAGGATCATGGAGCACGATCTAGCCGTGCTGCACGCCGAGGGTAGCGGATAGGCCCTATTCAACGGCTGCCGGCGTTGCGTTAGTCGTTCCATTAGCGCCAAACCAGGATCTGACGTTATAAACGCGGAGCAGGACGGCAGGCTGGCGCTGGTGGTAGGGAGGATCTTGGGAAATTAATCGCTGGGTATTCGTAGTATCGGTTTTGCTACTGGCGAGCCCGGCGGCGTGTTCCCTGGGCAAGCCTCCCGCCGAGGTCGCATGCCATGCGGATACCGTGCAAACCTCCCCTGGCGTAATTTTGCCATTAGGCTCCGGCCAGACCTATCAGGTCTATCCGACCGACAACACGATTTCGATGACATGGTTGCCGACCGATCGTCTAATCGTCTGCCCGCTCGGCGGCGCTGCCGTTACAATCACCAATACAACCGAGAAAAACGAAAAAATACGCGCCGTACGGATATTTGATCTGGGCTGGGACATCTGGCCCTACAACTGACGCTCCATGGGCAATCCTAGCCATCCAAAACTTTAGAGCATCATCGCATAAATGTGATCAAAATTGCAGGTTTTTCTTGGGCAGGATACTGTATAGGCCGGACGGCAAGGGCGACTGCCCGTTTTTGCTAGCCTTTTTCACTTCCAACCACACCGGTGGCTAAGCTTTTGGCGCCAAGCGTGAACGCTTGCCTGCGAAAAGCTTAATTCAAATACAGAAAACATGCATTTGTATCTAATTTACAACGGCTTAACGGGAATTCGCCAGTCGCAAAAATAAAGTGATGTTTGCGTTTTGAATAACACCATTTTAGTAAAACTGTATTTGAGATGATCGTAAGTTTGAGGAGAATTTGATGAGAATACGCTCTGTGGTTGCATCTGCCGCATTTATGGTGGCGCCGATTGTGGCTTGGGCCCAGCCGGTCACGGGTCCGTACGTGAGCCTGGGCGGTGGCCTTGCGCTACATCCTTCGGATCGGTTCCAATATGAAAATCTTAATACCTCGGGTAACCTTGAGTGGAATCCTGGATTTACTGTAACAGGCGGCGCGGGGTATGGGTTTGGTGACGGGATCCGTATCGAACTTGATGCGGATTGGCTGCAGAATTCGGCCAGCAAGGCGAGCGGTATTGGAGGCAATAACAGCATTGATGGGAACGAGCGGAATTACGGCGCATTAGTTAATGTTTTCTATGATTTCCCAGTGACATGGCCGGTCACACCCTATGTCGGCGCCGGCGCCGGCATTCAGTTTGTTGATTTCCATCCGTTTGTTGGTAACAGCACCGCGCGGTTTTTCGGGACCAAGCGCGGCTTCGCGTATGATTTAATTGCCGGCGTATCCTACCCGATCTCGGCGGTTCCGGGCCTTGCCGTGACAGCTGAATATCGCTTCATGCAAATACCGGAGAACCGGTTCTACACCGGCAACGGTGCGGTACCGACCGTCAAGGTTGGCTCGGAATACTCCAACTCGTTAATCTTGGGTTTGCGCTATCAGCTGTTTCAGCCGAAGGCTCTGCCGCCGACCCCGGCTCCCGCTCCGGTGGCGGCGCCGGCCCCAGCGCCGGCCAAGAGCTATTTGGTTTTCTTCGACTGGGATAAATACAGTCTGACTCCGCGGGCGCTGAATGTCATTGCCGAGGCAGCTTCCGACAGCAAAACGCAGGCGACCACGACCATTGCGGTCAACGGCTATACTGATACTTCCGGCACTGCGGATTATAACCAGGCGCTATCTATTCGCCGCGCTAAGGCGGTTGAATCGCAGCTGGTTACCGACGGTGTGCCGGCGTCCGAAATCACCGCCCAAGGCTTCGGCGAAAACGACCTGCTGGTTCCGACCGGCCCTGGCGTACGGGAACCGCAGAACAGGCGCGTGCAGATCGTGCTACAGTAACAAAACAAACGCTATCGGGCTTACGCGAACAAAAGGCCGGCGATTGCCGGCCTTTTGCACGATTTTGAGCCGGGTTCGGCTTAGTACTTACAAATATTGTGCTTTAATAGCAGCCTGGCTCTGAATGCCCCAGTGCTGCTCGAGTTGAGCGATTGTGCCGTCTTTAAGCATAGCTGCGAGTGCGCTGTTAACGGCTGCTAGCAATGCGGTTTCGCCGTTCGCAAAGCCGATACCTAGGGGTTGCGGATCATCAGGCACCTGGGCGATGATCTTCAGGTCGGGCATTTGGCGGGCCAGGTAATCAGCTACCGGGGCGACTTTCATTACTGCCGTGATCCTGCCGGCTTCTAAATCTTTAATTGCCTCGCCGATCTTATCGAAGGGGTAGACGGCGAGTTTTCCAATCTCGCCGCGGCGCTGCATTTCGAGCGCGATGTCGTAGTCCGTCGTTGCCGCCTGGACACCCACGATGGCCGTACGCAGTTGGGCCAATTGCCGGATTGCCGGCGTTCTTGCGGCGTTGACCATCAGGCTGAGAGTTGTCGTGAGATAGGGCACTGACCAAGCCAGGGTTTGTTCACGGGCGGCCGTAATGGTGATACCGCCAATGATGCAGTCGTATCGATGTTGGCGCATCTCCTGCAGGATCACCTCCCATCGGGTGTCGATGTAGACCGGTTTAAGGCCCAACCGTTTTGCAATGTCGTTCATCAGGTCGATCTCAAAGCCGACCCTGGATCCGTTCTCAACGAACTCAAACGGCGGATTTACGAAATAGGTTCCAATGGTGAGTGTGGCAGGGCTGAGCGTTGCTGGCTGCTCGGTGGCCGCGGCTGCGTACGCACCTGGCAGCGCCAAGGCCGTGGTCATCAGGGCTCTGCGTCCCAGCATCATTTGTCTCCTCTTCTGCTGCTAGTCGGTGCGCCAAGCCTTCCTGAATTTCAAGGTCCAGCGATCGCTCTCGCCGATGGCGAGATACTTGGCGCGGTCGACATTGCCCATTGCCAGCACGGGCGGCAGAGTCCAAACCCCCTTCGGGTAGTTTTTGGTGTCGCGCGGGTTATCTCCCACAGCTGAGCTTCCGACCAGTTTGAAGCCGGATTTTTCGATCAGGGCGATTGCGTAATCCTCACGGACATAGCCACTTTTTGCCAGCGGATCCTGTGCTTGCGTCGTCAGTCCGCGATGATCCTCGATCCCCAGAACGCCACCCGGTTTCAGTGCCGCATTGATTTCGGCGAGGTCGGATGCTGCCGTTCCGTTTGCCATCCAGTCATGCAGGTTGCGAAACGATAGCACGAGATCGACGGAGTTCGGTGGTGCAAGCGGCGTATGCGGCGTAAACCCGGAAATGATCACTTTGCCGTAATCCGCCGGGTCGGCCTGCAACTTATCGATAAAAGCGGCCATCGCGGCTGCAGCTTTTTTGTCGGCGGCGGGCGCGGACGGGATTGCCACGCGATAATTGCCATGGGCTTTGAGATAGGGTGCGAGGATCTCGGTCCAGTAGCCGGCTCCAGGTTCTATTTCGACCACCGATTGATTGTCGCGCAAGCCGAAGAAACTTAGCACCTGAGCCGGATGCCGGTAGCGGTCGCGTTTTACGTTGCTGGGCGAGCGCGCCGGGCTGGCAATCGCGGCCAGAAGCTCGGGGTCGATTGCCGCGTTCGCGGAATTGGGGCGGATCAGACATATCGTGGCCGCACCGAAAGCGGCTGCAAATAGCGTGCGGCGATAGACAAGGTAAGGCATGTGACTGTTTCCGATCACCTTTAGCAATGCGGCTGCAGCTGTTATCCTGCTTGTTAGGGAGGCTGTCCAATTTGCAGCTCGGAAAATGCAAGTGCTGCGAAATTGTTTTGGACTTTTTGTACCGGCGCTGTTACGAAAAATCGACAGCAGGGGTCGTCTTTGCCAAGCAATTCCGCCAGCCATGGGGATCTGGATTGTAGCCGTTTTCCCGCCGATCGGTTCAACCCATTGGCGACAGTGCTTGCGGCCGTCAGGCTGATCCGGAATACCCAGGATACCCGGCAGGTGGCGTTGCTGGAGATTGCGGCCGGCGGTTATTCGCGCAAGCATCTCTTCCAGCGTTTTGTAGAGTCAGCGACGGGACGGGCGGTAATTCAAGAGCGCCGCTCGCTGATAAAAATCCTCGACGATCATGAATATTTGCGGACCCTGCCCGAAAACTCCTTGGGCCGGCACTATCTCGCGCATATGCAGCGCGAAGGCCTGTCGGTTCAGGGGTTGTATGACGCGACGCCCGCGGTGAATGCGCATATCGCGGAAAAGCCTGAAGCGGTACAGATTTTTCTCAATTATTCAATACGATGCTCGCATGACCTGCACCATGTGCTGGTGGGCTATGGGCGTGATGAATTGGGTGAGGCCTGTGTCGTAGCCATGGCTTATCAGCATGTCGAAGTTCGCGGCTACAAGATCATTTTCACGTTCGCGCCGCCGCCGATCCGCAAGCAGCTTCGTCGCCTGAAGGTCGACCCGCGGGGGGTGGCCGCCGCGATAAACGAAGCCAAGCGCATTGGACGCGAAGCGGCATGGCTGCCGGGATTGGATATTGAATCCGCTCTTGGCGAAGATATCGATGCGCTCCGCTCCCGGCTGAATATTCAAAAGCCGGAATTGTACAACGCGATCATCGCTCGTGTTCGAGCGAGTTGCGGATGGCAAAGCGGACCCTGGGTGCATTTTCCGGCGCCGGAAGTTGGAATAGCGGCCACCGCCGCGATCCCGGGCTAAAGGATGGATCTGCCGATGGCGAGCGCCACGCCAGTAATTTTCGATATTTGCGCCTAAGAGAGCCTTGGTCCAGAGCCAGGATACGGATTAAAACGCTGTCAGCCATTTAACCTGCGTATTGGTTTTTTTAAGCCCCGCTACCACGTCTCACTTTCAACAGAAGGAGACTATTATGGCGGACGAAAATGAATTTGAAGGTATGGCCCGTGATTTGGGCGGCAAGGTCCAGGATGCGGTCGGCGGACTGACCGGGGATACGTCGACGCAGGCCGAGGGTAAGTGGAACCAGGCGGCAGGTAAGGCGCAAAAGACCTTTGGCGCCGCCGCTGACGAAATACGTGATAATGTTGCTGATAAGCCGCTCACGGCTCTGGCCGTCGCAGCAGGGCTGTTCTTCGCCCTTGGCTATCTACTTCGCAAGTAGCGCCGTCTCATAGCCAGGCGGATACCTTCTGGGCCCGGGTTCTGGAAACCCGGGCTTGGATGGCGTTGCAGCAAAAGATGCTGTTACAGTAAAAGCTGTTCGCCATTCCGCCGTTTTATACACATCTACGCCGATGCTGCCGAAGAACACTGTCGCCGGGAGCATAATGAGAATGAGCGTGCGTGGGAACAATAGTGCTCCTAAGCGGTCGATTTTTGAAAAGTCCCGCAAAACTTTTCCCAACTTTGGCTAAGATGTCCGCTGGGATCTCGGCTTTTAATCATGCCATGCCCGGGTATCGGAATAAAAGAATTCTTTTGCTTGGCGACCGGACGCGGTTTTTCTACAGCAAAAAAACGTGCCTTACTTCTTTGGGATCGAGTCCACCATTGCCTGGGCTGAGATCAGGCGGTCCGAGGCTTCGAGGTAATCGTCCCGGTTATTAATGTCGGTAGCGTCAAAGGCTTCCTTGGCTTTTTCAAGGGCCAACTCAGCGCCGTGCAGATCGAGGTCTGATTGGCGGGTAATATCGTCGGCCAGGACCGAGCAGCGCTCTTCGGTGACTTCAGCAAATCCGCCGGAGACGAAGAAGCGGTCGGTAATTTTATTGTTCTGATAGATATCGACCAGGCCGCCGCGCAGGCCGGTAATCAGCTTGGAATGGCCTGGCAGAATGCCGAGATCGCCTTCGGTGCCAGGGATCACCACCATGTCGACCGGGCGTGACAGCAGCAGTTTCTCCGGGCTGATGATTTCCAGCGTGATCGGCATGGTTCAGGCCGCGGCGGACATGGTTTCGGCTTTTTTCACCGCATCCTCGATGGTGCCGACCATGTAGAAGGCGGCTTCCGGCAGATGGTCATATTCGCCGGCGACGATCGCCTTGAAGCTGCGGATGGTGTCGGCGACGGCAACAAACACGCCTGGCGAGCCGGTGAAAACCTCGGCGACGTGGAAGGGCTGGCTCAGGAAGCGCTCGATCTTTCTGGCGCGGGCGACAATCAGCTTGTCGTCCTCAGAGAGCTCGTCCATGCCGAGAATGGCGATGATGTCCTGCAGGGATTTGTAGGTTTGCAGGATTTTCTGGACATCACGGGCCACCTGATAATGTTCCTCGCCAACGATCCGCGGGTCCAGCGAGCGCGAAGTGGAGTCGAGCGGATCAACTGCCGGATAGATGCCTTTCTCCGAGATCGCGCGGTTGAGCACGGTGGTGGCATCCAGATGCGCGAACGAGGTGGCGGGCGCCGGGTCGGTCAAGTCGTCGGCTGGAACATAAATGGCCTGTACCGAGGTGATCGAGCCCTTTTTGGTCGAGGTAATGCGTTCCTGCAGCGCGCCCATGTCGGTTGCCAGCGTCGGCTGATAGCCGACGGCGGAGGGGATGCGGCCAAGCAGAGCCGACATTTCAGCGCCGGCTTGCGTGAAGCGGAATATGTTGTCGACGAAGAACAGCACGTCCTGGCCTTCGACATCGCGGAAATATTCGGCCATGGTCACGCCGGAAAGGGCGACGCGGGCACGCGCACCCGGCGGCTCGTTCATCTGGCCGTAGACGAGCGCCACCTTTGAACCGTCGGTATTGCCGTCGCCGAGCTTGATGACGTTGGCATCGATCATTTCATGGTAAAGGTCGTTGCCTTCACGGGTGCGTTCGCCGACGCCGGCGAATACCGAGACGCCGCCATGGCCCTTGGCGATGTTGTTGATGAGTTCCTGAATGAGGACGGTTTTGCCGACGCCGGCGCCGCCGAACAGGCCGGTCTTGCCGCCCTTGAGGTACGGCGCCAGCAGGTCGACCACCTTGATACCGGTGACCAAGATTTCGGTCGACGAGGATTGCTCCTCGAAGCTCGGGGCATCGCGGTGGATCGGCATATAGCTGACGGCCGGCACCGGGCCGCGCTCATCGATCGGCTCGCCGATGACATTGAGGATGCGCCCAAGGGTGCCGGGGCCGACGGGGACTGAGATGGGGGCGCCGGTATCGCTGACCTCGGTACCGCGGACCATGCCGTCGGTGGTGTCCATGGCGATGCAGCGAACCGTACGCTCGCCGATTTCCTGCGCCACTTCGAGCACCAGCGTCCGGTCGCCGATTTTAGTGGTCAGCGCGTTCTGGATGTAAGGCAGCGCGCCTTCAAACTGCACGTCGATGACGGCGCCCAGGATTTGCGTTACGCGACCGGTATTATTGTTTGCCATGGTTCTCTATTGTTCCTAAATCAGCGGACTTGATCGCTGAACAGACGTTTAGAACAGGATTCAATGAATTCAATCATGTGCTAAACAGCTTCAGCGCCGGAGATGATCTCGATCAGTTCTTTGGTGATGTTGGCCTGCCGGGCCCGATTGTAATTCAGCGACAGCTTTTTGATCATGTCGCCGGCATTGCGCGTGGCGCTATCCATTGCCGTCATCTGGCTGGCGTAGAAGCCGGCGGCGTTCTCCAGCAACGCGGAGTATATCTGTACCGCGAGGTTGCGCGGCAGCAGGCGGTCCAGCAGGGTGCCGTCATCGGGTTCGATTTCGTATTCGGCTGCGGCCGGCGTCGGGTTGTCATTGGCGACCGGAGGTGCTGCCGGGATCAGCGGTTTTTCGGTGACGCGCTGGGTCATTACCGAGACAAAGCTGTTGAACACCAAAGTCGCGACGTCAAATTCGCCGTCGCGGAACATGTGGACGATTTTGTCGGCAATCGCGTCGGCATCGACGAACTCGATGGATTTGCGCCCGACGAAATTGAAGTTACCGGAAATCTGCCCAGCCAGCTCGCGGCGGAAATAATCGTTGCCCTTGCGGCCGACGGCAAGGATTTTAACCTTCTTGCCTTCGGATTCGAGCTGCCGCGCCTTCAGACGCACCGCCCGGCCGATATTCGAATTGAAAGCGCCGGCAAGACCGCGATCAGCAGTGATAGCAACCAGTAGATGGGTTTTATCGCTGCCGGTTCCGACCAGCAGCTTCGGCGCATTGGGATTATCCGATGCACCAGCCGCCAGAGCTTCCATCATCTTCGCCATCCGCTGCGCATAGGGGCGCGCCGCCTCGGCATGGGTCTGGGCGCGCCGCAATTTGGCGGCGGCAACCATCTTCATGGCGCTGGTGATCTTCTGCGTCGATTTGACGCTGTTGATCCGGTTGCGGAGGATTTTAAGGCTTGGCATCGATTATGCTGTCACTCAGGCAAAGGTGCGGGAGAAATTTTCGATGAAGGCGATCAGCGATTTTTCGGTGTCCGGCTTGATCTGCTGGTCCTTGTGAATGGCCTCGATGATGCCGGGCTCGCGGGCCTTGATCTCGGAGAGCAATTGGGCTTCGAAGGCGCCGACTTTTTCGACTGCGATATTGTCGAGATAGCCGCGGGTGCCGGCGAAGACCGAAATTACCTGATCCTCGACCGAAAGCGGGTGGTATTGCGGCTGTTTCAGCAATTCCGTCAGGCGGGCGCCGCGGGCCAGCATTTTCTGGGTGATCGGGTCGAGGTCTGATGAGAACTGCGCGAAGGCAGCCATTTCTCGGTATTGCGCCAGATCGAGCTTGATCTTGCCGGCCACCTGCTTCATCGCCTTGATCTGCGCGGCGGAACCGACGCGGGAGACTGAAAGACCCACATTCACCGCTGGCCGGATGCCTTTGAAGAACAATTCGGTTTCAAGGAAAATCTGGCCGTCGGTGATCGAGATCACGTTGGTCGGGATATAGGCCGAGACGTCGCCGGCCTGGGTTTCGATGACCGGAAGTGCGGTCAGGCTGCCGCCGCCTTCGGCGTCAGACATTTTGGCGGCGCGCTCCAGCAGACGCGAATGCAGGTAGAATACGTCGCCCGGATAGGCTTCGCGGCCCGGCGGGCGGCGCAGCAGCAGCGACATTTGCCGGTAGGCGACGGCCTGCTTGGAAAGATCGTCATAGAAAATGACCGCGTGCATGGCGTTGTCGCGGAAATATTCGCCCATGGTGCAGCCGGTATAAGGCGCCAGGAACTGCATCGGCGCCGGGTCGGAAGCGGTGGCGGCGACCACGATGCAGTATTCCATCACGCCCTGTTCTTCCAGCGTGCGCACCAATTGCGCGACGGTGGAGCGTTTCTGGCCGACCGCGACATAGATGCAGTACAGCTTTTTGTTCTCGTCGGTGCCGGCATTAACGGCTTTCTGATTGATGATGGTGTCGATGATGATCGCCGATTTGCCGGTCTGGCGGTCGCCGATGATCAGCTCACGCTGGCCGCGGCCAATCGGGATCAGAACGTCAATCGACTTGATGCCGGTCTGCATCGGCTCGGTGACCGATTGGCGGGCAATGATACCCGGCGCCTTGGTCTCGACATTGCGGCGTTCGGTGTAGATCACCGGTCCCTTGCCATCGATCGGGTTGCCGAGCGCATCGACAACGCGGCCGAGCAGGCCCTTGCCGGTGGGCACGTCCACGATCGTACCGGTGCGGGTGACGATGTCGCCCTCGCGGATTTGCCGGTCATCACCGAAAATCACCACGCCGACATTGTCGAGCTCGAGGTTGAGCGCCATGCCTTTGACGCCGGCGCCGGGGAATTCCACAAGCTCACCGGCCATGACATTGGCGAGACCGAAAATCCGGGCGATGCCGTCGCCGACACTCAACACCTGGCCGGTTTCGGCGACATTGGTCTGAGTGTCGAAATTCGCGATCTGGCTTTTCAGAATCTCGGAGATTTCGGCTGGGCGGATCTCCATGTCAGGCGGCTCCCTTTAGTGAATACTGCAAACGCTGCAGGCGTGATTTCAAACTGGTGTCGTAAAGCTTCGGACCGATTTTTAACGTCAGGCCGCCAAGCAAGGACGGGTCGAGATGCTCATCAAGCCGGACACTGCTATAGCCGGCTTCGGTCAGGCGGGCGCGTAGTTGAACCCGCTGCAGGTCAGTCAAGGGCAACGCGGAGGTGACGGTTGCAATGACCTCGCCACGTTTGGCAGCGGCATAGGCGGCAAATCCGCCAACCAGCGCCGGCAGGTCCGATAAGCGCCGGTTGGCGATGACGACGCCGACAAAATTCCGGATCAGGGCCGAAAAACCCTGGGCTTCCAAGACTTTTTCCGTCGGCCCGACCAGGAGCTTGGCATCAAGCAGGCGGTTATGGACCAGGCTGGCGAAGTCCGGGCTTTCATCGATCAAGCGGCCGAGCGCTTCCATCTGATCTACGGTTTCACTCAAGACGCCTTGTTCATCAGCCAAGGAATAAAGGGCAGCGGCATAGCGTGCGGTTAAGGGCGTTTCACCCGTACTGACTTTCTCTACCACTGATTACGCATCCCAATTGCCGCGGCCGAACAAATTTCCGCAAAGCGAACGCCCCGCAGCTATCGGCGGGGAGGTAACATAGGGCGTTACGGAGCGCAACGCGCAAAGCCTGGATAGGGCGCGGTTTCTCCTACGAAAGCGAGCGGTGTTTTTCAGAAAAAAGAACCAAAACCTGCTTTTATTCCGGGCCTTGGACCGGGTCAGCGCAACGCTGTCCGCACGCAGCAAAGGCTGTTTCAAGAGGCCGCCACGGTGGTTGCATGACGTTGTCAGGCGCTCTGCCAGAGCGGCTTCGGAAATAGCCTCTAGTCGTTGGCGGGGTAGGCGGCCATGAGCCTTTTCTGTTGGATCCATAGGGCGAGGAGCCGGAATGGGCCGGTGGGACGCAAGCCGCGCGCCGCACGGATGGCGGCGCCGATTTTGAAGGACTCGCCATAGTGAAAAAACTGCGTTGCGTAAGCCCGGCGTAGGGTCATCGCCGGGTCCCAAATATGGGTGGCTTCGGAGCCGCTGCCGTTGATTTCGATGATTTTGAAATTCTCGCCGGCCTGCAGCGCATCGATCGTTTCATAACGCAGATCGAACCGGCTGAAATAAAGGTCGGGGATGTCACGCGCGATGGCGTCGATCCGTGCGGCCAGAGCCGGAGTGACGATGCGCATGCCATCCTGAAACGTTGAGCCGCGGCAGTGATTGCCGACAAAGACCAGGCGAACGGACTTGCCCGGAGCTGGAATTTGGTCGGCTGCATTGCCTAGTTTTTTGAGCAACAGGCGCGATACCGCGTGCAGACGCGGATTAAACGCGATCAAATCACGGATATTATGCTTGCCGTCGCCAATGACCGTTGGTGCGAATTTAAGGGTGACGGAGGTAATCTGGCCGGTTGCGGCACCGGGGCGGCGAATATAAAAAATCCCTGCTTCGCCCTCGAGATCCACCAGGGTCTGCAATTGCAGCCGGGTGGCGCGCGGGAACTCGGCGAGATAGGCGGCAAGCGCGGCAGCGTTTTTAACAATGCGCACGCCGACGCCATTGCAGCTCATATCCGGCTTGGCGACCACCGGATAAACGATGCCGGCGCGCGCCATTGCGGCTTCGGCGACCGCCAGGTCGTTGCCGTCGACATGGCCGGCCGTGGTAACGCCGGCGAATTCGGCAATCCAGGGCCGGGCGAGGGGGCCGGCGAGCTGCAGAATGTCGTTTTTGGACTCGCCGCAGATGCCGCCGGCATCAATCCGCGGGTTTGCCAAAGCGGGCAGTGTGATGCTGCGGTATTTGAAGGCGTTCAAAATCCAGAACAACACGACTGGAAAGTAGAATAGCCAGCCTGGCCAGAATTCAAAAAACGAGACCGGGCCAGTTTGGCGACGGCGAAATAGGGCCCAGCTGGGACGGGTGGAGACGTCTAGCGACGTTTCGCTCATTAAGGGGTCCTTTGGTTATAGAATCGCGCGGCGGTCCGTCCGACAACTATAAGTAACAAGCAGAATACCGCGAGTCCGGCCCAGCGCCAAATGCCGAGATAGTGCAACATCAATACGCCCAGCTTCAAGCTGATGTAAAATAGCCCCGAGGTCCAGACCAGGGTGGCGCCGACGGCAGCGGCGGCAAATTGCAGGAACGGCGCCCGCAGGAAGCCTAAAGTCGTGTAGGTGGGCAGCCTTAAACCAGGCACGAAACGACTGACAATAACCAAAGGCAAAACACGCTGGCTAACCCAATTATGGCCGAGGTCCTGCCGTCGCTTGGGGACCAGACGCGCCGCCCATTTATTTTTCGCGGAAAGCGCGCCCAGCCCATAGAGCCCGAGATCGCCCAGCACGATCCCGGTATACAGCGCCGCCAGCGCCAGCGGCAGCGATACCGCACCGGCCGCCACCTGCATCGCGGCAAGCAGGGTCGCCGCGTCTTCAAGAATAAAGGTGCCGGCAATGATGGTCGCCGCCTGCAGCGGCCGGCTCCCCGCCACCGAAGCAAACACCTCAGAAAATTCAGTGGTCAGCATTGCCGCTCAATAAGTGAGCTTGGCTTCAAAGGCCATCCTGGGCTGTTTCAAAATTTGCTAGGCTAAGGCAGCTGGGCCGGGTTTTAAGAACCAGACCGGAGCGGTATTTATGTCCGAGGGGGACCGCGAGCACAGAAATACGCCTCAGATGGCCAGCGTAGCGCGTTTTCAAACAGCCTAACCGGCGGAGGTGTCGCGCATGGCCAGGTGCGCACTCTGCGGCGCAATAACGACGCAGGAGTTGCCGTGCGCGGCCAAGGCGTGGCAGGTCGCATGAGCTCCCGTATAGGTTAGTCCCGCCAACTGGGCTGCCCATAATACCCTGCCATGACGATCCAGCCGGGCGATGCGGGCGATGCCGACGCCGCGCATTGCATGGACGTTGAGCGCCTGCTCCCGGGCGAACTTCATTTTGGTATAGCTGCCCAATTGCGCCGTCCAGCCGGGGATCGAAGCGCGGGTAACGCTACCGTTCTGTGCCAGTTGCCTGGGCACCGCCGGGCGGATGGTCGCGGCATCCGCAGTCGGGAATAGCGATGCAATCCCTGAACTCGGCGCTGGCAGCGGCACGGCGGGGGGCGCTAAATTCTGACTAGAAGCTGCCTGACTGGGCTGCAGGCTGGCGTATTGCGCGCTCTGCTGCGTACCTTGGGGCATCGCCGGTGGCGTCGAGCCGTTCACCCGGGTTGCCAGCATAACTGCGTTATTGCCCGGCATGTGGCCGCCAAAGCCGTTATCGAGCAGCGCGGTCATTTGCGCATAGGTCTGGCCCCAGGAAGGTTCATGCAGGGTCACGCCGATTAGAATGGTGCCGTTACGCTCGGCGGCGGTGATCAGATTATGGCGGGCCAAAATGGTATAGCCGGTCTTCATCCCCATCGCGCCCGGGTAGAGCTTCAGCATGCCGTTATTACTGTAGATGGTACGGCCGTTGAAATTGAAGTTGAGGGCTTCGAAAAACGGCTGATACTGCGGGTAGCTGACAACGATATCGCGGGCCAGGATCGAAAGGTCGCGGGCAGTCGTCACCTGGCCGGGGTTGGGCAGGCCGGAAGCATTATAAAACTGGGTTTGCGCCATGCCGAGCGCGTGGGCGCGCAGGGTCATCATCTGGGCGCAGCGATATTCCGAGCCTCCCCCCAGATATTCGCCAAGCGCGGTGGCCGCGTCATTTGCGGACATCGTGGTCATTGCCAAAATCGCCTGCCGGACGGTCAGGGTGTCGCCAGGCATCAGGCCGAGTTTCACCGGCTCAACGGCAGAGGCATGGACCGATACCGGCAGGACGGTATCCAGCGTCAACCGGCCGTCGCGCAACGCCTGGAAGGCGAGATCAAGCGTCATCAGCTTGGTGAGACTGGCGGGGAAGCGCGGAATGTCGGCGCCATTTTCTGAGACGACCGCTCCTGTGCTGGCGTTTATAACGATGGAGCTGACACCGGGCGCTGTTGGGCCGAGCGCAGTCAGGGCTTCGATACTAAGATCCTGGGGATCCTGAGGTGCGGGCTGCAATGTCTGGTAATAATGGTGGCGATGATGGTGCAATGGCCGCGCCACGGCCGCCTGGCAAGCAAACAGGGACGCAGCACCGCAGAATATTGCAAGTGTCTTCCGTCCAAGCGCGTCCCAGCGTCCAGCGTGCATTATGCCACCCTTAAGAGAATCATGAATTTCTGTAAACGCGCCGCTTATAGATTGTCCAGCTAAAAAAACTAAAAAGAGTTAAAATCCCAATAGGTTAAAAGATTTTACTCTGTTCCGGAGCCGAGACGGCCAAGGACCCGCCCCAAATTTAGTTTTTGTGCGGCGCAACATTTTTGTTGACGGCGCGATTTTGTTGGCTTAGAGGATCCATGCTGCATTGCGGTATTTTACTGTAGTTGCTCGCTGGTTTTGGAGCCGTGCAGCCGCGCTGAACAAGTTATTGCCAGGAGTAGCGTTTACATGAGCACCACGAAAATGAAAGCCATCGCGGCCGAAGCCGTTGATACCTCTATCGATACCTCGAACGAAGTTGCGACCAAAGGGTTTGAAAAGACCATGGCCGCCATGAAAGAGGGTATGGAGAAGGCCACGAAAGGTTTTGAGACTTCGCAGGTCAAGCTGAAGGAAAGCGTTGAAAAAGCTATGAAATCCTCCGAAGAATTGATGAGCTTCAGCAAAGGTAACCTGGAAGCATTTATGGCGGCTTCGAGAATTCTCGCGAGCGGCCTGCAGGATATGTCGAAAGAGTTGGCGGCGTCCAACAAGGCTGCAATCGAAGAATCCGTGACGTTCACCAAGTCTTTACTTGGGGTGAAGTCGGTTAAGGAAGCGGTTGACCTGCAATCCGGTTTTGCCCGCGCCAAGATCGAAAAAGCCGTTTCGGAGACCAACAAGGTAACCGATGCAACCGTGAAGCTCGCTGAACAGGCGATCGCACCGCTCACCGCTCGCCTCACCTTGGCGGTCGAAAAGTTCGGCAAGAGCGTCTAAATCCTCAAAAACGCTTCCGGCTAACCCCGGCATGTGACCAGCAAAAAGGCTCGGATCGATGATCCGGGCTTTTTTTGTGTCAAGCGTTTCAGAACTTTGCGTAAGGAAAAAGCGGGCGCCGAGGCGATATTGATATCGGCTGGGCTTGCGATATGCTCATTTGCTCATAGGACATTGGCAATGGCTAGTGCCGAAGACTTGATATTAAGAGGTTGCGTTTAGGAAGGTTAAGTTTAGGGCTTGGACCGCCGGGTGGCGCTACCCACCTACAGGATGCGAATGATGAGTGACAACGACAAGCGCAAAGGTGCCGATGGGCCTTCAATTGGGGTGGTTGTCAAACCGCGCCCGAAGACGCGCAAGCCGACCATGTATAAAGTCTTGATGCTGAACGACGACTATACGCCGATGGAATTCGTGGTGCATGTCCTGGAGCGGTTTTTTCAGAAGTCGCGCGATCAGGCGACGCAGATAATGTTGCATGTCCACCGCCGCGGAGTCGGGGTGTGCGGGGTCTATACGTACGAGGTTGCCGAGACCAAGGTGACGCAAGTGATGGATTTGGCGCGTCAGAACCAGCATCCCCTGCAATGCACCATTGAAAAAGAGTGACCC
Organism: Acidocella sp.; assembly: GCA_965199045.1. Classification (GTDB taxonomy): domain Bacteria; phylum Pseudomonadota; class Alphaproteobacteria; order Acetobacterales; family Acetobacteraceae; genus Acidocella. The sequence continues at coordinate 1,741,221 of CBDAQL010000003.1, read as the reverse complement.
TGGTACGTTATCTGGAACGACACCATGTATTTTTATTGCGGTATGGTGAAGCCTGCCTATAGTCTGTGGATATAGGCAGTTTGAATAGAAAAGTTGACGGCTACTTCACCTTTTACGCGTAACGTGGCTGGGCTGGGCAGGCCAATCTAGCGCCCGGAATCAGAGCGCCGAGTGTCGGCGTGAAGGAACGGTTTAGATCCATGCTTTCAAGGAATCTTGAACAAACACTGCATCGGGCGCTTTCGCTGGCCGCCGATCGCAAACATGAATACGCTACTCTGGAGCATTTATTGCTCGGCCTTGTCGATGATACCGATGCAATTGCCGTGCTACGGGCCTGCGGTGTCGACATTGAAAAAATCAAAAAGGATCTGACCGAGTTTTTGGATAAGGACCTTGCCGGGTTGGCGACCGATCGCGCCGGCGATCCGAAACCAACCGCCGGCTTCCAACGCGTGGTGCAGCGCGCCGCGATCCATGTGCAGTCCTCCGGCCGCGACGAGGTTACCGGCGCCAACGTGCTGGTGGCTTTGTTCAGCGAACGCGAAAGCCATGCGGTGTATTTCCTGCAGTTGCAGGACATGACCCGGCTGGATGCGGTGAATTTCATCAGCCACGGCATTGCCAAATCTCCTGGCAAGTCCAGCCCGCGGCCACCGAGCGGCTCTGCCGGTGACGGCGATTCCGATCGTGAGGAAAAATCCGGCAAGCGGGGCCAGGACGCGCTTTCCACCTATTGCGTAAACCTGAACAAAAAAGCCCAAAGCGGTAAGATCGATCCATTGATCGGCCGTGAACATGAGATTGAGCGGACGATTCAAATTCTCTGCCGCCGGACCAAGAACAATCCGCTTTACGTCGGTGATCCTGGAGTTGGTAAAACCGCGATCGCAGAAGGCCTGGCGAAACGGATCGTCGATGGCGATGTCCCGGAAGTGCTGCTGAAATCGACGATCTTTGCGTTGGATATGGGCGCCTTGTTGGCTGGCACCCGTTACCGCGGTGATTTCGAAGAACGATTGAAAGCCGTTGTTACGGAGATGGAAAATTCGCCGGGTGCGATTCTTTTCATCGACGAGATCCATACGGTAATCGGCGCGGGTGCAACCTCGGGCGGCGCGATGGATGCCTCAAATCTGCTGAAGCCGGCGCTGGCGCAGGGCAGCCTGCGGTGCATCGGTTCCACCACCTACAAGGAATTCCGCAACTATTTCGAAAAAGATCGCGCGCTGGTGCGGCGGTTCCAGAAGATCGACGTTAATGAGCCGTCGGTTGAGGATGCGGTGAAAATTCTGCGCGGCCTGAAGGGCGCGTATGAAAAACATCATAAGGTGCGCTACACCGATGATGCGATCCGTGGTGCGGTTGAGTTGGCTGCCAAGTACATCAATGACCGCAAGCTGCCGGATAAGGCGATCGATGTGATCGACGAGGCCGGTGCTGCGCGGATGTTGCAGCCGGAGGGCAAGCGGCGGAAAACCGTTACGCTCAAGGATGTCGAGGAGATGGTCTCCAAGATCGCACGCATTCCGCCCAAATCCGTTTCCGCGGATGACAAAGAAGTGCTGCGGACACTGGAGCGCGATCTGAAGTCGATGGTGTTCGGACAAAACGAGGCGATCGAGGCGCTTTCCGCCGCAATCAAATTGTCTCGCGCCGGCTTGCGGGATTCTGAAAAACCGATCGGCAATTATCTGTTCTCCGGGCCGACCGGTGTCGGTAAAACTGAGGTAGCGCGGCAGCTCGCCGCAACCCTCGGGATCGAGCTGACGCGCTTTGATATGAGCGAATATATGGAGCGGCATTCGGTATCGCGGTTGATCGGCGCGCCGCCCGGCTATGTGGGCTTTGATCAGGGCGGGTTGTTGACCGATGCCATCGACCAGCATCCGCATTGCGTGCTGTTGCTGGACGAGATCGAAAAAGCGCATCCGGATCTGTTCAATATTTTGTTGCAGATCATGGATCACGGTAAGCTTACCGACCATAACGGGAAGAAGATTGACTTCCGTAACGTCATCCTGATCATGACCACCAATGCCGGCGCCGCCGACATGGCGAAGGCCGGAATCGGGTTTGGCCGCGAGGTCAGGGTCGGTGAAGATCAGGACGCGATCAAGCGGATGTTCACGCCCGAATTCCGCAACCGGCTCGACGCGGTTATTCCGTTTGCGCCGCTAACCACGGAAATCGTCGCCCAGGTGGTCGAGAAGTTCGTGATGCAGCTGGAAGCTCAGTTGGCGGATCGGAATGTCACCATCGAGCTGTCCTCGGCTGCCAAGGAGTTCCTGGCAGAGCGCGGTTACGAGCCGCTTTACGGCGCCAGGCCGTTGGCTCGTGTGATCCAGGAATTGATCAAGAAGCCGCTTGCCGAGGAATTGTTGTTCGGCAAACTGGTGAAGGGCGGCGCTGTCAAGGTTACGCTCAAAGATGGCAAACTAGCCTTCGATGTCACCGAAGCAGCGCTACCTGCTCTGCCGCGGCCGGAATCTGAGGGCGATGATCCAAGTGGCGAGCGATTGCCAGAGGAAGTGCAATAGCACTCAAATAAGGCCAGGGGTCATTCCCTGGCCTTATTTTTTGACTTGCGTAACGGGCCAGCTGGCTGCACAATCTTAGGGTGATCGATCTCACATCCTGCAGTTGTGGTTCGGGGCTTCGGCGTTTGCGCTGCTGCGCGCTTGAGTTGTCGGCGATCAGCCCCGTGGACGCCCATATCGTCCTACAGCCGATTTTTGCACAGGCCGAGCTCGCCTTTTGTTCCGGCGGTGCCGAAGCGGAAATTCAGCTTTCCGGTTTGCTTGAATTAGCGCCGGGACATGAGGATGCGCTTATTTTGTTGTATCGGATCGTCCGAAAAGCTGGACGCTGGCCGGCTGCCGAGGCGTTGATACGCCGCGTTGTTGCGATCAATCCAAATAACTTCTGGGCGACCAACGAACTCACCTTATTGCTGCTGGGGAAAGGGGCGCTGGCTGAGGCCGAATTGCACGCCCGCAACGCAGTGCGGATCGCGCCCCGAAGTCCGCAGGCGCATAATTTGATGGGACTGGTGCTAACTGAGGCAAACCGGCCGTTGGTTGGCGAATTCCACTACCGGCAAGTGCTGGCGCTGGCAGATAAGGATGAGCCGATTACGCTCGCCAATCTGGCATGGAATTTGAAAAACCAGGGACGCATGGATGAGGCGCGGGTGCTGTACGAACAATCGGTAAAGCTCAAACCGGATATTCTGCAAACCTTTCTAGGCTGGGCCAAGCTCGAAGAAGCTGACCGCAAATTCGAAGCGGCGCTGGATTTGCTGGATATGGCTGAGGCCATAGAGCCGGGTAATCCCAGCGTCCAACTCACGCGCGCCACCGTGCTCGCCAGGCTAAAGCGGCCGGAAGCAGCGTTGGCGCTGTTGGATGAGCGGCGGCAAGTGCCCGGCGACAAGAAAGCCCAGCTCGGGCCAGCCGAGTTATCGGAGAAAGGCCGGTTGCTGGATCAGCTTGGCCGGCATGACGAGGCTTTTGCAGCGTATGATTCCGGGAAAAAACGTGCGCTGGAGTTTGGCGCGCGGCCCTATCTTGCTGACGCTGCTCGTGACCTGGCCGCCCGCAATATAGGATTTTTCACGGCTCGGCGGCTCACCACACTGCCGCGCGCGAACTTCCGGGCCGGGATGCCGCAGCCGATTTTCATCGTCGGTTTTCCGCGTTCCGGCACCACCTTGATCGAACAGACCCTGAGCGTGCATCCGCGCATTTCCGCCGGCGACGAACTGCCTTTTATTAATGATGTCACTCAGATCATGCCAAGGCTACTAGGCAGCCCGCTCAGCTACCCGGATGCACTTGCGGAATTATGGATGGGCGACCAGCGCGACGGGCTCGACGAATTGCGTGATTATTATCTGAACCGCGCCGCCAAAAGCGGAATATTCCGCGACGGCGCCGAATGGTTCACCGATAAAATGCCGCTTAACGAAACCCATCTCGGGCTGATTTCGTTACTGTTCCCGAAATCTCCGATTATTCATGTTATTAGGCATCCGCTGGATGTTTTAATATCGGTCTATGCCAATCATCTCACTCACGGTTACTTTTGCGCAGCCCAGATGGAAACCATCGCGCAGCATTATGTTTTGATTGCGGACTTAGTCGAGCACTACAAAGCGCAGCTTTCAATGCGCTATATGTCGCTGCACTACGAGGATATGGTGACGGACCAGGCGGCAAATGTCGGAAAAATACTTGAGTTCGTTGGCGTCGAGTATGATGCAAGATGCCTGAGCTTTGAGCAGAATACCCGCTACGCCCGTACCGCCAGCTACGCCCAGGTGACCGAAAAATTATACAGCCGGTCACGCTATCGCTATCGGCATTACCTTGAACATTTAACCCCGGTGCTGGAAATCCTTGGGCCGGTGATTGACCGGCTAGGCTATTCGGTTGATTACCCCAGCGAACATGAGCTGGTGCGGCGCATCGCCTGACCAGCGTTAGGGGGAGAGCCAATGCTGCGCCAGCCTTTTTCCATCGCCGTGCTGTTAAGCGTGGGCGGTCTAATTCCCTTTCTAGTCTCTGCTTTGGTCATCCTGTTCGACCCGCTTGCCTCGCCGGTCGCAATCGAGGTTCTGATCTCCTACGGCGCGGTCATCCTCTCCTTTATCGGTGCGGTCCATTGGGGCTTCGCGTTGCGCGACGTCGCGCATCCAATCGGGGGTGAACCGCTGACGCCAACAGTTCTCGGATATGAACGCCAGCTGCTGACTTTCGGCGTCGTGCCGGCGCTCATCGGCTGGGTCGCATTACTGGCGATGATCCATTTCAACGCCCCAGGGCTGTCGCTCTTCCTGCTTCTGGCAGGCTTTTTTATTACAATCGTGGTGGAGACCATCGGCAAGGGCCGCGGCATCGTCGCCAGCAATTACCTCGCCTTGCGTTGGGGAGTGTCGATCGTGGTGCTGATTACGCTGCTGGTCGTGCTGTTCGCAGTACTGTCCGGGATGCGGATCGGGTAGGAAGAAAGAACTTCTTTTTTGAAAAAAAGAAGCAAAAAACTTTTATTATGCTGGAGCTGGTGCGTTACGCGGCCGCCGCCTATGCGTTCGAATCAAAGAAGCTTTTGCGGCGCTGTAAAAAAAGCGACTTCTCAGCCTTCATTGACCTAAATCATTGACCTTCCAATGGTGGGATACTTATATCCTGACATATGGATCAGATCGTCAAACCGGTTAAGAATTTTGAGCTCGCCATTGGCGGGATGAGCTGTGCCAGCTGTGCTGGCCGGGTTGAGAAGTCATTATATCTAGTGCCCGGCGTGCAACTGGTGAGTGTAAATCTTGCCAGCGAAACGGCGCATGTCGAGGCCGCGGGAAGCGGGATGGCGGCGCTGATCGCGGGCGTTGAGCGGGCCGGGTACACGGCTCGCGCACGTGGTGTGGCACCGCCGGAAAGCAATCGGGAATTGCTCGAGCTTGGCGCTGCTTTTGTGTTGTCGGCGCCGTTATTGCTGGGGATGTTTTTGCCAATTCCTGGCTGGCTGGAATTGGCGCTGGCAACGCCGGTGCAGTTCTGGCTGGGGGCGCGGTTTTATATTGCTGGGTTCAAGGCGGTGCGCGCCGGCGCCGGCAATATGGATTTGCTGGTGGCTTTGGGAACTTCTGCCGCGTATTTTCTCTCCACCGCCGATTTGGCGCGCGGTGCCGGTCCACTTTATTTTGAGAGTTCGGCCGTGGTCATCACCCTGGTGCGACTTGGTAAATATTTGGAGAAGCGGGCTAAACGCGAGGCGGTGAAGTCGGTCATCGGGCTGGCATCGTTGCGGCCGGCATTGGCGCACGGGGCCAAAGGCGATGTGGCTGTGGCGCGGGTTGCCATCGGCGATGTGCTTGAAATTCGGGCCGGTGAGCGAGTGCCGGTGGATGGCGTGATTATCAGCGGCGCCGGCTATGTCGATGAAAGTCATTTAACCGGCGAGAGCCTGCCGGTGCTGCGGCAGGCCGGCGCCAAGATTCTGGCGGGAGCGCTTAATCTGGATGCGGTTTTGCAGTTACGTGCGACCACCGGACCCGGCGAGTCGTTCCTCGACCGGATGGGGCGGTTGATCGATGCGGCCCAGGCTTCCAAGCCGGAGATCCAGCGCCTGGCGGACCGGGTTTCAGCGGTCTTCGTGCCAGTGGTGATCGGGATTGCGGTGCTAACGTTTGCCGGATGGATGCTGGCTGGGGCGGCGGCGCCGGTGGCGTTAATCAATGCGGTTTCCGTGCTGGTGATCGCGTGCCCTTGCGCGCTGGGCCTGGCAACGCCGGCCGCCATCCTGGCCGGGACGACGGCGGCAGCCAAACACGGAATATTGATCCGCAACGCCGATGTGCTGGAGCAGGCGGTGAAGCTCGATCTGGTGGTGTTCGATAAAACCGGCACGCTGACCGAGGGCAAGCCGCAACTGGCTCGCGTGGACGTTCTGGGGGCATTGTCGTCCGAGGATGTTGTAACGATAGCGGCGGCCCTGGCTGCCGGTGACAATCACCCGCTTGCGGCGGCCCTGCGGATGCCGGGTTCGGATTCTGCGGAAAAAGTACGGAGCCTGCCAGGCCGAGGTGTGGAGGGCAGTGTGGCAGGTGTGCGCTATATTCTTGGATCAGCGGCACTTATTGCCGATGCCGGGGGCGCCGTTCCGGAGCGGGGCGACGCGCGGTCCTATCTGGCGTTGGCGGACGGCACGCTGCTGGCAGGTTTCAGTTTTGCCGATCGGGTGCGCGACGATGCCAAAGCCAGCATTTTGCGGCTACGGGGTATGGGTTGCGAAGTGGCGCTGCTGTCCGGTGATCGCAGCGAGGCGGCCAATGCGATCGGCCGCGAGCTCGGCATTAGCGAAGTTTTAGCCGAGATGGCGCCGGAGCAAAAACGGGCGTTTATTCAGGCCAGACGCGCTGCCGGACGAGTCGTAGCGATGGTGGGCGATGGTGTTAACGATGCCGCTGCTTTGGCGGAGGCAGATATTGGCATCGCCCTTGGCAATGCGGCCGATGTTGCGATCGAGGCCGCGGATATCTCGTTGCTGCGGCCGGCGACCCGGCTGGTGCCGGATGCGTTGGTGCTTTGTCGGCGCAGTCAGGCGGTGCTGAAACAAGGGTTGTTTTGGGCAATGGTGTACAATTTGGTCGGCATTCCACTGGCGGCGTTCGGGATTTTAAGCCCGACGGTGGCGGCACTGGCGATGGCGGCGTCCTCCGTCTCGGTGCTGACCAATGCTTTGCGTCTGCGCAATTGGCAACCGGCATGAGCGAAGCCGGAACGCAAGCGCTGGTTACCATCAACGAGGCATCGATGGCCACTGGTGTTTCCGCGAAAATGATCCGGCATTATGAGAGCATCGGGCTGATTTCGGCGCCGCGGCGGACCGAGAACCGTTACCGGCATTACGCAAAACGGGATTTGCATGAGCTGGGGTTTATTCGGCGGGCTCGGGATTTAGGGTTCTCGATCGACGATATCCGACATTTGCTGGCTTTATGGCGGGATCGGAGCCGTAGCTCCGCTGAAGTGAAGTCGATCGCGCTACGGCATATTGGCGCGTTGGAGGAAAAGGCGGCAGCATTGCAGGCGATGAGCGAGACCTTGAAACATCTGGCGGCGAATTGCCACGGCGATGAACGGCCGGATTGTCCGATACTCGATGCTTTGGATACCCTGCTTTGAGCGGAGCGCGGCCCGGCAATTCTTGACTTTTCGATGGATTTTCCGGATAGGGCAGGGACGATAAGCGCCATTGCGCTCCCGCATGCTTGAGTGTGCGTTATTCCTTAACGAACGGGTTTTTTTGATTGTCCGATAGCCAGCACGACGAAGCGGTTCACGCCGCACAGGTCGAGTCCGACCCCATAGCCGAAGCACCCGCGGTCGCGGTGGAGGCGGTGGAGGAGGCTGCGCTGGAGGAGCCTGCGCTGGAGCCGTCTGCAAGCGACGAGGCGGTTGCACCGGAGCATTCCGGAGCGGAACATTTGCAACCGGAAGAGGCTTCGGAACCGGAGGAGAACGCTGATGGGTTCGGGCCGCTTGGGCTGTCGGAACCGATTCTGCGGGCGTTGCACGATAAAGGCTATCTGCGGCCGACACCGATCCAGGCGCAGGCAATCCCGACCGTATTGATGGGCCGCGATGTGCTGGGCTGCGCCCAGACCGGCACCGGAAAGACCGCTGGATTTACGCTGCCGCTGCTGGACATTCTTTCCGGTTCGCGGTCGCGCGCCCGCATGCCGCGCTCGCTGATTTTGGAGCCGACCCGGGAACTCGCTCTGCAGGTGGCGGAAAATTTCGTCGCCTATGGAAAATATTTGAAACTTAATCATGCGCTGCTGATCGGCGGCGAGAGCATGAACGACCAGAAGGACGCGTTGGCCAAAGGCGTGGATGTGCTGATTGCCACCCCGGGACGTTTGATCGATCTGTTCGAGCGTGGCGGGTTGCTGTTAACCGACGTTCGGGTGCTGGTGATCGACGAGGCGGACCGCATGCTGGATATGGGGTTCATCCCGGATATCGAGCGGATTGTGGCGATGCTGCCGCGGACCCGGCAAACGCTGTTTTTCTCCGCCACCATGGCGCCTGAAATCCGGCGGCTGGCAGATGCGTTTTTGAGCAACCCAAAAGAGATCACGGTTTCCAAACCGGCATCGGTTGCGACCACCATTACCGCCGGCCTGGCTTTGGTGGCGCAGCATGACAAGCGTGAGGCGCTGCGCCGGTTGATCCGCTCCGAGGATGTGCAGAACGCGCTGATTTTCTGCAACCGCAAGCGCGATGTGGATATTTTGCTGAAGTCGTTGACCAAGCATCATTTCGACGCCGGCGCGCTACATGGCGACCTGGCGCAATCGGTACGATTCGCGACGCTGGAGAAATTCAAGGCCAACGAGATCCGGCTGTTGGTCTGTTCGGATGTGGCGGCGCGCGGGATCGATATCGGCGGGCTGAGCCATGTGTTCAATTTCGACGTGCCGCATCATGCCGAGGATTATGTGCACCGTATCGGCCGCACCGGACGTGCCGGACGCGACGGCAAGGCATTCACCATCGCAGCTCCGGAAGACCGGCTGGCGGTGGAGGCAATTGAGAAGCTGATTGCCGCACCTATCCCGCGGATTGAAATCCCCGGATTAGACGCTGTGGAATGGGCCGAGGATGATGGCAGGCGTGGCCGCGGCCGTGGCCGCGCGAAGCCGGCGGCGAAGGCCCCGGCTAGAACAGCCAAAACCTCGGCGAGCCAGCAAGATGATGAGCCGCGTTCAGCCGAACCCCGCGTTACCGAGACGCGCGTTGCCGAGACGCGTTCAGCCGAGCCGCGTGCGGCGCGTGCGAAAGCCGCGCCGAAGTCTGTTGCGGAACGCGGTCTGCGCCGCAATGAGGCGCCCCGCGCGGCGCGCGACCACACCGCCCGCTTTCCGCGTGATGAAGGTAGACCCGCCGAACCTGTTGCAGAGGCGCCCAAACGCGAGGAATATCGCCGGCGCGAAAATCGCTACCCTGACCGTAATCAAGACAGCGGACCCAACGTGGTTGGATTTGGCGCCGACGTTCCAGCCTTTATGATGATCCGTAAGCGCGCTGGCAGGCCCGAAGAGCAGGAAATTTTTAGTGACAGCGAGGCGGAGTTGCCGGACCAAGAGAACGGCGGCGAAATCGCGGCATGAGCGCGTGCCGCCCGGCGGCACTTGATGATAGCCGCTCCGCGGTAACGAACGATAGCCGCTCCGCGGCAGGACCAGGCTTCCAAAGTTCTGATCAGATGGCGCATTGCCGGCATTATGGATTTTGCGGCGGCTGTGCGGTCGATGATCGCTCGGCGATTGATAAATCGGCTGTGCTACGCAACGCGCTGATCCAGGCTGGTTACGAAAAGCCGGCGATAGCGACGCTGGTCGAAATTCCGTTGCAAACCCGGCGGCGGGTCGATCTGGCGGCGAGCCGTAACGGCGCGGTTATTGCGCTGGGTCTACATAAGGCGCGGAGTACGGATGTCGTGGACATGCAGGAATGCGTGCTGCTGGATCCGCGCATTGTTGCCCTGCTGCCGCCGTTGCGGGTTTTGTTGCGCAGCTTGGAAGCGTTTCGGCGCAATGCCTCGGTCGTCATCAACTGGCTCGATCATGGGCCGGATATCTTGTTTCGGACCGATGCCGATATCACCGCGCCCGATCGCAGCAAGATCGTTGCGTTTGCACGGCTGCATCAGGCACTGCGTATCAGCTTTGCCAAAGACAAGGCCGAGCCTGAGCCCATCATCATTCTACGGCCACCGGTGATTACGCTGTCAGGGATTGCGGTTGAACCGGGGCCAGGTGCATTCCTGCAGGCAAGCGCGCAAGGCGAAGCTGCGATCATCGCGGCGTGCGGTAGCGGGCTTGCCGAAGCTGCAGCAAAAATCGCGCATCGCGGAGCTGTATGCCGGTATCGGGACGCTGACTTTTGCGCTGGTTAATTACGGGCGCGTCGAAGCTTATGAAGGCGCTGCTGATGCGGTTGCAGCGCAGGAACTTGCCATTCGCAAGAATAACTTGGCGGGACGGATCAAGCTCACGGCACGGGATTTGGCGCGGCGGCCATTGCAGATAGCGGAGCTGAAAGGCTGTGCCGCGGTGGTGCTGGATCCGCCTTATTCGGGCGCGTCCAGTCAGATTAAGTTCCTGACGGCAGCTGCGGTGCCGCGGCTGATCTATGTTAGTTGCAACCCGAAGGCGCTGGCTATCGATGCATATGCATTGAAAAAAGCTGGATATGCATTGGTTTCTGCCACGCCGATCGATCAGTTTCCGTATTCGGACAATCTGGAGAGCGTGATGGTGTTTGAGCTTTTAAAGCAATAGCGGTTCGGGCCTCGGCGACACCGGATCGGTTGCCAAGTCTTCCAGCTTGGCGGCGCCGCATTCGATTAGAAAATCGGCCGTCCGATCAAATAGTTCCGGTTCACGCGTAGCGTCGTTCGGCTCACCTTTGGGTATCCATATGATGGTGTCATAACGCGCGCGCGTGAGTAGAACGCGATAGGTGTTGAGGCGAAAATCTCTCGCATCCTGACCAAGTGGATTTTGCCATTTAGTGCCGATAAACCTCCGGATTTTCCATCCATTGGTCCAAATCAGGTCACCGCCCCAACAGAGACCGACGAGATCAAGCTCCAGACCCTGGCAGGCAAATTGCGTGGCGGGGATCTCCAATGCGTCGGAGGCCCGAACATCCGGCCACCGGTTCAGAAACCAGTTTGCAATGGCATCATTATCGAGATGCGGAAAATCTGGCCAGATGCCTTCGGCTACCAATCGTCGAGCGCCGGTGCTGCACACCAGACCGGTTCGACGTTCACCGCGTGCTTTGGCGCGCAAGGCCGCGCGCATCGCCGTTAGCGATCGGGTGACAAAAAATGGCACACCTGCTTGCGCATGTTGCTTGGCTTCGTCCAGTGCGCCGCGGAGTACGGCATCGACCCACGGCGCACCGGCAGTGGATCGAATGGATCGGACTGGAACGTCAAGCTGCAGAGCCGAATTGATGATAATTTCATCCGGCACCGAAGCGAACAGGCGTTGCCTGGGCTGGTTGGTTGTCAACACCTCCGGTGCAGCGTGAATTTGCCATTCCGGCCGGGTCTTCAAGGCGCGGCCCCACTCCCCAAGCCCGGCTTCTCCAGTGTTTATTTCCTGGCCACTGCCAACCAAAGCGATTACCACAGCGTAGTCTTTGTGTTTGCGCATGATATCGAGAAATAGCGCTGCCTCACTGTCGTTTAGTTGAAATTTTCGGGCACCATAGGCAGCGTCCCATGCGCGCTGGGCTTCATCAAAAACCACTACATGTTCATGCGGTGGATCCTCCCGGTGAACATTGTCGCGAACAAATCCGGTTAATCCTTGCACCGCGCTCTCGGTTTTCTGCCTGGCCTGGCGTATCGATCCGCCGGGCAGGGTTGCCGCATCCCGGGCCAGCGCCTCGCGCAGCACGTGAACCAAGGGTAGATTGCCGGTGAGAAAGGCCGCACCGGTATCAGCGCCGAAGACAGCATTTAATCCGCAAAGGGTTTTTCCGGCGCCGGGAATGCCGGTGACGAATACGATTACGTAGGCGCTATCATGCTTCGCGTCTGCGATCGCGCGCATGATAACGTCGGTTGTGCGCGTCAGGTTGCCGATGTCCGCCCTCGCGGCAGCAATTTCTGCAACACCATGCTTGCGGTAAAGCATTGTTGCCGCCTCGATAATGGTTGGAACGGGCCGGTAAGGGGCGTGCTCCCAGGTACTAATGTCGATGTTTCGGTGCGGTATCTTCGCGATCAATGTTTGCAGAAGATCCGGTAGCGAGTTGGCTGACGCCAAAAATATCGGGTCCGCGACGCCATGCCAATAAAGTGGCCAGTCGGGTTCCGGTGCCTGGGCTTGGCTTGCAACCAGAATTGGTATGATCGTGACGGTTCGGCTCGCCGCATGAAAATCCTGCAGGTCGAGCGCGTAGTCTTCTGTTTGATTGCGAGCTGCGCGATCGAAAACTGCTGAGCCGATTTTGAATTCGAATAGAAAAATAGCCCGGTCGGAAACCAGCACAACATCTAGCCGCCGGCCCAGGCGGAGCAATGGGTATTCAAATAGCAATCGCCAGTGAACCGGCATGCCGTGAAGTGCCGATCGTAGGATGGAAATTTGATGATGCCAGGCGCGTAATTGCTGTTCGTGGTTTAATGGATGCGTTTTAATTGCTGTGAACGCGAGACGTTCGATGATGCTGGCGTCCGTACTGGTCTCAAAATCAGCTAGGGTGCCTGACCACCATGCATGGGGCGGGACTGGACGACCGATTTCACGCGAGCCTGGGGCGTCCTGCACAGAACAACCATTGCAGGCAATCTCCGAGATGACAACGATGTGAAACGAACTGACGCGCGGGTCTTCACTCGCCGGGTGCGGTGCAGACTGCTGGCAGTTCGGAATGCTCAGGGAATGGCAAGTGCTTTCGCGGGTGCTTTAGCGTGGCGGGTGTCGGTCCTGGCTACTGATGGCAGCAATACCGCAGCGGCGCTGGCTGCCATTACGATCAGGATGCCGGCGATTTGGCGGGAGGCGAGGGCCTGGTGCAGGATCAGGAAGCCGAACCCAGCGCCGATCGCGGGCTCCAGGCTCATGATGATGCTGAAGCGGCCCATGTCGAGCCGGCGCAGCGCCGCCATTTCGAGGGCAAAAGGTAATAAGGGCGAAAGAATTGCAAGGCCCGCTACCGCCGGCAGGCCGGCAAGCCAATCTGCCGGCGGGGCCAGCAGCCAGGCGGCGGGTAGGGCGAAAGCCGCGGCGAAGATCAAGGAGAGGCAAAGGCCCTCCTGCGCGGTGAATAGTTTGCCGACATGGCGCATCAGAACAATGTAGAGGGCCCAGCCGCAGCCGGCGCCGCCGGCGAACATGATGCCGGCCGGGTTGAGAAGATGGCCGTGATTGCCGAAGGAGACGGCAAAGACACCGCAGGCGGCCAACAGCGGCAGCACTAAACGCGGCCAGCCGCGCAGGGCGACAACGGAGAGGGCCAGCGGGCCTAGAAAGTCGATGGTGATGGCAGGACCCATGGGTATCAGGCTTGCCGCGGTGAAAAAGCACATCGTCATCAAGGCCATCGATGCGCCCAGCGCCAAGGCGCCGAGCCATTGGCGGCGGTCGAAACGCCGGAAGTCAGGGCGCGCCCAAGCCACGCACATCAATGCGGCAAACCCCACCCGCAGCGAGGACATGCCGAACGAGCCATGCGCTACCATCAACGGGACCGCCAGCGCGATGCCGAGCTGGGAACAAACCATCGAGCTCATGGCGAACCCGGGGCCGCTCAGAGGATGGGTTGGGGCAGACGAAGTTTCGAGGGTCAGGCTTTGCATGAAGCGGACATATCACGCGCGTGGAGCTAAAAGATCTGGCTATTATGAAGGGTGTGCCATAAGGTAAGCTTATGGCTATAGACCTTGATACCGGCTTGCTGCGCAACTTTCTCGTCTGTACGCGGCTGGGCAGCATCAGCCGGGCGGCAGGCGCGCTTGGCCGGACCCAGCCGGCTTTGAGCCAGCAGCTGCGGCGATTGGAGGATCTGGTCGGCGATATCCTGTTGGAACGCAACTCGGGCGGGGTAACGTTGACCGCGGCTGGGGCGGCGCTGTTGCCCTATGCGGAGCGGATCCTGGCCCTTTCCGGAGAGGCGCTTGCGGGCGTGCCGCGTTCGAAATTATCGGGGCGGTGCAGCGTCGGCGTGCTGGAGGACTTTACCGGTACGGCTCTGCCCTCGGTATTTGCTGATTTCGCGCGCATGCATCCGGAGACGACTCTGGAATTGCGGTCGTTGCTGAGTGTGGACACCCAAGCGGCACTCGATGCCGGACAGATCCAGCTGGCTTTATGCGACGCCGCCTTCCTGCGCCGGCCGCTGCGATGGAGCCGGCCGGTAAATCTGCTTTGGGCGGCCGCGGAAGGGTTCGATCTTGCGCTCGACCCGATGCCGTTGGTGGTGTTCTCGGAGCCCTGTTCGTGGCGGCGGATGATGCAGGCTGGGCTGAGCTCGGTCGGCCGGCGCAGCCGGATTGCGTTCGAAAGCGGCAGCCTGACCGCGGTGCAGTCGGCGGTTCGGGCCGGGTTGGGAGCAACCGCATTGTTGCCGATGTCGATGTGGGGGCTGGTCAGCGCGCCGGCCGAATTACCAGTGCTGCCGGATATCGAGATCGGACTGTCGCGGCGCCCCGAAAGTGACGGCGACAAGCTGGTCGATGCGGTTGAAGAAATGCTGAAGCAGCTGGTGCAGCCGGATATGTCGGCCCACGGGGCGTGAGCCACGGGGGTAAGCGCAGCCTAGGCGTGCGCGTGCGCCTGTTCCTCGATTTGCTGAAGCTTTAACAACAGGACCGCCATGCCATCCTCTTCGACGAGCTTTAGGGCTTCGGGGATCGACACCCATTTAAGCCGCCGCTCTGCCCGTTCCGGCCAGTTTTTCAGCTGCTGATCCACGCGCATGGCGTAGACTTCGACGATCGCCGGGATCGCGGCACCTCGCCGCGGGCGCTTATTGTAGGTGAAGCTGCCAAGCGGGGAAGTGGATAGAATGCCCCTAACACCGGCCTCCTCATAGGCTTCGAGCGCCGCTGCCTGCGCCGGGGTTTGACCTTTTTCGATGCCGCCTTTGGGAATTACCCAGCGACCCGCGCCGCGTGACGTGATCAGCAGGACCTGCAGATCATCGCCGGCGTGCCGGTACGCAATAACACCAGCTTGCTGCAGGATAGCTTTCATAAGGTGAATGTAGGGAAGTCGGGTCGAGCCGATCAAGGGTGGAATATGCGCAATGCTGCGAATAAATAAATGCTTTTTCCGCAGCAGGGTCCGCGATATGTTTGCGCAATGATCACGCTGTACTCTTATCCGCCGCTGTTCGGTGTTGCCGATAATAATGGTTACGGGTTGAAGGTGTTCGCGTTGCTGCGGCTGGCTGGGCTGCCGTTCGTGCATGAGCATATTTTCGACGCCTCCACAGCGCCGCGCGGACAGCTGCCGTATATCGTCGATGACGGCGAAGTGATTGGCGATAGCGGCGTTATTGTCGCGCACCTGATCGCCAAACATCAATTGAAGATCGATGCAATGCTGGGGGCGGAAGCGCAGCGCCTGGGCGTGATGGTGTCCCGGCTGATCGATGATTTGTACTGGGTGATGTCGTACTCGCGCTGGCAGGATGAGCGGTACTGGCCGCTGTTCCGGGCAGCGCTGTTGCGCGAGCATCCGAGCGTAACCGAGGAAGCGTTGGGCAAGGCGCGGGAATTCAATTTTCAGCGCTACCATTTTCAGGGCATCGGCAGGTACGCGCCGGAAGGCGCCTATGCGCGGGGGCTCGCTGATCTCGAAGTGCTCGAGGGCATTATTTCGGAGCGCGGCTTTGTTTTCGGAGCGACGCCGACCAGTATCGACGCTGGAATTTATGGCTTTATCGCAAATATCTATTTCTACGATATCGATACGGAGTTGCAGCGGTTTGTTGTTTCAAAGCCGAAACTGGTGCGTCATTGTTTGGCGATGCATGAAAAAGTAATGAAGCAGTCAGTCGCTTTTTAAAAAAGCTCCGCAAAAATTTTTATGAGTCTGGGCCTGGGGCTTTGGCTACGCCAACGCCCCAGGCCCAGTATAAAAGAAGTTTTTTGGTTCTTTTTTTCCAAAAAAGAACTGCTTGCTTTAGAGCGCGATCGCTTTAGGTTTGCTCACTTGAGCAAGCCTAAAGCGTGAATCGCCCTCAGCAAAAAAGTAGAGCGCGATCGGTCTCTAGTCCCCAGCAGCCTAGTCCCCAGCGGCCGGGTGCATGGTGCCGATGCGGACCGGTTCGCGGGCCGGGGCCGGGGCGGTAACCTTGCGGGTTGCGGGGGCGGGCATCGCGGCCAGGATCGAGACCACGACCGAGGCAAGGTAGGGCAGCGACTGGGTGAAGAGGACGACGCACCAGAGCTTGGTTTCGATGGTAGCCCAGTGATGGCCAAAGCCGACCAGTAGCAGGGCGGTCCAGGTCAGGGCCAGGAGGCCGAATTCCTCGCGGGCCATGACCAGGCCTTGGATCAAGGCTGGGGCGTTTTTCATCTTCGGGGTGCGTAGGAACGGCAGCGAGTTGGTGAACAGGCCTTTCCAAACCGCCTTGCCGATGCTGTGCGAGAGCGCCAGGCCGCCGATGGCGGCGCCCAGGCGGTCTTTGAAGCCGCAGGGGACGCGGGCGGCGTACAGCGCCAGGATCTGCACGATCTTGAAGACGAACAGGCCGATCGAGGGCAGCATGAACAGCGCGATCGGGAATTCGAAGCGGACCGGGTCCAGGATCAGACCGGCGGACCAGGCCAGGCCCATGCCGAGAAAGACCAGGCCGAGGGCATCACCGAACCAGGGCAGCCAGCCGGTGATGAAGTGCCAGCGTTGGCCAAGGGTCAGGTCGTGGTTGAAGGGCGAGAACAAAGCGCGCCAGTTGGCACGGACGATGCGCATGGCGCCGTAGGCCCAGCGGTAGCGCTGCTTACGGAAGGCGTTGAAGTCGTCCGGCATGACGCCTTTGCCGAAGCTGCGCTTGGAATAGACCGCTTCATAGCCGGCGCGGAACAGGCGCAGGCCAAGCTGGCTGTCTTCGGTGATGCACCATTCGGCCCAGCCGTTTTCGTTGACCAGGGCGTCGCGGCGCACCAAGGTCATGGTGCCGTGCTGGATGATGGCGTTGCGCTCATTGCGGGTTACCATGCCGGCGTGGAAGAAGCCGGCGTATTCCCAGAACATCAGGCGCTTGAAGAAGCTGCCATCATTGTCGCGGTAGTCCTGCGGCGACTGGGTGAAGCCGACATTCGGGTTGTCGAAGGCCGGCGCCATGCAGCGCAGCCAGTCGGGCTCGACGATGTAGTCGCTGTCCAGCACGCCGATGATGGTGGCGTCGGGGGCGGTTTCGCGGAGCGCGAAGTTCAGCGCGCCGGCTTTGTAGCCTTTGTATTTGCCCAGTGTGAAGAAGCGGAATTTCGGGCCGAGGCGGGCGCAATGTTCGGCGACCGGCTCCCAGATATGCGGGTCCATGGTGTTGTTGTCGATAACCAGGACTTCGTAGTCCTCATAGTCGAGGGCAGCCAGTGCATCGAGGGTCTGGCGGACCATGTGCGGCGGTTCGTTGCAGATTGGCAGATGTAGCGAGACTTTCGGCAGCTTGGCGCCTGGCAAAGCCGGGACCGGTTCGAAGTGGCGATTGCGGATCCGGCCGAATATGGTTTCCGTAAGATCGAAGCTGTCGGCAATCAGCAGGAACAACAGCAGGCCCTGACCGATGGCAAGCGCACCCCAGACCGCGGCGGCGCCGAGCGAAAGGTAGGTCTGGCCCATGGTCATCAGCAGCAGCGCCAACGTGGCGGCGAAACCCTCGACCAGGCCGGCGAAAATCAGCTTGCCGGGCAGGCGCATATCCGGGCGGCGCGACAGCAGGGTCATGGTGGCGGCCAGGGTCAGGATGATGCTGCCAAGGGCGTAGAAGATCCAGTCCGGATGGTTTTCAACGGCACCGGTCAGCGACCATTTCTGGGCGCGGTCGAGGGTGAACATGCCCCAGTAGCCGGCGGCACGGCCCTCGAAGCTGGTTTTCCAGGGCTGGTCGAAGGCTTCCATTACGAAATACTGGATGTGATCCTTCTGCGCGAGGTTGAAGAAGTCGCGCATGAAACGGGCCTGGTTGACGGTGCTGGCGCGGGCGGCACCGATGTCGATACCATCCGACGGCCAGCCAATTTCACCAATGACGATGCGCTTGCCGGGGAAGGCTTTATGCACGGCGGCCAGGCGGTTCATTGCGTCCTGCAAGGCGTAGCTCTCCGGCACGCCTTCCCAGTAGGGCAGCAAGTGGACGGTGATGAAGTCGACCGAGTTGCCGAGGTTCGGGTATTTCAGCCAGACGTGCCAGGGCTCGGCGGTGGAGACCGGGACATGGGTCTGCGATTTGACCATGTTGATGTCGCGGATCAGTTCCGGCACCGGCACGTCGCCGCGCAGGACGGTTTCGTTGCCGACCATGATCTGTTTGACGTCAGGGTTGGCGTTGGCGACCTGGATGACTTTGGCGAGCTCAGCGGCGTTGGCATCCGGGTGACGGTCCAGCCAGGCGCCGAGGGTGACGTTCAGGCCCATGCCTTCTGCCAGCGCCGGGATGGTGCCGAGATCGCCTTCAACGGTGTAGGTGCGGATGTTCTTGGTGTGCTGCGCCACCAGCGTCAGGTCGGATTTGATCTGGGCGGTGGTCGGGTACTCGTTCTTCTCCGGGGTTTCGCCGGCATGGAAGGGCGAGAAGGCAAAGCCGCCGATCTGGCCGCTATAGGGTGCAATGTTGGTTACCGGGCGGTCGGCGCCAGCCCAGATGCTGAAAGCGACGACCGCGGCGCCGAGGGCGGCGCCCCAGGAGGTCGCGCTCAGCCAGCCCTTGCGGGTTTTGCGCTCGGTCTGATGGTTCGAAGTCTGGGCAGTCTGGCGGCGGATTTGAGCCTGGAACGTCATCTCGTGTGATCCAAAATCGGGCGGGATTATTCCCGTTGGAATGACACATAAATTTACAGTACGGCGGGCGCTGGGCCGGATTGTGTCGTGAATAAGGCAAACGAAATGAATCCTGGCGCCGGGGTGCCGTGTTTTTTGCCCGGAATACGGTTACAACGGGGAATGCCTCTCGCCTTACAGCTGATCATTCTTGCTATCCTCATTCTCCTCAACGGTGTTTTTGCGTTAAGCGAGTTGGCGCTGGTGTCGGCGCGGCGGGCGATGCTGACATTGATGGAGCGCCGGCAAGTGCGCGGTGCGGCGCGGGCGCGGGCGCTGGCGGACAACCCGCAGGCCTATCTGCCGGCGTCGCAATTCGGCATTACGCTGATCGGTATTTTGACCGGCGTGTTCGGGGGCGCCCAGCTTGGCACCCGGCTGGCGGTGCCACTGAGCCGGATCCATTGGCTGGCGCATTATGCCAACACCGTGGCGCTCAGCATTACCGTATTGGTGATCACTTTTTTAACGCTGGTGTTCGGCGAGCTGGTGCCCAAACAGCTGGCGCTGCGCCACCCGGAACGGCTGGCGGCAATCGTCGCGCAGCCGCTTTCGATATTGGCGACGGTTGCTACCCCGGTGGTCTGGCTGCTCGGCATTTCAACCAAGTTTGTTTTGTTATTGTTCGGCCCCCCCGGCGATGACCGCCGGGCGATGAGCGAGGAAGAGCTGAAGGCGATGCTGGTGGAAGGCGCCGAGACCGGCGTGCTGGAGACCGAGGAACGCGACATCATCGAGCGCGTGCTGCGTTTGGCCGATAAGCCGGTGCGCGCGATCATGACGCCGCGCACCGAAATCGACTGGATCGACCGTACGGCGTCGCGCAGCAGCATTATTGCGACGCTGCGCAACGCGCCGCATTCGCGCTTCGTGGTATGCGACGGCTCGATCGATAATGTCGCCGGTATCGTGCAGGCGAAAGACATTCTGGATCGGGTGCTGGACGGCAAGGATTTCTCGCTGGCGGCGGCGATCCGGCAGCCAATGGCGATACCGGATTCGGTGTCGGCACTGGAAGCCTTGGAGCGATTGAAATCGGATGCGCTCGGGATCGCCATTGTGTTGGATGAATATGGCAGCTTCGAGGGCATGATCACGGCCGCCGATGTCCTGGAAGCCATCGTCGGCGACGCTGACGACCCGGCGCCGAAGGACGGCACGCCGCAAGCCGATCAGACCGAATTTGAATTCGACGGCTTGATGCCGGTGGATGATACCAAGGCCAGGCTGCATTTGCCGGACCTGCCCAATAGCGGCAGTTACCATACGCTGGGCGGACTGATTTTGGCGCTGCTGCGCCGGCCGCCGCGCAACGGCGATACCATCATTTTTGGCGGCTGGAAATTTGTGGTGCTGGCGATGGACGGCCGCCGGGTCGATCGCGTGCGGGTTGAAAAGGACAGCGCAGGCTAGCGCCTGCAGGTTTATCGGCAGTTTGGGCGCGTGTCAGTCAGGCGCGTGTCAGTCAGGCGCGTGTCAGTCAGGCGCGTGTCAGTCAGGCGTGGGTGTCAGTCGGGTGTGTAGGTACAAGGCTCGCCTTCGGTCAGCATCGAGAGATAGAGGCGGTTACAGACCCGCCAGCCGGCGGGCGTGCGGATCAGATCGTCTTGATACTCACCCCACATCGAATAGAGGATCCCAGCCAATTTCCGCGTGCCGCGGTGAACAGCATAATAGTGAACCTTGGCCTTTGCAGTGTCGCCCGAGAGCTTGATGCGGAAATTGCCGACGTTGTGATGGGTTGCGCCGCAGTTTGATCCCTGACCCATATGTTTATGGGCGCCGGCGATCAGCGGGGCGGTTCCTCGCATGATGCCGGCCTCACCCATGGATGAGCCGTAATCCTGGGCCGCATCGGCAGTGAACACCTCGGTGAGCCGGTCGAAATCCTTGGCATCGATGATGTCGCAATACGTAAAGTAGACGAGGCTGATTTCTCTTTCGTCGTTCAGTTCTTGTAAGCTGAGCATTTGTTTATCCCTCCGATGTGCAGCAGTTTGCCGGTATCAATTCTCGCAATGGTATTCAGGCGTTTTTATTTGATTCTGGGCCGGTGACCACATTGCTTAGAGTTTTCGAAGTATCCAAAGCTTGGGAGCGATGACGTAGTTGAGTTGCACCAGCACGATGAAGCCAAGGCTCCAATAGGTGTTGATGATGCATAGGCCAGCGCCCACAGCATAGAGCGCCTGGGCAATGATGATGCGGCGTTCGACGCCTCGATGCGTGACGATGGGCAGGTTTTTGTCGACCAGCTGGGCGCGCAAAGCGTAGCGCCAGGCGCAGTACAGGCCGATGCCGAGCAGCAGGATGTTGCCCCAGTAGATCAACAAGGCGATGCGGTATTGGATGAACGTGCCGATCAGTTCGGTTGAGAACGGCATCAGGGTGACGCAGAATAAAAAGCCCAAATGCAGCCAGGCGAGATTGCGGTCAGACCGGGTCAGCAGATTGAGCTGAGTCTGCTGGCCAACCCAGAAAATCCCGAGCGTGAGGAAGCTCATGACGTAGACGGCGAGGTTGGGGGTGAGCTTCAGGAGGTTGCGGCCAAGGTCGGCATCGCTATGGATCAGGCTGGCTACGGGGGTGTGCAGGTCGAGCACCAGCAGGGTCATGCCGACGGCGAAGATGCCGTCGCTGATGGCGGCGAGGCGGTCGAGGTTTTGGCCGGCGAATTCGTTGTAGTTGCCCATTGCCGTTATCTAGATGGCGATGCGGACGCCGAGCTCGACCACGCGGTCGCTGGGAATACGGAAGAATTCAGTAGCCGAGACGGCGTTGCGCACCATGAACAGGAACAGCCAGCGGCGAATGAAACGAAGTTTTGGCAATGAGGCCGTGACCACGGTTTCGCGGCCGAGGAAATAGCTGGTCTGCATCGGTTTGAATTCGATGCCGTGCGCTGACAGACTTTCCAGGGCGCGCGGCACGTTCGGGCTTTCCATGAAACCGTAGCATAGGGAGACTTTGAAGACGCCGGGTGCGACTTCTTCGGCGGTTGCCCGTTCCTCAGGACTGGCCTGCGGGAAGGCGAGGGTGCGGACGTTCACGAAAAACACCTGCTCATGCAGGACTTTATTGTGTTTGAGATTATGCAGCAGCGCGTTGGGAACGAATTCGAGATTGCCGGTCAGGAACACCGCGGTGCCAGGAACCCGGATGATGCGAGATTGCGGCAGCCGCGCCAGGAAGGATGCCAGCGGCAGGCTGTCCTGTTGCCATCGGGCGACGATCAGGCCGCGGCCGCGGCGCCAGGTTGTCATGACCAGAATGATCGTAAGGCCGATCGCCAGCGGTACCCAGCCGCCTTCGAAGATCTTCAGTGAGTTGGCGGCGAAAAAGGCAAAATCGATCACGCCGAAAGCGCCGAATAAAGCCAGGGTAGCCCAGCGTGGCCAGCCGAATTGACGGCGATAGACGAAGGCGGCGAGGGTATTGTCGCAGAGGAAGGTGCCGGTGACGGCGATGCCGTAGGCTGAAGCCAAAGCGTTGCTGGAGCGGAAGGTCAGCACCAGGAGCACTACGCCCACGGCAAGGATGGCGTTGATCTGCGGCACGTAAATCTGACCCTGCTCATGTTCGCTGGTGTGCCGGACCTCCATACGCGGCAGCAGGCCGAGTTGGATGCACATGCGGGCCACCGAATAGGCGCCGGTGATGACGGCCTGGCTGGCGATGACGGTTGCCATCGTCGCCAGAATGATCAGGGGGATTTGCAGGACGTGCGGCGCCAGCTTGTAGAATGGGTTGTCGACCGTGGAGGGATTGGCGATGACCAGCGCGCCCTGGCCGAAATAGTTCAATACCAGGCAAGGGAGCACGAAAAATATCCAGCTGGCGCGGATCGGGCGGCGGCCGAAATGGCTCATATCGGCGTACAGCGCCTCGGCTCCCGTAACCGCCAGCACCACGGCGCCCAAAGCGATAAAGGCGATGCGGTCGTGCCGAACCATGAAAGCCAGGCTGTAATAAGGGTTGAGGGCTTCCAGGACGAACGGATAACGAATGATTTCGGATAATCCGAGCAGGCCGAGGGAAAGGAACCAGACGACCATGATGGGTCCGAAGGCGCGGCCGACCGCGTCCGTGCCTTTGCGTTGTACCAGGAACAGCACGGCGATGACGACCAAAGCGATCGGCAGCACCAGGCGGCTCAGATCCGGCGAGATGACGGTAATGCCTTCAACCGCGGAGAGGATGGAGATGGCCGGGGTGATGACGCCGTCGCCGAAAAACAGCCCGGCGCCAACGATGCCGATAATGCCGAGCGCGCCTTTGGTCCGGTCACTGCGGGCGACGCGGCTGGCGAGCGCCATCAGCGAAAGCGTGCCGCCTTCGCCGTTATTATCGGCGCGCATGATGAAGGTGACGTATTTCAGCGTGACTACGATGATCAGCGACCAGAAGATCAGCGACAAAATGCCGAAAATATCGGCGTATTTAAGACCCGATTTTTGAAAATAACCGAGCGATGCCTGCAAGGCGTAAAGCGGGCTGGTGCCGATATCGCCGTAGACCACGCCGAGCACGCCGATCAATGCGCTGACTTTCAAGCGCGATTTGGCGTCGCGATGGCCGGTTTTACGCACGATTTGCGCTCGAGGCGGCAAGCAAGCCTTCGCAAAAAATCAACGTCATGCAAGCTTCGCCATGTTTACGAGGCTTTAACCTGTTTGCCGGGGGTCCGGCAAGCGGTTGGAACGGCCGGTGGCTGCCATGCCGATCGGTGGGGTGCGGGCGGTGAAGCCGGCCAGCACTTCGGCGATGTGGCGGACCTCAATGTTTGATCCCTGCCGCGACAATCTTCCCGCGATGTTGAGCAGGCATCCGAGATCGCCCGCCAACAGCAGTTGCGCTCCGGTCGCCGTGATATCGGCGGTTTTGTCGGAGACCATATGGGTGGAGATTTCCGGGTATTTGACGCAGAAGGTGCCGCCGAAGCCGCAGCAGAGTTCCGGGTCGGTCATTTCCGTCAGGCGGAGGCCAGGGACGGCGGCGAGCAAAGCGCGGGGCTGCGATTTTATGCCGAGTTCGCGCAGCCCGGCGCAGGCGTCGTGGTAAGTCGCTGCAAGGTTCAGCGGAGCGGCTGCCGGCTTATAGTCCATCACATCGATCAGGAACGCCGTCAGCTCGAAGGTTTTGGCGGCAAGTGCCTCGGCCTTGGCGCGCAAATTTGGGTCGTCGTCGAAGAGATGCGGCAAATGCTTGCTCAGCATGCCGGCGCAGGAGCCGGAGGGGACAACCACGTAATCATAGGCCGCGAATGCGGTGAGGATGCCGGTAGCGAGTTCGCGCGTGGTGGCACGGTCACCGGCATTATAGGTGGGCTGGCCGCAGCAGGTCTGTTGGCGCGGTACTTCGACCGTGCAGCCGGCGGCCTCCAACAATGCGATCGCGGCAAAGCCGACGCTGGGACGATGCAAATCCACCAGGCAGGTGACGAACAAGGCGACCCGCGGTGCCGAAGCGGCAGTCATTAATAGGTCGGCCCCGGTTTTGGCAGCAGGATATAAAGGCTGCCGGGCTGCTGCATGCGGCCCGCGATCTCTTCGGCTTGCGGGCCGGCGCCGAAAAACAGGTCCGCGGCTTGGGCGCCGTGAATGCCGCCACCGGTATCCTGAGCGATGGTCAGGCGGTTAAGGGGCGCGTGGGTCACCGGATCGGTGGTTGCAACGAAGATCGGGGTGCCGAGCGGGATGTCGGTTTTGTCAACCGCCAACGTGCGTCCGGCGGTGACAGGCACGCCTAATGTGCCTGGGGCGCCCTGGTCATCCGGCAACGGCCCAAGCGGGCGCATGAACACGTAACGCGGATTTTGTTCCATAATTTGTTGCGCTTGCGCCGGATTGGCCTTCAACCAGGCGCTGATGGTTTGAAAGCTGACGCCGTTTGCCGGCAGATCGCCGGCTTGCACGAGAATGCGTCCGATCGGGGTATAGGGCTGGCCGTTCTGGCCATCAAACCCGACGCGCAGAATGTTGCCATCCGGCAGCAAAATTCGCCCTGAACCTTGAATTTGCAGCATGAACGCGTCCACCGGATCGGCCAGATAGGCGGTGACCGGAGCCTGGTGGTAGAGCCCGCCCTGGTCGATTTCCGCGCGTGTCATGGCGGCCAGATCAGGATCGCCCGGTTTGGCGTAAAGCGGAACGTTGTAGCCGGGGGCCGGGTTTTTCGAGCCTGGATATTCCGGCTCGAAATAGCCGGTGATCAGAGCGGGTTCGTCGATCTGATAGGCGTTGAAGTAGTTATCGAAGAAGCCCTGGGCCGCCAGCTCGTTGCCCGGTGCAACGTTTTCCGCGACCGCGCAGGTATTTTGCCATAGCCCGGCCTGGCCCGCGGTTTGCGCGCTGAGGCCGATGCCGCCCAGGGATTGGTCGGCCGGCATCAAGGTGATGGTTTTGCAGCTGCGCACGAACGCGGTCAGTGCGGCTGCCGTATCATCGCTGGTCCAACCGGGCAAAGCGGTAATGGGAAATGCCAGCAAGGGCGGCGCGCCGGGCGTTTGCGGGACCAGTTGCGGGGGCTGCGCGCAGCCCGCCAAAGCGGCCAGTGCCGCTACGACGATAAGCCATTTTTTCAAGGCGCAGCGTTCCTTTTAACCACTCCGTGCCGCGGCCAGACGCCAGGTTGGGTCTTTCGAACCCAGAACATGCTCGAAGGTCCATAAATCGACCAGTTCGGTTACGGCTTCAGTGCCGGTTGCCGGTTTGCCGGCGGAGTCCAGCGTCAAATTCACCTGGTCGGAAGTGAAACGCACGATCACGGCAGCTTGGGCGCCCAGCAATTCAGCGTCTTCGATGACGGCTGAGAGGATACTTTTGATTTCGGTGCGATGCCGCTCGCCGGCGGCCTCGCGGGCAGCGATGGCGGCATCGAAGGTCTGGTAGACATTGTCATTCAGCAGGTTTTTCAACGTGGCCCGGTCGCCGGCGGCGAAAGCCGTTACGATGGCGCGGAACGCGGTTTCAGCACCTTCGAGGAATTTCGGCGGGTCGAAATTTGGGTCGGCGTTGACAATTCGCATCAGCCGCTCGCCCAGGGCCGAATGAGGGTCAGGCACCGGCCGGCCGCCTTTAACCGGCAGCGCCTGGCCATCGATGATTGGGCCGCCAGCTACCGGACCCGCGCCGAAACCAGGCATTTGACCGGGCGCGGCGGGCGGTTTCTCAAAGCCGACGCGTTTGCCGAGCACGCTGCGCAGGCGCAGCACCAGAAACACGGCAATGGCTCCGAACAGGACCAGGCCGATACCGAAACCGGACCCGTTTTGGAAGATACTGGTTTGCACTCTACCCCCTAGCGCATTTACACCAAGGCCACGACATACGTCGGGCGGCCCAAACCGGCAACTGGCCGCGCCTCAACGTTAAGGAGCCTTCATGTATCTGCTGCGCCACGGGCAGAGTCTTTTCAACCTGCATTATACCGAAACTCACAAAGACCCCGGCATCGAAGACCCGGTGTTGACGCCGCTTGGCCAGGCGCAGGCCGAAGCGGCTGCGGAACTGCTTGCAGATAAGCCGATCACTCGGATTATCGTCTCGCCCTATACGCGAGCGCTGCAAACGGCTGAGCCGGTGCTGACGCGGCTGCGGCTGCCGGCGGAGGTGATGCACGAGGTGCGGGAGCGATTCGCCTTTGCCTGCGATATCGGCAGTCACCGGGATTTGCTGGCCGAGCGCTTCCCGCACCACCAATTCGACCATTTGCCGGACCGCTGGTGGCCGGAGGCGCGCGAGACATCCGAGGAGGCGATTGCGCGCGCGGATTGGTTTCGCGCCGAAATGGCAGCGCGCGAGGATGCGGACACCACTTTGCTGGTGAGCCATTGGGCTTTCATCCTGGCGCTGACCGGGATTTCGGTCGAAAATGGCGAAGTTTTGCAATACGATCCGCATAGCCCGGCGCCGAACCCGGTGGTGTGGCGAAGATGAGTTGGGATGCGTTGCTGGCGCCCGATGAGCCGGCACCCTTCCGGGTTGAGAACCTGAACGGCGGAGCCGGAATTTTATTCACAGCCGACCATGCCGGGAGACTGATCCCGCGCTCGCTTGGTGATCTTGGGCTGGAGCCGGCGGAGCTGACGCGGCATATTGCCTGGGATATCGGCATCGACGCCACGACCTCGCGTTTAGCAAAACTGTTGGATGCCACGGCGATTTTTCAGACTTATTCGCGCCTGGTGATCGACTGCAATCGCGATCCGGCGGTACCTAATGCTTACCCGACGATCAGCGAAGCCACGGTGATACCGGGGAATGCCGATCTGACGCCGGCTGAAAAACTGCGGCGGCGGAAGGCGATTTTTGATCCCTATCACGACCGCATCGAGGCTTTGAAGGGCGGCAAGATTTTCATTGCCATGCATAGTTTCACGCCGGTTTATCTGGGGGCGCAACGGTTAATGCAGGTCGCGGTGCTGTATAACCGCAACCCCAGATTGTCGGTGATCATGGCGGATTTGTTGCGGGCGGAGGGCGATCTGGCGGTGGCCGAAAATCTACCCTATCAGGTTTCCGACGAGACGGATTATGGGGTGCCGGTGCATGCCGAGCGGGATGGGTTGGATTATCTGGAAATTGAAATTCGCCAGGATTTGATTGCTGATGCAGCCGGCCAGTCGGCGTGGGCGGAACGCCTGGCGCGGTTGTTGCCGCACGCCGTCGACAGGCTGAGGTCACAAATTTGAACGGGATTTGAAGGATGCGAAATTTCGGGTTGAATCGAAATGTGCCGGTAGTGGCCAAACAGACCGCTTTGCTGGTGATCGACGTGCAGAATTACAACATGGAAAATGGTGGCGAGTATGCCGGCATGGATGCCGACGAAAAAGAGCGCAAATACGGTTATTTTTTTCGCGAAATGCGCGGCCGTGCGATCCCCAATATCCAAAGTTTGCAGGCTGCCGCGCGGCGAGCGAAAATTGAAGTAATTTATACCGTGATCGCCAGTCACACCCAGGATGGGCGCGATCTCAGCCTGGACTACAAAATCTCCGGGCTGTTTTGCCCCAAGGATTCATTTGATGCGCAGGTGATGGAGGAGATTGCGCCGCAAGGCGACGAGATCGTGCTGCCGAAGACGTCCTCCTCGGTTTTTATTTCGACAAACATTCATTACATTTTGGGAAATCTCGGCATCAAGCAATTGATCATTGTAGGCGCGCTGACCGACCAATGCGTGGACTCCGCGGTGCGCGACGCCTGCGACCTCGGTTACCTGGTTACGGTGCCGACCGATGCCTGTGCAACGCAAAGCCGGGTGCGGCACGAAAATTCGCTGGCCAATAATTCCGGCTATTGCAGACAAATTTCCACGCAGGCTTTGCTGGCGGAAATCGCATCTATCTGAGCCGTCACCGTGCCATTCGAGCGGCTCGCTTAAATAAGACTTTATAATTAATCAGGAGGACCGTCCGTGAACCACGCGATCGATACGATTACTGCAATCATCATGGCGCTGTTCGGTTTGGTCATGGAGGTGATCGGCGTGGTCGATGCCGCTTTGGCCGGGTTGATGACGTCGGCGGGGCTGCCGCCGAATTTGCAGGTCATTGTTCTGATTATTGTCGCGGTGCTGCTGATCATCTTTGCAATCCGGGTGCTCGGCGGCGTATTCGGGGTGCTGCTCATTATTCTGCTGCTGCTGCTGGTTTTGCACCGGCTGGTCCCGGGATTGAATGTGCCGCATGGAAATTTATTGCCGCCAGCGCAGCAATCCGGCCAGCAACAGCTTTAGCAACAAGCACTTCTTTTTCTGAGGAAAACAAAGCAAAAGGCTTTTTATGCTGGGTCGCAGGCGTTTGCAGACCTAATGCCCAAGGCTTGGAGTAGAAAGTTTTTTGGTTCTTTTTTTCAAAAAAGAACTGCTTTGCTGATTTACGTCGGGAGCAGTGATGTTCGTTACGCTGGTTATTCTGCTCGGGGCTATTGCGATTGCGGTGCCGGCTTCGCGCTATCTGGGGCTGGGCAGCATACTTGGGTATCTGGTTGCAGGGGCGGTGATCGGGCCCTCGGGGTTTGGCTTTATTACCAATGTCGGTGAGATTGGGGATGTTTCCGCCCTTGGCGTGACCATGCTGCTGTTTCTCATCGGGCTGGAATTGCGGCCGCACCGGCTATGGGTGTTGCGCAAGGCGGTGTTTGGGATGGGCCTCGGCCAGATGGTTCCGACCGCTTTGTTGATCGCGGTGCTGGTGCATCTGGCGGGAGCCGGGTGGCCATCGGCGACCGTACTCGGCATTGGTTTGGCGCTGTCTTCGACCGCGATCGTGTTGCCGATGCTGACCGAGCGTAACCTGCTGCCCTCCACTGCCGGGCGCGATAGTTTCGCGGTGCTGCTGTTTCAGGACATGGCGGCAATTCCGGTACTGGCGCTGGTGCCGTTGCTGGCCGGCGGCAGTGTTTCCGGCCATGCCGCCTTGGTCGAGTTTATTCGGGCTGTGACGGTTATTGCCGCCATACTGGTCGGCGGCGGGTTTTTGGTGCGGCCTTTATTTCGCATGGTTGGCTACGCCAAATCGCCGGAGGTATTTACCGCGACCGCGTTACTGCTGGTGGTGGGCACCGCGGCTTTGGCGGATTGGGCCGGACTTTCCGCCTCGCTGGGGGCGTTCATGGCGGGGGTTTTGGTGTCGGATTCTGAGTACCGGCATGAGTTGCAGGCGGATATTGAACCTTTCGAGGGCCTGCTGCTGGGTTTCTTTTTCATGTCGGTCGGCATGTCGGCGGATCTCTCGCTCGGGATCCACCATCCCGGGCTGATTGTTGCGCTGGTGGTGGGATTGATTGGCCTTAAATCCGGCATTGCTTTTTTTGTGAGCTATTTTCGGCGCCGGTTGCTGGGTCCGGCCATTCGCTTTGCCGTGGCGCTGCCTGAAGGCAGCGAGTTCAGTTTTGTTTTATTTGGCTCCGCGGTCGCGGCTGGCGCGCTTGATAAGCCGCTGGCCGGGATCGCCACGCTGGTGGTGGCGCTGTCCATGATGTTGACGCCGATTTTGTTTGCGGGCTCCGAGCGGTTTATTTTACCGCGTATCGAACAGCGCCGGGATCGTCCCGCGGCCTTCGATGCGCGGTTGGAACAAGCTGATAACGAGGCCGTCATTATCTGCGGGTTCGGCCGCTTTGGCCAGATTATCGGCCGCGTGCTGAACATGCAGCGGATCGCCTATGTGGCACTCGATAAAAGCCAGGAGCAGGTGGATATTGTGCGCCGTTTTGGCAACCGGGTGTTTTACGGCGATCCGGCACGCGAGCAGGTGATGCGCGCCGCCGGCGCCGGCGAGGCCAAAGTGCTGGTGATTGCACTGGACGATATGGAGGCGTCGCTGCAGGTGGCGCAGATGGTGCGGGTGAAATTTCCGCATCTGTATGTGCTGGCGCGGGCCCGCAATCGCCGGCATGTGCATTTGCTGATGGACGCGGGCGTTAAGGAGATTGTCCGGGAGACTTTTTTTTCCAGCCTGCGGCTGACCGAGTTGCTGTTGGAACGATTGGATGTGCCGGCCATTCAAGCTGAACGCGCCATTGCCTTGTTCCGGGAGCATGACGAGCGCAACCTGATCGAGACCCACGCGATCGCCCAGGATGAGCAGAAGCTGATCCAGACTCAACAGGAAACCCAGCAGGAATTAATGAATTTGTTCGAGTCCGACCAGAGCGAGGATTAGTTGTGCAACGCCGTTCGGGCGGCGGATGAATAAAAATCTAAGATACGAAAAGCTGCGGGTTAAGCGGGTGTTATTTGCTGCGATGCACTCATATAGGTGCAATGAAAACACTTCCTAAAGAGCATATTCTACCCAAAGATAGACAGGCGATCCTTTCAGCATTGCGGACCGATAAAATGGCGCGTTCGGCCCACGCGTATGTCCGTGGCAGCACGGTGAAATTTTATGAATGGATCGACAGCGCCGATCATATTTCGCTACCGGAAGGTCCCCCGGTCTGGATTTGTGGTGATTGCCATGTGGGCAATCTTGGGCCGGTCGCGAATTTAGCCGGTGCGCTGGAAATTCAAATCCGGGATCTGGATCAGACGGTGATCGGCAACCCGGCGCATGATCTGGTCAGGCTAGGTTTGTCACTCGCGATGGCGGCGCGTGGCTCCGACCTGCCGGGGATCACGACAGCCCGGATGCTGGAATTGATGATCGAGGGCTATGAGGGCGCTTTCGGCGGCGATGACGACGACGCGCCGGCGATGCCGGAGACCGTGAAGATCGCGATGCGGCGCGCTGCCGGGCGCTCGTGGAAGCATCTGGCGAATGAGCGCATCGAGGGCGTTGACCCTGTCATTCCGTTGGGAAAAGCGTTTTGG
Organism: Acidocella sp.; assembly: GCA_965199045.1. GTDB lineage: Bacteria > Pseudomonadota > Alphaproteobacteria > Acetobacterales > Acetobacteraceae > Acidocella. The sequence continues at coordinate 1,709,822 of CBDAQL010000003.1, read as the reverse complement.
CCGCTGTTGCCTGATGAACGTGAGGCCATCGACGAGATGTTTGCCCAGGAGGATTTACGGGCATTGGTAACCTCGCTGCGGTCCCGGGACGATGACGCGCCGATCGCCGTTGCAGATGCCGCCTATTGGCGCAAAGGCTGCAGCTCCTTGGGATTACAGCGCTACGCGGTGCTTTTGGAAATCGGCCGCGGCAAGGATCAGCGCCATTGTTTGATGGATGTGAAGGAAGCGATAGCAACAGCGGCGCCGCGCAATAAGGATGCGAAGATCCCCCGCGATAATGGTGAGCGGGTAGTGGAGGGGGCGCGGCATCTCTCGCCATATCTTGGCAAGCGGATGGCGGCGAAGCGGCTGTTGGGCAAATCCGTGTTCATTCGTGAACTGATGCCGCAGGATCTGAAATTCGACATCGAGCACCTGAAACAGGATGAAGCGCGGCGGGTTGCAGAATATCTGGCCCTGGTGGTCGGTAAGGCGCATGCGCGGCAAATGAGTGTTCAGCAGCGCCGGTCCTGGCTGGATGAACTTGGCCGCAACCGCTCAAAGACGCTGGATGCGCCGTCCTGGCTTTGGTCGAGTATTATCGATCTGGTTGGAACCCATGAGGTCGCTTACCTGGAGCATTGCCGGCGGTACGCTCTGGCGGCGTGAGGCCTAATTCAGGCATAATTCATTAAAATCATAGACGTAGCCAATTTACCTCTTGCGAAACCCCGGGCCGTTGCTAAAGAATCTTTTGCTGTTCTTTGGTTAGGGACCCGGTTTGCTTCGAGCCTTTAAAAACCGCCTGCGGGCGATGATCCCGCCTTTGATATTTTTGGGGATCACCTGGTATTTTGGCTGGAACGCGGTGCATGGCACCCGCGGGCTGGAAGCGCAGCGCGTGCAAAATGCCGAGCTGGTGCAGGCGCGCTCGGCGTATGCGTCGATCGACGCGCAGCGGGCGATTTGGGAGACTAAAGTAGCAACGCTCAGCGGCAAATCGGTGGCCCGGGATATGCTGGATGGGGAATCCCGTCTGGTGCTCAACCTGGCGAACCCTGCAGATTTGGTGGTGCAGCTACCTTCCGGGCAAGTTCCTAATAAGTAAACAAAACTTCTGCCGCGTGGTTAATAGAATTGCTGAAATTGGCTTGGCAGTAAAACTTTCTTTCGTGCTGATGGTCGTGCTCGGGGCCCAGCCCACAAATTAACCATAAACTGGTTAATTGTAATTTTTGCAGCGCAGCATAGCAGATTTTCCAATTCGATATCTTGCAGCCGACAGATGGACCGGCCAAGCTATGCGTGAGTGACCGCATATGGATTGGAGTTGAGGCATGGCCGTCCCCCCGGACAAAACCGCTAAAAAGTTGAAAAAAGCCGAACCGTCGATGGCTAAGGACGAGCTGCTCAGGGCTTATGCCAAGATGCTGCTGATCCGGCGTTTTGAGGAGAAAGCGGGGCAGCTTTACGGCATGGGGCTGGTTGCGGGTTTCTGCCATCTTTATATCGGCCAAGAGGCGGTGGTGGTTGGGATGCAGCACAGCATCGATACCGGCGACGAGGTCATCACCTCCTATCGCGACCATGGACATATGTTGGCCTGCGAAATGGACCCCAAGGGCGTGATGGCCGAGCTAACCGGGCGCGCTACCGGCTATTCGCATGGCAAGGGCGGATCCATGCACATGTTTAGTAAAGAAAAGGGGTTTTTCGGGGGTCACGGGATTGTCGGCGCCCAGGTGAGCCTCGGGACCGGGCTTGCCTTTTCCAATTGGTACCGTGAGAGCGACCGGGTGTGCCTGACCTATTTTGGCGAGGGGGCTTCGAACCAGGGCCAGGTTTATGAGAGTTTCAATCTTGCCAGCCTGATGAAGCTGCCGGTGGTTTATATCATTGAGAATAATCGTTATAGTATGGGAACCAATATAGAGCGGTCCTCGGCGTCGCGGGATTTGTCGCATAACGGCGTGCCCTGGGGCATGCCGAGCCTGGTTGTGGATGGCATGGATGTGATGGCGGTGAAGGCGGCCGGCGTGCAGGCTGTGGCGCATTGCCGGGCCGGCAAAGGGCCGTTTTTGCTGGAGATGAAAACCTATCGCTATCGTGGGCATTCGATGTCCGACCCGGCAAAATACCGCACCCGGGAAGAAGTGCAGAAGATGCGCGCCGAGCATGATTGTATTGATAGCGCCAAGAAGATTCTGGAGGAGCAAGGCGTCAGCGAAGCCGAGCTGAAAAAAATGGATGACGGCATCAAGGCCCGGGTGCAGGAGGCGGCGGATTTCGCGCAGAGCTCGCCGGAGCCGGATCCATCCGAAATCTGGACCGATATTCTAGTGGAGGCTTAATCGATGGCGACCGAAATTCTGATGCCGGCGCTGTCTCCGACAATGACCGAAGGCAAGCTTTCCAAATGGCTGAAAAAGGTCGGCGATGAGGTCAAGTCCGGCGATGTGATTGCCGAGATCGAGACCGATAAGGCGACCATGGAAGTAGAAGCCGTCGATGAAGGCAAAATTCTGCAAATCCTGATCGAGGAAGGCAGCGAGGGCGTTGCGGTAAACACCGTGATTGCGACGTTGGGTGAAGAAGGTGAAGCATCGGAGGCCGCTAGCCCGGACGCGCCGAAACCAGCGGCGCCGCCCGAGCCGGGTGAGGAACCTGTGGCCGCAGCACCGGCGCTGCCAAAATCACAGCCGGCAGCGCCGGCCAGGGACCCGGCGCCGGCTGCGCCGGGCAAGGAACCGCCGCCGGCCGCGAAGGCCCCCCCGAAGATATCGACGCCGCAGGAGCTGGCTGAACCGGAATGGGGGGAGACCAAACCTACGACGGTGCGCGAGGCTCTGCGGGAGGCGATGACGCTGGAAATGCGCGCCGATAAGGATGTGTTCCTGATGGGCGAGGAGGTGGCGCAATATCAGGGCGCATATAAAATCAGCCAGGGCATGCTGGACGAATTCGGGCCAAGGCGGGTGATCGATACGCCGATTACCGAGCATGGCTTTACCGGCATGGCCGTGGGTGCGGCGATGAACGGGTTGAAGCCGATTGTGGAGTTCATGACATTCAATTTTGCCATGCAGGCGATTGACCAGATTATCAACTCGGCTGCGAAAACCTTGTATATGTCGGGCGGCCAGATGGGATGTCAGATGGTGCTGCGTGGGCCCAATGGCGCCGCCTCGCGGGTCGGCGCGCAGCATAGCCAATGCTACGCGTCGTGGTATGCGCATTGCCCGGGTTTGAAGGTGGTCGCACCGTGGTCGGCGGCGGATGCCAAGGGGTTGTTGCGGGCGGCGATCCGCGATCCTAATCCGGTAATTTTTCTGGAAAACGAAATTTTGTATGGGCATAGTTTCGAGTGCCCGACTTCGGATGATTTTTTGCTGCCGATTGGCAAGGCGAAAATTGAGCGCGAGGGCAGCGATGTCACCATCGTTGCGTTTTCGATCATGGTGGATGTGGCGCTAAAAGCAGCCGAGAAGCTAGCGGCGGAAGGGATCAGCGCCGAGGTGATCAATTTGCGGACGATCCGGCCGTTGGACGTCGAGACCATCGTCAAGAGTGTCAAGAAAACAAGTCGCGTTGTAAGTGTCGAGGAGGGCTGGCCGTTTGCCGGCATCGGCGCCGAGATTGCAATGACGGTGACTGAGCATTGTTTCGACTGGCTGGACGCGCCGCCGGTGCGGGTGGCGGGGCTCGACGTGCCGATGCCGTACGCGGCAAATTTGGAAAAACTGGCGCTGCCGCAGCCGGACTGGGTGGTTGATGCCGTGAAAAAGATCGTCTGAGGGGGGATTACAAATGCCAACCAATATTCTGATGCCGGCACTTTCCCCAACCATGACCGAGGGCACGCTTTCGAAATGGCTGAAGAAGGAAGGCGATGAAGTAAAATCTGGTGATGTCCTGGCCGAGATTGAGACCGATAAGGCCACGATGGAAGTCGAGGCGGTCGATGAAGGTTTCCTGGCCAAAATTGTGGTGCCGGACGGGACCGAAGGGGTTGCCGTTAATGCCGTGATCGGAATTTTGACCGAGCAGGCCGGGGAGCAGGTTGAAGCGCCGGCCGAGGTGCCAAAGCCAGCGGATGCTCCGGCAAAACCGCTAGCTGAGGCGCCCGCAGCAGCAGCAAAACCGGACGTCGAGCCGGAGTTTCAAGCCCCCCCAAAGACGCCAGCCCCGGCGAAACCGGCGCTTGAAGATGAAGATCATGGCGAGCGGATTTTTGCTTCGCCGTTGGCGCGGCGGATGGCAAAACAGGCTGGAATCGATCTCGCCTCGCTGCAAGGCTCGGGTCCGAACGGGCGGATTGTAAAGGCGGATATCGAGGCATCGGGTAAGGCTGGCGCGGCTCCGGCGGTTTCGGCGGAAACGGTTGCACCCGCCGAGGCAAAGGCAGCGCCCGTGCCGGGCAACGCGCCGGCCAAGTCGCCGGCAACCGCGCCCGTTGGGGCGCCGCACCAGAAAATACCGAATTCGTCGATGCGCAAGGTTATCGCCAGGCGCCTGACGGAGTCTAAGCAGACGGTTCCGCATTTTTATGTGGTCGGGCATTTTGAGATCGACGCGCTGCTTAAACTGCGCGCGGATCTAAATGCGAAATCTGCTAAAGAAGGCCCTGGCGCCTTCAAACTTTCGGTTAACGACCTGATCATCAAAGCCTGCGCGGTGGCGCTGCGCCGGCATCCGAATGTGAATGCGAGCTATACCGAAGACGCCATACTGCAATATGACGATGTCGATATCTCGATTGCCGTTGCCATTCCGGATGGTCTTATTACGCCGATTATTCGCAAAGCCGATCAACAGGGATTGGCCTCGATCAGCAATCAGATGAAGGATCTTGGCGGCCGCGCGAAAGCCGGCAAGTTGAAACCGGAAGAGTTCCAGGGTGGTGGTTTTTCCATCTCTAATCTCGGAATGTTTGGCACGCCGGAATTCTCCGCCATCATCAATCCGCCGCAGGCTTGTATTCTGGCGGTGGGTGCCGGCGAAAAGCGGCCGGTTGTGAAGAATGATGCGCTTGCCATTGCCACGGTGATGACCTGTACGCTGTCTTGCGATCATCGCGTTGTGGACGGGGCTTTGGGCGCGGAATTCATGGCGACGTTAAAAACCATCATCGAAGATCCGCTGAGCCTGATGCTGTGAGACTGCGTGCGGCCGGACTTGAAGATGTGCCGGTAATTTTGGCGTTTATCCGGGAATTGGCGGTGTTTGAGCGGGAGCCCGATGCGGTGAAGATGACCGCAGACCAATTGCGCAACGCATTATTCGGAGACAGGCCGATCGCGGAAGCGCTATTGGCTGAGACCGCAGCGGGCCCGGCTGGTTTTGCGATATGGTTTGAGAGTTTCAATACTTGGACGGGCCGGCCAAGCCTTTATCTCGAAGACGTTTACGTGCAACCCGCTGCGCGTAAGCAAGGTATCGGAAAAGCGATTTTCGCACATCTTGCAAGATTGGCCGTCAGTAGAAATTACCAGCGCTTCGAGTGGTCGGTGCTAAACTGGAATGAGGCGGCGATTAAGTTCTACGAAGGTCTGGGCGCGAAAGCGCAATCTGATTGGACCAAATACCGGCTGAGCGGTGATGCCCTGGCCGCGGCCGCGGCGCTTTAGGAGCTAAAAATGGCAGATGACCAGAATTTCGATTTGATTGTCGTCGGCAGCGGGCCGGGAGGTTATGTGGCGGCGATTCGGGCGGCGCAATTGAAAATGAAGGTTGCAATTGTCGAGGGCAAATATCTGGGCGGGATTTGTCTCAACTGGGGTTGCATTCCGACCAAGGCGCTGCTGCGGAGTTCGGAGATTAATCACCTGCTGCATCATCTGGATGAATTCGGGTTCAAGGCGGATAACATCTCGTTCGAGCTGGATAAGGTTGTTAAACGCTCACGCGGGGTTGCGAAGCAATTATCTTCCGGCGTCGCGTTTCTGCTGAAGAAAAACAAGATCACGGTTATCGATGGCTTTGCCAAGCTGGCCGGCAATGGCAAATTGGATGTCTCCAAGAACGATAAGAAGATTGCTACCTTGACCGCCAAGCATATCATTTTGGCGACCGGCGCCAGGCCGCGCCAGATCCCCGGTATCGAGGTCGATGGCAAGCTGATCTGGAGTTATTTCGAAGCGATGGTGCCGGTGGAAATGCCGAAATCGTTGCTGGTGATCGGCTCAGGTGCGATCGGTATCGAGTTTGCCAGTTTTTACCAAAATATGGGTGTGGCGGTAACCGTGGTTGAGATGCTGGACCGGGTATTGCCGGTGGAGGATGCGGAGGTTTCGGCCTTTGCCCGCAAGGCATTTGAGAAGCAGGGGATGAAGATTTTCACCTCGGCAACCGTGAAGGGGGTGGCTAAAGGCAGCAATAATGTCACCGTCACAATCGAGGCCCGCGGCAAGGAAGAGAAGATTACCGTCGATCGGGTGATTTCAGCGGTGGGGATTGTCGGCAATACGGAAAATATTGGGCTCGAAGGAACCAAGGTTAAGGTGGAGCGCACCCATGTTGTGGTGGATGGGTTTGGGCGCACCGGTGAGCCGGGTATTTATGCGATCGGCGATCTCGCAGGGCCGCCATGGCTGGCGCATAAGGCCAGCCATGAAGGAGTGGTGTGCGTCGAGGCGATCGCTGGATTAAATCCGCACCCCTTCGAGACCCATAATATTCCCGGATGCACGTATTGCCGGCCGCAGGTGGCGTCCGTCGGGCTGACCGAGGAGAAGGCCAAGGCGAGCGGGCGTGAGATTAAAGTCGGGCGGTTTCCGTTTATCGGCAATGGCAAGGCGATTGCGATGGGCGAACCTGACGGTTTCGTGAAGACTATTTTTGACGCCAAAACCGGGGAAATGCTGGGCGCGCATATGGTGGGCGCCGAAGTTACCGAGATGATTCAAGGCTATGTGATCGCGCGGACGCTGGAGACCACCGAGCGCGAGCTGATAGAGACGGTATTTCCGCATCCCACCGTCAGCGAGACTATGCATGAGTCTGTCCTTGACGCCTATGGTCAGGTTATACACTTCTAGAGCATGAGCACGCGCATTGAAATCGATCACCGGCTGGCCGCGGACCGCATTACGGCCGAACGCGCTGCTGACCGAGTGCGTCACCCGGAGAAGCAGCATCGGCCGGATAATCCGATCCAGCGCAAGCCGGATTGGATCAGGGTAAAAGCGCCCACGCATCCGGTTTACGTTGAGACCCGGGAACTGATGCGCGCTAAAAAACTGGTGACGGTTTGCGAGGAGGCGGCTTGCCCGAATATCGGCGAGTGCTGGTCGCAGCGGCATGCCACCATGATGATCATGGGCGAGATCTGCACGCGGGCCTGTTCGTTTTGTAACGTCTCGACCGGGGTGCCGCTGCCGCTGGATGCCACCGAGCCGGCGCGGGTAGCCGATGCGGTGGCAACGCTGGGGCTTCGCCATGTGGTGATCACCTCGGTGGACCGCGATGATGTTGCAGATGGTGGGGCGGCGCATTTCGCCGCGGTGATCGGTGCGATCCGGGCGGCAACGCCGGCGACGACCATTGAAATTCTGACCCCGGATTTTCTCCGCAAGCCCGGAGCTATCGAGGTTGTGGCGGCGGCAAAACCGGACGTGTTCAACCATAATCTGGAAACGGTGCCGCGGCTGTATCCGACGATCCGGCCGGGGGCCCGGTATTTTCAATCGCTGCGGCTACTGGATTTGGTGAAGCAGGTTGATACGGCGATTTTCACGAAATCCGGGTTGATGGTGGGGTTGGGCGAAAGCCGGGCGGAAATCGGCCAGGTGATGGATGATCTGCGGATTGCGGATGTGGATTTTTTGACCATCGGGCAATATTTGCAGCCTTCGGTTAAGCATGCGGCGGTGGCGCGGTTTGTGCCGCCCGACGAGTTTGCCGAATATGCAAAGATGGCGCGGGCCAAAGGATTTTTGCAGGTTTCGGCGACACCGCTGACCCGCAGCTCCTACCATGCGGATGCTGATTTTGCCGCTCTGCGCGAAGCCCGCGCGAAGCAATTGGCGGCCTAACCATGACCACCTACAGCGAGCGCAAGCTGGTGCCCTACGCGCCGAAGCAGCTGTTCGACCTGGTGGCGGATGTTGCGAAATATCCGAGTTTTTTACCCTGGTGCGTGGGCGCCAGAATCCGTTCGAAGACCGAAGATGAGTTGGTTGCAGATTTAACAATCGGCTTCGGGCCGTTTCGAGAAAGTTTCACCAGCAGGGTGAGCTTGCAGCATCCGGATGGGTCGGGGTTTTGCGCTATCAAGGTGGAATACGAGAACGGACCTTTCAAATATCTGCACAATCGATGGAAATTCACGCCGGACAGCCAGGGCTGCGTGGTGGATTTTTATGTGGATTTCGAGTTCCGGAATTTTATTCTGCAGAAAGCGATCGGCGCGGTTTTTACCGAAGCGGTGCGCTTGATGGTGAACGCTTTTCTGAAGCGGGCGCGAACCGTTTATGGACCGCCGGTGGTGGCGAAAGTTCTACCTTCCAGCGGCGAGTCTGAAGCGGGCGCCTGAAAACTTGTGCACGCAATTTATTTTTTAAGGCGCGTCGTCGGCAGGAAATGGCGGCAGCAGTTTAAGTTCAACCATGCGGTGCAGCCAATGCAACAGGCTGTCGAGGCTGTCGCGACAGGCATTGAATCCGGCCTGACGGATTTTGATGGTGCTGACCAGCGTCGGCAGTGGCCGCTCGGCAATGTTCGGGCTCAGCAGGAGATCCACATAATGGTGGGATTCTCCTAAAAGGGCGGCAAGCTCGGGCACGCGAAGGCGATGCCGGGCAACCAGTCGGGCCCACGCGGCTTCGGTTTGCGGTTCGGCGAAGAAGGCAGCAAGGCTTGGCCGCGGCTCGCCGCCGGTGGTTAATCCGAGCGCTGCGGCAAGTTCCGGCCAGTCATGGGATAGTACCTGAACATCGCCATTGGTGATGTTGAAAATCTGCTCCGCGGCGGCGGGTGAGGTTGCTGCCCATGCCATCGCCTCGGAGAGCAGGCCGGCATCGACCATTTCCAGCATTTTGTCCTCAGCGCCCGGAAAGGTGAAGGGCAGGCCAAGTTCGGAGGTGAGTGCTGCGTAGGCACCAAGTGCGGCAACCGGATTCATCACGGCGCCGGGGGCGCTTCCGGCCAGAACCTGCGGGCGAAAAACGGTGAAGTCGAACCCGGTATCGGCGGCGCGCTTGCGTAAGTGATCCTCGTGCAGCCAGTAAAAATTTGCATGGTCATCGCGGGGCTCGCGTTCGCGGCAGGGCAGCTTGGCTGCATGCAGATGCACGCCATAGGCCTTGGTGCCCTGTAATATGCTGACATGGCGAAGATGTCTGGCCGCGGCCAGGGGGTCGAGCAGGTTGGCGAACATTTTGCCGTTGCGTTGCATCAGCTGCTGGTCGAACCAGCCGGTCACCAGGCCTGGCGCCTCGGCGACGGCGGCGTAAATCAGATGCGTCACCGGCGGCAGGGCCGCCACCGCGGTAGCGCATGCGGTGCTGTCATCGAGGTCTACCGAGATGTGATTGAACGCGGTATTTTCGGCAACGATCGGCATGCGGCGGGAAAGGCCGGTTACCTGCCAATCGGGCAATGATGCAAAGTGCTCGATCGCCGCGGCGCCGATGACGCCGCTGGCGCCGGCAATGAGGATATGACTGCTTGGCATCGGCTTGCTCCGGGTGTTTGGCGGTTTTTCTTGTTGGATGCGCGGGGGCGGGAATTGCCGACCTGGTTCTTGTTAAATCTCGTTGGGAACGTTGAAGTATTTTTGATACCGCGCATAGCGTTTCCGTTCTTCGATGGTGCGCGGATCGGTGGCGCGCGAGCGGTCGTATGTCGAGCTGTTGCCGTGGGTGCCGCTATGACGTTCATTAAGGAATGCCAGCATTTTGGCAAGAGCTTCCGGAGTAAGGGTAAGGCGGAGATCGCGGTAAATATCGGTGATCACTTTTTGCGGATGCTCGAGGAACTCTGGGTAGATTGAATTGGCGAAATACCCCGGACGCAATGCTCCGCTTTCGATCATCCCAATGATATCCTCCCATTTCTGCACGCGAGGTTCGATATCGACCCAGCCCGAGCCGGTCTCCTCATAGGCGTAGGGATGGTCCGTGCGCCAATAAAATATCGCTCCGCTGACATTCACGACGGAGTCCGCTGTGACGACCGGGTCCCGGTGGGGGAAAATGATTTTTGCATCCGGATAGGCTTTCAGGAGGCTTGGGATGCGTGACATATGCGTCGGGTTTTTGAACAGCCAGTGCGGTTTTTTGTATTTCCACTGCAGAAGTTTGAGCATCCGCTTGTGCCAGTAAAAATGGTAGTCCGGGCTGCGTTCATGAAAATAGCGGTTATAAGTTGGGATTTGCAGGGCGTTCTCCCAGACTTCGGAAAAGAAGGCGGCATAGGTAAATTCGATATCTTCGACCGGAAGATCAGCGCCCCAGGCGTGCATCGCCTCGAATTCGGGAGAGATGGCATGGACCACGTCGACCAGGTCCCGGGCCTTGGCAATCCGCGGGTCGGTCTCGTAGGTGGCCTCTTCCGGTGGCGGCACCGGAAACAGGGCCTCCCAGCGGCGGACCGAGCGGAACTGCGGATCCTGGCCGAGCGTTTCGTGCAGGATGGTGGTGCCGGACCGGCCGAAGCCAAGGATGAAGACGGGCTCGGTAATGACCTCATTCTCGATCTCGGGAAAACGGCGGTATTGATCGGTCAATGTGAGGCGCATCGAGAGGTAGTTGAGGAAATCTGAACGGGTCAGGATGCGGCCAAAGAAATTGAGCTGTGCTTCCTTTTCGGTGGCGTCCAGCAGGACCCGGAAATGTTCGCGCCAACCGTCGGCATCGTCGAAATCGGTAAGGCCGGTGCGCTTGACCGCGGCATCGATCAGCGAGGCTTCGTCCAGGGGAACAATGGCCTTGATGTCGAGTTTGTCACCGAGGCTGTTGAATTTCGCCAGCCATTCGGGCCGCGGGGCAGGGGTCCAGTGTTGCCGCCGGTCGACGGGATCGGCAGCAGGTTGTTGCCCGGACTGATCCGGTATCGGGCCATTATTCATCGGATGTTCCCCTCACATTCAAGTTTTGACTTTTTATTTGGGCAAGCTTGCGTCAAAGCCCTTACGCCGGATTGACTTGTTTTTAGGATATACCGGGGTTGTCGTCTATCGGGGCGCCTGGGCAAAGCATGGATTGTCACCGCCGGTGGCCGAAGCTAGCATGCAGACCAAATAATCGGCCGCGCCGAAGCCTCGGAAACTATCTGATTATGGCGCGGCGCAAAATTTTTGTGGGAAACGATGTCATGAGCAGCAATGCCGAAAACGCTGCGGCGAAGCACCCGCCGCTGGCCACGGATGACCAGATTGCCGTGGAACGCTTAACCGCACAGCTGCTGCGAGATCCTCGCGTGATACAGGCATGTGAAGATGTCGGCCGGCACTGGCAGGCGGCAATATCGCCCAACGCGGAAGAGAAAATTCGATTTGCCGATGAAGCCAGGCTGGCTTACTTCGGTTTCGTTATGCATGCGACCAATGACGATCCGCTGTATCCGCGGGTGCATGCGATGGGCCGTATAGCGCATACTCTGGACGGGTATGACATTCCCGCCGTCAAATGCGCGCATCCCAATCCTGATTATATCTATCGTTTCGTGCCGATCGACGGCGTGTCGCGCTATCTGGTGGATGGCAGAATTACCAGGCCAGGGCCGGTTGCTTTCGAATTTGCGATGCTGACGGCGGCGCAAGGCTATCAGCGGAATATGTCGTTATCCGAACTGGTTGTTGCCGGGGATGGGAGTTTTACGATCACGGTCGATCCTGATCCGGCAGATGGGCGGCCGAACCATTTTCAGAGCAATGCCGAGAGCTTTCAATTATTGATCCGCGATGTGATCAGTGATGCAGCTGTACAGCTGCCGATTGCGTTGAAGGTGAGGCGTGAGGGTTTGCCGCCTGAGCGAGGCCCGCTTGGTTTTGAGGATTACGTGGCGCGCGCCGGGCAACATGTGCGCAAGCAGATCGATGACCTGATTTATGTGACGCAGAAATTCGCGGGGGCGAGTGCGGCCAATGTTTTCGCCGCACCTGAGATTAAGCAGCAGACGATGTATTCGGCGGCCCAGGCTTACTCAGCCGGCAATTTCCGGGTTGCCGATGACGAGGCGCTGGTGATTTCGCTGACCCTTGGATCGGCGTCTTATGCAGTTGTGCCGGTGACGAACCGTTGGGGTGGGCTCGGCAACTTTTTGCAAAAGCCGGTCAGCATCGGTACCGGACGGGCGAGGCCCAATCCGGATGGAAGTTTTACCTTCGTGTTGGCGCATCGCGATCCGGGTGTTGCAAACTGGGTTGATCCGGACGGGCTGCATGAGGGGATCATGTTTATCCGCTGGATCGGATTTAAGGATCAAGCGCCGGCATCCGCAGGGCCAAGTCTGTCCGTAAGGCTGTTGCATTTTAGTGAGATTGAAACCGCGTTACCGTCCGGCGTGCCAAGGTTGACAGTGGTTGAGCGCCAGGAGCGGCAAGCCGCCTGGCGGTCTCATTACGCTGCGGTTATGGGATAAAGCGTTCCGGGCTTCGTCGGCCACAACGCCGACAGCCCAGATTGAAAAAGTTTTACACCGCTTTTGCAAAAACGGCTGCTTTTACCCAGATGCTTTGCGTTTCAAGCGTGCGGGTTTGGGTGGCGTAAGGAGGTGGGCAAGGAAGCGGCCGGTATGGCTTTCCGGGTTGGCGGCGATGGCTTCCGGGGTGCCGGTGGCGACGATGCGGCCGCCGCCGTCGCCGCCTTCAGGGCCAAGGTCGATGACGTGGTCGGCGGTTTTGATGACTTCGAGATTGTGCTCGATGACGATGACGGTGTTGCCGGCGTCGACCAGCGCGTGCAGGACCTCGAGGAGTTTGCGGATGTCTTCAAAGTGCAGGCCGGTGGTGGGTTCATCGAGGATGTAGAGGGTACGGCCGGTTGGGCGCTTGGCCAGTTCCTTTGAGAGTTTGATGCGCTGCGCTTCGCCGCCGGAGAGCGTGGTGGCCTGCTGGCCGAGATGGATGTAGCCGAGGCCGACCTTTTGCAGGATGCTGAGGCGGTCATGGATTTTCGGAACAGCTGAAAAAAATAACTTGGCTTCATCGACGGTCATGTCGAGGACGTCGGCGATGGATTTGTCGCGGAATTTCACTTCCAACGTTTCGCGGTTGTAGCGCTTGCCCTTGCAGGTGTCGCAGGTGACGAAGACGTCCGGCAGGAAGTGCATTTCGATTTTCAGCAGGCCGTCACCCTGGCAGGCTTCGCAGCGGCCGCCTTTGACGTTGAAGCTGAAGCGGCCGGCTTTGTAACCGCGAGTGCGGGCTTCCGGCATTTCTGAGAACCAGTCGCGGATCGGCGCGAAGAGGTCGGTATAGGTAGCGGGGTTGGAACGAGGCGTGCGGCCGATGGGCGATTGGTCGATGTCGATGATTTTGTCGAGTTGCTCCAGGCCTTCGAGTTTTTCGAATGGGGCGGGCACTTCGCCGGAACCCATCAGGCGGCGGGAGATGGCTTTGTAAAGGGTATCAATGACCAGCGTTGATTTGCCGCCGCCGGAGACGCCGGTGATGCAAGTGAAGACGCCGAGCGGGAAGGAAGCGGTGACGTTTTTTAGGTTGTGGCCGGTGGCGCCTATGATTTTGACGTTGCGGTTTTTTTGGATCGGGCGGCGGGGCACAGGGATGGGGATGGCGCGGCGGCCGGAGAGATAGTCGCCGGTGATGGATTTGGGGTTGGCTTCGACCTCGGCGGGGGTGCCCTGGGCGATGACATAGCCGCCGTTGGCGCCGGCTTGCGGGCCCATATCGATGAGGTGATCGGCGGCGCGTATGGCGTCTTCGTCGTGTTCGACCACCAGGACCGTATTACCGAGATTGCGGAGGCGGCGCAGCGTGCCTAGCAGGCGCTCGTTGTCGCGCTGGTGCAGCCCGATTGAGGGTTCGTCCAGCACGTATAAAACGCCGGTGAGGCCGGAGCCGATCTGGCTGGCAAGCCGGATGCGCTGGCTTTCGCCGCCGGAGAGCGTGGCGGAGCCGCGGGCGAGTGTGAGATAGGTAAGGCCGACATCAACCAGGAAGTTTAAGCGCTCGTTGATTTCGCGCAGGATGCGCCTGGCGATTTCCAGGCGTTGCGGGGTCAGGGTGGCGGCGACGGTTGAAAACCAGTCGCGGGCTTTGTCGATCGAGAGCTCGGCGACCTCGGCAAGGTTTTTGCTGGCGATTTTTACCGCCAGCGCTTCGGGTTTCAGGCGGGCGCCATGGCAGGTGCCGCACGGGCGCTCAGACTGGTAGCGCGAGAGTTCTTCCCGCACCCAGACGGAATCGGTTTCGCGGATGCGGCGTTCGAGGTTTTTGATGACGCCTTCGAACGGCTTTTTGACCGAGTAGGCGCGGGTGGTGTCCTTGTAGGTGAGCTCAACGATTTCCTTGCCGGTGCCGTAGAGGATCGCCTCGCGGACCGCGTCGGGCAGATCTTCCCAGGGCGTATTCATTTTTACTTTGAAATGCTTGGCGAGGCTCGCAAGGGTCTGGTCGTAATAAGGCGATTGCGCGTTGGCCCAAGGCAGGATGGTGCTTTCGTTCAAAGCGCGCTGCTCGTCTGGAACCACCAGATGCGGGTCGAAGAAAATTTCGTGGCCGAGGCCGTCGCAGGCCGGGCAGGCGCCGTGCGGGGAGTTGAAGGAAAATAAGCGCGGCTCGATCTCCTCAATCGAAAAGCCGGAGACCGGGCAGGCGAAACGTGACGAGAACAGGGTTTGCGTGCCGTCATCGGCATTTTCAGCATAGACGATGCCGTCGGACAGGCCGAGTGCGGTCTCGAAGGAGTCCGCGAGGCGTTTTTCCAGGCCTTCGCGCACGACGAGGCGGTCGACCACCGCATCGATCTCGTGTTTCAGTTTTTTATTAAGCGCCGGGACCTGGTCAATTTCGTAGATTTTGCCGTCGACCTTGGCGCGAGTGAAGCCTTTGCGCTGCAGCTCGGCAAGTTCCTTTTTGTACTCGCCCTTGCGGTCACGGATGATCGGGGCGAGCAGCAGCAATTTGGTGCCGGCCGGCATCGTCATCACGCGGTCGACCATCTGGCTGACGGTTTGGGCTTCGATCGGCAGGCCGGTTGCCGGCGAGTAGGGGACGCCGGCGCGGGCCCAGAGCAGACGCATGTAGTCATGGATTTCGGTGACCGTGCCAACGGTGGAGCGCGGGTTTTTGGACGTGGTTTTCTGCTCGATTGAGATTGCCGGCGACAGGCCCTCGATGCTGTCAACGTCCGGCTTGCCCATCAGCTCCAGAAACTGGCGGGCATAGGCGGACAGGCTCTCAACGTAGCGGCGCTGGCCCTCCGCATAGATGGTGTCGAAAGCCAAAGACGACTTGCCGGAGCCGGAAAGGCCGGTAATGACCGTGAGTTGGTCGCGCGGTATCGCAACGTCGATATTCTTCAGGTTATGCTCGCGCGCGCCCCGCACCTGAATGACCCCCGCGGCGCGGGTTGGCACTTTGTCCGCCATTTTTGCCCCAAATGTTCCTAAGATGTTCTGTAAGATATGGGGATGGAAGGCAAGGAAGTAAGCAGTTCTTTTTTGCAAAAAAGAACCAAAAAATCGGCTTTTATTCTGGGCATGGGTGGTCGGCTAGCGGCGGCATGCTGCATGAGTAAGAAAGGATTTTTTATAGTTTTATGCTGGAAAAAGAATGGTTTATCTTGCCTTGTTTGATTCGCGCTTTAGCAGTTCGCGTTTACGGTCGATGCCCCAGGCGTAGTTTGAGATGGCGCCGTTGTTTCGGATTACGCGATGGCAGGGGATTGCAAGTGACAGATTATTGGCGGCGCAGGCGCCCCCGACCGCGCGGATAGCTTCAGAGGCGCCGATTTTTCTGGCGATTTCGCTGTAGGAAGCGGTTTGGCCGAGGGGAATTTGCTGCAAGGCTTGCCACACCCGTTGCTGGAAGGCGGTGCCGCGAATGTCCAGCGGCAAGTCGAGGCCGATGGCGGGGGTTTCCACAAATGCAACGATGCGGCCGATAAGGTCGGCAAAAGTTTGGTCATCGCTAATGAGGTGGGCTTTTGGAAAACGGGTTTGTAATTCTGCGACCAGCGCGTTTGGGTCGTCGCCGAGCGCAATAAACGCCACCCCCTTGGCGCTGCAGGCGATGATGATGGCGCCGAGGGACGAATTGCCGACGGTAAAGCGGAGTTGCTCGAAAGCGCCGCCTTGGCGGTAGCGGCTGGGTGTCATGCCAAGGGTGGCGGTGGATTTTTCGTAAAACTGCCGGTTGGAATTGAATCCGGAGTCGTAGATGGTTTCGGTGATGGACTTCGCCGAAGGCAAAGCGTCGCGGATGCGGGCGGTGCGGATGGCGGCGGCGAAGGCGCGGGGCGTGAGACCGGTTACGATTTTGAACTGGCGATGGAAATGGCTTGGGCTGAGGCCAGCTGCAGCGGCAAGATGCGCCAGTGGCAATGGCGTTTGGCTTTGTTCGATCAGCCGGCAAGTTGCCGCGATGACCGTTGCATTGGACGAATTTCTTGATTGTGCGTCCGGGTTACAGCGTTTGCAGGGGCGCATGCCGGCTGCTTTTGCCGCTTGCAAGGTATCGTGGATGGTTACGTTTTTTGGGTTGGCGGATCTGGATGGGCAGGATGGGCGGCAATAGACGCCGGTGGTGGATACCGAGTACCAGAACGCGCCGTCCGCGGTCGCGTCTCGGGCCAAAATGCGGGTCCAGCGGGGGTCGGTTTCGATAGGATGAGGTTTTAACATTGCGTTGGACATTTTAGGGCTCTCGATTGGTTCTACCCTTTCATGCCGATGATGTCGTGGCGCCGCACTCCGATACTTGCTTTCAAATCGATAGCTGTCTTCAAATCGATACTTGCCTTCAAACAGATACTTGCTTTCAAACAGATTGAGTTTGGCTGAGTATTGGTTCAGGTTGCTGTCCGGCCAACGTCTCATTAGAATGACAGGCTCGCTGGAAGGGTAAATGCTCGAAAAAATCGAATTTACCTAGTTATGTAAGGATCGGGATATGGCCGGAAGTGTGAACAAGGTGACGTTGGTGGGGAATCTGGGCAAGGACCCTGAAATTCGCACCGGGCAGTCGGGGATTAAGATCGTCAACCTGACGGTTGCGACCTCCGATAGCTGGAACGACAAGGCCAGCGGCGAGCGCAAGGAACAGACCGAATGGCACCGCGTGGTCATTATGAACGACCGGCTGGCAGATGTCGCGGAACGATATTTGAAGAAAGGGTCGAAGGTTTACCTGGAGGGGAAACTGCAGACCCGCAAATGGACCGATAATGCGGGCCAGGAAAAATATACGACCGAGGTGCTGCTGGGACGGTTTGGGGCTGAAATGGTGCTGCTGGACCGGAACCCGAACAGCGGCGGGGCTGAGGACTATGCGCCGCGTTCGGGGCCAGCGAAAGCGGCGCCCGCTCGCGCCGGCGGCAGTAGCTGGGATGCCAAGCCGGCTATCGACCTGGATGATGAAATTCCGTTTTGACAGCGTCTCAAAGTCGGTGATTAACGGCGCATGCCGGGCAGTACCCTGTTTCACAAGCTAATTCCTGTTCCGGTCTGGTTTTGGCTGCCATCGAACGCGGTGGTTCTGGGATCGCGCTTGTCATTCGGTGGTCAAAACAAGCCTTAAAGCCTGGATAAGAATCCCTATATCTTATCTGCTAACCAATACCGGCGAACTCGAGGTTCGCCGGATTCTAACAGGGGAATAACATGGAATTAACGCGCCGTTCACTAAGCATCGCCACACTATCCGCCACGGCTTTGGCGTTTGCTAAAATCTCGCCGGCCAAGGCCTCGGTTTCGCAATTGAACCACGATTCGTTTACCGCTTTGGAAACGCTTTTCGCTGATGTGCCAAACACCAAAATTATCGCCGCGGATGCCAAGGGTATTCTGATCTTCCCGCGGATTGTTAGAGCCGCGGTCGGGATCGGCGGGCAGAGCGGGGACGGCACGCTGATTGTTAACAAGCATGTGTTCGCTCATTACAATTTCTCCGGTGGCTCTGTCGGCCTGCAGCTTGGCGCCCAGACCTATAGCTATGCGTTGTTCTTTATGAATGAGAGTTCGCTTAAGTATCTGGAAACGAGTTCCGGCTGGTCGATCGGCTCGGGGCCGAGCGTCGTAGCACTTGATAAAAGCGCTGCCACAAGCTGGACCGCGGCGGGCGCTTCGTCCGGCGATGTCTACGCCGTGCCGTTTAATGCCAGCGGGCTGATGGCCAGCCTCAGCCTCGAAGGCTCCAAGATCACCCGGATCCACCCGAGCTCTTAAAGCCGAGTTGGCATCTAACCCTCAACATTCTCTCTAGGCGACCTGATGCTTTAAAAATCCATCTTCGCTGGATGTGCCAGCAAAGATGGATTTGCTTTGGTAACGCTTGCAATGCAGGCGGAGGTGCCGCCTGGTGCGGAATTATGGGGATAGCTGCTGCTAAGGTGGGTTGCCGTCGATAAGGGTTTTCAGGAAGGCGATGATGTCGGCCTCCTCGCCATTGGTGAGCGGCGGTGACTGACCGAACTGCCGGTCGAAGGGTGGGTCGGCGGTATCTATATTAGGCCAATCTGACTGTGGAAGATCATCGAACTTCGCAACCTGTCCAGCGCTAGCAGGATAGATTTTTGCGGGGCGGGTGTCGCGAAAATTGTAGAAATCGAGCACGTGCTGCAGATCGTGGTAGATGCCATTGTGGAAGAATAACTGGCGGCTGGCAGCGTTGCGCAACGTCGGCGTCAGAAACATGCCGCAATATTGGGTTTGTGCTGCAAGGTCGGTCCGGTAGGGGCCGCATAGGCCGAGATCGAAATAGGCCGGATTTTGGTTGACGTTGAGTTCGGGATTGCGCGGTACGCCAAGGGCCTCGAATTGTTGGTCGGTGAACAAAGGCGGCTGCCCCTGGGGCGTTGGCTGGTCCAAATGGCAGGCTGCGCAATCGCCCTTTGCAGGGTCATTGAAAAGGATATAGCCCCGCATTTCGGTCCGGCTAAGGCGCGTTCGGCCCTCCAGCCAGGCATCGTATTTGCTTGAATAAGGGTGAAAACTCGGGTCCTCCACCTGATAGCGCGCCAGAGCGAGCACAGCCTCTGACATGGTAAGGGCGGGAGATGTGAAAATGTCCGGGCCATCCAGTTGAATGAAACGGCGGGCATAAGGTGCGGCCTGCAACTTTGCGGTAAGGCGCTGGGCGCTGCCGCCATCCATCTCGAACGGGTTTAGTAGCGGCCCCATCGCCTGGTCCTGCAGCGTGTTGACGCGGCCGTCCCAGAACAGGCCACCTTGGGGCACCATGTTTTCGGCACTTTGCGCTGTGCTCTGAGCGGTTTTTATTGCGGATGTTGCCATTGCCGTCGGTATTGGCGGCGGCATGGCGGTGTCATCGCCAGGGTCCGGTCCGATGCTGAAATCAGAAGGATTTTGCAAGTACATCAGGGATGGCACGGCGCGCACACCCTGGCTGGCCAGCGTTGGGCCGCCATACATGGCCGGCAAGTCTCCCGGGGGGCCATAGAAATGGCCGGGGCTGTGGCAGGATGCGCAAGCCAATTGACCTGAAGCCGACAGGCTGGGGTCGAAGAATATGAGCTTGCCGAGCTGAGCGTACGCTGAGAGCGGCAGAATTTTTGGTAGAACCATTTGCACCGGCGCTGGATTTTTTCCTTGCGCCAGTTGATAACTCGTCACCGGGTCGGCGATCCAACTGGATATCGGGACCGGCGTGCATAGTAAGCCTGCTACTACGGCGCCAAGACCGAGCGTGCCGACAAGCGCCATCGTTGCCAGAACTTGCAAGGCTTACCCTCTTCATTGGCTTTGCAGCCTCACTATTTTGATAAAGTCGTAAAGACGGCGTTATTTTTCGAAAAGAAGGCTTGTGTTCGCCGGAATGCGTGCGTCGGACGGCGCTTTCACAGTCGGGGCCGACCGCTTAGAAGGATTGCAAGATAAGAGGCTAGCGTTATGTTCGATGCACCAAGAATCCAGCGCGCCGCGGCCGTCGATCATGTCGATATGCTTATTATTGGCGCTGGGATTTCCGGGATTTGCGCCGGCTATTATTTGCAGACCCAGTGCCCTGGAAAAACCTATGCGATTCTGGAAGCGCGCGATGCAATCGGGGGCACCTGGGATCTGTTCAAATATCCTGGCCTGCGGTCAGACTCCGATTTGTACACCTTCGGTTTCAGTTTCAATCCGTGGCTGGGCGATAAGGCGATCGCCGATGGGCCCTCGATTTTGGCTTATCTCCGAGAGACCGCCGCCCGCTATGATATAACGCCGAAGATCAGGTTCGGCTGTAAAGTGATTGCTGCAGACTGGGACGCTGCGACTGCGCGCTGGGTAGTGGAGTTCAGGCGCGGTGACGAACACGCGCGGATAAGCTGCGGGTTTTTATATGTCGGTGCAGGCTATTACGACTACGATTCCGGTTACGCACCGGAATGGCCAGACATGGCGCAGTTTAAAGGCAAGTTGGTGCATCCGCAGCAATGGCCGGAGGATCTCGATTATACAAATAAGCGCGTGGTGGTGATCGGCAGCGGGGCCACCGCCGTTACGATAGTGCCGGCAATGGCGGATAAAGCCGCGCATGTGACAATGTTGCAGCGCTCGCCGACTTATATCGTGACAATGCCGGCGCGCGACAGGATTGCCGATTGGCTGCGGCGACGGTTGCCGGCGCGGCTTGCGCACCGCCTGGCGCGCTGGAAGAATATAGGATTGACCATCTTTTTCTTTGAGCTGGCGCGCCGGAAGCCGGCGGCAATGACCAAGCGCATTTTAGATGCGGCGCGGGCGCAGCTGGGGCCGGATTATGATATCGCGACGCATTTCACGCCGCGTTATAATCCGTGGGACCAACGCTTATGCCTGGTGCCCGATGGTGATTTCTTCAAGGCCATCCGCAGCGGCAAGGCGGCGGTGGAAACTGGAACCATCGAGCGGTTTACCGAGACCGGCATTCGCCTTGTTTCAGGGCGTGAGCTCGAGGCGGATGTAATTGTCTCAGCGACCGGGCTGAAACTGCGGATGCTGGGCGGGACACGGCTTAGCGTAAACGGGGTGCCGGTCGTGCCTCGCGATAGCTGGTTATATAAGGGAATGATGCTGAGCGGGGTGCCGAACCTGGCGGTTGCGATTGGTTATACGAATGCATCCTGGACGTTGAAGAGCGAATTGACGGCGCGCTATGTGTGCCGGCTGTTGCGGGCGATGGACGCCAAGGGTGCAACATGGTGCATGCCGCGTCGCGGCTCGGCATCCGGGGATGCCCCGCTGATTGATTTCAGCTCCGGTTATATTGAGCGGGCAAAGGATATTCTACCAAGGCAAGGTCGGCGCAAACCGTGGCGGTTACACCAGAATTACGTGCTCGACGTGGCGGCGATGCGTTTTGGTAAAGTTGCAGATGGCACGATGGAATTCGGCAAGGCAAAGCATGGAGAATGGGCGGCGTGATGAAGCTTGCGGGGCGCACGGCGCTGATTACCGGGGCCGGTAGCGGCATCGGCCGTGCGGTTGCCGTCTCGCTCGCCAAGCGCGGATGTAATCTGGCGCTCGCCGATATCGATGCAGCGGGATTGGACGCGACAATGCGGCTGGTGGGGGCTGAGGTGAAGGTGACGCAGCACCGGCTGGACGTGGCGGACAAAGCTACGGTGGCGGCATTTCCAGATGCGATTGCCGCTGCGCATGGCGGACTGGACATGCTGGTGAATAATGCGGGCGTCGCGCTTGCCGGTTTTTTTGAACAGGTTAGCGAGTCGGATTTTGAGTGGCTGTTTGAAATTAACTTCTGGGGCGTGGTGCGCATGACGCGGGCGTTTCTGCCGCTGCTGCACGCGAGTCCGCAAGCACGGGTGGTTAATTTGTCGAGTCTCTTCGGGCTGATCGCGCCAGCCGGCCAGACCGCCTACGCCGCCAGCAAGTTCGCGGTGCGTGGATTTTCCGTTGCACTTGGGCAAGAGCTGCAGGGAACAAATATCGGCGTGACGGTTGTGCATCCGGGCGGGGTTGCTACCCAGATCGCGAATAATTCCCGGAGTGCTACCGGGATCCCGGCCGAGGAGGTCCGGCAAGGCCGGGATCAGGCAAATAAATTGCTAAAGCTGGCGCCGGAGGAGGCCGGAGAGATCATCGTGAAGGGCATGGTTGCGCAACGACGTCGCGTCATTGTGGGGTCTGACGCCAAGCTTATCACGATGCTGGAACGCATATTGCCGGTGTCGTACTGGCGCGTGCTGGAGCCGTTGAGTAGGGCGTTGGGACGGGGCTAGAAAAATCGGTTGATTCGCCGCGCTCGGATGATTGTACGCAAGCTGAATAATAAGGATGGGACGCGATGGATAGCGATATTGAGGTTTTGAAACGCATTTACGATTGCTTTAACGCGAGAGATATCGATGGTGTGCTTGCGGTGCTTGCCAATGATGTCGCCTGGGCGAACGGCATGGATGGCGGCCACGTGCACGGCCGTGAAGCGGTCAGGGCGTACTGGACGCGACAATGGGCGCTGGTCGATCCGCATGTCGAGCCTATACGGTTTCACCGGGCCGCGGATGGCTCGATTATCGCTGAGGTCAAGCAGGTCATCCGCGATCTTGAAGGCAGAAAGCTGCAGGATCAGACGCACGGGCTGCAGGACAAGACGGTCGGGCATGTCTTTTCGATGCGGGAAGGCAAGGTGGTTCGGTTCGACATCCGGGATGATACGTAGAGATTTGTAGCGCAGCCGGCGCCGCGCAAATTATTTCGATGTAACGATGATTTTGTTTCCAGTCACCGCGGCATAAATGTCGATCAGTGCCTGGCTGATTTTCTCGGGACCGCCGGCGCTGTTGACGGCGATGACGATCACCAGGTTCTTGTCTGGAAAATAGCCGTAGAACATGCGGCTTCCCATGGGTTCGCCCTCGTAGAACCAGAACCGCACGCCGCCGGCGATGGTTTGGGCGACGCCTAGGCCAAAGCCGCTTTTGTCGGCAGTGGTCGCTTCGGCGATTGGGTGACCTGTCTTAAATGAAACGAGCTTCGTTAAGTTATTGCGTTCGGAAGCGTTAAGTATGTCGCCCTGAAACAGCAACCGGACCCAGCGTGTTATATCCTCCGGTGTTGCAACCGCGGACCCGGCACCCTGCGCCCAGGAAGGATCTTGATATTTAAGGTCTTGGCCGACGATATTATCCAAGACCGGCGCTGGTGCCGCGGTCATGTAGCTGGATACCTCCTGGCTGATCACCGAGTCTGGATATGGCCCGGAGGAGTAATATGTGGCGTCGAGGCCGTGGCCACCGGTGAGCAGCCGTTCGCGGATTTGTTCGTCGAGGCTTTTTCCTGTCGCGCGTTCGACGATCATCTGGGCGATGATGTAGTTGACGTTTGAATAATCGTAGCCGGTGGTCGGCTTCGGGGCGCTGGGAAGGTCTGGGTCGGTGAAAGAAAGCAGGACTTCGGGGGTGAATTGACGGTGGATTCCGTATTTCGAAATGGTGTGGAGGAATGCATCGGTCGAGTCGTAGCTGGGAATGCCGCTGGTCATGTCCAGCAAGCGGCGGAGCGTGACTGAGCCCCAGGCCGGATATTCGGGAAGCCATGGGCCAATGGGCGCGTCGAGCGACAGAACGCCCTCGTGCACGAGTTGCAAGATGACGGTCGAGGTCATCGATTTGGTGATGCTGCCGATTTGGAAAAGCGTGGCGGGCGTAACCGGTTGGGCGTTCGCGGCTTTGCTGACACGTCCGGCGACGACGTCGATGGGCGGCTCGTTATCGCCGGGGAGGCTGACGCTCGCCGAAATTCCTGTAAATCCTTCGACCTTGGCTCGGTTCGCCAGATAATCGTCGACGATTTTTTGCAGAGAGCTGGTCAAAGCCGGCCTTTCGGGCGGTGCTGCGATCGCTGGCGCCGGTGAGAATGCCGCGAGGAAAATTATGGCGAGAAGCACTTTGCCGGAGTTGGGCAGCATGGGCTTGTCCTCATGGGATTACGGAGGAACAAGTAACATGGGTAGAACCTTTCGGTATAGTTATGATGGCAGTTTTACGCTTGCCAATGTTGCGGTTGTTTGAAACCGACTATTACCGAAGATAGGGCGGCTTGCTGGTAACTCTTTTCCTGCCATGGCTTTGTCCCTTGCACATTCCTGCAGATTAGGTGCGACGGCCGGGCCTGCCATGGCGAGATTAGGCCCTGGGGCAACGCTTCAACCGTTGCCCCTGGGCCTAATCCGAAGATGTCTTCCTGGTTGGCGGGTGACCCGCCTTTTTCTACAGAAAAAGAACGGTCTGCTTTTATGCGGCGTCGTCTGATTTGCGGTCGGCGCGTTTGCGGGCGTTGGGGTCCAGATGGCGTTTGCGGAGGCGGACGGCGCCGGGGGTAACTTCGACCAGCTCGTCGTCCTCGACATAGGCGATAGCCTGCTCCAGCGACATTTTGCGGGGCGGGACCAGGAGCAAAGCTTCGTCCTTGCCGGCGGCGCGGATGTTGGTGAGCTTCTTTTCCTTGATCGGGTTGATGTCGAGGTCGTTTTCCCGGGAGTGTTCGCCAAGGATCATGCCGACATAGACCTTCTCGCCGGGCGAAACGAACAGGGCGCCGCGGTCCTGCAGGGAGAACAGCGAGTACTGTACGGCCTCGCCGTCGGCTGAAGAGATCAGGGCGCCGTTGCGGCGGCCTTCGATGGTGCCCTTCCAGGGACCGTAGCCAGCGAATAACCGGTTCATGACGCCGGTGCCGCGGGTGTCGGTGAGGAACTCGCCGTGATAGCCGATCAGCCCGCGGGAGGGGATGCGGAAGGTGAGGCGCTGTTTGCCACCGCCCGACGGGCGGATGTCGACGAGTTCGGCTTTGCGGCGGGACATTTTGTCGACAACGACGCCGGCATAGGGTTCGTCGACGTCGATCAGGGTTTCCTCGTAGGGCTCCTCGCGGTCGCCGGTTTCCGGGTTGGCGCGGGTGAGGACTTTCGGGCGGCCGATGGTGAGCTCGAAGCCTTCGCGACGCATTTGCTCGATGAGG
The DNA here is from genome assembly GCA_965199045.1 of Acidocella sp. Classification (GTDB taxonomy): domain Bacteria; phylum Pseudomonadota; class Alphaproteobacteria; order Acetobacterales; family Acetobacteraceae; genus Acidocella. Next base: position 1,684,751 of record CBDAQL010000003.1, on the reverse strand, counting down.
ACGCCGAGTTGCAGCTCGCCGCGGCCAGAGACTTCGAAGGCGTCGGTTTCGTTGGAGATGGCGACGTGGATGGCGACGTTGCCCTCGGCTTCGGCCATCAGGCGCTCGCGGATCTGGCGGGAGGTGACCTTTTTGCCTTCGCGGCCGGCCAGCGGGCCGTCATTGATGCGGAAAGTCATCGACAAGGTTGGCGGGTCGATGGGGGTGGCGGGGAGTGGCCCCGGGAGGTCGGGAGAGCCGATGGTTTCCGGGACGGTGGCGTCGGTGAGGCCGGCGACGGCAATGATGTCGCCGGCGCTGACTTCCTCGACCGCGACACGCTCGAGGCCGCGGAAGGAGAGCAGTTTGGTAAGGCGGCCGGTTTCAACGACGGTGCCGTCCAGGCGGTAGACTTTGACTGGCATGTTGAGCGTGGCGCGGCCTTGCTCGACGCGGCCGGTCAGGACGCGGCCAAGGAACGGGTCGGCCTCCAGGATCGAGGCGACCATGCCGAAGGGGGCAGTGGCGTCGAGATTTGGGGCCGGGACGTGGGCCAGGATCAGGTCGAAAAGCGGGTTCAGGTTTTCGTGAGCGTCGGTCAATTCCTTGATCGCCCAGCCCTGGCGGCCGGAGGCGTAGAGCATCGGGAAGTCCAGCTGTTCGTCATTGGCGCCCAGGGCGGCGAAGAGGTCGAAGAGTTCGGTGTGGACTTCGTCGGGACGGGCGTCCTGGCGGTCGATTTTATTGACGACGGCAATTGGGCGGAGGCCACGGGCCAGGGCTTTGCCGAGGACAAATTTGGTTTGCGGGAGCACGCCTTCGGCGGCGTCGACGAGGATGACGGCGCCGTCCACCATGTTGAGGATGCGCTCGACCTCGCCGCCGAAATCGGCATGGCCAGGGGTGTCGACGATGTTGATGCGGGTGTCTTTCCAGACCACCGAGGCGACTTTTGCGAGAATGGTGATGCCGCGTTCTTTTTCCAGATCGTTGCGGTCGAGCGCGCGGTCGGCCAGCGCCGCATGGGCGTGGAAGGCCCCGGATTGGCGCAGCAGTTGGTCAACAAGCGTGGTTTTGCCGTGATCGACGTGGGCGATGATGGCGATATTACGAATATTCGGAACGGGCATTAAACGGCAACCTACAGTTAGAGCAAAATGGCGCCTGCGCGCCCATCAGGGGCGCGAAGGGGGCCAAATCGCTCGCCAATAAAAATCCTGCCCCGCATAGCCATATTGCAGTGCAAAAGCGAGGGCCAAATGAGAATGGGCGCCCTGCGGCGCGGTTGGCATAGCAGAACAGGCGCTTAAAGGCGCGGTTGGCATAGCAGAACGGGCGCTCAAAGGCGCCCGTTTAGTCCAATTTGTTCGTTAAAGGTTTGGCGTTTACATGCCGCTGACTGCGCTGGCAGCCTGCTTGGTGTCAGCTGACGCCTCGGAATAGTTGCCGGCGTGCAGCGCCTTACGGGCGCTTTCGATCGACTGGATGGGGGGCGAACTATCCGGCATGACCTGGCCTGCGGGAACCGAGCGGTTCAGCAGCTGGGTCTCGGCGTGGCTCAAAGCGTCATCGGCCAGGGCGGCATTGTGATGCCCGATGGCTGATTTGGCGATGTGAAGGTAAGTGGTCGCACTGGCATTCTGCGGTAGAGCCGAGTTTGAGGACCAATGATGATGATGGTTATACATTGGACCAGGTGCGGACTGGCCTGACGAGCTCGTAGCCATACTGTTTGAAGCCGTCGACATTTTGCCGGGCGCGGTGCCGGGGGGAGCGCCTGAATTGACATCTGGCGCGCTGACCGCGCCATTCGGCGCTGGTGTGGTTTTGCTGGTCGGCATGCTGGACATGGCCGTTGTTCCGGTGGGACCCTGCGACATGTTGCCAGGCGCCGAGCCGCCCGGGGATACCTGGGGCGATGTGACGGCACCGGTAGGCGCGGGGTTGCTGACCGGGCCACTTTGGGCACAGGCGATGCCGGTGGTGATAAGCAAGGCGGTGGACGCTAACCATAATGATCGCATGCGGGTCTCCTGTTTTAATAGGTTTGAGGCTGAACCGCTGAAGCACGGTTGCAGGCTGGAACTGCAACAAAAATGGCGACTGTTTCGGCGGCTGCAAGTTCTGCGGCGTTCTCCAAATAATTAAACCGCCGTTATCGTTTCAGAAATCGGGAGGTGCGAGGAGGAGCTGAGATTTCGATGCGATGTGTGAGATTTGGAAAAATTGCGGTGTTGATTTGAGGCTCGGATTTGTCGGAGCATTTTTTGGGGTGGTTGGGATTGGCGCTGTGCATGCGCAGCCGGCGCCGCAGCGTGGATGCGACACCGCTGGGCGGGTTGCCGAACAGGCTGAAGCGTTGCCGGCGAATATGCTGGTCTCTATCGGGCGAGTTGAAAGCGGGCGGATTGATCCGGTAAGCGGACGGGCAGCGTCCTGGCCCTGGACGGTTAATGTGGATGGGACAGGGCATTTTTTTTGAGGACGAGTCGGATGCGGCGGCATTCGTGCGGTTGGCGCAAGCTGCCGGTGCTGAAGATGTTGATGTGGGGTGTTTTCAGATAAGCCTGGAGCATCATCCGGATGCCTTCAGTTCGTTGGACGCGGCGTTTGACCCGGCGACGAACGCTGATTTCGCCGCCCGGTTTCTAAACCATTTGAAAGCAAGGGAGGGCTCGTGGAACGGCGCGATTGCTGATTATCATTCGGCGTTGCCGGCGCTGGGCCTGCCTTATGAGCGGCTGGTGCTGGAGGCCTGGCGGCGTGTTGGGGACGTGCCGGTTGAGGTAAGCGCGCTGGATTTTGAGGCGCCGGATCCGGTGGTGATTTTACAGGGGCCGGAGGCGCGGCTGGTGCGGGTAATCACGATGGCCAGCGTTGCGGGGCCATCCGTTGGCGGTCTGCCGCGGGTGATTACACCTTAATAAAGCGGAAACTACGGCCGTTGAATGTTGTGCTGCAGGTTCAGGCGGAACCGGTTGGCTGGCGGTATTTCAAGAGCCTATGAATTTGAAAAGCCTATATTGAAAGTGTGCGGCGATGTTGGGGGCAACTAAAACACGGGCCGCTTTTATTGGTTTTGCCAGTGATGGTGCCAGCGCTGATTTGTTGCAGGCGGCCTTTGCGCCGGCTTTGCATGCGGGCAATGAAATTCATGTGGTGCCGTTTCGCATCGCGCTGGATTTGCTTGGCGCGATGACGACTCCGGAGGTCGTGCTGATCGATTTGTCCGGCGAGTCGCAGCCGATTAATGCGATGCTTGACCTGGCTGAGGTGGTGGAACCGGGGACGGTGGTGTTGGCTATCGGGGAGAGCAGAGATCTTGGTTTTTATCGCGCGATTACCAAGGGCATGGGCGTGCGGGAGTATTTGCCGAAACCATTGACTTTGCAAAAACTGCAGAAGCATTTCCTCAATTGGGTAAAACGGGGACCGGAAGCCGCTGTCCAGACTACGAACGAAAACGCGGCGATTACACGGGGTGGCCGGCTGATTACATTGGCTGGTGTGCGCGGCGGCGTTGGGACCTCAACGCTCGCCGCCAATCTTGCATGGGTAATCGGCATGGAAATGCACCGGCATACGGTATTGCTGGATGCTGATTTGTATATGGGAACAGCGGCGTTGGCGCTGAACGTAAAAGCGACATCCGGGTTGCGGACGGCACTCGAGTCCCCGGAACGGGTTGATCAATTGCTGATCGAGCGTTCGGCCCAGCCGGCCGGTGAGAGGTTGCATGTGTTGGCGGCGGCGGAACCTTTGGACGGCACTGCGGAATATATCGAGGGCGGTGCTGCAACATTGTGCCGGGCGTTGTGGCAGCGCTATAATTTCGTCATTGCCGATGCTGGGGCGCGCCAATTGCCGTTTGCGCGGGATTTATTGTTGCTGGCACAGCAGCGCTTGGTTGTGGTTGATCCAACGATGCTGGCAGTGCGGAATTTTGAACGGATCTCGCAGTTGGTGGCAAGGTCGCACTTGCCGAAGCCGATCGTGGTTTTGAATTTTGCCGGCCGCGCCGGGGGGTTGAGCCAGGCGACGCTTGAGCAAATGCTGGGCCTGCGGTTTGCCGCGGTGATCCCCGAATTGCCGAAATTGCTCTCCAAGGCGGCGCATTTCGGCGAGCCGGCGGCGATGGTGAAAGGGCCGTTCCGAGAAGCCATTTTCAGGATCGCCGAGGCGGTTGGCGTAAGCGCCGCGGTGGAGGCCAAGGCCAGGGTTCAGGCCGCGGCTTGAGGTTCGCCTGAGGGCTTTTAGGGCCTGCAAAAGGACCCGGGGAACGGCTGCGGGACGATTAGGTTTTCGCGCTGATCTGCGCTATAAAACAGGATATTCCCGACCTTTACGGAGTGACTGTTTTTATGAATGAATCCGCTGTGCCGCCTACCGATTCCGGCGCACCCAAAGACGACGCGTATGATGCTGCCTCGATTAGCGTTCTCAAAGGCTTAGACGCCGTTCGCAAGCGGCCGGGCATGTATATCGGCGATACCGATGACGGTTCCGGGCTGCATCATATGGGTTTCGAGATTATTGATAATGCGGTAGATGAAGCGCAGGCCGGATATGCCAATCATGTCGAAGCGGTGCTGAACGGCGATGGCAGCATGACGGTGCGTGACGACGGCCGCGGCATCCCGATTGATATTCATGTCGAGGAAGGGATTTCAGCGGCTGAGGTGGTGCTGACCAAGCTGCACGCCGGCGGCAAATTCAACCAGAACTCGTATAAGGTTTCCGGCGGGTTGCACGGCGTTGGCGCGGCCGTGGTGAATGCGCTTTCCGAATGGATGGAAGTGCGGATCTGGCGCGATAAGGTTGAGCATTTTATTCGATTTGAGCATGGCGAAACGGTCGAACCGCTGCGGGTAGTGGGGCCGGCCGAGCATGCGAATGGTACCGAGGTGACGTTCAAGCCTTCGGCAGGGACTTTTACGCATACCGAATTCGATTACGCGGTGTTTGAGCGGCGGCTGCGGGAATTGGCGTTTTTGAATTCCGGCTTGAGCATTGAACTGCGCGACGAACGGCACACCCCGGAGCAGGTGGCGAAATTCCATTACGAGGGCGGGGTCGCGGAATTTGCGATCTGGCTGGATCGGGCCAAGGCATCGGTGCTGACGACGCCTATTACCTCGATCGGCGAGGCCAAGGAGCATGGCATACGGGTCGAGTTCGCGCTGACCTGGAATGATTCCTACCACGAAACGATGCTGTGTTTTACCAACAATATCACGCAGCGGGACGGCGGTACGCATTTGGCTGGGTTCCGTGCGGCACTGACCCGGGTGGTTTCAAAATATGCTCAGGGCATGAGCAAGAAAGAGATTTTGGAATTAAACGGGGAGGATATGCGCGAAGGCATGACCGCGGTGCTTTCAGTGAAGGTGCCGGACCCTAAATTCTCGTCACAGACCAAGGATAAGCTGATCAGCTCGGAAGTGCAGCCGGTGGTGCAGTCGGCTGTGGCCGATGCGCTCAGCCATTGGTTCGAAACGCACCCGAAGGAAGCGCGGTTGATCGTGCAGAAGGTGATGGATGCGGCATCGGCGCGGGAGGCGGCGCGCAAGGCGCGCGAGCTGACGCGGCGCAAAGGGGTTTTGGATATCTCGACGCTGCCCGGCAAGCTTGCCGATTGTCAGGAGCGGGACCCGGCGAAGTCGGAATTGTTTCTGGTCGAGGGCGACAGCGCCGGCGGTTCGGCCAAGCAGGGCCGGGATCGAAAATTCCAGGCGATTTTGCCGCTGAAGGGCAAGATTTTGAACGTCGAGCGCGCCCGCTTCGATAAGATGCTGGGAAGTGCGGAAATCGGCACGCTGATAACGGCACTTGGGACTGGCATTGGCCGCGGCGAGCCTGAGCAGGGCGGCTTTGATATTACCAAAGCACGTTATCACCGTGTGGTGATTATGACGGACGCGGATGTCGATGGTTCGCATATTCGCACGCTGTTGCTGACTTTTTTCTACCGGCAGATGCCGCAACTGATCGAGCATGGGTTTTTATATATCGCGCAGCCGCCGCTCTACCGCGCCAAGCGCGGCAATGATGAGCGGTATTTGAAGGATGACGATGCGCTCGAGACGTTCCTGTTGGAGCGCGCGCTGGGCGAGGCGGTACTGACGGCAGCGGATGGTACGCAATATGAAGGTGATGCGCTGCGGGCTGAGATGGGATGGCTGCGTGAGGCCGTGGGCCGGTTGAACGCGCTGAACCGTTTGCTGCCGGTGCATTACCTCGAGCAGTTGGCGGTGACTGGAATGTTTGCGCCAGAGGCCTTGACCGATCCGGAGCGGGCGCAGGCTCTAGCAGCCAGGCTGGACGGGCTGGCATTGCCGACCGAGCGCGGCTGGGTAGTGGCATCCGATGCCGGCGGCATTACGCTGGGGCGAATGGTGCGCGGGGTGGCCGAACGCTACACGGTTGACGCGGCGGTGCTGCGGACATCCGAGGCGCGATATTTGGCGGAGCGCACACAACGGCTGAATGCGATGTTCGGTACCGATGCTACCTTGAAGATCGATGGGCCGCCAAAGCCGATCCACGGTCCGGCGCAGCTTTGGGAAACCATGCTTGCCTATGGCCGCAAGGGGCTGACGATCAACCGGTTTAAAGGGCTTGGCGAGATGAACCCTGACCAGCTTTGGAAAACAACATTGGACCCCGATGTGCGCCGGTTGTTGCAGGTGAAGATTACCGACGCTGAGGATACCGACCAGATATTCTCAACGCTTATGGGCGACGTGGTGGAGCCGCGCCGTGATTTCATTGTCACCAATGCGCTGAAAGTGGCGAATTTGGATACCTGAGCTCAGCGCAGGCGGGGCCGGGATATCTTGACCGTGGCTGGACGGTATGGAACCTTTGATGTGTGGGCGCTTGTCGCTGAGCGCTTACACTGGGGCTTGGCACTAGCGCTTAGCAAGTTGTTCGGTAGCAAGGAAACGTAGATGAATTGGCTTCAAACGGGCGCGCAGCAAATAGTGTGCAAAGCCGAATTCCCAGGCAGTGTCCACTGCCAATCCGGCCGCCTGATGCGCGGCTCCCATCACCAACTATCGGAGGAAGCGGTATGAACGAGGTCCCTTATCTGTTGCGCGGCCTGCAGCCGCTGACCACCGAAAGCTCGGTACTCATATCGTCGTCGAAATACCTGAACAATTCCAAGCTGCGCGAGTGGATGGCGAATATCGCACTGAAGCGCAACGGCCCCGACATGCCGGCTCAGGCTGAGATGTACGAGCTGGTCGGTCTGATCGAAAGCCTGCAGGATTTCGATGAGCTCGAGGAGATGTTTGACGCCGAGCGCAAGGTCAATCCGCTATTCGATGCCTGGTTCAACGAACGCCACATCTCGGACTTCTCGGCGGAAAAGCTTAAGGATTATCCTGAGGGTTCGCTGGGTCAGGTGTTTTACCGGGACGTCATCCAGGCGAATTTCGACTTGGTGATTTATGAGCTTCCGACGCCCAAGACACAGTACCAATTCTGGGCCTATCGTTCCGGCCAGACGCATGATCTTGAGCATATCCTCACCGGTGGTGACTTCAACTATATGGGTGAGCTGGTGCCGAACTGGGCGCGCATCACCAATGTTTTTAAATTTCTGAAAAACAAGAAATTGGCCGGCGAGCTCTCACTCATCAATTTCTGTGCAATCCAGCGTTATACCATCCGTACCATGTTCAATTACGCGGAAGTTTGGCCGGTGGCGCAAAATGCCATTGAGCGGGGGATGCGGGTCGGGCGGCAATCCGAGGCGTATTTTCTCGCCAGGCACGAGGATTTCATGCATCTGCCGTTGGATGAAGCCAGGGCCGCGATGGGGATCCGCGGCGCCGAAACCGTTGATACCACAGCAGCCTCGCGGTTTTGGGCCGAACGCGATTAGTCTTGGGCTGGGCTTGGAGCGTGGCTACGGTGTTATGAATTAACTGTCACCCAGGCATGGGGGAGCGGTGAAATTTCTGCGATATTTCGGAAATTTATTGAACGCACGGGTCGGCGTCGTAAATCAACTGAATGGCCTCACACGCGGGAACTATTATTGCAATTCCGGTTAAAAATGAGGAGGCCCGGATTGGGCTTTGCCTGAATGCCCTCAACCGGCAATCTTCGGCATTCGACCAAGTTGTCCTGTTATTAAATAATTGTACAGACGGAACGCTGCAAGTTTGTGAAAAGTTCGCATCCTCTTCAAGCAAGATAAAGATTTTGCAATGTGAGCTCCATGGTGAGCTTGCTTCAGCTGGTGAGGCGCGGCGTTTGGCGTTGGAACATGCCGCACAAGCAGCGGGTGATGGCTTTATTCTTACAACGGATGCCGATGCTGTGCCGGGGCCCCATTGGGTTGAGGATAATCTGCGGGCACTCGCGCGAGGCGCCGACGCGGTGTGCGGAAGGGCTGAGATTGACCCGCTCGATGCGCCGAACATTCCGGAGGCATTGCATTTAGACGCGAGCAATGAGCATCGACTATTGTCGATACAGGATGAAATCGAGTCGATGGTAGATCCGTCGGCTGCTGATCCCTGGCCGCGGCATCAAGAGCATTCCGGAGCCAGCATCGCGGTGCGGGCGCCGATGTTGCGTCAGGCTGGTGGGCCGCCGCGCGTGGCGCTTGGTGAAGACCGGGCGTTGATAGATCGCCTCAGGATGGTAGATGCAAAAATCAGACACGCGGAAATTGTGGTTCGCGTTTCTGGCCGTTTGGACGGCCGGGCGGACGGCGGCATGGCCTCGACGATAAAACGCCGAATGCAACGGCCGGATGTTTTTACTGACGACCGATTGGAGCCGACCGTTGATGCGTATCGGCGGGCGCTTGCCAAAGCGCGGCTGCGCGCGGTTATGAGAAGCCCTCGGGATGCGGCCGGACTGACGCAGCGATTGGCAGAAGACCTATTGATCGGCGAACGTGCAATGCAGTTGATTGGGCGGGCAAAATACTTCGGTGTTGCATGGGCCGAAGTGCAGCGCGCCAGTCCGGTGTTGCAACGACGCCCGTTGCGGTTTTCAAATTTGGATAGAGAGATCCGGCAGGCCCTTACGCTTTGCGACCGATTGCGCGAGGAATTAGAAGCCTCCAGAGTTTTCGGTCAACCTTCGCAGAATATACGCAGCGTCGCCACGGGCGAAAATGCGGACTGAACGGGAGGCGTTGCTTCGAGGCGTGCAATTATTGCTGCCGGAAATTCAACGGCAGGCACTGGAATTCGATCAGTCCGTGGCGTTTCCGCATGCGAGTTTTGAGCCCTTGATTGCGTTGGGGCTTTTGAATGCGACGCTACCGGAGCATCTGGGCGGACTGGGTTGCGGTTACAGCGAGCATGGCGCGAACGCGTTGCTGCGGCTTTTTATGCTTCTGGGCGAAGCCAGCTTGCCGATTGCTCGCCTGTACGAGGCGCATGTAAATGCGCTGCAGCTGATCGTTCGATATGGTTCCAGCACGCTTGCAGAGCAAAGTGCCGAGGATGCGCGGCAAGGCCATATTTTCGCGCTTTGGGTGACTGATCCGCATGGCCGGGAGCTCGCTCTAGAGCCGGATGCCGGGGGTTTCGTACTGCGTGGCATTAAAGACTTTTGTTCAGGAGCCGGGACAGCGACGCGCGCGTTGATTACGGCGAATGACGGCTCGGGAACACGGATGCTGGCGGTGCGGCTGCAGCCGAACACCAGAGTGTTGGAAAGCCGGATCAAGCTCGGCGGAATGCGGGCAGCGGTGACCGGCAGCGTTGATTTCTCCGGCATGCAGGTTAACACCAGTGATTTGATCGGCGAGGTTGGGGATTATTTGAAAGAGCCGGCATTTTCCGCCGGCGCCTGGCGCGGATCAGCAGCAGCCTTAGGTGGACTTGCAGCATTGGTGCAACTGCATCGGGAACAGATTGTGCAGCGGCGGCGCGACGGCGATCCGCACCAGCAGGCGCGTTTCGGCCGGAGCATGATTGCCTTTGAAACGGCGCGGCTATGGATGGAACAGACGGCACGGATTGCCTGCGTTGAGGATCAGGGTGCGGAAGCCATCGTTGCCTATGTGAACCTGGCCAGGCTGGCGGTGGAGTCGGCCTGTCTGGATGCCATGCAGATTGCCCAGAGGAGCCTTGGGCTCTCGGCTTTTATCTCTGGCACCAGAATGGAGCTGGTATGCCGGGATCTTGCTACCTATTTGCGGCAACCCGCACCGGATGAGACACTGACGAACGCTGCTAGTTATTATTTTCATAATGTTTCGTCGTAGAAATAAGCTACTTTTTTAATAATAAGCGGCGCAGAAAAAATCCATTTATCGTGTGGCACGGGGTGTGGAAGCCACGACACCCCTAGATGATTCTTTGAGCCTTTGAGAAACATCAGAAAGCGTGCAGCGTAAACCAAGCTTGATTCCGAAAGTTTTTGCGCCGCTTTTTACAAAAAGCGGCTGCTTGCTAACGCTATCCCTGTAGCTTTTGACCATAGAAGAACCGGAGCTTGATTTCAGCAGATTCTAGCGCCATTAACTCGTTGATTTTATTCGGGCGAGCCAGCGCAGGTGGAGCCCGATTGTGGAGATAATGGGTTGGCGGTAGCGATAACCAGGACCTTGCGGGGGCGTCGGCTGCTCTTTGAGATCAGATTGCAGTCTGAACAGGCGGGGCGCTGGTACATTATTTTATTGTCGGGCGCAGCGTTAATGGGTGATCCGTTGGTGACTCTGGCCATAGATGCCAGTTTGCCAGAAGGGATGTCTGCACGCCGTTTTGTGCCGCTGCGCTTCGCCGGTAAGACCTTGGCTCAGTACTATCTTGTCGCCGCCGAGGCTGGAGAGCAGGCGATGGCGATCGAGGTACATCGGGAGCATGGCGGGGAGGCGCTCGAGGCGCGTTTTATCGCCATTCCGAAATTTTTGGCGGCACTGATGCTGATCTGTCTACAGCCTTCGGTACTGCTGCCGCGCAAATCCGGGCCGATGGCGCGGGTGCGTGCCGGTTTTAGAAAGCGTCTGGCATTTTCGGCGATCAAACTTGGGCCGCGGCTTTCATACGCGGCGTGGCAGCGATGGTATGATCGGTGGAACGTAACTGGTAAAATGCGCGAGGCTACGGTTATGGCGGTAGTGTTCAGCCGCGGGGCGCAGGACCGGGCGGCTCTGGAGGCAACGCTGGGCTCGATTGAGAAAGCAACCGGCGGCGGGGTGCTGCCGATAACGATTGTAGATCGCTCAGTTGCCAATCATGGCGCCGCATTGCGCGCGGCTTTGGTTGAGGGGGTTACGGAATTCGTCATTGTGCTGCAGGCGGGGGAGACCGTTGCCCCGCATGCGATTGCTGCTTTGGTCAGGTTTGCCGAGCAGAGGAAGCTGCAGATAGTGTATGCTGACGAGGATCGCGTGGATTTAACCGGCATGCGCTCGGATCCGCTTTTCAAACCCGAACCGAATCGGATGATGATGTTAAGCGGTGCGCTGGCTACGGGGGTGTTTTTGATCCGGCGGGAGGCGGTTAATACGCCCAGCGCCGGTGCCGCCGAATATGCTGATGCGTTGCGGCTGGAGACATGGCTTAGCTTGCGGGCGCGGCCGGGAGCGGTCGGCCAGGGTGAATTCTCGGCCCGGTTGCCCTTGATCCTGACACATCGGCGTCCGGATACGGCAACGCCGCCCGCTGAGTTATTGGCCGCGATCGTAAGGGCGCATCTGGGGCCGGCCTGGACGGGCGAGATTGAACCGGCCCGGCTGCCGCTGCGCATACGTCCTGGTATTGCCGGGCCGGTGCCGAAAGTCTCGCTGATCATCGCATCTACGGCGCGGCTACCGCATGTGCGGAGTTGCCTGACGGCGATACTTGAACAGACGGCGTATCCGGACTTTGAGATGGTTATCGTGCTTTCACAAAGTCATGCGCCCGATGCTGTGCAGCAGGAAATTCTGGCGCCGATTTTGAGGGATGCACGGGTGCGCGTGGTGTTGGCGCCAATGGAGCGTTTTAACTATTCGAGGGCGAATAATATTGCTGCAGCGCAGTGTGCGGCGCCGTTGATTTGCCTTTTAAACGACGATGTTGCGCCGATTGCGACGGATTGGCTTTCGACCATGGTGGGGCATTTACAGGATGACCACATCGCCGCGGTCGGGGCGAAACTTTATTATCCCGAAGAGACCGTTCAGCATGGCGGGGTTATTATTGGTCTTTGTGGATTATGCGACCATTCGTTCAGGTTCCTGCCGCGCGCCGAGCCGGGCTATGGCGGCCGCGCTGTCATTGAGCAGGAACTCTCCGCTGTCACCGCGGCGTGCATGCTAATCCGTAAACAGGTCTTCGATGCGGTGGGCGGGTTGGATGAGCATTTTGCCTCTGCCTACAATGATGTCGATCTCTGCCTCAAAATCCGCGCGGCCGGCTACGGCATTGTCTGGTCGGCGCAGGCGGAGCTGTGGCACCATGAGACGATCTCGTTTGGCCAGCATTATGCAGATGAGCATAAGCAGCTGGCGGATCGGGATATTGGCATAATGCGTGAGCGATGGGCGAGCTGCCTGGCTGACCCTTTTCATAATCCGAACCTTTCGCTGGAAGTTGAAAGCGAATGGGAACTTGCTTTTCCGCCTCGTCTCGGCGGCCTGCCGGAGTCGTTGGGGTTGGTGGCGGCGGATGACTGATGGCGATAATGCACAGCATTGTTAACACCTGCTGAGGAAAGGCGGCATAGATGACACCGCTATTTTAAGTGTTTATGCAACGTGCTGCCTCAAACCTTGGACGAAAATATGAACCGCTCCCGTTCCACTGTATCTGATACGCTCGAAGGGTGCGTCGACGACTGCGACGACGGGGTTGTTCGTGGTTGGGTTTGGGATCCAATGCAGCCGGGACGCGCGGTAACGGTCGAGGTTCTGCTTGACGATAGTCTGGCGGCGACGGGTGTTGCGCGGCTGGACCGGCCGGATCTTGTGGCCGCGGGCAAAAAACATGGGGTTTGCGGTTTTTCGATTCCGCTCGCTTTCGAGGATGCCGGCGCGTTGCGTAGCGTGCAGGTTACGGTCCGTGCGCAAAACGGCCCGACTTTGCCCGGTGGGGAATTTGTCCTCAATCTCGCGGGGCAACTGACGCGGTTGCCGGTTGGCATGCGGGGCAAACAGGGTTTGACGGGATGCTTCGACCATTTTGGCCCCGATCGGATTGTGGGTTGGATAACGCGCGCTGATAATCCGTCGCCGCCGCCTGAGATTGAGTTCTGGGAGGCCGGCGGGAAGGTTTTTTCTTTCATTGCCGATATCTGGCGGACGGATTTGGAGGAGTTGCGGCAGGGCGACGGCAGATGGGGCTTTAATACTGTTGTACCGGGCGTTTTGCGCGATGGCCGGACGCATAATTTAACGGTCAAGGTCGCGGGAGATGCCGAACCGATTACCACGCGGCCGCTTAATCTGAAGTTTCCAGCGTTGCCGCCAGTTAACGCTCCTTTGCGCTGGCGCGAAGGCGATGAGGATCGGAGCTCGCGGGTTAGACCGCCACGCACCGATGCGCCCAGTGAGGTTTTGTTCTCCATTATCGTCAATTTTTATAACATGCCGCGTGAAGCGGCGCGTACGCTGACCTCGCTGACGCGCGGCTACCAGCAGGCTATCGGTGGACTGCGCTATGAAGTGATATGTGTTGATAATGGCTCGTCGCCGCCGCTCGATCAGGCTTGGATAGAGGGGTTTGGCCCGGAATTCAGGCTGCTGCGGCCGAGTGTAACGTCGGCGTCGCCGTGCGGCGCTATTAACGAGGCGGCGCGCCAAGCGGTGGGGCGCTACGTCGCTATTATGATCGATGGCGCGCATATCCTTTCGCCTGGTGTGTTTCGTGAGGTCTGGGACGCGATTGACGGCGCGCCGGGGTCGGTTGTGGGCGTGCGGCAATGGTTTGTGGGCGGCGACCAGCGATGGCTTTCGATGTCCGGCTATACCCGGACGCAAGAGGATATGCTGTTTGACAAAATTGCTTGGCCTGAGGACGGCTACAAATTATTCAGGGTGAGCACGCCGATTTGGGAGAGTCCCAATCATTGGCTTGACGGCATGATTGAAAGCAACTGCCTGTTTGTGCCCCGCAGCATCTATGAACAGATTGGCGGCATGGACGAGGCGTTCAGTGAACCAGGTGCGGGATATGCCAATCTCGATTTGTTCAGGCGCGCGGTTGATGCATCACCGGAACCTTTGATCGCGCTGCTCGGCGAGGCCACCTTCCACCAGTTTCATGACGGCACCACCACCAATGTTTCGAACCTGCAGAAGGAACAGAGGGTGCGGAGTTATGAGACAAACTATACGCGGCTGCGCGGCAAAGCATTTGCCGGAGTAGCACCTGTTGATATCCGCCAGCATGGGCAGTTGCGCGCCCAGACGGCGGTGGTGGGCCGGCAAAGGCCGCTATCGCCGGCGACAATCGGCGTCACCGATAAAGTCCGTGAGGGCTCGCTGCCATTGCATTTCGACAGCCTGTCCGCGGCAAACTTGCAATCGGTTTATGTCGAATGTGGTCTGCACAAATTGACCAAATGGCTCGGCCATGAAGTATCGCTTGCGCCCGCCGATATCGTCGAGATCCAGGATATTGTGTTTACCGGGCGGCCTCAGAGGATTGTTGCGGTGAACGCGAACCCGGGGATTGTGCTGTTGCTGCATTCGTTGCTGCAGATCACCGGGTTGCCGGATAGCCGTATTCTGCATGTCAGCCGCCAACATGATTCCAGCCAGATGGCATCCTCGGTTGATTTAATTACCGGGGCGCCGGACGACCTTGCAACAATTCGGCAAGTAAAGCGTATGCTGGGGGTGGAAGAGAATGTGCTGGTGCTGTTTGCCCCGGAAAGCCACGACTATATTCCGGTTGATTGCTTGCGGCTCTATGCTGGTTTGGTCTCTTGCCGGTCATACCTGATTTTTCTTGGTACCGTGTTTGGTCAGCCATGGCTGGGCTATTCGAAATATTGGTTTCTGCGCGCGATTAAAACCGTGGTTGCTGAGGGCGGGCTGGTGATTGACCATAGCCGTAACCGACAACTCGTTACGACCTGCCCCAGCGGCTATTTGCAGAGAATTTCGGATGATGGTTTGGTGGGTGCCAGGGAAACAGACGACTTTATACATTCTTAAAGGTTTATCATGCATCGCTTCTGGACACGTTATATTACGCCGGTGATCGAAACCGTTGCGCCTCAACAGATATTAGAGGTCGGCGCGGAGTTCGGCTGGAATACCGAACCGCTGCTGGCTTATTGCCGGCGTACGGGAGCCAAGCTCGACGTGGTGGATCCAGCGCCGCATGCGGCGCTGTACGATGTGTTAGCCAGGTATCCTGACGAGCATCGTTTTCATGCCCTCAAAAGCCTCAATGCTATTCCACAATTGCAGCCGGCGGATTTGGTTCTGCTCGACGGCGATCATAATTGGTTCACGGTCTATAATGAATTACAGCTTTTGTATCAGCGGGCAGAGGCATGTGGCGTGGCGCCACCGTTGGTTTTATTTCATGACATTGCGTGGCCGTATGCGCGTCGTGACATGTATTATGATCCCGAAGGCCTGGATGTGGCCGACCGGCACCCGTATGCGCATCGCGGCATGCTTCCTGGCCAGTCCGAGCTTACCGATAACGGGATTAATGGACGCTTTGCCAATGCATTGCATGAAGGTGGCCCGCGTAATGGGGTCCTGACCGGGGTTGAGGATTTTTGTGCTAGCTGCGGCGCTGACGTCAAACTGCATTTGCTGCCGTTTTTTAACGGTTTGGGAATCCTGGTGCCGGAACCCCGCAAGACGGCCGCGCTACAGGCGGTGATTGACGGGTTTTTCTCGTCTGAATCCCTGCTCGAGACCTGTAAGCTGCTGGAGAAGGATGGCATGATGGTGCGAGCGGAACTTGCAACGACGAATGCGGTCTTGAGTAACCGGACGGCGGCACTGGCGAGGTTGCGCGAACAGCTGAGCGAAGTTCGACAGGACGGTCAAACTGGATTCCGACAGACCCTGGAGCGCGCCCGCAATTTGACCAGGCGGTTGCGATCCCGGGTGGTGAGCGCCCGGGCGTAGATGGCAAAGCTGCTATGGAAATCTCAGGAGCTTTGGTTTTAAATAAATTAAAATCGAAAGATGTTCCCCTGGAAGCGTTGCGTGGCATCGCAGCGTTAATCGTAGTGCTTGATCATTCGATCACCGGGTTTCTGCCGAAATATTATGGATATATCCCGGGCCTTGCGAAGGATCGTTTGCAGGGCAGCATCTTTTATTGTTTCTTCAACGGCTCGGCGGCCGTTTGTTTATTTTTCGTGCTTTCCGGGTATATCCTGACCCGCCGGTACTGTGCATCCGGTGATGTAAGGATCTTGTTAAAGGGTGCGGTTAAGCGTTGGCCGCGGCTGGCCGGTCCCGTCTTCGTGACGACACTGGCGTCTTATGCGCTGTTCTTCTTCCATCTCTATGATTTCCAAAAGGCCGGCGCGAAATCTGGCTCGCCTTGGTTGGCGGCGTTTGCCAATGGCTTCACGCAAATTAGCGGTACGGATGCGACGATACACTCGATTCACTATTGGAACATGCTGCAGCAAGGTCTGTTTTTTACGTTTTTTCGAGGTGATTGGTTATTCGATAGCAGCCTATGGACGATGCATCCTGAGCTGGTGGGAAGTTTTATAGCGTTCGGGGTGGCGCCCATTCTTTTGGAATCTGTTAAGTCATCAATTTGGATAACGGTTTGGCTGATCGTTATGACGCTTCTGATCCTGCATTTTGTACGGCCTGACCTGGTGGCGTTTCCGATCGGGGTCGGCATGGCGGTGTTGTTGCCGCGCAATTATGCATTGCGCCTGCGGTTTGCGGTTCCCGCATTTTTACTTGCACTTTATCTGCTGGGTTATCCAAATTTCGCATCGGGCGCCTATGCGATATTCAGACCTTTGGATGCAGGTGGGATGCCCGGGGTGTATCCCCAGATTGCGGGCGCAGCTATCTTGATCAGTCTGTTTGAAATTCTTCCACAGCTCCGAGCAATCTTTTCAGGCAGGGTTTCAGCTTTTGTCGGAGAGCTGTCATTTCCAATTTATCTGGTGCATGCACTCGTGATTTGTTCTGCTGCATCAAGCGTTTATGTACACTTTGGCGCAATCCCCGCAATCGTCACCGTGTTTGTAGTTTCGTCTCTTGCATCTCTGCCGCTGATGAGATTCAACAATTGGTGGATGGCAGAGGTGAACCGGCTGGCGGAGCGTTTTCTGCATCCGCGGGAACGCGTGGCCGTGACCCGCAAAGCAGTTTATTCAGAGAAAAACTAGATTTAGGACCGCGGATGGCGGTGAGTGATCGGTTTTATCCAAACGATAGTTCGTTAACTAACAAGGCTCAAACAACGATAGGCCCTTGCTCCATAGGAAAAGTCGAAGGGGTGAAGAACCAGCTTTCGATGGCGTAGCGGGGCTTGTCCATCTCGGGCCGGACCGCTGTGCGGTGCAGCATCAGCTGATCAAACAGCAGTGCGTCACCGGGCCTAAAAACCGGGCTCACAACAGGGGTGCCTGCATGCTCAAGATCAGTGACCAGGCCTGCGCCCACTGACCAGTGAAATGCCGCGCCGTGCGATCCTGTCTGCACGACCCCGGGTAACCTTTCGCCAACAACGTCCAGGCCGGGGGCGTCTTTGCCGCAATCGGACAGAGACAGCCAAACATTGACGGTCCGGACATCCTTGCCAAGAAAAGCGCCATCCTGGTGCCAGTCATGGGGCGGACCGCCCGGATCCATGCGCCGGAGGGTCGATTTGCCGATTGAGAGTGCCAAAGGCTCCTCAAGGTATTCCGATACCAGGCCGAGAAGGCCGCGTTGTTCATAAAGTTTGAGAATATCGTACATCATCCTGGGCGAATCGGCCATCCAGAGGCTGCCGCCCCAACCTCGCATGGTCCCGGTTGCCGTATCCAACGGGGTCTCTGCATACCAGGAGCCTATTTTCTCAGCCGTCTCGCCGGTATTATACTGATCGCGAGCTTTCAGGGCTCGGTCGATGCCTGCCTGCAGATCCGCCGCTTGTTCCCGGGTTGTTAAACCGCGCACCAGCAGTGAGCCGTGATGCTGGAACGCACCCCCAATTATTTCAACGGATAGCTGAGCGAATTCAATTTCCGGCACACCCCGAATTCCAGGGAAAGGATCTGCAAAGGATTGCGGCCACGAAGATGGAGCGTTTTTGGCATCCATCGCTGGAAACGCGTTCGCTCGCCAATGCATGATCCTGCGTTCCAATTCCGGCGCATGCAGCGAATGGTTAGCGGCCGTCGCAATATCGATCGCCAGCCGGAAGTTGCCCGCGGCGACAAATGCCTCGGCGCAGTCCAGCACCTGCGACAATTCACGCTGTTGTGTTGTTCGAATTTGGTCGAATGAAGTATCTGGCACCACAACCCTCCCCATGCGATTACGGCGTCGCTAAGCCAAAAGCTGCAATCACCATCTATGGCTTGAAAGTCAAGCGGAAATCTGCCGGTTGTGGAAGGTGGATTTGAAATTCAGGGGAGTTTAGGGTCATATCTACCAAGACTCGCGCGCGGGAAGCCAAGACTCAATGTGCGGAAATTAGGGGAGATGCATTGAGGGGAGAGATTGAGCGGTGGCCGGCCAAAGCGCGGGATCAGTGTGATACGACCCGCCCGGGACTGTTGATCGCTGTACCATTTTATAAAAATGAAGCGTTGGTCTCACCGCTTCTGGAGTCGCTTATCGCGTGTGCAGGCGATCTGGCAAAGATTAACGCCGAGATTGTGTTGTTTGACGACTCCCCCGGTTACATGCCGCTGGCAGAGGCTCTGGAGGCCATCTTGCCGCGGGCGCAAGCCGAATTTGCCTGCCGGCTGGTTCGAAACGAAGTTAATCTAGGTTTCGGACGGACCATGAACCAGGCAGTAGACGAGGCGGTTACGCGCCGACTTGATCTGTTGGTGCTGAATTCTGATACCGTGGTGTATCCTGGCGCTTTTAGCGAAATGTTACGGGTTGCCGCTCTGGACCCGATGATCGGCTTTGTTACGCCGCGCTCGGATAACGCCACACTGGCGACCTTGCCGGTTGCACATCCGGTTGCGGCAGGTGATGCGGTATTTGATGTCGCGCCCTATGCCGAACTTGCCAGGCGACTTCCGGAATTTAGCTATGTGCCGACGGCGGTTGGGTTCTGCATGCTGATCCGGTGGCATATCATCGCTGAGTTCGGCGGCTTTGATGAGATTTTCGGCGCTGGGTATAACGAGGAAAACGACCTGGTGATGCGCGCCGGGCGCTGTGGTTATCGCGCAGTCCTGGCGAATTGGGCTTTTGTCCGGCATTTGGGCGAAGTGTCCTTCAGCACCGCTGATCAAACCAAATCCGTGCTGGAACACCGCAACGGCGCCATTTTGGAGCGGCGTTATCCAGAGTATTTCAAGCTCATCGCGGCGCATTTCAAATCTCCCGAAGCGATCGCGGAGCAACTGCTCGGCACACTTATTCCCGATGCGGCGGGGCGGTTGGATCTGGCCTTTGATTTTTCCAGCTTCGGGCCGCGCGCCAACGGAACCTTTAAGGCCGGCTGGCAGCTTTTGAAATCGGCCGTTGAAGATTGGCACGATCGCTTTAATGTTTTTGTGCTGTGTACCGAGGAAGTTTATGCCTTTCACGGCTACGCCGAGCTTGGCGTAAAGCGGTGCGATCCGAACGGCCCGGAAATGTTTGCAATCATCTTCCGTGAAGGCCAGCCATTTTACTGGGACGCGATAGAGCGGATGGTGTTGAAGGGCGCGGTGATCGGCATTCATATGCTGGACACGATCTCGATCGACTGCACACAGCTTACGTCGCCAGAGTTATTTGATATCTGGCAGTTTGCGATGCTGCACGGCGATTTCTTTGTGGCGCCAAGCGCGCAGTCGATGCGGCAGATTGAGTTGCGCTTTGAGGTATCAAGCCGGATGACGCGCGGGCATTCCTTGCTCTCCCTTGACCTGGGCGATTACGGCCACGGGGCGCAGGCAGCATTTGCAACGGCGCAGCCTGGCCGTGGCACGCTGCTTGTGGTTGGCAATCATTTTCCACATAAATATCTGGTGCCGACCGCCAATGCGCTGGCGCAAGCGTTTCCCGGTCGCCGGGTGGTGGCGCTGGGCCAGGCGAAAGCCGGGAATGCGCCGGAAGGCATGCCGATTTTCAACCCTTATGCGCTGCCGGAATTGAGCGATGCCGCAAATCTTGAAGGCGTGCCTGTCGGCAAACTCAGCGACAGTCAAATCGCTGGATTTTATACCGATGCGGATGCGGTGATATTCCCAAGCCACTACGAAGGTTTTGGTATTCCGTTACTGGAGGCGCTGGCGGCAAGCCGGCCAGTGTTCGTGCGTCCGCTGCCGGTGTTCAAGGAGCTTTGGGAAGGCCAGAACCATAATCCCAATATCCATTTCTACCATACCACAAGCGAACTGTTGGAAAGCCTGGCGGAGATACCGCGGTGGCGGGAAAGCCGTCCGACATTTGACGGCGCTGGACGCTCGGCACGCGAGATCCGCGATTTGCTGGAAGCGGCGTTGCTGAAGGCGGATTACCGGACGATTGCCGGCCGGTTGCGTGCTTTGCGCCAGGACGCGCCGCCGGTTGTTCTGCCGGAGCCGGAGCCGGAGACTCTTGCCGAGAGCAGAGCGCGATACATCGCCGAGCGTGTCGAGTTTACCGCGCGGCGGTTTTTTCAGAGCCGATGGTTATATCATTTGAGCCGTGTTGTTTTCCGGACGGTCCGTCCGGTGTTCCAGGCTGGACGTTGGATTTTGCGTTTATTCCGGCCGATAGCCGGTGTGAAGCCAGGCCCGACAATACCTCGATAACGCGCCGTTTCCAATTAAAGAAAGCCATTTAGGTGCGGGTGGCCAGATGCGGCGGGTCGAGTCGCCGATGGCCCGGCCTGGAGGGCCGGCCGGCACGATGGCAGTTTGCGCCAGCGCCGGCGTCCCATGCACGCCGTGCGTGATCAGTACCATCGTGGCGCCGTAATGGCAGTGCAGACGCAGCAGGTGGGCTTGCAGCTGTTCGCAGGTGAGGGGGTCGGGCTGAAAATGGCTTGTCCAGATGTAAAGCCTATGGGTGCTGTAAGCCGGAACAATTGCCGGACAGCTCTCCCACCACCGGATTGTGGCCAGATCTCAGCGCACTAAAAATTGCGAATTTGTAAGTTTTTCAGGGCGTTATTCCAGCACACCGTATGTCAGATGAGGCTGGCGCGTCTTGCTCAAGAGGTCGTTGCCTCCAATATGTCAGAGACGTTGAATAAAGTTCTGGACTGATGGAAGGCAGGGTGGAGGGTGAAACCCTTAAGCAACGAAAACGGCTCATGTGCGACGACCGGGGTCTCCGGGCTTGATAGTATTCTAGGTGGCGGACTGACGGCCGAGCGGCTTTATATCGTCGAGGGCACACCTGGGACCGGCAAGACAACTTTGGGACTTGGATTTCTGCTGGCAGGCGCGAAGGCCGGTGAGACCGGACTGTACATTACGCTGGCGGAAACAGAAAACGAATTGCGGGCTGTCGGCAAGACCCATGGTTGGAGTCTAGACCCCATCCACTTGTTCGAGATGGTGCCAGAGGATGGCCTTGGGGATGGGCAGGAGCAGACTCTGCTGCATCCAAGCGAGGTTGAGCTGGGCGAAACCGTACGGGCGATCATGGATAAGGTGGATGAACTGCATCCATCCCGGCTGGTTATCGATAGTCTGTCGGAGCTGCGGCTGCTGGCGCAAAGTCCAGTGCGCTACCGGCGGCAGATCCTGGCATTGAAGCATTTCTTCTCGACGCGCCGCTGCACCGTGCTGGTGCTCGATGATAAAAGCAGCGCCGGCAGTGATTTGCAGTTGCATAGTATCGCGCATGGGGTGATCGCCCTGGACCAGGCGCTTTCAGGGTTTGGCTCGCAACGGCGGCGGCTGCATGTAGTGAAAATGCGCGGTATGCGGTATCGCGGCGGTTATCATGATTTCGAAATCAAGTCCGGCGGCCTGAAGGTATTTCCGCGTCTGGTTGCGGTGGACCGTAGCATCGAGTTTGCCGATGCGCCGGTGTCCACGGGGTCGCCGGAATTCGATGCGCTGTTGGGTGGCGGCCTGGCGCCTGGTACCGCGACTTTGCTGACCGGACCTGCCGGGGTTGGAAAAACCACGACGGTGGTGCAGTGCGTCATGGCGGCTTTGCAGCGAGGCGAGAAGGCTGCCTATTTTCTGTTCGACGAACGGTTGGCAACGTTGCTGAAACGCTCGGCGGCGTTGGGAATGGATTTGCTGCCGTATATGAATTCCGGCGCACTGAAACTTCGCGCCATTGACCCGGCGGAGCTATCGCCTGGCGAGTTTGCCGAAGAGGTACGTGAGGCAGTTGAGCAGGATAAAGTCAGCGTCGTCGTGGTGGATAGTCTCAACGCCTATATGCAGTCGATGCCAAACGAGCAGTTTCTGGTGCTGCAGATGCATGAGCTGCTGACCTATTTGGGCCAGTGCGGCGTGGTGACCCTGCTGATCCTGGGCATGCATGGAATTACCGGAGATATCTGCGCTGATGTGGATTTGAGCTATCTGGCTGATACCGCCGTGCAGCTTCGATATTTCGAAGCGGCCGGCGAAGTGCGGCAGGCGATATCCGTGATCAAAACTCGGACCTTTGCGCATGAGCGGACGATCCGTGAGTTCCAGATCAGCGCCAATGGGCCGCGCTTTGGCGAACCGTTGCGGGATTTCGAAGGTGTGTTGACCGGAATTCCCTCTTTTTCCGGCGACGGCCGCGCCTTGCTGGCGGGGCGTCGGGCCGGCGGGGCCTGAATGGAAGAACGGGTTCTCATTCTGGCGCCTCGCGGCCGTGATTCCGTTATTGCCGCGGAATTGTTGCAGAGAAATGGCCACGGCGTGCAGATTTGCGAGGATTTGGCCGAGCTTGTGGACGAACTTGCGACTGGCGCGGGGAGTGCCTTGATTACCGAGGAGGCGCTGGCTGGAGCCGGCAGGGACGCGCTTTCGGCATGGGTCGCGGCGCAACCGAAATGGTCGGATCTGCCGTTCGTGGTGTTGGCAAATAGCGGCACCGCGCCGCGCTCCGCACTGGCGTCTGAACGGCTGGAGGATCTTGGCAATGTGGTGCTGTTGCAGCGGCCTTTGCACGCGGAGGCGATGTCGGGGGCGATCCGGTCCGCACTGAAAGCAAGGCGACGGCAATATGAGGTGCGAGCGGCTTCAGAAACTTTGGAACGGGCGGTGGTAGAGCGGACCAGCGATCTGGAATACGCCAGGGACAATCTGGAATTTGCGCTGGGCGCGGCCGGCATGGGGAGCTGGGATCTTGATCTTGGCACCGGTCATATTGAGCGCACCGAACGGCATGACCGGATTTTCGGGTATGCCGATGCGCTGCCGGTTTGGCATGTGGAACTGCTGTTGAGCCATGTGGAACCAAGCCAGCGAGCGGCGGTAAGCGCTGCCTTTGAGGCAGCGCCCGAGACCGGCGTATTGGATATCGAATGTGCGATTTTGGGCGCCGACGGGGTCTCTCGCTGGATTATTAAGAAGGGCCGCGTGCGCTACGACCCCGCAGGGAAACCGCTTAGAATTGTTGGCGTGATGTCGGATATTACCGAGCGCAAGGAGGCTGATGCAAGGCTGGCACAGGCCCAGAAAATGGATGCGATCGGTCAGCTTACCGGCGGCGTGGCCCATGACTTTAATAACTTGCTGACACCGATTGTGGGAAATCTGGATCTGATAAGGCGTCGTCATAAGGATGACGAGCGAACGCAGAAGCTGGCGGCAGGGGCGCTGCGCGCGGCTGAGCGGGCGTCGACTTTGACGCATCGGCTGCTTTCGTTTGCCCGCCGGCAGGCGTTGCAGCCGGTGCCGGTGGATGTGAGTGCGTTGATCGGCGGGATTGTCGAGTTGATCCAGCGATCGCTTGGGCCGACCATCCGCATCGCGCTTGAGCTGCCGAAAGGCCTGCCTTCAGCACGGGTTGATCCTAACCAGCTTGAATTGGCGTTGCTTAATCTCGCGATTAATTCGCGGGATGCGATGCCCGAGGGCGGCGAATTAAAGCTGACGGTGGCCCGGGAAAGCGCGGGGCCGCAAAACTCCCTGGGCCTCAGCGCCGGCGATTATATCCGGGTGACGGCGACCGATACCGGGCATGGCATGGATAAGGAAACCCTGGCGCGGGCAACGGAGCCATTCTTCTCAACCAAGGAGATGGGCAAGGGTACCGGGCTCGGCTTGTCGATGGTGCATGGGTTGGCTGCGCAGTCGGGCGGCACGTTGCAGATTTCCAGTCGTCCAGGGGAAGGCACGGTGGTTGAGCTTTGGCTGCCGGCAACGGATGAGGCGACCGGTTTGACGGTTGGAACGCATAGCGAGCCGGTAACCGCGCGGCGCGCTGCGAAAGTATTATTAGTCGATGATGAGGAGATCGTGAGGCTTGCTACTGCCGATATGCTGCGGGATGTCGGTTATGTGGTGGCGGAGGCGTCATCCGCGAGTCAGGCGCTCACTCGGCTGCGATCCGGCGAGCAGATTGAGGTTCTGGTGACTGATCATCTAATGCCGGGAATGACGGGAGCTGCACTGATCGCCGAGCTTCGCGCGGCGGGAAACGCAATCCCGGCCTTGCTGATTACCGGCTATGCGTCCGTTGGTAGTGATTTGCCGGCGGGCGTGCCGAGGCTGAGCAAGCCGTTCCGGCAGGCTGACCTTGCCACCAAGGTCGATGAATTGTTGCGGGTTGCCCAGTTGAACTGAGAGCGGGCGGAACCGTTGGAACTGGCGGGGTCCGGCGGCTATAAACCTGCTTATGGGCAAGATTGTTTGGCTGGCATCCTATCCGAAATCCGGGAATACATGGCTGCGGGCGTTTTTGCATAATTATATCGTGCAGCCGGAAACACCTTACAGCATCAACAAATTGGTTGATCACTCGGTTAGCGAGAGTAATGCGCTGTTCTACGCCAAGTATGATGCGCGCCCGGCCTCAGCCTATGCGATCGCGGAGGTGCAGCGGATGCGGCCGCTGGTGCATCGTGATTTTACCCAGCTGCACCCTGATCTGGTTTTTGTGAAGACGCATAATGCCTCGCTGACCGTGCACGGGGTGCCTCTGTGCACGCCGGAGGTGACGCAAGGGGCGATTTATATTGTTCGCGATCCGCGTGATGTGGCGGTTTCTTTCAGCCATTATACTGGCCAGAGCATCGATAAGATTATTGCCTTTATGAATAAAGAGCAGGCGGCGAATCGGGGGACCGATGCGCAGGTGTTTGAGATGTTGGGGTCGTGGTCGATGCATGTGGATTTATGGACCCGCCATTTGAACCCGAAATTATTGGTGTTACGTTACGAAGAAATGCTGGCGCGACCACAGACCAGCTTTGGCAAGGTTATCAACTTTCTGGGTGATCCGCCGGAGCCAGCACGGTTGGATGAGGCGATCGCGTTTAGTAAATTCGAGGTGCTGCGAGCGCAGGAAGCCGAGCATTGCTACGTTGCCAATGCGGCAGGTTCCAGCGCGCCATTTTTCCGTAACGGCAGGGCCGAGCAATGGCGCGAGGTTTTATCGACCGCGCAACGGCTTCGGATAGAGGCTGATCATGCCGCGATGATGGGAAGATTTGGGTATCGGTGAAAGTGGGGTGGGCCCCGGGGCACGGCCGCCCATGACCGGAGGGTTGCAGTTCTCAGGCCTGGATTAGAATAGCCGTTTGCTTCGCTTTCTGTAGAAAAAGAAGTGCTTGCTTGCTGTTCATTGTCCAGGGATACCTGGACTATGAGCGGGCAGCAGCGGGTTATTCATCAGAGGCGGCAGTACAACCAATGGGTTGGGAACCAGACGCTCGAGGACTATGCGCTGCGTTTTACCGCGCAGAAGGCGAGGCGGTGGTCGGCGTTTCGGGTCGGGAATACCGCTTTGGGTGCGGTTTCGTTTCTGGCCTGCGAAGCGATTGGCGGCTCGATTACGCTGGCATTTGGGTTCACCAATGCGATGGCGGCGATTGTCGCCGCGGGTGTGCTGATGTTTCTGGTCGGGCTGCCGATTTGTTTGTCGGCGACGCGCAATGGGGTGGACGTTGATTTGCTGACCCGCGGGGCCGGGTTTGGGTATATCGGGTCGACAATTACTTCGCTGATTTATGCGATGTTCACGTTCATTTTGTTTTCGATTGAGGCCAGCATAATGTCCGCTGCCATTACAATGGTGCTGGCAGTGCCGCTATGGTTGGCGAATGTGGTGTCAGCTTGCGTGGTTATTCCGATCGCGGCGTACGGGATAAAGGCGATCAGCCGGATGCAGCTTTGGACGCAGCCGATTTGGCTGGCGCTGCAGTTTGGACCGTTGCTGCTGCTGGCGTGGCGGGGGTTGCCGGATTTTTCGGCCTGGACGCAGTTTACCGGGGGCAATGGGGTTAACGGATTTTCCTTGCTGCCATTCGGGATGGCGGCATCGGTGTTGCTTTCGCTGTTGCCGCAAGTGGGTGAGCAGGTGGATTACTTGCGGTTTTTGCCGGACCGCGCCCGCACTGGAGCATTTGGATGGTGGAGTGCGCTGTTGCTAACCGGGCCTGGCTGGGTGTTTACCGGCTGTGCCAAAATAGCTGCGGGGTCTTTTCTGACCTATTTGGCGTTGGAGCGCGGCGCGTCCTGGATTGACGCGTCGCAACCGGCGACGATGTATCGGCTGGCGTTTACGGAGTTGTTTCAAAACCCGCCGCTGGCAGGATGGCTGATGCTGGTGCTGGTGGTGACCTGCCAGATCAAGATCAACACGACAAATGCCTATGCAGGGTCGATCGCCTGGTCGAATTTCTTTTCGCGGCTGACACATAGCCATCCGGGGCGGGTGGTCTGGGTTGTCTTCAACGTGCTGTTGGCGCTGTTGCTGATGGAGATTGGCATCTGGCACGTGATCCAGAGCATCTTGGGGCTTTACGCGAATTTCGCGGTGGGCTGGATGGGCGCGCTGGCCGCCGATTTGGTGATCAACAAGCCTTTGGGACTTAGCCCGCCGGGGATAGAATTCAAGCGGGCATATTTATACGACATCAACCCGGTGGGCGTCGGCGCGATGGCGCTTTCCATCGTGGTATCGACGGCGATGAGCTTCAACGTGTTCGGGCCGACCGCGCATGCATTGGCGCCGTTTTGGGGGCTGCTTATCGCTTTTGTTGCGGCGCCGGCGATTGCCTATGCCACCGGCGGAAAATATTACCTGGCGCGTAAGGACGCCTTGTCGCCTGGCGGACCGGCCGACGCCTTGAAGTGCGTGATTTGTGAGAGCGTGTTCGAGCGGCCGGATATGGCGTTTTGCCCCGCCTATCAAGGCAATATTTGCTCGCTATGTTGTTCGTTGGATGCGCGGTGCCATGATTTATGTAAGCCCAAGGCGCGGTTTTCCGAGCAACTGAGCGGTGCATTCCTGCAGATATTGCCGAGGCAGATCACCACGCGGGTCGACCGCCGGGTGGGCATGTTTCTGGCCGTTTTTACATTATTCACCGCGGTGATTGCGGCGTTGCTGTCGCTGATAGGGTTTGAATACGCAACGATTGTGCCGGCCGCCGCCGGGGTGATTTACACGACGCTTTGGGCGGTTTTTTTTGCACTATTTATCCTCGCCGGGATTACCGCCTGGCTGCTGGTTCTGGCGCAGGCGAGCCGGCGGGCAGCGGAGCAGGAGATCGGGCATCAGACGGTGATGCTGATGGATGAGATTTCGGCACATGAGCGTACCGATGCGGCGCTGGAGAAAGCCAAAGCTGTTGCGGAGTCTGCAAACACCGCGAAAAGCCGGTACATTGTGGGTGTGATCCACGAGATACGGGCGCCGCTGAATGCGATTTTTGGTTATGCCCAATTGCTGGAACGAGCGAGCACTTTGCGGCCCGCGGATGCGGTACGCGTGATACGGCGCAGCGCCGAGCATTTATCCAACCTGGTGGACGGGTTGCTGGATATATCGCAAATCGAAACCGGCGCGTTGCAGCTGCACCGGGACCGGGTGAATTTGCCGGAATTTCTTGATCAGATTGTCGATATGTTTCGCTTGCAGGCGGCGGCGAAGGGCATTGGATTTTTTGACGAACGGCCGAACAATCTGCCGCGCTTTATTCATACCGATGAGAAAAGGTTGCGGCAGATTCTAGTCAACCTGCTATCCAATGCGATTAAATATACCGAGAATGGCAGTGCGCGTTTGCGGATCAAGCGGCGGGGGCAAGTGACGGAGTTTGAGGTGGTCGATACCGGGCACGGGATACGACCCGAGGATATCGAAACAATTTTTGAACCATTCGAACGCGGGCATATGCCGGCCGCCAATGCGATGCCCGGAACTGGTCTGGGCTTGACCATTACCAAGCTGCTTACGCAGATCCTGGGTGGCGAAATTTCGGTTGAAAGCCGCGTTGGGGAAGGCAGTGTGTTCCGTGTACGGATGCTGCTTTCTGAAGCCGCCTTGGGGTCTTCAGCGGCGGTGATTGAGCGGCGGATTACCGGTTATTCGGGGCCGCGGCGGCGGGTGCTGATTGTTGATGATGATCTCGATCATGTTGAGCTGCTGCATGATATTCTGGCGCCCTTGGGATTCGTATTGTTTGCCGCCAATGATGGCCAATCCGGTTTGACATTGGCCGGGGATTGCGATCCGGAACTGGTGATACTGGATATTTCGATGCCCGGAATGTCTGGTTTGGCGGTGGCGTCGGCATTGCGGTCGCGGTTCGGTGAGGCGTTGCGGATACTGATCGTGTCGGGGAATTTTCATGATGTACCGCGGGTAGGTGCGGCCGCGATTGAGAATGCCGCGGAAAAATTCCAGGCGCATGATGGATACCTGGCAAAACCGATGGATATTCGTGCGTTGTTGGAGATGATGCGCAATTTGCTTGGACTGAGCTGGGTTTACGACATTGCGCCAGCGGTGGTTTTGCCGGTGCAGAATGATCCGTTGAGCATGACAAGACCGGGCCTGCAGCACCTCTCGGATTTATTGCAATTGGGCCGGATTGGTTACGTGCGTGGCATTGAGGCCAAGCTGAGCGAAATAGCCGAGGCGGAGCCTGAGACAGCGGCGTTTGCCGGACATTTGCGGGAGATGGTGCGCGGCTTTGAACTTTCCCGCTATATCGCCTGTCTGGAAAATTTACCGGAGTTCGGTGGCGATGTCTGACAGCGCGACGCAACGCGATACGATCCTGGTGGTGGATGATACGCCAGACACGCTGGGATTTTTAACCGATGCGCTGGAGCACGCCAAACTTACGGTTTTGGTGGCGACGGACGGCGTGAGTGCGATTAAAACGCTGGGTCATGTGACGCCGGATTTGATTTTGATGGATGCGATGATGCCCGGCATGGATGGGTTTGAAACCTGCCGGCGGATCAAGGCGGATGCAGCCTTGTCGCATCTGCCGGTGATTTTTATGACCGGGCTTTCCGATACCGAGCATGTGGTACGCGGGCTGGAGGCCGGCGGTGTGGATTATGTGTCCAAGCCGATTGTGGTTGATGAGTTGCTGGCGCGGATAAGGGTGCATTTGGCAAATGCCCGGATTGCGAACCGGACCCGGATAGCCCTGGATGCGACCGGGCGTTTTTTGCTTGCCGCAACGCAGGCTGGGCGCATTATCTGGTGTACGCCGCAGGCGGAAAAACGGTTGATGCTTTCGATAGCCAATTTTTCGGCTGAGCGGTTCGTGCTGCCGCGCAACAACAGCATCAGCGCCAATGGCAGGCAGTTGGTTTTTACGTTTTTAAGCCGTACCGGGACCGATGAGTATCTGTACCGGTTGACGGAAACGGGGGGCGGCCAGGAGGAGCTTTTTTTACGGCAGTATCTATCGCTGACGACGCGCGAGTCCGAGGTGTTGATTTGGATTGCAAAAGGAAAATCGAACCGGGATATCAGCGATATTCTTGGAATAAGTCCGCGCACGGTGAACAAGCATCTGGAGCAGATTTTTACCAAATTGGGGGTCGAGAACCGAGCGTCAGCAGCGGCTTTGGCGGTGACCGCACTGGCGACCCGGGAATAGCGAGAAATCGAATTTGACGATTGAGAAAGCAGCACTTCTTTTTCCGAAGAAAAAGAAGCAAAAAGACTGTTTTATTCTGGGCTTTGGACTTTGGGCCTTGGGCTGTCGCTCGCCAACGCCCATGGCCCAGAATTAAAGAGATTTTTGCGGAGCTTTTTTCAAAAAGCGACCATCTGGCTTCAATTAATTTGAGATCAACGCTTTAAACAGGGTCGCGTCGCAAAGGCATGGTCATGCAGTGGACGGAGCCGCCGCCGCGAGCGAATTCGTCGAGTTCCGGGTCCAGGACCGTGAGGCCCTCGGCTCGCAGGGCAGCGTTCAGGCGGCTGGAATGGAGCGGGGAAATGACGCGGTCGTTGCCTAATGCAAGCAGGTTGCAGGACATCGCCATGACTTCGGCGTAGCTGGCGTGGATGACCTGGATTTGGCGGTCGTTTAGGAAGGTCTCGAAGGCATCGCCCAGGACGTCGATGCAGGCTACCGCTAAGCGCGGGTTTGCCATGCAGAACAGGACGTCGAGATGCAGGAAATGCTCGGCGAATGGGACGGTTTCGACTTCCCAGCCTTGCTCGGTAAAAAATCCTGCAAATTGGGCGGCGCCTGCCGGGTTGGTGCGGACACCGGAATGGCCGATGATGAGGAGGCCTGGGCGGATGATGTGGATGTCGCCGCCTTCGACCGTGCCGGCGCTGGTGTATTTGTAGAAGCCGTCATACTGGGCGTGAAAATTGAGCAGGGAGGCGTATTCGCCGCGGCGTTGCGGCATGGCCAGGGTGGTAAGGACGGGGCCCCAGGGCGTGGTTTGCGACGAATCTCTAGTGTAGACCTGGTAGGGAAGTTGGGGCTCGGGCACGGTGTGATGGATCGTTACACCGGCGGTGGTCAGGGCGCCTTCCAACTGATGGTATTGGGAGAGCCGGCGTTTGGTGTCTGCGGGTACGCCCGAGGCCAGGGTGGCATGGGCGACGGCGTTCGTATCGATCCAATGATAGTGCGTGGGCGGGCAGAGCAAGACGTCTTGTAAGACCCCGGTTTCGGAATCAATTTTCCAACGTTTGCCCGCCAGCATGCTCAGGCGGCTTTTTTGACGAGCAGATTCTGGGCCACCAGGATTTCGGCGATTTGGACGGCGTTCAGGGCAGCACCTTTGCGCAGATTGTCGGAGACGCACCAGAAGGCGAGGCCGTTCGGAACGGTGTGGTCGACGCGAATGCGGCTGACATAGACGGCGTCCTCGCCCTGGGCCTCGGCCGGGGTGATGTAGCCGCCATCCTCGCGATGGTCGTGCAGGATAACGCCAGGGGCGCTGCGCAGGGCGGCGCGGGCTTCGTTGACGGTGATCGGGTTTTCGAATTCGACGTGTACAGCCTCGGCATGACCGATGAAGACCGGGACGCGGACGCAGGTGGCGATAACCTGGATGGCGGGGTCGAGGATTTTTTTGGTCTCGACCGCCATTTTCCATTCTTCCTTGGTGGCGCCGTCATCCATGAACATGTCGATTTGCGGGATGACGTTGAAGGCGATGTCTTTCTGGAAGATTTGCGGCGGATTTTTGTCGTGCACGTAATGGACTTTGGTGTTGGCAAGCAGTTCGTCCATGCCTTCCTTGCCGGCGCCGGAGACCGATTGGTAGGTGGCGACGACGACGCGTTTGACCTTGAATTTGTCGTGTAACGGCTTCAGCGCCACGACCATCTGGATGGTGGAGCAATTGGGGTTGGCAATGATATTTCGCTTTGGGAATTTAGCGGCAAATTTCGCGATGGCCTCGGGGTTTACCTCCGGTACGACCAACGGCACATCGGGGTCCATGCGGAACTGGCTGGTATTGTCGATAACGATGCAGCCGGCGGCAGCTGCGCGCGGGGCGTGGATGGCCGAAACCGCGGCGCCGGGGGAGAACAAGGCGATATCCCAACCGGTGAAGTCAAATTTTTCGAGATTTTTTACCGTGAGGACGCGATCTTCGCCAAATGAGACCTGGGCGCCGGCTGAACGGCCGGAAGCAAGGGCGGCAATCTCGGAGATGGGAAAGTGGCGCTCTGACAGGGTTTTGAGGATTTCTCTCCCAACCGCACCAGTGGCACCCACGACCGCGACCCTGAACGACATGACAACAACTCTCCCGAGGATTGGCGATAAATGAGCGCACGGCGTAGAGCGAAAATGGCGGCCAAGCAAGGTGGATTGCCATAACCCTGCCTTGCTCTGAGGGGTGGGGTCTGGCAGCTTTGGCCCTGAAAATAGGGGAAAGTCATGGATGAGGTGCTGGTGAGCGCGACTGAAGGGGCGGTGCGGACGCTGGTTCTGAACCGTCCGCAACGGTTGAACGCGCTATCTTTGGAATTGATGGCGGCATTGAATTTAGCCTTTGAGGCGGTTGAGGGCGACGATAGCATTCGAGCTGTGCTTTTAAGCGGAGCCGGACGGGGGTTTTCGGCTGGGGCGGATTTGGCGTTCGAGGTGGAAGGGACGTTGGATTTGGGGGCGATGATCGACGCCTATTATAATCCGCTGGTTAAGCGCATGCGGGCTTTGCCGAAGCCGATTGTGTGCGCGGTAAATGGCGTGGCCGCCGGGGCCGGGATGAACCTGGCGCTGGCGGCTGATATTGTCGTGGCTGGCCGGGATGCCCTTTTTACCCAGGCTTTTATTCGCATTGGGTTGAGTCCGGATGCCGGGGGGACGTACTTCCTGCCGCGGTTGGCAGGGGATGCCAAGGCGCGCGGACTGGCTATGCTGGGTGAGACGATCAGCGCCGAGACCGCCGAGGCCTATGGTTTAATATGGAAGACGATCGACACCGACATGCTGATGACGGAAGCGTTGACGATTGCAACCAACCTGGCCGCCAAGCCGGCGGAGGCTCTGGCCGCTATTAAGGCCGCGTTCAACGCATCGCCGAGCAACTCCTTGAATGCACAGCTGGACTTGGAACGCGATATTCAACGCCGGCTGGGGCAGAGCGCGGATTTCGCAGAAGGGGTGCGGGCGTTCCATGAAAAGCGACCACCGGTGTTTGGCAGGTAAAGCTTTTAAGGCTTTTGAAGACCTGCCAAGCTAAGCCGGTGGGCGGGTCTCGCCGCAGCGCGCGCAAAATAGCTTGTGCGTCAGGTTCCGGCAGCGGCATATTCTGCAAATCCATAGCATTTCTGCGGTGTCCTTCCAGGTGGCATCTCAGAGGTAAGAGGCGTTAGTTAAGATACTAAACTGTTAGTTATACTTGCATTATGATCGGGATTATGTCAACGCATTCCTGGTTTATGTGGAGATGATGCGGGATGGCACAAAGTATGACGGCTGATTATGCGGTACGGCGTATTGAACATGCGGGGGCGACTTTGAGGTGTTTACGGATAAGATCGCCTTCCACACTTT
This sequence comes from Acidocella sp., assembly GCA_965199045.1. Classification (GTDB taxonomy): domain Bacteria; phylum Pseudomonadota; class Alphaproteobacteria; order Acetobacterales; family Acetobacteraceae; genus Acidocella. The sequence goes on along the minus strand of CBDAQL010000003.1, from coordinate 1,651,311 downwards.
TGGCACGTGGGCGGATCGAAATTGTGCAGGAAGTGGCGTCAGATATGGTGATGGACCGGACACGGCTGGCGTATCCTGTACCATCAGCGCGCGACGTGTCCTTGATGGATGAAGCGCTGTCTTGGATCTCTTTGATACCTAACCAGGTAAAGCGGCGCGTAGTTTCGATGCGTTCTCAGTTCGATCCGTATCAGGAGAAGAATATCATATCCTGGCGACGGTGCGGCGACATTATTGGCGCGGATCACAAGACAATAAGGGTTTGGCATGGGCAGGCAATTGATTTAATCGCTCGGGCACTGCGCGGCGCTGAGATCAAATCGCCATCAGGCTGTAATATTGTACCAGATCACGTTCAGCTGCACTGGCTGGATAGTAGTGTATGATATTTACCAATGATAACAAGCCGTTAGTTAGAGAATTTAAAATAACTCCAATAAAGAGAAAAAATCTATTGCCCACTTCCCCACAAAACTATATATATTTTTTCATGATGTCGCTTTGTGCGTATCGTTCGAACGTCGGGTGAAGGTTTCTTCCTTCCAGCGCTTCACTGGAAAAATCTAAAATCATATCAATTCGGTGTCGCCCGCATGAAGCTTTCTCTGGCTTTCCATACGCGCGGCATTCACTCTAAGGCAACCTCGCCGGATCAAAGGAAGGGGTTACGATTTTGGATGAGTCTAACCCGATTGCTGATAAGTCGTTAGCACTTCGTTCAGAGTTGCTTGAGAAGATAAGCCAATTTGCGCCGCATTTAATCGTACTGCTCGAGGGCCCGCAGGCGGATCTAAAATCATCGTCGCTGGTGAAGAAATCTACGGATGATTTGATCAAATTGCTTGAGTTCGGATGGCTACCATCCGAGGTTGCAACGATATGGAGTGTTGACCGGGCGCAGCTTTCGCATTGGATCACATCTGATAACAAGCGCGCGGCGTTGGCCAAATTGGCCCGTAAGACGCAGGCTGAAATGTGGGACCGTGTGGCGTTTGCCATCGGGTTGTGCGCGCCTAGCGATAGGGTTGAGATGGTTCGGGCCAAATTGTTGATGGATCACTGTAAGTGGCGCGCCAGCACGTATAGTCCGGATGAATATGTAAAGCGGTTGTCGGTTAAGACCGTGGTCGCCGACAAAGACGCGAGAGAACTGACAAACGCGGAGCTGCAGGCGATCGCGCAGGGAGGTACGCTTCCTGGTGGGCTATGATGCGATGCGTGCAAGATAATTTTGAACATCAAATTTGCAAGGCGATTTATGAACCCCAATTTGCTGCATGTGGTCACCTGCGTATCTAATCCGTTACGCTGGAAAAGCCGGATTGAATTGTACCGGGATTTTGAGCGGCACATGGTGGCAAGCGGCGTGCGGCTTACCGTTGTTGAATGCGCGCTTGGCGAGCGGCCGTTTGAGCTTGCGGGTAATCCGGAAGTCGATTTTGTTGGGGTCAGGCATTCGACCTTCACGTTCAATAAAGAATGCCTGATGAATGTCGGCATTCAGGACGTGGTGCGGCGCTATCCTGATGCGCAGTATATCGCGCTTTTAGATGCGGATATTCGGTTCAGGAACCCGAACTGGGCGACCGATACGGTGCACGCGCTGCAGCGGTTTGAGGTGGTTCAAACCTGGGTCGATTGCTATGATCTTGGGCCGCAGGGACAGCATTTGGAATTGCATCGGTCATTCGGAAAAGTTTGGCAGGATCAGCAGCCTATCCTTCAAGGGCCGAATGCGAAGCAGGGTCCGTACCGTTTTGGTCATCCGGGCTATGCCTGGGCATGGCGGCGGGCGGCACTTGCTGCCGTAGGGTTGTTGCCGGAGACTGCGATACTTGGGGCGGCCGACCATCATATGGCGATGGCGCTGATCGGCCGGGTGGTGGATTCAGTTCCCGGTGATCTGGAGCCGGAATATGCAGCGCCCTTGGTTCAGTGGCAAAATCGGGCGAAGCGGCTGGGGATGAATTTGGGTGCGGTTGCAGGCACGATCGAGCATAGTTTTCATGGATCGAAGCAGAAGCGCCGCTATGTCGAGCGGTGGGAGATTCTGCATAAATGGAAATTTGATCCGCGGGTCGACCTGATTAAAAATGAGTTTGGCGTTGTTGAACTGGCCGGTAATAAGCCTGGGCTACGCATGGATATCGAACGCTATTTCTCGGAGCGGGATGAAGACGCCAACGCGATCTGAGGGGTGGCAATTTCCCGTGCGGAGGCGGCGCGTCTTTTACTTGAACGTGAAGCGTCGCTCTCAACTTACGCTGCCTATTGCCGTATGGCGATCGGGCGGCACAAACTAAAACCGGCCGCGCATCACGATCTGATTATCGATGCGATCGACGGTGTCTTAACCGGCGCGGCGCCGCCAAGATTGCTGGTGATTATGCCACCAGGGTCAGCAAAAAGTACGTATGGCACCTTATTATTTCCTGGGTATTTTTTTGCGAAGATGCCGCGCGGGTTATTGGTCGGTGCTTCGCATACGCAGGACCGTGCCGACGAATTCTCGTTGTCTGCCATGGAGTTTGCTCGCGAGAACCGGGTCGAACTAGGCTATGACATTGGCGGGCCGTCAGCGCGCGAGGCGGCGCGGGCATGGGGTACAAGTACTGGCGGCAGCTATCGTGCGGTAGGCGCGGGGCGGAAGATAGCTGGACAGCGCATGGACTTTGTGTTTGCCGATGATCTGGTCGGTAGTTCAGAGGATGTTGAGAAACGCGAACAGCGCGATAAGTTGTGGCGCTGGTTCTGGGCCGATCTTCGGACGCGCTTGCGTCCGGGCGGGCGCATCGTGCTGATGATGACGCGTTGGCATGAGGATGACCTGGCCGGCAGATTGCTGAAGGTTGCAAGACCGGGCGAATGGCGGGTTCTGCATATTAAGGCGGAAGCGGGTGATGACGATATTCTAGGGCGCGCGCCGGGCGAGATGCTCTGGGAAGGCGATCCCAATTATGCCTATGCCGACGAGTTGCGGGCTACCAGGGCAGAACATGAGGCGTCTGGGCAGATGGCGGTTTGGGAGGCCTTGTATCAGGGCAATCCTATCGCGCCAGGTGGAAACTTGTTCCGAGTAGAGAACATCGGAATTGTGGAAGCAGAGCCGGCTGGATTTAATTGGGTTAGAGCGTGGGATCTGGCGGCAAGCGACGGCAAGGGCGATTTTACCGCTGGACTGAAATTAGGGATTGGCCCAGCCAAGCATTTGGTCATCGGCGATGTTGTGCGGTTGCGTGGCGGCCCGGATGAGGTGGTAAGGGTACTGAAGGCGACGGCGCAACGCGATGGGGTTCGTACAATTGTCGCGTTGCCGCAGGACCCTGGACAGGCCGGGAAGGCGCAGATTGCGTTCCTGACGCGCGAATTGATTGGATATAACGTGAAGTCTTCGCCCGAGCACGGCGATAAGGTGTCGCGCGCGGTGGTGGCTGCAACTCAGGCTAATGCCGGCAATATTTCGATAGTGCGAAATAGCCGCTGGAATGCGGCACTGCTTGATGAACTGGCATCGTTTCCGAAGGGTACATATGACGACCAGGTAGACGCACTTTGCCGTGCAATTGCAGAGCTTGTCGAAATTGCGCGGCCAGCGCGGGTTTTTACATTTGACCATTTGGCGAGGTAGCGAATTGGACGCACAGACAATATGCGATGGGATGGGTCTGGGTGACCAGGATTACCCGGCGCGGGTCGCGCAGCTTCGGTTTTTAACCAAAGTACGAGACGGCAAGCTTTACGATCACATTCCATATTCTTTTTCTGAAGAGCGCACCGGCAATGGTGAATATATTCCGCTCTCGAAGCGGCGACCGTCGGTTCGGACCGGAATTTGCCGCGTTGTGGTTGAGGATTCGGTTTCGCTGCTGTTCGGCGAAGGACGGTTTCCGATGGTGGAGGCGCCGGCGCCGGCGTTGCGCGCTGTGATTAAGGAATTGATTACGGAGACCCGGCTTGGGGAGGTGATGAATGCCGCCGCGGTGCATGGAAGTGTCGGGTCGGTAGCGATTTTGATGCGAATTCTCTCGAGCCGGGCATTCTTCGAGATGCTCGAGACGACCTATCTAACGCCAAGCTGGTCCTTGACCGCCCCTGATACGTTGGAAAAAGTGGTCGAGCTCAGAAAAGTTAAGGCGGGTCAGCTACGAGCTGCCGGATATATTGTCGCGGATGGTGAGTATTGGTTTCAGCGGGAATGGGACGCTGAAGCGGAGTCCTGGTTTTTCCCGATTTCGACGATTGACTATGCGAACGGCAAGGCGCCGAAATTAGATCCCGCACGGACGGTTATCCATGGCCTTGGCTTTGTGCCGATGGTCTGGATAAAAAACCTGCCTAGTCAGGATAAGATCGACGGACCGTGTACGTTTGAAGCTGCGATTAGCACGGTTATTGAAATGGACTACCAGCTTTCGCAGGCTGGACGGGGGCTGAAATATGCCTCCGACCCGACATTGTTGATTAAAGAGCCGGCGATCGCCGATGAAGGAAGCATTGTTCGCAGCGCGGGCAACGCGTTGGTTGTTTCGGAAAAGGGCGACGCAAAGCTTCTAGAGATTAACGGCACCGCAGCTGCGGCTGTGGTCGAATATGTACGAGTGCTCCGCGAGGTCGCACTGGAATCGATCCATGGCAATCGGACAAATGTTGATAAGATGAGCGGCGCGCAGTCTGGACGGGCGCTGGAGTTGATGAACCAAGGGTTGCTGTGGCTGGCTGACCGGTTGCGCATTACCTATGGCCAGAATGGCTTACTGCCCTTGATAAGGATGTTGTGCCTAGCATCGGATAAGATGAGTATCACGGTTGGCGGTAAGCCGGTGGGCCGGTTGAACGCGGATGGCATCTCGCTGAAATGGGCGCGGTTTTCGCCGCCGAGCTACGCCGAGAAACTGCAGGAGGCGCAGGCTTACCGGACACTTCGAGATGGCGGCTTGATGTCTCAGGAGACAGTTATCGGCAAGATTGCAGCGGATAACGATATTGAAGATCTGGATCAGGAAGTTTTCAGAATCGCAAAAGATCAAGCAGCCATCGATGCCAGGTTGAAGCGCCAGCAAGCCAGGGTGGCCGCGACGGAAACGGATTTGTGAGGGAGTTCAAATGACTGATGAAGTCGTGAAACCGAGCGTGTCGCTTGAGCAGAAGGTTGCGAGCGCCACGGATGGGGATGTGAAAGCAATACTTTCGGGGATCCTTAGGGCCGGTGAAAAAACATTGGCTGAGATGGATGCGCTGAAGGTCCGGCTTGAAACTGCCGAGAAGGCGACGATTGATGCGACGGAGGCGGCTGTGAAAAAAGTTAAGCGTTCTAATCTGGTGGCGGCAGCGCAGGCGGCCGGCGCCGTTGATGCGACCGAGGCGTTGAATTTCATTAAGCTTGGCGAGGTGACGGTGAGCGATGGCGGGGAGTCGAACGCTGCCGCGTTAGTGGCAGGGCTTAAAGCCGCCAAGCCGCATTTGTTTAATAGGTCAAATAGTTCGGCCGCCGCGGCCTCGCCCGCTACCGCTGACCCGGCGAGAAAAAGCGTTCTAGCGATGACCAAGGAAGAATACGCAGCCGCCAAAGCCGCCGCCATAAAGCGTTAAACCCCATGGCCAAGACTAACTAATTTTTTTCCTTCTTTTTTCTCAAAAGAAGTTTCCCCTCCAGTCTAAGCCGTGCGGGCCGGTTGCCCGTTTGACGTTGCCCGCACGGGCGAACCGAAGGAATAACCATGGCGATTAATAATTTTCCAGTTGCTCTGCAGAGCATCATTCAGCAGAATTTTCTAGAGCGGGAGTTCCAGACCTCGCTGCAGGCAAAACTCGGTTTCCGTACCATTGCCGACCGGATGGATTTTCCGAACACGATCGGCGAGACCATTATCAAAACGCGAGCCGGCTTACTGCAGGCGAGCACGATACCGCTGGTTCCGGCGAACAACACAAATTTCGATAACGGCCTGACGTCGCAAAGCTGGGGTGTTGAGCAATTCACGATGTCGATTAACGAGTACGCGAATACCATCGATCTAAACACTGTTTCCGAGCGGGTTGGGCTGGCGGGACAGTTTCTTTTAAATGCGTCGCGGCTTGGTGAACAAGCTTATCGGACGCTTGATACCTTGGCGCTGAATGCGTTGCGCAATACATATATGGGCGGCAATACGGCCGTGAAGGCGACGCTGGGTAGTTCTGGCACTGCGGTGCATGTTGATGATATTCGCGGGTTCCAGACAACCCTTAATAACGAAGGCCAGGTTGTTGCTGTCAGCGGCAGTAACACTGTTCTGGTAACCGTCGGATCTGATGCATATACATTGGTTGGCTCGGCGCCAGACGGGACCAATGTTAGTGCGGCCCTGCAGCAGGGCGGTATTTCCGGGACGTTGACCTTTTCCGGCAACGTTACGGTTGTGGATGCAACTGCCGGCAATGCGGTTATTTCAGCGATTGCGCCGACGATTTTGCGCCCCAATAGCCGGGCGACGACAGGCAATTTGGTTGCCGGGGATACATTGTTGATGGTGACGACGATATTGTCGGCCGCCAGCACGATGCGCGATAATAATGTTCCGGATGTTAACGGTGCTTATAACTGCTATTTGTCGAACCGGCAGCTGCAAGGACTGTTTTCAGACTCGGCATTTCAGTTGCTGTTCCGCGGCGCCTATGGGTCGGACGAATACCGTCAAGGTAGCGTGTTTGAGTTGATGGGTGTGCGTTTTGTTCCGGTCAATAATGTGGTGTTGCCGCAGGTGGTGGGCGGCAATAATGTTTACCGGGCGATTGTTTGCGGTCAGGGCGCCTTGATCGAAGGTGATTTTGCCGGCCAGGATGCCGAGGATACGCCCGGCAATATTGGACAGAAGGTCACGGTCGACGGCATTACCATGATTACCCGGGAGCCGATGGATCGGTTGCAGGAAATTATCGCGCAGTCCTGGAAATGGATTGGTGGGTTCTGCGTGCCTTCGGATACGACTGCTAATCCGTCGGTAATTCCAACCGCGAATAATTCCGCATTCAAGCGCGCGATCGTCATCGAAAGTCTGTAATGGCCCGGGCGCGCAAGACACAAGCAAAGCTGCGCGTGGTGTTGCCGGAGGAACTACCCTCCGGCGTGCGGCTTTGCGGTGCTTTCGGGTTTATCGATGCGTATGGAGACCGGTGGCATTGGGATGGCGGGCAGGTGGTTCGCAATCCCTTTCTCATCAACATGCTGATGCTGCGCAAGGCGCCGGTTGTAGCGATTTAAGGAGCCCTTCGGATGAGCAATAGCGTTACCGAAACCGATCCTGCGCAAGAATATGTATCGGATGGGTTGAGCGATGACGAGAAAGCAAATGTTCGCCGGTTCTGTGGGTATCCGGCTTACGGCGCCGGACCTTCCGGCTTTCAAGGCTGGCGATTTTTCCAGGCCTATGGGTTGTTGGAATATCGCCTGGGCGTGCAAGCCGATGGAGTAACTTCAAATCTGGCGCCGGCAGAATTGTCTATTCTGCGACAATATTTGGCGGCTCTCTATACGCTCGAGGCAGCGATTCCGGGCGCCGGGGCGAATCTTGATACGGCATCCGCAGCGGTTTGGGTGCATAACGCGAATGAGGTGTCGGACCGGACCACGCTTTATGATCAATGGTGTCGGCGGCTTTGTCAGTTCATCGGACTGCCGCCGGGACCAGGTCTTTCTGATGGCGGCAACAGCGTCATTTTGGTGGTGTGATGGTGAGCGGGGCGACGATTGCCGCTAAGGTAAGTCACGGGCTGGGGATCTCGGGAACCAAAGCCGGTTTTCCCTTACAGTGGTATCGGCCGTCCGGCAGCGGGCCGGCGATTGCCCCGGCTAATCTGCAAGGGACGGTAAGCGCGATTATTGCGCCAGCCACAAATCTTTTTGCGGCGGCAGGGATGTGGGGCAAGGCGGACCGGTTCGGGGCATTCGATCCGACGAATTTTTTGGCCGGCGATTATATTATCGGCAGTGATACGCTTTTTCTGGCGGAGCTGGTGAGCGGTGCGGCCGCAGTTCGTTTAGTGCTCTGCAATGAAGTCTTGACCTGGTCTAAAATGAGCGACCCGCCGCCGGGTCCGGGGTTTCGGCCTGGTGTGCGGGTGGCAATGCCGGTGGTGACGGGCTGGCCAGGCTGGGTTCAGCCTTCCGATAAGAAGTCACCGGGCGAGATGCATTTGCCGGGTACGGTCGAAATGCCGAGCGTTGCGGTGTTTTTACCGGTCTCTATTCCAGGCCAGATTGTTCGAGGCGATCAGCTACGGAGTGGTGAGGTTTTGCCGATCACCTACACCGTGGAAAGTGCAATTTTGTCGCCGAATGGCTGGCAGATTACCGCGATCCGGGCTGGCGCTTGATGATGCGCTTATTGAGTAAGGAATTAAAAATGACGCCAAATGCAGGAACAAGTGCAAGCGCGATGCTAGTTGCGGCCGCCGAAATTGCGGATATTCACAAACGCGCGGCAGAAGGTAAGGCTCGGGCAGCTGATACAGCGCACGCAAAATGCGCTAATTTGGTGGCGCGCGCGGCAACGGGTGGCGAGATTGATGCTGCGTCGCTGATGCAAGCTCAGGATGAAGTGCGGGTGGCTGGCGCCGAGTTTGATATTGCCGATGCGATTCATCGTGGTGCTGAACAGCGGCGGCAGGAGGCGGAGGTTTCGGTTTGGTTTGAACAGGCGGAGAACTTGAAAAAAGCCGTTGAACGGCGCCTGGACGAAAGATTTGCGGCGGCGGCAGTCGTGGATTTGTGTTTGGCGGAGCTACAGCGCGCGATCGGCCATTTCAATTACTCCGGCCAGAGGTTCTTGGGCGCGAGAATTGCCGCCTCGCAATTTACGTCGGATCGGGGGGTTAGAGTTGCCGCCAATCCGGTTCTGGCAGCGATGCCGGCCGGAACGCACCCGAATGCAAAAAATAATTATAACGCCGAGGTGCGTCAGATCAAGGCGGCGGTGTTTGACGCCAATGGCGGATTGGAACGGCCGGTTGCGATTGAGAGTTTGGCGCAGCGCGAAGCTTTCCTTTGGGGCCGGAAAGCTTCCGAGGCATAGCGGCAATGGCGACCATAGATGATGTGGAGCAGGGCGTCTGCAGCGCGCTGGCGGGGGTGCTGTTTCCGGGCCAGAACTATTTGGCAGGTGCGGTGGCGACCTGCGCTGCGGCGTGGTCTGGAGCAATCGGCGCGCCCGCTTATGCGGTACGGGCCAAGCTTTATGTCGGCGAGCCGGTGAGTGCTGGGCTCGAGGCGGATGTTTTGGCTGGCGTCTCGAATGTCGGCGTGATGCGGGTAGCGGGTGCGACGCGGGATGTGACCCGGTATAGCCCGCATTGGGTTAAGACGAGTGCGACGATGCCGACGCTTTTGGCGGCGGCGGGTATTGGTTGCGTAACATTTGGCGGGACGGCTGGAACCGGCCAAGTTGCAGCGGTTAGAGCGGGTGGCATTTGCTATGCGTACCGGGTGCAGCCAGGCGATAATCCGGCGACGGTTGCATCAGCGTTCGCCGCACTTATTCCGGGCGCCAGCGTGGATGGTACTGTTCTGACCGTGAGCTCGTTTAGCGCGGCGAACGTTGTTGCTGATCAAACCGCGTTCTGGCGGACCGGCGAGAACGAAACGCAGCTACAGGTGGCCATTATCGCGGTACCGTTTGCCGGTGCCGATGGACCGCTGGTTCGGGCGGCATTGACCCGCGCCGTATACGGGATTGAATCCGCGATGCGGCCGAACGGTAGCTTGACCCGCTTTATTGGGCTGCCGGACGGCACGACCGCGCAGATTACCGGGTCCGATGAGCGCGATGATGACACCGTGCGGCGGGATGATATGTGGCGCCGCTGGATTACGTTCCGGGTAAGTTACGATGTTGGAGTTACTCAGGTGCAGCCGGCGGTGCTGGCGCCGCTGGTGGTGCTGGGGACGGCCGCGACAGGGATAGGATGGGCCGGCATTGGCGCACCCGTGACGGGTATTCTTACCGATGGCGATGGTCATGTTCTGACGGATGCGAGCGGCAACTTGCTGGGAGCTTATTAAATGGCTGATGCCGTAACGATTAGCGGGCCGGCTACCGCGTCGGTCGGGATTGCGTTTGCTGTCAACGGCACAGTCAATCCGGCCGGCGATGGCGTGCAGCTGCAGCTTGATATGCAGAATATTACATTGCCTAGCGGAGTATGGGTGGCGGCGGCAACGGCGGCCGGTACATTTGCAAGCGCAATGGAGATTGTGGCACCCGGGCTATGGTATGTTTGGGCTTATGATCCGATAACCGGCGCGTCGGCCGTATCTTCTGCAATTTCGGTGGCAACGCAATTTTTAAATGCTGTCGAAGCTGTCCCTGTTTCAGCATCCATTGCAGCGTCTTTACTAGGTGGCAGTGCTGCGGGCGAAACGCCGGACCAATTGATGAGTGCCGCCGCCGCAATAGATACCGATACTGCTTTGGTCGCGCAGGGTGGCAAGGTGCTGTTTGCGCAGCCGTTTTCAGCAATTTGGACATGGCTGCAAGGACATTTGCCAGGGTACTTGTTGCCGCAGGTAACGATCTCGACCGCAGGGACGGTTCAGCTCGATAACTCAGCGCATAATCAAAGATTGCTTTTCGTTACTGCCGCCGGTGTAACGATCTTGCCGCTTGCGAGTTCGATGGGACCAGGGTTTGCCTGTGATGTAATCAATGCTTCCGGATCGACAGTTGCGCTATCCGGGCTTGTTACGAATACGGGCGCCAGCATGCTGGCGGCGGGCGAGATTGCGCGCATATTGGCGGCGATGCCACCAAGCGGATCGCTCATAGTGTACGCCAAGCTATGACGGCGATCGATATTACCAGTTTGGGACGGTTGGTGCTGGCAGCGCCTGGCCTGGTACTGCAGAGCGGTGCTGCTTCGAAGGGCAGCTCAAGCGGAAGTTCGGGTAGCGGCGGCGGCGGCGGTGTGGGCGGAGGTGGTGGTGTAAGCGGGCTGTCCGATATCACGCTGCTGAGCGGTCCCGGACAAAGCAATGCCGGTTATGCGGAAACCCAGGACGGCGCATTTTTAGCGATGGCGCAGGCTACCTCGTTCTATTTGCAGGGCGCAGGCACACCGGCAGTTTTGACAAACTGGGTGGGTGCGGGCCAGGCGGGGACGGAAGTTTCGGGGATTGGGGTAATGGAGATTGTTACCCCATCGTTATATAACGGCGCCTTCCTGGCGAATTCTGCCGGGGCCTCTTTCTCGCCGGCCTCAGCCGCAGTGGCAGCACTTGGCAACTGCGGAAGTGGCTACGCCGGATATGTGAGCGGATTGGACGATGCTCAGCTTGGGCAAATTAATGCGCTGGTCTCGTATTGGGGTGAGAACGACAGCCTAGAATATAGTCCGGCGGATAAAGCGGTTTACAAAGCCGCATTGGTCAATTTGATCGCGCAGGTGCGAAGCATGGTAGGCAGGACCGCGGCCGAACTGCCGATGATCTTTTTTGGTCCGCCGTACGGGTTGTTGCCGAATTATATTACCTATCCGCCGGCATTGCGCGAGGCCTGGGCGGAGCTAGCTGCGGACGCGGCGCTGAATTTTTGCTGGGCGGTGCAGCAGACTTACGACACAATCTCACGCAATGAAGTTTGGAATTCCACGACCGGTGTTGCAACTGGCGGTAATACCGATGGCGGGCACCGAAGTGCCACAGATAATGTGGCAGTGTTCAAACGCGCGGCGCTGCCGGCGGCGCGGGCGATATTGCTTGCGAACGGTCTGTCCGCAGCATTGATCCCCGCCGCACTTGGGTCGGGGCTTGGGCCGGCGATTACCGGCGTGACGCTGGCTGGATTGGATCTGAGCGTCACCATCACGCATGATGGCGGTGACGATCTTATCGTGCCGCTAATGGCAAGCCAGGGTGTCGGGTTTGCGGTCATGGACGGCGGCGATAGTGCCTCGCCGGGAGGTATCATTCAGGCGGTTTCGTGCGTGCGGGTCGATGCTACACATTTGAGGGTTACTTTGGCGAGCGCTCCGGTAAACCCACATATTGAGTGCCGGCTATTATACCCTTGGGCCGGCGAATATTGGGACGTTCAACCTGATACTGAAATAGGCCGCGGTTGCGCGGTGACAGATAATTTTTCGATCGTCACAAAGCCAAACGGCTTCGATATCAATGCGGCGCTCGGCGCCGGTTGGGCCGCCAATATGCCGCTTTGCACGCCGGTAACGGTGACTGGGACCGGTTCGTCCGCGAGCGCAGAATTCGGCATCGCACTTTACGCGTAAACCGGGGGCTTTGGCCGCCTGATATGGATTGGATCGCCATGCCGGACGAAGAAGTAAATTTGAGTGTGCTTAAAACTGAGGTCGCTCGACTCAGTATCGATTTTTATGCCCATGCCAGGAAGGTGGACGATTATATCCTGAAGATCATGAAGTTCATGTCTCAGGAGATCGGTGCCAGGAAAGAGCGTGACAAAAACATGTCCGAACGGACCGCGTCGCTGGAAATGACATGGACCAAAGTCATGGCGATGGCGGCGATGATTGGCGCCGCGACTTCGCTGCCGACGATCATTCATCTCATTCATCCATAGAGGATTTCGCATGGTATTTGCTCCAACGCCGCCGCGCACTAATCTGCCGGCGCAGCTGCTGCCGCTGTCTTCAATCACTGCAACGGCGGTGCAGCAGTCCGGCGGATCTTCCGGTAGCTCCAGCGCAATTGCTATAATCGGCGCCCCCACTAACGGTACGGTAGGGATTGCATGGTCTCTGGTCGGCACTGTTTCGCCAACGGCAACGGCTGTGCAGGTTGGCCTTTCAGCCTCGGCCAGCGTGGCACCCGCGAGCTGGGTTGCTGCCAGCGTATCTGGTACAGGCTGGACCGCATCAGTTAGCCCGTCCGGTGCTGGCACAATTTTTATATGGGCCGAACAGACTGCGATGCCGTCGGTGCAGGCTATTTCCACAGCTGTTATCGTTGCCGCCGGTAGCGCCGTGGTGATCAACAGTCCGCCGACGACCGGGACTGCGGGTATTGCGCTGTCGCTTGCCGGCACGGTGTCACCGGCAGGAGCGGCGGTAAGGGTTGGGCTAGCAACTTCTGCAACCGTGGCTCCGGTCAGTTGGGTCAGCGCGACGGTTGCGGGTTCCGGATGGACAGCTGCGCTTACGCCAGCGACTTCCGGCACGTATTACTTCTGGGCGGAGCAGACCGGGAGCACGGGCGTACAGGCAGTATCCGCCGCGGTTACGGTGGCAGCCTCCGGTGGGTCGGGGTTGAGCTATAGCCTTATCAGCGGATCCGGAAACGGGTCGCTGACCGGCATGACGCTTTCGACCACCGTAATAGGCTCAGCGCCAGCGACGGATTGGAGTTCGAGCATCGCTCCAGCCGCGACCGATGTAGCGCCGAACGCTACGGTATCTGCGATTGGTAGCATAACGACAGCAAAATTCTGGTTTGATACGACCAATACAGGCGTTACGCCGGGTACCTATGGCAACGCGCTTCTTAGCGGCAACAACCTGGGGTTTTATGCAAATTCCGATGGATTTGGCACACCAACCTGTGCCCCGGCGGCGCCGAGCTCAGGCGGAACCTATTACGGAAAATACGCATTTTACAACAGTTCAAACACGCTGCTTGGCGTGTTCAGCACCAGTGCTATCACCGTTACGTAAAAGGAATAAGCTGAATGACAATTGTACAACAGGGCGCGATTAATACGACCGCGCTGATTGTTCCCGATCTGTATGTGCAGATCGTGCCGCCGCAGAATCTGCTGTTGAATGGCGTGCCAACCGATGTACTCGGCATTGTTGGCACAGCGCCCTGGGGGCCGGTCAATTCGCCAGTGATCGCCGGGAGCATGAGCGACTTTGCGGCATCTTTTGGCACGCTGGTCAACCGAAAACACGATCTTGGTACACAGGTTGCAATTGCGGTTTTACAAGGTGCTTCGAATTTCCGTTTGGTGCGCGTGACCGACGGCACGGATACCGAAGCACAGATTGTTATTCAAAGCACATGCCTTACCGTAGCTGCAAAATATACCGGTAGTGCTGGTAACGGGATTGTCGTCACCTTGGCGGCTGGTTCGGCTGCAAATACCAGCCAGGCGGTGATTGTTTTGCCGGGCGCGACGCCGGAAATTTACAATAACATAGCTGGATCCGGAAACGCTTTCTGGGTAAATCTGGCGGCGGCGATCAATGGCGGCAATAGCGCGCTGCGTGGGCCGTCGCAGTTGGTGACCGCGGTGGCGGGGGCGGGCACAGCAGCGCCGACGTTGACCAGTTACGCGTTGACCGGCGGTAGCGATGGGGTGACGTCGATTACGACGGCCTCGCTGCTTGGGGTTGATACTGCCCCGCGTACCGGGATGTACGCGCTGCGGGGGCAGGGCTGTGGGATTGGGGTGTTGTCGGACTTGGATGATTCGACCTCCTGGCCGACGCAAATTGCCTTTGGCCTTTCCGAAGGCGTGTATATGGTGATGACCGGACCTAGCGGCGATAATATTGCCAATGCGGTCTCCACCAAGGCAGGTGTAGGCGTCGATAGCTATTCCGCTAAACTGATGTTTGGCGACTGGTTGTATTGGTATGATTCAGTAAACGCGGTGACACGGCTATGTTCGCCGGCTGCTTTTGCCGCCGGCCGCTTGGCTAATTTGTCGCCGGAACAATCCTCATTGAACAAGCAGGTTTATGGCGTGGTTTCGAGCCAGAAATCAGGGGCACCTGGGGCGCCGACTTATTCCACCTATGCGACTGCAGATCTTTCAGCCCTGCTCGGCGCCGGCATCGACGTGGTTTCAAACCCGCAGCCAGGTGGTGCCTACTGGGGTGTTCGCGGTGGCCACAATACTTCATCGAACAACGTGATTGACGGTGATAATTATACGCGGCTGACGAATTATATTGCCGCCACGCTGTCATCGGGCATGGGGCAGTATGTGGGGCAATTGGTCAACTCGACATTGTTCCAGAATATCAAGGCGACATTGCTGTCGTTCCTAAGCGGGATGCTCACTCAGGGCATGCTTGGCAGTGCGGATGGAACCCTGCCATTCGCGGTGGTGTGCGATACCACGAATAATCCGCTCAGCCGCACTGCGCTCGGATATGTCCAGGCTGATGTGCAGGTTCAATATCAGGCGATCAATGAGAAATTCATCGTTAACGTCCAGGGCGGCCAGTCAGTGGTGGTTTCGCAGACCGCAACCATTCCGCAGCAGTAACAGCTATAGCTTTTAAGGAATTGCACCATGTCGTCATATACCATCGGCGAGGACGTTCGCGCGCAGATTATCGGGCCGTACGGCCCGATAACCGCACCCCAGCAGACTCTGATTTCGATTACACCTAATCAGACAATTCAGTCGTTTCAGGATCTGACCGGCACCACCAATTCGCGAACGGTTGTGAAGGGTGTATCTGGCAAGATAACTTTCACCCGGACCAATTCAGATTTGGAAAACCTGGCGGCACAGATGAGCCAGAACTGGAAGGCAGGGGTGCCGATCCCGGGCGGTAGTTTCACCTATACCATCAGCGAGTTGAATGGCACCGAGACCACGGTTCATCTTGCGCCAGTATCATGGATCATTACCAAAATAGGCGACGCGACACCGGGTAAGCCGGTGATGCAGGAACTTAGCTTCGTCGGCGACGGATACCAGACCGTATGATTGAGGTCACGCTTGGAGATGGCCGAATGCTTGCGATCGAGCAGGTTACGCCGGGAGAGTCTATGCGGTTGGCGGAGGGAACGCGGGCGCTCAGCGGTAATCGCGGTTGGTGTTCGATGGCGCTAGTTGCCGCGTCGATTCGAAGTATCAATGGGATTCCAAGGCCCTTTCCCACGCATAAGAAACATGTCGAAGCGCTTCTGAAGGATTTGGATGCGGACGATGTTGCAGCCATTCGAGCCGCACTTAAGAATGCGAAGGCGCCGGGCAGTGCAGAGGCGCCAGAGATTGAGTTTAAGAAACTGTCTCCCTACGAGCTGTTGAAAATCTATGAGCTGGCTGGGGAGTTTAATGATGTTCGCGGCTGGATCGGGCCCGCGACCATTGCTGCGTCGGTGCGAAAAATTGGCGATAAGGTGATTGTTTTTCCGGAGATCCAGGCTGATCTTTTGGCATTAGTGGCTGAGCTGGGCATGGCAGGGATTGTGGCGGCGACGGTGAAAATGAATGAGGCGCTGGATGCCGCCGATGCCAAAGCCAAGGGTTTGGAGATGGCAGCAAAAAACTAAGTAGCCGGGCGCTATTTCAGGACGCTGTTTTGATTGTGATGAACGGCGCGGCGACCGGCCTCGAGGCAGCATTGGCCATGTCGGACGTGTGGCGCTCGGCGACGGTTTTGGCGATTCAGGAAATTGAGGCGCGGCGCCGCAGTGAAATTGTGGCGGGTGTCGTTGCAGCGCTCAGAGCGAAGTAAAACAGTATTCATACAACGAATTCGGACGCGTAGGAAAAAAGGATATTCAAGCATGATTGGTTATGATGCGGGCGCACGGCTTGAGCCAGGTGACGTGCCCGGATTGTTCAGTGATGCTGCAACCCCGCCCTTGGAGACTGAAAGCGGCAGCGATGGAGATGCCGCGAGCGATGTTTTGGAACACGCTGAGGCATTGAATGAGGTGGCGCGCGTCGTGGGGAGGATGCACGGGGCCACGGCAACGCATGAAGAAGTCGGCGTCGATCGGATGCCGGTTTCGGCCGGGTCGCCGTTCGACTTCACCGCTTTTGAGCCGGATGGTGAGCGCAACCAAGTGATGCATGAGGACGGACAAAGCAGCGCAGCTGCGTGGGTGCCTCCTGATCCTGATCTGGGCCGGATTTTAACTCCCGTAGCCATGGCTCTTGAGCAAGACGCTGCTGACCAGATGATCGGGGAAACGGATAGGGGAGTAGCGCCGCTGTGGTCTGGCCCGTTGACATCAGGTTCCGCGCTTGAAAACGACGACGCATCACCGGTCAATGCGATCTCCTGGCCGGACCCACAGGTAGTGGCAGAGGAGGGGTTTGAAGGTTCGCCAGCTGGCCACGAGGAGAGTGGCGAGAAAGGTGATCAGGTGCTTGAGCCAATTATGCGCGCAGCCGCTGTGCCTGGCTCTGCTCATCAGAAATACGACGAGCATGGTGACAACGTCGAAGCGCTGGGTGATCTGGCCGATAGCGGAGCACAACCGCACGGCAACACCGACTTCGAGGGGCAAGATGGGGCGGGATCTGTAGCATATAATATTGAACCGTCCGAGGTTGAACCTGAGGACGAGCTTGAAGCGGACTTGCACAACCTAGAAACTGCGTTTCCATCGAACCGCATGGAGCGGTACGCAGGTCGACAGGATTTTGATGAGGCGGCTCCGAACGTTGCCGACAGAGTAAAAGCGCCAAGGATGAAATCACCCTGGTCTTTGAACGATACGTCACTTCAGAAGACGATGGATCTGCCGGGGCTATGGGGTATGCTGAAAAACGCAGAACGCGGTTTGCCGAAACCGGGTTTTGAAGGTGATGAAGGCAGCAGCAAAAGTATCGCACCTTGGATCGGAGACGAACCGGACCAGACGTTCGGCGAGCCGGTTAAACCTCTCGCCTCTAGTATTACTGAGCCCTGGCAGAAGACTTGGGATGAGCCCGCCGAAACAATCAAGTCGGAGGCCAGCCGAGTTGGGCCGACGGGTCATAGAAACGATCCGATTTATACGATTGCCATCGGCTCAGGAGGAGGAACGCTAATGCCCATGGTGCCGACTCCTGGAACAAGCACGCGCAGTCCGCCGATACCAGGGCAAAGGAATTTGGCATGAGCGCGAATTCGGATGTGTTGTCGGCGATAACTGCGGCTGGCCAGTTGTTCGCAGGGTACGGTACGGTGACCCTGGGCCCGGTGCAGTTCTACGGAATGAGTCTGCCGGCTTCCATTGCAATTGGCGGCAAGCAATTGATGGCTGTGCAAAAGCTGCCGGGCGGCGCGCGCATCATCGACGTGATGGCGCAGGATGATGATGATATTGGATGGTCAGGCTATTTGGACGGCCAGTTTGCAACTGAAATCGCGCGCACGCTCGATAAAATTCGGCGCTCGGGTCAAGCGGTAACGCTGGCCTGGGATGTGTTTTCCTATCAAGTGGTGGTGTGCAGGTTTTCGTGTCAGATCCGGCATACGCCGATGCCGTACAGGATTTGCTGCACGGTAATAGCTGACAATACGCTGGTTACTGGAACGACCGCTGTTAGCATGGCTTTGCAGGTTGCAGCGGATCTTATCGATGGTAATCCGCTCGCGGTGCTTGGTAGCGTAAGCCAGGGCATTGTCGGACCGAGCATTAACAATGCAGGTGTCGCTGCGGCGGCAACCAATGCGACCACCGTCGGCAGCGCGGCGTATGCGAGCGCGCTTAGCAGCGTAAATATCGCTGCGGCTGCTTTGCAGTCGGCTACCGTGATGACAGACGCCATACTGGCGCCACTGGGCGCATCACTGTTATCGGCCACCCAAGCGGCAAGTACGGGTCTAGATACGGCGGGATTTTCAAGCAAAGTCAGTAACGCCTTGGCGGCGTGCGGGGATGCGGCAAATCTTAGTGCCGCCCAGGGCTTTATAATTCGCGCTCAGCAAAATCTAACGAGGGCAAGCGCATGACAACTAAAGTCACCGTGACGGGAACGGATTGTTTTAATTTAGCCGCGCAATACCTTGGGGATGCTACGGAATTTTATCGGATATTGATACAGAACGGCCTAAGGGATCCGGTTATATCGGGTCCGCCGGTTGTTTTGGTTATTCCTGATGTTGAGACAATTTCCACGGATGGGATTCCGACCCTTTGACCCAAGAGCGTGAGGCCGAAATCCGCGCTGCCGCCATGGTGTATTTTGCGCAACGCATGATCCGGCCTGAGGAAACCATCATGATGTGTTTGGAGGAGGTTGTGTTGCTATATGCTTATCTCGCGAGGCCAATAGCAGGCTGCCGCAGATGAGCCAAAGCTCGGTGAATTACCCAAGGTTCCGGGTGACAATAAATGGAACGGTTCTGGACGGCGTAAGCAAGGTTAGCATCACGCAAGCTAATGCGTTCCAGATTGGTGGTTTCTGCTTCATGAAAGGCTTTATCGCGCGCGATGCCTTCCCGGCGTCGTGGTGGGCGGCCACAAGCAACAAGACGATCCTCGTCGCAATTGAATTAGCGGTAAATGGCAGCACATTTTTCCCGATGATAACGGGGAATGCAGATAATCACATATATGATGCTATCACCAACACGATTTCGGTGGTCGGTCGCGATCTTGCCGGCAGCTTGATCGATACCCGAATTACCACAACATACCGAAATCTTACGGCAAGCGAAGTAGCGTCTAAACTCGCGTCCGAGCATGGGCTGCAAGTTAGCATCACGCCGACGACAACAATCGTTGGCCGGATCTACGATGTTGATCATGATGAGACCAGCTGCGGGGATTTTTCGCGAGTCACTAATGAATGGGACCTGATTTGCCGGCTAGGTGAGGCGGAAGGTATTATTCCGTATGTTTTCGGATCCACGCTTTACTTTAATCCGCTGAGCGGCAATCCGCCGACCTATCCGGTTGAACTAACCCGCAATGCCAACGGACTGCTTGTTGCAGGTGTGACAGGGCTTATGCTGGAGCGACACATGACCTATGCGCGTGATGTAATCGTGACGGTTAAATCCTGGAGCAGTCGAAAAAAGACAACGATCACATCCACTGTGCGGACCAAAACGCGAGATGGGAGTGTTGATAGGGCAGTTAAGCCTACTACCTACCTATATGAGGTTCCGAACCTGAGCCAGCCGCAATGCTTAGCAAAAGCACAGCAACTTGCTTTAGACATATCGCAGCACGAACGCTATGCCAGGATTTCGATCCCATCGCTGGCGCTGATGACCCCGCAAACGCTGATTCCGCTATCAGGCACCGGAACGGATTACGACATGACCTATTTTCCGCTCACGGTCACTTATGAGGTAGCCGCGGAACAAGGCGCCGTGACGATTGTCGAGGCAAAATTTTCGTCACCGCTGGACATATTCGACATCGGTACCGGTCAGCAATTGGCGGGTGCGTTGTGAGCTTTACTGATGCACAGCGCCGCGAAATAGCCGCGATTTCTTCGCTTTCTGCGGCAAACCGATCTGGCATCGTTACCAGCTGGCAGGCAAGTCCGCCGATGGCAAAGGTACAGATAATGCCTTGGGATCCCGCGGACGGGCCGCCGCCTGAAACTGGGTGGATACCGGTGCTTTCCAGCGCCGCAGGGTTTCTTGGTCTTGGCTGGCGGGTGTTGATACCGCCGATGATTGGAGCTCAGGCCTTTATCCAGCCGGAGGTTGGCGACGCCCAAAATTGGGTGATTACCGGATTTTATTTCTCCGACGTTGATCCAGCGCCGAGCGGAGCCCAGCCAGGGGAAATTATGATTGAAAATGAGAGCGGCGCGCAATTCTATTTGCGGGCCGGTGGCGTAATTTCCCTGGTTACGCCGACCCTTAATATCTCCGCGCCGGGCGGCGGAGACGCGATGATCAACATTACCGGTTCGCTGAAAGTCTCGGTGGAAACGACGACAGCAGGTATCGCCTTTACGCCGCATACCCATCCCTATGTTCCAGGTGGGAATCCCTTAACGCAGACCGGCGAACCGCGAGGATAGTAATGGGTGACATTTCGCATAATTACGGTGCAGACATAGATCTTAGCGCCGGAGGCGATTTATTATACGTTGACGATGAGACGCAACAGCATGTTGTTAAGCGATTGCTGACCGCTGCCGGCGCCGATATTTGGAATCTGATCTACGGTGCGGGGCTAGGCCAGTTCGTGGGCCAACCGGTAAATTTGTCGGCAATAACGAACGCGATCCTCTCGCAGATTTTCCAGGAAGCAAGCGTCGCTCAATTGCCTAATCCTATGGTTACGGCGGTTCAAAACGGTACCTTAATCACGGTTACCGTGACCTATATGGATGCAACGACTGGACAAAGCCAAATTCTGATATTGCCCTTGGGGAATTAATATGCAGCTTTCGCTTCAGACTAAAAGTCAGATTGTCAACGGTATGACAGCCGCAATTCAAGGAGCTGCGGCATCCGGCGGTTTTACCATTTCGATGAATCCTGGTTCATCGATGCTGGCCTTTGTGAACGCGTGCGCTGGTGTATATTTATGGCTGCAGTGGTTAACGACTCAGGTGTTGAGTGCGGCCAGGTTGGCGACATGTTCGGGCAGCGACTGTGATTTATTTTGCGCAGATTTCGGCTTCGATCGCATTGCCGGTGGGCCGGCAGCAGGCCAGGTGACTTTTGCGCGCTATAGCGCGGCCCAGCAGGCGCTCATCCCGGTCGGCGCCACGATAAAGACCAGCGATGGGACGCAAAGTTTTGTCGTGGTGGCGGACACTACGCAAGCGGCGTATTCCGCGTCGGATTATGCCTACATAATACCGGCCGGCGTTGTTAGCATTGCCGCAACGGTGCAGAACAATATTATTGGCGTGGCCGGCAATATTATTGCGGGAGCGCTGGGTCTAGTTACCAGCAATATTGCCTATGTTGATACGGTAACGAATGCAGCTGCTTTTACCGACGGGGTGAATGCTGAAAGTGATGCGGCGTTTAAATTTCGCTTTGGGCTGTTCCTAACTTCGCTTGCCAAGGCCACACCGATCGCGATGCAATCGGCAGTACTTGGCGTTGCGCAAAACCTGACTTGCGCGGTGCTATCTGGTTGCCAAACGGTGGGTGGCGCTTTTACGCCTGGTTACGGCGTGATTGCTGTGGATGACGGCAGCGGTGCGACAGCAAGCGCTGTGCTGACGGCGGTTGCGACAGCGGCAACTGGACCTTCGATGCTGGCGCTTGGCGCGGTGTGCGCGGTTATGCAGGCCCCCGTTTTGACCGCAAATGTTGCATTGACAATCACCTGCTCCACATCCGTACAGAAGGCGGCTGCCGTGCCCTTGGTGACGGCGGCCGTCGCTGCCTATGTTGCAGCGCTGCCGGTCAGTACGCTTAGCGATCCAGCGCCGCTACCGTATAGCGCGCTTTTCAAGGTTGCGTATGGTGCTTCCGAAAACGTGACCAATGTCTCGAATGTGACGCTAAATGGCGGAACAGAGGATATCGGCGGCGCCGAAGGCACGGTTGTGCGCGTCGGCGCGGTGACAGTTAGCTAATGACCAGCGTCGTATCCAGTACCATAGCGACGCTGCCCAATGGGCAGACCGTCAATTTTCAAGTTCAAAATAATGCCGGCGTTCTGACGACTGCCTTTCTGCCGGTATATGACCAGGCTGATTTTAGCGGCCGCCTGCTGCGGCTTTTGCCGGCCGGCTGGTTTCCGGCGGCAGCACCACGCTTGGCGGCGGTGTTGCAAGCGCCGGCGTTTATGTTCTCATTGATATATGGGATGACGGTGTTTGCTAAGGCGCAGCAAAGGGTTGCACGGGCGAGTTGTGCGTTTCTCGATCTCGCGTCTCAGGATTTTTTCGGGACCGCGCTGCCGAGATTGGAATATGAACTGGATTCGGCCTATGCGGTGCGGATCCAGTATAACCTCAGGGCACCGCGGGGGACTTATAATGGCATGGTCTCAATGCTGCAGCAGCTGACCGGGAACATTCCATTAATATTTCAGCCGAACAACATTGCGCAGACCGGCGGTTGGGCAACGCAAAACGAGCCAAGCGCCGGCGGCGGGGTCTTCGCTTTTTACGACGAGGCAGGTGAGAGTGGGGCTGGGTTATGGGGCTCGATGGCGCTGCCCTGTCAGGTGTTCATCACGATAGAAGCGCCGTTGACAGGGTATTATAGTTTCGCAAATCAAGGCGGGCTTGCGATTGAGCGGGCACCGGGATCCGGCGGCGGCTATGGGTTTGCCACGCAGAGTGTGCCGGAAGCAGGTGGGGGCTTGCTCGCTTTCGTGGATCCGGCGTCGGTGCCAGGATCAATTACCGATGAGATTATCTATCAGCAAATCGCCGCATGGATGCCGACTGGCTACATCGCCTGGGCACAAATAACTTAGACCTTTATTTTAGCGAGCAAGTTACACGATCAAATGATTCCATCTGATCGCATGCCGCTGTAACGGAGTCATTTCATGACGGATCGTGTGATAAGCTACGCCGGGGCGTTACCGCGCGTGGAAGACTTTTTGTCAGTCAGCAAATATGGGATGATTGGCATTGGCGCTGTGGCCGAGGCGATACTCGGCCAGAGCACGCAGGTTGCCGGGCTTGCGGCAACCGCGATTGCCAACACTGTCGTGACTGGTTCAGCGTTTGCCGTTAATGTGGGGCGGGGGTTTCTGTTCTCGTATCAGGAGACCGACCCGACCGCTTACGGCGTGCTCGGAACTGACACGGCGACCACTGTTTTAAAGACCGGGATTCTTTCGACCGGCGTAAACCTTAGCCTCACTGATTCAGCACCAGTATCAGCCGGCTATTCCATAAATTATCTTGTTTCCGCTGCTTTCATTGAGCAGGATATCAATGACGTGGTGCTGCCCTATTATAACGCTGCGATTCCGTCGCAGCCTTTTAGCGGGCCGGCGAATAACTCTGCCGCGCAAGTTACGGCGCGGCAGGATACAATTCAGCTTCAAGCAATTGCGGGAACGCCTGCGTTGGCAGGTACTCAAACGACACCACCGACGCCGGCCGGCTATGTCGGACTGTATATAGTCACAATTAACAACGGAGACATTGGCACCCTTGGCGGCCAAATTTTCCTGGCGCCGAATGCCCCGTTCATTAATTCGGTTGCCGGTCTAACCGAGATTATTCAGAGTGGGTCGACCAATTATGCGGTGGCGGGCGGTAGTTCGAATATCATCACACTCTCATTGTTGCCCGTCCTGACCGCGTACCAGGATGGAATTTGGTTAGCATTTAAGGCCGTTGAGACGAATACCGCAGCTGCTTTTATAAGTGTCAACGGGCTAGCAAACCTTCCCATTTTGCAGAGCGGCGTGGCGCTTTCAGGAGGAGAAATTCAGGCGGATTGGGCCTATGGCGGGTTCATCCTTTCGGGAAGTTTTCATCTGCTGGAGTCGGGTGCAGGTCCAGTAAATATTGGTGAGGGCACGGCGGCATCGCATGCAGTAAGTATTGCGCAGTTTCCAATGCGTCCGTTTCACTCGGCCTCGCAATCGGGCATTATCACCGCTCCGTCGAACAGCGCAAGTTATACGATTGAGAGCGTCGCGCTTACATTTCCAAGTGCAAGCAAGAGCGGTGCGTTTCGCGCCAATGTCAGGCTTGTAGGGCAGGGAACTTCTACCGCGGAAAGTGTGCGACAGAATTTTCAGAATGTCCTGAGCGATGGCACGAATAATTATATTGGCAACGCTTCGTTGGTGACTGCCTTGGCTATTGGAGATACCTGGGGGACGGCGGACACCATTTTGACATCCGGCACCTACACGCCCGGAGCAACAGTAACGTTTACACATGAAATTCGCACCGGAGGGGGTGGCTCGAACTTTACAATCCAAAATTCCTTTATGGAGGTTATCGTAGAGGAAGCTTAGTCTGTGGGTAGCGGCATGGAGTTTGAGCCGCCGCGCCGGATCAGCGGGTTTTTTGGCGAACTGTTCAAAAGTCCAGATGGCAGGAAAGCAGACGAGATCGCGGTTCTGGCGGTAACGATCGGCGTATTATTTGTCCTTACGCTGTCGATTTTCCTCGGGCTGGAAATTTATGACGTAGTTATTCGCAACCATTTTTGGGTGCCGGTCGATTTTGCAAATGCGGCCGCCGTACTCTTCGGTTCGGCTGGCGGTGTGTTGGCGGCTATCACGGTTGCGATGGGCATTAAGGCAAAATGTGGAGGATGAAATGCTTGCAGTTCTGCTGCCGGTTTTAAAGAAGCTTGGACCATATATTGTTGCGATTGGACTGTGTTTTTCAGCAGGGGTCTATGCCGGCTATCATGTTGAAAATAGGGCCGTAGAAGCTGCAAAACTGGCGTTGTTGACGCAGCAGAGGAATGATGCGGATGCCGTAGCTAAAGCCAATGCCGTTGCAGTGTCGGAACTGAAGCAAGCCGGTGCCAAGGCCAATACGGCGCAACTGCAACTGGCAGCGGGGAGTGCCGCGGCGGGATCTTGGGAGACGACGCTTACCACCGAGATTGGCATGCAAGCTGCGCTGCCTGGAAACGATGCCAGGGATGCGCCAGTGCTCTCGGCAACTCTTGATGAAATTGCAAAGGGTGGCCCATGAACGGAGAAAAACAATTCGACCGTAATTGGGGGTGTGCCGCTCTTAACGTGATCGCGATGCTCTGTCTGGCGGCATGCGCGAGCGCGCCGGCGCCGGATGTACTTACCAAGTTGCAGGTTGAACGTGTAACGGTGCCGGGCTCGTTGTTGACGGTTGCTGCTGAACCGACGGTTCCTAGAAGCAGAATGCAAAGTGCGGCGGCTGATTACATTGTACATTTGAAGATCAATGATGACGAATGTCACTTGGATGTCGGCGCTATAGCGGCAACACAAAAATAGAGTTGAGCGCGAAACAATACTCAAGCAGTTGGCATTCGGGGACAGGTTGCAATGGTTGATTATAGCAAAGGTCAGATTGGGGAGGCGGAGCAAATCGCGCTCTCGATCGCCAAGTCATTTGAAGGATTCCAAGCCAACCCATATGCCGATCCCGCTACCGGTGCGGAACCATGGGCCATTGGTTTCGGCTCAACGCTTGATGCCAATGAGGCGCGGGTGACGGCGGTAACGCCGGCGATAAGCTATAACGATGCATGCGATCTGGCGATGCGGGATATGTACCGGGCGTTTCACGCAATAGCTAGTGACATTACGGTACCGATGACGGTTCATGAGACCGCCGCCGTGATGGACTTTATTTATAACGTCGGCGCAGGAAATTTCGGTGCTTCATCATTATTGCGCCTGATAAATGAAAAGCAGTACGCCCAGGCCGCCGAACAGTTTGAGCGTTGGGACCAGGCGGCTGGAAGGGTGATGGCGGGGCTGTTGCGCCGGCGCCTTGCGGAAAAACAAGTCTTTAATACCAGGGATTCATAGGCCGCGGAGTGGCGGATTATTGTTGCTGGTGTGCGGCTGTAGCGGTAGCTGATCGCAACTTCCCGACCCACCGTCGCCAAGCCTAATGAAGTGTGACTTATTGAACGATGGCTCCCGAAGTTGGACTCGAACCAACGACCGAGCGATTAACAGTCGCTTGCTCTACCAGCTGAGCTATTCGGGATCAGTCGCCCGCCTATAGCCAACCCAATAAAGAATGACAATGCCCGGCGATGATGGGGCCGGCACACCGGATATTGATTTTCGGGGCATCGTCACGTAAGCCCTAACCCGTGTCATTTTTTTAAAAGCGGGCGTGGTGGAACTGGTAGACGCGCCGGACTCAAAATCCGGTTCCGCAAGGAGTGTCGGTTCGATTCCGACCGCCCGCACCAAAATCGACCTTGCAAACCGAAGAAAAGGTCCGGTTTGCGCCCTAAAGTTAGCAAAATTTAGCGTTGAGCGCGTTGAGTGACGCGAACTTACCCCTTTACGGTGATCCGCGACGCTTTGGCGGGGTTTTCCGTCGCGGGGTTATTGCTGCCTTCGGCTATCGCCTACGCGGCAATAGCTGGACTTTCACCGGATCACGCGATCGTCGCCACCGTTGCAGGTTTAGCCGTTTATGCGGCAATCGGCCGCTCGCGTTTCGCGATGGTGGCCCCAACCTCGTCATCTGCCGCGATCCTGGCCGCATTGGTGATTTCAATGGAAAGCAGGGGCTTGCAATCCGCCGCGATTGCGGATGCAGCGGTGCTGGCGGCAGGATTTTGCTTTTTGGTGGCCGGCGTAGCCCGTGCCGGCGCGCTTTCAAGCTTTATATCACGGCCCGTATTGCAGGGCTTTACGTTCGGGATCGCGATCACCATCACGGCAAAGCAGTTGCCGGCGATAACCGGGGTGCCGGGTAACGGGCTAGGCGTGCTGCCCCTATGCGCCCAACTGCTGACCCATGTCCCACAATGGCACCCGATATCGGTACTCATCGGCGTCGTTTCTCTGATCCTCCTGTTTGTGTTGAAGCGCTTCCGCGGGGTACCGGCGTCAGCGTTGATCCTTTGCGTGGGCGTGGCGCTATCGTGGCTGGTCAATCTACCTTTATTGCACGTGGCGCTGGTCGGCGAGATCGCGGTTGTCTTGCCGCATCCCGCCTGGCCGGGCTTGACCTTGGACGCCTGGACGCGGGTGCTGGAATTGGCGTTACCGCTGTTTTTAATATTGTTCGCGGAATCCTGGAGTTCCATCCGTGGCCTGGCCTTGCGGCATGGCGATACGGTGATTGCCAACCGTGAACTGCTGGCACTTGGGTGTGCCAACGCCGTCTCGGGACTGCTGCAGGGCATGCCGGTCGGGGCTGGGTTTTCGGCGTCGTCAGCTGCCGAATCCGCTGGTGCGCGAAGCCGATTGACTGGGCTGGCGGCAATGGTGATTTTGCTGATGTTGGTTATTTTTGGGCGATCGCTGGTTGCGTTGCTACCGTCCCCGGTTCTGGCCACTGTTGTCATCGCTTCGCTTTTTCATGCCCTTGATCCGGCGCCATTGGTCCGGCTTTGGCGCATCGGCCGCGACCAGTATGTTGCGACGGCCGCGGTGGTTGCGGTGATTTTTCTGGGTGTCCTCGATGGCATGCTGGTGGCCGTCGGCCTTTCGCTGCTGGCATTGCTGCAGCGGCTTTCAGGAACGCGGATCGAACAACTCGGACGGATTTCGGGGACGCATGATTTTGTCAGCCAGGCGCGCTATGGCAACACGCTGACCGATCCAGGCGTCTTGGTGGTGCGCCCGGCGGAACTATTGTTTTTTGCAAATGCTGAGCAGGTACTAACTGCGGTCGCCTCACAAGCAAAAGCGGATGCAGCGGTGAAGTTCGTTATTTTGTCGCTTGAGGAAAGCCCAGACTTAGATAGTACGGCGTTAGATGCGCTTGTCGACTTCGACGCACGCCTGACTAAGCAAGGCCAGAAACTTTTGTTGGCGCGCACCAGGGACCGTATCCGTGACTTGCT
Organism: Acidocella sp.; assembly: GCA_965199045.1. Lineage (GTDB taxonomy): Bacteria > Pseudomonadota > Alphaproteobacteria > Acetobacterales > Acetobacteraceae > Acidocella. The sequence continues at coordinate 1,623,237 of CBDAQL010000003.1, read as the reverse complement.
TGCCGCTGTTGGTGGCAAAGAATTGGCAAGCGACGCCCGCTGCTTCCATAGTGTTGCCGATGCATTCGACAGTACCCAGAAACAGTCTCCAAACACTTCGATTGACTAGGCAGTATGACCAGGTGGACCTAAGAGGGTTATCAAACCCGGGAGCCGATCATCGCTGAAGCCACTGACACCTCAAGCGCCGCTAAAGAGCAGCGAGGCCCGATGGCACTGCTGGCCGTTTCCGCACTCGGCGTCGTCTTCGGAGACATTGGCACCAGCCCGCTTTATACGCTGAAGACGGTGCTGGAAGCCGCCGGCACCATGCCTTCGCGGCAGTCCATCCTTGGCTCACTGTCCTTGATCCTGTGGACACTGATCATCATCCCCTCGATCAAATACGTTACCCTGGCCATGCGTATCGACAATGACGGCGAGGGTGGCATCATGGCGTTGCTCTCGCTGCTGGGCACTAAGAAGCACAAGCGGCGGATCATCGTTCTAGTTGGGCTGTTCGGCGCGGCTTTGATTTACGGCGACGGCGCCATTACGCCGGCGATTTCGGTGTTGTCCGCGCTCGAGGGGCTGAACATGCTCTGGCCCTCTTTTGCAAAATTTGTGGTCCCGCTGGCGGTTGGTATTCTTATCCTGTTATTCGCGGTGCAACGGCAAGGTACCGCAAAGATTGGCGGGTTATTCGGCCCGGTAATGATGTTATGGTTCGCCGCCATCGCTGTACTCGGCATTCGTGGTATTTTGTTGCACCCGGCGGTGTTGATCGCGATCAATCCCTATTACGGGCTGTCCTATCTGTTCAGCGGGGGATGGACTGCCTTTGCCGTGCTGGGCGGGGTGTTTCTCTGCGTAACCGGCGCCGAGGCGCTGTATGCCGATATGGGGCATTTTGGTTGCGTTCCAATCCGCCTGGCGTGGAGCGGGCTGGTGCTGCCGAGCCTGGTTCTGAGCTATGCCGGGCAGGCGGCACTGGTGCTTTCGGGCGCTTCCAGCAAGGGTAATATTTTTTACGACCTCTGCCCGAGAGCGATATTACCGCTGCTGGTATTGCTGGCTACGATCGCCACAATCATCGCCAGCCAGGCGATCATCACCGGCGCATTTTCGATGACGCGGCAGGCGATACAGCTAGGCTGGATGCCCCGGCTCAGGGTCGCGCAAACATCGGAGAAAGGCTACGGCCAGATCTATGTCGCCCCGGTCAATTTTCTGCTGATGCTGGCGACGCTCGGTCTGACGATCGGCTTCCAAAAATCCGACAATCTCGCCGCCGCCTACGGGATCGCGGTGTCCTTAACAATGCTGATGACCACGGTGCTGCTCTACATTGCGATGCGGGAAATTTGGCGATGGAATGTTATCCCGGCAACCCTGGTCGCCGGAGCGCTGTTCATTGTCGATGCAGCGTTTGTTTCCGCCAATATGCTAAAAGTCGTAGATGGCGGCTATGTGCCGCTGGTTTTGGCTGCCTTGATCTATGGCGTGATGCTGACCTGGCACAAAGGAATGGAGACGAGCCTGGCCCGGATCGGCGAGGAAGGGGTGCCCATGGATGCGTTGCTGGCACGTCTCGCCAGCGACAAAATAGTAAGAGTGCCGGGTACGGCAGTATTTCTAACTCGCGCGGAAAAGAATGCGCCGCCGGTATTGCTTTGGTATTTGAAACACAGCCGGGCGCTGCAAGAGCGCGTATTTATTCTGACCATCGTTGCTGAATTAGTGCCGTGGGTCGCGGCTGACGAACGCATCACATTCAAGGAAATTGCTCCGAATTTATGGCGCGGGCGAGCCCGCTTCGGCTTCATGGAGCGGCAGGATATTCCTGCCCTGTTGATCAAAGCACACCAGCAAGGCTGTGGCGTCGACCTGTCTGACCTGACCTATTTTGTCGGGCATGGATCGATCGTCCGGCGTCATGAAGGTAGCCGCATGCCGGGCTGGTTCGTCGGCTTCTACGGGTTCCTGGACCGTAATTCCACCCATACCCCTGAGCTGCTTCTGCTGCCGCCAGAGCAGGTTGTTGAAATTGGCCGCGAGATCGCGATCTAGGAAAATAAGCAGCCGCGTTCTACCAAAAAAGCCACGCAAAAGATTGCTTTTATTGATTTGGACTTTGGCACACGCATGTCGCCTGGACTACGGAGTGATAGCCTTCACCAGGAGATCGACGCCGGTGATGATTTCTTTTTGGCTTAAGGAGGAATATCCGAGGATAAGGCTGCGCTCTCCGGATAATTTTTTGGTGAAGCTTCGGGCGCCGATTGCTGGGAGCGGATAAATGCCGACGTCATACCGTGCGGCAGCAGCGGCAACCGTCACCGCATCTGGCCATGCATCTGGCAATGTCCACATCATGTGCATGCCGGCATCGCCACCGCTTAGGTTTACCCGAGCGCCAAAGGCATTTTTTAAGCAGGAGATCAACAAATCGCGCCTGGCGCGGTAGCTCTTCAGCATTCGCCGTAAATGCTGGCGGTGCGCCCCAGTGGTAAGGAAGTCGGCGACGACCGCCTGGTCTAGCCAGGGCTGGCCATAGCTGGCGAGGCTTTTGGCAGCTATCGCCGGTGCAACCAGTTCCGGCGGCAGCACCAGGTATCCAAGCCGCAGCCCGGCGCCCAGCGATTTAGAAAAACTGCCGAGATAAATCACCCGATGATCATGGTCGAGGCCGGACAGCGCAGTCAAAGGCGGACCGTCGTAGCGGAAATCGCTATCGTAGTCGTCCTCGACGATATAGGCGCCGATATTTGATGCCCATTCCAGCAAGCTGAGCCGGCGGTCGATCGGCAGAGTGCCCCCGGTTGGAAATTGGTGGGACGGGGTGACGTAGGCCAGCGCTGTTTCAAAGCGTGGCAGGCCCTCTGTCACGATGCCGTCGGCATCCACTGGGATTGGCGTCAGCGTGGCGCCGTAGCTCTCAAACAATAGAGCGGCCGATTCATAACATGGATCTTCAACCACGATGTTCGACCCTGGCCGGACCAAAATCCTGCATAGCAGGCTAAGGCCATCCTGGGCGCCGGCGGTGATAATGATCCGATCGGCACCGGTGGCCATGCCCCGGGCAGCTCCCAAATGGTTTGCAATCGCCTGACGCAAATCCGGATCTCCCGCCGGATGCCCATAATCGGAAAAATGGGCTCCCGCTTTAGCAATATTTTCAAGGATCAGCCGTCGCCAAGCGGCGATGGGAAATTCCCTCGGGTCCAATCTGCCATACCAGAAATCATAAGCAGGCCGTGGACGGTCGCGTCCAACCGCAGCCGGCATGCGGCCGGTAAACGTGATCGCGGTGCGCGGTATGGTGCTGCGGGTCGCCACGTGTGGCGTGGCCAGGGCGACGTCGAGGGCCCGTTCGGGTAGATACCCCGCAACAAAGGTGCCGGCGCCGGTTCGGCATTCGACATATCCCTCCGAGGCCAGCCAGTCGAAGGCCAGCGCCACGGTATTGCGCGAAACTCCAAGTTCTTTCGCTAAATCCCGGGATGACGGTAATTTCAGGTCCGGCCGCAAGCTACCACCCAGTATGCCGTCACGAACCTGGCGATAGATTTGTTCCTGCAACGTGGCGTCAAGGTCGCGACGAAGAGATATGGGGATACTTAGTCCCACCAGCTAAGTGGCTCCATCGATGGCCGCTGTTTGCACCCTGCCCGAAATCCCGCTGAAGTTGTTGTGAGGTAACACTGCCACATCATACTGAAAACAAAGGCTTCCGCAAAAGAGAAATCTTGACATCGAGAAAACGATTGGCCCAATCTGCGCATAAAGATCGTCCTAGGTTATGGATTACGGCGCCAACCAGTTTTTAAGCCATGGAATAGCCGAGCTGTCTCCGTAACGATGCGTATGCTGCCAGTGGTGCAAGATTTGAGTAAAAAACATCTTTGGACCCACCAGAAACTTCTGATTGGCCCTATTTTATGAGCGATTTATAAGCATAAATCGGAAATTAACCGTTAAAACCTGGGAGAGTGATATGAGCGATACTACCCACGGCCTCGACGTAACCAGCCGGAACGATGTCGACCTCCTTCACGGCAAGGCGGTTGGACTGATTGGCGTGTTGTTCCTTACCCTAACCGGCTCGGCGCCTATAACCGCCATGCTGCTGAATGTCCCGATCGTGGTCGGCAACGGCAACGGCATCGGCTCGGCGGCAGCGTTTCTGGTCGCCACCGTAATTCTGCTGATATTTTCGGTCGGCTATGCCGCGATGGCATCCAAGGTAACAGCCGTCGGCGGGTTTTACTCGTTCATCAGCCAGGGGCTAGGACGCGAACTCGGCATGGCGATGGGCTTTGGCTCGGTCGTTGCCTATGCGGTGTTTGAGCCCTCGCTATGCGGCGGGTTCGCCTATTTTGCCAACCTTAAACTACAGGCATTGTTCGGTATCAACGTGCCATGGCCGGCGCTTGCACTTGGCATGGTCGCGCTTATCGCAGTGCTTACTTATTTCGATATCAAGGTTTCCTCGGCGGTACTAGGCGTCGCTCTCGTTGCCGAGGTGATCATTCTGGTGGTGTTCGATACCGACGTGTTTGCGCATAATGGCCATGGCGCAGTGGTGCAGGCCGCGGCGCTCAATCCCATCGCCGCATTCCAGGGCTTTCCGGCGCACAACAAGCTCGTTGCCGGCGCCGCTGGCATCGGTTTGTTTTTCGCTTTCTGGTCCTGGGTTGGCTTTGAAATGGCGCCCAACTACGCTGAGGAATCTAAAGATCCGAAGCGCATTGTGCCACTTTCGCTGTATATATCGGTGCTGTTTCTGGGCGTTTTATACACCCTGACCTGCTGGGCAGCGCAGTCCGGGTTTCCCAACATCGATGCAGCGATCAGCGAAGCGCAAAACAACTCAGCGACGTTCTTCTTCGATACCGCGACCAAACTTGGTGCCTCATGGATCGCGGTACTGATGAGCTATCTCATTCTGACCGGTTCCTTCGCTTGCGGCATGGCCTTCCATAATACCACCTCGCGTTACCTTTACTCGCTGGGCCGGGAGCAGATTATTCCGGCTGCCTTTGGCCGCACCCATAAAAAGTACAGAACCCCTTATAACGCGTCGTTTTTGCAATCCATCGTGGCGGCATTGATCATCATCGCCTTTGCCGTGCTGGCCGGCAGTAACAACGCCTCGACCCAGGCCTATGGCGAGCTTTACGGTTTGATGGCCTTGCTGGGGACCATTATCATCCTGTCCGCCCAGGCGATCGTTTCAATTGCGATCGTGGTGTATTTCCGCCGCGAACATCCCGAAGACCATCACTGGTGGAAAACCACATTGGCGCCGATCCTCGCATTTATTGCTCAGGCCTATATCGTCTACCTCTGCATCTCCAACATGGCGTTCCTTGGCGGCGGTTTTGCATTCGCTGCATATATCCCTTGGATCGACCTCGCAGTGGTGGTGCTCGGCCTGCTCTACGCATTCTACCTGAAATCGGCCGATCCCGGTAAATTCGACAAGATCGGACGCCTGGTATTCCAGGGCGTGCCGGACCCCGGCATTATCGGCCATAACGAGTAGGGGCGGTAAAGAAGTCGCTTTTTGAAAAATGCGACGCCAAAAACTTTTATAAATCTCGGCATGGGCGCTGGCTAATTCAGTGCCCATGCTCCGGAATAGTAATTTTTTTTGATTCTTTTTGTTTACAAAAAGAAGTTCTTACACTCACCTAGCCAAGCTTAAATGATAACACTTCCCGCGGCATCTCGACTTCCGGCAGGTTCCGTGGATCGGCGATGGGCGGGCCCATCTGAAAGCTGACCGGGACCAAGCCGCACCAAACCGGAAAAGCATAGTCTTCGTCATCGTCTTCCGTGTGCCCGGTCCGCACTTTCGCGGAGGCTTCGGTGATTTCCAGTGACATCAGCGTGGTTGCCTTCAACTCTTTTTCCGATACCGGGCGAAGACGATCCCACTGGCCGGGAATAACCTTGTTTACGAAATGCTCCAGCTGGCGGCGCTTCTCCGCATCATCGGTTATTTGATGCGCTTCACCGAATACCATCACCGACCGGTGATTGAGATTGTAATTATAAGCCGAACGGGCCAGCACCAGCGCATCGACGATAGAAACACAGACACAGACTTCATGAGATGCAACCGCGCGCAGCATCCGGCTGGCGGAAGAGCCGTGCCAGAAAATCCTGTTGCCGTCGCGCCATTGCATGGTCGGGGTGACGACCGGCTTGCCCTCGAACACATAACCGACACTGCACATCGGCATCGCGTCGAGAATGCCATGGATCGTTTCTGCATCGTATTTCGCAAGATGATTATAGCGTTTGACCTTGGTCCGCTGACTCGGTGCTGCAGTCATGGGTAATCCTTTTTTAATTTCGCCGAAGCTGAACTATGCGCAGGCGCAACGTCAACTTCATAGGGCCGCTTATGATACCAAAAATGGGGCCATTTAATTTTTATTCGCGCGGCTGAGGGCAAGTATGTCGCCCGGTCCAAGAATCGATTTTGCCGCACCGTGTCTCGCAACCTCGATCATCGCCCGCCCTATTGTTTCGGTGCTGGCAACCGCGCGTGGAAATGCCCATTGCAGCAAAGGTATAATCGGACTGCCGACGGTGTAGAGCACCCGGTAGGATTTTGTCTTCGATCGGATACCATGTAACGGCCTGATCAGCCCCGGGCGAAACATATAGGCGGCTTTGAACGGCAAGCGTAGCAAGGCGTTTTCCGTCCGGCCCTTAACCCTTGCCCACATGCTGGATCCTTGCTCCGAACTATCCGTTCCGGCGCCCGAGACATAGGTGAATACCATTGCCGGGTTCAACCGGCACAATGTCTCGGCGGCCGCCATGGTGAGGTCGTAGGTCAGATGTTCATATTTGGTTTTCTGCATGCCGCCGGATGACACGCCGAGGCAAAAGAAGCAGGCATCGAAACCGGAAAGCTGATTCTCAATCGCGGTATAATCCCAAAGATCCGCATGTTCGGTCTCATGCAGCTTGGCGTTTTTGCCACCCGTTGCCGTGCGCCCAACCGTCAGCACGCCGGTGATCTCCGGGTCGCGCAGGCACTCGCGCAGCACGCCTTGGCCGACCATTCCGGTGGCGCCGAAAATAATAACCTTCATGGCAGTGCTTGGGCTTTGCGAGCAGCGCTCGGTGCCTGACCGAAACGTTTGCTGTAGGCCCGGCTGAAGGCGCTTTCGGACTGGTAGCCGATGGCATCCGCGATATCGGCAAGCGAAGCCCGGCTGGAAAGCAGGCGGCGATGCGCCAGGTTCAGCCGAAGCTCGCTTAAAAAGGCGAGCGGCGCGCTACCCCCTATTTTTTGGAAAAGACGGACCAACGTTGCCCGCGAAGTGACGGCAATGGCCGCCAGTTCATCGAGTGTCCAATCCCGCGCCGGATCAGCCAGTATCGCGGTAAGCGCCCTGCCGGTCTGGCGGTTCGCCAATAGTGCAATAATGCCGGCGCTGGTCTGCGATTTTTCAAAATGCACCCGCAACACAATCGTTATGATTGCAGTTGCAAGGTCTGCTGCGACCGCGACGGAGCCGGCGCCATCTTCATCCAGCTCCTCCCGCATGGCTGCCACCAGCCGGCCGATTCGCGCCGCTTGCGGGCGGTTGGTTTGCTCAACCACAACCACTGTCGGCAGCGCTGCCAGCACCATATTATCCCGCGCCTGTTCGAATTTAAACCGGCCACAAATGAGCTGGGTTTCAGGCTCACCGGTGGCATTGCTCTTCAGGGTCAAGCCGTTGGCAAGCTGGCGGCTGACGATCGGCTCGGCTCGCCCGGTGAATGCCGCCCGGGCCTTGACGATATGCTGATCGCCATGCGGCAGCACGGCGATATCGCCGCATTCCAGCATTATCCCTTGCTGGTCGTGGGTATCCAGCTGGCACTCGCCATGGGTAACGACATGGAAGGGCGCCCAGCCGGGCTCTTCAAAATCATGCGGTGCGGCCCAATTAGCACCAAAATTGCAGAGCGTTTGCAATTCGGGTCGAACCCGCAGCAATGGCGCCAAGCCGGCGAAAATATCTGTATCGCCACTCATGGCGGCGATTTGATCCGCTTGAACATGAGTCTGCTCCGTTGCGTTATCTGTTCCGGGACCAGTTGATTTAAGCTGCCCAACAGTATCGTCTAACTAAGGGGATTACTATGGAAAACCTTTCCGCCATGCCTTTTATTGAAGTGACCAGCGCCTACGATTTCGAAACCACACTGACGCGTCTGACCGCTGCAATCGCGGATGCGGGCCTCAAGCTGTTTGCCCGCATCGACCACGCGGGTGCGGCGCATGAATTTGGCCTGGACATGCCGCCGACGGTTGTTCTGATCTACGGCCATCCCAAGGGTGGCACGCCGATTATGCTGGCGCATCCGGACGCTGCTTTGGATCTGCCGCTGAAATTGCTGATACGCGAACAGGCAAACCAACAAACCACGCTGCTCTACCGCCCGATCGATCAAGTTCTGCAAGCTGCCGGGGTTCCAACGGAGCTGGCGCTTCGACTGGCGCCGGCGCAAAAATCCATCGCGTCAGCAGTTTCCGGCCCGGTCACGCCATGACATCACCAACCCGGTAGGAGCGTTATCCCGTATTTCGGGGCAGCGCTTTTCACCCCCTGTCATGTGCATCGTCTCCATCGTCACTTCATGCTTGTGAACCGGCGTCCGTAAGGCGCCATCGCTTGTAGTTTCGAACACACAAAGCTGCGGTCAGGCTTTTCGCTCCCAACGCTAGGTGTCGATGATGTCGCGCACCTTGGTGCCAAGCGCCTCCATTGCGAAGGGTTTTGTAATGACCTGCATGCCCGGCTCAAGATGGCCGTTGCCGATAATGGCGTTTTCAGCATAGCCGGTAATGAACAGCACTTTCAGCTTCGGGCGCAGCACCCGGGCGGCATCGGCGACTTGCCGTCCATTCATGCCGCCCGGCAAACCGACATCGGTAATCAGCAAATCGATGCGGACATCCGATTGCAGAATTTTCAAACCGGCAACGCCGTCGCCCGCTTCCAGCACCCGATAGCCGGCCTCCTGCAGCAAGTCGACCACCAGTAAACGCACGGTCGGTTCATCGTCGATCACCAGAACGGTTTCGCCGTAGCCGTGCTCAAAGCTGGCAATCCCCGGTGTAACGGTGTCTCCGGCAGGGGTCTCGCCGTGATAGCGCGGCACGTACAGGCACATGGTCGTGCCATGTCCCAGCTCGGAATAAACTTGAATTTGACCGTTAGATTGCCGCACGAAACCGTAGATCATCGACAGCCCAAGCCCGGTCCCATGTCCCAACGGCTTGGTCGTAAAGAACGGCTCGAAAATCCGCTCTGCCGTCTCTTTGGACATGCCGGTGCCGGTATCGGTAACGCATAGCGAAACATATTGTCCGGCCGGCAGGTCGCGCTCTTTTGCGGCAGTGCCATCCAGCCATCTATTCGCGGTCTCAATCGTCAATCGGCCGCCATCGGGCATCGCATCGCGCGCATTGATGCAAAGATTTAGCAGCGCGTTTTCAAGTTGGTTCTGGTCGATCAACACCGGCCAAAGCCCGGCCGCGCCCACCACCTCGACATTGATATCCGGACCGCTGGTACGCCGGACCAGCTCCTCCATATCGGCAATCAGACGGTTTACATTGGTCGGCTGTGGATCGAGCGTCTGCCGGCGTGAGAATGCGAGCAATCTTTGCGTCAGCGCCGCGGCCCGTTTTGCCGCGCCCTGGGCGGCATCGATATAGCGCGGAATGGCGTCCAGCCGGCCCTGCGAAAGACGGGTTTCCAGCATCTGCAGGCTGCCGTAAATGCCGGTGAGCAGATTGTTGAAATCATGCGCAATGCCGCCGGTCAGCTGACCCACCGCCTCCATCTTCTGCGACTGGCGCAAGGCTTCTTCGACTTTTTCGCGTTGCTCGACGGCTGCCTGCACGCGCTCTTCAAGCACTTCATTCAACTCGCGCAACTGCGCTTCAATCGCGCGCCGGTGCTCGATTTCAATCAGCACGCCGGGAAATCTGACCGGTATGTCGTGGGCATCGCGTTCCACCCGGCCATGCGCCTCAACCCAGCGAAATCCACCTGCCTCCTGGCGGATGCGATACTCGCTGCGAAAACTGCCACCGCGCGCCAGCGCTGCCTGAATTTCGGCCGCAACACGTTCGCGATCCTGTTCATGGATCGCCGGCATTAATTCCGCAAGTTTGAGGCCGATGCGAGAGCGTTCCGGATCAAGGCCGAAGGCGCGCGCGAATAATTCATCGCCGCTGACCAAATCCTCCTGCACCCTCCAAACCCAGGTGCCGATAATGGCCCCGGCATCCACCGCAAGCTGCACGCGCTCGACCTGCTCGAGCGCCTTTATCTCGCTGGCATGCACCGCCGCCGCGGCTTCGCGCCGCAATCGCGCCATGGCGATGTTGGCGGCGATGCGGGCCAGCAACTCGCGGCTTGAAAAAGGCTTGGTCAGATAATCATCGGCGCCGGAACCAAGACCCTCGACTTTTGCTTCATCGCCGGCACGCGCCGATAACATGATAACCGGCAAATCCCGCAATGCCGTATCCCGGCGCACCGCCTGCAGCAGGCCAAAGCCATCGAGTTGCGGCATCATCACATCGGTGACCAAAATATCGGGCCGCCGGGCCCGCAGCGCGGCGAGGGCAGCTTGCCCATCCGCCACCGGTTCAACCTCGTAGCCACGGCTTACCAGCAACCGGCAGATGTAATCGCGTAAATCGGCGTTATCATCGGCGAGCACCACATACCGCCGCGCCGCCGCTGCAGCCGTCGCCGCCGCCGCGCCGCCGGACATCATTTCACGATCCGCCGGCGCGTCCGGTAATATTTCGGCATCCCCAGGCAGCCAGCGCAGCGCCTCCTCAACGAATGTCTGCGACTGCGAACCCGCTGCTGCACGTTCGGTGCTTGCAGTCTCGGTTTGCACCTGCGCCGGCGGCAGATGCGCACGGCCCAACGGCACGGTTACCGTGAAGGTGGACCCCAACCCTGGCTCGCTGACTACTTTGATATCACCGTCATGCTGAGCCACCAGCTCACGCACCAAAGCAAGGCCGATGCCGGAGCCTTCAAAACTTCTGCCGCGCGCGCCTTCGACGCGATGAAAGCGGTCAAAGAGCTTATCGATCTGGTCCGCCGGAATGCCGGTGCCGGTATCACGCACCGTCAACTGCACGCTGCCCTCCAACTGGCGCAATGCAATCGCAATTTCGCCCTCGAAGGTGAATTTGAAAGCGTTCGAGACCAGATTGAGAACAATCTTCTCCCACATGTCGCGATCGACATAGACCGGCTGGTCCAGCCGCGGCGTTTCGACAATCAATTGCAGCCCGGCTTTGTTGGTAGCGGAGCGGAACGATGAGGCCAGATCCGCGGTCAATGCGGCAAGATCGGTCGGCTGGTAGAACGCCTGCACCCGCCCGGCTTCGATCCGCGAAAAATCGAGCAGGGAATTAACCAGGCGGAGCAGCCGCAAAGCATTCCGATGCGCCATTTCAAGTTGCTGGCGCTGTTCCGTCGCAACCATTGGCATCGCGAGCACATCTTCAAGCGGTCCCAGCATCAGCGTCAGCGGGGTCCGGAACTCGTGGCTGACGTTTGAGAAAAATGCAGTCTTGGCGCGGTCGATTTCAGCCAGCGCCTCGGCCCGCTCCCGGGCGCGCTCGTACTCATCGGCGCGCGCAATCGCAGCGGCAATCTGTGCCGTCAAAAGTTCGATAAAACCTTGATAGGAGGTATCCAGCAGCCGGTGCGGATTGAGGCCGGCGACCAGGTAGCCGACCGCATCGCCGCCTTCGGCTCCGACAATCGCCGACACCAATGCCTGACGCGGCCGGTCGAACCGCGTGGGCTCGGCAAGCTCGACCAGAACCGGCGTGCCTTTGGCAGCAGCGGCCAGCGGCCAGGCATCGGGCATGGTCCGATCCACGCCGCCCGAAATCGACCGCAGATTGGCGTCCGGATCGTGCCGGGCCACCAGTCTTTGAGCCCCCGGGTCGGTCAGATAAACCAACGCGAACGGCAGATCGCGCGCGCCGGCGGCAAGGCAGGCTTCCAACCGCGACATCACCTCGGCGCGGGTCGACGCCGCAGCGAGCGTGCTGCCGATATCGCGTAAAATGCTCAGTTGCCGTTCGCCGATTACCCGCTCGGTCACTTCGGCAACGACGCAGAGCATGCCGCTGGTGGTGCCGGCGTCGTCGGCGAGCGGTGAGTACGAGAAGGTGTGATAGCTCTCCTCGGTAAAGCCGTTGCGCTCAAGATACAGCAACAATGCCTCATCCCAGGTGGCCTCACCGGTGGCGAGAACATGCGCGATCCGCGGTCCGATATCCGGCCAGATTTCAGCCCAAACCTTATCCGAGCGGCTGCCGATCACCCAGTCGCGCCGCAGCCCAACGGTCGGCAGGTAGGCATCGTTACATAAAAAGGTAAGTTCCGGGCCCCAGGCCATCCACATCGCAAAACGCGATGTCAACATTACGCGCACCACCGCGCGCAGGCTCTCCGGCCAGGTGGCGGGCGAGCCCAGCGGGGTCGCGGTCCAATCATGGTTCAACATCAGGCTCCGGACTTCGCCGGCGCCTTTAAGCCAGGACGGCGCGTCATCAACCTTCAAAGCGGAGACGTTAGACATCGCGACCGATATTGCTGTGCATTAAGCGGAATTCCATACGTCAACATTAAAGGGCGCGAAAGTCGCCAAAATGCTACGAATCGATCTCCCCTAAAAATGAAAGTTAGTTAATCGGGGCTCCATGGTTCCGGCGTTTATCTCAGATGGAGCCGCCTTGCCAGGTCAGCCGCATTTTTCGGCGCCTGCACCTTTATGTCGTTGTCAAAATACAAAAACACGTCGCGGCCGGCGGTTCGGGGTTTGGCGGGTCCGCCGACGCGCTCGGCATCCATCGGCTCGCCGCCCCGTGACCACGCTTGTACCCGGCGCGCCCAGTCATCGAGCGCTTTGGGGCCATAGCCGCTGGCATATAGCTGCTCGGAACCATGCAGGCGGCAATACATGAAATTGCTGGTGACATCCATCAGCCGTGGCCATTCAACCGTGTCGGCGCAAACCAAGGCGATGTTGTAGCGCCGCAGCAGTTTGATGAAACCCTCGTCGCGGAAACTGTCATGCCTTATCTCCACCGCGTGCCGGACCGGACGATTTTTATCGGTCTCCAACCAAACATCGGCCTGCGGACGCGTGTGCTTCCGGGCTGCTTTCAACGCCGCTTCGGTGTCATGCGGAAGCAGTGCAAAAAACGTTTCGAAAAGCGCTTTGTCAAACTTCAAACTAGCCGGAAATTGCCAGAGCAGCGGCCCAAGTTTTGGGCCGAGACGCAACAGCCCTGACGCCAGAAAATTGGCGAGCGGCGTTTGCGCATCCCGCAGCCTTAAAATATGCGATATATAACGCGGCGCCTTCACCGAGAAAACAAAATCGTCTGGTGTAGCCTGAAACCATTGCAAATAGCTTGCCGGCTTCTGGCTGCCGTAAAAGGTGCCGTTGATTTCAATGGTCCGGAACTTTGATGCCGCATAGGCAAGTTCCTCTTTCTGGCGCAGCTTCTCCGGGTAGAATACGCCGCGCCATGGCGGATAAGTCCAGCCGGAAATCCCGATACGGATTTGCGCCATGGCGGGCTAAGGCACACGCCAGTTCTTCGGTTGGCCGGCAACGCCCGGCCTGATACGGAATACGCCGCCGGCATGCGGCTCTCGCTCCAAATCGGCGGCCGACAGTTTTTCGCGGGCGCTGGTAATATAAAGCTCATCTAGATTTTCGCCGGCAAAGCAACACATCGTAGGTTGGCTGACCGGTAGCATGATTACTTCGGCAAGCCCGCCATCCGGGGTGTAGCGATGCAGACGGCCGCCGCCATGGATAGCGCACCAATAATTCCCCGCCGCATCCAAGGCAGCGCCATCCGGTATGCCCGGCGTATCGGCATCCAAAGACGCGAGCTCCGTCCGCGCGCCAATTGTGCCGGCGCGCCGGTCGTAGGCAAATTTGTAAATCTTGCGTGCATTACTGTGTGAAATATAGAACGCGGTCTCATCGGCACTAAACGCCATGCCATTGGTGAGATGGGTGAAATCCATATGGGCACGCAGCCCATCGGCTTCGGTGAAGCTATACAACATCGCCTCGGCATTGCTCTGCGACTCCGGCGCATCGGGCGCCGGATCCGTCATCACGCCGACCCAGAAGCGGCCAAAGCTGTCGCACGCGGCTTCATTGAAGCGGATCAGCTTTGGGTCGAAGGGCGGCGGTGCCAGCAGCGTCAGCGTATTTGAAGCGAGGTCCAACCATTGCAGACCGTTACGCAAAGCCACCAGAGCGCGGCCGTGGCCATCGAGCGCAAAACCGCCGATATCGGCCGGCAGCGCCCAATCGTTTTGGGCCTGCGTTGCAAGGTTCAACCGGTGTAGGGCAGGGGCCTTGATATCGGCCCAGTACAAGGCGTTCTCAGATGCCACCCAAAGCGGCGACTCGCCGATAATCGCCTTCGCATCCAGCACCAGTTCGATATTCACAGCTCGCCTCGCGCCGCCAGAACTTTAATCCGGTCGGCGGTGCGCAACGCGATCGCCTGGATCGTCAGCGACGGGTTGACGCCGCCGGTAGTCGGAAATACCGAGCCGTCGCAGATCCATAAATTGGGAATATCCCAGCTGCGGCAATCGGCATTTACAACGCTGGTATCGCGCGCAAAACCCATGCGGGCGGTGCCGGCTAGATGATTGGTGTCGTCGGTCTGCTCAAAAATATTCGTGGCACCGATCGCCTGCAAACTCATGCCCATCTGCTTGAGTGCATGATTGATCAGGCGTTTATCATTCTCACCCCAGGAATAGCTGATGCGGGCGATCTTGAGACCGTATTGATCGGTCTCGTCAGCGAGCGTTACCCGGTTACGCTCATCGGGCAACATTTCGCCGACCATTTTCAGGCCCACCTGATGATTGTAATGGGTCATTTGCTCGCGCAGGCCGGCACCCCAAATGCCACGCGCACCGGTCTGTATCGACGCCCATTCAATCGGCAAGGGTCCCTGCGCCATCCAGCAATAGCCGCCGTGAAAATCTTTATGCCGATCCTCGTAATTCCAGTGTTCGGTAATGGTGAGCGACGGCGGCCCTTTATACCAGCGCACCTCTTCATCCATTTCCCCGAACACCGCCTGGTTGCTTTGGGTCATCAGGTTCTTGCCGACCAGGCCGGAGGAATTGGCCAGGCCGTTGGGATATTGATCGGTTGCCGAGTTCAGCAAAAGCCGCGGCGTTTCAATCGCATAACCGGCGACCACGACGTTGCGGGCGCGTTGAAAATGCCAATTGTTTTCGCGGTGGTAATGCACCCCGGTGACCCGGCCATCGCGCACCTCGATACGCCCGACCATCGCCATATCGCGGATCTCGGCGCCGGCGGCCAGCGCCCGCGGCAAATAGGTGTTCAGCGTGCTCTGCTTGGCGTTGGTGGAGCAGCCGAAGCGGCAAAATCCGCGATAGACGCAAGGCGGTGATTTACCGCGCGGCGCCGAAACCGTGGCGAGCGGCGTCGGCGTCCATTTATAGCCCATTGCATCACAGCCTTTGGCAAGCAGCATGCCGGCGGCATTCACCTCATGCGCCCGGTACGGATACCGCGGGCGCGGCGGCCCCCACGGATAGGTAAGGGGCCCGGATATGCTCAAATCGCGCTCGACCTTGGTGTAATAATCCCACATTTCGCGCCAATCGAGCGGCCAGTCGGCGCCGTAGCCGAGCAGACTGCGGCTTTTGAACCATTCCGGCCTGAAGCGTAACGACACCATGGCGAAATGCACCATGCTGCCGCCGACCGCCTTGCCGCTGTTTTTGCCGCCCATCTGCAGAGGTTGATCACCGTCGCAAACCCGGCGATCGAGCCAGTACAGCTTGTTCTGCTCGGTCTCATCGGATGCAAAATCATCGAGCGGACGAAAATAGGAACCGGCGTCCATCGCAATAACGGAAAAACCATGCTCAGCCAGACGGGCCGCCAATGTGCCGCCACCGGCACCGGTGCCGATGATGACAAAATCCACTTCCTCGTCCTCGCGATATTCGCGCATCGGCAGCCAGCCGCCGGGCACCATCACATCCGGAGCGCGGCCCCCAAGCGCCCTCGGACCGATCCGGGGCTCAGCGAATTCCGGCATTTTTTTTCGCAGCCGAGCCGGATGTTCCTGGATAGGCCTCAACCGCTTCCCAAGGGTCTCGCCGATTGGCCTGCATGCGGACATAGCCGCGCGGACTGGCCGGTCCGCCAAACCCGATCTCGCTCCACGCCGCCGGCTGCGCGTAATAGGCGGCTGGAATATCGCCTAAAATCCGCCGCTTGAAGAACATCGCCGGCGGCACGTTACCCCACGCCGCATTGTTAAGCTCACCATTCTGGCAGCGCGTCAGCAAGGCATCGGCATTTTCCGGCCAAAGCTCTGGGAAAGGGACGCCATAGATTTCCCGGGCTTCGGCGTCCAGCGCCGCCAGTCCTATTCTCCAGGCCTCGCCGTCATAGGGCATGGGATCATAGCGGGTGCCGGATGCACCGTTGATTTGCAGATGCCGGTCAACATGCGCGGCGAGCGGGATTTTGTTTTCCCACTCCGCCTGCGGCAGAATTCGGTCACAAACGGCCTGAAGAACGCAATACTCATCTAATGTAAAAAAAACCGGCTCATCCTTAATCGCAAGCCGTTCATCGATGGCCTGCCGTGTAGGATCGTTCCAAGACATGCCATCATGTTTGGAAAGTACGTCATACGCAGGAAAGCGGTTGGTCATAGCAATCTCCCTCGGATAGGCAACCGCCAATAGCCCGGAGTAAAAAAGCTTTAGTTTGCGGGAAGCTTAGCCTTTTTTCAAAAATGCTTCACTCGTCCTTGTCTTTCCCCGGCAACACGCTTGCCAGCATTTCGCGCGCGCTGTTTTTCAACACGCTGGCAAGTTCCGGTTCGCTGGGCAGCATCGAGAGGAAGTTTCTGGCATCCTTGAGGGTGATATGCGGCGGCAGCGGCGGCACGTTTGGGTCGGTGCGGGCTTCGAGGATCACCGGGCGGTCGGCATTAAGCGCCTCATCCCAGGCGGCGGAGAGCTGTTCGGGATCATCCACATAAATGCCCTTCAGGCCAAGCAGTTCCGCATATTTATGATAGGGCATATCCGGAATTGCCTGGGTAGATTCCGTTTTACCCTCACCCAGCTGCACCCGTTCCTCCCAGGTCACCTGGTTCAGATCCTGGTTGTTCAGCACCAGCACGATGAATTTCGGGCTGGCCCATTGCCGCCAGTATTTCTTCACCGTGATCATCACGTTGATGCCGTTCATCTGCATCGCGCCGTCACCCATGAAGGCAATGACGGTGCGCTCCGGATAGGCAAATTTGGCGGCCACGGCGTAAGGCGTGCCGGCGCCAAGCGAGGCCAGACCGCCCGAGAGCGAGCCTTTCATGCCACGCCGCATTTTAATATCGCGCGCGTACCAATTGGCGACCGATCCGGAATCACCCGTCATGATGGCGTTTTCCGGTAGTTTCGGCGAAAGCTCCCAGAACACCCGCTGCGGGTTGATCGGCTCGGCCGGAAGCATGGCGCGTTTCTCAAGCAGTTGCCACCATTCTCCTACTTCCTTCTCGATGCGGTCGCGCCAGCTGAGATCGGTTTTCTGCTGCAGCAGCGGCAACAATTTCCGCAAGGTGGCGGCAGCGTCGCCCACCATGTTGATCTCCATCGGGTAGCGCAACGAAAGATTTGCCGGATCGATATCGATCTGCACGCCGCGCGCCTTGCCGGGCTCGGGCAGAAACTCCGAATACGGGAACGCCGAGCCGATCATGAAAAAGGTGTCGCAGCCTTTCATCAAATCCCAGCTTGGTTTGGTGCCGAGCAGGCCGAGGGAGCCGGTAACATAGGGCACATCATCCGGCACCGCGGCCTTGCCCAGCAACGCCTTGGCAACCCCGGCGCCAAGACGCTCCGCGGTTGCCATAATCTCATCGGTAGCACCAAGCGCTCCGGCGCCGACCAGAATGCCGATTTTCTTGCCGGCATTCAAAACCGCCGCCGCCTGTTGCAGCAGCGCGTCATCCGGGGTCAGGGCAGGGTAGGCGTAGCCGATGCCGGTATGGGTGGCGCCATGGGTGTTCGGCGGCTCCTCATAGGGCAGCAATTGCAGGTCGTTTGGCAAAATGATGCAGGTGACGCAGCGCTTGGAACTGGCAATCCGCACGGCGCGATCGATCATATGCCGGACCTGGCCGGGCACACTCGCCGTCATCACATATTCGGTGACGTCGCTGAACAGGTTTTGCAGGTCGACTTCCTGCTGGAAGCTGGCGCCGAGCGATATCCGCGCTTGCTGGCCGATCAAGGCAACCACCGGCGTATGGTCGAGCTTGGCATCGTACAGGCCGGTTAAAAGATGGATCGCGCCGGGGCCGGAAGTGGCGTAGCAAAGCCCCGGCTGGCCAGTGAATTTGGCGTGGCCGGAGGCCATGAACGCTGCCATCTCCTCGTGGCGAACCTGCACGTAATGCATATATTCCTTGGCTTTTTCGAGCGCGATGTCGAGCCCTCCGACGCCATCTCCAGGGTAGCCAAAAACCCGTTCAAGACCCCATTCGGAGAGCCGCTTCCAGACGTATTCCGAAACATTCTGCGCCATCGTTGAGCTCCTAATCGTCGGGGTGCGCGCGCATCAGCGCCAGGGCAGCCAGGCCCGCCAGAGCCAGGCCGACAAAACTCGGGGGTGCGGGGATCGGCGGTCCGTCCACCATGTTCTGGCGCCAGTTGCGCCAGCCGCCCATGGCCCGCGAAACGCCAAAAATATGGAAGCCGACGCCGGCCATGCCCATCACCGCGGTAAGCCCGAGCCAGAACCGCGTAAAGCGGTGGCTTTTGCGGGCATCGCCCAGCGCTGCCTTGGCCATCAGCGCGGCGGCTGCGGGGGGCAACGTGACCGGCAAAAACATTGCAGGATTTTGAAACGACCCGCGAAAATGCAGCAACCCGGCCTCACCGGTAGTGCCTAGCAAGCTAAGTGCCGTGGTCAGCCCCAACATCCGTCCAGCGCCGCGGCCGAGCAAGCGCGGAGTTTGCTGTGGCGGCGTGTCGCGCACCCTTTCAGCCAGCAGGCCGAACAGGCCGGCAAGCCCGATTGCCGCGGGGGCGCCGAGCGGTCCTGAATAGAACAGGTTCTGCCAGGAAAATCCGCCCGGCTTTTTTGTAACGTTGTACAAATGAAAGCCGGTGCCGGCGAGGCCCGCGGCGGTGGTCAGCCAAAATATCTTATCGCGCGTGGGATGCCTGCCATGCCTATCGTCGCCATGGCCGTGCAGGCTGGCTGCAAGCGCCACCAGCGACGTTACAATCGGCGTTATCATGGCAGGGTTTTCGAATTCACCACGGTAATGCTCAACCGCGCTATCGAACAGCACCGAGGCTGCCAAAATCCCCGAACTCCGGTTAAGCCGCTGCGCGGTTTTTATCGTAGCCCGTTTGCCGGCATCCTGAAGGTCGATGTTATGCCGGTCGCTATCGATCAAACTGGGTCGCTCGAGTGCAACAGGACGGCCGACGAGGGGTTTTAGAAACACCATCTTGCTCCATCACTGCTGCCCTAAGCACCGCTGCGCTAAGCACTGCTGCTCTAAGAAGGGTAAGTTTAGATGGCTGCTCCCAATTAAAAATGGGGACGCTGATTAAAACTTCGCAAGACATGGTTCAAAAGCGCGTTAGCCGCCCACATAGCGTGACGTTCGTGGGCAGCCGCGTAAGCGGGCAGCCGCCTAAGCGGGCAGTCGAAGCAAGCCGGCTCAACGCAGCGATTGATGAAGCGCGGTGAGCAACTCTCAGGAAGGGAAGTTAGAAATGTCGGAAGCAACGCAAGAACAGGAAATTCGCGAAACCGCTTATGCGCTGTGGGAACAAGCCGGTTCGCCGGAAGGCCAGGAAACAGAGTTCTGGCATAAGGCCAAGGAACTTGTTGAACGCCGCCATGAACAGAGCGATGAACAAGCCGATGTCGATGCCGCGAGCAAGGAGAGCTTCCCTGCCAGCGATCCCGTCAACCGCATGTAATTTGGCTTGCAGTTAAGCTGGCTTGACAGATCAACCGGCGGCGCCGAGTGCGCTCTCCATGCGCAAACCGCCCGACGTGATTGAGTGAGTTCTACCGGCCTCAAATCTGGTCAGCACATCCCCGTTGATGGCCTGCCGATACCGGCGCGTTACTGGGCTGTCGCCGGTCTTTGGCTGGCTTTGCTGATGGCGGTGGTAGACGCCTCGATTGCCAATGTCGCGTTGCCGACCATCGCTCGGGATCTGCATGCCGCGCCGGCGAGTTCGGTATGGATCGTCAATGCCTATCAACTGGCGATCGTGGTGTCTTTGCTGCCGCTCGCGGCACTCGGCGAGATCGTTACCTACAGACGCATATTTCAAATCGGCCTGGTGTTGTTCGTCCTGGCCTCGATCGGCTGCTTCTTCGCCCACTCGCTGCGGGAACTTGCGTTGGCCCGCACTATCCAGGGGCTAGGTGCTGCCGGCGTCATGAGCGTGAGTGGTGCCTTGGTGCGGTTTATTTTTCCCGCCGCACGCCTGGGCCGCGCCGTCGGCCTGAACGCGATGGTCATCTCCATATCATCGGTCATCGGGCCCAGCCTGGCATCGGCGATCCTGGCCAAGGCATCCTGGCCCTGGCTGTTTGCCGTCAACGTGCCGATCGGAATGGCGGCTTTCATTGTCTGCTTTCTGGCTTTGCCGCTGACGCCGAAATCCGGCACCCGGCTGGATATTCCAGCCGCCTTGCTCAACGTCGCCGCCTATGGCTTGGTCATTATCGGCCTGGATCTGGTAACCCGCGGCGGCGGCGGCCCTGGCATTGCCGGTTTGGGCGCGCTTAGCGTGGTTGCCGGGATCGTGGCCGGCGTGGTCCTGGTGCGCAGGTGCCTGCCGCAGCCGCGGCCGCTAATTCCTATCGACCTGCTGCGCAACCGGCTGCTGGCGCTCTCCGTCGGCACCTCGATTGCTTCGTTTACCGCGCAGATGCTCGCCTTCGTTGCGTTGCCTTTTTTCTTTCAAGCCGCGATGCATCGAACCCAGGTTGCAACCGGGCTGCTGATGACGGCCTGGCCGCTGGGCGTCGCGGTGGCAGCCCCGATCTCCGGCCGCCTTGCTGAACGCTATCCGGCAGGGTTACTCGGCAGCCTTGGTCTGGCAGGCCTCACCGCCGGGCTATGGTCGCTGGCTGCCCTGTCCAGCGCCGCCGGTAACGATGCAATCATCTGGCGAATGGCGCTTTGCGGCCTGGGGTTCGGATTTTTTCAGGCGCCAAACAACCAAATCCTTCTGGGTTCGGCGCCCAAGAACCGGGCGGGCGCTGCCGGCGGCATGCTCGCCACCGCCCGGCTGACCGGTCAGACCGCCGGCGCCAGCCTGGCCGCGATCCTTTTTGGATCCCTCGCTGGTGGCCTGACCGGATCGCTTTGGCTGGCCGCGGCCATCGCCGCAACCGGCGCGGTCATCAGCGTGTTCAGGGTGCGCCGCGCGCCGTCAACGCATTGAGCTGCAACGATATCTAAAAAGCCCGCATTTTTATCCAAGACTGCTATAGTCTGCGCGCGGTTACTTAAAACGCGTATTGTTGATAACCGGCGTCGATAGCGGGCGTCGATAGCGGGCAACAGGGGAGACATCAGATGGCGAGAAGTGCTGCGGCCTATATGGCGGAGACGCTGGCTGAGGCCGGCGTCAAGCGGATTTACGGAATTGTGGGCGATTCGCTGAACGGCTTTACCGACGCGCTGCGGGCCCAGAAAAAAATCGACTGGATCCATATGCGGCATGAGGAAGGTGCAGCCTTTGCCGCCGCCGGGGAGGCCCATATCACCGGTCAGCTGGCGGTTTGCGCCGGCAGTTGCGGGCCAGGCAACCTGCACCTCATCAACGGCCTGTTTGACGCCCAGCGCTCGCGCGTACCGGTGCTTGCCATTGCCGCGCATATCCCGTCGCATGAAATCGGCATCGATTATTTTCAGGCCACCCATCCCGAAACCCTGTTCAAGGAATGCAGCCATTACGTCGAGCTGGTTTCAAGCCCGGATCAGCTGCCGCAAATCCTCACCCGCGCCATCCGCGTCGCTGTCGCCAAGCGCGGCGTCGCCGTCGTCGTCATTCCCGGCGACATCGCGCTGAAGCCGCTGGATGCCAAAGTGCCGCGCTGGCTGCTGCCGGCAAAGCCGGTCGTGCAGCCGGCGGAGCACGAGCTTGGCGCGTTGTTGAAATTATTGAACGCGGGCTCGCGCATCACGCTGCTATGCGGCGCCGGCTGCGCCGATGCGCATGACGAGGTGGTGGCGCTGGCGGCGAAACTCAAAGCACCGATCGTGCATGCGTATCGTGGTAAGGAATACCTGGAATACGACAACCCTTACGATGTCGGGATGACCGGTTTGGTGGGCTTTGCCTCCGGCTACGCCGCCATCAAGGAATGCGATACGCTGCTGCTGCTGGGCACGGATTTTCCCTATCGCGCGTTTTACCCCGAGCATGCGCGGATCGCGCAGATCGATGAGCGGCCGGAGGCCTTGGGCAATCGCTGTTCGCTGGATCTTGGCTTGCTCGGCGATATCAAGCACACGCTGCAGGCGTTGCTACCGAGGCTACAGGAAAAGTCAGACACCAAATTCCTCGACGCCGCTTTGGCGCATTACGCCAAGGCCCGCCGGGACCTGGATGCATTGGCTGAAAGCGGCCCGCACAGCACCGTTATCCATCCGCAATATGTGAGCCGGCTGGCCAGCGAGCTTGCCGCCGAGGACGCGATTTTCACCGCCGACGTCGGCTCGCCGATCGTCTGGGCGGCGCGCTATCTGAAAATGAACGGCAAACGCCGCATCATCGGCTCCTTCAATCACGGCTCGATGGCCAATGCGATGCTGCAGGCGATCGGCGCGCAGACCGCTTTTCCCAAACGCCAGGTGATCTCGTTCTCCGGCGATGGCGGCTTCACCATGATGATGGGCGATTTCATTACCTTAAAGCAGGTCGGCCTGAACGTTAAGGTGATCGTGTTGAACAATGGCGCGCTCGGCTTCATCGAGCTGGAAATGAAAGCCAGCGGCTTTCTTAATACCGGCACCGAATTGAAAAATCCGAATTTCGCGGCGATGGCCGAAGCCATGGGGATCAAGGGCATTCGCGTCGAAAATCCGCAGGATTTGCGTTCGGCGCTCACCGATGCCTTCGCGCATGACGGGCCGGTGCTGGTCGATGTCGTCAGCTCCCGGCAGGAACTGGCGATGCCGCCGAAGACCACGCTGGATCAAGCTTATCATTTCGGCATGTACACCATGAAGGCGATACTGGACGGCAGAGCCACCGAGCTCATCGATCTTGCAAAAGTCAACCTCACGCGCTGACAAAACAAACTATCAGCTCCATGCGTTGACACCGCTGCCCATCCACCAGCTAAATCAAGCCGGGAAAATTACGGTTGCAAAGATTACGAATGCAAGCTGGCGGTTGTAAGCCGGCGGCGCAATGAGCAGGGGAGTTGAACGTGGCGTTACCCGCTGAACCGAAGCGCAGATGGCACTTGCCGAGAGTTCCGGGGCTGGTTTGGCGCACCCTCAGTTTCGTTTTGGCGGCGGCGGTGCTGTTCATCTGCTTTACGCAATGGAATCGCTGGGAAGGCGAAGCCCGTTACCAGACCACCGACGATGCTTACCTCGCAACTGACCTGACCCCGCTCAGCGCCCAGGTTGCAGGCTATGTGCAAGCGGTTCCGGTGCAGGACTATGCGCATGTCCAGGCCGGCCAGCTGATCGTGCAGATCAACGACGATAATTACCGCGCCACCGTGGCCCAGGCCAAGGCCAACGCCGCTTCGGCGGCGGCGCAGATCGAGACGGTGCAGGCGCAACGCCCGCTGCTGCAGGCTAATCTGGCGGCGGCGCTGGCGGTGGTGGCGGCCACCAGCGCCACTGTGGCGCAAAGCGAGCGCGATGTCGCCCGCCAGTACCGGTTGCTGAGTTCCGGCTCATCCTCGCAGGCACAAATGGAACAGGTGGCAACCACGCACGCGCAGCTGGCGGCGCAGTTGGCCCAAAACCGCGCCCAGGCCGATGCCGTCGCCCGGCAAATCGATCTGCTGACCTCGCAACAGAAACAGGCCGAGGCCGCATTGGGCGCCGCCATGGCGGGGCTGCAATTGGCGGAAATCGACCTTGGCTATACCAGGATCACCGCCCCCACCGCCGGCGTCATCAGCCTGCGTCAGGTATTGCCCGGCCAGTTCATCGCCGCCGGCACCCAGGTGACCACGCTGGCCGCTCTGCCGCGGGTCTGGGTGATTGCCAACTACAAGGAAACCTCGCTTACCCATGTCGTGATCGGCGACCGTGCAACGGTCACCGTCGATACCTTTCCGGGGCACCGCCTGCGCGGCCACGTCGTTGCCATATCTCCAGCTTCGGGCTCGGTGCTCGCCTTGTTGCCGCCGGATAACGCCACCGGTAACTTCACTAAAATCGTGCAGCGCATCGCGGTCAAAATCGCCATCGACGATACCGATGGCCTGTCCGGCCGCCTGCTCCCCGGTATGTCGGTGATCCCGACCATCGACACGGATCTGCCGAACGGCGAGCGGCCTTGAGTGCCGCAACCGGCGCAGCCCCGCCCGCAGCCCCACCCGGCGCCCCGCCCACGGCGCCAGGCGGTGCCCCGCCCGCGGCGCCAGGCGCCGAGGCGCCGATCCCGTGGCTCGGGCTGACGGCAGTCCTGCTCGGCACCTTTATTTCAACCCTTACCGGCAGGCTCTCCAACTTCGGCCTTACCGATATTCGCGGCGCGGTTCATGCCGGGTTCGACCAAGGCGCCTGGATCACCACCTCCTTCACGGCAGCCCAGATGCTGGTAACGCCGTTCGCGGTCTGGATCGGCAGCATGTACGGACCGCGGCGGATCCTGATGCTCGCCGCTTCAACCTTCGCCATCTCCTCAGCCGTCACGCCGTTGGCGCTGAACCTTACCACCCTGCTGGCGCTGCAATTCGTGAGCGGCCTGGCTTCCGGCTGTTTCATTCCGCTTACCTTGAGCTTCGTCCTGCGCGTCATGCCGCCGCGGCTCTGGGCCTACGGGATTGCGCTGTACGCGCTCAACCTCGAGCTATCCCTCAACATCTCGGCCTCGCTGGAAGGCTGGTATGTCGACAACCTCTCCTGGCACTGGATTTTCTGGCAAAACGTGCCGCTGGCGCTGGCGATGGCGGCCTGTCTGCGTTGGGGCGTCAAACATCAGCCGGCGCCCAAGGACATCCACCGCGACATTTACGGCCTCAGCAGCTACGGCCATTGGCTTCGCCTTGATCTATGCCGCCCTCGACCAGGGCAACCGGCTGGACTGGTTAAATTCGGGCTGATCTGGGGGCTGTTGCTGGCCGGGCTGATCATGCTGGGCGCGTTCCTGATCCATGAGAAAACCACACCGTTTCCCTGGCTGGATTTAAAGGTCGCCTTGCGCTGGCCGTTGCCCTTGCTGCTGATGATGATCAGCATCCTGCGCTTAACCATCCTCTCCACCGCCTTTCTTATCCCGTATTATCTGGGTGGCGTGCGCGGCTTTCGCGCCTTGCAGGTCGGCGATACGCTGATCTGGATCGCAATGCCGCAGTTGATCCTATGCCCGCTGGCAGCCTTGATGCTGCGCCGCTTCGACCCCCGCATCACCGCCGGGCTCGGCCTCAGCATGGTCGGCTTCGCCTGCATGTCGGTGGCCTATGCGCTAACCCCGTCCTGGGGCTCGGACCAGTTTCTGCCGTCGCAGATCATGCAGGCAGTGGGCCAGAGTTTCGCGCTTTCCGGCATCGTCTTTGTCGGCGTCCTCAATCTGCGCCTGCAGACGCGCTCACCTTCGGCGCCATGCTGCAGACCGCCCGGCTGTTCGGCGGCGAGGTCGGCACCGCTTTTTATCGCCACCATGGCGCGCTGCGGGAACAACGCGCCTCCAATATCATCGGCCAGCATGTGCAGCGCGGCACGCTGGAGACGCAGCACCGCCTGCAGGTATACGGCCACGTAATCGCCCGCGGCGGCCACCCGGCCAGCGCGGCACCCGCGGTGCTCGCCAATGTCGTGCGGGTGGTGGCAACCACGCAAGCCACCATCGACAGTTTCGTCGGCGTCGCGGTATTCGCCTTGGTCGGGCTGGTGGTGCTGGTGATCATCCTGCCGCCGCCGCCGCGCACGCCGGCATCCTACACCCCGCTGTTTCATCGGAAGCCCGCGGAATGATCCGCCGCCGGAAGGCTTCTCTCGCCGCAGTAAACTACCGTTTGCTCGCTTTGCTTTCGCTGCTGCCGGCGTCCTGCGCATTGGGTCCGAACTACACGCCGCCGGTGCCGCCTGCCGGCGCCGGCGCGCCCTTCGTCTCGGCGCTGCCGGCTGCCACCAGCAATGCGCCGGTGCAAAACGATTGGTGGCGGCTCTACAACGATCCGGTTCTGGACCGGCTAATCGCCCAGGCCTTCGCAGCCAATACCAATCTGCAGGCGGCGGAATACAACCTTGCCGCCTCGCGCGCGGTCTATGAAGGCTCGCGCAACGCGCTGCTGCCGCAAACCAACATCGCCGTGGCCGGAACCTACGGCCGCGATCCGGTTACCGACGAAATCCTGGAACTCGACGGCCATAAGCCGAAAACCGTCTGGCTGTACGATTCCATGATCGATGTCTCCTACGAACTGGATCTGTTCGGCCATGTGCGGCGAACCATCGAGGCGGCGCGCGATAATACCGAAGCCGTGGCGGCGGCGCGCGACGACCTGCGGGTCACGATCGCGGCCGAGACAGCGCGCGCCTACGGCCAGATCTGTACGCTGGGTGAGCAACTTACCGTCGTCAACGAATCCCTGAACCTGGTGGAAAAGCAGCAGCAGATCGTGCAGCAGCAATTCGACGCCGGGGCGGGCTCGCAGTTCGATGTGGTGCGCTCGCAGGTGCTGGTCTCGCAGCAGCGCGCCACCCTGCCGCCGCTGCAGGGTGCGCGCCGCGCCGCTTTGTTCGAACTTGCCGACCTGCTGGGCGAGACCCCGCAAAACGCGCCCTTCGCGGTGCAAAACTGCGTCACCCCGCCGCAATTGACCGCGTTGGTCCCGGTTGGCGACGGTGCCGCGCTGTTGCAGCGCCGCCCGGATATCCGGCAGGCCGATCGCAAGCTCGCCGCCGCCCTGGCAACCGTTGGTGTCGCCACCGCCGATTTGTTTCCGCGCGTCACGTTGAGCGGTTTTTACGGCGGTGCGGCCGGCCAGATCAACATGCTGGGATCGAATAACGGCCTGACCTGGGGCGTTGGGCCCGCCATCAGCTGGACCTTCCCAAACATGGCGGGCCCTTTGGCGCGGCTGGCGCAAGCCAAGGCCGACGAGCGCGCCGCGGTAGCCAATTATGATACCGTGGTGTTGCAGGCCCTGATGGAAACCGAACAGGCGCTGGCAACCTATGACGCCGAGCTCGATCACCACGCCGCGCTCAGCGCCGCGCAGTCCGAAGCCAACCAGGAATTCGCGCTGGCGCAGAACGAATTCTCGGCCGGCGGCATTAGTAATCTTGATTTGCTGAACGCCGAGACAACGGTGGTGTCAGCCAATGCCGCGGTGGCAAGCTCGGATGCCGCCCTGGTGCAGGACCAGATCGCGGTATTCAAGGCGCTCGGCGGAGGTTGGCAATAGAGCCATTGGTAATACAGCGTTGGCTGAGCTATGCGCTGGCAGCGGCGCTTTGTCCCCGGCGCTTTACGGACTGCGCTTTACGGACGGCGCTTTACGGCGGACGCTTTACGGAGGCCGCATCGCGGACTAGGCGTCGCGGACTGGGCGTCGCGGATTGGGCGTCGCTGCTTAATCACGGGCTAACGCCTACTGGCCTTTAAAGCGGAGCAGAACATGACCTACGAGACCCTCCTTCACGAACAACATGGCGCCGTCACGCTGCTGCGCCTGAACCGCCCGCAGGCGCTGAACGCGCTCAATACGCAGGTTCTGGCCGACCTTATCAGCGCCTTCGCCGCCTACGACGCCGATCCGACCCAGCGCTGCCTGGTGTTGACCGGCAGCGAAAAGGCCTTCGCCGCCGGCGCCGATATCAAGGAAATGCAGGATAAGGGCTTCGCGCCGATGTTCGGGGAAAACTTCTTCGCCGGCTTCGAAAGGGTTACCGGCACCCGCAAACCCTGGATCGCCGCGGTTGCCGGTTTCGCCCTGGGCGGCGGCTGCGAACTGGCAATGATGGCGGATTTCATCATCGCCGCCGATACCGCCAAATTCGGCCAGCCCGAGATCCGGCTCGGCATCGCCCCCGGCATGGGCGGCTCGCAACGGCTGACCCGCGCCGTCGGCAAGGCGAAAGCCATGCAGATGTGCCTCACCGCCCGCATGATGGACGCCGCCGAGGCTGAGCGCGCCAGCCTGGTGGCGGAGGTCGTTCCGGCGGCCGAACTCCTGGAAACGGCATTGAAGCAGGCCCAGACCATCGCCGAAATGGCGCCGCTTGCCACCATCGCCAATAAGGAAATGGTGAATGTCGCCTTTGAGAGCAACCTTGCCACCGGCTTGCTGTTCGAGCGCCGGCTCTTCAACGGCCTCTGCGCTACCGCCGACAAAAAGGAAGGCATGTCCGCCTTTATCGAAAAACGCAAAGGCAACTGGCGCGCCGAATAGCCCGCCTTAATAACACCCGCCTTAATAACACCCGCGTTAATAACAATGGTCGAAAGTACATTTAAATGGCGCTCAAAACCCGGTTCACCGAACTGCTTGGCATCGAACATCCAATCATGATGGGGGGCATGATGTGGGTCGGCCGCGCCCCGCTCGCCGCCGCGGTCTCCAATGCCGGCGGCCTTGGTGTTATCACCGCGCTGACCCAGCCAAATCCGGAAGCGCTCCGCGTTGAAATCGAGCGGGTCCGTAGCCTCACCCCCAAGCCATTTGGCGTCAACATCACGTTGCTGCCGGTGGTCGAGGCGCCGCCTTACGCCGAATTCTGCCGGGTCATCATCGAGAGCGGCGTCACCATCGTGGAAACCGCCGGCCACAAGCCGGAGGAATACGTCAACCTATTCAAGGAACATGGCATCAAGGTGGTCCATAAATGCACCTCCGTCCGGCACGCGCTCAGCGCCGAACGCATGGGCGTCGATGCCATTTCAATCGACGGCTTTGAATGCGCCGGCCACCCCGGCGAGGACGACGTCCCCGGCCTGGTCCTGATCCCGGCCGCCGCCGATAAGGTAAAAATCCCGATGATCGCCTCCGGCGGTTTTGGTGATGGCCGCGGCCTGGTGGCGGCCCTGGCACTCGGCGCCGACGGCATCAACATGGGCACCCGGTTTTGCGCCACCCAGGAAGCCGAAATCCACGACAACATCAAGCAGGTCTTCCTGCAAAACGATGAACGCGGCACGCATATCATCTTCCGCAAGCTGCATAACACCGCCCGTGTCGCCAAAACCGGCGTTTCCGACAAGGTTGTTGAAATCCTCAACGACCCGGCCTCAACCTTCGCGGATGTGGCCAGCCTGGTGCGCGGCGCCAAAGGCCGGCAGGCCTTGGAAAGCGGCGATCTCGAAGCAGGTCTGGTCTGGGCCGGCCAGGTTCAGGGCCTGATCCACGATATCCCGAGCTGCGCCGAATTGATCGGCCGCATCATGTCCGAGGCGGAACAAATTATCACCTCCAAGCTGCAATCAATGCTCGCCTAGACAAACAGCCATGACCGAAGATGAAATCTCGACGGCGGTGACGCTGCTGGCGGACCTTCGCCGCAATGGCGCGCTTGTCCCAAAGCTGAACGCGACGCCTGCAACCGAGGCCGAGGCGCACGCAATTCAGGATCGCGTGGCCTTGGCGCTGGGCGAGAGAATTGGTGCATTCAAGGCCAATGCACCGCCCGGCGGCCCGGTGGTCCGAGGCCTGATTTTCAGCAGCAGTATTTTTGCCGGCCCGGCGCGGGTCGCCGCGACGGCGTTCGCGCATAAAGGCGTGGAAGGCGAAATTGCGTTCCGGTTTCAATACGATCTGCCGGCACGTGAGACGGACTACTCGCGCGCCGAGGTGGTACAGGCGATAACCGCGCTGCCGGCAATCGAAATCGTTTCGGGCCGCTTCACCGACCCGCGGACAACCCCGGCACTGCAGCAGCTGGCAGATTGCATGATGAACGGCGCGCTGATTCTGGGACCGGAACTAACCCGCTGGCGCCCCCTCGACATCGCCAACCTGCGCGCCAGAGCCTGGGTCAACGGCGAACTGTTCTGGGACCATATCGGCGGCCACCCGATTGGCGACCCGGTAGGCGTCGCCGTCGCTTTGGTAAACACCATGCGCAGTCAAAACGGTGTCAAAGCCGGCCAGGTGGTAACCACAGGCAGCTGCACCGGTATCCGTTTCCTCCAGCCCGGCGACCGCTTCGAAGTAGAATTCGATAATCTGGGAGCAACGGAAGTGGTATTCGTAGCTTAACGAAGCCGTTTTTCTGGAAAAAGGCTGGCCGCCCGCAAACCAAAAAGACTTAGTTACTCAGAGCCAAAACCGCCAAAAACATCCCGGCTCCAGAATAAAAAAATTTTGCGCCGCATTTTTAAAAGCGGCTGCGTGCCTTACTTACCTAGCGCGCTTTTCCTTCTGATCCTTGGCTAATTTCCGCAGCAATATGTTGCGCTTCAGCGAGGACAGGTAGTCGACGAACAGCACGCCGTTCAGGTGGTCTATTTCGTGTTGCAGGCAGGCGGCGAGGAGTCCCTCGCCCTCGATTTCGCGTTTGATGCCGTTTTCGTCCTGGTATCGCACCTTCACCCGGGCCGGCCGGGTAACTTCGGCATACTGGTCGGGCAGGGACAGGCAGCCTTCCTCCCGGGTGGCCATTTCCTCGGATTTGGCGACGATTTCCGGATTGACCAGTGCGATCGGGGCCGGGACCTTATCGGCCGCGAGGTCGATGACGATGACGCGCAGCAGCGATCCCACCTGCGGCGCGGCGAGGCCGATGCCGGGCGCCTGGTACATGGCGGCGAACATTGCAGGTATCAGGGTTTTGACCGTCTCGGCGTCTTCTTTGATTACCGCGCGGGCGGTTTTGCGCAGCATCGGGTCCGGCACGATCAGGATCGGCAAGGGCTTGGGCAGGGTTTCGGTATCTGTAACTAACATGTCACGGCTTTACCGCTGGTATGGCTGCGGGGCAATTCTCCCCTTGCAACCCCTGTCCGATCTGACAACATGGGATGGATCGGCCGCCAATGTTGGGGCCGGTGTCTGCTTCGCTCAGATGGGGGAGCCAGTTTATGAATACGCGTGTTTTTACTTCGCCGATGTTCCTGGGGTTCGACCATCTTGAACAGATGATTGAACGGGCGGCTAAGACCTCTTCCGATGGCTACCCACCCTATAATATCGAACAATTGAGCCCGGTATCGCTGCGCATTACCTTGGCGGTGGCGGGTTTTACGATGGATGACCTGCAGATTACCCTGGAAGATAATCAGTTGGTAATCCGCGGCAGGCA
Organism: Acidocella sp.; assembly: GCA_965199045.1. Lineage (GTDB taxonomy): Bacteria > Pseudomonadota > Alphaproteobacteria > Acetobacterales > Acetobacteraceae > Acidocella. The sequence goes on along the minus strand of CBDAQL010000003.1, from coordinate 1,591,658 downwards.
AGTTGATGACGGGCATGGCAGGGTATTTCTACACCGTGGGATCGCCGCGAGGCAGTTTCAACGGGCTTTTGTTATTGCCGAAGGCATCGATGTTAAGGGGGCTTGGCTTGATAATGGATTGTTGCATGTCGACCTGGTGCGGCCGGTGCCCCAGCCGGTGGTAAAGACAATTCCCATCACTAAAGGCCAGACCAAGTCTGCGGTTGGCCCGACTCGGACGGTCGACGGAAAGTCAAGCTGTCCAGATACCTGATGAGACCCGCCGGTTCGATTTCGTCTCTCTCCGTGCCCATTCGGGCGACTGACTTCGCGTGACTTGATAATTTTGCCGCGCATAAATTAACCACAAAGAGCTTCCAAACATAAGCTTCCAAACACGACCTTCCAAACACGAGCTTCCAGACACGAGCTTCCAGACAGGGGCTTCCAAAGGCTCCCAACAAAATATTGGCGCTGAAAGGTTAAACTAATGGACTTGAAAACACATGACGGCTCCGCTCACATCCTGCCCGGGGCCGTGTTCGATATTCATCACATTTCGACTGCCGAACTGGCGAACCTCGGAATGGAGGAAATCGCCTTCGTCAAACCGATCATGACCGAGACCGGCCCGGCCTTCGCCATCCACGCCGCCGACGGCACGCCGATGGCAATCGCCTCCGACGCCTCGCTCGCGCAAGCCGCGATTATTCAACATGACATGGTGCCAAGCCTGGTGCACTGAGGTAAGCTGGCCGGAAACCAGCGCTTCCGGTTTGGTTTATTAAAGGGAGAATTCGTTGGGCGATAATCTGGTTTTATACACAAATCCGATGTCGCGGGGCCGTATTGCCCGCTGGATGATGGAGGAGATCGGCCAGCCCTACGAGACCGTGATCCTCGATTATGCCGCCGGCCTCAAAGCCCCCGAATTTCTCGCCATCAACCCGATGGGAAAAATCCCGGTTTTAACCCATGGCGACAGCGTGGTAACGGAATGCTCTGCAATCTGTGCCTATATGGCTGACGCCTTCCCGCAAGCCGGGCTGGCGCCGGCGATCGGCGATAAAGCGCGCGCGGCATATTTCCGCTGGATGTTCTTTGCAGCCGGCCCGGTAGAAGCGGCGGTGACCAATAAGGTGATGGGTTTTGAGCTGCCGCCCGGCAAAGAACGTTCCGCCGGCTACGGCAGCCTGAGTGCCGTGCTGAACACCTTGGAACAGGCGGTCACCGGCTCCCCATACTTCGCCGGCGAGCGTTTCAGCGCGGCCGACATCTATGCCGGCTCGCAAATCGGCTTTGGCCTGCGCTTCGGCACCATCGAAAAACGTCCCGCCTTCACCGCCTACTGGGACCGTATCAGCAGCCGCCCTGCCTACCTCCGCGCCGCCGCGTTAGACGATGCGGCGATGCCGAAGCCTGGCTGATTTTCCGCAATGTCGTAGCGCGGGACGCACCGCGAAGCCCCCGGCATTACCCGCCTGGCGGGAATTCGGCGGGAAATTCGAGTTTTGTCGTATCGTAGCCTAGCGATTGCAGCCGCGCGGTCAGCTCGCCGATGCGCGCAGCGCCCGGCTGCGGAGCGCGGGTAAATATCGAGACATTGGTGAAAGCAGGGTTGGTGAACATGAACCACTGGTAGTCATCGCCATGATCGATCAGCCAATAGGTGCGCGAGATCGGGATAATCCTGTAGACCGTATAATGCACGACAATCTTGTTGTTCGGCCCAGGGTTCAGAATTCGAACCGGGCCTTGGATGGATTTTTCCTTGCCCGCCGGCGTGCCCATCCTGCAGGCATCGCGCTCGATCAGCGCGCCGCTGCTGTTCTGCAAATATTCAGTGGTACCGGCGACGCAGCCATCGGTTATATGCATCGGCGTTCGCGCAACTTCATACCAGGTACCGGTGTAGAGCCGGCTGGCGTCTATCGGCTTCAAAGGTTGCGGCGCCATTGCACCTTGGTCCTGGCCGGCCGTGGCACAGCCGGTCAGCGCCAGCATGACGATAAGACCACCGCCTGGTATCAAATTTCGCATCTCTAAACCTTTTGCCTCCCGCGGTCCGGCATGACCGAGCAGAACAGATACGCTGTAGCGTGTCGAATGGCTTCGCGCGTTACATAACTTTAAGCTGTACCAACCACGACAACCTCAGTGCGCACTGAATTCGCGATATAGCAAACCTTATGGGCCTCGTGATGCATTGCATCCAGCCTAGCTGCATCAGGCGGCGTCCCCTGCCATTCAACTTTTGGATGCAGCGCCACCGTTGTGATGGCCAATCTGCCGGGAGCAATCTCCGCCATTACCCCTTCGGCATGGTCCCGGTAGGTCAACGCCGTAAATCCCGCCACCCGGGCAATATGCAGAAAGCTCAGCATGTGGCAGCTGGAAAGTGCTGCCACCAGCATTTCTTCCGGGTCCACCGCAGCCTCGACCGCCCATTTCCCGACCAAATGCGGCGACGCCGAAGCGGGCAGGGCGATGCCGCCGTCAAAGGCAAGCTCATGCCCCCGGCTATAGCGCCCCTTCAGAAAATCGTCGTCATCACCTAGACGCCAGACTAAATCCGCAACATGCTTGGCCATTACACAACCACTTTCATAATGAGCTGCGATATTTTTTGTGTATTGTCTAAATATTAATTTGAATGCTCAGTTTGCCTATTCACTGATGCTACCGCATTGCGCAATAAGGGCGGCATGAAAATCGTTCATATCCTGAACCACACCATACCGGCCAATGGCCATGTATGCGCAATGGTTGACCTGGCTTGCACGCAGGCGATGCAGGGCCATCAGGTTTATGTCTGCAGTGCCGGCGGCGGGTTCGACAGTTTGCTGGCGCAGTATGGCATCGAGCACATCATCATCGATCAGGACCGCAAGCCGATTAAGTTGCTGAAGGCAGTATTCAAAACCCGAACTGCCTTGGCCCGCATCCGGCCGGATATCGTGCACGCGCATATGATGACGAGCGCGGTTATCGCCGCCGTGCTCAGGCCGATTTCAGGGTTCAAACTGGTTACCAGCGTGCATAACGAATTTCAGCGCAGCTCGATCCTGATGGGGCTTGGGCAAAGGGTTATCGGGGTCAGCGAGGCGGTAAGTCAGGCCATGATCAAGCGCGGCATTTCGCGGTCAAAAATGCGGACGGTCTTGAACGGCACCATCGGCTCACCGCGCTTTCCGCCGCCCTTGCCGGCGCCCCTGGCATTGCGCCGGCCTGCGATTTTATTTGTCGGCGGGCTGCACCCCCGCAAAGGCGTCGATGATCTAATCAGGGCCTTTGGCATCATCTCCCAGCAATTCCCGGAGGCGCATTTATACCTGATCGGCAGCGGCCCGTACCAGCTGGAATATGAACGCCTGGCAGCGGCGCAGGCTAAGGACCGCATTACGTTTTGCGGCCATCGGCAGGACCCGCGCCCCTATCTCCTGGGCGGCGATATTTTCGTGCTGGCGTCGCATGCGGAGCCCGCCGGACTAGTTTTGTCGGAAGCCCGCGAAGCCGGCTGTGCCATGATCGGCACCAATGTCGGGGGTATTCCGGAAATGCTGGAGGGCGGCCAGGCGGGCATTCTGGTACCCCCCGGCCGGCCGGATCTATTGGCGGAGGCTTTGCTGCCGTTGCTGCAAAACGCCCATAATCTGGCGCAGGCCCGGGCCAATTCACAAATCAATATCGCCAAACTCTCCTTGCACCGGGTCGCCGAACAAACCGGCCAGGTCTACCAGGAGTTGCTGGTCTAGGGCTTAACTATCCCTTGACGATCCGCATTGAAGGGGCTCAACGGAGCCATGACTGAAGCGGTTCATTCCCCCCATCCTGAAAGCAGATCCATGCGCCTGGCGTTCATGGGCTCACCTGATTTCGCAACCGCAGCGCTGCGTGCATTGGTCGATGCGGGGCATGACATCGCGGCAGTCTACGCACAGCCGCCCAAACCCGCCGGCCGCGGCCAGCGCGAGAACCCCTGTCCGGTGCATAAGCTCGCAATCGAGCTTGGCTTACCGGTTCGCACCCCCAAACGCCTGCGCAACAATATCGAGGAAGAACAATATTTTGCCGGCCTTGATCTCGATGCCGCCATCGTTGCCGCCTACGGCCTGATCCTGCCCGAACCGGTCCTGAAAGCGCCAAATCAGGGCTGCATCAACATCCATGCCAGCCTGCTGCCGCGCTGGCGGGGCGCGGCGCCGATCCAGGCGGCAATATTGGCCGGCGACCGCGAGACCGGCATTACCATCATGCAGATGGATGCCGGGCTCGATACCGGCGCCATGCTGCGCGCCGAGGCCACGCCGATCGGCCACCAGGACACCGCTGCCGACCTGCATGACCGCCTGGCCGAAATAGGCGCCCGCTTGATCCTAGATGAACTGCGCCATCCCAGTACCCCGGCACCACAGAACGGCGCGCTTGCCACCTACGCGCCAAAACTGTCGCGCGAGGATGCCCGGCTCAATTTCACCAAGCCGGCGGCCGAGCTGGAGCGCCAGATCCGCGCCTTTCATCCCTGGCCAGGCAGCCTGTTGCTGCTCGGCGACGTTGTCATCAAAATCGTGGCCGCCGAGATCATCGAAGCCGAAGGCACGCCCGGCACCTTGCTGGACGACAAGTTCACCATCGCCTGCGGCGAACACGCGCTACGCCCCACCCGCTTGCAGCGAGCCGGCAAATCAGTGATGCCCACGGCGGATTTTCTACGCGGCTACCAGATCCCGCCAGATACAAAAATATTTTAAGAACAATGCTTTGGGCAATAGAGCTTGAGTATGACGGGACGCCGTTCATGGGCTGGCAGCGCCAAAAACACGGCGTCTCGATCCAGCAGGTGATCGAGGAAGCCGCGGCCAAGCTGCGCGACGGCGAAGTCCCCGCCGTCACCGCCTCCGGCCGCACCGATGCCGGGGTGCATGCACTGGGCCAGATCGCGCAGCTGGAACTGCCGAACTTCTCGCCGAACCGCATCCGGGAGGCGTTGAATTACCATCTGAAACCCCATCCAGTGGTGGTGCTGCGCGCCACCCCGGCGCCGCCGGACTGGAACGCGCGGTTCTCAGCCGTGCGCCGCGACTACCGCTACGTTATTTCCAACCGTCCCACCTGGCCCAGCATCGAAGCCAACCGGGTCTGGCACGTCAAAGCCCCGCTGAATGAAGCCGCAATGCACCGCGCCGCCCAAAGCCTGGTCGGTCATCACGATTTCTCGTCGTTCCGGGCTGCCGCCTGCCAGGCCAAATCGCCTTTGCGCACGCTGGATGCGCTCACCGTCGAGCGCCAAGGCGACCACCTCGTCATCAACGCCACCGCCCGTAGTTTTTTGCATCACCAGGTTCGCAACATGGTCGGTTCGCTGAAGCTGGTAGGCCAAGGCAGATGGCCGGAAGCGGCGATGGCAGCGGTGCTGGCGGCCAAATCGCGCGCCGCCGCGGGCCCCACGGCGCCGGCTTGCGGCCTGTACCTGGTCAGCATCGGCTATGATCCACCGCTGCAATTCGAGGCATAATTCAGCTGGCCATCCGACCCTGCGCAGGCCAAAATAACCCTTCGCCAGGAGTCGCCATGCCGGAACAGAGATTTGTCCACCTTCGCGTCCATTCCGCCTATTCGCTCTCCGAAGGCGCCATCAAAGTCGACAAAATTCCAACCCTGGCGCGCGAGATGGGCATGCCGGCGGTCGCCATTACCGATACCTCCAACATGTTCGGCGCCTTGGAGTTTTCGCAATACTGCGTCGGCAAGGGCGTGCAGCCGATCATCGGCTGTCAGCTCGCCCTCACGCATAAAAATTCGGCCGACCCCATCGTATTACTGGCGCAAACCCCGGCCGGCTTCACCAATCTGCAAAAGCTGTCCTCGATAAGTTTCCTCAAATCCGACGCCGTGCAAAAACCGCAAATTACCTTTGAGGAGCTGTTCTCCCACGCCAACGGCCTGTTCCTGCTCACCGGCGGCGCCGGCGGCCCGCTCGGCCGGCTATTGGCCGAGGGCCAGCTTGCCGAAGCCGAGGCCTACCTTGCTGCTTTGCACGAAGCCTTCGGGCCCGACCATATCGGCATGGAATTGCAGCGCCATGGCGACCGGCTCGAGCAGGCGGTAGAGCCCGGCCTGATCAATCTCGCCGATCAGCGCAACATTCCGCTGGTCGCGACCAATGAGTGCTTTTTTGCCACCCCCGGAATGTTCGAGGCCCAGGACGCCCTGTTATGCATCGCCGATGGCCGGGTGCTGGCGGAGAAAGATCGCCGCCGCCTCACGCCGGAGCACTGGTTCAAACCGGCCGCATTGATGCGCGAACTGTTCACCGACCTGCCGGAGGCCTGCGACAACACGCTGGCCATCGCGCAATCCTGCGCCGCCATGGCGGAGACCAGCAAGCCGCTGCTTCCCACCTGCCCGAAAGTCCGTCCCGGCACCACCGAGGCCGAGACGATCCGCGCCATGGCGGCCGAAGGCCTGGAATTCCGGCTCGACGCCCTGGAAATGCCGGAAGCCGAACGCCGGCCGTACCGCGAACGCCTTACCTTCGAGCTCGACGTCATCGTCAACATGGGCTTCCCCGGCTATTTCCTCATCGTCGCCGATTTCATCCAATGGGCGAAAGCGCAGCAAATCCCGGTCGGCCCCGGGCGTGGCTCCGGCGCCGGCTCGGTGGTCGCCTGGGCGCTGCTGATCACCGATCTCGACCCGATCAAATTCGGCCTGCTGTTCGAACGCTTCCTCAATCCCGAACGCGTCTCGATGCCGGATTTCGACATCGATTTCTGCCAGGAGCGCCGCGACGAGGTGATCGCCTATGTGACCCGCGAATATGGCGCCGACCGTGTCGCCCAGATCATCACTTTCGGAAAATTGCAGGCCCGCGCCGCGGTCCGCGATGTCGGCCGGGTGCTGGGGCTGCCGTATGGCCAGGTCAACAAGGTCGCCGAGCTGATCCCGAACAACCCGGCAAAACCAGTGACCCTGCAACAGGCCATCGACGGCGAACCCAAACTGCAGGAATTGCGCGACAGCGACGAAGGCTTGCGGCGGCTGATGGAAATCGCCCTGCAACTGGAAGGCCTGTACCGCCATGCCAGCACCCATGCCGCCGGCGTGGTCATCGGCGACCGGCCGCTCAACGAACTGGTGCCGCTGTATAAAGACCCGCGCTCGGATTTATTGGTGACGCAATATTCGATGAAATATGTCGAACAAGCGGGCCTGGTGAAGTTCGATTTTCTCGGCCTGACCACGCTCACGGTCCTGGACCGCGCCATGAAGTTTTTAAAAGATCAAGGCATCGTCTTCGACCTTACCAAAATCCCGCTGGACGACGCCAAAACCTACGAGATGATTTCGCGCGGCGATACCGGCGGCGTCTTCACCTTCGAGACCCAGCTGTTCCGTGGCGCTCTGATGCAGATGCGTCCCGACAAATTCGAGGAGCTGGTGGCGATCCAGGCCTTGGCCCGGCCGGGCCCGATGGCGAACATCCCCACCTTCTGCGCCCGCAAGCGCGGCGAGGCCTGGAGCCCGCCGCATCCGGCTCTGGCTGAGGTGCTGGGCGAGACCTATGGCGTCATGGTCTACCAGGAACAGGTAATGCAGATCGCCCAGATCATGGCCGGCTATTCGCTGGCGGGCGCGGACCTGCTCAGGCGCGCCATGGGTAAGAAAATCCGTTCCGAAATGGACGCGCAACGAAAAATTTTCATGGACGGCGCCATCGCCAAGGGCTTTACCGAAGCCAAGGCGCTCGAAGTTTTCGAGCTGATGGAAAAATTCGCCGATTACGGCTTCAACAAATCGCACGCCGCCGCCTACGCCCTGGTGTCCTACCAAACCGCCTATCTACGGGCCAACTACCCGGTCGCGTTCCTTGCCGCCTGCATGAGCCTGGCCGCGGCGAACACTGAAAAACTTGCCAGCCTGCGCCAGGATGCGCTGCGCCTCGGCATCGAAGTGCTGGCACCTGACATCAACGCATCCGGCCCTGATTTCACCGTCGAACGGCAGTCCAACGGCCAGCTCGCGATCCGCTATGCCCTGGGCGCCATCAAGCGCGTCGGCTTCGCGGCGATGCAGCAGATCGTCGCTGCGCGCGGCAAAAAACCCTTCACCGATTTTGCTGATTTCGTGGCCAGGGTCGACCCCGGCAGCGTCGCCAAGGGCCAGATCGAGATCCTGGCAAAAGCCGGCGCATTTGATGCCATGGCCGCCAATCGGGCCCAGGTCTTCAGCGCCGCCGAGATGATCGTGCGCCGCGCCCAAAGCGAAGCCGAGGAACGCCAGTCCGGACAAATCGGCCTGTTCGGCGGCGCCGAGCCGGAGCCCCTGCGGCTGCCGCAAATCGCCGACTGGCCGCAGACGGAACGGTTGAACTTCGAAGCCGAGGCCATCGGCTTTCACATCAGCGCGCATCCGCTGGATATGTACGCCGTCGCATTGAAACGCCTCGGCGTGGTCGCCAGCACCGCGATCGAGCGTTGGGCCCAGAACGGCGCGCGCATCAAACTCGCCGGCACCGTCACCGGACGCAAGGAACGCATCACCCGCACCGGCAGCCGCATGATGTGGGTGAGCCTGTCCGACATGGTCGGCAGCTTCGAGGTGACATTGTTCTCCGAGGTCCTGGGCCGCGCCCGCGAGTTGCTGGCCGATGGCGCCGCCCTGCTGGTGAGCGCCGATGTGCGGATGGACGGCGAGAGCCTGCGCATTACCGCCCAGGAGGTTACTTCGCTGGATGAAGCGGCGTCCAAGGCCGGCGCCGGCCTGCGGATCTGGCTCGACCGCACCGAATCCCTGCCGCATATCCGCTCGCTACTGGACCGCGAAGGCAAAGGCCGGGGCCGGGTGACGCTGGTCCCCAAAATCGGCCTGGAACGCAGCCTCGATGTGGTGTTGCCGGGCATGTTCAACGTCTCGCCCAGACTGGCTCAGGCAATGAAAATGGTCCCCGGCGTGGAGCTGGTCGAGGACGTTTAAATACCGCCTTTGCTCAGCGGCTTTGCAGCAAGTGGATCAGATTGCGAAGCCGGGGCAGGAACATATCCGAATGCGCGCGCTTGTCTTCGTCGCAGGCCGCCGGATCGTGGCGTAACGCGCGCTGGCCGCGCTGCGCCAAAATCTCCAGTCCCTTGCCGAGCTTCGGCTCCGCCCGGAGCGCTTCAGCAAAGGCATCCTTGTTCAGCCGGTAGGCTTTTACCGGCGTCAGCGCCGTCGCGGTGGCGGCGTATTGCGCACCGGTAATCAGGCCGATGACGCCGATGCTCTCGCCCGGCCGCATATGCGCAACGACCCGGGGGCCGGTGGCCTCGAGTACCGTCACTTCGACCGCGCCGGATGCAATCACGAACAACGCCTCCGGCTCCGCCCCCTGGCTGATCAGGTTCTCGCCGGTTTGCAGGCGTATGGTCTCGAAGTGGCTGGCCAGCAGGTCTCGCTGTGTTTTCTCGATCATCCCGAACAGGTCGGATCGCTCCAATATCTCGCTTGGCGTCGGCGCCGGGGGTGCCGGCTTGGTGGTCTGTCCGACAAACGCCAGGGCGATGCCGGCGGCGCTCAGATGACGATGCACCTCGGTCAATAACTGGTTCTGCGCATGCGTCATCTGGCTGCTGGAAGCAACCGAGAAACTAAGTTGATAACTGCAACCATCGCCGCTCAACCCGGTGCAGGCGGCTTCCGGCGCCGGGGTATGCAGCAGCATCGGGCAGGACCGCGCCGCCGCGATCAAAGCCGCCACGCAGGTTTCCGGCGGGATCTGAGGGTCCAGCAGCATTGTTAGGGTGGCGCCGCGCATCGCGGTCGGCCGGCTGCGATTGATGATGCGGGCCTTGGCCATGACGCTGTTCGGCACGATGGCGATATTGTTCTGGCCGGTGGCGATCTGCGTCGACCGCCAGGTGACCTGCACCACCTGGCCCTCGATTTCGCCCTCGACCCAGATTAAATCCCCGGCCCGGTACGGCCGTTCCAAGCCGACGGCGATGCCGGAAAACACATCCGCCAGCGTGCTCTGCAGGGCCAGGCCCAGCACGATGGCGATGATGCCGGAGGTGGCAAGCAGACCGCCGATCGGCACCGCAAACACAAAATCGATAATCGCCAGGCCGGTCGCGATATAAATCCCGCCGGCGACCAGATCGGAAATGATCTGGGTTTCGCGCGGCCGATGCTCCAGCACCACCACCAGCCGCATCAGCGCAATGGCGCCGCGCGCTCCCAGCACCCACCAGCCAACCTCGACCACGCGCTCCCAGAACGCCAGCCCCGGCACGGTCTGGAAATGCGGCCGGAGCGGCGAGCCCAGCAATCTGCGCAGCAGCAGCGTGAGCAGGACAAAAATACCGACCGCCCATACCGCGCGCAGCCATAGCGGCCATTTGCCGCGAATTTGCGGGATCGACACATTGGCGAAAATCAGCAACACCGCCGCGAATATCAGCATCAGGGGGTCGTTCAGGCCGGCTGTCAGTGTAGCTGTCATGGTTTCATTATGCCGCGCAAATGAAGCCGCGGGAATATTTAGCCAAGCAGTTCTTTTGTCGCGGAAAACGGCTGGCCGCCCGCGCAGCAAAAGACGTCTTTGGATCTACCCACAGAGCTTTCAACTGCCCGGCTCCAATTGAAAGAATTTTGCCCCGGGGGCGCCGCGCCATTTTTGCAAAGGCCGGCGATTGCTGCGGCTTGCTGTTTTGCACGGTTCTGACGTGCGAGGGTTTACAGCCGGGCCGGTAGCGGGCTCAATCAGTCCATGGTGAAACTTACAAAAATCTACACACGAGGCGGCGATGCCGGCGAAACCTCGCTCGGCGACGGCACCCGGGTCGCGAAATCTTCGGCCCGGGTCGCCAGCTACGGCGAGGTGGATGAGGCCAACGCCGTTCTTGGGATCGTGCTGCTTTATGTCGACGGAACCGAGGCCGCGGTGCTGCGGCGGATCCAGAACGATCTGTTCGATATCGGCGCCGATTTATGCGTGCCGATTGTCGAGAACCCCGAATATCCGGCGTTGCGGATCACCCAGGCCCAGGTGGACTGGCTGGAAATCCAGATCGACCGGATGAACGCCGAACTGGCGCCGCTGGATTCGTTTGTCTTGCCCGGTGGCAGTCAGGCGGCGGCATTCCTGCATCAGGCGCGCACCGTGGTTCGCCGCGCCGAGCGGGTGCTGGTCGGCCTGCTGGCCTCGCCGGATGAGCCGGTCAACCGTCTGGTGCTGGTCTATTTGAACCGCCTGTCCGATCTGCTGTTCGTGATGTCGCGCTACCTGAACGATAAAGGCGGCAACGACATATTATGGGTGCCGGCGGCAAATCGTGGAGAGTGAGGCGCCGCTTATCAGCGGCGGCTGGGAGATCGGCACCGGCTTTGCCGCCAGCGCACCGCAGCAGCGATCGCGGCGTTTCTATGCGGTCTATGAGGGCAGCGCATTCGGCCATCCGGAACGCGGCCTGATCGCGGCGCTGGCGCACGGTCATGAAAGCCAAAGCGGCGCCGGGTCTGGTGAGGAGTGGGGCACCGTACCGGGCGCCAAGGGCGCAAATGAAGCTGCGCAATTGGTGGTGCATAGCTTCGCCGAGGGCTATTTCGGCGCCAGGCGCACCCTTGGCACCAAACGCGCCGCGCACCTCGCACTCACCAGCATCAATGACTGGCTATACGGGCAGACCGTAAACGGCAGCAGCCGGCATCTGGCCCCGGTATCGCTGACGGCGATGCTGTTTCACGGCAACGCGGTCGGCGTGGTGCATGTCGGTAGCGGCCGGCTGTACCGGTGGCGGGCAGGGGTGGTGACCCCGCTGATGCGCGACGACCGCCGCACCATCCAGGGCGGCAAGGCCGAGCTGACGCGCGGCATCGGACTCGATCTCGAAATCTCGGTCGATTTCGAGGAGCTGGAAGCCAAGCAGGGCGATCGCTTTCTGCTGATCAGCGGCCTCGATGCGCTGGCTCCGGAAACAATCCAGGCGGCATTTGACCTGGAGCTGCCGCCGGACGGCGATGCGAGCGCGATCGTGCTGGATGTGGTGGCGGCGCCCACTGCCGGCCAGCCTGCAAAACAGGGCGATCTGGCGGATTTGCCGTTACGCCCGGCGCCGCGCGAAGGCGATGTCCTGGATGGCTTTGTCATCGGTAAAACACTCTATCGGGGCCGCTATACCATTTTAAAAATAGCCCGGGATACCATCGAGGATCGCCAGGTGGTGCTGAAAATTCCGCTGCCGTCGATGCTGCAGGACGAGATATTTTCCGCCGGCTTCATGCGCGAGGCCTGGATCGGCAGCACGGTGCGCGGCACCAACGTGGCGCGTTACATCGAACTGCCGCCGGAACGCCGCAGCAGCCTGTATCTGGTGATGCCCTATTATCACGGCGAGACACTGGAAGCGCGGCTGATCCGGCCGCCGCCGATCAGCCTGCCCGATGGCGTCGGCATTGCGCTGAAACTATGCGAGGCGGTGCAGGATCTGGCGGCAATTGAAATCGTGCACCGGGATTTGAAGCCGGATAATATCATGCTGCTGGCGAATAACGAGGTGAAGCTGCTGGATCTCGGTCTCGCCTACCTGCCGGGCATCGATCTTCGCGATGTCGCCAAGCCGGGCGGGACGCTGCGCTATATGGCGCCGGAATTATTGCGCGGCACCCAGGCCAATGCCCGCAGCGAGGTGTATTCGCTGGCGGTCACCATTTATCGCATGTTCTCAGGCGGGGCCTATCCCTATGGCCAGCGCGAAGGCGTGCCGCTGGCGCGGTTGCGGCCGGATCTGCCGCGCTGGCTCGGCAAGGCGCTGCAAACCGGGCTGGCGCCCGAACCTTCCGAACGCTTCGCCGATGCCGGAGAGATGGCAAAAGTGCTGTATGATGGACTGGTGAGCGGGGCCGCCGATGCCCCCCGGCCGCGCCGCTTCCACCTGACCAAGCTGCAAGCGTGGAAGGCCGCCACTGCAATTTTCGCAATTGGGTTTTTCGTGCTGCTGATCCTGCTGCTGCGATGACGCGGATTTTATATATGAGCGATCTCCATCTGGAGATGGAAAGCTACCGGCTTGCCATACCCGGCTGGGCCGACTTCATGGCCCGCCATCGCCGCGCGCCGCGCCATCCCTCGCGCGGACCGATGCTGAACGAGATGCTCAACGGATCTGCAAAGGTCGATCTGGTGGTGCTGGCCGGTGACATTCATAACGGCCTGCGCGGCATCGTCTACGCGCAGCAACTCGGTAATTATCTCGACGCGCCGGTGGTCATGGTCGCCGGTAATCATGAATATTATCACCATGATATCGCTGAGCTGCTGCCGGCTTTTCGTGAGGCGGTCAAAGGCGCCAGCCGCGTGCATTTTCTTGAAAACCAGTCCGCGAGTTTCAGCTTTGCCGATGGCGCCAAGGTAAAACTATTGGGCTGCACCTTATGGACCGATTTCGCGCTGCAGGGCGATCCGCAACAGGCGGCGCATAATGCGCAAATTTTGATGAACGATTACCGCTTCGTCGAGCTCGGCCAGGTTCCATTGGTGGCGCTGCAGACCCGGGCGTTTCACGCCACTTCGCTGGCCTGGCTGCACGCCGAACTGGCCGTCACCGAGCCCGGCGTCAGGCGCATCGTCGTTACCCATCACGCCCCCACCCACCGCGCGCTCGGCAAACGCGTCGGTCCAATCGCGCCGGCCTATGCCTCGGAAATTCTCGGCCAGTTCAGCGCGTCGAAGCTGGATTTATGGATCCACGGTCACACCCATTTCCGCCATGACAGCGTCTGCAACGGCATCCATCTGGTCTCCGCGCCGCGCGGCTATGTCGGCCATGACGGGCAGAAGGCGCTGCAATTCAGGCCCGGCATCGTTGAGCTATAAGGCGCTCGTTCCAGTGCTGGCACGCGACCCGGGATTTGACAGCCAGTTTTTCTTCTGTATTAATGTATTTTCTCTTTAAGAATAATTTTAGGCCGTAGCTCACCATGGGTTTTGCTCGATACTCGATCTTCTCGGTGATCGCGGAGGCGCTGCGCGGCCATAGCGGCTGGGGTCCGGCCTGGCGGGATGCAACGCCGGCGCCCCATTACGACGTCGTGATCGTCGGCGGCGGCGGCCATGGCCTGGCGACCGCATATTACCTGGCCCGGCACCATGCGGTCGGGCGCATTGCGGTGGTGGAAAAAGGCTGGATCGGTTCCGGCAATGTCGGCCGCAACACCACCATCGTGCGCTCCAATTACCTGCTGCCGGGCAATGCGCCGTTCTACGAATGGTCGATGAAGTTATGGGAAGGGCTGGAGCAGGATATCAACTACAACGCGATGGTGAGCCAGCGCGGGGTATTGAACCTGATCCATTCCGATGCGCAACGCGATGCCTATGCGCGGCGCGGCAATTCGATGCGCCTGCACGGTATCGATTCCGAACTGCTGGACCTGCCGGCGGTCAAGAAAATGGTGCCGTATCTCGACTATGAAAACGCCCGGTTCCCGATCCAGGGTGGGCTGTTGCAAAAACGCGGCGGCACCGTGCGGCACGATGCCGTGGCCTGGGGCTATGCCAGGGCAGCCGACCGCCTCGGCGTCGACATCATCCAGAATTGCGAGGTCACCGGCATCCGCCAGGAAAACGGCCGCGTCCTTGGCGTCGAGACCCGGCGTGGCTTTATCGGCGCCGGCAAGCTCGGTCTCGCCTGTGCCGGCAACTCCTCGCTGGTGGCGGCGATGGCGGGCCTGCGTCTGCCGATCGAGAGCCACGCGCTGCAGGCTTTCGTGACCGAGGGCCTGCAGCCGCTGATCGACAACGTAATCACGTTCGGCGCCGGACATTTTTATATTTCGCAGTCCGATAAAGGCGGTTTGGTGTTTGGCGGCGATATCGACGGTTATAATTCCTACGCCCAGCGCGGCAATCTGCCCTGCATCGAGGATGTTTGCGAAGGCGGCATGGCGTTGATGCCGATGCTGGGCCGGCAGCGGCTGCTGCGGCATTGGGGCGGCATCATGGATATGACCATGGACGGCAGCCCGATCATCGACAAAACCCCGCTCGAAAACCTCTATCTGAACGCCGGCTGGTGCTATGGCGGCTTCAAGGCAACGCCGGCATCCGGCTGGTGCTTCGCGCATCTGCTGGCGCGCGACGAACCGCATGAAGTGGCGGCGGCTTACCGCCTGGACCGCTTCGCGAAAGGCTACGTCATCGATGAGAAGGGGGTCGGCGCGCAGCCGAACCTGCATTAGCGATGCGCATTGCATGTCCTTATTGTGGTGAACGCGGCAACGAGGAATTTGCCTATCACGGCGATGCCTCGGTAATGCGTCCGCGCGACGGCGGTGCTGCGCCAACCCAGGCCTGGACCGACTATGTGTACCTGCGGGAGAACGCTTCCGGCCGGCACCGTGAGTTATGGTATCACAGCTCCGGCTGCCAATCCTGGCTGGTGGTGACACGGGATTTACGAAACCACGAAATCACCATGGTCGAACTGGCGCGCGATGTCGCGCTGGCCTCGGCGCTGGCGCGCACAGAGGCGCCGTAATGCTGCAGAAAACCGATGCCATCGCCTTGGCCGCAACCGCGCAGCCGTTTCGCCTGCCCTCAGGCGGCGTGGTCGATCGCAATGCCAGCCGGCTATTCGTGTTCGATGGTAAAACCTATCATGGCTATGCCGGCGATACGCTGGCCTCCGCCTTGCTTGCCAACGGCGTGCGACTGGTCGGACGCAGTTTTAAATATCACCGGCCGCGCGGCATTCTAAGCGCCGGCTCGGAAGAGCCGAATGCGCTGGTGGAGTTGCGCGATGGCGCGCGTCGGGAGCCCAATACCAAAGCCACGGTCGCCGAACTCTATGACGGTCTGCAGGCCACCAGCCAGCACCGGTTCCCGTCGCTGAAATTCGATTTGCTGGAAATAAACTCTCTGCTGTCGCCGATTTTCGCCGCCGGGTTCTACTATAAAACCTTCATGTGGCCGGCCTCGTTCTGGGAAAAAATCTACGAGCCGATGATCCGCCGCGCCGCCGGGCTTGGCCGCGCCGCCGGCCTGCCGGATCCCGACCACTACGAGAAGTCGACGGCATTTTGCGATGTGCTGGTCATCGGCGGCGGCGAGGCCGGCATCGCGGCGGCACTGCAGGCGGCGCGCACCGGCGGCCGGGTGATCCTGTGCGACGAGGATTTCATCCTCGGCGGCCGCGCGGTTGGAGAATCCTTAAGCCTGGCCGGCCAGATCGCTGAATTACGGCATTACCCGGAGCTTAAAATCCTGCACCGCACCACCGTATTCGGCGTCTATGACGGCGGCACCTATGGCGCCATCGAGCGGGTGGCGGACCATGTGCTGAAACCGGCGCCGCAGCAGCCGCGGCAGCGCTATTGGAAAATCATCGCCAAATCCAGCGTGCTGGCCTCCGGCGCCATCGAGCGGCCATTGGTGTTCGGCAATAACGACCGGCCAGGTGTGATGTTGAGCGGCGCGGTGCGGCGTTATATCCGCCGCTTCGGCGTCGCACCGGGCGAAAATGCCGTGGTCTTCGCAAATAACGATGAAGTTGCCGGCACCCTGTCGGCATTGCGCGATGCGGGCATAACGGTTGCAGCCGTGGTTGATCCGCGTCCGGAAATCTCCGCCGAGCTGCGCCAGATGGCCGAGGCTTGCGGCGCTGCCGTGTTCACTGGTGCGGTGGTCCGGCGGGCGCTCGGCCGGCTTGGCGTCAGCGGTGTCGAAATCGTTCCGGCCGTCGGCCGGCTGGTGCAACTGGAATGCGACTTGCTGGTCATGTCCGGAGGCTGGAACCCGGCGCTGCAACTCACCTCGCATCTGGACGGCAAGCCGGTCTGGGATGACAGCATCGCCGCCTTCGTGCCGGGCAGCCTGCCGCCCGGAATGCAAGTGATCGGCGCCGCGGCTGGAGATTTCGAAAATCCGGCAACCCACGCATTGTGGCAGGTACGCGGCGCCATCGGCAAGGCATTCGTCGACTTCCAGAACGATGTGACGGCAACCGACGTCAAACTTGCAAAGCAGGAGGGCTTTACTTCCGTCGAACATCTGAAACGCTACACCACGCTCGGCATGGCCACCGACCAGGGCAAGATGGCGAATGTCAACGGCCTGGGACTGATGGCCGAAATCACCGCCAGATCGATCCCGCAAACCGGCACCACCCGTTTCCGCCCGCCTTATACGCCGGTGGCGCTGGGCGCGTTCGCGGGCGCGCATCGCGGCCAGCATTTCAAGCCGCGCCGGCTGACACCCACCCACCAATGGGCGGCATCCCAAGGCGCTGTTTTTGTCGATGCCGGCATGTGGCGGCGGGCCCAGTATTTTCCGAAGCCCGGCGAGGCCGATTGGCTGCAGACCGTCAACCGCGAAGTCTCAACCGTGCGCAACAATGTCGGCATTTGCGACGTCACCACGCTCGGCAAAATCGACATCCAGGGCAAGGACGCGGCGAAATTTCTGGAATGCGTCTACACCAATGGCTGGGAGAATTTAAAAATCGGCCGTGCCCGCTACGGCCTGATGCTACGCGAAGACGGCTTTGTGATGGATGACGGCACCACCACGCGCCTAGGCCCCGCCCATTTTCTAATGACCACAACTACCGCGAATGCCGCAAAAGTTTTTCAACATCTGGAATTCTGCCATCAATGGCTATGGCCGGAGCTGGACGTGAATTTCTGCTCGGTCACCGATCAATGGGCGCAAATTGCCGTGGCGGGCCCGAAGTCACGCGATACCCTGCGCCACATCGCCGATCCGGAATTTGATATCTCAAACGAGGCGCTGCCCTATATGGGCGCGCAAGATCTCACCATCTGCGGCGGCCAGCGCGCCCGGCTCTTCCGCCTCTCGTTTTCCGGTGAACTGGCCTACGAACTTGCCGTCCCCGCCCGCTACGGCCAGGCGCTGGCGGAAAAACTGATGCAGGCCGGTGCGCCCTACGGCATCACCCCCTACGGCACCGAAGCGCTCGGCGTCATGCGGATCGAAAAGAGCCACCCCGCCGGTAACGAGTTGAACGGCCAGACCACCGCGCATGACCTCGGCATGGCAAAATTGCTCTCCACAAAAAAAGATTTCGTCGGCCGCGCCATGGCGGCACGCGCCGCCTTGACCGATCCCACCCGTCCGTCATTGATCGGCCTGCGGCCAATAGATCGTACCGAGCGTCTGCGCGCCGGCAGCCACCTGCTGCCACCGGGCGCGGCCACGCTGGCCAAGAACGATCAAGGCTACATCACCTCCGTTGCCTATTCGCCAAGCCTCTCGCACTGGATCGGCCTGGCGTTACTCGCCAACGGCCCGTCCCGCCTCGGCGAAACCATCCGCGTCTACGATCCGGTGCGCAACGGCGACCTGCTCGCCGAAATCGTCAACCCGGTATTCTACGACCCGGAAGGAACCAGATTGCGTGGTTGAAACATCACTCCTGGCGGCCCCGCCATTCGCAGCCGCCCCCACCAGGCCCGGCAACGCCGTCGTAACGCTACTCCCGCTGCGAAGCATCGCCCGCATCGCGGCCTTCAAAGACAGCCTGGCACCCCTGCAAAACGCGCTCGGCCTCACTCTGCCGGCTCCGGCCAAGCAAACCTATCATAACGCCGTCCTCTACCTCTGGTCCGGTCCCGGCGCCTGGCTCGCAATCGCGGCCGATGACAACCCAGACTTCGACACCCAGCTGACGCAAATCTGTAACGGCCTGGCCGCCGTAACGGATCAAAGCGATGGCCGCACCATCTTGCGGATCTCCGGACCCGGCGCCCGCGAAGCCCTCGCCAAACTAATCCCGATCGACCTGCATCCCAGCGCCTTCCCGCCAGACGCAACCGCACTAACCCTCGCCGGTCATATTTCAGTACAGATATGGAACACCTCAAACGGCTTCGAATTATCTTGCTTTCGAAGCTATACCGAAACATTGTATGAAGCCTTGATCGAGGCCAGTAATGTTTAGCGAAGCAGCCGCTTTTTTGAAAAAAAGCGGCGCAAAAAACTTCTTTTAATCTGGGCCTGGGGCGCGATGTCGCCTACGCCCCAGGCCCAGAGTAAAAAAATTTTTTTGGTTCTTTTTTTTATAAAAAAAGAACTGCCTACCTTCCTTCAGGAATAAAAATGTCAAAAGCCAGGTTCGTTCTCACCCTCTCCTGCATCAACCGCCCCGGCATTGTCGCCGCGGTATCGACTTATCTGTTCGAGAGCGGCGGTGATATTCGCGAGGCGCAGCAATTTGATGATGCCGAGACCGGCAAATTTTTTGCCCGGATTGCGTTCGACATTGCGCCGGGCGGCGCGGATGCCGCGGCGCTTCAGGCGGGCCTGGGCGCGGTTGCCGAGCCTTTTAAAATCTCCTGCAAGCTGCACGACCAAGCGGCGCCGCAGCGGGTGATGTTGATGGTATCGAAATTCGACCATTGCCTGGTTGATTTGCTGTATCGCTGGCGGATTGGCGAATTGCCGATGACGCCGGTTGCAATCGTTTCCAACCATGCCGCCGAGCATTTTACCAATATCGACTTCTGCGGCATTCCTTTCCATCATCTGCCCATTTCCAAGGATACCAAAATGGAGCAGGAGGGTCAGATCTGGGCGCTGGCCAGAGAGTTGAAGGCGGATCTGGTGGTGCTGGCGCGTTACATGCAGGTGCTATCCGACGCGCTGACGGCAAAACTGAACGGCCGCTGCATCAACATCCATCACTCCTTTCTGCCCGGCTTCAAGGGCGCCAAGCCCTACCACCAGGCGCATTCGCGCGGCGTCAAGCTGATCGGCGCCACCGCCCATTACGTTACCGCCGATCTCGATGAGGGGCCGATCATCGAGCAGGATGTGGAGCGCATCAGCCATCACGACACACCCGACGATCTGGTGACCAAGGGCCGGGACATTGAGCGCCGCGTGCTGGCGCGCGCCATCAAGTATCACCTCGAACACCGGGTCATTCTCAACGGTTCGAAAACGGTGGTATTCACGCCCTGACGCCGCTCAGGCGTTGACAGTCGTTATTCTTTCTAATTATCTTCCTTAACTGAGAAGAATGCATTGGAGTGCCAGCATTGGTTCATACGCAACGCATTGATGGCAAGGCCTTTGCCGCCAAGCTGCTTCTCGAAATCACCGATGAGGTCGCGGCGTTGCGGGCGTCGCACCGGCTGCAGCCGGGTTTGGCGGTGGTGCTGGTCGGCGAAGACCCGGCCAGCCAGGTCTATGTACGCAACAAGGCTAAACAAACCGTGCAGGCCGGCATGCAGTCCTTTGAGCACCGGCTGCCGGCCGATACCTCGCAAGCCGATCTGCTCGGCCTGGTGATGGGGTTGAACGAGGATCCGGCGGTACATGGCATTCTGGTGCAACTGCCGCTGCCGGCGCATGTGGACGCCGACGCGGTTATCGCCTGCATCGACCCGGACAAGGATGTTGACGGCCTGCACGTCGTCAATGCTGGCAGGCTCGCTGCCGGCCTGCCGGGGCTGGTGCCGTGCACGCCGCTCGGCTGCCTGCTGCTGCTGCGCGATATCCTGCCATCCATGAGCGGTTTGGAAGCGGTGGTGGTCGGGCGCTCCAACCTGGTCGGCAAGCCGATCGCGCAACTGCTGCTGCAGCAGAATTGCACCGTCACCATGGCGCATTCCCGCACCCGCAATCTGCCGGAAGTTTGCCGGCGCGCCGATATTCTGGTGGCGGCGGTGGGCCAGGTTGAGATGATCAAGGGCGACTGGATCAAGCCGGGTGCCGCCGTCATCGATGTCGGCATCAACCGCGTCACCAACACCGAAGGCAAAGCCAAATTACTCGGCGATGTCGCCTTTGCGGAGGCAGAGGGCATTGCCGGCTTCATCACCCCGGTACCGGGCGGCGTCGGCCCGATGACCATTGCCTGCCTGCTGCGCAACACCGTCACGGCGGCGCGCCGCCAGGCCCATATCAGCGGCGTTTCATGAAAGGTTCTGCATGACAAAATCCTGGCGGTTTGCGGTTCTGGGGGATCGGCATCGGGCGCTCGGCTCGAAGCTGGAAGACTGGAACGGCATGCCCACCGCCTGGACCTACGAGTCGGATTTATCTTCGCACCATGTCGCCATCCGCACCAAAGCCGGGCTGATGGACGTCTCCGGCCTGAAGAAACTGCATCTGGTCGGTCCACACGCTTCTGCGGTTCTGGATTACCTGACCACCCGCGATGTTTCGAAAATCACGCCAGGCCGCTCCGCCTATGCCTGTTTCCTGAACGAGGCCGGCAAGTTCATCGATGACGGCATATTGTACCGTACCGGCCCGAACAGCTGGTTCGTGGTCCATGGCAGCGGTGCCGCGCACCAGGCGATCAGCGCCGCCGCCGCCGGCCGCACTGTGGCGATGCTGTTCGACGATGACCTGCTCGATCTTTCGCTGCAGGGCCCCTTGGCGGTCGACTTTCTGCAAAATCACGTGCCCGGCATTCGGGATTTGAAATATTTCCACCACATGCAGACCACCTTGTTTAAGAAATCCGTGATGATTTCGCGCACCGGCTATACCGGCGAACGCGGCTACGAAATCTTCTGCAAATCCGAGGACGCCGGTTTGATCTGGGATACAATCCTTGAGGAGGGTGCAACAATGGGCATCATCCCCTGCGCCTTCACCGCGCTCGATCTGCTGCGCACCGAAAGCTATCTGCTGTTCTACCCGTACGATAACTCCGAAATGTATCCGTTCGAGGACCAGCCTTACGGCGATACGCTATGGGAGCTCGGCCTGGAGTTCACCGTTAGTCCCGGCAAAACCGGCTTTCGCGGCGCCGAGGAACATTACCGGCTGCAGGGCCAGGAGCGTTTTAAAATTTTCGGTGTTTTGCTGGAAAGTGATGAAGCCGCCGAGCCCGGCGATTTGTTGTATGCAGATGACCGCAAAATCGGCGTCATCACCAACCCGATGGTCTCAAGCTTGACCGGAAAATCCATGGCCATCGCCCGCATGGATGTCGAATTTGCGGTCCATGGCAGCAAAATTTCGGTGCGGCGCAAATCCGGCCGGGTTGCGGCCATCGCCCACACCCTGCCATTCGATGATCCCAAAAAAACCAAACGCACGGTGGTCGGCTAAGCAATGGGGCTGAACAAAAGCCGCCCCATTTACGAAAAACTCCGGATCGATCCGCAGGGCCGCGCCCATCTGATCATCACCGATCTTGAAGTCCTGCCCGACGCAGTGATCGAGGCCGATCTGGCGCTATCCAACATCGAAAGCTGGGTCGTGGCGCGCTCGGCACCCGGGATCGCCGCCAACCTTCCCGGCAGCCGCGCCTTTCGTTCCGTTGCTGATCTACTCTCGCATCTGGCGCATCACTTGGCGCGCGAACCGGTCGGCTTGCGGCTATACGCCGCCGGCACCGAGGCGTTCCTGTGGGACGTCGCCAACACTGCGCGCGCCGCCGGCTTGGGCCGGGACGAAGTGTTTCTCGCGCAGGCAGGAAGCCTGCGCCGCCGCGTCTACTGCACCCATTGCAAGAGCATGAACGAGGATGTCGTCACCAACATCGCCCTCTGCCGCGCCTGCGGCGCCCGGCTTTTGGTGCGCGACCATTTCTCCCGCCGTCTCGCCGCTTTCATGGGCGTCATGGTAGATGCCGAAGCCCCCGGCGAAATCCCAGCAATCGAAGTCCTTTACCCATGAAGGCCCGCATCCAAAACATCCAGTCGCTATCAGCGACCATCAAGCGCATCACTTTGGCGCCCGCAGCCGGAACGGTTTTTCCCGCCGGCGCCGCCGGTGCCTTTATCCTGCTCGATATTCCAGGACCCGGCCGGGTCTGGAAGAACGCCTATTCGCTAATCTCCGGCGGCTGCCGGGACCATTACGAAATCATGGTCCGCCGGGTTGCACATTCGCGCGGCGGCTCGGCCTGGCTGCATGATCACGCCGCAGCCGGCCAGCATCTCGAAATTTCGGAACCGGCAAACCTCTTCCCCATCGCCCGTTCTGCGCAAAAACACCTGCTGCTGTCAGCCGGCATCGGCATCACGCCCTTTCTTTCCTACCTGCCGGTCCTGCAATCGCATAATCTCGCCTTCGAACTGCACCATTGCTGCAAGCAGGATGAGCGCGACGTGTTCCAGCCGTTATTGCCAACAGCGCCGAACATCACCTTGCATGGCAGTCGCAACTCGCTTGACCTCACGGCCTTGCTGAGCACGCAAAAGCTCAACACCCATCTCTATGTCTGCGGTCCCGAAGCGTTCATGGATGTCGTCATCGCGGCCGCGAAAAAACTCGGCTGGCCCGCGCTTAAAATTCACGAGGAAAGTTTCGGCGGCGCCACCGGCGGCGCGCCCTTCACGGTAAAACTGGCGCGTAGCGCGCTGCAACTTGAGGTCGCGAGCGATCAAACCCTGCTGGAGGCCCTTGAAAACGCCGGGCTCGAGCCACCGCGCATGTGCCGCGGCGGTGCCTGCGGCGTCTGTGAACTGCCGGTGCTGGAAGGCACCCCCGACCACCACGACCATTCCCTGTCCGATGCAGCCCGTGCCTCCGGAAAATCCATCATGACCTGCGTATCACGGGCCCGGACCCCCGAACTCGTACTGGATTTTTAAAGACCATGAACATCACCCTGAAACCAGGCGAAAGCTTCCGCGGCGATTTTTCCACCCGCAACTCGGACGCCGCAATCCTGCGCTTCCCATTCCCGTTCCCTGAAGATGTCTACATGTACGCCGTCAATATCGAACCGCATGTCCGCGGCGGCCCCAGCGCCGCCTACGATGCGGTGTTCGATATCGACGAGCATTACATCGGCGAATGCCAGGACCGCGCGCTGACGCTGCTCGATGATCCGGCCCGCTGCCAGGTGCTGCCGCACATGATCGAAGCCGAGTGGGATACGCTGGAACTGCTGATGGAGAGCCTCGCCGCCGACTACCCCGAGCTATTCTCGCTGACCAAAACCGGCGATGCCTGGCGCTGGGTCAATCATCCCTTGGGCATCGATCAGTCCTTCATTTTCGGCCAACCGGAAACCCTGCCTTACCCGCCGTTTGAATACATCACCCGCCAGGTCCAGGGCGATTTCACGCTGCAGGACCATCGCGACAATAACCTGTACATGGATGGCGGCATGGTCACCTCGCAGGCTGACTGGTCGCTGAATTTCGACCTTGGGATGAGCTTCCATGAATGGCACGGCCCGGTACCGGTAGCCCACGAGCTCGGCGTCTTCGACCGGGCTCTGCAATACCTGCTTCGCCTGCAGCACGGCAAACCGGTGCGCCGGTTGAACTGGACCTTGACGGTCAACCCCCGGCTCGACACCTCGCCCGAAAATTACCCGCTATGGGGCCCGGACAAAGCCGGCGTCACACCGGCCAATGTCGGCCACAAAATGTGCCTGCGGGTGGAAGTGCAAACCCTAACCCGGCTGCCGCGCAGCAATGCCATCCTGTTTGGCATTCGCGGTTATCTGATCCGCCTGGAAGAACTGGTCCGGGTCAAAAAATTCGCCAAACGAATGCACCGCGTCCTGCGCGACCTGCATCCTGAAATCGCCGAATACAAGGGCATGCCGCGCTACCGGCAGATCATCATCGACTATCTGGCGCCCTTCGATGACGGTGCAACCTTAAGCTCCGGAACCGCCCCCGACCAGACCATCCTCTAACCAGACCATCCGTCGTGGCGTCATTTCCGTTTGGGTTTTGACGATAATTCGGCATAATGGGGGCGTTAAGGGAGTTCTGACCATGACGGCACACTCGCAACTCAAAGTTTCATCACCGGCCGCGGCCAAGCCAAAAACGGCTAAGGTCATCAAGGCGCCGCTGCCGGAAGCATTGCGCCAGGCCGGCCTTCCGGTTGAGGATTACGCCACCGGCTCTAACGCCGCCGGCGTTTCGGACATGACTTTGGAACAGGCCATCGGCGTGCAGGTCCGCCAATTGCGCCGCCGCGTCGGCATCACGGTCTCCGAACTCGCCGCCGCCGCCAACCTCTCCGGCGGCATGCTATCAAAAATCGAGAACGGCCAGATTTCGCCCTCGCTCGCCAGCCTGCAGGCGCTCGCCCACGCCCTCAACGTTCCGCTGACGACGTTCTTCTCCACCTTCGAGGAGAAACGCGACTGCTCCTACGTCAAAAAAGGCTCCGGCGTCGTCATCGAGCGTCGCGGCACCAAAGCCGGCCACCAGTACAGCCTGCTCGGGCATGCGTTGGGCGGCGCCGTGGTCGTCGAACCTTACCTCATCACCTTGCACAAGGACGCCGCCCCGTATCCCGCCTTCCAGCACGAGGGCACCGAGTTCATCTACATGCTGACCGGCGAAGTGGTGTACCGGCACGGCGACCAATCCTACCACCTCTCCCCCGGTGACGCCTTGTTATTCGACTCCGCCGCCCCGCACGGCCCGGAAAAACTCCTGACCAAGCCAATGACCTACCTTTCCATCATCACCTACGCCCGCGAACGCAGCGAGTAGGCAAGCACTGCTTTTTCTGCGGAAAAAGCAGCACCCTGCGTCATCGTTACCGGCGGCGCCCATTAATCCACAACTTCATTGCCACCGGGAACCGCCAATGACCGATAAAATCTCACTCACCCGCCGCCAGGCCGCCGCCGCTGGTCTCGGTCTTACCGCCGCCGCGCTTGTTGCCCCGGCCAGCGCCAAAGCCGCACCCCCGGATACCTCGCTGCCGCCATCTGAAACCCCGGCCGCCGCCATCTCACCAGACCAGATCAACGCCGCGATCAAACAGCTTAGCCCGCTCGCCAAAAATATTCTGCAAAAAAGCGGCATCCCCGGAATGGCCGTGGCCGCCGTCTATAACGGTCGGACCGTCTACGCCGAGGGCTTCGGCAAACGCCGTATCGGCGCCCCGGAAACCGTCGACGCCGACACCGTCTTCCAGCTCGCCTCGGTCTCCAAATCCATCAGCGCCACCATCCTGGCCCATCAAATCGGCCTCGGTGGGATCAGTTGGAACACCGCCGTGGTCGATCATCTGCCCTGGTTCGATTTAAGCGATCCCTGGGTCGGCAGCCACGTCACGCTGGCGGATATGTTCGCCCACCGCTCCGGCCTGCCTGACCATGCCGGCGACGACCTGGAAGACCTTGGCTACAGCCGTGACCAAATCCTGCACCGCCTCCGATATTTGCCGCTGCATTCTTTCCGGGACACCTACGCCTACACCAATTTCGGCGTCACCGCCGCCGCGCAAGCCGTCGCGGTCGCCGCCGGTACGGATTGGGCCAGCCTCGCTGAAACCGTTTTATACCAGCCGCTCGGCATGCCCTCCACTAGTTCCCGTTTTGCCGACTTCATCCGCCGCCCAAATCATGCCGTCGGCCATGTCGAAATCAACGGCGCCTATGTCGCCAAATACCAGCGCCAGCCGGACGCCCAATCTCCCGCCGGCGGCGTCAGCTCCTCGGTGCGTGACATGGCGCGCTGGATGGCAATGGTCCTGCAGAACGGCAAATTCAACGGCCGGCAGATCGTCGATGCCGCCGCCCTGCTGCCCGCCGTCAGCGCCGAGATCGTCTCGGCCCCCAGCCAGGACATGTCGGCGCGCCCCAGTCTTTACGGCTACGGCTTCAATGCCGGCTCCCTGCCCACCGGCCGCACCACCCTTGGCCATTCCGGCGCCTTTGCCATGGGCGCCGGCACCTGCTTCCTGCTCATCCCCTCACTCAACCTCGGTGTCATTGCGCTCACCAACGCTGCCCCCACCGGCGCCGCCGAAACCCTCACCGCCGCGTTCTCGGACCTGGTGCAATTTGGCGCCGTCACCCGCGACTGGTATGCCGCCTACCACCAGTTGATCACGCCGATGCTGGCGCCGGTTGGCGAACTCGCCGGCAAGTCACCCCCGGCCAACCCGGCGCCGCCGGCAAATTTGCAGTCATACACGGGAACTTATCAAAACGACTATTTCGGTCCCGCTGAAATCCACTTGCAAAACGCCGCATTGGTAATGAAAATCGGCCCGCGCGGGCGGCTGCTGCCGTTACAGCATTGGGACGGCAACATCTTCACCTACACCCCATCCGGCGAAAGCGCGCCGGACGGCTCCCGCGCCGCTCTTACCTTCACGCAAAACCCAGCCGCCTTCACCGATGATTTCTATGCCGAAAGCGGCGTCAACAAATTCGTCAGGAAATAGAACGCGGCAATAAAACGCAGCAATAAAACGTGCCCGGCGTTTCCTTTCAGGAATTGATTATTCTTACGGGTTGACGTTTTCCCCCATCCTGGCTAAACTTCCGTGAAGAATTCAATAGGTTGTAGCTATGTGTGGCATTGCCGGACTGTTTCTAAAAAATCGGTCGCTAGAACCCGAACTCGGGGCTTTAACCTCCGCGATGCTGACGGTGCTGACCGACCGCGGACCCGACAGCGCCGGCTTTGCCATCTACGGCAGCGGTGCCCTAGGCGAGGTAAAACTCACGCTCCGCGCCCCCGCGCCGTTCGATGCGTCGTTCGACTTCTACGCCATGGCCGCCGGGCTTAACCTCGCCGTCACCGTGCGCGACGATCATGCCGTGCTGGCGGTACCGGTGTCGCGTGAAACCGAAATCCGGAATTTTCTTGCCCGTAATCATCCCGGGCTCGCAATCGTTGCCAGCGGCGCCCGCATGGAATTGTTCAAGGGCGTCGGCCTGCCGGCCGATGTTGCCAATCGCTTCGGGCTGAAATCCATGTCCGGCAGCCACGCCATCGGCCATACCCGCATGGCGACCGAATCTGCGGTAACCACCCAGGGCGCGCATCCGTTCTCCACCGGCCCGGACCAATGCCTGGTGCATAACGGCTCATTGTCCAACCATAACGATATCCGCCGCCGCCTGATCCGCGAGCACATGACCTTCGAGACCCAGAACGACACCGAAGTTGCCGCCGGCTATCTCAGCTGGAAACTGCGCACCGGCGCCAGGCTCGACGAGGCCCTGACCTCGGCACTGGATACTTTGGACGGCTTCTACACCTTCGTGGTCGGCACCGAGACCGGCTTCGGCGTGCTGCGCGACCCGGTCGCCTGCAAGCCTGCGGTAATGGCGGAAACCGACGACTATGTTGCTTTCGGCTCGGAATACCGCGCCTTGGTGGATCTGCCCGGAATTTCCAAAGCCCATCTGTTCGAACCCGAACCCGCCAAGGTTTATTTCTGGGAACGGGAGCCGGTAGCGTGAGCGTCGCGGTGGTCCCGAAAATCGCCGCCGAAGATCCGGCGATTTTCGATCTTGCCAGCACCGAGCTTCGGGAATTGAACGCCACGTTGCAGGCATTGCCGCCGGACACCAACGAGACTTCGTGGGCCGTGCTGAACCCGCGCGGCGCCCATGCGGTAGCGGTCGGCATCACCGCACCGGTTGCCGTCACTATCGAAGGCCATGCCGGCTATTACTGCGCCGGCATGAATTCCGGCGCCAGCATCACCATCAACGGCAATGCCGGCACTGGGGTTGCGGAGAACATGATGTCCGGCACCGTGCATGTGCGCGGCGATGCCAGCCAGTCCGCAGGCGCCACCGCGCATGGCGGCTTGCTGATCATCGACGGCAATGCCAGCGCCCGCTGCGGCATTTCCATGAAGGGCGTCGATATCGTGGTGAAAGGCTCGGTCGGCCATATGAGCGCATTCATGGCCCAATCCGGCAATCTCGTCATCCTGGGCGACGCTGGGGACGCCCTCGGCGACAGTCTGTACGAAGCCAAAATTTTTGTGCGCGGCAATGTCGCCAGCCTGGGCGCGGATTGCGAAGAAAAACCGATGTCGCCGGACGACAAATCCCACCTTGCCGAACTGCTGCGCCGCGCCGGCGCCAGTGCCGACGTGAACGCTTTCCGGCGCTACGGTTCGGCCCGCACCCTCTATCATTTCCATGTCGATAACACGGGCGCCTACTGACCATGAACGAGAATTCCGGTTCCCATATTCCGCGCACCCCGCCGCGCCGTTCCGCAACCTTCGATGAATTCGCCATTGCGGAAATTCAGCGCGCCGCCGCCACCGGCATCTACGATATCCGCGGCGGCGGCTCGAAACGAAAACTGCCGCATTTCGACGACCTGCTGTTTCTCGGCGCCTCAGTCTCCCGCTACCCGCTGGAAGGCTACCGGGAGCGCTGCGGCACCGATGTCGTGCTCGGCACCCGCTTTGCCAAAAAGCCAATCCACCTGAAAATTCCAGTTACCATCGCCGGCATGAGCTTCGGCGCTCTGTCCGGCCAGGCCAAAGAAGCGCTAGGCCGCGGCGCCACCGCAGCCGGCACCTCCACCACCACCGGCGACGGCGGCATGACGCCGGAAGAACGCGGCCATAGCGCCACGCTGATCTATCAATATCTGCCGTCGCGCTACGGCATGAACCTTGAAGACCTGCGCAAGGCCGATGCCATCGAAGTGGTGATAGGGCAGGGCGCCAAGCCGGGCGGCGGCGGCATGCTGCTCGGCCAGAAAATCTCGCCCCGCGTTGCCGCCATGCGCAACCTGCCGGAAGGCATCGATCAACGCTCCGCCTGCCGGCATCCGGATTGGACCGGCCCTGATGACCTTGAAATTAAAATCCTCGAGCTGCGCGAGCTCACCAACTGGGAAAAGCCGATCTACATCAAAGTTGGCGCCAGCCGCCCGTATTACGACACTGCGCTCGCAATCAAATCCGGCGCTGACGTGGTGGTGCTGGACGGCATGCAAGGCGGCACCGCGGCAACCCAGGAAGTCTTCATCGAACATGTCGGCCTGCCGATCCTCGCCGCCATCCGCCCGGCCGTGCAGGCGCTGCAGGATCTTGGCCTGCACCGCAAAGTCCAGCTCATCGTCTCCGGCGGCATCCGCAACGGCGCCGATGTCGCCAAGGCATTGGCGCTCGGCGCCGATGCGGTTGCAATCGGCACCGCGGCGTTGATCGCGCTCGGCGATAACGCGCCGGAATGGGAGTCGGAATATCAAAAACTCGGCACCACCGCAGGCGCCTATGACGATTGGCAGGACGGCCGCGACCCCGCCGGCATCACCACGCAAGACGCCGCACTCGCCGCCCGCTTGGACCCGGTCAAAGCCGGCCGCCGCCTTGCCAATTATCTCGCGGTCCTTACCCTGGAGGCGCAGGCCATCGCGCGCGCCTGCGGCAAAAGCCATCTGCATAACCTGGAACCGGAAGACCTGGTGGCGCTCACCATCGAGGCCGCGGCGATGGCGCAGGTGCCGCTGGCCGGCACCAACTGGATCCCCGGCAAAACCTTCTGAAACCTCGCA
Source organism: Acidocella sp. (assembly GCA_965199045.1). Lineage (GTDB taxonomy): Bacteria > Pseudomonadota > Alphaproteobacteria > Acetobacterales > Acetobacteraceae > Acidocella. Next base: position 1,561,469 of record CBDAQL010000003.1, on the reverse strand, counting down.
ACAGCGCAACTACGCAACAGCGCAAACAGGGTAAAATTCAATAATGGCAACCGACCTCGCAAAGCTCGCCAACGATCGCGGCATCAAATATTTTTTGATCTCGTATACCGATCTGTTCGGCAGCCAGCGCGCCAAGCTGGTGCCGGCATCGGCCATCGCCGGCATGCAGAAAAACGGCGCCGGTTTTGCAGGTTTCGCAACCTGGCTCGACCTCTCCCCAGCCGACCCCGACATGTTCGCGATGCCGGACCCCGAAAGCCTGATCCAGCTGCCCTGGAAACCCGAAGTCGGCTGGCTCGCCTCCGACGTATGGATGGCCGGCGCGCCGGTTGCGCAAGCGCCGCGAGTGGTGCTGAAGCGGGTCATGGCGGATGCCGCAAAACTCGGCTACGTCATGAAGTCCGGCGTCGAATGCGAATTCTTCCTGATCAACCCTGACGGGACCGCCATCGCCGATGCCGCCGACACCGCCACCAAACCCTGCTACGACCAATCCGCCCTGATGCGCCGCTACGAGGTCATCACCGAAATTTGCGACGCCATGCTCTCGCTCGGCTGGGAGCCGTATCAAAACGATCATGAAGACGCCAACGGCCAGTTCGAAATGAACTGGACCTATGATGACGCAACCCTCACCGCCGACCGCCATGTGTTTTTCAAATTCATGGCCAAATCGATCGCCGAAAAACACGGCCTGCGCGCCACCTTCATGCCAAAGCCCTTCCTTGGCCTTACCGGCAGCGGCTGCCACTCCCACGTCTCGATCTGGCAGGGCGACAACAACGCCTTCGAAGACCCTGAAAACGAACTCGGCGTTTCCAAACTTGGCTATAACTTCATCGGCGGCGTCATCGAACATGCCGAAGCGCTCTGCGCTTTGCTGAACCCGACGGTGAATTCCTACAAGCGCATCAACGCGCCCCGCACCTCTTCCGGCGCCACCTGGGCCCCCAACACGGTTACATATACCGGCAATAACCGCACCCATATGATCCGCATCCCTGAACCCGGCCGCTTTGAGATGCGCCTCGCCGACGGCGCCACCAACCCCTATCTGCTACAGGCCGGCATTCTCGCCGCCGGCTTGGACGGCATCACCAAACAAATCGATCCCGGCCCGCGCCTGGACATCAACATGTACACCGACGGCCACACCGTAAAAGACGCCAAACGCCTGCCGCTGAACCTGTTGGACGCCCTGCGCGCTCTGCAAACCTCAAGCACCCTGCAAACAGCTTTGGGAACCAGCTTCATCGCCGCCTACGCCAAACTAAAACACGCCGAATGGAACGACTACGCCAGCCACCTGACCCAATGGGAACGCCAGGCAACATTGGATTGTTAAAAGGAAGCAGTTCTTTTTAAAAAAGAACCAAAAAACTTTTATTTATCCAAGCCAAACGGGGTCGAATATTCGGGATCCTGGCGGCCAGCTTTTTCACAAAGCGCCTTCTAGTCTATCTTGCCAGCAATTCTCGCATAGCTTGCTCTACAAACATGGTCTCATTGGAGATGAAACCGGGCGCCCCGGCGGCGTGCCCATACAGTGAAAGTATGGGCCTGAATTCCGCGTTCGCGATCTGCGTCGCCTCCAGGCGCGCATCTTCCATGGGTATAAACATGTCGTGGTCGCACGGCATATAGATGGTCTTGGCGGTGATATTTTTTAAATTCGGAAGCTCCAAGCTCGAAGTTTTATAAGTCGACAGCATTGCCAGGATGTCATTGGCGTCCTTTTCAAGATAATAGTTCTCCAGATCGGCCGATAACGCATCGATGCTTTCAAAGCCCAGGCTCCGGTAAAACCCATCACGGAAGAAAGTGGCGGAATACGTCCATCCGATAAATACGCGGGCGATCGCGCGCAATCCGGCCCTGGGTGCAAGATTATAGTTGCCGTTTCGAAAATTTGAATCCGCCATGAGAGCGGCAATCGCCGACCGCAAGATAACGTCGTTCATGGGCCAGCTTTTGGCAACGCCGCAAACCGCCATCAGCCGTTGCACCATTGCGGGATGAGTAGCCGCCCAGGTACAGGCCTGCCTGGCGCCCATTGAGAAGCCATAAATCAGTTTGATCTGATTTACGTTCAAAACCTCGGTCAGCAGTTGGTGTTGAAGCGCTACATTATCTTCGATGGTGACCGCGGGAAACCTGTTGCCGTGAAACGGTGCTTCCATATTGCTGGGCGAGGTTGAAATACCGTTGCAGAGGGCGTTTGGCACCACAATGAAATATTTGCCCGGGTCCAATGCCCGCGCCCGGCCGATCATCTTTGCAAAGGTGGTGTGATTGCCCGACAGGCCGGTCTCGATCACAATGCAATTATCGCCGGTACTATTTAATTTTCCATAGGTCTTATAAACAAGATTAGCATAGGGCAGCATTGTCCCGCTTTGCAGAGCGATGTTCTCGAAGCGTATCTGCTTTGGCAATGGGCCGGACCTCAAAAAACGTCAGATCGCGTTTACGACTACACCATAAAAAGAGCCGCGTCCCCGGGGAAGCGGCTCTTTTTTTAGCAACTCATCCGATCGAACTTATTTCCCGATCGGATAAGGTCCCTTTACTCGGCCGGGCTGAACCCCTCCATGTCATGCTCGATGCTAAGCAGGGTTTGCGGGGCTCTGGTTTTAAGGATCCAGAACCAGGCGAGCCCGATCAGCATGTAGACCACGAAGCCATAGGGGAAGTAGTTGTATGGCGACGAGGGTACCGGATAGACGCTGCCGAAAAAGGCAAGTGCCATGCAGATGGCGCCGGCGCCGCCGAGAATAACATCGCCTGCCTTCAGCGTGCCTTCCCGGTAGATCAGGATCGGCGCGCAGATCGAGCACAGGAAGTACACGGTCAGGAAGCCGAAGGTTGCGATGGTGCCGAAATAACCGACGCAGGCTACTTCGCCGGCCCCGGAGCAGGCGATGCAGATGATGGCGTTAAGCGCGCAACCAACCAGGATGGCCATATGCGGGGTGCCGTGATGCTTATGCACGACGCCCATCGAGTTATGCACGAACTGGTAGCGCCCGAGCGAGAACAGCATGCGGGCAAAGGCTGTCAGCTGGCCAAGCGAGCAGGCAAAGCAGCTGATGGCGGCGGCAAAGTAGATGAAGGTTGAAACCCAGCTCGCCATGCCGGTGGTAAGGTCGTTCAAAGGTGCCGCGCTGGCGCCGAGTTTCGCGGCACTGTCGCCAAATCCCTGAACCACGATGTAGGTGGTGAAGATGAAGAAGATGCCGACGATGATGCAGGTGGCAACGATTGCCCGCGGCACCACCTTTTCCGGATCCTTGATCTCTTTAGCCAGCGTCGCCGCACTCTCAAAGCCGACCCAGGAGAAGATGGCGAAAACAATCGGCGGCCCAATGGTGCTGAAGGAAGCGCCGGTGAGGTGCACCTGCGCCGGATCGATTTTGAAGCCGACCTTATGCCAGATAAAGAAGCAGGTGATGAGGATTGCGGTAACCGAGAGCACCTCCAATGTAAGGCCGAACCGGACTGACATTCTCACATCCCGATAGGCCAGCACAAAGATCAGCGCCGAGACCGCGATATAGATGACGAAATTCGGCACCATCGATTTGACGCCGATTGCCACAAAGAAATCTTTGAAAAAGATCGAGGTTGCTGCGGTCAGCGCTACCGCGGTGAACAAATAGGCAAGCAGCATCGCCCAACCTGAAAGCAGGCCCCAGCTGGGCCCGAGCGTGCGCGAAATATAAAGGAAAAATGAGCCGGCGGCGGGGATCCGCTTGGCGAGCTTACCGATATTGATGCCGACGATCACCAGGCTGAAGGTGGCCAGCGTATAGACCAGCCAGGAGACCGAGCCCGCCATGCCGCCCACCACGGCAACGCCAAGCGCTGGCGTAAAGGTCGGCGACAAGCTGCAAACCGATTGCCCGATTGCTTCGACAATAGAGAGATTCTTTTTTAACTCAGCCATGGCGGCCCCTTATGTTCGAACCAAGAAAAAACGATTGCGGAATTACCTAACAGCCCAAACAGACCCAAACGGCTGCTATAACCAAACAACTCAAAGCACGAAGCACTCAACTCAAAGCACGAGCGCTCAAAGCAACGCACAAAGCATTCAACTCAACGCACAAGCATCAAAGCAAACGCCGTGCCAGCACTCCAAACCAGCAAAATGCCCGGAAATCCGACCGGAAATGTTCTGCCTGATTAAAATTTATGCTTATAGTGAACTAAAATCAGCTTTACAATAAACTTTTGTTCTCTTTGATAACTTTTTTGCCGCCCCCAGAATGATGTTCCGCATTGCCTGGGGCTGCCGCCGGGAGCAGGATTGCAAAGGATTATGGGAGCGGCGCATGGGAAACATCGCTATTCTGGCATTGCTGGCGCTGGCCGCAATTTTCGAAGCCGGCGGCGACGCTCTGGTGCGCTCTGGCCTGCATGCTCCGACGTTGCCAGTTCGTATCGGCTTCATGGCCGCGGGTGCCTTGGTGCTGTTTATCTATGGCGTCTCCGTCAACCTGCCGCCGTGGGATTTCGGCCGGCTGCTCGGTGTCTATGTCGCGCTATTTTTTGTGGTGGCGCAGCTTATCAACCTGCTCGCTTTCGGCATTAAGCCAGGCCTGCCCATCTATGTCGGTGGCCTGCTGATTATTTCGGGCGGCATGGTGATCACCTTCTGGCGCGCCTGATGCTGGGTCGCATCAAAAGCCACCGCGTTCCAATATTCGCGCTAAACAACCCAGTCCAAGGATTTACCAACCGCCTTTTGCCACGCAGCATAATATTGTTGTCTTAGCGCCTCGGGCATCGCCGGCTCCCAGGTTTTATCGGCCGCCCAGTTTTCCCGCATCGCATCGGTATTTCGCCAATATCCCACTGCCAGCCCAGCCGCATAGGCGGCGCCCAAGGCGGTGGTTTCGCGCACCTGCGGCCGGATCACCGGGGCGCCCAGCATATCCGCCTGGAACTGCATCAAAAATTCGTTGCCGACCATGCCGCCATCGGATTTCAACTGCCGCAACAAAATTCCACTATCGTCTTGCATCGCCTCTACCACATCGCGGACCTGATACGCGGTCGCCTCCAATGCGGCGCGCGCGATATGGCCTTTATGCGAAAACCGCGTCAGCCCGGCGATCAGCCCGCGTGCATCGGCGCGCCAATACGGTGCGAACAGTCCTGAGAATGCCGGTACGATATAAACATCGCCATTATCTTCAACACTGCGCGCCAGCGCTTCTATATCGTCGGACTTGCTGATCAGTCCCAGATTATCCCGCAGCCATTGCACCAGCGCCCCGGTAATCGCAATTGCGCCTTCCAGCGCATAATGCGGCATTTGATCACCGAACTGATAGGCCAGCGTGGTCAGCAATCCCGCCTTCGATGCCACCGGCGAGGTCCCGGTGTTCATCAATAGAAAGCTGCCGGTGCCATAAGTATTTTTGGCCTCGCCGGGGGAGAAGCAATTCTGGCCAACCAGGGCTGCCTGCTGGTCACCCAATATTCCAGCCAGCGGAACGCCCTGCAGCGGCGCATGCCGGATTTGTCCATATACCGAAGACGACGGCCGGATTTCCGGCAGGCAGGCGCGCGGAATATCGAAATGCGCCAGCATTTCATCGTCCCATTCGCAGGCTTCGATATTCATCATCTGGGTGCGGCTCGCATTGGTCACATCGGTGATATGCAGCCTATCCGTCAGGTTCCACGCCAGCCAGCTATCAACGGTTCCAAACAACGCCTCGCCGGCCTCGGCTTTTTGCCGGGCGCCAGGAATATTCCGCAGCATCCAGCGCAATTTCAGGCCTGAGAAATAACTCGCCAGCGGCAGTCCGGTTTTGGCGCGAAACCGGTCCTGGCCGCCATCGCCGGCAAATTCGGCCACCATCGCATCGACGCGGGTATCCTGCCAGACAATGGCATTGTGCAGCGGCGTGCCGCTGGCCTTATCCCATAGCAACGCCGTCTCGCGTTGATTGGTAATCCCAACGGCTGCAATATCGCCGGCGCTCAAATTGCACCGCGCCAATGCCGCGCCGATCATCTCGAAACTGTTGCTGAGAATTTCCTGCGGATCATGCTCGACCCAGCCGGGTTTAGGAAAAATCTGCCGATGTTCTTTCTGGGCGTGCGAGATTATCCGCCCGGATTTATCGAATACGATGAACCGCGTGCTGCTGGTGCCCTGGTCGATCGCGCCGATATATTTAGCCAAACCTTACCTCGTCCGTAACACGTCCAAAGCCTGTTCCAGATCCGCGATTAAATCGCCGACATCCTCAAGCCCCACATGAAAGCGCGCCATCTCACCGCCATACCCGCCGCTGCCGGCACTGCGCGCTATGGTGCCGGTGGTTGGCAGCACCAGGCTTTCATATCCGCCCCAGCTGGCGCCGATGCCGAACAGTTGCAGCGCATCGATCATCGCCACCACGTCGGCGGCGGAGAACCGCGGCTGGAACACCACCCCAAACAAGCCGCAGCCGCCGCTGAAATCACGCTCGAAGAATTCATGGCCGGGGCAGGAGGGCAGGGCGGGGTGCAGCACCCTGGCCACTTCCTCGCGTCCGGCCAGCCAATTGGCAATTTCCAGACCCGCCGCATATTGCGCCCGCAACCTCACGCTCAGCGTCCGCAATCCCCGCAACGCCAGCCAGCAATCATCCGGTGAGGCATATTGCCCAAGCTCTACCATGCCCTTGCGCAGCCAAGCCCAATCGGCTTCGGAATTGACCGTGACCGAACCCAAAATCAAATCGGAATGGCCGCCGACATATTTGGTGAGCGCCTGGATCGAAACATCGACGCCATGCGCAAACGGCTGAAAATGATAAATGCCCCAGGTGTTATCCATGAAAACCTTTATCCCGCGGGCATGCGCAAGGCGCGCCAGCATTGGAATATCCTGCACCTCGAAGGTGTGGCTGCCGGGGCTCTCGGTGAAAAGCACCCGCGTCTGCGGTTGCAATAACGCCGTTATCTCAGCCTCGCTCGCCATCGGATCATAGTAGAGGGTGGTAACGCCAAAGCGGGCCAGCACGGTATCGCAAAAGGTCCGGGTTGGACCGTAAACGGAATCCGGCACCAGCAAATGATCGCCGGATTTCAAATAGGCCAGCAACGGCATGATGCAGGCGGCCAAGCCAGAGCCGACGACCTGGCAATGGCTGCCGCCCTCGATCTCGGCCACCGCCCGTTCAAGCGCGAAATGCGTCTCCGTCCCGTACAGGCCGTAAAGCTCTATCTGCTCCAACCGGCGCTTGCCGAGTGCAAGCTTGGTCGCGACATCCGGATACAGCACGGTTGACCCGCGAACCAGTTTTGGATTGACGTAGCCATGCGCCTTGGTGCTGGCGCGCCCGGTATGCACCAGCCGTGTATCGAATTTCTTTGCCATTGAAAGCGATGTTACGGGAATCCCCGGCTCAAAACTAGGCCGGGACAATACGTAAGTCGCCTCTGAGTTCAGCCTTGAACCTCGACCGGCGTATCCCCCCGGCTGCCCCATTCCGCCCAGGAACCATCATAGAGTGCAGGTTCGGGCAAGCCGGCCAGCACCATTCCCAAGGTCAGCACCGCCGCCGTCACGCCCGACCCGCAGCTCGTCACCACCGGCGCCGTGCCATCAATGCCCGCTGCCAAAAACCGTTGCCGTAATTGCGCCGCCGGCAGCATGTGGCCGTCAGCCAAAATCTCGGTGAAGGGCAACGACCGGGCGCTTGGAATATGGCCGCTTTTCATGCCCGCCCGGGGCTCGGGAATAGCACCGGTGAACCGTCCCGCCGGTCGCGCATCCACAACCAGGGCGGATGGCGCTGCCAGGTTGCGCCGCATATCGTCGATATCTCGAACCATCGCCGGCCGAAAATAGGGGTCAAAGCTACCTGTGGCCCGCACAGACGCACTGCCCGCAGCCAATGCACCGCCTGATTTTACCCAGCCGGGCAACCCGCCATCCAGAACCGCGATGTCATCATGGCCAAACACCCGAAACATCCACCACACGCGTGCGCTGGAGAATATCCCGCGCTGATCGTAAACCACGATCCTGCTGCTATTGCTGATCCCAAGTGGCGCCACCATCCGCGCAAAATCCGCGGGCTTGGGCAGCATATGCGGCAATTGCGTTGCAGGATCGGAGATGGCGTCGATATCAAAGAACACGGCGCCAGGAATATGAGCGGCCTCGAAAAGCTTTCTGGCGTCTTGCCCCTCATTCGGCAGATAAAAGCTCGCATCCAGCACCACCAATCCTGGCGCATCCAACGAGGATGCCAGCCAGTCCGGTGCAACCAGAGGCTCCACTGCGTTACCCGCGTGCCGCGACAATCATAGCCCTTACCCGCTCGGCCGCCGCCGCGCCCTTCAAAGCGTCGCGCCATGCGCCCTCGGCCACCCGTTGATGCGCCACCACCGCATCCTCGGCACTAGTGATCATGGCAACCCCGGTCTGCGCGGAGGGCGGCGCGTCCGCGTTAAACGGATTGATTGCCAGGATCGCCCGTTCGCGGGAGCGCAGCAGCGTAAACGGCCCATTCGGCTCGCCGTTCGCCATCAGGCCTAACTGCAGCCCGATCGGCTCGCTCTCCATCAGTTTTGCGATTAACTCCATCTCATGCGCCGCAACCTCTTTCGCGGTCTGGCGCAGCCGGTCCGAGGCCGCAATGGTTCCCGCAACGCCCTCTATCAAGAACTTTTGGATCGAGCTGATCGTCAGAATAGCGATGATCGATGGTTTGCGGGTGGCGAACATGCGCTTGCGCGCATCCATTACCCCTAATAATTGCTCCGCCGCGGCCCGGGCCATGCCGCGCTCGGAACCCATCTGGTCGGCCGCCTCCTCAAAAAACTGCGCCAATAATCCGTCAAATCGATCCGAGGCAATCAAATAGCAAATCGGACCAAAGACCTGCAAAATCTGATCGGAAGTTTCCTCAATCTGCCGCACCCGCTCCATGAACCCGACCGGCTTGGTGTAATATTCAACGCCAATGCCCAATAAGGTCAGCGGCGAGATTTTCAGCAATTCAGCCAGACGGTTGACCGTATCGAGTTTGATGACCTCGCCTTTTTCGTATCGATACAGGGCGGCGCGTGACACCCCCAGACGAGCGGAAATTTCCTCGGCCTTCAAACCGGATTCCATGCGGTAAGCGCGTAATTGCTGTCCAATTTCGTTAAAACGCATCACAAATCTCCAACGCCGTCGCCCCGCACCTGTCCAGTTCTCGAAGACGAAGTCTCGTCAGGCGAACGGTCTTACGCATACCAGGGATTTACCCAGATTCGTCACGAAATACAATTCAGTGTCATCGTTTAAGAGATTAGTTACCTTTTTTAGGTCCGTAGCGTCATGCATGGGAACGTGTTGCCAAAAAATCCTACCTTCACCCACAACCTTAGACATTTATTTATCGTGTGTTAACCATTTCCCCTCCAAAACGCATCATGCCCCAACCCGCACGCATCAAACGCCAAACCGCCGAAACCAAGGGCAGGGCCGCCGAAGCTTCGGTCGCCGCTATCTGGCAAGCGCAGGGGTTCAGCGTTCTGGCGCAGCGTTTGCGCTCCAAAGCCGGGGAGATCGACCTTATCGTTGCAGATGCTGCAACATTGGTTTTTGTTGAAGTGAAAGCCCGAAAAACCTTCGATGAAGCAGCCTACGCCGTGCTCCCAACTCAGCAGCTGCGGCTTCTCCAGGCCGCAGATTCAGCCCTTGCTCTGCATCAGGAATGGAACCGGCCGAATATACGTTTCGATGTCGCTTTGGTTTGTGGCGGCGCGGTGCGTCATATCCATGATGCGATTCGCTACGCCTAGAAATGCACCCCTTGGCCGGTCATTGCCTCATGCAGCGCCGGCAACGCGCCGGACAGCACAATCTGCACGCCAATCCCAAGCAATAAAAGCGCTGCGAGCCGAGCCACCACGTTCCTGCCGGACGCGCCCAGCACTGCCGCCAAACGGTCCGCGGTGGTATAGAGAAGCCAGATCAGCACCGCCATTGCCAACACCGCCGCCGAGGCGCCGCCCAGATATGCCAGCATCCCGGCAAGTCCCCCTGCCGGCCGTTCCGTACCCAAACTGATTGCCACGGCAATCGTTCCGGGACCCGTGGTAAACGGCAAGGTCAGGGGAAAGAATGCAAAGCCCGACGGATCGGTTGTGGGTTCCACCGGCGCCGCCTCAGCCGCCTTGCGGCCGACGCTCACCTCCGGCGCGGAAAGCATCTCATAGGCCCGGGCCGAAACCACAATTCCTCCGGCAATCCGCAGCGCATCCAGGGAAATACCGAAGAAATTTAAAATGTAGCTGCCAACCCATAGCGTTACCAGCATCACCATCGTCGAATAAAACGCCACCCGCCGCGCCAGCACGACGCGTTCCACATGGGTTTGAAAAGCCGTTACTTCATTGAATATAATCGCGCCCGCGAGCGGGTTAACAATCGAAAACAACGCCGGAAAGGCCAGCAGAAACGCCTGGATCGCCTCGGTCGCTATCATCCGCACAAGCTAACCGCTCTCTGCTTATAAAAATAGGCCACCGCCGTCGTGGCCATTTTTCAGCAGCGTTGCGCGGTGCCATTTAAACGCCGTCGCGCCGAACGCATTACCGTCCCCGCGCCCGCGCGCCCGCGCGTCTTTAACGCCCGTGCGCCTGCACGTCTTTAACGTCCGTGCGCCTGTACGGTTCTAACGCCCCAACGCCTGCACGATCTCCTCGGTCATTTTCTTGGCGTCGCCGAACAGCATCATGGTGTTGTCGCGGAAGAACAATTCGTTATCGACACCGGCATAGCCCGTCGCCATGCCGCGTTTCACGAACAGCACCGTCTTTGCCTTATCCACTTCCAATATCGGCATGCCGTAAATCGGTGAGGCCGGATTGGTCTTGGCCGCCGGGTTGGTGACGTCATTGGCGCCGATCACATACACCACATCGGCGGTGGCGAATTCATTGTTGATCTGCTCAAGCTCGAACACCTCGTCGTAGGGCACATTGGCCTCGGCCAGCAGCACATTCATATGCCCCGGCATCCGCCCCGCAACCGGATGGATGGCATATTTAACCTCGACCCCGTCCGCCTTCAGCATATCCGCGAGTTCGCGCAGCGCGTGCTGAGCCTGGCTCACCGCCATGCCGTATCCAGGCACGATGATGACCTTCGAGGCATTCTTCATGATGAACGCGGCATCATCGGCCGAGCCGATCTTCACGTGCTTGTCGCCGGTCGAAGCCGCAACCACCGCATCGCCGGTGGTCCCGAAAGCCGCCGGCGATCACATTGATGATGCTCCGGTTCATCCCCCGGCACATGATGTACGACAGAATGGCGCCGGAGGATCCCACCAGCGCCCCGGTTACGATCAGCGCCAGATTGCCGATGGTAAAGCCGATGCCCGATGCCGCCCAGCCGGAATAAGAATTCAGCATTGAAACCACAACCGGCATGTCCGCCCCGCCGATCGGGATGATGAGCAGCAACCCCAAGCGCCAGCGCCGCCAAGGCAATCAGCGTGAACAGCGCGAAGCTGCCGCCGGATGCGACAAACAAAACAATCAGCACAACGATCAGAATGCCAAGCCCCAAATTCAACGGATGCTGGCCCTTGAACATGATCGGCGTACCCGTCATCAGCGCTTGCAGTTTCGCAAACGCAATCAGCGAGCCGGTGAAGGTGATGGCGCCGATCGCCAGGCCCAGCGACATCTCGATCAGGCTCTCAAGATGGATATGATGCGGCGTGCCGATGCCAAAACTCTGCGGCGCGTTCAGCGCCGATGCGGCAACGCAAACCGCCGCCAGGCCGACCAGCGAGTGGAACGCCGCCACCAGCTGCGGCAGCGCCGTCATCTTGATCCTGAGTGCGGCAATGGTGCCGATGGTGCCGCCGATGGCAACGCCAATCACGATAATCAAGAAGCCGCTTGCCGTCATGCCGGCATGCAGCAGCGTGGCGACGATGGCGATTGCCATGCCGGCAATGCCCATCTGGTTGCCACGCCGCGATGTTACCGGATGCGACAGCCCGCGCAGCGCCAGAATAAACAGCACCGCCGCGACAAGATATGCAAAGGAGGTCAGAGACTCATTCATTTGGCGACGGCCTTATCTTTTTTCTTGAACATTGAGAGCATCCGGTTGGTCACGACAAAGCCGCCAAAGATGTTCACGCTCACCAGCACCACCGCCAGAAATCCAAACACATGCGCAATCAGGCTGCCTTTCAGCCCGGCCGCCAGCATGGCGCCGACGATGATCACGGAGCTGATCGCATTGGTCACCGCCATCAGCGGCGAATGCAAAGCCGGGGTAACGTTCCAGACCACGTAATAGCCAACGAAAATAGCCAGCACGAAAATGCTGAACAAATACACAAAAGGTGCGGCCGGCTGCGCATGCTGGGCCGCAACCGCCGCCAGCCCGGCCGCGTTCTGGGCCAGGATGGAAGCCTGGTGCGCAAGATCAGCCGCTTGGCTGGCAAGATCGGTAGGGGTCATGATAGGTTTCCTTTAAGCCACGGGAGCAGCGGGAGCCGGGGGTACGACCGGTGCTGCGGCGGGGACAAAATTCGGGTGCACGATCTGCCCGCCTTTGGTCAGCAGAACACCTTTAATGATGTCATCGGTCTCCACCAGCTTCGGCGTCTTGGTGTCCTGGTCCCAGAACGTCGTCAGGAAGGTCGCCAGGTTGCGCGCATATAGCTGGCTGGATGCGACCGCAATGCGTGCCGGCCAGTTCCGGTAGCCGAGGATCTGCACGCCGTTCGGTGTCACCGTCAGCTCGCCCGGCACGGTCGCACCGCAATTGCCGCCGGCATCCGCGGCAATATCCACCACCACGCTGCCGGGCCGCATCGCCGCCACCATCTCGGCGGTGACAATCACCGGCGCCTGCCGGCCCTGCACCAGCGCGGTGCAGATGATAATGTCGTTCTTCGCCACCGTGGTCGCCATCAGCTCGGCCTGCTTGGCCCGGAACGCATCCGACATCTGCCCGGCATAGGGACCCGTCTGCTTGGCGGTCTCGTCATCTTCGACGCCGACATAACTGGCGCCCAGCGATTTGATCTCGTCCTTCGCCGCCGGCCGCACATCGGTGCCCGACACAATGCCGCCAAGGCGGCGCGCCGTAGCGATGGCCTGCAGCCCCGCCACCCCGGCGCCGACCACCAGCACCCGCGCCGGCGGCACCGTGCCGGCCGCCGTCATCATCATCGGAAAGCCGCGGGCAAAGGCACCGGCGCCCTCGATCACCGCCCGATATCCGGCCAGATTAGCCTGGCTGGAGAGCACATCCATCGACTGCGCGCGGGTAATGCGCGGCATCATCTCCATCGCCACGCCATCGATCCCGGCGGCCGCCAAGGCATCCACCAACCCTGGATTGGCAAACGTATTCATGGTGCAAACCAGCAGCGTACCCCGCCCGATCAGCGCCCTGATCTCCGGCTCCGGCGCCTGCACGGCAAACAATATACCGGCGCCGGCCAAAGCCGCCGCGGCATCGGCCACAACCTGCGCCCCGGCAGCGGAAAACTCGGCATCCGAAATTGCGGCACCCAACCCGGCGCCGGCTTCGATTGCGACCTCCAGCCCCAAAGCGACCAGTTTTTTAACAGTATCGGGCGTCGCCGCGACCCGGTTCTCACCGGCACGGCGTTCCTTCAAAACGGCTAGGCGCATTCCAACATCCCTTTTTCGTGCGGACCGGCGATTAATTCCGATCCGTAATAGCAATTGCGGGGCACCATGATTGAGACCCTGTTTTGATGCAAGTGGCCGAAACAGCCATCTCCCAATGCGGTCATTCCGGCGCCAAACACACGCATCAACCGATCACCACGGCGACGTGACCTTTTTCCGCGGAAAACCCGAGATAATGATAGGTCAGCCCGGTATCGCCGATGAATTCCTGAAACGCCCTGTACTCGTGCTGCCGCCACCCCGGATAATTGAAATATTCATCGAAGACGATAACGGTTCCAGGTCCAATCCGGTCCCCAAGCGCGGCGAAGATACTAACGGTAGAGGTATATATATCGCAATCGACATGGATCAAGGCGCAGGCCTGGCCATCCCCTGCCAGAAATTCCGGCAACGTCTTGTCGAACCATCCGACATGCAGCTTCGCATTCGCCGGCACTTTGGGCAGCCGGCCGCGTAGCGAAAACGCGCCTTTTGTTTCCTTGGTGCCATTCCAGTCGCCGGGCAGGCCCTCAAAACTGTCAAAGCCGTGCACAGTCCGTGGCGTCAGGCTGGCCAAATGCCGCAGGGACGCGCCCTTTTCAACGCCGAATTCAAGCACCAGCCCTGCAGCCGGGGCCCTGGAATAAGCAAAGCCCAGCAACGCCAGCCGGTCCGGCAGCACCATGGCTGCCTGCATATTGGCAATGATGTAATCCACAGCCTCGCGCTTGGCGTGCAGCCGCAAATCAATCCACAGATCATTCGCATAAAATGTATGCAGAATTTTGCGGTAGGCGCGCGCTACCAGCCCCTCGCCAAAACCCTTCTTTATAATCGCCATCGCGGCCTCATAGCCGCCGCCCCGAAGCCCTGCAACCGCTCAACTGCCTCGGCCCGTCGCCAAGGCCGCGCGCCCGGCGCCGCTATTCAGTGCGCAATCGGCACGCCGGCTATTTCCAGCGCCTCAGCCTGCCGGGCGGCAAGTTTGTCGGCGTCGAAATCCGCCACCGTCTCATGGAACAGCCGGCTCCAGTTCAGTTCGGCGCGCAGCCGCAGGAACACGCTGCCAAGGCCGATTGCCGATCGATCCATCAGAACAAATTCCCGCGGCGGCCGCACGCCGCCGGTACGCTGCAGCCCTTCATGAACCTTCTGCGCGGTACTGCGGCCAAACTGCGTATCGCCGTCCTCCTGGATCAGCCGCACCCGGTCTTCGATCAGCGGATCGTACAGGAATTTCGCCCAATCATTCAGCACCATCACATGCTGCATGTTAATGCCCTGGAAGCCCCAAATCTCATAGGCATGCATCGCGCGCTCAGGGTCATCGTCACGCACGGCGGCGTATAACTCCAACACGCCGGTCACGAACTTTGCAGGAAAAACCCGGATCGATCCGTAATCCAGCAGGTTCAGCCCGCCTTCCGGATTAACCTGGTAATTGCCGAGATGCGGATCTCCATGGATCACCCCATAACGGTAGAACGGAATATACCAGGCCCGGAATAAAGCCGCCGCCAGCGCATTGCGGGCCTCCAAGCTCGGCTCGCCTTCCAGCCAGGTTTTCAGGCCCACGCCGTTCAACCATTTCATCGTCAGCAGCCGCTTGGTGGTATGGCTCAGCACCGGTTCGGGCACGTTCACATCGGCAACGCCGTCCAGCATGGTATGATAAAGCCGCATCTGCGCGGCTTCCCGCGTATAGTCCAGTTCCTCGCGCAGCCGGGCCGCCAGCTCAACGTAAATATCATCCTGGATGATGGCGTTATCCATCCGCTTATACACCGCCAACGCCATTTTCAGCTGCCGCAAATCGGCTTCCATAATGTTCGGCATATCCGGATATTGCAGCTTGCACGCAACATCCGTGCCGTCCAGCAGCCTGGCTTTGTGAACCTGACCGAGACTGGCCGCGGCGGTTGCTTCCCTGCCGAACGACGAGAATTTCTGTTCCCAGTCAACACCAAGCTCGCCCGCCATCCGCCGCCGCACAAAGGCCCAGCCCATCGGCGGCGCATTGCTCTGCAATTCCGCCAGCTGTGCTGCATATTCCGGCGGCAGCGCATCCGGCACGGTGGAGAGAAACTGCGCCACCTTCATCATCGGACCCTTCAGCCCGCCCAGAATTGACTTTAAATCCTCGGCATGGCGCGCCTGGTTGGTCTTGATGCCGAACACCCGCTCACCGGTAATCCGCGCCGCAATCCCGCCGACGGCGCCTGAGGTTTTGGCAAACCGTCTGATCTCGCCGAATATATTGCCTTCGCGTGCATCGTCAGCCATCCGGTCTATACCGCCAGCTCATCGATGAAGCCGGAAATAACATCCAGCCCTTTTTGCCAGAACTCCGGCGCCGTCGCATCCAGCCCGAACGGCGCCAGCAGCGCCTGATGCCGCAGCGTGCCGCCGGCGCTCAGCATGGCCAGGTACTTCTCCGCGAACGCGGTTTTATCCTCGGCCTCCTGGTACACCGCGTACAACGCATTCACCAGGCAATCGCCGAAGGCATAGGCATAGACGTAAAACGGCGAGTGGATGAAATGCGGTACATAGGCCCAGAAATACTTATACTCCTCGGTAAATTCAAAGGCCGGTCCAAGGCTTTCAGTCTGCACCTGCAGCCAGATCTCGCCGATCCGCTCGGGCAGCAGCTCGCCATTGCGGCGCTCGGCATGGATCCGCGTCTCGAACTGATAAAATGCGATCTGCCGGACCACCGTGTTCAACATGTCCTCAACCTTCTGCGCCAGCATCAACTTACGGCGCTTGGGATCACGCTCGCCATCCAGCATCGAGCGAAACGTCAGCATCTCGCCAAACACGCTGGCGGTCTCGGCCAAGGTCAGCGGCGTGCCGGACATTAAATAACCCTGATGCGCCGCCAGCACCTGATGCGCGCCATGGCCCAGTTCATGCGCCAGTGTCATCACATCGCGGGTGCGGCCGTGATAATTCATCAACACATAAGGATGCACCGAGGGCACGGTCGGATGCGCGAATGCACCCCCGGACTTGCCCGGCCGCAACGCCGCATCGATCCAGTGGCGCTCAAAAAACGGCTTCACGGTATCGGCAAGTTTCGGATTGAACGAACCATAGGCGCTAAGCACCCGGCTTTGCGCTTCAGCCCAGGGGATCTCCCGGTCGTCATCCTCCGGCAATGGCGCATTGCGGTCCCAGTGCTGCAACTTATCCAATCCCAGCCATTCCGCCTTCATCGAATAATACCGATGCGCCAGCTTCGGATAAGACGCCACCACCGCCTGCACCAGCGCCTCGACCACCTCGTCCTCGACCATGTTCGACCGATTGCGATAGCTCGGCGGGCTCGGATAATGCCGCCACTGATCGCTGATCTCCTTGTCTTTGGCCAAGGTGTTGGTGATCAGCGAAAACAGTTTCTCCTGCGCCCCGATCGCCTTCCCAATCGCCTTGCCGGCGGCCTCGCGCAGGCTCCTGTCCGGGTCGGAGAGTTTGTTCAGCACATCGGAGAGCGTCAGCTCGGCGCCGCGCAGTTCCACCTTCATGCCGGCCGTGGTTTCATCGAACAGCCGGCTCCATGCCGAATGCCCGGTCACTTCCTTCTCATGAATATATTTTTCCAGCTCATCGGAGAGCTGATGCGGCAGGAACACCCGCAAATCCCGCAGCCACGGCTGGTAGCGCGCCAATGCCGGGTCGGTAAGCTTATCACTGAGCTCGGCCTCGATCAGCCGATTGAGCTCCAGGGTAAAAAACAACAGATGCGTGCTGATCGTGGTAATCCGCTCACTCATCGTCTGATAGAATTTGCCGGCTGCGGGATCCGTCGAGTCGGCACTGAAGCGCAATTGAGCATAGGACATCAGCCGCCCCAGAACTTCCTCGACCGCCTCGAACCGCGCAATCGCCGCTGCCAGGGCAGCGCCGGAGAGTGCCGCGATCTTGCCCTGATAAGCCCCTGCGAAAGCCGCGGCATCGGCTTCCGCCTGGGCCAATTCGGTGGCAATCCGGGGATCGGTTTCGGCGCTGTACAGATCGCTTAAATCCCAAACCGGAACGCCAGCCGGCTGGCCGCCGCGGCTGCCGCCGTCAAAGCCTTCAGGGTGCCGCATCGCAATTTTACCCATCGACAAACAACTCCTATTCAACCCTTGATGTAGGCGCTATCGAGCCAGCGTCAAACGGCTTGATCGAAACAGCCTAAAGGAGTCGTCCATGCTTACAAGCGGAGCCGGCGGCTCTGGCGGCCCCGGCACCCCCGGCAGCCCCATCCAGGCCGGACCCAGTGCCGCCGGCGGTCTGAAGCGGGATGCCGGCCGGATCGGCCTGCTATTCGCCAGCCTTGGCGGCATGATCGGTTCCGGCTGGCTGTTCGGCGCCTTGACCGCGGCCCGCATCGCCGGCCCCGCCGCCATCATCTCCTGGGTTATCGGCGGCTGCGCCATCCTGCTCCTGGCCTTTGTCTACGCCGAGCTCACCACCATGTTTCCGCGCCCCGGCGCCGTCATCGTTTTCCCGAAACTCTGCCACGGCATGCTGGCCGCCCAGGTGATGAGCTGGATCAATTTCCTGGCCTATGTTTCGGTGGCCCCGGTGGAGGCGGTCGCCGTCATCTCCTACGGCAATCACTTTGTGTCCGGCCTTGTGGTGGCGTCCTCCGGCGTGCTGACGCCAAAAGGCCTGGTGGCGGCGGTGGCGCTGATGATCGTTTTCATCGTCATCAATCTGCTCGCCATCCGCTTGGTGCTGGCGGTCAACAGCGCCATCACCTGGTGGAAATTGGCAGTGCCGCTGCTCACCGTGATCGCGCTTGTTTCGGTGCATTTCCGCACCGCCAACTTCACTGAATTCGGGTTCGCCCCGGCCGGCATTGGCGGCATTTTCGGCGCCGTCGCCGGTTCCGGCATCATCTTCACCTTTCTTGGCTTCCGCCAGGCAATCGAGCTTGCGGGCGAATCCGCCAACCCGAAAACCGCGTTGCCGTTCGCGATCCTGGGCTCGGTCCTGCTTTGCATGCTGCTCTATGGCGGCCTGCAAATCGCCTTTATCGGCGCCCTCAGCCCCGCCGACTTGGCCAAAGGCTGGGCCGCCATCAGCTTCCCGGGCATCTCCGGTCCCTTCGCCGGCCTCGCCAGCACCCTCGGCCTGACCTGGCTCGCGGCAATCCTTTATATCGACGCCGCCATTTCCCCCTCCGGCACCGGTATCATCTACAATACCACCGCCGCCCGCGTGATCTATGCCACCGCCGATGAAGGATTTCTCTCCAAACGATTCGCGAAAATCTCGGTCGCCGGGGTGCCGGTGGCAGCCCTGGCGCTGACCTTTCTCGTCGGCTTGCTGTTCTTGCTGCCGTTGCCCTCCTGGCGCCTGCTGGTAACCTACCTATCCTCGATCGGCGTACTGGCCTACGGGGTCGGGCCGGTGGTGCTGATCTGCTTTCGCACCACCTTGCCTGAGCGTGAATTCCCCAGACCCTTCCGCCTGCCTTACCCGTATCTTATCGCCACGGCTGCCTTTATCGTTGCCAATTTCGTGGTGTTCTGGGCGGGTGCCGCCGTGGTCGACCATGTCTTCGGCGGATTGGCGCTGGTTTTCCTCATCTATCTCATCGTTCAGTTCGCCCGCTACCGCGGCCTTGGCCATCTGGACTGGCGCGGCGCCTGGTGGCTCGCACCCTATTTCGGCGGCCTTTGGCTGATAACGGTTCTGGGGCCGGCAAAGCTCTCGCACGGTGCCGGCGTCATTTCGGGCAGCCTGGCGTCAGCGCTCATCGTCATACTAAGTCTGGTCGTCATTCAGCTTGCACGGGCCTGCGCGATCGCCGATCCTATCGAAGCCAAACGCCGATTTCACGATCACGTTAAAGAATAAAAAGGCAACTTGTTCAGTCTGGGCCACGCTACAACATGACCAAAATGGAAGTTCCAGGAATTTTATGACGGCTGCCCATATCAACCGAATTGGGACGGCTGTCCCACATCTCGACATTCACGGAATTTTCATCGACTTCATGAACAAGGTTCAGTTGCGCGGCAAATTCGATCGGATTTTCCAGCGCATGGTCGAGCGTTCGGGTATCTCCCATCGCTATTCGGTGCTGCCGCGCGACTCGCTTTCGATGACGCCGACCACCGAAGATGTGTTTTATTCGCCCGGCGCCTTTCCATCCACCGCACGGCGCATGCGGGCCTATGAAACATTCGCGCCGGACCTCGCGCAGCGCGCCGTCGCCAAACTCGACCTGCAGGGCCGCGAGGCTGAAATCACGCATCTGATCGTTGCATCCTGTACCGGTTTCAGCGCTCCTGGGCTGGACCTGATCCTGGCCCGGCGGCTTGGTTTGCGCGACGATCTGCAGCGCACCATGGTTGGTTTCATGGGCTGCGCGGCAGCCGTACCTGCCTTGCGGATTGCCCAGGCAGCGGTGCTGGCTGACCCCACGGCACGCGTGCTGGTAATAAATTTGGAACTTTGCAGCCTGCACATGCAGGAAACCAATGATATCGAGCAGGCGCTGCTATTTCTGCTGTTCGGCGATGGCTGCAGCGCTGCCCTGGTCTCGGCCGAGGAAACCGGCATCGCATTGCATGATTTCCGCACCGCCTTGCTGCCCGATAGCGCCGATCTCATCACCTGGCATATCGGCAATGAAGGGTTCGACATGACACTTTCCGGCAAGGTTCCAGGGCGAATTACCCAGGCCCTGCGCGCCGATCTGGCGGCCGAACACGACCGCGGATTGCTGCGCGGGGAGGGCACGCAGGCCATCGATCTCTGGGCCGTACACGGCGGCGGCAGGTCGATCCTGGATGCCGTGGAGATCGGTTATTTCCTTGACAAATCAGCGCTCGAGGTTTCCCGATCGGTACTGGCGGCATGCGGCAACATGTCCTCGGCCACCATCATGTTTGTGCTCAAACGCATGCTGGACACGGCTGAAAAGGGCAGGCGCGGACTTGGGCTGGCCTTTGGTCCCGGCGTCGTCGCCGAGACGTTCCGGTTCACGATGGCCGGCTGAGATTGGATTTTTCGGTCCGCAGCCGTTTGCCTGAAGCAATGGATGCGCCGGGCCTGGAGCCTGCCATCTATCAGCGTTGCCTGGCCGATCTTGCGGCCTTGAACCGCCTCACGCTGACGCATCGTCCGGTGCTCAATTTCCTGCGGCGCGCCACCCGGCATTATCCCAAAGGCGCGGAATTTTCGGTGCTGGATGTGGCTTATGGCCAGGGCGATCTGTTGCGGGCCATTGCCAACTGGGCCAGGCGCCGTGGCTTCTCCGCGCGCTTGTCGGGCATTGACTTAAACCCGCGCAGCGCAATTGCGGCGCGGGCGGCAACACCACCCGGCACCCACATCGATTATTTGACCGGCGATGTGTTCTGCTATGCCCCGGCGGCGCCGCCGGATTTTATCGTGACCTCGCAATTCACCCACCACCTGGACGACCCGCAAATCGTGGAGCTGCTCCGCTGGTTTGATAAAACCGCCGCGCGAGGCTGGTATATTACGGATCTACACCGGCATCCGTTCAGCTATTACGGCTTTCCAATGCTGGCCAGATTGATGCGCTGGCACCCGATTGTGCGCAATGACGGGCGCATCTCCATTGCCCGCGGTTTTCGCAGCGCCGATTGGCGTGCGTTATCGACCCGAGCCGGCACGCTTGCGGAAATTTCCTGGCACCTGCCGTTTCGCCACGGCATAAGCCGCCTCACAAATCATTCGTCAGCCGCTTAAACAAAATGCAGCGTAGGCCATTTAAAACAACATGCGTCAGCCGGCTGCAATGAGTGCCGCATTGCGCCCGGACATCCTGGTTGCGGGCGGCGGTCTCGCCGGCGCCGCGGCGGCGCTTGGACTGGTGCGAACCGGTCTTGCGGTAACCCTGATCGAACGTGAAAATAAACCGGTACATAAAATCTGCGGCGAGTTCATAAGCTATGAGGCGCAGGACTATCTGTCGCGATTAGGCCTGGACGTTGCAGCTTTAGGCGGTGCTGTAATCTCCCGGTTGCGGCTGATCCGCGGTGCAGAGACCATCAGCACGGAGCTGCCGTTTGCCGCCATCGGGCTTTCCCGTTTCAAACTTGACGAGGCATTGCTGCGCCATGCGCAGGATCTTGGCGTGCAGGTGGTGCGAGGCCGTGCGGTCCGCAAAGTCTCGGTCGAAAACAAAATCGCGGTGGATATCGAGGACATCGGCATCGTAGAGCCGGATGTCATGATGCTGGCAACCGGCAAGCACGAGTTGCGCGGGATAAAGCGACAGCTCAATACACAAACAAAACAAAAAAACCTGATCGGTTTCAAAATGTACTTCAAGCTGCGGCCGGCGGCGCGCGCCAGCCTGGAGCATCATATCGAGCTGATATTTTTCCCCGGCGGCTATGCCGGGCTGCAACTTATCGAAGATGGCGTAGCGAATTTATGCCTGCTGGTGGACCGCGATCGCTACCGGCAGTGCGGCGGCAACTGGCCAAGCCTGCTGCAACATCTGCAAACCTCGACGCCGGTATTGGCGCATCGGCTTGCCGGTGCGGAGCCGATGTTGCAACAGCCGCTCACCATCTACCAGGTGCCCTACGGCTTCATTCATCAGCCGCACGATACCGACCCACCCGGCCTTTTCAGGTTAGGCGATCAGGCCTGTGTCATTCAGTCGTTCACCGGAGACGGCATGTCGATAGCCCTGCACAGTTCTGCATTGGCGGTGCAGGCGGTGGTAAATAAACAGGACAGTAACAGCTTTCACCGCCGGCTGGCGCATGATGTAAGGGGCCAGATCAAACGCGCGGATATCATATATGCGTTGATGAACCACCGCCTGACCCAGACAGCCGCATTAAAAATATCAAGCCTCTGGCCGCAGAGTCTAAAAATCGCCGCGCAATTAACCCGCGTCGCAATAAATCACAATTAGCCATAGCCACTCCCGCGCAGTCCTTAAGATAGCCAAAAGTTTTTGCGCCGCTTTTTTCAAAAAGCGGCTACGTCCTTATAACAACAGCTCTTTGCGTATCTCCGCAGCCACCAATGCCGCGTGTTGCGAGACTTGCGGCAGCCCCATCAGTTCACCAAACGCGGCGCGCGCCAGCGGCCCGCAGACCAATAATCTGGGTTGCGGTTTGCCCAAGGCGTCGATGGCGCGCGCGGCAAGGTCGGTTTGCAGGCCGAGCCCGAGCGGATCGGGTTGGATCATTCCGGCATCGTTAAGATTGGCGAGGACCGGGTTGGTGGCCGTAACATTGCCATGGTCCGGGCCGGTACAGTTTATAATGGCGCCGAACTGTTCCCACACCGGCGCCGCGTTACGAAATTGCAGCTGCACCGCAAATTGCGTGCCGGCGTTACGGGCATCGAGAATACGGGCGGCGCGGATCGCCAACGCGCCGGCCGCACACTTGGCCTCGGTGATGGCGGCCAGTTGCGGCGCCACCTGGTAGCGGTGCACATCCCAGAACGGCCGCAAATGCCGCAGGAAGCGAGATTTTTCCGGCGCCGGCAGCGCCGACCAGACGGTAAGTCCCTGCACGCGCAAGCCGTCCATCACCGCGCCCCAGCTGCTGCCGGTGGTTTCAGCAAGGTCCACGGTTTTGCGGACCCGTTGCAGCAACGCCAGCGCGGTAGTGCAGGGATGGCTGGAGAAATCGCCAAAAGGCTGGGTCTGCGCCATCTTGCGCAGGCGCGATACCAGGCCGCGGCGCGAGACTGCCAAAATCGGCCCCCGATGCTGCCGCATCTGCAGCGAGGCCACGACATCGGCGGTGCTGAGCGCGGTGCCGATGATTAGCACCCGGGCCTGCGGATCGATCCCGGCCATAGCGTCATCCGGCCAGGGGTTGTCGATGAAACCGGGCTGCCCCACCAGGCCTCGTAACGGCTTCGGAACGGCTGGCGGCGGATGGCTGACTGCGAGCACCACCAGATCCGCGGTAACGACGCCGGCGCCGGTGGCAACCTCAAAGCCGTAATCCAGCGCCGTGACGCGCTCTGCCCGCGCCCGCAGATGTTCAAAGCCGCTGTTATTCCCAACCGCCTGGCGCAACAAGCCGTCGACGTAGCGGCCGAAGGCCTGCCGCCGCGGATAGATGCGTCCATCGTCGAGCAATGCCTCCGGGTCGTCCCGCAAACCGCCCGAATGTTTGAACCATTCCTCGAACGCACCGGGATCCTCGGCAAGCACCAGCATGCGCGCCGCCGGAACGTTTAACCGGTGCGCCGGATCATTGGAGGAATACGCAACCCCACCGCCCAGCAGTGGCCGCGGCTCAATAATGGTGATCCTTGCGCTGCCGGGCGTCAGGTGCCGCAACAGGTTCAGCGCCACCGTGGCGCCGCTGAAGCCGCCGCCGATGATGACAATACGCGGCTGGCTCGATCGGACGGCGGATGCGGACATAACAACCTGGCTAAACAAATAAAGTCTATCGCTCAAGTAGGTGATAACCCGCCGCCGCACAACCGTCCCCGAACCTGCGGCCGTCGCTTAAATTACCGCGCGCGCGGCAAACGAAAGTGCGAACATCATGAGGCTGACCAGCGCAAAGGATACCGAAAGACTGCTGGCATGCGCGGCCAGGCCCATCACCACCGGGCCGGTCAGAAACCCGATATACCCCAGGCTGACCACCGCGGGGACCGATAGATTTGTCTGCATGCCCGGCACCCTTGACGCCGCGCTGAACAGTAATGGCGCGATGTTACCGGTGCCGATGCCGACCATCGCGAAACCTACAACATCTATCGGGGTGTCATGGATCAGGACGCAGACCAATAATCCGGCAGCTGCGATCAGCGCGCCGGCCCGCATCACCATCGCCTTGCCGGCGCGCATCGCAATCTGGTCGCCGGTCAGGCGGGCGATCACCATCATCACCGAAAATCCGGCATAGCCGAGGGTCGCATTGGCAATCGGCGTTGCCCGCGAGAAGCGCAGAAAAATAGTGCTCCAATCGGTAACCGCGCCTTCCGTCAAAAAACATGCAAAACAGCAAAGCCCGAGAATAATGGTGGCGCGGTTCGGTAGCGCAAAGGCCGGGCCGTCGGCCGGCAGATCATCCTGGCGCGGCAGCAAATGCGGAATTTGAGTCAGAATGGCAAACGCCATGATATCGAACATCACCGAACAGGTGACATTGGAAAAACCGACGCGCAGCAACAGGCTGGTGCACAGGGCGATGGTCAGGGAGCCCAGGCTGTACAGCGCGTGGAAACCCGACATCAGCAGCCTGCCGCTGCGGGCTTCGATAACCACCGCCTGCGCGTTCATGCCAACGTCGATGGCGCCAAAAGCGGCGCCAAAAACAAACAGTAAAATGGTGAGGGACAACGGCGAGGGTGCCAGGCTCAACAGCGGCAGCGTGCTGCAGAAAATCACGCCGGCGCCAAACAGCACCACCCTGCTGCCGAACCTTGCAATCAGTGGTCCGGTAAACGGCATGGCAATGACGCCGCCGGTGCCTGACGCCATCAAAATCAGCCCGAGCGTGCCGTCATCAAGATGAAACCGGATTTTTGCGAACGGCACGGCAATCGCCCAGGCGGAGATGCCGATGCCGGCCATGAAATAAACCAGCCGAATGGTAATAAGCTGTCTGCCAATACCGGATAATACCGGTTTTGCAGTAATCTGGTCGTGCATTCCACCCTCAGCCGTCGATCCAATCAGGATGGCTTGTAGCGCAATCCGGCACGAAGTCGACCATGCCGGCGCTACCGGCGATATCTAACATAATTTCTAACAAAACGTTAGATATTCGACGGCATCGGCGCCGTGAGCGTCCTATCTTCAGCGTCCTATCGACAGCGTGCTATAGGCAGCGTGCGATAGGCAGCGTGGGATAGGAAACGTGCGATAGGAAACGCGCTATAGAATGAGCAGGACCAGAATAACAATCAACGCAATGCCAAGTCCGCCGCCGTAGTAGATGCCGCCGTCGCCGACGAACAAACCGCCATGCAGCCCAAAGCCACCGCCAAGCAGCACCAATATCAGCAAAATAATTAGGATAAGTCTCATAGATCCGGCCTCTTATGTTTTGAGCTTTTCGATGTGGTCTGTTAATGACCTAAATATTAACTGGGTCTGCCATATTAAATTTCCATCCCTCATTTGTTGCGATCTCTCCACATTACCGAAACGATGAAGCAATCTGCAGCCTCTAACCCTTAATGACCGGCCGGCGGCAGGATCTGCACTGTAGCGGTGAGCCCGGAGATCAACCTTGTGCCGGCGGGAACCCGATCCAGCTCAATCCGTACCGGCACCCGCTGCGCCAGCCGCACCCAGGTGAAGGTCGGATTGATATTAGCCAGTAAATTAGCGCTTTCATTACGCTCGGTATCGGCAATGCCGGCGTCAATGCTCTGCACATGGCCGCGAAGCGACGGACCGCCGCCAAGCAATGTCACCCGCGCCGCATCACCGATGGCAATACGCGGCAGCTTGGTTTCCTCGAAATAACCATCGACATAAATCGAGTCGGTATCGACCAAGGCCGCCACCGCATTGCCGGCGGTGACATAATCGCCAGGCCGCATCGAAAAATTGCTGATAATGCCATTGACCGTGGCCCGCACCGTGGCGCGGTCCAGATTTAGCTGCGCCACCCCTTGATCGGCCAAGGCCGCGTCATAGGCAGCCTGCGCCTGCAGAACATCGGTATTGCTCTGGTCGCGCGTGGTCGCGGCGACGGCGTTACCGGAGAGGCTGTCCACCCGCCGCGCATCGCTCGCCGCCAACGCCAGCGTCGCCTTCGCCTTGGCAACGCTTGCTGCCGCCTGAGCCAGCGCCAAAACAAATCGCGCGCGGTCGATCTGAAACAAAGGATCGCCAATTTTCACCGTCTGATTGTCCCGGATAAACACCTGGTCCACCAGGCCGGAGACATCGGGCGCCAATTGCACCACATCGGCCCGCACCCGGCCGTCGCGGGTCCACGGATCCAGCATGTAATAAACCCAAAGCTGCCAGCCGATAACAGCCGCTATCGCCACCACCACCATGGTCACTAAAAATCGCGGTATAAAGGAATTTTTGAACATAGATCAGCAGTCTTTAAAAAATATGATTGGCGATGGCGGAGACACCGCCCAGCAAGATCATCAGGATCGCAAGGTCGAATAGCGGCCGGTGCCAGACGTATTTATAAACCCCCAGCCGCGTCAGCCCGGCGCGCACCACCACCGCAATAAGATAGGCGATGCCCAGCCAGACCAGCAGCGGCGGCAGCAGCACGCCGTAAATATCGATCTCGCCGATCATGCCGCCATCGCCATATCCTGGAATGGCGAGGGGGCTTCGCGAAACAATACGCTGCGCAAACCAACCAGCATCATTAAAGCCTCGCGATGATGCCGGTCATGCGCGGTTTCGACGTGTTCGGCGATCAACAGAATAGATTTGTCGATGCAATAAAGCAACGAAATATCAGGCGCTAGCAACGGATTGCCATGGTAATGCGCAGCCACGCCGGCCAGCACCGGCTCGGTCTGCGCGCGCTCGACCGGCGAGAGGTATTTCATTTCATGCTGCAGAGCAATCGCATTTAAGCCCACCCGCAAATCCGTCAGCACATCGGCAGCCGCAATATCGGCCCCAGGCGAGACCGAAGCCAGCCTTGGCATCAGCAACCCAAGCCGGTCCAGCATAATGCCGGTCAGCTGCGCGCGGTCATGTTTATCCTGCACCGTGGCCGCCATCGCAACGTCGCGCCAGCCGGCCCGCAACAACCGCCGCGCACTCCAGGCCGCACCTACCGAGCGGATCAGCCGCGTCATAATCAACGCCGCGGTCAGGCCGAGGATCAAGGCGACGGCGCTGTTGCTGAAGGCCGCGAAATTATCCGAATAACTGTCGTTCAAGGCAAGGTTGGTGGCGCCGAACGCGCCCAGCACCATGCCGGTCCCAAACGTCGCCGGCCGCGAGATCAAAATGCCGATCGCCAGACCTGCCGGCAGCAGCACCAGCATCAATTCCGGAAACGTCTCAACCCGCGGCAAAATAACGAACAGGTAAAAACCGGACCCGATAATCGCGATAAACGAATTGCGGATCATCAGCGCAATCGCCGGCGCCGGATCGTCCTGGGCGGCAAAAAACGAACACGCCACGGTGGCAATCAAGGCCGCACCGCCGCCATAGGACCAGCCGGTATAAATCCAGAACGCACATACCAGCAGCAGCGTCATCCCGGCGGCAAAGGCGGAAAGCAGCGCCATGCTGTGGTCGCGTACCTGCCGCGGCGCCGCCAGCCCCACCGGGTCATTATCGTAGACCGGCACCTCGGGATCGCCGTCGATTATATGGTGCCGGATCAGCCGCGCATGGCGCACCATGCTCACCAGTTCCTGCAGCCGCGCCAGCAACGTGGTGCGCAAAATCCCTTCCCAGCTGATTTGCCCTTCGCCGGCGCGCTCCTGCGCCGCAATCTCGGCGAGCAAGCCATCCGGCACGCTGGTCGGCGCGTCATAGCCGTGGCTGATCCACGCGCTGCAATCGGTCAGCAACTTCTGCAAATTCGGCGTAATGCCGCCGGCATCCCGCAACTGCGCCACACGATCGCCGATCGAGCTGATCACCGGCATCAGGCTGAGCACATATAGCCGCAGCCTGATGACATGCCGGGTGGCGCTGTGCAGATGCGAAGTATCAAAGGCCAGCTGCGACGTCATCATCGTAATATCCGTCGCCTCGGCGGCCAGGCGCCGGCGGCAGGCCTTGGCCCCGGCATCCTCCTGCATCCCGCCAAGTGCCGCGGCTGCCCATTCCGCCGCCGGCGTCACCCAGGCGACAATGCGCGCCGCCAGCACCGGACCCAGCGGCCGCGGAAACAATACCGTGCCGAACAGCGAGGTGCACACGATGCCAATTGAAATCTCCTCAACCCGGGTCACCGCCACATGAAAAATCGTGCCGGGCTCGGCAATCGTGGGAAAGCCGATAATCCCGGCGCTATACCCCGCCAGCATGAACAAATAGGCCCGCGCCGAACGGTCCAGCAACGATAAATACAAGCAAAGCCCGATCCAGGTCGCCATCGCCACGCTCAGCAGCACCGGCGCGTTCACCAAATTCGGGATCATCACCACCGCCGCGACACCACCCACGAAGGTGCCAATGAAACGATACATCGCCTTCGATCGCATCGCCCCGGTCAGCGGCTGCGCCACAATGAACGCAGTCGCCATTGACCAGTACGGATTATCCAGCCCCAGCCAGAACGCCAGCGCCAATGCCGCCATCGCTCCCGCAAAGGTCTTAAGCGCGAAAACAAGCTCGTTCAGGCTGGGCATTGCGCCATAAAGCACCAATAACCCAGCCGATCCAGACGATTAGGTC
Organism: Acidocella sp.; assembly: GCA_965199045.1. GTDB lineage: Bacteria > Pseudomonadota > Alphaproteobacteria > Acetobacterales > Acetobacteraceae > Acidocella. Next base: position 1,532,467 of record CBDAQL010000003.1, on the reverse strand, counting down.
ATACGTGCTGCCCGGTAACATTGACGCGCATCGCGCGGTTGGCGACACTCCACCGCACCAGGGACCCAGCCAGCAAGGATTGAACAATGCCGCAGGAAAAAATCTCCATCGCCACCACCGACGGCGCATGCCCAACCTATGTGCTGACGCCCGAGGGCGAAGGCCCATGGCCCGCCGCGATATTCTACATGGATGGGCTGGCCATCCGCCCGGCTCTGGTCGCCATGGCGCAACGGCTGGCCGATGGCGGTTACCTCGTGCTGTTGCCCGACCTGTTCTACCGCGCCGGCCCCTACGCCCCAATGGACCCCAAGCAAGTGTTCCAACTGCCCGATATCCGCGCTGCCCTCGGCCACCTCTTCACCTCAACCGATAACCGCCGCGCCGCCGCCGACACCGCCGCCTTCCTCGAATATCTCGACACCCGCAAAGACGTCGAGGGCACCAAGGTCGGAACCACCGGCTACTGCCTCGGCGGCGGCGTCTCCCTCACCGTCGCCGGCACCTACCCAGAACGCATCGCCGCCGCCGCCAGCTTCCATGGCGGCGCGCTCGCCACCGACGACCAACAAAGCCCGCATCTTCTGGCCCCGGAAATCATGGGACGGATCTACGTCGCCGGCGCCGACAACGACAACTCCTACCCGCCGCAACAAGCCGAGCGCCTGGAACAAGCTTTGACCGATGCCGGCGTCGACCATCACTGCGAAATCTACGCCGGCGCCGCGCACGGCTGGACCATGACAGACTTCCCCATCTACAACGAAGAAGCCGCCGAAAGACACTGGCAGGCTTTATTCAAGCTATTTGAGGAAACCTTGCATTAAGCAGTTCTTTTTTGAAAAAAAGAACCAAAAAACTTTTTTGAATCTGGGCCTGGGGCGCTGGCGAAATCACACCCCTGACCCGGAATAAAAAAAATTTCTTTGCTTCTCTCGTCGGAAAAAAAACTGCCTTTGTCCGATGATCCAGCGCATCAAGCCGCACGCGAATAGCGTCCTGCGGGGGCGTTATGTCTCCACCGCCCATGGCCCGGAATAAAAAAGTTTTTTTGCTTCTTTTTGTTCACAAAAAGAAGTGCTTCCTCAATCCGACAACCCGGCAAACAAAGCCGTGCTCAAATAGCGTTCGCCGTAGCTGGCGATGATTGCTACGATCAACTTATCCTCATTTTCCGGCCGGGCGGCGACTTGCATGGCGGCCCACAGCGCGGCGCCTGATGAGATGCCGACCAGCAGGCCTTCTTCCTTGGCGGCGCGGCGTGCGGTGGTCAGCGTATCTTCATTGGTGACACGGATAATCTCGTCGTAGATATGGGTGTTCAGCACCGCGGGTACGAAGCCGGCGCCGATGCCTTGGATGACGTGCGGGCCTTTGGCGCCGCCGGACAGCACGGGGGAGGCATCGGGTTCGACGGCGATGGATTTGAAACTGGGTTTGCGGGTTTTAATGACTTCGCCGACGCCGGTAATGGTGCCGCCGGTGCCGACGCCGGAGATCAGGAAGTCGACATTGCCGTCGGTATCTTTCCAGATTTCCTCGGCGGTGGTGCGGCGGTGGATTTCCGGATTGGCCAGGTTGTTGAATTGCTGCGGCATGAAGTGGTTGGGGCCGGATGCAACGATTTCCTCGGCCTTGCGGATCGAGCCGGCGATGCCGTCCGGGCCCGGGGTGAGCACGACTTCGGCGCCATAGGCGCGGAGTACCGCGCGGCGTTCCTTGCTCATGGTTTCCGGCATGGTGAGGATGCATTTATAGCCTTTGGCGGCGCAGACCATGGCCAGTGCAATGCCGGTATTGCCGGAGGTGGGCTCGACGATAATGGAATCCTTGGTCAGCAACCCGGCTTTTTCGGCCGCCGCGATCATGGCAACGCCGATGCGGTCCTTGACCGAGTTGGACGGGTTGTAGAATTCCAGTTTGGCGACGATTTTGCCGGGCAGGCCGGCGCCCAGGCGGTTGATCCGCACCAGCGGGGTATTGCCGACCAGGTCGGTGACGTCATCCGCGATTTTCATGCCGCAATTCCTTTGGTTTAAGCTTAGCTTTGCCGCATGTTAGCCGATCCGGCGTTGGCGGTGAAGCGCGGCTCCGCCGCGGGCGGTGAAGCGCGGCGGGTAGAGGAGGGTTATGCCGAATATCGTCATTTTGACCGGGGCGGGGATTTCTGCCGAATCCGGTATCTCCACGTTCCGCGATCACAACGGGCTGTGGGAGACGCATCGCTTTGAGCAACTGGCGACCCCCGAGGCGTTCGCGCGCGACCCGGTTCTGGTGCACCGGTTCTATAATGCGCGGCGGGCGCAATTGAAGTCGGTGCAGCCGAATGCGGCGCATCTGGCATTGGCTAAACTGGAGCAGGACTGGGACGGGCAATTTCTGCTGGTGACCCAGAATGTGGATGATCTGCATGAGCGCGCGGGCTCCCGGCGCCTGCTGCACATGCATGGGCAAATCCGCAAACTGCGTTGCGCCGCCTGCGCCGATGTAATCCGGCATGAAGACGATGCCGGCATCCGGCTGGTTTGCCGGGCCTGCGGCGAAGCCGGCCGGATGCGGCCGGACATCGTCTGGTTCGGCGAGATGCCGTACGGCATGGATGAGATTTACGAAGCCCTGGAGCAGGCGGATATATTTGTTGCCATCGGCACCTCCGGCGTGGTGTATCCGGCGGCTGGGCTGGTGCAGGCGGCCCGGGGTAACGGCCGCGGTTGCCGGACCATCGAGATTAATCCGCAGCCGACCGGCGCGGCCGCCTTTCAAACCGTGATTGCCGAGACCGCGGTAAACGGCGTGCCAAAACTGCTGCAGCTAATTTAAGGTTGCCGGGTGCAGCGTGGCCCGGACGGTCTTCGGCAATTTGGCGGCGACGATATCATAGGATTGCCTGATATAGCCGCCAAGTTCGGCATCGCTAAGCGATGTCGGGTTGCTGATCCGCACCCAGTTGCCGCGGGTCAGATACGGCGCCCGGGTGGCGATGTCCTGTTGCTGCAAAATCTCGCAGGCAAGCGGGGTGGTTTTGAGGATAAAGGCAACCTCGCCGTCCCATTTATTAGCCAGCGCAAACAGCTTGCCGCCGACCTTATACACGTGAGAGTCGTTCCACTGCACAACGAAACTGGCGCCGGGAAGGGCTGCACAGAATTTGTCGAACTGCGCGATGTTCAAGCTCAAGCTTTCCGAAAGGTGAGATTGAGGCGTTGCGCGCCGAGGCTCGGATGCTCGCCGGGCTTCAGCGGCGCAATACCGTGGAAGTTGAGCCGCGACGGCCCGCCCCAGACGATCACATCGCCATGGTGGAGGGCAATACGCTGCGGCCGGTCGGATCTGGCGTCGCCACCCCACAAAAAGGTCGCGGAAAGTCCGAGTGAGACCGAGACCACTGGCGCGTCCAGCGCTTTTTCCTGAGAATCCGTATGCAGCGACATCCGGGCGCCGGGAACGTAGCGATTGATGATGCAGGCATCCGGGATAAAATTCGGGTAGCCGGCCGCATCGGCGGCACGGTTGGCAAGGGCTGAGAATAACGCCGGGATGGCGGGCCAGGGGGCCCCGGTTTGCGGATTGATATTCGAGTAGCGGTAGCCTTTGCGATCGGAAATCCAGCCGGCGCCGCAATTGGTCAAAGCGGCGGACATGGTAAAGCCGCCCGGGGTGACCATGTGCTGAAAAGGTGCGGCGGCGGCGATAGACCGCACGGCGGCGGCCAGCGCTTCGGCCTGGCTGAGCGCAAAGTTGCGGAACAGCACGACGCCGGGCGCAATGGAAGCTTCAGGAATATCGAAGAGCCCCGGCTGCATGCGGATTTTATAGTCGAATTTGCCCCAGGATGGGAATTCCCCAATCGCAGCCGGCACGCGGCAGCAACACCGACATTCTTAACACGCCGTTAGAAAGTCTCACCGGCGGCATCGGATTGGCCGCCGGTGACAAGCGCTCGGTTAGTCGATTCAGCCCTTCTTTTTGGGTGCGCCGGAGGTGGCTGCAACCGGTTTTGTGGCCGACGTTGAGGATACTGCCGCGACCGGGGTTTTGCTGGCTTTCGGCTTTTTTGCTTCCCGATTGCTGCGCTGCTGACCTTTTGCCATGATTTTTCCTTTTGCACCGCCATCAAGGGTGCGAAAAAGTTGAGCCCGCAGATATCCTTGATGAAGGGATGCGAGCAGATATGCGGACCCAATTAAATCTCGGCGTATGCGTTACTTGCAGGCTGATCCGCCTTTTCATCCTGGGCTTGGTTGCGGCAACATACAAGGATCACGAATTCCAGGATGCCGCTCAACAGGCAATCAATCAGATCCGTTCGCAGGCCGGTTTTTTAGCTGCCGCGAGTTCGACTCTGCTGGGCTGCCGGAGAATGTCGATGCGTTGTTCGTCGAACGCAATCAGCTGCATGGCCGCAAATGCGCTCAACCACCCGAGCATCGGCCAGGTTCCGCGGATCTCCCGAAACCGCTGCGCATTTTTCACAATATCGTTGAAATGCTGCAACGGCGGATCGAAAATATCATGGTGCTGGTGAAAGGCGCCGGCGCCGCCCAAAAATGCCAGCTCAAGCCCGGCATCCTGCGCCCGAAAAGCAAATTCGGTGTCCTCGGCGCCATAGCCGGTGAAGCGTTCGTCGAACCCGCCCAGAAATTGAAACTGCCGGCGCCGCAACGCAAACGCCAGCGACCAGAACAGGCCGTAATTATTTTGCCGTTGCAGACCGTGTTGCGGAAAATCACGGGCCGGATGTTTGGCGGCGGTCCGCAGCAGCAGCGCTTCGTCCCATTCAAGGTCCAGGTCAGCCGCGGCGAGGTAACGGATTTCAGCACAAAGCAGCCCATCGAAGCTATCGAGGGCTTGCGTTACCGCGGGCAGAAGGCCGCGCATCGGAATGCAATCGACATCCAGAAACAGCAGTTTATCGTATTTCGCGCGGGCCGCCGCGAGGTTGCGCGCCTGCGCCAGGGGCAGCCCGCAAGACGGCAGGTGGATGACATCAACGGCGAAATCCACGGCCGGCAGATCAAGCGGCGCCTCCGCCATATTAACGATGATCAATTCATCCGGCGGCATCAGCCCGCGGCGCAGGCCTTCGATCTGCCGCAACAAATGCGCTTCACGATTTTTGACCAGCGTGAGAACGCTCAAGCCAGGCATGAAGACAGGCTTTGCGAAACATCGGATGTCAAAAAATCAAACGCCTTCCGGGCTCCGTCCGGATCATGCAAGGCGTGCAACCGCGATGGCTCGAGCCGCAATGCCTGTTCGATCACGCCGGCCCACGCGCCGGCATCCGGCCAGGTTTCCAAAGCCACAGCGGCGCCCAACGCCTGCAGCCGCCGGGCCTTGAAATGCTGTTCCTCAAATGGCCGTGGCTGCGGCAGACAAATAAAAGGTTTCTGCGCCGCGATGACCGCACTCACCAGGCCGTCGCCGGCAGCGCCGACGATTATCGCCGCGTTAGCCAGCTCCGCCGATGTATCGGCAATCCAGCCGAGCATCGTCAAATTTGCCGGCATTCCGGCAACCGCCGAGACCGGTCCGATGGTTCGCCATGCAAAATGCGGATTGGCGATGGCAGCAGCCGCGATCGCCTCGCCGTTCAGCGCTTCGCCGCCGGCGCCGTTGACCACGAGGATCACATCCGTGGCCGGCAGATGCCCAGCTTTTATGGTGGTGATGCCGGGCAGATAGGCGGTCTTGCGGCGTATCCATGCCGGTGTTTCGGGGTCATCGAGCGCTGCGTGGAAGGGTGCGATCAATGCCGTTGCGTTGCGAAAAGCTTCGGCATGGGCAAGGTCGGTTCTATTGCCATTGAGACGGACATAGACCGTCGGGGTGGCCGTCAGCCGGGCCAGCATGGCAACTTCGACCGAGACATCGCAAACGATCAATCCGGGTCTGGTTCGCTCAATCCAGTTCGCCAGGACGGCCATACGATTTCGAATGCCGGCATTGCCGAGCGGCGCGTAGTGCAGGCTGCGCGGTGCCGCGCCGTCATTGTCGAACCAGGTCGCAGCATCCGGCAAATCCGATGCGAGTTCAAGCGCCGCGACGTCTTGCGTATTTCCGGAAAGCCCGGTTCCCAGCAATACAAACCGCTCAGGCTGCTGGCAGGCGATAGCCAGTGCCCGGGCCAGATGGCCGCGGCCCTGATGATGCACGTAATAGCCGATGGCCGGATCCATCAGGCCAACTGCATGACGTCGGAAAGATCCGGAGAAACGTTACGGGAATAATATGACCGGAGCGATGCGCTGCTCAGCAACTTCGCATACCACGGCGGCTGCCCGGTCTGCTGGCGCGACAGCGGCGCTGGCTGGCACAGGCTGTAATACAGGTTCTCATAGGCTTCGATCATCTTGCCCGCATCGCCGATTTCCTCTGCCCGGCTTCGGCAATTGCGCCGCGATAAGGCTTGCACCTCACGCACCGCCACGGCCAATGCCTGGGCATTGCCGGGCTCGACCAGTATGCCAGACTTGGCGTCGATCAAGTCCGGCAATGCGCCGCGGGCGAAACCGGCAACCGGCGTGCCGCAGGCCAGCGCTTCCGCCACCACCAGGCCGTAAGGTTCCTCCCACATCGGTGTGCAGATGCACGCTTTGGCGCCGGCCATCAAAGCGGTCAGCGGGCCGTGGCTGAGATGGCCCAGATACTCTGCCCCTGGGCCCAGCCGCGGTTTGATGCTGGACTCGAAATACGCTGTATCTGAGAGCGGCCCGGCAAACAGCAGCGGGATGTTTGCCAGCCGGGCCGCGTCAATCGCCAGATGCAGTCCCTTTTCCGGCACGATGCGGCCAAACCAGAACAAATAGGGCTTTTCCGAAGAAGCTGGCTGGAACCTGAAATTTTCTAAATCGACTCCATTTGGAATAACGCAATCGACATCCATTACGCTTGACCACGCCTTGCTGATCGGCTCAGAGACGGCGACGTAGAAACTGTTGTCGCGTCCACTCAGCCTGATGCTGCCGGCCATTTCCCAGAACGGCGGGGTGTGCAGCGTGGTCACCATCGGCATCGGCAGCAGACTTGCCATCGCAATCGGCAAATAATGCAGCGAGTTGTTGTGGATGATGTCGAAGTCCCGGCTGCGGATGGAATGCATCAGATCGTGATAGGCGAGATGTTCATAGCCAAAACCGCCATCGGCATCTTGCGCCATGCAAGCTGTTTGCCGGCAGAAATAATCCTGCTGGCCGGGCGGTTGGTCTCCGGCACTGAACAGCGTAACGGCATGGCCATTTTCCCGCAGCGCTTTTGCCAGATGCGCGGTGTGGGATTCGAGGCCGCCGGCGAAGGGTTCGCAGATAGCGTGCTTAACGTGGGCAATAATTCCGATTTTCAGCGCCATTTATGATCCGTGTTATAAGCCGTCGATAATACCAAGCTTATCTAAGGCTTCGCGCATCCTGACACTGCGGCGTTGAGCTTAATTAATCCATTGGCCATACCGGCGCGCGATGCCCGGTTTCGCCGCGAGTCTCACCTGGAATGCACAGGCTGGCCTTCACGCAAGCGCGCATGCATAAGGATTTTCGTGGATACCACGCATATCAGCATTTTTTTGATCGGGATTCTCGGTATTGCCGCGATCGTAGCGAGTGTGGTGGCGAGCCGCGTGAAGGCCCCGTTGCTGCTGGTTTTTTTGTGCCTCGGCATGCTGGCCGGGCGCGATGGCCTGGTCGGCATCGGCTTCAACGATTTCAACCTGGCGTATTTTCTCGGCAGCCTGGCGCTGACGATTATCCTGTTCAACGGTGGGTTGAAAACCGAGCGCAGTTTCATTGCCATCGCCATCTGGCCCTCGGCTTTGCTGGCAACCGCCGGCGTGGTGATCACCGCCGCCGGTATCGGCCTGGTGGCGCGCATGCTGTTTCATCTCACCTGGCCGCAGGCTTTGCTGATCGGCGCGGCGGTGTCGCCGACCGATGCGGCGGCGGTGGGCACGCTGTTGAAATCCGGCGCCTTCAAGGTGCCGGTCCGGGTCGCGGCGATCTTGGAAATGGAGTCCGGGCTGAACGATCCGATTTCGGTTTTTTTGACAATTTTCAGTGTGAGCCTGGTGTTGCATCCGGACGCCATGACCGTGGGCCACGCCACCGGGCTCCTGGTTAGGGAAATGCTGGGCGGCGCGGTCATCGGCATTATCGGCGGTGCCGTTTTGTTGTTTCTGTTGAACATCCTGAAGGTGGAACAGGGAATATTCCCGGTGCTCGCTTTTGCAGGCGCGCTGGCGATTTTCGGCGGCGCGCAGATGCTGGAGACCAGCGGCTTCATGGCAACCTATATCGCCGGCTTTGTGGTCGGCAGCCGGATGCGGCGAAACGGGCCGGCATTGCAGGAATTTTTCGACGCCTTCGGATGGGTGGCGCAGATCGGCCTGTTTCTGCTGCTGGGTTTGCTGGTATCGCCGCACGAATTGGTCAGGGTATGGAAGCCGGCGGCGGTGGTCTCGGTCTGCCTGATATTTATCGTCCGTCCCATTGCCACCTATGTCTGCCTGCGGCCGTTTCGCGTGCCCTTCAGGGATATGAACTTCATCGCCTGGGTCGGCCTGCGCGGCGCGGTGCCGATTTTTTTGACGCTGATTCCGGTGCTCGCGGGCCTGCCGAGGGGATACCTGCTGTTCGGCCTGGTCTTCGTTGTCGTCGTCACCTCGCTGGTGGTGCAGGGCTGGACCGTGGGGCTGGCGGCCCGCCTGGCCAGATACGGTCGCGCCTGAACGGCGGGATGGAAAAAAGGGCTTCTCGAAGCCGGTGAACTGGCCCTACCATGGACCATGCCAGGAGAAGGATGATGCCGGCTTCAATTTACCAGGTCGACCCGATTCGGGATTTGCCCTATGCCGAGGAGTTTTTTGCCAATCCGGTCGGGCATCAAAGTCCCGGCCTGCGGCGGGTGCTGCATGCGTTTCGGGGGGAACCGCTGCGGGACAAATACGTGCTGGTGACCGTAACACCGCATGCGCGGTGGCAGCTGGCCCGGCTCAGCGGGCAGCGCGGCAAGCCCATGACCCTGCTTGATACGTTCTACACCTGCCTGATGACCGCCGAGCGCGATATTTTCACGCGGCGCTGGAAGGATTTTACGGGTGCGGAACTGCCGTTTGCGCGTCAACATGGATAATCCAGCGTGGTGTTGAAACTGCTCGGCTATAGCGACCGGATCTACGGCCGGCCGGGCAATAACATACGGTTCATGGTCAGCTGCGAGGCGATGACCTATGATGCCGAGATTGTCCGGATTATCTGCGGCGATGACAACCCGGCCGGTCCGGGCGTTAAGCAAGAGGTCTTCGCAAGTTCAATCGCGGGTGTTTATCAGGGACGCCGGCAGAATATTGCCGCTGGATCTTATGTCAGCGTACCGATTAACCAGAAGTTAGTTAATCTGACCAGCTTCACGGTCCAGGTTTTCATCTGGCCGACCACGCCGGGACAAGGCAGGCAGGCGCTGGTCGGCAACTGGGATGGCGCGTCGGCCAGCGGGTTTGCGCTGATCATCGATGAACAAGGCGGGATCGCGCTACAGATCGACGATGGCAAAGGCGGCATCAGCGTTGTTGCCACAGCCTGCCGGATGCTGGCGCGGCGATGGTACCGGGTGGGAGCTGCCTATGATGCGCAGACCGGCATGCTGCGGGTGTTTCAGCATCCTTTGCAGCCGGTGCCGGGCATTGCGGATGGCGGGGTCGTTGAACGGCGGATAGAAGGAGCGGCCGGCAACGCGGCGCCGCTGACGATGGCGGCGATCACAATGGCGCCGCTGACGATGGCGGCGATGCGGGAGCGTGACGGCTTGACCGGCTTTTATAACGGCAAGCTTGATAGCCCGCGGCTGGCGAAAGCCGCACTTTCGGAGCCTGAATGCGCGGCGATTTCCGGGGATATTCCACCGGAGCTGCTCAGTGTGATGCTGGGTGCCTGGGATTTTTCGGAAGGCATGGGCTCGCAAATCGCCATCGACCGCTCGCCGCTGCAACTGCATGGCGATGTGGTGAATTTTCCGGCGCGCGCCATGACCGGCTGGAACTGGTCCGGCCAGACCATGAATTTCGCCGATGCGCCGCAGGAATGGGGTGCGATCCATTTTCACGACGACGATATCTACGATGCCGGCTGGCAGGCGGATTTCGAACTGGCGATCCCGCCGGAGATGCATAGCGGCTTGTACGCGGCGCGGCTGTGGAGCGGCGCGGATGAGGAATACATCCCGTTCATCGTCGGGCCGGCGCCGGGAGCGGAGCGGGCGGTTGCGTTTCTGATGCCGACGGCAAGTTACATGGCCTACGGCAATGACCGGCTGGCGATGGATGGCGGCGGTGCGGAACTGCTCAATAATATCGTCAATATCATCGGGCCGCAGGATATTTTCCTCAACGAACATCCGGAATTCGGCGGCTCGCTGTACGACTTGCATTCCGATGGCAGCGGCATCTGCCACTCCTCGCGGCTGCGGCCGCTGCTGAACATGCGGCCGAAACGGCAAGGGCTGCTGGGCGGTTTTGGCGGCTCGAAACTTTGGCAGTTCGCGGCCGACACGCATGTGATCGATTGGCTGGAACAGACCGGCGAGCCCTACGACATTATCTGCGACGAGGAGCTGCATGATAAGGGCCAGGCATTGCTGGCGCCGTATCAGGCCGTGATCACCGGCACCCATCCGGAATACACCTCGACCGCGATGCTGGAGGCCATCACGGCTTATCGCGACGGCGGCGGCAGGATCATGTATCTGGGCGGCAACGGCTTTTACTGGCGCATTGCGTATCATGCGCAAGCGCCCGGCATCATCGAATTGCGACGTGGCGAAAGCGGGGTGCGGGCCTGGTCGGCAGCGCCCGGGGAGACTTATCAGGCCTTCGATGGACGGCAAGGCGGGCTTTGGATGCGCCTTGGGCGCAGCCCGCAATCGGTCGTGGGGGTCGGGTTTTCGGCGCAGGGGTTCGATGTTTCGGGACATTACGAGCGGCTGCCGGATAGCTATCGGCAGGATGCGGCGTTTATTTTCGACGGCGTTGGGGATGAAAAGATTGGCGATTTCGGGTTGATCGGCGGCGGCGCCGCGGGGCTGGAAGTTGACCGGGCCGCGGCTGAACTGGGAACGCCGCCCAATGCGCTGGTTTTGGCGCAATCGCGCAATCTGACCGATACCTATTTGATTGTTCCCGAGGAGTTTCTTGAAACCGCGCCCGGGCTGGGGGCCGATGAGAACGCATTGGCAAGAGCCGATATGGTATTTTTCACGGTCACCGGCGGCGGCGCTGTTTTTTCAACCGGTTCCATCGCCTGGGCCGGCAGCCTGTCTCATAACGGTTACCAGAATAACGTGGCGCGGATTACCCATAACGTGCTGCGGCGATTTATCGACAGCGCAACGTTTCCAGATTGAGCGGCCCGCAACCGGAAGGATGATATTGTGACGAGAATAGTCTGCAAATCCAGCATTCATGTTGAAGATTACGAATCCTTTTTAACCGCCGATGGCTTGCCGGCCGGCGATGTCGCATGGCTGCGGGACAGCGCGCGCGGCCAGCAGACCTATAAGGCCGGGATGTGGCGCGCCGGGGTATCGGAATGTCCGTATTACTTTGCGGCCGATGAGACCTTCGTGATGATCGCGGGGGTGTTGCAAATCACGCTGGACGACGGCCAGGAATTTGAATTTGGCCCAGGAGATACCGGCTCATTCGAATTGGGCACGCATTCCACCTGGAAGGTTATCGAACCGGTGCTGCATTTTTTTATCCAGACGACGTGATGTAAAAGGGGTTCCGCAGAATGTTACGCGTGTAACATTCTGGGGTTAACGTGATGTTAGTATAACTAAATTTGGAAGTTATCCACAGGGGTGGTGGGTGGTGCGGGGGGGCTTAGACGTCTTGCCAAGGGCGGTTTAGGAAGGATGGGCCGGGGGGGGATTGGGTGAAGGTTTTGAAGACTTTTTGCAGGCATTGCTCAGCGGATTTTTCCGGGAAAAATGCGGATTGGATGTCGTTACGGATGAAGAAGGCGTTGAAGCCGTAGCGTTCGACGCCGACCAGGCGATAGCCTTTCCGGCGGCCGAGATTGACCATGGCGGGTAGCGAGGCGCCGCAATAGGTCTCGCCGCCGGCGGAGAAGTCGGCTAGGAAATCCTCCTGGTATGGGATGGTGACCGCGCGCTCAGCGCCCCAGTTGTTGGCCTGGCATTCGACGATGACGACCCTTGGGCTGATGACGTCGAGAGCGTTCCAGATCCAGTAATCATTGCCGTCGACGTCGATCGAGAGCAGGTCGATTTCACCTGAGATGTGGTTTTGCCTGATCAGGTCGTTGACGTTATCGCGGGTGATCCAGGCCTCGACCAGGCAAGGCGGGCGGATATAGCTGCGCGGGTTGGTTTGAAAGAATTGCGTGCCGGCCGCGATGTTTGCAGCACCGCCATCGAATAACAGGGCCCACCAGCCGTGATTTATGATGAGGTTGGCGGCGTTGCACTCGATGCCGTTGCCGGCGCAGATTTCAACGGCGATTTTGTTGGTGGTGCCGATGATGGAGAAGATATAAAGCAGGATGCCGTCTTCGGAGTTTTGGGAATGGCATTTAAAGCCGATGTCGTCGAAATTGTATCGGGCGCAATCCTGGTCGGTCAGGCTTTTGTAGTGGGTCATGAGGTTGATTTGACTGATTTGTGACATTTCGAGGTTGGCTGGCTTTTCGTGCATGGCCTGGGTGACGGCGGTGTGCACGACGTTGCGGATCGATGCTTCGAGGTCGGTACGCTGGAACAGGCCGCGAACCAGCAGCCGGCCGAGCCGTGCTAAAATATCGCGTATTTCGCTCGAAAACTTTTGCACCGCGGCTTCGATTGAATTCATGGGGTACCGCTTCCTTAGGCTGACCCTTGGGGTCCTCTCAGTTGAGCCAAAGCAAGTTGCGCCGTCAATGCGGTCCGGTGGTGGAACGATTCCAGATTAACCAGAATCTGGTTAATCCGGCCGTGTTGGTTGTCAACTCAAACCAAAATATGCGCCAAGGCGGGAGTGGACTGCCGCGGGCATTGCACTCCACAGGTCCAAATTAACCAGAAGTTAGTTAACTTAACGGGTTGAGGGCTTTGCTTTCAAGGGGCGCCGCCTATTCGGTCAAATGTTTCTTGAAGCTGGAGATACTCCACTCCTTGGCCGGCGGCTTTTGCAGGATCACGAAGCCGCACAGCTCCAGGTGGTCGTAGATCATCTGCGCCACGGTGCTGCGGGCGAGGTCATCCGCGGCCCGGGACCGGAGCTTACCTTGCTTATAGGCCATGCCGAATTTCATGGCGTCCAGCACGTCATCCGGCGTCGCCTTCCGGAGTGTGAGCCGGTCGGCGCCTTCATCGTCCAGAGTGCCGGTTTTGGGGGCGTATCCTTCGGTCATCGCTGCTGCTCCTGGTCTGGGCGGGTTAGAACAAAAGGAGAACAAAGCCTGGTTGGCGGGAAATGTCGAGTCGTTTTTTTTATCAGCGGCGGAGATTGTTTAGGCGCGCAATAACTGCGCGACGGTTCGCTGCCAGATGACCCGCTGGATGTCATCTGAGCTTGAGGGTTTCGCGTGCGCGGTTATTTTGCGTGTTCCCGGCGCCAGGCGCCAGGCGGTACGCCCACGGCTTGTCGGAAGGTTGCCGTGAACTGGCTTTGATCGGTGAAGCCGCATGCGAGCGCGATCTCGGCGAGGCTTGCCGTTGCGTTCGCGAGGCAACGCTTGGCTGCTTCGATGCGCTGCGAAATAACATATTGGTGCGGCGGCAATCCCGTCGACTGTTTGAAGGCGCGGGAAAAATGCTTGCAGGTGAGGCCGGTGAGTTCGGCCAGGTCGTCAAGGCTGATATCTTCGGCGAGATTTTCTACGATGAACTCGTGGGCGTGGCGCAGATGTCGCGATGAGAGGCCACCCTTTGGCGCCGTTGCCGCGGCTCGGGGTGAACCATGCAGCCTTAATAGATAATCGACGAGCAGCAGCGCACGGCCTTCCATTTCGAGCGATGTCGGTGGCATGAATGGGTCGAACGCGCGTCGCAGATAGTCGGTGGTAAGGCGCTGCAGCGACTTGTCTGGCGCAAAGGATAAATCGTCGCGCAAGCGGCCGCTCAGCGGCGGCAGGTTTTCCACGCTGGAGCGCGGTCAAGCAAGGGGTCAGGCAAAAACACCTGGCCGAACCTCAGATGTCCATAAGCGAGATAGCGTGTTGGCGTGCCCTTGGGCTGCAGCGCGAATTCTCGCCCGGGTCCGCTGGTGCGGGTGACGCGGCGGTTATGATCTTCGACCGTGGCGCCATGCAGGCGAAGCGCGATCACCGTGGTGGGGATGATTGTCCATGAAGATTCAGTGATGCCCGTGACCCCGGTGTACAAGGCGGCCGGCGCCACCCAACGTTCCCGCGTGCCCTTGATCTCGCCGATGCCCACGCTGTCGCGCATGAAAGCAAAAAACTGCGGGCCGGCATCCGGTCCCCTCAAGGCCGGGTCGACCGCTTTATGATGCTCCCATGGCTGGCGTGATCTGGCATCCATTCCGGCACTCCTTCTTCAAGGTTCCGCCTGCTGCCGCGGCGGCTGAGGTGCGCGCTTCGCCTAGGTTCGCGCTTCGCCCAGGTGTGCGCTTCGCCTAGGTCCGCGCTTCGCCCGGGTCCGCGCTTCGCGCAAGCAATTGAATCCAAGCAATTGAATCGTTGCGTAGATGTGCAGGCCAAACCATTCCGTATCTGCAAACGAGAATCAAGTGGCGCCAACTGCCGGGGTGGATCCGGCATTTGAATATGCACCTTTTTCAACAAGCTCGCGGAAAATCCAAAAGCATACTCAGCACCACATCCGGCAGGATGGAAGCAGGAGCAAATTCAATGCGCAAACTGAAGCTAATGACAAGTTTTTTCCTAGGAGCAACCCTGATGACCGCGAACGCAGCCCCCAACGTTGCAACAGATCCTAATCTTGATTCGCAGGTAAGGACGTTTCTGGTTCAAATCGATCGTGATCCAAGCCCTTTCTGGGAGCTCCCACAGCCGAAACCCCAGGAGGCTTTAACCAGTCTGCAGAACCAATATCCGGTTGATATGTCGGGCGTCGCCACAACTGAGAAGACGATCGTCCAGGATGGACGCACGGTGCATCTCTACATCATGAAACCTCAACAGATGACCGGCAAACCCGGCGTTTTGCTGTTTATACATGGCGGTGTGTGGATTGCCGGAAACTTTCAGAATCATCAGCGCCTGCTGCGCGATCTTGTTGTTGAATCCGGACAGGTTGGGGTTTTCGTCGAGTATAGCCCTTTGCCGGCGGCGAGATATCCAACGCAGACTGAGGAATGCTATGCGGCGTTGGTTTGGGTCAGCCGTCACGCCGCCGAGTTCGGCGCGGATGGAAGCCGTATCGCCGTTGCTGGAAACTCCGTGGGTGGTGACATGACCGCGGCGCTGACGCTTATGGCCAAGGACCGGCATGGTCCGAAGATTAGTTATCAAGTGCTTTTCATTCCCGCGACCAATGCCAGCGTTGATACGGCTTCTTATCAGGAGTTCGCCACGGGGCGCTTTTTGCCTCGCGCATTTATGCAGTATGGGTGGGATCTCTATGCGCCGGATGAGAAGACCCGTGACAATCCCTATGTGTCCCCGCTGCGGGCCAGTCTGGCAGAACTTGAAGGGTTGCCCCCGGCGCTTGTGATCACCGCGGAAAATGATCCGCTTCGGGACGAGGGCGAGGCTTATGCCCGCAAGCTTAAAGAAGCCGGCGTGGAGGTAACGGCCGTGCGGTATAATGGGATGATCCATGATTTTGTTCTGCTGAACGCGCTTCGAAACTTGCCGGAGGTTGCGGCGGCACTTCAGCAGGCGAGTGATGGGATTCGTGCGCATATCGGGGACGCGCGTACCGGGGACGCGAAGACCGAGGACGCGCATACCGGGGCGTAGTCCTGTTTTGTTACGCTTCCCTCGCCGGCAAGTGTGCCGAGGCTTTGGCACGGGTGAGGGGGAGGGTGGGTTAGGTGGTGCAATGCCAAGGGGCATTGCACCCTACGATTGTTAAGATGCCGGCGTGTGCCGAGGCTTTGGCACGGGTGAGGGTGGTTAGGTGGTGCAATGCCAAGGGGGCATTGCACCCTACGCTTTTATGATGGCGGTGGGGGCGGGGTGGATTGATGGGCTTTGCTTTGCTCGGCCCATCCTGTAGGGCGCACTGCTGGCTGATCGTCTAGGCGGTGCCGGCTAGTTCGGGGATGGGCGCGGCGTTTTTTGATGCGGCGGCTGGGGCGAGGAATTCGCCTGGGAAGGTTCCGGTGAAGGCTTTGCCGTCGAAGGTGACTACGCCGTTGACCATGGTCAGGCGCACCGGGGCCGGCTGGCGAGTGAAGCGCCAGGTGACGCCGCCTTTGCCGTTTGGAACGTCGAAGCGCTTCTCGCGTTTTTTCTGCTGGATTTCTTCCAGGTTCAGAACGACGATATCGGCGCGCTTGCCGATTTTGATCTCGCCGCGATCGTGCAGGTTGAAGAATTCGGCGAGTTTGCCGGTCTGGACGTGAACCGCCTGTTCCACTGTTAGTTTGCCGCCGCGCACGAATTCGGTGAACAGCAGGATATTCTCGCCGGCGCCGCATAGCATTTGCAGATGCGCGCCGGCGTCTGAAAGATTGCCAACGGTGCCTGGCCGCTGCAGCGTCTCGATGAGCTTTGCCTTGTTCTGGCCTGGAGGTGCGACGAGGACGGTCGACATGGCGCCGTTGGCAAGGAACCAATCGGCCAGCGCGTCCGACGGATGCAGATTGCGGGCGGCGGCATAGTCGGCCAGCGTGATGTCGAGCGGACCGGTGCCGTTATCGGAATTATCCAAGGTGATTTTGTCCGGCCGTTTGCAGGGCGACCATTGCAGGGCCTGGGTGTCCCAGCTGGCGCGGGCGCGGGCGCGGAAATCCGGGTCTGCGAGGAGAGCGGCCTTTTTTTCGAGATCCGGTTCGATCACAACCTCGTGCCACACATATTCATTCGATTGTGCGAATAGCAGGGATTTATAAAGGCTGATGACGACCGTCGGCGTGACATGCGAGAAGCCGGGCCAGACGTCGAGGCCTTCGGCCTGCATTTGCGCGATCTGCTGTTCCAGGACCGGCAGCAGGGCGGCCTGGTGTTCCAGCAGCGGGGCGGCGCCGACGGCCTGGACGCGGACTTTGCGGCCCTTGATCAGGCGGCCGATGCGGGCGAGGGATTCCGGCGCCGTCATGCGCATGTGGGGGTCGAGGATGACCTGGAAATTCGCCGCCGGGTAGCGCGACATGACATCGAACAGGGCGATCAGTTCGTCGTCGGCGGCAAGCAGGGTGGGGACTGGGCGATTATCGCCGTCGTGGTCGAGCAGGTTGCTGGACAAGCCCATGGCCCCGGCGGCCAGCGCCTCATCCAACGCGGCTGCCATTTTGGCGATCTCGGCGGGGGTTGCGGGGCGCTCCCAGGCGGCCAGGCCCATGACCGCAAGGCGTAATGAAATATGGCCGACGTAGAGGCTGTAGTTGGTGGGTACGCGCACTTTGGCGGTTAGAGAGGTTTTATATTCCGGCCAGCTGCGCCAATCCCAGGGGACTTCGGCGATGAAGGTATCGTATGGGATGTCCTCAAAAAACGAGAAGATTTTCACGGTTTCCTGGCGCGCCGCGGCGTCGTCCGACAGGGGGGCGAGCGTGAAGCCGCAATTGCCCATTATGGTGGTGGTGGTGCCGTAGCTGGAAAGCGGGTCCAGGTCTGGTTGCCACCACATCGCCGCGTCGTAGTGGGTGTGGCTCTCGATGAAGCCTGGGGTTACGTAGCAGCCGGCGGCATCGATCAGCGCGGCGCCGCGCGGCGGCAGATTTTCGCCGATTTCGGTGATTATACCGGCTTCGATGCGGATATCGGCGTGGTAGGATTGCGCGCCGGTGCCGTCGACAACGGTGCCGCCTTTGATGATAAAATCGGACATGTTTCGCTCCTTTTTGCGCGGATCATCTTCATTATCGAGATGATTTGGCGTCGAGATGCTGAAGCATTTGCGCTTCAATTGCATCGAAATTGTTTAGCGGGATATTTTGCAGGCTGCCAGCTATTCCTGTGAATTTCGGGTGTATGCATCGGACCGATGCTGATTGGTTTGCGCCGTAACCGGCAAATGCGGCCTTCAGAATGGCCAAACCAGCGCGGCGCAAGGTAGGCGGCGGTAGCGGTTCTCAAACCCCAGCCCCAGATTAAAAAAAGCCTTCGTCTGGCTTGCATGCAAGAACGTTAGAATGTGGTAGGCCGCGGTATCGTCAGAGCCCCAGGCCCAGACCAGCAAAGTTTTTTTGGTTCTTTTTGTTCACAAAAAGAACTGCTTCACCCTTGGCTCAAGCGGTTCAGTTTCAGGAATTCGATGTTGTGCCGGGTGGTGCCGTCGGCAGTGGCCAGGTCGGCCAGGATTTCGCCGATGACGCTGCAGAATTTGTAGCCGTGGCCGGAGCAGGGGGAGGCCAGGATGACCTGGGGGTGGTCGGGGTGGTGGTCGAGGATGAAGTGTTCGTCCGGCGTGTTGGTGAACATGCAGGTGCGCAGCGCCATGGTGGCGCCGCTGCCGGTGGGGAAATAGCGTTCGCCGAAGGTCCGTAGCAGGGCCTCGTCCGCGGCGTCGGGCGGGCGTTGCAGCTGGGCCGGGGCGCCGGTTTCGTTGCGGTGGTGATAGCGGCCGAATTTAAAGCCGGGGACTTCGTAGACCGGGAAGCCGTAATAGCGGCCCTCGTCGACCTGCAGGTTGAAGACCGGGAAGCGCGCCGGGGTGAAGCGTTCCGGCTGCAGGGGCTGCAGCCAGGCCAGGACCTGGCGCTCCGGAATGGCGAGGGGGGCGAGGTTTGGCGCCAGTTCGCCGATCCAGGCGCCGGCGGTGAGGATGAGGCGGGCGGCGCGGTAGTGGGCTTTGTCGGTAACCACGGTGACGCCTTCGCCGGCGGGGTTGGCTTCCCAGTGCAGGACTTGCTCGCGGGCGCGGATATCGGCGCCCGCGGCCTGGGCGAGTGCGACATGGGCGACGATAGCGCGCTCGCTGGCGATGAGGCCGCCCTGGGGCTGGAAGATGGCGCGGTGGGCGGCGGGCAGGCGGTAGCCGGGGTAGCGTTCGTTGACCTGGCTGCCGGTGAGGACCTCGTGGGCCAGGTGGTGCAGTTGGGCGGCGGCGAGGGCGCCCTGGAACAGCGCGTCGTGTTCCGGGCCGGCGTCGATGGAGCCGGTGGTGACCATGAGTTCGCGGCCGCTGGCGGCCTCGGCGTCGCGCCATAGTTCCATGGCCCGGTGCAGCAGCGGGACGTAAGCGGGGTCTTCGTAATAGGGCAGGCGGATGATGCGGCTGACGCCGTGGGAGGAGCCCAAGGCGTGCGGGATGTCGAAGCGTTCCAGGCCCAGCACGCGCTGGCCCCGGCTGGCCAGTTGCCAGGCGGCGGCGCTGCCCATGCCGCCGATGCCGATGATGATGACGTCGAAGGCCATGTTCAGACCGCGGTGAAGGCGTTGTCTACGAACAGATGGGTGCCGTTGATGAAAGAACTTTCGTTCGAGGCGAGGAACAAGGCGGCTTGCGCGACTTCTTCGGGTTCGCACATGCGGCCCTGCTGGGCGGCGATGGCGGGTTCGGAGACATCGACGCCGAGGGCCTGCAGGTCGCGGACTTCGCGCAGGCCGTGCGGGGTGCGGATGAAGCCCGGGCAGATGGCGTTGCAGCGAATGCCGCGGTCGCGGAATTCGACGGCGATGGCTCGGGCGAACATGTGGCAGGCGCCTTTGGTGGTGTCGTAGAGCACCTCCATGGGCGTGGCGGCGACGGCGGAGATGGACGAGGTGCAGATGATGGAGCCGCCGCCGGCCGCGATCATGCCGGGGAGCACGGCGCGGGTGACCATGAACATGCTTTTGACGTTGACCGCCATCAGCCAGTCCCAGTCGGCCGCGGAGGTGTCGAGGAAGGGTTTTACGATCAGCGTACCGGCATGGTTGAACAGCACGTTGGCCGGGCCGATGGCGGCGGTGACGCGCTCGACGGCGGCGATGACGGCGGCTTCGTCCGAAACATCGGCTACAGCGAAGCAGGCGCCGGTTTCGGCGGCCAGGGCCTCGCCGGCGGCGGCATCGCGGTCGATGATGGCGACGGTTGCACCTTCGGCGATGAACAGGCGGGCGGCGGCGGCGCCGCAGCCGCCGGCGCCGCCGGTGATGATGGCGGTCTTGCCCGCCAGGCGCGCCGGCATGCTAGGCCGCCCTCACGTCTGGGGCTCGCCGATGGCGGCTTCGGCAGCCGCGATCTCGGCCTGGCGGCGCTTGATCATGTCGCCCATCGGCGGGCCCTGGAAGCGGCGGCGTTCCAGGCCGAACCAGATGATGACGGTAAGCACCAGGACGCCGACGGTGACGGTGAGGGCCTGCTGGTTGGGCGGCTGCACGCCGATATAGAGCAAGGTGCCGGCGCCGAGGATGGCGAGGACGGCAAACACCGGATACATTTTGCCGACATCGAAGGGGCCCATCGTGGTCCAGCTGCGGCGATAGGCGACCAGGCCGGCAACGATCGGCAGCAGGTAGGAGATGTAGAGGAAGATGACGCAGACCGCGGCGATGGTGGTGTAGACCGGGGCGTAGATGGTGAAGGCGACGGAGAGGATGGCGACCGCCCAGATGGCGGTGACTGGGGTGCGGTATTTATGGCTGACGCGGCGCAGGTAGCGCGAGCCGGGCAGGCCGCCGTCACGCGAGAAGGCGAATACCATGCGGCTGGCGGAGGTGACCGTTGCCAGGCCGCAAAGATATTGCGCGATGGCGATGGCGACGAACAGCGCCAGGCGCCAGCCGGTGGGCACGATGTTCATGATGTAGAAGAAGGCGCCGAAGCCTTGACCGGCGGCGGCTTTGAGGTCGGGCGCGGCGAGGATGATTGCCGATAGCATGACCCAGCCGAACAGGCCGGACCAGACCACGGAATGGATCATGCCGCGGGGGATGGCGCGGGCGGCGTCCACCGTTTCCTCGGCGGTGTGGGCGGAGGCGTCGAAGCCGGTGACGGTGTAGGCCGGCAGCAGGAAGCCGAGCAGGAAGAGATAGGCCATGTTGCCGGTCTTCGGCCAGACCCCGCCGCCCGGATCGCCGCTGTAATTGGTGAAGGTCCAGAGGCGGGAGATGTCGATATGCGGGGCCAGGATCAGCAGGGTTACGGTGAGCGCGATGGCGCTGGCGAAAATGAGATAGCCGGAGAGGTCGGTTAGTTTTGAGGTGAGGCGGATGCCGAGATGGTTGAACAGGCCCTGGCTGGCGGTGATGATGCCGACGACGACGGCCTGGACCGCGATGCTGTAGGCGGTAGGGGTGGCGGGTTCGAGGGCGGCGGTGTTGATGCCAAGGTAGGGGGCGATGGAGCCGACCAGATAGAGATAGGTGCCGACATTGATGGCGGCCAGCACGGTGAGCAGGCCGACCAGGTTGAACCAGGCGGTGACCCAGCCGACGAAACGGCCGCCCAGGATGGAGCCCCAATGGTAGAGGCCGCCGGCGGTGGGATAGGCGGAGCCGATCTGGCCCATGGCGATGGCGAAGAACAATGAGAACAGGCAGCTGAGCGGCCAGCCGATGCCGATGGCGGCACCGCCGACGCTGCCGATGCCCTGGCCGAAGGAGTTGAGGCCGCCGGAGACGATGCAGATGATCGAGAAGGAGATTGCGAAATTCTGGAAGGTGCGCATGCGGCGCGACAATTCCTGGGCATAGCCCATCTGATGCAGAATTTTTTTGTCGTTATCGACAACCGCCGAATTGCTGTCCTGATCCATTGCCGCCATCTCCCTTATAACCGTGCGTTGCGCGTCGTATAAGCCAGCAGAGGTGCTGGTTGGCACCTCCGGGTTAAAAGCCGCCGGTGGTTGTCGTTTTTATCCCTGGATTTTCACGGTTGCAGGAGGCGGCGGGTTCAGTAAATATCCCCAATGGGATAGGGTGGCGGATGGAAATTGCGGACTGGGCGCGCTGGAACCGTGATTTTGCCGACATACTGGACAAGATCGACGAGCGGGATGTGCTGCGCCGGATTGATACCCTGCTGAAGTCGGTGGCGCCGTTCGATATTTCGGTGGCGTTTGGGTATCCGGAGGGGCGGCCGCCGATTTTGCTGTATGACGGGCTGAACGCCGCGGGGACGCAGGACGCGCTGGATGCGTATATGCGCGGCACCTATTTGCTGGACCCGTTTTATCTGGCGTGTTCGAACCAGATTTTGCCGGGGCTGTACCGGATGGCGGCGCTGGCGCCGGACCATTTTTTCCGCAGCGAATATTTTTTGTCGCCGGCGGTGCATCCGTGCATTTCGATGGAAAGCGGGTCGCTGGACGAAGAGATCGGGTTTTTCGTGCCGTTGCCGGCCGGGTTCATGGCGACCTATTCGTTGATGCGCAGCAATGGCAGCGCGCCGTTTTCGGAAGCTGATTTTACCCGGCTGCAGGCGATAGAGCCGATGGTGCGGCTGGCGCTGTCGCGGCACTGGCGGCCGGTTACCGGCTTTGCGAATGATTTTGAAACAAAAACATGGTCGATCCAGGGCGAGGCGATGGAGCAGGCTTTTGAGCGGTTTGCCGCGGACCGGCTGACGCAAAGGCAAAGGTTGATCGTGCAGTTGATCCTGCGCGGGCATAGCAATTTTTCGATCGGCGGCAGGCTGGGGATTACCGAGGGGACGGTGAAAATTCATCGCAAGGCCATTTACGACCGGCTGAATATTTCCAGCCAGTCGGAGCTGTTCAGCATGTTTATCGATTTTTTGATTTCGCCGGCGTAGCGGTTTTGGCAAGCTCAGCATCAGGACAAAACAAAAAACCCCTGGCGTTGCCGCCAGGGGTTTTGAAGTTTAGTCGGGAGCCTTGTTATTCAGCGGCTACTTTTTGTGCCACCTGATCGGCGGAGGGAGACAGGTATTCGCCGGGCTTGGCGCCGGTATAGGCGCCGTCGCGGAAGATTGCCGTGCCGTTGACCATGGTCAGGCGCATCGGCGCGGCTTTACGGGTGTAGCGCCACATGATGCCGCCCTTGCCGTCATCGACGTCGTAGGCCTTCTCCATGTCGCGCTGCTCGATCTCGGCCAGGTTGAAGACCGCGATGTCGGCGCGGTAGCCGGCTTTCAGCACGCCGATGTCGTTCAGGTAGAAATGGCCGGCGACCTTGCCGGTCATGGTGTGGATCGCATCCTCGAGGGAGATCAGCTTCTTCTCCTTCACGTATTTGGTGAGATACACGACGTTCTCGCCAGCGCCGCACAGCATTTGCAGATGCGCGCCGGCATCGGTCAGATTGCCGACCGATTTGGGATCGTGGATCAGCTCGGCCACCGCATCGTCGTTCATTGCCATCGGCTGCATGCGGATGGCGGAGTTGACGCCATTGCGCAGGAGCCATTCGGCCATGGCGTCGGAGCGATGCAGACCGAGTTGCTCGGCGTATTGCTTCAGCGTGAGGTCGAACGGGCCACCGGTGCCGTTTTCCGAACCGAGCTTGGTCAGGAGCAGCATGTCCGGGTGCGACATCGGCGATTGCGGGTAGACGTTGGTGTCCCAGCTGACCCGTGCGCGGGCGCGCCAGTCGGGGTCGCGCAATACCGCTTCTTTGGCGGCATCGCCATCGGCGAGCACCGCTTCATGCCAGACATAGTCGTTGGACTGCGCGAACAGCAGCGACTTGTAGATGCTGAGCTGGGCCGATAGCGGGGTATGCCCATAGCCCGGCCACAGATCGATACCGTCGCCGCGCAGCTTGGCCACCAGTTCCTTGATGCCGTCGATGCGGTAGTTCTGGTATTCCGAGGTCGGGCCGGCGCCGGCGAACTGGACGCGGATGCCGCGGCCCTTTAGCAGGCCACCGATACGCTCCATTTGCTTGTCGCCGTTATCGCGCATCAGCGCGACGTCGATGATGCATTGGAAGGTGGTGTTGGGATGGCGCTGCAGCACCTCGAACAAGGCGGTGAATTCGGCGTCATCGGCAACCAAGGTCGGGATCGGCTTGTTCTCGCCGTTATGGTCGAGCAGGTTGGTGGAGAGGCCGAGCGCGCCGGCGGATAGGGCATCTTCCAGCAGTGCGGCCATCTTGGCGTTTTCAGCAGGCGTCGACGTACGGTCCCAAGCCTCGGCGCCGAGCACTGCCATGCGCAAAGCGATGTGGCCGACATAGGAGGTGAAGTTCAGCGGCAGCTTTACCTTCTCGACCATCGAGGTTTTGTACTCGGACCATTTGCGCCAATCGAGCGGCAGATGTTTCAGGAACGGCTCGAGCGGGATGTCTTCAAAGAACGAGAAGATCTTGATCATTTCGAGCTGAGCGGTTTTGTCTTCGGAGAGCGGGGCGGCCGAGAAGCCGCAATTGCCCATGACCACGGTGGTGGCGCCATAGCCTGGCAACGGGTCGAGGTCGGGCTGCCACCACATGGTGGAGTCGTAATGGGTGTGGGATTCGATGAAGCCGGGGGTGACGTAGCAGCCGGTCGCGTCAAACACCTCGGCACCGCCGGCGTCGAGATTGGGTCCGATTTCGGCGATGCGGCCGTCGACGACGCGAACGTCGCTGTCGAACGCCTTGGCTCCGGTGCCGTCGATGACGGTGCCACCTTTGATGACCATTGATGTCATGAGTTTACTCCTCCTTTGTCCGGTAATTATTGTGCGATACACACTGTATCGATAGTAGCGTTTAAATCCTGAACGGTGTCAGGTGTCAAGGTTCGATCGCCAGCGCGGCAAGTAGTTCTTTTATGGAGAAAAATGCGCCGCCGGAGAGCTCCGGCGGCGCGATTGATGCAGATGCAGGCGGTGATTATTCCGCGGCCTGGCTGACAGGGGCGGGGGGTTCGGCGTCGTTGGCGACCGAATTGGTCCAGGCCCAAATTCCGGCTTTCGGCGGATTTGTGATGCCGAGTTCTTCGCGCAGATCGTGCAGGTCCCAGTCCAGATAGTCGCGGAAGGGCACCAGGAATAACGGGTATTTCCAGGCCTTGCCCTGCTGGGCGCCGAAATCTTCGGCCTCGAGTTCGATTTTGAAGGCTTCGGGATAGAACAGCGCGCTCTTCATGGTGGTCTTGGCCTTCAGGTAGGCCGAGATGCGGTTGAAGAAGGCGGCCAGTTCGGGCACGAAATATTTGTACATGGCGCGCATGTTGGCGCTGATGAGCGCGATTTCGCCGGCATGATTGGCCTCGAGGCCGGTGATCATGTGCTCGATATCGTGGCTGTGGGTGCGCTCCTTCATGTAGAAGTCGAAATCGGTCTTGATTTCCATTCCCTGGTAGAAATGGTCCATGTTGTAGCCAAGGTTCATGGTGAAATCATGGATCGCGAAACGCAGCGTTCCGGGTTTGGCGCCGGCGAGTTCTTCCGGCTTGAAGAGGGAGATTTTGCGGCCGTTCAGCCAGTTCCTGAATTCGGGAAGGCGGGCTTTTTCCTCTTCGAAGAGCTGGAAGATTCTGGGCCAGTCCTCAAGTTCCATGAAGATTTTGGCGACGTCTGGAATATAGGAGGTCATCGGCAGGTCGGGACCGTTACGGCGCAGCATTTCCTGGGCGATCAATTCCCGCAGCGGTGCGCTGTTCAGGTAAGGCGAGGAAGATACCAGGACCGAGCTTTCGGTGGTCGCTTTGACACCGCTGCCGTTGTAATAGGCAAAGTCCGCTTCACTGATCCGTGAACCCATATTGTCCGTCATTGTTTTCTCCCTAATCACTCGATAACGCCGGGCAGCTGTGGCAATCCGTGGCGTCGAATGGCTCTGCATCGGGGACGGTCAGGCTTCGACCCATCCCAGTGCGGCGGCTATCGATGACGCGCGTGCCCGCTGCGATACACCCTGTATCGATAGCGCCTATCGATAGCCTAACTTTACACCGTGTCAAGTTGATTTATCGGCGTGGCCAGGAAGGCCGGCTGAAAAGGCTGCAAACCGCCGGCCCGTGGATTATTTGTCGGACGTGAACTTCAGGTCGGCAAGTTGACATGCGGCCCCGGGGCATTAGGGCTTCTGAGTATGAGTGAAGTTTACAGCAAGGTTCCTACCTCAACGGCGATGGAACCGGAGCGTCCGGGTTCCGGACTCGTAGGGCGGTCGGGCGTGCGCAATGGGCGGCCGCGTTCCGATGATGTGGAGGAAAGGATCCGCGCCACGGCACGGGAATTATTGGCAAGCTCGGGATATGGCAGCATGTCTTTCGAGGCCATTTCACAGGCGACCGGTGTTAGCCGCAGTACGATTTACCGGCGCTGGCAAACCCGTGGTGAGCTGGCGGCCGACCTACTTGGAGACTTCCCGCTCGATGAAATCAAATTCGATCACGGCTTGTCGGCCCGGCTGCAGATCGAGCGGTTTATCGGGCAGATCTATTTGTGGAATGCGCGGCCATTTGTGATCGCGGCTGTCAGCGGCCTGTCCAGCGAAGGCGGCCCGGAAAACGTCAAGGCAATCGAGTTGCTGCGCCGTGTGGACAACACCGCAAGGGAGCATTTCAGCGACATCTTTGAAGCGATGAAGCAAGCCGGGGGTATCCGGGAAAACATCAACACCAAGGCGATTTACGACATGATCACCGGCATGGCGTTCACCAGCATCAACTGGCACCGGGATGCATTTGTCGATGATTATGCCTTGATCGGACAGATAACGAATGTGATCTGCGACGGGATTTTGCGTTAAGCGGTGCAATGCCGAAGAGCATTGCACCCTACGCCTGGTCGCAATAAAGCCCGAGGCCCAGAGTCAAGTTTTTTTGGTTCTTTTTTTCAAAAAAGAACTGCTTCCTAAATCGTAACGATTTTAACCCGCTTGCCTTGGGCAGATAGCGCGATTTCGCCGCGGATTAGTTTTTGGGCGTCGGTGCCGAACATTTCGGCGCGCCAGCCGTGCAAAGCGGGGACGTTGGCGGTGTCGTCTACGGCCAGGAGTTCGATTTCGTCGGCGCTGGCGATGAGGCGGGCGGCGACGTTGTTTTGCTCGGCGCGCGCGTTGAGGAGGACTTTAAGCAGGGAGACCAAAGCTGGGGAGGCGCGGTCGCGCTCGCGGGGGCGCTCGGTTCGGGGCAGGTTGTCTTCGGGGATGGCTTTGGCGGCGGCGATGGCGGCGAGGAGGCCGGCGCCGGATTTGCCGGTGGCGAAGCCCGACGAGATGCCGCGGGCGCGGGTCAGGGCGTCCGGGGTATCCGGGGCCAAGGCGGCGATTTCGGGGATTTGCTCGTCCTTGATGAGGCGCTGACGGGGGATGTTGATGCGCTGGGCTTCGCGTTCGCGCCAGGCGGCGATGGCCTGGACGATGGCGAGCTGGCGGCGGTTGCCGGTGCGCAGTTTGAGGCGCTCCCAGGCGCGATCGGGGTCGACGCGATAGGTGGCGGGGTCGGCCAGTGCCGCCATTTCTTCGGCAACCCAGTCCAGGCGGTTGTCAGCGGCCAGGCGGGCCAGCAGGCGTTCGTAAACGATGCGCAGATGGGTGACGTCGGCGGCTGCATAGGTGACCTGCGCCGGCGTTAATGGGCGGGCTGACCAGTCCGAGAAGCGATGGGCTTTGTCGATATGGGCGCCGGTGAGGTTGGAGACCAGTTCGGAATAGCCGACCTGGTCACCGAAGCCGGCCACCATGGCGGCGATCTGGGTGTCGAAGATGCGTTCCGGGACAGCGCCGAAAAGGAGGAGGAAAATCTCGATGTCCTGGCGGCAGGCGTGAAAGACTTTGACCGGGTGCGGGTTGGCCATGAGGGCGGCTAACGGGCTTAAATCAATGGTTTGGGCCTGGGCGTCGACCACCGCGACGTCCTGGGAGCCGGCTAGCTGAACCACGCAAAGTTCGGGAAAGTAGGTTTTTTCCCGCATGAATTCGGTGTCGATCGTAATGAACGGCTCGGTGGCGAGGCGGTCGCAGAGGGCGGCCATCTCGGCGGTGGTGGTGATGAAGGCGGGGGCGGGGAAGGTCGAATCCAGTTGCGTCATTGCGGTGTCATACATGGTGGACGGGTTGACAGGGAGGGGGGGCTCGGTTCTTTCCGCAGCATGGATGATCAAGCCGAATATAATGCGTTGCCTGCGTACCGGACCCATAACTGCGCCGCGCTGCGGGAGGCCGATATTGGGCGTACCGCTCGGCTTTCGGGCTGGGTGCATGCCAAACGGGACCATGGCGGGCTGCTGTTCATTGATTTGCGGGACCATTTCGGGCTGACGCAATGCGTGTTCGCGGCGGGGTCGGCGGCGTTCTCCCAGGCTGAGGCGCTACGCGTCGAGTCCGTAATTACGGTGACCGGGGAGGTGGTGGCGCGGGCGGCCGGGACCCAGAATGCGAAGCTGCCGACCGGGGAGATTGAGTTGCAGGTGGCGGCGCTGGTGCTGCAGTCCGGCGCCGATGTGTTGCCGATCCAGGTGGCGGGGAATGAGAATTATCCCGATGAGCTGCGGCTGAAATACCGGTTTTTGGATTTGCGGCGCGACAGCGTGCATAAAAATATCATGCTGCGGGCCGGAGTTATAAGATCTTTCCGGGAGCGGATGATCCATGCCGGGTTTACCGAGTTTCAGACGCCGATTTTAACCGCGTCGTCGCCGGAAGGGGCGCGGGATTTTCTGGTGCCGTCGCGCAACCATCCGGGCAAGTTCTATGCGCTGCCGCAGGCGCCGCAGCAGTTCAAGCAGCTGCTGATGGTGGCGGGGTTCGACAAGTATTTTCAGATCGCGCCTTGCTTCAGGGATGAGGCATCGAGGGCGGATAGGTCGCCGGGCGAGTTTTATCAGCTTGATTTCGAGATGAGCTTCGTGACGCAGGAGGATGTGTTCAACATCATCGAGCCGGTGATTGCCGGGGTGTTCGAGGAGTTCTCCAACGGCCGCACGGTGACGAAGCCGCCGTTTGTGCGGATCCCGTATGACGAGTCGTTGCTGAAATATGGCTCGGATAAGCCGGATTTGCGGAACCCGATTGAGATTAAAGACGTGACGGAGGCGTTTGCCGGGTCCGGGTTTGGGTTGTTTGCGAAGATTATCGAGGGCGGCGGGATTGTGCGGGCGATCCCGGCGCCGGGGGCCGGCGGTAATCCACGGTCGTTCTTCGATAAGCTGAATGAGTGGGCGCGGGCGGAAGGCGCCGGCGGGCTGGGGTATATTACGTTCAACGAGGCCGGGCCGCAGGGGCCGATTGCGAAAAACCTGGATGCGGCGCGGGCCGAGGCGATACGGGCGGCTTGCGGGTTGCAGGCGGGCGATGCCGTGTTCTTTGCTGCCGGGAAGCCACTGGATGCGGCGAAGTTTGCGGGAACGGTGCGGACCAAGCTCGGGAATGATCTGGGGCTGATCGCGCCGGGCGAGTTCAAGTTCTGCTGGATCGTCGATTTCCCGATGTATGAGCTGGATGAAGAAACCAAGCAGATTGCGTTCAGCCATAACCCGTTCTCGATGCCGCAAGGCGGGTTGGAGGCGCTGAACGGCCAGGACCCGCTGACCATCAAGGCGTTCCAGTACGATATTGTGTGCAACGGCATCGAGCTTTCATCCGGGGCGATCCGGAACCACAGGCCGGATATCATGCTGCGGGCGTTCGAGATTGCGGGTTATGGCCCGGAGGAAGTGGAAGCGCGGTTTGGCGGCATGCTGAACGCCTTCCGCTTCGGCGCGCCGCCGCATGGCGGCTCGGCGCCGGGGATCGACCGGATTGTGATGCTGCTGGCCGATGAGCCGAATATCCGCGAGGTGATCGCCTTCCCGCTGAACCAGCAGGGCGAGGATTTGATGATGGGGGCGCCGGCACCGGTGGATGCCAGGCGGTTGAAGGAATTGTCGATCGCTTTGGCGTTGCCGCCTAAGGTAGTTAAGAATTAAGCGCTTCTTTTCTGAAGAAAACCGGGGACGCCCGGCGCGAAGCAAAAGACTTTTATGAACTGCGGGTTTTTGGAATTTCTGGCTATTCTCGAAGCGCCGTGGATTGGAGATTGTTTTATGAGTGAAGATGTTCGTCAGCACGCGCAAAAATTGGCTCAGGATCTCGAAAACGCAGGGCATACCGAGCATGCCGAAAAGGTGAACCATGTGCTCTCCACGCATACCGTGGAAGGCACATTTTTATGGGCGTTGCGCGGCGTTTGCGACACCTTGCTGACCTTTGTCGAGGCGATCGATCCGGTTTCGGAATTGTCGCTGGAGGGATTAAGGACGAAGGTGGATGCAGCACTTGGGCCGGCGGAAAGCGACAAAAAAGAGATTTGATTCTGGATGTGGGGTGCTGGGAAGCCAACGCCCCAGTCCCAGAGCAAAGAAGAGTTTTTTGGTTCTTTTTTGCAAAAAAGAACTGCTTGCTTGGAGCTTTCTTTCGCTTGGGCGTTGAACGCGGTATGAGACCTGTATGACCGACACGCCGACTGAATTGATCCGGAATTTCTCGATTATTGCCCATATTGACCATGGGAAGTCCACGCTGGCGGATCGGTTGATCCAGGTTTGCGGGGGCCTGACGGCCAGGGAGATGACCGAGCAGGTGCTCGATTCGATGGATATCGAGAAAGAGCGCGGGATTACCATCAAGGCGCAGACGGTGCGGCTGGAGTATCCGGCCAAGGATGGCAAGACCTATGTGCTGAATTTGATGGATACGCCGGGGCATGTGGATTTTGCCTATGAGGTGAGCCGCAGTTTGGCGGCTTGCGAGGGTTCGCTGCTGGTGGTGGATGCGAGCCAGGGGGTGGAGGCGCAGACGCTGGCCAATGTGTACCAGGCGATTGATGCGAACCATGAGATTGTGCCGGTGCTGAACAAGATTGATTTGCCGGCGGCGGATGTGCCGCGGGTGAAGCAGCAGATCGAGGATGTGATCGGGATCGATGCCTCGGATGCGGTTGAGATTTCGGCCAAGACCGGGGTTAATATCGAAGGGGTGCTGGAGGCGCTGGTGACGCGGCTGCCGCCGCCGAAGGGCGATGCCAAGGCGCCGTTGACGGCATTGCTGATCGATAGCTGGTACGACCAGTATTTGGGCGTGGTGACGCTGGTGCGGGTGAAGAACGGCCGGTTGAAGCGCGGCCAGCGGATTCGGATGATGTCGACCGGGGCGGTGCATCCGATCGAGCAGCTGGGGGTGTTTACGCCGAAGATGCGCCCGGTGGATGAGCTGGGGCCGGGCGAGATGGGGTATATTACCGCTGCGATTAAAACGGTGGCGGATTGCAAGGTAGGCGACACCATTACGGATGATAAATCGCCGGCCGCGGAGGCCTTGCCGGGGTTCAAGCCTTCGGTGCCGGTGGTATGGTGCGGGTTGTATCCGGTGGATGCCGATGATTTCGAGAAGCTGCGGGATAGCCTGGGCAAGCTGCGGCTGAACGATGCGAGCTTCCATTATGAGGCGGAGACGTCGGCTGCTTTGGGTTTTGGATATCGCTGCGGATTCCTGGGACTTTTGCATCTGGAGATTATTCAGGAGCGGCTGTCGCGCGAGTTCGACCTGAACTTGATCGCGACCGCGCCATCGGTGGTGTACAAGGTTTTCCGTACCAATGGCGAAATGGAGTTGTTGCATAATCCGTCGGATATGCCGGATGGCAGCGTGATCGACCATATCGAGGAGCCGTGGATAAAGGCGACGATCATGGTGCCGGATGATTATCTGGGCGCGGTGCTGACGCTGTGTAATGAGCGGCGCGGGAGCCAGGTGGACCTCACCTATGTGGGGAACCGGGCGATGGCGGTTTATAAGATCCCGTTGAATGAAGTGGTGTTCGATTTTTATGACCGGTTGAAGTCGATCAGCCGCGGCTATGCGAGCTTCGATTATCAGCTGGATGAATACGCGGAAGCGGATTTGGTGAAGATTTCGATTTTGGTCAATCTGGAGCCGGTGGATGCGTTGTCGTTTATTGCGCATCGCTCGGCGGCGGAAGTTCGGGGGCGGGCGATTTGCGCCAAGCTGAAGGATTTGATTCCGAAGCAGTTGTTCAAGATCGCGATTCAGGCGGCGATTGGCGGCCGGGTGGTGGCGCGCGAGACGATTTCAGCGCTGTCGAAGGATGTGACGGCGAAATGCTATGGCGGCGATATTTCGCGCAAGCGCAAGCTGCTGGAGAAGCAGAAAGAGGGCAAGAAGCGGATGCGGCAATTCGGCAAGGTGGAAATTCCGCAGAGCGCGTTCCTGGCTGCGCTGAAGATGGACGCCTGAGGCTGTTGGGAAGGCTTATGGGAACGCTTTAGCAGGGTTTCTGGCTGCACTTGAGGTAATGGCGGGGTTTCGCTAAGAGGACCGGCGCGGGACAGATGGCCGAGCGGCTTAAGGCGCACGCTTGGAAAGCGTGTGTGCGTGAAAGCGTACCCAGGGTTCGAATCCCTGTCTGTCCGCCAGAACCTTTGTTTATCAATGGGTAAACAAGATTTTGAGGTTGCGGCGCAAATCCGGCGGCGGCTGTGGTGCTGGTTCATGCTGATCAACCCAAACGCCTAGCGGTATTCATGTTGTGAAGCGTTCAGGGCAAGGTTATCGGGCTGGCTGTATGTTTCTGCATGCCATCTTCTGAACGCCAACCTCAGCATTCATGATGTTAGATCTGCTGGCGCATGGCGCGCGTTTTACAAACATCGCGTCCGGGCTGTTTGCTGAGGTCGATGAAGGGCAGGCTGCATTGCTCTGCCGGCTTCAAGCTGAGATGATGCTGTTATGATCGTTCGACCACGCAACCATTTTTGGGAGCAACTTGTCACCAGGCCTGGTGGGGTGCTGCCAAAAATATGGCAGCCGTTATTGCTCCTTGTGCTCTGGTCGGCCGCTATTGCTATGGTGCATCACGATATGCCCAGGCTGGTGCCGGGCCATGTGCCTGGTCCTTACACGCTGCTTGGCGTTGCGCTCTCGATATTCCTGAGCTTTCGTAACAATGCCTGTTATGCGCGGTGGTGGGAGGGGCGTTGCCAATGGGGTCATTTGATATCCAGCATTCGTAATTTTGAGCGGCAGTTGCTGATATTGGAGCCGACGGAGGCAGATGAACGGCAGCATCTGCTGCAACTCGTTACGGGTTTTTGCTACGCATTGGTCGGGCATCTGCGTCCGAGCTTTGGGTTCGACGCCGCTAACCAGTGGCTTTCGCTGGAAGAGCAAAATCTGGTTCGCGGCGCTGTCAACCGTCCCAATGCGATCGTTCGGATGATCGGCCTGCGGCTTGCCGAGTTGAAGATTTCGGGCCGCATCAGCGATATCAGTTTCCAGCTTCTGGACCATAGCGTGCAGCAGTTTGTGGCCGTGCAAGGCAGCTGCGATAGGATCCGCTCAACGCCGGTGCCGTTCTCCTATAATCAGCTATTGCAGCAAACCACGTTTATTTTGCTGCTTGGGCTGCCGTTTGGTTTCGTGAGCGCGTTGGGCCCGATGATTGTCGTCGGTGAACTTTTTCTCGGCTACGTGTTCCTGGGCCTGGATGTACTTGGCGACGAGCTGGAGGAGCCGTTAGGGGATCAACCGAACAAGCTGCCGATCGCGGCGTTGGCGAAGTTTGTCGAGATTGAGATGCGCAGCGCGATGGGAGAGACCGAGCTGCCGGAAAAACCGGTTCCGGTGGGGTTTGTTATTATGTAGGCTGCGCCGGCGACCCGGCCAACGGCAATGCCGCGGCCCTTAGCGTTAGTGATCGGCTTGCACGCCGGCTTTGATGCGCTCCATGAATGTTAAGGTCGTGGGTGCGATTTGGGTATCGATCCATGCCGCCATTCGTTCCTCTTCGCGCAGTGAGGCCTCGGCCGCGGAGACGCCTTGGGGGTGGCCAACGAAATCAGCCATCACGATGAGTGATTTATAAGCGGCGATCTCGAAATGCTCGAACATATAATTGGCCAAGGTGTTTTTGATGATCTCATCACTTGCCGTGGTATGCGCCATGGCGGCGATGTTGCCGCCGAGGCCGAGCGCAGCTTCCTTTAAGGTGGCGGGCTTTTCGTCCAGGGAGGCCAGGACTTCTTCCAGCCGGGAACGCTGAGCTTTGGACTCCGCCAGATGGGCGCGAAGTTGCGCTTCCATCTCAGGGTAATTTTCCAGCCGCTCCGACTGGCGCGTCAGCAGCTCGATCGCCTGGGTTTCCATGGCATGGGCATTGTGCAGCCCGGCGACATAAATGAACCGCGGCTCGTCGGCGATTAGAATTCCCATGATGACTTCCTCGTTTACTGATTTGCAAAACGTGGCGCTTAAGACGGCATGGTCAATGGCGAGTGGAGGGTTCGCGAAAATTTAAGGCGCACGCAATGACGTTTGGGATTGCTGTAGGGCCGGCAGGTTAAGGCGACACCGCTTTTTCCCGGTACAGGATCAACATCCTGCAGGGTTCGCCCAGGATTGTGACCAGGATGATGCCGACGCTCATAAGCAAAGCGCCGTGCGCGGTGGGTGGGATTGTGCCGAGCGCCAGCAGCAAGGCTACCGCGCCGCCGGCGGGCGAGGTTGCCTTCAGAGCCCGCTGGGCGAGGATGGTAAGGATAACGGCGATTGCGACCGCCAGCAGCCGATCGGGGCTTAGCGGATGACCCGAGAGGAAGGCGGGGGCGGTATCGGCGCCGCAGCTAAAGACCGCGATGAAACCGGCCGGCAGCGCGACCAGCTGTCCTATCAACGTACTCCACAGGCTGGCGCTGGGCTCCTTGGGCGTCATTACCTGGACGAAGATGGCGGAGCCGAGGCTGGGCACCAGATACGCATCATGGGCGGCGATGCTGATCGCGCCGATGGCGCAGAGCACGATCGCTGCCGCGACCGCGGGAATAACCAGGCGTGCAAGCTGGGAGTTTTGGGGTTCGGCGGGACTTGGCACGGGGGGCTCCTACAGCGAGAGTTGTTCATGAACCGCCGTTATTCGATAAAAACCTCATACGGGCGGGCGAATATGTTCAGCAGATTTTGCGGCAGTTTAAAGCCTTGGGGCGCATCGGGTATCAGATCGCCGTATTGCGAGGCATGGGCGGCGATTGCCTGCGCTTTGAGCGATGCATATTCGGAAATATCCAGGCGCCAGCCGCTAGTTCTGGGTTCATCGACGGTTGCGTCGGGGTCGCGCAGCCAGCCCCAGACCGGATAGGACAGCAACCTGCAACGGCAGCGTTCAGCAAGGGCTGCGGCGATTTGCGCGGCTGCCTCGTGGTCGCAATGTGGATCTCCGGACCAGGGGCCGATTATCAGGTTGCAGCCGTGCTTGGTGCCGATGCTTGCTGTCTGGCGCAGTATCGCCTCGAAGGCGGGGCCTTGGGCGGCCAGCTTGGTATCAGGTTCGCGCATGAAATAAAGACGTTCTGGCGGCAAGCCGAGGCACTGGGTGGCTTGCGAAGTTTCAAGCTCGCGGCGCTCTGCAAGCTTGGCGGGCGGAAACAGTTTGGAGCCCGGGTGCGACGCCGAGCCGTCGGTAAGGATGACCACGACCGGCGCGGTGCCGGTGGCGCAGGCGGCGGCGATTAATCCACCGCAACCCAGGCTTTCGTCGTCAGGATGTGGCGCGAGGATTAGTGGGGTGCAGCCTTGCAGTAGGGCTGCGATACCGGTTTGCGGGAAAGATGCAAAGGTTTGCAGGAGCTTCGAGATTTTATGCATTATCACGCCATGCTCCAAGAAAGACGGGCATGAAGAAAGCGCGGTGCTTTAACGCAGGAGCCGCGTTTACGACCTGTCCGTCATTTCCTATCGAACGATCGGCCGTGGGTATCAATCGGTGAGCGCAACCTGAACATCATTTCATTTTCCTAACAGGTTACGGGGCGGCTTGCACGGCTGCAATACAATAGCGGCGCCGGCTCAAAGGCCGCGACACAAGCGCTTATCGGCCCAGTCTTCTTGACCGCGTCAGGCTTAGCGCGATCACGGTCGTTAAATACCCTGCACCTGATCCGGCACCTAAACAGGCAGATCGACCTGTTGCAGTTCGGTGAGATTGAATTCGCCGTTCTGGCTTTTGAAGGTGAGGTTTTCCGCGTTGTTTTTTTGCTGAGCCACGCACGAAATTTCGTGGTTGCCGCTGTCGTAAGCCGTAATCCTGCCTGCCGTCTGCACCAATAAAATGTAGTCCTGCGGAAAGAAAGCGTAGCGCATCTCATTCTGGCCGCCGCTGGCAGAGGGCGACCCCAAACTTTCCGGCCACCACTGCTCGGGCGGGGCCATCGGTTGCATCGGCTCCATTGGTTCCATCGGCTCCATTGGCTGCATCGGTTCCATTGGCTTCATGGGTTCCATAGCGGTCTCCTTCAGAAACACTTCAAAATGCATTTACGGTTGAGTGGATTTAGCGCGTAGAGAGCACATATCGTGCGCAGCTGCCGTTTTACGAGCGCGCGCGGCGATGGCGCTGCTAATTTTCATGTGGGACCCGTTGCCGAAAGAAGTTTCACTTCGCCGCAAGCCGAGCGGCATTGCAGTTCGTTAAACCCATGGCGATGTCTGCAAGCATTGGGCGTTGTTGGAGATAACCGCATGGCATTCCTAAAAACAAACGATAAAACAAACGATGACGTAGAGCTTTTCTACAATGATTGGGGCAGCGGGCCCGCCGTCGTGCTGATCCACGGCTGGCCGTTGGATAGCGATATGTGGTCGGCCCAGGCTGAGTTTCTGGCGCAAAATGGCCGTCGCGTCATCACGTACGACCGCCGCGGTTTTGGCCGCTCCGCGCAGCCTTGGGACGGCTATGATTATGACACGCTCGCAGCTGATCTGGCCGCCGTCCTCGATGTCCTGGATGTCAAGGATGCTACATTGGTTGGGTTTTCGATGGGTGGTGGCGAGGTTGCGAGGTATATCGGCAAGCATAAGACCGCCAGGGTTTCGAAGGCGATGCTGGTGTCCGCGGTAACGCCCTATTTGCTGAAGACCGAGGATAACCCTACCGGGGTTGATAAATCCGTGTTCGATGAAATCCTCGAAGGTCTGTATCACGACAGGCCGCATTTCCTTGCCGGCTTCGGCAAGAAGTTTTTCGGCAACGGCATGCTGGAGCATAATGTCTCAACCGAAACACTGCAGTGGGCGCTGCAGATGGCGATGCTGGGATCGCTCAGGGCGACGGTTGAATGCGCAAAAGCGTTTTCCGCAACCGACTTTCGCGCCGATCTGGCGGCTTTCAATCTGCCAACGCTTATTATCCATGGGACTGCCGATAAGACGGTGCCGATCGAAAGTTCAGCGCGTGTCGCCGTCGGCATGATCCCTGGCGCCCGCTTGATAGAATACCAGGGCGCGCCGCATGGTTTGCATGAAACGTCGAAAGCTCAGCTGAACCAGGACATTCTGGATTTCAGCGGGCCGGGATAAATACTTAGTCTATCGCGGGGCAATCCGGCAGCGGCGGCCGATTAGCGTGCGACCTGCGACAGACGTTGTCGCGGCAATGGTCATTGGTCGCGAACTAGCGAGCGCAGCACCTTGTCGATGTCCTGCATGATATCTTCGGTGGATACGCCGCCATCCAACGCGAACTCGATGCCGGCCGCCACGTGCTGGGCGACGATCAGCCCCATTACTTCTCGCGTGGCCGATAGAATCGCCAGGATTTGTTGGACCTCGTCGCCGCAATAGCGGTCGCCTTCGACCATTTGCCTGACACCGCGCAACTGGCCCTCAATTTTGGCCAGTCGCTGCAACAAGGGCGCGCGCTCGGCATCCGTTCTCGAAAGCAGAAGCCGACCATTTTGAAACACTTTATCCACGGCGTGGTAAACCCCTACCCAGTATAAGTATGCCAGTGGGCCGGTAGATAGTGGTGGACCACGCTTTGACAATACAGAAAGGAAAACAGCGATGTACATGCATAATAAGCGACTGATGTATACCGTTCGGGTGGCCGAGCCCAACCCAAGGCTGGCGAACCTGATTTTGGAACAGTTCGGTGGCGCTGACGGCGAGTTGGCAGCTGCCATGCGCTATTTCACGCAAGGGCTGGCGGAGAGCGACCCCGGCCGCAAGGACCTGTTGCTCGACATTGCGACCGAGGAGCTGAGCCATCTGGAAGTTGTCGGCAGCATTGTGGTGATGCTGAACAAAGGCGTGAAGAGCGCCATTGCCGAGGGCGAAGCCACCGCGGATTTGCTGGCGACAATGACCGGCGGCACCGATAGCCACACTACCGCGTTGCTGTATGGCGGCGGCGTTGCGCTGACCAGTTCCGCGGGCGTGCCATGGACCGCGGCGTATGTTGATACGCGCGGTGAGCCAACCGCGGATTTCCGCTCGAATATCGCCGCCGAGGCGCGGGCCAAAATCGTTTACGAGCGGTTGATCAATTTGTCCGACGATCCGGGAGTTAAGGACGCGCTTGGGTTTTTGATGACGCGTGAAGTTGCGCATCAAAAATCGTTTGAAAAAGCGCTATACGCTATCACGCCGAACTTCCCGCCCGGCAAGCTGCCCGGCATGCCCGACTTCACCGACAAGTATTATGATATGTCGCAGGGTGAGGGGAACCTCCGTGGCTCTTGGAATCAGGGCGAGCAATGGGAATATATCGATGACCGCGAGCTGCAGGTGGCAGTCGACGGTGGCGATGGATTGGCATCCGTGAAGCTCTCCAAAGCGGAGCGGGCGCTGGAGAGCAAGGTGATGGCGCGAACCATGTCTGACCCGGGGGTAGACCCCATAACCGGCGCTGACTTAGGGGCCGGGCCCGGCGCCGGCGCGACCAAGGCTATTTAGTACTGTGGATGGGCTGCCTTGGTCGCATTTGGCCGAGGCAGCCTCAAGGTTTTTTAAGAGAGAAAGAAAATGGATCAGGAAAAACTGGATCGACACACACGCATACGTGCACGGGCTTACCGGCTATGGCTGCAAGCCGGATCGCCGCAGGGCCGCGATGAGGAGTTTTGGCGGATTGCCGCTGAGATCGAGAACGCCCAGCCGCACATGAAGGAGCCGGCTTTACGGGAGCCCAGCCCGAGTTTTCCTTGACGCTGGGATCGCTGTTACCGGCTGCAGATACCGGCGTTTATGATGCTTTATTAAGCCGCCTCATCGGTCCACACTTTGAACGACAGCAAGCTGCTGGGGCCGAAATAGGTGGCAATGGCGACGTCCGCGGCGTCACGGCCGCGGGCGATCAGCACGCGGCCGATACGCGGCTTATTATGCCTGGCATCGAAGGTGTACCAATGGTTCCCGAGATAGGCCTCGAACCAGGCGCTGAAATCCATCGGGGCGGGGTCTTTGGGGACGCCGATATCGCCCAGGTAACCGGTAGCGTAGCGGGCCGGAATATTCATGCACCGGCATAATGTTATCGCCAGATGGGCGAAATCCCTGCACACTCCGACCCGTTCGTTATAGGCTTCAAAGGCGGTCCGGTTGTTGCGGGCAAATTGATAGCCAAAGGTGATCTGGTTATGCACGAACTCGCATATTGCCTGCACCCTGCCCAACCCTAGCGGTGCAGTGTTGAAATTTGCCCATGCGATATCCATCAACTTATCGGTCTCGCAATAGCGGCTGCCTAACAGGAATTGCAGGCATTCGTCGGGGAGTTCGGGGACCACATGCTGGATGGCGCCGGGGTCGTAGAAATCGGGGGTGCCGGGGTCGGAGATGAGGGCGTCGGCACTGAATGTGACCTGGCCCGGCGGGGCGATCACCCGGGAGCCGATATTACCGAACTGATCGATGAATGGCACGACGGAAGTTTGCGGGGCTACATTGATCGGGTCCGGGGTGAGAAGATCGGACGCGCGCGACGGATGCACATTCAACATCAGTGTTATCGGGGTATGTTGAGGGTGGCTCATGATAATTTCGTAGCCGATATTTATTTTCAACGTCGTTCCTTAACTGAGATTTAGAATTGCGATTGCGGGTTTGCCGGCAAGTATTGCCGAAAGCCGTAATCGCAGGATTTGAATATACCGTAAGGGATATATGCGTGTCGCTGCGACGATGGAATAATCCAAGACGGCAAATCCGCGCTTTGTAATGTAGCGGAAAGTCGCCGGTCGGCCGAACTGGTGTAGCAGGATCAAGCTGCCGCAGGCGCGTTTACATAAACAATTCATCATCTTGGAACATTATGATTAAAGCGGTTATTTTTGATGTCGACGGCACGCTGATTGATTCCAACGATGTGCATGCACAGGCCTGGGTCGATGCATTTCAAGAGTTTAATAAAAACATTAGTTTCGATGAAGTAAGAAGCCAGATCGGCAAAGGCGGTGATCAGCTGATGCCGGTGTTTCTGAGCGATCAGGAAATCGAAGCTGAGGGCGACGCGCTGGAGCAACGGCGCGGCGAAATATTGAAGCAGGCTTATTTGCAGACGATCCAGCCTTTTGCAGGGGTTAGGGAACTTTTTGAGCGTTTACGCGCTAATGGAATAACGATTGCCCTGGCCTCTTCGGCAAAGCAGGAGGAACTGGCGTTTTATAAAAAGCGTGCAGATATCGAGGATCTGGTGGATGTTGAAGCATCGTCCGATGACGCTGAGAGCAGCAAGCCGGCGCCGGATATATTCACCGCCGCCCTTGGCCGCTTATCGGAAATTGATATTTCCCAAATTCTGGTGGTCGGCGATACGCCTTACGACGCCATTGCGTCCGGCAAGGCCGGATTAAAATGCATCGGGCTGTTATGCGGCGGTTTCCCGCAGGCCGATTTGAAGGAAGCCGGGTGCGTCAGGGTTTATCAGGATCCGTCTGATTTGCTTGCCAATTTCTCGACATGCTTCCAGTAAGCCGGTCACGCTTAGCGGCGGTCGCGTAACTTAC
The DNA here is from genome assembly GCA_965199045.1 of Acidocella sp. Lineage (GTDB taxonomy): Bacteria > Pseudomonadota > Alphaproteobacteria > Acetobacterales > Acetobacteraceae > Acidocella. The sequence continues at coordinate 1,491,735 of CBDAQL010000003.1, read as the reverse complement.
TGCTTGGCGTTAGTTGCGTGGCTTCTGCTCCGAATGGTGAAATCCTCGTTATCCTGAAGTTTTTATGTGGATTTCCGGTTTGCGCGTGCCAGATGGGCTGTTGATCAAAGCCTTAGTTGCACCGCCTCAGTATGTATGGAGACAGCCATGTCCAGCACCACCACACGCAAATTTGCCGTCGTCACCGGGGCGTCCTCGGGCATCGGTTTCGAGCTTGCCAAGCAATTTGCCGCCAATCAGTTTGATGTATTGATCGCCGCTGATGAAGGGCTGGACGGGGCTGCGCAAAAGCTGAACGGCACTGGGGAGTATGGTGAGATCACCGGCATCAAAGCCGATCTTTCGACGCGTGAAGGGGTTGGCGTGTTGTATGACGCGATTCTGCAGACCGGGCGCCCGGTGGACGCGCTAGCCGCCAATGCAGGTATTGGTCACGGCCATGCCTTCCTTGATCAGAGCCGTGAAGACTGGATGCGGATTATCGATACCAATATTATCGGCACGCTGGACCTGCTGTATCTGGTGGGCAAGGATATGCGCAAGGCGGGTAGCGGGCGGATCCTGATTACGTCATCGATCGCCTCGCAACTGCCGGGCGCTTTTCAGGCGGTTTACAATGCCAGCAAGGCATTCCTGCAATCTTTCTCTTTCGCAATTCGTAACGAGTTGAAGGAGAGCGGCGTCAGCGTTACCGCCTTGCTGCCGGGCGCCACCGAGACCGAGTTTTTCGACCGGGCGGACATGAAGGACACCAAAGTCGGCCAGGCCAAGAAGGATGATCCAGCGGATGTCGCGGCAGCGGGGTATGAGGCGCTGATGGATGGCCGGGGCGATGTTGTATACGGGTTGAAGAACAAATTGCAGGTCGCGGCGGCGAAGATTATTCCGGACGATCGTCTTGCTGAAAGCCATCGCAACATGGCGGAACCGGGGACCGGAAAAAACGCCATCTAGCAGGCGCATTGTTAAAGCTGCGCCTTATCTTTGCTTGCCCAGTTGCTTACCCAGTTGCTTGCCCAGTCGATTGCCTCAATAAACGGAGAGTCCCATGAAAGCCTTATGTTGGCACGGAAAACACGATATTCGTTGTGATACGGTGCCCGACCCCACGATCCAGGATGCCGGGGATGTAATTATCAAGGTTACATCCTGCGCCATCTGCGGATCCGATTTGCATATCTATGACGGGGTAATTCCTGGGATGGAATCGGGCGACGTGCTTGGCCATGAGACCATGGGCGAGGTGGTCGAGGTTGGCGGCGAGGTTTCCAAGCTTAAAGTCGGCGATCGCGTGGTGATCCCGTTCACTATTTCATGCGGTGAATGCTTCTTCTGCAAGCGGGGATTTTTCTCGGGCTGCGAGCGCAGCAACCCGAACCGTAAAACTGCCGAGAAACTATGGGGACATTCGCCGGCGGGGCTGTTCGGCTATTCGCATATTCTGGGCGGGTTTCCGGGCGGACAGGCGGAATATCTACGGGTTCCGTATGCCGATGTCGGCCCGATCAAGGTGCCGGAATCGCTTACCGATGATCAGGTGCTGTTTCTCTCCGACATCTTTCCAACCGGCTACATGGCGGCAGATAACTGCAACATCCAGCCCGGCGATACCATCGCGGTATGGGGCTGCGGCCCGGTCGGGTTGTTTGCTATTCGCAGCGCCTTCATGCTGGGTGCCGAGCGCGTGATCGCTATCGATACGGTGCCGGAACGCCTTGCCATGGCGCGGGAAGCCGGCGCGATCACAGTCGACTTCAAAGAGGACGATGTTTATGAGCGGATCCAGGATCTGACCGGTGGCCGCGGCGCCGATGCTTGTATCGATGCCGTCGGCACCGAGGCGGATGCGTCGGGCTCCGCGGACTCCGTCATTGACCGCATCAAGGTGGCGACGTTCATGGGAACCGATCGGCCGCATGTTTTGCGCCAGGCGATCCATTGCTGCCGCAATTTTGGTACGGTCTCTATCGTTGGCGTCTATGGCGGGTTCCTTGACAAGATCCCGATGGGCTCAGCCATCAATCGCGGGCTTACGTTCCGGATGGCGCAGACGCCGGTGCAGTTTTATCTGCCGAAACTGCTGGAGCGCGTCGAAAACGGGGAAATTGATCCGTCATTCGTCATCACCCATCATGCGTCGCTTGAAGATGGGCCGGACATGTACAAGACGTTCCGGGACAAGCAGGATGGCTGTGTGAAGGTCGTGCTGAAACCTTGAGGCTTTGCGGTTCCTTCGCCTGAGTGCGAGGAGCCGCGTATCAGAAGTGGTTCGTGGGTGTTGAACGATCCGGCAGTTGAATCTGCCGTATCGTTTGACGGTGTCAGCCTGCGGCTTTGGGGGCGTAGCCTGCGGCCTCGATTGCTTCGGCGGCTTGGCCGGCGTCGATCTGCGCGCCGATGGTTATCCGCTTGGTGGTAAGATCCGCCAGCACTTCGGCGTTGGGGTCGATCTTGCGCAGCGCCGCGGTGATGGATTGTACGCAGGCGTCGCAATCCATGTCTGGTACGTCGAATTGGAGAGGGGTGGATTCCGCCATGTTTTTATCTCTTTCTTGCAGAACGATTAGATTGGCGCCGGCGAGATCATTTCAAGCAGCCGCGACGGAAATCGGAAGGACTGCAGGGTTCAAATGGCCGCGGTCATGCCGGCTGGTCTCCGGTGGATTGATAGATATCCCGGGTGTGGCGGGCGATCATGGCTTCTTCGTCGGTTGGGATGACATGCACGGCAATGCGGCTTTCAGCGGTGCTGATGCACGTTGCATTTGCTGCGTTGGCAGCTGCATCGAGGCGCAGGCCGAGCCATGCCAGGCGGCCGGCGATCGCGGCCCGGATCAGGGCGGCGTGCTCGCCTATGCCGGCGGTGAAGACCAGGCCGTCCAGGCCGCCCAAGGCGCTGGCAAGGCCGCCGGCTTCGTAGGCGATCTGATAGGTGAAGAGCGCCAAGGCCGCCTTCGCATGCGGGTCGGTGCTGGCGAGCAGTACCCGGACGTCGCCGCTGAGGCCGGAGACGCCTTTGAGGCCGGAATGCCGGTACAGCATGTCCTCGATATCGGTGAAGCTATGACCCGCAGCGCCCAGATATAGCAGCACGCCGGGGTCCAGCCGGCCGCAACGCGTTGCCATCACCAGCCCATCCAGCGCGCTGAAGCCGGTGGTGGTGGCGATGCTGACGCCGTTATTGAGGGCACACATGCTGGCGCCGGAGCCGAGATGGGCGACGATAACGCGGCCGCGCGCGAGGTCCGGGAGCTGTTTTTGCAGGACGCTGGAAATATATTCGTAGGACAGGCCATGAAAGCCGTAGCGGCGAACGCCGGCTTGCGTGATGGCGCGGGGCAGCGCGAATTCCCGGGCGACCGGCGGCAGCGTGTGATGAAACGCGGTATCGAAACAGGCAATCTGCGGCAGTGCCGGCCGGGCCGCCAGGATGGTGCGGATCGGCTCCAGATTATGCGGCATGTGCAACGGGTCGAGCGGCGTTAGTTTTTCCAAGGACTGTAGCAGTTCCGGGGTAACCAGGGCCGGCGCGATGTGCTCGGCGCCGCCGTGAACGATCCGATGGCCGACCGCTTTGAGGCCGCCATTATCCAGATGGGTTTCGGCGAAGTTCAGCAGAAAGCCGAGCGTTTCGGCAAAACCGGGGGTTGCGCTTGGTGGCCAGGATTTTTCGGCGAGCATTTTGCCGGTGGTGTCGAAGGCCCGGAAATGCGGGCTGTCGCCGAGATTTTCGATCTCGCCGCGCACGGTTTCCGGCAACGCGTTATCGTTGTTGAACAATGCGAATTTGAGGCTGGACGAGCCGGTGTTGATGGTGAGGATCGAGCCGCTCATGGGTTTAACTCAGCGCGCGACATCAGCACGCCAAGCGCGCAGGAGGCAAGGCGGGTGCGGGCGCTGTCGGCGCGGCTGGTGAGGATGATCGGCACCCGGGCGCCGAGCACGACCCCTGCCGCCTCCGCGCCGGATAGAAAAATCAGTTGTTTGGCCAGCATGTTTCCGGCCTCAAGGTCCGGGACCATGAGAATATCGGCCTTGCCGGCGACCAGGCTGACAATGCCTTTTTCGGCCGCGGCGACTTCGCTGACCGCATTGTCGAAGCCGAGCGGGCCATCCAGCAGGGCGCCGGTGATCTGGCCGCGATCCGCCATTTTGCACAAGGCCGCCGCGTCCAGCGTGGAGGGCAGGCGGGCGGTGACGGTCTCGACCGCGGCAAGAATCGCGACCCGCGGCTTGGCGATGCCGACGACCTGCGCGAGGTCGATGGCGTTTTGGATGATGCCGGCTTTTTCGGTTAAATTCGGCATGATGTTGATGCCGGCATCGGTGAGCAGCAGCGGCCGCGGATATTCCGGTACATCCATCAGATAGGTATGGCTGATCTGGCGCGCGGTGCGCAGCGTTTCGATCACCGCATGCATCACGATATCGGTATGCAGATCGCCTTTCATCAGCAGGCCGACGTCACCGCGTTTAGCCAGTTGCGCGGCCTGCGAAGCGGCCGAGGCGGCGTCCGGCGCGTCGATGATAGTGAATGCGGCGAGATCCAGGCCGGCGGTCTTCGCGGCGGCTTCGATCACGGCTTTCGGTCCGACCAGCAGCGGGGTGATCAGGCCGGCCTGCGCGGCCTCACAGGCGACCAGCAGGGAGCCGGCATGGACGGGATAGATGATGGCAGCTGCTACCGGCTCAGCCCCGGCGGCACGGTCCAGGATGGCATTCATGGCGGCATGCCGGCCGACACTGACATCGGGAAGCGGCATGCGTTTGCGGCGGATCTTCTCGGTGGGGGCGCGGGTTTCGGCGGTGCCCGTGATCACCGTTTTGCCGTCTTGGTTGGTGCAGACGCAATCAAGCGTTACGTCGCCTTTCGCGGGCCGCTTTTCGAGCACGGTGAGGGTTGCGGTGATAGTGTCGCCGATACTGACGGGGTGGCGGAACCGCAGGTCCTGGCCGAGATAGATGGTTCCCGGCCCTGGTAATTTGGTGCCGAGCACCGCCGAGATCAGGCCCGCACCCCACATGCCGTGGATGATGATGTGATGAAACATGTCGGTGGCGGCATAGGCCGGATCGACATGGGCCGGATTGACGTCGCCGGTGACGGTGGCGAACAGATCGATATCGCGTTGCGAAACCGTGTGCGCCATGCTCGCGGTCTCGCCGATGGTGAGTTCATCGAAGGTCCGGTTCTCGATGTAGAGGCCGGCCGGCTGCGGGTCCGGCACCATCAGGCTTCCAGCACGTAGGACCCAGGCGCGTCGCCCAGCACGGGACCGCGGCCGCCCATTGCCGGCGGGGCGATGTTTTTGCTGGAATGCGAGCCGAGCCAGGTATTCCATTGCACCCACCAGGAACCTTCCCTGATGGGTGTATCGCGCTGCCAATCATCCGGACCGCGGGTATGGGCGCCGGCTTGCCGCGTATTGATCCGGAAATGCCGGTGCGGATGCCCCGGTTCGCTGACGATACCGGCATTATGGCCGCCGGAGGTGAGAATGAAAGTGATATCGCCATCGTTCAGAAAATGCAGTTTGAATACCGAGTGCCAGGGCGCGATGTGGTCGTTCTCGGTGCCGACCAGGAAAACCGGCACGTCGATATCGCTCATCACCAGCGGCCTGCCATCGACTTCGAAGCGGCCCTCGGCCAGGTCGTTATTCAGGAACATGTGCCGCAGATATTCGATATGCATGCGCGCCGGCAGCCGGGTGCCATCGGCATCCCAGGCCATCAGGTCGAACGGCGCGTCCTTTTCGCCGAGCAGGTAATTGCGGATGGCGTGCGACCAGAGCAGATCGTTGGATTGCAGCATCTGGAACGCGCCCCCCATCTGCGCGCTGTCCAGATAGCCCTGGGTCTGCATGATGTCGTTCAGGAAACTCAGCTGATCCTCGGTGATGAAAAGCTGCAACTCGCCAGCCTCGGTGAAATCGGTCTGTGCTGCGAACAGCGAGAGGCTGGCGAGGCGGTCATCGTCGTCGCGCGCCATGGCGGCGGCGGCGATGCTGAGCAGGGTGCCGCCCAGGCAATATCCGGTGGCGTGGATTTTTGCCTTGCCGCAAATTGCCTGCACCGCGTCGATGGCGGCCATCACACCTTGAGTGCGGTAATCGTCCAATGAGGTGTCGCGCATATCGGCGCCCGGATTGCGCCAGGAGATGCAGAATACGGTGCGGCCCTGCGCCACCAGCCAGCCGATCAACGAGTTGTTGGCGGAGAGGTCCAGAATATAATATTTCATGATCCAGGCCGGAACGATCAGCACCGGTTCGGCGCCCACCTTTGACGTGCCAGGCGCATATTGGATCAATTCCATCAGCGCATTGCGAAATACGACCTTGCCCGGTGTTGCCGCGAGGTTGACCCCGACCTGGAACCCGGTGGCAGCCATGCTTGCAGGCGTCGCGGTTTTATCATGCAGCAAATTCTCCAACCCGTTGACCAGGTTGCGGCCGCCGCTGGCGCGGGTGGCGTCGATGACTTCGGGATTGAGCCAGGGCACGTTCGAAGGTGAAATCAAGTCGAGAAACTGCCGCATGGTGAAGCTGACCATTTTGGCGTTGGGCGGGCTGACGCCATGCGGTGCGGCAATCACCTGGTCCCACCATTGCTCGCCAAGCAGGACCGATTGCACCAGCGTGTTGTAGGGCGACCGTTGCCAGGCCGGGTTGGCGAAGCGGTGATCCCCGGGCTTTGGCGCGATGGTGCTCCCGCCGCTCAGCATGATGCCGGCCAGGCGTTGCCATTGGGTAAATGCCGAGCGCGCGACGCTAGCCATTGTAAATGGCGCGTTGCCGGCATGGGCGGCCCAATCCATGAAAGCGAGTTTGACGGTGCTGGGCGAGCGGCCACCGGTGAAGCGGCTCTGCCAGGCATGCAGAAGACGGTCGAAATCTTCCGGTTTGGACCGCGGCAGTTGCGGTTGCGCATTCCCGGAATTTTTTGGGCCGGCTTCCGTTGACATATCGGTCATGTAAATATCCTCTTCGAAGCGGGCGGTAAGATGTTATAGCGCAGTTGGTCCGGCGCCGCTTGATGCAGATCAAACCTAAATCAACGGCAAATTATGCGAGGGCAAATGAAGCCAGGCGTTTCAGGCGCTGAAGGCAATGCCGGATGGCTCCGAGGCGATAATCGTGCCGGCTTTTTGCGCGGCGATTGCGATGGCATCGTCAAGTTGCCCGATGCCGGCGATGTGGCCGGTGGCGGCAACGAAATCGCAGGCGGCCTGCACCTTGGGGCCCATGGAGCCGGCTTTGAATGCGGTGTCGTGCATTTGCAACGCGGCAACGCCGGCGCGGGCGACCAGGCGGGCATGGGCCGTGCCGTAATCGAGATAGACGCCGTCCACATCGGTCAGCATGATGAACATGTCGGCTTTAATTTGGCTGGCAAGTAATGCGCTGGTGGCGTCCTTGTCGACAACCGCATCGGCGCCGCGCAGTTTTCCATCCGGACCGGCGATCACCGGGATGCCGCCGCCGCCGGCGCAGACCACGATGGCGCCGGCCTCGGCCAGGCGCCGGATCGAAGCGATCTCGATGATTGCAAGAGGTTTTGGAGAGGCCACGACGCGGCGCCAGGAGCTGCCATCGGGCGCGATCGACCAGTGCTGGGCTGCCGCCAGTTTTTTCGCGGTGGCGTCATCGTAGATGGGTCCGACGGGTTTGACCGGCGTTTTAAATGCGGGGTCGGCGGCATCGACCAATGTTTGTGTCAACAGCGTGATGATTTCCGTGCCGGGCGGCAAGGCGTTGCGCAGAGCGAGTTCGACGGCATAGCCGATCCAGCCTTCGCTCTCGGCATCGAGAACGTCAAGCGGTAGTGCCGATACCGCCGGGCCGGCGGCGGACTGCAAAGCCAGCAGCCCGACCTGGGGGCCATTGCCGTGGGTGATGATCAGATGATGACCGGCCGCGGCGAGCTGCGCCAGCACGCGCGCCGCGATATCGATATTATGCTGCTGGGCGGCGGCGGTCAGGGCTTCGCCCCGGCGCAGCAATGCATTGCCGCCTAGCGCGATAACCAGACGCATCGGCTTCAGCCCAAAGTCGCAATGAGGATCGCCTTGATTGAATGCATGCGGTTTTCCGCCTGATCGAAAACGATCGAGGCCGGGCTTTCGAAAACCTCGTCGGTCACTTCCATCGCATTGATTGCAAAGCGTTCGGAGATTTCCTTGCCCATCACGGTCTCGGTATTGTGGAAAGACGGCAGGCAGTGCATGAACTTCGTGAACGGATTGCCGGTTGCCGCCATCAGCGCGGCATTCACCTGGTAGGGCCGCAGCGCCTGGATGCGGTCGCCCCACAGGTTTTTATCCTCGCCCATCGACAGCCAGACATCGGTATAGATGAAATCGGCGCCATCGACGGCGCCGTGCGCATCATCGTTAAAGGTGACGGCGCCGCCGGTGGATTTGCCAATAGCGGCGAGATGGTCGAGGAAGGCGTTATCCGGGCGCAGCGCGCGGGGGGCGCCGATGCAAAGCCGCATGCCCATTTTAGCGGCGCCGACGGCCAGCGATTTCGCCATGTTGTTGCGGCCGTCGCCCATGAAGGCAAAGCGGATATCGGAGAGATGCTTATGGGTGTATTCGCGCATCGTCATGAAATCGGCCAGGATTTGCGTCGGATGGGAGTCTTCGGTGAGGCCGTTATAGACCGGCACGCCGGCGTATTTGCCGAGGGTGAAGACATCGCTTTGCGCAAAGCCGCGAAACTCGATGGCGTCGAACATGCGGCCCAGCACGCGCGCGGTGTCCTTGACGGTTTCGGATTGGCCGATATGGCTGCCGCTTGGGCCCATATAGGTGACATGCGCGCCCTGATCATGCGCCGCTACTTCGAAGCCGCTGCGGGTGCGGGTGGAATCCTTCTCGAAAATCAGCGCGATATTTTTGCCGTCGAGTTTGGCAATCTCATTGCCGGCGCGCTTGGCGGATTTGAGATCCTTTGCCAGATCCAGCAAAAAACGTATTTCGGCCGGTTCGAAATCATCGAGCGCCAGGACGTTTCGGCCGTGCAGGTTGATTGCCATTGCTATTTTTTTCCTTGCTAGATTGCGTCGCGGCTGATCGGGCAGCTCATGCAATGGCCGCCGCCGCGGCCGCGGCCAAGCTCAGCACCGTCGATGGTGATCACCTCGATCCCGGCCTTGCGCAGCAGCGTGTTGGTGTAGACGTTGCGGTTATAGCCGATCACCACGCCAGGGGAGATTGCGAGCACGTTATTGCCGTCATCCCATTGCTCGCGCTCGGCCTCAAAAGCATCGCCGCCGGTGGCAATCGCCCGCAGCCCGGGAACGCCGATGGCGCCGGCTACCACTTCGACAAAGCTCTTGCTTTCGGCGCTGACCACGACGCCGGCGCCGTCATCCGCGGGATAGATTGAAAATGCCTTGATGTGGTCGACGACATCGGGAAAGATCGTGACCAGATCGCGGTCGCAGAAGGAGAAAACGGTGTCCAGATGCATATTGCTGCGGTCACGCGGCATCTGTGCCGCGATCACCCGGGTGGCGGCGCCGTGGTGGAACAGCCGCAATGCATATTCGGTTACCGCCTGCGGCGTTGAACGCTCGCCCATGCCGATCAGCACGACGCCGTTGGTCAGCGTCATGACATCGCCGCCCTCGACACTCATAGCCCCCGGATGCTCCTCGGAGGCGTCGAAATAGCGGGTGAAATCGGCGTGCTTGAAGCGCGGATGGAAGCGGTACATGGCGGCGAGATTGGTTGCCTCCGGGCGGCGCGCCGGCCAGTACATCGGGTTGATGAATACGCCTTTGCCGACCCAGCAGGAGCTGTCGCGGGTGAACAGCTGGTTGGGCAGCGGCGGCAGAATGAATTCATGCGCCTGGCGCGTCAGGGCGAATAATCCGCGCGGCGAGAAGGGTAATTCGGCACGGGCGATGCCGCCGACCAGAAAGGTGGCAAGCTGGGTTGCCGGCATTTCGTCGAGCCAGGCGCGAACTTCGCCGGCGGTGCCGTGGCCGAGATGGGCGATATCGGCGCGGCGGTCGAGCAGCCAGTTGCGGGCGGCGGGGTCGGCCATGGTTTCGGCCAGCATGGCGCCGAACTCGTGAACGATGACGTTGCGGTCGCGCATGGTGTCGACAAAGGCGTCGTGTTCCTGCCGGGCTTCCTTTACCCAGATGACGTCATCGAACAGCAGTTCATGACAATTGCCGGGGGTGAGACGGGTCAGGCTCAAATCCGGCCGATGCACCAGAACCTCGCGCAACGGGCCGACTTCCGAATAGACGCCAAGCGGCTTTATTTCTACATGCGTATCCATTTGATTATTCCTTGCTGGGCGGCGCGCCGGGCGTATTAGAATTGCGACAGCAGCGGCATGCCGGTTGCGGTATCGACATAGACCAGGTGATCGTTGACATGCTGCACGCCGGCGGTGTTTTCGGCGATGACCATGGCCAACCGGCGCTCGCTGTCGCTTAGAATAACGCCCTCGAGATCGACGATGCCGGCGTTCACTTCGACGCGGATGCCGGTTTGCGGCATCCATTTTTTGGCCGCGATGGCATGCAGAATATTGGTTTTAATGGTCTTGTCGGCAGCGTCCTCAATGCCGGAGACGGTGGGGCTGATTAACTTGGCCGCCAGCGCGCGAACAATGTCGGTGCGGGTGATGACGCCGACCAGCACCGTATCGCGGACCACCGGCAGCGTTTTCATGTGTTTCTTGGTCATCAGCGCGGCCGCCTCGGCAAGTTCGTTATCCGGCGAAACGAAATCGGGGTCGGGCGTCATCACCTCGCTGACCTGACGGCCATGGGTATGAACATAGTCATCTTCCAGGCGCGACCGCAGAAAGAACTCGGCAAGCCAGCTGGTGTGTTGCTGTTCGGTGCCAAGCTCGGGCCGGCGCAGCAGGTCACCCTGGGTGATGATGCCGATCAGCCGGTTTTTCTCGTCAAGCACGGGCAGGCCGTTAATGTGATGCTGGTCCATCAGCCGCGCGGCGTCGGCCAGGGTGGTATTGCCCCACACGTTGATGGGGTCTTTGGTCATCAGTTCAACAACACGCATGACTGCCTCCTTCGATGCCGGCCTTGATGGCGGTTGCATCGGCTGCTGTCGTTGATCTCAATCAATGGCCGCGCGGCGACGCTGATGCCTGCAGGCAGATGGCGTGATAACGCCCGGCTTTTGTTTCAATACCGTGAATGTCGTGGGCAAAGCCCGGGAAATGCTGGTCGAAAGTCTCCAGTGCCTGCAGATAGCCCAATGCGGCGCTGCCGGCCCGGCCGGCGGTTTCGCCAGGCATCAGCAATGGAATGCCGGGCGGATAGGGGACGATGCCGGTGGCAAGCGTGCGCCCCGCCATTTGCTGCAGGCTCACTTCTTCGACATTGCCGCGGACCAGCTGTTCGTAGGCTTCCACCGGGGTGCAGATGGGGGCGGGCAAGGTCCCGAAAGCCTGCTCCAGCAGCACACCGAAATGCAGGTTCTGCATTTCGCGATACATCTCCGAGGCCAGATCTTTCAAAACCAGACTGCCGTAGCGCGTCTTGTTGGCGGCGGCCAGCGCCGGCAATACCGTCGTGAGCGGCGCATTGGCATCGTAATCGCGTTTGAAATCCAGCAACGCGTTGATCAGGGTGCCCCATTTTCCCTTGGTGATGCCGATGGAGAATAGAAACAGGATGGTGTAGTCGGCGGTTTTTTCCGGGATGATGCCCTGCTGGTCCAGATACGCCGTCACCAGCCCCGCGGGGATGCCAAAACCGGTGCCGTTATCGATCATGCCGCCCGGACAGACCACCGAGACCTTGATCGGGTCCAGCATGCAAAATCCCGGCTCCAGATTGCCAAAACCATGCCAGGCGGCATCGGGCGCCAGCAGCCAATGTTGCGGATCGACAATCAGTTGTTCGGGTGCTGCCGTATGAAACGGAATTTGGCCGCCGGAGCCATCATCGGCGGTGTCCGGCTGCCAGGCGCCGAAGAACCAGTCGCCCTTGGCGGCGAACTCGGCCTGCAGGCGCGCCAGCATCTGCCGGAACGCCACCGCCTCGCGGATGGCCTCGGTGGTGAGTGCGAGGCCGCCGCCGCCATCCATCATCGCGGCACTGACATCGTTCGAGGCGATGATGGCGTATTGCGGCGAGGTTGAGGCGTGCATCATGAAGGCCTCGTTGAATCGGTCATGCGGGATCGGCCGGCGGCCATCGCGGACATGGATCATCGAGGCCTGCGACAACGCGGCGAGCAGCTTGTGGGTGGATTGAGTGGCAAAAACGGTCGGGCCGGTTTTATCGTACCCGGCAAGTTTGCCGCGCATGGCGTGGCGGTCCTGATAGACCGGGTTGAAGCGGGCGTAGCCGAACCAGGCTTCGTCGAACAACATGCGGTCGACGGACTGGCCGAGCAGGCTCTGGACCCGCTCGACGTTATAGCAAAGACCGTCATAGGTGGAATTGGTGACGACGGCGAAGGCCGGCTCCGGTTCCGCCGCGGCTTGCATCAATGGGTTGGCGGCCAGGGTCGCGGCAATCGCTTTTGCGGAAAAATCCGCCGGATGGATCGGGCCGATGATGCCCAGATGATTGCGGGTCGGCAGCAGGTAGCTCGGGATCGCGCCGGTCAGGGTCATCGCGTGTTCGATCGATTTGTGGCAATTGCGGTCGCATAATGTGGCCTGGTTGCGGGTCACGTTCGCCATCAGCACCACCCGGTTGGAGGTGGAGGTGCCGTTGGTGACGAAATAGCTGCGATCGGCGCCGAAGACGCGGGCGGCGTTGGCTTCGGCAGCACCGATCGGGCCGGAATGGTCGAGCAGCGAGCCGAGTTCGCCAACCGATACCGATAGATCCGAGCGCAGCAGGTTTTCTCCGAAATACGAGAAGAAGGCCTGGCCGACCGGGGATTTGAGGAAGCCGGTGCCGCCGGTATGGCCCGGGGTGTGCCAGGAATATTCATGCAGCGCGGAGAAATCCAGCAAGGCGCGGAACATCGGCGGCAGCAGTTGGTCCTGATAGCGTTTGATGGCGGCGACGATGCGGCCGGCAATGAAGCCCGGCGTGTCTTCCAGCAGCCAGATGAAGTCGTCGGCCTGCTGCATCACCTCGGCCGACATGGTTGCGGCCAGACTGCGGTCGGCGAGCAGGAAAATCGGCATTGCCGGGTTATGGGCGCGCAGTTTTATCAATAATTCGGTGACACTGCCGCGCTCGGTGGTGTTGCCGATATCCCAGTCGACCAGGGTGCATTGCAGGGAGGGATCGGCGGTGGCGGTGGCCAGTCCGTCCTCGATGCTGGCGGCGGTGAGCAGTTCCACGCCGCTGGCTTCGAGTTTTTTGGCCAGGGATCGCAAGGCGCGGCCGGCAGCGGTGGCATCGTCGAATTCATCGTCGATGATAAGCGCCCGCATTGTCATCTGATCGCTTTTTGATCCGCTTTTTGATCCGCTGTCTGAAAGCATCTGGAAACCCCTTTTCCGGCAGGGGCTAGCCGTAAGCGGGCCGGTGGGATGCACAATGATCTCGGTCAATGCCGGACCGGCCGCATTGCGGGCGGCAATTATTGCCGGATTACTACGGCTATTTAAACTGCGTCATGCAATGCCTAATTCAGGGGCTTACGGGGGGCGACTGGCCTGGTCCGGCAAGCGGGAGGGCACCATGCGGAATGTGTTGATCAACGGCAAAACCTTTGCAGTCGATGTTCCAGACGACATGCCGCTGCTTTGGGTGATCCGCGATGTTGTTGGCCTGACCGGCACCAAATTCGGCTGTGGCATCGCGCAATGCGGGGCCTGTACCGTGCATGTCGGCGGCCAGCCGGTGCGCTCCTGCCTGTATCCGGTGGGTTCGCTTGGCAGCCAGCCGGTGATTACGGTGGAGGCGGTGGGGGCATCGCCCAATGGGCAAAAAATCCAGCAGGCCTGGCTCGATAAGGAAGTGGTGCAGTGCGGCTACTGTCAGTCCGGGCAGATAATGTCGGCGACGGCGCTGCTGGACCAGATCCCCAACCCTACCGATGCCGATATCGATAACGCGATGTCGGGCAATATCTGCCGGTGCAGCACCTATGTGCGCATCCGGGAAGCTATCCACGCCGCGGCCGCCAGCTAGGAGCGCTGCAAATGGGACATCATCAAACGTCGCGACGGCTCTTCCTGAAGGCAAGTGCGGCGACCAGCGGCGGGCTGGTTTTAAGCTTCGTGCTGCCCGGACTGGCGGAGGCTGCCGCTAAGCTTGGAAATAAAAAGCCGGTGGCCGCCGATACTGCCGGCAAGCAATTCGTGCCGAATGCGTTTTTAAAGGTCAATCCGGACGGCATCATCACCTTCATCTCGCCGCATACCGAGTTTGGCCAGGGTATTTATACCAGTACCGCGATGCTGATGGCCGAGGAGCTGGATGTCGGTCTTGACCAGGTCCAGATTGAGGCAGCGCCGCCGGATTTGAAAAAATATGCCGACCCGCTGCTGGGCGACCAGGCCACCGGCGGCTCGGCCTCGACCCGCTCCGACTGGCTGCGGCTGCGGCAGGCGGCGGCAACGGCGCGGTTCATGCTGGTGTTCGTGGCGGCGCAGAAATGGAAATGCGATCCGGCCGCCTGCCAGGTGGTTCGCGGCGTCATCCATCATCCGTCCGGAACGCAGACCATGACATACGGGCAGGTTGCAACCGCGGCGGCGGGTTTCGCCGTTCCGGCGCAGGTGCCGCTTAAGGATCCGTCCAAATTCACCTTGATCGGCACCAATGCCAAGCGGATCGATACGCCCTCGAAAGTGAACGGCAGCGCTGTGTTCGGCATCGATGCCAAGGTGCCTGGGATGCTGATCGGCACGCTGGCGATAGCGCCGGTGCAGGGCGGCAAAGTATCGAACATGAACGAGGCCGCGGCGAAGTCGATCGCCGGGGTGCATGATGTGGTCGTGACCGCAGATAAGCGCGCGGTTGCCGTCACCGGCGATCATATGTGGGCGGCGATCAAAGGCATGCAGGCGCTGCAGATAGAATGGGATCCGGGGCCGAACGGCAATGCCGATATCGACGCGCTGATATCCGATTTGGATGCGGCATCGCAGCACCAGGGATTGGTTGCCAAGCGTACCGGCGACGCGGTTGGCGCGATCAACGGCGCCGCCACCAAGCTTGCAGCGGTATATCAATTGCCGTTCCTGGCACACGCGCCGATGGAGCCACTGAATTGCACGCTGCATGTGCAACCCGATAGCGCCGAGGTCTGGGTGGGGACGCAGGTACCGGCGCGGGCGCAGAATACGGTGGCCCAGGTGACCGGCCTGCCGGTGGATAAGGTTAAAATCAACAATTTGTATATCGGCGGCGCCTTTGGCCGGCGGCTTGATATCGACAGCATCACGGTGGCGGCCGAGATCGCCGCCCAAGTGAATTATCCGGTCAAGCTGGTGTGGACCCGCGAGGTCGATCTCCGGCATGATTATTACCGGCCGTATTACTATGACCGCGTCGGCGCCGGGCTGGATGCCAATGGCAATATCACCGGCTGGACGCATCGGGTGACCGGCTCATCGGTAATGGCGCGCTGGGCGCCGGCCGGGCTGGTACACGGGCTTGATCCTGACGCTGTGGAATGCGCGGCGGACACCCCTTACGAGGTGCCGGCGACCCTGGTGGATTATGTGCGACATGAGCCAGGCGTGATCGGCACCGGATGGTGGCGGGGCGTGGGGCCGACGCATAATCTGTTCGTGGTGGAAAGTTTTGTCGATGAACTCGCCGCTGCGGCCAAGCAGGATCCGGTGGCATTCCGGCGCAAGATGCTGACGAAGAATCCCCGCGCGCTGGCGGTGCTTGATCTGGCCGCCGAGAAATCCAACTGGGGCAGCGCCTTGCCGGCCGGTTATGGACGCGGGATCGAGCTGCAATTTGCTTTCGGCACCTATCTGTCCACTGCCTTGGAGGTGGAGGTGACGCCGGATGGCGACATCGTTTTGCATCGCGCCGTGGTGGCGGTGGATTGCGGCAGCACGGTTAATCCGGACACGGTGCAGGCGCAGATCCAGGGCGGCTTGCTGCTGGGGCTGGGCACGGCGATGTACAATGAAATCACGCTTTCGAACGGTGCCGTGAACCAGAGCAATTTTCACGATTATCGGACCTTGCGCATCAATCAGACACCCAAAATCGAGATTTATCAGATTTTCAATAACGAGGCGCCGGGAGGCATCGGCGAAACCGGCACGGCGGCGGCGGCGCCGGTCTTGGGCAATGCAATTTTTGCGGCAACCGGCAAAAGATTGCGCCGGCTGCCGTTCAACGGACAATTGGCGGAGAGTTGAGATGCAAATTTTCCGCAAAATCATTCTGGCGCTGGGCGTGGTTTGCGCGCCGCTGCTGGCCCATGCCGATGCGCAATCGGATGCGGTTGCGCGCGGCCAGTATATAACCCGCGCGGCGGATTGCGAGGCGTGCCACACCGAACCCGGCGGCGGTAAGCCGTTCGCCGGCGGCAGGCCCTTCGTGCTGCCTTTTGGTGTGCTGTACTCACCGAACATCACACCGGATGCGGCAACCGGCATTGCCGGCTATTCCGACCAGGACTGGCTGCGGATGCTGCATAAAGGGGTGGGCCGGGGCGGCCGGTATTTATATCCGGCGATGCCCTATCCCTCCTATACCGGAATGTCGGATAGCGATGCGCTGGCGATTAAAGCGTATTTGATGAGCCTGCCGCCGGTGCATGCGAAGATCCCGGCGAACCATCTGCATTTTCCGTTCAACCAGCGCTGGGGCATGGTTTTCTGGAATATTCTGAACAATCCGGATACCCGTTTTGCACCTGATCCGGCACAATCGGCGGAATATAATCGTGGCGCCTATCTGGTTGAAAATCTGGGCCATTGCGGCGAATGCCATACCCCGCGAAATTTCATGATGGCGCTGAAGAGCGGCTCGCAGCTGTCGGGAGCGCTCACGAACGGCTGGGTCTCCTATAACCTGACCAGCGATGCAAGCCACGGGATCGGCGGTTGGTCCGATGCTGATTTGCAACAATATCTGTCGACCGGGCAGGCCCTGGGACATGGCCCGGCATCCGGGCCGATGGCCGAAGTTGTTGAAGATAGCCTGCAATATCTGACGCCGGCCGATATTCACGCGATCGTGGTTTATTTACGCGGCGTGCCGGCAAGCGCGCGAGGGCCTGCGGTGGTTGCGGCAAACGGTACGCCGCCGGCTGGTAATCCGATGGGGCAGGGATTGTTTCAGGATGCCTGTGAAGGCTGCCATCTGCCGAACGGCCTGGGCCGGCAGTCCGCCTGGGCGGCGCTGCGTGGTTCCCAATCAACGGCTGATCCGGCGGGTATCAACATCGTTCAGGTGTTGACGCAGGGTACGGCGATTGAAACGCCGCAAGGCACCATGTTCATGCACCCGTTTACCGGCGACTACAGCAATAGCGAGCTGGCGGCGATCGGCAATTATGCCATCAGCCAGTTCGGCTTTCAGCAGGGCAACATCACGCCCGCGGATATCGCAAAACAACGGAATGGTCATTAGCCGAGGCTTGAAAATAAGATTGAGGATTGGATGATCGCCATTATCGTTCTGGCGGCCGGAAAATCTTCCCGGGCAATGGAAAATAAGTTGCTGGCAGTAGCACCCGGTGGCGGCACAATGATTGGCCAAACGGTCGATCACGCCATGGCTGCTGGCACTGGCGTTGTAATGGTTGTGACCGGCCACCAGAAAGATCAGGTCAGAGATACGCTGGCCGGCAGATCTGTCCGCTTCGTTCACGCCTTGGACTACGCTGAAGGTATCGCAGCCAGTCTGCGGGCGGGTATCGCGGCGCTGGATAGCGAAGTTGAAGCTTCCTTGATCTGTCTGGGCGATATGCCGTTGGTAGAGCCGGCGGATATGCGCCGGATTATGGATGCCTATGATCCCGAAAACAAACGCGAAATCATCATTCCCACTTACCAGGGCAAGCGCGGTAATCCGGTGCTATGGGGCAGACGGTTTTTTCCGGAATTGTCGGCGCTTGCCGGGGATAGCGGCGGCCGGGTGATCCTGCACCAACACGCGCAATTTATCCGCGAAATAGCGGTCGACAGCGAAGCGGTGCGGCTGGATTTTGATACGCCGGAGCAACTGGCTGGGTTTAAAAAAGTTTAAGTGAAGTAGTCGCTTTTGAAAAAGCGACGCAAAACTTTTTTTATCTATAGCGCTCGCGTAGCGGCATCGCCACCCCGATACACGGCGATGATTTCGGCCATGATGGAGAGGGCGATTTCGGGGGCGGTCAGTGCGGCTATGCGTAGGCCCACGGGGCCGCGGATGCGGGCCAGCGTTGCGGCGTCGTGGCCCAGCCCGCCAAGGCGGGCCAGGCGGCCGGCGTGGCTTTTGCGGGAGCCGAGGGCGCCGATGTAAAACGCTTCCGAGCGCAACGCCCGGTCTAATGCGGGGTCGTCGAGTTTGGGGTCGTGGGTGAGGGCTACAACGGCGGTTGCCTGATCCAGTTGCAGTTCGTCCATTGCCGCATCCGGCCATGCGTTCAGAATTCTGGTGGCGGGGAAACGATCATTCCCGGTGAGCGCCTGCCGCGGATCGGCGAGGGTGACATCGAACCCCATCATGATTGCAAGCGGCGCTAGTGCCTGGGCGATATGCACGGCGCCGACGATGATCAAGCGCGGCGACGGATTGCGCGCTTCGATAAACCATGGCTCGCCGTCGATATCCTGCGCTGAGGATTTGTTGTTGGCGAGTGCGGAATGCGCGGCGGCGTTCAGGGCCGGCGGAGCATCCGGGCTTGGGAGCAGAAATTCGGCGCCGTCCGAGAGGCGTTTTGCAAGTACAATGGGGCGGCGTTCGTATTGTGCCTGGTTCAGCGCCTGTAATATTTCTGGCGTCAACCCAGTGCCTCGACGAACACTTTTACTCTGCCGCCGCAGCTAAGACCGACGCTCCACGCCATATCCTTCGAAACGCCGAAATTCAGTAATTCGGGCTGGCCGGTTTTCAGCACGTCGAGTGCGGCCTCGAAGACCTCGGATTCGATGCAGCCGCCGCTGACCGAGCCGGCGATGCGTCCGGATTGCGTCATTGCCATCCGGCTGCCGACGGGCCGGGGCGAGCTTCCCCAGGTTTCGGTTACAGTTGCGATTGCAACTTGTTCCCCGGCTTCATGCCAAGCCGCTGCAACGGTTAAAACGTCTTCGATATTTTCCATGTTTCGATTTCTAAAAAGCGGCGCGTTTCAGATAGGGAGCCGAAATTCCTAATCCAGCAATTTATCCATCGTGATGGGCAGATCACGGATGCGTTTGCCGGTGGCATGATAGACCGCGTTGGCGATGGCAGCGTTCATGCCGACATTGCCAAGCTCGCCAATTCCCTTGACGCCAAGGGGGTTAACTTCGCGGTCGATCTCGGGGATCATGATGACATCGACCTGCGGCGTATCGGCGTTTACGGCGATCAGGTATTCGGCGATGTTGTCGTTGATGTAGCGGCCGCGTTTCTGGTCGCGTTCGGTTGCTTCAAGCAGCGCCGCACCCATGCCCCAGATCATTGCGCCCATGTACTGGCTACGCGCGGTTCTGGGATTGACGATGCGGCCGCCGGCGAAGGCGCCGGTCATGCGGGGCACGCGGATTTCCCGGGTCAGGCGATGGACCCGCACTTCGACGAAATTCGCGCCAAAGGCAAACATCAGGTTTTTCTTGCCAATGCCGCCGGTGCGGCCGGCCATTTGGCCCTTGTAGACTTTCGCGATATCTTCCGATGTTGCGCCTGGCGGCAGGAACTCTGCGTATTCCTCCAGCGAGGTCAGGCCGATGCGTTTGAAGGCCGCCGGTCAGCTCATCGAATTCCGGCATGGTGTTGCCGAACCGCGCGGCAATTTTCTGACAGGCCAGATGCACCGCCGAGCCAGCGGATGCGGTGGTCATCGAACCGCCGGCGATCGGGCCGGCCGGGAGCGAACTGTCGCCCATTTGGACTTCGATTGCATCCATCGGCAGATTTAGGCGTTCCGATGCCAATTGCTGGAACACCGAGTAGGCGCCCTGGCCCAAATCATGCGCGGCAATTTGCACCAGCGCCGTACCGGCAACGGTAAGGGTAATCCGGGCCGCGGCCGGCATCATCTGCGTCGGGTATGACGCCGTGGCGCAGCCGTAGCCGATCAGCCAATCGCCGTCGCGCATCGACATCGGCTCCGGGTTACGCCCGGCCCAGCCAAAACTGTCGGCGGCTTCATCGTAGCAGGTCATCAAGGAGCGGCTGGTGTAGGGCACGCCGGTTACCGGGCTGACCTGGGTATCGTTGACACGGCGCAGCTCGATCGGGTCCATTTTAAGGGCGATCGCCAACTCGTCCATAGCGGATTCGAGCGCGAACATATACGGTATTTCAGGCGGCGAGCGCATGAAGCCAGGGGTGTTGCGGTCGGCATGCACGGCGTTGGCCCGGGTCCAGATATTCGGGCAGGCATACATTTCGACGCCGTTCTTATTGCCCTCGACCAGAAATGTATCGGCGCGGCTGGTGAGTTCCCAACCTTCATGGGTTTGGGCCAGAAGTTTGCCGCTAGCCGCGGCGCCGAGACGGACGCGATGGCGGGTTTCGGCGCGGTAGGTTGCAACGGTGAAGCCCTGGTCGCGGCCGACCACCAGTTTGACCGGCGAGCCCAGCTCGCGTGCGATCACCGCGACGATGGCGGTGCGCTGCGTGAGCAGGCCCTTGCCGCCAAAGGCGCCGCCCAGGAACGGATTGATGACACGGATGTTGTCGGCATCGATTTTCAATTGCGCCGCGGCGCCGTTTTGCAGACCGCGCACGTATTGGCTGGGTTCGTACAGGGTTAACGACTCGCCCTCCCATACCGCGGTGGTGGAGAATAACTCCATGGCGTTATGGTGCTGGGTTGGGGTGCTGAACTGGACATCGACGGTGGTTTCGGATTGGGCGAGTGCGGTTTCGACATCGCCGGTTTGCTCGACTTCGCCGAGGACGATTTTGACGCCGTCGTCATTGATATCGGTGGCGGCATCGACGGTTGCATATTCGACCTTGATGCGGTGCGACGCTTCGCGGGCGATCTCGAATGTTTCGGCGACGGCAACCGCGATAATCTGGCCATAATAGTGAATGCCGGCATCGCCCATCGGCAGCACGGAATCTGAAATCGGTCCGCCGGCCATCAGATGCTTTACCGCCTCGCGCGGCGGCATATTCTGGTGGGTGTAGATTTTGATAACGCCTGGCAGGGCTTCTGCCTGCGTCACGTCGAGCGATGCGATGCTGCCTTTGGCGATCACGCTGGTAAGCAGATAGGCGTAGACCTCGCCTTCGAAGTTTTGATCGGCGGCGTAAAGCGGTTGGCCGGTGACTTTTGCACGGGCTTCATAGCGCGGCGCCGGCTTGCCCATATTGGTTGCGGGGTGCGGTACCGCTGGCGATGGCTGATAATTCAAACCCGCATCTCCTTTGCTTCGAGTAATGCCCGGATGAGCGTCGCCTTGCCTAATTTAAGCTTGTACGCGTTGTCGGCGGTGGTTTTTGCCCCGGCGAATTCAGCCTCGGCGGCTTCGGTGGCGCCGGCTTCGGTCAGGGGCCTGCCTTGCAGCACTGCTTCCGCCGCCTTTGCCCGCCAGGGAACGGTGGCGACACCGCCCAAACCAATGCGCAGGTCTATAATTTTGTCGCCTTCGAGCTTCAATGCGACGGCGGCACTAGCGTTGGCGAATTCATAAGATTCACGGTCGCGTATTTTCACGTAGCGGGAACGCGGCCAGGGGCCGCCTTTGACGACGAAGCCGGTGATGAGATCGTCCGGTGCGAGGTTGGTTTCAATATGCGGCGTGTCCGCTGGCAGCCGATGCAGTTCAGAGAATTTGATCTGCCGGGGGCCGTCGGCGCCTAGAATTTCCACATCGGCATCGAGCGCGATCAACGCCTGCGCCCAATCGCCCGGATAGCTGGCGATGCAATCCGCGCTGGTGCCTAGAATCGCCAGAGCCCGGCTGTTGCCGTCCAATGCGGCGCAGCCGGAGCCTGGCTCGCGCTTGTTGCATTGCGGATTACGGGCATCGCGGAAATACCCGCAGCGAGTGCGCTGCAGGACGTTGCCGCCGAGCCTTGCCATATTGCGTAGCTGCTGGGATGCGGCGAGTGCCAGGGTCTCGGCCAATACCGGATAGTGTTGCAATACCTGCGGATGCCGTGCGGCTTCCGCCATGCGCGTCAGGGCGCCGAAGCGGATGCTGCCGTCACCGAGTTCGATGCCGGACAAATCAGGAATGCCGGTGATGCCGACCAGTTTGCCAGGCCGCATCACATCGAGCTTCATCAAATCGAGCAAAGTGGTGCCGCCGCCGATAAACGGCGCGCCGCCGGATTGCTTGACCGCATCTGCGGCGGTGTCGGCGGTGACAAGTTCGAATTCGCGCATCTCTCAGGCCGCCTTCATTGAAATTTCCGCCTGGCGAATGGCCGCCACAATGTTCGGATAGGCGGCGCAGCGGCAAAGATTACCGCTCATGAATTCGCGGATTTGCGCATCGGTTTCAGTATGGCCGCCGGCAACACAGGCGACCGCCGACATGATCTGTCCCGGAGTGCAATAACCGCATTGGAAGGCGTCATGATCGATAAAGGCTTGCTGCATCGGGTGCAGCCCGTCATCGTCTTCCAATCCCTCGATGGTGGTGATCTCCTTATCCCCGGCCTGCGCCGCTAAGGTAAGACAGGACAATGTCGCCATGCCGTCGATCAGGACCGTGCAGGCGCCGCATTGACCTTGGTCGCAGCCTTTTTTGCTGCCGGTAAGATGAAAATGTTCCCGCAACGCGTCGAGCAGGCTGGTGCGCGGATCCAGCTCCGCGCTAAGCGACGCGCCATTGACGTTAAGTGAAACGCTCACTTTTCCATGATCCTGATGCATACGAGCTCCTGGGAAGAAGCTGGGAGGTGGGAAGGGGGTGCGAGGTTTTCAATCAAGCCAATTGCCGGTAGCCGGGCGAAGGACGATGGCAGCCGCTGCGGCGGTATCTTAGGTTTCCTGATTAAAACATTGAATATAAAACAAATGACCGTCTAGATACGACCGGGCTAGTCAGGGTTTGGCGGCGATGGCAGGCGCTCATTAAGGGCAGGTGAAAAAAGCATGAGGTGAGCGTTACAATCTAGACATTTTCATCTCAACGCAAAGCGGCTAATTCAGGCCAAAGGCTTATCGGGGAGTTTTGTTTGGAAAGTGCATCTGCCGGTAACGCTCGCTTTTATGACCGCAGTGGTCCTTACAGCTTAAGGCAGGTTGCCGACGCAGCAGGCGGCATCGCCAGCGGCGGCGAGCGCATGCTGACCGGGATCGCACCGCTGCAAATCGCGGGCGCCGGCGATGTGAGTTTTCTCACCAGTACCAAATACGCAAGCGTGCTTGAGCGTACCGGCGCCGGGGCCGTGATCGTCAACCGGGAAATGTCCGGGCTGGTACCGCGCTCCGCCGCCGTGATCGAAACCGAAACAGCGTATGAAAGCTGGGCGCGGGTCGCCGCATTGTTCCACCCCGCGGTGCCGGTTCATCCCGGCGTGCACCCGACCGCATATCTGGCACCCGGCGCAGTCGTCGATCCCACTTCGGAGGTCGGCGCCTTCGCCAGCATCGAAAGCGATGTCCAGATCGGCCCGCGCTGCCGGATCGGGCCGCATGCGAGCATCGGCGCCAATGTCGTTATCGGCGAGGATTGCCGGATCGGTTCCCATGTCAGCATCAGCCACGCTTTGCTCGGCGCCCGCGTAACACTGCATCCAGGCGTCCGGGTCGGACAGGAAGGCTTCAGTTTCGCCAAAACCAAAAACGGCTTCCTCACCATCCCGCAGCTCGGCCGCGTGCTGATCGAAGACGACGTCGAGGTCGGCGCCAATTCCACGATCGATCGCGGCTCGGTCCAGGATACCGTGATCGGCGCCGGATCGCGGCTCGATAACCTCGTCCAGATCGGCCATAACGTCAGGCTCGGACGCTGTTGCGTCATCGTGGCACAGGTCGGGATCTCCGGATCGACAGTGCTGGAAGATTTCGTGCAGCTCGGCGGCCAGGCTGCCACAGCCGGCCATCTTCATATCGGCAAAGGCGCGCAAATCGGCGCCCAGGCCGGGGTTATCGCGGATGTGCCCGCAGGCGCAATCCTTCTGGGTAGCCCCGCGCAATCCCGCTACCACTTCTTCCGGCAAATCGCGTTGTTGAAGCGGATGACGAATAAGGCGAAGTAGAGCAAGCGGTCGCTTTTAAGAAAAGCTCCGCAAAAATTTTTATTTACTGGAGCCGGGATTTTAGAACGTCCATGACCCAGATTAAAAAATACATTTTATTCTGGAGCCGGGATCTTTGAGCGGCCGAGGCCCAGATTAATAAAAGTTTTTTGGTTCTTTTTTTCAAAAAAGAATTGCTTCCTGCCCTAGAGCGCGATCGCTCAGCGCCAGCGGCGGTGGAACCATAGCCATTGCTCCGGGTATTGCCGGATCCATGCCTCGATTTGGCTGGTGATGAGCTGCATGGTGGCGGTGATGTCGACTGCGCCGGCGTCGTCGCGGGGCAGGGTCAGGGGGGCGGTGGCTTCTAGGCGGAAATGGCGTTCGGGCAACCGGATGACGCGGACGCCGAGGACTGGGCAGTCGAACTGGCGGGCCAGGCGGGCGATGGTGGGATTGGCTTTGCAGGTTCGTCCGAAGAAGGTGACGTCTACGCCGCGGCCGAAATGCTGGTCTGCCAGCATGCCGAGATGCTGGCCTTGTCTGAGGGCGGCGGCCATTTCCACGACGGCGTGGGCGTTGGTGCGGATCAGCTTGCCCATTAGCGGGCCGCGGATGCGTTTTATTTCCCGCGCCACGACCTCGTTATTGGGCATGCGGTAGAGCACGGCGGATGCGAGGCCGTGCGAGGCGGCGGCGACCGCGGGGAGCTCGAAATTGGCCAAGTGGGCGGCGAAGGCGAGTGCGGGTTTGCCGTCATCGCGCAGGTCGATCAGGCGTTGGCCGTCGTCGGTCACGATGCGGCCGGTATTGGGGCGGTCCGGGTCGAAGTCCCATAGCCGGTCGAGATGGACGTATTCGCCGGCCGTGCGTCCGAGGTTCTCCCAGGCGCCGCGCAGGGTTTTTTCAATCCAGGCGGCGTCGTGTTCGGGGAAGGCGGCGCGCAGATTGGCGCGGCCGATGCGATGTTCGGGCAGATAGGGGCCGACGCGCCGCAGGATTGCGCCGCAGACGTCGGAACTGCGATCCGGGTTGGTGTGGCGAAGTACGCGCAATGTGAATTTGACGATGTTCCCAAGCAGGGTTGCACCGTAACGCTGTAATCGGTTTGGCATCAGTTTTTAAAGTACGGCGACCAGCTTACCGAAGACGTTTCGGCTTTGCAGGCGCTGTAATCCCTCGCCGATGTTATCCAGCTTAAAGACGGTGTCGATGACCGGTAATACGCCGCTGGAAATTCGGTCGAGCGCGTGGCGCAGGCTGTGCAGGGGGGCGCCGAAGCTGCCGGTGATACGGTATTGCTGCTGGAATAATTGCATCAGGTTGATTTTGCCGTTGGGGCCGGAGGTGGCGCCGCAGGTGACCAGCCGGCCGCCGCGCTTCAAGGACAGCAGCGAGCCATCCCAGGTATCGGCGCCGGTATGTTCGAAGACGACGTCGACGCCTTTTTTTGCCGTGATGCGGCGGACCCGGCCTTCGAAGCGGTCTTCGCGGTAGTTGATGACGTGGTCGGCGCCAAGGCTGGCGGCTTGTGCCGCTTTGTCGTCGCTGCCGACGGTGGTGATGACGCTGCAGCCGAGGGATTTTGCGATCCGGATGGCGATGCTGCCGATGCCAGAGCCGCCGGCGTGGATCAGGATCCATTCGCCAGGCAGCAGTTTGGCGTTATCGAACAGCATATGCTCGACGGTGCCATAGGCGACGGCGACGCAGGCGGCGTCGGTCCAGGCGACGTTATCCGGTATTTTTACGCAGAGCCGGGCCGGATGGTTGGTGCGTTCCTGGGCGAAGCCGTCGACATGGAAGCCGCGCACGCCGCCGACATTTTCGCAGAGGTTGTCGCGGCCGGCGCGGCAGGCGGGGCAGATGCCGCAGGTGAGCGCCGAGAACGGCACCACGCGGTCACCTGGAACCAGGGATGTGACGTCTGGGCCGACCGCCACGACTTCGCCCGCGGACTCGGCGCCGACGGCCAGCGGATAGTCGCGCTTGGCGAAGGCCATGCCGCGAAAGCCCCAGACATCGATATAGTTGAGGCCGACGGCGCGGATCGCGAGTTGCACCTCGCCGGGGCCGGGCGGCGGCGGCGGCGGGATCTCGCGCAACGCGATTTCCTGGTCGGCGAGAAGCTGTAAGGCGCGCATGGGGAGGTCCTAAAGCAGATGGGGTGTTTTTTTAATAGCCTCTACGCTCTGGGAACACCGATGGTTGCCGTCATGCCACCATCTACCGGGATATAGGCGCCGGTGACATAGCTGGCGGCCGGGCTGGCGAGAAAGGCGATGACCGCGGCGATTTCCTCCGGGGCGGCGAAGCGGGCGGCGGGGATCCTGGTTTCGGTGGCAGCGCGGTAGGCAGCGAAAGGCGTCATCATGTCGGTGTCGACAAAACCGGGGGCGACGTAGTTCACGGTGACCCCGCGGCGGGCGCTTTCGGTTGCCAGGCTGCGGACATAAGCCAGCAAGGCCGCCTTGCTGGCGCTATAGGCGGCATTGCCCTGGCTGGCCTGCTGGCTGACGACCGAGCCGACGGCGATAATGCGGCCGGTCCGGGCGCGGGACATTGGCCGCACCACGGCGCGGGCGATGCGGGCGAAAGCGAAATAGTTGACCTGCATGGCGCGCTCGGCGGCGTCCTGGTCCATCATGGCGGCGAGCGCGTCGTAAGTGGCGCCGCCGACCTGGACCAGCACGTCCCAGGGCTCAGCCTGCTCTTGCGCTTGCGAAAAGGCGTCCACCGCTGCGCGATCGGCGAGGTCCAGCTGCAATGCGTTCAGCTGGGTTCCGGGCAGCGCGGCGCGGAAGGCATCGAGGCCGTTCGGGGCCGAGCGATAGGTATAGGTAATTTCAGCGCCTGGCGCGGCGAGGGCGTGAACCACGGCGGCGCCGATGCCTTTACGGCCGCCGATGACCAGCGCCCGGCGTATGGCGTTTTTAACCGGCGCCGCTGGCGTCGCGCTCATGGCGGGGCGGCGGCGAGTACCAGGCAAACATTCTGCCCGCCGAAGCCGAAGGAATTTGAAATTGCGCGATGGATTTTTTGCGCGCGCGCGACGTTCGGCACGCAGTCGACCGGCAGTGCCGGATCCGGGGTGTCGTAGTTGATTGTCGGGGGCAGGATACCTTCGCGGATGCTCAGCAGCGTGAAGATCGCCTCGACCGTGCCGGCCGCGGTCAAAGTGTGCCCGATCATCGATTTGTTGGATGACATCGGCAGCGATGCGGCGCGCTCACCGAACACGGCGGAGACGCCGAGCCATTCCATCTTGTCGTTCTCAGGGGTGCCGGTGCCGTGGGCGTTAATATAGTCGACCTGGTCGGGGGTGACGCCGGCATCCGCCAGCGCCCTGTGCATGCAGGAGATGATCGGCTTGCCGTCGGGCGAGGAGCGGGTGCGGTGGAAGCCGTCGGCCTGTTCGCCGGCGCCCTCGATGACGCCGATGATATCGGCGCCGCGGGCGCGGGCATGGCTGAGGCTCTCCAGCACCAGCGCGCCGGCGCCTTCGGCCATCACGAAGCCGTCGCGGCCGCCGGCGAAGGGTTTCGATGCCGCCTGCGGGATGTCGTTGCGGGTCGATAGCGCCGATAGCAGCGAGAAGCGGATCAGGCTTTCCGGATTGATCGAGGCATCGGTGCCGACGCAGATCGCGACCTCGGTTTCACCGCGGCGGATTGCTTCCAGGCCCAGCTGGATCGCGGTGCCGCCGGAGGCGCAGGCGGTGGAGGTGACGATCGGCGAACCCTTGATGCCGAAGCGCGCCGCCAGATGCTCGGCAACCGAGCCAAACATGAAACGTTCATAATAGCCGGTAAAGGCGCCGGTTTCGGCGGCATGCGCCAGATCCGTATAATCGACGGTTTCGTCCGCGCCGGAGGCGGCGGCCAGGGCGCGGCGCTGTGGCCATTCGATCTCGATCGGCGGCAGCGCCAGGAACAGCGGCCCGGGGAAATCACCGTCGCCGCCAATGCCGGCTTCGGCGATGGCCTCATCCATCACCAGGCCGGCGAGATTTTCCGACATGGCGGGGGCCGAGGGTTCGGGGATGCTGATGAAGTCGATGGTGCCGGCGATGGTGGTGCGCAATTCACCGATCGGGAAACGGGTGATCCGGCTGATGCCAGAGACACCGGAGGTCAAGGCTTGCCAGTTTGCCGCCTTGCCCTGGCCGAGCGAGGTGATGACGCCGGTGCCGGTAACAACGACGATCGGGCGGCCCTGGCTGTCGCGGTCAGTGAGGCTCATCGCGGTGCTCCGGAATATGACCCAATCTTTGCTCGCAATTTTGGTTCGCGGGAGCAGAATAGCGACATCATGGCGGTGTCAACACCGCCATTGCCTCGCCGCGCCAATGGCCCCAGCCGGTGACCAGAGCCGATGCCAGCGGCGCCTGCATTGGCGCCTCCAAGGGGTGGTCCTGCAGCGGTGCGAAAAGTTCCTGGCGCTGCAGCGCCATTGCGGCCAGCGCCAGAGCGGCTGGAAAGGCGGCTTCGATGCTGTGACCCAAGGCGTTGGCGACGCCGCGCACCGGCATGTCGAGGCCAGCGAGGAATTGCGCCTCCTCCGACATGGCGGGGGCAACGCCGGCATTGGCGGAGAACACCGCGGTGGCGCCGGGTTGCAGATGCTGGCGCATGCCGGCCAGTTGTTGTTCGGCGATGGCGCGGGCGGCATTGGGCGCGCGACTGCAGCGATCGGTGGCGATGGCGGCGATATGCGCGATCGGCTTGGCGCCGCGCGCATGGGCATGTTCGCGGCTTTCGATCACCAGAAAACAGCCGACCGAGCCGAGGATTAATCCAGCGGCGCGGTCCCAGATGCCGGTAAACGGTCCGCGATGCAGCTTGCCGCCCATCAGGTAATGCAGTTGCGCGTCCGGCCGTTCGGCATTGTAGGAACTGCCGACCAGACATAATTCGGCCTGGCCGGCGGCAATACGGGCGCAGGCGATGCGCACCGCATCGGCGCCGCTGGCTTCCTCGCCCATGAAGGTGCGGGACGAGCCGATAACGCCGTGCACGATGGAGATATTGCCGGCCAGCAGGTTCGAGAGCTGCGCCAGGAACAAGGTCGGCCGCAAATCGCCGAGCAGGCGCTCGTTCAAGAGCACCTCGGGCTCGTTCGAGGCCGGCAGCGCCGAGAGGATGGCGGCATCGACCGCGTAGTCCCTCTCGCCACCGCCGGCGGCGACGATCAGGTCGGTGCGGGCCAGCAGCTCGGCGACGCCCTTTACGCCGGCGGCGTCGAGCGCCAGGCCGGCCGCATAGGTGCCGATGCGCTGCCAGGGCTCCATCTGCCGTTGATCGCCATGCTTGGGGATTTGCCGGCTGAGCTCGAGCTTCGGCGTTGGGTGCACCGGGTATTCCCGCAGCGGGCCCGCCACGGTCACCGGCTGGAAGCCGCCTGGCGCATTCAGCGCCGCCCAATGCGCATCCTGCCCTTCGCCCAGGCAGGAGACCAGGCCGATGCCGGTTATGACGGCGTCGCGCGGATCAGGCATGGAGATAATCCTCCGGCACGCCGACACGAAGCGCGGTTGCCAGCATCTCGTTACGGAGAATGTCGTTGGGGAAGGGGGCGACGCCGAAGGTGAGCTCGGCATCGGCGACGCGCTTGCCCTCAACCTCGATCCGGGCCGAGGTTACGGCGTAGCCGGAGCCGTTATGCAGCAGCTTGGCGGTGACGCTGAGTTTCTGGCCAGGGATTACGAAGCCGCGCATTTTTGCTTCCTTTACCTTGGCCAGGAACGGCATGCGGGCGAAACGCAGCGTCGCCAAAACCAGCCAGCCAGAGGTTTGCGCCATGGTTTCGATCATCAGCACGCCGGGCAGCAAAGGATGGCCGGGGAAATGGCCTTCAAAGACGGGGCTTGCATCCGGCACCGCGCTGTCGACGCGGATGGTGGCGGCGGCAACGTCGAGCTCGGCGATTTTGTCGACCATCTGGAAATATTCAAGGCGCATCAGCTTGGGGTACCCAGGCGGTTCCGGGTCATGCGGTCTCTAAGCCGCTTTAGCGGCGACCAGCTGGTCGATATTCGCGCATAGACCCTTGATGACGAAATACTGGTCCGACGAGACCTTGCCGTCGTTTACTTCCTGGGTCCATTGCTCCAGCGGCATCTTGATTCCAAAGGCTTTGTCGATAGCGAACGTGACGTCCAGAAAGTCCAGGCTGTCGATGCCGAGATCGTTGATCGCGTGGCTCTCCGGCGTGATTTTCTCGGGCGGAATGTTGCAGATTTCGGAAATGATCCCGGTCACGGTCTCAAAGGTCGTGGGCATTAAAATAGAGCCTTGTCAGTTAGAAAATGTCTCTTGAAAATGGCGGTCTTCGGCCCGGCCTGGGCGCAAAATTGGTTGCGTTAACAGCAATCCCAGGGGAGGTCAACGAAATGAGGCAGGCCTGAAATGATGGCGGCCGCGGCGGCGCTGCGAGGAATTTTTCAGGGCCGCGCCGGCGCCCGTGGCGGGTTGCCAACCGGCCGTTGAAGCGCACGATGCCTAGGCGTTGCTGCTGGCTCAGTTGGAGCATGGCTGGTCTTCACATAATTATTGTCGTTACGGCATTTTGTTGCGGCAAAGCGCTCAGGTCAGGCGAAAAACTGGTTCTTCGGGCGTGGCAGACCGAGGTTTTCGCGCAGGGTTTTGCCCTCGTATTGATGGCGGAAAATGCCGCGGCGCTGCAGTTCCGGGATGACCTTGTTGACGAAATCATCGAGGCCGCCGGGCAGATACGGGAACATGATGTTGAAGCCGTCGCAGCCTTCCTGTTCCAGCCATTCCTGCATCTGGTCGGCGATGCTGGCGGCGGTGCCGACGAACGCCAGGCCGCCATAGCCGCCAAAGCGCTGCGCCAGCTGTTTGACGGTCAGGTTTTCGCGTTGCGCCAGGTTGATGGCGCCGATACGGCCGGTTTTGCTGGCATTGGTTTCGGGGATTTCCGGCAGCGGCCCGTCGGGGTCGAATTTTGAGGCATCGGTGCCGAGCATGATCGAGAGCGAGGCAATGGCGCTTTCGTAATTCACGCCGGCATCCAGTTTGGCGCGGATTTCGCGGGCCTGTTCCATGGTATCCCCAACCACCACGAAGGCGGCGGGAAGAATTTTCATGTGGTCGCGGTCGCGGCCGAGCTGGTCCATGCGGCCTTTTACATCGGCGTAAAAGGACTTTGCGGTGGCTAAATTGCCGGAGGAGCCGAAGATGACCTCGGCGGTTTCGGCGGCCAGCTGCCGCCCGGGTTCCGAAGCGCCGGCCTGGATGATGACCGGCCAGCCCTGGACCGGCCGGGCGATGTTGAGCGGGCCGCGGACCGACAGATATTTGCCCTTATGGTTGAGGAAATGGAGTTTTTCGGGGTCGAAAAAAATGCCGGAGGCGACGTCTCTGATAAACGCATCGTCGGCCCAGCTATCCCACAGGCCGGTGACGACATCGTAGAACTCGCGGGCGCGGCGGTAGCGCTCATCATGTTCCATGTGGTCTTCGCGGCCGAAATTCCAGGCCGATTCCGGGTTGCCGGTGGTGACGATGTTCCAGCCGGCGCGGCCGCCGGAGATATGGTCGAGCGAGGCGAAGCGGCGGGCGATGTGGAACGGCTCATCGTAAGTGGTCGAGGCGGTGGCCATCAGGCCGATATGCTCGGTGACACCGGCCAGGGCGGATAGCAGCGTGAAGGGCTCGAAGGAGGTTACGGTGTGGCTGCGCTTCAGCGCCTCGACCGGCATGTTGAGGACTGCCAGGTGGTCGGCCATGAAAAAAGCGTCGAATTTGCCGCGCTCCAGGGTTTGGATCATTTGTTTGATCAGGGGAAAGTTGAAATTGGCGTCGGGCACGGCGCCCGGATAGCGCCAGGCGCCGGTGTGA
Source organism: Acidocella sp. (assembly GCA_965199045.1). Lineage (GTDB taxonomy): Bacteria > Pseudomonadota > Alphaproteobacteria > Acetobacterales > Acetobacteraceae > Acidocella. The sequence goes on along the minus strand of CBDAQL010000003.1, from coordinate 1,459,654 downwards.
ATGCTGACGGGGCGCATGAAGGCCCCAAGCCGTAATTGCCTTGTCTTTGGCATCGCAATCACTCCTGTGGATTTTTGCAAAATGGGGGTTTGGGATGAAAATGCCACAACGGCGGCAATCTTCGCTGCGTTGCGGTAAAAGGACTAACGTTTTTTCTGAAATGCTGTATTAAGACCGTTGGCCGTTCGAGTCGCGGTGCTCCTGAAGGTTTGCCTGCAGGGATGCGGCTCGCGGGTTTTGAGAATGTGCTTCACTGCGTGCCGCCGGCGGAAACCCGCGTCTGATGGCTGATATAGGGTTTTTGCCGCATGCCGACGCCGTATTCCACTGAGGATTTGGAGCAAGCCTTCGACGTGCCGTTGATCCGGCGCGGCCGCAGCCTGAATTTTATCGATGCGGTGCAGGTAAATCTCGATGGCGATGTGATTACCGGCATCGTTGACGATAAAGGCGCTGAGCGGCGGGTCACGATCGAGCCGACGATGTACCATCGGAAAATTTCATTCGCCGAGCGGGAATGTTCCTGCGGCGAGTGGAAATGCGCGCATATGACGGCAACGGCGTTGGCGGCGATGCAGCGCTTCCCGGTGCTGCAGAAACCAAAGCCGGCGCCCGAAGTGATTATCCCGGCCTATGACCCGACGCAGCCGCGGCCGCAAAGCCCGGCGAAAATCCGGCCGCAGGGCAGGCGCGCCAAGCCGGCGGTGATTGCGGCGCCGCTGACGACGCCGGAGGTCAACGGCGTGGTGATCGAATTGCCGGCGGTGCCGGTGCTTAATCTGCGGCGGGTTTATGCGCCCGATGAGCAGGGCCGGCAGCGGCTGATCGACGTGCTGACGCTGGATTTCGACTATGGCGGCGTGCGGGTGGACGGGGCCGACGATAGCGCCTTCATCCGCGGCAAGTCCGCAACCGGGCCGGTGTTCATTCGCCGTGATCCGACAGCAGAGGCCGATGCGCTGGAAGTGCTGCGGCCGGATAATTTCGTGCAGATGCGGGTCAATGACGGCAAATCCGCGCGCGGCCAGCGGGTGCTGGTGTTCCGCGGTCAGGAAGCCGCGGCGCAATGGCATCATTTCGTCGCCGTCCGGGTGCCGGTTTTGCAGGCGCTGGGGTGGCAGACCAATATCGATGAGAATTTTGGGCCGCGCATGGTGGAAACCGTCGGCGTGCTCGACATGCAGGTTGAGGACGGCGAAAAAGGCGGCACGTTCTCGCTGGAATTCGGCATCGAAATCGACGGCGAGCGGCATCCGCTATTGCCGATCTTGCAACATCTTTTGGAACGCGGCGGTATCGATGCGGCGCAGATCGTCGGCGATGACCTGATCACCAGCCTGGATGACGGCCGGGTGCTGAAATTGCCGGCTGAGCGCATCAAGCGGCTGCTGGCGGTGATGGGCGATTTGATCGAGGCGGCGGGCCGCACCGTGGATAAAAGCCTGGTGCTGCCGGTTGGCGCGGCGGCGGCGGTGCTGGAGCTGGAGGACGTGCTGACCTCGAGCTGGCAGAATGCCGCGGCGATCGAGGCTTATGTCGACCGTTTCCGTGGCGAGCCGGAAATATTGCCGGTGGATTTGCCGGATTATTTCAAGGGCGAATTGCGGCATTATCAGCAGGACGGCGTTAACTGGCTGCAGCATCTGGCCAGCCACGGGCTGGGCGGGTTTTTGGCCGATGATATGGGGCTGGGAAAAACCGCGCAGACCATCGCCCATATTACCGTGGAATATGCCGCCGGGCGGCTGACCAACCCGGCGCTGATCGTGGTGCCGACCAGCCTGGTTGCGAACTGGACCGCGGAGCTGAAAAAGTTTGCCCCGAGCCTTGAGGTGGTGGTGCTGCACGGCATGGACCGGCATGAGCGCCGGGAAAATCTCGAGGGCGTGCATGTGGTGATCACCACCTATACGGTGCTGACCCGCGATATCGAGGAGATGAAGGCGATTGCCTGGCATCTGGTGGTGCTGGACGAGGCGCAGGCGGTGAAGAGCCCGGATGCGCGGGCGACGCGCGCGGTCTGCCAGCTGAATACCCAGAACCGGCTTTGCCTTTCCGGCACGCCGATTGAGAATAATCTCGACGAGCTGTGGTCGCAGTTTGCGTTCCTGATGCCGGGATTGCTTGGCGACCGCAGGGGCTTTGCCAAACGCTTCCGCACGCCGATTGAGAAAAATAACGACCCGGTGTGCCGGGCGCAGCTGATCCAGCGCATCCACCCCTTCATCCTGCGCCGCACCAAGGCGGAAGTGGCAACCGAACTGCCGCCCAAGCACACGATTTTGCGGCGGATCACGCTGGCGCCGGACCAGCGCGAACTATACGAGACCATTCGCGGCACGCTGTACGAGACGGTGCGCGAGCAGGTGGCCGAGCGCACGCTGGCGCAGAGCCGGATTATCGTGCTCGACGCGTTGTTGAAATTGCGGCAGGCCTGTTGCGATCCGCGGCTGGTGAAGCTGGCTTCGGCGCGCGCGGTCGAAACCTCGGCCAAGCTCGAGGACCTGCTGGAAATGCTGCAGGAACTGATCCCCGAAGGCCGGCGCATTTTGCTGTTCTCGCAATTCACCTCGATGCTGGATTTGATCAAGCCGCGCTTGCGTGAAATGGAAATCCCGTTTGTCGAACTGCGCGGCGATACCCGCGACCGCGCCGAGCCGGTACGGCGTTTCGAGGCCGGCGAAGTGCCGCTGTTTCTGATCTCGCTGAAAGCCGGCGGCCGTGGTTTGAACCTCACCTCCGCCGACACGGTGATCCATTACGATCCGTGGTGGAACCCGGCGGTTGAAAACCAGGCCTCGGACCGCGCTCATCGGATCGGCCAGACCAAGTCGGTTTTCGTGTACAAGCTGATCGCGGTCGATACGGTGGAAGAACGCATTCTGGAACTGCAGCAGCGCAAAGCCGAACTCGCCAGCATTGCCTTCAGTGAAGCCGGCAGCGGCATGGCCTTCGACTTCGACGACATCAACTTCCTGTTTGGGGCGGATGCCGAGAAGCAGGCTGAGGCTGCTTAGGGAAGCGCGTATTTTTCGAAAAACAAGGCTGGATGCCCGCGAACCAAGTAACTTTTTGATTCTGGGTAGTTTCGTTTCACATACGGTTGCTTTGGTATCCCACAATGACCGCTCTGCGCCGGTTCAGGCGCGGCGTACGGTATTTGGTGGCCGAAGGAAGCTTTGAAGAATCATGGTTTTTAGGCCCAATCTGCGGTTTACATTGTTGAATCGGCTGGGAACAATGAGCCATGAACATTATCATTCTGGCGCCCCAGGGCGTGCAATCGCTTGATGTCGTAGGGCCAGCCGAAGTTTTCTGGGAGGCCGCCAGGCGGCTCGGTGATCCTGATGCCTACCGGGTTCAGGTCATGGGCACCAGCGCCGCTCCAATCCGTGGCACCGGGGCCCTGCGCTTCCTACCGGACCGGACCATCCACGACCCGGACGAGCCCATCGACACGCTGCTGGTGGCCGGTGACCCGTCGTTTCAGGCGCTCGACCCGGCGGTTAGCCAATGGCTGGCACGCCGGGCCCCCGAGAGCCGCCGCTACGGATCCATCTGTACTGGGGTGTTTCTGCTGGCCGCGGCTGGGCTTCTTGAAGGCCGGCAAGTGACCACCCATTGGGAATGTGCCGACAAACTGCGCCACGATTACCCGGATTTGAGTGTCGATTCCGACCAAATTTTTATCCGCGACGGGAAACTTTCCACCGCGGCCGGCGTAACATCAGGGATCGATCTTGCCCTGGCCATGGTCGAGGAAGACCATGGCCGCGACATCGCCCTGATCGTCGCCCGCTACATGGTGGTGTTTTTGAAGCGCCCCGGGGGGCAGTCGCAGTTCAGCGCGCATTTAACGGCGCAGATCGCCGATAAGGGACCGATCCAGTCGATCGCCGACCATATCCTTTCAGACCTGCGGTCGGATTTATCGGTGGAGACCCTTGCCGGGCGCGCCAATATGAGCACGCGCAATTTCTCCCGGGTTTTCCTGCGCGACATCGGCGTAACCCCGGCCGACTTTGTGGAATCAGCGCGGGTCGATGCGGCGCGCCGGCTGCTGCAAGATTCCTCAATGCCGCTGCAACGCGTCGCCGACCGCTGTGGCTTTGCCGATCTGCACAGTATGCGCCGGGTTTTCCGGCGCAGCCTGGGCGTCGGCCCCACCGATTACCGCGCCACCTTCCAGACATCCTCACCCGCGCCGAAGCGGTCGCGTAGCGCGGCAAAGGCCGTCCACGCAGCACAATAACGGCGGCGCGTGCCCAATAACGGAATTCGAGGCTGATTGAACCGGCAGACGGGCCGGCTCGCGCCGCTGTCCGGTAATGGCCGAAATTGCCCTTTGTTCGTCTGAAATCGCCACGCATAATCGATTGCGGCCGGCTGCCGATTTGTGGTGAATAATACTCACCAACAGCGACAGATTACACCCTAACCCATTGTTTTATAAGCCGGTTCCTTCGGGAACTGGAGACCCGCCCCAACGTTTTAAATCGTTATCACATCAAACTGAAAAGGAGTTTTATCATGACCGAGACCGTGAATGTTGTATTGGTGCATGGCGCCTGGGCCGACGGCTCCTGCTGGGCAAAAGTCATCCCCTTGCTCGAAGCCAAAGGGCTGCGCGTCACCGCGGCGCAAATCCCCCTGACCTCTCTTGAGGATGACGCCGCCGTGACGCGCCGTATCGTCTCCTCGATCCCGGGACCGGTGGTTCTGGTCGGCCATTCCTATGGCGGCGCCGTGATCACCGCGGCTTCCGCCCCCAACGTTAAAGCCCTGGTGTACATCACGGCATTTGGCCTTGATGAGGGCGAGAGCCTGGCGGCGCTGAGCGAGCAGGGCCCCGCACCCTCCGGTGCTTCCGCTGTTGAGCCCGATGCGCATGGTTTTCTGTGGATCAACCGTGACCGCTTCCATGATGCCTTCGCCGCCGACGCCACGGATGCGGAAGCCGCAATCATGGCTGTGGTGCAGAAGCCCCTGTCCGTCACCGCCTTCACCGATAAAATGGGCGTGCCTGCATGGAAATCCATTCCGTCCTGGTATCTGCAATGCACCGATGACCAGATGATCCCGCCGCCGGCGCAAGGGTTTTTGGCGCAGCGCATGGGCGCCACGTTGCGCAGCGTCGCGGCCAGCCACGCCGTGTTCATGGCCCATCCGGGCGATGTCGCGGAAATAATCGGCCTCGCCGCCGAAACGGCTGCCCGGTAACTTCGAAACATTGCAGGAGCCGCAGGAAAGTTTGCGGTTCCTGCAAGCGGATGCCTCGCCATCATCCAATACGATCGAGAAGGACCCACCAATGTTAACAGCAGATTTGAAACCGAGCCGAGAGGCTGCGGCGCAGCCCGCAAACGGCATTACGCCCCAGGGCAAAATTGCGATTGCGGCAGCGCTGAACGCCGTGATTGCCGATTTATTCACGCTCTATGTGAAAACCAAAAATTTTCATTGGCACCTGAGCGGCCCGCATTTCCGCGAATATCACTTGCTGCTCGATGACCAGAGCGGGCAGGTGCTCGCAACGATCGACCCGGCGGCTGAGCGGGTCCGTAAGCTCGGACAATCGACGTTACGTTCTGTCGGGCATATCTCCCGCCTGCAGCGCATCGCCGACAACGATGCGCAAACGCTAACGGCCAACAGCATGCTCGCCGAACTGCGCGACGATAACAGTCTGCTCATCGGTGCGCTGCGCGACGTGCATGATGTCTGCGACCGCCATAACGGTGTCGCCACGGCGAGCTTGGTTGAGAATTGGATCGACGAAGCTGAGGGACGCGTCTGGTTCCTGGCGGAAACCGTGGAGATCAACACATGAAAATCGCGGCAAACGGGATAAACCTCAACGTCGAGGAGCAAGGGAGCGGAGATCCTGCGCTGGTGTTTTTGCATTACTACGGCGGCTCCGCCCGGACCTGGCACCATGTCATCGCCAGCCTGTCGCCGCGGTTTCATACCATCGCCATCGACCATCGCGGCTGGGGCAAATCCGACGCCCCGGACGATGGTTACGGACTGGCTGATCTCGCGGCCGATGCGCAAGGCGTGATCGCCGCGTTGAAGCTGCAAAGCTATGTGCTGATCGGTCATTCCATGGGCGGCAAGGTCGCGCAGCTGATGGCCTCGCGCCGCCCAGCGGGGCTCATGGGCCTGGTCCTGGTGGCGCCCGCGCCGCCGACGCCGATGGTGATGCCGGCGCAGGCGCGCGAGATGATGGCAGGGGCCTACGCCACGCGCGAAACCGTGGAAGCGGCCATCGACAATATGCTGACCGCCAAACCCCTAAGTGCTGCTGACCGGGCGCAGGTGATCGAGGATAGCCTGGCCGGCGCCGCCCCCGCCAAAGCCGCCTGGCCGCGCGCCACCAGCCTGGAGGACGTCTCAGCACAAATCGGGGACATCAACGTCCCCACGCTTGTTATCTCCGGCGCGTTGGATCGCGTGGACCCGCCCATTCGCCTCCAGGTGGAATTACTGCCCCGTATCCCGCAGGCCGTTATGCACATACTGCCAGGCACCGGACATTTATCGATGCTGGAATCGCCCGATGCCGTCTCGGCGCTGATCACGGCGTTTTATGACGGCTTGCCGCATCCGGGGACATGAACGCCGGCCACAGAGAAGGAGTTTTCCATGTCTGCCGCAGCGATCATTCGAATCCCGATTTTACCCTTCAACATGGTCAACGCCCACCTCATCAGAACCGCCTCCGGCTGCGTCCTCGTCGATGCCGGGATACCTGGCTCGGAGCGCAGGATCGGACGTGTCCTCGCCCGCCATGGCCTGGGCTTCCAGGATATTAAATTGATCATCATCACCCATGCGCACACCGACCATGCTGGGAGTGCGGCACGGCTGCGAAAGTTATCCGGCGCCCCCATACTCGCCCATAAGGAGGATTCTGATTTTTACAGCCGCAAAGTTCCGATGACATTTTGTCCGACCGGACTGGTCGGCAGACTCTTTTTGAAAACACCGCTGCCACACCAGCCGTATGAAGGCTTCGTGCCCGACATGATGATGAAAAACGGAGATACCGTAGACCTCCATGAATTCGGTGTTGACGGCGTTATTCGCCACACAGGTGGACATACGCCCGGTTCAATTGCGGTTGAGCTATCATCGAATGACGCCCTGGTTGGCGATTTGGTCGCATCGGGAATCCTGATCGGCGGTATTGCCTTCACGAAGCATGCCATCCGGCCGCCATTTGAAGATGATCCGCAGCTGGTTGCCCGCGAACTGCAACGCATGGTGCAAGGCGGCGCCACACGTTTTTACATGGGCCATGGCGGTCCGCTCGGGGCCGACGAAGTGCTGCGGCATGCAACGGTCCTGGCACGAAAATGACTGTCTCCGGATCGGCTGACACGGCTATCTCATCGACGCCCGCGCCAGGGCCTGGGTGTCGATATATTCCTGGATCTTCGTCAGCTTGCCGTTTTGGACGGTAATGGCGAATACCCAATCGTCCTTGAACGTTCTATTCGTGGCTTTGATCCTACCGGTGGCGACGCCGATAACCATAACCCGGTCGCCCTGCGCCACGAATTCCGGCGGGTGCGGGTAAGCCGTTTCGATCGCTTCGGAGGCCTTGCGAAGCACCTCCGACAATCCGGCATGCCCGCGATGCGTACCGGCCAATGGCCAGTCCTCACCTGGAATGATCCACTCAAAATCCTCGGCAACCAGCGCCAGCAGGCGTTGCCGGTTGCCGCCTATCGCCGCAAAGAAATCCTTCACGGTTTGGACATTTTCTTCGATGCTCATTGCAACGCTCCGTTCAGGATTGATCAGTCAAATTTGACCAGGTCTTTGAAGATCAGTTGACCCCATTCATTGCCGCGCCCCTGGACCAGCAGGCCACCTGCCGCCAGGCCGCCCAGATTGATCGGCGCGAAACCGAGGGCCTCTGCAAGCTTGCCAATCTCCGCCGCGGCAGCTTCATCATCGCTGGCCAGGAACACCACTCTGCGTCCGCCATTTACGGCTGGATCTTGCCCCAGGACCGTAGCGCCCAGATGGTTGAAGCCCTTGACCAGTTTTGCGCCCGTAAAGGCCTGGGCGACGAATTTGGAAGAAGGCAGGCCGCCGATTTCCTCGGGCGGCGTGCCGTAGGCGTTGGTCACATCGATGATGGTCTTGCCCTGCCAGTCGGGGAGCGCCTTTGCGACATCGGCGTGGGCCTGGAATCGGACTGCCAAAAAGATAATGTCCGCGGTGACGGCTTGCGCCAGGGTTTTGGGAATGACCCCCGGTCCGATCGCGGCCGCGTCGGCTGCAAAGCTTTCCGGGTCGCGGGTGGTGGCAACGGATACCTCTATCCCTTTGCGTGCAAATGCCTTGGCAAGCGCCTGGCCTATTTTACCGAAGCCTATAATTGCATAGCTCATAACATTTTCCGATCTCGTGTTGATATTGTCGCGGCGGCCTTTCAGATCGCCGAGAAGCCGCCATCGACAGACAATTCCGATCCGTTGACGAGCTTCGATAACCTCAACATAGGCTTCCCGGTTCAAGGCATTCAGTGCGCGTTTGCGCACATCGCTGGTGCAAAATCGAACCGCGGTGGCCTGCATAAGCTGTGATTATGGGCTGGGATGCTGTAGGATATATCAGATAAGTGGTTTGGAGGGCGCAATTATGCGGTGCCGGATTGCACCATGATTGATTGGGATGACATTCGTTATTTTCTTGCCGTGGCGCGGGGCGGGTCAGTGCGGGCAGCTGCCCTCGGCCTTGGCGTGAACCATGCCACGGTGCTGCGGCGCATTGCCCAGCTGGAGGATCGCCTGGGCGCGCAGATGTTCGAAAAGCTGCCTTCGGGCTACCGGCTGACGGCCGCGGGCGAGGAGGTGGTGGAGCTGGCCAAACAGATGGAGGCCGCCTCGCTGCAGCTGGAGACACGCGTCCTGGGGCGCGACCAAAGCGTGCGCGGGCTGCTGCGGGTGACATTGGCGCCGACCCTTACGACCCATCTGCTGATGCCGGACTTTGCTGATTTCACGCGCCTGCATCCGGACATCGAGATGGAAATTCTATCGAGCGGCGAGCTGGCAAATCTGACCAACAGGGAGGCTGACGTCGCGATCCGGGTTGCCTACGATCGCAAAACGCTGCCGCTTAACCTTCATGGCCTGAAAGGGCCGGAATTGTTCGGCGGCATCTACATTTCCCGCGACCGGCTGGCTGCATGGCGTGCGGGCGCGATGGAGCCCATGAGGTGGATTGTTATAAGCATGAATGGAATACCGGACTGGGCGAGGTCGGTTAAGGTTCATACCGGGGGGGTGCCGTTCAGGACCACGGACGGGCAAGCGCAGATCGTTGCGGTACGACAAGGGCTCGGGATTACCACCCTGCCGTGCTTCGTCGGCGACGCCGATCCTTTGCTGGCAAGGGTGCCGGAGACCGAGCTGCACATGTACGGAACGCTTTGGCTGCTCACCCACGGGGAGCCCCGCAAGACCAAGCGCGTGCGGTTATTCATGGAGTTCGTATCCCGCCGGCTCGCCGCCCACGCGCCGTTGCTAGCCGGGCTGTCCGTAGCCCATGACTGAGACGGCCCCAGGCCCAGAGTTACAAAAGTTTTGCGCCGTTTTTTTGCAAAAGGCGGGTGTTTGTTCAATCAATCGAAACCAGCTTCAATCGAAATTAGCTTCAATCGAAACCAGCTTTCAGTCGAAACCAGCTTTCAGCAGGTGATACAGCACCAGCGCAGCGAGGGTGCCCAGCGCTATGCCGCCAAGGGTGAGACTGCCGTAGGAGATGGACAGGTTTCCGGCGCCGATGACAAGGGCAACGCCGACGGGCAGCAGGTTGCTTGTTTTGGTGAAATCGGTGCGGTCCTGGACCCAGATGCGGATAGCGGTTGCCGAGATCAGACCGAACACGATGAAGGCGAGGCCGCCGATGATTGCGATTGGAATGGTGTGAACGATGGCGCCGAATTTTGGCGACAGGCCGATCAGGATTGCGAAAATCCCGGCCACCACGAAGGTTCGGGCGGAATAGTTTCGGGTGACCGCCATGACGCCGATGTTTTCCGCGTAGGTGGTGACGCCGGTGCCGCCGCCGGAGGCCGAGAGCATCGTTGCCAGGCCGTCGGCAAAGAAAGCCCGGCCTAATAGGGGATCAAGATTGCGGCCGGTGCCGATCGCAACCGCCTTTACGTGGCCAAGATTTTCGGCAGCAAGGACAACTGCGACGGGGACGATGAGCCAGATCGCCTTTGGCGTGAATACCGGCGTTACGAAATGCGGTAGCCCGAGCCACGGGGCGTTCGCTACGGCCGAAAAATCGATGGGTGTTCCCATCCCGCGCAAATTGGTTAGAAAATAGTACAGCACGTAGGCGACGCCGCCGCCGATCAGGATTGGGATCCGGCGCAGGAATTGTTGCGGCAAGTAGGCTGCGGAAAGGCCTACCAACAGAATGGTGAAAAGCCCGAATGCGGTGTTGAAATCCGATTTGTTGATGTCACCGACAGCAACGGGTGCAAGATTTAGGCCGATGATGGCAACAATCGTACCGGTGACGACCGGTGGCATCAGGCGATCTACCCATCCGTACCCGATGAGCATGACCACCAGGCCGATGACGGCATAGGCGGCGCCGGCGGCAATGATGCCGCCGAGTGCGACGGCAATGTTGAGATTAGGACCGGTGCCCGGGTAAGAAGTCAAGGTGATAACGGCGGCGATGAAAGCGAAACTAGAGCCGAGGTAACTGGGGATCCTGCCGCGAACGATTACGAAGAACAGCAGCGTGGCGATGCCGGAGAAAAAAATTGCGACGTTGGGATCAAAGCCCATGAGCAAAGGCCCAAGAACGGTTGATCCGGACATTGCGATAACGTGCTGAAAGCCGGCAATGACATTCGGAACCGGCGAGAGATTTTCCTCGGGATAAATGATCCCCTTGATGCGCCGCGCACCGGCTGTTTTATCAAGGTCCGAAACCTCGGGACCAGCGTCTTTCATATATCCCCCGGGGCGCCCTGTAACATTTTAGTTAACAGTTAGGAAACTGCGGGACAAGATGGCTGCGAGGCGGTTGGGGAAGCAGTTCTTTTTTGAAAAAAAAAGAACCAAAAAATTTTTTTTAATCTGGGCCATGGGCGGTGGATAGGCCAACGCCCTGGTCCCGGAATTAAAAAATTTTTGCGCCGCTTTTTATAAAAAGCGGCTTCTTTACTGAACCTTTATGCTGAGAGCGCCTGCGCGAGGTCCTCCAGGATATCGTCGATATGTTCCAGGCCTACGGATAGGCGGACATAGCCTGCGGAGACGCCGGTGGCGATTTGGTCTTCGGCGGAGAGTTGGGAGTGGGTGGTGCTGGCCGGGTGGATGGCAAGGCTGCGGGCATCGCCAATATTGGCGACGTGGTAGAATAGTTGAAGGGCCGCAATGAATTTGGCGCCGGCGTCTTTGCCGCCGGCGAGTTCGAAGCCGACCAGGCCGCCATTGCCGCCGGTCAGGTATTTTTGGGCACGGGTTTTGGCGGCGCCGGTGGCGAGGCTGGGGTAGATGACTTTTGTCACTTCGGGTCGTTCGGTGAGGAATTGGGCGACGGCTTCGGCATTGCGGCAGTGCTGGGCGATGCGCAGAGGCAAGGTTTCCAGGCCCTGGATGATCTGGAAGGCATTGAACGGGGAGAGCGGCGCGCCGAGGTCGCGGAGCAAAACCACGCGGGCGCGGATGATGTAGGCGATTGGGCCGAGCGGCTTGACGGCTTCGGTCCAGATGGCGCCGTGATAGCTGTTATCCGGCGTATTCAGCAGCGGTTGGCGGGCCGGGATGGCGGCCCAGTCGAAATTGCCGCCATCGATGATAACGCCGCCGATGCTGGTGCCGTGGCCGCCGATATATTTAGTGATGGAATAGACCACGATGGCGGCGCCATGGTCGAGCGGCCGCGCCAGCAGCGGGGCCGCGGTGTTGTCGACAATGAGCGGGATGCCCAGCGGGCGGCCGATGGCGGCAACCTCGGCGATTGGGAACACGGTAAGTTTCGGGTTGGGCAGGGTTTCGGCGTAGTAGGCGCGGGTTTTGTCATCGGTGGCGCGGCGGAAGTTTTCGGGATCGGCGGGGTCGACGAAACGTACTTCGATGCCCTGGTCTTTCAAGGTGTTGGCGAACAGGTTCCAGGTACCGCCGTAGAGATCGGTCGAGGAGACGATGTTATCACCGGCGCGCGCCAGGTTCTGGATGGCATAGGCGGATGCGGCCTGGCCAGATGCAACCGCCAGTGCCGCGACGCCGCCTTCGATAGCCGCCAGCCGTTCTTCCAGAACCGCGTTGGTCGGGTTCATGATGCGGGTGTAAATGTTCCCGAATTCCTTCAGCGCGAATAAATTCGCCGCGTGCTCGGGGCTTTTAAACTGATAGGATGTGGTTTGGTAAATCGGCACCGCGACGGCACCGGTGCTCTCATCGGCCCGCCAGCCAGCGTGCAAGGCGAGGGTTTCGGGATGCCGCGATTTTATGGCCATGTCGGGTTCCTGTTCACGCTGGTTATATGTCTATTGTTTGACTAGCGTTACAGAGAGCGACGATTTTTGCAACCACGCTGGTCGACGGTTATCGGACAGCCTCGGGCGCATGTGCCGGTTGAGCGATATGCGTGTCATACAGGATTTGGCGGAAGGCGCGCATCAGCGGCATGTCAAGTTGGGTAGACATTTCATCTGCCATCAAACTGAAGGCGGCGTCCGGCGTCATGGTCGGTTTGTAGACGCGGCGGTCCGTGAGCGCGCTGAAGATATCCACGATTGCGGCCATGCGGGCGAGTTCGTTGAGTTTGGAGCCGGCCAGCGCGTTGGGGTAGCCGGTGCCGTCAAGCTTTTCATGATGCTGCCCGGCGATGATCAGGACGCCTTCGGGCAGGCCGGCGGATTTTTCCAGCATGTTCACGCTGGCCGCGACATGGGTTTGCATGAAGGCGTATTCGGAACTTGTGAGATGGCCGGCTTTGTTCAGCAATAGCGAGGGGATGATGGTTTTGCCGATATCATGCAGCAACCCGCCGGCGGTCAGCACCGTTTGCTCGGCCCATGACAGGCCGATGTTGCGGCCGAAGACCGAGAGGAAAACAGCGACGCGGAGCGAATGGGCGTAGGTATAGTCGTCATGCTGCCGCACGCCCTGCAGGAGACTGGAGATATCATCGGCATTGACCGCTTCCAGCAACGGCTGGCAGCCGGCGTTGATATCGTCGTAGGCGATCGGCTGGCCTGAAGCGATTAGATCAGCCACGGCGTTGAACATTGAGACGCTGCTTTTAAGCGCCGCCGCGGGCAATGCCGGCAGCTGTTCCCAGTTGTGCTCACAGACATTATTCATGGCGGTTGAGATGAGCGTGACGAGGTCGCTCGGCAAATAGGGTTTGGCGAGGCAGGAGGACGCGCCCGCGTGCAATGCACGGGCCGATTGCGCCGGATTATCCTCAGCCAAGATAACGATGATGGGCAGTGATTTGAAGGCTGGTTCGAGGCGCAGGGTTTGCAGGAAATAAAAATCCTCGCCTCGCGCCTGGTCTTCGCAGATTACCATGCCGGCCGGCGGCCGCAGGCGGGCATGCCGCAGTGCATCGGCCAGCACGACGAAATCTATTACGTTGTACAAGGTTTCCAGCCGCATTTTAATGCGCTCGCGATGCAGCATCCGGCGGTCCACCAGCAACAGGCTTGGCTTGTCGTTATCCATACCCAGTGCTTAGGCGCAATCGGGTTAATCTCCGGTTACGGCAACGGCAACGACTTTGGGCACGAAGTTTTTGGCAAGGGCATGGTATAGCGGCGTTGGCGCGACAAGTTTGGAGGCGCCGAAACCCAGCATTGAAGCCAGCATCAGCGGGATGACGTTCCCGGTATTGCCGGTCATTTCCATGATGATGACAAAAGCGGTGAGCGGCGCCTGGACCACGCCGGCGAAATAACCTGCCATGCCCAGTACCGCGACCAGGCTGAAGGCGCCGGTGCCGCAAAGCGCGCCGATGGAGCGGCCAAGACCGGCGCCGACCGCCAGCGATGGCGCGAAAATGCCCCCCGGAATGCCAGATACCGCGGTTGCCAGGGACGCCACGAATTTGGCTGGTCCGAAGATCCATGAGACCGGATGGCCTTCGATGGCGGCGCGGGCCTGGGCGTAGCCGGTGCCGAACGTAGCGCCGTGCGTTAAAATGCCGGTAATGGCGACAATGATGCCGCAGCCCAGGGCAAATTGCAGATAGCGACGCGCCGAGCCTGCGATCCAGCGCCGGGCGAGGGCCATGATTTCCAGCATCAGCCGGCCGAACGCGCCGCCTGCCATACCGCCGGCGACGCCACAGGCAATGACCATCAGCCAATCCTGCCAGTTCACAGCGGTAGCGGAGGTGACGCCGAAATAGGTGTAATTACCGACCAGGCCGAGCGAGGTAAGGCCGGCAAAAATGACGGCGTAGAGTGCCAGGCCGTTGGTGCGCTGTTCGAAACTGCGGCTCAGTTCCTCGATGGCGAACACAATGCCCGCCAGCGGCGCGTTGAAAGCGGCGGCAATACCGGCGGCAGAGCCGGCGAGGATCAGCCCGCGCTCGTTCTTCAAGCCGCCAAAACGGGCCACCTGCAGCATGATGATGGCGCCGACCTGTACGGTTGGGCCCTCCCGGCCGACCGAGGCACCGCAGAGCAGACCAATAAGGGTGGCGCCGATTTTGCCGAGGATCAGCTTCGGGGCCAGCAGCTGGTAGCGGTGCGGCCCTTCCGTCAGGTCGAGCGCGGCGATGGCCTGCGGAATGCCGCTGCCCTCGGCGCCACGGAAGTATCGCTGGGTGAGGGCGGCGCAGATGACGAAACCGATGGGGGTGACGATGAGCGGCAGCAGCCAGAAGCGGAGGATGCCGTGGGCGAAGGCCGTTTGCGCGGCGTTCGATGCTTCGGTGAAGGCCACGCTGACGCAGCCGATGGCGATGGCGCCGCCCCAGAAGACCAGCCTTTGCCGCCAGACGCGGAACGTTAGCCACCGGGAGCGGCGGAGGGGACGAAACCGTGAGCCAGCCAACACTTGCCTCCAAAACCCAACGCGGCTAAGAACCGGCCCCGGTATGGGCGCGTAGCGCAGCGGTAGAGCACCACCTTGACATGGTGGGGGTCACAGGTTCAATCCCTGTCGCGCCCACCACCTTAAAAAAAGCTAGAGGCTGGTTGGCTTTTTGGGCAACTCCCTGGGTTGAATTGGTGCTGCCGATCGCGCTATGGCTCGGGCCGAGCGGCTGGTATTTTTCGTCAATCCGCCGCTGCGATCGGGGCGGCAGCTGGCGGCCGCCGGCGCAGCCGCGCACTCAACCAGGCGCGTAGCGGCTCGTCATACAACACGGTGGCGGCGTAACTGATCACTACTGAAATGCCGATGATTGCGCCGAGTGCCGCGAAGCGCGCGGCGCCGTGGAAAAGATGCAATGTTGTGAGATGATCGACGAGCGGTTTGTGCAGTGCGTAGACCGGATAGGATAATCGGCCGGCCAGAGCGGCGACGGGGCGCCAGCGCGCCGACACAACGTCGAAAAGGCCGCAAATGATGATGGCGGGATAGAGCAGGAAAATGCAGCCGAGGCAGTAAAGAATGTCGCCGGGGTAGATGGGAACCAGGAAGCTGGCGAACAGAATAAGTGCCAGAAAAAGACCTGAAATTCTCGGTAGCGAGTCGAAGGCACCATGGCGGAACAGGCGCAACAATGCGACGCCGATAAAGAACGAGGTGGCGACGCGGGCCAGGTCGATGAACATGTTGCTGGTAAGAAGTCCTAAATACAAATTGCCAAAGCGGAGCGCCTGCACAATGAAGACGACAGCTGAGGCAATGATCAGGATGCCGAGCATCCGGCTCGTCAAAAACCGGGCAATCGCCGCATAGACGAGGTTGATAACTATCTCGAGGAAGAGCGACCAAAGCGGCAGATCCAGCGGCATGATCGAATATCCCAGCGGTCCGAACGGAAGGATCAGCAATCCGAGCGCCAACGAGATGAAGAGTGCCGGATAAGTGGCGTGGATATGCGGGTCGCTGGCGCCGGTTGCCAGCAGATGGTGGATATGGCCGAACATGCTGACGGCGCCGAGCAGCGTGCCCAAGGCGATCAGGGGGTAGAGCCGGATCAAGCGGATTTTCACGAACTCCCAGAATCTCAGCTGGCCGTCGCGTAACTTTTGTTCATATGCGTTCGCCATCACAACGCCGCTCAGCATGAAAAAGAAATCTACCGCCAGATAGCCGTGGGCCGGCATCGGCGTCAGCCCGAGCGCGCTGGACACGTGCAAGCTTACAACCGATACGGCCGCGACGCCGCGCAAGCCGTCCAAGACCATGAAATGCCTGGTTTCCGCCATGAAGCCCCAGATGTTCGCCAGAGCATAACCTAACGTAATTGCCGCCGCCGATACAACGGCCAGTGCTTTGGACGAGGGTGAAGTAGATAATCAGAGATTACCGCGCATAAATACGGATAACGATCTTCGGGAAATATAAACTTATCGAGCGGGGGGCGCGAAGTTTTCGATTTAGGCTTTCTTAGCTTTTTCCACAGTAAGCGTTTTGTATCGGGCCCGTCGGAAAAAATACTGGCAAAATCGGGTGATATTGCAAACAGAATTCCGGCAGACCCGAGGATGCGCGCATGGCGCAAACGATTTCCGTGCTGCCAAGTGCAAGCAACGGGTTGGTGGACGAGTTCGGGAACGGGCAGGTGCAGAATTATGCCGCCGCGATGTTCACGCCGCCGGCTGCACTGGCGGCACAGCAGCAATCGCAATGGTACATCGCGCAATGGGGCCAGCCGGTTGCGATCAACTCCGCTGATTATACGCAGCACGATGCGGCGACCTATGATCCGAATTACGGCGACGCGCTGTATTCCTGGAAGGAGCCCGGAACCACCGCGGCAATTGCGATTTACCAGAATACGGCGGCTATGGGCGGCGGCGATGTCTACGCGCTGACCGATACCGATACCAATTCTGCACCGTCGGCGGGTGCCACCGATGAAGCCGATATGTTTCTGTCGTCGCCGGCCATTGATAATGTCAGTCTTTCGCATCCGGTGACGCTGTCGCTGGACGCGAAAATGACGCAATCGCTGGTGCAATTCGCGAGCCCCGCGCTGGCCGCGACTTATGCGACGGCTGGCACGGTATTCGGCACGTTCGATATCGGCATGACGATAAATTTCAATGGCGGCGGCGGCTTGCCGGCTTATGTCGGGTTCGTTCAAATTGTGCCCTGGACATCGGATTCGCCGGCGCTTGCCAATTATTCGAGCGGAGCGCTGACGCCGGGGAGCGGGTCGACGCAATTCATCTCCTCATTGTTGATGGCAGGAGATCCCTCGCTGTCCTTGGCTGCAGCGGATGCGGGTGCGACGCCCGATGGACTGACGTATAATGTCAACCAATATGTTTACGCATCGCTGCAGACGGCCTTTGCCGATTTTTCACCGGCGCAGCAGGCCACGCTTTTAAATCTCGGCAACTGGACGCTGGGGAGTTTATATATTGGCCCCGCAACGAACGACACGCAGGTTGCGGGTCCCGCGGGCGTGCCGAGCCCGGTTGCGGCGATTACCACCGGCATCCAGGTATCGGATATCAATGTTACCGAGAACGTGGCGAAAACTTTCAATCCCGCAAGCGCCGTAGCTGCAGTGGCCGCGGTAGATAGTAACCCGCAGATCACGTATTTCGATAACACGATCCAGGCCGGCGGCACCGCGGATGGCTCCCGTTATAGCGGCCCGCTCGCGGGCATTCAGAATAAATATATTTATACCGGCGCCGATAATATCAGCCTGACGGCGCCGGGCGCCAACTGGGAGTTTGGCGGCGGCGCCGGGGCGACCACCCTGACGGCGATTTCCGGCGATAATGTGCTGGTTGCCAGCACCGGCGGGTCGGCGATGACCGGCGGTACCGGTACCGATAATTTTGTGGTGCCGGATGCCAGTTTAACCGGGATTGGAACCTTGGATTCGATTGCCAATTTCAAGGTTGGCGATAGTATCTCGCTGGCGGGATTGGCTGGTCCGGGCTGGCAATATAGCTGGTACGATGGCACTGGCGCCGATGGCGCAAATGCGCTGACCTTGCTGGCGACCAGCACGACGACGGCCGGGTTGGCTGAACGCATTTCCCTGGCCGGTTTGACGACCAACGATCTTGCTTCGTTGACGATTACGCCTGATGCTTCCGGCGATGGCGGATTGACCGTTACGCGCACCAACCCGCAGATCCCATCGCTGGATTTGAACTCCGGGCTGGTGGGTAATGCTGCCGGCGCAATTTCGGATATTTCCGGGATCAATGCAGAATATATTTATACCGGAATGCATTCGATGGCTTTCATGGCGCCGGCTGGCAGCAATTGGGAGATCGGCGGTGGTTCAGCTTTTACGCAGCTATCGGCGGTGTCCGGCAATAATATCTTCATCGCCAGCACCGGCGGCTCCTACATGCTGGGGGGCAGCGGTAATGATACGTTCGATATCCCCGATGCCAATGTGACGGCGTCGGCGGTGTGGGACAGCGTTAGCAATTTTCACGCTGGGGATACGGCAAAGCTTGCCGGGTTGGGCGGCCCGGGCTGGAATTATAGCTGGACCGATGCCTACGGGTCAGCCGCTGATCCGGCTTTGACGCTGCGGGCTACAAGCACGACGACTGCGGGTCTGAGCGAGCTGGTGACGTTGAATGGGTTGAGTATGAGCAGCCTGGCGTCACTTGCGATCACGCATGGCTCGGCGGCGGATGCGGGGGCGTTGATCGTGTCTCGATGATCCCGCCGCAAGCTGTCAACAGCCTGCCACCGTGCTCGATGTTGTTAAACAAATGTCGTTGGAGCATGGGCGTTATAACCAACGCCCATGCTCCAGAGTAAAAAGTCTTTTTGGTTCTTTTTCTTCAGAAAAAGAACTGCTTGCCTTTCGCAACCTTAAAAAGCGGCGTCCTCAAACGCCATCATTGTTTCGGAACCGGACTGGATAACTGCCAGCAAGGCGCCGGTTTGCGGCAGCAGGCGCTGCATGTAGAATTTCGCGGTGCCGAGTTTGGCCTGGTAGAAGGGCTCTTCTGCTTTCGGCGCCGCGACCACCGCCATTTTAGCCCACATATATCCAAGTGCCACCAGCCCGAACAGCCGTAGATAATCCACCGAGGCGGCGCCGGCTTCGTCGTAGTTCGACATCGCCACTTCCATGATGTGACCGGTGGCGACCTGCAGGTGTTCCACCGCGGTTTGCAGCGGCGTGATATAGGCCTCAAGCGCTTCGTCATCGGCGTTGGTTTCGATAAATTCGAGCACCGGGTCTAGAAAGCGCGACAGCAGGCGGCCGCCGTCCTGCGGCAGTTTGCGGCCGACGAGGTCGAGCGCCTGCACGCCGTTGGTGCCTTCATAGAGCATCGAAATACGGGAATCGCGCAGATATTGCTCGATGCCGTTGTCGCGGATGTAGCCGTGGCCGCCATAGACCTGCACCGCCAGCGAGGAGATTTCAAAGCCAAGATCGGTGAAGAAAGCTTTGATGATGGGTGTGAGCAAGGCGGTGAAATCATCTGCCGCCTGTTTGGCGTCGGGATCAGGCGAATGCGACAGGGTGTCGATTTCACGGGCGACCCAGCCGCCCAGTGCGCGGCAGCCTTCGATATAGGCGCGCATGGTCAGCAGCATGCGGCGCACGTCCGGATGCACGATGATCGGGTCGGCGGGCTTGTCCGGGTATTTGGCGCCGGTGAGCGAGCGGCCCTGCAGACGTTCGCGGGAATAGTTGACGGCGTTCTGATAGGCGACTTCGGCAAGGCCGAGGCCCTGGATGCCGACCGAGAAGCGCTCGGTATTCATCATGGTGAACATGGCGGCGAGGCCCTTATTGGCGGTGCCGACCAGCCAGCCTTTGGCGTCCTCGAAACTGAGGGCGCAGGTGGCCGAGGCCTTGATGCCCATTTTATGTTCGATGCCGGTGCAGGTGACACCGTTGCGGGCGCCGAGCGAGCCATCTTCCTTCACCAGGAATTTCGGCACCACGAACAGCGAGATGCCTTTGACGCCGGCCGGTGCGTCGGGCAGCCGGGCCAGTACCAGATGGATGATGTTCTCGGTCAGGTCGTGCTCGCCAGCGGAGATGAAAATCTTGTTGCCGGAGAGCTTGTAGGCGCCGTCATCGGTGGGGACGGCCTTGGTGCGGAGCATGCCAAGGTCGGTGCCGCAATGCGGTTCGGTAAGGCACATGGTGCCGGCCCATTTGCCGGCGACGATGTTCGGCAGGTAGGTTTGTTTCAGTTCCTCGCTGCCATGATGCGAAAGTGCGACATAGGCGCCGTGCGAAAGGCCTGGGTACAGGCCGAAGGCGTTGTTGGCCGAACACATCATTTCCTCCACCAGCGTGGAGGCGGCGACGGGCATGCCCTGGCCGCCATAGTCCGGTGAGGACGCCATCGCGGTCCAGCCGCCGTCGCGGAAGGCGCTATAGGCATCCTGGAAACCCGTTGGGGTGCGGACGACGCCATTTTCGTAATGGCAGCCTTCAAGATCGCCGGATTGATTGAGCGGGAATAGAACCTCCTCGCAAAGTTTGGCGGCTTCCTCCAGCACGCTGTCGATCAGCTCGGGCGAGAAATCCTCATAGCCCGGCAGCTCGATGATGGTTTTGGAATCGAAGAGTTCGTGCAGCACGAAACGCATGTCTGCGAGCGGCGCTTTATAACTCGGCATTTGTATCTCCTTATTCGCGGATTAAGCTGCGGAGCAGCAAAGATTTAGTGTTGCGGAGCAGCAAAGATTTAGTGTTGCGGAGCAGCAAAGATTTAGTGTTGCGGAGCAGCAAAGATCTAGTTCTGCGGAGCAGTATAGGTTTAGTCACTGCGGAGCAGTATTAGGTTTAGTTGCGGAGCGGTCGTCCGGTATCGATGATGCTTTTTATGCGGGCCTGGCTTTCCTTGGTGCGGATCAATGCCATGAAGGCCTGGCGTTCCAGATCCATGACATCCTGCTCGCGCAATGTATCCAGGTAGTCGGTATCGCCGCCGGAGAGCACGGTGGCCAGGTGATCGGCGACGGTTACATCGTGATCGGTGGCAAGGCCGCGTTTGTGAAAACTTTCGGTGGCAATTTTTAAGGCGACGCGTCCGGTTGGACCGGGAAGTTTCAGCACTGGCGGCTCCGGCGCATGATAGTCCGCCACCATGGCGAGGGCTTTGGCCTTGGCGTCCGCCAGCAGGCGGTAGCGGTTCATGGTAATGCCGTCGGTGGGGCGCAGGAACATCAATTCCTTGGCCTCGGCGGCGGATTTGGATGTGGTGGCGGTGGAGATGGTCTCGAAGGCCTTGGCAACGGCCGGCAGCGGGCCTTGCGGCGCGCCCTTGGCGTGCTGCCAACGGGTGAGCAAGGTGGTGCAGCCGCCCCAGCCGGGGACGACGCCGACGCCGACTTCGACCAGTCCGATATAGCTTTCCGCATAGGCCTGCACGGCGTCGCAATGCATCAGCATTTCGCAACCGCCGCCGAGCGCCAGGCCAACCGGCGCGCCGATCACGGGGAAGGGAGCATAACGCAGGCCGAGATAGGCGGCCTGGCCTTGGCGGATGCCTTTTTCGATGGTGCCCCACATGCGGATATTGGCGGCGAACTGGACCAGGCCGATATTCGCACCTTGGCTGAAGCTGACGCTTTGCGGCTGTTCGCGCAAATCATCATTATAGATTACCAGCGCCTGGTAACTCTTGGCGACCAGCGCGGTGGTTTTTTCCAAAAGCCCGATGATGTCGGCGTCCAGCATGTTGCGCATGGCGCCGCGGACTTCGGCATGGACTTCAAAGCAGAGCACGCCGTCACCGAGGTCCCAGACCGAGGCGTTTTTATTGCCTAGAACGGGTTTGGAAACGCGCTTGATGTCGGCCAGGAAAATTGCACCTGCGGGACGCGGGACCGGGCTGTAATTGCCGTCCAGGCCGAATTGCAGCGTCTGCGTGCCTGCGGTTTTGTAAAAGCTGCCGCCGTTGATTTTCTCCAGGAAGCCCGGCACCGGCACGTCAAGCTGGGCCAGGTTTTGTGCGACCCAGT
Source organism: Acidocella sp. (assembly GCA_965199045.1). Classification (GTDB taxonomy): domain Bacteria; phylum Pseudomonadota; class Alphaproteobacteria; order Acetobacterales; family Acetobacteraceae; genus Acidocella. The sequence continues at coordinate 1,437,560 of CBDAQL010000003.1, read as the reverse complement.
CGGCACCCAGTTTGTCGATCAATTCGAACGGGCCGAACTTCCAGGTGAAGCCGAGCCGCATCGCCTCGTCGATATCGTGAATATTGCCGGCGATTTCGGGCAGCAGCGAAGCGGTGTAGGCGAGCACGCGGCCGAGCACGCTCCAGGCGTATTTGCCGGCCCTGGTGTTGGCCGCCAGCAATTTTTTCATGTCCTTGCGGGCGTCTTTGACTTCCGGAATTTCCGGCTTGCCGGCGGGGCGCCATTCAAGCTTGCCGTCGGCGGCGAGGTTAAGGTTCAGCACCAGTTTTACGCGCTTGCCGTCGGCGCCGCGGCTGCTGCGGTAGAAACCGCCTTTGCCTTTATTGCCGGTATAGCCATCGGCGATCAGCTTTTCGAGAATTTCGGTATCGCGATTCATGCTGTGAAAAGCATCGGATTCCGGCAGCAGGCGAGCCAGCGAGGCGTTGACATGCGGCGCCAGGTCAAGGCCGACCAGATCCAGCAGGCCGAAAACCCCGGTTGAGGGAAAGCCGAGCGACTTGCCCATGATGAGATCGGCTTCCTCTATTTCCAGGCCCTGTTCGCGGGCCAGCACCATCGCCGTCTGGATCCAATAGGTGCCGATGCGGTTGGCGATGAAGCCGGGAGTGTCGTTGCACATAACCACGGATTTACCGAGCGACAGATCTGCAAAATTCTGCAGGCCGGCGAGCAGTTCGGGGTCGGTGGACGGGCCGGCGACAACTTCCAGCAGGCGCATGTAACGCGGCGGGTTGAAGAAATGCGTGATGCAGAAATTGCGGGCGAAATTCTCGGACAAGCCGCTGCAAAGTTCTTTCAAAGGGATCGTCGAGGTGTTCGAGGAGATGATGGCATCCGGGCGTCGCACGGCTTCCAGCTTTTTGTAAAGGTCCTGTTTGATGTCGAGGCGCTCGATGATCGCCTCGATGATCCAGTCCGCATCGCCGAGCGATGGCAGATCATCCTCGATATTGCCGGGCGTAATCAGACGGATGGCTTTGGAGCCCATCAGCGGCGCCGGGTCCATTTTGCGGAGTTTGTCGATCGCAGCTTTGGCAATTGCATTACGGTCGGCGCTGCCGGGTTTGACGATATCCAGCAGCCGCACTTTAACACCGGCATTGGCAATATGGGCGGCAATGCTCGCCCCCATCACTCCGGCGCCAATCACCGCAACGGAATTGATTTTCATGTCAGATTGCCTCGAGTACGGTGGCGATGCCCTGACCGCCGCCGATGCATTGCGTCGCCAGTGCGTATTTACCACCGTCGCGCTTCAGCACCGCGGCCGCCTTGCCGGTGATGCGGGCGCCGGTGGCGCCGAGCGGGTGGCCCAAAGCGATGGCGCCGCCGTCAACATTGACGATTGCCGGATCCAGCCCGAGATCGCGGATGACGGCGAGCGATTGCGACGCGAAAGCCTCGTTCAGTTCGACCACATTAAGGTCCTTGGCGGTAATGCCAGCCCGGGCCAGCGCTTTTACCGAGGCGCCGACCGGACCGACGCCCATGATCTCCGGCGCGCAACCGGCGACGGCGATGGATTTGATCCGGGCCAGCATCGTGAGGCCGTTTTTAACGGCATATTCTTCCGAACAGACCAGCACCGCGGAAGCGCCGTCGGTGAGCGGCGAGGAGGTGCCGGCGGTGACCGAGCCTTCCTTGTCGAAAGCAGGTTTCAGCCCGGAAAGGGCTTCAAGCGAGGCATCGGCGCGGATGCATTCATCCAGTTCGATGGTGGCTTTGCCGTTGGAGATCGGCACGATTTCGTCCACAAATCGGCCGGCCTTTTGCGCCGCCGCAGCTTTCTGGTGGCTTTTCAGGGCGAATGCATCCTGCTCGCCGCGGGTGATCTGCCATTGCCGGGCGACGTTTTCGGCGGTGTCGCCCATGCCCATGTAGGCGCCTGGACGGGCGGCATATAATTTGGGCGAGGGCAGGGGGTTGTAGCCGCTCATCGGCACCCGGCTCATGCTCTCAATGCCGGCGCAGATGAAGACTTCACCGGCATTCATTTGAATGGCGCCGGCGGCGATATGGATCGAGGACATCGAGGAGCCGCAGAACCGGTTGACGGTCTGGCCGCCGGCGCTGATCGGCAGATCGGCCAACAGGCTGATCATGCGGGCGACGTTGAGGCCCTGTTCGGCTTCCGGAAAGGCGCAGCCGACAATGACGTCTTCGATATCTTCGGGTTTGACGCCGGTGCGCGCGATCAAGGCGCGCACCACTTCGGCCGCCATCTCGTCAGGGCGCACCCGCGCCAGGCTGCCCTTGTTCGCCGGCGCGAAAGCCGAGCGGGCGTAACCCGCGATTACGACCGGACGGGCATAGCCCGCAATCATGCCATCAGCCATTTTTAGTCTCCAATTCTAACTTGCGCTTCAACTCGTGCGGCTCAGCAGCACGGCTTCGCATTGCCGTTCGATTTCGGTGAGTTCGTTTAAGGATTCGTCAATTGCGGCGCGTTGCGCGTGCAGCTTGTCGATGCGTTTGACGACGCTGGTAAGCAAAACCCGCACCTGGGTATGGTGTTCCGGATCGACATCGTAGAGATCCAGAAATTCCTTGATTTCGCGCAGCGAGAAGCCAAGCCGCTTGCCGCGCAGGATCAGCATCAGCCGGGCGCGGTCACGATGGGTATAGACCCGCGTGGTGCCGGCGCGCTGCGGCGAAATCAGGTGCTTGTCCTCGTAGAACCGGATCGTGCGGGTGGTTACCCCAAGCTGGCGCGCCAGCTGGCTGACCGAGAACAAAGCTGTATCCTTATGGGCTTTGTCTTTGCCCGGCTTATCTTGGGATAGCCTATCTTGTTTCAGCTTATCTTGGGTAACGGCCGTCACTTCATCCTCGTTTTTCATGGCGCTTACGGCGTCCTTCTGGGGAGTATTTAGCTTAACGTATACGTCATGTCAATAACCAATACGGCATCATCGGAAATTTGGCTTGAAAATTATGGCTGATCGGGCGCGGCTGCGCTTTCCGACTTTGCCAGTTCCTCGGCGACCAGCTCCTTTTTGGAGAGCTTGCCGACCATGGTTTTTGGCAGGCTATCACGGATTTCAACCTCCCTGGGGAGCTCAATTTTGCTCAAATACTCCTTCAGGAACTCACGGATGGCCTGTGGGGTGGCCTCGATATTTGGCCGCAGCGTCACGAACAGCTTGGCCGCCTGGCCGCGATACGGGTCGGGGACGCCAATCGCGATGGCATCCTGCACGGCGGGATGCTGGTAGGCCGCTTCCTCGATGGTTCTGGGATAGACGTTATAGCCGCCGGACAGGATCAAATCCTTGATCCGGTCGACGATGAACAGATAACCCTCGGCATCGAGGTAGCCGATATCCCCGGTACGGAAGGCGCCGTCCACGAACATTGCCTGGGTATCCTCGGGCCGATTGTAATAACCCTGCATCAATTGCGGACCGCGAACGCAGATCTCGCCGCGTTCGCCTTGCGGCAAGAGGATTTCTGGTTGGTCCGGATTACGGATTTCAACCGTGGTGCCCGGCACCGGCAATCCGACCGAGCCCAGTTTTACCGCATCCGGCGGGTTCAGGCTGACCACTGGCGAGGTTTCCGACAGGCCGTAGCCTTCGACGATTTTGCAGCCGGAGACCTTCTCGAAATGCAGCATCGCCTCGGCGGCGATGGGGGCGCCGCCGGAGACGCAGTATCTGATGAACTCCAGATGCTTGTTGGCGGCCTGCGCGGCGGTGCTGATGGCCGAGTACAGCGTCGGCACGCCCGGTAATACGGTCGGCCGGCGCTTCAACATCGTCGCCATCAATTGTTTTAAATCCATCCGCGGCAGCAGCACGAGTTCGGCACCGATGGCGATGCCAAGGTTCATCACCGCGGTCATGGCGAACACATGAAACAGCGGCAGGATGCCCATGATGACTTCCGAGCCCGGGTTCAACGGCGCGCCGTTGGCCAGGATCTGGTTCACATTGACGGTGATGTTGGCGTGGCTGAGCATCGCTGCCTTCGGCACGCCGGTGGTGCCGCCGGTGAATTGCATGACGGCGATATCGTGTTCCGGGTCGATATCGACGGGCGCCGGCATCGCGGCCCCGGCAATCAGTTGTTCAAAACGAATGAACGGAGACTGGTCCGGGACTTTCGCCAGATCCTTGGTTTTGAATACCCGGTACAAAACTGCTTTGACCGGCGGCAAAGCGGCGGTCATCGAGCAAATCACGATCCGCTTAAGGATGTTTTTGGCGGCGAGCTGGGCGATCTTGCCATGGATCATCGTGACATCCAGCGACACCAGAATGGCGGTGTTGGAATCCGCGATCTGCTTTTCCAGCTCGCGGAGCGTGTACAGCGGATTGAAATTCACCACGGTGCCGCCGGCTTTTAAAATGGCGTAGTACATGATGATTGAATACGGCGTGTTCGGTAGGCAAAGCCCGACATTGACACCTTTGGTAACGCCGAGTTTTTGCAGCCCGGCGGCGGCCTGGTTGGTCAGCCGGCCGATTTCGGCCCAGCTCCAATGCCTGCCCAGGAAATCGATTGCCGGCCGGTGGCCAAATTGCCGGACCGTTTCATCAAGCATCTGAAATGCTGGAATTGGGGTAAATTCAAACGGCGTCGCCACTTGCCGCGGGATGATACCGTCCATCGCTTCCTCCTTGGCCCGAATTTCCGGTGCCATGCTTAACGGCCAATGCCGTTACTTATAAAACCGGCGAATGCCGTTACTTATTAAAACGGCGAATGCCGTTACTCTATTAAAACGGCGAATGCCGTTACTCAAAAAACGGCAATCGCCTTCACTCATTAAACGGCTATCGCCGTGACCGATTAAACGCCTGGTTAAGCCGCCTGAACAAAAACGGATGCTTCAAGGTAGGATCCGCAATTGCGGTTTCCACCTCGAACAAACCAAGCATAAGGTAATCTAATTAACGCAAACGTCAATATATGATAAATCGCCGGGCGCGCGCGAAAAAGGCGCCGAAAGGCCCCCCAAATAAAAAGGAGCCGAACGGCTCCTGGTTTAGCGGGCTAAACGCCGCCTGAATTATGCTGGCAGATCAAGCCGCTCCAAAATCAAGCCGCTCCAGATCAAGCGGCTCCAGATTAAGGCGCACGAATTAAAACGGGGCCGAAAGGCCCCGTGAGTTTCATCCCTTTTCTTACCTGAATTCTCCGGTTCAGACGGCTTTCAGATTGATGGCTGCGGCTTTACCACGTTCCATCGCAATATCAAACGTTACTTTTTGGCCTTCATTCAAGCCGCGAAGGCCAGCCGACTGCACGGCCGTGATGTGCACGAACACGTCCTTGCCGCCATCCTGTGGAACGATAAACCCATAACCCTTCGTGGTGTTAAACCACTTGACCGTGCCGGTAGCCATTGCTGCCTCGTCGCTCCTTCATCTTCCCCTCGCCGGGCGCCCGCCGCGCGGCTAAGAGGTCAACCGGGATGGAAGTCTTGAGAGCGTCCGGGGTCGAGCGCGAGCCAAGTCAAGCCAAGTCGATTGCTCTTAAACTGGCGCAGAAACGGTCGGAATTGTCAACGACAACTTGGAAGCATTTGGCGGGAAGGTTGGGGATTCGCATTCTGATTAACCTTTTGGCAACGGGTATCGGTTAACACTTTAGAATGTCACTCGGTATCGTCATTGCGAATTTTGCGGGACCGGTTCGCCAATCCCCAACAGCCGGCGTTTCGGCAGCAACCGCGGCTGCCGCGTCGGATGCCGTTAATGCCGCGCCCAATGCAGCCAATGGCATCTCAAACGAAACGGTTTCGGCGGCGGTTCCCGCGCTTGCCGCCAGCCAACCGCAGCTCACCTCCAACTTCACCGTGGTGGTGCTGCAGCTTTTGAACGAGCAGGGCGTGGTCACCGCCACCATTCCCAGCGCCCAGCAGCTGGCCGCCTACCGCGCCGGCTCCGCGGTTCCACAAAGTTAAGGCGGCCACAAAGCTGAGGCGGCTGCAAAGCTAAGACGGCTACAAAGCTAAGTCGGCCACAAAGCTGAGGCGGTCACAAAGTTGAGGCGATCACAAAGCTAAGGCGCCTCCACGCCGAGCGGCCTGCGCTTGCGTAACCTGGCCTCTCTTCCGATTTCACCCGATCTCCGCCATAATCCGCTTCAATACCCGAATCTCTGTTTTTGTTGAGCCGTGATCCAGATCAACGAAACCTCAGGCAAACGGGCGCTTAAAGAGACTAAATGGAGGAATGAAAATGTCGGATAGCGATATCGTTGCCATCAAGCCGGAAATCGCGGCGCATGCGTTGATCAACGCGGCGCAGTATCAGGACATGGTCGAGCGTGCCGCCAGCACACCGGATCAATTCTGGGCCGAGGAGTGCAAGCGCGTCACCTGGATCAAGCCGCCGACCAAAATCAAAAACACTTCCTTCACCGGCGACGTCTCGATCAAATGGTTCGAGGACGGCACCCTGAACGTGGCGGCCAACTGCCTGGACCGGCATCTGGCCGAACGCGGCGAGCAGACCGCGATCATCTGGGAAAGCGACGACCCCAATGTCTCGGAATCCGTTACCTATAAGCAACTGCACGAACGCGTTTGCCGGCTTGCCAATGCGCTGACCGATAGCGGCATTAAAAAAGGCGATGTTGTTACAATATACCTGCCGATGGTGGTCGAGGCCGCGGTGGCCCTGCTGGCCTGCGCGCGCATCGGCGCCATCCATTCGGTGGTGTTCGGCGGGTTCTCGCCCGATAGCCTCGCCAACCGGATCCAGGATTGTAACTCCAATGCCGTCATCACCGCCGATGAAGGCCGCCGCGGCGGCCGCAAGGTGCCGCTGAAAATCAATGTCGACGAGGCGCTGAAATCCTGCCCGAGCGTGAAAACCGTCATCGTGGTTGCAGTCACCGGCGGTGCGGTTGAAATGCAGGCCGGCCGCGATGTCTGGTACCAGGAGGTTACCCAAAAAGCCTCTGCCCAGCATCAGGCAGTGGAAATGAATGCCGAGGACCCGCTGTTCATCCTCTACACCTCCGGCTCTACCGGCAAGCCCAAGGGCGTGCTGCACACCACCGGCGGCTACCTGGTATGGGCAAGCTTCACCCACCAATATGTCTTTGATTATCACCCCGGCGAGGTGTTCTGGTGCACCGCCGATGTCGGTTGGGTGACTGGCCATAGCTATAGCGTTTACGGCCCGCTCGCCAACGGCGCCACCACGCTGATGTTTGAGGGCGTTCCAACCTACCCGGATGCCTCGCGCTTCTGGCAGGTGATCGACAAGCATCAGGTAAACATTTTCTACACCGCACCGACCGCCATCCGCGCCTTGATGCGCGACGGCGACGCGCCGGTGAAGAAAACCTCGCGCAAATCGATCCGCATCCTGGGGTCGGTCGGCGAGCCGATCAATCCGGAAGCCTGGAACTGGTATTACCGCGTCGTCGGCGACGAGCGTTGTCCGATTGTCGATACCTGGTGGCAGACCGAAACCGGCGGCATCCTGATCAGCCCGCTGGTCGGCGCCATCGCGCTCAAACCCGGCTCCGCCACCCTGCCGCTGCCGGGCATCAAGCCGATTCTGGTCGATGCCGAAGGCAAGGAATTGCACGGTGCCGCCGACGGCAATCTTTGCATCACTGATAGCTGGCCCGGCCAGATGCGCACCGTCTACGGCGACCACGCCCGCTTCGTGCAAACCTATTTCTCGACCTATAAAGGCTATTATTTCACCGGCGACGGCGCCAGACGGGATGCCGACGGCTATTACTGGATCACCGGCCGCGTCGACGACGTCATCAACGTTTCCGGCCACCGCATGGGCACCGCCGAGGTTGAATCCGCGCTGGTGCTGCATCACCAGGTCGCCGAAGCCGCGGTCGTCGGCTACCCGCACGACATCAAGGGCCAGGGCATCTACGCCTATGTCACGCTGATCTCCGAGGCAGAACCAACCGAGGAACTGCGCAAGGAACTGGTCGCCTGGGTGCGCAAGGAAATTGGGCCGATCGCGGCGCCGGATGTCATTCAATGGGCCCCAGGCCTGCCAAAAACCCGTTCCGGCAAAATCATGCGCCGTATTTTGCGGAAAATTGCCGCTAATGAAACGGACAGCCTGGGCGATACCTCGACGCTGGCGGATCCGGCGGTGGTCACGGATTTGGTGGATAATCGGGCGGGGTAGGGAAGAAGTTCTTTTTTGAAAAAAAGCGCCAAAAGACTTCTTTTTTATCCGGGCCATGGGTGTTCAAGCGGCCGCAGCCATGGCGCCGAGGATAAAACGTTCTTTGCGCCTTAAACTTTAAAGTCCAGACCGATATCAAGCACTTTGGCGCTGTGCGTAAGCCAACCTGCCGAGAGCAAATCCACACCTGTTTCGGCGATTCCTGGCGCCGTCTCGGGAGAAATTCTGCCGGATGCCTCGGTGATCGCGCGGCCGCCAATTATCCGCACTGCTTCGCGCAATGTGGGCAAAGCCATGTTGTCCAGCAACACGGCATCCACGCCTTCCGCTAGCGCATCGGCAAGCTGGCCAAGCGTATCCACTTCGATTTCAATTTTTACCAGATGCCCGGCGGCAAGTTTCGCGGCGCGGAGGGCAGGGATGATGCCGCCTGCGATGGCGATGTGGTTGTCCTTGATCAGTATCGCATCGTCCAGGCCAAAGCGGTGATTGGCGCCACCGCCGCAGCGCACCGCGTATTTTTGCGCGAAGCGTAATCCTGGCGTGGTTTTCCGGGTGCAGGTTATGCGTGCCTTGGTATGCGCGATCGCATCCGCAATGCCGCGGGTTGCCGAGGCGATGCCGGAGAGCGGGCCGAGGAAGTTCAGCGCCACCCGTTCAGCTGTCAGAATGCCCGCGGCCGGCCCTGCAATTTCTGCGATTACGTCGCCGGGCTCGAGGCGCGATGCATCCGCGATTTTAATGTCGAACTTTATTTCCGGGTCGATCAGCGCGAAGGCGGTGCGCGCAAATTCCAATCCCGCAACCACGCCGCGCTCGCGTGACACCAGCGAGCAAACCGCCCGCTTGCCTTTTGGGATTACGGCATCGGAGGTGATATCGCCGGCACGGCCGAGGTCTTCCAGCAGTCCGGCTCGCACCGCCTGTTCGATGAGCAGGTACGGCAATGTCATGCGGCGATGCTCATATTTGAAAGCTCCGAAATATGGCTACTGGACGATATCGCGAGGGCTGGGTCGGTTTGCGCGAAATCGGTCCTGAAATGCGCGCCCCGGCTCTCGCGCCGCCGCAACGCCGCATGCGCGATCAACCACGCCACCAACGCCGGGTCCGATGTCGCGACCAAAGGTGACAATTGTGCCATTGCTGCGCTCAGAGCTTGGGCATTTCGCGAAATACCAAGATTCTGGCTGCATAGTTTCCGTATGATGGGCAAATCCAGGGTCTGATCGAAGCTGCTTTGCAGCGGTGGCATGTAGCCCGTCGAAATCTGGCGCCCGCTACTGGCTTGCGCCGCGATCCGTCCCGTCACCATCGCCTCCAGCACCGAGTTGCTGGCCAGCCGGTTGGCGCCGTGCAGGCCGGTGGCCGCAACTTCACCGCAAGCAAACAAGCCCGGGATACTGGTTTCGCAATTCGCATCCACCGCGATACCGCCCATGTGATAATGCGCGGCCGGCCGCACCGGCACCGGGTCCGATGCCGGGTCGATGCCCTGGGTCCGGCAGGCGGCAAACATTTTTGGAAATTTCTGCGCGGATACGCGCCGTGCATCCAAAAACACTTCCACGCCCGCCGCCATTTTTGCCGCGACCGCGCGCGAGACGATATCCCGTGCCGCAAGATCGCCGCCCTGCATGAGAGGGACGAAATTAGCATCGACGAAAACCGCACCTTCGCCGCGTACGGCTTCACTTATCAGCGGCATCGGGTCGAGGCCGCAGGCCAAGGCGGTGGGATGAAACTGCACGAATTCCATATCGCGCAAATCGGCGCCGGCCCGCGCCGCCAGCGCCACCCCGCTGCCAAGCGCGCCCAACGGGTTCGAAGTATCCGCGAACAGGCCGCCGATACCGCCGGTCGCCAAAATAACAAGGGATGTCGCGATGCTGAACCGGCCTTGCGGAGAGACAGCATGCAGGCCGCACAAGACGCCGTCTCGTACAGCTAGTTCTTCAACCCTTGTTTCCTCGAGCACCGAAATGCTTGGGCACTGCCGTACCGCATTCTGCAACACCCGCATCACCTCGGCGCCGGTAGCATCAGCCGCGTGTACGATCCGCCGCCGCTGATGTGCTGCTTCCAGACCAAGTTCCAGGTTGCCGTCCGCGGCCAGCGCGAACTTCGCGCCAATTTGCTGCAAATAATCAATCGCCCAAGGCGCGCATTCGATGATGCGCGCAGCAGCGTCCGCATCGCAAAGGCCGGCGCCGGCGGCAATCGTATCGGCGACGTGCAAAGCAGGGGAATCATCGGTGCCGATTGCTGCCGCTATCCCGCCCTGGGCCCAGCCGCTCGCCGTTCCGGTGCCGGATTTTCCCGCGCACAGTAATATCACTGGCCGTGGCGCCAGCATAAGTGCTGCCATTAATCCGGCAGCACCGGCGCCGACGATGACCGGTTTGCCGTTCATATTAGCACGAGCATTCGCATTTGTTTCACCATGAGCATTCGCCATTTATTCTACCGCGAGCATTCGCCATTTATTTGACTGCGAGCATTCGCCGTTTATTTCACAGCGAGCATTCGCCATTTATTTCACCGCGAGCATTCGCCATTTATTTCACCGCGAGCATTCGCTCGACAGCCAACCGCGCCGGCGCCTGCAAATGCGGCTCAATGCATACTTCGGTTTGCATGGTCTCGAGGCATTCCCGAATATTGCCAAGCGTGATCCGCTTCATATGCGGGCAGAGATTGCAGGGTTTTACAAACTCGGTATTCGGGTGTCCCACCGATACGTTATCGCTCATCGAGCACTCGGTAATAAGCACCACGCGGCTGGGCTGCTCGCGGCCGACATAATCACTCATCGCCGCCGTCGAGCCGGCAAAATCCGCGACCGCCACCACTTCCGGCGGACATTCCGGATGCGCCAGCACGACGATGCCCGGATGCGCTTGCCTGAGTGCCATGATCTCCTGCGCGGTGAAGCGCTCATGCACTTCGCAATGCCCGGCCCAGGAAATGATTTTCACCTTGGTCTCGGCGGCGATGTTCTGCGCCAAATACTCGTCGGGCAGCATGATCACTTCCGGCACACCCAAGCTCTCGACAATCTTCCTGGCGTTTCCCGAGGTACAGCAAATATCGGATTCGGCTTTTACGGCGGCGGAGGTGTTGACATAGGTCACGATCGGCACGCCAGGATAGCGCTGCCGCAGCAACCGCACATCGGCGGGAGTGATGCTGTCGGCCAGCGAACAGCCGGCGCGCATGTCCGGCATCAGAACCTTTTTCGATGGGTTGAGCAGTTTTGCGGTCTCGGCCATGAAATGCACGCCGGCCAGCACGATCACCTCGGCCTCGACGCGCATTGCCTCGCGCGCCAATGCCAGGCTGTCACCGACGATGTCGGCAACGCCGTGGAAGATTTCCGGCGTCTGGTAATTATGCGCCAATACCACTGCATTGCGCTCGCGCTTCAGGCGCTGGATGGCCTCGATGTCGGGCAGGAAAAGCTGCCATTCCGCAGCCGGGATCACCCTTGCGACATTTTGGTAAAGCTCGGTCAGGTCAAGCGGCATTCATCCCCCTAATGCTCAGAATGAGCATATCATGGCCCCAGAAAAAAGGGCGCACCGACCCTTCTTCACGCGCTTATACTGACGATGAGCATAACTATGTCAAGAGCGGCCCAGCGGCGGCTTGGTCCCGGCATAGGCCCGTTCCTGCAAAACATCCGCGCGGAACCGGAACAGCTTCGCCGGCCGGCCCCCGGTTGCCTCGGCCATAAGCCCGGTTTCCTCAACCAATTCCTGCTGTTCCACCAGCCGCCGGAAATTTTGCTTGTGCAGCAGGCGGCCCGCAAGCGCTTCAACGCAGCGCTGCAAATCCAGCAGGGTGAACTGCGGCGGCATCAACTCAAACACCACCGGGCGGTAGGTAATTTTTGCCCGCAACCTTGCGATGCCGGTTGCCAGAATGCGGCGATGGTCCTGCCGCATCGGCTGGCCTAGCCGCAAGCTCTTCACTTCCGGACCGGCAATCCCATCCCGCGCCGCTTCCGCCACCAGGCCGGCCTCGTACAGCAGCTCATAGCGTTGCAGCACCATCTCCTCGTTCCAGCGCCGCCCCTCCAGACCGAAGGCGATGGCGCTGCGTTGCTTGCGGGCTTTGCGCTCCGCCGGCGATGCCGCTGATTGGGTCCAGCTGCGCAGGCTGCGGGCGATCGGCTGGTTATCATCCTCGCCGCCGCGCCGGTCCTCCCAGGGGAAATACCGGTACCAGTCATGCCAGGCCGCCGCCGCGTCCTGCTGGTTCGGCTGCTCACGCGTCAGCCCGAGATAGGAGATTGAAATCGCCCGGCCGTAACTGCCATGCTCAGCGTTACGGTCGTTATCGGCGAAGGTATAAAGCTGTTCCACATATCCCAGCGGATGATGCGTCTGCCGCTCCACCCAGGCCCGCAAACCGCCCTGCAGGCTGCGATGCTCCGGCGATAACGGCCCGGATGGCAGGACTGCGCCGTCGCTCAGCGTCAGCACCCGCGGCGCGCCGGCGGTGACCGCCGTCAGCACCGCGATCAATTCAGCACTGACGGAACTGACTGAGCGCTCTAGCATTGCCGCATTTCGCAGATCGCGGCACAACATAGCAAGTCCAACAGCCGCAATCCGCGGCAGGTCACGATGCGAGGAGAAGCATGGACACGAAGCACGGTGCCCTGACGTTCCCAAGCTATACCGACGCTGAGCGTGCCGCAGACCGCGTCATCCATTGCATCGGGGTGCCGTTGAGCATCGTCGCCGGCGTGCTGTTGCTCTATCGCAGCTGGGTCACGGCCTCGGACGCGGCAACCGCTTCAATCGCGGTTTACGTCTTTGGCCTGATCGGCATGGTCGCAGCCTCGGCCGCCTACCAACTAAGTCCGGCTGGAATTCCAAAGGAACGCCTGCGCCGGCTGGATCGTGCGATGATTTTCGTGATGATCGCCGGAACCTACACCCCGCTCAGCGTCAATGCGCTCCGCGCCGCGGGCGGCGCCTGGATGTGCGGACTGCTATGGGTGCTGGCCGGCATCGGCGTATTTGTCTCGTTGTATTATCCGCGCCGCTTCGAACGCCTGATGCTGGCCGTGTATCTCGGCATGGGCTGGATGGTGCTGGCCCGGATGCGGGAATGCTTCGCGGTGCTCTCGCCTACCATCACCGCGCTGATCATCGCCGGCGGCGTGGTATATACAATCGGCGTTATCATTCAGTCGCAGCCGAGAATAAAATTCCACAACCCAATCTGGCACGCGCTAATCCTATGCGCCGCCTCGCTGCACTACGCCGCCATCAGCCTGAACCTGACTGGCGCAGTCATTTAATCACAACAGTAAGAAGCCGCTTTTTGAAAAAAAGCGGCGCAAAAACTTTTGTTATTCTGGAGCCGGGATTTCACAGCCCCGTGGCCCAGATTAAAAAAGTCTTTTTGCTTCTTTTTCTTCAGAAAAAGAAGTGCTTGCCCTGTCTTTTGTTCTGATTAGATATGCACCACTTCCTCGACCAGTGTGGCCTGGCGAGAAAATAACTTTCCATTCTCGGTCAGCAGCACCGTTACCAGCGCGAGGACGCCGCAGGCGACGAAACCGATGGTGAGTGGGACATCCGTGCCGTTGTAGCCCTGGCCGATGGCAAAGCCGATCAGCGCGCCGCCGACGGTGGAGACGAAACCCTGCGCCGAAGCCGCGATGCCCGCCACATGCCCTAGAGGCTCCATCGCGATGGAACCAAAATTACCGACCAGCAGCCCAAAGCAGAACATCATCATTGATTGCAGTATCGCGAACGTCCAGATCGTCTCCAAGCCGAGGATCGCCACAGCGGCATGCAGGCCGGAGGTTGCGATAAAGCCCAGCAGCGCCGCATGCGAGAGTACCCGCATGCCCAGCCGCTCGACCAGCCGTGCATTCAGCAGCGAGGCGATCGCGATAAAGCCCGCGATAATTGCAAAAATAGTTGAGAACAGCAGCGGCTCTTTGAAAACATCCGTGAACACCTGCTCGGAGGAATTGAGAAACCCGATCAGGCTGCCGATGATGGCCGTCATTGCCAGCGTATATCCCAGCGACAGCCGGTTGGTGCAGACCAGACCAAAGGAACGGACCACGGTGGAGACCGCGATCGGCATCCGGTCCTCCTCATGCAATGTTTCCGGCAGCCGCAACGCGGTCCAAATAAGTACCGCCAGCGCGAACCATGCCAGAACCACAAAAATCCAGCGCCAGGATACGAACAGCATGATCAACTGGCCGAGCGAAGGGGCCAGGATCGGCACGCCTAAAAACACCACGAAGGTCAGCGACATCACCCGCGCCATCATCCGCCCGGCATAGCAGTCGCGCACGATCGAGACCGCCACCACGCGCGAGGCCGCGGCCGCCACGCCTTGCAGGGCCCTCGCAATTAAAAGCATCTCGTAAGACGTGGACGCCACCGCCATCAGGTCGAACAACACATATCCGGCCAGCCCCCATAGGATGACGGGCTTGCGTCCGAACCGGTCGATCAGCGGCCCGTACACCAGGGTCGCCGCGCCAAAGGCCAGCAGGTAGGCGGTGATGATCCATTGCCGCGCATTCGGATGAAGGACGCCCAGCGATGCGCCGATTTGCTGCAGGGCCGGCAGCATCGAGTCTATTCCCAGCGCATTTGTTGCCATCAGTGCCGCGATCAGCGCGACAAATTCCTTAAACCCCATCCCTGGATGCGGTGTCGCCCGAGCTGCCATGTTGCCAGAATTCCTTTGCAGCGGCTGGGATATGCGTTTCCGCAGACCTCGGCAAGCAGCCGGTTACGGGATGCCGCTTTGCGCAAAATCCACATGCACGGTTTCGATCCGCGCGGTTTTCAGGCTCAAATCGGATACGGTCGCGAAGGATTCCGCGGTGCAAATGAACAGGGTTTTGCCGTCGGCGCCGCCGAGCGCACAGGCAAAGGCGAAGCGGTTATCCTCGATCGGGATGAAATGGGTCACCTCGCCGCCTTCCTCAACGCGGATCACGCCTGGGCCCATGCAGCAGGTTACCCAGATACCGCCCTTGGCATCGCCGCAGATGCCGTCGGGGTAATGGCCCTCGGGCAGTTTTGCGAATAATTTGCTTTTGCCCGGAGCGCCGGTTTCGTCGAGATCGAATACCGAGAGCTGGACCCCGGCGCTTTCCGCGACGATCAATCTTTTGCCGTCGGCGCTAAGGACCATGCCGTTGGCGACCTGCAGCGGGTCGCCGGCCTCGCGCCAGTTGCCGTCTGTATCCACGAACAGCAGCGGTTCCACCGGCGGCGGCAAATCGTGGCAGTATTTGCCGGCATAGGCGCGGCCGCTGCTGCTGACGATCATGTCGTTGACGCCGGTTTTGGCGACGCTCGACATATCGGCATATTCGCTAAGGCCGGAGGCGCTAAGGCGCAGCACCCGGCCGTCATCCATGGAGACGATCAGCATGTCGCCGCCGGGCAGCCAGCCGATGCCTCCGGGCCGGGCCTCGACGCGGCAGATGCTTTCCAGCGTGCCGGCTTCGTTGACGCGGTAGACGGTCTTGCCGTGCATGTCGGAGAAATACAGCCAGCCGTCGCGCCAGCGCGGGCATTCGGTGAAATTAAATCCCGCCGCCAGCGTCGTTGGCTTGGTCGTGATGGTGGTGGTCATAACATCCTTTTGGGGTTTACGGCGCGGTTGCCAGCGCGTGCAGCGCCAGCACGTGCTTCGCA
The DNA here is from genome assembly GCA_965199045.1 of Acidocella sp. Taxonomy (GTDB): domain Bacteria; phylum Pseudomonadota; class Alphaproteobacteria; order Acetobacterales; family Acetobacteraceae; genus Acidocella. The sequence goes on along the minus strand of CBDAQL010000003.1, from coordinate 1,421,716 downwards.
TGGGCAATATGCCCGGCGTAAAGGGCTTTGCCGGCGACGGCGTCGCGGGCTTTGGCTACCTCCGCTTCGCTCGGCGCAAAAATCCGGTTGGCGAGCGCCACACCTTCCGCCGAGAATACCGACTTGCCGTCGAACCCAAGCTCTGCGGCCTGGATGCAGGCGGCTTCGAGGCCGGCGTTATCGTTGAAATCGGGATGCATGGCGTCGATTACCGTGCGGCCGAAGGCGCGGCCGGCCAGCACGATCTGGCTGAGCGCGTGCCAGAGCGGCAGCCTGGATGGGATGTGCCGCGCGCCGAGGCCCTCGGCGAGGTCAGCGCCGCCAACCACCAGGCCGGCAATATTGCAGGCCGCGATCTGCTCGACCCGCAACACGCCTAGCGGGGTTTCAACCAGGCACCACAGCGCCGGCGGATGTTCGGCATGTTGGGCCAGCAGTTTTAGCGCTTGTTGGACCGTGGCATCGCCCTCGACCTTTGGCAGCAGCACGCCGTCGATGCCAAGATCCGCGGCAAAATGCAGATCCTCGAACCCCCATTCGGTGTCGAGCGCATTTACCCGCACCAGGATTTCGCGCGCTTTCGGTCGGCCTTCCGCCAGGTAGTTCGCAATGATCCCGCGCGCATCCACCTTGGCGGCAGGCGGCGTGCTGTCCTCAAGGTCGAGGCACATGACGTCCGCCGGCAGTGCGCGGGCGCCGGTAAGCACCTGCGGATAGGTGGGGGCGGTATAGAGGAAGCTGCGGCGCAGCCAGAGCTGGCTCACTGCAAACCGTCCTGACGGGGCAGGATTTTGCCTGGATTGAGGGTATTTTTTGGATCGAGCGCCTTTTTCAGCAGCCGCATCAGCGCGATCTCGCTCTCACTCCGGGTGATGCCGAGAAATTCAAGTTTGGCGAGGCCGATGCCATGCTCGGCCGAGATCGAGCCGCCGACTTCCTGGATGGCGCGGTAGACCGCCATGTCGACGCGGTGCTCGGCCTCCTTGCTGCCATCGCCGACACCGATGACGAAATGCAGGTTGCCGTCGCCGGCATGGCCGTAGGTGAGCAGCGTGGCGTTGGGAAATTCGGCCCGCACATTGGCGGTGGCGCGCGCCGCGGTGGCCGCCATGTCGCCCAGAGCGACGCTGACGTCGAAGGCGAAGAGCGGCCAGAGCGGGCGCATGGGATCGCTCAAATCCTCCCGTATTGCCCACAGATCAGCCCGCTCGCGGCCGGATTGCGCGATGATGATGTCGACCGCCTGGCCGCGCTCGGTGGCAGCTTCCAGTGCTTTCTCGAAGCGGGCAGGGTCTGCTTGCGGATCGCCGCCCATCGCCTCGACCAGCACGTAAAATGGGTAATTAGCCGGAAAAGGCGGGGCGCGCTTGGCGCGGTTTGCATAGGTGATCAGTTCGTAGAAATCCCGCCACATCACTTCGAACGAGGTCAGCTGGCCGCCGAGATCGGCATCGAGGTCGCGCAGTAGCGTGACCACCTTGGTGAAATCATCGGCGGCGATCAGCGCCGTCATGGTGGTGCGCGGCATCGGCCGCAGGCGCAGCGTGGCGCGGGTGACTACGCCCAGCGTGCCCTCGCTGCCGATCATCAGATGTTTCCAGTCGTAGCCGGCATTATCTTTGAGAGTTTTTTTCAAGCCGGTGACGATGGTGCCGTCCGCCAGCACCGCTTCGACGCCCAGCACCATGTCGCGCGCAACCCCCCAGCGCACTGCCCGCACGCCGCCGGCGTTGGTTGAAATAACGCCGCCGATGGTGGCACTGCCGCGGGCGCCGATATCCAGCGGCAGCAACAGCCCGACCGCCTCAACCGCCTCATGCACGGCCTGCAGCGTGGCGCCGGCCTCGACCGTGATTGTCATCGAGAGCGGGTCGAGCTCCTCGATTGCGGCCATGCGTTCCAGCGAAATCACGATCGCGCCGGCATCCGGCACCGCGCCTTTTACAGTTCCGGTGCGGCCGCCCTGGGTGGTGACGCCGATGCCGGCTTCGTTGGCGGCGCGCAGGATGGCGGCAACCTCGGCCGCATTGCGCGGCCGCACCACGTAGCCTGGATCTGATACCGAGCGGCCGGAAATATCGCTGCGGTAGCGCGCCTCGATCGCATCGCCGGTGAACAGATTAGCGATGCCGACCGTGGCCGCCAATTTTTCCGCAAAGTTCGTCATGCGATTCCCCTTTTATTTTTCAGGTGCGGACCGGCAGTTTGGTCCATCCGACCTGGAACTCCGAGGTCGCCCAGGTGCCGGCGCGCTCATCGATTTCGAATTTCGGAAAATTGGCGAGGAACTCGCGCAGCATCACCTGGCCCTCGAGCCTGGCGAGATGGATGCCGATGCAGAAATGCGGACCGATGCCGAAGCTGAGCATCCGCCGCGCCTTGCGGTTCCAGATGAATTCATCCGGATTTTCAAATTCCCGCCAGTCGCGGTTGCCCGAGGCAATCAGAAGAATAACCCGCTGCCCGGGCTCCAGGTCCACACCGGCCAATTTTCTTGGATTTTTAACGGTACGGCCGAACCATTGCGCCGGGGCGCTGTAGCGCAGCATTTCCTCAAACGCGGTGTTGGCGTTCGCTGGGTCGGCGGCGACTTCTGCAAGTTGACCCCGGTGTCTGGAGAGCTCCAGCAGGCCGCCGGCAAAAACCTTCGGCAGCGTCTCCGAGCCGCCGACCAGCAGCGACACCAGATTCTGCGCAATCTCCATGTCGGTCAGCGGCCGCCCGGTGACATCGGCGGCCAGCATGCCGTCGATGAGGCGGTTCTCCGCTCCTTTGCCAAGCCGCCGGGCCGCGATGATTTCGGCAAGATTGCCGATCAGTTCGCCGGCGGCGGCCATGCCCTGTGCGGTAAAACCGGGCTGGTTGGGCTCGCGCGCCACCGTGGCGTTGACCAGGTGGATGACCCGCGCGACTTCAGATTGCGGGATGCCGAGCATCAGGCAGATCGCGCCCGCGGAAACGTAACTGGCAAAATCGCCGTTCAGATCGAATTCACCGGCATCGCGCAAAATCGCCAGCCGCTCGCGGGTCAGGCGGATGATATCGGCTTCCAGCTTGTTGACGTTGCCCTTCAGCAAAGGCGGCGTCATCGCGTGGCGCAGGCGGGTATGGTAGGGCGGATCGAGATTGTTAAAAATATCCACCGGGTCCAGCTTCTGCGGCGGCGGATTGCCGCGATGATGGACCCGCAGCAGATCGCGGGAAAAAATCTGTCCTTCGGTCTCGGTAAAATTTTCGGCATCGAGAAAACCGTCCCAGACATCGGCGTAGCGGCTGATTGCCCAGCTGTCATATTCCGGCATGTAATAGGCCGGATATTTTTCCCGTAAAATTTTATAAAAATCCGCCGGGCGGGTCATGGCCTCGATCGAAAACGGATCGTAGGTAAAGCTTTCCACGGTGGCGCTCATCGATACGCTCTCTCCCTAATCTTGGCGACAGGGATACCAGCATGGTTTTGAGAGTCAAATATTTTTAAAACCCGTTTTAATTTGTAACGCGCCCAGCCAGAAGCGGCTAGTTTGCCGATAGCGGCGCCGCCACGGATTCCAGGGATTTCTGCTCGGCATCGACGCCGAACAATGCCGCCGCCAATGCAGCCACCCCCATCAGGGCCGCCGCCGCCAGATATCCGTAAAAGATGTACAACCGCGAGCCGGTGCCGATCAGGTCGCCGAAAAACCATGGCGCGACAATGCCGCCGGCGCCGGTTCCCAGGGCGTAGAATACCGCGATTGCCAATGCCCGCATCTCCAGCGGGAACACTTCGCTGGCGGTCAAATAGGCCGAGCTTGCCGCTGCCGATGCGAAAAAGAATATGACCGACCAGGCCACCGTTTGCGTTGCCGCGGTGAAATATCCGTGCAGGAAAAAATAGCCGGTTACGGCGAGGAGGACGCCGGCCAGTGCATAAGTGCCGCCGATCATAACGCGCCTGCCGGCGGTATCGAACAACCGGCCGAGAATAAGGGGTCCTAAAAAATTTCCGGCCGCCAGCGGCAGCAGAAAATAGCCGGCGGATTGTTGCTTGATGCCGTAGAAATGGATCAGCACCAGCGCGTAGGTGAAAAACAACGCGTTGTACAAGAACGCCTGCGCCGCCATCAGCACCAGTACCAATGCCGAGCGCAGCCAGTACTCGCCGAACATTACTTTCAGCACCAGGCCAAGACCGAAGGATTTTTTCGGATGGATGCTAAGTTTTTCAGAAACCGGCGGCAATTGCAGGGCGCTGTTGCCGATGACGCGGCGCTCGATTTCCGCCATTGCCGCTTGCGCTTCCTCAGGCCGTCCATGGGTGATCAGCCAGCGCGGGCTTTCCGGCACGAACCTGCGCAGCAGCAGGATGCCGGCACTCAACACCGCGCCGATGCCAAAGCCCAGCCGCCAACCCAGATCGATCGGGAATATCGCAGGGTTCAGCAGTATGATCGTCGATCCGGCGCCGATTGCGGCACCCAGCCAGAAGGTGCCATTGATCGCCAGCGCCAGCCGGCCGCGCAGTCGCGCCGGCATCAATTCGTCGATCGCCGAGTTGACCGCCGAATACTCGCCGCCGATGCCGGCACCGGTGATGAAACGGAATACCGCAAAGCTTACAAAATTCCACGAAAATGCAGAAAGTGCGACGCCGAGCAGATACAGCCCGAGGGTGATATAAAACATCCGCTTGCGGCCGAACCGGTCCGTTAGCCAGCCGAATATCAGCGCGCCGATTACCGCGCCGCTGACATAACAGGAGGCCACGGCGCCGACTTCGGAGGCAGCAAGATGCAAGGTTCGCGCGTCTCCCAGCACGCCGCCCATGGCGCCGACGATGGTTACCTCCAGCCCGTCGAGCATCCAGGTGATGCCGAGGGCGGTGATAAGGAGAATATGAAAGCGGCTCCATGGCAGGCGGTCCAGCCGCGCCGGGATATCGGTCTCGATCGTGCCGTTCGATGTTATCTGCCCCACGGCTCTGATATGGCGGCGGCAGCCGGGCTTTCCAGTATTAGAATACTGACCATCCTGTCAGGCCGGAGAAACGCTCCAGCGCCAGCACGCCGGCATGCGAATTGCCCCATTCATTCAAGCCCGGAGACCACACCGCAATCGAGGCCCGGCGTGGCGCAATGGCGAGAATGCCGCCGCCGACGCCGCTCTTGCCGGGCAGGCCGACGCGGAATGCGAAATCGCCGGAGGCATCGTAATGGCCGCAGGTCATCATCAGGGCGTTGATCCGCCGGGTCCGCTGGGCCGTGGTCACGCGGGCGCCGGATTGCGGATCGATCCCGCCATGAGCGAGGAACAGTCCGGCGCGCGCCAGCTGGCGGCAACTCATACGCAATGCGCATTGGTGGTAATACACGTTCAGCACATCCAGCACATCGCTCTCGATATTGCCGAATGCGCGTAGAAAGTTTGCGAGGCTGGCATTGCGGAAACCGGTATCGCCTTCGGAGTTTGCCACCTCTGGATCGATGCCGACCGCGGGGTCATGCGAAACTTCGCGCATGAAGGCGAGGATATCACCAATCAGCCGCGCTGGAGGTTGAGCCGCCAGCAAGGCGTCGGTCACCACCAGGGCGCCGGCGTTGATGAGCGGGTTGCGTGGAATGCCGCGTTCATTTTCCAATTGCACGATCGAATTGAACGGCGAGCCGGACGGTTCCTTGCCGACCCGTTTCCACAGCGTACCGCCGAGTTTTTCCAGCGCCATGGTGAGCGTGAAAACCTTGGAAATGCTCTGCAGTGAAAACGGCATATCGGCATCGCCGGCGGCAAACTGTTTGACCTCGCCGCCATCCTGGCCAGGATGAACCGCGACCGCAATGCCGAAATGCCGCGGATTGATCCGTGCCAGAGCCGGAATATAATCTGCAACCCGGCCATGGCCCAGATGCGCTTGCATCTCATGGCAAACCGTGCCGAGAATTTCGTCAAGATTTTCGAAACGTTGCAACGATAAACTCTCCAGGCGACCTTCATCCAAACCTACAACCAAACTTCTCGCAGCCAAACTACTCACAGCCAAACTACTCGCAGCTAAACCACTCGCAACCAAACTACGCGTAACCGAACCGCCGGCCAACAGAAGCCGCGAAGATGGCAACCAACGGAGACAGCCACTATGACCTATTGCCTTGGAATTTTGCTTCCCGGCGGCCTCGTTCTGGCAGCGGATTCCCGCTCCAACGCGGGTGTCGATCAGATTACCCGGGTTCACAAGCTGGCTTTGATCAGCAAGACCGGCGAGCGCGTCATTGCCATCCTTTCGGCCGGCAACCTTGCGACCACGCAGGCGGTGGTGACTTCGCTGCAGGAAGCGCTGGGGTCCGGAGACCGGCAGCGTGACCTTTATACCGCCCGCACCATGTTCGACGCAGCCAATATTTTGGGCGGCAGGCTGCGCGAAGTGATTGACCATGACGGCCGCTACGTGCAGCCTTACGGCGATGCCTCCGCGAGCTTCCTGCTCGGCGGCCAGATCGCGGGCGAGAAACACAGGTTGTTCGAGATATATTCGGCCGGCAATTTTATCGAGGCCAGCGATCGTAAAAGTTTTCTGCAAATCGGCGAAACCAAATACGGCAAACCGATTTTGGATCGCGCGCTTATCCCGGAACTGCGTCTCGATGGAGCCACCAAACTGGCGCTGCTCTCCTTCGATGCCACCATCCGCAGCAATTTATCGGTCGGCATGCCGATTGATATTCTACGCTATCAGGCCGATAGTTTTACGTTTCACGATTACACCACGCTGGACGAGGACAACGCGTATTGGCGCGAATTGCGCGATGGCTACGCCAACGGCCTACGCGATGTGCTGGCTGACCTACCATTGCCGCCGCAAAGCTGGGATGCCTGACCGGTTCATCAACTTCAACCGATCAGCCGCCTTCGAGGATCCGCTCAGCCTCGGTAAATAATTCCGGCGGCACATTGGCGCCGGAGGCAGTTGTGTTTTCGTCAACCTGCTCCGGCCGTGAAGCGCCGATAATTGCCGCGGCAACATTGGGCTGGCGCAACACCCAGGCCAGCGCAAACTGCGGCAGAGTCAAGTTCGCAGCGGCAGCAAGCGGTTTTAGCGACTGCACTGCCGCCAGCACCGCCGGCTGCAGCCATGATTTGTTGAACGCTCCACCCATTGCGGGGTCGGCGGCGCGGCTGTCCGCGGGCAGGCTGGCGCCCGGCAGATATTTACCGGTAAGAACCCCTTGCGCCAGCGGCGACCAAACGATTTGCGAAATGCCGGAAGCCGCGCAAAGCGGAATAATTTCCGCCTCCGGCTTGCGGTGCAGCAACGAATATTGCGGCTGGCTGGAGACGAATTTCACGGTATCGGGAAGTGCGCGTGCCGCCTTTATTTGGTCCACCGGCCATTCCGAAAAGCCGATATACCGGGTTTTACCGGACCGGACGGCATTGCTCAAGGCGGCCATGGTTTCTTCGAGAGGGGTTTGGGTATCGTAACGATGGCATTGATATAGATCGACATAGTCCACGTTGAGCCGGGCCAGCGATGCATCGAGCTGCTTGGTGATCTGAGCAGCGGACAAGCCACGATCAGTCTCAGTCATCGGGAAATAAATTTTGGTCGCCAGCACATAGTTATCGCGCGGCAGGCCGGCCAAAGCCTCGCCGAGCACGGTTTCGGCGATGCCCCTGCCATAGACGTTCGCGGTATCGATCAGCGTAACGCCAAGATCGAGCGCCCGATGCACGCAGGCGATCGCGAGGTCCTTCTCAACGCCGCCCGAGGTGGTCAACCAGGAGCCGAACGCAATTTCCGAAACCGTCAACTCGCTATCGCCCAGCCTGCGGTATTTCACTTGATCAAACTCCTTTTGAGGATTTTTTTAACTTAAGCCTATCAACGTGGCTGCACCAGAGCGCGCGCCGCGGTGCCGGACGTAATGCGCCGTAACACTATGGTACAGTGGCGGTAACATTTTTCGGGATATGCCTGCGCATCAACTTGCAGGAGTACGGCGGTGCCGCAGAACACTGGAGTGGGCGTAAAACTGGACGGCGGCGAGGCTGGTTGGCGCCGTTCTGGTTCGCTTCGGCGCAGATGGCGTTTGCCGATCATCAAGGTGAGGTCTCATCCCGTATTCAGCCCAGCGCGTGTGTTTTGGTCAACGTGATTGAAAAAGTAGGAATGCGATCATCGCAATCTGTCCCATCCATGTTTTTGAAGAGGTTTATAATGAAACGCATTCTATTATCTTCCGCCGTCGTTCTGGCGCTTACTGTTGCGGGGGGCGCGGCCTACAAAGCCGCCGCCGATACCGGCTCGCCGGCGCCGGATATGTCGCAACCACCGGCACCCCCCGTGCCGCCTGGACCGCCTGGATCGCCGAGCCAATGGGGTGGCCCAGGGCGCGGCCAGTGGGGGCCTGGAGGCCCTGGCCGGTTTTGGGTTCAAGGTTGGGGCCAGGGCGGCCACGGTTTCCAACACAACGACAAGTTCGGTTTGTTCGCGCCGGAACCGAATAAGAACCTCTCCACCGCCGATGTAAAAGTTATTGCGTCCGCTATCTTGCTGGAACATGGCAACCACGCCTGGGGCGTATCCAATATTGCCGCGCAGTCAGATAAGTCGATCCAGTTTTCCTTCACCACGCAACATGGCGACGTTGTCGCAACTTTCTCGGTAGACCCGGCATCGGGCCATATCAAACGCATTAGCTAAAGCGCGCATCAGCTAAAGCGCAGATAAGCTAGAGCGCGGATAAGCGCCTGGCATATATAATTCGAGGATTGCAACGATATTGCAATCCTCGAATTCTGGTTAAACGATCACACCCAGTTGCTTATTGGGCAGGTCCTTGAGTTTGCGAATTGGTGGTCGTGGTGGTCGTGGTGCCCGGTGCGCCCGGAACCATGGATGGCGGCGCCATCGGCCCCGGCGGCGTCGGCGACGTGGTTGTCTGTTGCGACGTGGTCGTAACCGTTTGTGGCGGCGGCGAGCCGCCGCAAGCAGCGAGAAGTGCAAGACTGCTGATTACCGCAGCCTGCAAGGCGTAGCGTTTAAAGTCTCTGGCGTTCCGGTTTTTATCGGTCAAATTTCTTCTCCTCTGTTAATTGCTCGTTGAAACGGTCGTGGTCTTCTTCGTGGTGGTCACGGTTTGCGGCAGTACCGGTGGTGGCGCTGACTGCGAAGTCGTGGTGGTGGTCTGGCTCTCGCTGCCATCCGAGCCATAGGTTGTCTGCGTGCTGCTCGACGCCACCGGGGGCGCCACCGGCGGCGCTATCGCAGCCGGGCCGGTCACGGTCGTGCTTTGCGTGGTCGTGGTCTGAGCCAAAGCGACTCCAGTCAGTAAAACTAACGTAGCGGCGCTAAGCATAACATGCTTGATCATGACATATCTCCGTCTCTTGTTTTGCGCTCGAAAATGGACCCCGGCAAATCTTTTAAGGCTTTTGCATCGAGGCTAGGAAATCGGGCTTTAGCAAGTGAATTGGAAAATTGGGACGAAGCCTTGTTGGGACCAGTAAACATTGGGCTTGGTGAACATTGTGAACAGTTTTGTTATCGAAAAGGGCTCAAAGGTTAAAACGCAGTCATTTTGCGGAGAGGTGATGATCTGTCGCCGGGCATATAAAGGGCGCTGGTCAAGCCTTGAAAACCGCAATCGTGAAACGAAATGGAGGGCCGTATAACGAGGAGTTCGTATCATGGTTCGCAGTTTCTCCGCTTCGGCACTCGCCGCGCTCGTTCTTCTTAGCCTTGCTGGTTGTGGTAATACCGCAGGCGGCCGCGCTTTATCCGGTGGTGCTATCGGCGCCGGCGGCGGCGCCATCATCGGCGGCGCGACCGGCATCGGCGCGGGCACTGGCGCCTTGATCGGCGCCGGCGTTGGAGCCGGTACCGGTGCGGTGACCGCTCACTGATATCTTATTGAGCAGTATCAGGTTGCCGCATTAACCCATCTGATGAGTTTGCCTGAAGTTTTTGCAACGTTTCTAATTTGCAGTTGAAAGTTCAGGCTCGGATTTCAACCTGCTAACTCGCTGTGAGTTTTAGAAAGGAACGATAATGGATAAAGATCGTATTCAAGGCGCTGCCACCAAAATCAAGGGTAGCATTAAGGAAGCCGCCGGTAAGGTAACCGGTGATACCAAGCTGCAGGCTGAAGGCAAAGCCGACAAAGCGGCCGGTAAAGTGCAGAATGCCGTCGGCGGAGTTAAGGACGCTGCTCGGAACAAGTAGTCGCGGCGAGTGATTTTCCGCCAGACGAACTGACGAGACTGACTAAGATATGAAGAAGGCGGAGGATGTGTTTCCTCCGCCTTTTGCTTGGCGCGGCGTTTGGTGCGGGTGGGGGGAGTTGAACCCCCACGGGCCTAGGGCCCAACGGATTTTAAGTCCGGTGCGTCTACCATTCCGCCACACCCGCAGACACTTGCGGCTATGTGGGCCGCCCGCGTCAGGCGCTCTATAGGGTCTGCCCTGGGCTTCGCCAATATCCGGCGCGCAAGCATCATTTGACCCGGCGCGGCCGATATTGCGAGCAGAGCCCATGCCCCGGACCAAAATCGCGCCGTCCCCGCCGCCGCGCCCGCCGCCGCCCCCGCCGGCGCGCCCGCTTAAGCGCAAAAACATCAAGCAGGTGAGCCGGAATGTGGGCTTTGCACTCCGCTATGGCACCATCGCGGTTATCTGGAGCGTGGTGGTACTGAGCCTCGCGGCGCTCTGGTTCACCTGGGACCTGCCGAACCCGGCCCGCGCGGTGACCCAGGCGCGGCGGCCGGCGATTCTGCTGCTGGACCCCTCCGGGCGCCTGGTTGCCCGCTTCGGCGATGTTTCCGGCAATGTGGTGCTGCCCAGCCAGTTGCCGCCTTATGTTCCAGCCGCCTTCATCGCCATCGAAGACCGGCGGTTCGAGCAGCACGGAGCTTTCGATGCCGAGGGCCTGGTGCGCGCGGCCGTCCTCGACGTGATGCGCCGCCACGTCGTCCAGGGCGGTTCAACCTTGACCCAGCAGGTCGCGAAAACGCTGTTCCTTTCCAATCAGCGGACGTTCCGCCGGAAAGTGCAGGAAGCGATCATCAGCACCTGGCTATGGAAACATTATTCCCGCGACGAAATTCTCGGCATCTACCTCAATCGCGTCTATCTCGGCGCCGGCGCCTATGGGGTCGACGCCGCGTCGCGGCTGTATTTCGGTCATCCGGCGACCGCGTTGACCCTGGCGGAAGCCGCGATCCTCGCGGGGCTGCCCAAAGCCCCATCCTCGTTGAACCCGCTCGCCAATCCGCAGGCCGCGCAAAATCGCGCCACCGAGGTGCTGGATGCGATGGTTGCCACCGGAGCGATCTCAGCCGCGGATGCGGCGAACGCAAAATTGCAGCTCGCCGATGCCGCTTCGCCAACCTCGCACTCTTCATGGTTCGCGCTCTGGGCGATGCAGCAGGCCGGCTCACTGATACCCGAAGGCGAGGACGCAACCTTGTCCACCACGCTGGATGCCGGGCTGCAAACGGTTGCCGAAGCGGCACTGGCAGACGCCGTTCTCAACGCCGGCGACGCGCTTAACATGCATCAAGGTGCGGTGGTGGTGCTGGATGCGCGCAACGGCGCAATCCGCGCTTTGGTCGGCGGGGTCGGCAATCACGAAGGCTATGACCGCGCGGTACTGGCGCGCCGGCAAACCGGCTCGGCGATCAAGCCGATCGTATGGCTGGCGGGGCTGGAGGCTGGAATGACGCCCGATGATGAGGTGCTGGACGCGCCGCTGTCACTGCACGGCTACAACCCGCGCGACTATGAACGCAATTATCGCGGCCAGGTCACCATGACCGAAGCCCTGGCGGACTCGATGAACACTGCTGCCATCCGCATCCTGCTGCGGGCCGGCGGCGCCAGGCGCGTGATCCGGGTCGCCCGCAGCCTCGGCCTTAACGACAACTTGCCCGATAACGCATCGCTGGCACTGGGCAGCGGCTCCGTCGGCGTGATGCAGCTGGCCGGCGCCTACGCTACGTTCTTCAACGGCGGCAACCGCATTACACCCTACGGCATTGCCGCCATCAACGGTGCGCCAATGGCCAACACACCGGCGGTGCCGGTCGTCAACCCGGAGCTGGCGGCGGAAATGGCCGGCATGCTGCGCGACGTGGTAACCAACGGCACCGGCACCGGCGCCTACATCCAGGGTATCTATACCGCCGGCAAAACCGGCACCACGCAGAACTACCGCGACGCATGGTTCGTCGGCGCCGCCGGCCACGACATCATCGCGGTCTGGGTGGGCAATGATGACGATAGCCCAATGAACAAAGTTTTGGGCGGCAGCATCCCGGCGCAAATATTCAAGCAAATCGCTGCGGTAGCGGAAGAAAACTAAGCGCTTCTTTTTCTGAAGAAGGAGCAGCAAAAAGACTTGTTTTATTCTGGGCGTTGGCGTGGCCAACGCCCATACCCCGATGTCCCCATGCCCCCCGGGTCAAGCAAGTTTTTCGGTGCTTTTTTTCAAAAAAGAACTGCTTCCTTTGCTAACCGAATGGCGGTGTGGCCGTTGCTGGGTTTGTGGCTCGGCATGATCAGCAGGCAGTTATCGTAGGGGGTGTAGATTTCGGTGTCGCCGTCATGGGCGATCAGGGTGTTGGCGTAGGGGATGCGTTCGCCGCCGCGGAAATTGCGTTCAAAGACGAAGCGGTTGGTTCTGGCGGTGATGGTGTGGGTAACCTCGGCGTAGCTTGGCGGTTTGGGTGCAACCCGGGGGGCCGCCGGGATTTGCCCGGTATAATGCAATAATGCGCTGATGGTGGCGCGCATCTGGGTCAGGGTTGCGGTTTCCCAGTGCTGACCGGCTTCGACGAGGATACAGGCGGCAACGCAAGCGGGTTCGGTGAAGCGGGCGTAGTCGATCAGCCTTTTGCCGCCGGCATGACCTTGGTCGGCGACCACCATGGCGGGCGTTCCGATTGCAAGCGCCAGGTCGCGGCCCTGCTTGGCGGGACCGCACAGCAATAGCGGGTCGGAAGGCCATAGCATTGAGTGCAGGTCCAGAACGATATCCGCGGTGTCGATCAGCGGCCGGATTTCACGGGCGCGCTCCAGTTCCAGGGAGCGGCGGACGCCGAATAGCTGGATATCGTCCCAGCACCGGTTGAGATCTTCCTCGACGAAGCGCGACGCGATCGGGTTGCCGGCATCGAAGCGCGCGAAGGCGGCGAGATTGGCAAAGCCGAAGGTTAGTTTGCCGATTTCAGGTGTGGCGCCGGCGCGCAGCATTTCGTTCAGCACGATGGCGCCGGCGATTTCATTGCCGTGGGTGAGGCTGGTGAGCACGACATGCGGGCCCGGCCTATTTGAATTGCGAGTGGTGAAGCCGGGGATCCCGGTATTGCCGTCGAGCCATGGTGAGATATCCGGCGTTGGGATGCTGACCGCAAAATGCGGCATGGCCTGCGGCGATGCGCAATCAGCCGCAGTCGAGGCGGTTATGGCCTGGGTGGGTTCCGGATCGAGGTCATTGCTGCGCTCATCGGACATTGCGGCACTGTAGCCAAGCTGCGTTGCAGCGCAATGCGGCGGCATTGACGCACGCGGCTTCGGGCCGCAAATGCCGGGCGATGAAAACGGCGCGGATTCTGTGCACGGATATAGCTGGGTTACGGGCGCAGGCGTTGGGTCTGGCCGAGGCTGCGGGCTTTGCGCCGGATTTGCGAGTGCTGAGCCCGCGTGGCGTCTGGCGCCATGTATCGCCTGCGTTATGGATAAAGCCGTTATCTGCAGTTGAAGAGATTGCAATTGAAACGCCGTTGCCGGAACTGGTGATCGGCTGCGGCGGCGCCGGGGCGCGGGTGGCGGCGGCGTTGCGGCGGCCGGGCGTTGCGGTGGTTGCGGTTCAGCATCCGCGCATGGCGCTGGATAAATTCGACCTGGTGCTGGCGGCGCGGCATGACGGGATTAGCGGCGCTAACGTAATTGTGACCCGCAATGCGCTGCACCGGGTAACGCCGGCGCGGTTGGCGGCGGAGGCGGAGATCTGGCGGCCGGTATTTGCAGGGCTGAAGCGGCCGCTAGTTGCGGTGCTGCTGGGTGGCAGTAACGGGCGTTATCGTTTCGATGAGGAAATCGCCGAACAGCTTGCAGAGCAATTGGCGCAGATGATGGAGTTGGATGGGGTGGGGCTGGTGATTACGCCGTCGCGCCGCACCGACCCCGAAGTGGTGGAGATTTTGCGTGAGGCGCTGGTGCCGCGCGGCGCCTGGATTTGGGATGGCGAGGGGCGAAACCCTTACTTTGGCATGCTGGGGCTGGCGGATGCGATCGTGGTGACGGCGGACAGCGTTTCGATGGTCTCCGAAGCGGTGGCAACGCCGGTTCCGGTGATGCTGGTGCGTCTTAAAGGTAAATCGAAGCGGATTGGCGCCTTTATGGATGCCATGGTGGTGGATGGCCGGGTGCGGGATTTTGCCGGAAGGCTGGCGCTATGGGATACGCTGGCTTTGGATGACACGGCGATGGCGGGTGCCGAGATGCGCCGGCGGTTGGGGTTGTAATGCTGGATATTGAGACGTTTGATAATCTGCGCGGCGGCAATGTGGTTTATAAGGCGCTGGCGCATCCGTTGGCGGCCGAGGGGCTGGCGCGGCTGGCGGAGCGGCTCAACGCAACCGGGCTGGTGGCAATTTACGACCCGGACGGCATTGCCGGACCGTTGCTGGCGCTCAGCCCGCAAATCGATTTCGAAGGAGTTTACGTGCATGACACGCTGGCGGTGGGGCAGGTCCGCGGCGGCCATATTGCGCGGCCGCTGACAGCGCTTGGCAATGCCCGGGTCGCCTGCGTGCTGGTGGCGGCCTTCGATGCGGCCAAAGCAATGGCGCGGATTGCCGCTCTGGCGCCTGGGGTCGAGGTGTTGAGCCTGGATATGGCAAAACTGCCGGATCCGCTGGTGACGAACCCGAAGCGCTATCTGGATGCGGTGAATTTTGCCACCAACTTCATATTCTTCCGCGATGATGGGCGGCTTGGAACCCGGCTGACGACGGTTAATTACTGGTCCGGCTATGGCGCCCAATCGGTGCGGTTTTTCCTGCGCCTCTACAATGCTTCGGGTGCGGTATTGGCGGAATGGGAGGAAGCCGCACCTGCCAACGGCGGCGGCTTCGTGCTGGACAGCACTGAGCTTCGTTCGCGCTTTGGGCTGCCCGCCTTTACCGGCCAGTTATTCCTGCACGCCATCGGCATTGCCGGGCACGATGTGGTAAAATACGCGCTGGATAGCTTTGCCGTCGATAACGGCGCTTCGCTGTCCTGTACCCATGACGCCAATGCCTGGCCAAGCGAGCGTTTTGCCGGGCTGCCAGCTCCGGATTTCGGCGAGCGCGTGGTGTTATGGGTGCAAAACAGTCATGCGGTGCCGATACCGGCGGGTGCGATGGCGCTCGACCGAATGGGTGCTGGGCGGCCGGTGCCGATTGATGTGGAAATTCCGGCATTTGCCACCTTGGCCGTGGATGTGGCGGAAATTCTAACCGATGTGCATTGGCCGGCGCAGATCGAACTGCTGGCCGGCCGGCATGTGGTTCGGCCGCGCTATGAGATAACAAAAGCCGGGCGCACCCGAATTGCGCATGTGAATGTGGAGCGTGGCGATTTGCGGCCGGATGCCGGGATCAAGGATTTGCCGGCATCGATGGGGCGCGGTTTTCTGCTGCCGTTCCCAATTCTGCCTCGGGAACAATACCGCACGATCGTGCAGCCGACGCCGATGGCGATCTCCGAGAACAACATGCCGCTGCGGCTGGACGTGTTTTCACCGCAAGGCGAACTGGTAACGCAGCATTATCTCGGGGTGCTGACCCGCGGCCATAACGTGGCGCTGGACCTGGATGATGTGCTTGGCGGACCGCCCGCCGGGGAACTGCCCACCGGGAGACTGCCACTCGGGGGCCATGCTGAACTGGTGTATGATTTTCGCAACGGCGGCGATGCCAATGGCTGGCTGCATGCGCTGTTCCGTTTTGAGGCCCGCGGCAGCGGCCATATGGCTGAGAGCAGTTTCGGCGCCCATGTTTTCAACACGCTGATGACCTATAAAAACGAGCCGCAGAGTTATAATGGTCCGCCGCCGGGGCTCTCGACGCGGCTATTTTTGAAACTGGGATTTTCGGGACGCAATAGTTTTTGCGTCTTAATTTATCCAGCCTCGTCGAAATGGCATGATTATTCCAATACCGTTCTGGAATTATACGGCGCCGATGGCACGTTACTGGCGACGCACGCGCTGCAGATTGCCTGTTCCGGGTCAGAAATGTTCTATCCCGCCAGGCTGTTCGATGCGGCGACCCTGCGGGCGGCCGGCGAGACCGGCTATGTGCTGATCCGCGACTCCACCTGCCGGCTGTTCGGCTTTCACGGCGTTGATGACGGCGCCGGCGGGTTTTCCCTCGACCATATGTTCGGGTTTTAGGCGCCCGGTATTTTTGCGGCGTATGACGCCCTTTTTAACGCAATGTTAGGAACTGAGGCGCTGCATGCGGAGAATTCCATCCGTGGAATTTTCTGGTGGGATTAGAGGCATGTTGGTGGTCGATCGGCGCGAGATTGAGTTCGACGCGGAGGCGCTCAACTATTATCTTTCGGTTGCGCATGCCGAGGCGGCGTTGCTGGGATTGCCGGCCAGCGCTGCATCGCAAATCCATTTCGATGCCAAGCAGGGCAACGTCGCGTTCGTTTTTCTGCAGGCGGGCGTGGCCGAAAAATTCGATATTGCTGCCGAGCTGCTGGGGGAGCTTTTGATCTCCTATTGCCTGCGGACGCGGATACCGTT
Organism: Acidocella sp.; assembly: GCA_965199045.1. Taxonomy (GTDB): domain Bacteria; phylum Pseudomonadota; class Alphaproteobacteria; order Acetobacterales; family Acetobacteraceae; genus Acidocella. The sequence continues at coordinate 1,404,941 of CBDAQL010000003.1, read as the reverse complement.
GCCGCGGGTTGCGGACAAGATTATCCGCGTCGAGCCTAACCGCATCGTGCTCACCTTCAAAACATGGTTTACCGAAGCGCCGGTGTTTGCGCATGTGGAGGCCTTGCGGCAAGGCTTGGAAACGGTGCGCTCCTGGCACTGGGTTGAACCTGGGCATCCGACGCACGGGTTCTGAGCCGCCGGCTTCGGGTTATGAAATTGACACGGTGATTTTTGTCGGACGCGCCGGCGTCATGAATTTGCAACTATGGTTTGGACCCATTGTGTTTGCAGCTGTGGTTTCGCAGCTATTGTGTTCGTAGCAATGGTATTCGCAGCCAGGGCGTTCGCAACCGCAGCGCAACGATTTCATTACAAAATCATTGACAAGGCTTTATCGCGAGAACAGAACCTTCAGAAAATTCGTTTTTGGGGGTTAACAGTTCGGGGGGGGGTTCACGATGGATAAAGACACCGGTCGCCGCGTTGTCGCGGAGTTTCTTGGAACGTTCTGGCTGGTTTTTGGCGGTTGCGGCGCCGCCGTGCTGGCGGCTGGGTTTCCGCATTTGGGCATCGGCTTCCTTGGCGTCGCGCTGGCCTTTGGCCTGACGGTTCTGACCATGGCCTATGCGGTGGGGCATATTTCTGGCGGCCATTTTAACCCGGCCGTGACCATCGGTCTTTGGGCTGCCGGCCGCTGCGCCAATAGGCATGTCCTGCCCTATATTGTTTCGCAGGTGCTGGCCGCCATTGCCGCTTCGGCCGTGTTGTATTTTATCGCCAGCGGGCAGTCCGGTTTTGCCGCGGGAGGCTTTGCATCCAACGGCTACGGCGCGCTCAGCCCCGGGCATTATAGCCTGCCTGCTTGTTTTGCGACCGAGTTCGTAATGACCTTCTTTTTCCTGATGATCATCACCGGCACCACCTCGAAGGGAGCGGCGGTCGGGTTTGCCGGCATTCCCATCGGCCTGGCGCTGACGCTGATCCATCTGGTATCGATCCCGGTCACCAACACCTCGGTCAACCCGGCCCGCAGTACCGGGCCGGCATTGTTCGCGGCTGGGCCGTATATCGACCAGCTCTGGCTGTTCTGGCTGGCGCCGATCCTGGGCGCCCTGGTTGCCGGCTATCTGGCGCGCTGGGTGTTTGAGCACGAGCCCCAGGCCGGCTGATTGCCGTCTGAGCGCCGTCTGAGCGTCGTTGGATGCGGCAGATTTTTTACCATTAATCCTTTGTAAAAGGGCCAGCTTTTATCCTGTTGGGATGATTGATCTTGTTCCCTGGGTCGCTGAACTTACCGAGCTGCGCGATTTGGACGAGATGGAAATCGCGCTGGCAGGGATGGTCTTCAAGGCGGTGCACGCAACGCAGTTGACGCTTCTGAAGGTCGGATCCGAGGTTGGCGACATTGGCGTCAAGACGCGCCTCACGTTGCCGCTTGCAACCCCGCCTGCCAGCGAAAAACGTAGGTTCCGTTCGCCTGACTCCTTGCGTACCGAAATGCACCCGGATTATCGTGCGTGTCTGGATAAAAAGGCGAATATGGAGCGGCCGCATGGCCGGGATGGCGCCTACAGTCATTTGTTTCCAGTGTACGAGAGCCGCGATATCGATGGCCTGCTCGAGGTTAGAACGCCAAACCCGTTGACCTCCACTCAGGTGAATACAATTCTCATGTTGCTCCATATTCATCGTAACGTGGTTACGATGCTGGCGGCGAGCGATCGTGATGAGCTTACCGGACTTTGGAACCGGCGGAACTTCAACGACGGTTTCGCGCGTTTAATCGGACCCATCGATGCTAAAAATGCCAACGATCCGGCCGCGCACAAGCGCAGACGCAAGGAATATGTATCGACGAATGTGCATCTTGCGGTCATAGACATCGATTTTTTCAAGCGCATCAATGACGAGTTTGGACATCTGTTCGGGGATGAGGTGCTGGTGCTGATCTCCAGGCTGATGCAGTCGAACTTTCGCGGCAACGATCGGATATATCGCTTCGGGGGCGAGGAATTCGTGGTTACCTTGCCGAACACGGATTTTCAGGATGCGGAAATGGCGTTGGAGCGGTTGCGGGCGCAGGTTGAGGAATTTCAGTTCTCCCAGGTCGGCCGCGTGACGGTAAGCATCGGCTTCACATCGCTGGTTCCTGGCGATAATGGGCCCGCTGCGTTCGGTCGCGCTGACCAGGCTCTTTACGTCGCCAAGCATTCCGGCCGCAACCAGGTTCGATGGTATGAGCTGCTGGTGGCAAATGGGACGCTTGCGGCGGTTCAGAAAAAGAACGATCGGGAATTCGAATTATTCTGACGCTGACTGGCCGCCTGGTGGTTGGCATATTGGTGGGCGCGACAGGGATTGAACCTGTGACCCTTCGCGTGTGAAGCGAATGCTCTACCGCTGAGCTACGCGCCCGATTTGCCTCAAGGAAGGCCGGGCAGGGGATAGGCTGGCCCGGGGAGCGATGTCAACATGGTGAGTTGCGGGCATCAAATTGCCGCCGGCCGGTCTCCGGGGTGACGTCTCGATAGGCTCTGGCATTTTGAGGGCGATGCACGCTTCAGGCTTGCTCAAGTGCGCAAACCTGAAGCGATCGCGCTTTACTTTTTTGCTGAGGGCGATTCACGCTCCAGGCTTGCTCAAGTGAGCAAACCTGAAGCGATTGCGCTTTACTTTTTTGCTGAGGACGATTCACGCTTAAGGCTTGCTCAAGTGAGCAAACCTTAAGCGATCGCGCTCAGGGGGCGGAGGCAACCTCTATCGGGGTGACCGTTACGGTGGCGACGCCGCAGCCCATCATGCCGAGCTCTTTCGCCGCCATTTCTGAAAGGTCGATCAGCCGGTGGTTATAGGGCATCCGGTCGTTGACCCGCACCACCACCGAACCGCTGCCATCGGTTCTGGCGACCCGGACCACGGTTCCCATCGGCAGTACCGTCGATGCCGCGGTGAAGGCGTTGTTATTGAGCATCTGGCCGGAATAGGTGCGGTGCAGCCGGTAGCCGGTGCGGTACCAGGAGGCGGTGCCGGTGATCACCGGTCCGTTGGCGGCAGATTGGTCCGGCGCTGCCTGGTCTGACGCCGAGGGATCCGATGCAGCTTGGCCAGATGCCACTTGACCTGACGCCACTTGACCTGATGCCCCTTGGCCAGATGGCACTTGGCCTGATGCTATTGCGAGCGTCGGCGCCGCGGCCTCGGCGGCGGAAATCGCCGGGGCCGCGGTGACGGCTGACGCTTTTATGGGCGGCTCGGCGCAGGCAGACAGCGCGGCTGAGATCCCCATTGCAAGCAGAGCTGCGGAAAGCTTTCGCGGGCTCAGGAGTTGGATCGCCGAATCATGAACATTAGGCAAGCTATGACGGGTATTCCTGACAACGCAACCTTTGGAGAAATAAAACTGTGGAAAACCGCTTATCGTCTGGCCGGTCTCAGGCCTAGCCGCAACGCGGATTAGGCTGGTAGAAGCGCCCTTCAGATGGCGTTTCAAGGTGGGGTGCGGCGTGGCCGGGCATTCGCAGTTTAAGAATATTATGCATCGGAAAGGCGCGCAGGATGCCAAACGGGCGCGCGCTTTTGCCAAAATGATCAGGGAAATTACCGTTTCGGCACGGGAAGGCTTGCCGGACATGGCATTCAATCCGCGGCTGCGTTCGGCCGTCATGGCGGCGCGGGCGGCCAACATGCCGCGCGATACCATCGAACGCGCGATTAAAAAGGCGGCCGGCGCCGGGGCAGGGGACGACTATGTCGAAATCCGCTATGAGGGCTATGGCCCAGGGGGCGTTGCGGTGATCGTCGAGGCGCTGACCGATAACCGCAACCGCACCGCGCCGGCGTTGCGCACCGCCTTTAACAAATATGGCGGCGCGATGGGTGAGAGCGGCTCGGTTTCCTTCATGTTCAACCGGCTTGGCGTGGTCCGGTACGCCGCCGGCGCCGCCAGCCCCGATGCCATGCTGGAAGCTGCGATCGAGGCCGGCGCCGCTGACGTTATGAGCGACGATGACGGCCATGAAGTCATTGCCGGCGTGGAAGATTTCTTTGCGGTGCGCGACGCCCTGGAGCAGAAATTCGGCACCCCCGCCGAGGCAAAAATAGAGTGGCGGCCCAACATCACGGTGCCGCTCGATGAGGAAAAGGCCGCTGCGGTGTTGAAGCTTCTGGATGTGCTGGAAGACGATGACGACGTGCAGAATGTTTATGCCAATTTTGAAATCGCCGACGAGATCATGCAAAAGCTGAGCGCGTGATCAAAGGGCCGGTGCGGCTTCTGGGGATTGATCCCGGCTTGCGATTTACCGGCTGGGGCATTGTCGAATCCGATGGCAACCGGCTGCGCCATATCGCCGACGGCGTGATCGCGACCGATGCGCAACACAGCGTACCGCTGCGGTTGAAGGCGCTGGATGACGCGCTGGCGGCATTGATCGCGCGGTATGCGCCCGATGAGGCGGCGGTTGAGGAGACCTACGTCAATCGCAACGCGACAGCGACGTTGAAGCTCGGCTATGCGCGCGGCGTGGCGCTGCTGGCGCCGGCCAGGTGCGGCATCGCGGTGTTCGAATATGGCGCGAAAACCGTAAAATTGGCAGTGGTGGGAACCGGCAACGCGGATAAGATCCAGGTCGGGCTCATGGTGCGCCGGCTATTGCCGGGCGCGGTCGAGAAGCGGGCGGATGCGGCGGATGCGCTGGCAGTCGCGATCTGCCACGCGCATCATCGCAGCAGCCATATGCTGTGGAAACAACCGGCATGATCGGCAAATTGCGCGGGATTATCGATGCCATTGAGGACCAGCGCTGCCTGATCGATGTCGGCGGCGTTGGCTATCTGGTGTTTGCCTCGACCCGTACGCTGGGCGCGTTGCCCAATCCGCCCGGCATCGCCTCATTATTGATCGAGACGCAGGTGCGTGAGGATGCGATTTCGCTCTACGGCTTTGCCACCGCCGCCGAGCGCGACTGGTTCCGGCTGTTGACCACGGTGCAGGGGGTAGGGGCGAAAGTGGCGCTCGGCATGCTCTCGGCGCTGTCGCCGGACCAGTTGATCGCAGCGATTGCGACCGGCGACCGGGCGGCGCTGTCGCGGGCCCCCGGTGTCGGCCCGAAACTGGCGCAACGCCTGGTATCGGAACTGCGCGAGCGGGTTGGCGCGATGCCGAGCGGGGGTGCCTTGCCGGTGACCGTGACAGCGCCGATCGGGTCGGTTGCAGATGCGCTCTCGGCGCTGACCAACCTCGGCTACCGGCGGCCGGAGGCAGAAGCGTCGCTGGCGCGCGCGGTGGCCGAGCACGGCGAACACGCGGCACTGGATGTGCTGATCCGGGCCGGGCTGAAGGGACTTAGCCGGTGAGCGAGGAAGACCGGCTGCTTTCCGGTGAGCGGGCAGGTGAGGATGTTGTGGAACTGACCCTGCGGCCGCAATCACTGGAGGACTTTACCGGCCAGAAAGCCAGCCGCGAAAACCTGAGGGTGTTCATCGAGGCCGCCAAATCCCGGAACGAGGCGCTTGACCATGTATTGCTGCACGGGCCGCCGGGGTTGGGCAAAACCACCCTGGCGCAGATTGTCGCCCGCGAGCTCGGCGTCGGCTTCCGGGCTACCTCCGGCCCGGTAATCCAGAAATCCGGCGATCTGGCGGCTATTTTGACCAATCTGCAGCCGCGCGACGTGTTGTTCATCGATGAGATCCACCGTTTGCAGCCGGCGATCGAAGAAATTTTGTATCCGGCGATGGAGGATTTTCAGCTCGATTTGATCATCGGCGAAGGACCCGGGGCGCGCACGGTGCGGATCGATTTGCAGCCCTTTACCTTGGTGGGAGCAACCACCCGTTCGGGATTACTGGCAACGCCGCTGCGCGATCGCTTCGGCATTCCGTTGCGGCTGGTGTTTTATACCACCGCCGAATTAACCCTGATCGTGGCGCGGATGGCGGGCAAGCTGAACATGAACCTTACCTCGGAGGGGGCCGCCGAAATTGCCCAGCGCTCGCGCGGCACGCCGCGAATTGCCGGCCGGCTGACCCGGCGGATCCGGGACTTTGCCGCCGTCGACCGCATTGCCGTGATCGACCGCAAGGCCGCCGATGCGGCGTTGAACCGGTTGGATGTGGATCATCTGGGCCTGGATGCGATGGATATCCGCTATTTGAAGCGCCTGGCCGAGCACCATAATGGCGGGCCGGTTGGCGTTGAAACGCTGGCCGCGGCATTGGCGGAGGCGCGCGATACGCTGGAAGACGTGGTCGAGCCGTTCTTGATTCAGGAAGGTTTTCTGCTCCGCACCAGCCGCGGCCGCATGCTGGGCGATGCCGGCTGGCGGCATCTGGGGTTGAAACCGCCACAAAAAGGCCCGGATCAGATGGACTTATTGTCCCGCGAATGAGCTTGACTGAATGAGACTTCCTAAATGAATGAGCTTCCCCGAATGAGCTGTCGTTGAATGCGCTTCTCCAAATGAATCGTTGAATGAGCTGTCCTTGAGTAACGCGCCCTTCGTTTATTCCGTGCGGGTCTATTACCAGGATACCGATGCCGGCGGCATCGTGTACCACGCCAATTACCTCAATTTTGCCGAGCGCGCCCGTGCCGAGGCCCTGCGCGCGATGGGGGTGCCGCATGTCCAAATGGTAAGGCAATTCGGCGTCATGTTTGTGGTGCGGCGCATCAAGATAGACTATCAGCGCCCCGCGCGGCTGGACGAGGAAATCCGAATCGAGACGCAGGTGATAGATGTCGGCGGCGCCAGTGCAACACTTCGTCAGGATTTCTGGCGCGACAGCGACTCGCTCGTTGTGCTGGAGGTCGGGCTGGCTTGCGCGCGGGTGCAAGATGGTAAGGCGGTCCGGATGCCTGAATTATATCGGGCGCGGCTGTTGGTTGAAGCCCAAAAGGCCTCGGTTGGGGTTCAGGGCGCGGGGTAGTTTGGAAAGGGATGTGATGTGGATCAGGCGGTAAATTCGGCGGCTTTGGCGGCACCTTCGTCAAACCTGTCGCTCTGGGGGCTGTTCCTCGAAGCTGATATCGTGGTGAAGCTGGTGATGCTGATCCTGCTGCTCGCCAGCATCTGGGTATGGGCGATCATTATTGAAAAATCGATCTCGGTGCGCCGCGTCAATCGCGAAGCCAACGCCTTTGAGGATGAGTTCTGGTCGGGCGGTAGCCTGGAGGAACTATACGAGCGCGAAGGTGCGGACCCCACCAACCCGATCGCCGCCGTGTTTGGTGCCGCGATGAGCGAGTGGAAGCGCACGGTGCGGATTTCAGGCGTTGATATCGGCCATACGGCGGTGCGCGAGCGCATCGACCGGGCCATGAACGTCACCATCATGCGGGAGATGGAACGGCTGGAGCGCTGGATGATTTTCCTGGCCTCGGTCGGCTCGACCGCGCCGTTCGTCGGGCTGTTCGGCACGGTATGGGGTATCATGCACTCGTTCTCGGCGATCGCGGCGATGCATAATACCGACCTTGCGGTGGTGGCGCCCGGCATTGCCGAGGCGCTGTTCGCCACTGCCATCGGCCTGGTGGCCGCGATTCCGGCGGTGCTGGCCTATAACAAGATAAGCAACGATCTGGCGCGGTATGCGGCGAGGCTGGAAGGGTTTGGCAGCGAATTCAGCGCCATCCTGTCCCGCCAGACCGAGGAGAAGGCGTAAATGGCCGGCGGCATGATCGGCCCCGGCAGCGGCGGCCGCCGCCGCTACAAGCCGATGGCTGAGATTAACGTGACACCGCTGGTGGACGTGATGCTGGTGCTGCTGATTGTCTTCATGGTAACGGCGCCGCTGATCACCTCCGGCGTCGACGTCAACCTGCCGCAGGCCAACGCCAAGCCGGTGAACTCGGACTCGACGCCGATCACCATTACGGTGAACGCGCAAAACCAGATATTTCTGCAAAACAGTCAGGTGCAGCTGAGCAATCTGGTTGCCACGCTGCAGCAGATTTCGCAGAACGATCAGGACCGGCGGATTTTCGTGCGCGGCGATTCCTCGGTTACCTATGGCGACATGCTGCAGGTAATGGCGACGATCACCAATGGCGGCTTTACCAAGGTGGCGCTGCTGGCGAAACAACCTGACACCGCGCCGGGGCAATAGCGGATACCGGTGAAGTCCCGCCCATGAATCGAGGGATGCGCCGCGGCGCAATCATTTCCTTCCTCATCCACGCCTTGATTATCGCCGCCGCAATCATTGCGCTGCCGGTTGCAAAACTCGATCAGGCGCAGGATGACGAGGTCAGCCTGGATCTGGTGGGGCCGTCGGCGCCGCAGCAGGCCAATGCGCCCGGCAAGGTTGCGGCACCTGCCAATACGCCAACGGTGAATGCCGCCAACCTAGCGGAGAAGCAGCCGAAGCCGCAGCCGATCGTGGCACCGCCGCCGCCACCGCCGCCGCCGCCGCCGGCACCGGAGCAGAAGCCGGCAATTCCGCAGCCGCCGGCGCCGGCGCCACCGCCGCCGCCGCCGGTGCAGACGCCAAGTATCGCACCGACGCCGCCGCCACCGCCGCCGCAACCGCCGCAAAAAACCTCCTCGACCGTGGTGCAGCCGAAGCTGCCGCTGCCACCGGTGCCGCAGCCGCCGGCGCCGGCGCAAAGCCCGACGCATCAGCAGCATGTGACCAAAAATCCGGCACCGCTCAGCCAGAGTGTTTTAAATACGCTGTTGAAACTGCAGGCGCTGCAAAAGCAGACCGCGCCGCCGACCGCGCATTACAACCCTGATCAGGGCGGCGCGCCGAATGGCGGCGGCAGCAATAAGAGTACCGCCAACTCCAGGCTTTCAGGCGCCGACCGTAACGCCATCGGCGCCCATGTGCGGCAATGCTGGGATTATGATGCCGGCGCGCCGGGCGTGAACAAATTCTCGGTTCCGTTGCTGGTGACGACGGATGCCACCGGCACGGTACGCGACGCGCAGGTGGCGCCGCAGGCTTTGGGTCAGATGAGCGAACCGGTTTACGCGGCCTTCGCCAACCGGGCAGTGGATGCGGTGATGAACTATCAATGCGCAACCTTGCCGCTGCCTTCCTATATGATGGGTCAGAATCAGACCTTCACCTTTAATTTCAGTCCCTAACGCAGAGGTTTTACTCATGAAGTCTCCACACCGCATCACCCCGTTTTTACGTCATCCGATCCTCTCGAGGCGGGGCGTGCTCGGTGCGGGGGCGGCCGGCCTGCTATTGCCGGGTGTCGCGCGGGCGCAAAGTGCTTTGGGTGGCGCCGGGCCGGTGGCCCAAGGGCCGGCGGGTAGCGACGCGCCGATCAATGTCTCCGGTGGCCAGAACGCACCGATACCCATCGCGATCTCGGTCTTCACCGACCCCTCCGGCAATCCCTCCGATATCGGCGGCCAGATCACCCAGGTGATGAACGACGATCTCGGGCAATGCGGCTTGTTCCGCGCGCTCGATCCTTCAAGCTTCGTTCCGAACTCGATGGCCAATGGCGTCCCGGTCTGGGCGAACTGGAGCATCCTCGGCGCCCAGGCGCTGATCACCGGCGATGTCGCCGATCAGGGCGGCGGCCAGTTGCGCGTGGAATTCCGGCTGTGGAGCGTCACCCAGCAGAAACAGGTGCAGGGCACCGCTTATACCACCACCACCACCAACTGGCGGCGCATCGCCCATATCATCGACGACGTGGTCTACCAGCAGCTGATCGGCGAGAGCGGTTATTTCGACAGCCGGGTCGCCTACATCTCACAGGCCGGTTCGGTCACCAGCCCGGTGATGCGCCTCGCGGTGATGGATTATGACGGCCAGAACAACAATTTTCTGACCGATGGTTCGGCGCTGGCGCTGACGCCGGCATTCAATCCGGCCCGTATCTCGGAACTGGCGTTCGTCAGTTTCGAACAGAACTCCGCGCGCGTATATTTGTTCGATATCCAAACCGGTTCGCAGCGCCTGGTGGGCAGTTTTGGCGAGCAGACCATCGGGCCCCGGTTTTCTCCGGATGGCAACACGTTGCTGATGTCGGTGACGCGCAATGGCGGCTCCGCGATCGTTAAAATGAGTGCCAATGGCGGCGGTATAACGGAGTTGACTGACTATAACTCGATCAACGTCGCGCCCTGCTACAGCCCGGATGGCTCGCAAATTGTGTTTACGTCGGATCGCGACGGCACCCAGCAGCTATTCGTGATGGGCGCCGACGGCTCCGGGGCCAAGCGGATAAGTTTCGGAGACGGCCATTACGACGAAGCCGCCTGGTCTCCGAAAGGCGACCTGATCGCCTTTACCAACTGGGGCAGCGGCAACTTCAATATCGGCGTCATGGCGCCAGACGGCTCCGGTGAGCGCTCGTTGAGCCAGGGCTTCCTGGTCGGCGGCGCCACCTTCTGTCCAAACGGCCGGGTTATCATGTTCTACCGGCAAACCCCTTCGGCGAACGGCCATGATTCTCATCTGGTGACGATCGGCATCGACGGTTTCAACGAACGCATCACCAACACCCCGACCGATGCGTCCGACCCCAGCTGGTCGGCGCTGATGTCGTAGGGGCAGGCAGAGCACGCCGTTCTTTTTCAAAAAAAGAACCGAAAACGTTGGTTTGCCTTGGCCTTGGATGGCAGGCGGCTGGCGGTGAAAATGTTGGGTTCCATGGCGCTTTTTGTTTGCGCCATGGGTTCGATGCCGACAAACTCAAACGATGCCGAAGGTCTCGCTGGCTCTGTTTGATATGCATGACGTGCTATGCCGCTACGACCGGACGAAGCGGCTTGACGATCTGGCGCGCATCTCGGGCAAGCCGGCCGATGACATCTATCAGGCGATCTGGGGCTCCGGGTTTGAAGGCGAGGCGGATGCCGGGAAGCTCGATGCGGCAGCTTATCTCGCCGGGTTTGGTGAACGGCTGGGCTATCCGATAACGCTGCGGGAATGGCTCGATAATCGTAAACTGGCGACGATGCCGATGCCGGAAATTCTGGCAATCATGGCGGCGGTAAAACAACATGCCAGGGTCGCGGTGTTGACGAATAATCATACGCTGGTGCGCGAACATCTGGATTTTCTGTTTCCGGAACTTTTCGCCTTATGCGGCGACCAATCCTATGTTTCAGCACAATTCGGCGCGGCCAAACCGGACCCGCTGGTCTACCAGCGCTGCGTCGCGGCGGCGGCAAGTATGCCCGCCGAAACGTTGTTTATAGATGATTCGCAGACCAACGTGGACGGCGCAGTGGCCGCCGGGCTGCAGGGGCATCTGTTTACCAATGCGGCTTCTCTGCAGACGGCTTTAATAGGTTTTGGGCTACTTTAGCCGCGATTGCGTGGGTGGCCGGAGAGGGCGTTCGCCGTGTTCCGTGCTCCTTACTTGCAATTGCGCTCGAGCTTTGCCATATCCCGCGCGCCGGCGTTCGCGCCGGACGCGCCCGTCGCACGGGCAAATTCACACGCGGGGCGCCTTTCCTGGAGTGCTTTCTCCAGGTCCGGTGCCGAAGGGCCAGGTCCCGCGGAGGTTTAACCGGACTTTTAGGAAAGATTTTGCATTATGGCATTACCTGACGTTTCTCTGCGCGGCCTGCTCGAGGCCGGCGTTCACTTTGGTCACCACACCCGCCGCTGGAACCCGCGCATGGCGCCGTTTCTCTTCGGTGTGCGTAACCAGGTCCATATTATCGACCTGCAACAGACCGTCCCGGCGCTGGAAAAAGCGCTGAAAGCCGTGCGCGACGTGACCGCCGCCGGCGGCCGCGTGCTGTTTGTCGGCACCAAGCGCGCCGCAGCCGACTACGTTGCCGAATCCGCCCAGCGCTGCGGCCAGTATTACGTCAACCACCGCTGGCTCGGCGGCATGCTGACCAACTGGAAGACCATTACCGGCAGTATCAAGCGCCTCCGCCAGATGGACGAACTGCTTACCGGCGGCGCCCAGGGGTTGACCAAAAAGGAAATCCTGAACCTGACGCGCGACAAGGAAAAACTGGAACGCGCCCTTGGCGGCATCAAGGATATGGGCGGCTTGCCCGACATCCTGTTCATCATCGATACCAACAAGGAAAAGCTGGCGGTCGAGGAAGCCAATAAACTCGGCATCCCAGTTATCGCCGTGCTCGACTCCAACTCCGACCCGGCAGGCGTCACCTACCCGGTCCCCGGCAACGATGACGCGATCCGCGCCATCACCCTGTACTGCGACCTGATCGCCGGCGCCGTGCTCGACGGTATCAGCGCCGAAATGGGCTCCTCCGGTGCCGATCTGGGTGCTGCTGCGGAACCGATTCTGGAAGCCTTGCCGGAGCCGGTTGCCGAAGCAACCGCTTAAGCTAGGCAAAGCGCTTCTTTTTTGAAAAAAAGAAGCAAAAAACTTTTATGACTCTGGGGCATGGGCGCTGGCCCGGCCACAACCCATACCCCGGAATGAAAAGTTTTTTTGGTTCTTTTTGTTCACAAAAAGAACTGCTTTCCTTCGACTATGAACTTCTTTTCGGAGCTGAAAAATGGCTGAAATTACTGCGGCTTTGGTTAAAGACCTGCGTGAGACCACGGGCGCTGGCATGATGGATTGCAAGAAGGCGCTGGTTGAGAGCGATGGCGACATGCAGGGCGCGATCGATTGGTTGCGCAAGAAGGGTTTATCGGCAGCGGCGAAGAAGTCCGGGCGTGTGGCATCCGAAGGTTTGGTCGGGATTGCTTTGGCACCGGGCAAAGCTGCGATGGTCGAGATTAATGCCGAGACCGATTTCGTTGCGCGCAATGAGGCGTTCCAGGCATTCGTGGAGACTGCGGCCAAGATTGCTCTGACGACCGGCGAGGATGCCGAGAAGTTGAAGGCCGCCGCTTATCCGGGCTCTGAGCGTAATGTCGGCGATGAGTTGGTGCATTTGGTGGCAACGATCGGCGAGAATATGACGGTGCGCCGGGTTGCCGTGATCGATGTGCCGGGCGGCGTGGTGGCGAGCTATGTTCATGGCGCGTTGAAGCCGGGCCTGGGAAAGATTGGCGTTATCGTTGGTTTGTCCGGGAAGGCGGATGAGGCGATTGAGGCGCTGGGCAAGCAGATCGGCATGCATGTGGCGGCGACCCGTCCGGACGCGCTGAGCGTTACCGAGGTGGATCCGGCGGCGCTGGAACGCGAGAAGGCAGTGCTTTCCGATCAGGCCCGGGCTTCGGGCAAACCGGAAGCGATTATCGAGAAGATGGTCGAAGGCCGCATCAAGAAGTTCTATGAGGACGTGGTTTTGCTGGAGCAGGTCTGGGTGCATGACGGCGAGAGCAAGGTGAAGGCGGTGGTTGAAAAAGCCGGCGCCAAGATCACGCGGTTCGTCCGCTTCCATCTCGGCGAAGGTATCGAGAAGGAAACATCCGACTTCGCAGCTGAAGTAGCCGCCGCCGCCGGCGTATAAAACTCGGTAAGTGGCTGGGGCGTGGTTCGAGAACCGGAGCGGAGCCTGCGTTTAGCAGGTGAGCACCGGAGGCGGAAAACCGTGCCGCAGATGGCCATTGCAGCAGGATTTTTTCAAACCGGTTTAAGAGGGTCTCTTGTTTGGGGCGGTTGAGGCGTTTAGCTTGAGCCGCCTTTGGTTTGCCGCCCGTTTCAGGAGATTTCATGACATCGACCCCGCAATATAAGCGCGTGCTGTTAAAAGTCTCGGGTGAGGCGCTGATGGGCAAGCGGGAGTTCGGCCTGGATAACGAGACCGTTTCGGCCATTGCCAAGGACGTGCAGGACGTTGTTGCGATGGGGGTTCAGGTTTCGTTGGTAATCGGCGGCGGCAATATTTTTCGCGGCGTGGCCGGTGCGGCGGCCGGCATGGATCGGGCGCAGGCCGATTATATGGGCATGCTGGCGACCGTAATGAACGCCTTGGCGATGCAGTCCGCTTTGGAGAAACTGCATGTTCCAACCCGGGTGCAATCGGCGATTCCAATGCACTCGGTGTGCGAGCCCTATATTCGCCGGCGCGCCGAGCACCATATGGAAAAGGGCATCGTGGTGATTTTTGCTGCCGGCACCGGAAATCCGTTTTTCACGACAGATACCGCGGCGGCCTTGCGGGCAGCGGAGATGAAGTGCGACGCGCTATTGAAGGGCACGCAGGTGGATGGGGTCTACTCAGCCGATCCGCGCAAGGATAAGGATGCCAAGCGCTACGAGGAGCTGACCTATCTGGAGGTTCTATCCAAGGATTTAACGGTGATGGATGCGGCTGCGATCAGTTTGTCGCGGGAAAACAAGTTGCCGATTCTGGTTTTCAATATTCACGCGCCGGGGGCTTTCGCGGCGGTGATGCGGGGTGAGGGGTTGTTCACCCGGATTATCGAAAAAGGTTAGAGGTTACGCCATGGCTGCCGATCCCGATTTAAATACGCTGAAACAGGATTTAACCCGCCGCATGGACGGCGCGCTGGAGGCGCTGAAACGCGAATTCGGCGGCCTTAGAACAGGGCGTGCCAGTCCGGCTTTGCTGGATCCGGTAAAGGTTGAGGCTTATGGCTCGATGATGCCGATCAACCAGGTGGCGACGGTGGCGGTGCCGGAGGCGCGGATGATTACCGTGCAGGTCTGGGACCGGTCGATGATCAATTCCGTGGTAGCGGCGATCCGCGATTGCGGCTTGGGGCTGAACCCGCAGCCGGATGGCCAGCTGGTGCGTGTGCCGCTGCCGATCCTGACTGAAGAGCGCCGCAATGAGCTGGCGAAAACCGCCGCCAAATATGCTGAGAATGCCCGCATTGCGGTGCGCGGGGTTCGCCGCGACGGCATGGAGCAGATCAAGGCCTGGCAGAAAAAGCACGAGATTGGCGAGGATGATGAGCGCGACTGGTCTGACGAAGTGCAGAAGCTCACCGATGGCTATATCAAGCGGCTCGACGAAAGTCTGGCTGAGAAGGAAAAGGACATCCGCCAGGTTTAATGGCGCAGGTGATGGTAAATCCGACGGCGCCTGATGCTGCTCCTTCCCTGAAAAACCACGCTACAGATGCAGCGCGACACGAAACGCTGCAAGCGGTGCCAAAGCATGTGGCGATTATCATGGATGGCAACGGCCGCTGGGCTGCAGCCAGGGGATTGCCGCGCGTAGCCGGGCATCGGGAAGGCACCAAGGCGGTCCGCCGCAGTATCGAAGCGGCGATCGGGCAGGGGGTGAAATACCTTACCCTGTTTGCCTTCTCCTCGGAGAACTGGCAGCGGCCGCAGGAGGAAGTAAAGGATTTGCGCGGGCTGCTGCTGCAATATCTGCGCAGCGAATTAAATGAGCTGCATGGCGCCGGCGTTCGGCTGCGGGTGATCGGCGAGCATGTCCGTTTCGGACCGAACGTGGTTGCCGAGCTGGCGGCGGCTGAGGCAAAGACGGCGCGTAATGAAAAGCTGACGCTGGTGCTGGCACTTTCCTATGGTTCCAGAGCGGAGATTGTGGCCGCGGCGCAGCGGGCGATCGCCGATGGCATTGCTCCGGAGGCGCTGACCGAGCAGAAATTCGAATCCTATCTTGCCACCGCCGGCGTGCCGGACCCGGATTTACTGATCCGTACCAGCGGCGAGCAGCGGCTTTCGAACTTTTTGCTTTGGCAGACCGCCTATGCCGAGCTGGTGTTTACCGATGTCCTGTGGCCGGATTTCGGCGAACAGGATTTCGCCGGCGCCGTGCGTAAATATGCGGCGCGGCAGCGGCGTTTTGGCGCGCGCCCTGAGTAAGCTTTTGAACCCATTGGCAAATCAGGGCGAGGTTCCGCCTTTAAAACCGGTCAGCAGCGGCAAATGGTCGGATTTTGGCATCAGGCTGGCTTCGGCTTCGATCCTGGCGCCGATTGCGCTGGTCGCACTCTGGCGCGGCGGCATTGCCTGGCAGGCATTGGTGGCGGTGGCGATGGTTGGATTGGCCGGCGAGTGGACGCGGCTGGCCGGGCTACAACGTTGGAATATTGCGTTATTCGTGGCTGTTGCGGTTTCAGGACTGCTGGCCATGCTGCTTGGCTGGGTCGCGGGTTTGCTGGCGCTACTGCTGTTCACCTTGGCCACGGCCTGGCGCTTTGGCTGGTTCGCCGCGGTTGGCATCCCCTATATCGGCATTGGCGGATTTTCGCTGCTATGGCTGCGGCTGCAACCGTTGGCCGGGCTACATGACACGTTGTTTTTGGTGGCGGTGATCTGGTCGACGGATATCGGCGCCTATCTGGCCGGACGGTTGCTTGGCGGTGCCAAGCTGGCGCCGCGGATTTCGCCGGGCAAAACCTGGAGCGGCTCGGCCGGCGGCCTGATCATCGCCGGGCTGATCGGCGGGCTACTGGACCGTGGCGGGCACGGCATTTCGCTGCCGGCTTTGGCGGCGGCACTGCTGCTCAGCCTGTGCGCGCAAGCTGGCGATTTGCTCGAAAGTGCGATCAAGCGCAAATTGGGCGTGAAGGATTCCGGCCGGACGATTCCGGGCCATGGCGGCCTATTTGACCGGTTGGATGGGTTTTTGGCGGCAGCACCTGTCGCTGTCATATTGGCGCTGTGGGCGCATCATGGGGGGTCGCTAATGGTGCAAGGGGTAATGCCGTAATGCCGGTAAAGGTTGTCACGGTCCTCGGTTCAACGGGCAGCGTTGGGACGCAAACCCTTGATATTTTAAGCGAAAATTCAGAAAATTATTACGTTCGGGCGCTGGTAGGCGGACGCAACATTGCACTGCTCGCGGAGCAGGCGAAAAAATTCCGGCCGGAGCTGACGGTGGTCGCCGACGATGCCATGCTGGAGGAACTACGATCGGCATTATCGGGCAGCAACCTTAAATGCGCGGGCGGTCGTGCCGCTGTTATCGAGGCTGCTTCGCTGCCGGTCGATTGGACGATGTCCGCAATTACCGGCGTTATTGGTCTGGAGCCGACTTTGGCGGCGGTTCGCAATGGCGGAACGGTTGCGTTTGCCAATAAGGAGGCGCTGGTTTCGGCGGGCGATGTTTTTCTTCGCGCCGTTGCCGAGCATAATACGACGCTGCTGCCGGTTGATTCCGAGCATAACGCCATCATGCAGGCGATGGCCGACAATAATCATCACGCGGTTGAGAAGATCGTGCTCACCTGCTCCGGCGGCCCGTTCCGCAATTTCGGTTATGAGGAAATGCGGTCGATTACGCCGGAGGCAGCGCTCCGGCATCCGATTTGGTCGATGGGCGCCAAAATCTCGATCGATAGCGCTACGGTTATGAACAAAGGCTTGGAAGTTATTGAAGCTGCCAGATTATTTTCGTTGAGGTCGGAGCAGATCGAGGTTGTTATCCATCCGCAATCGGTGATCCACGGCCTGGCTTATTACACCGACGGCAGCGTGCTGGCGCAGCTGGGTGCGCCAGATATGCGGATCCCGATCGCGCATAGTCTGGCCTGGCCGCAGCGTCTGGCCACCACCGCACCTCGGCTGAACCTGGTGGAAGTCGCGACGATGGAATTCTTTCCGCCCGACGAGCAGCGTTTCCCCGCCTTGCGCGTGGCCCGCGAAGCCTTGCTCGCCGGCGCCGGAGCGCCGACCGTATTGAACGCAGCCAATGAGGTCGCGGTAGCGGCATTTCTGGCCCGCAAAATCGGCTTTCTTGATATTGTTGGGATTGTTGAGGCCGTGCTGGCGCAATTGGGCGGGCCACCGGTGCTGGACCTGGCGGCGGTGTTGGCGCTTGACAACGCCGCCCGTGAGGCCGCCACACGGCTGACTTCAGCCAAGGCGGCTTGATTATCCCGCGGCGCAAGCCGCTTTAGCTTGAACGGACAGGGTTTGACGCCGATGACCGATTTCCTTCGATCCATTTTGTCCTTTGTGGTGGTTCTGGGCGTGCTCGTATTTTTCCACGAGCTCGGCCATTACCTGGCTGCCCGCGCCCGCGGCGTGGTGGTGGAAGCATTCTCCGTTGGCTTCGGGCCAGCGCTGCTGTCCTGGCGCGCCAAATCCGGCACGGTCTGGAAAATCTCCGCCCTGCCGCTCGGCGGCTACGTTAAAATGCAGGGTTGGGGGCAGGAAGATGACGGCACACCGATGCAGCCCGGATCGTTTGGCCGGGCGTCCCTGGGCTCCAGGGCGCTGATTGTGGCAGCCGGGCCGTTTGCGAACCTGATATTAGCGTTCGCGTTGTTCGCCGGGCTGTTTCTGGTGGCCGGGCAAATTCAGGTGGCGCCGGTATTGAGCAAGGTTTCCGCGGGTTCGCCGGCCGCCTTGGGGGGGTTGCAGGCAGGCGACCGGATCCTCACCGCCAATGGCAAGCCGATCCGTTATTTTGGCGATTTGCAGCAGATCATCGTCACCCATCCGGCGGACCAGCTGGCGATCCGTCTGAGCCGGAACGGCGCGGTGCAGGATAAGACCGTGCTGACCGGGACCAAGCACGCTGGCAACACCGAGATCGGCTTTCTGGGCGTCGAGGGCGACCAGCAAGTGCTGCAACGCTATTCGGTGCCGGGCGCCATTGCCGCCGCCGGAACCGAGACTTGGCAGGTGACTGCGGCGACCCTGACCGGGCTTTGGAACCTGGTGGTGCACCATACCGGGGTGCAGGACTTGGGCGGGCCGCTGCGGATCGCCCAGCTTTCCGGGCAGGTTGCGGCGTTGGGCATTGCCAGCCTGGTTTCATTCATTGCAATGCTTTCGGTGAACCTTGGCCTGGTAAATTTGATCCCGATCCCGATCCTGGATGGCGGCCATTTGCTGTTTTATGCCGGGGAAGCGGTTTACGGAAAACCGATTCCCCGCCGCGCACAGGAGATCGGCCTGCGCTTCGGCTTTGCATTGCTGCTCAGTCTGTTCGCCTTCACCACTTTTAACGACCTGACGCAGCTGGGCGCCCTGCACTGGGCGGCCCATCTTTGAGACTGGCCAGAGTTCTACTCCGGGCCCCGCAAACTGCGATTGACGGCGCTCCGGTGCTGCCAGCCAACAGACCGGTCCGCAGTCATGCTTAAAAATCAAGCTTTGACGACCTGCCAGGGCGGCTTCTGAAACAGCCTTCGGGTAGCGTCTGGCGTAACGGTTGCCAGGCAGCCTTGCGGCCAGCGGCGGCGCGTGCCAAAGCCCGCGCGTAGCGCTTTGTCACAGCATTGCCTGCCGGTCACGGCTGGCATGATCGGGCTCGCCTCGGTACTGTGCGCGCGCTTCTAGAGTCGCGATCAGCCGGGTGCCGGGTGGTCCAACGTGCCGTGCCTGAACTTGCTATTGGGGGGTTGTTTATTGCTTAAGCCGCGCTCGGTCCTACTGGCCTCCGTTTGCTTGCTGCCTAGCCTGTTGGGTCCCGGTTTGCTCGGTTACGGCAACGCCATGGCGCAAACCGCGGGTGGGGCAGGTGCTGGGGCAACAGGCTCCCCGGATCAGAGCCCGGATCAGAGCCCGGTGCAGGGCGGCGGTTCCATTGCCGCAATCAACGTCACCGGCAATGAGCGCATCGAGACCGGGACCATCGAGAGCTATATGGTCATCCAGCAGGGCGATCCGTTCGATCCGAACAAGATCAACCTGAGTTTGAAGACGCTGTACGCGACCGGCCTGTTTCAGAATGTCTCGATCACGCGCCAGGGCAATACGCTGAATGTCGCGGTGGTAGAGAACCCGACGGTTAATCAGGTGTATTTTGTCGGCAACAAGGCAATTGAGGATAAGGACGCCCAGGCGGCGATTTCATTGAAGCCGCGAGCCGTCTTCACCCCCGCGGCAGCCGAGGCCGACCGCCGGGCACTGCTCGATCTTTATGCTAAAAAAGGCCGGTTCGATGCTACCGTTACGCCCAATATCATCAAGCTTTCGGATAACCGGGTTAACGTGGTGTTCCAGTGCAACGATGGCACGGAAACACTGATCAGCAGGATAACGTTCATCGGCAACCGGCATTTCAGCCAGGGTAAGCTCCGCGAAATTGTTTCGAGCCGGCAACAGGCCTGGTTCCGCTTTCTGTCCAGCACCGACCAGTATAATCCGCAGCGCGTCGAGTATGACGAGGAGTTGCTGCGGCAGTTCTATTTGCACAAGGGTTATGCCGATTTCCAGATGGTCAGCGCCAATGCGGAGCTCGCGCCTGACCGTAAATCGTTTTATCTCACCTTCATCCTTAGCGAAGGACCGCGCTATCGCGTCGGCAGCATCACAGTGGATTCAAGCATCCGCAACCTGTCAGGCAAGCAACTGCGCTCGCTGGTGCCGATTTCCAAAGGTGACTGGTTCGACGGCGACGCGATCGCCGAGGGCATAACCGCGGTTTCCACCAAAGCGCAGGACCTTGGCTACGCCTTTGCCCAGGTCAACCCGTTTGTGAAGACAGATCCGGCAACCCGGCTGGCAACGATCCGGCTGGATGTTGTGCAAGGCCCGGAAGTCTACATCCAGCGCATCGATATTACCGGCAATACGCGGACCGAAGATAAGGTCATCCGGCGCGAGCTGACGGTGGCCGAAGGCGACGGCTATAACCAGACCAAGATCGACAAATCGACGAGCAACCTCAAGAATCTCGGCTTTTTCAAATCTGAAAATATCACCAACTCGCCAGGCAGCACGCCGCAGCAGGTTATTTTGAACACCAAGGTGGTCGAACAGGCGACCGGGCAGTTCTCGCTGGGCGGCGGCTATTCATCCGATCTGGGCGCGTTGTTGAACGCCGGCCTCAGCCAAAACAACTTCTTCGGCACCGGCGTGAACGCCAGCATCAACGCGGTGCTGGCGCAGCGTGGCACCCAGATCAATATCGGCGTTACGAACCCTTATTTTCTTGACCGTAATTTGATCGCCGGTTTCGATCTGTTCCGTACCGTTACAGACTCCTACACCTCGTCGAGCTCGGATTATTCCTATTCAGAGAGCGATATCGGCGCCGACCTGCGCATGGGCTATCGCTTTAACTCCAATGTGCGGCAATCCTTCACTTATACCATCAGCCAGCGTGATGTTTACGACATCCCGAGCGGCTCCAGCCTTTACGTTACCAACGAGGCCGGTATTTCCAGCCTGTCGCAGATCAGCCAGACGCTGTCATTCGACTATGTCGATGATGACGAAACGCCGACCTCCGGTCTGCTGGTCGATCTTACCACCGATTATGCCGGGCTTGGCGGTACCGCAAAATTTGCCCGGTTGAGCCCTGATTTCACCTATTACATTCCATTGGAGCGCGTGTTCGGCAACAAGGCCTGGGTGCTGAAATTTACCGCAACCGCCGGCTATCTGATCCCGACCTTCGGCTATCAAACGCATATTATCGACCGCTTCTTCCTGGGTGGCGATACGCTGCGGGGCTTTGCCGATGGCGGTGTCGGTCCGCACGATGTTTCCACCGGCGACAGCCTTGGTGGCCAGGTTATGTGGAGTGAGTCGACCGAGCTGCAGTTCCCGACCCCGCTGCCGCCGGACCTTGGCATCAACGGCTTTGCGTTTATCGATACCGGTAGCACTTATGGACTGCCGCAGTCGGAAATCAATCAAGACGGGCCGGCTTATGACAGTGCCGCACCCCGGGTGGGTGCCGGCGTTGGGATTGCCTGGAATACGCCTTTCGGCCTGATCGACCTTTCTTTCGCCGAGCCGATCATCAAACAGCCTGATGATCAAATTCAACAATTCCGGGTTTCTTTTGGTACGAGGTTCTAGTGGTTTCTTTGTCGCGGTTTTACCAATATATTTTTCTGACGGTTGGCTTGCTGGCCGGCTTCTCGCCGAGCGCCATCGCGCAGTCCTCGCCTGGCTATTTTATCCCGCCTAGTGCCGCACCCGCGCCGGCGCCGGTGCATCACATGGCGCCGGCCCAATCTCAGGCGCCGGCCGCGCAACCGCGGTCCCAGACCGCGCAGACCCAAACGCAGCAGGCGCTGCCGCCGGTGCCGCAATTGCCGCCTCTGGCGCCCGGCACCCCGCCGCCGGTTGCGGTTATCGGTGTGCTGAGCGTGCCAAGTGTGATGCAGGGATCGACAGCGGCGCAGGGCGTGCAGACAATTATCCATGGCCGTCAGGCGGCCTTGGCGGCCGATGCCGAAAAGGCGCGCGCCAAAATCGAGGCCGCGCAGGCGGCAATAACGGCGCAGCGGTCGAAACTGACCGATGCCCAGCTGGAGGCCAAGGAACAGGCGCTGCAAAATGAAATTGCCACCACGCAGACCGAATTCCAGGCCCGCAACCAGGCCATCCAGAATTCTGGTCAGGCGGCGCTAGGCCAGATCGAGGCCATGCTGATCGCGGTAATCCGCCAGGAGGCTCAGGCGAGGGGCATGAACCTGGTGCTGCATCGCGAGCAGGTGGCGCTGAATATCAACGCCTTTGATATTACCACCGACGTTACCACGCAGTTGAACAAGCTGCTGCCTTCGGTGCCGGTGCCGCCTAGCGTGGTGACGCCAGGCATGGTGATAAATCCACCGGACCAGCAGGCTGAGCAGGACCAGGGGGGCGGCCAGTAAGGCTCGGATGGATGCCGTATTTGACCCGGCAAGCGCGGCCAAGCCCGGCGATCCTCGCTTTTTCCGTCGTACCAAGCCGCATTCGGTAGCCGATATCGCACTGGCCTTGGCGGCCGATCTCGCCAACTGCGAACCCGATCAACGCTCCAGGCTGATCAACGACGTGGCGCCGCTGCATGCCGCCGGTCCGGATGCGGTAAGCTTCCTGGATAACCGCCGATATGCGTCGTTACTGGAGGCGACCAAGGCCGGGGCGGTGATTGTGCATCCGGAATTTGTGGCGCGGGTGCCGGCTGCCAGCGTGGCGATCGTGACGCCGGAACCTTATCTTGGCTGGGCCAAAGTGACGTCGCTATTCTACCCGCCGGCTGTTCCGGCTGGAGGCGTGCATCCCGGCGCAATTGTCGATGCTGAAGCGATTATCGGCGAAGGGGTTGAGATCGGGCCGGGCGCGGTGGTTGGGGCCCGGGCGGAAATTGGCGCTGGCAGCATCATCGGACCGCTGGCGGTGATCGGCGCCGGCGTGGTGATCGGCAAGGCCTGCCGGATCCATGCGCAGGCAACGATTTCCCATGCGATTCTTGGCGATAATGTGGTGATTTATCCGGGCGCCCGGATTGGCCAGGACGGCTTTGGTTTTGCGGTTTCCAAAGCCGGTGCTTTTGTGCCGATCCAGCATCTGGGACGCGTGCTGATCGGCGCCGGGGCTGAGATTGGCGCTAACAGTACCATCGACCGCGGATCGGCCCAGGATACCGTGATCGGCGCTGCGGTTCACATCGACAATCTGGTGCAGATCGGGCACAATACAAAAATCGGAAGAGGGACCGTAATCGTGGCGCAGGCAGGCGTTTCCGGCTCGACGACGATCGGTGAACACGTAACGATTGCGGCCCAGGCCGGCGTTACGGGACATCTTAATATTGGTAAAAATGCACGGATCGGCGCGCAGTCAGGCGTGATGAGCGATGTCGAACCCGGGGCCGAAGTGCTGGGCGCGCCGGCACAGCCGGCAAAGGCATTTTTTCGCGAAGTGGTGACGCTGCGCAAACTGAGCCAGGCGGGCCGCGCCCAAGGCGGCCGCAAACCAACCAAAGCAACACCCACGGATTGATCTGATGGACGCACCCATTCCTGCCCAAAGCGACGCGCCGCCGATAGATGTCGCGGTGATCGACGCCAAGCGGCTGATGACCATGATCCCGCATCGCTACCCGTTTTTGCTGATCGACCGGCTGGTCGACGTGCGGCGGGATCATTCTGCAATCGGGATAAAAAACGTCTCCTCGAACGAGAATTTTTTTCAGGGCCATTTTCCGGGGCACCCGGTGATGCCGGGCGTGCTGATGGTGGAAAGCATGGCGCAGACCGCCGCGGCACTGGTGATTGAGACCCTGGCGCCCGGAAAGATGATGCCGATTGTGTATTTCATGTCGATCGACAATGCGAAATTCCGCCGGCCAGTGGTGCCTGGCGACCAGTTGCGCATTCACGTCCTGAAGACCCGACGGCGCGGTAATGTCTGGCGCTTCAGCGGCGTCGGCAAGGTTGACGGGGTGACAGTGGCGGAAGCTTCGTTCACCGCAATGATCGTTGACGAACCGGTTGCGGACGCAGAATGATCCATCCGACCGCGATAATTGCGCCCGGTGCCAAAATTGGCGCGGGGGTGAAAATTGGACCTTATTCCACGGTCGGCGGCTCCGTGATTTTGGAAGACGATGTTGAGCTGGTCTCGCATGTTGCCATCGCCGGCAGCACCACGGTCGGCGCCGGGGTAAAAATCTTCCCGTTCGCAACGGTGGGCCTGGAACCGCAGGATTTGAAATACCGGGGCGAGGACACGCAGACCATTATTGGGCCGCGCACCATTATTCGCGAGCATTGCTCGATCCACCGTGGCACCGTTACCGGCAGCGGCGTGACGCGCATTGGCGCCGATTGCCTGCTGATGGCGGTGGTGCACGTGGCCCATGACTGCGAGATCGGCGACGGTGTGCTGATTTCGAATAATGTGGTCCTTGGCGGCCATGTTACCGTCGGCGAGCGGGCGGTCATCGGCGGTTCGGCGGCATTGCTGCAATTTGTACGGATCGGCTCCGGCGCGATGGTCG
Organism: Acidocella sp.; assembly: GCA_965199045.1. GTDB lineage: Bacteria > Pseudomonadota > Alphaproteobacteria > Acetobacterales > Acetobacteraceae > Acidocella. Next base: position 1,380,483 of record CBDAQL010000003.1, on the reverse strand, counting down.
GCGGCGTTACCGGCGTTACCGCCGATGTGATCCCGTATGGCTTTGTGTTCGGCCCTCGGGCCCGGCTGGCGGGACTGAATATCGTCGGCTTGCGCCGCCGCGGCCTGGATAAAACTCAATTGCACCGGGTGCGGGCGGCCTATAAATTTCTCTTCGCCGGCCCCGGTGTTTTCGCCGAGCGGGTCGCGGAAGCCGCATATAAGTTCGAAGATGATCAATACGTTACCGAAATGCTCGAGTTTATCTCGCATCCGAGCCGGCACGGACTGATTACCACCCTGTCTCGCGCCACGGGCGAAGACGAAGGCTGATTGCATGGCCGGAACGCTGCAGCAGTCTTCCGCCATGACCCGGATAACTAAACCCACGCTTGGCATTATTGCCGGAGGCGGCAATCTGCCGGGCCAGGTGGCCGCTGCCGCACGTGCCGCCGGCCGGGACGTGTTCATTGCCGCAATCGACGGTTTTGCCGATCCCGGCGTGGTCGCCGGTTTTCAGCATCAGTTTTTCCGGCTGGGCGCGGTCGGCGCGATCCGCCAGGCCTTGCGCGCGCATGGCTGTTCTGAAGTGGTAATGATCGGGCCGGTGAAGCGGCCTTCATTGCTGGCGCTGCGGCCGGATGCCGAAGGGGCTAGACTGCTGACGAAAATCGGCCGCGCCGCTTTTGCCGGCGATGATGGCCTGCTTGCCGCCATTATCCGGGTGCTGAGCGAAGATGGTTTTACCGTGCTCGGCGCGCATGACATCATGGCGGACATGCTCGGACCGTCCGGGCTGCTGACGGCGACCGCGCCGGATCCGGCGGCGCTGGCCGATGTCGAGCGCGGGGTGATGGTGTTGAAAATCGTCGGGCCGGCGGATGTTGGGCAGGCCTGCGTGGTCCAGCAAGGCATCGTGCTGGCCATGGAAGCGGTGGAGGGGACCGACGCCATGCTAGGCCGCATTCCGGGTCTGACGCGGCCGGGCCCGGGCGGCGTGCTGGTGAAGCTGGCCAAGTCCGGGCAGGACCGGCGGGCGGATTTGCCGACTCTAGGCAAACAGACCATTCAAAACGCGCGCATGGCCGGTTTGCGGGGTATCGCGTTCGAGGCCGGCGGGACTATCTTAACGGACCGGCAGGAAATGATAACGGCAGCTGACGCCGCCGGCCTTTTCCTGATCGGTGTTGGAGCATAACGTCAAGGCAGATTTGGAGGTACGCAATGAGCGGAAATTTTACCTATCTTCACACCATGCTGAGGGTAAAGAACCTCGATGCCAGTGTGAAATTCTACACCGGGCTGCTGGGAATGCATGAAATCCGGCGCTCCGAGGTGCCTGATGGCAAATACACCCTCGCCTTTATTGGATATGGCGACGAGAAGTCGAACACGGTGCTCGAATTGACCTATAACTGGGGCGAGGACGATGGTTACGAAATCGGCACGGCTTTTGGCCATTTGGCGCTTGGCGTGCCGGACGTGCACGCCACCTGCGCGCAGTTGCGGCAAGCCGGCGCGAAAATCAGCCGCGAGCCCGGCCCGGTGAAATTCGGCACCACCGTGATTGCCTTCATCGAGGATCCGGACGGCTATAAAATCGAACTGATCGAGCGCAAGGCGCATTAGACAATGGACCAACCGGTCGCCGAACCCTCGAAGGCACCGCCTACACGCCTGCCGTTCCGGCTGTTTCTGGCGGCTATGGCGGCAGCGGAGCGCATTGCCCCCGACGGGCTGTTGCCAAAGCTTACCGCGCCATCGTTGATCAAGGCTGCGGGCGTGGAGATTTCCCCCGGCGCGGCGGCGGGACTGACGCGGCTTACGGCTTCGCTGGCCGCAGATTCCGAACTTACAATGTTCGGGCGGCTCTCGGTGCACTGGGATTTTATCCGGCTGCTGCGTAACGCCGCGCAGGTGGAACAGAAGCTGCGCGATAATCCGCAGATTGCGGCTGCACCGATCGTGGCACCCATTTTTATTCTCGGCCTGCCCCGCAGCGGCACCACCTTTCTGCACGAACTGCTGGCCCGTGATAGTGGCAACCTGGTGCCGCGAGCCTGGCAGACGATTTACCCCGAACCGCGCGGCCGCGACTTTGATGCAGGGAGCGACCGGCGCGTTAAAATTGTGAATGGGCAATTAAAGTTCTTCGGTGGACTGGCCCCTGAATTTCCTCAGCTGCATCCGATCGATGCCGACAGTCCGCAGGAATGCAGCGAGATCACCGCGGCCGTATTTCAAAGTCTCCGCTTCGACACGACCTTCCGCGTACCGGAGTATCAGGCCTGGATCGATGCGCATGGCCATACCGAAGCGTTCGAATTCCACCGCAAATTTCTACAAGTTTTGCAATATGGCGGGGCCGGCGAACGCTGGGTTCTGAAATGTCCGGATCATTCATTCTGCCTAGACGCCATTTTACAAACCTATCCGGATGCGCGATTCGTCGTTGTGCACCGCGACCCGATGAAAGTGTTCGCCTCGGTCGCGCATTTAACCGAAGTCCTGCGCCGGCCGTTCCTTAAAAATGTCGATCCGAAAGAAATCGGAACCCAGGTGACCGAGCGGTGGATCGAAGGCGCGCAGCGTCTGGTCGATTTCGATCAGCGCGCAGATGTCGATCCAACCCGGAAAATCAACGTGCATTACGACGAACTTGCCAACGCGCCGATGGCGGCGGTAGAGCGGATTTACACCCATTTCGATCTGCCGCAGACCGGCACGGTTGCAATGGAAACGCTGCTCAAAAGCCGGAAGTCAGGCGGCTATGGCGGCGAGCGCCGATATGTATTGGACCGTTTTGGCATCAATCCGCAGCTTCTGACGCCGCAGTTTTCGGCGTATATGAATTATTTCCAGGTTGGCGCCTAAGGAAAGCAGTTCTTTTCTGAAGAAAAGAACCAAAAGACTTTTTTAATTTGGGTCTGGGCGTTGGCGTGGCCACTGCCTAGGCCTAGGCTCGGAGCGAAAAAAGTTTTTTAATCGGGTTTGGTGGCGTTGGCATCGCCGCGCCCCAAGGATCAGCATAAGAAAAAGTTTTTTTTGCTGCTTTTTGTTCACAAAAAGAAGTGCTTCCTCTAGAGCGGTTTCATGAGTCGTATAAAAGCGGCGGCGTTGCAGATGGGGCATAAGCTCTGGCGGCAACTGCCGCAGGATTTTCGCCGCCGTGGCATGAGTGGGTTGGCGGCGGCTTTGGCGCGCAAGCCGGACCGGCCGGGTCCAAGCCGCAGCAATGGTATTGTGGTTGCAGGCGATATCGACGGCGCCAACGGCTTGGCCGAGAGCGCGCGGATTATGCATGAAGTGATTGCGGCGCACGGCATGGCGCGTGGCATGGTGCCGCTTGGGCTGCCGAGTGTGGTTCCCACCTCTGCCGCCGATGTGCCGCGGGATGCGGCGTTGCTGGCGGTTTTGAATGCGCCGGTTTTACCAGTGGGGCTGCTGCGGCTGCGCCGCGATTTTATTGCAGGCCGGCGGGTGATCGGGATGTGGGCGTGGGAGTTGCCGGTGGTGCCCGCGGACTGGCGGTACGGCGCGCAATTTGTCCATGAAATCTGGGCGCCTTCGCAATTCACTGCGGATGCGGTTGAGGTATTGGCGCCGGGCGCGGTGCGGGTGGTGCCTTATCCGTTGGCGGCGTTACCGGCGATGCGCGTGCAAGGCGACCGGGCAAGCTTTAATCTGCCGGCGGATGTGCTGGTGGTGCTGACGATTTTCAATCTGGCTTCCAGCATGGCGCGGAAAAATCCATTAGGAAATATTGCCGCATTCAAGGCCGCGTTCGGCGCCCGCAAGGATTGTTTGTTTGTACTTAAAATTTCCGGTGCCGAGGTTTATCGGGAAGATTTGAAAATTATCGAGGCTGCGATTGCGGGATCGCCGAATATTCGGTTGATTTCGGAGACCTTGCCGGAGCCCGCGTTGCGGGGACTTATTGCTGCGAGCGATATTGTGATGTCATTGCATCGCTCGGAAGGGTTTGGCCTGGTTCCGGCGGCAGCGATGCTATTGGGGCGCCCGGTAGTTGCTACCGGATGGTCAGGAAACCTAACATTCATGTCCGAGACCACGTCCGCGCTCATTGGCTACCGGCTGATCCCGGTGGTTGATCCACGCGGTAATTACGATTTGCAGAACGCACTCTGGGCAGACCCGGATGTTGAAGAAGCTGCATCCTGGCTGCGGCGTTTGGGAGATGACGCCGAGTTGCGGCAGCATATGGGTGAGGCGGGGCGGCGCCATGCGCAAAGCACCATTGGTGCCGGCCCGGTACTGGCGGCACTGGCGGCGAACGGCATCACGGCGGACGCCGCAAAAAGCAGCGCGGCGGATGCCGCAAATGGCAGCCCTTGAAGCTATTGGTCTGGCATTGGGGCCGGCGCGGCGCCGGGCCTATTTTCGCGGTACAATTGCGCGATGCTTTGTCGGCAGCCGGTTGCGAGGCCGCTTTATCGCTGGCGAAGGGCGCAGAGATTTTAACGCCGCCCGCAACGATAGAATGCGACTGGGTCGAACCGACCTATATCAATACCGCCGACTATCTGGTGCAACGAACCGTATCGCTGCTGCCGTCCCGGCGCAGTTTGGCGCATTTGAAAACAATCAAGCCGGATATTGCAATTTGCGCCATGCCGGCGTTGCTCGATCGGCGCATGGTGCGGGCGTTGCGGCAATTGCGCATCCCGTATGCAGCACTGGTTCATGATGCCACGGCGCATCCTGGGGATAGTCTGAGTTTCCGGCTGCTCGGCCAAACGCGGGTCTTGCGCGGCGCCGCGGTTTTGTTTCCGTTGTCCTCACACGTAGCAGGGCAATTACAGGATCAGGGCTTTGGCCGCGATGGCCAGATCATCGCGAAGCTCTGGCATCCGCTGTTCGATTTTGGCGGCGTGAAACCGGCATTCGCCCATGCAGGCAAACCGCGATTGTTAAGTTTTGGCCGTCTGCTGCCCTATAAGGGTCTGGACATGCTGGCCGACGCGTTGATTGCGCTTGGCCCGGATCTGCCGTTCGAGGTGCGTATCTGCGGTGATGGGCCGGCCTCGGCGGACCTGGGCCGACTGCGCGCAATTCCCGGCGTTCATGTAGATCATCGCTGGATACCGGAAACCGAACTGCGCGCATTGATCGAATGGTCGGATGCTTTGGTACTGCCGTATCGTGAGGCCAGCCAATCCGGTGTGGCGGCTGCTGCCATTGGCCAGGGCCGGTGGGTGGTTGCAACCAATGTCGGCGGCTTGCCTGAGCAACTCGCCGGGCTGCCAAATGCTATTCTATGCGCGCCCAACGCCGCCGCAATCGCCGCCGGGTTGCGGCAAATAAAGCCGCCGGCAATACCGGCACCTATAACAAGCGCCGCGGCGGATTGGCAGAACATGGCAACCAAAATGCTGGAAACGCTGCAGCTGGTTTAAGGTCTACTCCGCGGCGGCGGCTTGCTCGATCAGCGCCGCGTTTGCCTGGTCCTTGTAGAGCAGACCATCCTTCATGATGACGTGAAGGTTACGTTCATGCACCAAAATATCGAGGTCCTTTAGCGGGTCGCCATCGACCAGCAGCAGGTCGGCGATGTAGCCTTCCCTGATCTCGCCGAGTTCGTTGCCAAGCCCCATCACCTGACCGCCGATTTTGGTGCCGCATTGCAACGCCTCGGTAGGGGAGAAGCCAAGCAAATCGACGAAGTGTTTGAGGTCGCGGGCGTTGTCTCCCTGCGGCGACTGCGCGAAACCGTAATCGCCGCCAATTAGAATGCGAACGCCGCGGCGGCGTAATTCCTTGTAAACCGCTGCGGTGGTCTCGATCACCCGTTGCATGTTCCGGCCGAGATCGGAATCGCGGTAGAAGCCGAATGGTTCGCCTTCATACAGCGTGCCGTAGATCACACCGATCGCAGGGCCGACAAAAACGCGGTCCTTGGCGGATTCCAGCATGTCGAGGGCTTCTTCATCGGCGGATTCACAGTGATAAATAACATCGACGCCGCAGCGCACCGCGCGCTTTACAGATTCTGCCGAACGCGCGTGGCAATTCACCTTCTTGCCAAAATCGCGGGCTACATCGACGGCCATTTGCACCTCGTTCTCGCGCATGACGGTAAGGCCGCCATGGGTGAGGGGGCCGAGATCGTCGCCGGAAATGTTGATTTTGATATTATCGACGCCCTCGCGGCAGCAAAGCCGCACGGCACGGGCGATTTCGTCGAGCCCGTCGGCGATCATGCCGAAGCTTTCATAATACATGTGCTGCTTGCGCTCATCGCCAAGGCCGCCGGTGACGGTGATCTCGGGGCTGGCGGCGCGGATCCGCGGGCCCGGCAATCGCCCCGCATTCACCTCGTTGCGGATCACAACGTCAAGCCGCAATTTTGCGGTGGCCGCGCTGTAGGCGCTGGTGAAACCGTGGTCCAGCAGCGTTTTGGCGTTGCGCATGGTCAGCAGCAGATGCTCTTCCGGCGGAATATTGCCGAGATCGGAATCATTCACGGCACCACCGAAGGAGATATGCGCATGGCCCTCAACCAGCCCCGGCATCAGCGTCCGCCGCCGCGCATCGATCACCCTCGCCGCATCGGCGGCAAGCTCGCCCAAGCTGCGCGCGACAGCCTTAATCCGCCCCCCCTCAACCAGCACATCAGCAGGATAAGCCGCCGCACCGCTGCCATCCCAGACCCTGGCATCCCGAAAAAGCGTCCGATCCATCACACTGCTCCAAAATACACTAGATCAAGCTAAAACCGAGAACCTAGCCAAATCAACTCTTTTTAAACAGCACGTCATAAGGTGCTCTGGTGAGTCGACTAGCGGTGATTTTTGAGCACCGGAGCGGAGCGTACGTCAGTACGTGAGCACCGGAGCGCAGAAAATCGCCGCTAGTCGGCCGCCAGAGCGCCTTATGACCCGCTGAACCAGTTGTAGCCTTGGTCTTCCCAGTACCCCCCGGTGTAGATGTTCCCCACACTCATGCTCATCACCGATTTCGGGTTTTTGAAGCCAAGTTTGGTTGGGATACGCAGCCGCATCGGCGCGCCGAAAGCCGGGGTAAGCGGGGCGTTCAAAAAGTCCAGCGCCAGAATGGTTTGCGGGTGCAGCGCCGAGGCCATATCGATACTGGAATAATAGCCGTCAGCGCATTTGAACGAGACATATTTGCAGGTGGTGTCGGCGCCGATGCGCTGCAGAAAATCGGCCAGTTTCACGCCGCTCCATTGGCCGATCACCCGCCAGCCTTCAACGCAGATCAGCCGGGTGATCTGGCTTTCCTGTTTCATGGCGCGCAACTGCGCCAGGCTCCAAGGTGCGGTTTCCTGGATCTGCCCGCTGAGTTCCAGCCGGTAGGTGGCTGGGTCCACCACCGGAGCTTCGCTGATATCGTAAAAGGCATTGAAGCGCGGCGGATTGGTGATCTGCGAGGCGGCAAAGGTCGGCGCCAACGTGTGCCGGCTGAACAACGCCGCCTGCACCCGATCATTCCAGCTCGACATTGCGTGCAGGAACCGGTCCGCGAGGTCAGGATGCGCGGGATCATCGTAATCGCATGCCGGCAGCGCGGTCAGCGCCCCCAGGGCCAGGGCCCGGCTCAACAGCTTGCGGCGCTTAAGGTCCAGTTGTTTCAAGTTTCAGTGCCTTCCACCGTACCGCCGAAGATCATCGGCGGCAGAACTTTCGGCACCAGCGCCACCAGCAGGATATGGATGACCACGAAGGTCATGATCGCGGCCATGCAAAAGAAATGCACATAGCGCGCCACAACATAGCCGCCGAGGGCATCGGTGATAAACCATAATTGCACGGGTTTCCAAATTGCCAGTCCCGACAGCACAATAACAATTCCAGCAATAATTACCCCGACATAAAGCAACCGCTGCACCGCATTATAGGTGCCCCGCTGATGCGGCAATTTGAAGCGCAGGGCGGCGCCGGCGTCCTGGAACACGGCGGTTGGGCTTATTGGCAGCAGCTTGCGCCGAAAATGGCCGCTTAGATTTCCCCACATAATGTAAATGAGGCCGTTGGCGACGAGCAGCCAGATAAATGCCAGGTGCCAGGCTATCCCAGCCCCGAGCCAGCCGCCGATGGTGACCAGTGGCGGGAAAGTGAAGTTGAATAGCGGCGAGGCGTTATAGATCTGGCAGCCGCTGCCGACCATCATCACAATCGCGATAGCGTTCAGCCAGTGCGTGACCCGCAACGGCCATGGATGGATGGGCCGGCGGCGGGCGCCGGGGCGGGCTGCTCTGGGCTGATCAAGTTGCGCAGTGCTGGCGTCTTCTAAGCTTGCGGGCATGGCAAAACCTCGTCTCACGGCCAGTATGCTGCGCCTTTACGGCATTTTCGTCCAGGCATCGGTGCCATGCCAACGCGCCTTGGTAAGGTGGCGCCGCTTGGTGAGATGCACCCGCTAGGTGGCGGCTTCACTACTAAAGTTTCACCGGAATGACCTCGTACGATGCTATTTCGTCATTACCTCAATCTCGCTGGCAGTCGCCGCGAATGTTTCGCTGCAAACTAAAGCTGGCACGCAGAAAACATTCAGGAGTTCGAACAATGTCACGGTCACGTTTATTGGTAGCAAGCAGCCTGGTTATTGGGCTTGCAACATCAGGTCTGGCGTTTGCGCAGACCAGTGCGGCCGGCTCGGGCGCGACTGGGCCTGGCGAGTCTAACACCACTGCGGCGGGCGCAGGCTCCGGCGCCGGCACCGGTGCTACCGGCACCAACACCGGTTCAAACGGTGCGACGATCACGCCGGGCAGCAGCGCCGCAGATTCCGGGATGGTCGCCAAGCCCGGCGCCAACGTGGATTCAGGGATCAATGCCAGCGGTTCTGGCATGCAGCAGTCACCCAACGGATCCGCCAACAACAGCACCAACGGAACGTTGAGCCCCGGCTCGCAATCGGGTTCGGTTAATTCCGGTTCCATGAACGGATCGATGGGCAATGGCTCATCAAGTGGAACTTCGGGTAGCGCCGGCGCCATGGGCAGCACAGGGTCGTCGAGTGATGGCGGCATGAGCGGTGGCGGCAGCATGGGCAGCACCGGGGGCGTTGGCGGTACCGGCGCGGGAGTTGGCGGTGCCGGCGGTGGCAGCGCGGGCGCCAGTGGGGCCGGCGGTGCCGGTGGCGGTTCTGGCGCGGGCGGTGGCGGCGCCGGCGGTGGCGGCGGCGGTGGCGGCGGCTAAATGTCGCCGGTTCAGCCGGACTGAAAATTAGTTTTGAACGCATTTGTGACCCTGCCGGCAGCGATCGCCGGCAGGGTTATATTTGCCGCCTTGCTGAGCGGAATTGGTGACGTTAGAAACGGGGCACCAATAAACATAATCGGAGGAACCCAATGAGCGCAGCCGATGTTATCGAAATTCAGCAAGTTCTGGCGAGATACGTTATCGCGATCGACACCTTGCAGCCGGAACTGATGCGCGCTTGTTTCACCGATGACGCGGTGCTCGATCTGAGCGGCGTCGGCGCCAAAACCGTGGACGAATATGTGAAGCTTTGCACTGAATCTCTGCCGGGTTTTTCGGCGACCCAGCATCATCTGGGCCTGCCCGCGATCCATGTCGATGGCGACCGCGCAAGCTCGCGCTGCTATTTCATGGCGCAGCACATCAAGAACGAATTCAAACCCTCCTGGTTCATGATCGGCGGCTGGTACGAAGATGATCTGATACGGCAGCCGCAGGGCTGGCGGATTGCCAAACGTCGCGGCGTCAGTATATGGGGCGAAGGCAACCCGGAAATCTTCGGTGGCCATTATCCAACCGGCGGTACCCCCCGTGGCGCGGCCCATGCGCCACCGTCCTGGATGCGCTAAGGCTGCGCTAAGGCTCCAGGCGATAAGAATTATTGCGGTCGGCGCAGCGCTGAAGCATATTTTTGTATAAGTGTAACCAAAGGTCGTTTTCGCACGCCGAGCTTTTGCAGCGCGGCAGTCGATTCGGCCTGAAATGGCGTGAAATCCCAAGTGCTGGCGCGGGCTGCGAAATCTTGCAGGATGGCCGGGGGCAATTGCTCGAACGCCGGGAGAAACATGCGTTCGGGTAGAACCTGATGCGGGTCAATTTCCAGCCGACTATCCGTGACGGCATTGATTGCGGTAATATCATCTGCATACACTTTGGCAGCCTCGCGCCGTTGGGCTTGCGTCAGATACTCGATTTCACGCCCAATCAGCGGATTCGAGTGCAGGGATTTCTGCAGCAGATTTGACAACATCGCGGTTGCACCTGGTCCAATTTGCAAGGGTGCCAGCGCCCGCAGCAACTCGGTGATCGCCCAATGCGGCGCCTGATTGCTCGGCTGCAATGGCCGGTCGAGGGCGGTGTTAAGCCCCATGATTGCGAGGAAATCGCTGGTGAGATCATGCCAAGGGGTGTGGCGCGCATCGACCAGGCGGACCACGACGTTACGCCAGCCAAACAGCTCGCCCCAGCGCCGCAGGTCGGGCCACACGGAAAGCTTCGGGCGAAATGATTCGAAATAGTCATCGAAATTCCTATCGGATTCGCCGATCCGGATATCCTGCGCGTAGTTTGAACAAATCCAGGATGGATAAGGCCGGATATGGACGATTATTTTCACCGGCAGGCCATGCAACTCCTCTGCCATGATCTCGGCGTGGATGGCCTCCCATGGCAACATAAACTCATGCGAGATCAGAATGCTCTTTCCGGGATTAGCCCGTGCATAATCTGCGATCGCGGTTGGGAAGTCGAAGCCGAGGATGCCGGGGACGCTGTCCTTCAAATGACCATAGAGGCCATAATGGATGTTATGCTGTTCCAAGGTTGCGGCGTTCTTGACGAAGAAATCCTGCAAGGTTGTAGAACCAGCCTTATTGCGGCCGATATGCAGGTAAATCACGGCCGGATCTTAATCAGCTAACAGCGCCTCGGCACAGGCATCCAGAATAGAAGATGCGTCGACCTCATATTCACGGTACAAATCCGTTACGTCACCGGATTGGCCGAAATGATCGGGTCCGAGCGCCATGACTTTCTGGCCGCGTACCGCACCTAGCCAGGCATGCGCGGCCGGGTGACCATCCAGCACGCTTACCAGCACCGCGTCACGTGCCATCGGCGCCAGCAGCTTTTCGATATGCGAACGCGCCGTGGCATCGCCTTGACGCCGCCGCCGCTGGGCCGCGCGCCAATCTGAATATAGCCGGTCCGGGCTGGTAATGGCGAGCAATCCTGCACCTGACGCATCTTCCCGCAACGCGGCGAACGCCTTTTCGGCTTCCCCGGCCACCGCGCCCTGGAAGGCAATGGCAATGCGCGCGCCGTTCGCGGGCTCGGTTATCCAATGCGCGCCGCTGATCACCGCCGCCGCATCGAGTTGGCGGCTTGGCTGTTCCAGCATCCGTGTCGAAAGCCGCAGCCATACCGCTGAACCTTCAGGTTTCTGCATCCAGTCGAAGGCGTGCCGAAGCAAAATGGCCAGCTCGTCGCAATAGGCAGGTTCGTAACTTGCAAGCCGGTCCTGGACGATGCCAAGCAGCGGCGTGTTGGTGGATTGGTGCTGGCCGCCTTCCGGAGCCAGCGTAATGCCGGACGGCGTGCCGACGAGCAAAAACCGCGCATCCTGATAACAGGCATAAAACAGCGCATCATGGCCGCGGTTCACAAACGGGTCGTATACGGTGCCGACCGGTAGCACCCGGGACCCGAACAGATCATGCGATAATCCGGCGGCGCCCAGCAGCAAAAAAAGATTCTGCTCGGCAATGCCAAGTTCGATGTGCTGACCTTGCGGGTTGGTGCCCCAGCGCTGCGCGCTTGCCAGCTTGCCGTCACGGAACACGTCATCGCGCGTATGCCGGTCGAACACGCCGCGCCGATTGATCCAGGGTCCAAGATTGGTGGAAACCGCGACATCCGGGCTCATCGTGACGATGTGCTTGCTGAGCTCGGCGCTGTCACCCTGGGCTCGCCCGATCTCGGAAAGGATCTCGCCAAATCCGGCCTGCGTACTCATCTTGCGTCCGGTAACTCTAGGCTGCGGCAGTTGTTCCGGCACCGGCACCATGGGCGCGCTGAAGCGGCGGCCGTTCGGGGTGAGCTGCACGGCATACGGCACGCTTTCAATAAACCGCTGCACCTCGCGCGGCCGCTCCAGGCCTTCGAGAGGTTCCCATTCATGCCCGGGCCGCACCTTATTGGCAGCTTGGAATATTTCCATCTGCTCTACGGTCATCATGCCCGCATGGTTGTCCTTGTGCCCGGCAAACGGCAGCCCCATGCCTTTGATGGTGTAGGCCAGAAAACAGGTCGGCTGGTCGGACTGGGTGGCCTGACGAAACGCCGAGGTCAGCGTCGCGATGTCATGACCTGCAAGATTGGTCATCAAGGCCGCGAGCTCGGCATCGCTCATCGGGTCGATGATCGCGCGCACGCCGCGGCTTTTGCTCATATCGGCCAGGATTGCCTGGCGCCATGCCGCACCACCCTGAAAGGTCAGCGCCGAATACATGCTGTTCGGACATTCATCGACCCAGCCGCGCAGGCTGGAGCCGCCAGGGAGCCGGAACACCTTTTCCAGCTGCTCGCCGTATTTCAGCGAAACCACTTTCCAGCCCATATCGCGGAACAGGCCTTCAAATCGGCCGAACAGCCGGTCCGGCATGACTGAGTCCAGGCTCTGCCGGTTATAATCCACCACCCACCAGACATCGCGCACGTCGTGCTTCCAGCCTTCGAGTAAGGCCTCGTAAATATTGCCCTCGTCCAGCTCAGCGTCGCCGGCGATTGCCACATGCCGCGCCCGCTTCCGGCTGGGGTCCGTAAGCCCTTGCGCCCGCAGGTAATCCTGCATCAGCGAGGCGAAGCTGGTCAGCGCAACGCCGAGGCCAACCGACCCGGTTGAGAAATCAATTTCAGCGCCATCCTTGACCCGCGACGGATAGGCCTGGGCGCCGCCGAACTGCCGCAATGCCGCCATTTGCTCGACGCTCTGGCGGCCGAACAGATAATTGATGGCATGCAGCACCGGACCAGCATGCGGCTTCACCGCAACCCGGTCGTAGGGCCACAAAATCTCGAAATATAACGCCGTCATGATCGAGATCACCGAGGCGCAGCTGGCCTGGTGACCGCCAACCTTCAGACCGTCCCGGTTGGGCCGGATATGATTGGCATTATGGATCATCCACGAGGCGAGCCAGAGCAGCTTGCGCTCCACGGCCCGCAACGCCTCCAGCCGTTCCATTCCCGGTACGATCGGACGTATCTCGTTCATGCCCGCAGCCTAGCAAAGGAATTTTGGGTAAGCAAAGCAGTTCTTCTTTAAATCAAGGCTGGCCGCCCGCGAACCAAAGGAATTTTTAATCTGCGGCATGGCTGGTGCCAGCCAGCGTATGCGCAGAGTAACAAAGTCTATTTTGGTTCGCGCTCGCGCCGCCTTTCTGCCCCGACAAAGAGCAGCTTATCTTCTACTGTTCAGCGTTTAAAATCACGTTGGCAATGATGCCGCTGGCAACCGCGATCAACACGAATTGGCTGCCATCCTGGACCCATTGATAGCCTGCCGGCGGCGGGCTCAAATGGTAGGCGTGGTAGTTTGTCACATAATGGCGGCTGCCGTTGTAATGGTCGCCATTATGCCATTGATGACCAATGAACGAGGCCTGGTGCTGCATCGGCGGCGGGGCAGGGTGGGCTTGCTCATGCGAGACCTGAGTCATTTGATGGGGCATGGTGTTGGTCGCCATCGTATGCGTGTTGTTGCTGTGTTCCACGGTCGTGTGTTGCTCCGGCGCATGCTGCGGGCCGGTGGCATGAACGTCGTCGCTATGCGGTGCCGATTGCGGGCCCGGATGTTGATCGGCTTGCGCCATCGCCAAGGGTGCGCCGATCAGCGACAATGCAAGACCGGCGGCTACGGTAGACATTAAAGAGCGTTTCATCTGATAAATCCTTGATGTTTTATGTTGGGGCGGCCGGATGCCGCGGCCGCGATGGCGCCGACGCGGCAGCCACCGCCGACCGGGCATTTAAGATTATTGATACTGCGAATTCACAATGATATCGGCGATGATCCCGGTAGCAACCGCGATCATCACAAACTGACCGCCATCCTGCACCCATTCATAACCGGGAGGCGGTGGACGCAGGTGGTAGTGCTGCCAGTTATGAACCGCGTAGCGGTCACCGTGATAATGCTCGCCCTGATGCCATTGATGCCAGCCCGGGCCGCCTGGCGGACCCGGCGGACTTGGCGGATGGCCTGGAGGGTGGTCATAGCCGGGTCCCGGTGGTGGACCGGGCGGATGGGGGTAGGGCTGCGCCAGCGCAGCGGTTGAAGCAAGGGTCATTGCCACGATGGTTGCGGCAAGGCTTAGTGAATGCAGGTTTAGTGAATGCAAACGTTTCATCGAATCGACTCCTTTCGATATCCCAATACATGGGTTCGAAAGAGGCGGAATCGTGGTGACGATCGATCGAATTGTAATGAAGGTTTACAGAGCGCGTTATCTGAACTGGGTTTCATCCTTGGTTTATGCAATTGCCACAAAATGGCTGAACCGCTTAAAAATCGTGATAATGGCCCCATGTTCAATTCCGGCTAAAGCTGTCAAACTGCGTGCCATGCGTCTGGAAGGTTAGGATATGGATTCGATAAACTTCAACACCGACGAAACGGTTGAAGTGCCGCCACCCCTGAACGACCTTAACAATGCGCAACTGAATTTCCGCAAAGTTAAGATCCACCCGGACCATTGGTATCCTGTAGCGTGGTCGCGCGAGGTCAAAGCCGGCAAAACCCTGGCAGTCAGATTTGCAGGTGAACGCATCGTATTGGTTCGCCCGAAAGCCGGCGCGGTATTTGCTCTGGAAAACCGCTGCGCGCATCGGCAGGTGCCGCTGGACGCCGGCGTCGTCACCGGTTGCGCTATCCGCTGCCACTACCATGGCTGGACCTATAACAGCGAGGGCGCCTGCACCGACGTGCCCTATCTCGGCAAAGGCAAGTTACCGAATGGTGTGCGCGCCTATCCATGCCGTGAAGAAGCAGGCTTGATTCTAATTTTCCCGGGCGATGCCGCATTGGCCTCGGCGCATAACTTTCCGGCCCTCGGCGCCGCCGCCAATCCGAAATATAAAACCCGCCGCTTTGGGCGTGAAGTCGCATGCCATTACAGCTTCATGCACGAAAATCTCATGGATATGAATCATCAGTACATGCATCGCAGAATTATGGGCCAGGTGCGCCCGCGCTACCTTGGCCGGCGAGTGGGCGAGGATTGGCTGGAGGTGCAGTATACCTTTGCCCGCACCGCGGGGAAGCAGCCGCTTGGCGAGACCGCTATATTCGGCGGCAAACGCGGCCCGGATTTCAACGATCGCGACGTTATGACGATCCGCACCGAATATCCTTATCAAACGCTTTCAATTCTTCCCGGCGGCGGTGATGAGCCCATCTTCAAGCTTTGGATCTGTTACACGCCGCTCGATGCCGAGCAAAAGACCATTCGCACTTTTGGCTTTATTTCAATTCACCGGCCGAAAAACCTGGCCGGGCGCGCGGCGCTGCAAGCGGCCTGGCCACTGCTTGTTTTGTTTACGGAACGTATTTTCAAGGAAGATCGCTTCATCGTCGAAGCCGAACAGGCCGCGCATGATCTGCAAGGCGGCAACTGGAATCAGGAAGTTTTCCCAGTCATCCGCGAGCTTGGAGAATTATTGGCCCGCAACGGACTGGCAGATAAAGCCGTTTGAACACGTCTTAAAGCGCATCGCCGTCGAACGCGGCCTGGATTTTCGCGATGTTGATGCGGCGCATGGTCATCATCGCCTCCATGGCGCGTTTTGCGGCGCTGCGATCCGGGGAGGTTGTTGCCGTCAGCAAGGCGCGCGGCGTGATCTGCCAGGAAAAGCCCCAGCGGTCCTTGCACCAACCGCAGGCGCTCTCGGCGCCGCCATCCGCTATGATCGCATTCCAATAGCGATCGGTTTCAGCTTGATCGTCGGTGAGCACCTGGAAGCTCACCGCCTCATTCGGCGAGAAATGCGGGCCGCCATTCAGGCCGAGACAGGATTGGCCTAGCAGGGTGAATTCAACCGTCAGCTCGGCATCCTGGGCGCCGCCGGGATAGCTGGACGGCGCCAGGTTGACGCGGTCGACATGACTGTCCGGAAACAGGGATGCGTAGAATTCGGCCGCCTGCCGCGCTTGCCCATGATCAAACCAAAGACAGGTAACGATCTTGTGCATCATTTCCCTCCGATTGAAAAATCCTGCTGGTTCAGCTGCCGGTTCGCATGCCCACCAGCGCGAATAGCCCGCCTTGCGGATCTTTTGCGGTGCAGACCCAGGCGCCGCCGGGCACTTCCATTGGCCCGTTGAGCACGGTACCGCCGTTGTCCTGCACGCGCTGGACGCCGGCATCGATATCGTCGACGACGAAATAATACAGCCAATAGGGGCGATGCGCCTGGACGTCGGTTAGCATGCCGCCGATCGGCAAAGCGCTGGCCTTGAATAACTGGTAGGTGCCAATCGGCCCCATCTCATGCGCAGTGTCCTTGCTCCAGCCAAACATGCGCGCATAGAAGGCGAAACCCTGTTGCCAGTCACTGCTATGCAGCTCGTGCCAGCCGATTGAACCCGTTTGCATCATCGCGAGCGGCGGCGGCGGTTCGCCGCTGGGTTTGAACAGCATGAAGACCGCATTTTGCGGATCGGTTACGACAGCAAAACGGCCGATTTGCGGGATATCCTGCGGCGGCTTGAAAATATTGCCGCCTGCCGCCGCGAGTTCAGCGGCCTTGGCATCAACATCGGTTACCGCGATATAGCCGAACCAAAGCGGGAAGGGCGGCATTTGCTCCGGCGGCAAGGTCATGACGCCCGCCACCGGCCGGTCCTTGATGCAGAGCATGGTGTAGTTCAATTCAGGAACCGCCGATTGCTGCACGGTCCAGCCAACAACCTTGGAATAGAAGTCAGCGGCAGCAGCGGGATCGTCTGTGCATAGTTCGTACCATACAAAATCGCCTTGCATCCTTACCTCCTATATCATTCGTTGCTGATAAAACCCTTCCAGTTGCAAAATGCCGGCGGCTCCCGTTCGACCATCCGTGCTCGCGCGGCGGCTATGCCTCGACCGTGTTGTAATGCTGTTCTCCCAAGCCTGCCACACCAAGTTTTAAATGCTGGCCGGGGCGCAGAAATACCGGCTCGGGCTTTTGGCCCAATCCCACGCCGGGCGGCGTTCCGGTGGCGATAATGTCGCCCGGATGCAAGGTGATGAATTGGCTGACATAGCTGACCAGGGTTTTGACGTTGAAAATCATGGTTCTGGTATTGCCATCCTGCATCCGCACGCCATCCACCTCGGTCCATAAATCGAGATTTTGCGGGTCCGGCACTTCATCTTTGGTTACCAGATACGGTCCCACCGGGCCGAAACTGTCGCAGCCTTTGCCTTTATCCCAGGTGCCGCCGCGTTCTGATTGATACGAACGCTCGCTGACATCGTTGACGACGCAGTAGCCGGCTACATGTTCCATGGCTGCACTCTCCGGCACGTAGCGGGCCTTGGTTCCGATCACCACGCCAAGTTCCACCTCCCAGTCGGTTTTTTGGGCGCCGCGCGGGATAATAATATCGTCATAGGGACCGCTGAAGGCAGATAGCGATTTCAGAAAAATAATCGGTTCGTTCGGAATTTTTGCTCCGGTTTCCGCCGCATGGTCGGCATAGTTCAGGCCGATACACACGAAATTCAGCGGCCGCCTGATGGCCGGCCCGATGCGCCGCTCCGCCTTCAAAAACGGCAGGGTGGCGATGTCAATTGCCGAAAGCTGGGCCAGCCAGTCAGGGCTCAACTCATCGTGGACAATGCCATCCAGCGCGTCCCCCAGGGTACGGATATTTCCGTCGCTATCAACCAAACCCCAATTTTCCGTGCCGGGATCTCCAAAGCGCAATAGTTTCATGGCGGTTCCTGATCTGTTGTAACGCGCGATTCGCTCAAAGCTGGGTGGCAAACATTGGCCATCTCAAATCCGGCCAATCGCGGTACTTATGTGGCGATTGTAGGAAAGATTCAATAAAGATGCCGCTTTTCGCTGTTCACGCGCTCGATAAACCAGACGCGCTGCCACGCCGTCTGGAAAATTACTCGGCACATCGCAGCTTTATTGAAACAGATCAGAGTTTTGGCGTTGCCGTGGTGATATCAGGTCCGCTGCAATCCGATGATGGCGAGACCATGATCGGCTCGCTGTTCATTATTGAAGCACCGAGCCGTGGCGAGATCGAGGCGTTTACCCAGGCAGACCCATTCAGCACTGGGGGCGTCTGGGGGGATGTAACAATCACCCGTTTCCACCGCCGTCGCGGGTGAGGCCTGCATAAATCCGCTTTAGCGGTGATCTCGGACCGTTCTGATTTTAAGTGCTCACGTTCCAGGTTACGTTCCGCTCGGTTGTCTCCGCAGGTGCCGGGGTCGCACTGGTCGCTAATGAAAATAGTCGTAAAAAAAAGGCCGGTCATTGGACCGGCCGCACCATTCGGCGCTTATTTGAAGGCTCCCTAAACTTGGCGGCTGGCGGGTACGGGGTTCGAACCGATGCCTCGGTACCTGCCACGCGGCGGAATGTGGCGGAAAAGCGGCGGACTGGCAATAGGCTATTATCAAAACATCCCCAAATTGATTAGTCTTATTCCAAACCCGGGGGTTATTTTGGAATAATCTACCGGTCTAATCGGCTTTTCAACGCGGTTGCCAGAGTGCGCAATTCCTCAGCGGCCTGCGTCGCCGGGCCGGCCTCGGTCACGCCGATGCCATCTGCAAAGGCGTTGGCGTAGCCGGCCCGATTTGCCAAAGCCGCTGCCAGCAGAAACAAGCCGCGGGCGTTGATTTCGGCTTCCATGCGTTTGCGCAGACGCGAGGCCGCCGGCGCCCGGTTGAACACCAGTGCAACCTGTTTTTTTTCCTCGGCCGCCAGCTTCAGCGTGCCCTCGGCCGCCCATAAATCCGGCGGCGAAGGCTGCAATGGGATCAGCACCAGATCAGCCGCCCGGATGGCGCGCCTGGCATCGCTGTCGATCACCGGCGGCGTATCGATCAGCACGATTTCATGCGCCGCCCGCAGTTTCTCCAATTCGCCTGTCAGACGCCAGCCGGATGTCGCCGCGCAGGTTATGGCGGTAGCGGCTTTTGGGGCAACGCCACGTAATTTGGCCCAAATTGTCAGGCTGCCCTGCGGGTCGATATCCAGCACCGCAATGCGGTCGCCGGTTTCCGCCAGCGCTACTGCCAGCTGAGCCGCCAGCATGGTTTTGCCGGAGCCGCCTTTCTGTTGCGCGATCGCCACGACCTTGCCGGTTTTCGCCATCATTCGACTCCTGCGGCTAGTTTCTCAATCTCAGAGTAGCCGTTCCCGCCCCGATCATGGCAATCTATTTTCATGGAAGAAGTGCTTACACCGAGTGAGATGGCGCAAGCCGACCAACTGGCCGGCAACGAACCTGCTTTGATAGAGGCCGCCGGCCGCGCCGTCGCCCGGGCCATCCGCAGACGCTACCGGCCTGGTCGTGTTCTAGTGCTGACCGGTCCCGGCAATAACGGCGCTGACGGTGTGGTTGCGGCCCGGCATCTGGCGGAGTCCGGCTGGCCGGTTTGCTGCATCCCGGTGGCCTCCGCCACCTTGGAAACGGTGGCGCGCGCGGATTTGGTCGTCGATGCCGTGTTCGGCGCCGGGCTCTCGCGCGATCTGTCCGCCCAGGTGGCCAGCTTGCTGAGCGCTGCCAAAAGGATCGTCGCGATCGATGTTCCAAGCGGGCTGGACGGCGCCACCGGCGGCATCCGCGGCTACGCCCCGCAGGCCGAGCTTACGGTCACCTTTTTCCGCTTGAAACCGGGACATCTGCTGTATCCTGGCCGCGCGCTATGCGGCGAGGTGGCGCTTTGCGATATCGGTCTGCCGGAGTCGGTGTTGGCACAAGTCGCGCCGAAAACCTGGCGCAACGGCCCCTGGGCCTGGCGGCTGCCGCAGCGCCAGGCGGATGGGCATAAATATAGCGCCGGCGACATCACGGTGCTGTCCGGCACGATGACCGGCGCCGCCCGCCTGGCGAGTGCGGCCGCCAGGCGTTGCGGCGGCGGCATGGTGACGCTGGCCACCGAGCGGATGTTTACCCCCACGGAAACCGGCCTGATCATCCGAGATACACCGCTTGCCGAATTGCTACAGGATCAACGCCGCAAGGTCTGGGTGTGCGGCCCGGGACTCGGCGTGGCGGACGCCGGCGGCAAGCTTGACCAGTTGATCGCGGCCGGCAAAACCATCCTTGCGGACGCCGATGCGCTTAGCGCCTGCGCCGGCGCGCCTGAGCGGCTGCGCGGAGTCGCCGTCATCACCCCCCATGCGGGTGAATTTACCCGGGTCTTCGGCGCCATCGGGCTAGATAAACTATCCGCGGTACGTGTTGCGGCGTCGCGCACCCAGGCCGTGACCGTCCTTAAAGGCGCCGACACCATCATCGCCGCCCCTGACGGCCGCGCGATGATTAATGACAATGCGCCGCCATGGCTGGCAACCGGTGGCACCGGCGATGTGCTTTCCGGCACCATTGCAGCACTTCTGGCGCAAGGCATGCCGGATTTCGAAGCCGCCTGTGCCGCAGTCTGGCTGAATGGCGCGGCCGGCAACCGGCTTGGCCAGGGCTTGATCGCCGAGGATCTTCCCGAAGCTCTGGCCGCCACGATCGCGGATTTGTCGGCGGCCAAATAGCCCGTCGGCGACGATAACAGGATCCCCGGCGCCGTGTTAGTTACGAAAGTGTTTTTAATAAACTTTTGGTTAGAATTCCTATGTCCACGGCGTTTTGCAACGGTCACCCAGAGACAGCTAAATCAACGAAAAAATTCTTTAAAAAAAACAGTATCAGCCTGGTTACCCTAGGTTTTTTTTGTGACACCGTTTTTAAATCCGGACTTTGCAGCGGCAAAATCTCAATTTTTGATCAACTTTTGTTAGAGTAAATGTTAGCCTATACAACCGATGATTACCTGTGTTAGTCACCCCTATCTGACTAACATTTGCTCACCGGGGGTCATATGAACGAATTGGTTGTGGACGTCATGGGCTTCCTGCTTGTTTGCGTCGGTGCAAAATATGGAGAGCCGCGGCTGCTTCGATTACTGTGCCTGATAGCGGCGGCGTATATCGGGCTATTCGCCGTTTCCTATTACATTTACCTGATCCCGCTGTTCCATATCTTCAAAAACCACCCGGAACATATGTATGCCGGTATATCAGCGGCCTTCCGTTTCGAGAACTTTTGGAAACTGCTCGGCAATATGATCCTGCTTGATGCCATTGCCCCAGTAGGAACGGTGTTTCTGATGTATTTCGGGATCAAGTGGCTGACGGCCTCCACCGGTCCCGGCACCCCTTATTACTGAAACCTACGCGATTACCGAAACCCCCGCGCTGGCAGCTTGCCGGCGCGGCGATGTTCGGCGCGGTTCCGGTCCTTCAAATCCAGAAATCATTCAAATCTAGAAATCATGCAGGCATAAAGCTGCGTATTTGCACATTGTCGCCGAAAGTAGCGGCTGCTGGCCGCGGTGACGGGCCTATCAACCGCGGATTTTTCGTGGCAATCAAAACACCATAAATCAGGCTACGGGGTAGGTAATAAAAATGGTTTGGGTGGTCGATTTTCTTGGCTTCCTGCTGCTGTCTATCGGCGTCAAACTGGCGATGCCGCGCGGCCTCCGACTGATATGTCTTCTGGCGTTGATTTATCTTCTGGTCTTCACCATTGGCTACTATTTCTGGCTGGCCGCGCAATACCAGTATGCTCTGGATCATCCGCATTTTTTCCAAACCGGCATCGGGATCGCCTTCAGATTCGAAGGATTCTGGAATTTGCTCGGCAATATGGTCCTGCTTCAAGGCATTTTCCCTGTTGCCGTCGTGATCATCGTATATCTGGCGATCAAATGGCTGTCGGTTGGCCTGCTCCCTACATCCCGGCGCTAGCAAGCCTTGCTTTGTGCTGGGCCGCAAAGCTTGGTAGGGGGTGGCGATGGACGCCTCATCCACATCTCATCCGGCGCCGGATAGCCGATCCGTTGTAGCAACCACCCAGCCGGCGGCCCCGGTGCCGCCCCGCCGCACCTTCGCGATCATCTCGCATCCGGATGCCGGCAAAACCACACTTACCGAAAAATTGCTTCTGTTCGGCGGCGCTATCCGCGAAGCCGGCATGGTCAAAGCCAGGCAGGACCGCCGCCAGACTCGCTCCGACTGGATGAAGATCGAGCGCCAGCGTGGCATCTCTGTCACTTCCTCGGTCATGACCTTTGAATTCGGCGGCGCCGTCTTCAATCTGCTCGATACGCCGGGCCATGAGGATTTTTCAGAAGACACCTATCGAACCCTGACCGCGGTAGACTCCGCGGTGATGGTGATCGACGCCGCCAAAGGCATCGAGCTGCAGACCAAGAAGCTGTTCGAGGTCTGCCGGCTGCGCAATATCCCGATCACCACCTTTATCAACAAGGTCGACCGCGAGGGCCAGAACCCGTTCGAGCTGCTGGACGAGATCGCCAACACACTGGCGCTGGATATCTGCCCGATGGTCTGGCCGATCGGCACCGGCGGCCTGTTCCGCGGCTGTTTCGACGTCCGCCGCAACCGTCTGGTCTCGGCCATCAAGCCTGGTCAGGATCCGTCCGGCCAGAAATTCAACATCCCCGCCGATCAGCAGGCGCAGTTGGATGAGGATTTGGAACTGATCCATGCGGCTTTTCCGGAATTCGATCAGACCGCGTTCTCTGAGGGCCATCTGACGCCGGTTTATTTCGGCTCGGCCCTGAAGGATTATTCGGTTCGCGAGCTGCTGGAAGGCCTGGTCGCGAATGCCCCGGCGCCGCAACCGCGTGCCGCCGATACGCGTATTGTTGAACCAGGCGAGGCCCCGGTTACCGGTTTCGTGTTCAAGGTGCAGGCGAACATGGACCCGCAGCACCGCGACCGTATCGCCTTCACGCGCATCTGCAGCGGCAAGTTCACCCGCGGCATGAAGTTGATCCATTCACGCACGCAAAAATCGATGGCCATTCAGGCTCCCATATTTTTCTTCGCGCAGGACCGTTCATTGGCGGAGGTGGCCTATCCTGGCGATATCATCGGCATCCCCAATCATGGCACGCTCAGGGTTGGCGATACGCTGACCGAGGGTGAGAAAATCCGCTTCACCGGTATTCCGGATTTTGCGCCGGAAATTCTGCGGCGGGTCCGCTTGGCCGACCCGATGAAAGCCAAGCAAATGAAAAAGGCGCTGGAGGATCTGGCTGAGGAAGGGGTGACCCAGGTATTCCGGCCGCTCACCGGCTCGGACTGGATTGTCGGCGTGGTCGGCGCCTTGCAGCTGGATGTGCTATCAAGCCGGATCGAGCAGGAATATTCCGTGCCCGTTGCGTTTGAGCCCGCACCGTTCGACACTGCCCGCTGGATTTTTTCACAAGATGCCAGTCGGCTGAAATCGTTCATCGAGCTGAACCGTTCCGCGATGTCCGAAGATCGTGAGGGGGCGCCGGTTTACCTGGTTCGCAATAGCTGGGAACTGAACCGGATGAAGGAGAATTTTCCGGAAATTACGTTCTCGGCAACGCGTGAGCGGAGATAAGGAAGCCCTTCTTTTTCTGCAGAAAAAGAAGCAAGAATACTTTTGTATGTTTTTAGTCAGTAAGCGATCCTCTGCGCAAAGAGGACATAATGTTTCATAGGAGGAATATTCCATGGCTCTAAGTGCTGCACGCCAAAAGGCTCCGGCTTTTTCGAACATCCTTGCCCCCGGCTGGATCAATAAGATGGAGCTGCGCAACCGCATGGTCGTCACCGCGATGGGGGTTTGCCTCTCCGAGGAGGATGGAACCGTCGGCGACCGGCTGGTTGCCTACCATGAGGAGCAGGCCAAGGGCGGGGCGGCGTTGATTGTCACCGGCGTGATGGGCGTGGGCTGGCCGGTTGGCGCGGTGACGCCGAACCAGTCGGCAATTTCAGATGACCGCTTTCTACCGGGTCTGCGCCGGCTTACTGAAAGCGTGCACAAACATGGCGCCAAAATTGCCGCACAGCTCCACCATGGTGGTTTGGTTGCTGGTTTCTCGTCCAATTTCGGCCATCCGCTCTGGGCCCCTTCAATGCCGAGCCCCGAGGGCGGCGATTACATCACCGCGTTCCTCCCGGAGGAGCTCGCAGCGTTCACCGGCGGCCCGGTTCCTGAAGTCAAGGTGCTTGAAAAGCCGGATATCGATGCAGCAATAGCGCTATATGCCGCAGGTGCGGCCCGCGCCAAGGCAGCGGGCTTCGATGCGGTGGAGGTTCATGGCGGCCACGGCTATCTGATCTCCTCATTTTTGTCGCCCTCCAGCAATAAACGCGATGACGAATATGGCGGGCCGCTGGAGAATCGCGCCCGCTTCATGCTGGAAGTTCTGGCCGCGGTGCGGGCCGCCGTGGGCCCGGATTTTCCGGTCTGGATCAAATTGGATTCCAATGAATTCGGCAAAAAGATCGGCACGACGCTCGAGGATGCCAAGCGGGTCGCCGTAATGCTGGAGCGCGGCGGCGCCGATGCCATCACCGTCACCGCTTATCATGATACCAGCCAAGGCAAGCTGCACTCCGCTTCCAATATTCCGCATGAGCCGGAGACCAACGTTCCGGCCGCGGCCACCATCAAGGCGCAGGTGAAGATTCCGGTTATTGCCTCCGGGCGCATCGAACTGGACAGCGCCGATGCCAGAATTGGCAGCGGAGCCTTCGACTTTCTGGCGATGGGCCGCAAAATGCTGGCCGATCCGGAGCTGGCGGCCAAGCTGACGGCAGGCCGCTTCGACGAAATCCGGCCATGCATCTATTGCTATACCTGCGTCAGCGCGATTTACGTGCGCCAGCACGTGCGTTGCGCGGTGCGCGCGGAAACCGGCTATGAGTTCCTGCAGCCGCTCGCCAAACCGCCCACCGGCAAGCGCTACGTGGTAATCGGTGGCGGTCCTGCCGGCATGGAATCGGTGCGCCGCCTGCATGAACATGGCAATCAGGTGGTGCTGATCGAAAAAGGCGACCGCCTGGGCGGGACCTTGAGGTTTGCCTCGCTCGCTTACGCGGCGAATGAGAAAATCCTTGAATGGTTGCGTGCGCAGCTGGCCGACAAAAACCTCGATGTGCGGTTGAATACCGAAGCAACGCCGGAACTGATCCGTTCGCTGCGGCCGGACCATGTGATCGTGGCGGTCGGCGCGGTGCGCGATCTGCCGCCAATCCCCGGCGCCGACCTCGACCATGTATTCAGCGGCGATGACATGCGCAAGATGATGCTGGGCGAGAGCTCCGACGCGCTGAAGCGGAAAACCGGCCTGGCAACACGCCTGGCGACGAAAATCGGCGCGGCGACCGGCATGACCGCCAATCTCGATTTCGTCCGCAAGGCAACGCATCAGTGGATGCCGCTCGGCGACCGCATCGTCATCATCGGTGGCGAGCTGGTCGGTCTTGAGCTGGCTGAGTTCCTGACCGAGCGCGGCCGCAAGGTCACGGTCATCGAGGAGACTTCGAACTTCGGCCGCGGCCTTACCTTGGTCCGCCGGATGCGGCTGATCCCTGAACTGCGCGAGCATGGCGTGGCGCTTTTTGCCGATGCAACGGACGTTCGCATCACGAAGGAAGCGGTGACCTTTCAGGATGCCGAAGGCGCCCACGCAGTTCCGGCCGACCACGTGATCGTCGCCAAGGGTGCTCGCGGCGACTCGACGCTGGCCGATACGCTGCGCGCCGCCGGCTTTGCGGTAACCGAGGCCGGCGACGGCACCGGGGTCGGCTATATCGAGGGCGCCATCCGCGGCGCTTCCCGCGCGGTGCTCGGCGAAGCTGCAATCCCGCAAGTGTAAACCGCCGGCCTGGTTTTAAGGTTTGCGTTTTTGATTTCGTTTGTCCCGTCGCATAAGATCTCTGAATGACCTCTTATGTGCGGGACCATCTGATCATCGACGCAGCTTTGCGCAGCAGCATTATCGAGCGCATCCTGCGCGACCACGATCCTCACCCGATCGTTGGGCCAGCGGAATATCTGGGCCCGATCACCTTGCCGGACGGCAAAACCGTGCAGCTTACTCTACGTCACGCCGCTGATGCGATCCTGCTCGATGATCTTGGCCAGACCGTTCTCATCACCCGCCTGCATAATCCCGGCATCGGCAAGCTCGCCATTCCCGGCGGTTTTATCGACGGCGATGAAACCGTGGAAGCAACCGCGCGCCGCGAAGCAATCGAAGAAACCGGCATATCGCCCCAGCTTCTAAACGCCGCCGAAACCCTGGCAGTCATGCCCAGACTGTATAACCGCCCCGGCGACATCCGCATCGCCTGGAACGACCTGCCAGGGACCGCAATAAAAAAAGGCGACGTTATGATGGTCCCCACCCAGGGCGTCTTTCTAAAGCTCCCAGGCGATTTCACAAAAATCCCACTCCATGCCGGCGACGACGCCGGCGCCGTGCACGTCGCGAAAATATCGGAGTTAACCCAAAACCAATTTGGGGTCGCTGATCATCTGCCGATGCTGAAGGCGGCGTTGAAGAAAGTAGCCGCTTTTTAAAAAAGCGGCGCAAAATTTTTTGAACCTGGGCCAGGGCGTTTGCTCCGCCGCCGCCCATGGCCCAGATTAATAAAAGTTTTTTGGTTCTTTTTTTCCAAAAAAGAACTTCTAAAACCTGTAGCTGCCGCCTCCCGAAACCAAAAATGCATTACCGTTGGCTTTGAATGCCGTGGTGGTGACGCTGAGGTTGGCTGAGAGGTTATTGCTGAGGATGGCGCTGGCGCCGGCGCCGAGGAGGGCCCAGGCAGCGGGTTGGTTTGGATAGGTATTGGTCAGGGTCACGATGGGTTCATCGGTGAAGCTGCTTGTGAAATCCTGGCCTTCATTGCCAAGATGGATTTGCGCGGCGGCGCTGGCGTAGGGCGCTACCGAAAGGCCGGCGAGTTGCAGGCCGGTTGAGGCGGTGAAGCCGGGGGTGGCGAGGACTTCCTGATAGCCCTGCGAAGAGACTTGCTCAGTAAGCAGGGGGTCGCCGGCTTCGGTGTAGCCTTGCAGGGCGGCGTCATTATAGCTGAAGCCGAGTTGCGGCGTCAGCTCGATTTTGTGCCAGGGCGCCAGGTTATAGCCGCCCTCGATATCAAAGGTCGTGTTGTTGCCATCGGGTTTGCCGACGACGCTGCCGTAGCCGACACCAGGGCGGCTGGTGCGGTACCAGTTGGCGCCGTAGCCGAAGGAGGCGTCGACATAGATCGGCCCGGAGCTGGCGACGGCGTAGATGCCGCCGGTGAAGGCTTCGTTATGGACTTTGCCGCCTTCATTCACATTGGCCCAGTCATCGCCGTAACCAAGCGCGATGCCGGCGGTGATGTTTGGCGTGAAGCGGTAATCTGCGCCCAGCACTGTTGCGGCGTTGGTGTAGGTAAAGCCGAGATCTGTGCCGTTGCTTGCATTATTGCGATAGCCGTTGCCGCCGCCGCCGGAGACGAACAGGCCGAATTTCTGGTCCGGGTCGCCGTTGGTGCCGGAGGCGCCATCGATATTGTAGGTGAAGCCGCCGGCGCCGGCGCGCAGCGCCTGCATACGATTATCGAGCAGGGTGGTGAAATCCTGCGCGCCGGTCTCGCCAAGCTGGGCCGGGACGGTGAGCGATTCGAACTCCAGGAGCGAGGCAGCCGCGTATAACGCGATGAAATCATGGGCCCGCGTGGTCGGGTGCACGCCGTCCCAGAATACGTAGGTGTTCTGGGTCGCGGTGGAGCCGTTGACGCAGGCAGGGGTATCGATGCAGGCGTCGGTGGCATTGACGAAGCCATAACGCCCAGGGTTGGAGACCACATTGTCAAGCAGCTGAGCTTCGTTCAGCACGATGATGTTGGCGCCGGTCCGCAAGTGCAGCGCCTCCATGGTGCCGGGCAGAGCCGCATTGTGCTCGCTGCTCAACTGGTCGGCCAGATAGGATTCAATCGGGATCGAATTGAAATCCGGCGTCTCGCCGAGATCCGGCAGGTTCGGCACCAGCAGCGTATGCGCGCCGAGGCTGATCAGCGCCGAGGTATCGGCGCCGAGCTGGCTGATGGTGTTGGGGACAGCGTAGGCAATGATGGCCTCGGCGCTGGCCGGGTTAGCCTCGATTATGTCGGCATATTCGAAATAGTTGTTGGCCCCGCCCCAGAGCGTGACGACATCGCTGCGGCTGAACCGTTGCCCGGTTGCGGCGAACTGCGCGATTTCGGTGCTGATCCCGGGCACGTCAGGGGCGACCAGGTTGGTGCCGTAATCGACGCCGTCATAGGTGATATTGCCGGTAAATGCGCCGCCATAAGCATAGTCGTTGCCGGCGCTGAAGCTTAACCCCGTTAAGCCCGGGAGATATTGTACCCAGACCGGACCATTGGAGAACCGGCCTTCCGAATAAGGCGGCGGCGGATAGCCGATGAGCTTGTATAAATTGCCGTTATCAGAAAGGCTGTCGCCGAAGACATACAGGCTGCCCGCAGCTTGCGCCCGATGCGGCGCGCCCAAGGCCGGGGCTACCAAAGCCAGAATAGCTGCGCCCGCCAGTCGCCGTGATGTTTTCATTTCAATATCTCCCAGCGGGCCTGCTGACATTGGCCCTTATTATCAACCTAATCTGGCCTTTTTTTCGGGTTTTGAACAGCGCTAATAGTTGAACTGGTAGGTCAGCCCGACGCTGCTGGCCTGGCCTGAGCCGGTGGTCGAGGTTCCGGTCTCGGTTTGCAGTTTGAGACCCTTGTAGAGATCGATCGTTACGGTCGCCTGGGTGCCGCTGCCGGTAGTGGATTGCTGGGCGCCGACATAGACGCCGGGCGCGACATAGCGCCCCGCCTGCAACGACGGCGCGCCGCCGTTCTGACCGCCGCCCAGGGAGAGCTCATCCAAGCCCAGCGCATTGCGGACCCCGCCCAGGGGATCGCTGACGGCGCTGCCACCGATGCCAGAGAGTGACGCCAAGGCGGCCGCCAGCGAGGCTGCCTGAAACGGCGACAGGTTCTGCGTGCTTTGCCCGAATAAAAGCTGCGAGAGCACTTCATCGGAAGGCAGCGGCGGCGAGCTGGTCAGCGTGATGGTTGGATGGGCGGCGGTGCCCCCGATGATCAGCGTCGCGGTACCGTTATTTGCAGTGGCGGTGGTCGCCTCCAAATCCAGCGTCGGCATAAAGCCGGCGCCGTTGAAGCTCACCGTGCCTTGGGTAAATTGCAGCGTCTTGCCGCCAAGTGCGAAATTACCGCGGATCAAGGTGAAGCCGCCACTCGGGATCGGGTTGGCAGCGGTGCCGCCGATGGTCAGCCTGCCGCCCAACTCGGCGAACAGCCCGTCGCCGCGAATGAAAATCTGATTTCGCGCATGGATCAATAAATTGAGCGCGATGTCGGGTGGCGGAGCAGGCGGCGGCGGCGGTTTTTCCCCGGGCCGGTAGATTTGCAGTTTTGCGACCGAGGGCGGCAGGGATTTAGGAATATTGATGGTGGCTTTCTGAATTTCGATATCGCCGCCCAGCGCCAGCGCGGCTTTCAGCGCGCCCTTCAAGGTCAGCGCCGCGTTGATTTCCTCGGTCACCAGATCGGATGAAACCGGGGTCGCATTATTGGCGTTGATCGCGATATCGACCGGCAGGCTGGGATCGGCGAGATTGATATCGCCATGGCCGGTGATGTTGCCGGCGCCGGCGGTAGCGGTGAAATCGTGCAATGTAATCAGCCGGCCCTCGGCATCGACATGCGCGGACATGGCGGTGAGGTTCAAGCCGGTGCTCACATTCTCAATGCTGCCACGCTCAAGCGTCAGCGTGCCGTTGGCGATCGGCGCCCTCGGCGTGCCGGTGACGGTAAAGCTGGGGGTAAGAACGCCGCGTAAAGCGGTGCCGCCGGCTGCCATCAGCGGGTCCAGGATCTGCAGATCGGTCATGCCGTTCAGCGTCACATTCATCGCCCCGGTTTGATTGAGCGGCACCAGGCCGCTGGCTTCGAGATTGGCATCCGGCCCGGCATCGAACTTCGCATTCAGCTCGGCGGATTGACCGGCGAGCCTGGCGTTGGCGGTAAGGTTGGCGGCAGGGAGTGCCGCGCCCGCGCCGGAATGCAATTTAATTGCCTCGGCGTTGAGCGTGATGTCGCCGGCGGGCGCGGTTTTGCTGCCGGTGATTTTCGCGGTGGCAGAAATTGTGCCGGTCACATTCAAATCTGGCGACGCGATTTGTGCCAGGCTGGCGGGCAGATTGGACGCGCTGAAGGTAAGGTTGAGGGTCGGGGTCAGCCTGCCATCCAGCGCCAGGCTGCCGCCGTTCACGCCCAGCGCCAGATGCTGCACGATAATGTCGGGTTTGGTTTGGATACTGGCGGGACCTTGAAGATTTATATCGAGGGTTTTCCACGCGACGCTCAGGCTGCGCAGGTTCAGCGCCTGGGTATTGGCGTTGACTGCGCCGGTGGCGGCCAAGGTCAGTGGCGCGTCGATGAGTTTGCCAAGTGTTGCATTCAGCCTGATACCAAGATTGCTCAGCGGGCCATCGGCATTCAGTTTTGCATTGATGGCGCCGAGCGAGTTCGAAACTTTCACATTCTCGGCGTCGAGGTTAAGGGCAAAATTCTGCGCATCCCGATGCGCGAAATCAGCGTTGAGGCTGCCGGAAATCGGGATTGGTGAAAATGGTGCGAAGTCGGCCAGGCGACGGATGACGACTTTGGCGGTGCCGGTCGGCAGCTTGGCGCCGGTGGCCAATGCCAGATCGGCTTGCAGCTGCGTCGATGCCCAGCTGGCGCTGGCGATCTGTAACGAAGCAGCACCGCCGGCGTTGCGGGCGAAGGCCGCATCGATGGTGAGCGGCGCGTTTTCCAAGCTGCCCGTGCCTTTGATGGTACCGGTAGGCGCGGTAGGCAGATGCTGAACGGCGAGCGTCAGACGGAATGGCCCAGAGGGGATTTTTCTCTCCCTGATGGTGCCGTCGACGACGGCGTTAACCGCGAAATCCTTGAGCGGACCGGCGATCGTATCATCGGTTGCTACATTGCCGGAAATACCCGGCGAAAGCGCTGCGATATCGCTCACATCAAGATGGGTTTTGAGATTGATACCGGTTTGCGAAACCTGGCCGGCCGCGGCGATGTCGAAACCTGCTCCGGCCATGCTCAAACTTTGGATATTCGCAACGTTATGGGCGATGCTGACCTGGAGTGCGAGTTTGCCATTGGGACCCACCAGTTTGGCGGCCGGTCCAGGCGCTTGGGTAAGGGCTACATCGCCGCTGAGCGATATATTGGCGACGTTATCCTGCTGCGAGGCGACCAGATGCAGCCGTGTACTGCCGCCAAGCTTTTTGCCGGCCAGCACGCCCAGCGGCGCCAGCGAGGGCACGGTGAGCGTCACATCGGCGGCCGGCGCGCCCGGGTCGAGCTTGAGCGTGCCGGCGCCGTTCAGCTGGGCGGTGCCCAGAGCAGCGGCGAACTGCAACGCCGCGTCATTACGGGGCCCGATCAGCGTCAAGTCCAGCGCCAGCGGTTCATGCACCTGCGAGCCGGCATAATGGCCGATTAACCCGTCCGGCGGTTCACGCACATGCAGCACCGTGTTTACGTTTTGATTGTCGATGGATGCGGCGAGCTGGTAATTGCCCCGGTGGTCAGCGGCGATTGCTGTGAGGTCGGCGCTGCCTTGGGTCAGGCTTTCAACATGGGCGTCGCCGCTGACGGCAAAGCTAAGCGGCTGCCCCGCCAGCGCAGCACCCAAGCCAAGCTGTGCGATGGCAACGTGATCGACGACGGCGCTGAAGTGATGAAGATTGATGCCGCCGGAGGATTTTTTCGCCGGCGTCTTGCCGCTTGCAACCGGCGCGCGGGCAATATCGAGCGTGTCGGCGGTGAGCGATGTCACGTGCAGCCGGCGTGACAAAAGCTCTTGTGGCCGCCAGCGGAGTTGCAGATTGCTGCCGGTCAGCCAGACGCCGTTTTTATCGGCGACGGTGAGGCTGGCGAGCTTCAACTCCGCCGGGAAATGGCCGCTGAGACCGGCTACGTTCAGCATCCCGCCACTGCGCTGATTGATTTGTTTAACGACGAAATCGCGCCCCGCCTGGCTGTTCAGCGCCACCACCAAGGCGGCGGGAACGGTAACGATAATGACCATCAACAGGATCAGCAAACCAAGGAGCCAGCGCAAAACCCGCATCTAGAATGCCTCTCCGAGGCCAATATACAGGGCAAAGGAGCCGCTATCGGGAGTCTTTTTGACCGGCACCGCAAAATCGATTCGAATCGGGCCGATGCCGGTGTAATAACGGGCGCCAATGCCGGCGCCGATGGCGAGCGTGCCTTTGAAAGGCCGGCTCTGGGCGCTGACCTGTCCGGCGTCGACAAACGGCACGATGCCGAAATTGCCGAAGATATGCTGCCGGAATTCGATTGTGCCGGCGTCGATGGCGGTGCCGCCTTGCGGATTGTCATCGGCAAATAGCGGACCGACGCTCTGATAGGTGTAGCCGCGTACAGTGCTGGTGCCGCCGGCGTAGAACCGCTGGTCCGGAGGTACCTGGAACTGGCTGGCGCCTTGAATGGTGCCGACCAGCGCGCGCAACGCGATAACGCCACGGGCGTTATTTTCAACCGCGATGTAGGTCGAGGCGGATGCCTGGAAGATGAAATAATTGCTGGCATCGCCGGCCAGAGGATGCGTGGGGGTTACCGAGAACGTGCCCCGGATGCCGCGGGTTGGCTCCAGCAGCGAGTTGGTGGTGTCGTAGAGCAGCGCCAGCGGCACTTGCAGCAGCACGTAATCGCGGCTGGTGCCCTCCTGCTTGATGTTCTCGGTAACAAAGCCCAGCCCATAGGTCGCGGTGAGGTGCGGGGTGAGGGGGCGTGACAGGACCGCGCTGCCAAGCAGGGCGGTCTGGTCATAGGCCTGGAGCGATTGTTTCAGCGCTTCCAAAGTAAGCGTCAGCGTCTGGCCGCGGCTATAGTAATCCGGCTTGGCGAACACGCCTTTCAGGTCATAGCCGGGTGCGGTGGTGGCGGAGCCGCCGAGCCCGCTCAATGCGGCGCTGATGGTCAATGTCTCGGCCCGGTGGAAGACGTTGCGATCCTCCCAGGAGGTCGATACGGAAATGCCCGTATCGGTGGCGTAGGCAGCGCCGAGCGATACCGCATGCCGCTTTTGCTCGACCACGCGGAAGGCGATCGGCACCTGGCCAGGCGGGTTTTCAGTGGTCGCCGGCACCGCGGTCACCGAGGAAAATACGCCAAGCCCCAGCAGGCTGTTGCGGGCGCTTGAAAGGCCGGTATCGCTGTAGGGCTGGCCGGGGCGCAACGCGATGTGACGGCGCAGGAAACTCGCATCGGTGCGGGTCAGGCCGTCGAAGCTGATGGGTCCGATATCGACATGCGGGCCGGGGTTGACGGTATAGCTGACATTCAGGCTGTGGGTGGCGTCGTCAGCAACTGCAAAAGGCGGGCTCACCGTCGCGAAAGCGTAGCCGGCATCATGCAAGGCTGAAACCATAGCGGGGGTTGCCGCCAGCACCGGTTGCGCCCGCGCCGGATCGCCCGGCTTGAGCCCGGTAGGTAGAGCGACGCCGGGCGGCAACTGGCTGAACTTGATCTGCCCGAGATGATAGAGCGGCCCTTTCTCGGGAGTGATAACCACCTCGACCGGCGGCTGTTGCGGCGCGCTGGTCAGGGCATCGAGGAGGCCGGCATCGGTAAGCGCCTTGCCGTCGATGCTGATTGCGACGCTGCCGGCATCATAGCCGAGGCTGTGCAGCACGACGATGAACTGCGCGCTATCCGCCCGGGCGCGGCCGATCAAGGCAAAGGGAGCGGCGGGAAGTTTTTTCTCAAGTGACACCAGCGAGGAGGTTTGCCGCAACAGCCCATCCAGCTCCTTATCGCCGCTGGGCGTGAATTTCACT
This sequence comes from Acidocella sp., assembly GCA_965199045.1. GTDB lineage: Bacteria > Pseudomonadota > Alphaproteobacteria > Acetobacterales > Acetobacteraceae > Acidocella. The sequence goes on along the minus strand of CBDAQL010000003.1, from coordinate 1,346,523 downwards.
GTATAATCCACCGGATTGGCCGCAAGGCCGTTGTGAAAGCCGCGGAAACCAATGCAGCCGAGGGCCATGATGATGGCGGCACGGCAACAGGTTTGCAGGACTCGCGGGCGGATCATCGGCTTCGCTTTGGCATGGGCAACGGGTTAGGGGAAGTTAAGGCCGGGTAAGGTTGCCATGAGCGGTCCCTTGTTGCGCCCCCCTTACCTTGCTAGAGCCTGCCGCACGGTCGGAGCGTAGCGCAGTCTGGTAGCGCACCAGTCTGGGGGACTGGGGGTCGTGGGTTCGAATCCCGCCGCTCCGACCAAATAAAACCCGTCAACCACCGCTCCGCGCCAGCCAGGCGTGGATACCCTCGATGCTACGGAAATCCTCGGTCGCGCGGGCGTAGCCGCCGGCAAATAGCGGTGCGGCCATGTGGCTGAGTGCGGTTCCTGGTCCTAACTCCAGCACCAGCTGGGCACCGCTGGCCCGGCAGGCTTCGAGGCAGCCTGCCCAGTCAATCTCAGCGGCGATCTGCTGCGCGAGACTGGCAACGGCGGTTTGGACGTCATGAACGGCGCTGGCATCGATACCGCAGAGCAGGCGGATGCCGCGGCGCGGCGCTACCGGCCGGGCCTCGCGCAATACCGCGAGAAATTGGCTGACGGCGTCCTGCAGCAATGGCGTGTGGGCAGGAACCGCGACGGGCAGGGCCACCACCCGTGTGGCTCCGCGGGCTTTGACGGCGTCGCCCAGGGTTTCCATCGATGCTGTGGAGGCGCCGACAACAAAGCTATCCTCGGCGTTGGTAATTGCAATCATCGCGCCGTGCCCGGACAAGATCGGCGCCAGAACGGCGCGGGTCAGCCCGACGATAGCAACCAGACCGTGTTTGGGCGGCGCGGCGGCGGCCATTAGCTCAGCCCGGCGAAGTGCCAAGCGCAATGTGGTTGCAACGTCGAAAATTCCGGCACAGCCCCAGGATGCGAGTTCGCCAACGCTATACCCGGCCAGCACGGCGCGCGGCACGGCTGCCCCCAATATCGTCCACGCCGCCAAGGCCTGGGTGCAGCAAAGTATTTGGGCGGCCGGCCCTTCGAACATTGCGGCTCCGGCACGCCGGACCAAGGCGCGCGGATCCTGCCCAAGCATGGCGGCGGCAGCGGCGAATACGGGAGCAGCTTCGGGGCGATCCGCGGTAAGATCGAACATGCCGGCATGCTGGCCGCCCTGGCCGGAGCACAGAAATACAATCGGCGCGCTCATGGCGCCGGTAGCCCCGCCTCCAGGGCATCGACGAATAACGTCATCGCCAGCAGATCGGCGCAGCCGCCGGGACTTAAATTTCGTTCCACAAACCCGGCATGCACCGCTTGCGCCCGGGATTGCCAATCGGCATGGCCGACACCGCCGTTTGCGAGGAACCGCGCGGCGCTGGCTGCAGCGAAATCCGCGCCCGCAATACCGCCGCGATGCAGCAGATTGGTGTCCGTCACCGTGGCGATCAAGGCAAAACAGGCTTGCACCGCGGCTGCCGTATGGCCTCCCAGTCGCCGCCCGTCGCGCAATGCCGGTAATCCTACCTCATACACGCTTGGAAAGCCGCTTGCGGCCTCGCCGCGGGCGCCGCTGGCGCCGTAGCGGCGCCAGGCCCTGCTGCCATGACTGAAGAGCGGGACCGGACCTTTCATGATCGCAGCACCCCAATGCCGGGCGACGAATTTGCCGAGATGCCCACCGGCACGCAACCCGCCATCCGGTGCGGTCTCATGACTTGCTCCGGCCGCTGCCGCTAACAGGCCGAGGCCGAAGATGGCGCCGCGATGTGTATTGACCCCGTTGGTTGCGCTTAGCATCGCGGCTTCCGCCCGCACGCCGATTTCGCGTAAAGTTTCCATCCGTGCTCGGGCTTGCCCGGCTTGCGCCAGCTCCTCGAAATAGGGCGTGAGCGACGCTGCGCTGGCGCGCAACATTGCCGCATCCATGTCGCGGTGGCTGCCGTTGTCCAGGTAGCTTACCAGGCCGGGCTTTGGCCAAGCTGCCAGCTCCGCCAACAAAGCCGATGACGCCGCCGCACCGATGGCGGCAGCTGAGATAGGATTGGCGAGGTGCGGTGATAATCGAGCAGCAGATTCTGGCTTCGGGCTGGCGATCATCACGCGGCGCATTGCGAATTGAACAGCATTCCGATCGGCGTCAGACTTACACCGCCGGATGTCTTGACGAGAATTTGCGTCTCGCCGCCGGTGTTGAGCCCTTGATGTAACTCTCGCCAATTCACCGCGCGGCCATCGGCAAAGACAACCTCGCCATCGATGCGCGGTGGGAATATTTGTTCCACGCGCGCAACAGCTTGCAGCAGCGCCGCGATATCGGAGCAGGCGCTGGCCGGCCAAACCAGATCAAGATCCGAGGTGTTCGTGATGTAATTGAGGCCGGTGCGAAATTGCCAGCACAGGCTGCCAAAACATAAAGGTGTTACATCGAAACGATGTGCTAGCGCCAGCAACGCATCGATGCTTTGCCGCCAGGCGGGCGGTGCGACGGCAGCCAACTGGTCCAACCGCGGCAAGGCCTGGCGTTTTGTCACAGCCGCCGGCGGCACTGTTAAAGCAATACGGCGTTTGTTTTGAGCAGGCGGCAACGGCACGCCGACCGGGAGTTCGCCTGTCCGATCCTCAGGCCCAGGCCTGCGGCAGATCACCGGCCAGCCATTGGCAGCCCAGGCGGCGAGCAGCGGCATATCCGCATGAGCGTGTCCGCTGATAATTGCCGGCCAGGCGCGCGGATCAATTGTCAACAATGCATGGCGCTGCGCCGAGTTCGCGGTTTGTCCGGGCTCGCCCTCAGGCATGCGCGGCGGCTTCCGCCATCACCTTCAGCGCAATGTCATGCGCTTGCAGGCGGCCCTTGCGCTCAAGGCCGATGATGTCGCGGCGATCGATGGCAGCGTCGGCCCGCCGGGTCAGTGCGTTCTTCAACTGGCTTTGCAGCGTTGCTACCTGCCATTTTTCGGTGACCGCGCCGGTGGCGTATAAGGGCTCCAGGCCGGGCGCGAAAATCGGCGTTGTTTTTGCAAGCTCGGTCAGTTTCTCAATCGGCAGTTTGGTGACGCGTGAGATCGAAGGCAGATCCATCACGCTAGGGAAAGCGCCGGGCAAAGCCGCCAGTACCTGGGTCGATAAGGCGGTCGAGATGAATGCACCAGCCGCGGCATGACCGTACAGCACGCCCAAGGTGAACACGCCCTGGTGCGCCGCCAGCGCCAGGCACTTGCTAAGATGCGCCAGGAATTCATTGAGCCCCAGCAATTCGTCCCGCCGCGCCATGTTCTGGCTGGAAGTATCAACCAGCACGATCAGCGTGCCGCTATTTTCCTTGGCGGCAACATCCAGAACATGTCCGGCAAGGACCAGCGCGCCCTCGATGCCAAGCGGCGTGCCGGCGGTAATGCCGATGACATCAGCGACCGCAAAGCCTTCGATGCGGCCGGTGCCGCTGACGGTTCCATACAAGCCGGCCTTGACGTCATGTCCGGTTGGAAACAACCCGGCAAGCACCTCATCGAGCGTCATGTGCGGCCTCCTTAAGCTCGGCAAGTTCGAGGAATGCGGTGTTGGAAAGGTCGGCAATGCCTGCGGGATCAGCGATGCCGGCCTTGGCCCATATTTCAGCTGCGTCCCGGCAATCGCCGTAGGACTGCAATCGGGCTGCCAGCCGAGCCTGCTCGGCCTGCAGCGTTGCCAATGTGAACGGCGGGGCCGTGGTGATTTGCGCAATCGCAGCGGCGCGAAAATCCTTGATGCTGTCTTTAACAAAACCGTCGGCGCCGCCCGTCAACGCCCGGGTGCGGCCGCCGGTTACGCGCCACACCAAGCCCTTATCCTTGGCATCAAATTCCTCGACGCCCTTATTGGTCTCAATAACCTCCGGCCCGCTGACGCCGATACGCCCATGGCCGGAGACGATGATGCGGCTGCAAAAGGCGGTAACGATGCCGCCGCCGCCAAACGCACCCGACCTGCCGCCGACCAGCGCAATTACCGCAACACCGGCAAGCCGGGCCTGCACGATCGCGCGCACCACTTCGGATATCGCCAACTCGCCGGCATTGGCTTCCTGCAGGCGCACGCCGCCGGTATCTAGCATCAGCAGCACTGCGGTTATTTTTTTTGCCGCCGCGTTGGCGACCGCGGCGCGGAGCAGGCCAACAAATTTTGCGCCATGCACCTCACCGAACGCGCCGCCCATGAAACGGCCCTCCTGCGCCGCCACGTAGACCGTCGCGCCATTCAGTGTTCCAGTGCCGATCACCAGGCCATCATCGAAGGCGCCGGTCAGATCGAATTGCGCCAGATGCGGGCTGAGCGTGCGGTGCTCCGGGCCGAGGAATTCATGGAAGCTGCCGGCATCCAAAATACCGCTGGCGCGCTGGCGCGCCGCGGCCTCGTAATAATCATGGTCGACGAGCGCAAGCATGTTGCTCAATTTGTGCTTCCCATCACTTGCGCGCCCTGCATCAGCCGCAGATGCACGACATCAGGCTTGGCGCCGCCGTCATTGATTGCAAAGCGTAAGCCGCCGGTCGGGCAGCGGCCGCAAAAATCCTCGATCACGGCCTGCCACAGATCGCGAAAACCGGTGACCGCGGTGGTCACTTCGACCACGCATTCGGTGTCGGGCAGCACGCGCTCAATCAGGATCTCGATATTGCCCGATGCATTAACGCCGATGGTCGCCTGGCGCCGGCTGCCGGGGGCGGGCAAAGCCGGGGAGATATGGACTTTGAATTGCTCCATCGCGACGCTCCTACCAGTTTCTGAATTTGGCGGGCGGATGGTACAGCCCGCCGGACCACGTCACCAGATCCTCGATGGTGCGCGCCGCCAGCAATTGCCGCGTGGCGTCGAGCGGGTCGATGCCGAGGTCCTCCGGCCGCTGGATAACGCCGCGGGCCCGCAGCGCAGCCACCGCTTCGCGATTGCGCGCAAGCCCGACCGGCGTGAAGCCGGCAACCCCGCGGATCGCCTGCTCACGCTCGCCGGCGTCGCGGCAGAGCAGCAGATTGGCAATGCCTTCCTCGGTAACGATGTGGCTGACGTCATCGCCGTAAATCATCACCGGTGCCAGGTCGAGCTTGAGCTGCGCCGCCATTTTTACGGCGTCCAGTTCTTCGATAAAATTCGGCACCATCTTCTCGCCGAAGGTCTCGATCATCTGCACCACCAGCTTGCGCCCCCGCGTCAGCGGACCTGGGGCGTCGACCGCCTCGCGCCCGGCTTTCAGCCAGGCAGCGGAAGGATGCCGGCGACCGCGCGCATCGGAGCCCATATTCGGCGCGCCGCCAAAGCCGGCGATGCGGCCGGCGGTAAAGGTGGAGCTGTTGCCGGCTAGATCGATCTGCAATGTCGAGCCGATGAACATGTCGCAGGCATACAAGCCGGCGGTCTGACACAGCATCCGGTTCGAACGCAGCGTGCCGTCATGGCCGGTGAAATAGATATCGGTGCGTTCGGACATGTAATGATCCATGCCGACCTCGCTGCCGAAGGAATGGATCTGCTCGACCCAACCGCTCTCGATTGCCGGGATCAAAGTAGGGTGCGGGTTCAGCGCGAAATGCGTCGCCACCTTGCCGCGCAGCCCGAGTTGCTCGCCATAGGTTGGCAGGATCAATTCAATTGCCGCGGTTGGAAAGCCGATGCCGTGATTGAGCCGGCGGACGCCGTAGGGTGCATAAATCCCCTTGAGCGCCATCATCGCCATCAGAATTTGGATTTCGGTCACGCTCGCTGGGTCGCGCGTGAACAACGGTTCAACATAGAATGGCCGGTCCGCCTCAATAACGAAATCCACCATGCCGCCCGGAATATCGACACGCGGCAGCCGGTCGACGATTTTGTTGACCTGTGCGACCACGATACCGGATTTGAATGCCGTAGCCTCGACAATGGTCGGCGTGTCCTCGGTATTGGGACCGGTATAAAGATTGCCTTCAAGGTCGGCCTGGACGGCGGCGATCAGCGCAACATTCGGGGTCAGATCCATGAAGTAGCGGGCGAATAATTCGATATAGGTATGCACCGCGCCCAGCTCGATCTTGCCGGCATCGAGCGCCCGCGCAATCGCCTGTCCCTGTGGTCCGGAATACGAAAAATCGAGCTTGCGCGCGATGCCCTTTTCGAACAGGTCGATATGCGCCTGCAACACCACACCTGATTGCACGATATGCAGATCGTGAATTTGCGCGGTGTCGACGGACGCCAGTGCCTCGGCCAGAAAATCCGCCTGCTTCTGGTTGTCGCCTTCGAGGCAAACGCGGTCGCCGGTGCAAATAACCGCTGTTAGAAGTTCAACCACGTTATCAGCTGCAACAACTTTGCCTCTGGCAAATTTCGCAGCGGCGGCAAGCCGGGCCTCGCGCTCCTGGCGCTGTTTATTCCACTCGGCCACGCCTAAGCTCCCTTGAGCCGGCATTCGGCTCCGCTTTAGGTTAGGAAGCGGTAATGATGGATTGTCAACACCCGCCGGCCTGAGGTCCCCGGCATTTCCATTTGTTCCGTAACGATATTTAGACGCTTGAAAAAACGGTTTATTATCGTAATGGACATTTCGTTATTCAGCGGCTGCCCTGAGCGCCAGGCCCGCAGCCAACGGTGCCAAAGGCAACGCCGCCGCCAGCATCGCCGCCAGCATCAGCAGCGGCGCCCTGGGATGCGCAGATACGGTGGCGGCACAACCGAAAATCAGCGTCGGGATCATCAAGGGCAGGGTGATCAGCGGCATCAGCACCGCTGAGCGCCGGGCGCCCAGCGTGATCGCGGCGGCCAGCGTGCCAAGCAGCGACAGCAACAGCGTCCCTGGCAGCAGAGAGGCGATCAGCAGCGGCAGTTCTGCTCCCGGCAACCGCAGCATGATCGCGAGCGGCGCCGCAATCATCAGCAACGGCAGTCCAGTGGTCAGCCAATGCGCGGCGGTTTTGCCGAAGGCGACGCCGTAAGCCGGCAGACCGGAAAGTAACAATAGATCCAGCGAGCCGTCCTCAAAATCGGCGCCGAACAGACGGTCCAACGGCAGCAAAGCGGCCAGCAAGGCGCAGACCCAGATGATGCCGGGAGCGATCGCCGCCAGCATTTGCGGGCCAGGACCAAGCGCGAACGGAAACAGGCTGGCCGCGATGACAAAAAACAGCAGGGCCGCGGTGGTATCGGCGGCATGGCGCAGCGACAGCCGCAACTCGCGAAAGATCAGTTTTATCATAGGTGCAATGTCTTGGAACGGCTGAGTTCCAGCGAACTATGCGTGCTGGCGATAATCAGCCCGCCACTGGCGAGATGCTGTTCACAAATGCCGACAAATTGCGCTTCTGACGCGGCGTCCAGCCCGGTCGTCGGTTCATCCAGCAGCCATAATGGTGCTGCGGCCGCAATCACCCTGGCAATTGCGAGGCGGCGCGTTTGGCCGGCCGAAAGCAGCCGCGCCGGCAAAGCGGCATAGGCGGCCAGGCCCACCGCGGCCAGCGCTACCGGGTCGGATACGTTTTCGGCTGCCGTCAACGCCGGTTTTACCGCGTCCAGATGGCCGAGCCAGGCAATACGCTTGGCATGGGTGGGAAGATCCTCGAGCGCCGGCTCGCCATTCCAGAGCAATTCGCCCGCTGCCAGCGGCGTCAATCCCGCCAATGCCCGCAAGAGCGAGGACTTTCCAGCGCCATTCGCGCCACGCAACAGCAATGCCTCACCAGCCCCAACCGATAGCGATAGATCCCGGAACAGCAGCCGCTCACCGCGAAACAACGCCAGGCTATCGGCTGTGAGCAGGTGCACAAAAATCCCCAAATGTGAGCGGTTGGTCAATGGACGGACCGCCGAGGCTATGGTTTAAGCCGTAATAAATCGCAAGCGCACGAGTAAAGGATCTGCCTCATGACAGCCATTGGCCACGACACCCTGAAAACCCTTAAAACCCTGGAAGTCGACGGCAAATCCTATAAATATTACTCGCTCGCCGAAGCCGCCGACGCGCTGGGCGATATTTCGAAGCTCCCCAAAACCCTTAAAATTCTGCTGGAAAACACGCTCCGTTTTGAAAATGGCGGCAGCTACACGGTTGAAGACGCCAAATCGGTTGTCGGCTGGCTGGCGCAGGCCTCATCTACCAAGGAAGTGCCCTTCAAGCCCGCCCGCATCCTGATGCAGGACTTTACCGGCGTGCCCGGCGTGGTGGATCTGGCGGCGATGCGGGACGGCATTTTGCGTCTGGGCGGCAAGCCTGAAAAGGTGAACCCGCTGGTGCCGGTCGATCTGGTCATCGACCACTCCGTGATGGTCGACGTGTCGGGCACCGCCGACGCGCTGCAGAAAAACATCGACATGGAGTTCGACCGCAACGGCGAGCGCTATAAATTTCTGCGCTGGGGCCAGGAAGCGTTCGATAATTTCCGCGTCGTACCGCCCGACACCGGCATCTGCCACCAGGTCAACCTCGAATATCTCGCCCAGGTCGCCTGGACCTCCGAGAATGGCGGCGACACCTATGTTTATCCAGACACGCTGTACGGCACCGATAGCCATACCACGATGGTCAACGGCATGGGCGTTCTGGGCTGGGGCGTTGGCGGCATCGAGGCCGAGGCGGCGATGCTCGGCCAGCCGATCGCCATGCTGATCCCGGACGTGATCGGCTTCAAACTGACCGGCAAGCTGCCGGAGGGCGCCACCGCTACCGACCTGGTCCTGACCGTGACGCAGATGCTGCGCAAGAAGAGCGTGGTCGGCAAATTCGTCGAATTCTACGGCGCCGGCCTCGCCGAAATGGCGCTGGCGGACCGTGCCACCATCGGCAACATGGCGCCGGAATACGGTGCCACCTGCGGCTTCTTCCCGGTCGATCAGGTCACGCTGGATTACCTCAAACTTTCGGGCCGCGATGAGCACCGCATCAAGCTGGTCGAAGCGTACTGCAAGGCGCAAGGCCTGTGGCGCACCGAGACCGATCCGGTCTTCACCGACACGCTGGAGCTCGACATGGGTACCGTGCAGCCTTCGCTGGCCGGTCCGAAGCGGCCACAGGATCGCGTGCTGCTTAAGGATGCCGCCGCTTCCTTCAACGTCGAGCTGACCAAGAGCCTGGGCGTTGCCGAGGCCGATGTTGGAACCAAGGCGAAAGTCGCAGGCACCAACTATGAAATAACCCATGGCGATGTGGTGATCGCCGCCATCACCTCCTGCACCAACACATCGAACCCCTACGTGCTGGTTGCCGCCGGGTTGGTGGCGCGCAAGGCGCGCGCGCTTGGCCTGACGCCGAAACCTTGGGTTAAAACCTCGCTCGCCCCAGGCAGCCAGGTGGTTACCGAGTACCTTGACAAATCCAACCTCTCGGCGGACCTGGATGCGCTTGGCTTCCAGACCGTTGGATATGGCTGCACCACGTGCATCGGAAATTCCGGACCGCTGGAAGACAGCATCGCGGATGCCATCGAGAGCAACAAGCTGGTCGCCGTATCGGTGCTCTCCGGCAACCGTAATTTCGAAGGCCGGGTGCATCCGAATGTGCGCGCCAACTACCTTGCCAGCCCGCCGCTGGTGGTCGCCTATTCGCTGCTCGGCAATATCCGCGAGGACATTACCACCGTTGCCCTCGGCACCAACAAGGACGGCAAGGAAATCTTTCTGAAGGACATCTGGCCGAGCAACAAGGAGATCAACGACATCGTCACCACCGTCGTTACCCGCGAGATGTTCCTCGACCGTTACGGCGATGTCTTCAAGGGTCCGAAGCAGTGGCAGGCGATCGAGGTCACCGGCGGCACCGACACCTATGCCTGGCCGAGCGGCTCTACATATGTGAAAAACCCGCCGTATTTCGACGGCATGACGATGGATCTGAAACCGATCACCGACATCACCGGCGCCCGCATCCTGGCGATCCTGGGGGACAGCATCACCACCGACCATATCTCGCCCGCCGGCAACATCAAGAAATCCGGCCCGGCCGGCGTTTACCTCAGCGAACACCAGGTGCAGCAGAAAGATTTCAACTCCTACGGCGCCCGGCGTGGCAATGACGATGTGATGGTGCGCGGCACTTTCGCCAATATCCGCATCAAGAACGAGATGCTGAACGGTGTCGAAGGCGGCATGACCCGACACTACCCGTCCGGCGACGAACTTTCGATTTATGACGCCTCGGTGCGGTATAAAAAGGAGGGCGTTCCGCTGGTGGTGTTCGGCGGCAAGGAATACGGCACCGGCTCGTCGCGCGACTGGGCGGCCAAGGGCACGCTGCTGCTCGGTGTCAAAGCCGTCATTACTGAAAGCTTCGAGCGGATCCATCGTTCCAACCTGGTCGGCATGGGCGTGTTGCCGTTGACCTTCAAGGAAGGCATGGACCGCAAAACGCTCGAGTTGAAGGGTGATGAGTTGATCGACATCGTCGGCATCACCAATCTGTCGCCGCGCATGGACTTGAAGCTGGTAATCAAGCGCGCCAACGGCAAAACCGATACGGTGGACGTATTCTGCCGGGTCGATACCGCCGATGAGGTGAACTACTATCACCATGGCGGGATCCTGCAATACGTCCTCCGAGGCATGGCAAAAGCCGCTTAAGGGGTTGAATTCTACTGTGGTGGCCATCTGAGGCGTCTCGCGTGCGCTTCCGGTGCTCACGTACTGACGTACGCTGCGCGCCGGTTCTCCGCAGCCGCCCCAGCTGACTCACCACAGCGAATTCAACAGGACGGTGCTGTTTATAAGGGGTTGAATTCTACTGTGGTGGCCATCTGAGGCGTCTCGCGTGCGCTTCCGGTGCTCACGTACTGACGTACGCTGCGCGCCGGTTCTCCGCAGCCGCCCCAGCTGACTCACCACAGCGAATTCAACAGGACGGTGCTGTTTATAAGGGGCTGAATTCTACTGTGGTGGCCATCTGAGGCGTCTCGCGTGCGCTTCCGGTGCTCACGTACTGACGTACGCTGCGCGCCGGTTCTCCGCAGCCGCCCTAGCTTACTCACCACAGCGAATTCAACAGGACGGTGCTGTTTATAAAGAGTTAGTTTCAGACCGGAACGCCTGGGGGGGGGCCGCATGTCATGGCTGGACTGATCCGGCGGGCCAGCTACGCCTTCAACGGCGTTGCCGTAAGGCTAAGCGCCGGCGGATAGCAGGGCTGAGGCTTGGGTTTCCTTGCCCGCCAGCATTTCTTCCAGGGGCCGCCACTGGCCGTTTCTGAGGACCTCTGAAGGGCGGAATTTCGATTTATAGGCCATTTTCCGGCTCTCTTGCACCCAGTAGCCCAGATAGACATGCGGCAGGCCGAGTGCGGTGACGCGATCGATCAGGCATAGGATGGCGTGGGTGCCAAGTGAGCGTTCGTCGGCGTCCGGCGAGAAAAAGCTGTAGACGGCCGAAAGGCCGTCACCCAGCCGGTCGGTAAGGCAGGCGCCCAGCAGACGCTCCTGGCGGTCCCGGAATTCGACGATGCAGGTGTCGATCGGGGTGTCTTCCACCATGGCCCGGTAATCGTAGAAACTCATGCTGGCCATGTCGCCGTCGCCATGGCGGGCTTGCTGGTAGCGCTGGAAAAGCTGGAACTGCTCGGCGGTGGCGCGTGGCGGCACCTCGGCAACGCTCAAATCGGCATTTAGCTTGGCAATTCTTCTTTGGGTGCGACTGGGCTGGAAATCCTTGGCGCGGATGCGGATCGGCACGCAGGCATTGCAGTTCGGGCAAACCGGCGCGTAGGCGATGTTATGGCTGCGGCGGAAGCCGCCGCGCGACAGGCGGTCATGCAGGCTTTCAGCCGAAACCCCGGCAAGCTCCGTCACCACCTTGCGCTCTACACGCCCCTGAACATAGGGACAGGGCAACGGCGCCGTGGTGTAGAAAAAATTTGGGCGGCGGGCGGGCTTGTAGCTCATTCTAGCTATGTTTGGGCCGGATCGGGCTGCCGTCAATGTTAATTCGCAAGGCTAATTCCGCACTACGACCAGCCCGGACAGCAGGTCATGCCCGGCGCGGTGGCGCGGCCCTACCAGCGCCACTGCGAAAGGCAGGCAGGCCAGAACGAAACTCACCCAAAGCAGCAGGGTCCAGACAAATGCCTGGACGAAGCTGGGCGGGCTTAAATCGATATCTTGACGCACTGCCAGGCCGAACATCCTTTGCCCCGGCGTCGCGCCGCTGCCACCCAGCAGCAGGGTATAATATAAAAACGGCAATAGCGGGATGATATGGAACATCAACCAGCCCAGCCCGAGCGTTAGAACGCCGAATATCAGGATGGTGATGGCGGCAACCCAGCCGATTACGCCGATCAGGATGCAGTCGATCACAAACGCCAGGAAACGCCGGGCCAGGACGCCGCGTGTCAAATATGCGTCAACGCTGCTTTGGGTTAGATTTTGCGGCAGGATCTGGCTCATGCCGGATATGTGAGGGCGCTTCGGTGGTCATTGCAAGATAAATGATGACGGTGAAGAGCAGGGTTTCGGGAAATGCGTAAAGAAACCACGCTGCCGCGCCGGTCAGCAACAGATACGGCGCCAGATACACGATCAGACACAGGCCGAGAAGCCACGTAGATCTGGGCTGCAGCAGCACAATCGCGCCGGTGAGCGGAATGCTGTCATAGGCTGCCGCGTGCGGGGAGAACAGGCAGCTGCCCGCCAGCAGCGCGGCGGCCGCCAATGGGTAGGGCCCGCGCCGGAACGCAAAAAACACCGCGGCGCCGCCGCAGAGCACTGCCACTACCCGCACGCTCCAGTTTGCAGCGGCGGGCAGACCGAGCCGGCTGAGATTGCCGGCGAGCGTGACATCGGCGTGGCCGCCAATACTGTAGGCGGCGGCCAGATATTGCCCTTGATAGACCGGGACCGCGCGCAGCCAATCCAGCCACAGCCCTGGCGGCAACAAGATGCTGGACAAAACCGCCAGAGCCAGAGCGCAAACGCCGGCTGCAATGATGGCTTTGCTATCGCCGCGTGCCAGCAAGGCGAACCCCACCAGCAGTCCGAGTTGGGGTTTTAACGTCAACAAACCGAAACAAATTCCGGCCAGCACCGGCCGCAACGGCAGCCAGGCGAGGCCCATGAGCAGAATTGCAGCGGTGAAAAATCCGGTCTCGCCGGCAACGCCGTTCAGCAGCGATGCGGGTGCGGCCAATAGTGCTAAAATCGCGAACCAGCGCTGCGCCGCTGGAAAAGCTATCCAGCCGGCGCCGATCAGCGCCGCCAGACCCGTCAAGGTCCAAAGACATTGCGCCGTGGTGTAGGTGAGGCCGGCCAGCGGATAGATCGCCAGCAGAAATGAAGGCGGATATTGAAAAGGAAAGAACGAACGGAAACCGGGATAGATTTGATGCTGAAATGCCTGCAGCGCCGCGGCTTGATAAATCAGCCCAACCGGCTGATCCCGCGCAAAACTGGCAAAGGACCACAGCCCGCGAAAATCACTGTTCAATGCGGGGCGTTCAATCAGTGCCCAGATGGTCACCGCGGCGCTGATGCAAAGGCAACCGATGACGGCCGCGGTGAACCAGGCTGAGCCGAGTGTTGGTTGCGGTTTTGCTGGCTGCATCAGCGGAACCTAGGGAAACAATATTGCCAAAACCGAAATTCTTTGGCCGCGGCGAATAACCCTTCCGGCATTGCCAAGCCGCGCTGATTGTCCGAAACTTGCCGCCGCAACGCCGCGCGCGTTCATCACATCAATCAGCACATCAATCGACGGAGATTTTTAATGGCGCGTGCCGGTTCGGTTCCTTATTTGCTCGGCACCAGCTTTCACAGCATGGCCTATGTGGAATTCGGCAATCCGGCGGCACCGGCGGTGGTCTGCGTGCATGGACTGACCCGTAACAGCCGAGATTTCGATCCGCTTGCGGAAGCATTATCCGACCGCTTCCACGTCATCTGCCCGGATCTGCCCGGCCGCGGCAAATCCAGCTGGCTGCCCGATGCCGGGCTATATCAGCCGCCCAATTACCCGATAGCGCTTTCGCATCTGCTGGCGCATATCAACAAGCCGGTAGCCTGGGTCGGCACTTCGCTGGGCGGTATTTGCGGTCTCATGCTGGCTGCTGCCGGCAATTCGCCGATCACCCGCATGGTGCTGAACGATGTCGGGCCGCATATCCCCGCCGTCGCTTTGGCCCGCATTCGGGATTATATGGGCAAAGCGCCGGAACGCTTTTCAAGCATGGCGGCGCTGGAAGCGCATTTGCGCGATATTCATGCGCCGTTCGGTAGATTGACCGACGCCCAATGGGCGCATCTGGCGCGCTATTCGGCTCGCCCAGTCCTCGGCGGCGCCTATGCGTTGCATTACGACCCTAAAATCGCCGAGCCGTTCAAAGCTTCGGTTCCGATCGATGCCGATATGTGGCCGCTCTGGGGTCTGATCAAAATCCCTGTCCTCGCGATTCGCGGCGCCAACAGTGACCTGCTGACCACTGAGACCTTCGAGCGGATGCGCCTCGACGGCGCCCAGACCCTGACGGTTGAAAATGCCGGACATGCGCCGGCCCTGATGGACGCCGCAACCATCGCCGCGGTACGCGCGTTCCTGGAATAGGCCGGGACGCGGTTTTAAACTAAGCCGCACGCAGCGCGATTACGGCTGCTTCTTCACGCTTTTATCGTTTGACGCGCGCGCGACTGCTTATATTAGCAATCATGACCCACAGAGAACGCGTGTTGCTGATCCGGCAGGCGCTCATCGAGGCCGGACGCGCACTGATTTCCCAACGTGTTTCGCTGGTTGCCGCCGGCTGCGCGTTCTACGCGACACTGGCGCTGTTTCCCGCCATCACGATGCTGATTTCGCTCTACGGCCTGGTCTTCAATCCTGACAGCGTGCAGCCGCAGCTGCATTATCTGCAGCAATTCATGCCGCCGGCAGCCTTCAGCCTGATTTCTGACCGCGTGCAGAGCTTGGTCAGCCAGCCGAGCAAGGGTCTTGGTCTTGGGCTGCTCATCAGCCTTGTCATCACTTTATGGTCGTCATCCACGGGCACGAAATCTGTTCTTAACGCTTTGACCATCGCTTACCGGCAGCGCGACAATCGCGGTTTGATCGAGTTCCAGGTGCTGGCGCTCGGCATGACGCTGATCGCCATCCTGGGCGCCTGCATCGCGATAGCGGTGCTGGTGCTGATTCCGGTCGTTATCACGTTTATCGGGCTCGGCGATGATACGCGCGTCTTGGTTGATATTGCCGGCTTTGGCGCCATGGTCAGCTTCGTGGTGGTCTCGCTGGGATTGCTCTACCGATACGGTCCGGCCGGCGCGGGCCGGATATTTTTTGCTCCGGGCGCGGCGGTGGCAACCTTCGTCTGGTTGCTCGGTTCGTGGGGCTTTGGCCTCTATGTCGGGCATTTTGCCGCCTACGACGCTCTGTACGGACCCTTGGCGACGCTGATCGGGTTGATGATGTGGTTCTACCTTACCGCCTATGCGGTGTTGTTGGGCGCCGAGCTGAACGCAGCACTCGATCACCAGTGGCGGATGTCCGCGAAGCGGCAGGTGATGGCGCAAACTGCGACCGAGCCGCAGTCGGTTTCTTGATCTAACCTGCCCCTTAAAGCCGTTGCGGGGTTGAAGTCAGCGCTGTGTAAACCGATCTCGAAGGTTGCCCGAACACTATTTTCCGATATAGTTTGGACATCCGCACCGTGCGCCACGCAGGTGCGGCAAACTTGGTCTCCCGCTCTGACAAAATCGCTTTAACTTAAATCGTCGAAACGACGACAAAAATAAGGACAAAACTACGTGGCCAACGAAAAATCTCAAAACGTGCAGGACGTGTTCCTAAACCACGTCCGCAAAAGTAAAACTCCCGTCACCGTGTTTCTGGTGAACGGCGTGAAGCTGCAGGGTGTCATCACCTGGTTCGATAACTTCTCCGTATTGCTGCGCCGGGATGGACATACGCAGCTGGTGTATAAACACGCCATCAGCACCGTCATGCCGGGCGCGCCGATTATGCTGTTCGATGCCAGCAAGGCCGAAAATGCGGCAACCGAACCGGCTGGGTCGACGTTGAAACTCGCCCGTACCGAAGGACCCGATTACGGTCCGACCGAGCAGGACATCACCGGCTGAACACCCTTCTGGAAACTGCCGCGCCGCCGAACCGGGCGGCGATTATCCTGCCATGGGACAAACCGGCCAGCCGCGTCAGTGGCAGCGCAGGCACGCCACGCGCGGCGCGCGTGGCGGAAGCGCGGGTTGCCGAGGCGGTTGGACTTGCCGCTTCGATTGGGTTGGTTGTGGTGCACGAGGCAATCTTCAATATTCGTGCTCGCAACCCCGCGACCCTGCTCGGCAAGGGGCAGGTTGAAATGGTTGGCGCCGATATCGCCCGCAATGAGGTAACGGTGGCGGTGGTGGATGCGACACTGACACCGGTGCAGCAGCGCAATCTGGAAACCGCATGGCAATGCAAGGTGATCGACCGCACTGGCCTGATCCTGGATATTTTCGGGGAACGCGCCCGCACCCGCGAGGGTTCGCTGCAGGTCGAACTGGCGCATCTGGACTACCAGCGCTCCCGTCTGGTTCGCTCCTGGACCCATCTTGAGCGTCAGCGCGGCGGCTTCGGGTTTCTAGGTGGACCGGGCGAAACCCAGATCGAGGCCGACCGGCGCTTGATTGGCGGCCGTATTGTAAAGCTTAAAACCGAGCTTGAAGATGTGCGCCGCACTCGCGGCCTGCATCGCGGCGCCCGCAAACGGGTGCCGTCGCCGGTGGTTGCATTGGTCGGTTACACCAATGCCGGCAAATCGACCTTGTTCAATGCCATGACCGGGGCCACGGTGGTGGCGCAGGACCAGCTGTTTGCAACGCTGGACCCAACCATGCGCGGTCTCACCTTGGCCTCCGGCCGCAACATCATTCTATCTGACACGGTCGGTTTTATCAGTGATCTGCCGACTGAACTGGTCGCCGCCTTCCGCGCCACGCTGGAGGAAGTTGCCGAAGCCGACTTGATTTTACACGTGCGCGACATCGCTCATCCAGACAGCAATGCGCAGCGCGATGACGTTATCGCAGTGCTGGACGGCATGGTGAAGGACGGCACGCTGGACGATGCCTGGCCGTCGCGCACGATTGAAGTGTTGAACAAGGCTGATCTGCTCGGCGGCATCGCCAATGTGCCATTGCGCGATCAAAACGGCATCGCGGTCTCGGCATTGACCGGCGAAGGCATGGCAGCCCTGTTGAGCGCAATCGACCGCCGGTTGGGATCGGCGCATGTCAGCATGCATTACGATATCGCGATCGAAGATGGTGCCAAATTGGCCTGGTTGTACCGCCACGGCGATGTCATTACCCGCGAGGATGACGACGCGCTGGTGCATGTCGAAGTCCGTCTTTCGGAGGCCGATCGGGCGCGGTTCGAACGGATATGAGCCTTGCGCCTGCTGAGATAAATGCGGTTATAAACCTGCTTCGCGAGGTCTCGGCAACCGAGATCATGCCGCGGTTTCGTAAACTCGGCGCCGAGGATATCCGCCTTAAATCCGGCCCGCAGGATCCGGTGACCGTCGCCGACGAAGCCGCCGAGCGAGCCCTCGGTACCGGCCTGCGAAAATTGTTTCCAGATTGCGATGTGATCGGTGAGGAAGCGGTTGCGGATAATCCCGATTTGCTGAAACGCCTCAGCCGTCCCGGTAGAGTCTGGGTGGTCGATCCGATCGATGGGACCGCCAATTATGCCTCCGACCTGCCGCTTTTCGGCGTCATCCTGGCATTGGTTGAGGCCGATGAAATTCTCGCCGGGTTCATTCACGACCCGGTCGGCGACGATACCGCGATTGCCATCGCCGGCGGCGGCGCCTGGATGCAAACCCGGGAAGGCGCCCGCAAACCGCTGCGCGTCTCGCAACCATTACCGATCGGGCAAATGACAGGCTCGATCTCCTGGCGGTTTTTACCGCAACCTTTGCGCAGCCGGGTGATGAGCCGGTTGGACCGCCTGGCCGCCGCCCCTGATTACCGCTGTGCTGCCCACCAATACCGAATGCTCGCGGCCGGCCACGCCCAGGTGCAACTGTTCCGAAAGTTATTGCCCTGGGACCACGCCGCCGGGGTGCTGCTGCACCGTGAAGCCGGCGGCTACTCGGCCCGCTTCGATGGTTCCCCCTACCTGCCCTCAGCCACCCATGGCGGCTTGATATTGGCTCCGGATGCGACAAGCTGGCTGGAGTTGAGGAAGGCTTTGCTGGATGAATAGCTGTATGAATAGCGAGGCAAGCAGTTCTTTTTTGCAAAAAAGAACCAAAAAACTTTTTTGATTCCGGGGGCAGGGGCGCCGGCTCTGCCGAGGCCTTTTCAGGCGAAGGACAAAACATTGGATCAACCGATATCAGCGGTGACTGCAACCGAAACCATCGTTAGCTATCATGCGCATATTTATTATCGCAGTCCCGAAGAGCGCGCCAAGGCCGAGCAGATACGCGAGCAGATCGCGGCACGCTTCATGGTGAGGCTAGGGCGCTGGCATGATAAGCCCATCGGGCCGCATGCGGCGCCGATGTATCAGGTTGCTTTCGCAACGGAAGTTTTTTCCGCCTTCGTGCCCTGGTTGATGTTGAACCGGCAAGGCCTGGTGATCCTGCTGCATCCCAATACCGGCGCCCCGCGCGGCGACCACCTGGTCCGCGCCATCTGGTATGGCGAGGTCCTGCCGATCATGAATCCCGAACAGCTGCCCGAAACATCCGATGAGGATGAAGCAGTGCACCCGAATACCACCCCGGGCGTTAGTTAATAATTTCGATCGCTCCAGACTGCACATTGAAATGCAGTCCGCCCAAAGTCAGCGTGCCGGCCTCGACGCGGGATTTTATCCAGGGGAATGTAAGCAGGTTGGCGAGCGAGACGCGGATCGACTCGCGCTCGCATTGATCGCACAGCGCATCGAACTCCGCCGGCGCCTCCGGTGAGTCGCAAACCCGGGCGCGGGCGTTTTTGGCAATCGCCATCCAGGAGGAAATGAAATCGCCATCCTCCGCGCGCGGCCCGCGAACCAGCGCCCGGATGCCGCCGCACTGGCTATGCCCCAGCACCACCACCCGCGAAACATTTAAAATGGTGATCGCGAATTCCAGTGCCGCAGACGTGCCGTGATTGCCCAGATCCGGTGCGTAAGGGGGCACCAGGTTGCTGACGTTGCGGACCACGAAAATATCGCCGGGCGCGGTATCGAAAATCATTTCGGGTGACACCCGGGAATCCGAGCACGCGATCACCATGCTGGACGGCGCCTGGCCGTCCCGCGCCAGCACGGCGTAGCGATCCTTATGCTGCTCCCAGTAACCGTGGATGAAACGGTCATAGCCTTCCAACAGTGTTTTCATGGGACTTTGGATAGCCAAATTTTCCGGCATTACAAGCCGCCGCGCTTGGCTTGGTCCCAAAGCCGGTCCATCTCTGCAAGGTTTGAATCTGCTGGAACCTTGCCTGCCGCCGCCAACGCGGCTTCGATGAAGCGAAACCGGCGGACGAATTTCTGATTGGCGCCGTCCAGGCAGTCCTCAGCGTTCAACCGCAACTTGCGCGCGAGGTTGACCAGCACGAACAGCATGTCGCCCAGCTCATCTTGCAACCTGTCAGGTGCTGCCGTGGGCAATTCGGCCCGCAGCTCCCTTATTTCCTCTTCAAGCTTATCCAGCACCTCGGCCGGGTTCGGCCAATCGAACCCGACGCGCGCGGCACGCCCGGTGAGTTTGGCCGCCATCGCCACCGCCGGCAGGCTTTCGGCAATGCCGTCCAATGTGCCCGACTGCGCGCGTGCCGTGCGCTCCTTAGCCTTTTGAACTTCCCAGGCCTGGGTTTGCGCCGCGGCGTCACGCCCGGGCTCGGCCGAGAATACATGCGGATGGCGGCGGATCATTTTATCGGTGATCGCGGCGGCAACGTCGTTGAAGTCGAACCAGCCGCGTTCCTCGGCCAGCCTTGCATGATAGACCACCTGGAACAGCAAATCGCCAAGCTCGTCCTTGATCTGTCCGGGATCATTGGCCCGGATGGCGGCCCGCACCTCATAAGCTTCCTCGATGGTGTAGGGTGCGATTGTTGCAAAATCCTGCGCTTTATCCCAAGGACAGCCTGTCTGCGGATCGCGCAAGGCCGCCATCACGGAGATGAGAGCTGCTGTAGAGTTGATCTTATCGGCCATAGGATGGGTGTATGAGAAAAATTGGAGGATACAAAGATGCCGAGCGCCTATGATTTCAGCTTCCAGACCCTGCAGGGCAAACCCTACGCCTTGAAGGACCTTGCGGGGCAGCCGTTTGTGGTCGTCAACACCGCATCAAAATGTGGATTTACACCGCAATACAAGGGGCTGGAGGCGCTGTGGCGCGACCAGAAGTCAAACGGGCTGGTGGTCATCGGCGTGCCATCCAATGATTTCGGTAACCAGGAGCCCGGAACCCATGATGAGATCGCGAGCTTCTGCGAGATCAATTACGGAGTCGATTTTCCGATCATGGGGAAAGAGCATGTGAAAGGCGCGCAGGCGCATCCGTTCTTCAAATGGGCCGGCGCAAATGGCGGCTTCCTGGCCAAACCGAAATGGAATTTTTTCAAATATCTGGTCGGCCGGGACGGCCAGCTGGTGGATTGGTTCTCCAGCCTGACCAGCCCGGATTCGAAAAAATTCAAATCAGCAGTTGAGAAAATGCTAGCGCAATAATCCGCCGCGCATCCGGCCAGACATCATATTCGTCGAACCGGTCCGGATGCACCCAGGCAACGGCGCTGACATCATCACCGGCGCGGGCTTCCCCGCCGATATAATGCGCACCGAAATCCAGGATGGTGTAATGGTATTGCAGCTGGCCTGCCGGGTCGCGATGTATCGCATCCGCATGCGCCACCAGGTGCAGCGGCCCCGCCTCCAGGCCGGTTTCCTCCAACAATTCGCGCCGGGCGCAGGCCTCGGCGGTTTCGCCCAATTCCTGGGCGCCCCCGGGCAGGCTCCATTGTCCAACCCCTGGCGGCTTGCCGCGTTTGACCAGCAGCACCTCATCGCCGCGCAACAACACGATGCCAATGCCAACGCGCGGCAGGTCCGGATATTCTCTCATCTGTTTGCTCCGATCACATCACAGGTAGCGATCGGGTGGTGCAATGTCATCCGGCACGCAGCGTCTGAATCGCATCGCGCTGATCAAACAGATTGAGGAGAATACGGATGGCGTGGCCGCGCGGGGTTTCAAGCTTAGGGTCACGATCGAGCAGCATGCTCGCATCCTGATTGGCCATCAGCAGCAGTTCCTCATGCGAGTCCGGGTCCGCCAGGCGATAGCCGGGGAGGCCGGATTGCCGGGTGCCTAGCGCGTCGCCATGCCCTCTTAAACGGTAATCCTCATCGGCGATCACAAACCCGTCTTCGGTCTGGCGCAAAGTAGAGAGCCTCCTGCGCGCGTTCTCGCCAATTTTATCAGGGTGCAGGAGCAGACAAAAGCTGGCGGCACTGCCGCGCCCAACCCGGCCCCGCAGCTGGTGCAATTGGGCTAAACCAAAGCGCTCGGCATGCTCGATCACGATGACGCTGGCGGCCGGGATATCAACCCCGACCTCGATCACGGTGGTCGCGACCAGGATCCGGGCCGCGCCTGAGCTGAAAGCGGCCAAGGCGGCATCCCGGGCTGGCGCATCCAGCCTGCCATGCGCCAGCGCTACATCGGCGCCAAACCGTTTTTGCAGTTCGGCAAAGCGCAACTCGGTTGCAGTAATGTCGAGCACCTCGGAGTCCAGCACCAGCGGGCAGACCCAGTAAACCTGGACGCCGGTCGCAACCGCGCGGGCCACCGCGTCGACCACCTTGGGTAGTTCGGAATGCTTATGCATGGTGGTGCGGACCGGTATCCGGCCTGCCGGTTTTTCGGTAATTCGCGAAATATCCATCTCGCCCCAATGGGTAAGCAGCAAGGTCCGCGGGATCGGGGTTGCAGTCATCACCAGCAAATCGGTGGCAGCCCCCTTGGCGCCCAGCTGCAGCCGTTGGTCGACGCCGAAACGATGCTGCTCGTCGATGACGGCGAAGCCAAGATTTTGGAATTCGACATGCTTCTGGAACAGCGCGTGGGTGCCGACCACGATCGGGATGCTGCCGTCGGCCAGACCTTTCAGGATAGAACTGCGGGCTTTGCCTTTGACATTGCCGGTGAGCAAGGCGACCGGCACCGGGCAGAGTTTTTGCAGCGTCAGGTAATGCTGCTTGGCGAGAATTTCCGTCGGCGCCAGCAACGCCGCCTGGGCGCCGGACTCCACGGCGCGCAGCATCGCCAGTACCGCAACCAGTGTCTTGCCGGAGCCGACATCGCCCTGCAGCAGCCGCAGCATCTGGTGCGGAGCCGCAAGATCAGCATCGATTTCAGCCAGCGCCTTGGACTGCGCTCGGGTCGGTGCAAAGCCGAACCGCAGCAGCGCCTGCGCGCGCAATAATCCGGTGCCAGGCAGGCAACGGCCGCCCCGCTTGCGGCGACGCGATCGCACAATGGCAAAAGCGAGCTGCCGCGCCAGCAACTCGTCGTAAGCCAGCCGTGCCAGAGGTTGCGCGGAGGGAATAACATCCGGCGCGTGCAGCGCACGTAGGGCTGCTTTGAAGGCCGGCCAGCCCCGGCGGCGCAGGATCGACGCATCATGCCATTCCGGCATCTCCGGCAGCTGCGCCAACGCTCCCAGCGCGGCGCGGCGCATGATCCTGGGGACCACACCGGCGCTGAGCGGCCATACCGGCTCGATCCAGGGAAAACCTTGTTCCTGGTCGACCGGCAGCACGTAATCTGGATGCGGCATGGTGAGGCGGTCGGAGAACCGCTCCAACTTGCCCGAAACCAGCAGCCTGGCGCCAATCGGGAACTGCGCCAGGCGAGCGGCATGAAACAGCACGATTTCGGCGAACCCGGTCTGGTCGCCGATAATCACCCGGTGCGGCTGGGTTTTGCGGGCCGGCAGTTCATACCCGATAACCTCAACGCGCATCGTCGCGATCCCGCCCGGCTGCGCTTCCCGGATGTTTACGGTCTGCCGCCGATCAACAAAATCGACCGGCAGATGAAACAGCACATCCCGCAAGGTGCCGCCGCCGACCAGCTTGCCCAGCAGCGCCGAAAGCCGCGGCCCGATGCCGGGCAGGGTTGTGATCGGCGCACGTACGGGAGAGAGAAAATCAGCAATCACGGGCTGACTCTTGGCCCCAGCTTCTTTATACCGCAAGCCAGCACCTACTGGGCCTTATGACCGAAGACCGAGCGACTGAGCAACAACCTTTGGACAACCGGCGGCGCCGGTTGGTGTTCCGCGCCCAGCATATGGGTACCCACGAAAACGACCTCCTGGTTGGCGACTTCGTGAAAGCTGAAATCACTAATCTTACCCCCACGGACATGGACGAGTTGGAAGCCCTGCTCAAACACAACGATACCGAATTAGCCGACTGGCTGACCGGCCGCTTACCCATACCGTCGCACGCCGACTCCTCAATGCTGCGCCGCATCCGCCACGCCGCACTAAACCGGTGGTGATGGAGAGGGTGCTGGCGTTGAATTTACAGCAGACGAGCCCAGAGGACGCTGTCCCCTGGACCCCGGCCAAAGGCACGGGCCGGAGGCAAATCAAATTGGCTTGCCTGCTTTCAGCTCAAATCCAAGGACCCGCCCGATGATCACCGTTTATGGCGTGCCGGAGGGGGTGGATGCGATGGTGCTGGTTCGGCGGCTTGGCGAGCATGACGGGCCGGTGCTGCATATTGCGCGGGACGATAATCGGTTGGCGGGGCTGGCGGAGTCGATTGGATTTTTTGGACCCGAGGTGGAGGTTATTACGTTCCCGGCCTGGGATTGTCTGCCGTATGACCGGGTTTCGCCGAACGGCGCCATCATCGCGGAGCGGATATCGTCGCTGGCAAAACTGCAGGCCGAACCTGGCAAGAAGCGGATCGTCCTGACCACCGTTAACGCCGCTTTGCAAAAAGTGCCGCCGCGCCTGGCGCTGGCGGGGGCGGGAATGCGCCTTGCGGTCGGCGACAGCATCGCGCCCGAGGATCTGGCGGCGTTTCTGGATTCCGATGGCTACAACCGCGTTGGAACAGTGATGGAGGCGGGTGAGTTTTCGCTCCGCGGCGGCATCATCGATGTGTTTCCCGCAGGCGACTTTGCCCCGGTCCGGATTGATTTATTTGGCGACCTGATCGAGTCGATCCGGCGGTTTGACCCGGAGACGCAGCGCAGCGCCGAGCCGGTGGCGCTTCTGGATTTCCATCCGGCCTCCGAGCTATCGTTCGACGAGGCTTCGGTGGCGCGGTTTCGGACCAACTGGCGGGAGATGTTCGGGCCGAAAGCGGTCGAGGATCCGCTATATCACTCGGTATCGGCAGGGCATCGGCATCCGGGCGTCGAGCACTACGCGCCGTTATTCTCCGAGAGCATGGAGACGATCTTCGACTATCTGCCAAACGCATCGGTAAGTCTGGATCATCAGGCCGAGGGCGCGATCGAGGCGCGGCTGGAGCTGATCGCCGACCATTTCGCTGAACGGCGCGGTCCGGCGCGGTCCGGCGAGCAACCGTACCGGCCGATCCCGCCTGAACTGCTGTATCTGGATCATGCCGGGTTGGATGCGGCATTGGCTCGGGGGCCGGTATTCGGGTTCACCCCGTTTGCCAAGCCTGACGGCGCGGTTGGGGTCGATGTTGGCGGCCGGCCTGGTGCAATTCTGGCTGGGCAGCCTCTGGCCGCGTTTGACGGATTTGCCGATTTACGGCGCGGCTGGGCGGCATCGGGCCGAACCATCGTGCTGGCGGCGTGGAGTGCCGGGTCCCGCGAGCGGCTGGCGCTGATGCTGCGCGAACATGGCGTGCGCGATGTGCAGCCGGTGCAAAACGCCGATGCCGCGCGGGCTTTGCCAAAGGGCTCGGTCGCACTTGCGGTTTTTGGCATTGAGCGGGGGTTCGTTACCGACCGCATGGCGCTGGTCGCGGAGCAGGATTTGCTCGGGCAGCGCATCGCCCGGCCGCCGAAGCGCAAGCGCCGCGCCGACCAGTTCATCGCCGATGCCACCGAGATCGAACAGGGTGATCTGGTGGTGCATCAAGATCACGGGATCGGCCGCTATGACGGCCTCGAAACCATCACCGTTAACGAAGCCGCGCATGATTGCCTGCGGCTGCAATATGACGGCGGCGACAAATTATTTCTGCCGGTGGAAAACATCGACCTGCTGTCGCGCTTCGGGCAGGAGACCGATGGCGTTTCACTTGACAAGTTGGGTGGCGCTTCCTGGCAGGCCCGCAAGGCGCGTGCCAAAAACCGGATCCAGGACATGGCGGCTGGGCTGATCCGGCTGGCGGCTGAGCGGCAGATGCGCGAGGCGCCGATGTTGACCGCTGATGACGGCGCCTTTGCCGAATTCTGCGCCAGGTTTCCTTACAATGAAACCGAGGATCAGGCCCGGGCGATTGCCGATGTGCTGGAGGATTTTGCGGCCGGCAAACCGATGGACCGCTTGATTTGCGGCGATGTCGGATTTGGCAAAACCGAGGTTGCGCTGCGCGCCGCTTTCGTTGCCGCGATGGCGGGGACGCAAGTGGCCGTGGTGGTGCCGACAACCTTGCTGGCGCGCCAGCATTTCCGGGTGTTTTCGGCGCGTTTCGACGGGTTGCCGGTGAAGGTGGCGCAGTTATCGCGCATGGTCACGGCCAAGGAGGCGGCGGCGGTGCGGGCTGGTCTTGCGGATGGCAGTATCAGCATTGTCATCGGCACCCATGCGCTGATGGCAAAGGGGATTGCATTCTCCGATCTCGGCCTGTTGATCGTTGATGAAGAGCAACATTTTGGCGTTGCGCATAAAGAGCGGCTGAAGCTGTTGAAGGCCGATGTTCATGTGCTGACGCTGACCGCCACGCCGATTCCGCGCACGCTGCAATTGGCGCTGACGGGCGTGCGCGATCTCTCATTGATCACCACGCCGCCGGTGGACCGGCTTGCGGTTCGAACCTTCATCATGCCCTTCGACAGCCTGGTCATTAAAGAAGCGATCGCGCGCGAGCGGTTCCGCGGGGGTCAGATTTTCTGCGTGGTGCCGCGCATCGAGGACCTCGATGCCATGGCTGCGCGCCTGCGGGAAATTGTACCCGAGGCAAAATGCGCCATGGCTCATGGGCGGCTGGCGCCGACCGAGCTTGAGCGGGTGATGACGGAGTTCGGCGAGGGCAAATTCGATATCCTGCTGGCAACGAATATTGTCGAAAGCGGGCTCGATATGCCGGCGGTCAACACGCTGATCATCTACCGCGCCGATATGTTTGGACTGGCAGGACTGTACCAGCTGCGCGGTCGTGTCGGCCGCGGCAAGCAGCGGGGCTATGCCTATTTGACCTGGCCCGTGCATCATAAATTGTCACTGGCGGCTGAGAAGCGGCTGGAAGTGATGCAGACGCTGGACACGCTGGGCGCCGGGTTTACCCTGGCATCGCATGACCTGGATTTGCGCGGTGCCGGCAATTTGCTGGGCGACGAACAATCCGGTCACATCCGTGAAGTGGGCATTGAACTTTATCAGCAGATGCTCGAAGACGCGGTGAGTGCGATCCGTGCCGAGAATAACAATAAAAAGCCGGTCGAGCGCGATTGGACGCCGAACATCAATCTCGGATTACCGGTGTTGATACCTGAGGATTACGTCAGTGATCTGCCGGTCCGGCTTGGGCTATATCGCCGCATCGGCGGCCTACAGAATGATGCCGAAAGCGAAGCATTGGCTGCGGAGCTGGTCGACCGGTTTGGAAAAATGCCTGAAGAAGTCGAGAATTTGCTCGAAACAGTGGCACTGAAACGCGCCTGTCGCGAAGCCAGCGTCGAGAAACTCGATGCGGGACCAAAAGGAATGGTTATTAGTTTCCGCCGGAATGAATTCAACAATCCGGGTGCTTTGATTGCCTGGATCGGTACGCGCGGCGGCACCGTCAAGATCCGGCCGGATCATAAATTGGTGGTGGCTCGGGATATGGATGTGGCGGCTAGAGCCGGCATCGCACGCGAAATCCTCGCCAATCTTACGCGACTGGCGAGGCTTCAAGATGCCGCTTGAGGCTCAGTATCAAAAGCTGCGGTCTGGCGGCCCATTTTGTAGGCGCGCCACACCAGGCCAGTTCAGAAACTGCCTCAGCCGAACTTAGAGAATGTCTTTCCAGTAATCATAGGTGCAGGTCAGCGGGGTGGGGGTGTCCGGGTGGGTCTGGGATGCATCCGTGCTGGCGACCTGGCCGGTAGCACCTGCCTGACCAACCGAGTTGATCACGTTATGAATTACGCCCGTGTTGCTGCCGGCGACGTTGCTGGCCGTTGCGCTGACATTATGCTTCTCCAGAGCCTGGCAAGCATTGGTGGTGCCTTCCGACACCATCGGCACCGCGAAGAACACGATGACGACTAGAATTACGATGGCGAGAATGCCTCTCATACGAGAATTCCTTTCCTGAGTTTTCGATTTGTTATGCTGCAGTTAAAAGTCGGTGCAACGTCCGTTCTTTTCCCAGTCGCCGTAAGGCGTGGGCTCCGGACCTTTTTGTCCGCCAATTTCAGGCGCCAAAACGGGCTTTGCCGGCTGCCTGTTTGGTTCAGGCGGTACCGGCAATTTTGCGGTTTGGTCATTTTGGTTCGGTTCGTTTTGGTCCATTGCTTTTAATTGGTTAAACGAGCACCGGTTCGCAAGTGAAGGCTGGGTAATCCTGGTCTTATATTCTGGTAACTAGGCTATTGCAATGCAGCTTGCGCCTCGGCAAGGCGCTGCTCGACCAACTGCAGCCAAGGGGCGTTGGGTGGCGCATCGTCAAGCGACTCCTTGAACAGCGCAATCGACTCCGGTGTCAGCTGGCCGGCGTCCTCGGCCAGCGCCTCGGCCAGATAGGCCTGCCCCTGGCTTGCCGCCGGAGAGTTTGGCGCCAGCGTCGATAACTTCACCCGTAACGCAGCGATCAGGATTTGCGCTTGTTGATGCTCGGCTTTTTGCCGGGCCACCCATTGCGTATGCGGCTCGGAGGGTATGTTTGGCGTGCTGCCGGGCAGGTAAAGCAGAAATGCCATTACCGGAATGAGAATGACGGTAGCTGCAAGCAACAGGCGCGCATTGCCATCTTGTTGTGGTTCAGCAATCATATCGGCGCTTAGCAGACGGCGCTCAATCTCCAGCCGGGCGCCGGCATACTCATTGGGGTTGATGCGTTGCTCACCGAGATCCTTGCTGAGTTCGTCAAGCTGTGCCCGGTGCATTGCCAAGGCGGTGTCGCGCCGATTTCGCGTCGCACTCGAAGTTCGGTAGGACAAAAAAAGCGGCAGCATCAACGCCAGCGCCAACAAAAGCATCCAAATATAGATCATGAATTAAGCAGTTTATCGAGCCTGGCGGTCTCACTGTCGGATAACGGGGCAGCAGCCGGAACGCGGTTTCTTCGGGCCAGCCAAGCTGCAAGGAAGCCGATGCACAGGGCGATGAAGGGCGAGGCGTAAAGCAACAGTGTCAGCCTCGATAAGGGCGGTTTCAGCAGTACGAAAATACCGTAGCGGTGCACCATGTAATTCATGATCGCTTTGTTGTCTGCGCCGGCGACGACCTGCTGGCGGATTATGATCCGCAATTGTCGGGCGAGACTTGCCGACGAGCCTTCAATGCTTTCGTTCTGGCAAACCAGGCAGCGCAGCTGATCGCCGATGGCTTCGCTACGCTGCTCCTGGGCCGCGGTCAGGGTAACGCCATCCCGCGTAACCATCTGCGCCAATGCGAGTGACGGCAGGAACGCCAGCAGAATGAATATGAGCTTCATAAATTGCTGCTTCACGAATACTGATTTAGCAACGGGTCGAGTTCCTGCCGCAGCACCTCGTCGCTCAGCGCGCCGGCCCAACGCCAGCGCACGATGCCCTGACGGTCGATGAAATAGGTCTCCGGCACCCCATACACACCCCAATTGATGGCGGTAAGGCCCGAGCTATCCGTGGCCAGACGCGCGAAAGGATTGCCGTATTCGGCGAAATAGACGGCGAGTGCTGCCGGCGTATCCTGATAGGCGATGCCCCAGATTGGGATCCCGGTTTTGGCAAGTTGAGAAAGTAGCGGCGCCTCCTGCATGCAAGGCGCGCACCAGGAAGCGAACCAGTTGACGAGCATCGGCCGCGGCGGCGCGGCAATATCGCCGTTGGAAAATCCAGGCTGGTTATTAAAACCGGGAAGATTGAATTTCGGCGGCCGATGGCCGACCAGCGGGGAGGGCAACGCATGCGGATCGTAGGTCTGGGTCTGCATGCGGCGCAAAATGGTGTAGAAGCCGGTTCCAGCCGCGACCGTAACAAATAACGGTGCCGCAAATAATATTCGCCGCCGGTTATTCATGCTCTATGCCAATACCGGCTTTGCACTTTGCTTGCGTGCCGGCGCGCCAATACGCAGCCGGCGGTCCGAGAGCGACAGAAAACCGCCAAGCGCCATAATCAATCCGCCGAACCAGATTTCGGGGGCGAGTGGATGCCGGTTCAGGCGCAGTTCGGCGCCACCGCTGGCAGGTTGGTCGGCAAAGACAGCGTAAATGTCCTGGAAGCCGTTGGTATGGATGGCAGCGTCGTTGGTGGTGACCTTCTGATCGGTGAAGAAGCGGCGGGAGGGATGCAGCGTCAGAAATGCCTTGCCGTGTTTGCTGATGGTGAGGTCGGCAACGCGCTGCGTGTAATTTGGGCCGGGAGCGTCATGGATGTCGTTAAGGGTCCAGTCGTAGCCGCCAAGTTCCGTGGTCTGACCGGGATTGAGCACGACAACCTTCTGCGACGCCAGTGTCATGCCGGCGATGCCCAGCACCATGACGCCAAAGCCGATATGACCGAGCGCCGCGCCGAAAGCAGCCCGCGGTAACGCCCGCAGCCGGTTCGCCGAATCCCCGATCGGGCCGCGAAACAGCTTGACGCGCTCAGCGATGTCGGAGAGTGCCGATAGCACCACCCAGACGCCGCCGGCGAGGCCAAGGGCGGTGATTGCATTGCTGCGCAGGGTCATGACCAGGAAGATGATTAAGGCTACCACGGCCGCCAGCCAGATGCGCTCCAGCGCCGGCCGCAGGGCAGCCCGTTTCCAAGGCAATAGCGGGCCGATTGCCATCGCCAGGATTAACGGCGCGGTTAGCGGTAATACGGTCTGGTTAAAGAACGGCGCGCCGACTGAAAGCTGAATGCCGAACAGCAGATTTGCGAAAGGCGGATACAGCGTGCCGGTGAAGACCACAGCCGCGATCGAGCATAGAAAGATGTTGTTCAGCACCAGTGCACTCTCGCGCGACAGCGGCGCGAATATGCCGGTGGCGGCCAGCGCCGGCGCGCGGACGGCGAACAGCAGCAGCGAACCGCCGATGGTAATGCCGAGCAGCACCAGAATGAACAGGCCTTGATCGGGGGCCGCGGCAAACGAATGCACGGAGTTTAAAATCCCCGAGCGGACCAGGAAGGTGCCGGAAAGACTGAACGAAAATGTGGCAATGGCGAGCAGTACGGTCCAGGCTTTCAAGGCCTCGCGCTTTTCCACCACAATCGCGCAGTGCAACAGCGCCGTGCCGGAGAGCCATGGCAGCAAAGCCGCATTTTCCACCGGGTCCCAGAACCAGTATCCGCCCCAGCCCAGGGTGTAATAAGACCACCAGGAACCAAGTGCGATGCCGGAGGTTAAGAAACACCAGGACAACAACGCCCAAGGCCGCACCCAACGGCCCCAGGCCGCGTCCAGCCGGCCTTCAATCAGCGCCGCGATGGCAAACGCAAACGCCACCGAAAATCCAACATACCCGGTGTAGAGCACAGGCGGATGAAAGGCCAAGCCTGGATCCTGCAAGATGGGATTAACCCCGGCGCCGTCCAATGGCGGCGGCCAGATCCGCACGAACGGGTCCGACACCGTCAGCGTGAACAGCAAAAATCCGCCCGAAACCAGGCCAAGGACGCCAAGAACGCGAGCGCGCAATGAAGACGGCAAATTGCCGCCAAAGCTTGCGACCGTGGCGCCGCAAAGCGAAAGTATGAAGCACCATAACACCATCGATCCATCATGGTTCCCCCAGGTGCCGGAAATCCGGTAGATCAGCGGCACGATGCTGGAAGAAAAATCCGCAACGTTTTCGACCGTAAAGTCCGAAACAATTCCAGCGTAAATCAGTGCCAGAAAAGCAGCACCGATCGCCAGGAAATGGCAAAGTGCCAGCGCCGGCGCGGCGCGCATGGCTCGGGAGTCGCGCAGGCCAGGCGCGAAAATGCCGATGACGCCCTGCGCAAACGCCAGCGCAACGGCAAGCGCTAGCGCGAAATGTCCAAGTTCCGGGATCATGAGCTCGAGTTTTTCACGGCCAGGGTGTTCCAGGTATCGGCGGCTGGCGGCGGCCCATATTTGGGGTTCCACTTGCCGGCGTTTCTGAGGGCTTGTTCGACGTCTTTGGGCATGTAGCTGGCACCGTGTTTGGCGAGCACTTCGTCGGCGTTGAAGGTGGTGTTGTCGGCCCGCATTTCACCGATGGCAACCACGCCCTGGCCTTCCCTGAATAAATCCGGGAGCACGCCGGAATAGGTGACGGGGATGGAGGCCTGGCCGTCGGTGACGCGGAAGGTGGTGATGGGGGTGCCGTCGGTGACGGTGGTGGCGACGCTGTTGGCTTGCACGATGCCGCCAAGGCGGAAGGACATGCCGGGCGCGGGGTGTTTCTGCAGGACCTCTCTGGGGCCAAGGAAATAGGTCAGCGTCGAGGAGAAGGCGGCAAGCGAGAGCCCGGTTGCCGAGACCAGGCCGATGCCGCAGGCCAGGACCAGATAGAGGCGGCGTTTTTTGCGGGCCCGCATCAGCGTTGCGGCCGCACCGCCGCCGGTCGCGTTTCGACGGCTGCCAGGCGCTTGGTTGCGCGCCGGTAGCGGCGGAAAGTCAGCCAGCCGATGCCAATGAGGAAGAGCGTGGTAACGCCGTAACTGCCGTTGATGAAAGGCGCGAAGCTCATGCGCCGCGCTCCGCCGCAGCTAATAGTATTGCGTTGGTGCGGCGTTCCATAATGGCGGCGCAGAGCCTGGCGGTGACTAGCGTGATGAAACACATATAGAAGCCGAGCGAGGCGATGAGCAGCGGGTAGAGCATGGTGATGTAGATTTTCGAGCCGCCGGAAAACGAGATGGTGTTGCCCTGATGCAAGGTGTTCCACCACTGCACGGAAAAAACGATGATGGGCAGGTTGACGGCCCCGGCCAGCGCCAGGATGGCGGCGGCGCGATAGCCGTGCTGCGGATTATCGAAGGCGCGGATCAACGCGATATGGCCGAGATAGAGAAAGAACAGCACCAGCACGGAGGTAAGGCGGGCATCCCAGACCCAGTAGGCGCCCCACATCGGCTTGCCCCATAGCGATCCGGAGACCAGGCAAACCAGGGTGAAGCCAGCCCCGACCGGGCCGATTTCCTCGGCTGCCAGATCGGCCAGCGGGTGGCGCCAGATCAGCGAGAAAAACGAGCAGATTGCCAGCGCCGCATAGCCCGCCATCGCCACCCAGGCGGCCGGGACATGGACATACATGATGCGAGCGGCGTCGCCCTGTTCCCAGTCAGCCGGGGCAAAGCCGTAGCCCCAGACCAGGCCGATTGCGGTAATGGCGATGGAAAACCCCGCCAGCCAGGGCAATGCCGGCTTGGCCAGCCGCAGAAACCGTCCCGGATTGGCATAATAATGCAGCCATGAACCTGAGGGTTTCAGCGCCTCGGCGGCAACGGAGGGTTCGGCAGTTTCCATCATTTGGCTTGTATTAGGACATGGTGCGGAAAATTTGAAGCGGTGCTCCAAATGGCTATGTTTGCCCGGCATTATTGGAGTACCACAGTCCCATGCAGTTTATTCTCATTGCTTACGATAAAGCCGGGGGTCTGCCGCTCCGCATGGCAACCAGGCCGGCGCACCTTACCTTCCTGGAACAACAGATCGGTCCCAAATTGCTTTATAGCGGCCCCATGCTGGATCCGGATGGCAATCCGAAAGGCAGCGTATTGATCATCGAGGCGGCCGACGATGCGGAGGCCAACGCCCTGTTTGCCGCAGATCCCTATGCGCAGGCAGGGCTGTTTGAGCAGTCCAGCGTAAGCGGCTTTAAAACCGTATTTCGTGACGGCGTGCTGCAGCAATGAATTACTGGCTGGTCAAAACCGAACCCGACGCGTTTTCCTGGGACCAACAGGTTACCAACAAGGTGGAACCGTGGACCGGGGTTCGCAATCACACCGCCAAGCTTAATTTAAAAGCGATGAAGAAGGGCGATCTCGCGTTCTTCTATCATTCCAACATCGGCAAGGAGATTGTCGGGATCGTTAAGGTGGCCCGCGAAGCCTATCCGGACCCGTCGGCGGAAAAAGGCGACTGGGTTTGCGTCGACATGCAAGCCGTGCAGCCGGTACCGGCGCCGGTTTCGCTTGCAACCCTTAAAGCCGACCCCAGATTCAGCGATATGGCTTTGGTCCGGCTGTCGCGTTTATCAGTCGCGCCGGTCAGTGCTGCGCATTGGTCGGCTATATGCGAAATGGGCCAGGTCAAAATCAAAAAAGGAGCGAAAACATGACAACTCAAGATAAGCGGGAAATTGCGACGCTGGCGGGTGGCTGCTTTTGGTGTCTGGAGGCGGCTTACTCGGAATTGCAGGGGGTCTCCGCGGTGCAGTCCGGTTATACCGGCGGTCATCTGCAAAATCCGAGTTACAAACAGGTTTGCAGCGGCTCAACGGGGCATGCCGAAGCGGTGCAGATTACCTTCGATCCGGCGGTGATATCCTACGCGGATTTGCTACGGGTGTTTTTCACCATCCATGACCCAACAACGTTGAACCGCCAAGGCGGCGATGTGGGCACGCAATACCGCTCCGCAATCTACACCAGCGATGACGCGCAGGCGGAGACCGCGCGCGCCATCCGCGATGAGTTTGCCACCATCTGGCCGGGAAAAATCGTCACCGAAATCACCCCGCTCGGGCCCTATTACAATGCCGAGCCGGAGCACGATAATTATTTCGCCCGCAATCCGTATGCCGGCTACTGCCAGGCGGTAGTGGCGCCGAAGGTAGTGAAGGTGCGGAAGGCATTTGTCGACAAACTGCGCTCCAAAGCGGCCTGAGCTTGTCCTGGCTCAGCAGCGCCGATGCAACCGGTACCGGCGCACCTGCTGGAGCCGCTGATATTGTCATAGAGCCGAGCGCCAAGGATTTAGGCGGTTTCCGGGTCAGGCGGGCGCTGCCGAGCATCAAAAAGCGTATGGTGGGGCCGTTCGTGTTTCTCGACCATATGGGACCGGCGCGGTTCGAGGCCGGGCAGGGGATTGATGTGCGGCCGCACCCGCATATCGGCCTGGCGACACTGACCTATCTGCTCGAAGGCTCGATCCTGCACCGCGATACCCTGGGCAGTAACCAGGACATCATACCCGGGGACGTCAATTGGATGACGGCAGGGCGGGGGATTGCGCATTCGGAACGTTCATCCGCGGCATCGCGCGGGGCGGCGCGGCAGATGACCGGGGTGCAGAGCTGGATCGCGCTGCCGAAAATGTTTGAGGAAACAAATCCGGCGTTTTTTCACCACGGCGGCGCTAGTCTGCCGGCGCTGTCGGATCGTGGCCTCCGGGTGCGGGTGATCGCCGGCAACGCCTATGGCGTATCCTCACCTGTGCAGGTATTTTCAGGCACGCTATATGCCGATGCGATACTGGATGCCGGCGCGATGCTGCCTTTGCCGAGCGACCATGCGGAGCGTTCGGTGTATATCCTGGAAGGCAGCATCGAGATCGCCGGGGAGGAATTCGCCGAGCATCGGCTGCTGATTTTTCGGCCGGGCGATCATATCACCGTGCGCGCCTTGACGGCGGCCCGCATCATCATCGCCGGCGGTGAGCCGATGGATGGCGACCGGCATATCTGGTGGAATTTTGTCAGCTCATCGAAAGACCGGATCGAACAGGCAAAGTCAGACTGGAAGGCCGGCAAGTTCGGCATCGTGCCAGGGGATGATAAGGAATTCATCCCGCTGCCGGATTGAAACACCTGACACGAAAAATGGGTGCGGTTACCCGCACCCATTCCTTAGTACAGATCCTTAAGGCCGCTTAGTAGTTACGCAGCGTAATTACGCAGCCTGCGAAAGCTGCGCCTGGCCTTCGGTGGCGCCGTCGACAACCTTCGGCGCATTCGCGAGCGTCTTGATCTCAACGCGACGCGGTTTCAACGCTTCCGGAATTACCCGCTTGATGGTCACGTTCAGCAAACCATTAGCAATGTCGGCAGTTTCCACGACCATGTGGTCGGCCAGCACAAAGCGGCGGGTAAAGGCCCGCGCCGCGATACCGCGATGCAGGTATTCGCCTTTGCTGTTTTCACCGGCGACGCGGCCTGCGACGATAAGGGTGTTTTCCTTAACTGTCAGCTCGATGTCGTCGGCAGAAAAGCCGGCAACCGCAAGCGAGAGCCGGTAGGAATCATCACCGGTTTTTTCAATATTATACGGCGGATAAGCCGCAGCAGTATTATCCGGCAAGGTGTCCACTAGCCGGGCGAGACGATCAAAACCGATCGCGGTACGAAACAGAGGAGAGAAATCAGCCATGGTTAAAAAACCTCCTAAAAGCAAGGTCAAACATCAAAGAAACCGCTCAACGAGCGCGCCTCCAAAACAGCCGAGACCCTAATAAAGGCATCCCGACGCACTCTATTTTATGTAACCCGGCTCAATTTTCAAGGATTTTTTTCAACGACCTGAAGTGAAATTCGCCAATGTTGGGAGCAGGTGTGGTTAGCCGGGGTAGAGCCGGGGCGGTGAGTTGGGGCGTCGGTCGAGGACCGGACCGGAGCGTATGTTAAATGCGTGAGGACCTGGGGCGCAGACCGGCGCCTCAAATGGCTACCTCATTTCACACGTGGAAGGATTCGCCGCATCCGCAGCGGCCCTTCTCATTGGGATTCTCAAAGGTGAAACCGGAAGTCAGCTTGTCGGTCCGGTAATCCATCGTGGTGCCGATTAAAAACAAGGTTGCTTTGCGGTCCACCAGCACCGTCAGCCCATGGCTGGTGACAACCTCGTCCTGCGGCGTCGGCGCCTCCACCCATTCCATTTCATAGGACATCCCGGAGCAGCCCTTGGTCGAAATTGCAATGCGCAGCAGCTTGCCGCTTTCGCCGCCGGCATACAGCTTGCCCAGGCGCTCAGCGGCGGCTTCGGTAAGCTGCATCAGCGGCGGCAGAGCGCGGCGGGGTTTGGCGGGGGTTGTCGTGGTGGTGCTCATGATTTCAGCTCTCAAAACATATTCATGGTAAGCTTGGCGTCTTCGCTCATCCGTGACGGATCCCAAGGCGGGTCCCACACGGTTTCGACCTCAACATTGCCGACGCCTTCAATCTGCGCAACCGCATCCTGTACCATCACCGGCAGTTCCTGCGCCGAGGGACAGGCCGGGGCGGTAAGGGTCATCTCAACCTTGACGTCGCCGGTCTCGGCAATCTCGATCGCATAGATCAATCCAAGTTCGTAGATGTTCACCGGAATTTCCGGGTCGTAGACGGTTGCAATGGCAGTGATCACCGCATCCTCGGTGACACGCGGCCTGGTTTCGCCCTCCGGGGTCCAGGTGGTGACGGGGACCATCGGCGTATTCTGGTCATCCATTATTTGGCTCCCTCCAAGGCCTGGCCGAGGGTCGCCCAGGGTAGTGTGGCGCAGCGGATGCGCGAGCGGTATTGCGAAATATTTGCCAGCGCGTTCAGCTGGCCCAAAGCCGGGTTTTCGGTGCCGGTGGTAACCACGGCCTCGAACTCTGCTTGCAACTGCCGGATTTGCTCTGGAGTTTTGCCCGCCACCGCATCGGCCATCAGCTCGGCACTGGCGATCATGATGGCGCAACCTTGTGATTCATGCGAAATTTTCGACGATTCACGGTCCAAATAAAGATGAATGCGATCGCCGCAAAGCGGGTTGTTGCCCTCGGCCTCAGCATCGAATTTTTCCAGGCGGCCGGTGCTACGCGGCTGGCGAAAACGGTCCATGACAATATTATGGTAAAGCTGGTCGGTGTCGGCCATCATCCAAATACCTGTTTAACGCGGATCAGCCCGGCGGCCAGCGCGTCGATTTCTTCAAGGGTGGTGTATAGCGCAAACGAGGCGCGGGCGGTGCTGGTAACGCCCAGCCGGCCCATCAACGGCTCCGCGCAATGATGCCCGGCGCGGATCGCGATGCCCTGCCGGTCCAGCAAGGTGGCAATATCATGCGCATGCGCGCCTTCCATGGTGAAGGAAATAACCCCGCCACGGTCCTGCGCCGATCCTAGAATGCGCAGGCCCGGGATGGCTGACAGCACCGCCAAAGCGTGTTCGGTCAAAAGCCGCTCATGCGCGGCAATCGCTGGAAAACCGATGGTCTCAACATAATCAATCGCGGCGCCAAGGCCGATGGTCTCTAAAATCGCCGGTGTACCGGCTTCGAACCGATGCGGCGGTTTGGCCCAGGTCGAGCGTTGATAGGACACCGTGCCGATCATGTCGCCGCCACCCAGGAAGGGCGGCATCGCTTCCAGAATTTCGCGCTTGGCATAAAGCACGCCGATGCCGGATGGGCCGTATAATTTATGGCCGGAGAAAACATAAAAATCCGCATCGATGGCCTGCACATCAACCTGCCGGTGCACGATCGCCTGACAACCATCGAGCAGAATTTTGGCGCCGCGTTGGTGCGCGAATTTCGCCAGCCGCTCGGCCGGGGTGTAGGTGCCAAGCACGTTGGACATATGGGTAATGGCGAGCAGCTTGACCTTGCCATCGGCGAATTGCTCTTCCAGCGAGTTGAAGTCGACCTCGCCGGCATCGGTGATTTTGACAATCCGCAATTCCACGCCATGGGCGTCACGCAGCATCTGCCATGGCACCAGATTGGCGTGGTGCTCCATTTCCGACACCACGACCGCGTCTCCCGGCTGCAAAATGGCGCGGCCATAAGTGTAGGCGACGAGATTGATGGATTCCGTACCGTTACGGGTGAACACGATTTCCTCGCGCGAAGCGGCGTTGAGGAGTTTCGCTACCTTGTCGCGTACCGCCTCGTAGGCATCGGAAGTGCGTTCCGACATCCAGTGCAGGCCGCGATGCACGTTGGCGTATTGATGCTCCATGGAAAACACCATGGCATCGATGACCGCGCGCGGTTTCTGCGCCGAGGCTGCGCTATCCAAAAACACCAGCTTGCGGCCGTGAACCTCGGAGGCGAGGATCGGGAAATCCTGGCGAATGGCGGCGAGATCGAAGCTCTCTATTTCAATTGCGGCGCTCATTTTTTTGCCCACCACTGTTCAATCGCCGTCTCGAACATTTCTCGCGCCAACTCATGCGTAACCGGCTCCAGCGCCTCGGCAAGGAAGGCGCGGATCAGCATGGCGCGAGCCTGTTCTTCGGGAATGCCGCGGCTGCGCAAATAGAAAATCTGTTCCGGGTCAAGCGCGCCGATGGTGGCGCCATGGCTGCATTTGACGTCATCGGCGAAAATTTCGAGCTCCGGCTTGATGTCCATTTCCGCATCGGGCGATAGCAGCAAAGCCTGATTCATCTGGTAGCCATCGGTCTTCTGCGCCGCCCGCGCCACTTCAATCCGGCCCTGAAAAACCCCGCGGGCATGGCCATCGAGCACTGATTTAACGGTCTGCCTGGAGCCGCAATCCGGCGCGTCATGGGCGACAACGGAAGTAAAATCCCCAAGCTGATGGCCGCGCAACAACTGCGCAGCATTCAAATGCGTCGAGGCTTTCGGGCCGAGCAACGTCGCATGAAACTCGGCGCGGGAAAGCTCGGCGCCGATTACCAGCGAGAAGCTTTCATAGGCGGCTTTGGCAGCGATCTTGGCGCGGATGGTGGCGAGATGAAAGGCTTCGAGGCCCTCATTCTGCAACCGGTAATGCGCCAGCCTGGCAGCTTCATGCAGCGCGATATCGACCACCGGATTGTGCCAGTAAACACCTTCACCCATCGCAATTTCGATCAGGGTCAGTTTGGCATCCCGGCCCAGGGTGATGCGATGGCGCGGATGCAGCGCAACCGGATTTTCGGTGCCCGAGGCGTAAGAGATAAGCAGGACAGCGCCCGCATCGACAGCTTCCGGTACGCTGAGCGTCACTCCGTCGCGGGCCTGTTCGGCGTTGATCAGTGCCAGCGGCAAATCCGAAGCTTCCGCGACCTGCGCAAAATTCTGCAGAAAATCCGGTGGAGTTGAAAGCGCCGCGGCGTAAGTCCCGTTGACGAAAACAATCCGCGGCACGCCGAAATCCGGCAACGCCGGCACCGGCGTTGCCGGCGTTGCTTCGGCAAAGCTGATAGCGGCCAGCGATCGCAAATCTGTATAGCGCCAGGCTTCAAGTTTACGGGTAGGAAGGGCAGTCATGGTTTAAGCTGCTTCCTGTCCAACATAGCCGTGGGCTTCCAGTTCCAGCGCCAATTCCGGGCCGCCGGAACGGACGATGCGGCCGGCACTCAACACATGCACGCGGTCCGGCACGATATGGTCGAGCAGCCGCTGGTAATGGGTGATCACCAATGCCGAGAATTTCGGGCCACGCAGGGCGTTAACGCCGTCGGAGACAATTTTCAGCGCATCGATATCCAGGCCGGAATCGGTTTCATCCAGGATCGCCAGGCCCGGCTGCAACAGCGCCATCTGGAAAACTTCGTTGCGCTTTTTCTCGCCGCCCGAAAATCCAACATTGACGTTGCGCTTCAACATATCATCGGGCATCGAGAGTTTCTTCAGCTCGGCCCGGGCAAGTTTCAAAAACGCCACCGCGTCCAGCTCGGGCTCGCCACGCGCCCGCTTCACCGCGTTGAGCGCGGTGCGAATGAAATTGGCATTGCCGACACCGGGTAATTCCACCGGATACTGAAAGGCCAGAAAAATACCGGCGGCGGCACGCGCCTCCGGCGGCAGCGCCAGAACATCCTGGCCGTTATACGTAGCTGAGCCGCCGGTGACCTCATAGCCTTCGCGCCCCGAGAGCACATAGGAAAGCGTTGATTTGCCGGCGCCGTTCGGTCCCATGATGGCGTGGATTTCACCGTCCGGCACGGTCAGGTCGACGCCGCGCAAAATTTCCTTATCGCCGATCGAAGCCGACAGATTTTTGATCTCTAACATGATTAGCCCACGGAACCTTCCAGCGACACCGCCAATAACTTCTGCGCTTCGACCGCGAATTCCATCGGCAGTTCCTTCAGCACATCCTTGCAAAATCCGTTGACAATCAAGCCAACCGCATCCTCTTCCGAAAGCCCGCGCGAGCGGCAGTAGAACAGCTGATCCTCGGCGATTTTCGAGGTGGTGGCTTCGTGTTCCACTTTCGCCGACGGATTACGGCTCTCGATATAGGGCACGGTATGGGCGCCGCATTTATCGCCTATGAGCAGGCTGTCGCATTGGGTAAAATTCCGCGCGCCGGAGGCTCCCGGCATAATTTTTACCAACCCGCGATAAGTGTTGTTCGAATGCCCGGCAGAGATACCTTTGGAAATGATCGTGCTCGTGGTGTTTTTGCCAAGGTGGATCATTTTGGTGCCGGTATCGGCCTGCTGATAGTTATGCGTCAGCGCCACCGAGTAGAATTCGCCCACCGAGTTATCACCCTGCAGAATGCAGGAGGGATATTTCCAGGTAATCGCCGATCCGGTTTCCACCTGAGTCCAGGAGATTTTGGAACGCGCGCCGCGGCAGGCGCCACGCTTGGTGACGAAATTATAAATTCCGCCTTTGCCGTTCTCATCGCCCGGATACCAGTTTTGCACGGTCGAATACTTAATCTTGGCGTCATCCAGCGCCACCAGTTCAACGACTGCGGCGTGCAGCTGGTTCTCATCGCGCTGCGGCGCCGTGCAGCCTTCAAGATAAGATACGCTCGCACCTTCTTCGGCAATGATCAGCGTGCGTTCGAACTGCCCGGTATTGCGGGCATTGATGCGGAAATAAGTGGAGAGCTCCATGGGGCAGCGCACGCCCTTTGGAATAAAAACGAAACTGCCATCGGAAAATACCGCTGAATTCAGCGCCGCGAAAAAATTATCGCCAACCGGCACCACGCTGCCGAGATATTTCTTCACCAATTCGGGATGCTCGCGCACGGCTTCCGAGATCGGGCAAAAGATCACGCCGGATTTCGCCAGAGTCGAACGGAAGGTGGTGGCTACCGAGACGGAATCAAATACCGCATCCACCGCGACGCCGGCCAAAGCCGCGCGCTCATTCAATGGGATCCCGAGCTTCTCATACATGTTCAACAGGCTAGGATCGACTTCCTCCAGCGATTTCGGCGCCGGCCCGGAAGGTGCCGCATAATAATACAGGTTTTCATAGTCAATCGGCGGATGTTTGATGCGCGCCCAGTCCGGCTCGTCCATCTTGCGCCACATGGCATAGGCTTTCAGCCGCCAGGCCAGCATCCATTCCGGCTCGTCCTTCTTTGCCGAAATCAGCCGCACGATGTCCTCGTTCAGCCCTTTTGGGAACTGCTCCATCGCGATGTCGGTTTCAAAGCCATATTTGTATTTCTGGCCGGCCAGTGCATCGACCGTATCGCGGGTTTCAATAGCAGAAGACATTATGAAACCTCATTCAATTGAGCAGCCTCGACAGCAGCGGCCGTCAGACCCGCAATGGGTAAATTATTCGGCAAACGAAAGGCACGGGGGATCGTTGCCGCTTCCATATCCGCCAGCGTAATCGACGTCAGCGCGTCCCGTATCGCATGGTTCACCGGGTCCCACCGTCCCGCAACTGGGCATAGCGACTGGCTCTCGCAACCGCTGGCGCCATCCACGCAGGAGGTCAGCGCAATCGGCCCGTCAATGGCAACAATCACATCGGCTACCGGAATTGCCGATAACGGCTTCGCCAGGCGGTAGCCGCCATGGGCGCCGCGTTGCGAGATCACCAGGCCGCTATTGGTCAGCGCCTTTAAAACCTTTGCCACGGTCGGCTCCGGGATCCCAATCGCGGCGGCAATGCCCGGCGTGGTTTCGACTGCACCTTCTCGGCCGGTCGCCTGGC
Source organism: Acidocella sp. (assembly GCA_965199045.1). Classification (GTDB taxonomy): domain Bacteria; phylum Pseudomonadota; class Alphaproteobacteria; order Acetobacterales; family Acetobacteraceae; genus Acidocella. Next base: position 1,304,427 of record CBDAQL010000003.1, on the reverse strand, counting down.
CTAGGCGTACCAACGCGACCACGGCATAATCGGTCAATTTCGACAGTCTCAGCATTTCGGCTCCGATTGTGGACTGTATTAGTCCTGTTTACTCAAATGGCCCATAGACCCGGCCTCGTCAACCCTCTTATGTTGGCGGGCAAGCCAAAGGAAACCGATGCTCCGCGACGCCGCCACCTTGATTTTGTTCAATAATGATAAAGCTGAGTTGCGGGTGCTGATGGGGCTGCGCAATGCCGGCCATAAATTCATGCCGAGCCACATGGTATTCCCCGGGGGGGTCGTCGACACCGAGGATTTCAAAGCCCCGTTGGCCTCGCCTTTGCCGGCGCATGTTCTGGACCGGCTGCAACGCGCGGCCACGCCCGAGCTGGCGTTCGCCCTGGGCCATGCCGCGGCCCGTGAGCTACAGGAGGAAACCGGTCTCAGCCTGGGCAGCCCCCCGGAACTGGCGGGGCTGGACTACCTCTGCCGCGCGGTGACGCCGAACGCGGTGCCGATCCGCTTCAATGCCCGATTTTTTGTGGCCCCGGCCAGCCAGGCCAGCGGTAGCATTCTCGGCTCGGGCGAGCTCGAGGGCGTTGATTGGTACGCCCTGGACGCCTTGTTGAAACTGAAACTGTCCCGGGTGACGCAGCAGGTTCTGCTGCAGCTACAGACCTGGTTTGAGCTGGGCGCGGCCGAGCGCGCCACCCGCAAAGTTCCGGTGTATTATTCGCCCAATTGGGTGGAGGAGTAATCCAGTTATAAGCCGGCAATGCTGCCAGGCAGGTCGGTTGCGGAATGCACGGTCAGCGTTCCCTGCGCATGGCCATAACCCCAGCTGACGAAAATACCGGGAATTCCTAGCCCATTTGCCGCCGCCATGTCGTTCTCATGGTCTCCGACCATCACCGCCGTGTGAGCGTGCAGCGCCTCCAGCGCGGCTTGCAGATGGCGCGGATCCGGCTTGCGGAATGGCGTCGAATCGCCGCCGATAACTGCCGAAAAAAACGACTCCAGTCCAAGTGCTGCCAGAATGCCGCGCGATGCCGCTGCCGGTTTATTGGTGCAGACCGCCATCGGATGCCCAGCGTCTCGAAGTGCTGTCAGCGCTGCCACGATGCCCGGGTAAGGGGCGGTTTCAACTATGGCGTTTGCCACATAATCGGCCAGAAAATCAGCCAGCTCCGCGGTGCCGGCCGACCTCTGGTAGGCGGCAAACGCGCGTGTCACCAAGACTTTTGCACCATCACCGATCATGGTCCGAACTTGCGCCGCGGTCAGCCCCGCCAGGCCGTGTTTGGCCAACAGCCGGTTGAGCGCGGCCCGAATATCCGGTGCCGAATCGATTAGCGTGCCGTCCAGATCAAATACCACCGCGCGCATGCAACACTCCGACACCCGAATTGAACTTCTGGTCCTTTGACACGCCCCGCCCGCCGGGGCTACCGCGTGAGCATGGAAAATGTAGCGGTTATCCTGGCCGCCGGCCTTGGAACCAGGATGAAATCGGTATTGCCGAAAGCCGAACACAAAATCGCCGGCGCCCCGATGCTGACGCATCTGCTAAAAGCCGCCGAGGCGGTCTTCGACCGCATCGTGGTGGTGGTCGGCCCCGGCATGGATCAGCTGGCAGCGCTCGCCGGCAAGCATGAGGTGGTTATTCAGCGCGACCGGCTGGGCACCGCCCACGCCGCCCTGCAGGCCGTGCCAAAATTCGGCCACGGCACCGTCGCGATTTTATATGCCGACAACCCTTTGGTCACCGCCGATACAATGCGCGAGCTGCGGGATCGGCTGGCGGCCGGCGATGCCGGTCTGGTGCTGCTCGGCACCACGCCGCCGGCGCCCGGCAGCTATGGGCGCCTGGTAACGGAAGGCGACTACGTCACCCGGATCGTTGAGTATGCCGAGGCCTCCGAACCGGAACGCGCCATCACCTTTTGCAATGCCGGCGGCATGATGGCAGGCGCCCTCGATATGACCTGCTGGCTGAACACGGTGCGGCCGATCAACAAAAAAGGCGAATATTACCTCACCGACATCGTCGGCATCGCCCGCGACGAAGGCAAACAGGTTGCCGCCATCGAAGCGCCGTTCGAGGAATGCATGGGTATCAACTCGCGCGTTGAGCTCGCCGCCGCCGAAGCCGTTCTGCAGCAGCGGCTCCGCGCCGCGGCGATGCAGGCAGGCGTTGCGATGCTGGCGCCAGAAACCGTGTTCTTATCATACGACACCACGCTTGCACCGGATGTAAGTATCGGCCCCTACGTGGTTTTCGGCCCCGGCGTCAGCATCGCCGCCGGCGCTGAAATAAAAGCCTTTTCGCATCTTGAGGGTTGTATCGTACGCGAAGGCGCGATCATCGGCCCCTACGCCCGCTTGCGCCCTGGCGCTGATATCGGCGAGACCGCGCATATCGGCAATTTTGTTGAGGTGAAAGCGTCGAAAATCGGCAAGGGTGCAAAAGCCAACCATCTTTCGTATATCGGCGATGCTGAGATCGGCGAGAAAACCAATATCGGCGCCGGCACTATCACCTGCAATTACGACGGCAAACACAAGCATAAAACAAGAATCGGCGCCCGTGTCTTTGTCGGCTCCAACACTGCATTGGTAGCACCGGTAAAAATCGGCGATGACGCATTGCTTGCCGCGGGGTCGGTTATTACCGAGGATGTGCCGGCAGGCAGCTTGGCAATTGCGCGCGGGCGGCAGGTTGTCAAACGCCCAAAGGCGGCAAAGGAGTAACAGCTTAAATGTGCGGTATTATCGGCGTCATCGGCACGGCACAGGCCGCACCTCTGGTACTCGACGGCCTGCGCCGCCTGGAATATCGCGGCTATGACAGTGCCGGCATCGCCACCCTGGTCGACGGCCATATCGAGCGCCGCCGCGCTCAGGGCAAACTCGTCAACCTGGCCGCCGCCCTGGAACGCAAGCCGCTCAGCGGCACCATCGGCATCGGCCATACGCGCTGGGCGACGCACGGCGCCCCTACCGAAATTAATGCGCATCCGCACGGCACCGCCCGGGTTGCGGTCGTGCATAACGGCATCATCGAGAACCACGCCGAACTGCGCACTGAACTGGAAGCAAAGGGCCAGGTTTTCGCGACCGAGACCGATACCGAAACCGTCGCGCAACTGGTGGATTTATACCTGCAAGCCGGCATGCCGCCTATCGCCGCCGCCTCCGCGGCGTTTGCGCGGCTCGAAGGCGCCTATGCGCTGGCCTTGATTTTCGCTGGCCATCCGGAGTTGATCATCGGCGTGCAGCGCGGCGCGCCTTTGGCCATCGGCTTTGGCGATGAGGAAATGTATCTCGGCTCCGATGCGATGGCGCTGGCGCCCTTGACCCGCCGTATCGCCTATCTCGAAGATGGCGACTGGGTAGTGCTGTCCCGCCAATCGGCCGAATTTTTCAATCGCGACGATCAACCGGTGCGGCGCGAAATCAAGCTGACGAATTTAACCGGCGCTGCCATCGGCAAAGGCAATTTCCGGCATTTCATGGAAAAGGAATTGCACGAGCATCCGGTGGTGATCGGCGATGTGCTGCACAAGATGATCGATGCCGGCAGCAGAATGCCGCAACTGCCGGACCTGCCGTTCGACCTCGCTAAAATTTCGCGTGTCACCATCAGCGCCTGCGGCTCGGCTTTCTATGCCGGCCTTACCGGACGTTTCTGGCTGGAAAGTCTCGCCGGCATCGCCACGGATGCGGATGTCGCCAGCGAATTTCGCTACCGGGCGCCGCCATTGGACGCAGATGGCCTTGGCCTGCTGGTCAGCCAATCTGGGGAGACCGCCGATACCCTGGCGGCGCTGCGATACATGAAGTCGCGCGGCCAGAAAGTTCTCTCGATTTTGAACGTGCCGGAAAGCAGCATGGCGCGCGAGAGCGATGCCATGCTGGAAACCATCGCCGGCCCGGAAATCGGGGTTGCCAGCACCAAGGCATTTACCGCGCAGCTCACCGTGCTGGCCGCTTTCGCGCTGGGTCTGGCAAAAGCGCGCGGCACTCTGACCGATGCGCAAATCGCCGCATTGACCGACGCCCTGCTCGAAATCCCCGCCAAGGCCGCCGAGGTTCTCGTCAATGAGGCGCCGATCCGCGCTCTGGCCGCCCGCATCGCCGAGGCCCGCGACGTGCTCTATCTCGGCCGCGGCGCCTGCTATCCAATCGCGCTCGAAGGTGCGCTCAAGCTGAAAGAAACCAGCTACATCCATGCCGAAGCCTATGCCGCCGGCGAACTGAAGCACGGGCCGATCGCCCTTATCGACAAAGCCATGCCGGTTATCGCCATCGCTCCCTCCGGCCCGCTTTTCGAGAAGACCGCCTCCAATTTGCAGGAAGCCGCGGCCCGCGGCGGCCAGATCATTGTCTTCAGCGACGCTGCCGGCGCCGCCAAACTTGAGAAGATCGCAAGCGAAACCATCATCATTCCGGATATCGACCCCTTCGCCGCACCGATTCTATATGCGATTCCCGTGCAAATGCTGGCCTATCATGTCGCCATCCTGAAAGGCACCGATGTTGACCAGCCACGCAATCTCGCAAAATCCGTTACGGTGGAGTAAAGTCGGCGGCTTTTAAATAATATCTGCGCGGCCCCATGAAGACATCGCGGCTACGCCGCTCAGGCATCGGGACGCGAGGCGTAAAAACTTCTTACCCGGCATACTGAATTTATAAGCGGCGAAGCAATAGTTACGCGTTCCTTGCGCGTACGCAATAAAACCGCCATGACCAGGGATCGCAGCCGCCGGAGATCTGATGTCAGGCGCCGTTACCTATTGGAAACAAGGCCAGGCAACCCAGAATCTGGGCGACTATCTGACCGAGCTTTTCATCCAACGCCTGCAGGCGCCGGGTCCCGACCGCTATCCGCGCATCCGCCTCATCGGCAGCGTTCTTTCGGCGCGTGAGATCAGCGCCGACCTGCACGCGGTCCGCGCCACACGTGATGCGCTGGTAGGATACTGGTGTTGTGGCCAGCGCGATGAATTACGGATCGACCCGCAACTTCTAGCCCGCTGCCGCTTCCACGGGGCGCGCGGCCCTTTGACCCGCGCCCGGCTCGGACTGCCCGCCGGTACGCCGCTCGGCGACCCGGCATTATTATTGCCCTTACTGCATCGGCCTCGGCCAATACCTGAACTCGCCGGCCGCATCCTCTGCGTGCCACATTTTTTCGACCAATCCACGGATCAGGAAATCCTGGAAAAATCCGGCGCCGACCTGATACTCCGCCCCAACCTGCCGGCGTCGCTGGAAGTGCTGTTGAAAGCCATCGACGTCATTTGCTCGGTGGATTTCGTCCTTGCCGGCGCCTTGCATGCCGCCATCATTGCCTGCGCCTATAACAGGCCTTTCGCATATTACGTCGAAGGTCATATCGACCTGCCATTCAAATGGCTCGATTTTTCAGCCTCCGTGAACATCCCGACGGTCTTTGCGCGCAATGCCTTTGAGGCCAGGCGCGCCTGGCACGCGCTGCTGGCGCCGGCGCTACAAAGACCTGCTCTGGCACCGCTGCTGGAGGTTTTTCCTGGGGAAATTCAGCCCGGCTTGCGGGCAGCCGCGCAGGCATGGGACTCAGCTCCGCATATTCTGGAACAAGTGGCGCGAGACTGATTTTCGCGGCGATCTCTAGCCCGGGCCGGAGCGTATCTGGATCAACAACTATGGCGCGCGTTGCAAATTCACGCCCAGCAGCACGGGGATCACTAAAAGCGTCTTGCCGTGACTGACCACGGTCAATGCCGGTGCTGCGGTGATCTCCTGGAAATTGGGGGCGTATCTGGCGGCAATCGCACTGATATCACCGGGCATTGCAATAATCAGCACGTTGCGTCCAAGCAGGCTCGAAGGCGGCGTCGAGATACCGAATTGATGCGGCTCGGGTCCAAATACGGTCACCGGCAAACCGCCACGCAGCGCGTAACCGATTTTGCCGGCATCGTACCATCGCAACGTCGCCACCGCGAGCTTGGGGTTATTCAGTTCGCCGCGCGCCGCCAATTCGCTGCGGACGGAATCCCAGCCGATTAATTGCAGCAGCGGGGATTTACCGGGCGGAGAAAATGCGCTCAGCCCCGGCAACACATCGAAACCGACCTCGGCGATCATCAACAAGGCCGCTCCCGCCAGCACCACCGCGCCGGCTTTCAACCCAAATCGGGTCCACCACGCCGCACGGCGTGTCAGGCCTGCCATCCAATTGCCGAGCAACGGGAACAGCATCAAATATCCAGGCGCCGCCCAATGGTACAAAATCCGGGTCGATGACCAGATGCCGATAACCGCAAACAGCAATACCGGAATGAACCCCAGCATCGCCAGCATCCAACCTGGCCGGTCCGCCGGTCCGTGACGGAGCGCGCCCAGCAGCAACATTACCATCGGCACCCATAGCCAGGGCAGCACGAACAAGGCTTCGCCGCCCCAAATACTGAAGGGCGCCGACCAGTGCAGCCGCAATCCGGCCGCCCGGCCGCCCTGATAATGGAAAGACTGCCAGCCATGATGGGCGTTCCAGAGGAGCACCGGCAGGAACATGACAGCTGCGATCAAGCCGGCCAGCCAGGGCCATAATGTCCGTAAATGCGGCCAGCAACGGCGATCTGTCAGCAGGAATAAGACGGCGCCGGCCAATGTTAGTGCTGCGTTGTATTTACTCAGCAGCGCCAGCCCGGCGCTGAACCCGGCCAGTCCCCACCAGCCCGGCGCCGGACTGGTTTCGCGCTCGGCGATGCCCAAAGCCCGGATCATGGCATAGGCGGCCGCCAGCAAGGCGGCATCCAGCGGCCCATCCGGCAAAACCCAGCACCCGAACGCCAGCGAAAACACCGGCGAGGCATTATAGGCCGCGACGGCATAGAAGCCGGCACGCGCGCCATAAAGCCGTGACGTCAGCGCATAAAGCAGACCCGATGACAGCACTGACAGCAAAACAAACGGCAACCGCACCACAATCGGCGCCGCGCTTCCAAACAACCACCGGCTGCCCAGTTCCAGCCACCAGGAAGCCAGCGGATGGTCGAAATAGGAGGCGGCAAACCGATTGGAGGCCGCCACCATATAGCTCTCATCGATGCCAAGCCCAGTGCAGGCCGCCAGCGCCAGCCGCAAAATACTCGCCGCCAAAATTACCACGATGACGGCCCGGCCCGGCGTTAATCGATGCGCTGTATCGTCCATGGCCGCTGCATGGCCCGCCCAACCGAGCGGGTCAATCGAGTTAAAGCGCCAACACCCCGATGCAGAAGTCGCCGTGATGAATTGTATAGCGGTAATTGCCGAGCACCTGAGCGCAGGTAATCGTTGCTGGAGGGCCGCCAAAGCGACGTCTGCCTACGTCAAATGGCTCATAGTGCGGCGCAACAATCATCCATAAACGTCCAGGCATCGATAAAAATGCAGCATGGTGCCGCATGAATGGGAGATTTTGGATGGCAATAGGGAAAAAAATTGGCTTCGCGGCGGCGCTGCTGACCGCAACAATGCTTACCCATACGATGCCGGCGCATGCCGACGGCACCGTGAAGGTCGGCGTGCTGCAATCATTGAGCGGCACCATGGCAATCTCTGAAGTGCCCCTGCAGGATGCCGAGCTTCTGGCAATCGACCAGATCAATGCTGCCGGCGGCGTGCTCGGCAAACAGATCGTCGCGGTGAACGAGGACGGCGCTTCGGATCCTTCCACCTTCGCGCAAAAAGCCTCCAAACTGATCGAGGAAGACAAGGTCGTCACCGTGTTCGGCGGCTGGACCTCGTCGAGCCGCAAGGCGATGCTGCCGGTGTTCCAGCGTCTGCACAGCCTGCTCTGGTATCCGGTGCAATTCGAGGGCAATGAATGCTCGCCCAACATCATGTATTCCGGCGCCCAACCGAACCAGCAGGCGCTGCCCGCACTCACCTGGGCCGAAGCTAAGGGCTATAAGAAATACTTCCTGCTCGGCTCGGATTACGTGTACCCGCGCACCGCCAACCTGATCCTGAAAAAGCACATCGCGCATGACGGCCTAACCTTGTCCGGCGAGGAATACGTGCCGTTGGGCGGTACCGATTTCAGCTCGATCGTTGCTGAAATCCAACAAGCCAAACCAGACATCATCATCAACACCCTGAATGGCGACTCCAACGTCTCCTTCTTCAAACAAATGGCCGCCGCTGGCCTCACCCCCGACAAACTGCCGGTAATGAGCTTCTCGATTGCCGAACCGGAAGCCAAAGCAATGGGTCCGAGCTTGCTCGCCGGCAGCTATACCTCCTGGAACTATTTCCAGAGCCTGCCAGGCGCTGAAAACGCCTCCTTCGTTGCCGCCTATAAAGCCAAATACGGCGCCGACTCCGTGGTCGATGACCCGATGGTCCACGGCTACGAGGACGTCTACCAATGGGCCGCCGCCGTTAAAGCCGCCGGCAGCTTCGACACTACCAAAGTGCGTGACGCCGCGGTTGCCGCAGCACTGGCCCCCAGCCCGCTGGGCCCGGTTAAATTCGCGGACAACCAAAGCATGGTGCAAACCGGCTATATCGGTGAGTTGCAGCCGGACGGGCAATTCAAGATAATCTGGTCGTCCCCAGGCCCAATCCAGCCCGTGCCTTACGACCCGCTGGCCTTCCCCGGCAAGGTCTGCAAACTGCACTGAGATAAGCTGGGATTAGCATAAGCCAACCGGTTCTTTTTTCGAAAAAAAGAACCAAAAAACTTCTGTTGCTCTGGGGCTGCGGCGTTGAATGCGCCAACGCCCCAGAGACAGAATAAAAAAGTCTTTTTGCTTCTTTTTCTTCAAAAAAAGAAGTTCTTCCCTTCCTCCGTCTAGGAATCTGCGATGGGTGAGAGTGCATTTCTTGTAGGCCAGATCTTCAATGGTTTCAGTGTTGCCTCGCTCTTCGTGCTGGCGGCATTAGGTCTGGCGCTTAGTTTTGGCCTCATGCGCGTCATCAACATGGCGCATGGCGAGATGCTGATGCTGGGCGGTTATCTGGCTTATATGACATTGCAGGTTGTTCCGGGGCCGCTCGGGATTATTGTTGCGATGCCGGTGGCTTTTCTTGGCGCTGCGCTATTGGGCGCGCTGCTGGAATGGTCGGTTATTCACAGGCTTTCAGCCCGGCCATTGGATACGTTGCTTGCCACCTGGGGCGTCAGCCTGGTGCTGCAGCAGGCGGCGCGAAATCTGTTCGGCGCCATCGGCGTGGAGGTTACGGCCCCCACCTGGCTCAATCACGTTGTCCAAGTCAGTTCCGGTCCGTTGGCGGGCCTGACCTTGCCGGATACGCGGTTGTTCATTTTGCTGGTTGCCGGCATCGTGCTGGCGGGCATTGCCTTGATCCTGAACAAAACCCGGCTCGGCTTATACGTCCGCGCCGTCAACCAGGACCGCGCCACCGCGGCGGCCATGGGCGTTAATGCGCGGCTGATCGACCTGATGGTCTTCTCGCTGGGCACCGGCGTCGCCGGCCTGGCCGGCGTGATCCTGGCGCTGCTCGGGCCGGTGACGCCGACGGTTGGCCAAAGCTACATCGTGCCGGCCTTTCTGGTGGTTATTCTGGGCGGCCTGGGTAGTCTGGTCGGCACTACCATTGCCTCCATCATCGTTGGATTGTTCACGGCCCTGGTCGAAATTTTCGTCGATGTCAGCGTCGCCCAGGTGCTGCTGCTGTTGTTCGTTATCGTGTTCATCCAATTCCGTCCGCAGGGTGTCATCACCGTGCGCACCCGCGCGCTGGAAGGCTGAGCCGTTATGAAAAAATTCGACCCCAAACTGATTGTCGGCATCGTCCTCATCATTTTAGGCGCCGCCGCACCCTGGATTATTTCGGATTACGAGCTCAGCCTGCTTGGCCGTTTCCTGGCGATGGCGATCCTGGCGATGGGCATCATGCTGACCTGGGGCGAGGCCGGCATTTTAAGCCTGGGGCAGGGGGTGTTTTTCGGCCTCGGCGGCTATGCGCTGGCACTCCATCTCAAACTCGAAGGCCTCAACATCGCCAATGGCGACCTGCCGGACTTCATGGTTTGGAGCGGCGTCAGTGCCTTGCCGGGCTTCTGGTATCCGTTTCAATCCGCCGCGTTCTCGATTGCCTGCGTCATCCTGGTGCCGGGATTATTCGCCGCCGGCTTCTCCTGGCTGATGTTTCGCCGCCGCGTCGGTGGGGTTTATTTCGCGCTGATCACGCAAGCGCTGGCACTGGCCTTCTCCACCCTGCTGATCAGCCAGCAGGCCTATACCGGCGGCTTCAACGGCCTGACCGATTACTCAACCCTGTTTGGCTACGACATCACCACCGATCAGGCCGCCCGCGTCATCTATTGGGTCACTTTCGCCTTTGTCGTCGCCACCTTCTTTTTTCTCAAATGGCTGCTGGGCTCCCGTTACGGGGTCATGCTGCGCGCCACCCGCGACGGTGAAAACCGGGTGCGTTTTCTTGGCCACAACCCAGTGCCATACAAGGTCGTTGCCTTTGGCATCGCCGGCGCGCTGGCCGGCATCGGCGGCGCCTTGTTTACCTTGCATTCCGGGGTGGTCTCGCCGGCCTTGGTCGGCGTCGTGCCCTCGATCGAAATGGTGGTCTGGGTCGCGGTCGGCGGCCGCAACATCCTCTGGGGTGCGATCGCCGGCACGCTGCTGGTGAATTTCGCCAAGGACCAGATCAGTAGCGCCTTTCCCTCGCTCTGGCTGTACGGTCTTGGCGCGTTGTTCATTCTTGCGGTCAGCTTCCTGCCGAACGGCATCGCCGGTCTGTTTCGCCCCGGCAGCGGCGAGGAGCGCGTCATGCGCCGCATCATCTCCCGCCGTCCTTTACCCACCGCGGAGTGACCTAGCCATGAACGCCATTCCCGCACCGATTTTGATGATGGAAGATGTCACCGTCGATTTCGACGGCTTCAAGGCCTTGACCAGCGTCAACCTGGAGCTGACGCCGGGCGCCTTGCGCATTCTCATCGGCCCCAACGGCGCCGGCAAGAGCACACTTTGCGACACTATCATCGGCCGGGTCCGTCCCACCTCCGGCAGGATCACATTTAAAGATCAGGAGATTACCGCACTTGCCGAGCAGGAAATCGTCCGCCGCGGAATTTGCCGGAAATTTCAGACCCCCGGGGTGCTGCCAACCCTGACCGTAATTGAAAATCTGCTGGTGGCTGGACGCAAAGACCGCAGCTGGTGGAAAACTTTTACCCATAAGGCGCCCCGGAACGAGCTTTCGATCGCCGAGGACCTGCTGGAGAAAATCGGCCTTTCGGACCGCCGCGATTTTATCGCCGCCGATCTCGCGCATGGTGAAAAGCAATGGCTGGAAATCGGCATGGTGGTTGCGACCGACGCCGACCTGCTGCTGCTCGACGAACCCACCGCCGGCATGGGCCCGCAGGATACCCAGCGTACCGCCCAGCTGATCCTGTCCCTGCTCGGCAAACACGCCATCGTCGTCATCGACCATGATATGAGCTTCGTGGAGGCCCTTAACGGCTATGTCACCGTGCTGCACCAGGGCCAGATTCTGAAGGAAGGCACCGTCGCTGAAATCCGCGCCGACCCGCAAGTTACCGCCGTTTACCTTGGAAGGTCAGACGATGACGACACCGCTGAAGCTTGACGCCGTGCCTAGGCGCGCTTGGTGCGAAATTCATCTTTCGCTGGAGGGCGCACGCAAATGACGACGCTTCTCAAGCTCGATAAGGTCAGTTCGGCGTATGGCCAGAGCAAGGTGCTCTGGGATGTCGACATGGACATTATCGAGGGTAGCGCCATTGCCTTGATCGGCCGCAATGGCGTCGGCAAATCGACGCTGCTGAAAACCATCGTCGGGGTGCAGAAACTTACCGGTGGCAAGGTCATCTTCCGCGATCAGGACGTCTCCGCTGCTGCCGCCCATGGCCGCGCCCGCGCCGGCATCGGCTTTGTACCGCAGGGCCGCCACGTCTTCCCGCACCTAACCGTCATGGAAAATCTCACCGTCGGCCTGGCCGCGCTTACCGGCCGCAAGGGCCTCACCCAATCTGGCATCGCCGATCACATTTTCGACCTGTTCCCCAAACTCACCCAAATCCGCGCCCGCAAAGCCGGGTTGCTGTCGGGGGGAGAACAACAGCAGCTGGCGATCGGCCGGGCGCTCGCTGGCCAGCCATCGCTATTGCTCCTCGACGAGCCGACCGAAGGCATCCAACCCTCCGTGGTCAAACAGATCGAGCACGCGCTGCGCCGGATCCGTACCGAACTTGGCGTCACTATTGTCATCGTTGAGCAGTACCTGGATTTCGCCTGGTCCTTCGCCGAGCATTACTACGTCATGCAGCGCGGCCAGATTGTGCGAAACGGCAGCACGGCAGCCGAAAGCGCGGCCGAAATAGCTCACCTTGTAAACATTTGAAAATGCAGTTGTTTTCTACAAAAAAGAACCAAACGTTGTCTTTTGATCTCAGCTTTGATCTGGCTTAGCGCCGGCCGCGAGGTCATTGCCCAAGCGAGCCAATCTGTAGCCCATATGAATTAATTGCAAGATTAACGGATTGTGGCGACATGTGGTTGAATTGCATCAAAATTAAGTCAAATTGGGTGCTACACGATCCGGCAGCCCGAAGACAAAAAATGCTGACGGTTCAAAATGTCATAGGAACTGTTTCATGAGTTTTTTGGAAGGTCCCAAACACCGACCTACGAGCTTCAGCCCCTTGCTCAATAGTACCCAATTGCTGAAACCTGGCTGCGTTCAATGCGGCAGCCTGCTGGAAATTACCGATCGTAAAAAGACCCATTTTTCCGGCAAATGCGTCAGCTGCGAGTACTGGATTTCCGACGAGCAAGAAGACGAATTCGACGACTGGGAATATTAGCTGAATATTGACGATTTTAAGCCGGACTATCGAATTGTATGGTCCGTCGGCTTAGATCATGGTGGTCCGGTAAGTTTTTAGGAGCCATGATATGACGAGCCGCGTAATTCCAGTCGACCCGTTTGTCCTGGTCGTATTCGGCGCCACCGGCGATCTCGCCCGCCGGAAAATTCTTCCGGCTTTATTTCACCGCGACATCGACGGCCAACTGCCTGACGAGGCGACCATAATCGGTTTGTCCCGCGGGCCATTCACCTTGAAAAAATACGTCGAACTGGCCCGGACGGCGATCCAGGATCACGTCGCCGCGAAGGATATTACCGAGGCCAGCTTGGCTAAATTTCTGTCCCGGCTGCAGTACCTGGCAGTCGATGCTGACCAGGATGGCGGTTGGGAGGATTTGAAGGCGGCACTGCAGCCGTTTCATGACCGGATCACCGTGTTCTACCTTGCCACCGCGCCTGAACGCTTTGGGCCTATTTGCCGTAGGGTGAAGAAATTCGGCTTAGACACTGATAATGCACGTGTTGTAGTCGAAAAGCCGATCGGCAAAACGCTGAAATCAGCCCGTGAGATTAACGACGCCGTGGGCAAGGTTTTCTCAGAGGACAAAGTTTATCGTATCGACCATTACCTCGGCAAAGAAGCCGTGCAGAACCTGATGGCCCTGCGCTTTGCCAATGGCTTGTTCGAACCGCTCTGGAACGCCGCCCATATCGACCATGTGCAGATTACCGTCGCCGAAAGCCTCGGGGTTGAGGGCAGGGCGGGCTATTATGATACCGCCGGTGCGCTGCGCGACATGGTGCAGAACCATATCATGCAGCTGGTTTGTCTGGTGGCAATGGAACCTCCCTCGCGGCTCGATGCCGACGCGGTGCGGGATGAAAAGCTCAAAATTCTGCGGGCTTTGAAGCCAATTGCAGATGCGCTCTCAACACAGTCCGTAGTGCGCGGGCAGTACCGGGCCGGCGCTTCCTCCGGCGGGGCGGTCCCGGGCTATCTTGAGGAATTGGGCTCTGATCACAGCAACACCGAAACCTTCGTTGCCATCAAGGCGGAAATCCTCAACTGGCGCTGGGCCGGGGTGCCGTTTTTCCTACGCACGGGCAAGCGGCTTGCCGAGCGTGTCTCCGAAATCGTCATCGCTTTCCGCCACATCCCACATTCGGTTTTCGATACCGCCGCCGGCGCTATTGCGGCCAACCGCCTGGTCATTCGTCTGCAGCCCGATGAGGGTGTCAAACTTTGGCTGATGACCAAGGATCCCGGCCCGGGCGGCATGCGGCTGCGCGAGGTGCCGTTGGATATGAGCTTCGCGGATACTTTCCATACCCGAAATCCAGACGCCTATGAACGGTTGCTCCTCGATGTCGTTCGCGGCAATCAAACCCTGTTCATGCGCCGTGACGAGGTGGAGGCCGCCTGGATCTGGATCGACCCCATCCTCGAGGCCTGGGCCAATTCCGAGGAGCACCCAAAACCCTACACCGCAGGCACCTGGGGCCCGTCAGCCGCTATTGCCCTCATCGAACGCGATGGCCGCACCTGGCTGGATGGCGGCTCATGATCCAGGTATTTCCAGGCCCGGATGCGCTGGCCGAAGCGCTCGCGGATAAAATCGCGGCAGCCATAGTCAGGCGCCTGGAGCAGGATGGCGCCGCGGCAATCGCGGTTTCCGGCGGTACCACGCCCGTTCGGTTTTTCGAAGCTCTGTCTAAAAAGCGCCTGAACTGGCGCGCGGTCACTGTCACCTTGGTGGATGAGCGCTGGGTTCCAGCCAGTTCGCCGCGTTCAAATGCCGGTCTGGCGCAGGCGCATCTTCTGCAGGGTCCGGCTGCCGCGGCGACATTCGTGCCGTTGGCCGATGCAGCGACCACGCCCGAGCAAGGCCGCTTTGGCATCGAGGCGGCGATCCGTGCGCTAAACCTGCCATTCGCGGCGGTCACCCTCGGCATGGGCAATGACGGCCATACCGCTTCATTTTTCCCTGGCGGCGACCGCTTGACCGAGGCCCTGAACCCGTCCAGGGGCCAAATCGTCGAGACCATGCACGCCCAGGGTGCCGGCGAGCCACGGGTGACGCTCACCCTACCTATTTTGCTGGCCGCCGATACGATCGCTATTCAAATCGAGGGTGCGGCGAAACGCGCCGCCCTCGACGCTGCGATGCAAGCCGGCCCGATAGTGGACATGCCGATCCGCGCGGTGCTGGCCGCGCGGCCGGAGCCTGATATTTTCTGGTGTCCCTAAGGACCTGCTTGGATAAACGCAGCGTTAAGCTTTGCTGCGCCCGATCGAGGCAAACTTCTTGTTGAATTTGGCAACCTGGCCGGCGGAGTCGGAAACCCGCTGCACGCCGGTCCACGCCGCATGCGATTTCGGATCGATATCCAGCCGCAGCGTATCGCCGGGCTTGCCCATGCAGGACATGGTTTTGAATTCGGTACCATCGGTCATGATGATATTGATCTCGTGATAGTCCGGATGAATATTCGCCTTCATCGTAATCCCCATGCGTCAAAGGCCGCTGATCCCGACCAGCAGCAAAGCCCAGCGTTTAGGCGCAACCGCCGAGCGGCGCAATAGATAGCTGTAGGCAGCCGCTGGAAAAGCCTACTCAGGCGCGAAAATTGGCCTTTGCAAAGGCGCTGGCTTCGGCCACAGCTTCGCGGGCTTCCGGCAAAAAGAATTGAAACAACTGCCAGACGTGAGGCACATTTTTCCAGATTTTCAAATATACCTTAACGCCTGCAACCTTGGCGCGATCAGCTAGCCGGGTTGAGTCATCGCGCAGCACCTCGCCGTCACCGACCTGAATGCATAAAGGCGGGAGACCGCTCAGATCGCCGTATAACGGCGAGATCAACGGGTTTTTTGGATCCGCGCCATTCACGTAGAAGCCCGTCGCCTCTAAAATCCGCTCGCCGCGCAGCATCGGATCGCGCCGGCGATTTGTTTTGAGGGACTCCCCCGTGGCGGCCAGATCAGTCCAGGGCGAGAACAGCAGGGCCGAGCTCGGCATCGGCAAGCCGGCTGCCTTGACAGCCAGCAGGGTTGCCAACACCAGGCCGCCGCCCGCGGAATCCCCGGCGATCACCATGGTGTGGGGTGACGCTCCATCAGCCAGCAAAGCCTTGTAAACGCTTAACGCATCGTCGACCGCGGCTGGGAATGGATGCTCGGGGGCGAGCCGATAGTCGGCGGCAAATACCCGAAATCCCCGATTGGCCAAGGCCCCGGTAATGGCCCGATGCGTTGTTGGTGAACATGCGAAATAGCCGCCGCCATGCAGATAAAGCAGCGTTCCGGCGGGCACGCCGCCACTTGAAACCCAGTCCCCCGCAACCCCGCCAACGCGGCCAGGCTGATGCCGTGCCCCAACTGGGCTCGGCGGCGCCGAATGTTCGAACGCCCGCCGTGCTTCCTGCGGCGAGGCAACCTTCCCGAGATGGCGTTTGACGGCGAAACGAAGCACGGGGTCGAGAACATAAGACTGCCAGCTGGGCATGAGTTACCTTGATTTCGAAGCGGTAGATATGGAAAAGATCATGGGTATCGGAGGTCACATTTAGATCATCGACTATATGGTGCGGCGGTTAGGATTTGTTTGGAAATTTCGTCCTGGGGCGAAGACAGAGCTCTAGTCCGCTGTACGGAGGGTCCGATCGTACTGAATAAAATAGCAAGCTCATCAATTTACCGTGGCTGTTCAATATTCAGCCATTAAATCCGCCTGGTTGTACAAATCCGCCGTTGCGTCCTAAAAATATCTATATTATTATACAAAAGACTCTTTTTATTATGAGGCACGCACTTGGAGACCAGTCTTCCGCCCTCGCAGGCTAGCAACACCGGAGACTCTCCCCGGCGAGTCGTCACCCCACGGCAGCCGTCAACACCGCGGCCTAAGCGTCCGCGCTGGGCTAAGCGTCTTTTTCTCATTTTCCTCGTTATATTCCTGTTGGTTGTGTATTTGTTAATAACCGGCGGAGATTAAAGCATATCTTTGGCCCGGCTGCTCGCGGCGGGAAGCCAGCTCGGGTTAATCCGATAATTATCCTTTCCAAATACAGCGTGCTCCGTCATGGTAGCGCTGTTCTCAACTCCATTCGCAGGAGAGAGCGGGCGCTCAACCCCGCCGCCGAAGGCGCAACCGGCCCCCGGAAACGCTCAGGCAAAAGGACTGCGGATGAACAGGACACTCTGGAAAGCCGGACGTAATTTAACGTTTCGTCCGCACCGACGGAGTAAGGGTTGGCAAACGCCGCCCGAATCTCTCAGGTCCCGTGACAGAGGGGGGTCAGTTCGTTCGGCACTTGGCCGAAGGCTGATCGTATAACGGGGGTTTTGTGCTGCAAACACCATTGGATAGCCTGCACCGCCGATTGGGCGCGCGCATGGTTGCCTTCGCCGGATACGATATGCCGGTGCAATATGAGGGCATCATCGCCGAGCATCTGGCATGCCGGAACGCTGCTGCCTTGTTCGATGTTTCGCATATGGGCCAGGCGATATTTTCAGATGCGCAAGCTTTCGAAAAACTGGTGCCGGGCGACATCGCCGGCCTCAAGCCGGGCCGGCAGCGCTACACCCTGCTGCTTAACGAGGCCGGTGGCATTATCGACGACCTAATGGTCGCCAATCTCGGCAATCGCTATCAATTGGTCCTCAACGCCAGCCGCAAGGAAATCGATCTGGCGCATCTGGCCGCCCACGGCGTCGGGGTCACCGCCGCCTTTGATCGTGCGCTGCTGGCGCTGCAGGGACCCAAAGCAGCCGCAATGTTGAACGAGGCCGCCGGACTGACCTTTATGGCGGCAAGCGAGATTGAGGTTGAGGGCATTGCCTGCATCGTCACCCGTTCCGGCTATACCGGGGAAGACGGCTTTGAAATCGGTTGCGACGCCGGTGCGGGCGAAACGCTTGCTGAAATTCTATTGGCGAGAGGTGCTATCCCAGCCGGGCTGGGCGCCCGGGATTCGCTTCGGCTGGAAGCCGGGCTCTGTCTTTATGGCAACGATATTGATGATACGACAAATCCCATCGCCGCAAATCTGGGTTGGGCGATCGGCAAGCGGCGCAAACTGGATTGGGGTTTTTTAGGCGGCGGCCCGGTGCGCGACGCCTTGGAAAACGGCACGACCCATAAATTGGTCGGCATTCGAGTTGAAGGCCGGGCGCCGGCCCGCGCCGGCGCCGTCATTTGCGCACGTGGCGGGGATCCGGTCGGCCACATCACGTCCGGCACCTTCGGACCGAGCGTCAACGGTCCGGTGGCGCTCGGCTATGTGCGTTCGGATTTGGCCGCTGCCGGCAGCCTGTTGGATTTAATCGTTCGCGACAAAGCTATTCCCGGCATCGTTTCCGCGCTGCCCTTTATTCCTCACCATTATGTCCGCTGAAAGGTCCGCTCATGCCCGATAAACTATACTCGCAAGACCACGAATGGCTGCAAATCGGCGATGACGGCCTGGCCACCATCGGCATTACCGAACACGCCCAGAACGCCCTCGGCGATATTGTGTTTGTGCAGCTGCCGGAACCTGGCAGCTCGGTTGCCAAAGGCGATGCCTGCGCGGTGGTCGAGAGCGTGAAGGCCGCATCGGATATCTATGCGCCGCTTTCCGGCACCGTTACTGAAAACAATTCGGAAATCGTCGAAGATCCCGCCCTGATCAACAGAGATCCGGAATCCGGTGCCTGGTTTTTCAAAATGCGGCTTAACGATCCGGCCGCGATCGCCGAACTGATGAGCAAGACGGATTACGACGCGTTCGTGGAGAAGTTATAATGCAGGCATTGCGCGAACTGGCGGCGTTGGAAGGCTCGGATGCTTTCGTTGGCCGTCATATCGGGCCGAGCCAGGCTGATATTGCCGCGATGACTAAGATCATCGGCGTCGCATCGCTCGATGATCTCATCGCCAAAACCGTACCGGAGAATATCCGCGCCAATGCCGGGCTTGATCTGCCGCCGGCGATCAACGAGGCCGCCATATTGGCGGATCTGCGCGACCTGGCATCGAAGAACGTGGTGAAACATTCGCTGATCGGACTTGGTTATTACGGTACGTTGACGCCGCCGGTGATCCTTCGCAACGTGCTGGAAAATCCCGGCTGGTATACCGCCTACACGCCATATCAGGCGGAAATCGCGCAAGGCCGGCTCGAGGCGATCCTCAATTTTCAGACCGCGGTGGCCGACCTCACCGGCATGGAAATCGCCAACGCCTCGCTGCTGGATGAAGCCACCGCCGCTGCCGAGGCGGTAGCGATGGCGCATGCGCTGGCCAAATCGAAGACCGGTATTATTGCTGTCGCCACCGATGTGCATCCGCAAACCCGCGCCGTGATTGCCACCCGTGCCTGGCCACTGGGCTGGCAGATCGTGGATTTCGCGCCCGGCGATGTGGCGGCGATCACCGCACAAAAACCATTCGCGGTAATACTGAATTATCCAGGCAGCACCGGTGGCCTTCGCGATATCAGCCAGGAAATCGCGGCAGCGCGGGCGGCCGGCGGCATGGCGGTGGTCTGCGCCGACCTGCTGGCACTGACTTTGCTCAAACCGCCGGGCGAGATGGGTGCTGATATCGTTGTCGGCTCGGCCCAGCGCTTCGGGGTGCCGATGGGATATGGCGGCCCGCACGCAGGATTTTTTGCCACCCGCGATATTTATAAGCGGCAAATGCCGGGACGTCTCGTCGGCGTCTCGGTCGATGCCGCGGGCCGCCCGGCGATGCGCCTTGCACTGCAAACCCGCGAACAGCATATCCGCCGCGAAAAAGCCACGTCCAACATCTGCACCGCGCAGGTTCTGCTGGCGGTCATCGCCGGTTTCTACGCCGTGTGGCACGGCCCTGAAGGGCTGAAGCGCATCGCCAGACGGGTCAATTTGCAAGCCCGGCTGCTGGCGGCGGTGGCGTGCAATGCTGGTTTGAAACTGCGTCATCAGGAGTATTTCGACACCATCGCCATCGAGGCCGGTACAAAAGCCGGCGCCATCCTGCAAGCAGCCTGCGATGCCGGCTTTAATTTTCGTAAAATCGATGCAACCGGCATCGCCATTGCGCTTGATGAAACAGTGACGCGGCAAGATCTGGAAGCCCTGGCTGCAATTCTCGGCGGCAAGCTCGCGGATGCCGCAACTTCCATTCCGGTCTCGCTGAATCGCAAATCCGATTTCTGTTCCGCATCCGTATTCGATACCCATCACTCCGAACATGGCATGCTGCGTTACCTCAAACGGTTGGAAGACAAGGATATCGCGCTCAACCGCTCGATGATCCCACTCGGCTCCTGCACCATGAAACTAAACGCAACAGCGGAAATGGCCGCAATCACCTGGCCGGAGTTTACCGACATCCACCCCTTCGCGCCGCCGGACCAGACTAAAGGTTACACCCTTCTTATTAATCGTCTCTCGGAGTATCTGCAGGCAATAACAGGGTTTTCCGGGTTTTCCTTGCAGCCGAACTCCGGCGCGCAAGGCGAATTTGCCGGCCTGCTGTCAATCCGCGCCTGGCACCAGGCGCGCGCCCAGGGTGCTCGCGATATCTGCCTGATCCCGTCCTCCGCGCATGGCACCAACCCGGCCTCGGCGACCATGGCCGGCTACCGCGTGGTGGTCGTGGGCTGTGATAAAGACGGCAATGTCGACTTGGCCGATCTTGCCGCCAAAATTACGCTGCACGCTGAAAAACTGGCGGCGCTGATGATCACCTATCCGAGCACCCACGGCGTATTTGAAACCGGCATTCGCGATATCTGCAATGCGGTCCACGCCGCCGGTGGCCAGGTCTACATGGATGGCGCCAATATGAACGCGCAGGTGGGTTTGACCTCACCGGCCGCAATCGGCGCCGATGTTTGCCATCTCAATTTGCATAAAACATTCTGCATTCCGCATGGCGGCGGCGGCCCAGGCATCGGCCCGATCGGCGTTGCATCGCATCTGGTCCCGCATCTCCCAAACCACCCGCTACGCGCGGATGCCGGTCCTCAAACCGGCTACGGCCCGATATCAGCCGCGCCGTTTGGCTCGGCGCTGATTTTGCCGATCCCCTATGCCTACATAAAAATGATGGGCCCCGAAGGCATCGCTGATGCCACCAAGGTTGCTATTCTAAATGCCAATTACGTCGCCGCCCGCTTGAGCCCGCATTATCCAATCCTTTATCGCGGCGCCCTTAAAATGGTGGCCCATGAATGCATCATCGACTGCCGCGGTTTCGCCGCAACCTCCGGCGTTCAAGTGGAAGATATCGCCAAACGCCTGCAGGATTACGGTTTCCACGCGCCCACGATGTCCTGGCCGGTTGCTGGAACCTTGATGATCGAACCAACGGAAAGTGAAAGCAAGGCGGAAATCGACCGCTTCTGCGAGGCCATGATCAGCATCGCCGGTGAAATCTCCGCCATCGCCGCCGGCACCCTGCCAAAAGACGATAACCCGCTGAAAAATGCTCCCCATACCGCAACCGAAGTCATGGCCACATCCTGGCCGCACCCCTATAGCCGCGAGCAGGCCGCGTTCCCGCTGCCCTTCGTTGCGCTATCAAAATACTGGCCACCAGTAAAACGCGTCGACAATGTCTACGGCGACCGAAACCTGATCTGTTCCTGCGAACCGCTGGAGAGCTACGCGCAGGCTGCGGAATAGGGCAGCAGTTCTTTTTTTGAAAAAAAAAGAACCAAAAAACTTTTCATTATTCTGGGCCGGTGGTGTTGGAAACTTTCAGCTCAAGATCAATAGAAGTTTGCGGCCTGGCTTCCTTAATAGGGCATTACCGCATCGACAATCTGCTGGCCAATTCTTGGCGACTGCATGTTGGACAGTGTCCCGGTGCCACCGTAGCTGATCCTGGCTTCGGCCATCTGGTCGCTGGCGACGGTATTGTCGCTAGTGATGTCTTCCGGCCGGATGATGCCGGCGACTTGCAGTACGCGCAGCTCTGAATTGACTTCCATTTCCTGCCTGGCGGCAACGACCAGATTGCCGTTCGGCAGAATCTGGGTGATTTCGCCGGCCAGTGAAAGCGTTACGGTTTCGTTGCGCTGGATCTGTCCGGTACCGGTCGAGGAACTGCCGCCATTTACCGAGACCAGGCTGGCGGAGCTTGAGCCGCTTCCGAAGATTTTAGGAACCACATTCTCAAGGCCGAAGAAGTTGGCAAAGCCGAACGCACTGGTGCCGGTGCGGGCGGCGGCGGTGTTATTTTTCAGGTTGGCATCATCGTTGATGGCGACAAGAACGGTGAGAATATCGCCGACGCGCGAGGCACGCTGATCCTTGAAGAACGCCCTCGCATTACTCTGCCAGAGGCTGTCCGGCGATTGCGGCGCCTCGGGCAGGGTCGGCATCGGCATGCTGACCGGCTGATAATTTTTTGCATCGGTGGGGTTGGTGATGGGGGTGAGCGGCGGTGCCCGGCCGGTATTGGAGAGCTCGGTCATAACGCCGCAGCCTGGCAGCAGCAGGATCAGCAGCATCGCCAGACCGCGGCCGCGCACCGGCAGGAAATGTTCATAAATCCTGGTTTCGCACTTCATGGTAGCGTGCCCGCTGCCTGGTAAGCCGCCATATGCGCCTGCGCGTAGGACTGGTAACTACCGTTGGCTTGCGCTGTCGTAAGCGGCGTGCTGCCCGGCGCGATGCTGGCGGCGCCTGGCCCGGTAACAACCGCCTGCACCACGGCGTGCGAGGCCCCGTTCAATACCGGGATTACACTGCCGGTTCCGCCGGCGCCAAGCGCGATCCCCTCGGCCGTAACGCTTAAGCCCGGCATAACCAGACTAAGGGTGACCAGAGCGCCCTTCGCAACCACAATCGGGGTGGTGAGATTGCCGGATGCGATTGCAGCACCGGTATCGATGCCGGTGGACAGGGTCATCCCGATGGCATCGGCCGCACTGCCGAGCGCGTTGGCAGCCTGGTTTTCCGGAAGCCTCGCCATCGTCACGTCGGCGGCGGTCAAAACCTCGCCGGGCGCCAGATTATGGCTCGCCACCAAGGCATTGATCGACGCTTCGGCCAGGCCCGATATTTGCAGCGCCTGCGGCGCCATGCCGGTGGCGCTGACAATCAGGGTGGCGCTGAAATCGCCGGTGCCGGGATCGAAGTCGAGGCTTGTCACCATAACGTCCGGATTGGCGCCCGGCGGGATCATGGGCGGCGCAAAATCCGGCAGGCTGATGGCTGCTTCTTGCGGGCCACCCGAGCTTTGCACGGCACTGGCAATGGCGGCGTCGATGATTGCGGCCGAGAGTGCCCGGCCGGGACTTGCCAGTACCACCTGCGGATCGCTGCCATCGGGCTGCCAAGGCACCTGATACGCCGCCGCGATCGCCGCCAGCTGGTCTGACCCAACGACGATCCGCATTCCCGGCGCCGGCGACGGCCCGAGCACCCGTTGCGCCTGCGGACCGGAATTTGCGAACAAATCGGCGAGCCGGATAACCGGGCTGTTGAGTGTTACCAGCGTGTGCGGAAACGCCGCCTGATCGGCACTGGCCGGCTGCGCCATGTTGTAGGCGCAGAAAACCAGGAAGGGAAAATTCCAGCGCATGATTACCTCAGTTGGGTCAGAGTTGAGAGCATCTGGTTCGATGCCGTGATAACCTGGCTGTTCATTTCATAAGCCCGTTGCGCGCTGATCAGATTAGTCATCTCACTGACCACGTTAACATTTGAATTTTCCAGATAGCCTTGCATCACGCTGCCAAAACCGATGGCGCCGGGAACCCCCGTCACCGGCGCGCCGGAGGCCGCGGTCTGCACGAATAAGTTGCCGCCCTGCGCGGAGAGCCCGGCATCGTTGGGAAATGTGGCGAGTTGCAATTGCCCGATCGTACTGGGCGCGGTCTGGCCCTGGATCGTCGCCTCCACCTGGCCGGAAGCGTTGATCGTCACATTGCTCGCATTGACCGGAATTTGCAGGCCAGGCTGCACGACGTAACCGTCGGCGGTAACGATGGTGCCATCCGGCGCCAGCGAAAAGGTGCCATCGCGGCTGTAGGCGGTGCTGCCATCGGGCAGCGTGACCTGAAACCAGCCATGGCCGTCGATTGCCATATCGAGCGTATTGCCGGTTTGCTGCAAATTTCCCTGCTCGTCGGTGCGATAAATCCCGGCGGTTTTAACGCCAAGACCAAGCTGGGTGCCGGACGGCACAATGGTGCCGGAATCACTGGAATTGGCGCCCGGCTGACGCATGTCCTGATACAGCAGGTCCTGAAATTCGACGCGTTCGCCCTTGAAGCCGGTCGTCGTCATATTCGCGATGTTATTGGCGATGACTTCAACATTGGTCTGCTGGGCCTGCATGCCGGTGGAGGCGATATCGAGTGCGAGCATGGTTTAGTTAAATCCCTGTTCTAGCTTTGTTGTCCGAGAATTTGACTGATCGCGCTCATCTGCCGGTTCTGCTCGGCCTGAATGAATTGCGTATTGAATTGAAAATCCTGTGAGCTCTCCATCATTTTCGTGATCATCAACACCGGCGAGACATTTGATTGTTCAAGCGCGCCCTGCACCAGCCCAGGGCGGGTGGCAGGCGTGGTCGGCTGGTTGGCGATGAACTGATTGCTGCCGGCGGCCTGCAGGTTTTGCGCATTGGCGACATCGACCACCCCGATCCGACCAATCTGGCCATTGGCGCCGTTAATGACACCATCGCCGGTAATGGTAAGCGTGCCGGCGGTTTGCGGTATCGAGATTGGCTGGCCGGAGGTGTCGAGCACCTGGGCGCCGGACGCGGTGGCAAGCGTTCCGTCCGGCAGCAGGCTGAAGGAACCATCGCGGGTCAGCCGGGTGCCGTTGGGGGTCTTCACCTGAAAATAACCATCGCCGGTGATCGCCAGATCCAGCGGGCTGCCGGTTTTACTCACCGCGCCGGTGGCGGTGTCGCGCCAGGTGCCGTTGCTGGCTGCGTAGGCCATGGTGCCGCCGCCTGGAATGGAACTGCCATCCGGCGCGACATAGCTGGCAAATTGCATATTGGTCGCCTTGAATCCCGGGGTGCTGGCATTGGCGATATTATTCGCAATCACATCCATCGAATTGGTCTGCGCGACCATCCGGGATAGCACTAAATAAAGCGGATTTTCCAATTGCCTTCGCCTCTCACAGCTAGCGGGATCGCATCCCAGGTCTCGCATCCCAGGTCTTGCATCCCAGGTCTCGCAAGCAGTTGAGCAAGGAGCGTGCCAAGGAACTCCCGCTAAAAAGGCCGCGATCCGTGCACCAGTGCGGAGAAATTCACGGCAGTTTTTCGTCTTCGACCCGGCAAAAAAATCCGGGTGGCGACATTTGCCGGGGTGCAAGCTGGTTAATTGAAGGCTCTCAATGCAAGCAAATATTAAGGGTTTTGGCGTAGCTCCACTCGTGATGGGCGGCGCCGGTTAAAAAGTGCCGTCAAACCGACTGTTTAGCACGACCTGTTAGAACGACCTGCGACCCGCTAGAACAAGCCGCCAAAACGATCTGCCAAAACGCGCCGCTGAAACATCATTGGAATATGAATGAGTAAAAAAGAGTTAAAAGTTTCGACTGAAGACAACGGACCTGGCCATGTTGCCGAGGGCCAGGAAGGTGAGGCCGCGCCTGCGAAAAAAAAGTCGCGGCTGCTGCTGATCATCGTGCCCGTGGTACTGCTGCTGATCGGCGGCGTCGGCGGCTTTCTGGTTTATTCGGGGATTGTCAAAATCCCGTTTCTCTCGAAACATAAAACTCAACAAGCGGCCGCACCGCAAACGCAATTCATCAAAATGCCGGAACTGGTTGCCAATCTCGATGCCGGTGCCGATGCGGATTCCTACGCCAAAATGCAAGCCGAGCTGGAGGTGTCCGACCCCGCTTCAGCGCTCGCGGTAAATGCGCAAATGCCGGCAATCATTGATTTGTTTCAGAGCTATCTGCGCACCATGCAGCCGGGTGATCTGCAAGGCGCTGAAGGACTGTACCGGCTGCGCGAGGCGCTGCTGGCGCGCGCCAACGTCATCGTCGCCCCGGCCGCGGTGCAGGATGTACTATTCATCGAGTTGATCGTGCAATGAGCGAGACGGAAGCAGCGCTCACGCCGGACCTCGAGGAAACCGCGAGAGGCATGCTTAATCAGGCTGAAATTGACAGCCTGATGCGATTTGACGAGCCGGTTCGCACCGGAATGGAACGGCTGATCCGCTCCGGTCTGATTTCCTACGAACGCCTGCCGATGCTGGAAATTATTTTCGACCGGCTGGTGCGTATCCTCTCAACTTCGTTGCGCAATTTCACCAGCGATAATGCGGAAGCCACCATCGAATCCATCTCCTCCTTCCGCCTCGGCGACTATTTGGCGGCGATGCCGGTGCACTCGATCCTGGCCGTTTTTCGCGCCGAGGAGTGGGATAATTCCGGATTGCTTTGTCTGGACTCCAACATGATCTACAACATGATCGACCTGGTGCTGGGCGGCAGGCACGGGCAGGCGCCGGCGCCGCCGGAAAACCGCCCCTATACGCCAATCGAGCGTGGTCTGGTTGAGCGTTTGGTCAATGTGATCCTGGCTGATTTCACAACCAGCTTCACGCCGGTTTCGAAAGTTCGTTTCCGCTTCGACCGGCTGGAAACCAATCCGCGCTTCGCGGTGATATCCCGGGTCTCGAACGCGGCAATCGTCGCGCGCTTGCGGATTGATATGGAAGGCCGCAGCGGCATTATTGAAATTCTGCTGCCCTACGCAACCCTGGAACCGGTACGCGATTTGCTGCTGCAAAAATTTATGGGCGAGAAATTCGGCCGTGATCATATCTGGGAATCGCATCTCAGCGATGAGTTATGGACCACCGAGGTGGAGCTGGAAGCGCTGCTCGACGAACAGGTCGTGCGTTTGCTGGATATACTGGAAATGACCCCGGGCACCGCGCTGCCGATCAGCATTGAGCTGGGCTCGGAGGTTAAATTGCGTTGCGGCGGCGTATCGCTGTTCACCGGCATACTCGGGGCCAAAAAATCGCAATTGGCATTGACGATAACGGGACCGGCAGATGGCAGGATATTATGAGCACCTATCAGTGGGTGTTGGAAATTATCCTGATCCTGCTGCTGTCCGCGACCTTGTTCTATGCGCTGCGGCTGGAGCGCACCATCGGTGTTCTACGCAGCGATCGCGCTGGGTTGGGGGAGGTTCTGGCATCGATCCGCACGGCGCTGGATAACGCCGACCGCGGCATTCAGGGGTTGCAGAACATGGCCGATCACACTGGCCGTGCGTTAACATTGGAGGTCGAAAAGGCATGGCAGGCGCAGGAGGATTTAAGATTTCTGCTGGACCGGCTGGAAAGTGTTGCAAGCCGGGTGGAAGCCACCATCAAAACCGGCCGCGCCAGCACTGCTGCGGTTGAGGAACTCAAAACCGCCGCGCCGGCGCACAGCAAAGCGGAACGCGATTTACTGAAGGTATTGAGGTTATCGAAATGAATCGGCTTCATCCATGATCCGTTTAGGGATATTGCCGGTCACCATTGTCGCTCTTTTCCTGTTGCTGGCAGTAAAAACCGCCACACTGGTAAGCGCCGCGGTTGCCAGCACGCCGACGCCGGCTGCTGCCGCCCCTGCCGTTGCGCTCCCTGCCGGAGCCGCCGCGGCCGCGCCGGCGGCGCCGTCGACGCCGTTTGTCGCCAATTGGGATTCCACCCAGCCGCCGCCGGCGATTTGCAAGCCGGATGCGACCATCAACCCAAGCGAGGTCGCGGTGCTTTCGGCTTTGCGGCAGCGCGCCGCGGCGCTGGATAACCGCGAGGCAGCACTCGACCGCAAACAGGCGCTGGTGGACGCATCTGAGCAAAACCTGGCGTCGCAGATCGGTGGTCTGCGCGCGGTGGAAGACCGGCTGAATGCGCTCTCGCAAACCCAGACCCAGGCCTCGGAAGATCGCTGGCAGGCTTTGGTTGCCACCTATCAGGCGATGGACCCGCAAGCAGCTGCCGGCATCTTCAACGGGCTGGACATGAATGTGCTGCTCCCGGTGCTGACGCGCATGAACAGCCGCAAGGCCGCAGTGGTGCTGGCGGACATGTCCCCCGATAAAGCCCGGCAAGCAACCGAGATGATGGCCGGGCAGGGGGCTGATATTACACTCGACAATCCAGCCTCGCCGACCGCCTCGCCATGAACCAACGCAGGCGCCGAAAACCGGCTTCGCTTGAAGCCGCCAAGCTGCTGCCACGCGCTGCCGTCGTGGTTGCCGTCGTCGTTGCCGCGATATTGCTGCTTGGCGGTACCGCCAATGCAGATGTCGGGGTCCGGCAAGGACGGCACGGCGATAGCGGCCGTGTGGTATTTGATTTCCCAGGCATCGAGACAACCCACACCAAGCTTGTGGGTCAAGTCCTGACGATCCGTTTCAGCCCGGCTTTACCGATGGCATCGCAGCCGCTGGCGGTGCCCGGCTTCGAGACCTTGCAGGGCGGCGACGGGTTGGTGCAGCTACGGCTTGCGAAAAATGCGGTGGCACGCGTTTATCGCATCGGCGACCGCATTGTCGTCGATGCCAGGCCGCGGACGCCAGGCGGCACCCGACAACCCGTATCGGAAAGTGACGCGCCGCCGAGACCCCTGCCGGCAGCCACCGCGCCGGTACAACAGCCGGCGCCCATGGCCAGTCGGCAGCCGGGTCGGCTTTCGGCGGTTAGTCCTCAAGCAGATAGTCCCCAAGTAGTTAGCCCCCAAGTTGTTAGCGCCACGGCGGGTAGCCCCCAGGCGGGTAGCCCCCAGGCGGGCAGCCTGCCTGGGGGCGCGCAGCCAGTGGCGGCTTTACCGGCTTCCGCGGTGATCAATTTTACCTCCCAGCCCGGAGCCGCGGCGTTCCGGCGGGGGAACAACGCGGTGCTCATCTTCGACACTGACGAAATCCCGGATATCACCGGACTACAGTCGACGCCGGCATTCGCGAACGCCGCTCTGGTCAGCCAGCAGAACGCCCAGATCATCACCATGCCATTGCCGGCGGCGCAGGCCCTGGCGGTAACGCCGGTGTCCGGCGGTTGGCAGGTGGCGGCGGTTTCGGCGGCGCAATCAACTGTGCCGGCAGCGCAAGCGCAAACCACCAAAATTGAATTCCCGATGCCCTCTGCCAGCAACACCGTAACGATCGCCGATCCGTTAACGGGAAGCGACCTGCTGGTCGGTACCGTAACGCAAGGCAATGCCGCTGCAAACTTTGCCCAATCCGGTCCAGGATTTTCCGTATTGCCTTCATGGCTGGGCGTTGCAGTCATGCCGCAGGCGGATAATCTCGGCCTCAACATAACGCCGACGGGCTTTGAGCTCAGTAGTGCGGCTCGCGGGGGTCTGCCTCTGGGGATATTGCCTTTGTCAGCTTCCGGCGCCGCGCAGCAACCCGCCTTCGGGCCGGGGCTGAGACTGCCAAACGGCGATACCGCGGCACTCCGCGAGCGTATGCTATCGGATATGCGCACAGCCGCGACACTTCCGGCGCTTGGTCGCCTTAGCGCGCAAATCGCCCTGGCGCGGGATATGATTGCCCTGGGCCTCGGGCCGGAGGCGAAAGGGGTGCTGGCAACGGCCGTTCTGGAAAATCCGGCAGCCCAGGATAACAGCCAGATTGCCGGAATGCGAGCGGTCGCCGGCGTGTTGGCGGGTAAGTACACTGCAACTGATTTTAGCGCGGCGGGCATTACTCCCAGCAGCGAGATTTCATTCTGGCAAGCGGTGGGTGAAGTGCAGCAGGGCGCAACCCTGCAGGCGGCGCCGGCTCTGGCTGCCAACCTTGCTTTGTTCGAGGCCTATCCTGCCGCTTTGCGCGACTGCATGGCGGCCGGCATCGGCGAAGCCTTGGTCGATGCCGGTCAGTTGCAGGCAGCGCAGCAACTTGTCAGCTCCGACCCCGCCAACCCGTTGCTGAACATGACGCGTGCCAAGTTGCTGGAACGGCAGGGCCAGACAGCAGCGGCTCTAGCTGCTTACCAGCGTTTGAGCCAAACCGGCGACACTCGCATCAGCGCGCTCGCCGGCGACCGTGCTGTCGAACTGCAATTGGCGGCCGGCCGGCTCACCCCGGCGCAGGCGGCCGATAGATTGGACGCTGCCTTGTTCGATTGGCGCGCGCCCGAACACGAACGCCACATGCGTCTTCGTATCGCGCAGCTCCGGGCTGCGGCTGGGCAATGGCCGCAAGCATTCACCATGCTGCAATCGGCGCGCACCAGCTTCCCTGATCAACAATCTGCAATCGACGCCGTGCGCGCCGCCATGTTCGTCAATATGCTGTCCAGTAACCAGTTCGCGCAGCTGCCGCCGATCCAGGCCGTCGCAATCCTGCAGCAGAACCAGGATCTGATCCCGGCTGGCGCTGGCAGCGCTAATGTGATCGATCTGCTGGCGCAACGGCTGGACGCGCTGGACCTGCCGGGCGCCGCGGCGCCGATGCTCAGCCACCTGATCAAGACGATCCCGCAAGGCGCTGCCCGTGCCAGCCTCGGTGCTCGTCTGGCACAGGTGGATCTGGACGCAGGAAGTCCGGTCGCCAGTTTGGCGGACCTCGCGCAGACCGAATCGGACAACCTGCCGCCGGAGCTGGCCGCGCAGCGCCGTTTGCTGAAAGCCGAGGCGCAAGCTGGCGCCGGCAATGCGGTCGCCGCGGTCACTAACCTGGCACCAGTGGCCAGCGCGGCTGCGCCCACGGACCCGAACGCGCTGCAAACCCAGGCGCAGATCGCCGAGCAATCCGGGCAATGGCCACAAGCCGAGCGGGCGCTTGGCGTTCTGGTCAGCCAGTCAGTCCCCGCCACCGGACCTATCAACGGCGATCCGGAGAACCTCCTGCTGCGCCTGGCCACTGCCGCGTCGCATAACGGCGACACCGCGATGCTCGGCTCACTATCCCAAACCTATGGCGCCAGGATCGGCGCTGACCCCGCCGGCCAGATGTTTCACACGCTGACGACGCCAGCACTCACCGGCGACCAGGGACTGACGCAAGCGCTGAAGGAGATTTCACAGCTGCAGGCACTCCCGGCCATGGTAGATGCCGTAGCCGCGGCGCCGCAGCTGCATAAGGCGCAGGTGCCGGGACCAGCCGGCACCCCATGACAGATATGTTGCTTCCGGCTTGACAGAGGCGTGGGGCGCGGCGCTGGGCAGCACTGCGCGACCAAACAAAGTTTCACAAAGTTTTTGCGGAAAACCTATTGCGCCCAGGGGGTCCAGGCCTCATAAGCCCCCCCTTCCTAGCCCAAGGGGGTCACGGCGCGGTGCCGTGTCCTACAGGCTGTCTACTAGTTGAGGGGGTTCGCAATGAACGCACTTGCCCGACTGGGGATGGTCTCGGAGACTCCGAGCGAAAACCAGACGACGACGGCGGTCTCCGTCGAATTGACCACGGCATGCAATGCCGGCTTGCATACTACTCCGGAGGCGGAAGTGGCGAAGGATTACTTCGTCGAGCGTGACGGCCAGAAATTCGCCGGCATGCATCTTTTGATCGACATCTGGGGCGCCTCCCGGCTGGACAGCCCTGAACTCATCGACAAAACCCTGTGCGACGGCGCGCTGGCAGCAGGTGCGACCATCTTGCACAGTCATTTCCACCATTTTACGCCAAATGGCGGCGTTTCTGGCGTGGTCGTGCTGGCCGAAAGCCATATCTCCATCCACACCTGGCCGGAGCGCAATTTTGCCGCCCTCGACGTCTTCATGTGCGGCGAATGCGACCCCTATAAGGTGATCCCATACCTGGAAGCCGCGTTCGGCCCCACCACCGTGGAAGTCGACGAGCAACGCCGCGGCATCGTCAGCTGAGCCAACAGTTCGTTTCGCGAACGCAGGCTTAGCCGCCCGCGAACCAAACACTTTTTTTTAACCTGGACCTTTTTAATCTGGACCATGGGCGCCGCAACACGGCACCTATGGCCAGTTTGGAGCATGCGATGACCGATACCTGGTTGAATGAGACGCTCTACCCTGATTGGGGCCAGCGTTTCCGTTTCACGCGTCAATTGGCGCGCGTAAAATCGCCCTTCCAGGACATCGCGATTTTCGAGACCGACAGCCATGGCCGCGTTCTGACCCTTGACGGTATCGTGCAGATCACTGAGCGCGATGAATTTGTCTATCAGGAAATGCTCACCCACGTTCCCTTGCTGGCCCATGGCGACGCCAATAACGTGCTGATCATCGGTGCCGGCGATGGCGGCGTTTTAAAACACGTGTTGATGCATAAAAACGTCAAGCACGCGCTGATGGCTGAAATCGACGGCGAGGTCATCCGCCTCTCCAAGGAATTCCTGCCCGGCATCGGCGGCGATGCCTGGACCGATCCGCGGGCTGAAGTGCTGGTGGGTGACGGCATCGACTACGTCAAAAAAGCTGCTGACGGCGCCTACGATGTTATCATCGTGGATTCCACCGACCCGATCGGGGTCGGCGAAGTGCTGTTCACCGATGAATTCTATATGCACGCGGCCCGCATCCTGTCGCCGCGCGGCATCATCGTCAATCAATGCGGCGTGCCGTTCATGCAGGCCGATGAACTTTTCGAGACTTCGGTGCGCCGGAAGAAATTTTTCCCGCATGTCTCCGCCTACGTCGCCGCGGTCCCGACTTATGTCGGCGGCTACATGACGCTGGGCTGGGCCGGCAAGGATCCCGCGCTAACCGCCTTGCCGGCCGCCACAATCGCGGCGCGTGCGGCAGCTGCCGGCATCACTGGCCTCAGCCAATATTGGAGCCCGGAAATCCACGCTGCCTCGTTTCATTTGCCGCCCTATATCGCCAAGCATCTGCCCTGAAATCGGCATTGCCTGGAGGCACGCCAAGGCATGCGCCGCATTTAGTGCAGCACAAACCAGATGCGAAACAGCAACGTATCGAGGGCATCGCCGCGCTTGAAATCCGGACAACGCAAGGCCGCCAGACGGTCGGAGAATCCACCCGATAAGCCCTTGCGGATCAGCTCCAGCGCGCGTCTTGCCTGCGGTGTCATGCGGTCTTCAAAGGCATGCAGCTGCGCGGTGTGGCGCCGCATCATGGTCATATAAATTCCCGGCCCGCGTTCCAGTGCGGCAATAGCCCGGCTGATCGTTGGCAGCTGCGAGCCGATCAGGTTCGTCATATGCTGGCGGTACATAATGGTCGGCTCGGCATCGTAAATCACCAGGCCGCCGCAGGCTGAAACCACAATATAGCTCCACCAGTCATGCAGCGCTGCAACCGGCGCCGGAATGGACGCAACCAGCCTGGCGCCGGCCTGGTTCATGACGATGGTATTCCCGGACGCAATATTCTGCGTGAGGCTGGCAGGAAACCCAGGCCGGCCGAGATATTGCATCGAAAAAACCGGGTGGCTGAAATCGTCATCGGTGAGTAGCTGGCGCGAGCAATAAAGCGCCGGCAGATCGCCGGCATCTGCCAAACGGTCGATCGCGCGTTGCAGTTTAAGCGGCAGCCAGCGGTCATCCTGGTCGGCGAAGGCCACCAGCGGCGCATCGCAATTCTCAGATAGCAGCTGCAGGAAACTGGGCGTCGCACCGATGTGAAAACCAGACGACGGTGATTTCAAAAACCGCTCCGGACCGGCATTTTTGGCAAATGCCTCGACAATGGCAATCGAATTATCGGCCGACCCATCATCCCGCCAGGCGACAGACCATTCGCAATGGCTCTGTTCGCAAATACTATCAAGCTGGGTTTTAAGGTAGTTCTCGCCGTTATAGGTGGAAAGCAGAATGGTGACGGAGGGCGCCGTCACCTTGCCCCATCCAGGTCCACAAGTTCCCGCACTATCTTTGGCACCGCAACCTGCCAAGCCGGCAACTTAACGCCAAAGGTTGCTGCGAGCTTGCTGCAATCGAGCCGCGAATCCGCTGGGCGCTTGGTCGGCGTCGGCCATTCCTCGGTTCGAATGCCAACCAGGGCAGGGGGCTTTAAACCTACAGGCTCGGCTGCCGCGAAAATTGCCGCGGCAAAACCATGCCAGGTGGTCTCCCCGGCACTGGTTGCATGAAAGATGCCACGGTATTCAGGCTGCCATCCGGCGCTGGCTATCGCGGCGATTTCAAAAATGGCGGTGGCCAGATCCGTCGCAGCGGTGGGCGTGCCCTGCTGGTCCATGACGACACGCACTTCGTTGGTTTTACGCGCCGCACCCAGCATCGTGCGCGCAAAATTTTTGCCATGCGCGGAATAAACCCAGGCAGTGCGCAATATGATCGCCTGGGCAGCGCTCGCCAGCACGGCAAGTTCGCCGGCGCGCTTGCTGGCGCCATAAACCCCGGTTGGATGCGTGGGATCGGTCTCGACGTACGGACGACCTTTATCGCCGTCGAAGACGTAATCGGTGGAGATATGGATCAATGGAATGCCCGCAGCGGCGCAAAGTGCCGCCAGCCGCGCCGGACCGGTGTGATTGGCGCGCTCTGCGGCCGCCGCGTTGCTTTCGGCCGCATCGACCGCGGTATAGGCGGCAGCATTGATGATCATGCTGGGCTTTGCCGATGCGACGCAGGCATCGAGCGTTCCAACCGCATCGAAATCAAACTCCGGCCGGCCTACCGCGATGTATTCAATCCGTTTCCGGGCTGCAGCATCGGCCAGCGCATGCCCAAGCTGGCCCGAGCCACCGGTAATAAGAACAGGCCCTGTCAATAACGAAACCAATCTTCGCATTCACCAAGACGCGGCGCCAAGCGGTCTTTATCGGAAAGCAATTCCTGTCCGGGCTGTACCGGCCACGGCAGAGCAAGTTCGGGATCGTTCCATATCACCGCGCGCTCGGCATTTTTGTCGTAGGCATCGGTGGCTTTGTAGATCACCTCGCAATCGGGCTGCAATGTGCAAAAGCCGTGCAGGAAACCGCCCGGTATCCAAAGCTGGGCCCAGTTTTCCGCACTTAATATCACCGCGACATGCTTGCCGAAACTCGGGGAGCCGCGCCGTATATCAACGGCGACATCCCAGACCGAGCCACGCACAACCCGCACCAATTTTCCCTGTATGCTCGGAGCCACCTGGCAATGCAGCCCCCGAATGGTGCCGGCACCAGCGGAATAACTATGATTGTCCTGGACAAACCGGTGCGAGAAACCCTGCGCCTCAAGCTTGGACTGAACCCAGGTCTCGGAGAAAAATCCACGCGCATCCGCAAACCGCGGCGGCGTGATCAGCAGCACCTCCGGAATTGCCAGGGGTTCAATTTTCATTACGCATGCGATCCATCGGCGATTTCCGTCAAAATACGGCCAAGCTCGGTTTTGCCGATAGACTTGGCATTCTGCCGCAACATATCCGCATCGATATATCCCATCCGGAACGCCACCTCTTCCGGGCATCCCACCAGGTTACCTTGACGGGCCTGAATGGTTTGCACGAAGGTTGCTGCCTGCAGCAGCGAATCTGGCGTACCGGCATCGAGCCAGGCGGTGCCGCGGCCTAGTTTTTCCACGCGCAGCGTGCCTTCGGTCAGATAAAGTTGATTGAGGTCGGTGATCTCCAGTTCGCCACGCGCCGATGGCTTAATGGTCTTCGCGAGCTCGGTAATGCGTTGATCGTAGAAGTACAGGCCGGTAACCGCCCAGTTGGATTCTGGTTTGGCCGGCTTCTCGATAATCCGGAGAGCCTTGCCATCCCCATCAAACGAAACAACACCGTAACGTTCAGGGTCGCGGACCTGATAGGCAAACACTGTCGCCCCTTCAGGTTTCGCCGCGGCAGCGCTCAGCAATGCTGACAGATGGTCGCCGTGGATCAGATTATCGCCCAGCACCAATGCGCAGGCCTCGCCGGCTATCCAGGTCTCGCCGATTAAAAACGCCTGCGCCAAACCGTCAGGTGTGGGCTGCTCGGCATAGCTGATGGTGATGCCAAGATGCGATCCATCATGAAACAAGCGCCGGTACTGCGGCAGATCAGCCGGCGTCGAAATAACCAGAACCTGCCTGATCCCCGCCAGCAGCAAAGTGGATAGCGCATAATAGATCATCGGCTTGTCGAAAACCGGCAGCAACTGTTTCGATGTCGCCTGCGTGGTCGGATGCAATCGGGTGCCCGAGCCGCCGGCGAGAATAATGCCCTTCCTGATCACGAAGCCGCCCCTAAACGCTGCCCCTGATATTTGCCGCTACGGATTTCCTGCCACCAGTCCTGGTGGTTTAAATACCAGTCGATCGTCGCCTTTAAGCCATGCTCAAAGTCATGGCCGGCAGTCCATTGCAGCGCCAGCTCGGCATTTTTCGGATCGATCTCGTAACGCAAATCATGGCCGGGCCGATCCTTGACAAACGTGATCAACCGTTCGCGCGCCCCGTGCAGGCTCGGCAGCCGCGCATCGACCATCGCGCAAATAGTTTTCACAACGTCAATATTACGCCGCGGTTGTCGCGCGCCGATGCAATAGGTGGCGCCAGGCGTACCGGTTTCCACAACCTTCAAAAGTGCCTGCGCATGATCCTCAACGAACAGCCAGTCCCTGGTATTTTTGCCGTCGCCGTACACCGGCAACGGCTTTTCCTCAATCGCGTTCAGCAGCACCAGCGGGATCAATTTTTCTGGAAACTGCCACGGCCCATAATTATTGGTGGTGTTGGAGACAATGACCGGCAGCCCATAGGTATGAAACCAGGCGCGTGCCAAATGGTCCGAGGCTGCCTTGCTCGCCGAATAAGGGCTGCGCGGATCGTAGGGCGTGGTTTCGTTGAAAGCTGGATCGCCATCCGCAAGCGCGCCGAAAACTTCATCCGTTGAGATATGGTGAAAGCGAAACCTTTCCCGCCGTTCCGGACTAAGCGCCGTAAAATAATCCCTGGCCGCCTCCAATAATATGAAGGTACCGGTGATATTGGTTTCAATAAACGCTGCCGGGCCGTCGATCGAGCGGTCGACATGGCTTTCGGCCGCCAGATGCATCACCGCATCCGGCTGAAACCTTTGGAAGCAATCACGCATCGCGCTTGCATCGGTAATATCGGCTTTAACAAGCCGGTGCCGCGGATTTCCATTTGCTTGATCCAGCGCGGCCTCCGAGGCGGCGTAGGTCATCTTATCGATATTGAGAATTTCATGGCCGCTTGCGCCGATCGCATGGCGGATCACGGCCGAGCCGATGAAACCGCACCCACCCGTGACAATAATCCTCATACGGGCCTTTTAACGGCAGCCAAGGATGCTGGCAATCAGCCAAGCAAAGCGGTTCTTTTTTGCAAAAGAGAACCAAAACTCCTGCCACTTTTGCATGGGGGCTGTGGCCGCTCGAACCCCTATGGCCACCCTATGGCCACCCTATGCCCCGGGCGAAAAACTTCTTTTTCTTCTGCAGAAAAAGAAGTTCCATCATCTAGAACAAATCGGACAAGTGGCGGTGATGCTTCGTATCGATTGAAATTTCCGCGCTCATGCCGTCGCGCAACGGAAACTCTGCGGGTCCGCCGGTGATTTTCACCCGCACCGGAATGCGTTGCACCACTTTAACCCAGTTCCCTGAGGAATTCTGCGCCGGCAAAACAGAGAACTCGGAGCCGCTGGCAGGGCTGATGCTCTGCACCACGCCATGCCAGGTCTGGCCCGGATAGGTATCGACCTTGATCGTTACCGGCTGGCCGGGGCGTACCCAGGTAAGGTCGCTTTCCTTCGGCTGCGCGGTGATCCAGATATCGGTATCGGAGACCAGGCCGAACGCCGCGGTGCCGGCCTGCAGGTACATCCCGGGCTGTAGCGACTCGACCATGGTGACGTAGCCGGAATAGGGTGCTTTCACGACGCTATCTTCCAAATCCAGCTGGGCGTTTTGCAGGTTTGCCAGCGCAGACTGATATGCCGGCGTATCCGAAGCCTTGATGTCCGGATTATCGTTCAGCTTCGAGAGCTGAATCGCAGCCTGGTCCTGCAACTCGGACAATTTAGCCTGATCCGCCTGGAGCTGGAATTTGGCATCGTCATAAACCGATTGCGTCACCCCGCCGTCGTGGAGCACGGCGGCGTAACGCGCCAGATCGTCCTGATCCCGTTTGACCTGGATGCCCTCCAACTGGATATTTTCCTGCGCCTCGGCATAGCTGCGTTTCTCGCCGATCACGTCAAGTCGCACCTGAGCCAGATCAGCCTCGGCGTTCGCTACCGCGATGTGGTGCCCGGCCTGGCCGATTTTGAACAAAACCTGGCCGGCGGTCACATGCTGATTGTCTTGAACGTCCACCTCATCGACCAGCCCGGAAACATCCGTGGACAGCGATACTTTGGCGGCATCGACATAGGTGTCATCAGACGAGACGTAACGGCCGCCCATCAGCCAGAATGCAAGAGAGCCGAGGACCACGACCAGTATGCCGCCGATCATCAATATGGGGCGCAACAGCTGCGCCCGGTCGGCGCGGCGAACCGCAGCCTTTCCAGCCGCAGCTGTTTCCGGCGAAATATCGCGCGCCGTTATATTTGCCTGCGACATTACGCGATCTCCTTGAGTTGGTCTGTTACCATAGCACTTTGCGTAGGGGCACTTCCCGTGGGCGCCCCATCCAGGTCCGCCGCATTCCGGCTGTGGGTTTCCGGCTTATGTAATAAATTTGTTTTTATCTGAATAAGACCTGCAATTATGGCCTCGCGGGCGGCAGGCGACAGGTCATGGGTCAAAGCGGCTTCCAGCTCTGCCGACATCAGGGTCATTTTCTTCAAAATCGGTTCCGCCGCAGGTAACAGATGCAGCCGCCAGATGCGCCGGTCACTTGCATCGGCACGCCGTTCAAGCATTCCTGCCGCTTCCAGGCGGTCTACCATCCTGGCGACGGATATCGGCTCAACCTCGAGTGAGTCTGCCAATTCTTTCTGCGACATGCCCGGATAACGGCCAAGCCGTGCCATCAAGCTCCATCCAGCCCGGGTCATGCCATGTACCCGAGCGCGCTTATCCGCCTCAACCCGGATCAGTCGCGCCAGGTCGTGCAGCAAGGACAGCAGCGTAAAATCGGGCTTATCGTTCATAGCGGTACATATAATAAGTGTACTTATGATGATAAGGGTACCGATTTATTTTATCCAGCCCCTTCGTATGCGATTTTTGCGAAGCCGGTCTTCTTAGAAAACCTGGGTCCAACATTACAATCGATTCGGGCTAATCCTTGCGCTGCCGGCCCCGCACCAGTTCAGCGACCACGCCATGCAGCGTGTTCAGCTCTTGCCCGGTAATCTCGCCGCGCTGGAAGAAATGCCGCAGGTTGCGGATCATTCCGGTGCGTTTCTGCGGGTTCTTCAGAAACCCGGAGGCATCGCACTCGCGGATCAGATGCTCCATGAAATGTTCAAGTTCGAATTTGATCGCGATTTCAGTGCCATTGGTCTGCAGGGTTCTAACGGGCGCATCCGGCTCGCGGGCAATGAACCATTCATAGCCCATGATCATTACCGCCTGGGCCAGGTTCAGCGACATGAAATCAGGGTTAAGATCGTACCGGATCAAACTATCGGCGCAGGCGATGTCGTCGTTATCCAGCCCGGCGCGTTCCGGTCCGAACAGAATACCGCATTTGAGGCCACGCGCGCCGATGGCGTGAATTTCGGCGGCGGCACCGCGCGCGGTCAGCATCGGCTTGATGATGTGGCGCGGCCGCGGACAGGTCGCAAATACCCGGTGCAGGTCGGCCACCGCCTCGGCGACGGTTTCGTGCAGCGTCAAACCATCCAAAATCCGATGCGCACCCGAGCCCATCCGCCAGGCGCGCTCCTGCGGCCAGCCATCCCGGGGCGCCACCAGGCGTAAGTGAAACAAGCCGCCATTGCCCATGGCGCGCGCCACCGCGCCGATATTCTCCGCCAGCTGCGGCCGCACCAGGATCACCACCGGCGAGGGCTCGATCGGTTTCAGATCGGCGCCGCCATCGCGGCCGGTCATATTTTCCGCCAGCTGGTGCCGGCGGCGGTATCCTCCAGCAAAATCCCTTCGGCTTCGAGTGATTTGCGAATCTCGTCGGCCCTGGCGAAGTTTTTCCCAGCCCGTGCGGCCTTGCGCTCGGCGATCAGCGCCTCGACCTTTTGGGCGTCGCCATCGCCGCGAAACCAGTCGCCCGGCGCCTGATTGAACAAACCGAGGATCTTCCCCGCCGCCAGCATGCCGGCGGCAGCATCGGCATCGCCGCTTAGTGCTGCGGCAGCCATGCCATGCAGTTCGCCAATGGCAGCCGGCGTATTCAGATCATCGCATAAAGCTTCGATAATCGAGGCTGGAACCGCATCGGCGGCGGCGATGCCCGGATGCACCGCGATTGCCCGGTAAAACCGGTCCAGCTCCTTTTTTGCTTCCAGCAAGGCGGCATCGGAGAAATCCAGCGTCGAGCGATAATGCGAGCGTATCAACAAAAACCGAACCGCCTCGGCCGGCGCAGCCCCCAGAACGTCTCTGACGGTTTTGAAATTCCCCAGCGATTTGCTCATCTTTTCGCCATTGACGAGCAGCATGTGGTTATGCACCCAGACCCGCGCAAAACTCGAGCCCGGAAAGGCGCAGCAGGATTGCGCGATCTCGTTCTCATGATGCGGGAAAATCAAATCATCGCCGCCGCCATGGATATCGAAACTCTCGCCCAGATGGCGCCAGCTCATCGCCGAACACTCGATATGCCATCCCGGCCGGCCGCGCCCCCAAGGGCTGTCCCATCCCGGCAAATCATCCGACGAGGGTTTCCACAACACGAAATCGCCGGGCTCGCGCTTATAGGGCGCTACATCCACCCGCGCCCCGGCAATCAAATCCTCCGGCGCATGGCCGGAAAGCTTGCCGTAATCGGGATCGGAGCTAACCGCGAACAGCACATGACCCGCAGCTTCGTAAGCATGTCCGCGCGCGATCAGCCGCTCGATGATCATGATGATCTCGGCAATATGCGCGGTCGCCCGCGGCTCGATATCCGGCGGCAGCGTGAACAGGGCCGCCATGTCGGCGTGATAATCGGCAGTGGTGCGGGCGGTGATGGCGGCAATCGGCTCGCCGGTTTGCGCCGCCCTGGCGTTTATTTTGTCGTCGACATCGGTGATGTTGCGCACATAGGTGACGCGCGGGTACATCAGGCGCAACAGCCGCACCAAAATGTCGAACACCACGACATTGCGGGCATTGCCGATATGGGCGAGGTCATACACCGTCGGACCGCACAGATACACGCCCACATTGCCTGGATCGATCGGCACGAAAACTTCCTCGCGCCGGGTGCGGGTGTTATGCAGGGTCAAGCGCGTCATACCGGGCTTTTCGGCGAGGCACGGCAACTAATCAAGGTTCTGACCGATGGAAAAAATTCTGGCGCATATCGACACCCATCTCGACGCCTCGCTGGCGCGGCTATTCCAATTGCTGCGGATCCCCAGCATCAGCACCCAGCCGGCGCATCGGCAAGACTGCCTGGAGGCTGCAAACTGGGCGATATCCAGCCTGGAGGAGATGGGTTTTTCGGCCAGATTATCTGAAACATCCGGCTTGCCCGGTGTTGTCGCTACCCATTACGCCGCCGGCCCGGAGGCGCCGCATGTGTTGTATTACGGTCATTACGATGTGCAGCCACCGGATCCGCTGGCGCTCTGGCAGTCTGACCCGTTCGATCCGCAGCTGGTGGATGGCCCCCGCGGCAAGCGCATCGTGGCCCGGGGCGCGGTCGATGATAAAGGCCAGGTGGTGAGTTTTCTCGAGGCATGCCGCGCCCATATCGCCGTTACCGGCACGTTGCCGGTACGCCTCACCGTGCTGCTGGAAGGCGAGGAGGAATGCGGCAGCCCCTCGCTCAAGCAATTGCTGACCCAGGAGAAGAACAATCTTGCGGCCGATTTCGTCTATATTGCCGATACCAATATGTGGGATCCCGAAACTCCGGCCATTACCGTAAGCCTGCGCGGTATGGTGGCGGTCGAGATGACGGTGAAGGCGGCCTCGCGCGACCTGCATTCCGGCCTTTATGGCGGCATCGCGCTGAACCCGATCAACGCCTTGACCCGGATTCTCGGCGATTTGAAAGATGATCAAGGCAGCATAAGGATCCCGCATTTCTACGACGGCATTGCTCCCGTGCCGGAGGCGTTGCGCAAATCCTGGGACAGGCTCGATTTC
Organism: Acidocella sp.; assembly: GCA_965199045.1. Taxonomy (GTDB): domain Bacteria; phylum Pseudomonadota; class Alphaproteobacteria; order Acetobacterales; family Acetobacteraceae; genus Acidocella. Next base: position 1,262,512 of record CBDAQL010000003.1, on the reverse strand, counting down.
GACGAAGCCGCCTTCCTCGGCGAGGTCGGCCTGGCCAACCCGGCCGGCGAGCACGGCCAATCGGCGCTGGCGCAGCTTTGGGCGCGCCCGACTGCTGATATCAACGGCATTACCGGCGGTTATCAAGGGGAGGGCACCAAGACCGTCATTCCGGCGCAAGCCTCGGCCAAACTCACCTTCCGGCTGGTGCCCGGCCAAGACCCGCAAGTGGTCGTGCAGAACTTCGAACGGTTCGTTACCGAACGCTTGGCCGCCGATGCAAAAGTGGAATTCAACGTCCAGGGCGCCGCGCCCGGGTTTGCAATGCGCCCCGACGCGCCCTTCATGCGCGCCGCGCAGGCGGCTTTAAGCGCGGAATTCGGCAAACCTGCGGCGCTGATCGGCAGCGGCGGATCGATCCCGGTGGTGGAGAGCTTCAAGACCTATCTGGGCCTGGACTGCCTGATGGCCGGCTTTGGCCTGGATGACGACCGCATCCATTCCCCTAACGAAAAATTTGAACTGAACTGCTTCCACCGCGGCACCCGCGCCCATGCCAGAATGCTGTCGGCTTTCGCTTCGAAAGCAGTTTGAATCCATGTCGCTCCTGCAAAAATTCGACGTCGTATCGCTCGACCAGATCGACATCGCACTCGCCGCCGATGCCGCCACCGCCCTGGAACAAGGCGAGGTGCTGATATTTTCCAAACTGACGTTCGCGCTTGCAGACCAGGAACGCCGTATAATCGCCAAGGGCAACGCCGCCGGCAATGCCAAAAACATCAGCTTTAATCCGCAGACCGCAACATTAAAGGGCACCGGACTCCAAGGCCAGGAAGGCAACGATCTGATCGCGCTGATGTCCCGTTTCGGTGATTTCGCGGAAGCGCTGGTGCGCGCGATTGTTCCGGCCTACGGCGCCGGCCTTACCCGCATGCGCACCAGCTTTCGCCCGGTGGAAATTTCCGGGCGGGAGTACTCCTGGCGAAAAGACGACCGCCGCCGCCATGTCGACGCCTTTCCGTCCTCGCCGACGCGGGGTGATCGCATTCTGCGTGTATTTGCGAATGTCGACCAGAACGCCACGCCGCGCATCTGGCGTGTCGGCCCGAATTTCGAAGCCTATGCCCGCGCATTTCTGCCGAAAATATCTACACGCCAGTTACCAGGCATGGCGCGCCTGATGGCTATGATGGGCATAACCAAATCCCGCCGCAGCCAGTATGACCAAATTATGCTCGGCCTGCACGACGCCGCCAAACGTGACCTTGACTGGCAAGCGTCTTCCCCTGCCGAGGAAATCTGCTTTGCCCCAGGCCAGGTCTGGATGACTTATACCGACCAAGTGCCGCACTCCGTCATTTCAGGCCAGAACGCCCTGGAGCAGACGTTCATTGTCGCACACCAAATGCTGCAAATGCCGGAACAATCGCCGGCCGCAATCTTGTCCCGGTTAAGCGGCGTCAACTGCCTGCCGCGGTAAATTTATTGCGCAACCGGGTGCCCGCCTGCGGCGGAACCTGGTGCCCGCCTGCGGCGGAAGCGGGTGCCCGCCTGCGTTTGATAAATTTGACGAATCTTGCGTCCGGTCCGATGCTGGCCGGGTCAGAACAAAATTCACGCCAGACCAATAAGTAAAATAATCATTGGAGGAACCAACCATGGACGTCCCCGCACGGACCGGGCATCGGCTGCAGAAAAACAGCCTCGGCCTATCGCAAATCATCGCCTCTACGCTTGCCAACATCGCGCCCGCCATGAGCTTCTTCTTTGGCTTCGCGGTCATCGTTTCGGGCGCCGGCGTCGGCTCGCCGCTCACCATCCTGGTCGCCATGGTGGTGATCCTGTTCCTCACCAACACCTTGGCCGAATTTTCCAAATACCGTCCCAGCACCGGCTCCTTCGTTACCTTCATCGGCATGGCGTTCGGCCCGGTTGCCGGCGCTACCGCCTCAATTTTTGTCGTCGTTGGTTATTGCATCGCCGCCTCCTCGGTAGTCGTCATCTCCGGCGGCTGGGCCCACAGCACCTTGGCGCTGTTCCTTCATATCAACGTTCCCTGGCAAATCCTCAGCCTGATCGCTACCGCCATTGTCGGCCTGCTGGTCGCCCGCGGGATCAGCCTGTCGACCACCTGGGCTGCAATCTTCTTCTACTTCGAGCTTATCCTGCTGCTGATCGGCGCCATCATCATGCTGGTCGCCAACCACGCCACCATCAGCTTCGCGCCATTCATGCCGAAAAATATCTCCGGCGGCCTGGCCGGCATCGGCCTCGGCTTTCCGTTGGCGATCTACCTTTTCATCGGCTGGGAAAACTCCGCCATGCTGGCCGAGGAAACCACCGACCCGCGGCGCAACGTGCCACGCGCGCTGGTCACCGGAACCGTTGCCATCGGCATCCTCTACATCTTCCTCGCCTTCGCAACGGAAACAGCATTCCACAACAACGCCGCGGCCATCGGCGCCTCCGCCATCCCATTTGTGGACGCCTTTAAAGCCTCGGCCGCCGGACTGCTGATCGTCGCCTACCTCGCCGGTCTCACCAGCATTTTCTCCTCCCTAATCGGCCTCACCAACGCCCAGGCCCGCATCCTCTTCAACTCGAGCCGGGAGGGCCTGCTGCCGACATTCTTCGGCAAAATCCACCCGCAACACAAAACCCCGTACGCCGCCATGTGGGCCTACATCCTGGTTGCCTTCGCCATCGTCATCGTGTTCGGCTGGAAAACCGACCCGGTCACACTCTTCGGCTATACCGGCACCCTTGGAACCATCCCCGTCATCGTAACCTACCTTGTTACCAACCTCGCACTGCCGGTCTACATGCTTAAACACCACCGCTCGGATTTCAGCCCCATTCGCCATCTCATCATCCCGCTGCTCGGTACCGCGCTGATGCTGTTCCCACTCTGGGGCCTGGTCCAACCCGGCCAACCCGCCCCCTACAACATCTTCCCGTACCTCACCCTGGGGCTGCTTATCATCTCGCTGATCTACGGCACAATTCTGGCCAGACGTAACCCAGACCTGGTACAGCGCATCGGCAGCTACGTCGCCGACGAAGAGTATTAAGGAGGCAAGAAGCACTTCTTTTTCTGGAGAAAAAGAAGCAAAAAGACTTTTTTATGCTGGGCCGAGGATGTTAAAACATCCCGGCTCCAGCATAAAAAATTCTAATTTGTTGTCGGAAATGAGCTTCCCGAAATGGACACCGCGGGGAGCAGGTTCCGAAAATTTTTTTTCAATCTGGTTAATGGGTCGTGGTGAGACCAACTCCCATGCTCCAGAATAAAAAAGTCTTTTGCTTCTTTTCTTCAGAAAAGAAGCGCTTCCTTTTCCTAAATCCTGCGCAGCGTAAAGGCTTCGCTTAAAGCGGCCTCGATTGCCTTGCCGTGGGCAGCGTCGCGGGCTTCGATCATGATTTCCAGCTGGGCGTCCTGCACCGAGGGCGATGAAAACAGCCTGTGGTGGGCAACTTCGATGATGTTGCCGCCGCGATTGCCGATGCGGGTTGCAATATCGGCCAGCATGCCGGGGCGGTCCGGCATTTCCAGCACCACGCGCAGCAGGCGGCCGTCGCGCAGCAGGTTGCGCATCAGGGTGTTGGCGAGGATGCGCGGGTCGATATTGGCGCCGCAGAGTGAGATGCCGATTTTTTTGCCGGCGAAACGTTCGGGAAAGGCGAGCACGGCGGCGAGGCCGGCGGCGCCGGCGCCTTCGGAGACTTGTTTGGCGGCTTCAACCAGGAGTGCGATTGATTGTTCGACGGCGTGTTCGGAGACCACCAGGATTTCGACGTTCAGGGTGCGCAGGATTTCCAGTGGTTTCTGGCCGATATCCCGGACTGCGATGCCTTCGGCGATGGTGGGGCCGCCGACTTCGATCGGCTGGTTTGCAAGGGCCTGGGAAAAGGCGGCATAGTTTTCGACTTCGACGCCGAGAATTTCCAGCTTCGGATTTTTGGCGCGGCCGACGATTGCGGAACCCGAGATTAAGCCGCCGCCGCCGGTGGCGACGATCAGGATGTCGAGGTCCGGCCGATCCTGCAGCATTTCCAGGGCCATGGTTCCCTGGCCGGCAATGACCTGTTCATCATCGTAGGGATGGATGAAGACATAGCCTTCGGTTTTCGCGAGCTCGTGGGCATGGGCGGCGGCTTCGGCGAGCATCTCACCGTGCAGCACCACTTCCGCGCCCCAGGAGCGGGTGCGCGAGACCTTGGTGGAGGGCGTGAATTTGGGCATCACGATGGTTGCCTTGATGCCGGCCAGGCTGGCATGCCGGGCGACCGCCTGCGCGTGGTTGCCGGCGGACATTGCGATCACTCCGGCCTGGCGTTCGGCCGGCGACAGCAGTGCGATTTTGTTTGCGGCGCCGCGTTCCTTGAACGCGCCGGTGGCTTGCAGATGGTCGAGCTTCAGGTAGATCTCGGCACCGGTGGCGCGCGAAAGTCCATCGGAGTACAGAAAAGGCGAGCGGAGTACAGCGCCTTTGATCCGTTCGGCGGCGGCCTCGACGTCGGCTAAAGTGATCATTTCAGCCTCAGCCGTAGGTTATTTTTAAGATCTCATAATTGCGGTCCCCGCTGGGGGCCGGTACGGAAACGGTATCGCCAACGCGCTTGGCAATCAGCGCCTTGGCCAGCGGCGAGGTAATGGAGAGCAGCGAGCGTTTAACATCGGCCTCATACATGCCGACAATCTGGTAGGTGACCTCTTTTTCGGTATCCTCGTCGAGCAGCAGGATACTGGCGCCGAACTTTACGGTATCGCCGGTCAGTGAAGCCGGGTCGATCACTTCGGCGGCGGAAGTGATTTCCTCGAGCTCTGCGATGCGTCCCTCAACGAAGGACTGGCGTTCGCGCGCGGCGTGATATTCCGCATTCTCCGAAAGATCGCCATGGGCGCGGGCCTCGGCGATGGCGCGAATGATGGCGGGCCGTTCCTGTGCTTTTAAAGTCCGCAGCTCTTCTTCAAGTGCTGCCAAGCCAGGCGCGGTCATGGGAAATTTCTGCACAGCGTCTCCTCGGCCAAATGCCCTGGCCGGCGGGGTTAAGGTTAAAATACAAGCGCCGCGCCCAGATGGCCAAGGCAGCCTTCCGGGAGCGACGATTTAGAACGGTTGAGGAAAGTACGACTGAAGCGGCGCAACTTCAAGACTGCCCGAAATCAGGGCAGCAATGGCATGCGCAGTGGCGCGCGCGGCAGCAATCGTGGTGAAGTTCGGCACCCCGTGGGTCAGGGCATCGCGGCGAATATCGAAGCTATCCGCCACCGATTGGGCGCCGTGAGCGGTATTTATCACCAGCTGGATATCGCCGGAGCGGATCGCATCCACGCAATGCGGCCGGCCTTCCAGCACCTTATTAATCGATTTTACGGTAAGTCCGGCCTGGGTCAGCCTGGCCGCGGTGCCGCGGGTGGCCAGGATCGAGAACCCCATCTCGGCCAGCCGGCGGGCTACCGGCACAATCGCCTCCTTGTCGGATTCCTTCACTGACAGGAAGGCTGTGCCCGAAAGCGGCAGTTTCACCCCGGCGCCCAGCTGGGCCTTGGCGAAGGCGCGGGCAAAGTTGGTATCCAGCCCCATCACCTCGCCGGTGGATTTCATCTCCGGCCCTAACAGCGTGTCCACGTTGGGGAAGCGCGCGAACGGAAACACCGCTTCCTTAACCGCGACATGGGCGCGGGTGATGGTATCGTCGAGCTTGAAGCTGGCCAGCTTTTCGCCGGCCATCACCCGGGCGCCGATTTTAGCAATCTCAACCCCGGTTGCCTTGGCGACGAACGGCACCGTCCTTGAGGCGCGCGGGTTGACCTCCAACACATAGATCAAATCATTCTGGATCGCATATTGTACGTTCATCAGACCGACGACGTTCAGCGCTTTGGCCATCGCTTCGGTCTCCGCGCGCAATTCGGCGACGATGGCGGGGGAGAGCGAATAGGGCGGGATCGAGCAGGCGGAATCCCCTGAATGGATGCCGGCTTCCTCGATATGCTCCATTACGCCAGCAACATAAACCGTTTCGCCATCGCAGATGCAGTCGACATCCACTTCCGAAGCTTCGTTGAGGTAGCGGTCGATCAGCACCGGGTTGTCGGCCGAGGCCCGGACCACTTCGCGCATATAGCGGTTGAGGCCATTGCGGTCGTAGACGATTTCCATCGCTCGGCCGCCAAGCACGTAAGAGGGACGGATGATGACAGGGTAGCCGATGCGGTCTGCGATGGCTTCGGCCTGCTCGGCCGAACGGGCGATGCCGTTTTCCGGCTGCCTGAGACCGAGCCTTTGCAGCAGCACCGCGAACCGCTCCCGGTCTTCGGCGATGTCGATGGCATCCGCTGAGGTTCCAAGAATTGGAATGCCGGCTTCGGCCAGTGCCTGACTGAGTTTAAGCGGCGTCTGGCCGCCATATTGCACGATACAGCCTAGCAGTTTGCCGTTTTGCTGCTCGCGCCGGATCAAGCCAATCACATCCTCGGCGAAAAGCGGTTCGAAATACAGCCGGTCGGAGGTATCATAATCGGTCGAGACCGTTTCGGGATTGCAATTGACCATGATGGTCTCGTAGCCGGCATCGCGCAGCGCATAGGCGGCATGGACGCAGCAATAATCGAACTCGATGCCCTGGCCGATGCGGTTGGGCCCACCGCCCAGGATGATGATTTTTTCACGGTCGGTTGGATTGGCTTCGCAGATCGGCGTGCCATAGGCACCCTCATAGGTGCCGTACATATAGGCGGCGGCGGAGGCGAATTCGCCGGCCGAGGTGTCGATGCGTTTATACACGGGCACCACGCCGAGTTTCAGCCGCGCCGCGGTGACGGCGGCTTCCTTCTGGCCGCTGAGCTCGGCCAGGCGCTTATCGGCAAACCCGAGGGATTTCAGTTTGCGCAATGCGAAGGCATCGCGCGGCACGCCGTTTTTTTTCACGTCATTTTCGGCGGCGATGATGGTTTCCAGTTGCCGCAGGAACCAGGGATCGAATTTGGTCGTCTCGTGGATTTCGGCCACACTCAACCCGGCGCGCAAAGCTTGTCCCGCCATCAGCAAACGATCCGGGCTCGGCCTGGAAAGGGCGGCGCGAAAGGCATCGGCGGTGCCATCGCCGGGGGCCTCGATCTCATCCAGGCCGGAAAGTCCGGTTTCCAGACTGCGCAGGCCTTTTTGCAACGCCTCGCAGAAGTTGCGGCCGATCGCCATGGCTTCGCCGACGGATTTCATCGAGGTGGATAATAGCGCCGGCGTGCCGGGGAATTTCTCGAAGGTAAACCGTGGAATTTTGATCACCACATAATCGATCACCGGCTCGAAACTTGCTGGCGTGGACTTGGTGATATCGTTTTTGAGCTCGTCCAGGGTGTAGCCGACGGCGAGCTTGGCGGCGATTTTGGCGATTGGAAATCCGGTCGCCTTCGAGGCCAGTGCCGACGATCGCGAGACCCGCGGGTTCATCTCGATGATCACCATCCGGCCATCGACCGGATTGATGCCGAACTGCACGTTGGAGCCGCCGGTATCGACGCCGATTTTCCGTAAACACGCGAGCGAGGCGTCGCGCAGGATCTGGTATTCCTTATCCGTCAGCGTCAGGGCAGGGGCGACAGTGATGGAATCCCCTGTATGCACGCCCATCGGGTCGATATTCTCGATCGAGCAGATGATGATGCAGTTATCGGCGCTGTCGCGCACGACTTCCATTTCATATTCTTTCCAGCCCAGCACGCTTTCTTCGATCAGCACTTCATTTGTCGGCGAAGCATCGATGCCGCCGAGTGCGATGTTGAAAAACTCCTCGCGGTTATAGGCGATGCCGCCGCCGGTGCCGCCCAGCGTGAAGGATGGCCGGATCACCGCCGGCAGGCCGATTTCGGCCAAAGCCGCGGTCAGTTCCTCGCGATTATGGGCGATCGCACTTTTCGGTCCGGCAATGCCGATCTCAGACATGGCGTCGCGGAATTTCAGGCGGTCTTCGGCGCGGTCGATGACATCGGCTTTGGCGCCGATCAGTTCGACGCCGAGACGCTCCAGCGCGCCGGATTTTGCCAACGCCATCGCCGTATTCAGGGCCGTCTGCCCGCCCATGGTCGGCAGCAACGCGTCCGGCTTTTCGCGCAGGATGATTTTCTCCACCATCTCCGGCGTGATCGGCTCGATATAGGTGGCGTCCGCCAGCGACGGATCGGTCATGATGGTGGCGGGATTGGAATTGACCAGGATGACCCGGTAGCCTTCCTCCCGCAGCGCCTTGCAGGCCTGCGCCCCAGAATAATCAAACTCGCAGGCCTGGCCTATCACAATCGGCCCAGCGCCGATGATCATGATGCTTTTTATATCGGTACGTTTAGGCATAAAATAATCCGATCAAAACCGCAGGGCTCCGCCCTGCACCCGCCGGGGCCTGAGGCCCCGGACCCCCATTAAAAACACTGCGTTCAGTTTTTCTGTTCGGCTGAAAGGACCATTTCTCGACGATTTTTCCGGTTGCGCGAGGCTGAACGATACCGGGATGCCTCACCCCATCATCTCCACGAACCGCCCAAACAAATACCCCGAATCTGAAGGTCCAGGTGAAGCCTCAGGATGATACTGCACTGAGAACACGCGTTTAGACTTACAGGCAATTCCTTCATTGGAGCCATCGAACAGGGAAACATGCGTTACCTCGACGCCGTCAGGCAGCGATTTTTGATCCACGGCAAACCCATGATTCTGCGATGTGATTTCGACCCGCCCGGTCGCCAGATCCTGCACCGGCTGATTGGCGCCGCGATGCCCGCGCGCCAGCTTGTAGGTTTTCGCTCCCAGCGCATGCGCCAGCAATTGATGGCCAAGACAGATCCCAAAAATCGGCACCCCGGCTTGCATCACGCCTTGGATGGCCGGCACCGCATAAGTAGCCGTGGCCGCCGGATCGCCCGGCCCATTGGATAGAAAAACCCCATCAGGTTTATGCCGCAAAATATCCTCGGCCGAGGCAGCGGCCGGCACCACAATCACCCGGCACCCCGCACTCGCCAGGCTGCGCAAGATATTGCGTTTGGCGCCGTAATCCACGGCGACAACGGTATGTTTGGCCTCGGGTTCCGAAAAACCATTCTCCAAGCTCCAGCGGCCGCCGGTCCATTCATAGCTCTGCGTGCAGGAGACCTCCGCGGCCAGATCCAACCCATCCAACCCCGGCCAGGCGGCAGCCTGCGCCGCCAGCGCCGCCACATTGAATTTTTGATCCGCCGGATAGGCCAAAACCGCATTCGGCGCGCCAAGGTCGCGGATGCGCAAGGTCAACGCCCGGGTATCGACCCCGGCAATGCCGGGCACATTCTGCTTTTTCAGCCATTCCTCCAACACCCCGGTCGCCCGCCAATTGGCGGGCTGAGTGACATCTTCCTTCGTCACCAGCCCGCGGGCCGCGATGTTCACCGCTTCGACATCCTCCTCATTCACCCCGACATTGCCGATATGCGGGAAGGTGAAGGTGATAATCTGCCCGGCGAAAGACGGATCGGTCAGGGTTTCCTGGTAGCCGGTCATACCGGTCGAGAAACACAACTCCGCAGGCTTGCTTATCCCAAAAGCGCCAAAGCCGCGGCCCCAGAACACGGTGCCATCGGCCAATACCAAGGCGGCGGTGGCGCCGGGGGGCACATCGGTCTCGGCAGGCGGTGCAAGCTCTTCCATAGCTAGCCCGGTTGCTGCCATAATGGCGGGCCAATGGCGCGATGGAATGGCGTTCGAGCCCCGCCACTTACGGATGGCGTCGGCGGAGACGCCGGTCAACCGGGCGGCTTCGTCCGGCCCGCCCAAGCGGTCGATCAGTTCGGATATGGATATTGGCATGATTTTGGTGTACCGGAATTTATTTCCACGATCAACGATATAATGAAACCACGGAAATTACCTCCGATAGGATATTAAATGGCCCTACGCGACGACCTGACTGCCGCCACCAAAGCCTCAATGCTGGCCCGCGATACCGAGCGCACCTCCACCCTTCGGATGATCGCCGCAAAGTTAAAAGACAGCGACATCGCCGCCCGCCCAAAAGGTGTCAGCGCGATCCCGGATGACGAAATTATCGCCATGCTGCGCTCGATGATCAAATCCCGCCGCGACGCCGTAGCTCTGTATCGGCAAGGCAAGCGCGAGGAGCTGGCGGCCAAAGAAGAGGCGGAAATAGCGGTTATCGAAGAGTTCCTGCCAAAAACACTTTCCGGAGAGGCGCTCGACACCGCGATCCAGGACGCCATCGCCAGCACCGGCGCGGCTTCGCCTAAGGATATGGGCAAGGTCATCGCAGCGCTGAAGGCCAAGCACGGCCCGGCACTGGATATGTCGGTCGCTTCAGCCGCAGTAAAGGCAGCCCTCGGCTAAATGGCCCTGCCGCCGAATTTCCTCGACGAGCTTCGCGCCCGGACGCCACTGCAGGCGTTGGTCGGCCGCAGCGTCCGGCTGACCCGCTCGGGCCGCGAATCCAAAGGTTGCTGTCCCTTCCACGGCGAGAAAACACCTTCTTTCTATGTCTATGACGACCATTTCCACTGCTTCGGCTGCGGTGAACACGGCGACGCCATAACCTTCGTGATGAAAAGCCAGGGCGCCGGTTTCATGGAGGCGGTCGAGACGTTGGCGGCTGAGGCCGGTCTCGAAGTGCCGAAATCCAGTCCTGCCGAAGCTGAGCGAGAAGCCAGGCGCGCCAGCATCCATGAGGTGCTTCAGGCCGCTGCAACGACCTATCAGGCCTGGCTTTTCGCCCCCGAAGGTGCCGCGGCACTTAATTATCTACGCCAGCGCGGGCTCAACGACGCTACCATCAAAAAATTTGGCCTGGGGTGGTCCGGAGACGGCCGCAGCGCGTTGGCGAACGCCTTATCCCGCCAGGGCATCAAAACCGATCAGCTGGTCGAAGCCGGGCTGATGAAGCAGGGCGATTTCGGCGCGGTAGATATGTTCTTCTCACGCGTGATGTTCCCGATCCAGGACCGTCGCGGCGCCATCACCAGTTTTTCCGGCCGCATCATGGGCGACGGCCAACCGAAATATGTAAACGGCCCGGAAACCGCGGCTTTCTCTAAACGGCGTTCGCTCTACGGCGTGAACTTCGCCCGCGAGGCAGTGCGCAAAGGCGAGGTGCTCATCATCGTCGAAGGCCAAATGGACGTAATCGCTCTGGCCCAGGCCGGTTTCGGCGGCGCGGTGGCGCCTTTGGGTACGGCGCTCACTGAAGAACAATTGGCGGAAATCTGGAATCTCAGCCCCGAACCGGTAATCTGCTTCGATGCTGATAACGCCGGCCGGAAAGCCGCCATGCGCGCCGTCGATCTGGCACTTGCCGGCCTGGCGCCGGACCGATCGCTAAAATTCCTGCGCCTGCCTGAAAAGGAGGATCCTGATAGCCTGATCCGCACCCGGGGGCCGGCCGCCTTCAAGGCGCAACTCGCGGCGGCCGAACCGCTTTCGGCGGTGCTGTTCGACATGCTGGCCGAGGGCGCCAATCGCAACACCCCTGAAGGCCGCGCCGCCTTGCGCAAACGGCTGATGGAAATTGTCGACCGCATTGCCGATAAGCTGCTCGCCGGTGAATACCGCGCGTTATTGCTCGATCGTTTTTTTGCCGAACGCCGGGGTGGCGGCCCGCTGGGCACGCCGGCCGAGCGAGCCACCGGCTATAATGGCAAGCGTTTTAACGGGGCACGCCAGCCAACCCCGCCAGCACGGCTGGTTCGGCAGCCCCGGGCCCCGATCGACCCCGCAGGCGCCGATATTGAGCGCGGCCGCATCCTGACCGCTATCCTCATCAATCATCCGACGCTGCTCCACGATGTTGAAGAAGCCTTCGCTTTGATCGACTTGCCGCCGGACTATGAACGTTTACGTCATGCCTTCGCCAAATATCACGACAACCATGAAACCCTTGACTCAGCTACCCTGCTCACTCACTTAGACGAATCCGGGTTGATGGATGTTGCTAGACAGGTATTGGCGATGTCTCCCCTACCGGCCTGTGCTGCCCCGGCGGCGACATTGGCGGAAGCAGCGGATGGATGGTGGGAGATGTTCGGTCTGATGAGAGCAAGCCGCAATAGATTACGCGAGCAACGTGATGAACAGCAACGCTGCTATCTCGAAAATCCCAACGACCCAACCGCTGTCGAGAAACTTATCAAACTCAACACCGCTTTATCCAGGGCGGAGCGGGCCGAGCGGGATGCTGACGGCTAAATAATACTTGCTGTAATCTCCCCGTAACCACCCCATTTGCTTACAAACCACTAGAATTTCGTATTAAATTCCCGGAGTATCGCCAAATCATGGCAACTAAAACTGTTACCGCGGCTGAGCCGCAAGCCCCCGAAGCCGAAGCCGACGCCAATGTGCTCGACACCCAATCGGCAGCGGTCAAGCGCCTGATCGCCAAAGGCAAAGAGCGTGGCTACATCACTTTCGACGAACTGAACGCGGTTCTGCCGGCTGAGCAGAACAGTTCGGAACAGATCGAAGACATTATGGCGATGCTCAATGAAATGGGCATGCAGGTTGTCGAGTCCGAAGAGGGCGAAGACCCCGAAGCCACCCCGGTCGCCAAGGAAGAGGCGGTTGAGGACGACGAGGCCCCCGCCGGCAATATCAGCGAAAGCTCCGTCAGCCGTACCGATGACCCGGTGCGGATGTACTTACGCGAAATGGGCACCGTGGAGCTGCTTTCACGCGAAGGCGAAATCGCGATTGCCAAGCGCATCGAGGCCGGGCGGGACATGATGATCCGCGGGCTATGCGAAAGCCCGTTGACCTTCCGCGCCATCATCGCCTGGCATGAGGCGCTCAATAACGGCCGCGTGCTGTTGCGCGACGTCATCGACCTCGAAGCCATGCAGGCCGGCAACGACCCGGTCGCGGTTGAGGGCTTTCAGACCCAGGAAGAGATCGAGGACGATGAGGATAACGAAGGCGTCGGCATGTCGCTTTCGGCGCTTGAGGAAAAGCTGAAGCCGGAGATCTTCACCTATTTCGAGGATATCGAAAAGCTTTACGAAAAACTCGCCAAAATCCAGCAAAAGCGGCTCGACAACCTGACCGCCGGTGCCGACGTCAACACCCGGTCGGAAAAGAATTACGAGAAACTGCGCGACGAGCTGGTGGCCAAGGTTGAGCAGGTGCGGCTGCATAATAACCGCATCGAGGAGCTGGTGGCCCAGCTGAAAGTTCTGAACCAGCGCCTGAACGGCCTCGAGGGCCAGATCCTGCGCCTGGCCGAGGGCGCCAAGGTCGGCCGCGACGAATTCCTGCAGCATTATCGCGGCCGTGAGATGGACCCGAACTGGCTGACCGATGTCGGCGCGCTGCCGGGCAAGGGCTGGAAGCTCTTTGTGCAGAAATACCTCGCCCAGGTGACCGAGCTGCGCACCCAGATCGGCAAGGTCGCGAGCGAAGGCGGGCTGCCGATCGAGGAATTCCGCCGGGTCTATTCCACCGTCTCCCGTGGCGAGCGTGATTCCACCCGCGCCAAAAAAGAAATGATCGAAGCCAACCTGCGTCTGGTGATCTCGATTGCGAAAAAATACACCAATCGTGGCCTGCAGTTTTTGGATTTGATCCAGGAGGGCAATATCGGCCTGATGAAGGCGGTGGATAAATTCGAATATCGCCGCGGTTATAAATTCAGCACCTATGCCACCTGGTGGATCCGGCAGGCGATTACCCGTTCAATCGCCGACCAGGCCCGCACCATCCGTATTCCCGTGCACATGATCGAGACCATCAATAAGCTGGTGCGCACGTCGCGGCAGATGCTGCATGAAATCGGCCGCGAGCCGACACCCGAGGAGCTTGCCGAAAAACTCGGCATGCCGCTGGAGAAAGTGCGAAAAGTTCTGAAAATCGCCAAGGAGCCGATCAGCCTTGAAACCCCGATCGGCGACGAGGAAGACAGCCATCTTGGTGACTTCATCGAGGATAAGGGCGCCATCATCCCGCTGGATGCCGCGGTGCAGGCCAACCTCCGCGAAGCTGCCACCCGGGTGCTTTCCTCGCTCACCCCGCGCGAAGAACGCGTGCTGCGCATGCGCTTTGGCATCGGCATGAACACTGACCATACGCTGGAAGAAGTCGGCCAGCAATTCAACGTCACCCGCGAACGTATCCGGCAGATCGAGGCCAAGGCCTTGCGCAAACTGAAACACCCGTCGCGCAGCCGTAAACTGCGCAGCTTCCTCGACGATTAGCGGCCATGCTGGACTACGCCCGCATCCCCGCTGGCGAGCCGTCCGACCGTGTCGCGGTAATGGTCACGTTCATGCAAATGAAAGTGCCGCCGCCGCGCTTGGCCGAGCAATTTCCGGAAAATGTGACCCTGGCCCAGGAGAAACTTGCAGTCGGCGCCTACAGGGAACTCTATCATCAGGTCGGCGCGCCCTGGTTGTGGTGGTTGCGGGAAGTCATGCCCGACGAGATGCTGGCGCGGCATCTGGCATCGCCTGCAATCTCCATCCATGTGCTTCGCGTGGGCGGCAAACCCGGCGGATTTTTCGAGCTCGATCGCAGCAGCTGGCCGGACGTCAATCTTAATTACTTTGGCTTGGTCCAGGAGATGATCGGCCAGGGCCTTGGCATGAAGCTGCTGCGCTCGGCAATCAACGAGGTGGCGTTGATCACCAAACCGGGACCGGCCCGGCGCCTGACAGTGAATACCTGCACCGCCGACCACCCCCGCGCGCTGCCGAATTATCAGGCCGCCGGTTTCGTGGAAATCCGGCGCTTGCGCGAAGTATGGGACATCCCGCGCCGGCTCGGCCTGCGCATCCCGGATCATCTGCGGGCGTGACCGCGCCTCAGATTCTGTTCCAAGACAATCGGTTTATCATCATCAACAAGCCGGCCGGCCTGCCGGTTCACGCCACCCGTGAAGGCGGTCCCAATGTCGAAGACTACTTTCACCTCTGGTCGCGCGCAAAATCCGGACCGTGGCTCGCCCACCGGCTGGATCGCGACACCGCCGGCTGCCTGGTCATCGCGCTTAAAAAATCGGCGCTGATCGCGGCGCAGGCGATGTTCGCGGGTGGCGAGGTGGCCAAAACCTACTGGGCCCTGGTTGCCGGCACGCCCGAAAATGATGCCGGCGAGATCGATCTGCCGCTCGCCAAACTGACCACCGGCAAAAGCTGGAAAATGGCGCCCGCCGCCGGCGCGGCCGCCGCTGCCACCAGTTGGCGGCGGCGCGGCGCGGCGCACGGACGGGCCTGGCTGGAACTGCATCCGCATACAGGCCGCACCCATCAGATCCGCGCACATTGCGCCGCCATTGGCCATCCCATCATCGGCGATGCCATTTATGGCGGCGGAACCGGCCGGCTATGCTTGCTGGCGCGAGCGATTTCACTACCATTACAGCCGCCGGTGGGTGCTATCGCGCCGGTGCCGCCCCATATGGCGGAAGGCCTGATGAAATGCGGCTGGACGGACAATGCATAGAAGTGATTTTGAACCCGGCGTTTACGTGCGCCACCCGAAAAAGCCGGAATGGGGCCTGGGCCAGGTACAGTCCGCCATTGGCGATCGCGTCACCGTTATGTTCGAGCACGCCGGCAAAATGCTGATCAACACCACCCATGTCAGCCTGGACCGGGTCGATCCCAATGATTGATCCGTTCGGACGTCCCATCACCTATCTGCGGGTCTCGGTCACCGATCGCTGCGACTTCCGCTGCGTCTATTGCATGAGCGAAGACATGGTGTTCATGCCGAAAAAAGATCTGCTGACCCTGGAGGAGCTGGACCGGCTTTGCGCCGCCTTCATCCGCCTTGGCGTCAATAAACTCCGCCTGACGGGTGGCGAGCCGCTAGTGCGCCGCGACGTGATGTGGCTGATCCGCAGCCTCGGTAAAAAACTGGGGCAGGGGCTCGATGAGTTGACCCTAACCACCAATGGCAGCCAGCTTGGCCGGTATGCGGATGATCTGGCGGCCGCGGGCGTCAAGCGCATCAATGTCAGTATCGACACGCTTGATCCGGCTAAATTCGAGCAAATTACCCGCTGGGGAAAACTTGGGGCCGTGCTGGACGGCGTTATGGCCGCCAAGGCCGCCGGGCTGAAAATCAAAATCAACACCGTGGCGCTGAAGGGGATCAACGAGGACGAGATTGACCAGCTGATCGAATTTTGCGGGCAGCAGCAGTTTGATCTGTGCTTGATTGAAACCATGCCGCTGGGCGAGATCGATGGCGACCGTCTGACGCAATATTTGCCGTTGTCGCTGGTTCGCGCCCGCCTGGCCCGGCGCTGGACCATGACCCCGAGCAGCTACGCCACCGGGGGCCCGGCCCGCTACGTCGATATCGCGGAAACCGGACAGCGTCTTGGCTTCATCACCCCGCTGACCCATAATTTCTGCGAAAATTGCAACCGGGTGCGGCTCACCTGCACCGGCACGCTATTCATGTGTCTGGGCCAAGAGGACGCCGCGGATTTGCGCGCTCCGCTGCGCAGTTCGCCAGGCGATACCGGGCTGGACGCGGCCATTCTGGAGGCCATCGTACGCAAGCCGAAGGGCCATGATTTTGTGATCGATCGCCGCGACAACCGCCCTGCATTGACCCGGCATATGAGTGTCACCGGCGGCTAGGCTGAGAAATAAATCACTAACGCCCCTTCTCAAAACGTCTGATTAAGCGCACGTTATGGTTGCAGATGGCCAAGCAATCAGCACTCCCAGGTTTAGCCGAAGCAAGTCTGCTGGATAGCTTTGACCCAGAAATCAAGCCAACCAGCCCAAAACTAAGCGTCAGCGGTCATCGCGGCCGTCTTCGTGCGAGGTTGCTGACCGCCGGCGGGATTGCGCTGGCTGACCATGAACTGGTCGAGATGGTGCTGTTTCTGGCGGTTCCGCGTCGTGATACCAAACCAATTGCCCGCTCGCTGATCGGCCGCTTCGGCAGCTTTGCCGGGGCTATTTCAGCTTCGGCAACGGAACTGGCGGAAATTGAGGGACTGGGAGAGGCTGGTATCGCCGCGCTGAAGGTCGTGCAGGCCGCATCCCAGCGATTGATCAAGGCAGAGGTGCTCTACCGCCCGCTGTTAGGCAACTGGGAGCGCCTGATGGAATATCTGCAATCGGTTCTTGCTCGCGAGAAGGTGGAGCAGTTCCGGATCCTGTTTCTCGACAACCGCAACCGTCTGCTGGCGGATGAGCCCCAGGCGCGCGGCACCGTCAATCACACGCCGGTGTATCCGCGCGAGGTCATCAAGCGGGCGCTCGAATTGCACGCCACCGCCATTATCCTGGTCCATAACCACCCAAGCGGCGATCCCTCGCCGAGCCAGGAAGATATCGACATGACCAAGGAGATAAAAAAGGGTGCAAGCGCGCTTAGCATTGTGCTGCATGACCATGTCATTATCGGCAACGGGCAGTGGCTAAGCTTCCGTAAAACCGGCCTCCTCTGAGTGATTGAGGTTGAAGCCGGGCCGCTCACCACAGCATGTGTTGAACCTCACGCATTCCAGCCCGTCATGATCGCCATCCTCAATGTTGCTATTGCCCGGCCGTCGCGCTGCGGCAGGTTACTTAGCGCCAAAGGGAAAAGATCGCGGGGCGGGGTGGTTCTGGATCGGGCGGTGATGGCGTTGGTCTCGCCGGCGGCGCGCAGTTCTTGCAGCAGGTCGAGCGGGTTGGCGTATAGGAATTCGAGCTCCTCGAGATCGGCCACCGGCAAGGCAAATCCGGCGCGTTGCAGCAGTCCGGCGCAGTCGCGCAATTCGGGATATGGCGATACCCGCGGGCTGGCGCCCCCGGTCAGTGTCACCTCGGCCTCCAGCAAGGCGGTACGCAGCTCCGCCAATGTTCCCAGCACCGGCATGCTGGCCAGGAATAACCCGCCCGGTTTTAGCGCCCGCCGCAATTGCAGCAGCGCGCCCGGCAGGTCATTGACCCAGTGCAGGCTCAAATGCGCCACGATCAGGTCGAATGCTGCGGCCCCGAACGGCATCGCCTCACCGTCGATTGCAACCGGCAGGCCGCCCGCCTGCGCCGCCATTGCGGCTGCAAAATCGGCGGAAACAACTTCGCAACCGCGCCCGGCCAGCGCCGCTGCGACTGCGCCGCGGCCGCCAATTTCAAGCGCTGAGCCGAAACGGACCTTGGTATCATCCAACCGGTCCAACAGCCGCGCCGCCAAATCGTCCAGAACTGCGCTTAACGGTCCTAATTGCGCCGCCCCGCGGGTCCGGTGCCGTCTTACCGCTTTGGCATCGAAAATCTGGTTGACCCCTGCGCTCATTGGCGATGCTTAGCAGCAACTTTGTCTCCTGGCTGCGGCCATTCGGGGCGCATGTGCTGGATTTGCTGCTGCCTCCGAACTGCCTGGCCTGTGACGCCCCGGTGGATGCGGACGGCCAATTCTGCCTGCCGTGTTTTCGCCGAGCCAATTTCATTTCGGCACCCTTCTGCCGCCAATGCGGCGTACCGCTCCCCTTCGGCTTGGGGACAAACGGCCTTTGCCAGCTTTGCGGCGACGACCCTCCGTCATTCACCCAAGCCCGGGCCGCCTTGCGCTACGATGACCTAAGCCGCCGCCTGATCCTGCCGTTCAAATATTCAGACCGCACCGACGCCGCGAACGGCCTGGCCCTGCTGATGGCCCGCGCCGGCGCCAGCCTGTTGGCAAAAGCAGATATGCTGGTGCCGGTGCCGCTGCATAAAACCAGACTGCGGCAGCGGCGTTATAATCAGGCCGCGCTGCTGGCCGCAGCACTTGGCCGCATCGGCAAAATACCGGTCCAGCTGGATGCCTTGGTCCGCAGCCGCGCCACGGTCGCGCTCGGACCGCTTAGCCTGGTCGAGCGGCGGACCGAATTAGACGGCGCCATCACGGCGCGTAGCAGCCGCGCTTCCGGCCTCGCCAGTCAACGGATTTTGCTGATCGACGATGTCATGACCTCCGGCAGCACCGCCAATGCCTGCGCTGTCGCACTGCTCGCGGCAGGCGCCCTGCAGGTGGATGTGCTGACCGCCGCCCGGGTCCCGGATCCGCGTTCGGAATAGTGCTGCACCGGGCCGACGCCCGGTATACCAGACTGGACAAATAATGGGCCTACCTTGCTTAAAGCAAATTCTCGCGTACATGACGGACAGGAGTCCCATGTTATGCCGAAGATTGAAATCTATACCCAACCCTTTTGCGGCTTTTGCGCCCGCGCCAAACGCCTGCTCGCCGGCAAGGGGGTCACCTTCACTGAAATCGACGCCCCGCACGGCACCCCGGAGCGGGAACAGGCGATTTCCCGTTCCAATGGCCGCACCAGCGTGCCGCAAATATTTATCGACGGCGCCCATATCGGCGGCTGTGATGATCTCGTCGCCCTCGACCGCTCCGGCCGCCTCGACCCGCTGCTAGCCGCCTGAGATCAGCATGATCCACTACCAACTCTGCTGCGATGTCGACCACGAATTCGACGGCTGGTTCAAGGACAGCGATAACTTCGAGCGCCAGGCGCACCGCAAGCTGATTAACTGCCCGGTCTGCGCCAGCACCAAAATTCGCCGCGCGCTGATGGCGCCGGGTATTCGTAAAAAAGGTGCGACCTCACCCGTAATAGACGCCGAGACCCCAGCGCCCGCACCGCAAGTGCCGCAATTATCCAGCCGCAAGTCCGGCGGTGTCATGCCGGACCAGGTCCGCTCCGCGCTGCTGAAGCTGCGCGCCGAGGTGGAGAAAAACTGCGACTATGTCGGACCCAACTTTGCCGAGGAAGCGCGCCGTATCCATAACGGCGAAGCCCAGCCCCGCGGCATCTACGGCGAAAGCACCGAAGCCGACGCTGAAGCGCTGGCCGATGACGGGATAGAAATAGCGCAAATACCATGGCTGCCCAGGGCAGATAGTTAAGGCAAGTAGCCGCTTTTTAAAAAAAGCGGCGCAAAAACATTTATGACTTGAGCCTTGGGGATTGGTGACGCACGCGCCTCAACCCCAGCATAAAAATGTTTTTGCTTCGCGGCCGGCGGCGGCTTTTCATTCACAAAAAGAGTGCTTAGCTTTCCAACATCCTTGATCTTGTCAAAAACCTTTGCCCGGAGCCGTTTTCAAGCGAGAACATGCCGCCCATGCCGGGGATTACGTCGATGATCAGCTGCATGTGTTTCCAGTAGGCGTATTGCGACGAGCTCATATAGAACTTTGCCCCGCCGATTTGCCCTAGCTCGACATCGTCGGGGCTTAGCAGGTAGTCGCCCACGCCAAAGCACATGGGCGACGAGCCATCGCAGCAACCGCCGGACTGGTGGAACATGATTTCGCCATGCTGCGCCGTCAGGCGGTTGATCAGATCGAGCGCAGCCTCGGTGGCAACGACCTTTGCTTCTGTCGTTATCATGGCGTTAGAAGAAGCCCAGCTTGTCCGGGCTGTAGCTGACCAGCAGATTTTTGGTTTGCTGATAGTGGTCCAGCATCATCTTATGGGTTTCGCGGCCGATGCCCGATTGTTTATAGCCACCGAACGCGGCGTGGGCCGGATACAGGTGATAGCAATTGGTCCAGACGCGGCCGGCCTTGATACCACGGCCCATGCGGTAGGCGCGGGCGCCGTCGCGAGACCATACGCCTGAACCCAGGCCGTAAAGTGTGTCATTGGCAAGCGCCAAGGCTTCGGCTTCATCTTTGAAGGTTGTAACCGCCAGCACCGGCCCGAAAATTTCCTCCTGGAAAATACGCATCTTGTTATGACCGCGGAAAATCGTTGGCTGAATGTAAAATCCGTCCTCCAGCGCGCCACCCATTTTCGCAGCGCTGCCGCCGATCAGGAGCTCAGCACCTTCCTGCTTACCGACATCGATATAGGAGAGGATTTTTTGCACCTGTTCGGATGATGCCTGGGCGCCAAGCATGGTCGACATTTCAAGCGGATTGCCCTGTTTGATTAATTTGGTCCGCGCGATCACCCGTTCCATGAAGCGGTCGTAAATGCTTTCCTGCACCAATGTGCGGGAAGGGCAGGTGCAAACCTCACCCTGATTAAGCGCGAACAGCACGGCGCCCTCGATCGCTTTGTCCAGGAAGGCATCGTCCTCGGCAAACACATCCTCGAAAAAGATGTTAGGTGATTTGCCGCCAAGTTCCAGCGTCACCGGGATCAGGTTATGGCTGGCATATTGCATGATCAGCCGGCCCGTCGTGGTTTCCCCGGTAAAGGCGATTTTGGCGATACGGTTGGAAGATGCGAGCGGCTTGCCGGCCTCGAGGCCGAACCCATTGACGATGTTAAGGACGCCGGGCGGCAGCATGTCGCCCACCAGTTCGGCCAGGATCAGGATGCTGACCGGGGTTTGTTCGGCCGGTTTCAGTACCACGCAGTTACCCGCCGCCAGGGCTGGGGCAAGTTTCCAGATCGCCATTAAAATCGGAAAGTTCCACGGAATGATCTGGCCGACCACGCCAAGCGGTTCATGAAAATGATAGGCAATGGTGGTCTCGTCAATTTCTGAAAGGCTGCCTTCCTGGGCCCGGGCGCAGGCGGCGAAATAGCGCAGATGGTCGATGGCGAGCGGGATATCGGCGAGCGTGGTCTCGCGGATGGGTTTGCCGTTATCCACCGTTTCGACGTAGGCCAGCAGGTCGAGATTTTGTTCCAGCTTGTCGGCCATGCGGTTCAGGATCAAGGCGCGGGCCGCCATGGTCTGTTTGCCCCAGGCCTCCGCCGCGGCATGCGCAGCGTCCAGCGCGAGGTTGATATCTGCTTCGGTCGAGCGCGCCGCCTGGGTGAAGACATGGCCGGTGATCGGCGAAACATTATCGAAATACTGGCCGCCAAGCGGGGCGGTAAACTTGCCATTGATGAAATTATCATAGCGGGGCTTGAAGGAGAACCCGCTGAGGTTGGTTCCTGACAGAGGCGCGATTGCTGCATCGAGCATGGCTATTTCCTTTTATGGTTCAATTATCCTGGACGTTGCGCGCGAGCCACCGCTACGAGACGGCGACAGCGCGCCAATAGTCCCGCGACTATAGCCACGACACGGCCTCGCGAATAGCCTCAAAGAAGGGCAGGGGATTTGATCTAAATCAAACCCCGCCGGGCGCTAAAACGCCAGCGTGGTGGCCTGCATCACCAGCGGCAACGCCTTTACCTCCGCCAGCACCGCTTCCGGTGTGTCGCCATCGGTGGATACCAGGCAGATCGCATCGCCGCCTTCAAGCGACCGCCCAAGATGGAACGTTGCGATATTTACCCCGGCATCGGCCAGCAGCATGCCGAACCGCCCGATAAAACCGGGCTTATCCTGGTTGGTCACGTAGAGCATATGGCGGGCAAAATCCGCTTCCACCTTAATGCCCTTAATCTCCACCAGCCGCGGCTTGCCGTTGCCGATCAGCGTGCCCGCCACCGAGCGGGTATTCTCCTCCGTGGTCACCGTGATGCGTATCAGCGTCTGGTATTCACTTGGCCGGTCATGCGTCGCTTCCGAAACCTCGATGCCGTGGTCGCGCGCGAAAACCGGAGCGGAGACCATGTTCACCCCCTCCATTACGGGCCCGAGCAAACCAGCCAGCGCCGCGGCGGAAAGCGGCCGATGGTTGAGCTCGGCGACAGCGCCTTCATACTCGATCAGTACACTCGTGATCACGCCGTCCTTGGCTTGCGTCAACTGACCGGCAAAGCCGCCCAGCAAGCGGCACAAATCCATGTAGGGGCGTAGTCGCGGCGCCTCCTCGGCGGTGACCGAAGGCATGTTGAGCGCGTTGGTCACCGAGCCGTTCAGCAAAAAGTCGCTGATCTGTTCGGCCACCTGCAGCGCCACGTTCTCCTGTGCTTCGGTCGTCGCCGCACCCAGATGCGGTGTGCAGATCACGTTGTCCAAAGCAAATAGCGGGCTCTCGGTCGCCGGCTCGGTCACGAATACATCCAAGGCGGCGCCCGCAACATGGCCGGACACCAACGCGTCATATAGTGCCGCTTCATCCAACAGGCCGCCGCGCGCGCAGTTGACAATCCGCACGCCCTTTTTGGTTTGTGCCAGCGCTTCGCGCGATAGAATATTCCGCGTCGCGTCGGTAAGCGGCGTGTGGATCGTGATAAATTCAGCCCGCGCCAGCAAATCCTCCAGCTCGACCTTCTCGACGCCAAGCGCTACCGCCCGCGCCTCGGTCAAATACGGATCGTAAGCCAGCACCTTCATCTTCAGCCCAACCGCCCGGTCTGCCACGATCGAACCAATATTGCCGCAGCCGATCAGCCCGAGAAATTTCCCGGTCAGCTCAACGCCCATGAACCGGTTTTTCTCCCACTTGCCGGCCTTGGTTGAAGCCGAAGCTTCCGGCAATTGCCGAGCCAATGCAAACATCAGCGCGATCGCATGTTCGGCCGTCGTAATCGCATTGCCGAACGGCGTGTTCATCACCACCACGCCATGCGAAGTCGCGGTTTTAACGTCGACATTATCGACGCCGATGCCGGCCCGGCCAACCACCTTCAAATTCTTCGCGGCTTCCAAAACCTCACGCGTAACTTTGGTCGCGGAGCGGATCGCCAGCCCATCATAGTCACCGATAATCGCCCGCAACTCTGCCGGCGACAGCCCCGTTTTAACATCAACCTCAATCCCGCGATCTTTGAAAATCTCAATCGCGGCGGGTGATAATTTATCGCTAATCAAAACTTTTGGCATTTTTTAATCCCTTTGAGCCAAGCGGTTCTTTGTTGGAAAATAGAGCCAAGAAGCTTCCCGAACTCCGAAGCGCGGGCAATTGTCAGCAGGTGCCCCAGCCCCGGAGTTAGAACAGTTTTTTTGCTGCTTTTGTTCACAAAAAGAAGTTACTTGCTGAATTCTATTGAAATGGAATCAATTGCGAAGTCGATCCAAGGCAACAGCTTCTCGATGTCACTGCGCTCTACCGTCGCCCCGCCCCAGATCCGTAAGCCGGCCGGTGCATCCCGATACGAAGCTGCATCGAAAGCCGCGCCATTTTTCTCAAGCAGCCCCGCCACTGCCTTCGCCGCCTTTTGCTGTTGCTCAGCATCCAGGCCTGCGAACCATTCCGCCGCGATGGTTAAACAAATGGAGGTGCAGGATCGGGTCGCTGGATCCTGCGCTAAAAACGCAACGCGTTCATTGCCTTCGGCCCAGTCCGCAATGGCTGCCAAATTTCCTTCCGATCGGGCAATCAATCCTGGCAGCCCACCGACCGACTTTGCCCAGCGCAGCCCATCCAGCGCGTCTTCCACGCAAAGCATCGACGGGGTGTTGATGGTCTCGCCGGCGAAAATGCCCTCGGTCAGCTTACCGCCGGAAGTCATCCTGAAAATCTTCGGCAATGGCCAGGCCGGTTTATAAGTCAGCAACCGTTCGACCGCGCGCGGCGACAATGCCAGCATGCCATGCCCAGCCTCGCCGCCCAGCACTTTCTGCCAGGACCAGGTGACGACATCGAGCTTGTCCCACGGCAAATCCATCGCAAACGCCGCCGACGTCGCGTCTGCAAACACCAGTCCTTGCCGATCCGCGGGAATGAAATCGCCATTCGGGAACCGCACGCCCGAAGTGGTGCCGTTCCAGGCCAGCACCACATCATGCGAGAAATCGATCGCACTGAGATCCGGCAGCTTGCCGTACGCGGCGCTCAGCACCCGCGCATCCGGTAATTTCAACTGCTTCACCACGTCGGTCGCCCAGGCTTCCGAGAAGCTTTCATGCGCCAGCACATCCACCGGCCGCGCGCCCAGCATCGACCATAATGCCATTTCGATTGCGCCGGTGTCGGAAGCAGGTACAATCCCAAGCCGCCAGTCCGCCGGCAGGCCAAGTATTTCCTTCGAGAGCGAAATTACCTCCGCCAGCCGGGCCTTCGGCGCCTGGGCCCGGTGGCTGCGGCCCAGCAATGCGCCCTGCAGGGCGTTTAGTGAAAAACCTGGCCGTTTGGCGCAGGGACCGGACGAAAAATTGGGATTTTGCGGCACTGTAATCGGCCGCACGGGGGCGGAAATATCAGCCATCGATGTACTCTCCCTCACAGAAGAAAAGCGTCCCGGTGGGGGGACGTGACCCGGCAAGCGCTCTAGTCCCAAAAAATTTGCGCTGCAATAGGCATCTGCCCAACTTCATGGCAGTGTCACCGGCATGGCAGAACTGGATAATATTGACCGGGCGATCCTGCGCCTGCTTTCGGCGGATGCCTCGCTTTCCCTGAACGACATCGCCGACAAGGTCGGCCTTACCGCGACCCCTTGCTGGAAGCGTATCAAGCATATGGAGGAAGCCGGCATCATCCGCGCCCGCGTCGCGGTGCTGGATGCCGACAAGCTCGGACTGCCGGTTTCAGTGTTTGTTTCGGTTGAAACCGCCGACCATTCCGCCGAATGGCTGGCGCGATTTGCCGATACAATCGCCACCACCCCGGAGATTGTCGGCGCCTGGCGGATGAGCGGCGATGTCGACTACCTGCTGCACGTCATCGTCGCGGATATCGCGGCCTACGATGCCTTTTACCGCAAGCTTATTGCAGCCGTGCCGCTGCGCAACGTCTCCTCGCGCTTTGCAATGGAACGCATGAAGGACGGCGCCCTGCCGATCTAGGCATGTGAGCGCGCCACGCCTGCAAAACGGATCTTGCAGCGGCGGAATTTACCCTCATATGCAACTCGGAATGTTCCGGAATTTGACGATGTCTGTTTCGGGAGCCAGCCGCGCCACAAGAGCAACAATACATCAAGGAAAAACCCGCATGCATTTCAGTCTCCGCACCATCCCGTTGGCAGCTACCTTGGCCCTTGGGCTGGTATCCTTCGCCCAGGCAAAAACAGTCGACATCAGCGGCACCTTCGCCACCGAAGGCGCAGCCGTTACAAAGCCAACCGGCCATTTAACGGGAACCTTAAACACGGTGACAGACCACGTAACCTATAAAATAACCTATTCTGGACTATCGGGACCGGTTGTTGCCGCGCATTTCCATGGCCCGGCCGCGGCCGGGCAGGAGGCCGGTGTGATGCTTCCCATACCTGGCCCGTATATGAGCGGGATGCACGGCACCTTGACGGCCAATGCCGCTTTCACGGAGAAAGCGATGCTGGCAGGAATGACTTACGTAAACCTGCATACATCGAAATACCCGATGGGCGAGGCCCGGGCCCAGGTAAAGGTTTCGTCTTAAGCCTTCGGCAATTGGACCTGGCCCGGATCAGGGCCAGGTTCAGTTGCCGGTTCCGCAAACCCGCCGCCCGCGACGCCATCATGGCTGCGCGCTTCGGCATATCTGCGAACCAGCAGGTCGGTCGCCCATGCCACGCCGAGGCCGGCGCATACGCCCCAGCCAACCTCGGATAATCGCGAGATCAGAATGGATTGCGGCGTACCGGTATGCGGCACCAGCATGATGATGGTTGCGGTGATGCCGCCAAGCTGGCCGGCATCGCCCACATTCAACAGCCAGCAGATCAGCACCGCCAGCATGATCGCCGATGCGTAAACCCACAGACTGTCGCCAAACCATAATATCATGCCAAGCCCGACCGCCCCGCCGATCGCAGCACCGGTGAATTGCTTGCGGGCCAGTGCCCGGGTTGCCTTGAACTCCATCTGCGCCACCGCGATTGCGGTGATTGCGCTCCAGAATGATTGCTGCAGCCCAATCAGATGGGTTGGAATATAGGCAAAGAACGCCGCGACTACGGAAACCCCGGCCTGTCGCAGCCCCAATAAAAATCGCTGCGCAAACTCTCCAAGGCGCGCCAGGATGGCAGGTTTCTCCGTCGCCGATTTTGCCAGGCTCAAGCGCTGGGTACGCCCTTGCTGGTCGAATATTCGAAATGCAGCGCCGTGTCCGGATAGACGATCGGATGGATCGCGTGCGCCGCCATCGCGGCTTCCGAAAACCCCTGAAGAATTAATTTCAGCTTGCCCGGATAGGTCGCCACATCGCCAATGGCGAAAATACCTGGGCTCGAGGTTTCGCAGGTCGCGGGCGCCACGGTCAGGTGGTGTTTCTCCAATGCCAGGCCCCATTCGGCAATCGGCCCCAGCTCCATCGCCAGGCCGAAAAACGGCAGCAGGATATCGGCCTGGATATGTTTGGTCTGTTCATCGAGATCCGCGACCTCGACACTGGTAAGCTTACCGTTATCGCCGTGCAGCGCATGCAGCTGATAAGGGATCACCAGCTCGATTTCACCCTTGGCAGCCGCCGCATCCAACTGCGCCGCACTCTCAGGGGCGGCGCGAAATTTCGGCCGCCGGTGGATCACATGAATGCTGGCCGCGATGTCTTTCAAGGCCAGCGCCCAGTCCACCGCGCTGTCGCCGCCACCGGCAATCACCACCCGCTTGCCGCGATAATCCTCGCGCTTCTTCACATAATATTGCACCGCGCCGGAGGCCTCAAAGCCGTCCAGCCCGGGAAGCGGCGGCCGGTTCGGTCCGAACGCGCCGGCGCCGGCAGCAATCACCACGGCTTTGGCGCGAATGCTGTCGCCGGCACTGGTGGTGAGAGTAAAATTTCCCAAACCTCCGGTCAGCGTCTCGACCCGGCGGTTCAACAGTTTCCTCGCCCCGAACGGCGCAATCTGCGCTTCAAGCTTGCTAATCAGCTCCGACGCCTCGATCGCCGGATAGCCTGGAATGTCGTAAATCGGCTTCTCCGGGTACAGCGCCGCGCATTGGCCCCCGGCCTCGCCCAGCGCGTCCACCAGCACCGCAGATAGCTTCAGCATTCCGCATTCGAACACTGCGAACATGCCGACCGGCCCGGCCCCGATTATCGCAACGTCGACCGTCAAATTGTCACCCATCCCCCGCATGTGCCGGAGGTGACTTCCCCGATCAAGGGGCGGTACGCTCAATCATGCCCGAATCGCGCCTGACCTTACCCGATGAGGCTGCCACCGAGGCCTTGGCTGCCAAGCTCGCCGTTCGCGCGCGGCCCGGCGACGTTTTGCTGCTCTCCGGTCCGCTCGGCGCCGGCAAAACCAGTTTTGCCCGCGCCTTTATCCGAGCCTGCGCCGGCGACCCCAACCTCGAAATCCCAAGCCCGACCTTCACATTGCTGCAAAGCTACGACACGCCTGCCGGCCCGATTGCGCATTATGACCTTTGGCGGCTTGCCGATCACCGCGCGCTGGAGGAACTCGGCTGGGATGAAGCGCAAGCCGGCATCGTCCTGGTCGAATGGCCGGACCGGCTCGGCCCGCTGGCGCCGCCCGACGCTCTGCAACTGGCGATCTCGCTGTTGGGGCCAGGGCGTGAGATAGTCATGACCGGCCAAGCAAGGTGGTTCGATGCGTCCTGATACGGCAGTGATTTTAAGCGCGGGTCTTGGCACCCGCATGCGCCCGCTCACCCTCAAAACGCCAAAACCGCTGCTGCCGCTGGAAGGTCAGCCGATCCTGGCGCACACGCTGGACCGGCTGCGCGATGCCGGCGTCACCAATATCCTGGTCAACGCACATCACCTCGCCCGCCAGATCGCAGATTTTCTGCAGGCTTACCCACATGTTAAATTAAGCATCGAAGCCGAGCTGCTGGAAACCGGCGGCGCCATCACCGCCATGCGGGCCAAGCATCTGCTGCCCGAAAAACCGTTCTACGTCATCAACGGCGACGCCTTCTGGATCGATGGACCCGCCGACACGCTGCTCCGGCTGGCGGCCGCCTTCGACCCTGAAAAGATGGATGCGATGCTGCTGCTGGCTCGCGCTGCCGGCGCCGTTGCGGAAACCGGCCGCGGAGATTTTCTGTGGCCCCGCGGCGGCACCATCAAGCGCCGCGAAGAGCGCGATATTGCGCCCTATCTGTTTGCCGGCGTGCAGATCGTCACACCGCCTTTGTTTGCCGATGCCCCGCCGCCGCCATTCTCGATGAACCTGCTTTGGGACCGCGCCATGGCAGCCGGCAGGCTGGATGCCATCGTGCATGATGGTTTGTGGTTCCATCTCTCCACGCCGGACGATCTCGCCCGCGCCGATGCCATGCTGGAAGCCCGCGAAGTCGGCAACGCCACATGAGCCCGAGCCGGCCGCGCATTGCGGCTTTCCCGGCGGAAGCGGCGTTTCTCCCGGCGCTGGCCAGTGCCTGGCTGGCCGCACCGGGCGATCCCAGCGCCGGCCTGATCATTTTGCCGAACCGCCGGGCGGCTCGCGCCTTGGCCGCCGCCTTCCTGCCCGCAAACCATGGCAAAGCGTTATTGTTGCCGCGCATTATCGCCCCCGGCGCCATTGACGAGGCAGCACTGGCGCTTACCGGCGCGTTGTCGCTGCCGCCGGCGGTTCCGGTGCTCGCCAGGCAGTCGGCGCTTGCAAAATTGATCCTTGCCATGCGCGGCAGACACGGCGCGCCGCGCAAACTACCCGGCGCCTGGCGGCTAGCTGCCGACCTCGCCAAATTGCTGGACGAGGCCGACGCCGCGGAAATAAGTCTCGCCGAAACCTTGCCGAACGTGGTCGCCGCGGAACTGGCGGAACACTGGCAGACGACAATCGAATTTCTACGGATTGTTACCGAGGCCTGGCCAGCGCGCCTGGCCGAATTAGGCATGCTCAATCCGGTGGCGCGGCAATCCGCCTTAATCGACGGCCAGGCCGCTTCCTGGCGTGCAAATCCACCGGCCGAAAAAATCTGGCTTGTCGCGGCCGCCGCCAACCCGGCACTGACCCGGCTGGCCGCCGTGGTGGCTGCGTTACCGAGTGGCGCTGTCATCCTGCCCGGCCATGATTGGAAACTCGATAAAATAGCCTGGGAAAATCTGGACGATTCGCATCCCGCTTCCAGCATCGAGCGGCTGTTGACCGATCTTGGCGCCCGGCTGGAAGAAGTTCGTCCCTGGCCTAGCCGGGCGAACGCTTCGTCGGAGCGGTCGGCATTGCTCTCGCAGGCATTGCTGCCCGCAACCGCACTGGAGTCCTGGCAATCCCGCTCCGCCTTCGACCTCAAAGGGGTATCTCGCCTGGCGGCGGCAGATGAGCAGCAGGAAGCCGGTGCGATCGCCATGGCGCTGCGCGATGCATTGGAACAACCCGGCGCCACCGCGGCCCTGGTCACGCCGGATCGTGGCCTCGCAACCCGGGTTGCGGCCAGCCTGAAGCGCTTTGGCATCACCGCCGACGACAGCGCCGGTGAACCCCTGGCCAGCACCCCGCCTGCGGTTTTTCTGCGCCTTTTAAGCCGCGCAGCCGCCGCGGAATTCGCCCCATTGCCGTTGCTGGCCTTGCTGAAACACCCGCTCACCGCGGCCGGCGAAAAGCCGGAGAACTGCCGCGCGTTTGCCCGTGCGCTGGACATTCAGTTGCGCGGCCCGAGACCCTCGCCTGTCTTTGCCGGCATCAAGTACCAACTGCAGGCCCATGGTTCTTCCGCTTTGCGCGATTTCGTTGACCGGCTCGAGCGCCGGCTGATCCCGGTTGCGGGGTTGGCGGTGGCGAGCGGCCCGGCCGCAGCGCTGATTGCCCTGATCACCGCCGCCGAAGCAATGGCCGCCACGCCGGACGCGCCGGGCGCCGTCCAGCTTTGGTCCGGCGAGGCGGGCGCAGCGGTGGCCACGCTGCTGGTTGAAGCCTTGCCGGTGCTCGAAGACCAGGGGGATATCGCACCCGCCGACCTGCCGGAGCTGCTGGATGCGCTGCTGGAAGGCCATGTTGTCCGCCGTCCGCGCAGCCGTGACGGCCATCCGCGCATAGCCATCTGGGGTGTCCAAGAAGCCATGCTGCAAACCGTCGATACCGCCATTCTGGGGGGTCTGGTCGAGGGCGTATGGCCTGGCCTGCCTGAGCCCGGTCCCTGGCTCAGTCGCCCAATGCGCAAAGCTGCGGGGCTGCCGGCGCCGGAGCAGGAAATCGGCGCCGCCGCGCATGAATTTTTTGCCCTGGCCAGCCGCTGCCCCAATGTGATTTTATCGGCGCCGACCCGGCGGGATCGGGCGCCGGCGGTGCCGGCGCGCTGGATGACCCGGCTTGACGCCTTGCTCGCGGCCAGCGGGCAGAGTTTGCCGGTGCATCCGGCCGCGGCCTGGGCGCAACAACTCGATACGCCAACCGCTCGCGTGCAACGCCCGAAACCGGCGCCGCTGCCGCCTTCGCATCTGCGGCCGAATACGCTCTCCATTTCCGATATCGCAACCTTGATGGCCGATCCCTATGCGATTTACGCCAGGCATATTCTTCGCATTCGCCAATTGGACGGCTTGGATGAAGAAAGCGATCCCGCGCTGTTCGGCAATATCGTACATCAGGGACTGCAGAATTTTTTCGCGCTGGATCGGAATTTTGATGCTCCCGACGCCGCCGAACAGCTGACCCTGGCGTTACAACTCGCCATGCGCGCGGAGCGGCCGCGCGCATCCCTGGAGAATTGGTGGGCGGCGCGGCTGGAACGTATCGCCGGCTGGATTATCGAGGCCGAGCGCGAACGCCGCAGAGTAAATCCGCCGATCGAAATGGCGCTGGAAATTTCAGGTCAGCTGCCAGTTGCAGGCGGCTTCACGCTGAAAGGCCGCGCTGATCGGATCGAAAAACGCGCCGATGGCAGTGTCTTCATCATGGATTACAAAACCGGCACGCCGCCCAACGAGAAAGCCGTTGAATCCGGTGCCGCGCCGCAACTGCCGCTGGAGGCGGTTATGGTCGAGGCCGGCGTTTTCGGCGCCGCCCTGCAAGGCCCGGTGACCGAACTCGGGTTCTGGAAGCTTTCAGGCCGCAACAACAACGGTGAGGAGCGGCGGATTTTTGCCGATGATCCCGCCAAGCTGCAGGCGATCATTGACCTCGCCGCCGCCAGGCTCCCCGCCTTGTTCAACAAATTCAGCAGCGCATCGACCCCCTACCTGGCCACGCCGCATCCCAGCCGTTCAACCTATGACGACCCGTATCACGGCATTTCCCGCCGCGGCGAGTGGGGCGAGGATAGCACCGATGACGGCTAGCCTGGCGGCCATGCTAACGCCGCTGCAACGCGCCAATGCCGAGCAGCTGGCAGCCTCCGACCCGGCCGTCTCAGCCTTTGTCGCAGCCTCGGCCGGCAGCGGCAAAACCAAGCTTCTGACCGACCGGCTGCTGCGTTTGATGCTTGCCGGCACCCGGCCGGAGCGCATTCTCTGCCTGACTTATACCAAGGCCGGGGCTGCGGAAATGACAATTCGATTGAACCGGCGGCTGGGCCAGTGGGTGGCGATGCCGGAGGCAAAACTCGATGCCGAACTGCAATTACTTGCGGTTGCGCGGTCCAGGGAAAGCCGCATCCGGGCGCGGAAACTTTTCGCCGACGTGCTGGATATCCCGGGCGGCATGCGCATCGGCACCATCCACGCCTTTTGCCAGTCGTTGTTACGCCGTTTCCCGTTGGAAGCAGGGATATCCCCACATTTCATGCTGGAGGACGAGGTTGATGCCGCCGCCCGCCTGCGCGAATCCCGCGAGCAAATATTGGCGGCGCCGCAGCATCGCGATGCCATTTTTGCGTTGGCTGGAGAAACCAACGAACAGGATTTCGCCAGGCTCACCGCCAGCCTGACCGCCGGTGAAAACGACCTGCATGCCTTGCTGCGGGCATTTGGCGCAGATGGCCTGCGGGCGATGCAAACCGCGGCGCTTAATGCCGGCGACCAGCACCACGAAGCAATCCTGCGCGCCGCGACAGCCTGGGAGCGCGAGCAGCATTTGCGCGCCGCCCTGGCCCGCATCGAGGGCGCAGGCACGCCCAGCGGCAGACGTTGGGCGCTAAGCGGGCTCGACTGGCTGGCCCGGGAAGCCGAACATCGGTTTCTCAGTTGGGTGGACTGGGTCGATTCGCATTTTACAAAAACCGGGGAGCGAAAAAAAACTACGAAATTTTTCGGCAAAGCCCTGGCCGCTGAACAAGAGCTGTTGCACGCTGAAATCGAGCTGGAACATGCCCGCATCGAAGCCGTCGAGGAACGCCGCAACGCTGCAAAACTTGCCGCCTTAAATGCGCAACTGCTCAGCCTCCTGACCCCGATTCTGCGCCAAGACAGCGCCGCGAAGTTCGAGCGCGCCAATGTCAGCTACAGCGACCTCATCGCCATGACCGGCGGGCTTTTGCAAGATCCCGGCGCCGCCTGGGTGCTTTACAAACTCGATGGCGGCATCGAACATCTGCTGCTCGACGAGGTACAGGACACCGCCCCGGCGCAATGGAAAATCGCCGAAGCCATCGCCGACGAGTTTTTCGCAGGTGCCAGCGCCACCACCGCCCAACGTAGCATCTTTGCGGTCGGTGATGCCAAGCAATCGATCTTCTCGTTCCAGGGCGCCGACCTGGTAAGTTTCGAGCACTACCGCGCAAAGTTCAGAAACCGGGTAAATCAGGCCGGGGCAAAATGGCTGGACGGCGAACTCTCCGTCTCCTTCCGTTCAACGGCTCCGGTGCTAGCGTTGGTCGACGCGGTTTTTTCCACGGGCCCGGCGCAGGCCGGTGTTGCTGCAGGAGTACTCACCCACGGCGTCAGCCGCCAGGGCCAGGCCGGCAGCGTTACCCTCTGGCCGTTGAGCGAAGCCGAAGCAGCACCGGATATCGCTGCCTGGTCGGTGCCTGATCATTACGCCACCGAGCTTTCAGCGAAATCGGTTTTGGCCAGCCAAATCGCCGAACATATCAAAAGCCGCCTGGATGCCGGCGCAACCCTGCCAAGCCGCGCCCGCGCCATAACCCCGGGCGATTTTCTAATCCTGGTCCGCCACCGCGACGAACTGGTCACCGCCATCACCCGCGCCCTGAAGGAGCGACAAATTCCGGTGGCCGGACTTGACCGCATGATCCTCACCGACCAGCAAGCCGTCAGCGATTTGCTGGCACTTTGCGATGCCTTGTTATTGCCCGAGGACGACCTGGCCTTTGCGCAATATCTGGTCTCGCCGTTGGGCGGCCTTGAAGATGCCAGCCTGATGGCGCTCGCAATCGGCCGCACCGGGTCGCTCGCCGCCACCTTGGCCGCCAGTCATAAAACCAGGGCCGACTGGGAAGCCGCCTATGAATTTTTCAACGCCTTGCGGGGCCGTGCCGACTTCATCGCGCCATACGCGCTGCTGGCCGAAGCCCTTGGCCCGCTCGGCGGCCGCGCCAGATTGCTGCAGCGCCTGGGCCCGGAAGCCGCCGAGCCGATCGACGAACTTCTGGCTGAAGCACTGGCCTTTGCTAATCGCGAGCCGGCTTCCCTGCAGAATTTTGTGTTCTTTCTTCGCCAGTCCGGCGCCCAGATCAAGCGTGAGGCCGAAGCCAGCGGTGACGTGGTGCGCATCATGACCGTACACGGCGCCAAGGGCCTGCAGGCGCCGATCGTCATTCTCCCCGATACCACCGGCCTGCCCAATCCGCGCGACAACCTGTTCTGGCTGCGGCCGCCGCAACAACCCGATACCAGCGTGCCGATTTTCTGCCCGCGCAAGGACCTGCGCTCAGAAGCGGTGCAGGCGGCGCTAGCCGATAACAAGGCGGCACAGATGCAGGAGCAGAACCGCTTGCTCTATGTGGCCCTCACACGTGCCGAGGACGAACTGATCATCTGCGGCGCCAAGCCCAAAAAAACGCCGCCTGAAAACTGCTGGTACAACGCCGTGGCCGAGGGCTTCGTTCGTTTAGGCGCACCTGCAGGCGAGGACGGAAAACACGAATTTGCGGTCCCCCAATCAGCGGTTCCGGACCGGCGCCGCACCGGCAGCGCCGCCCCCGGAAGCATTGCCATTCCGGCTTGGGCCGGCCAGGCGCCGGCTTGGCGGGCGAGCCCCCCGGCCACCGAAACCACCCGGCCCGAACCGCTGGCGCCTAGCCGCAATACCGACGGCCAGGTCGAGCAGGCCGTCATCGCCTCGCCGCTTGGCACCGGCCGCGCCCAACTGCGCCAGGCGCGATCCCTGGCGATGTCCAAAGGCCGGATGGTACATGCGCTACTGCAGCACCTGCCGGATATTCCCGCGCCAGACCGCGCCAAAGCCGCCGCGGCGTATGTCGCCCATGCGGCGGCCGTACTGACGCCCGCCGCCCAAGCGGCCATTTGCGCATCAGTGCTGAAAATCCTCGAAGACACGGCATTAAGCCCGTTGTTTGGCCCCGGCTCGCGCGCCGAAGCGCCGATCACCGGCGTGGTTGGCGATGTCGAAATTGGCGGCTTGATCGACCGTCTGGCCATCGCGCCGGAAAAAATTCTGATCGCGGATTTCAAAACTGACCGCCAGCCACCGGATCGCCCGGAAGCGGTTCCCGCCGCCTATTTACGCCAATTGGCAGCGTACCGTGCCCTGCTCATGCAGATTTACCCGTCCCGCCACATCCAATGCACCCTCATCTGGACCGAAACCGCAACCCCCATGCACCTGCCGGAAAGCCTCCTTGCCGCGCATGCATCCAGGCTAGGCCAGCCATACGTCCCCGCAGACCCGGCTTGATTGCCAACTCCCAAGAGGCCATGTTCGTTACAACTTCTCTACAGTGAGGATTCGATATCATGAGTAAAGCTGTAACCGATGCCACCTTCGAAGCGGACGTATTAAAATCCGGCGCCCCGGTGCTGGTCGACTTCTGGGCCGAATGGTGCGGTCCGTGCCGCGCCATTGCACCCTCGCTCGAGGAGCTGGGCACTGAATTTGCCGGAAAACTCAACATCGTCAAAGTGAACATCGACGAGAACCCGCTCACACCCAGCCAATTCGGCGTGCGCGGCATCCCCACCTTGATCATGTTCAAGGACGGCAAGGCCGCTGCAACCCAGGTTGGCGCCGCGCCGAAAAGCGCGCTGAAAGCCTGGATCGAAAAAAGCCTCTAGCCTATGCCCGATGACGCACCGGCCGAGCGCCCGCCGGCCGGTGCGCCGATGATCCGCACCATTGCCATGCCGGCGGACGCCAACGCCAATGGCGATATTTTCGGCGGCTGGCTGATGGGCCAGATGGATCTTGCCGCCAGCAACCTGGCCACCCGCACCTCTCACGGCCGCTGCGCCACCGTTGCCGTCGACGCCATGAGCTTCATTACCCCGGTCAAAATTGGCGACGAGGTGAGCGTCTACTGCGCCCTGGTCAGCACCGGCCGCAGCTCAATGAAAATAAACGTCGAAGCCTGGCGCCGCGCCCGGGTCCTGGAGGACGAACATCGCGTAACGCGCGCTATATTCACGTTCGTTGCCATCAACGCCGAAGGCCGGCCTAGGGCTTTAGGCTCAGTAGAATAATCAGTGGAGTAAGTAGCCGCTTTTAAAAAAGGCGGCGCAAAATTTTTTTTATACCGGGCCCGGGGTGTCGGTGTTCCAACGCCCCAAAGAACGGCATAAAAGAAGTTTGTTTGCTGCTTTTTCTACAAAAAAAGCTCTGCTGCTGCCATCAAGCGATCACGTGAATGGCGGTAAGGCCGGCGGCTAGACAGGCCGTCAGGTCCGCGACGGCAAGGGCGATACATCCTGCGGTGGGCTCGTAGTCCGGCGTTGCCACATGCAGGAATATGGCGGAGCCGCGATGGGGGATAACCGGGTGGGTATTCCAATCCAGCACGCCGATGATGTCGTACAGCGAATCGCTGCGCCACAGGGCCTCATGGCGGCCGCGATACGGCGTTCTGACCTTGCGATTATACATCGGATCCAATGGATCGTCGCACCAGCCGTCATCCGGAGAAATCGGCTCGACCGGTACCGAGCAAACCGGCGGCTTTACGTGTCCGGCGCGGTACAACACGCGGGACAAGTTCAGTATGCCAGCCGGCGTGGCGCCATCTCCCTCCTGTTTGGCGGCGGTGCGGCCGCCGCGGCCAATGGCGGCCCGGAACCGTAAGCCGGCGCCAACCAGCAGGCCATGTTTCAAGAGGATGAACTCAGTCAAGCAAATGTCCGAACCGCAACGCCTTGGTGGAAAGATAGGCGTCGTTGATGCCGTTCGGCTCGAAGGCGTGCGGCACCCGATCGGCGATATCGATGCCGCATGCCAGCAGGCCGGAGACCTTATCCGGGTTATTGGTGAGCAGGCGGATGCGGGGCATATGGAGCTCGCGCAGCATGGCGGCGGCAATCTGGAAATTACGCTCATCGGCCTGCCAGCCCAAAGCACGGTTGGCATCGACGGTGTCGAGCCCGTTATCCTGCAGCGTATAAGCCCGCAATTTATTGATCAGCCCGATGCCGCGGCCTTCCTGGCTGAGATAGATCACCGCTCCGGAGCCTTCAGCGGCCATGCGCAGGATGGCGCCGCGCAGCTGCGGTCCGCAGTCGCAACGCAACGAGCCCAGCAGGTCGCCAGTAAAGCATTCGGAATGGATCCGCACCAGCGGTGCCGGCTGGGAGGCGGGATCGCCGACCAGGATCGCCATATGTTCGATGCCTTGATCCAGCGCCCGGAAAGCAATGAGCCTGGCATCGGGGGCGCCGTCGAGCGGCACCGCGACCTCCGCCACCTTGGTCAACGACGCCGCCAACAGGCCGGGATAGGCCAGCAGATCATCGGCGGGGACGGAAAGTAAATCCGAGCCGGCCGGCAGGCTGGCCCAGCCGGCACGGACCGGCGCTGCAACCATGGCCGGCAGCAGCCGCGCCAGTTTGCCGAGTGCCAAAGCCGCGGCCGCCGCCGCTGGCGCCTCGATCATCTCGAAATCCGGCAAAATCTGTTCCATCGTGGGGTCGGCGGCGCGGCGCAAAGTGGCGGCATCGATCAACGGCCGTGCCAGTTTAAGGGCAATTGGCTCAGAGGCCGGCAGGTCGCGCTTCAGCACGGCGGCGGCGCGCGACGGCGCCAGCAGCAGGCTCGCAGCGCCGTTGGAGAGCAGGTCGATCAACCGCAGGCCCTCGGCGC
This sequence comes from Acidocella sp., assembly GCA_965199045.1. Lineage (GTDB taxonomy): Bacteria > Pseudomonadota > Alphaproteobacteria > Acetobacterales > Acetobacteraceae > Acidocella. Next base: position 1,224,772 of record CBDAQL010000003.1, on the reverse strand, counting down.
CGACGGTTTCAGCTGGGGCGACAATCAACGGCCGGCGGGCCGCCAGCACCACCGGAACCCCGCGTCTGGCCTCGGCGATCGCTCGGTGCACCGCGCGGGTGCGGGGGGTACCAAGGCTGGTTTCCGGCAAAAATGTATCGGCGGTCATTAAATGGAGATAAGGCGTTGCGCCAGTCAAAGCTATAGGGGTATTTCAAGGCTGCTCTTCGCAAGGCTCGCAAGCGCAGAACGGGTCCGACGGAACTTACGGGGGCCGGTAAATCAAGGGGTAGCGGCTCATCTGGAGCCCGCCACCAGGTTTATGCAGGGGTATTACAACGTTCTTGAAAGATGCCTATAACAACAACATGCCTAACCGACACCCTGTTCTGGTCATCGACGATGACACTGTTCTGCGCACGGAATTGCTCGAACAATTGGCAGCGGATGGAGAGTTTGCGCCGGATGGCGCTGCATCCATCGAGCAAGCCTCGGCAATGCTGGGGGTCGCCGATACAAGGTTCGACGCGATCCTCCTGGATGTCGGGCTGCCGGACGGCGATGGCCGGGATTTTTGTAAAAAACTGCGCCTCAGCGGGCTGAAAATCCCGATTATCATCCTGACCGGCTCGGGTGATGAAAGCGACGTTGTCCGCGGCTTGGACGCCGGCGCCAATGACTACATCACCAAGCCGTTCCGGCTGAACGAGTTATTGGCGCGGCTGCGGGCGCAGTTGCGAAGCTTTGAGAGCAGTGAGGATGCGGTTTTCACCATCGGACCGTATGTATTCCGGCCGGCCGCCAAGCAGCTGCTGGAGCCGCTGCGCAACAAGCGGATCAGGCTGACCGACAAGGAAGCCTCGATCCTGAAATTCCTGTATCGCGCCGCCGGCAGGCCGGTGGCGCGCCAGGTCCTTTTGAACGAGGTGTGGGGCTACAACGCGGCGGTGACCACGCACACGCTGGAGACGCATATTTACCGGCTGAGGCAAAAAATCGAGCCCGACTCCGCGGCCTCCAAGTTACTTTTGACCGAAGGCGGCGGCTACCGCCTGGACCCTGCCGCAATTTAAATTCGTCCGGCACAAGCTGCCCTTTTATCCCGGTCCCCCGATGTTCTATAGGGGTCTATAAGGCGTTCAAGTCTCCGTAGCTCAGCCGGATAGAGCACTAGATTCCTAATCTAGGGGCCGTGGGTTCGAATCCCGCCGGGGACATACCCTCTTATAAACCGCCAAAAGGCCCGGCACCTCAAGATCCCGGGCATCAGATTATTGCGACCCCACTAACAACCCGGCCAATTGGATCACGCTACATAAAATCGTAACAACGCCAAGCAGCATTAGCAGCCAACCGATGATGCGCCGTCCCCCGTCATCTTCGCGCGCAGCTTCTCCGGGCGCAGACCGTACAAGTCTTCCCCTCGAAGCTACGTGGAGACCCGTGCTCCTCCGTGACAGGCGAACACCTATCCCGCCAATCAGCACCCCAATTACCAGCGTGAAAATCGAGTATAGCATAGTGGCTCCTGTGGTAGCTTTCCGCCACCAGAGCGTGTGCAACATTGCGGGGTCACGGGTCAAATGGGCTCTGGGTTTGTTAGAGCCGCTCACTGAACTCTAGGAGAACTTTGGGATCCCCGGTGCGGGGACCGGCCTGTTTATTCACTGGCGCGGAATAGATGCCGCACGGAAGCGATCCGTTAAGATTGTCGATCAATACTGAGCCAGGCGGTTTGCGAGAATACCATCAACTCTAATGCAAATGCGCGTCCAGCCTGGTCGGCAAAATCGCCGCCCGGAATGTCTATTCCCGCCTTCAGCCACGGAAGTTGGTTCAATATGAAACAATATCTTGAGAGAGAATGGCGTCGCATCAGTGAAGAGATGGGCCACGAGCATCAACCCGAAGTTCTGGGGCGCCGGGGTCTTGGCGATGCACTCGCACTTTGCCTGGCCGTCGTCGCCGGCGCCATGTGTGTGTGGGTATGTTAGAGTCCAAGCGCGCTTAGGCCCGGATGCTCAACGGGGCGAGGGTTGGTGGCGTCCCATAAAAACTTGCGTTCGGTTTTCTGGATAGCCAAGTCGTTGATGCTGGCATGGCGCTCGCGCATCAGGCCATTTTCGTCGAAAGCCCAGTTTTCGTTGCCGTAGGAGCGGAACCAGTTTTCGCTGCTGTCGTGCCATTCATAAGCGAAACGGACGGCGATGCGGTCCGCAGTGAACGCCCAGACTTCCTTAACGAGGCGATAGTCCAACTCCTTTGCCCATTTGCGCGTAAGAAATTCGATAATGGCCGGGCGGCCCGCAAAAAACTCGCTGCGGTTACGCCAGCTGCTACCCGGGGTGTAGGCCATCGCAACGCGCGCCGGGTCTCGGCTGTTCCAGGCATCTTCCGCCTTGCGGGCCTTTTCGATTGCGGTTTCCAGGGTGAAAGGCGGGAAGGGCGGGCGTTGTTCCATTGCTTGGCTCATGCGCTATTTACCCCTGACTCAGCTACCGGAGCAACGAGACAAAGTCTCGAACAAGCCGCACCTATCCCGGCAGGCCACCCGCTTGCGTTATGAAAGCGGCAATCTCCGCAACGCCGGTGCCGGTTTTGATGTTGGTGAAAATGAAAGGCCGCTCGCCGCGCATGCGTTTGGCATCGCGGTCCATTATTTCCAGGCTGGCCCCGACCAGCGGCGCCAGGTCGATTTTATTGATCACCAGCAGATCGCTTTTGGTAATGCCGGGGCCGCCTTTGCGCGGAATTTTATCGCCGGCCGAGACGTCGATGACGTAGATGGTGATATCCGCGAGTTCGGGCGAAAATGTAGCGGCCAGGTTGTCGCCGCCGCTCTCGATCAGCAGCAGATCGAGCAACGGAAACTGTTTGCAAAGCTGCGCTACGCCGGCAAGATTGATGCTGGCATCCTCGCGGATGGCGGTATGCGGGCAGCCGCCGGTCTCAATGCCCAGAATGCGCTCCGGCGGCAGCGAGCCGGCGCGGGTCAGGAACTCCGCATCTTCCTTGGTGTAGATGTCGTTGGTGATCGCCGCGATCTCGATGCGGTCTCGAAATGTTTTGCACAAGGCGTCCATCAAGGCGGTCTTGCCGGTGCCGACCGGGCCGCCGATGCCAACGCGGAGAGGACCATTCTCAGATTTTGTCATGTGCGGAACAACCTCGTATATTGGGTTTCGTGACGCATGGCGGCAATATCCGAACGCCAGCAGGCGGTGCCAAGATCCTCAATTGTTGCGGTTTCAGTCAGCGTGGCGATGCCAAGGATCGTAGGTTCCAGCGCCGCCTGGGCGCGCAGTCCGGCAGACTGGCCAAGCGGCACCAACCGCACCGCGGCGGAGATCAAATTAGCGATGGAAGCGTGCAGGAATGCCAGCACGGTATCGCCTGCGGAAATATTCTGCGCCGCCGCCAATACGCCGATGGCGATGGGATAGGGCAGTGGAGCATCCGGCCAATTTTCCAAAACCGGTGCCGGCCAGGGTCTTGCCGCTTGCCGAAATGCAGCACCCTGCGCCAGTGTCTCCAGCCGGCGTTCCAGCGAGGGCGCCAGCGCCGTCGCCAGCCGGGCCAGTTCCGGCAGCTCCGCCGGTGCCGCGCGGTGCGCATGGCGGAGCAAAATGGCATCCGACCATAATGCGCCATGGTGCAGAATGTCGCTGAGCCAGCTGATCAACTCGGCCTCATTGGCGACATCACCGGCGTCCACGCTCCATTCCAGCGCATGCGAATAGGCAAAACCTCCAGTTGGAAATGCCGGCGACAGCCAGGTCAGCAGGCGCAGCAGGGCCGTTTGCTCAGTCATGATGATAGGCGCCGGTTTCCGGATCGAAAGGCGCTGAAATCTCGCTGGTGGCACCGCCCAGCAGCAAAATCATTTCCCCAATCACGTGGTCGCGCAAAATCCGCAGGCTGCCTGGCAGGATCTGCACCGCCAGATGCCGGTTGCCGAGATGCCAGGCCAGCCGGGTTAGCGCGTGGGCGTCGGGCGCGGTAATTTCCAGCAACTCCTCGTGGGCGGCGCGCACGCTGATGCAGCTGCCATCTTCCAACGCCATAGCATCGCCATTGCGAATATGGATCGCATCCGGCAGGTCCAGCAATATCTCCGTCCCGGTAGGGGTCGTGAAGCGATGGCGGCGCCGGTGACGGCGATCATAATCCAGTGTGATTTCGTCGACGAGGCTGGCGGTAGTCCAACTGCCGGCCGGCAAAATGCGTGTTGCGCGCAGGATCAAAACAGAAAATACCGCTGCGCCATCGGCAAAACTTCTGCCGGTTCGCAAATAAGCAGCTCGCCATCGGCGCGCACTTCATAGGTTTCCGCATCGACCTCGATATTCGGCGTGGCGTCATTATGGATCATCGAGCGCTTGCCGATGCCCGATCGCGTATTCGCAACCGCAACCAGTTTGCGCGACAAGCCCAGCGATTTTCCAATATCCGCATCCAGCGCCGCGCCTGAGACAAACAACAGCGAGGACTCCACCAGCGCCCTGCCGTAGGCGCCGAACATCGGCCGGTAATGTACCGGCTGCGGGGTCGGGATCGAAGCATTGGGATCGCCCATTGCCGCCATCACGATCGAGCCGGACTTCAGCACCAGATCGGGTTTGACGCCAAAAAATGCCGGCGACCAAAGCACCAGATCCGCCAGCTTGCCGGGCTCGATCGAGCCGATCTCGTGGCTCATGCCCTGCGCGATTGCCGGATTGATGGTGTATTTGGCGATGTAGCGTTTGACCCGGTTATTATCGGCGCCGGAATCGCCAGGTGCCGCGCCGCGCTGGAGTTTCATTTTATGCGCGGTCTGCCAGGTACGGATGATAATCTCGCCGACCCGCCCCATGGCCTGGCTATCGGAAGAAATCATCGAGAGCGCGCCGAGATCGTGCAGAATATCCTCGGCCGCGATGGTCTCCTTGCGGATCCGGGATTCCGCGAAGGCAATGTCTTCCGGTATCGAGGGATCGAGATGGTGGCAAACCATCAGCATATCCAGATGCTCATCCAGCGTATTGACGGTGTAGGGCCGGGTCGGGTTGGTGGAACTGGGCAGCACGTTGGGCAGACCCGCAACCCGGATGATATCCGGCGCATGGCCGCCGCCGGCACCTTCGGTGTGGAAAGCATGGATCGTGCGGCCGGCAATGGCGGCAATGGTGTCCTCGACAAAACCGGATTCGTTCAATGTGTCGGAATGCATCATCACCTGCACGTCGAATTGATCGGCAACGGACAGGCAGCAATCGATCGCGGCCGGCGTCGTGCCCCAATCTTCGTGCAGTTTTAGGGATGATGCGCCGGCGCGGATCATTTCCTCCAACGCTGCCGGCTGCGAGGCATTACCCTTGCCGCAGAACGCGAGATTAACCGGAAACGCCTCGGCGGCCTGCAGCATGCGCGCCAGATGAAACGGGCCCGGTGTACAGGTGGTGGCAAACGTGCCGGTGGCGGGGCCGGTGCCGCCGCCGACCATGGTGGTGACGCCGGATGCCAGCGCCTCCTCGATCTGCTGCGGACAGATGAAATGAATATGCGAATCAATGCCGCCCGCAGTGAGGATTTTGCCCTCGCCGGCGATGATCTCGGTGCCCGGACCGATGATGATATCAACGCCGGGTTGGATATCCGGATTACCGGCTTTGCCGATCTTGGCGATGCGTCCGGCGACCAATGCAACATCGGCCTTGACGATGCCCCAATGGTCAATGATCAGGGCGTTGGTGATGACGGTATCGGCCGCCCCTTGGGCGTTGGTCAGTTGCGACTGTCCCATGCCGTCGCGGATCACCTTGCCGCCGCCGAATTTAACTTCCTCGCCATACAGCGTGAAATCTTTTTCGACCTCGATGATCAGCTCGGTATCGGCCAACCGCATCCGGTCGCCGGTAGTGGGGCCGAACATATGCGCATAGGCGCCGCGGCTGATGCGCGCCATTACGCCGGCCCCATGACCAGGCCGCGAAACCCGTAAATGGTGCGGGTGCCGCGCAGCGGGATCAAGGTAACTTCGCGGCTTTGGCCGGGCTCAAATCGAAGCGCGGTGCCGGCGGCGATATCCAGGCGGTGGGCGTGCGCGGCTTGCCGGTCAAACGCCAGCGCCGCATTGGTTTCGGCGAAGTGATAATGGCTGCCGACCTGGATCGGCCGATCGCCGGTATTGGCCACCGTGAGGGTGATGCTGGCAAGCCCGGCATTCATCTCGATATCACCTTCGCCTGGGAATGCTTCTCCGGGTATCATTGGCCCCACTCCGGCATCGCAATCATCGTATCGGCTCGTGTACGGTGACGAGCTTGGTGCCGTCAGGGAAAGTGGCCTCAACCTGTACGTCCTCGATCATTTCGGCAACGCCCTCCATGACTTGGCTGCGGGATATGATATGCGCGCCTGCTTCCATCAGCTCGGCCACGCGCCTGCCGTCGCGCGCGCCCTCGACCACGAAATCGGTGATCAGGGCAATCGCTTCCGGGTAGTTCAGCTTCACGCCACGCTCCAGCCGCTTGCGGGCGACAATCGCAGCCATGGCGATCAGCAATTTATCTTTTTCACGCGGCGTTAGATGCAATCTTTCGCTCCTTAGCTCTGCCAGCTGCGCGGCAATGGCCGGGTATCGCGGCAGGTTCTCAATACTGACACCACAACAGCTCGCAAGGCAGCCGCGCTCGGTGCCAGGATGCGGGTTAGGATGACGCCGTCGAAGGCCGAGGCGCCGGCCTCGCCTGGCACATCGGCTAAGGCAGCGCGGATGCCTTGCAGTCGCGCCGGCAGATCCGGCCCCGCATAGAGGATATTGGCCATGCCGATATTGCCGGCGGCCACCGCCTTGCGGGCCAATTGAGCAGCGACATCGCCGTGCAGCCGGGTCATATCCTGCAACAGCAACACGCCATTGCGGCGCAGGGTTATCCGGTCATTCAGATGCCCGAAATGCACGGCCTCGCCCATCGCCTGACGGCCGAAGACGATACTCTCAACACCAAGGAAATCGGCATCGCCGGCAAGGTCGACATCCAGCGATCGATCGAGCGCAAAGCCATCGAACAAAATGCATTCCTGCGGCAGATAATCGAGGCTTGCTCCGGCACCTAAATTAATCGTGGTTTGCAGCCGAGCCGGCAAAAGATCCAGAGCGCGGTAAACCCGCTCGGCCGCCTGCGAGGTGATGGCGACGGCCGCGCGCGGGCCGATATCAATTTCGCTGGCAAGGCTGTCGCCGCCGGCGATGCCGCCGGAAATGTTGATGGTAATGGCTTCGGCGATCTCGGGCATTGCCGGATGCGGCAACCGAGCCTTCAGGCAGCCTTCCTGATAGAATTTTTCGATGCGAGTGCGCGCTGCCGCGGCATCATGCCGAAAAGCCAGCGCCAGCCTGCCTCTCGCACGTTGCGCGATGGGAATATCGTATTGCCGCACCGGCATGAAATTCATAGGTCAAGCTTACAGCGCAAAAGCGCTCCGGCAATACGTCGAATAGCGAAGAATACAGGATAGCCTCTACACGGTTCCTCTAGTCCGCTTTTTTCAAAAAAAGCGTCTTACTTAACCAAATTCGTAAACCCGTTGGTCATTGGATAGCGCCGGTCGCGACCGAAGGCGCGGGAGGTTATTTTGACGCCGGGGGGTGCTTGCCGGCGTTTATATTCGGCGCGGTCGAGCAGGCGCCAGACCCGCAGCGCCGTAGCACGGTCAAAGCCGTCGGCGACGACGCTGTCGATCGAGGCTTCGCCTTCGATCAGGCGAACCAGAATGCCATCGAGGATATCATAAGCGGGCAGCGAGTCCTGGTCGGTCTGGTCGGGCTTAAGCTCGGCCGATGGCGGCTTGGTTATCACGCGCTCCGGCATCACCGGGCCGTCCGGACCAAGCGCCCCGATTGGGAAATTGGCATTGCGCCAGACGCTAAGCGCGAAAACGGTGGTTTTATAAACATCCTTCAGCACCGAATAACCGCCGCACATATCGCCGTACAGCGTCGCATATCCTACCGACATCTCGGATTTGTTGCCGGTTGTCAGCAGCATGTGGCCGAACTTGTTGGACAAGGCCATCAGCATCAGCCCGCGCGACCGCGACTGGATGTTCTCCTCGGTGATATCGGGCTCGCGATTGCCAAAGGCCGGCGCCAAAGCCTCACCAAACGCCGCCATCGCCCCGGAAATGGGGATGGTATCGCATTGAACCCCGAGCAGGCGGGCGCACTCTGCGGCATCCTCGAGACTATGATCGCTGGTATAGGGGCTCGGCATCATCACGCAGCGCACGCGCTCCGGACCCAGCGCATCGGCGGCAACCGCGGCCGAGATGGCGCTGTCGATGCCGCCGGAAAGCCCTAATATAACACCGGGAAAACCGTTCTTGTTCACATAATCCCGCAAGCCCAGCATCATGCAGCGATAAATCAGGTCAAGCCGCTCAGGTTCGGGCGGCAAAGGCTGCGGCGTGCAGACCAGCCCGGCCGCGGTCCGGGTCCAGGTCGTAAGTGTCACCGCCTCCTCAAAAAACGGCATCTGCACCGCCAGGGTGCGGTCGGCATTCAGGACGAAGGACGCACCGTCGAAAACGATTTCGTCCTGGCCGCCGACGATTGCCGCGAACACATAAGGCAGCCCGGTTTCAACCACGCGTTCAACCGCGAGGGTAATCCGGATGGTCTGCTTATCAGCTTCAAACGGCGAACCGTTGATCGAAAGCAAAAATTCGGCCCCGGACTCCGCCAGCGTTTCCGAAACCTCCGGGAACCACCAATCCTCGCAAATCATCAAGCCGACCCGAAAGCCGCGGAATGCCACCGGGCCGGGGCAGGGTCCCGCATTGAAAACGCGCTTCTCATCGAAAACGCCGTAATTCGGCAGTTCGTATTTGGCGCGCCGGGCGATGATCTCCCCATGGTCCAGTACAAAAGCGGCGTTATGCAGCAGATTTCCATTGCGCCAGGGCGTGCCGATAATGATGCCCGGCCCGCCATCTGCGGTGTCCAGCGCCAGCGCCTCGGCGGCGGCTTCGCAGGCGGCAACGAAAGCCGGTTTTAAAACCAGGTCTTCCGGCGGATACCCGGATATCGAAAGTTCCGGGGTCACCAACAAATCCGCGCCCAGCCGTGCCGCCTCGGCCCGCGCCTTGCGGATAAGCGCCAGGTTATTGCCAATGGCCCCGACCTGGCAGTTGATCTGGGCAATCGCGATTTTAAGGGTTTCAGTCATCTAATTAGCGTTGAACCACCGTTTCGAACCGCTAGTAAATAGCCTTTGGCCGCATCCGGAACATCCCAGCTAGGCAGCGCCGAACCACGCTCCAGCAAAAAAATGTTGCGATTGATCTATCTCATGCATACTTCGTAATATCTGCCTAAAACCGGTCGTTCTTGGTTGCCAAAAATAATATGTCCTAACCGCGCAAAAGGAAAACCGCATGAGCTACCCAACGCTGATGGTGCAATTGCAAATCGGCCAGTCGAACACCGCCGTTCTGGACGTTGCCCGTTTGCTCGCCGGCAACCATAAACCGGCAATTCTGGGGGTGGCCGCGGCACGCGAGCCGCATGGCGTGCATGAGGAAGATTACGTTTTCCTCGGCGAGATCGTCGAAAAACTGGCGACTGAAAATCGCGCCAAAGTCGCGGCTGCCGAGGCCGAATTCCGCGCCGCTTTGGGTAACTGCGAAATCCAGTGGCGGCCCGGCGAGTCCTATCAAACGGTGACCGAATATCTTGCCGAAGAGGCAAGGGGTGCTGATCTCATCATCGTTACAGCCGATCCGCCGGCAAAATCGCTGGCCCCCGCCGAACGGTTTGAACTCGCCGATTTTGTCATTGCCGCCGGCCGCCCGGTGCTCGCCGTGCCGGGCAATACGGAGAAAATCCCAAATTTATCGCGGGCAATGGTCTGTTGGAAAGACACACCGGAAACCCGCCGCGCGGTGTCCGGAGCCTTGCCGCTGCTGCAGCAGGCCTCTTATGTCTCTTTGGTGCAGGCCGTAAGCGACGAGAACCCGGATACGGTACGCAACCAGATGGAACTGGTTTGCGAATGGTTCAAACGCCATGGCGTGGCGGTAGACCCGATCGTCCTGAATTTCGACGGCAACGACGCCTTGCGCCTGCGCGCCGAAGCGCTCGAGCAGGACCCGGATTTCGTCGTCGCCGGCCTGTTCAGCACCAACTCGCTGCGCGAACGCGTATTCGGCGGCGTCTCACGCGACCTGTTGCTAAACCACCTGGACCGCTGTGTGCTGTTCGCGCATTGAAGGCAGGCAAGTGGTCGCTTTTTGAAAAAAGCTCTGCAAAAACCTGTTTTATTCTGGAGCCCGGATTTTCAAACGCCAATGGCTTCAAAACTTCAATGGCTTCAAACCCCAACGGCTTCCACCCCCAGCGGCCTAGAATAAAAAAAGTCTTTTTGCTTCTTTTTCTTCAGAAAAAGAAGTGCTTCCTCATCTAGCCTAAATCCCTTTTCGCCGACCTCAGCAAAAACTCCCGGCCGACTTTGACCATGGGTTCGCCGTCATAGGCGACGATGTCTGCCGTGGCGTAGGTTTCGGACCATTCTTCCGGAATGAAGCTGCCGGTGCCCACGGTATCGATGGGCGCGTGGGCGTCGGCCATGACGCTGCATTTCTCAACGCCGAAGCCGGAGCTGGCGACGATGCGAACATTCGGGAAGCCGGCATTGTCGAGGGCTTCGCGCATGTACCAGATGGCGGCGGCTGAGACGCCGGTGCCGATCAGGAAGCGCAGTTCGTCCTGGCTGCGGTAGCGGCGGAGCGCACCGGGGGCGTGGCGTTCCAGGACTGCGTAGCTTTTCTGCGGGTCGAGGCCTTCGAGGAAGCGGCCGCCATGGGTATCTAGCCGGACCGCCATGCGGCCCTCCGCGGCCAGATCGGCGAAGCGGTCGCATACCGCGAGGCCGTCGGTGATTTCCCTGCCAAAATAATCCACCAGCACGGTGAGGTTTTCCTGCGGATAGGTTTCAACGAACATTTCGGCGGCGCGCAGGGTTGACCCGGCATAGCCAATCAAAGCGTGCGGCATGGTGCCATAGCCGATCGGCGCGTTGAAATAATGCGATGTCCAGTTATTGGCGTTGCCGACGAAGCCTCTAGCACCTTCGCGCTGCGCTGCTCTGGAGCCGACGGCGGCAGCGTAGGCCATCATCTCCTGCATCTCGGCACCGGCGCAGTGGCGGGCATCCATGGCAAGAAAATTACATTTCGGCAGCGCGACGCACATCTGGAAGGCGTTGTGGGCGGCAACGCATGGCGCGCCCAGCTTCTGCAGAAAGATGGTTTCCAGATCGGCCAGTTCAGTGAACAGCCCGGTGATATACGCCAGCGGCTCGCCGGCGCCGGCCCAGGTGCCTTCCGGGTGGATTTGTTCGATATCGAAACGCGTGCCGCGTTCGCGGGCCACCGCCTGCAGCCAATCGACCATCAAGCCGGGTGCTGAGATTACCGGGCGGCGCAGGAACACCGCGTAGGTCACACGCCGGTCTCCGAACTTGCCGACGATCTCGCGGGTGCGGTTGAAATAGGCGTCGGTGCGGGCGGTAATATCGGCGGCTGCTATAGGATGCGGAGCCAGCCGCGGCGGGATCATGAATAGGTCCGCGCGATGCGGCGGGATTTCAGCTCCTCGGCGATCAGAAACGCCAGTTCCAGGGATTGTTCTGCATTCAGCCGCGGGTCGCAAAAGGTTTCGTAACGCGCGCCGAGGTCGGCCTCCGAAAGACCGCGGGCGCCGCCGACGCATTCGGTAACGTCCTGGCCGGTCATCTCCACATGCGCGCCGCCAGCGATGGTGCCTTCGGCCTCGTGAATGTCGAAGAAGGCGCGCAGTTCACCAATGATGGAGTCGAAGCGCCGGGTTTTAATTTTATTATCGCCGATGCTGATGGTGTTGCCGTGCATCGGGTCGCAGAGCCAGACCACATTGCGGCCTTCACGTTTTACCGCGCGCAGCAACGCCGGCAGTTTGTCGGCAACCTTGTCGGCACCCATGCGGGCAATCAGCGTCAACCGGCCAGACTCGTTTTCCGGATCCAGGCGATCGATCAGCCGCAGAAGGTCATCGGGATCCGAACTCGGGCCGACTTTCAGGCCGATCGGGTTTTTAACGCCACGCAAAAATTCAACATGGGCGCCGTCGAGCTGGCGAGTGCGGTCGCCGATCCAGAGAAAATGCGCCGAGCAGGCGTAGTAATCGCCGGAGGTGGAATCGAGCCGGGTCAGCGCCTGTTCATACGGGAGCAGCAAAGCTTCGTGCGAGGTGTAGAAATCGGTCTCGCGGATCTGTGCGGCCGATGCGCTGGTCAGGCCGCAGGCGGCCATAAAGGCAAGGGTTTCCTCGATGCGCGCCGAGAGGTCGCGGTAGCGATCCACCAGCGGCGAGCGTTCGACGAAGTCCAAGTTCCAGCGGTGCACCTCGTGCAGATCGGCGTAGCCGCCGGAAGCAAAGGCGCGCAGCAGATTAAGCGTGCCGGCGGATTGAAAATACGCAAATTCCATGCGGGCAGGATCCGGGATCCGCGCCTCAGCCGAAAAATCCGGGCCGTTGATGATATCGCCGCGATACGAGGGCAGGGTGACACCGCCGCTGGTTTCGGTATCCGATGAGCGCGGTTTGGCGAACTGGCCAGCCATGCGGCCGAGTTTGACCACCGGCAGCGAGCCGCCAAAGGTCAGCACGACCGCCATTTGCAACAACACCCGGAAGGTATCGCGGATGACATTGGCGGTGAAGTCGCCAAAGCTTTCGGCGCAGTCGCCGCCTTGCAGCACGAACGCCTTGCCCTCCGCGGCGCGTCCTAGCACGTCTTTCAACCGGCGCGCTTCACCGGCGAAAACCAACGGCGGAAAGCGCGACAGCCGGGCCTCCATCGAGGCGAGCTTGGCCGCATCCGGGTAGCTCGGCACCTGGCGGATCGGGCAGTCGCGCCAGCTATCAGGGGTCCAGCCGGAGTTGAGGAGCTTGGCCGGGGTACGCGTGTCCATATCTGAAACAGCCTCTTGCGAAGTAGAATGCCGCTATTACACCGGATTTTCGGCTGAACGCTACCGGGTAGGTTCACCAGGGCCGGAAACCCTGGTCTGTGTCCGCAGGGTAACGAACTCCTCCGCCGCGGTCGGATGAATGCCGATGGTGCGGTCGAAATCCGCCTTGGTGGCGCCGCAATGGATGGCAATCGCCAGGCCCTGGACGATTTCAGGGGCATCCTCGCCCAGCATATGCGCCCCCAGAACTTTGTCGGAGGCGGCGTCCACCACCAGTTTCATGATGGTTCTGCGCGGCCGGCCGGTGATGGAGTGGCGCATCGGGGTGAACCTGGTGATGAAAATTTTAACCTCGCCTTTTGCGGCGGCCTCGGTCTCGCTCAGGCCCACCGTGGATATTGGCGGAATTGAAAACACCGCGGTTGGCACGTTCTGTAGCGAGACCGTGCGGGGATTATTGCCAAACAGGGAGTCGGCCAGCGCATGGCCTTCGGCGGTCGCAACCGGGGTCAGGTTGAGCCGGTCGGTCACATCGCCGATGGCGTAAATATGCGGCACCGAACTGGTCAGGGTTTCGTCCACCAGGATTTCCCCGTTCGGACCGGTTTTAATGCCGGTCGCTTCCAGGCCAAGGCCGGCGGTGTTGGCGACCCGGCCGGTTGCGAAAAATACCAGGTCGACGTCAAGGACGGTCAGGTCGGAAAGTGCTAGCTGCTTGGTCTCGCCATCGGAGGTTATGGAGACCGGCGTGGTGTCGCAATGCAGAACAATGCCGTTGGTGGTCAGGGCTTCGGCAAGGCCGACGCGCATATCCTGATCGAAGCCGCGCAAGGGCAAAGGCTGGCGGTAGATAAGATGGGTCTCGGCGCCGAGGCCGGCGAATATGCCGGCGAACTCGACCGCGATGTAACCGCCGCCGATAATTGCCACACGTTTTGGGCATTCCGGAAGGTAGAAGGCGTCGTCAGATACAATTCCAAGCTCGGCGCCGGGGATTTCCGGTCGCACCGGATGGCCGCCGGTGGCGACCACGATGCGCTCGGCGGTGATGCGCTCGCCGCCGACATCCAAGGTATGCGGGTCGATGAAGGTGGCGCGCGCGTCATAAATTTTGGCGCCCGCCTGATCCAGCAGGCGTGTGTAGATGCCGTTGAGGCGGGCGATTTCCCTGTCCTTGGCGGCGATCAATTTCGGCCAATCATGCGGACCCTTGGCGATTTCCCAGCCGAAGGTCGGGGCGTCTTCGGCATTGATGCCGTATTCCGCCGCCATCACCATGAATTTCTTCGGCACGCAGCCGATATTCACGCAGGTACCGCCCCAGAAACGTTCCTCGGCAATCCCAACACGGGCGCCATGGGATGCCGCAATCCGGGCGCAACGGACGCCGGCCGAGCCGCCGCCGATGACAAACAGGTCAAAATCCAATTTCGACTCCTAGCAACAATTTAAGGGGTGCGCCCCCGATACGCTTGAGCTGAACATAAGGGGTTTGCGGGCAAAAGCGAGCACCAGGCCGGCCAGGGGATTTGGCCTCGCCGTCTGCCGCAGAGCCGCGGTATTTATTTGACCCCCTGACATTGAGCGGCTTTGGTAATGCTGAAACCGCAGCCCAAAACGTCGGATGCCATGAATAAAGAAACCAGTACCTATCTGGACTGCGCGCGGTTTCTGGCCGCGCTCACCGTGATGCTGTGCCATATCGATTCGTATATGGTGGTCGGCGTCCTCCCCTGGGTTGACCATCTGGGCCTTGAAGCTGTCGGCGTGTTCTTTGTGCTGAGCGGCTTTGTTATCGGCTATGCCACGGAAACCCGCGAAAAGGATCTGCGGACCTACGCCATCAATCGGGCGGCGCGGCTGTATTCGGTGGTGATCCCCTGCCTGACCGCAACCCTGGTTCTGGACACCATCGGCATTCATTTCGTGTACGATGTTTGGTACCATCGCGAGCGATTTTTTCACGAAGTCCAGCACATCGCGCTCGGCTTCACCTTCTTGAGCTATTCCTGGCTGCTGCCCGAACCCATCCAACCCGGCAACGACGGACCGTTCTGGTCGCTTTGCTATGAGGTTCCATTTTATGTGATCTTCGGCACCTTCTGGTTTTTTCGCGGCGTGAAGCGCTGGCTGGCGCCGGTGCTGGCGGTACTGGTATTCGGGCCGTACGTCCTTAACCTGTTGCCGCTCTGGCTGTTGGGGTTCGGCCTATACCATCTGTTTCTGGTGCTGGCATTGGAACGGCCGGTGGCCCGAGGGATTTTGATATTCTCGCTCGTGCTTTGGGCGGGATTTGAATCGATCTTGCAATATTACGGTATGTGCGCCAACCCTGACGCGAATATCGCGGCATCAAAACTTCTGATGTATGGTGGCGGATTATGTTTCGCGGCGAGCCTCATTGGCTTCCGGTTCTCCAAAATCAGTCTGCATAGCATTGCCGGTCCGGCGCGTTGGCTGGCGGGCGCGACCTTCACCTTGTATTTATTGCACTTCCCGCTGGCGTGGCTTTTGAACGGTCTTATGCTGGCCTCGCCCATCGGCACCTGGCCGCCGGCGACCCGTTGGGTTTTGCTGGCCAGCTTGACATTGGCGCTGGCGCTGGCGGCAGCCCAAATGACCGAACGGCGTAAGCAGGATTGGCGGCGCGCCATCGAACACTGCCTTGGGGCAATTGAACGGGTTTTCACCGCTGGACAAAAGCTGCGGTTCGACAATGAAAATCAGCCGCTGCTTTGAAGCTTATAGAACCTCGGCGGTAAATTTGCCTGGCTTTGACATCTCAGTGTTCAAAAATATCCCGTGCGGCGACCGGCCGACATCGATGGTGTCGTAATCGCCGGATGCGGCATCCATGACTGCGACCTGTTCGCGAAAACGCAGCGCAATCCAAAGTTTCCCATCGGGCGCAATGCCCATATCGTCGGGACCGCCGGGCAAAGGGTAAGTTCGTTGCAAAGTGAGCGTGGCCGGGTCGAGGGCTGCAAGCGAGCCGCCAACGCGGTTGGACACATACAGGATCGAGCGGTCCGGCGAGAGAAACAAATTATGCGGCCCGGTGCCGGTGGTCACACGCCGCTCAACCACGCCGGTGAGCGGGTCGATCACCGCGACATGGTCGCTGCCCATGATGCAGACCAGAACCTTGCCGTTCAGCCAGAGCACCCCGGCCGGCGTTTTGCCGATTTTAGCGTTCCAGCGCGGGGTCAACGATGCAAGGTCGAAGGAAAACAGATTATCGCTGCCCTGGCAGGAGTTGAAGCTCCATTTGCTATCTGGGGAAAAATCCAGATGGCTCGGCATCGAGCCAGGGGAAAAACGTTTGACCAGGCTGAACCCGGCAGCGTCGTACACATCCACATGGTTGAGACGCAAAGCGTTGACCACCAAATATTTTTGATCCGGCGTGTAGGCCAGTTGATAGGGATCGGCGATCCGCCTGCTGCCAAGCCCGTCACCGGTCAACGGATCTAGAATAAAAAGCGAATTGCCACTGGCATCGGCAATGTAGAGCTTGCTGCGATCCGGAGAGAGCGCCCAATGGCTCGGTTCTCGTAAGGTAGGCGTTGTTTTGATCACCTGGCGCGTCGTCATATCGATGATGCTGACGCTGGCCTCGCCGGAATTCATCACCATCGCCAATGGCGGCGCGGCGGCAAATGCAGGACACGGCAGCGAGGCCCCGAAAGCCGTGGCGCCAAGCAAGGGCATCGAGGAAATTACGGCGCGGCGGGAAAGCATCATCAAGCCTTTTCTGGCGTTGCCCCCGAAAACACCGCAACCGCCCATATGAACATCACGCTGCTTGTCGTTGCAATCAAAGTATTATCAGTCGCAGAATGCACGCCGAAGGCGATAAAGACAAGCCATGTCAGCCAGCGTTGCGCGCTGGGCAGCCCTCTTGCGCCCCGATACGCCCATAGTGCCACGCAAATCACCAGCAAGGCGGTGCCGAACAACCCGCCCTCGCAGCCGATGCGTAAGTACTCGTTATGGGCCGCGTTGGTGCCGATAAGCTGCGCGATGCCGTGGTTCACCGGCACCACGACTTTGCCGGCCCCAACGCCCCAGCCCAGCCAAGGGGAGGCCGCGATCGCTGCTTCAAAATACGGCCAGATCAGATTTCGGTTGGATAGATTGCCGGCCTGTCCCATCTGCACCAGATCGACGACACGGATAAAACTGAAATTACCCAGAAATAAAACCGCGAGCGCCATCAATGCGCCGGCAGCGGCCAGCACCATCAGCTGCCGCCGCAACAGCAAAACGCCAAAGATCAGCAAGCTTGCCAATGCCAACGGCGTGCGCGCCCCGGTGAGCAGCAAGATGGCAAAATTGGTCAGCAGGAGCAGCGGTTCGAAACTCGGTCCGGAGGCGGGCGGGGTGCGGATAATTTCCATCAACCCGGCATAAATCGCAATCAGGGCGAAGCCGCCTAGAAAAGCCGGCAGGCCGGCACCCGCCAGCCGGAACGCATTGCCTTCCATCGCAGCCATCGCATGCAGGTGTAGAATACTTAGAATGACCCCGGTAAAAATATTTGCCAGCGGCCCAAGGGTGACGCTGCGCACCACGGCTTGGCGTATTCGCGGTGTCATTCTGGCAAACCCGAAGGCAAACGGCGCCGCCGAGCCGATTAGGGAGCGCAAGCTGCTGATCAGGGTCAGTCCCGGATACAGGCCGTGCAGCAGGCCGGTGAAAAACATCGCGGCAAAGGCAAAACCTGGGTTGTATCGGTCACGCCGCCAGCCGAAGCGGAGCCCCAGCAACACCACCAGCATCGCCCCGGCGCCTTTTTCGATCCCGATCAGGGTTTCATGCGGGCCGCTGAACCATAAATCCGGTGTGATCTCGACGCTGAAAATCCAAAACACGGTGGCTGCGACCGGAAACCGGATTGCGACGCCGATTGTGCAGATCAGGGCGAGCGCACCCAAAGCCAGCCAGAGCGTCAATTTTTAGCTGTCAAATTGTCATCCTAGCGATCAATATGAATAATGTTTAACGTTTGTTCTAGTTTTATATCACATTCGTAACTTTAGAACAAACAGGCAACCGGCTGACACGGCCGCGAATATCCGGGCATGCTCCAGCGAGCCCGCAAAGCCGATTTTGCCGTCCCTTGAGGATTCTCGTTCATCGTCCGATGATAGCGCTAAATGATCTTAAACTCTATCGAACAGGGCGAGGGCCCCCCGGTTATCCTGCTGCATGGCCTGTTCGGGACCGCCCGTAACCTGGGTGCGGTGGCGCGCGGGTTAAGCGCTCAGGCCCGCGTCGTCGCCATGGATTTGCGCAACCATGGCGACAGCCCGCACGCTCCGGACATGGCCTATACCACAATGGCATCGGACGTTGCCGAGACCATGGCTGCGAAAGGCCTTGCCGCGGCGCCGGTGGTCGGACATTCGATGGGCGGCAAAGTGGCGATGACGCTGGCCCTGACGCATCCTGAGGTCGTGGAAAAACTGGCGGTGATGGACATCGCGCCGATCCCCTATGACCATGACTATAACGGTTATGTGGCAGCGATGCAGGCCATCCCGCTGGATCAGATGAACCGCAAGGCCGCCAACGAGGCCCTCGCCGCGACCATTCCCGACCCGGCTTTACGGGTGTTTCTGTTGAGCAACCTGGTGTTGGGCGAAAACCCGCACTGGCGCTTTGGTTTGAGGGAAATCGGCGGCGCGATACCTTCGCTGATGGACTGGACCAACCCCCCAGGCTGCGCGCCCTATACCGGCCCGACGTTATTTCTGCGTGGCGCCGATTCCGATTATGTGCTGCCGGACTCCTATCCGCTGATTGGCGAATTATTCCCTGCCGCGAAAATCCAGAGCATTGCCGACGCGGCGCACTGGCTGCATGCGCAGCAGCCCCACGCCGTCATCGCCGCCTTGCAAGCCTTGCTGTTTTGAGCCGGCGCGATTTCGACATCGCTGTTATCGGGGCCGGCATTGCCGGGGCGACGGTGGCGGCGGCGCTGGCCGCGGATTATAAAGTCGCGCTGATCGAAGCCGAGGAGCAGGCGGGCTATCACACCACCGGACGCTCGGCGGCAATCTGGGTGTTGAATTACGGACCGCCCGATGTCCGTGTCCTGACCGGACTTAGCCGCGATTTTTTCCTACACCCGCCGCCGGATATCTCGGCGGTTTCTCTGGGCACGCACCGGCCGAACATCTATCTGGCACCGGCCGGACAAACCGACGCGCTCGATGCCCTGATCGCTCAAAATCTTGGCATCGTCGATATCGAACTGGCTGAAGTCAAACGCCAGGTACCGGCGCTGCGGGACGGCTACGCACAGCGGGCGGGGCTGGAGGATAATGCCTTCGACATGGATGTCGCCGGCCTGCATCAAGGGTTCCTCAGCCGGATGCGCCGCGCCGGCGGCGTTTTACTGTTGCGCAGCCGGGCCGGCAGGATCGAGCGCAAAAACGCCGCCTGGGAGGTTGAGGTTGCCGGCGGCGGCATTGTCACCGCGGCCACGGTGGTCAATGCGGCCGGCGCCTGGGGCGATGAGGTCGCTGCAATAGCCGGCATCGCCAAATTGGGCCTGAACCCATGCCGGCGCACCGCGGCAATTATCGATCCAGCGCCCTATCAGGTCACCGGCTGGCCAATGGTGCAATCGGCCGCCCATGAATGGTATGTGCGGGCCGAAGCCCGCGCCAAGCTGATGGTCACCCCCTGCGATGAGACGCCAATGCATCCGCATGATGTGCAGCCCGACGAACTGGACGTTGCGATCGCGATCGACCGGATGCAGCAGGCCTTGGATATTCCGGTTCACCGGATCGAGCATAGCTGGGCCGGATTGCGTACTTTTTCACCGGATCGCAGCCTGGCTTTCGGTTGGGAGAAATCGGTGCCGGGCTTTTTCTGGTGCGTGGGGCAGGGCGGTTACGGCATTCAAACCGCACCCGCGGCCGGACAACTGGTCGCCGACCTCATCGCCGGCCGCGATCCGGGGCCGGCCGGCAGCGTTATCGAGGCGATCGACCCGATGCGCTTCAGAAAATAGCGCGTGCTCGGTGCAGGCACCCGGGGCTTAACTTGAGCTTCGCCGGCTTAACCAAAACCGCCCGGGCCGTCTTCACTTGCTCGCCTTGGGCTCATGTCTTAATCCGCAGGCATTGCAACAGGAGAGATTGATGGCCGTTATTGCCGATATTATTGCCCGCGAGATTCTGGACAGCCGCGGCAACCCTACGGTCGAAGTCGATGTCATTCTGGAATCCGGTGCGATGGGACGAGCAGCGGTACCCTCGGGCGCATCCACCGGCGCGCATGAGGCGGTTGAGCTGCGCGATGGCGACAAGGAACGCTATGGCGGCAAAGGTGTTTTACAGGCGGTCGAGGCGGTCGAGCGGGAAATATTCGACGCCATCGGCGGCATGGAAGCCACCGAGCAAGTCGCGATCGATAACATCATGATCGATCTGGACGGCACGCCGAACAAATCCCGGCTGGGGGCGAACGCGATCCTCGGTGTCTCCTTGGCTGTGGCGAAAGCGGCGGCGGCGGATCTGGGCCTGCCGTTGTATCGCTATGTCGGCGGCGTCTTCGCGCGCACCTTGCCGGTGCCGATGATGAACATCGTCAACGGCGGCAAGCACGCCGATAACCCGATCGATATTCAGGAATTCATGGTGCAGCCGGTCGGCGTCGGCACCCTTGCCGAAGCGGTGCGCGTCGGCGCCGAGATTTTCGCAACCTTAAAAAAATCGCTGCATGAAGCCGGACACAACACCAATGTGGGCGATGAAGGCGGCTTCGCACCTAACCTTAAGTCTGCTGATGAAGCCCTTGGATTTATAACAAAAGCTTGTGAGCGCGCCGGATACAAGCCCGGAGAGGATGTGACATTCGCGCTCGACTGCGCCTCCACTGAATTCTACAAGGACGGCATCTACGACCTTGAAGGTGAAGGCAAAAAATTCGACGCCGCCGGCATGGTTAAATATTTGGAAGACCTGGTCGCGCGTTACCCGATCGCCTCCATCGAAGACGGCTGCGGCGAGGATGACTGGGACGGTTGGAAGCTGCTGACGGACACCCTTGGCAAGAAAATCCAGTTGGTCGGCGATGACCTGTTCGTCACTAATCCTGAGCGGCTGCGGCGCGGGATTAAAGCCGGTACCGGTAATTCGATTTTGGTCAAGGTGAACCAGATCGGCACCCTGTCCGAGACCCTCGATGCGGTGGAAATCGCGCATCGGGCCGGATTTACCGCGGTAATGTCGCACCGCTCCGGCGAAACCGAGGATGCTACAATCGCCGACCTGGCGGTCGCCACCAATTGCGGACAGATCAAAACCGGTAGTCTCGCCCGCTCCGACCGTACCGCCAAGTACAATCAGCTGATGCGGATCGAAGCTGAACTGGGCAAGGCGGCGCGCTATGCCGGCCGGACAATTTTGGAACGGCGCTAAAGAACTTGGCCCTGGACCCGCTTGAGGCGCTCGCCAGCCAGGCGTTCTGCCGCGTCGCGGATGCCGAACAGTCGAGCGGCAACCAGGTCCGGTTGCTGCGCGACGGCCCGCAGACCTTTCCGGCATGGCTGCAAGCCATCGGTACCGCCAAACAGCTGGTTCACCTCGAAAATTACATTCTCCAGGAAGACGATCTCGGCCAGCAATTCGCCGACGCGCTGATAGCGGCGGCCAAACGCGGTGCGCAGGTCCGGGTCATCTACGACTGGCTGGGCTGCCTCACCCGAAGCTCAAAGAAATTCTGGCGGCAGTTCAAAAACACCGGCGTGGAACTTCGCTGCTACAATCCGCCGCATTTCACCGACCCGCTGCGCTGGATCAGCCGCGATCATCGCAAGGTGCTGGTGGTCGATGGCGAGGTCGCATTCACCGGCGGCCTGTGCATCGGCCATGATTGGATGGGCGATCCAGCCCGCAATATTCCGCCCTGGCGCGACACCGCGATTGAAATTCGCGGTCCCGCGGTGGCGCAGATCGCGGCTGCCTTCGAAGATAGCTGGTCGGTGGCGGCGCATCACGGACCGGTCACGGAGGATCCCGCCGGCTCCACCCTCGGCGATGATGCGCCCGAGGGCGTGGATGTTTCAGTGGTTGCGGGAAGGCCCGACAGCATGGGTCTGTACCGGCTGGAACAACTGGTTGCGGAAATCGCCGGCCGCTCGCTCTGGCTGACAGACGGTTATTTCGTCGCCACCACCGCCTATGTGCGCGCGCTGGTCGGAGCGGCCAAAGCCGGGGTGGACGTGCGGCTGCTGGTGCCCGGTTCCAGCAACTGGCCGCTGGTCGGCGCGTTGTCCAAATCCGCCTACCGGCCGCTATTGCAGGCCGGCGTGCGGGTGTTCGAATGGAACGGGCCGATGATCCACGCCAAGACCGCGGTGGCCGACGGCGTCTGGACCCGGATCGGCTCCAGCAACTCCAACCTTGCCAGCTGGGTCACCAACCGCGAACTCGACGTCACTATCAAGGACCACGATCTGGCCGCGCAAATGGAGGCGATGTTCCGCGAGGATATGGAAAACTCGACCGAGGTCGTGCTCTCGCGCGGCACCACCGGCATCGAGAAGCCAATAACGCCGGATGATAAAAGCGATGGCCCAGGCACCTATACCAGCGCCGGGCGATTGCTGTCGGGCGCTATCGGCCTCGGCAGCACGCTGACCGCTTCGTTCTCGCGCCGCCGGGAATTGCACCCCGAGGAATCACTGGTGGTGCTGGGCGGCGGCGGTGTGCTGACACTGCTTGGGTTGCTCGCCATCCTGTTGCCGCACGTCGTTGCCGCCATTGTTGCGGTGGCGGCGATCTGGCCGGGGCTGGTGCTGCTGGTGCGCTCGGTCAAACTCTGGCGCGCGGACCGCCGCGATACCTATCGCCGTGAAAATGCCGGCTGAATTTAAGATCATCAGCTGGAACCTGCTGCACACTACCGGCGCCAAGATCGAGAACGTCGTGGCCCTTGCCAACCGGCACCAGCCCAATCTGCTGTTACTGCAGGAGGCCACGGCGGACATGGACAGCCTGCCGCACCGCCTAGGCGGACATTATGCGCGTATCGTTCTACCTGGCCGGCATCACGGGCTGGCAGCCTGGAGCCTGCAGCCGCTGCATAGCCCGGCCACCAGCCTGACCTTGCAGCGCGGTCTGATCGTGCGCCGGGTCTGCCAGATTATCGACCTTGGCCCCTTTGCCGTTGCCAATGTCCACCTCTCGCACGGCCAGATGCTCAACCGCCGCCAATTGCGCCGGATCGCCGCCGCCTTGCCGGCCCACGCCGCCATCCTCGGCGACTGCAACATGGTGGGCGCTCCGCTACTGCCGGGCTTTCGCGACGTCGGCGCCCGCCAGCCGACCCACCGCATGCAAAACATGATCCCCCTGCGCCTGGACCGCTGTTTCACCCGCGGGCTGCACTGCATCTCCGCCGAGGTATTAGACCAGGGCGCTTCGGACCATCGCCCGATAAAAATGGTGCTTTCGGCGGAAAGCAAGCAAGGCCCGTTTTTCTGAACAAAAGCCGCCGCCGGCTGCAAAGCAAAAAACTTCTGAGGCACCGGATTGGACCACCTGGAAAATCAGTCCAAGGTCCAATGATGTACCGAGATTACCGCATCTGCGAATGCCGCCGGCGCTTCCTGGGGCACATTATGTCCGGCGTCCGGGATTATTCGATATTCATAACGGCTGGTGAAATGCTTCGCATGTGAGGCTGAGCCGGCCGGTGAGCGCACGCCATCGTCGGCGCCGTCCAACGAAATGGCGGGCACGTTGATCGGCGGCGTTTGCGCCAACCGCCATTCCAGATCCTCATAGGCCGCATCGCCTGCCACCAGCGCAAAGCGATGCCGGTAGGAATGGATCACAACTTCGACAAAATCCGGATTGCTGAGCGCCTCAGCGCTGCGGCTGTAGGTTGCCGCATCAAACGTCCAGCTCGGCGACCATAGCCGCCACAGGAACTCGCAAAGTTCCTGGCGATTTTTCGTCAGCCCAAGCCGGCCGCGCTCGCCATGGAAATAATACTGGTACCACAACCGTCGCTCCATTTCCGGATCCTGCGGCTCTCGGTTCCCTTCAATGTTCTGGATATTATAGCCGTTTTGTGTCACCAGGCCGCGCACCCGCTCGGGCCAAATTGCGGCTGCCACACAGGCGCCCCGGCCGCCCCAGTCATAACCCGCCAGGATCGCCTGCGGAATTTGCAGAGCGTCCAGCAAGCCGCGAACATCGTCGCCAAGGGCCGCCTGCTGACCGGATCGCATTGTTGCATTGGAGAGAAATTCGGTTGACCCGAAACCGCGCAAATACGGAACAATGACCCTCGCACCTTTGCCGCCGAGAATTTGCGCGACGCTATCGTAGGCGTGAATGTCGTAGGGAAAACCATGCAGCAGTAAAACCGGCCAGCCATCCACAGCACCGGTTTCCTGATAGGCGATGTTCAGCACATCGGTCTTCACCTGGTTCAGCATCGTACCCCCAGCCTTGAAGGTACGACACTGTAAACCGCAGCGGTCTTAAAATTTTGCCACCAACTCGCCTTTAATAGCCGGGGGTATAATAAACCGGTGGCGGGGGTGCGTAGTAAACCGGCGGCGGCGGAACGTAATAAACCGGCGGCGGTGCATAATAGACCGGCGGGGGCGGATAATACCCGCCGCCCCAACCGCCGCCATGCCAACCCCCTTGCCAACCCCCGTGCCAACCCCCGCCGCCGTGCCAGTCACCACCGCCACCGCCGCCGCCGTGCCAATCACCGTGACCGCCCCCATTTTGCCAGCCGCCGCCACCGCCTTGATCGTGCCAGTCGGCCCTGGCGGATTGAGACGCAGCTATCCCGATGCCCAACGTGGCGGCCAGCAGCAGGATTTTTGTGGTTTTGGTGGATATCGTCATCTGTCGAGCCTCCAGCACTCATACTAACGCTATGAACGGGAAATGAGGCGCGAACCGGTCTTGATTGGGGCTGAATAAAGGTGCCGAGCTAAAGCGTGATCCCACGCCAGTACAAACATTGAAGTACACGTTTTTTGCTTCTTTTTATTCCAAAAAAGAAGTTCTTCTTACCTCACTTCGCCGGCGCCGCGCTGTGCTGTTTCAAAACCACGTCCGATTGCGCGGATAATTCCGTCAGTTTGACCTCGTAGCCCCAAAGGTTTGCCAGGTGCTGCAGAACCATGGCGGTGTCCTTCTCCCGGGTGAGAATGCCGGAATAAACCCGGTGCTGCAGCATCAGCCGGCGGTCGCCATCCAAATCCACGTCCACGACCTCGATTTCCGGCTCGTTCTGCACCACATCGAACTGGTCGGCGAGCTTGGTGCGCACCCGCTGGTAGCCGCGCTCGTTATGGATGGCTTTGACCGTAAGATCGGTCTCGCCGTCGTCATGCAGGTCGAAAAACTTCATCTTGCGCATCAGCGCCGGGCTGAGGAACTGGCGAATAAAGCTCTCGTCCCGGTAATTCGCCCAACCATCCTTTAAAACCTCGATCGCATCGCCCTTGCCGGCGATCTCCGGCAGCCAGACGCGGTCTTCGTCGGTCGGGTTTTCGCAGATGCGCTGGATATCCTCCATCATCCCGAAGCCCAGGGCGTATGGGTTGATGCCGGAATAGCCGCGATGGTCGAAATCCGGCTGGAAGACGGCTCCTGTATGCGACTGGAAGAACTCCATCATCGCGCCCTCGTCGAGGAAACCGGTTTGATCCAGTCGGTTCATGACGTGGTAATGCACAAAGGTCGCGCAGCCCTCGTTCATCATCTTGGTTTGTTTCTGCGGGTAGAAATACTGCGCTACATGGCGCACGATGCGCAGGATTTCGCGTTCCCAGGTTTTCAGCAGCGGCGCATTTTTCTCTAGAAAATACAAAATATTTTCTTCCGGCAGGCCAAGCATATGCTTGCGTTCCATCTCGTTATAAGACTGCCGGGACCGCGGACCAGAGGTCGGGATTGAGCGCCAGAGTTCGTTATAGGTGCGCTCCTGTTCTTCCAGTCGCTCGCGAGTACGCTTTTCCTCATCACGCAGGTTCAAAGTTTTTCGGCGGGTATAGCGGTTGACACCCTGGCCCATCAGCGCATGCGCAGCGTCCAGCACGGCCTCGACAGCATCCTCGCCATATCGGCTTTCGCAACGCGCGATATAGGTTTTGGCAAATTCCAGATAGTCGAGAATACCTTCGGCATCGGTCCATTGCTTGAACAGATTGTTGTTCTTGAAAAAATGGTTATGGCCAAAGCAGGCATGCGACATCACCAGCGTCTGCATCATCATGGAATTTTCTTCCATCAGATAGGCGATGCAGGGGTCGGAGTTGATGACGATCTCGTAAGCGAGGTTCCGCAGGCCGTGGCGGTAAAGCAGTTCGTCCCGGGCGAAGTTTTTGCCGAACGACCAGTGCTTATACATCAACGGCAGCCCGACCGAGGAATACGCGTCGAGCATCTGCTCGAAGGTGATCACTTCGATCTGGTTGGGATAGATATCGAGTTTCAGTTCTTTCAGCGCGATATCGCTGATGGCGTCATAAGCCCGGTTCAACCGGTCGAAATCCCAATCCTTTTCGGCGCCGATCTTCTGCTCGATGACACTCATGCGCCCGCCTTCTGGAGTTGGGACTGCGGGCCGCCCCGCATGAACAGATCGTGGAAAACCGGAAAAATCTGGCCGCGCTCGGCAACCTTGCGCATGGCGATCGGCTCGCCCGCTTTTACCAGCTGCTCATAGGTCCGCCACAGATCCGTAGCCATCTCACGGCCGTCGGGGTCCTTGACCTCGAGATAGGCGAAATACTGGCAAAGCGGCAGGATTTTTTGCCTCAGCAGCTGGATCACCTTGGCATTGTCGACTGCGGTATTATCGCCGTCCGAAGCCTGGGCGGCGTAAATATTCCATTGGTCACGCGGATAGCGTGCCGCCACCACCCGCAGCATCTCATCGAAGGCGGTGGAAACCACCGTGCCGCCGGTCTCCCGGCTCAGGAAAAAGGTTTCCTCGTCCACCTCGCGCGCCAAATGAGTGTGGCGGATGAAGACTATCTCAACGTTCTTGTAGCGTCGGCCGAGGAACAGATAGAGCAGCTTGAAGAACCGCTTGGCGAGGTCTTTCATATGTTCGGTCATCGAGCCGGACACATCCATCAGGCAGAACATCACCGCGCTGGTAACCGGCTGCGGCACCTGTTCGAACCGGCTATAACGCACGTCCACCGGGTCGATGAACGGTATCCGCCGGCTGCGCCGCTGTTGTTCCTGCAGCCGCGCCGTAGCTTCGCCGTGGCGCTCCAAATCCTCAGCGTTGTCCGCATCCTCCAGCGCTTCAACTTCGGCCGCCGAGCTCAACAGGTCCGACAATCGCGGCCGTTTCAGCGCGATCCGCCGCGACAAGCTGTTCTGCATGGTCCGCTTCAGGTTCAGGTTGGTAATCGAGCCATTCATCGAATGCCCGGCCCGCACCATGGTAAAACTATCCGACGACTTCATCTGCTTGCGCAGCAGGTCCGGCAGTTCCAGATCGTCGAAAAAAATATCCAGAAACTCCTCCTGGCTCAGCGCGAATTGAAACGCGTCCTCGCCTTCGCCATCATCGGCCGCTTCCGAGCCGCGACCGCCAGCCTCCTGCTGCGGCCGTTTGATGCGGTCGCCCTCCTGATATTCCTTGTTGCCCGGCAGTACGTAATCGCGCTCGCCCTTATCGGTGGAATGCCTTATTTGCGGCTCCTTCAGCCGGTCAGCCTTGATCCAGACCCGTTCCTCATTGCCGACATCGGATATTTTCCGTTCGCCCGAGGCTTTGCGCACCGCCTCGGTTAATTCCTTCTTGGCCCGGCGGATGAAGCGCTGGCGGTTGGAAAGGCTTTTGCCCTGCGGATTAAGGCGGCGGTCAACGATATTCATTTAGTTCACAAAATCCTACTCGGCCCGATTAATTACCCTGCCTGTTTCACGCGCATATACCATTCCACCAGGCGCCGGACCTGACGTTCAGTATAGCCGCGCGCAATCATCCGTTCCAGAAATTCCGTATGCTTGCGCTCGGTCTCGACCTCTTTTTTGCTGCCGAAACTAATGACCGGCAGTAAATCTTCCACCTGGCTGAACATCCGCCGCTCGATCACTTCACGGATTTTCTCGTAGGATGTCCAGGACGGATTTTTACCATCCGCCCGCGCCCGTGCCCGCAGCGCGAACTTTACCACTTCGTTCCGAAAATCCTTCGGATTGGCGATGCCGGCCGGTTTCTCAATTTTGGTCAGTTCCTGATTGAGTTGCTCACGATCGAGCATCTGTCCGGTATCGGGATCCTTGAAGTCGAGATTTTCGATCCAGGCATCGGCATAGTCCAGATAGCGGTCGAACAGGTTCTGCCCGTAATCATTATAGGATTCCAGATACGCCTTCTGGATTTCATTGCCGATAAACTCGGCATAACGCGGCGCCAGCGTGCCCTTGATGAAATCAAGATATTGCTTCTCAACCTCATCGCCGAATTGCTCACGCCGGATGGCCTGCTCCAACACCCACATCAGGTGCACCGGGTCGGCGCCGACCTCGCGCGAATCATAGTTGAAGGTGGCCGATAACACCTTGAACGCAAACCGCGTCGAAATGCCGTCCATACCTTCGTCGACGCCGGCAGTGTCGCGATATTCCTGCATTGTTTTGGCGTTGGGCTCGGTCTCCTTCAGGTTCTCGCCGTCGTAGACCCGCAATTTGGAGAACAGGTTGCTGTTGGGGTGCGGCCGCAACCGCGACAGCACCGCAAATCGCGCCAGCATTTCCAGCGTCGCCGCGGCACAAGGCGCCTCCGCCAGTTCGCTGCCTCGGATCAACTTTTCGTAGATTTTTTGCTCTTCCGTTACCCGCAGGCAATACGGCACCTTGATGACGCAGATGCGGTCAATAAAGGCTTCGTTATTCTTGTTGTGCTTAAAGGATTGCCATTCTGATTCGTTCGAATGCGCAAGAATTACACCGCTGAACGGAATCGCACCGATATTCTCGGTGCCGATGTAATTGCCCTCCTGAGTCGCTGTTAGCAGCGGATGCAGGATTTTAATCGGCGCCTTGAACATCTCGACAAATTCAAGCAGCCCTTGCGTGGTGCGGTTCAGACCGCCTGAATAACTGTAAGCATCGGTGTCGTTTTGGCTAAACGATTCCAGCATCCGGATATCGACCTTGCCGACCAGGCTGGAGATATCCTGGTTGTTCTCATCGCCTGGCTCGGTCTTGGCAACGCCGATCTGCCGCACCCGCGACGGCATCAGTTTGACCACGGTGAATTTGGAAATATCACCCTGGAATTCATCCAGCCGCTTGACCGCCCATGGCGACATCAACCCGGTAAGACGGCGCCTTGGAATGTTGAACTGTGATTCCAAATCCGGCCCCATCTGCTCCGGATCGAACAGCCCGAGCGGGCTTTCGAAAAGCGGGCTGATTTGAGAGCCGGCCTTCAGCACATAAATCGGCAGCCGCTCCATCAGCACTTTCAGGCGTTCGGCAATCGAGGATTTGCCGCCGCCCACCGGGCCGAGCAAGTAAAGGATCTGTTTGCGTTCTTCGAGCCCCTGCGCCGAGTAGCGGAAGAAATTGACGATGCGCTCTACCGTGTCTTCCATACCGTAGAACTCGGCAAAGGCTGGATAAACCTTGATGGTCCGGTTCGAATAAATGCGGCCGAGGCGCGCATCCTTGGCGGTGTCTATCACCTGCGGCTCGCCGATTGCTTCAACCAGCCGCTCCGCCGCCGTTGCATAGGCCAGCGGCTCGTGCCGGCAGAGTTCCAGGTATTCGAGCAAGGGCATCTCTTGCTGTCTTTGGTTCTCATAGGTCTGCAAAGAACGAGAAAAAAGCTGGTCAATGCCCATTCGCTACTCCTAGTTTACCATCCTAATACTTCTAGGCATCGGTCGCTCTGGCGGATGGCAGTATTCTGAATATCGCGGCGCCGAGGCCTATCGAGGGTACCAAGCAAGTTACTATGCAAATCAGTAAGCAAACATAATGTACGCAGATAAACGTAATGTACGCAGATATAGCATAAGCAAATATAGTGCCGAATTTTACCAACTGAAGACACTAGATTGTGAGAGGGCCGCGTTGAACAGAAATCGCCTCACAAAAAGCGCTTCAAAAATTCAGGGGAACACTGGTTCTTACGAACTCTAGCGGCTAAGGAAGCCGATTCGCCACAACAACGCAACGCAATTCTTCACATATGCATCTGCGATAAAAACCTAAATATCCCGTTTAATTCACTGATGTATTTAGCAAATTTAACCAAACCCGGGAAATCCGCTGAAATCATCGACCCGGAAGTACGTTTCCTGGCGCCAGCTCAAATCCGGCAAAATCGAAAGCTGGTGCGACAATACAGGAAACCAGGCTCCATGCGCCGGTTGATCGCGCCGCCTGCCACGCCAATGCCGGGACCACGCCCTGCAAATCCAATCCAGCGCCCAGCCGCACGGTTCGCAGTCCCGCACCTTCGTCGATATCCAGTTGCAGCGCTGCACCGGCATGCCAAAGCCAGATCTCGGCGGCATCAACCCGGTGCCACGCGCTGGCCTCGCCTTCCGCCAGCATGAACAGGATGAGCGTTGCCGCGCCACGCTCCCCAGGGTCAGCCGGTTGATCTCGCCAGGTCTCGCGATACCATCCGCCTTCAGGATGCGGCGCCAGCCGCAAAGCGGTCCTGACCTCGACGGCAGACAGGCCGCTAAAACCTGAAAGTTCCTGACCCGTATTGTCACGCCGATCCAGACCCATATCGTTTACCTCGTTCATCGCCCCGCAAATAGACGATCGCCATCCCGCCACGTCGATGGCTTTTCGCGCCGCGGTGAATGCGCTACTGCCAAAGCATGACCCGCAGCGCCGAGATTACCCGCAAAACCACCGAAACCGATATAAAACTCCGCCTCAACCTCGATGGCGCCGGGAAAACCAACATCGCCACCGGCATCGGCTTTCTCGACCACATGCTGACCGCCTTCGGGCGCCATGGCTTGTTCGACCTCGACATCGCCGCCAACGGCGATCTGCATATCGATGCGCATCATACCACTGAGGATGTCGGCATCGTTCTCGGCCAGGCTTTGCGCCAGGCTTTGGGTGAAAAACGCGGCATCAACCGGTTTGGCCAGGCCAGCGTGCCGATGGACGAGGCGCTGGTCGACGCCGCCATCGATCTGTCGGGGCGGGCCTACCTTGCCTGGTCCATCGATTTCCCCCGTCCGATGCTGGGCGAGATGGATACCCAGCTGTTTGAGGAGTTTTTCCGCGCCTTCGCCGGCAACGGGCTATTCAACCTGCACGTCGTGCAGCGCGCCGGCACCAACGCCCATCACCTCGCCGAGGCCGGGTTCAAGGCGGTGGCGCGGGCGCTGAAAATGGCCGTCGCGCTCGACCCCCGTAGCGCCGGTGACATTCCGTCAACCAAGGGAGCGCTGTGATCCAGGTTGCCGTAATTGATTACGGCAGCGGAAATCTCGCCTCCGCGGCGCGCGGTCTGGTCCTGGCGGCGGAGCGGCAAGGGATCAGCGCCGCCATCAATATCACCGCGGACCCCGATGCCATCGCCAAGGCCGATAAGATCGTGCTGCCGGGGCAGGGGGCGTTTGCCGATTGCGCCGCCGGCCTCGCCGGCATTGACGGATTGCGCGAAGCGCTGCTCAGCCGGGTTGCAGCCGGCACCCCATTCCTTGGCATCTGCGTCGGCATGCAGCTGATGGCCGAACGCGGCTTGGAACATCAAACCACGGCTGGTTTCGGCTGGATCGCCGGCGACATCGCCAAACTCCCCACCGCATCGTTGCGGCTGCCGCATATGGGCTGGAATGAGCTGGTCTTCGCCCCCGGCTCGCACCGATTATTGGCGGGTTTGCAGCCTGGCGACCACGCTTATTTCGTGCATTCCTACGCTCTCTCGGGCGGCCAGCCGGCGGACATCATCGCCAGCACCGATTACGGCGGTCCGGTAGCGGCCATGGTGGCCTCGGGCAACCGCGCCGGCACCCAGTTCCATGTCGAAAAAAGCCAGGAAGTCGGCCTGCAAATTCTGGCCAATTTCCTCAGCTGGGAGCCTTGAGAAGCAAGTTTCACGGATCCCGGCTTGATTAGCGCGCCAAGGAGCGCCAAGAGGCAGCCGTGATCAAGCACCTCCCAACTCCCGCGACCCTCTCTGCCGAGCGTCTGGAGCGATTCAACGACGACGCCGACGTCAATGCGATCGCCGAGGCCGCAACCGCGGCGATTTTAGATGGCGGCGGCTTCGGCTGGGTCAAACCGCCAAAAATTTCGGTGCTGGAGCAATATTTTCGCGGCGTGCCGCTGGTGCCGGAGCGTGAGTTGATCGTCGGCCGGATGGACGGCGTAATCTACGGCGCCGCGCAGCTGATGCTGCCATCGCGCAATAACGAGGCGCAGGCCTTCGCCGCCACCATCTTACATAATTTCGTTGCCCCCTACGCCAGGCGCCACGGCCTGGCCCGGCTGATCTTGCAACGGCTCGAGGAGCACGCCCGGGCACTGAATTACCATGTGCTCAACCTCGATGTCCGCGCCACTCAAACCGCCGCCATCGCTTTATATGAAAGCTGCGGCTTTATCCGCTGGGGCACGCATCCGGCCTATGCGCGGGTAAAAGGCGCGGTGGTGCAGGGCCATTACTATCATAAGCGTATCCATAAAGGCTCTCCATGAGCCAACGGCAGCCGCCTTTGACGCTCTACCCCGCGATCGACCTGAAGGACGGCGCCTGCGTCCGCCTGAAACAAGGCGAGATGGACCAGGCGACCGTATATGGCACCGACCCCGCCGCGCAGGCGCTGGCCTGGCAGCGTTTCGGCTTTAGCTGCATCCATGTGGTGGATCTGAACGGCGCTTTCGCCGGCCGGCCGGTGAATGGCCAGGCGGTGCGCGATATTCTCGCCGCGGTTACCATCCCGGTGCAGCTTGGCGGTGGCATCAGGGATATGGCCGCTATCGAGGACTGGCTGACCGCCGGCATCAGCCGCGTCATCTTGGGCAGTGCGGCCGCCAAAAACCCGGCTCTGGTGCATCAAGCCGGTCGTGAGTTTCCCGGGAAGATCGTCGTCGGCATCGACGCCAAAGCCGGTTTCGTTGCCACCGAGGGCTGGGCCGAGACCTCGCATCTGTCTGCCGCTGACCTGGCGCTGCGCCTGCAGGATGCCGGCATCGCCGCGATCATCTACACCGACATCGCGCGTGATGGCATGAAGACCGGGCTCAACCTGCCGGAAACCGTAGCTCTGGCCGGCCGCATTAGCCTGCCGGTCATCGCCTCCGGAGGCTTTGCCGGTCTCGGCGACATCGCCGCCCTGAAAGCCGCGGCCGCCAAAACCAATAACCTTTCTGGCGCCATTATCGGCCGCGCATTATACGATGGCTCGATCAACCCCGCCGAAGCCTTGGCCGCATGCTGAAACTGCGCGTTATCCCATGCCTCGATGTCAAAGACGGCCGGGTCGTCAAGGGCGTCAATTTTGTCTCGCTCCGCGATGCCGGCGATCCGGTCGAGCAGGCCGCGGTCTATGATGCCGCCGGCGCCGACGAACTCACCTTTCTGGACATTACCGCCAGCTCCGACAACCGCGATACCATCCTCGATGTCGTTGCCCGCACCGCAACCCGGGTGTTCCTGCCGCTGACCGTCGGCGGCGGCATCCGCAGTACCGCCGATATCCGCCGCCTGCTGCTCGCCGGCGCCGATAAAGCCAGCATCAATTCCGCTGCCATCGCCCGGCCCGAACTGATTGCCGAGGCGGCCGGGAAATTCGGCAGCCAGTGCATCGTGGTTGCGATCGACGCCAGAAAATCCAGCCCTGGCAAATGGGACGTCTTCTCCCACGGCGGCCGCCAGAACACCGGCCTCGACGTCATTGAATGGGCGCAACAAATGGCCGCCCTCGGCGCCGGGGAAATTCTCCTCACCTCCATGGACCGCGACGGCACCGGCGAGGGCTTCGACCTCGAGCTCCTGCGCGCGGTCTGCGGCGCAGTCCGCATTCCCGTAATCGCCTCAGGCGGTGTCGGTAAACTTTCACATTTCGCCGAAGGTGCGCAGGCCGGTGCCACCGGACTGCTGGCCGCGAGCGTGTTTCATTTTGGAACATTCACCATCGCTCAGGTCAAAAACGAATTAGCCGCCGCCCACTTGCCGGTCCGCTTCCCGCGCGCAAAACTCGGCCCCTTGGAGTCGCAAATCGTCTGATGGCCAAAAAAGCTTCCAAATCCAACCTTGCGGCCCCGAAGGCGAAGCCGAGCGACAAGCCAAAGGCGAAGCCGAGCAATAAGCTGAAGGCAAAGCCGAGCAATAAGCTCAAGGCAAAGCCGGACGCCAAGCCAAAGGCCAAACGCGCCACCAAGTCGAAACGCCCGGCCACCATGTCAACCATCGCCGTGCCGCCGCCGGTCAACGCCCCAGACGCCCGCGTGCTCGACCGGCTCTGGGCAACCGTGCTCGCCCGTAAGCACGCCGACCCCGCAACCAGCCACTCCGCCCGCCTGCTATCCCGAGGCACCGCCAAAATCGCGCAGAAATTCGGTGAGGAAGCCGTCGAATGCCTGATCGAGGCCGTCGGCGGCCACCGGCTCGCCTTGGTCGCCGAAAGCGCCGACGTCCTCTACCACCTGCTGGTGCTGTGGGTAGATGCCGGCCTGCGCCCCGAACAAATCTGGACCGAATTATCAAGGCGCGAAGGGGTCAGCGGCATTACCGAAAAAGCCGCCCGCAGTATTTCGCTGACCGGGTTTGAGACGACAAAAATTCCCTAAGGCCAGCACTTCTTTTTCTGAAGAAAAAGCAGCAAAAAGACTTCTTTTTATCTGCGACATGGGCGTCGGGGCGGCCGTAGCCCTTGAGGAGGTGAGAATGGCGGTTTCCGGAAAAGACCCTTACGACAACAGCAATATCTTTGCCCGCATCCTACGCGGAGAGATCCCGTGCAAAAAAGTCTACGAGGACGATTTTGCGCTGGCTTTCCACGACATCCACCCGCAAGCCCCGGTTCATGTGCAGGTGATCCCGAAGGGTAAATACGTGAGTTTCGCTGATTTCGGTGCCAATGCCTCGCCCGAAGAAATCACTGGATTTTTCAGAGCCGCGGCCCTGACAGCTAAACAACTTGGAATCGAGGAAACCGGATACCGAACCATCAGTAACAGCGGCCCAGACAGCCACCAAGAAGTGCCGCACTTCCACCTACACCTATTAGGCGGCCGCAAAATGGGCCATTTATTACCCTAATAAAACAACTAGGCACGCAGAAGTCGTTATGGTGAGTCGAATAGCGGTGATTTTAGAGCACCGCAGCGGAGCGGCCTTCCGGCCGTGAGCAGCGGAGCGCAGAAAATCGCCGCTAGTCGGCCGCCAGAGCGGCTTCTGTTGACGGGTTGGGTGGAGGCCGCCTATATGCGGGCCGATGCCGGACCGATGAGGTTCGGCTTAAATTTTGTTTTTATACCATTGCTGGAGTGACTGACGTGAAACGGACCTATCAACCTTCCAAACTTGTCCGCAAGCGCCGGCATGGTTTTCGCGCCCGTATGGCGACCGTTGGCGGCCGCAAGGTCATCGCCAACCGCCGTTCCAAAGGCCGCGCCAAACTCTCAGCCTGATTTTAGGCTGATCCTTGAGGGCCTGAACTTGGTTTCATTTGCCCGGGAGACGCTCTCCCCGCCGGAGACTTTCAAGCTTCGTGCTGATTTCCTGCGGTTGGCCTCGCGTGGGCGCAAAATCGCGCGCCCCGGCTTCGTGCTGCAGGTTGCCCGTTCCGAATCCGCCTCGCCGCTACGGGTCGGCTATACGGCGACCAAAAAAATCGGCAACGCGGTTGCCCGTAATCGCGCCCGGCGGCGCTTGAAGGAAGCAGCCCGGCTGGTTATCGGCGCCATGCCGCCGATGAACGGCGTTGAGCTGGTGCTGATCTGCCGGCAGGAAACCGCAAAACTGCCCTTCACCACATTGCAAACAACGCTGCACACGGCCCTGGCCGAAGCGCTTAAATGAGCTTGCTTATATGAGCTGCTGCAATGAGCGTACTGCAATGAGCTTGCTTCAATGAGCGTACTGCAATGAACGCTGTCGCAAAAATGCTGTCCGGCAGCATCCGCGCCTATGAATTGGTGCTCCGCCCGGTCATTGGCGCCAATTGCCGGTTCTATCCAAGCTGCAGCGCCTATGCCCGCGAAGCGATCTGCACCCATGGCGCCGCCCGAGGGTCGATACTCGCCGGCCGCCGAATTCTATCCTGTCATCCTTGGCATCCCGGCGGTTACGACCCGGTGCCTCACGTTAATCCGGAAGTTTAAGAACGCATGGACCAGAAGCGCCTGTTGCTTGCCATTTCGATCTCCCTGGCCATCATGGTCATCTTTCAGGTGGTGATCGAGAAATTTCTGCCGCATCCGGCGCCGGCGCCGGCAGTGACGATCAGCCAGGCTCAAAAAATCTCCGGCACCCCGCAGGCGGCGAACGCAGCCGGCGCGCCCGGCACCGCGCAATCCGCGCCCGCCTCGTCTGGCCCGCGGCTGCCGATTGATGCTCCCAAGCTTGCCGGCAGCATCGCGCTTACCGGTGCCGTGCTCGATGACATTGTACTTAAAGATTATCACGAGACCATCAGCAAAACCTCGCCGCTGGTGCAGATCCTCGGCCGCCGCGACGGCGACAAGCCGACTTATGTGCAATTCGGCTGGGATGGGCCGGCCAATTTGGCGGTACCGGGCGACCAGACCCTCTGGACCGCATCCGCCAGCGAACTAACCCCGACCAGCCCCGTCACGCTTAGCTGGGACAATAAAGCCGGGCTGGTTTTCCAGCTGGTGCTCTCGGTCGATAACAATTTCATGTTCACGGTGCATCAGCAGGTGGTCAACAAAACCGCGGCGCCGGTACAGTTATACCCCTGGTCACGGGTGGTGCGTGATTACCTGCCGGCGGAAAAAACCACCTATATTCTGCATGAAGGCCCGCTTGGCGTGTTCAACAACACGCTGAAGGAAATCTCCTACAAGACCACCAAAAGTGACGGCACGGCCGCTGGCGGCACCGCCTATTCTGAGACCAGCAACGGTGGCTGGATCGGCATCACCGATAAATACTGGCTGAATGCCCTGGTCCCCGATCAGTCACAAAACCTTACCGGTGCGATGCGCTATCTGCCGACCAATCTTGGCGACGGCCACGCCTATCAGACCGATTTCATCACGACCGCCCCGGAAACCATCGCCCCTGGTGCCACTGGTGATAACCTGATGCGGGTTTTTACCGGCGCCAAGCTGATCGACACGCTGGATGCCTATGGCACCGAATATAATATCCCCAGCTTCGACAAGGCGATTGATTTCGGCTGGTTCTATTTCATCACCAAGCCGATTTTCTTTGCGCTGGACTGGCTGAACTCGAAAATCGGCAATTTTGGCCTGGCCATCATGGTGTTCACCATCGGCGTCAAGCTGCTGTTCTTCCCCCTGGCCAATTACTCCTACCGCTCGATGGGCAAAATGAAGGCGGTGGCGCCAAAAATCAAAGCCATCAAGGAGAAATACAAGGACGACACCGCCAAGGTGCAGCAGGAAACCATGGCCTTGTACAAGACGGAGAAAATCAATCCGGCCTCCGGCTGCCTGCCGATGCTGGTGCAAATTCCGGTGTTTTTCTCGCTCTATAAGGTCATCTATATCACCATCGAGATGCGGCAGGCGCCGTTCTACGGCTGGATCCACGATCTCTCGGCACCGGACCCGACCAATATCTTCAACCTGTTCGGCCTGGTCCCCTTCGATCCGTCGACGCTGTCGCCGTTCCTCGCGGTTGGCGCACTGCCGATCATCATGGGCTTCACCATGTTCCTGCAGCAAAAGCTTAACCCGGCGCCGCCCGACCCGGTGCAAGCCCGCATGTTCCAGTTCATGCCCATCATGTTCACCTTCATGCTGGCGCGCTTTCCGGCCGGCCTCGTGCTATACTGGACCTGGAACAACCTTCTTACCGTAGGACAACAATGGCTGATCATGCGCCGGGCAGCGGCACCGCAGCGACCGAGGCAGCTGGCGAAGACCTGAGATTTTCGGCGCCGGAGTTCGGCCCGGAAGAACTTGAAACCGGGCGCATCCTGTTCGCCGGCGCCTGCGATTTCTTCTACGCAGCGCAGCAGCTGGAACACCTGCCGGAGCCCAAAGGCACGGAAATCGCGTTCGCCGGCCGCTCCAATGTCGGCAAATCCTCGCTGTTGAATGCGCTTACCGGCCGCAAGGCGCTGGCGCGCGTCTCGCACCAGCCTGGCCGCACCCGGCAGCTGAATTTCTTCCAGCTCGAAGCAGCGCCGATCGTGCTGGTCGATATGCCGGGTTATGGCTATGCCGAAGCCCCGAAGGCCATCAAGCGCGACTGGCAGGGCCTGATGCTGG
Organism: Acidocella sp.; assembly: GCA_965199045.1. Classification (GTDB taxonomy): domain Bacteria; phylum Pseudomonadota; class Alphaproteobacteria; order Acetobacterales; family Acetobacteraceae; genus Acidocella. The sequence continues at coordinate 1,186,364 of CBDAQL010000003.1, read as the reverse complement.
ATTACCTCCGCGGCCGGCCCAACCTGCGCCGGGTGTTATTGCTGCTCGATGCCAGGGTGGAGGTGAAAACCTCCGATCAGACGGTGCTGGAACTGCTCGACCAGGCCGCGGTCGCCTATCAGCTGGTGCTGACCAAAGCCGATGCCGTGAAGGGCGCGGCTTTGGCCCGCAAGCAGGCGGAAATCCGCGCTTTGGCAGCCGCCCATCCCGCAGCCCTCAACAATATCATCACCACCAGCAGCGAAACCGGGTTTGGCATCGACGAACTTCGCGCTAACATTGCCACATTTAGCAAGTAGCCGGGAAGTTTCACGATGGACACCGAGACCATGAACAAGGCCGCCGAGCAGGCCCGTACTGTTGCTCGTGCGCTGCCCTACTTGCGCCGCTACGCCGGCGCCACCATCGTCGTCAAATACGGCGGCCACGCGATGAGCGAGGAACAGCTGGCGGTCGATTTCGGCAAGGACATCGCGCTGTTGAAGCAAGTCGGCATCAACCCGGTCATCGTCCATGGCGGCGGCCCGCAAATCAACTCCATGCTGGAACGCCTGGAGATCAAGTCGACCTTTGTCGACGGCCTGCGCATCACTGATGCCGCCATGGTCGAAGTAGTGGAAATGGTGCTCTCCGGTGCGGTCAACAAACAAATCGCCGGACTGATCAACCAGGCAGGCGCGCTCGCGGTCGGCATCTCCGGCCGCGACGGCGGCCTGATCCGCGCCAAAAAACTCTCCCGCACCAAACGCGATCCCGGATCGGAAATCGAGAGCGTGCTCGATCTCGGCTTCGTCGGCGAGCCGGCTTATGTCGACACCCGGGTCATCCACGCACTGACCGGCGCCGGGCTGATCCCGGTGATCGCCCCGGTCGGCACCGGCGAGGACGGCCAGACCTACAACATCAACGCCGACACCGCCGCCGGCGCCATCGCCGGCGCGCTGAACGCCAACCGCCTGTTGATGCTCACCGACGTTCCAGGCGTCCTCGACAAAAACAAAAACCTGCTCACCGACATCGCCGTTGCCGATATCGCCGGCCTGATCGACGACGGCACCATCTCCGGCGGCATGATCCCGAAAGTACTGACTTGCATCGAAGCCATCCGGCAGGGCGTTAAAGGTGCGACCATCCTGGACGGCCGCGTCCCGCACGCGCTGCTGTTGGAATTATTTACCGAGGGCGGAATCGGGACGCTGATCCATAAGTAAGGGAGCACTTCTTTTTGTGAACAAAAAGAAGCAAAAAAAACTTTTTTCATCTGGGCTATTGGTGTTCGAAAATCCCGGCTTGAGCATAGCAAAAGTTTTTTGCGCCGCTTTTTTTCAAAAAAGCGGCTGCTTGGCTGTGGCCTGTATATTTTTGAGCGTGCTGCTTGCAAGCTGCGCTCAGCAAGGTGGTGGCGCCTACACCTCGGCCAACGGCGGTCCGTCTTATGCCCCCACGCATTACTACCCGCCGCCCGGGCCGCCCGATGACCCTTGGGGTCCTTATATCGTTGAAGCCGCGGCCCGATTTCAAATCCCGCAGCAATGGATACGGGCGGTGATGCAACAGGAGTCCGGCGGCGAGGAACAGGCGGTATCCCCCACCGGCGCAATGGGTTTGATGCAGGTTGAGCCGGAGACCTACCAGGATCTGCAGGCAACCTACGGCCTCGGCGCCGATCCGTTTGACCCGCACAACAATATCCTGGCCGGCGCCGCCTATATCAGCGAAATGTATCAGCGCTACGGCGCGCCCGGCTTTCTCGCCGCCTATAATGCGGGCCCTGAGGATGTCGATGAATATCTCGCCGGCACCTCCAGCCTGCCGGATGAGACGGTCAATTACCTTGCCATGGTAACGCCCAATCTTGGAACCGAAGTTGCGTTCTCAGGGCCGTTTGCCAATTACCAGGCCGGATCAGCCGGGGAGGCGACGCCGACCCCGGCAGACTTTGCTTCCGGTTGCGATGAGAATGCCGCCTATGATCCGGATCATCCCTGCACCGCCACGGCGCCGACCAGCGTGATTGAGGGCCAGCCGGCTATCGTGGCATCGGCCTCGGCCGGAACCTGCAACGCCGATAATGCTTACGATCCCGATGATCCATGCTCGGCGGATGGCAGCTGCAACATCAACAACGCTTATGATCCCGACAGTCCGTGCACGCCGGCGCAAACTGCACAAGCAACGCAGGTGCAAACCGCGCCAGCACCGCAGGTGCAAACGGCGCAAGTTGAAGCAGCGCCTGCGGCAGCCTCTTCCGCACAGCCTGATTGCGGGTCCAGCGCGGTGTTCAACCCAGCTTGTCCGGCCTCAGTGGTAGCAAGCGTGGATGCAGCCCCACCGCCGCCGAGCCAGGCGGCTTATCAACCGGCCGCGGCCGCAACGCTTGAAAACTGGGGCATCCAGGTCGGTGCCTTCGAACATGCGAGCCTGGCGCAGAACGTGGCGCAGAACGCGTTAACCCAGCTATCGAGCATTGCCGGAAATGCCTCGGTCGCCATTAGCCAAACCACGCCTTTCGGCGGCAACGTTCTGTACCAGGCTCGCCTGATCCACCTGTCGGCGCAACAAGCAGTGCTTGCATGCTCGGCGCTAAGCCAACGTCAATTACCCTGTGTCGTGGTGCGGCCCGCCAACGCCTAAGCCGGTGGCCCGCGCCCGATCTCAGCTTTTGAAAAACGCCAGCAAGTCGGCGTTGATAACATCGGCATGGGTGGTGCACATGCCGTGCGGGAACCCCGGATAGATTTTCAAGGTACCGTGTTTCAACAGCTTGATGGTAAGCTTGGCGGAATCATCAATCGGAACAATCTGGTCGTCATCGCCGTGCATCACCAGCACCGGCACGTCGATTGCCTTAAGGTCCTCGGTGAAATCAGTTTCCGAGAACGCTTTGACGCAATCATAATGCGCCTTGGCGCCCCCGGTCATGCCCTGGCGCCACCAATTCTGGATCACACCTTGTGAAACCTTCGCACCCGGCCGGTTGAAACCGTAAAACGGGCCAGAGGGCACATCGAGGAAAAATTGCGCGCGATTAGCCGCAGTCGCGGTCCGGAAACCGTCAAACACTTCCATCGGCAGGCCGCCCGGATTGGCATCGCTCTTCAGCATGATCGGCGGTACCGCGCCGATCAGCACGGCTTTCGCAACCCGGCCTTTCTCGGCACGCGCGACGTAATGCGCAACCTCGCCGCCGCCGGTAGAATGGCCCGCATGAATGGCGTTTTTCAAATCAAGGTGGCTCGCAAGCTCGATCACGTCGGCGGCATAGTGATCCATATCGTTGCCGGTCGCGGTCTGCGTCGAGCGTCCATGCCCGCGCCGGTCATGTGCTACAACCCGGTAGCCATGCTCGAGGAAAAACAACATTTGGCTGTCCCAGTCATCCGCCGATAACGGCCAGCCGTGATGAAACACAACCGGCTGGGCGTCCCGGGGACCCCAATCCTTATAGTAGATTCTAACGTCATCCTTGGTCGTAATGAAGCCATCACCGGTGGTGCTACTCATATGGTTTTCCTTTCTTCTTGGCTGAGATTGCCTAGCACGTCACCACATAACCGGATCGCGATTCAAATACATTTTCATAAAATCGTATCGCGCCAAGCGTTGCCCGCGCCGACAACGATGCCACGGAGTAACAAAAATCCGTTTGGTTTCGTCCGCCGGCAGCCTTTTTTCTTCAGGAAACGAACCGCTTACTTCATATCGAGAACTGAATGACTTCCTTGACCCGCGGATAAATCTCGTTAGCCCAGCGCCGGCCGGAGAAAACCCCGTAATGGCCGACCCCGGTTTGCACATGATGTCGCTTTAGCAACGGCCGCAGGTTCGAACATAAATCCAGCGCCGCCGAGGTTTGACCAAGGCCGCAAATATCATCGCGCTCGCCTTCAACCGTGAACACGAAGGTTTTGGTGATCTTGCTGGGATCGACCTTACGGCCCCGCCATTTCAGTTCGCCGCGCGGCAGATCATGGGTTTGGAAAATGCGCTCGACCGTTTCCAGATAGAATTCCGCCGGCAGGTCCATCACCGCCAGATACTCGTCGTAGAAGGCACGGTGGGTATCGGCGGCCAGTTTGTCCTCCGCGGCCAATGACCGGAACTGCTTGAAATGGGCGGATAGATGCTTGTCGAGGTTCATCGTAACAAAAGCGGTGAGCTGCATGAAGCCGGGGTAGACCCGGCGGCCATGGCCTTTGAAGCGCCACGGCACCACGCCGATCATTTTGTCTTCGAACCACTCTATTTTTTTCGTCTTCGCCAGCTTGTTGACCTTGGTCGGGTTGCGACGGGTATCGATCGGTCCGGCCATCAGGGTCATGCTGCGCGGCGTTGCCGGGTTGTTATCTTCCGCCATGATCGAAACCGCGACGAGCACGGCAACGGTTGGTTGACAGACCCCGACCACATGGCTGCGCGGGCCCATGAATTCGAGAAACCGCATGATGTGTTCGGCATATTCGTCAAAGCCGAAAACCCCGGCATCGGCCGGAATATCGCGCGCGTTATGCCAGTCCGTAATATATACGTCGTGATCCTGCAGCAGCACCTCGACGGTGTTACGCAGCAAGGTGGCAAAATGTCCGGACATCGGCGCGCAGACCAGAACTTTCGGCTGCGTGCGATCGATGTCTTTCTTAAAATGCACCAGGCTGGCGAATGGCGTGGAGAAAACAACTTCTTCGTTAACTTGCACCATGTTATTACCGACCAGGATGTCTTTGATCTTGAAATCGGGTCGTTTATGGGTAACGCCGGAATAGCCAAACACCTCGAGCGCCGCGTTCACGTGGCGCAGCGCAAGACCGTACGGCTCACGCGGCGTGATCGTTTTCAGCAGCCCGCTGCCGGTGCGCGCCACATTACGAAAGGCGTCCATGATATCGGCCTGCGCCTGGTACATCTGGTAATTCATCGACATGTCCTAAGCGCGAAAAGGAATAGATTTAGTTGGTGGCACGGCAACGTTACGGCAAGATGTTGAGATTAGACTTTGCATTGTGAGATCCACTAAGCTTAACTGAACATGAATATGTTCTTGCTAAAAAGAAAGGGTTAACAGGAATGGCCGAGGCGAAGCTGCTCATAAGCAGCAAAAATTACTCCTCTTGGTCATTGCGGGGCTACCTGCTTGCAAGGTTGTCCGGCATCGACTTTGTGGAAGAACGGGTGTCCCAGGAAGACCCGCGAATGAAGGAGGAGCTGCTGATGCGCACCTCCTCGATCCTGGTGCCTTGCCTGATCCACGGCGCGGTGACCGTATGGGACACGATCGCAATTGCCGAATACCTTAATGAGACCTTTCCGGATGCGGCAATGCTGCCAAAGGAAAAGAAAGCGCGGGCCCATTGCCGGTCGATCAGCGGCGAGATGCATTCCGGCTTTGCGGCGCTGCGCTCTTCGTTGCCGATGAACCTGCGCTTTCATAAAGCCGGCTTCACGGTGTGGTCGTCGGCGCAAGCGGATATCGACCGGATAACCAGCATCTGGCGACAATGCCTTACCACCTGGAAGGGGCCCTATCTGTTCGGCAAAAAGCCGACCATTGCCGATGCCATGTACGCGCCGGTGGTAACGCGGTTCCTCAGCTATGATGTGGCAGTTGACGATCTTTGCAAAGCCTATGGCGAGACCATCATGAAATGGGCGCCGATGAAGGAATGGGTCGAAGATTCCCGCGGCGAACCTCAGGAAATCATCGAACTCGATCTGGATTTCTAACACTCGGCAAGGATATGAAAGCGGCCTTTTTGGTCGGTCGACACGGAGCCTGTTTCCCAAGAGGCAGCGGGACTATTCAGCGACGCTCTTCCAGGGCGTAACCGGCGGAACCTCGCAAGGGCCGTCAACATCAATGGTTCCGAATTCGGCCGGCGAGGTGATCTCAAGATATTCCATATCCGGTGAGTAATCGAACAGATAATGGGTGATGCCGGGCTGCTGGTGCACGCAATCCCCGGCGGCAACCAGGTGTTCCTTGTCGCCATACATGAAGCGGGCCCAGCCCTTATTCATGATGACGATATGGAAATCAGCAATATGCTGGTGCCAGCCGGTGCCATGCTCCGGCGGCCTGGCGGGATTGGCTTTAACCAGCTGCGCAATGACCCGACCGCCTGTGGCCGCATTAACGCCGAGATCCCGATATAGGAAAAAATCCCGCAAGCCATCAGTGCGCCAAGGCGTATCGCCCGGCTTCACGTGCGAAAACTCAGTCTCTAGCTTGGTAGCCAGCTTGGTATCCAGCTTGGTATCCGTGGTCTTTTCGAGCATCAGGGTAGCTCCCGCCGAACGGTGAATGATTGCAACATTCGCACAAAATCGAGCCTGGGGCCAGAAAATTTTGCACTGCAGCAATAACCGGCGGAAAGGCGCCCCGTTTATCTAGACCGAAAAATATTTTGCCTTCGGGTTAAGCACCACGATCGCGCTGGTCGATTGTTCGGGATGCAACTGAAACTCGTCGGACAAACTTATCCCAACACGCTCTGCGTCCAGCAATTTCAACAGCTTATCCTGGTCTTCTACGTTCGGACATGCAGGATAGCCGAACGAATAGCGCGAACCGCGATAGGATTGCTGCAACATCTTATCGAGGTCGCGATCGTCCTCGGCAGCAAATCCAAGTTCGGCGCGGATCCGCTTATGGGTATATTCCGCCATCGCCTCAGCCATCTCCACCGAGATGCCATGCAAGTACAGATAGTCCTGGTAGCGATTATCCTCGAACCATACGCGAGCGACATCGGAAGCGCGCTGGCCGACGGTGACCACCTGCAGGCCGATCACATCGCGCTCGGCATCGTCAACATCGCGGAAAAAATCCGCAATGCACTCGCCGTCTTCCCTGGGCTGCCGCGGCAACGCGAAGCGCGCCAATTCGGTCTGGCCGTCCTCGGCGAACAGCAACAGATCATTGCCCTGGCCGGCGGCCTTCCAATACCCGTACGCCGCCTGCGGCTTCAGAATGTTATCGGCCTCGCAAAGATCCAGCATGCGCTTCATCACCGGGCGCAGTTCCTGGCGGGCCCAGCCGAGGAATTCGTCGAGGCTTTTACCTTGCTTGCGGAAGCCCCACTGGAACTGAAACAGCGAGCGTTCGTTAATGAACGGCACAATCGCCTTGGGTGCCGCTTCGAGAATCTTGGCCCCCCAGAACGGCGGCGTTATCACCGGCACATCGCGCGTCAACCGGTGCCGCCGCGCCTGTACCGCCTTGATGTCGATCGGCGCGAATGCGGCCACATCGGCGGTGCCCAGCTTGCGTTTGGTGTTCTTTGATTTGCCTTTGCGCTTGGACTGGATGACGGCGAGATAATTATCGAAATCATTGCCGGTAACCTTGTCCATCAGATGCAGCCCATCGAAGGCATCGCGCGCATAGGCAACGCGGCCGCAGGCGTAAGCGGCGACACAATCATCCTCCACATAGTTGCGGGTCAGCGCGGCGCCTCCCAGCATCACCGGGATCTCAAGCCCCTGGCGCGACAGTTCCTCGAGATTTTCCCGCATCACCACGGTGGATTTCACCAGCAGCCCGGACATGCCGATGGCATGCGCGCGGTGCTCCTTGGCGGCCACCACCATATCCGCCAGCGGCACCTTGATGCCGAGATTATAAACCTTGTAGCCGTTATTGGTGAGGATGATGTCGACCAGGTTTTTGCCGATATCATGCACGTCGCCCTTAACGGTGGCGAGCACGATAATACCGCGCTCCTCGCCGGCCACCCGCTCCATCATCGGTTCCAGATAGGCAACGGCGGCCTTCATCGTTTCCGCCGATTGCAGCACGAACGGCAATTGCATCTTGCCGGCCCCGAACAGCTCGCCGACCACCTTCATGCCGTCCAGCAGAATATTGTTGATGATATCCAGCGGCTTGTTGGTAACCAGCGCCTGGTCCAACTCATCGGTCAGGCCCTTGCGGTCGCCATCGACAATGCGGTCTTTCAGCCGGCCTTCAACGGTCTCGGCACGCTTCTTCTTGGTCGCATCAGCGGCTTTGCGATCGGCGAATATTTCCAGCAGCTTCTGCAGCGGGTCATAATTCTCCTCACGGCGATCGAAAATCAGATCCTCGCAGACCTTCACCTCCTCGGCCGCGATCAAATGCAGCGGCCGAATTTTGCTGACATGGACAATGGCGCCGGTCATCCCGGCCTTAACCGCATGATCCAAAAACACCGAGTTCAAAACCGCGCGCGCCGCCGGGTTCAGGCCAAAGGAGATGTTGGACAGGCCAAGGACAATCTGCACATCAGGAAATTCGTCGCGGATCATTTTGATCCCCTCAAGCGTCCACTGCCCGAGCTTGCGGTCATCTTCATTGCCGGTGGCGATGGTGAAGGTGAGGGGGTCGATCAGCAGATCGCTCTGCGGCAGCCCGTATTTGGTGCAGGCAAATTCGATCAGCCGCCGGGCAATACGCAATTTATCCGCCGGCTCCTTGGCCATGCCGACCTCATCGATGGTCAGCGCGATTACCGCGGCGCCGAATTTTTTGGCAAGGATCAAACGGTCGGTGGCGTGGCCTTCGCCGTCCTCGAAATTGATCGAATTGATGATCGGCTTGCCGCCATGCAGTTTCAGCGCCGCCTCGATTACCGGGGTCTCGGTGGAATCAATTACCAAAGGCGCGTTCACCGAAGAAGTGAAACGGGTGATGACTTCGTTCATCTCCATGGTCTCGTTACGGCCGACGAAGGCAGTGCAGATATCCAATGCGTTGGAGGCCTCTGCGACCTGCTCGCGGCCCATCGCAACGCAGCCATCCCAGTCGCCGGTCTCCTGCAATTCGCGCCATTTTTTCGAACCATTGGCATTGCAACGCTCGCCGATGGAAAAATAGCTGTTCTCCTGCCGCAACGACGTAGCGCCGTACAGGCTGGCAACCGAAGGTATCCAGATCGGTCTACGCAAAACCGGCGCCGGACGCGGGTTACCGAGGCGCTTTAACATCGCATCCAGGCCCTGGATATGCGGGATCGAGGTACCGCAGCAGCCGCCGATCAAATTCACCCCGTCCTCGATCACAAAGCGCTCGACCCAGCTCGCCATTTCCTCGGCGCCCAGGGGATAATGGGTTTTGCCGTCCACCAGTTCCGGCAATCCGGCATTGGGCTGAACCGAGATCAGCCCGGGCCAGTTCTGCGACAGGAACCGCACATGCTCGGCCATTTCCTGCGGGCCGGTGGCGCAGTTCAGTCCCATCAGCGGCACGTCCAGCGCATTGATCACGGTCGCGGCAGCAGCGATGTCCGGGCCAACCAGCAAGGTGCCGGTGGTCTCCACCGTGACCTGCACGAAAATAGGTATTGCGGACCCGGTCTCGGCCCGGGCCCGCTTGGCGCCGTTGACCGCGGCCTTGATCTGCAGCGTGTCCTGGCAGGTCTCGATCAGGATCGCATCCACCCCGCCGGCAATCAGCCCCTGGGATTGCAGGAACAACGCATCTTCCAGCGGATCATAGGAGATATTGCCGAGGCTCGGCAGTTTGGTGCCCGGCCCGATGCTGCCAATCACATAGCGGGTGCGGCCATCGGCGAAGGACTCCGCGGCTTCGCGCGCCAGTTCGCCGGCAATTTTATTGATCTCAAAGGCCCGGTCCTGCAGTTCAAACTCACCAAGCGTGATCGGCGAGCCGCCAAAACTGTTGGTTTGCACCATATCGGCGCCGGCCTCGAAATAGCCTTTATGGATTTCCCGGACCAGGTCCGGCCGGGAAAGGTTCAACACCTCGGTGCAGTTTTCCTTATCCCAGTAGTCCTTTTCGACGTCCAAGGTCAGCGCCTGCACCCGCGATCCCATGCCGCCATCGCATAACAGGACATGATGTTTGAGGGCTTCGAGCAGATGCGGTTTTGTCATCCTTGTCAGATACACCGGATCACTCCCATGTCCAGTTAATGAAAATTGCCTCTGACATGCGAATCCCGGTCTTGTTCGGCGCCCAACACGCCGCAACCGGCCACGCTTACCTGGACGCTTACCTGGACGCTTACCTGGACGCGGACCTGGACGCCTACCTGATAGAAGGTGATGCCGGGTTGGATATCTCAGGCTACGCCGAGCGCTTCACCCTGCCTGCGGCCAAATTCGGTCACCTCCAGGGCTGCAATTGCTGCACGCCCCGTGGCCCCGCGGCCGACGCCCTTTCCCGCATGTTCCGCAGCCGGGCTACCGGCGCCGTGCCGTTCTTCAAGCGCGTAATCGTGCTGGCTTCCCCGGCCGGAGAGGCAGCGGTCCGCGACGCCATCACCGGCGACGTCGTCACCGCCGCCCGCTACATGGGGTCTAATTGACGGTCTCAATAAATCGGCACTAATGGCATCTAGTTCGTGCCGTCCGGGCAGGAGTAAGGCGTATGAGCAAGCGACGAGCTGTTGAGGCCACGGTAACCGGCAATGATCAACAAGTCGGGTTTCGCGCTTTGGTAATGAAACAGGCCATCGAATACAATCTGTCCGGTTTGGCAACCAACGCAGCGGGCGGGATTGTTCAGTTCACCCTGCAGGGCGAGAAAGGCCGGATCGATAGCGCCCTGAACACGATCCAAAGAGGCACCAAAAAATCATCCAATCTCAAGATCACAACGGTTTCCAAAGCGTTCGACCCCGCCCTGAGCAAGTTCACAATCCACGATTGGACCTCGTCCAGCCGGAACATCACCACTAAATATGATCTGGTTTTTGAACTGAGAACCAAGGACACGGCGATTTCGCCGGCCGACACCAAAACCGCATGGCATCAAATTCTCAAGAATACGCTGGACCCCGCCGACCTGAAAAAGCTGCAGCCGGACGACTGAATTTTTTATGGCGGTTTGAGGCTCGGCTAAACCGAAACAAATTGATCCAGCCGGCGTAGGTAATCCTGCCGCGTGGCTTCGGTAAGAAACGCCCCCAGAAAACTATTGCGCGCCAACGTGACAAGCTGCGTTTTTCCGAGCTTCCGTCCCGCCGCGGCGGCGCGAAAATTCTCCGCGACATAGCCGCCGAAATAAGCCGGATCGTCCGAGTTGATGGTGGCGCGCAAGCCCAGCGCCAGCATCCGGTCAATTGGATGCGCGGCCATATCCGGCACTACGCAAAGCCGGAAATTGGAGAGCGGGCAGACCGTCAACGCCATCTGCGACGCCACTAGGCGTTGCACCAGGGCTGCATCCTCAAGTGAGCGGTTGCCGTGATCCAGGCGGTCGATCTGCAGCACGTCCAGTGCCTCCCACACGTAAGATGCGGGTCCTTCCTCGCCGGCATGGGCGACGCGTTTCAGCCCGGCAGCACCGGCGGCAGCAAACACGCCGGCGAATTTCTCCGGCGGATGGCCTTGTTCGGACGAATCCAGTCCCACGCCGATGATTTTATCCAGCCAGGGCTCGGCCATTCTGAACGTCTCGAAGGCGGCTTCTTCATCGAGATGGCGCAGGAAACACAGGATCAGATGCGAGGTGATGCCAAACTTCCGCGTCGCCGCAGCCATCCCAGCCAGGATACCGTTGATAACGGTGGCAAAGGCAATGCCGCGCCCGGTATGGGTCTGCGGGTCGAAAAATATCTCGGCGTGCAGCACCCCCTCCGCCGCTACCCGGGTAAAATAGGCCAGCGTCAGATCGAAAAAATCTTCTTCGGTCCGCAGCACCTCAGCGCCGGCGTAATAAATGTCGAGAAAATCCTGCAGATTAGAGAAATCATAGGCCGCCCGGACCTCTGCCACGCTTTTGTAGGGCAGTTCGATTTTGTTGCGGCGGCCCAGCGCGAACATCAGCTCCGGCTCCAGCGAACCTTCGATATGCAGATGCAGCTCCGCCTTCGGCAAGCCGGTGATAAAGGCGTCGGTGACGGTCATTTGCCCCTCCTGAACCGGATTGCATCATAAATTCCCCGGCGTTTTTTACCACCCTGGTTCCCATCTCGAATTTATTCGGATTGTTTCAACTCCCGGACCGGCATGTTAAACGCGTGCCATGACTCGTTCTTTGATTATTGCGCTGGGTGCGGATCACGGCGGCTTCGGTTTGAAAAACCGGCTGGCCGCGGTGCTGATCGAAGGCGGCCATCAGGTGCTGGATTTCGGCACCGACGGCCCGGACCGCGTCGACTATCCGGATTTTGCCCAGGCCGTCTGCCAGTCGATCATCGATAGCAAAGCCGATCTTGGCATTCTGGTCTGCGGTACCGGCATCGGCATGTCGATTGCAGCCAATCGCTTTCCCAAAATCCGCTGCGGCCTGGCGCACGACGTCACCACCGCCCGGCTGACACGGGCCCATAACGACGCCAATGTCCTGGCGCTGGGCGCTCGCATCACCGGCGAGGAAGTGGCGCTGGACATTATCGGCGCATTTTTGAGCACCCCTTATGAAGGCGGCCGCCATGACCTGCGGATTGCCAAGCTGAACCCGAACCATGCGGAAGCAAACCCATGAACAATGCCAGCCTGTCGCCGAGCCTAGCCCGTTTCTTCAATTCCAGCCTGGCCGAAACCGACCCCGAACTGGCGGCGGCGGTTGCCGCGGAATTAGAACGCGAACAAGACGGCATCGAGCTGATCGCCTCGGAAAATATCGTTTCGCGGGCGGTTCTCGAAGCTCAGGGCTCGGTGCTGACCAATAAATATGCCGAAGGCTATCCCGGCAAACGCTATTACGGCGGCTGCATTGCGGTCGATATCGCCGAGACCCTGGCGATCGAGCGCGCTAAAAAGCTGTTCGATGCCGGCTTTGCAAATGTGCAGGCTAATTCCGGCAGCCAGGCCAACCAATCGGTGTTTTTAGCCCTGTTGCAGCCCGGCGACACCATCCTTGGCATGAGCCTGGCGGCTGGCGGTCACTTAACCCATGGCGCCGCCCCGAACCTGTCCGGCAAATGGTTCAAGGCCGTGCAATACGGCGTACGCCGCGATGACGGGCTGCTGGATTACGACGAGCTGGAAAGCCTGGCGCGGTCGGAAAAACCGAAGCTGATCATCGCCGGCGGCTCCGCCTATCCGCGCTTTATCGATTTCGAACGCTTCCGCAAAATTGCTGACGAGGTCGGCGCCTATTTCATGGTCGACATGGCGCATTTCGCCGGCCTGGTCGCCGCCGGCGTGTACCCATCGCCGATGCCGCATGCTCATGTGGTAACAACTACCACCCATAAAACCCTGCGCGGCCCGCGCGGCGGCATGGTGCTCACCAATCATGAAGACATCGCGAAAAAAATAAACTCGGCGATTTTCCCCGGCCTGCAAGGCGGCCCGCTGATGCATGTCATCGCCGCCAAGGCGGTGGCCTTCGGTGAGGCGTTGCGGCCGGATTTCCGCGCCTACCAGAAGGCGGTCGTGGAAAACGCCAAGGCGCTGTCAGCAACATTGGTTGATCAGGGGCTGGCCATTGTCACCGGCGGCACCGATAGCCACCTCCTGCTGGTCGATTTGCGGCCGAAACGGGTTACCGGCAAAGCCGCCGAAGCCAGCCTGGAACGCGCCCATATGACCGCCAATAAAAACGCCATCCCGTTCGACCCGGAAAAGCCCTTCATCACCTCCGGCGTCCGGCTCGGCACTCCGGCCGCCACCACGCGTGGCTTCGGGGTCAAGGAATTTCAGGAAGTCGGTGCCATGATCGGCGAAGTACTTGACGGCCTGGCCAAATCCAACGATGGCGGCAATGCGACGGTCGAGCAGGCCGTCGGCCTGCGGGCCAAGGCGCTCTGCGCCCGTTTCCCGATTTACGGCTAACCAAAAATGCGTTGTCCCTTTTGCGGCGAAGCGGATACGCAAGTGAAGGACAGCCGCCCCACCGAGGATAGCAGCGCCATCCGCCGTCGCCGTTTTTGCGGCAGTTGCAGCCAGCGCTTCACCACCATCGAGCGCGTGCAGTTGCGCGAGCTTACCGTCCTTAAAACCGATGCGCGCCGCGTCGCCTTCGATCGTGACAAGCTGGCCCGCTCGGTGCGGATCGCGCTCAACAAGCGGCCGGTGGATGAGGAACGCATCGAGCGCATCGTCAACGGCATCGTACGCCAGCTCGAAGCCAGCGGCGAAACCGATGTCAAATCAGACGATATCGGCAAGCTGGTGATGGAAACATTGAAGGAAGTGGACACTGTCGCCTATGTCCGCTTCGCCTCGGTCTATCGCGATTTCCGCGAAGCTAAGGATTTTGAAGCCTTTCTAGGCTTAATGGGCGACCCTAAATTAGCCGGCCCGCATGAGTGACTTGGCACAGACTGACCCGGCGCATGACTGACCCAGCGCATGACTGACGCAACGCATGAATGACCCGACTCATGACTGACCCCGCAACCGACATCCGGCACATGCGCGCCGCCATTACCTTGGCGCGGCGCGGCCTGGGAGAAACCGCCCCCAACCCGTCGGTCGGCTGCGTCATCGTCAAAGATGGCGCCGTCATCGGCCGCGGCCGTACCGCTGTCGGCGGCCGGCCGCATGCCGAAACCGAGGCGCTGCTCGCAGTGGGCGATGCCGCCAGGGGTGCGACTGCTTACGTCTCGCTGGAGCCATGCTCGCATACCGGCAAAACCTCCCCTTGCGCCAACGCGCTGATCGCTGCCGGGATCAGCCGGGTCGTCATCGGCGCCCGTGACCCCAACCCGAGGGTAAACGGGCAGGGGGTGGCAATGCTGCGCGACGCCGGCATCGCGGTGGTTGAGGACGTGCTGAACGTCGAGGCGCAAGCGGTAATCAGCGCTTTCACCATGGTTCAAACCGCCGGCCGGCCGCTGGTGCGGCTGAAACTGGCGTCGACCCTGGATGGCCGGATTGCCACCCGCACCAAGGAAAGCCAATGGCTGACCGGCGAGGCGGCGCGCCGGGCCGCGCATGCCATCCGTGGCCGGCATGATGCGGTTTTAGTGGGCGTCGGCACCGTGTTGAGCGACGACCCGGAACTCACCTGCCGGATCGACGGATTTCGCAGCGCGCCGCTGGTCCGGATTGTCGTCGACAGCCATCTACGCACCCCGCTGTTATCAAAGCTGGTAAATAGCGCATACCAAACGCCGGTCTGGCTGCTGCATCGCGACGGCGCCGACCCCGCCCGCAAGCATGCGTTGGAAGATGCCGGGGTGAAGTTATTTGAAGTGCCCGGCGGCTCGGCCGGCGTTGACCTGAGTTCCGCCCTGAAGGCGCTGGCAAAGGCCGGTCTCACCCGCATATTGGCGGAAGGCGGCGCCTCCATTGCAGCCGCACTGCTGCGCGGCCATCTGGTAGACAGGTTGGCCTGGTTTCACGCCCCCGGCATCATCGGTGGCGATGGCTGGCCGGCGGCACAGGCCTTCGGCGTTGCCGGGCTCGTAGATATGCCGCGATTCGAGTTACTGGCGCAGGAGCAATGGGGAGATGATATTTTGAGTACCTTCACCGCCGCAGACAACCGGCAGCAGGCCGCCTAATGTTCACCGGATTGATCACCGGCCTTGGCACCGTGCGCGAGGTCTCATCGGTCGGCGACGGCAAGGATGCCCGCTTCGTAATCGCGGTTCCTACCGGAAATGCGGAATGGTCGAATATCGCCGGCGCCAAGCTCGGCGCTTCGATTGCCTGTTCCGGCTGCTGTCTGACCGTCATTGAACGTGACGACGACGCCTTTACGGTCGAAGTTTCGGCTGAAACCCTGGCCTTCACGACGCTTGGCACCTGGCAGCCCGGTTCGCTCATCAACCTTGAAGCCTCGTTGCGGCTGGGCGACGAGATGGGCGGCCATCTGGTCTCAGGCCATGTCGATGGGCTCGCAACGGTCGCGGGCGCCACCCCGGAAAACGGCTCTACGCGCTGGCGTTTCATCGCACCTCCGGGGCTCGCCCGCTTCATTGCGCCGAAAGGCAGCATCGCCATCAACGGCGTTTCGCTCACCGTGAATGAGGTGCAAGACCGCAACGACGGCTCCAATGCCACGGAATTTGGCGTCAACATCATTCCGCATACGGCTGCGCACACGAATTTTTCGGCTTTGCAGCCCGGCGACAAGGTAAATATCGAAATCGACATGCTGGCCCGTTACGTGGCGCGGCTGCAGAGCTTTCCGCACGGGTAAAAGCACCCTATTTGAAGTTTGAACGTGCCATCAGCAGCAGTTGCGGCGGTAAGAGGTTGGCGCTTAAGGAGTTTTCCCGATGGACGGGTTGAAGACGACGTTAAAATCTGCGGGCCTGCATGACTATATCTCCTCCGCGGCCGAAATCATCGACGAAGCCCGGGCGGGACGAATTTTCATTCTGGTCGATGACGAGGATCGTGAAAACGAAGGCGATCTGATCATCCCGGCGCAGTTCGCCACCCCGGATGCCGTCAACTTCATGGCCAAGCATGCGCGCGGGTTGATCTGCCTGGCGATGACGAAAAGCCGTTGCGAGCGCCTTGGGCTGTCGATGATGAGCCAGGCCAACGGCTCCCGCCACGAAACCGCCTTTACGGTTTCAATCGAGGCCAAGGAGGGTGTCAGCACCGGCATTTCCGCCGCCGACCGCGCCCGCACCATTTCGGTTGCGATCAACTCGGAACTCGGGCGCGAGGATATCGTCACCCCCGGCCATGTATTCCCGCTGATGGCGCGCGATGGCGGTACCCTGGTGCGGGCCGGTCATACCGAAGCCGCCGTCGATATCGCACGGCTCGCTGGCCTGACGCCGGCCGGCGTGATCTGCGAGATCATGAACGATGACGGCACCATGGCTCGGCTTCCGGATCTGGTTGCCTTCGCGCAACGGCATAATCTCAAACTCGGCACCATCGCGGATTTGATCGCGCATCGGCGCCGTACCGAAAAACTCGTCAAGCGGGGCGAGCAGGGGCTCCATATAACCCCGCAAGGCGAGCAATGGCGGATTATCGCCTTCCAAAATCTGGTCGATCAAGTCGAGCACGTGGCCTTCGTGCTGGGCGACCTTACGGATCAGTCGCCGGTGCTGGTGCGCATGCACGCCATCGATACCATCAGCGATATCATGGGCGGCACGCATCTCTCCAGCCTGCGCGGCGCGATGCGGATGCTATCTGGCGAAAAACGCGGCGTTGTGGTGCTGATCCGCGAAGCGCGGCCGAATGCGGTCTCCGAGCGGATCCACCAGATGATGCATTCCAGCAAGTCCGATCCGGCCTTGCGCGATTACGGCATTGGCGCCCAGATATTGGTGGATCTGGGCGTCAAGAACATGGTGCTACTCTCCAATCACGAGCGCACCATTGTTGGTCTTGAAGGCTACGGCCTCAACGTTGTCGAACAGCGAAAAATCGAAATCTCGGATGAGGATAAGGTGCTGCGGCTGTGAGCACCGCGGATGCGCCATTACCGGTGGCGCCAAAACTGCCGGGCGAACCGCCTTCCATCCTGGTCATCCGGGCGCCTTATTACCGCGATGTGGTCGACGGCATGACCGCCGCCGCTAAGGCTATCTTGGCCGGGGTTGCCGCCAATGTTGAGACAATCGACGTTGCCGGGGCCTTTGAATTGCCGCAGGCCCTGCGCATCGCCTTGCGCGGCAACCGCCGCTTCGACGGGTTTATAGCGCTTGGCTGCGTCGTCCGCGGTGAAACTGATCATTACGAGTTCATTTGTAATACCGCGATGGACGGGCTGATGCACGTCGCCTTGCAATACGGCATCTGCCTCGGCACCGCCTTGCTGACCGTTGACACGGTGGCGCAGGCGCAGGCCCGGTCGCGTGAAACCGGCGATAACAAGGGCGCCGAAGCCGCGGTTGCATGCTTGAAGCAGATTGCCATCGCGCGGGATATGGAAGCGGTATGAATGAGAAGGCAAAGCTGCGGAGCGGCGAGAATGCAAAGCTGCGGAGCGGCGAAAGCGCAAAGCTGCGGAGCGGCGAGAATATAAGGCCGCGCACGCTGTCGCGCGTCGCCGCGGTGCAGGCGCTGTTTCAGAGCGAACAGAGCAACCAGAGCGCCGAGACCGTGATCGATCAATTTGTCCGGCACCGGTTTGGCGATGTCCCAGGCCATGGCGGCCTCGATGACGGCCATGTGACCGAGGCCCAGGTGCCGCTTTTTGCCCGCATCGTCCGAACTACGACGTTGCAGCAGGACACGCTGGACGCCATGCTGGTGAGCGCCTTGCCGGAAACCTGGCCGCTGGAGCGGATCGACCCGGTATTGCGGGCATTGATGCGCGCCGGCGCCTGCGAGTTATGGATGGCTGACGGGCCGCCCGCCAAAGTCGTCATCAACGAATATCTCGACGTTGCGCATGGTTTTTTCTCCGGTGACGAAGCCAGACTGGCCAATGGCGTGCTGGACAAGGTGGCGCATCTGCTGCGGCCCGCTGAGTTCAACGTTGAACCGCAAAGCTGAAGCGCCTGCCAGGTGAGCGGTGAATTCTCACGCATCGAACGTTTCTTTGCGCCGCTCGCCGGTGTTGAAGGGCTCGGCTTAAAGGATGATGCAGCCGTGCTGCGGCCGCCACCCGGCCGTGAACTGGTATTGACCGTCGATCAGATGATCGAGGGCGTGCATTTTCTTGAACAGGACGCGCCGGATTTCATCGCCCGCAAATTACTGCGCCGGAACCTGTCCGACCTCGCGGCGATGGGCGCGGAACCTTTGGGATATCTGCTCACCACATCGCTGCCAAACTCGGTGAGCGATGAATGGCTGCAGCTTTTTGCAAAAGGCTTATATGCCGATCAGCAGGAATTCGGCTTCAAGCTATTCGGCGGCGATAGTTCTTCCAGTCTGAACGCAATTTCGTTAACGGCAACACTTATCGGGCATGTCGCACCGGGTGCTGCGTTACGGCGTGAAGGTGCCAGACCTGGCGACGAAATATGGGTGACCGGCAGCATCGGCGATGCCGCTTTAGGTCTGCGCGCCAGGCGCGGCCTGCTGCAGGACGTCTCCAAGTTTTTGACCCAGCGCTCGATGTTGCCAACGCCGCGGCTTGGTTTGGCACTGGCAAACATTGCAAGTGCCGCCATCGATATTTCGGATGGCCTGGTGCAGGATCTGGGCCATATCTGCAGCGCCAGTGGCGTCGATGCCGTTATCTCAAGTAATCTGGTGCCGGCTTCACCCGAAGTCGCGGCGTTCGGGAACGCCATGCTCGAAGCCCGGCTGACCGAAGGTGACGATTACGAATTACTGCTGGCGGTGCCGCCGGAGAAGTCAACAGCGTTGATAGCCGCCTGCGCTACGCTTCGGATCACTAAAATCGGCCGCTTCAAGACCGGCACAGGCAACGTTGAAGTCCAGGATGTTGCAGGCAAAATCATGCATTTCGATAAGCCGGGCTGGTCGCACTTCTAAATAATCAGCCAAGCCCCATCTGCACCGTTGGCACCTCGTCCGGAATTGGCGTCGGCGTTTCGTCCGGCCCCGGCGGCAACTCCACGGGGGGGTGATCCGGTAGCGGATCGTTTGGCGGCTCCACAATTGGCGGATTGTCCTGCGGGATATCCGGACCCGGGGGCGGCGGGATTACCGGGCCGCCCGGTGGCAGCGGCGCCGGCGCCGGCGGCTGCTCCGGTGCCGTCTGCATAGGTGCCGCCTGCATAGGTGCGGTGGCACGACGGAAGAACCCCTTGCGGGCTCCAGGCGGTTTCCGTTCAACCTGGCTCTGATGGATGACTTCGTGAATGAATTGCATTTTCTTGATCACCGGTTGCGAAAGAATGAAAGGATACATGTCGGAATACCCCATGCTGCGGTTCAGATTGTTCAAGGCGAAGGTAAGCGGCAGCCAGGCCTCGATCAACGGCGCCACCGAGGCCGCGTAATGCGGATCAAAATCGATATTTGCGTGTAACGCTTTATTTTTGGTCGCCATCGGATGAATGCGCAGCCCGAATGTACTGGCGGTCTCCAGCGTATCGACAATATGCATGTAATGCGCCCAGCTTTCAGCAAAATCCTCCCAGGGATGCGCCGTGGCATACGCTGAAATGAAATTCTTTTGCCAATCCGGCGGTGCTCCCTGGGCATAATGACGTTCCAGCGCCGCCGCGTAATCCTGCCGTTCATCGCCGAATACCGCCCGGCATTGCTCCAAGCGCCCGGCATCGCGCACCAGTAGGTCCCAGAAATAATGTCCGACCTCATGCCTGAAATGGCCCAGCAATGTACGATACGGCTCACCCATCGAATGCCGCAGTTTTTCCCGGTAAGCGTCATCGGCTTCGTTGAGGTTGATGGTGATTAACCCGGCATCGTGTCCGGTCAGAATGGTGGTCTGCTCCGGATCATCGGTCGGAAAATCGAAGGCAAGGCCATGCTGCGGATCGTCGACCAGGTTTTTGAGCGGCAGTTTCAACGCAATCAGCGTGTAGAACAGCCGATGCTTGGCGACCTCCATCTGCTGCCAGCGAAACAGATTCTCATCGATTGAAAGATCTGGAATGGTGTGATTATGCCGGCAGGCGAGGCAGAATTTGGCGTCCTGATCCGCCGCGATCAACCAGTTACATGCGTCGAATTCGATATTCTCGCAATATCGCACCAACGGGCGCTTGCGCGTCAGCGCGACGTAATTCCCGCCATCGGGCTCGATAGCCGTAAGTTCTCCGGAAATAGGCAAGTATCCAAGCGCGTGTCCGCAGGTCTCACAAAAACGATTTTCAAAGTAGATAGCCTGTCCGCAAGCTTGGCATTTAAATAGCCGCATCTGTGCTCCGAAACGATCATCCCGGGAGCCGGAAAACTTTGGCTCCAATCAAAACCCGACGCGCGATGACCTGAAGTTCGCCCGCGATGCCTCTACGCCCTTTACCCGATATTGGGAGAATGCCGAATTTAGCGAGTGAAATTTATGCCACAAATAGAAAAGCCGCCCGGGTTACCGTGCGGCTTGAGGCATTTATCCGCCGCATGGGCGGTCAACAGGGCAAGCCTACTTGATCTTGGCTTCCTTGAACTTGACGTGCTTGCGAACTACCGGATCGTACTTGTTCAGCTCGAGCTTGGTGGTCTGCGCGCGCGCATTCTTTTTGGTTACATAGAAGTAACCGGTATCCGCGGTCGAGATCAGCTTGATTTGAACGACGTTTGACTTAGCCATAATAAAATCTCCAGTAGCGCGCCGTATGCCCCGAAGCAGCCGGTTCGGTCAAGTAGCACCGGGCTTTGCATAGCTCCCAAGAGTTTTCCGTAAAGCAGAGTTTTCGGAAAAGCAGAGTTTTCCGTCAAGCGCCTAGGGCAGCAAGGCGGCTTTGTAGGCGGTGGGTGAGGCCAACAAAAAACGGGCGGCTGAAATATCCAGGTCGCCGCCGATATCTGCCGGGCAGGTATCCCGGATCGCCAAAATATCGTCGATCGGCATCGGCGCCCGGCCGGCCCGCGCCGCCATGTCGGCGGCGGCCATCAGGTTGGAACCGGCCCGCAGCGCACTGAATTGCGCGCTCAGATTCTGCGCGCCAAGGCTGGTGCAAACCTGCGGTATTACCCCCAGGGTCTGCAGCGGCCAGCCACGCGGCGCCAGCACCCGGCTCCAGGTGATGAACAGCTCGCCGCCATCGGGCAAAATCGT
The DNA here is from genome assembly GCA_965199045.1 of Acidocella sp. Classification (GTDB taxonomy): domain Bacteria; phylum Pseudomonadota; class Alphaproteobacteria; order Acetobacterales; family Acetobacteraceae; genus Acidocella. The sequence goes on along the minus strand of CBDAQL010000003.1, from coordinate 1,164,889 downwards.
CACCGCCTGCACCAGGCCTTTGCCCAGGGTCGAGCTGCCGACCACCACGGCGCGGCGATTATCAGCCAGGGCCGCCGCCAATATCTCAGCTGCACTTGCGGTCTGGCCATCGACCAGCACAACCATCGGCAAGCCGGCGGTGATGTCGCTGCCCTCGGCGGTGAATTTTTGGTCCGCATCTGGATCGCGCCCCGCTGCCTCGGCAATCATACCCGCGGGCAGCAAGCTATCGGCAATGAGAACCGCCTGGCGCAGCACGCCGCCGCGATTACCGCGCAGGTCGATGACCAGGCCCGAGGGGGCGGGGGTCTGCCCCAGCCCCGCCACCAAAGCCGCTGAAAACTGGTCGCTGGTGCCCTTGTTGAAGCCGGTGATTTTCAGCGCCAGAAAACTCTGTACCGCCGGACTATTAACAAAAACCTCGGGAAACACGGTCTGCGGCGGCACATAGGCGCGGGTCAGAACGACATCGCCGGCAGGGGTCTCGCCGGTTGGATCTGCCACCCGCAGCGTAACGCTTGACCCCAAAATGCCGTTCAAATTTGCGTTCAATCGGGCAAGCTCGCTGGGGTAAGCCGGCTGGCCGTCAATGGCGAGCACCAGGGCGCCCGGCGACAACCCGGCTTCCGAAGCCGGACTATCCTCGGCCACACTGGCGATCACCACATAATTGCCTTGCCTCCCGAGCGTAAGTCCGGAGCCGGCAATCCCGGTAATCATCAGCTGGTCCTGAGCCGCCTGTAACGGTGGTTCGTAACGCGAATAAGGATCGAAATGATTAAACAGCTCATCGAAAAAACTGCTGATCAGTCCTTGCGTCCCGGCCTGCTGCAATGCCGGGGAAGCAGCATATCCGGCCGCCGCTACCGCCGCCGCCGCCGCACCCCAGGCCTTGGCGTCCGCGGCCGGGGGGGCTGCCACCGCAATCAGCAGCTGGTCCGGGCCGTAAAGGCGGATCTGGCCTTCCTGCAGCGTCGCATTCAAATCAGGGTCCAACGCCGTCAGCCCCTGCAGTCCCCAGATTGTCATTTGCGGTATGCTTAACGGCTGCAGTGAACGCGGCGCGATATAGCCCAGCGCCGCCGCCCAGACCGAGGCCGCCGTTGCGGCATCAAAGCCAGTGGACGCCATCGCCCGCTGCGACAGCGTGCCTGCCGGTAGAATGATGCAAATTAGCAACAGTAACGCAGACCGACTCACCGCCGTCGTTTCGACTTGGATCTGCGTGGTCCAGATGCTTTTTGCCCAGGCCCTTTACCCGCTGCCGGCTTTGGCTGCCGTTGCGGCGAAAATGCCTTTACCGGTTTCGAGCCGGCGCCGGTGAGCACGTTGAAAATCAGCCCACCGGTCACTGGCCTGGCTTCCGCCAGCCTAACCTCGACATTCTGCGCCAATTGAAAACTTAACCGCGTGCGTTTGCCGAGCAGGCTTTGACTAGCCTCCTCAAACACCCAAAAGTCATCCGGCAAACTTGCCATCGGCGCGAATCCACTAGCCCCCGTTTCCGGGAGAGTGACGAATAAGCCGAACTTCGTCACGCCGGAAATGCGGGCCTCGAACAACTCTCCGACTCGGTGTTGCAAATACAGCGCAAGATAGCGGTCGTTGGAATCCCGTTCCGCCAGGGTGGCCCGGCGTTCCGTCGCCGTGATGTGCTCGGCGGCGTCTTCAAACCGCGCTGTTTCCTCCTCTGACAAGCCATCCTTCCCAAGCTTCAAGCCGGAGATCAGCGCCCGATGCACCAGCAAATCGGCATAGCGGCGGATCGGCGAGGTGAAATGCGCGTACTTGGTCAATGCCAGTCCAAAATGGCCGAGATTATCCGGGCTGTACTCGGCCTGACTCTGACTGCGCAGCACCGTTTCATTCACCAGCATCGCCTTATCGGTGCCGGCAACCAATTGCAGAATCCGGTCCAGATCTCGCGGGTGCAGCTGGTCGCCGGGCGGCAGCGAGATATCCAGCGTCGAGAGAAAGCCGCGCAGATTCTGAATTTTCTCCGGGCTCGGCGGTGCGTGCACGCGGTACATGCAAGGCCGCCCCAGCCGTTCCAGCTCTTGCGCCGCGGCGACATTCGCAAGGATCATGAATTCTTCGATCAGCCGGTGACTATCCAGCCGCGGCCGGGGCGAAATTTTCAGAATCTGACCATCCGGTCCGAGCTCGACCTTACGTTCCGGCAAATCCAAATCAAGCGTGCCGCGCTTTTGCCGGGCCGCCAGCAGCGCCTGGTAGGCCGCATAAAGCGGTGCGAATTTTTGCGCATCCGCATCATGCGCCGCCTGCACCTGCTCATAAGTCAGCCGGGCCTTGGAGCGCATCAGGCCGCGGCCAAATTGATGGTTCAGTTTCTGGCCGTCCTTATCGATATGCATCTCGACAAACAGGCAGCCGCGATCCTCGTCCGGCTTCAAACTGCACCAGCCGTTGGAAAGCGCTTCGGGCAGCATCGGCACCACCCGATCCGGAAAATAGCATGAATTGCCGCGTTCATAAGCCGATTTATCCAGCGCCGAACCCGGCTTCACATAATGCGCCACATCGGCAATGGCGACGATCAGCCGGAACCCATCTTGTTCCGGCTCGGCAAATACCGCATCGTCGAAATCTCGCGCATCGGCGCCGTCGATTGTCACCAACCCCACATCCCGCAAATCCACCCGCGCGCCCAACGGCGTGACGCGGGCGCGCTCGGCTTCCTTCAGCGCCGCTTCTGGAAAGTCGATCGGGATTTCGTGCGTTGCAATCGCGATCATGCTGACCGAGCGCGCATCGCCAACCTGACCCAGCAATTCCGTAACCCGCGCCGGCTTCGGTCCATAGCCGCTGCCCGGCACCGGCTCGGCCCGTACAATCTCGCCATTGGTGGCGCCCATGGTGTCGGCCACATGCACCAGCCATTCAGATTTTTGCCGCCGGTCGGTCGGTTCTATCCGGCCGCCGGCGCCTTCTGCCCGGAACACGCCGACAATGCTGCCGGTCTTCTCCTGCAATCGCTTCAGCGTCCGGCCTTCATATTTATCCGGCCCGATCTTCCGCAGGCGCGCCAGCACCCGGGCGCCCGGCGCCAACGCCGCCTGGCCGCGCGCTTCGGCTTGCATAAAAATAATTGGCGGCCGGCCATTGCCAGTCCAGTTCACCGGCCGCGCCAGCGCTTCGCCGTCGCGGTCAATGCCGGTAATCTGGACCATCGCATTTTCCGGCAGGCTGCCCGCATCCCGAAACTGCTTGCGCCCAGCCCGCTCCAGCACCCCTTCGGTTTCCAGGCTGCGAACCAGCATCCGCAGGCCCTTCTTGTGGTCAGGTCCAACCCCGAACGCGCGGGCAATCTCGCGCAACCCAACCTTATCCTTGGCCTCCGCTAAAAAGGCCGCAACCGCCTCGCGGCTCGGCAATGCGGGAGTAGCCACCGCCTTATCAACAGGTTTGGTCTTGGGCTTCTTATGAACAGTCTTCATTCACTCAGTATGGGGCCCGCCACCGTGCCGGACCAGCCAGGAAAACGCCTAAAGCGCCAACCGCAGCGCCTCAATCCCCAATCCCAGTAGCACCAGCGTCGTAATCATCGAGCCACCAGCCCGAAACGCCAGCAGCCCTCGAATAATACCCACCGGATGCATCAAACGCGCTACAATCAGCAGCACCGCAAACACTTCACAGGTCAGCCGCGACGCCCCGGAGACCTCAATCCCACCCAGTAAAATGAGAGCTAGTGGAACATATTCAACAAAATTGCCGTGGGCTCGGATCACCCGGTATAAACCCTCGGCACCCGGAAAGCCGGCGCCGTCGCCAATCATCACCTTGGTCTTATTGCGCGCCATGGAAACCATCATCGACAGCACCACGCTTAAAATCCCCAGCACCCCACTGGCAAAAAGCGTAACCGGTATCCGTAACATCGCAGCTCCCCTGTTGAATTTTATCTGTTATTTGAGAAGTACTTCTTTTTTGAAAAAAAGAAGCAAAAAACTCTTGTCATGCTGGGCTTGGGGCTGTTGGTCGAACACGCTCCACTTCCAGATTAAGAAGGTGTTTGTTTCGCTTGCTGCCAGCTTTTCTGCAGAAAAGAACTGCTTAGGATTCCACTAAAGCTTTAGCTTTTGGCTTGGCCTTTGCCTTAACTTTAGCTTTAGCTTTTGGTTTGGCTTTGGCTTGTGGTTTGGCTTTGGCTTTTACCGCGGGCGCCTTTGGCGGGGCAGGGGGCTTGGCCTTGGTGGCGGGTTTTTTACCGCCCTTTTTGCCTTTGGGCACCAGGACCTTGCCCTTTTCCGCCAGCAGCGCCACCGCCTGGTCGAGCGTGAATTCCGTCAGTTCGGCGCCGCGGGGCAGGTTGGCAACCATTTTGCCCCATTGCGCGTAGGGCCCGAACCGGCCTTTGCGCGCCACCACCGTTTCGCCATCCTTGGGATGCGGGCCAAGGCTGCGGATGGATTCCTGTTTTTTGCCGATCAGGTCCATGGCGCGGTTAAGCCCGATATGGAGGACATCGTCGTCGCGATCGAGCGATGCGAAGATCGCGCCCATTTTAACATACGGTCCGAAGCGGCCGACGCCGGCTTCGATTTTTTCGCCGGTTTCAGGATGCAGGCCCACCAGGCGCGGCAGCGAGAGCAGGCCAAGCGCTGCCTCCAGCGTCAATGCTTCCGCATCCATGCCGCGGGTCAGCGAGGCGCGTTTCGGTTTGGCTTTCTTGTCTTCGGGGTTTGGCTCGCCCTGCTGCACGTACAGCCCGTAAGGCCCGCGCTTCAAGGTGATTTCCTCGCCGGTCGCGGGATGTTCGCCCAGCATCCGCATGCCGTCCTTCAGCGTATCATCGGGGCTTTCGCCGCCGTCGATGATCAGCTTGCGGGTATATTGGCAAGCCGGATAATTCGAGCAGCCGATAAAGCTGCCATAGCGGCCAAGCCGCAGGCCAATCCGGCCGGTATTGCAAGCCGGGCACAGTCGCGGGTCGGATCCATCGGCGCGCGCCGGAAAGAAATGCGGTGCCAGATCGGCATCCAGCGCGTCGATCACGTCGGAGATTTTAAGGTCCTTGGTGTCGCCGATCGCCACCGAAAAATCAGTCCAGAATGCCCGCAGGACATCCCGCCAGTTGGCTTTGCCCTCGGCGATGTCATCGAGCTGTTCTTCGAGTGAGGCGGTAAACCCGGTATCGACATAGCGCGAGAAAAAGCTCGTCAGAAAAGCGGTAACAAGGCGGCCGCGATCCTCCGGGATGAACCGCCTGGCCTCCAGCCGCACGTAATTGCGATCGCGCAGCACGGTCAGGATCGAGGCATAGGTGGAAGGCCGGCCGATGCCGAGCTCTTCCATTTTCTTCACCAGCGAGGCTTCCGAGTAGCGTGGCGGCGGCTGTGTGAAATGCTGGCTGGCATCGACCTTGCCGGTCTGCAATGGATCGCCCTTGTTGATCGGCGGCAAAATGCGCGCGTCGTCATCCTCGGAGACATCGTCGAGGTCTTCGCGGTATAATTTCAAAAATCCGTCGAATGCCAAAACCGATCCATTGGCCCGCAAGGTCTGGCCTTTGCCGTCGGTCATATCAACGCTGGTCTGGTCGAGCTCGGCCGACTGCATCTGGCAGGCCAGCGCGCGCTTGTAAATCAGCTCGTACAACCGCGACTGCTCGGACGATAGCCGGCGCGCCACCTTGCCAGGTGTCAGCGTCACATCGGTCGGCCGGATCGCCTCATGGGCTTCCTGGGCACTTTTCGATTTGGAGATGTATTCACGCGGCGCCACCGGCAGATAATCCGGCCCAAATTCGGCTTTGATCTGCGCCCGCATCGCGGTGACCGCTTCCTTGGCCAGCTGCACGCCATCGGTCCGCATATAGGTGATCAGGCCGACCGTCTCGCCGTCGATTTCCACACCTTCATACAGTTGTTGCGCCAGGCGCATGGTCTGCTGCGAGGAATACCCGAGCTTGCGGCTGGCTTCCTGCTGCAAGGTGGAGGTGATAAAGGGCGGCGGCGGATTGCGCTTGCTGCGCTTTTTCTCGACGCTGGAAACCTCGAACTGCCCGGTTTCGACCGCGGCCTTGGCGGCATGCGCCTTGGCGGCGTCGTTGAGGTCAAACTGGTCGAGCTTTTTGCCCTGAAAATGCGTCAACTTGCCGGTGAACGGCGCGCCGGACGGCGTCGCGAACCCAGCTTCGACGGTCCAATATTCACGCGGCTTGAAAACCTCGATTTCGGCTTCGCGCTCGCAGATCAGCCGCAGGGCGACGGATTGTACGCGCCCGGCGCTACGGCTGCCGGGCAGCTTGCGCCATAACACCGGCGACAGCGTAAAGCCGACCAGATAATCCAGCGCCCGGCGGGCGAGATATGCCTCGATCAACGGCTGGTCCAGCTCGCGCGGCGCCGCCATTGCCGCTTTAACCGCGGATTTGGTAATCTCATTAAAGGTGACACGCAGCACGTGCACGCCTTTAAGGGCCTTCTGCTCCTCCAGCATGGCCCGCACATGCCATGAAATCGCCTCGCCTTCGCGGTCAGGGTCGGTTGCAAGGTAAAGGGTTTTGGCGCCCTTCAGGGCCCGGGCGATGGTTGCCATCTGCTTGGCGCCGCGATCATCGGACTCCCAGGACATCGAAAAATCGTCATCCGGCCGCACCGAACCGTCTTTGGCGGGCAGGTCGCGAACATGGCCGTAGGAGGCGAGCACGGTGAACTTGTCACCCAGATATTTATTGATCGTCTTGGCCTTGGAGGGCGATTCGACGACGACGATATCAGTCAACCCATCGTTCCATTCATACAGTCAATCAGGGTTTGCGAGCAGTGCAACCCGGTTGCCGGGCAAGGTTTCCACCCGGCCCGCGAGTTCTAGTTCAAGGAGAACCGCCTGAATGGCGGCTGTGGACAACTGGCAGTGCCGGGCAATCCAGTCAACCGCAACGGGTGCCACGCCGATCAGGCTTGGCACCAAACCGCGCGCTTTGGCAAGTTCAGCCTGGTCCGCTTCACCATCATCGATTGCATTAGATGGTTCAGCAAAGCCGCTTTTGCCATGCAGAAACATCGGGTCACGCGCCAGGCCCTGGCGGGCCGGGTGATCGGGCAGGTTGGCAAGCACGTCGGCGGCGGTCTCGGTAAGGTTGGCGCCCTGCCGGATCAGGTCGTTGGAGCCGCGGCAGCGCGGGTCCAGCGGCGAACCCGGCACCGCGAACAATTCCCTTCCGGCCTCATTGGCAAGACGCGCCGTGATCAGCGAGCCCGATCGCACCGCGGCCTCGATCACGACCAGCCCCAGCGACAGGCCCGCGATCACCCGGTTGCGTTTCGGGAAATGTCGCGCCATCGGCGCGGTGCCAAACGGCGCCTCGGCAACGATAGCGCCGTTTTCCGCTATTTGAGCCTGCAATTTGTCGTGCTCTGGCGGGTAGGGAATGTCGATCCCGCCGGCAATCGCGGCGATGGTCCGGCCGGTGCGCATCGCGCCCCGATGCGCGCTCGCATCGACCCCGCGGGCCAGACCGGAAACCACCACCAGGCTTGGCGCCAGATCCGCCGCCAGTTGTTCGGCCATCCGCATGCCGTTGATCGAAGCATTACGGGCGCCGACCACGCCGATCGAGCGCGCCGAGAGCAATGTGATATCGCCCAGCACCGCCAGAGCCGGCGGCGCGTCGGCCGTATCGGCCAGGAACGCCGGATATTCCGCATCACCCAAAAAACAGAACTTGCCGCCAAGCTTATGGAGCCTGGCTATTTCGCGCTCGGCATCGGCGCGGCTCGCCAGCTTGAACGGGGTGCTGCGGCCGCCGGCACGAGCCAGATCGGGCAATGCCGCAATCGCCTCGGCGACGCTGCCGAACCGCGCCAGCAGCCGGCGATAGGTGAGGGGGCCGACGCCCTCGGTCCGCACCAGCCGCAGCCGGTCGACCGGGTCGCCCGCCGCGCCGCTCATGTTTTCTGGCCGATCCTGGGCTCGGTCCCGATCCGCAGCCGAGCGATATTGGCGCTGTGCCGCCAGACCACCATCGCCCCGATGATCAGCGCCAGCAGCGCAAAGCGCGGATGCCCGAGCAGAAGTGCAACAGGTGGCGCCACCGTAAAAGCAGCAAGCGCCGCGGCCGATGAGAACCGCAATGCAAAGGCCGCCAGCAGCCAGGCTGCGCAGGCAAGCAGACCCACCGGAAAACAGCCGCCGATGAAAACGCCCAGCCCAGTGGCAACCCCTTTGCCGCCCCGGAACCCCAGCCAGACCGGGAATAAATGCCCGAGGAAGACCGCCATCCCCGCGATCAGCGGGGCCCTGGCAAAATGCTGCGCCAATAGCACCGCCGCGGCACCTTTAAGCGCGTCGAGCAGCAAGGTAACGGCCGCCAGCTTCTTATTGCCGGTCCGCAACACATTGGTGGCGCCGATATTTCCCGAGCCCAGCCGGCGAATATCCCCTAGGCCCGCAGCGCGCGTCAACAGCAGGCCAAAAGGAATTGATCCTAAAAAATAACTGATTAGAACAACCAGCCAGATCATCCGAAAACGCGCCGCCCGGCTTTCCAGGTGCCGATAACCTTGCCCTCTAATGCGCGGCCGTCGAACGGTGTATTCTGCGCCTTTCCAGGTAGATTTCCTGCTTCGACCAGCCAGGACAAATGCGGATCGAACAAGCACAAATCCGCGGCCGCACCCTTGCGCAACACACCGGCTTCAATGCCCAGAAACCGCGCCGGCCGTTCCGTTAAAAGTGCCAATACCTGGGCCATGCTGAGCGTATTGGCATGAACCTGCGCCAGCGTCACCGCCAGCAAGGTCGCCAATCCGGCGCCGCCGGGTGCGGCTTCGGCAAACGGCAGGCGCTTGTCGTCGGCATCGCGCGGCTGATGATCCGAGGCAATGGCATCGATGGTGCCATCCGCCAGAGCCGCCAGAATCGCCAGCCGGTCGGCATCGGCCCGCAGCGGCGGCGAGAACTTCGCATAGGTGCGGAAATCGCCGATCGCGGTCTCGTTTAAGTCGAAATAGGGCGGCGCCGTATCGCAGGTGACGTTGAGCCCGCGATCCTTGGCCTGGCGGATCAGCGCGCAGGCCTCGCCGGTGGACACATGCGCGAAATGCACTGCCCCGCCGGTCAGCTCAGCCAGCCGAATGTCGCGGGCTACGAAAATCGCTTCCGCCGCCGCCGGAATGCCAGGCAATCCCATCAACGTCGCGCGCGCGCCCTCGGTTGCCGCACCACCTTCACTCAACTCCGGATCCTCCGGATGTTGCATGATTTTTGCGCCAAAGCCGCTGGCGTAAGATAGCGCCCGCCGCATCAGCCGGGCCGACCCGATGGCCTTCGCCCCATCGGTAAAGGCAACCGCGCCCGCCGCTTTCAACAATCCGTATTCGGCCAGCTCCTGGCCCTGGCAGCCGCGCGTTGCGGCAGCGTATGGAAGCAGTGTCACCGATCCTGTTTCCTCGCCGCGTGAGGCGATCAACCGCACCAGCGCCGGATCGTCGATAGCGGGTTTGCTGTCCGGCAAAACGGCGATGGTAGTGATGCCGCCGGCAGCGGCGGCCTGCGCCGCCGAGGCAATGGTTTCCCGGTATTCATAACCGGGCTCGCCCAGGGAAGCCCGCATATCCACCAGTCCCGGCATCAGGATAGCACCCTCGGCCTCGATGATTTCAGCACCGTCGGGGGTTCCGAGCGAGCCGCCGAAATCTGCGATCTTGCCATCCCTGATCAACAGCTCGCCGGCGACCATACGGCCGGCAGCGAGGCCATCGGGCGTTGCCAGCGTGACTTTGCGGAACAGATAATCAGCCATAAATCGGGCCTCGGGCCAGCGTGTCCAGCACTGCCATCCGTACTGCCACCCCCATTTCCACCTGCTCCTTGATCAGCGAGCGAACCGGGTCATCGGCAACCGCGCTGTCAATCTCAACACCGCGGTTCATCGGCCCGGGATGCATCACCAGCGCGTCCGGCTTGGCAAAGGCCAGTTTCTCGGCACTGAGGCCGTGGAAGGCAAAAAATTCTCGCGCGCTCGGCACCAGACCCCTGGTCATCCGCTCCTTCTGCAACCGTAACGCCATCACGATATCCGCCCCGGCCAGGCCCTCTTGCATGTCGTGATAAACCGTGACGCCCAGCGAGCCGATCTCGGCCGGGATCAGGGTAGGGGGGCCAATGACCCGAACCTGATTGCCCAGCATGGTCAGCAGTAAAAGATTCGAGCGCGCCACCCGCGAATGCGCAATATCACCGCAAATCGCGATGGTAAGTCCGTCGATCCGGCCTTTATGGCGGCGGATGGTCAACGCATCCAGCAGCGCCTGGGTGGGATGTTCATGCATGCCGTCGCCGGCATTGATCACCGCCGCCTGCACCTTCTGCGCCAGCAGCGCCGGCGCGCCGGATTGATTATGCCGCACCACCAGCAAGTCGCAGTTCATCGCATTCAGCGTCGCGGCGGTGTCCAACAAGGTCTCGCCCTTACTGACAGATGAGGTCGAGACCGACATGTTGATGACATCGGCGCCCAGACGTTTGCCGGCGAGCTCAAAACTGGTCCGCGTCCGGGTCGAGTCCTCGAAGAAAAGGTTGATCAACGTGCGGCCGCGCAGCAAATCCCGCTGCGTCTTGCCCGAGCGGTTCAGTAATACGTAATTTTCCGCCAAATCCAGCATGGCCGTAACCGCAACAGGGTTCAGACCCTCAATACCCAGCAAGTGGCGCATCTGCATGGGCCCCGTATAGAGGCTGTTTGAAAACGCTACTAGGCTGCGCATCAGCCTGAGTTGAGGCTGGCACCTGACGTTGCGACTTATGAAACAGCCTCAGGGGCTTGCAGGTGGATGTGATGATGTGGTGCAAAGGCAGAATAACAGGGGATTAGGACGAATAAAATGAATCGATTTGCTGCCTTGCTATCGTTTGCGGGTCTTCTTGCTTTCGCCGCACCGGCCGTTGCGGCGCCGGCTGCCTATCCGGTATTTTTCCAGCCTTGGTCCGCGGCGATCGACGCCAATGCCGGCAGCACAATTTCGATTGCCGCCAAGGCCGCCCAGGCTAACCCGCAAGCGCCGGTCACCGTCACCGGGTCAGCGGATACGGTCGGCAGCCCGGCTGCAAATAAGGACCTTGCACTAACCCGGGCCCAGGTAGTTGCCGATGCACTGGTTAACGATGGCATCGCCACTTCCCGCATAACCGTCGTCTCTGCAGGCGAGGTCGCCTCTCCCGGTACGGCGCCCGGTAACTTCGCGCAATTCAGCCGCCGGGTACTGATCCAGGTTGGCAATTAGCGTTCCCACCGGCGCGCTACCGCTATTGATCGTTGGCCGGGCAGGGCCTCACATAGCGAAGGCTATCCGGCGGGACCATCACGCTCCGATGGGCAAGTTGCCGTTCATTTAACTGATCCGCCGCTCAACCCTTGAGCGGTTGGACCGGCGCGTCTGCTTGTTCGAAAACCGCCGCTTGTCGTACCGTCAGGCCGACTGCCGTGAGAAGTAAGCCGGATCGATTGGGCTGCGGATATGACGGGGCGCTGGATCCCAGCACATCAACGATAATCGCAGAATATATATTATGGAAACTCGGAATACAGGAGCATGCCGTCAAAGGCTGGTTCTACGCCGGCCGGAAGGTTCGCCAGCAGCCAGGCGTAATCCATGTTCGGGCCCATATGCGTCAGCACCGTGCGTTTGGGCTGTAGTTGACGAACCCAGGCCAGCACCTGATCCAGATTGGCATGTGTTGGATGCGGCGCGTCGCGGGTAAAACAATCTACCACGAACAGATCAAGGTTCTGCAGCGCGCCGAGCGCCGTCTCATCCAGTCGCACCACATCCGTGCAATAGGCAAAGCTGCCTACACGAACGCCCAGCGAAGTTGTAAAGCCGTGATCCTGGCCGATCAGCTCCACAGGCAAACCTATGATTTCAAGCTGCTGTCCGGGTTCGACGATTTGTTGCTCGAACACCGGCCGGAAAAACGCTGGCGCCGTGGTCCAGGGTTTGAATGCGTAATCAAAGCGCTCCCGCAGTTCCACCCAGCTCGGCGCGGTTGCATATGCCGGCATCGGCGCGCCCAGCAAGCGGTTCAAAATACGCACCTCATCCAGCCCGGCAATATGGTCGGCGTGTGAATGCGTATAGATAAGCGCATCAATTTTCGGGATTTTGCATGCCGTGAGCTGCGACCTCAGGTCGGGCCCGGTATCGATGAGCAGCCGCCGGCCATCCGGCGCCTCGATCACGATGCTGGGGCGCGAGCGCCGGTTGCGCGGCTCGGCCGGGTCCAGCGCGCCCCAGTCACCACCGCCATCGGCGCCGCCGATCTGCGGCGAGCCAGACGAGCCTCCGGTGCCCAGAAATACGATTTTTACCGCGCTCAAGCCGAACCCGCTATGGCGGCTTTCTGGTATAGAGTCCGGAAATTCCGGGTCGTTTGTGCGGCCAGGGCTTCCGCCGTCAGGCCTTTTACACCGGCCAGTATCTTGGCGGTATGCACGGTATGGGCCGGCTCGTTGCGCTTACCGCGAAACGGCACCGGCGCCAGATACGGCGCATCGGTCTCCACCAGTAACCGGTCCAACGGCATGTCGGCGGCTATCTCCCTCAATTCATTGGATTTTGGGAAGGTCAGAATGCCTGAGAATGAAATATATCCCCCCATGGCGACTGCCGCTTCCGCCAAACCACGGCCGGATGAGAAGCAGTGCAGCAGGAATTTGAAGTCTCCGCCCCCTGCCCGTTCCTCAGCCAGGATCCGGGCAATATCGTCATCGGCATCCCGGGCGTGGATCGCCAGCGGCAGGCCGGTAAGCTGCGCCGCCCGGATATGCGCGCGGAAATTCTGCTGCTGCACGTCCTTCGGCGCCTTGTCGTAATAGTAATCGAGCCCCGACTCGCCAATGCCGATCACCGACGGATGCGCGGTCATTGCCGCGATAACCTCCGGCGCCGGCACCGGTCCTTCATCCGCCGCATGGTTTGGATGCACGCCAACCGAACACCACACACCAGGACCGGCGGCCTCGGCGATTGCCCTGATCGCCCGCGATTGGCTCAGCGTTACCCCGATTGTCACCATCTCGCCGACACCCGCCGCGCGGGCACGGGCGATCACTTCGCCGATTTCGGTTTCGGAGAAATAGTCCAGGTGACAATGCGAATCTACCAGCATCAGGCTGCAGCCTCCACATATCGCGGGAAAATACCAAACGGCGGCGGCAGCGCGATACCCTCCGGCAAAGGTAGCGCAAGCACCGCCCATTGCCGGTGGTCCGGCGCCACACCCAATTGATCCAGCAGCTTGCTCATGGTCTGCGGCATAAAAGGTTGCAGCAATATCCCCACGCTGCGAATCGCCTCCAACAACACCCGCAGGACCGTTGCCATCCGTTGTGGATCGGTTTTCTTCAATGCCCAGGGGGCCTGGTGGTCGATATAGGCATTGGCGCTGCGCACCAGCTTCCAAATCTCCTCCAGCGCTTCATGAAAAGCCAGCCGATCCAGCGCGTCACCGACCCGGTCCGGCAATGTCGAAACAGCTTGCAGCAGCGTCTCATCGGCCTCGCTTAGCGTGCCCAGGGCCGGAACCGTGCCGCCGGCATTTTTGGCGATGAAGGATAACGTCCGCTGCGCCAGATTGCCAAGATCGTTCGCCAGCTCGACATTCAACCGTGAAATCAACGCTTTGCGGGAGAAGTCTCCATCGCCGCCGAAAGGCACTTCCCGCAGCAGAAAGAACCTCACCGGGTCCAGTCCGAATTCGTCGATCAATGGCCGGACATCGATGAAATTGCCCAGCGACTTGCTCATCTTCTCGCCTTCGACCGTCCACCAGCCATGCGAATAGACTTTTTTGGGCAATGGCAGCCCCGCCGCCATCAAAAACGCCGGCCAGTACACCGCGTGAAAGCGGATAATCTCCTTGCCGACCAGGTGAATGTTTGCCGGCCAGAACGCGGCTCGCGCGCCGGACGCATCCGGGTAGCCGGTTGCCGTTAAATAATTCGTCAGCGCATCCAGCCAGACATACATCACATGGGCGGGATCGCCTGGCACAGGTACCCCCCAGGTGAAGCTGGTACGGCTCACGGAAAGATCGTTCAATCCGCCGCGCACGAAACTGAGGATCTCATTGCGCTTGGCGGCAGGGGCAATGAACCCGGGATTCTCCTCATAGAATGCTAGAAGAGGTTCCTGAAACGCGCTGAGTTTAAAAAAATAAGATGGCTCGATCACCCACTCGACCGGCGCGCCGGAAGGCGCCTTTTTGGTGCCGTCGGGGGCAACGACAAGTTCATCCTCATCGTAGAACGCTTCATCGCGAACCGCGTACCAGCCCTCGTATTTACCCAAATAAATTGCGCCAGATTCCACCAGCAGCTGCCACAGCGCCTGGCAGGCGCGTTTATGCCGCGGTTCAGTGGTGCGAATAAAATCATCGTTGGAGATATTCATCCGCTGCGCCATGTCGATGAAATCCGCCGCCACCTGATCGGTAAAGGTCTGCGGGTCCACGCCGGCGGCGCGCGCCGCACTCTCAACCTTCTGCCCATGCTCATCGGTGCCGGTCAAAAAAAACACTTCGTAGCCATCGAGCCGCTTGAAGCGCGCCATCACGTCGGCTGCCGTTGAGGTGTAGGCGTGACCGAGATGCGGCGCGCCGTTGACGTAATAAATCGGCGTCGTGATGTAATATTTTGGCTTCATGATCCGTTCGGTAACTGGCTAAGCGCCACGATGATCGCGGCGCGCTTATCAAGATTGAGGTTAACCACCTCACGCTCCATGCGGGCAAATTCCTGCCAGAGTGAGACTTTCCCCGCAAGCGATCCACCAACGCCGTCGCGCGCCGCCTGCCGCGTGGCGGCGGCCAGGCCGGAGCGCAGCAGATCCATGAACACGGTGAACCCATCTTCGCTGCGGGCCAGAACATCGGCAATGGCCTGCGCCCGCGCCGGGGCCAACGGTGCGTCGGCCGCCAGCGCTTCATCCACCAGCCCGGCAATCGCCACCCCGTCTTCCGCCGCCAGTGTCAGCGCGGTGCCGATGCTGCCCTCGCTCAACCGCGCCAGTTTCATCCGCCCCGCGTCGCTGAGGTCTGGCGCGTAAACGCCGAGCAGGGTCTCGACATCCGCGATTGCCAACGGCGCCAGGTTGAGGGTCCGGCAACGGCTCCGGATGGTCGGCAGCAACCGCCCCGGCGCGTGGCTGACCAGCAGCAGGATCGCCCGTTTCGGCGGCTCCTCGAGCAATTTTAACAACGCATTGGCGGCATTGCGGTTCATCTGCTCGGCGCCGTCGACAATCACCACGCGCCAGCCCCCCTCACCTGGCGTCAGCCGCAGGAATTTTCCCACCTCATGCACGGTATCGATGACGATCTCGGTCTGCATTTTTTTACGCTTGTCATCGAAACGGCGCTCGATGGTCAGCAGATCGGCATGGGTGTTCGCAGCCACCCGCCTGGCCGCGGGCAGGTCTGGCGCCACCGATAAATCCGCAGCGGTCCCGCCGGCCAGCAGCCAGCGCGTAAACCGGTACGCCAGCGTCGCCTTGCCAATCCCGTGCGGACCGCCGATCAGCCAGGCATGATGCAGCCGTCCCGATGCAGCGGCATTATAAAAGGCGCCAACTGCTGCCTCATGCCCCAAAAGCCGGGTATTCTCCCGCGGCGGGATCATGGCAGGCCGCACCGGTAAAAGGTCTGATTTGCGTTCACAAACCCAATCTAGAGCATCATCGCCTGAAGTGCGATCATGCGGAGCGCAAGCTAGGTCGCCGCCACTTCGCGCTCCGGCGTTGCCGCCCGCACCGACTGGCAGCATTTCAGCACCTCCTCGAAGGAGCTGGCAAAATAATCGGCGCCGATCGCATCCCGGGTCGCTTCCAGAATATCGCCCTCCGGCCATAACCCGACCAGCACCGGCACGCCCGCCGGCAACCGCTTGCGAATCCGCTGCACCAGATACCGCAAATGCGCCGGACTGCCGCTGATGCTCAGATAGGCGATGCAGATCATCGACACATTTGACAGGTCGAGCATCTCAACACTGTAGCGCGACGCATCCCGGTATTTAACCAGGCTCCCCGCGATCCCGATTTGCTCGAACAAATGCACCAGCATCCGCGAAGCCGGTTCATCGAGCGGACCGCGTCCGGCGATGCTCATCACCTTGAACGGTGGCTGCGCGCTGATTTCCGCCTCCAGCGGCGCCTCGCTATCGGCACCCGCGGATGCCTGCTTTTTATCGGCGCGGTCCTGATGTTCGGTCAGGCCCTCGACCAATTCGTAAATCGTTTTCTTGATGTTTTCCTGCTGATCCTCGGTGAGATTACCAAGCTCGGCGTCCTGCGCCGCAAGCTGCATCCCCGGCAACGCCACCTCATCATAATATTTGGCAAGCGGAATGTCTTTCAACATCTGCTCAGCCTGGTCCAGTGCTTCATCGGCATCATCGGCCAGGATGCGCTGATAAAAGCTTTCGGTCGGCGTCAAAGGCGGCCGGTCACCAAGTAGAATATCGAGAAATTCGAGCCCCTTCATATGCCGGCCCATCACTGCCAGACAAAGCGTGAGCGGCGTCGATAGCAGCAGCCCCACCGGCCCCCACACCCAGGACCAGAATATTGCAGAGACAATCACCGAAAACGGCGACAATCCGCTGCTCTGGCCATATATCAGCGGCTCTATCAACTGACCGGTAACGGCTTCGGCAACCAGAAAGAAAACCAGCGTCCAAATCGCCATCGACCAGCCGGGCTCGACCGCGGCAGCCAGTGCAATCGGCAGCACCGCCGAGATGAACGAACCGACATAGGGAATAAATCGCAATATCGCCGTCATCACGCCCCAAAGGATCGGCCGTGGGACGCCGATAAAATACAGGCCGATCGCGATGATGACACCAAAAGCGGTGTTGACGCTGAGCTGGGTTAAAAAATAGCGGGTCAATCGGCGCCCGGCATCGTCCAGCGCCAGCGTGGTCCGGTGAATATCGTCAGGGCCGATCAATCGGATCAAGCGGTCTCGCAAATCCTCGCGCTGCAGCAGCGCGAACACCGCCACCACGAACACAATGCCAATCGTCGCCAGCGGCGACATCAAAGGCGAGATGTATTGCTTGGCCAACTCCCATGGCGAAGGCAGGGATTGCTCCACCGCCGGTGGCAATATCGTTGCAGTTGCCAAACCTCCCGGTGGTTTGGTGACCTGGGTTCCGGTCTGATGCTGCGCCACCGGCTCGACGGGCGGAGATGGTGCAGCTTTGTTCGACACCTGGCGGTGATTGAGGACGTGCGAGAAACGTTGCAGCGTGTCGCCCTTGATTGCCACAACCTTGCTCTCGATCGTGGAGGTATAATTCGGCAGATCGATCGCAAGCTCGCGAAGCTGTCCGACAATCACGCCGCCAATGGCAATCAGCACGCCGAGCGCCAAAGTAACGACCAATACTACCGAGAGCACGCGGCCGAATATTTTTCGGAACCAACCAACCGGTGGCGCCAGCAGGAACGTGAGCAGCAGCGCCAGCGTTACCGGAACCAGCACTTCCCTCCCAAAATACAGCGTGACCACAATCAGCACGAATACCGTCATCACCTTCGATGCGTCCGGCCGCGCTGTGCGAGCGGTGTCAGGCCGCTTTGCCCTGGCGCCAAGCTTGGCGAGCGTATCTTCGGGGGGCGATGCGTTCATGAATGGGCCTTTTCGGCTTGTTGTTTAAATCGCTCAGGAACCCGTTTTAGGCGCCGTTGCTCCGGCAGTCGCTGATCATATCATGAATGAAACCAAGCTTCGTGATCACCGGCTGCGACAGCACAAACGGGTACAGATCCTTCTCGCCGATGCTGCGGCTCAGGTTATTCATCGTAAAGGTGAGCGGCAGCCAGGCGGTGATCAGCTGATCGATCGACTCGGCTCGATACGGATTGAAATCGATATCGACATGCAGGCTGTCGTCGCGCGTAAAGGTCGGGTGGATCCGCAAGCCGAAGGCGTTCGCAGTCTCCAGCGTATCGACGATATGCAGATAATGCGCCCAGGTCTCGGCGAAATCCTCCCACGGATGCGAGGTTGCGTAAGTGCTAATGAAACTTTCCTGCCAGTCCGCCGGGGCGCCGTTCTCGTAATGGCGTTTCAGCGCCTCGGCATAGTCGATGCTCTCATCGCCGAACACGGCCCTGCATGCATCGATCTTGCCGGCATCACGGATCAGAACATCCCAGAAATAATGCCCAACTTCGTGGCGGAAGTGCCCCAGCAGCGTGCGGTACGGCTCGTGCATCGCGGCCCGGAATTCGGCGCGCTTCACATCATCAGCCTCGTTCAAGTTGATAACGATGACGCCCTCGTCATGGCCGGTCAGCACCTTCGCACCGCTCGCAGGGTCTTCGGCAAGAAAGTCGAATACCAGCCCATGCTGAGGATTTTGCGCCCGGGTCTGGATCGGCAACCGCAACGCCATCAGGCTGTAAAACAGCCGATGTTTGGCAATTTCCATATCCCGCCAATGCTGCAGATTATTATTCTGCTGAAGATCCGGAATAATCCGGTTATGCTGGCAGGCCAGGCAGAAAGGATCTTCCTGCGCCGCATCGATCATCCAGTTGCATGCATCCGGCGCGGCGTTCTCGCAGAACCGCAGTTTGGGCCGGTCCGGCGTGAGCGCCACGAAATAATCATCCTCCGGCTCTACCGCGCTCAAAATACCAGATAGCGGTAGATATCCCAGATCATGCCCGCAGGCGCCACAAAAGCGGTTCTCGAAATAGATTGCCGATTTGCAAGCCTGGCACCTGAAGACTTTCATAACGCCAATCCAGGCGCAACAAAGCTCGCATCAAACCCCGGATCAAACCCCGGATCAAACACAACGGCAAAGTGAAAATCCATTAATATTTCCAAACACTTCGAGAGCAACGGCCCTAGCTATCTATGTCAAAGCCGACGGATTTTTAGTCTGGTATCCAAATAAAATACCGAACTGCCCGGCATGTACGCGCTTCATTCTGGCAAGTTGATTTATGTTTCATGTGAATCCTGTAAGCTTGTCCGTTTTTAACATCTTTTAGCACCGTCCGGACCATATGCTGATGTGGCAACAGATTTATGCTGACCTTTCTAACGCGTTGTTTGACGAAATGGAATTATCCATGCCGGATGCTGAGAATTTATCAACGCCGATCGCGGACCGAAGCGTTAGCCAAGCCGAATCGGAGGCCTCCGTAGATGGCCAACCGGCGATCGATCCGCCTAAGGGCGGCGCCCCGGCGCCAGATGCCGTCCGCAAGGACAAGGTGGTCGCCAGCCCAGCCGCGCGAGAGGCGGGACGATATGCCAAAGCCCCGCACGAGATCCCGCCAAAAGGCTGGTGGACCGTCGTGAAGCGGGCCGGGGCCGGGTTCGTGCAGGATCGGATCATGGCCGAGGCCGCAAGCGTCACCTTCTACGTTTTGCTGGCATTATTTCCGGCGCTGGCGGCATTCATTTCGATCTACGGATTATTTACCAATCCGGCCAATGTGGGCAGCGAATTAGCCACGATCGGCAGCTTTGTGCCGGGCGAGGGCATGGATATCATCCAGGGCCAGATAACAGCGCTCACCTCAAAGGGAGGTGGCACTCTGGGCTTCGCCGCAATTATCGGTCTGCTGGTTTCGCTATGGAGTGCGAACAACGGAATTAAATCGCTTATAGGCGCGCTCAACGTGGTTTATCACGAGCATGAAAAGCGCAGCTATGTGAAACTGACTTTGGTAGCCTTCGCGTTCACCATGGGCACCATCGTGTTCGGTATCCTGGCGCTGTTCACCGTCGTTGCCATACCCATTCTGCTTAATTTTCTCGGCCTCGGTTTCGCAACCGCCGCCTTGATAAGTTTGCTCCGCTGGCCGGTGATGCTGGCGGTACTGGCCATCATGCTCGCCATCACCTATCGCTTCGGGCCAAGCCGCAACTGGGCGCGCTGGGCATGGGTCAGTTGGGGCGGCGGTGCGGCCGCGGTTTTCTGGGTCCTGGTATCGCTGGCTTTCTCATTCTACGTCGCCAATTTTGCCAATTACAACAAAACCTACGGCTCGCTCGGCGCCGTAATCGGCTTCATGACGTGGATCTGGATTTCCACCATCATCGTGCTGATGGGAGCTGAGCTGAACGCCGAACTCGAACAACAAACCGAAATGGATTCGACGATCGGACCGGAAAAACCGCCCGGTGAACGCGGCGCCTACAAGGC
This sequence comes from Acidocella sp., assembly GCA_965199045.1. GTDB lineage: Bacteria > Pseudomonadota > Alphaproteobacteria > Acetobacterales > Acetobacteraceae > Acidocella. Next base: position 1,144,689 of record CBDAQL010000003.1, on the reverse strand, counting down.
GGATGTGAAAGCCTAAATCTAGGGTTTTGCGGGCCCGACGCCATGGCCGCGCAACCAGGTCAAAACCGCCTCGGCTACGCTCGGCGCCACCTCCACCAATGGCAACTCGGTATCCACCACGGCATGCGAACTCTGCCGTGCCGCTGCCTGCTGCAAAAACGAAGCCCGCACGCGTTGATGGAACGCAAGACTCATGGCCTCAAATCGCCCCTCATCCAAATCCTGCTGGCCCAACCTCGCCAGACTGCGCTTCAGCCCAATGCGGGGGTCAATATCCAGCACAATCGTCAGGTCCGGCCAGAACTCCCCGACCGCCTTGCGGTGCAGGTCCTCTATTGCATTTTCAGGGATACCGTGGCCGGCACCCTGATAGGCAATTGTTGAGCCCACGAACCGGTCTGAAATAACCAGCTCACCGCGTTCGATAGCAGGCTGGATCACGCGGCGCACATGCTGCACCCGGGCCGCCGTCATTAACAGCAGCTCAGCCCAGGGGTCCCAGATTTTGCCATCGGCCCCCAACAACATCTGCCGCAGCGCAAGGCCTTCCGGGGTCCCGCCAGGCTCACGCGTCGCCAAAACCTTGAAGCCCTCGGCTGCAAGTTTTCCAGCCAGCTCTTTCAGAATGGTGCCCTTGCCGGCCCCTTCCCCACCCTCGATGGCCAAAAACGCGCCGCGTTTTTGGAACTTGCTCACCGCACGATGATTTCCGGATTAACCACGCCCCGCTGCAGCGCCAGCGCCAGCGCCGCATCCGCATCCGCGACCGCATGATAGGGGCCGATCTTGATCGCATATAAGGTACGGTCGCCGCCAAACACCGGCACCACGTGAGCCGGCAAGCCATAAAGCTGCTGCAGCTCCCCATCAGCGTCCCTGGCACGCCCAAAGCCTGGAATTTGAACATAAAGCGGCCCTGGTGATGGGGTCCCTTGTGTAACCACGCCCGACAGCGCCCCCGGATCCGTAGCCCCGGTCTCGGCCGTCGGCACCGACAGATTTTGAGTTGGGCCGCTCGGGCCACCGCCAGGCGGCGGTAAGGACTGCGCCTGTATGCCTGCCTGCGGTGCCGCCGTCAGTTTCGGCCCCTGCCCCAGCGCCGCATCGAGTGCAGCACTCTTTTGCACGTTCAGCACCACTTCAACTTCCACCACGCCGTCATCGGGAAATCCAAGCAGATTGGCTACCCGGGGTGTTACCGCAATCACCCTGCCGGGTATTGCCGGGCCGCGATCATTCACCCGTACATCCAGGCTGCGCCCGTTCACCAGATTGGTGATCGTCACGATCGAGGGCAGCGGTAAAACCGGGCTGGCCGCCGCCAACGCATTGGGATCGTAAGTTTCGTTATCCACGGTAATCTGGCCGGCCGTAGCGGCAGCGGGCGCGGATAATCCGGTGACGTCATAATTGGCAAAGTCCTGCGGGTATTGCCACTCGCCACCCAATTGATACGGATTGCCAATGAAAAACTTCGGCGGACCGGAGGCCGTTGGCGACTGCTTCTGCACACAGCTATTGCAGGCCAGCAAAATAGCCAGCGCCGCCACCCTAAAACTCATCTTGCAGTCATGCCTGCAACGCCATCCGGCCCAACGCACCCACCGCCAGCGCATAGTAATCCGAGGGGTTGTAGCGCCGGATCACCTTGAAATTGCTGTAAACCAAAAATGCCTGCCCCCCCGCGCCATCCGGCAGTAATAAGGCCGCCGGCGTGGTCTCAGGCAGGCCGCGCGCGCCCGGCAGGCGCTGCACCCCAAGGCTCTCCCAGTAACCGATGGTGCGAACCAGCTCGCGTCCGGTCTGCGACACATCGATGTTGGAAGGTGCGAGCACCGGCTCACTTGAAGGCAGCCCGGGCTGCCAGCCGGCGCGAACCAGATAATTCGCCATCGAAGCCAGGGTATCGGCATCGCTGGACCAGATATCCGGCCGCCCCGAACCCGAGAACGCAACCGCGGTGGATAGGTAAACGCTCGGCATAAATTGCGGCTGTCCCATGGCCCCGGCATAGGAGCCGATCAGTTTTTCCGCCGGCGCGTCGCCATTGGCGATAATCCGCATCGCCGAAATCACCTGGCCGCCGAAAAAACTGCTGTTGCGATCCCAGGCCAAGGTGGTCAGCGCGTCGATCACGTCAAAGTCACCCTGGGTGGTGCCGTAATTGGTCTCGATGCCCCAAATCCCCAGCAGCGGTCCCGCATCGACGCCATATTGGCTGGTCACTGCGGCCAACACGCTGGCGGAGGTTTGCGCCGTCACCCGCCCCTGCTGAATGCGCCCGGCATTCAACACCCGCGAGCTGTATTGCGCCCAGGTCAGCGTAAATTCCGGCTGATGCTTATCAAGCTGCAGCACGTCGGCGTTGGGAACCAGTCCGCCGGTGGTGCTTTGGATAATCGATTCCGGGATGCCATCCCTTGCCGCCCGGGCCTGAAGAGCTGCGAGAAAACTATTGAAGTCGCTGGCTTGCGCCCATTTGGGCAGCAGCGTGGCAACAGGAAGGGCAGCGAGAATTGCGCGTCTGAGCATGCGCCTATCTGCCACGCCAACCGGCGTCGCGGCAACTGCGGGAATGCTTGAAATCGCTCAGCTTGCCATCAGAAGCGCGGTTATGCGCTTTTGATCCGCACGGCCTTCACGCGCCCAGCCTGGCGTGTGCAAGTATTCCCTAAAACCGCCTTAAAACCCTGTTAGAACCGCGCTGATATTGCGACGGAGCCGTATTGGAATGCCGGGTCCTGGCCGTAGAATTCCGGAGTTGTGAAGACCTCGGTTGCGGTCACACGTAGGCCATAGACAATAATCGCCGCGCCAACTTCAAGGTCGGCTTGCAGCGGCTGCAATGACACGCCGCGGCTGTTCTGGAAATTATTGCCTTGTACCAGGGTGTCATGCGCTACCACGCGCCCCAGCGCGCCGCCGAATACGTACCATACAAAGCCCTGCGTTGGGGTGTAGGCATCGGTCCCGCTCATAATCGGCTGGATCACCGCCGGTCCAAAATCCGAATCCATTCCTGAGCCGAACCGCGCGATAACCCCGCCTTGCGCATAAATCTCGCTGTTGCCGACCTGGCCGGTGACCTGCGGCAGCAACTGGAAACCAATCGCGTCGTCATCCGAGCTGGCAATATCATAGCGCCAAATGCGTCCGCCAAAAAAATCCAGCGTCGGTTCATTGCGCAGCTGATAGCCCCAGCCCTTGCTCGACTTGTCGCCAATAATCGTATGAAAGCCGTTCTGGATCGACTGCCCCAAGGCATCCGGGCCGATCATGCCGAGGCTCACCTGCGCCAGGCTGCGGGTAGTATCCGTATCCTGGATCAGCGTCGTATGCAGTGTCAGCTCGCCCGCATAAGGCCGGTCATAAGGGTTCGGATTATAAAGCTGGGTGTCGACCGGCGTATAAATGACTTGCACCAAATTGAACGCCAGACGCTGCGTGCCCTCACCAAATAGGCTGTGTCCCAGATCTGAGACGAAGTCCGGCATCTTCCCGGTTGGCAAGGTGTAACCCAGGCTTTCGCCCGATGTGTAATAACGATCGGTTCCGGGAATTGAGAATGCGTCGTTTTCAATTTGCAGCGTGACGATGCTGTCTGGGTCCGGCGGCGGCGTTGCCGCGCTCGCGGTATTTGAAAGCCAGATGAAGGAAATCAATGTGGTGGAGGATAATGCTGCCGCTTTTATCGTCAACCGAGCCTTTGTTATCCCTTTAACCTTCGTCACAGCATCTCCAATCCGTAGCTATCCAGACGCCATATCAGGTTGTTTGTGAGAAAAAAAAGAGCCGGGGCGTTGCGGCGCACTATTTGTTGACGATTTCTGATTAATTAGTCCGTGGCGTGGATGCCGCCAGCTCTAACAGCCGTTCCAGCACTTCACCCTCCTGGGCGCCCGCGATGGCGTGCTCACCGTCGATCAGAAAACACGGCACCCCGTTAATTCCCAGCCGATGCGCGTGCAGGTTCTCAGCATGCACATGCTCGGAGCCCTCACCGGTCGTCAGAAATATCCGGCAGCCTGCTGGATCGAGCCCGTGCCGCGCGCCCAGTGCCGCCAGAACATCGGTGTTGCCGATATCGGCACCCTCGACGAAATGGGCCCGGAAAATGGCATTCACCACCTGATCCGCAACCCCAAAACCTGCGGCGTAACGCACCAGCCGATGCGCATCCACGCTGTTTGGCGTGCGGCGAATACTGGAGAAATCGAACATGATGCCCTCGGCCGCGCCCAAATTGGTGATCGAGGCGTAAAGCCGCCGCGCCCGATCCTCGGCGCCGAATTTGCGGATCATGTAATCTGAGCGGGCCATCCCAAGACGCGGCATATCGGGATTGAGCAGGAACGGCCGCCAGGTCAACTCAACCGCCAGATCCTGCCGGCGCGCCAGCAGAAAATTCAATCGCTGAACACCCAGGTAACACCAGGGGCAGACGAAATCGAACACGATTTCAATCGATAAACGAACCGGCAGAGGCGCTAGAATGTTCATCTTCTCTAGCCTAGCTGAATTTTTGGCCCACCGCCAACGTGCTTTGCCTGACGCGCCGGCGGGGACTATGCTGAAACAAGCTCACGGAGAAGTTTGGTGAATCTTTACCGCATTACAACTGTCGCGGCGTTGTTCCTGGCATCGGCCGGCATTGCCCACGCTACCCGCAATCCTACCCCGCCACCGTCAGGCGTAGTTATTCATCTGTTCGGACCGAACGGGATCCTTTCGAACGCTACCCCACATCTGCCCGGCGAGTCCCCGGCGCCCCCGGCGCCGGGTCAAAATCCCGGTTCGCCGCCAGGCACTGCCAACGCCGCCAGCACAGCCGGCTCCAATAACAGCATGAGCACCTCGGATGACCCAAGCTGGGGCAGCATCTTCCATCAGATGTTCGTCGTCGGAGATCCGAGCCACCCAAACCAGCCAGCGCCCGGCCGCCCCGCGGAGCGAGAGCCCATTCCGGTTAGTAATTAGGGGGAGCAGTTCTTTTCTGAAGAAAAGAACCAAAAGACTTTTTTTAATCTTGGGCATGGGCGTTGGCGATCCACCGCCTTATGCCCAAGACTAAAAAGGTATTTGCTTCGCCAGCGGCTAGTCTCTTTGTTCTCAAAAAGAACCGCTTACTTTACTTAACGCGAGTAATATTCGACCACCAGATTTGGATCCATTTGGACCGGATACGGCACGTCGGACAGTTTCGGGGCGCGCAGGAATTTGCCCTTCATCGCGCGGTGGTCGACTTCCATATACTCCGGTACGTCGCGTTCAGCGCTTTGGGCAGCGTCCAGGACCACGGCGATCTGCTTGGATTTCTCCCGCACTTCGATTTCGTCGTTATCCTTGACCAGGTAGGACGGGATATTCACTTTGTGGCCGTTGACCGTGACATGGCCGTGGCTGACGAACTGCCGAGCCGCGAATGGCGTTACCGCGAACTTCAGGCGGTAGATAACCGCATCCAGGCGGCGTTCCAGAATTTCGATGAGGTTTTCGCTGGTATCGCCTTTGCGGCGCACAGCTTCCTCATAATATTTGTAGAAGGTCTTCTCGCTGATATTGCCGTAATAGCCCTTCAGCTTCTGCTTCGCCATCAGCTGCACGCCGTAATCAGAGGGCTTTTTGCGGCGCTGCCCGTGCTGGCCGGGGCCGTATTCCCGCTTGTTGATCGGCGATTTGGCGCGGCCCCACAGGTTGACGCCCAACCGGCGGTTAATCTTATATTTACTCTCAGTGCGCTTGGTCATGGCGCTACCCTTTCTTGTTAAAATTCCGCCAGTAGTCTCTTGGTCGAAAAACGATCAAGAGCGGGCTCAGACCACCACGGCCTGTCCACGTTCCCGGCAACGAGGCTGCTCCCTAAGAGCCCGGCGGATGGAAGTCAATTGCGGCGGGAGGTTGCCAGCGTTGTGCAACAGCAGCCAGGCGCAGCGTCAACGCCGCGGCGCCGGGCGCTAAAAATACCTCCCCGCTGCCGCCCATCCAAAACCCGGCATCGTATTTTGCCTTCTCATACCAGCCGGCACCCAGGCGCAACCGGTCCGGTTTGGCCTTGGTCTGGCGCAGGCAAATGGCAAGTTCACGGCGATCATCGGAGTCCGGATCGGTGTCGGCCGGTGCAGCACTCGGCGCCATCAGCATCAGGCGGCCGGCATCTGGCGGTAGCGCGAAACGGGCAACCAGCGTTTTACCCTCCACCCGCATTTCCGGCAACAGCTTCAAATCCCGCAATACGCCGTATATCGACGGTTCCCGCATCAGGGTGAAACCGGCCTGGATGGCAACCTGGTGCAGCTGCTGCCGCAGCGCCGCCAGTTTTACGCCGCCCAGCACCAATGGCGCGCAGGCTTGCACGGCTTGGCCCCGCACGCCTGTTTCGTGTTCGAACTGTCCGCGATTGCCGGTATCCAGATAAGTCTCCACCGGCAGCCGATCGGCCAGCACCACCTCGTGCCGGTCCAGTTCGATATGGTAATAGGTTACGGACCCGGTTCCGGGCTCACGAATAATCGTGGCGCCGTTAACCAGGTGCATTGCCGGCACCAGCACGCCATCCAAAAAGATTGCGTGCGAGGGCGACAGCCGGATTTCACGGCTCGGACATCCCGCGCCTAAGGCTCCCGGCCGCACCACGACTGGCCGGAGATCGGCCCCGGTCCTCAAACCGGTTTGCATTATTCGCCGGCCGATCCACCGCACCGGTTTTTTTGCTCCGGCCTCGGTGATAATCGGATCCCCCGGCTTGAACGCCTCAACCGGCACATAGCCGTCGGGTGTCAACAGCCGCGTGCCCCGCGCGAAGCACGCCATCTCACCACCCAGTGTTATCAACGCGCCGCCGCTGCCATCGGAAATAATCTCGACGGCCGGCTGTCCGCTCGCTGAACTTAGCGAGAAATGTCCCAAAGTTCCGGCGCCAATCACGCCGCCGGTATAGCTCACCAGGCTCGGCGCCACGCCGGTCAGATCGATCACGTCATGACCCGCCATTGCGGTGACCGCAGCAGAATCCAGTGCCAGATCATTGATGATCAGTTCCGAATTGATGCCGCCGAACACCACGCTGCCGCCGGCGGCTCCGCTCAGATCGAGCGCCGCGCCGCCGGCAATGGCGATGCTGCTGCCGGTGCCCATGGTCACGTTGCCCGCAATGGCCAAGGTCCCGCCGCTGACTGAAATATCGCCCCCGGCAGCGTCAATCGTGCCGCCACCCAGCAGCAGATCGCCAAACCCGGAAAGCAGACCACCGCTGCTCAAGGTCGCGGCGGCGGCAATCAAAGTGCCACCGTTCAACGTTATTGCTGCATCGGCCAGTAAATTTCCGGCCAGCTGGAGCGAACCGGCGATCGACACGCCGCCGCCGATCAGGTTCAATTCGCCGGCCCCGAACTCTGCGCCCGTTCCGATCGACAACGTCCCGGCGCCGCCGATAACAGCACTGCTCAGCCCCGTCAGCGCCGACTGACCCGCAAGCTGCAAACCCCCGGTAAGAATTAAGTTCGTCGCATTGGCCTGCGCCGAATTTCCGAAATCCAGTGTCCCGGCATCCACCAGGCCGCCAAACGACGCTGTGGCATCGCCGCCGGCGTTCAGTATCCCGGCCGCATCGATCGTCGTGGTGGTGGCATTGAGAACGCCGCTCAGATCAAGCGTGGCCGCGGCGGCAACGCCCAGTTCCAAATTCCCCGCAACCGTCAAGCCGCCGGAAATATCGGCAATGCTTCCCGCCGCCAGATTACTGCCGGCAATTACCAGGTTGGCCGCCGACCCGGTACTGCCGATCAGGAAATCCGTGCTCAAGATGCCGATGGTGCCAGACCCGCCGGCATCGCCGATGGTGACATTGCTGCCGAACGTGACCTGGCTTGCCGACCCGAAACTACCGGTGCCGCCGCCATCGATCAGCAATGCGGTGCCATTGACGCCGTTGGCGGTGACGTCGGCGGCAAAATCAGCGCTGCCGGTGATCACGATCTCGCCTGCTACCACCGGCTGCGTGACCAATGTCGGGGCGCCGGAGAAAGTAAGCAGGCTGTCGATCTCTGAAACCACGGTCATCGGTCAAGCAGTACAATCTTAAAGTATCAAGTCAACGATAACCCACAATCTGAAATGGTATTGCTCCGAGGCGAATTTGAGTTTTGCTTCAAATACCGCGACAACAGCGCATGATTCCTCTTACAATGGGCATTCGCGTCATTGGCGACGTCCACGGCGATACCAAAGCCTTCGCCATCGCCGCTCAAACCGATCATTTCATCATCCAGCTCGGCGACCTGGTGGACGAGGGCCCGGATACGCCAGGCACGCTTGAGATCATGTTCGACCTGATCGCCGATAATCGTGGCATGTTCGTCCTCGGCAACCATGATTTCAAATTGCTGCGGGCTTTGCGCGGCGACGCCGTCAGCCGCCCGCCCTATCTTGAGAGAACGCTTTCTGAGTTAACCCCGGCGATGGCCGAGCAGGCGCAGGCCGAGATCAGCCGGGCGCCGGCCTGGGTCCGCCATAACAACATGCTGTTCGTACATGGCGGTTTTCATCCGGCCATGCTGACCGAACCGCCACTGGAATTTCCGGCCGGCAGACCCGGCCCGTTGCTGGCGCGCGCCATCTATGGGGCGACCACGGGGCGGGTTACCGGCGCCGGCAAGCCCGAGCGGCTGATCAACTGGGTGGATGACGTACCCGCGGGTTTCACCGTCTATTGCGGCCACGATCGCCGCAGCACCGACGGCCGTCCCTACATCAGAACCGGCGCCAGAGGCGGCAAGACGGTATTTTTGGATACCGGCGCCGGCAAAGGCGGGCATCTCTCCTGGATCGATCTACCCGCAAGCCCGTTAAATTAACCAGATTGTGGTTAATTTCGTTGGAGCCACGGATTGCTGCGCCGCTCCGCACCGATGGTCGAACCCATTCCATGGCCGCAAATAAACGCATAATCATCGCCGAGCGGCAATAATTTGCCGGTGATGGCGCTGATCAGCGCCTGATGGTCACCGTAGGCAAAATCCGTGCGGCCAATTGAGTTACGGAACAATACATCGCCCACCACCATGAATTTGGCGGCATGGTCGACAAACACAACGTGGCCCGGCGTGTGACCGGGACAATGCAGGACCTGAAAGTCATGGCCGCCGATGCTGATGGTGCCGCCATCCTCAAGCCATTCATCGGGGGTGAACGCTTCCATGCTCATGCCAAGGTGTTTGGCCTGGCCGGGCATTTCCGCAATCAGCGGCGCATCCCGCCGATCCGGTCCAATAATTGGAACCGCCAAGCTCCGCGCCAGTTCCCCGGCGCCGCCGGCATGGTCGACATGGCCATGGGTGATAAAGATATTTTCAACCGTGACGTCGGCAGCGGCGATTGCAGCGTTGATCTGCGGCAGATCGCCGCCAGGATCGATAACCGCACCTTTCATGGTGTCCGCATCCCAGATCAACGCGCAGTTCTGCTGAAACGGCGTCACCGGGATAATCTTCACATGCAGCTGACCCATAATCTTCGTCCTCACTGGTGCGGCCTTATTCCCACTCGATCGTGCCGGGCGGCTTGCTGGTGATGTCGTAGGTGACACGGTTGATGCCGCGGACTTCATTGACGATGCGGTTGGAGACGCGGCTTAAAAACGCCATTTCGAAGGGGTAGACATCGGCGGTCATGCCGTCGGTGCTGGTGACGGCGCGCAAGGCGCAAACCTGGTCATAGGTGCGGCCATCGCCCATCACGCCAACCGATTTTACCGGCAGCAATACCGCGAAGGCCTGCCAGATGGCATCGTACAGGCCGGCATTGCGGATCTCCTCGAGATAGATCGCATCCGCCTTCTGCAAAATCTCGACAGCCTCGCGCGTCACCGGGCCGAGAATGCGGATGGCAAGGCCGGGGCCAGGGAACGGATGGCGGCCGACGATGGTCTCCGGCAGCCCAAGCTCACGGCCCAGCGCGCGCACCTCATCCTTGAAAAGCTCGCGCAACGGCTCGACCAGTTTCATTTTCATATGCGCCGGCAGGCCGCCGACATTATGATGCGATTTGATGGTCACGCTGGGACCGCCAAGCGCACTGACGGATTCAATCACATCAGGATAAAGCGTACCCTGCGCCAGGAACTCGGCGCCGCCGATTTTCGCCGCCTCCTCGTCAAACACATCGATGAACAGGCCGCCGATGATTTTGCGTTTCTGTTCCGGATCGGAAATGCCGTCGAGTTTGGACAGAAACAACGCCGAAGCGTCGCGGTGAATGAGTTTGATATTGAAACGGTCGCGGAACACCTCGACCACCTGCGCCGCCTCGCCGGCGCGCAACACGCCGTGATCGACAAAGATGCAGGTGAGCTGGTCGCCGATCGCCTCATGGATTAGCGCCGCGGCTACCGAACTGTCGACGCCGCCGGAGAGGCCGCAGACCACGCGGCCGGAACCGACCTGGGCGCGGATTTTGGCTTTCTCGGCTTCCCGGAAACCAGCCATGGTCCAATCGCCGCTGCAGCCGCACACCTTGTGGGTAAAATTGCGCAGCAGCTGCGCGCCATGCGGAGTGTGAGCGACTTCCGGATGAAACATCAGGCCGTAGAAATGCCGGGTGTCGTCGGCGATCAACGCAAACGGCGCGCCTTCGGACACGGCAACGGTGCGAAAGCCCGGCGGCGGCGCGGAGATATGGTCGCCATGGCTCATCCAGACCTGTTCGCGGGCGCCGGTCGACCAAGCGCCTTCGAACAAGGCGCAGTCTTCGGTGATATCGACATAGGCGCGGCCGAATTCACGAATATCGGCACCACGCACATCGCCGCCGAGCTGGGCACACAACACCATCTGGCCGTAGCAAATCCCCAGAATGGGAATGCCGGCGGTAAAGATGGACTCCGGCGCGCGCGGCGAACCCTCATCCCCAACACTGGCGGGACCGCCCGAGAGGATGATCCCCCGCGCATGAAAGGCAGCGATTTTAGCAGGGTCGGTATTGAACGGCCAGATTTCGCAATAAACACCGGATTCCCGAACCCGCCTGGCAATGAGCTGCGTGACCTGGCTGCCGAAATCCAGAATCAGAATTTTTTCACTGTGCATTTGTGGCTTGCAGCATAGCGGGGGAGTTAGAACAAGCGGTAAAAGCGAGCAGCCGCTTTTTGCAAAAAGCGGCGCAAAAACTCTTTTATTCTGGAGCCGGGATTTGGCGGCGCCCTAGGTCCGGATCAGTATAGTTTTTTTGCTGGTTTTGCTTCAGAAAAAGCAGGTCTCCGGCTAAACGGTTTCGTTGATCAGCCGATCGATCGGGTCCCATGCATAGGCGGTTTGCGCGAGTTCGGAGCCGCCGACATGGGTGGTGCTGGTCGCTACCCGTTTGCCGCCGAGGCGTTCGTAAAAGAAGGTGGAGGGATTGTCGCGCAGCACCCAGGCGAAGGCGGATTTGCAACCCATGGCGGCCAGATGCTGGCCGGAGGCGCGCAGCAACTGGCGGCCGAGGCCGTATTCCTTCCAGTCGTCCAGCACATATAATGTTTCCACCTCGCCTTCCGCCACGGCGTTGCCCCGGATGCGGCGCGCGGTTGAGAAACCGATGACACGGGAGCCCGCAGGCAATTCCGGGTCGGCCTGCACGGCGACGTGAACGCCAAGGCCGATGCGGATGGCGCGGTCGTAATAGGCGGTCTGTCGCGCCACTGAGAGATTGGCGAGGTAATCGTCCGGCAAAACCCCGGCATAGGCGCTGCGCCAGGTGGAGACGTGCACGGCACCGATGCCGGGAGCGTCGACAGGCCGGGCGCGGCGTACCGAAATCAAGCGGTTCTTTCCAAGATTGCACCGTAAAAACCGTCGGTGCCGTGGCTGCGCGGGGTCAGACGCAGCGCCGGGCCGTGCAGCGCGGCCGGCAGCGGGTCGGTTAATGCGATGCGGCTGAAATTAGGGTAGCGAGCCAAAAATGCCTCCATTTGTGCCTCATTCTCCTCATCCAACAACGAACATGTGGCATAAATAAGCCGTCCGCCGGGCTTCACCAGGCGCTGCGCCTGGTCGAGGATCATCGCCTGTTTGGGCATGATCTCGCGCAAATCATTTTCCTTCAAGCGCAATCTTGCATCAGGGTTGCGGCGCCAGGTACCGGTGCCGGTACAGGGCGCATCCACCAGCACGCGGTCGAACTTTTTCTCCTGCCGCTTGGTCCATTTATCGCCGGCTTCCAGGAGATGCCGCTCGGCGTTGTGCACGCCGGCACGGCGCAGCCGTTTAATAGCACCTTCAAGGCGCGGGGCGGAGACGTCGCAGGCGACGATATGGCCCTTGTTTTCCATGGTCATCGCGATGGCCAGGGTTTTGCCCCCTGCCCCGGCGCAATAATCGGCAACGCGCATGCCCGGTTTGGCGTCGACCAGAAGCGCCACCAGCTGGCTGCCCTCATCCTGAATTTCGATGGCGCCTGAGAGGAAGATTTTGCTTGCCGTGACGGATTGCCGGGAAGCCAGACGCAGTCCCCAGGGGCTGAATGGCGTAGGACGGGATTCCAGATGTTCGGCGCGTAATCCGGCCATGGCGGCTTCGCGGGTGGATTTCAGTGCATTCACCCGCAGATCGAGCGGCGCGGTTTCCGCCAGGGCCGCCATTTCCGCGGCCAGGGCATCGCCGAACTGGGCTTGCAGCCGCGGCATGATCCAATCGGGCACTTCGTATTTGACGGCATCCGGCATATTGGGATGTTCCAGCGTATGACCGGCGAATTTTTCCAGGATGATAGTTTCCGCTTCGCTTAACGGAGGCGGTCCGTAGCGCCCGGCGGTAAAGGCCATGGCGATTTTATGCGGCGTCATGCCGGTGAAGATCGCCTGCGCCGCGAGGAGTAATCGAGGCGTCGGTTCGGCGCCAAATTTCTCCAGCCACCAGCCGAGATGGCGACGGGCCCGCAGGACGCCCCACACCAGCGTACTAACTTCCCGCCGATCGCCGGCGCCGATAAAACGGCGATTGCGGAAAAAAGAATTGGCAACGGCGTCACCCGGCCGCGCATCTGCCTCGATCTCAGCCAAAAGATCGATTGCCGCGGCAAGCTGCCCAGCCGGCGTCATCGGCTGGATGCCGCCAACACCCATGCCCCAGAGTCAAAAAGTCTTTTTGCTTCTTTTTCTTCAGAAAAAGAAGTTCTTACCTGGCCTTTTGTCATCTCTAATCTTGGCGATAATTCGGCGCTTCGCGGGTGATAGCGACGTCGTGCACGTGGCTTTCGCGCAAGCCCGCGCCGGTGATCCGGCGGAATTTCGCCTCGGTCTGCAAGGCCTCGATGGTGGCGGCGCCGGTGTAACCCATGCCTGCGCGCAGGCCGCCGACGAGCTGGTGCACAACTGCCGCCATTGGCCCTTTATAGCCGACGCGACCCTCGATGCCTTCAGGAACCAGTTTCAGCGTATCCTTGATTTCCTGCTGAAAGTAGCGATCGGCGGAGCCGCGCGCCATCGCGCCCAGGCTTCCCATGCCACGGTAAGATTTATAGCTACGGCCTTGATATAAAAAGACTTCACCGGGGGCTTCGTCGGTCCCGGCCAGCATCGAGCCAACCATGACGGCATCGGCGCCGGCAGCGAGTGCTTTGACCATGTCGCCGGAGGCGCGAATACCGCCATCGGCAATTGCGGGAACGCCGCTGGCGCGGCACACGGCCGCGGTTTCCAGCACCGCGGAGAATTGCGGCACGCCGACACCGGCGACAACGCGGGTGGTGCAGATGCTACCGGGCCCGATGCCGATTTTTATGGCGTCGGCGCCGGCGTCGATCAGCGCTTTGGCGCCATCCGGGGTGGCGACGTTGCCGGCAATGATCTGCACCGCGTTGGAAGCTTTTTTAATGCGGGTGACGGCTTTCAACACGCCATCGGAATGGCCATGGGCGGTATCGACCACGACAACGTCGACGCCGGCATCGACCAAGGCGGCCGCCCGCTGCGCGCCATCATCGCCGACGCCGGTTGCCGCGGCCACGCGCAGCCGCCCGAGTTCGTCCTTATTGGCCAGCGGATGCGCTTCTGCCTTGTCCATATCCTTGACCGTGATCAGGCCGATGCAGCGATAGGCGTCATCGACCACCAGCAGCTTTTCCAGCCGGCGGCGGTGCAGCAAGGCGCGGGCTTCCTCAGCGGTGGCGCCGGCGGTGACGGTGACCAGGTTTTCGCGGGTCATCAATTCATAGACCCGGGTGTTGGGGTCGGTGGCAAAGCGGACATCGCGATGGGTCAGAATGCCGACCAGCCGGCCGCTGTCGCGCTCCACGACCGGAAAGCCGCTGATATTGTGGTTCGTCATCAAGGCGCGGGCATCGGCAAGCGTCTGGTCCGGGTGGATCGTCAACGGGTCGACGACCATGCCGCTCTCAAATTTCTTGACGCGGCGGACTTGGGCGGCCTGCTCCTCGATGGTGAAGTTTTTATGAATGACGCCGATGCCGCCCTGTTGCGCCATCGCAATTGCCATTGCCGCCTCTGTTACGGTGTCCATCGCGGCTGAAACCAAAGGGATGTTCAGATTGATGGTTCGGGTCAGCCGGGTGCTGGTGTTCACCAGCGTAGGCAGGACCTGGGAATAGGCCGGTACCAGAAGCACGTCGTCGAATGCCAGCGCTTCAATAACGCGCGTGGCGTAGTCGGGATGGGGGAAACTGCCGGAAGTCATGCCGCTGCTTTCAATGATGACCTTGGCGGCTCGGTGTAAGCTTTGGCCTCAGGTAACGCAAGGCTCCGTACGCTCATCTGCTGGCGCGTGATGGCGGCCTGATGGCGCCCTACGGCGATTGCCGGCGTTGCAGCGCTTAGATACCGTGATCTAGAGTATCGCTATCTAGAGAAGCGCTATCTAAAGTATCGCTATCTAGAGAAGCGCTATCTAGAGAATCGCTATGTAGAGAAGCGCTATCTAGAGAATCGCTATGTAGAGAAGCGCTATCTAGAGAACAATCTCAGCGATCGACCATCGACATCATCGTTTCGGGATAGCGCGGGCCGGCGATTTTGTCGGCGGCCAGGGCGTCGTCGAGCGCCTGCAGCTGCGCCGGTGCCAGAATGATATCGGCGGCGGCGACGTTTTCCTCCAGATATTTGCGGCGCTTGGTGCCGGGAATGGGCACGATGTCCTCGCCTTTATGCAGCAGCCAGGCCAGCGCGATTTGGCCGGGTTTGGCGCCCTTGGCCGCCGCGATGTCGCGCACAATCTGCGCCGCCTTGACGTTGGCGTCGTAATTTTCGCCCTGGTAACGCGGGTCGTTGCGGCGGAAATCGTTCTCCGGATATTCTTCGGCGCGCTTGACCTCGCCGGTCAGGAAGCCCCGCCCGAGCGGCGAGAACGGCACCAGCCCGATCCCGAGCTCTCGCAATACCGGAATGATGTCCTGTTCAAGATTGCGCTCCCACAGCGAATATTCGCTTTGCAGGGCGGTCACCGGCTGCACTGCATGGGCGCGCCGGATGTTGGCGACACCGGCTTCGGACATGCCGAAAAACCGCACCTTGCCGGCCTTGATAAGTTCGCTGACGACGCCGGCGACATCCTCGATCGGGATCTCACGGTCGATGCGATGCTGGTATAAAAGGTCGATATGATCGGTTTGCAGGCGGCTCAGCGATCCCTCGACCGCCTTGCGGATCTGGTCCGGATGGCTGTTTGTGCCGCTCATCTTGCCGTCGCCGATGCGAAAGCCGAATTTGGTGGCGAGCTGAACCTGGTCGCGCTTGCCTTGCAAAGCCCGTCCAAGCAATTCCTCGTTTTTATAAGGGCCGTAGACTTCGGCGGTGTCGAGGAAGGTGCATCCGAGCTCGATGGAACGATGGAGGGTGGCGATGGATTCAGTCTCGTCCGCAGGTCCGTAGGACTGGCTCATCCCCATGCAGCCCAACCCAATTGCCGAGACTTCGAAGCCCTGGCTGCCCAGTTTGCGGGTGTTTAACGCCATCTGTTGATCCCCTCGCTGTAAGTGGCCGCTACCGGTTGCCGCTGGCAGGTTGCCGCCCTCGGTTCAGCGGAAATGGCAACGGGGTCAGGCAAATACCAGCCCCAGCACAACGCCGCCGGCGAGCAGCCAGAGCGGATGCAGTCTGGTGGTGAAGGTAAGCGCAGTCGCGGCGACGGTAATGGCGGCGAACAGCACCGTCCGATCCGCGGCACGCACCAGAACAAAGCCGGCGGCCAGCACCAGGCCCGCGGTAATCGGCAGGATGGCCGCCTGCAGCACCCGGCGCCAGCGCCGTTCGCGAAAACGGTCCCACAAGCCGGAGACCGCCATCACCAGGATGCCGGCGGGCAGGATCATCGCCAGGCTGGCGACGATACCGCCGGAGATGCCGGCGACATGGGCGCCGATCAGCGCCGCGATCAGCATGTTTGGTCCGGGTGCTGACTGCGCCAAAGCAAAAAGCTGCGAGAATTGCGCCGCCGTGGTCCAGTGATGGACCTGCACGACCTGCTGCGCGATTTCCGGCACGGTGCTGTTGACACCGCCAACCGCAAGCAGCGACAGCCTGCCGAAAAGTGCCGCCAGAATGAGCAATTTTGCGATCATTGGCGCCAGGCCAGCAACACCGAGAGCGGCAGCACCAACAGCATGGTGAACGGCAACGACAGATGCGCCAGGATCACCAAGCCGAACACCAGCACCGCAATTACGATCTGACTGGGGCCGCGGAAAATCGGCGTCGCAATTCTCATGGCGGTGCCAAGCACGAGTCCGGAAGCCGCCGCCGCCAAACCGCCCAGCCCGTGCTGCACAATCGGGATGGTACCGAAGCGCTGATAGAGCACGGAGATGCAAAGCACGATCGCCAGCGGGGCGGTCAGCAGCCCTGCAATCGCCGCCGCCGCGCCGGCAACGCCACGGTTACGCGCGCCAAAGGCGAAAGCGAAGTTCACGATGTTGGCGCCGGGCATGAACTGACAAAGACTGAACAGATCGTTAAAGGCCTCGGCGCTCATCCACTGCCGTTGATCGACAATAATCCGCCTTGCCACCGGCAGCACGCCGCCGAAACCCAAAATTCCAGCCTGAAAGAAGCCCCAGAAAAGTGCGCCGGCGCCGAGTTTTTGTGGCGCTGCGCAGGTTTGGCCCGGTTTTACATTCATCGCGGCAAGTTATGGTGGCCAGGGCCAGCCGCGACCAGGGCGTGAGAGGGAGGTCCGCCAGGAATGCGGCGCGGGTCGGGCCGGACCCAAATGTCACTAAACTGCAACCGAAAGACTGTCGCCTTTGTAACATCGTTGAATTACAGCGGCGTGGAAGTGAGGCTGCACGCGCGTGCGGGCGACGGTGCTCACTCACAACAGGGTTTTCACGAAAAGGAATCGATCGTGCATCTTAGTAACAAGCCGCTTAATAAGCGTAACAAGCTTCGCCACTCCCTGGCACTGCGCGCTGGCGCCGCGGCTTTGGCGCTTTTTGGGCTGACCCATTTTGCCGCCCCTGCCCAGGCCCAAACTGAAGTGCAGCTGGTGGAAAGCGGCTCCAGCCTGCTGTATCCGCTGTTCAACATCTGGGTTGAGGATTATCAGTCCATCAACCCCAACATCCAGATCACCACCACCTCGACGGGTTCTGGCGCGGGCATCGCGCAGGCCATCAAGGGCCTGATCCAGATCGGCGCTTCGGATGCCTATGTGTCCGACGCGATGGCCAAGATGCACCCGACCATTTTGAGCATTCCACTGGCGATTTCAGCGCAGTCGATCAACTATAACCTGCCCGGTGTTACCGGCTTGAAGCTGTCCGGCCCGATCCTCGCCGGCATCTACAGCGGTACCATCACCAAGTGGAATGACCCGCAGATCGCCGCCGCCAATCCGGGTGTGGCTTTGCCTGCCAACACCATTGTGCCGGTCCATCGTTTGGACGGCTCCGGCGACACCTTCATCTTCAGCCAGTATCTCTCCGCTTCCACCCCGTCCTGGAAGAGCAGCACCGGCTTCGGCACCACGCTTTCCTGGCCGCCAATCACCGGTGAAATCGGCGCCAAGGGTAATGCCGGCATGCTGGCCGCCGCCAAAGCCAACCCGTATTCCATCGCCTATATCGGCGTCAGCTATGCCGCCAAAGTTGCCGCTGCGGGGCTTGGTACGGCCGCGCTGCAAAATGCTTCCGGCGCCTATGTTTTGCCGACGCCTGATACCATCGGCGCCGCCGCGCAAAGTGTGGCTGCAAGCACCCCGCCGGATGAGCGGATCAGCATGATCTTCACCAGCGGCCCGAATAACTATCCGATCGTCAACTATGAATATGCCGTGGTTGATAGCAACCAGCCGGCAACAGCTTACGGCGATGCCATCCGTGCCTTCTTGAGCTGGGCAATCACCGACGGCAACAGCGTTAAATATCTGAAGCAGGTCAACTTCCTGCCGCTGCCGCCCGCAGTGCAGACCCTGTCCGCTGCGCAGATCGCTAAAATACAGTAAGCCTCGAACCAACCCTCCCGGTTTAGGCCGGGAGGGTTGGCTTTACCGGACTTCAAATATGCAAATTAAGCCGTTTCGTTTATCACTGCTGGGACTGAGCCTGTTGATACCGGCCGCGCTATGCGCGGTTGTTTTATTTCTTCTGATCTTCTCGGCGCAGGCCATCGGGTTTAACGGGTTTGGTTTCGTTACACGCGTCATCTGGGACCTCGGCGATCTGTACGGCGATCCGGTAACCGTGCGTGGTGTGCTGGTGCCAAACGGCGCCAATTACGGCATCGCGGTATTTATTGTCGGGACCCTGCTTAGCTCCGCGATCGCGATCCTGATTGCGGTGCCGTTGAGCGTCGGCGCCGCCATTTTCCTCGCCGAGGCCGTGCCGCAAAAAGTGCGGCCGGCGCTCTCGATGCTGGTGGAACTGGTGGCGGTGGTGCCAAGCGTAGTGTTCGGGCTTTGGGGAATTGCCGTGCTGGTGCCGTTCATCGGCACCATGCTGGGGCCGGTGATATCGAAATATCTTGGGTTCATTCCGTTCCTCGCGGGCGGCGCCAGCGGCGGCGGTTACGGCTTGCTGGCCGCTTCCATCGTGCTGGCGCTAATGATTACGCCTATCATTGCCACCACGCTGCTTGATGCGTTGCTGCAGGTGCCGAAAGAAAACCGGGAATCTGCCTTTGCGCTGGGCGCCACGCATTTCGAGGTGGTGTCAAAGGCAATGATGCCGATGGTCCGCACCACGCTGATCGGCGGCATCGTGCTGGCTTTGGGCCGCGCCTTGGGGGAAACCATGGCGGTGCTGATGGTCTCCGGCGGCGGCCTGAATATTCTGCCGCACTCCATCTTCAGCCCCATTTCCACCATCGCCTCCTTCATCGTCAGCCAGTTGGATAGCGCCGAAGGCGATCCGACCAATATGGCGGTTCGCAGTCTGGCGGAAATTGCGCTGGTTCTGTTCATCATCACCTTGCTGACCAATGCCGGTGCAAAAATTCTAACCTCCGGGGGCTTACATGTCGGCAAGCGCAAGTAGCGTATCAGCGCACCCGGCAAAGCAGGCCCGTAGCGCCCAGGAGCTGCGGCGCATCATCACCAGTAAAATCGGCTGGATCGCCTGCGGCCTGGCGTTGGCGCTGGTCATCGGCCCGTTGCTCGATATCGTGTGGGTGGTGGCCTATAACGGCGCCTCGGCGTTCTCACCGAAACTGTTTACCTCCTCGACGCCACCGGCGGGCGTCGGGCTTTGGAACGCCATCGAGGGCACCATCGTGATCTCGGCAATGGCAATGGCGGTGGCGGTGCCGATCGGGGTCGGCGCCGGAATTTATCTGTCCGAATATGGCAATAACAAACTTGGCAACACCATCCGCTTCCTCTCGGATGTGCTGACCGGCACGCCATCGATCGTGCTGGGATATTTCTCCTATATCGTGCTGGTCGGCGGCCTCGGCTGGGGTTTGGCGGCGCCCGCCGGTGCCGTCACCATCGCAATTCTGGTGGTGCCGTACCTGGCACGCATCACCGAACTGGCGCTCCGCCAGGTACCGGTGGCAATGCGGGAGGCCGGCTTCGCCCTGGGCGCTTCTGAACCCGCAGTGGTGTTTAAAATCATCCTCCCCGGCGCCCTGTCCGGCGTTTTGACCGGTGCTTTGCTGGCGCTGGCGATCTCCGTCGGCGAAACCGCGCCGCTGATCTACACCGCCGGCTTTTCCAGCTACCCGCTTAATCTCGGCAGTCCGGTGCACAGCATCCTGCACTCGCAAATCGGCTATTTGACCTATGTCATCTGGAGCTTCATCGAGCAGCCGGACGCCGCCTCCCACGCATTGGCCTTCGCCGCTGCCTTCCTGGTGATGCTGTTCGTGCTGGCAATTAATATTGGCGTGCGGCTGGCGGTTAAACGGAACTAGAGCAAGCGGTTCTTTTTTAGAAACCGGCAAGCCTGAACTATTGGGCGTCCGGGCGTTCCGGCAGCTTTGCCGGGGCCTTTCCGCATCATCTATCGCGTCATGGCAAGCAAGGTATTCATCTCCTGCATCGCCGGATTCGCCTCGGTAAAGCCATTCAGTCCCGCAACAAGTCCTGGCCCTTTTGCCTACCTGCCTTGCGGGACTTGCGAGGCGGTGGCGGGGGTGCCATTTCCGCTGCATGACGAATTTGACAAACTCCGCAGGCTCCCATGACCCGGTTGGCTGGCATGGCACGACCATTTTATGTGTTCGCCGCGACGGCAAGGTGACGATGGCGGGTGACGGCCAGGTTTCCCTTGGCAATACCGTGGTGAAGGGCAATGCCCGGAAGGTCCGCCGGATCGGCAACGGCGCTGTCATCGTCGGTTTTGCCGGGGCTACCGCGGATGCATTCACCCTGTTGGAACGGCTTGAAACCAAGCTCGAGCGGTTTCCCAATCAGCTTGAGCGCGCTTGCGTGGAGCTCGCCAAGGATTGGCGGACCGAACGTTATCTGCGCCGGCTGGAAGCCATGTTGATCGTCGCGGATGCCGAGCGCAGCTTTACGTTGACCGGCAATGGCGATGTGCTTGAACCCTCGGACGGCATCGTCGCAATCGGCTCGGGCGGCAATTTTGCGCTGTCGGCGGCGCGCGCCTTGATGACCGTGCCGGATTTGGGCGCCGAGGAGATTGCCCGGCGGGCGATGAAGATTGCCGCTGATATTTGTATTTACACCAACGAAAATTTGATTGTTGAATCCCTGTGATCGATGTCCCCGTCTACACCCCGCGTGAAATCGTTTCTGAATTGGACCGTTTTATCATCGGCCAGCATGACGCCAAGCGTGCGGTCGCCATCGCTTTGCGAAACCGCTGGCGGCGGCTGCAGCTGCCTGAAGGCATGCGCGAAGAGGTGGTGCCGAAGAACATCCTGATGATCGGCCCCACCGGCTGCGGCAAAACCGAAATCGCCCGGCGCCTGGCGAAATTGGCGCAGGCGCCGTTCATCAAAGTCGAAGCCACCAAATTCACCGAAGTCGGCTATGTCGGCCGCGATGTGGAAAGCATTATCCGCGACCTGGTTGAGGCTTCAATTACCATGCTGCGCGAGCAGAACCGCAAGGGTGTGGAGGCGAAAGCCGAGCTCGCCGCGGAGGAGCGGCTGGTCAACGCCCTGGTGGGCGAAGGTGCTGCCGCCGATACCAAGGTAAAATTCCGCCGCATGCTGCGCGCCGGCGAGCTTGAGGACAAAGAAATCGAAATCGCTGTCGGCGAAACCGGAGGCCAGGCGATCGGCATGATCGACATCCCCGGCGCGCCGCAAAACGGCGCCATCAACCTCGGCGAGATGATGAAGGGGATGTTCGGGCGGCAGGCGCAGAAGCGCAAAATGCTGGTACCGGACGCCCGCAAGGCATTGGAGCGCGAAGAGGCCGACCGGCTGCTGGATACCGAGGCGCTGACCAAGGATGCCCTCAGCCACGCCGAGAATAACGGCATCGTCTTCCTCGATGAGATCGACAAGATCTGCGCCAAGACCGAAAACGGCTTTCGCGGCGGCGATGTATCGCGCGAAGGCGTGCAGCGGGATTTGCTGCCGTTGATCGAAGGCACCACGGTTTCGACCAAATATGGCCCGGTTAAAACCGACCATATCCTGTTCATCGCTTCCGGCGCTTTTCACGTCGCCAAGCCGGCCGATTTGTTGCCGGAATTGCAGGGCCGGTTGCCGATCAGGGTGGAACTGTCATCGCTCTCGCGCGAGGATTTCCGCCGGATACTGACAGAGCCGGAACATTCTTTGCTGAAGCAATACACCGCCTTGCTGAATACCGAGGGCGTCTCACTGGCGTTCGCGGATGATGCGGTCGATGCGCTGGCGGGGCTGGCTTACGACATCAACGACCGGGTTGAGAATATCGGCGCCCGCAGATTGGCGACCGTGCTGGAGCGGCTGCTCGAAGAGATCAGCTTTTCGGCGACCGACCGCACCGGAGAGCACGTGCTGGTAGATGCTGCCTACGTCAATGAAAAGGTCGCGCCTTTGGCCTCCAAGGGGGACCTCAGCCGGTTCATTCTTTGAACTTTCGGCTGGCGGGCGTGGCGACGGCATTGGCAGCCTTGGCTGCCTTGGCGGTCGCCTATTACGTGCAGGATTTCATGCGGCTTTACCCCTGCCCGCTTTGCCTGTGGGAACGCTGGCCTTATCGGATCGTCATATTGCTTGGCGTCATCGCAGCCATCTCACCGCCTGTTCCGGCGCGCATTGTTCTGGCCCTGGCGGTACTCGACGTTGCTGGCAGGCGCGGCCATCTCCTTGATCCATGTCGGCGTCGAATTTCATTGGTGGCAAAGCCCGTTGCCGGAATGCAACGGCATATTAACCCCCGGCGCGGCGCTACCGATGATGCCGGCAAAACCTTGCGATGAACCAACCTTCCTGATCCCCGGCTTGCCGATCTCGATGGCGGCGATGGATCTATTATATGCGTTGTTCTTTGCGGCCGTGCTATCAAGTTATGTATTGCGTAGACCAAGGCAGGTGCGATGACTGATCAGATTAAAGAATTCATCCGGGTTGATCACGCCGGCGAATATGGTGCGGCACGGATTTATGCCGGTCAACTCGCGGTGCTGGGACGCAGTCCGCATGCCGCGGAATTGCGGCATATGCAGGCGCAGGAACAGGCGCATCTGGAACGTTTCTCAGATTTGATCCATCGCCGCAGGGTCAGGCCAACCGTGCTGCTGCCGCTATGGGACATCGCCGGCTTTGCGCTGGGCGCGGTTACCGCGGCATTAGGGCCACGCACGGCCATGGCTTGCACCGTGGCAATCGAAGAGACCATCGATGAGCATTACGGCGCGCAGGAAGAAGCGCTGGGAGAGGATGATCCGGAGCTCAAAGCCACTATCACCCGGTTCCGCGCCGAAGAGATCATGCACCGGGACATTGCATTGGCAAACGAGGCTGAAAAAGCCCCCGCCTATCGGTTCTTGACCGCTGTCATAAAGACCGGATGCAAAGCCGCGATCAGGATCAGCGAAAAGATCTGAACCGCGGTTCCACCTCCCTCTAAAATCGCCTGCGCTCAGTTTGATTTACGGTTCAACCAACTGATTAATCAATAGATTAATCAGCGTTTAGATTGGCGCCGGTTTGCTTGTCTGGCCGCACCCTCCTCCCAACTCTTTATTAGTTAATAATATTGAGCGGGGCCTCATGCCGAAAAATTCACGGTTGCAACTGACCTTTTGGGTCATCCTGCCGGCTTCAATTTTGCTCAGCGGATGCAGCTCGTTGTTAACCCAATCCGCCGGCGCCGGAGCCGGTGTCGGCGCTGCTGCAATCTCCAACGCAGTCACCAGCAACGGCGCAGTCACCGCGGGCATCGGCCTTGGCACCCAGGCAGCTGCCATCGCCGGCGTGCAGTATCTTGAAAAGCGGGTTCATGAAGCTGAACAGAACGCCATCGCGGGCGCCGCCGGCAATATCCCCGAGGGCGGTGTTGGAACCTGGAGCGTCGTGCACCAAATCCCGATCGAGGATGACCAGCACGGCGAAGTTACCGTCACCCGCGACATCACGCCTGCCGTGCCCGCGGGTAATGAACCTGCCTTCGCCTGCAAGGAAATCATCTTCTCGGTCGATACAATACAGCATCGACAGCCGCACCGCGACTTCTACACCGCCGATGTCTGCCGCGACGGCGCCATGTGGAAATGGGCAACCGCGGAACCTGCTACGGAACGCTGGGGCGCCCTGCAGTGATTGCCACGCCGTCACGCACGGTGATGGTGGTGCTGATTGCAGGTTCGCTGGCGGCCTGCAGTGAAAACAGCGCCCTGGTCACCAGCGCCGGACCTGCCAGCGGCGCCGCTGCCGCCATCGGCGTCAGCGCCATAACCGCCAATCCCTTGATCGGCTACGCCGCCGGCGTCGGCACCCAGGCGGCAATCACGGCCCTGCAGAAATACCTCTCGCGCAAACTGCATCAAGGCCAGCAGGACAAGATCGCCGCCGCCGTCGCAACCATGCAGCCCGGCCAGGAAGCCGCCTGGAAAATCGCCTACGATATCCCCATCGGCGACGCCCATGGCGACGTCACGGTCACCAGGGTCATCAATTCCTCGCTTACCACCTGCAAGGAAGTCGCCTTCACCATCATCACCAGCAATAATCCAGCAGCACCGCGTCCGGTTTATATAACCACCGCCTGCGAACAAACCGACGGCACCTGGAAATGGGCCGAAGCAGAGCCCGCCGTAGAGCGCTGGGGCTTTTTGCAATAACGTAAGGCAAGAAGTCGCTTTTTGAAAAAAGCGACGCAAAAACTTTTGCGAGTCTGGGCCAGCATTTTGAACCTAATCGGCTCTGCTGCCCCATGGTTATCAACGGCTGATTTGAATATCGTACATACCGCCTACCTCATCGCGGCAGGCGCCCAACCCAGAAGAAGACATCGAATTGAAATCAAATACGCAGCGGAGCGATGAGCCTGGTCCAGCTGACATCAAGATTGAGCCGTTACCCATCGTTGATCCGGTCATCCCATATGCGGATGCTGTTCCAACGTCTGTCTCGGTGGTTATCCCATTGGTTGCCATCGAATTGGCACTCGCCGTTGTCAGGCTAAACGTGGCAGGCCCAGGAACATAAACCCAATGCCCAGAATAATTTTTTCCCTCAAAGTTGAGATAAATCGGGCCGGCATTCTTTCCAAAAGTGTCGACAGTCGTTTGGCCAGATGCGCCTGTCGAGCGATCCGATATGTATAGGGAATGGGTACAACCTCCGAGAATCACTAAAGCGCCAACCAATATAAATTTGAGCCACCTGGCCATCGCTCACCTTATTTATTACGGAGGTAAACCTACGTACCCGAATTATTCGAGTTGTGTAAATTGCAAAATAGCCGTCAGCGCGGTTTCGCCATTTTGCGCGCGATGGCGCAGCAGGTGGTCGGCTAGGACGCAGGCCAGCATGGCCTCGCCGACCGGTACGGCGCGGATGCCGACGCAGGGGTCGTGGCGGCCTTTGGTGGTGACGTCGACGTTTTTGCCGTCGCGGTCGACGCTGCGCATTGGCGTGAGGATTGAGCTGGTGGGTTTGACGGCGAAGCGCGCGATGATGGGTTGGCTGGTGGAGATGCCGCCCAGGATGCCGCCGGCGTGGTTGGCGAGGAATTGCACTTCGCCATTTTCCATTCGCATTTCGTCGGCATCGTCTTCGCCTTGCAGCGCGGCGGCGGCAAAGCCGTCACCGATTTCGACGCCTTTGACGGCATTGATGCTCATGAGGGCAGCGGCGATATCGGCGTCGAGCTTGCCATAGATCGGCGCGCCGAGGCCAGGTTTCACGCCGGTTGCGGTAATTTCCAGCACTGCGCCGAGGGATGATCCTGCTTTACGGATCAGTTCCAGAATGCCCGCCCAGGCATCGGCGGCGATCGGGTCGGGGCAGAAAAACGGGTTGTTATCGATCTCGGCCCAGTCCCAGCGCGGGCGGCTGATCCAATGGCTGCCAAGGGCGACCATGGCGCCGCGAATTTGGACGTTTTCACCGAGGATCTTGCGGGCGACGGCGCCGGCGGCGACACGCATCGCGGTTTCCCGGGCCGAGGAGCGGCCGCCGCCGCGCGGGTCGCGGATGCCGTATTTGAGCTCGTAAGCAATATCGGCGTGGCCAGGCCGGAATTGCGCGGCGATATTGCTGTAGTCCTTGGAGCGCTGGTCGACGTTTTCGATCGTCAAAGCGATTGGCGTGCCGGTGGTGCGTCCCGCGTAAACGCCGGACAGGATTTTTACCTGGTCCGGCTCCTGCCGCTGGGTGGTGTATTTGGATTGGCCAGGCCGGCGCTTGTCGAGAAACGGTTGGATATCTGTCTCGGAAAGCGCAAGCCCTGGTGGCGTGCCATCGATGACGCAGCCGATTGCGGGGCCGTGGCTTTCGCCCCAGGTGGTTACGCGAAAAAGATGCCCGAAGCTGTTATGGGACATTAATCGGCGGCGACGCCGATATCCGGGGCGTTCGGGTTTTTCATACCAACGGTGTGGTAGCCGCAATCGACATGGTGGACCTCGCCGGTAACGCCCTTGGAGAGATCGGAGAGCATGTACAATCCGGCGCCGCCAACCTCTTCCAGTTCCACGTTACGTTCCAGCGGGGCGTTATATTTGTTCCACTTCATGATGTAGCTGAAATCGCCGATGCCGGCGGCGGCCAGGGTTTTGATCGGCCCGGCGCTGATGGCGTTGACACGGACCTGTTGGGCGCCGAGATCGGCCGCCATATAGCGCACCGAAGCTTCGAGCGCCGCCTTGGCAACACCCATCACATTGTAATGCGGCACCACCCGTTCGGCGCCAAGATACGTCAGCGTCAACAGCGCGCCGCCATCGGGCATCAAGGCGGCAGCGCGCCGGCCGGCGGCTGCGAAGGAATAACAGGAAATATCCATCGCCTGCAGGAAGGCGGCCCGCGGCGTATCGAGGAAACGGCCGCGCAGGTAATTTTTATCGGCAAAGCCGATGGCATGGACCAAGAAATCGATTTTGCCCCAGCGGGCGGCGACCGCGGCGAACGCCTCGTCCATCGCCTCGTCATTGGCGACATCGCAGGGGATGACAAGATCGGAATTGATCGAAGCCGCCAACGGGCGCACGCGTTTTTCCAGTGCCTCGCCCTGGTAGGTGAAGGCAACCTCGCCGCCTTGGGCCGCAACTGCCTGCGCGATGGCCCAGGCGATCGAGCGGTTATTGGCGACACCCATGATAATCCCGCGTTTGCCTTGCATCAGCGTGCCGGTAGCATTCGAGGTCTGGGCAACGGTGTCGGGCATTAATGGGTTCTCCGGGCGGGCATTCATGAGAATCAGGGTTGGTGACATAGAGTACAGGCTGCAATCAAGGGCCGCAAACCGGGCGGCGCAAAATAGCCTTTTGATCCGTATCATGGAAAGCGCGGCGGATTCTGTTTATCTTCAACAACCCTTAAGCGGAGCATTTGCTTGACTGAATATTTAGACGATCCTTACGACACCTTTGCGGCCTGGATGGCTGAGGCAAAGCAGGGCGAGCCGAGCGATCCGAACGCGATGACGCTGGCAACCAGCACCCCGGAAGGCCGGCCATCAGCCCGTATAGTGCTGCTGAAGGAATGGGATCGGCAGGGTTTTGTGTTCTACACCAATCTGGAATCCCGAAAATCCAAAGAGATATACAATAACCCTAATGTCGCGCTGCTGTTTCACTGGAAATCGCTGCTTCGGCAAATTCGCATCGAAGGCAAGGTTACGGCCGTCTCGGATGCTCAGGCCGATGCCTATTTCGCCGGCCGGCCGCGATTGTCACGGATCGGCGCCTGGGCCTCGGCCCAATCGCGGCCGCTGCCGGACCGGGCTACGTTCGAAGCCGATTTTGCAGCCGCCGATGCTCGATTTCCGGGGGAGACGACCCCCCGGCCGCCGTTCTGGTCCGGCTGGCGGGTTACCCCCGAAATTTTCGAATTCTGGCAGGACCAGGAATTCCGCCTGCATGACCGCATCGTTTTTACGCCAGCCGGGTCAGCTTGGCGGCAAAGCCGGCTTTATCCGTAAGGCCGATCCTTAGACAGCAGAGACGGCTACCTTCCTCTGGCTCTCCAGGATTGCTGCTTCAGCGTCGGCACGATCGCCCCAGCCGGTGATTTTGACCCATTTGCCTTTCTCCAAGTCCTTATAGTGCTCGAAGAAGTGTTTGATGGTGTCGCGGGTGATGGCGGGCAGCTGTGCCACTTCTGTAATATCAGTGTATTGCGGATGTACCTTGTCATGCGGGACACAGATGATTTTTTCATCCTGGCCGGCTTCATCTTCCATTTTCAATAGCCCGATCGGCCGGGCCCGGATCACCGCCCCAGGGACTACCGCAACCGGGATCAGCACCAAGGCGTCGGCCGGATCGCCATCATCGGCCAGCGTATTTGGGATAAAGCCGTAGGCTGCCGGGTAGGTCATCGGCGTGAAGACCACCCGGTCGACCACCAGAGCGCCGCTTTCCTTGTCGATTTCGTATTTGACGCCGGATCCCTGCGGGATCTCGATCACAACGTTGATGTCATGCGGCACATCACGTCCAGCGGCAATTTTCGACACATCCATGCAAGAAATCTCCAGGTTTGAAAGCTCAAACGGGTATACATTTCGGCACCCGTCTTGCCAACGCATCGCCGGCGGTTATGTTGCGCCCGGCCGGCGGACCCGGCTGCTGGAGTGCGATGACTTTGGATGCGCTCGCTTCGCGAGCTAATCCATGTCTGCATCGCCCTCTAAATTGTTGGTTTAGCGCGCCGGTAGCTCAACGGTTAGAGCGGACCGCTCATAACGGTTTGGTTGCGGGTTCGATTCCTGCCCGGCGCACCAGTTTTTCCAAGGTATCCGTCTTGGTTGTCGATACATAAATTATTTGTGAAATTATGCAGTGGCCGCCGCGGCGCCAATCCCGGTCCAAGGCTGGCTTGAGCTTGAAGCTGTAGATCGACCTGCAACCTCGTAACTTATTGCATAATGGCGTTGACAGTTTGCAAGATGATTGAAAAACGAAACCAAGGGAGGAACATGGTATGCAAATCAAGGGACCTGAAGCGCTCTGCCAAAGCTACGGGCAATCGCTGGCGAGCAAGGACGGCAAGATGCTTGCCGCGCATTATCTCTTTCCATACATCTCGTTTACCAGCGGGCATATTCACCGGTTCGACGACCGCGCCACCGCCGATGAGTCTTGTGCCGGGCAGATCCTGCGGTTCGAGCGTGCCGGGATCGGATCAGACATCCGGCTTACGGATTACAAGGTTGTGCCGGTGTCGGAAAGCTCGGCGCTGTGCCATCTGACATGGACGGTCTTCCCAGCCAACGACATGGCCGGCTGGAGCTGGCTCAACATCTACGGCTACCGGCGCCGCGAGGCTGAAGAAGGTTTCGAATTCAATATCTCGGACAACGAGATCGAGCAGTTGTTGCAGCGCGTCCCGAACTTTTTCAGTTTGTAGCGGGCGGGTAACGCCGGGATCGCCCTTCACGGCAGCAGGCGTTTTCGAACTACGGCCCTTGGGCTACGGGTGGGAAATATGAGGGCTGCAACTATGTCTAGATCCGCTATGTTTGGATCAACTATGTCTGGATCCGCGTGGCGTTTAACATTTGCTGCGGTTTTTATGCTGGGGTTGATGGCGTCGGCGCATGCCGACACCCCCATCACGCCGGCGCTCCGCAACATGGAAACGATGGTGACCAATCTTGGCTACACCACCGCCGAGTCGGCCGACAAGACCTATTTCACGATCAGCCTTAGCAGCAATAATAACAGTTATGTTTTCAATTTTATCACACCGGACGATGGCCAGACCCTGGTTATCTACAGCCCGGCGCAATCCATTCCTGTTGCCGCTTCTGGGAAAATGCCGGTGATGGCCATGCTCGATTTCGGCGACCATTCCGACAATTACTTCACCGTTGAAAAATTCCCCGATCATATCGAGATCTTTTTGAATACCGAGCTGAGCACGGCTGGCCTGACCCCGGCCGTGCTGAGGGTGAGGTTGCAGGGACTGGTGGACGATCTCGATAAATCCAGGTCGCTATGGGATTCTTCATCGTGGAAGTAGGCGTCGAAATAGGCTTGAAAGCACACATGGATATAGGCCAGTGGCCGGTCAGGCTGGCGGGTGGTCAGGTGAGCGCAACGTTTGACCTTGGCGCAGGGCTGAGGCACTGTTCGCAGCAATGATCCGATATGTAATTGCACTGTCTGTCCTGGCTTTAAGCGCTTGCGCGCAGCCGGCACCCCTGACCCCGGAACAGGTTCAGGCCAAGGTTGATGCCACACTGGTCTACCAGGACCTGCAGGTCCGGGACGTGCAGCAGCAGATGATGTATTACAACAATGTGCTCACCTACGGGAACGCCGTGGTGAATTGCGGCCTCAGAACCCCGCAATGGTACACCCTGCTGCAAGGCGTGTACGCGCAGCAATATGCGCTGGTATTGCAGCGGGCCCAGTTGAGCGCGGCGCAGCAGGCCGAAGCGCTTAGATATGCGACGGCGCAGGTGCAGAACCCGTCGCCGCCGCCATATATCTGCTGGCGGATTCAGGAAGATACCCTGCTGCCGACCCTGGACCAGGCGGTTGCGATGCACTCCTTCGAAGTTATCGCTGCCAAACAGCCTTCCTGAACGGCCTCGGCCGGAGTTTCAGCTCGTCGCATGCCAAGGCGTATGGCAGCCTGCAAAGCGCGCTGCCTTGTTGCCCCTGTGACTGGATGTTCGAATTGTGCAAATAGCTGTGGCATTGGTATCGGCATCCTGGTTGCCGGGCCGCACCGTTTCTCAAAATGCCCAGCCCGTTCACCGCGGGCGGAATTTTATTAAGGAATTCAAGTAGATGGCCTCATATCAATATGTCTACGTGATGAAAGACCTCACCAAGGCCTATCCGGGTGGCCGCGAGGTGTTCAAGGGCATCACATTGTCATTTCTGCCGGGCGTTAAAATCGGCGTGCTTGGGGTCAATGGCGCCGGCAAATCGACGCTGCTGAAAATCATCGCCGGGATTGAGAAGGAATATGGCGGCGAGGCCTTTGCCGCCGAGGGCGCCAGGGTTGGCTATCTGGCGCAGGAGCCGCATCTCGACCCGGACAAGACCGTCGGCGAAAATGTCGGCGAGGCCTTTGCCGAGTTGAAAAAGACGCTGGCGCGCTTCAACGCCATTTCCGACGAGTTCGCCGAGCCGATGGATGATGCGAAGATGGAGGCGCTGCTTAGCGAGCAGGCCAAATTGCAGGAAATCATCGATGCCGAGGAAGGCTGGGACCTTGACCGGCGCATCGAGATTGCCCTGGATGCATTGCGTTGCCCGCCGCCGGACGCCGCGGTCGGCCCGCTTTCAGGTGGTGAGCGCCGCCGCGTGGCATTATGCCGCCTGTTGCTGGAAAAACCCGATTTGTTGCTGTTGGATGAGCCAACCAACCATCTGGACGCCGAAAGTGTGGCCTGGCTGGAACGTACCCTGGCTGATTATGCCGGCACGGTCATCCTGGTGACCCATGATCGCTACTTCCTGGATAATGTGACGAACTGGATCCTGGAGATCGAGCGCGGCCGCGGCTTTCCCTATGAGGGCAATTATTCGGCCTGGCTGGAACAGAAGCGCAAACGCCTGCAGCAGGAGGAAAAGGAAGAAAGCTCCCGGCAGCGGGCTTTGGCCGAAGAACAGGATTGGATCGCATCCTCGCCAAAGGCCAGGCAGACCAAAAGTCGGGCCCGGATCCAGCGCTACGAGGAAATGCTGGCGAAATCCCAGGAGCTTGTCACCGGTGTGGCTGAAATCGTCATCCCGCCCGGGCCCCGGCTTGGCGGCACCGTCATCGAGGCGATCGACCTGCACAAGGGCTTTGGCGAGCGCGAATTGATCGACGGCTTGAACTTCAAGCTGCCGCCCGGCGGCATTGTCGGCGTCATCGGCCCGAATGGCGCCGGCAAGACCACCTTGTTCAAAATGATCACCGGCGTCGATAAGCCGGATGCCGGCGCGCTTAAAATCGGTGACACCGTCAAACTTGGCTATGTCGACCAATCCCGGGATTCGCTCGACAATAACAAGAATGTCTGGGAGGAAATCTCCGGCGGCACCGATGTCATCCATCTCGGCAAACGCACCGTAGCTTCGCGCGCCTATGTCGGCGCCTTTAATTTCAAAGGCTCCGATCAGCAGAAGAAAGTCGGCATTCTCTCCGGTGGTGAGCGCAACCGCGTGCATCTGGCGAAAATGCTTAAAACCGAAGCCAACGTCATCCTGCTCGATGAGCCGACCAACGATCTGGACGTCGATACGCTGCGAGCGCTGGAAGAGGCGCTGATGGAGTTCCCCGGCTGCGCCGTCATCATCTCCCATGATCGCTGGTTTCTCGACCGCCTGGCGACGCATATCCTGGCCTTTGAGGGCGACAGCCATGTCGAATGGTTCGAGGGGAATTTCCAGGCCTATGAGGAGGACAAGCGCCGCCGGCTTGGGATCGACGCCACCGAACCGCACCGCATCAAATACCGCCCCCTAACCCGCTAACGGGCGCCGCCATGTTGTCTCCGTGGCGTCTGGCGACGGCGCGGTTGATTCTAACGCCGGTCGCTGCCGCCGACCTCAACGATATCAGCAAGCTGAAGGCTGACCCGCGCGCCTTTGCGCAAATGCTGGGCGGCGTGCGCTCGCGCCTGGCCTCGGCCGCGGAACTGGCCGAGGACATCCGATTCTGGGGCCAGCATGGCTACGGGATGTGGTCGGTCCGGGCCCGCGCGGGCAACGAATTCATGGGCATAGCCGGCTTGATGCAGCGGCCGGATGGGCGCGGCGTGGCATTGCGGTTCTCGCTCTGGCCGCAGGCCCGCGGGGTTGGCCTGGCGAGTGAAGCCGCCGCCGCCGCCTTGGTATACGCCCATGAAACCAAGCGGCTGCCCAAAGTAATCGCGGTGGCGCGGGAGGATAACTTCTCCTCGCGCATGGTCATTGGCGCCATCGGCATGACCGAAACGGGTCGTTTCACGCGCGACGGCATACCACTCCTGCTGTACCAATCGATCCGGACAGCAGGTTCGCCACCGCCGTGATGCGCGCAAACTCTCCAGAGCTTCAAGCTCGAGTGAATTCGCCTCCATAACCAACCCATAATCGTTGTTCGTGCTTGCGCGGTGCAACAGAACCTACACAATGGCGGTTGGGAGGGAACCGTGACGCGCGAGGAACAGAAGAGCATCACTTGCTTCATCGAGCTGGCTGTAAAATCCAAGGCAGGCGCGGCGGACACGGCCCTTGATGTGGAAGCGGATGCCATTATCCGCGCCTTGTTCGTCCGTAATCCCGAAGCCGCTTATCGTATCACGATGCTGGCGATGTCGCAGGCTCAGCAACTGGCCGAGCTGACGACGGCATTGAGCGAAGAGCGCAATGCCGCTCGGGGCAACTGGCTCTCAAGGCTGCTGAAGCGGCCGGAACCATTGCAGCGCCGGGCGCGCCGCGATCCCCGTTTGCCGGTTTTGGCAGAAAATACCCGCATCCGATAGGGTTGGGAGCTCCGGCTCCGCAATGACATTGTTCTGAAAACCCGGTATCAGACGGCATGATCGAACGCCGCTTTCCGTCCACTCGCATGCGCCGCAACCGCCACGATGCCGCAACCCGCCGTCTGGTCGCGGAGAATTCATTGTCGGTCGATGATCTGATCTGGCCGATTTTCGTCAAAGGCGGCGATGGCGCGCAAGAGCCAATTGCCTCGATGCCTGGGGTTTTTCGCAGCACGTTGAACGGGCTGGCGCACCACGCAGAAGCAGCTGCCAGCCTCGGTATTCCAGCAATCGCCCTATTCCCGGCGACCCCGGCGGCGTTGAAGAATGCGCAGGCCAGTGAGGCGCTCAACCCTGAAAACCTGATCTGCAAAGCGGCGCGGATTTTAAAAGCCGAATTCCCGCAAATCGCGTTGATCGGCGACGCAGCGCTCGATCCCTATACCGATCATGGCCATGACGGGCTGATCCGGGATGGCTACGTCGCCAATGACGAAACCCTGGAGATGCTGGTCAGGCAATCGGTCAACCAGGCCGCGGCCGGGATCGATATCATCGCCCCTTCGGACATGATGGATGGGCGCATCGGCGCCATTCGCGACGGGTTGGACCAGGCCGGCCACGTCCATACAAGGCTGATGAGTTATGCCGCCAAATACGCCTCGGCCTTTTACGGCCCGTTCCGCGATGCGATCGGTTCCTCATCCACGTTGAAGGGCGACAAAAAGACCTATCAGATGGACCCTGCCAATGCCGAGGAGGCGCTGCACGAGGTGGCGCAGGACCTAGCCGAGGGTGCGGACATGATTATGGTGAAGCCGGGCATGCCCTATCTCGACATCATCCGCCGCGTGAAAGACCGCTTTGAGGTGCCGGTTTTCGCGTATCAGGTCTCCGGTGAGTACGCGATGATCATGGCGGCCGTCCAAAACGGCTGGCTCGACCGCGAGCGCGCCATGCTGGAAAGTCTGATGGCCTTCAAGCGGGCCGGATGTTCCGGCGTGCTCACCTATTTCGCCGTTGAAGCTGCCAGGGAATTACGCAAATGACCGGATGGACCCCCGCTGATATTGCCCCGCAGACCGGCAAATTTGCCGTGGTGACCGGCGCCAATAGCGGAATTGGATATTATACCGCGCTGGAGCTGGCGCGGGCCGGCGCGCACGTGATTATTGCCAGCCGTAATGAAGCCAGGGGGCTTACCGCCGCCGCCACGATCAATGAAAAAATTCCGGGCCAGCGCGCCAGTTTCGAATGGCTTGATCTGGCCCGTCTGACCTCGGTCGCCAGCTTTGCCGAGCGCGTCCTTGGCAACCTGCCGGCGCTCGATATTCTGATCAACAATGCCGGCGTGATGGCCTTGCCGCAGCGGGCCACCACCGAAGACGGGTTCGAGATGCAGTTCGGGGTCAATTATCTCGGCCATTTCGCACTCACCGCGCAGTTGCTGCCATTGCTGCGCAAGGCGGCCGCGCCGCGGACCGTGCAGCTCAGCAGTCTCGCCCACCGCAGCGGCAAGATCGATTTTGCGGATTTGCAGGGCCGCAACTATGCCGCATGGAAAGCCTATAGCCAGTCAAAGCTGGCAATGCTTGTTTTTGCCCTGGAACTGCAACGCCGCTCAGCCGCCAATGGCTGGAACATTGTATCTACCGCGGCCCATCCCGGCCTTTCGAAAACCGAACTGATCGTGAACGGGCCGGGCAAGAGCGTTGCGGGACGGTTCTCGCAGCTGGCCGTGTCGATGATGGGACAATCAGCCGCCGCCGGTGCGTTG
Organism: Acidocella sp.; assembly: GCA_965199045.1. Classification (GTDB taxonomy): domain Bacteria; phylum Pseudomonadota; class Alphaproteobacteria; order Acetobacterales; family Acetobacteraceae; genus Acidocella. The sequence continues at coordinate 1,109,448 of CBDAQL010000003.1, read as the reverse complement.
CCCAGCCTATACGCGGCGACCTCGGGACTGGTGGTGCCAGGGGCCTATTACGGGCCAACCGGGTTCCAGGAGCTGAAAGGTTCACCCGGCATTGCCGTCATCCGGGCGCAGGGTGACGATGCGGGTATCGCCAAGCGGCTTTGGCAAGTCTCCGAGGAACTGACCCACACATCTTTCGGCTAAGCTGCGATTAGAGCCGTTTCGTAATGGCCGCCTTGATAACCGCCAGCCGGTCGCCCAAGCCTCGTGGCCGATAAGGCCGCCCCAGATCCCGCTTCGCAAAAACCGCCGGCAGCACCGCCGGCATGATGTTTCGAGGCGGTTTTTGTCTCAGCAAAGCACGCGCGGTCTCGATCAATTGGCTTTGGGGGGTGCCATCGACCGGCAGCAAGCTTCGGCCGCTTGCCGCCAGAAAGGGTGCTGCACGTAGAATTCCAGATATTCCATAGGCGGTGCCGAGGCTCTCGGCGGCGTCGCAATCCGTCCCGAGGAGCTTACCCGAGATCCGCGCCAGCAGCCCGGCGGTGCCGCGCGCATATTTCATGAAAGCGTCTAAATCCGGCATCTCCGGTTCGGCCTCCATTTCCCTGGCATCGATCAGCCGGCTTAAATCCTCGGGCGCAAACACCCCGGATGCCAACGCCTGCCGCAACGGCGTTGCAAGTTCATGTTTTCTGTCGGCGCCGTCTACGACTTCTCGCCACCAGGTCAGCCGGATCAGGGCCAATACAGGTTCAGAGGCGACCTCGCGCGCGCGCGCCAGTTCATGATTGAACAAATATAGCAGCCAGAGCGCTTCGCGTTTTTCCGCGGGCGCGAACAGGCTGCAGAAAAACCGGTCAGGGTCGGCACGGCGGACCGGTTCGAGGAGCGCGCTTGACGTTGCCATTGGCAGTCCATAGCTAGTCAGCATGGTGATATAAACCCAACAGGAGATAGAAATGGCCTTTGAACTTCCCGCCCTTCCCTATTCGACCAACGGACTTGCCGGCGTCGGCATGCAGCAGGAAACGCTGGAGCTGCATCACGGTAAGCACCACCAGGCCTATGTCACCGCATTGAACGGCTTTGTTGAGAAAAATGGCGACCTGCAGGGCAAAACGCTGGAGGAGATCGTCCATTTTTCCTACAACAAGCCTGATTTGGCACCGGTCTTCAACAATGCCGGCCAGCATTGGAACCATATTTTATTCTGGCAGAACATGAGCCCGACGGGCGGCAAGATCCCCTCCAAGCTGGAAGCCAAGCTGACCGAAGATTTCGGCGGCGTGTCCCAGTTCAAGGATGCGTTCAAGGCAGCTGGCATCAGCCAGTTCGGTTCCGGCTGGGCCTGGCTGGTCCTGGCCTCCGACGGCAAGCTCAAAGTCACCAAGTCGCCGAACGGCGGCAACCCGCTGGCCACCGGCGACGGCAAGGTGCTGCTTGGTATCGACGTGTGGGAGCACAGCTATTACCTGGACTTCCGCAATCGCCGTCCAGATTACATCACCAACTGGCTCGATAAAATCGCCAATTACGAATATGCCGAGGCCGCACTCGCCGCTGCCTGATAAGCAACTCGGCCGGAACGAAGCGGAGCAGCCAATAGCTGCTCCGTTTTTTTTGATCGCGGCAATGATACTCGGATGATGTCTGATTAAATTGGCGATATGCGGGACCAGCCGGGTTAAATCCTCAGCGCGCGGTCTTAACTGCAAATCTTACGCAGGAGGATCGCTGATGTCTGAGACGCACCCATCCGCTACCTCGCCGTTGATTTCGCCGGTGAGATACACGCCCAATTTGGAACATGGCGATCCGGATGAGGCGCAGACCACTGCTGAAATTATCCAGACAATGCGCAAAATCAGCGAGACCACCTTGGCCGATGGCAAGCGCGCATTGCGCAGCGTACACGCCAAAAGCCATGGGCTGCTGGTCGGCGAGCTGAAAGTACGTGACCATCTGCCGGCCGAACTTAAGCAGGGAATGTTCGCGAGCCCGGCCACATATGCGGTGGTGATGCGGCTTTCGACCACGCCCGGAGACATTTTGGAAGACAGCATCTCAACGCCGCGGGGATTGGCGGTTAAAGTCATTGGGGTCGGCGGCGACCGCGTTGACGGCAGCGGATCTGATGTCACGCAGGATTTTGTGCTGGTCAACAGTCCGGTATTCAACAGCCCGGATCCGAAAGCCTTTCTACGTACGCTTAAACTGCTTGAGCCGACCACAAACAAAATGGAATCGGTTAAAAAACTTACCTCCGCGGTGGCGCGGGGCGCGGAAGCGGTGGTCGAGGCTGTCGGCGGTAAAAGTGCGACGCTCACCAGCCTCGGCGGACACCCCGAAACCCATATTCTGGGCGAAACATTCTATTCATCAACGCCGCTGCTCTACGGCGATTACATGGCAAAAATCGCTGTGTTTCCAGCTTCCGCCAACCTCACCGCCCTCACCGGCCAGGCCCTGACCAATAATGGCGAGCCCAACATGCTGCGTAACCTGGTCGTGGATTTCTTTTTGAACCAGGGTGCCACCTGGGAAATTCGCGCGCAGCTCTGCACCAATACCGAGACCATGCCGATTGAAGATGCTTCGGTACAATGGCCGGAAGACGAAAGCCCCTACATCACCATCGGCGAGATTACCGTGCAGCCGCAGGATAGTTGGCATGTTGAAAAGATCGAGGCGATCGACGAGCGCCTGTCGTTCACGCCGTGGCACGCGCTGGCGGCCCACCGCCCGCTCGGCGCCGTCAACCGCGCCCGCAAACCAGCCTATAAATCCTCAGCCCAATTTCGCGCCGAAAACAACCACGTGGCAATCTCTGAGCCAAAATCGCTGGAAGATCTCGGCATCAGCGACTGAGTGAAAACCATTCCGGCCCGCTGTTCGAGGCTCATCCGGCGCCGATTATGACGCCGGTGGCGAACACCAATCCACCACCCAAAGCGACCTGCAGGCTGGCGCGCCATAGCGATGTGTCCATGTATTTCCAACGTATCCAGGATATGACAGCCAACTCGACCACCACCACGGCGAAGGCAACGCTGAGCGCGGTCCATAAATTCGGGATTAAAAACGGCAATGTGTGGCCAAGACCGCCCAACGCGGTCATCACTCCGGTAATGAAGCCGCGATAAATCGGTGAGCCTCGCCCGGTTAAGGTGCCGTCGTCGGAGAGAGCTTCGGCAAATCCCATCGAAATACCGGCGCCGATTGCGGCGGCAAGTCCGACAATAAATGCCGCCCATGGCCGATGCGTTGAAAACGCTGCCGCGAAAATCGGCGCCAGCGTGGAGACCGAGCCGTCCATCAAACCAACCAGCCCTGGTTGGATATATTGCAACAGAAAAGAACGCCTCGCGGTTGCATCCTCGGAACGGCGCGCCTTTGGCGTCAGGTTCTCCTCGGAAAGGCTGTCCACCCGTTGTTCGTGGCCCTGTTCAACCTCCGCCAGGTCGCCCAGCAGTTTACGGATCGAAACATCAGTCGCCCGCGATGCCGCCAGCCGGTAGAACCGTTGCGTCTCGGTCTCCATGCCTTCAGCTAATTTCCGGACATCCTCGATCGACGGTTTCGGCATCTGCCAAACCGGTTTGCGGCTTAAAAAGCCGCGGACATCCTGGCGCCGGATCAGCGGAATGTGGTCACCGAATTTTTCCTGGTAGAGCTCAAGCAGACGATGCCGGTGTTCGCTCTCCTCGCCGGCCATTTCCGAGAATATCCTGGCCGTTGCAGGATATTCCTCGCGCATGCGCTCGACCAGATCGTTATAGATCCGGCCGTCTTCTTCCTCGGCACCGATCGCCAGCGCCAACACCTCGCGCTCCGAAAGATCGGAAAAATCCCGCATATAAACCTCCAGCAGATAAGGCTTGATGTGGCGGCGCAATATAAAATCGTCAAGCCGGACATTCTGGATTCAAAATCTCTGCGAATGCCCCTCATGAGCAGGAAACTCATATGCAGGTAACTAATGAGCGGGAAGCCTTGGCACGCCCTAAGGTTGTGGACGGCCACAAAACGTTTCATACTGGCCTTGCAACATTGGTTGCACGGAATTTAACCCCAATGCTGGACCTGGTTTTATGCGGCTGCGGTAGCGGCTTGCGGCAGATACGGTGCTGCAATTTCGAGATGGCTGGCTCACCTGAGCCAGCCAGTTTGGAGATATTGAACGCGATGGTGGCGGAAGCCACCAAGCTGTTCAACGAAAAAAAGACCTCCGACGCCGAAGCTCTGGTTTTGAAACTGCTCGATCTTGCGCCCAACCATCGCCTCGCCACCCGGATTTTGTTCGAGTTGCGCAAGGCCGGGGGCCGCAATCCCGCCACCGAAGTATTGGCGCGGCGCCTGGCCGCACTTCCGGCGCGCGATGCGGCACAGACAAGCACCGCTAATCTGGTATTGGCGCAATGGCTCATCAGCCAAGGGCGCCACGCCGAAGCCGAGCCGGCAGCGCGGTTGGCGTTGAAAAACAGCCCGCGGGATTTAGCCGCGCACCAGGTCATGGGCATTATATTCACCGAAACCGGACAGTGGCGGCAAGGCGAGCATCATTACCGCAGGGCATTGGCGCTGCAGGATCCCGGCGATGGGATGGTGCTCGGCAATCTGGCCTGGAACCTCAAACTGCAAGGCCGATTGGAGGAGGCGGCAGGCTATTATGAACGCGCGCTTGCCGCCGGCACGGCAAACCGCCGCGTGGTCGGCGGCTATGCCCAGGTCGAGGCGGCAAGAGGCAATATGGCGCATGCAGCGGCGTTGCTCGACACCGCATTGGCAGAGCCCGATGCCGATCGCAGCTTACGGCTGCTGCGGGCGTTGCTGGATCTGTTGCTGAACCAACCAGAAGCAGTGCTCGGCAGACTGGATGATGCGGCAGCTGCGCTGTTACCGCCGGAATTGATCGCGCGCGGTCAGGCTTATCTCAGGCTTGGACAAACCAGGGATGCCATTGCGGCCTTCGGCAGCGCCAAAGTTTTGCAACGGGATCGCTTCGGGCGTCGTTATGAGGCGGCTGCGTATATTAAAAAGGCCGAGCAAACCAAAACATTTTTCACGGCCGGCCGGTTCGCGGACTTGCCTCGATCAATGCCTGAAAAATCACCGCAACCGGTTTTTTTGTTGGGCTTTCCAGGCTCGGGCACTTCGCTTTTGGAACAAATGCTGGCGAAAATTCCCGGCTTTGCCGCCGCTGATGAATGCAACCCTGTCGCCAGTCTGCTTAATCAGCCGGAACTGGCCAATTATCCCGATTGCCTTGCGGATTATTTGGTCGGCGACGGGCCAGCGCGGCTGGCGCGCTTACGCACCCAATATCTGCTTGAGCTGAACGGCATCGTTACTGCAGAGCATCAATTCTTTACGCTGCGCGCGGCCGGCGACTTTTGGCATCTCGGCCTGATTAAAATGCTGTTTCCGGAAGCGCCAATTATTCATCTGCTGCGGCATCCGCTCGACATCGCCGTCACCAACTTCGCCCGGGATAAAAAGCTGGAAGGAGATTGCGCAATAGCCCTCGCTTCGCTGGCCCAACACTATGCGCTGACAATGTCGGTAATCCGGAATTATCGCGGCCAACTTACATTGCGCTATCTGCCGGTGCGCTATGAGGCGCTGGTGAATGATCCCGCCGGCAGTTTGCGCGAGATACTGCAATTCATCGGCAGCCGAGCAGCCATTCCCAGTGATGCGGAACTGCGAGCCAACCCCCCGGCCGCCGCGCACCGCATACCTGGCCATGCTGTTATATCCGCCCATGTCGCTGTACCTGCGCATTTTGCTGTACCTTCGCACGTCACTTCCCAAAAACCGATTCACGCGCATGGTGTCGAGAGCTTCCGCAAATTCGAAGCCGTGGCGCCAAACCTGTTCGCCGAAATACGCCCGCTGCTGGCTCCCTGGATCGAAGCTCTGGGCTACACCGCGTGAGCGCCCCCGCTGACACCCTGCAACCAGGCCAGCGCCGCGTTACCCTGGCCGACGCGCTGGCGGAAATCGCTGCTTTCGAACGCGAAAATAAACTCGCCGAAGCCTCCGACCTCGCTAATCGGGTCCTCAACGCAGCGCCTGAACATCCGCATGTGCTGCACATGGCCGGCATCGTCTCGTACCGGCAAGGCCGCTTCGACGAAGCCATTTCCAGGATGGAAAAATCGGTACGCCTAGCGCCGGATATCGCGCTGTACCCGCGCAATATGTGCGAGATCTACCGCAGCACCGGCCGCCTGGATGCAGCGCTCACATCAGGCCGCCGGGCCGTGGAACTCTCGCCTGCGGACAGCCGTGCGCATTTCAATCTGGCATTGATCCATTACGAAAGGCTCGAGCTGGACGCAGCAGTTTCGGTTGCGGAAAAGGCGTTGGAACTGGATCCGGATTTTGCCGAAGCACATTTCGAAAAAGCCGAAGCGCTATTGCTGTCAGGCCAACTTGCCGCGGGCTGGGAGAGTTATGAATGGCGCTTCAAGCTGAAACAGGCCGAAGGCATGCTGCCCAAAACCGATAAACCGCAATGGAATGGCGAGGCGCTCGCGCCAGGCAGGCTACTCATCATCGCAGACCAGGGTCTTGGTGACTGCATCCAGTTCTCCAGGTTGATCCCTTGGGTGACGCAGCGGGCACCCACGCCAATTCTGGCCTGCAGCCATGATCTGGTACCCATCCTGCGGCAGCTTCCGGGACTTTCAAAAATCGTAACCAGCTGGGATCAGACCGGAGCATACGATTGCTACATCCCGCTCTCCGGCCTGCCGCGCCTGGCTGGTATCACCACCGAAAATATCCCCAGCAGCGGCGCCTACCTCAATGTCGACCCCCGACAAACCGCATCCTGGCGCGACAAACTTGAGCTGCTGGCGGCACCCGGCAAACGCCGCATCGCTTTGGTCTGGGCCGGGCGTCCCAGCCATAAGAACGACCGCAAGCGCACCCTGAAACTAAGCCAATTCGCACCCCTGTTCAGCATCCCCGGGATCACCCTGATCACGGTGCAGAAAGGTGGACAGATCGAGCAAGCCGGCGGCTATTACAGCGCCGCGCCGCTGCTCAACCTCGGGCCGGAAATCCATGATTTCACCGATACCATGGCGATCCTCAAAAACGTCGAACACCTGGTAACAATCGATACTTCGGTGGCGCATATCGCCGGCGCCACCGGTATTCCAACCTCGCTCGTCATCCCCTACGCCCCGGACTGGCGCTGGCTGCTGAACCGCAGCGATACCCCATGGTACCAGTCCATCAAACTTTACCGCCAGCAAAAACCCTATGACTGGACAGGCGTGATTGAAAAAGTGGCTGAGGATTTGAGGATGTAGGGAAGCCGTTCTTTTTTGAAAAAAAAGAACCAAAAAATTTTTGTTTTTTTACTGGGCCATGGGACGTTGCAGGCCGAACGCCCCATGGCCCAGATTCAAAAAAGTTTTTTGGTTCTTTTTTTCAAAAAAGAACTGCTTGCCCCGCCGCGCAAAACCGGGAAATCAAGGTACCGTAACTTGTGACCGACTCGCCAGGCGGGGTATGTTCCGGGCATGAAAATATTTCTTGCCGCATTGCTGTTCGCAGCACCCGCCACCGCTGCCTTGGCCGATACCGGGCCGCAACCGCTTGGAACATTTGGCGACTGGATTGCCGCTTCTTACGGTTCGGGAAGCAGCCAGGCCTGCTACGCCTTTACCACCGCGAAAACCTCCAGCCCGGCATTGGCGGGGCGCGGTGCGGTGCAGCTTACCGTTACACGGCGCAAAGCCGCCGCCGATGAGGTAACGATTGCCGCGGGCTATGCTTATCCGAAGTCGCCGACGGTGACGTTGACGGTTGGCAGCACTCCGTTTGATTTCTACACCCAGGGCCAGACCGCCTTCACGACCAGTGGCGATGCCGCCATTTCTGCCTTCCAGGCCGGCGCCACGGCGAGTGTCGCGGCTTCTGCCCCGCACGGCAAGACGGTCACCGATGCCTTCAGCCTGACTGGCTTTTCCGGCGCTTACGGCGCTATTAAGAAGGCATGTCCCTAAAATTCAGTGCCTATGACGCCGAGCTGACCGCCGCCGACCGCGACCGCATCCTTGCCAAGGCCGCCGCATTTGCACCGCCGGACAATGTGCTGGCCGATGGCAGGCGCGACCTGGTGGGTTTATCGCGCGAACAATTGGCGGAAGCAGTTGCCGGCATCGGTGAAAAGCCGTTCCGCGCCAAGCAGCTTTGGCATTGGATGTATCATCAAGGGGTCACCGACTTCGCTGCGATGAGCAGTATTGCCCGGCCGTTGCAGGAGAAGCTTGCCGAGCATTTCGTGGTCAGCCGCCCGGAGATTGCCGCCGACCAGCGCTCGAAAGACCAGACCCGAAAATTTCTTTTCAAATTCCGCGATAACGAGGCGGTGGAGACGGTTTATATTCCTGATCCGGTGGAAGATCGCGGCGCTGTTTGTATTTCCAGCCAGGTCGGCTGCACCTTGTCCTGCAGGTTCTGCCACACCGGCACGCAGCGCCTGGCCCGCAATTTGTCATCAGCGGAAATCGTTGGCCAGTTCATGGCGGCGCGCGATGCCTATGGCGAGTGGCCCAGCCCCAAGGGAGAAACCCCGCGGCTGCTTTCCACCATCGTACTGATGGGCATGGGGGAACCGCTGTATAATTACGAAAACGTCGCCCAGGCGATGAAGATTGTTATGGATGGCGAAGGCATCGGATTATCACGCCGTCGGATCACGCTTTCAACGTCCGGGGTGGTGCCGATGATGGACCGTGCCGGTACCGAGCTTGGGGTTAACCTCGCCGTATCCCTGCATGCGGTGCGTGATGATTTACGCGATGAGCTGGTGCCGCTTAACCGTAAATATCCAATCAAGGAGCTGATCGCCGCCTGCCGCCGCTATCCGGCCGCCTCGAATGCGCGGCGGATTACATTTGAGTATGTCATGCTTGACGGCATCAATGATTCCGAAACCGACGCCCGCGCCCTGGTGTATTTAATTGCCGGTCTGCCGGCGAAGGTGAACCTGATCCCGTTCAACCCATGGCCCGGCAGCGCCTATAAAACATCGTCGCCCGCCGCCATTAAAAAATTCGCCGATATCGTGCTTGCCGCGGGTTATTCCTCACCCATCCGCACGCCACGAGGCCAGGACATTCTGGCGGCCTGCGGCCAACTGAAGTCCAATGAGGAACCGCGCCGCCGAGCTGGATAGAGCGTGTTTTTAGTCCCCAGGCTTCCGGGGGTTTCAGGCTTCTGGCCCGTAATCTTCCGGCACATATCCGAGCGTGACCAAGCCCTCTTCAAGGAAATCTCCGAGGTTGGGCTCGCCCAGAAGGTAATTTGCTACCGGCTCGCCGCCGCGCTCGACTGCCAAGGTCCGCGCCTGGCCAAGTTCTTCGCGGCCGAAATCGCCGCGGCCGATCCAGAAAATGGCCACCAGGTCGATCGCCGCCTCATCTGAAAGACCTTCGATGGCATCGCGCAGTTCGGTTTCGGTCTGGTCGGAGGGATAATCTTCCAGCACGCCGCGCTCGCCATCATCGGCGGCATTCGATCCGGGATCGGGCTCGACGGGCGGCACTTTCACGTCGAACGCCCGGGCCTTCAATATCATGAATTCAACCAAAGCCGGGTCGATTTCCAAGGGCACGGCGCTGTCGTCCTCGACATCGATCACATGCCGCTTTACGGGTTTGTTTGCCATTTCCGTCTCCGGTTGCTTCACCTTCCGAGGTAAGCAGCAGCGCAACCCCCTGCAAGATGCAAGTTATCGCCCCATTTGCGAATGGATCGAATTGGAGGGACATAATGCCAAGCCAACCATTCTCATTACCGGCGGCGCCAGCGGGATCGGCGCCGGCATTGCCGCTCGCTTGGTGGCGGATGGCGCCCGCGTTATCATTGCGGACCGCGTTCAGGCCTCGACACATGGCGCCCGCTCGGTGGTGTGTGATGTCGCGGACGAAGCCGAGGTGGAACGGCTGATCTCGGGCATTGCCGATAGCGAAGGCGCGCTGACGGGGCTGGTCTGCAATGCCGGCTTCATGATCAGAAAGCCCATTGCCGACCTCAGCCTCGCCGAATGGAACAGCGTGCTGGCGACCAACCTTACCAGCAGTTTTCTGCTGACCCGCGCCGCCGCCGGGCTGCTGCGCGCGGCTAAGGGCAGCATTGTCACCATCGCTTCCACCCGGGCCCACATGTCGGAACCAGATACCGAGTCCTACAGCGCCTCGAAGGGCGGTCTGCTTGCCTTGACGCACGCCCTTGCCATCAGCCTTGGCCCGGAGATCAGGGTAAATTGCATTTCGCCCGGCTGGATCAATTCCAGCGCGGCTAGATTATCCGCCGAAGATCATGCCCAGCACCCGGCCGGCCGGGTTGGCACCGTAGCAGATATTGCCGGCCTCGCCGCTTACCTTTTGGGTCCAGGTTCCGGTTTCATCACCGGTTCGGAGTTCATTATCGATGGCGGCATGACGCGTAAGATGATCTACGCCGAATAATCTCTAAACCGTGGAAAGCAGTTTGATTCCAACCAGGGTCAACACCGTTGCCAGCGCGTATTTCAGCAGGAAATCCGGCGCGAAGCGGGCCGCATAACTGCCGATCACAATGCCTGGGATCGAGCCTATCAACAGCGAGCCCAGCAGATGAAAATTGATGGTCCCCAGAAACCAGTGTCCCAGCCCGGCGAGCAGCGTCAACGGCACCGCATGCGCAATGTCGGAGCCGACGATGCGCACAACCGGCAGCCGGGGATACAGGAAGAACAGCGCAACGGTGCCCAGCGCGCCGGCGCCCACCGATGATAATGAAACCAGGACGCCGAGCAAAAAACCAACGGCAACGGTTGCCCAAAGCGACGTCCGCGCCACCGCCGCGGTATCGCGCTTGGCCCCGGCTGCAATAATTCGGTTCCGGAGCACCAGTAGCAAGGCGCTGATCAGCAAGGTCACGCCGAGCGTGAGCGACATTGCCGTTGCCACCCGTTTGCTCTCGATGCCGAAATGCGCCAGCGCCAGCAGCGTCAATGCCGTTGCTGGCACCGAACCGCAGGCCAGCCGCCCGACAATTTGCCAATCCACGGTTTTGCCGGCGCTGTGGATGGTGGTGCCAACCGTTTTGGTTACGGCGGCAAACAACAGATCCGTTCCCACCGCCGTTGCTGGATTAAAGCCGAACAGCAACACCAGCAGCGGCGTCATCAGCGAGCCGCCCCCAACCCCCGTCAGCCCCACCAAAACGCCGACCAAAAGCCCTGAGACCGCGTAGGCAGCCTGAAATCCCGTATGTGTCACTTGCATCCTTAACTGCCTCAGGCCGAGGCGCTTCTGACCTTGGCGATGAATTCCCGTATCAGCGCCGGCGACTTTTCGCCCGGTGCGATTTCCACGCCCGATGACACATCAACTGCCGGCGGCCGTGCCTGCAGCATCGCCCGCGCAACATTCGCTGGGGTCAACCCGCCGCCCAGCAGCCAGAATCCCGGCGCCTTCCAATCCGAGAGCAAGGTCCAATCCATCGCCATCGCATTGCCGCCGGGGCGGGTGGCCTCTGGCGGTGCTTTAGCTTCGATGACGAACCCGTCCAATCCCTGAACGTCCAACGGCAAATCAGCTTTGGCCGAGACGCCGATTGCGCGCCAGACCCGCAGCCCGAAATGTGCTCGCATTTTTCCACAGACGGCTTCGCTCCCATAGAGCTGCAGGACATCCAGCTGTACCTTGTCCAGGACCGCCTGAATGGCATTGGCGTCCGGCGCGACAAATAATCCGACGCGTTTTGGGCCGCCCTGGCAGCGCGATGAGAGAGCGGCCGCCTGCGCCGGCGTAACATGGCGCGGCGAGCGTTCAAAAAAAACCAAGCCGAGATAATCCGCCGCGGCCGCCACCACCGCATCGAACGCGGCTTCGCTGTTAACGCCGCAAATTTTCACCTGGGTTTGGGTCATGCGATCGCGGCAGCGATGTCAGCCGCGGCGCGCCCAGGGTCAGGAGCACCTGTGATGGGGCGTCCAACGACAATGTAATCCGCACCGGCCTGAACTGCCGCTTGCGGCGTCATCACGCGCGCCTGATCGCCGATCGCCGAGCCCTCCGGCCGGATCCCGGGCACGACCAGGATCGGCTGGTCGCCCAGCGCAGCGCGCAGCGGCATAATTTCGTGCGCCGAACACACTAGTCCATCGGCCCCGGCATCCAGCGCCAAGCGCCCTAGCCTCACCACTTGCGCGCTGACGCCGCCTGCCACCCCTGTGGCCTGCAGCGCCGCCGCATCGAGGCTGGTGAGCACTGTTACGGCCAATATCAGCGGGCGCTCAGTCGCCGCGCCGCCGCAGCCTGGCGCGCCGCCGCGATCATGGCAGCACCGCCGGCCGCATGGACCGTCAGCATTCGCACTCGCAGCGGTAGCAGCGCGCGCACCGCGCCTGCCACCGTATTGGGGATATCGTGCAGTTTCAGGTCGAGAAATACCGGCGCACCACCGGCGACCGCCAAACCCTTCGGGCCGTTACTTAAAAAAAACTCAAGCCCCAGTTTGATCAATCCGCAATGCGGTGCGACCTGCTCCGCCAAAGTGCCGGCCACGGCCATATCGGCAGTGTCGATTGCGGTGATCAGGCGCGCCGCAATTAGACGTTTTTGGATGCCGCTCACGGCGCGATTGTGGGACGCCGGTCTTCGGCTTGCAATCTCTGGCTGGTTGTTGCGGCTGCAAGCCTGCCCTCTAATTCGCCGGCGCGTTTTTCCGCCTTGTTGGCACGCCGATGCGCGGCAAATCGCTTCGGAAGATGCGCTGCCAGGCCGCCCAGGAAGCCGATAACCAGTGCCGCAATAACCACGGCGCCAAGCGGTAGCGCCACCACGAAACCAAATGGCCAAAAGCCCAGCATCGCCGCGCTCCGGTTCGAGAGCAGGAACACGACGAGGATCAGCAGCAGCAATAAGCCGGCTAGCGCCCGAAGAAATTTCAGCTTTTCGCTCCGCCGTTCTTTTTAACGGCTGCTACCGGACTAGGCTTGTTAATGCGTTCCCGCAGTTCCTTGCCGGCTTTGAAAAACGGCACGGATTTCTGCTCGACCTCGACGGTCTCGCCGGTGCGCGGGTTGCGCCCGGCCCGGGCGTTGCGGTGTTTGACGGTGAAGGCGCCGAAGCCGCGAAGTTCCACACGCTCATTGCGCGCCAGCGCGTTGGTCATTTCATCGAATAACGCCGCTACAATCCGTTCGACATCGCCGATCGTGAGATGCGGATTATCCTCCGCCAGCCCTGCAATCAATTCAGAACGTGTCATTCACCTTGCTCCCAGCCAACGATGCCAGCACGTTCGGACTGGGTCAATAACTTATTGTGATAGCTGTGTTTTTTATTTTTTGCGTTATTGTTTGTTTTTTGAGCAAAACAGTCTGAGGTTTAGTCCGGTCACAACTTTAGAGCGTGAGGGAGGTATTTTGCACCTCCCTCAACCCTAAAACAGCTGGTTTATTCCTCGGTTTGCGAGTTCCGGCGGCGAATGGCAGCCCCCAGAATATCGCCGAGAGACGCACCTGAGTCCGAAGAGCCAAACTCGCTAACAGCCTGTTTGTCCTCGTCGATCTCCTTGCCTTTAACCGTCAGCTGCAGCTTGCGTGCCGCCCGATCAACCGAGGTGATCTTGGCGTCGAGCGTATCGCCTACCGCGAACCGCTCAGAGCGCTGCTCGGCCTTGTCGCGGGCCAGCTCGGCGCGGCGGATAAAGCCGGTCAGCACTTCGTCGACCTTCACTTCAATGCCGTTGGCCTGCACCGCGGTCACCACGCAGGTCACGATTTGACCCTTATGGATCTTGTCGAGCACGCCGGCGGCCGGATCAGCCTCAAGCTGCTTGATGCCAAGGCTGATGCGCTCTTTCTCGACGTCGATATCGAGCACCTTGGCTTTGACGTTATCGCCCTTGTTGTACTTGGTGATCGCGAGCTCGCCGGAATCGTCCCAGGAAATATCCGACATGTGGATCATGCCGTCGATTTCCGGGCCGATTGCGATGAACAGACCGAATTCGGTGATGTTACGAACTTCGCCTTCCAGCACCGAGCCGATCGGATGCTCATCCTGGAATTCTTCCCACGGATTGCGCGTAACCTGCTTCAGACCGAGCGAAATGCGGCGCTTGGAGGCGTCCACGTCCAACACGATCACATCGACCTCCTGGCTGGTGGAGACGATTTTGCCAGGATGCGCGTTCTTCTTGGTCCAGGACATTTCGGAAACATGCACCAGGCCCTCGACGCCCGGCTCCAGCTCCACGAACGCACCGTAATCGGTGATATTGGTAACCCGGCCCGAAGCCTTGACACCAGGCGGGTATTTCGCATCCACACCTTCCCAGGGATCGGCTTCCAGCTGCTTCATGCCGAGCGAAATCCGCTGCGTATCGGCATTGAACCTGATGACCTGAACCTTTACCGGCTGTCCGATCACCAAGGCCTCGGCCGGGTGATTGATGCGCTTCCAGGCGATATCAGTGACGTGCAACAGGCCGTCGACCCCGCCCAGATCCACGAAGGCGCCGTAATCGGTGATGTTCTTGACCACGCCGTCCAGGATCTGGCCTTCCTTCAGGCCGAGGATCAGTTCGGAGCGCTGCTCGGCGCGGGTTTCTTCCAGCACGGCGCGGCGGGACACCACGATATTGCCGCGGGCCCGGTCCATTTTCAAAATCTGGAACGGCTGCGAAATTCCCATCAGGGGTGCAACGTCACGAACCGGGCGGATATCAACCTGGCTGCCCGGCAGGAACGCCGTGGCGCCGCCAAGATCAACCGTGAAGCCGCCTTTGACGCGGCCATGGATGACGCCGTTGACGCGCGTCTGCGCCTCGAACGACTTCTCAAGCAGGGTCCAGCTTTCTTCGCGGCGCGCTTTCTCGCGGCTCAGCACCATCGAGCCGTCTTTGTCCTCGTAGCGCTCGATGAACAGATCGAACACATCGCCGATCTTTACTTCGGGCTTGGAGCCCACGGGCGCGAACTCGCGTAAGGGGACCCGCCCCTCGCTCTTCAAACCAACGTCGACAATGACGAAATCATCGTCGATTCGCAGCACCTGGCCGGAAACGACGGAGCCTTCAAACCCGGAATTAATGCCGAGCGAGGTCTCAAGAAGGGAGGCGAAATCTTCGCCGCCGGAATAAGCAGTGGAATCGGATGGGCGTGTAGCAGTTGTGGATGAAGCCATGTGGCTGAATATGTCCTTGTGAAAAGCGCTTTTGAAAGCGGTACTTTTCGTTGTATGCGCAATCCTGATGAAGGGATCACGGCTTGGCAGTTGCGCTTTGCAGTGCCTGGATAAGGGTTCAAATAAGCGAAAACGCCCATTACAGAGCGATCCCGAGGCGGCGGTTAAGCGCCAAAAAGCGCTAAGTCAAGAGCGGCTCTATTAAGTTATGCATCATGCCGCCATGGCCTTCGGATATGGGCCCAAAACAGGGCCGCTGCCATGGGTCGTTAAACAGACCGTCACCCCCGCTTCGCGTTCTCGATCTGCATGCTATAAGCCGCGTCCAATGACCCATATTCGCCCTGCTGCCTCCCCTTCTCGCGCCCGGCTGATCCGGCTCGGCGCGCTTTTTCTTATCGCCGCGCCATTGGCGCTCAGCGGCTGTTCCAGGTTGTTGGGCAGCGATGTGTCGCCGAATGTCGAAGCCGTTGCCGACGAAGCCAATGCGCCGCCTGCCGAGACCCTGTACACCCAGGGGCTCAACTATCTAAAGACCGGCGACTACGACCGGGCGGTCAGCAAGTTCAACGAAATTGACCAGGATTATCCTTATTCGACCTGGTCGACGCATGCCGAGCTGCTGGCCGGCTATGCGCAATATAAAAACCAGGAATATGACAGCGCCATCAGCTCGCTCAGCCGTTACATCGCGCTGCATCCTACCGATAACGAGGCAGCCTACGCCTATTACCTGAAGGCGCTTTGCTATTACGAGCAGATCGACGACGTGCAGCGCGACCAGACTGCCACCTATGAGGCGATCCAGACTTTGGGCGATGTCATCACGCGCTACCCGGACAGCGCCTATGCCCGCGATTCCCGGATCAAGCTGCGGCTGGCCTATAACCGTCTGGCCGGACATGAAATGGTCATTGGCCGCTACTATGAGAAACAGCATCTCTATGCTGCCGCCATCGGCCGCTTCCAGGACGTCATCACCTCCTACCAGACCACGACCTATACGGCCGAGGCCTTGGAGCGGACCACCGAATGCTATCTCGACCTCGGCCTGACCGGTGCCGCGCAACGTACCGCTTCGGTTCTGGCCTATAATTACCCCGGCAGCAGCTGGTACCAGAGCGCCTACAGCAAGCTTGAGGCAAATAATCTGGTTGCCGATGCGCAGACCCCGCCGCCGCCGAAAAAACACGGCTGGTTCTGATTATTTTGACCTGAGCCGATGCTGAATTCCCTCTCGATCCGCGATGTCGTGCTGATCGAGCGGTTGGATTTGCATTTCGGACCGGGCCTGACCACGCTGACCGGCGAAACCGGCGCCGGCAAGTCGATCCTGCTGGACAGCCTTGGCCTGGCACTTGGCGCCAGGGCTGACACCGGGCTGATCCGCAACGGCGCCGAGCAGGCGGTGGTATCCGCGGTGTTCTCAGTGGAGCGCGCGCATCCGGCAATCAAGCTGCTCGATGAACAAGGGTTGGACAGCGGCGACCATGGCAACGGCGACGAAATTGTGCTGCGCCGGATCATCAGCCGCGACGGCCGCTCCCGGGCATTGGTGAATGATCAGCCAGCCGGCGTCGCCTTATTAAAAAAATTGAGTGCGTTGCTGATCGAAGTTCAAGGACAGCATGAACAGGTCGGGCTCGCGGACCCCAACAACCATCTCGGCCTGCTGGATGCCTTTAACGTTCCCGCCGCCGCGCGGGTAACCGTCGCGGCCTGTTTCAAGGCCTGGAGGGAAACCGCAGCGCGGCTGCAGGCGGCGGAACAAAAAATCGCCGAGGCCGCGCGCGATGAGGAATTGCTGCGCCATGCGGTGCAGGAACTTTCCGTCCTCAACCCGCAAGCCGGCGAAGAGGAAGAATTGTCGGCGGAACGGTTGCGCCTGCAGTCGGGCGAGCGCCGGGCCGAGGCGATTGCAGCGGCGCTGGCGGAACTGACCCCGAAGGACCGGCGGGCGCTGGGGCCGGCCTCGCATTTGCGGGCCGCCGCACGGGCCCTGGGCCGGTTGGCCGCACCCAATGGCGAGCATCCGGCGGCGGCGGCGTTGACCGCGATCGAACGCGCCGAGGAGGCACTGGCCGAGGCGGAAACCCTGCTCAATCGCCTGGCATTTGAGGCAGAGGCGGATCCACGGGCGTTGGAGGCGGCTGAAGAAAGGCTGTTCTCGCTGCGCGCCGCCGCCCGCAAGCATGGCGTCAACGTCGTGGTGTTGCCGGAATTCCTGCAGGAACTGCGCGGCCGTCTGGATGCCCTGGAAAGCGGCGCTGCCGACATCGTCGAGCTTACCCGCGAATGCCAAAGCCGGCGCGCCGAATTTATCACGGCGGCCGCGGCGCTATCGGATTTGCGCGAAAAAGCCGCCGCCAAGCTGACCAAGGCGCTCAGCGCCGAGCTGCCGCCACTGAAACTGGACCGGGCCCGGTTTGTGGTCGAGCGCACCGCCTTGCCGGAGGCGAACTGGAACGCGCGTGGCGCGGATGCCGTCAAATTTTTAATCGCCACCAATCCGGGCGATACCCCCGGCGCCCTTGATAAGATCGCTTCGGGCGGCGAATTATCGCGGCTGATGCTGGGATTGAAAGTGGTGCTGACAGGTGGGGCCGCGGTGGAAACCCTGATTTTTGACGAGGTGGATTCCGGGATTGGCGGCGCTACCGCAGCCGCGGTCGGCGAACGCCTGGCACGGGTGGCTCAGGCAGTGCAGGTTTTGGTCGTCACCCACTCGCCACAGGTTGCGGCCCGCGGCACTGCGCATCTGCGGGTCGCCAAACGGATAAATAAAGACCGGGCGGTTACCGATGTCGAGGTGCTGGACGCGGCCGAGCGGCGCGAGGAAATCGCCCGCATGCTGGCCGGCGAATTCGTCACCGACGCCGCCAGGGAGGCGGCGACAAGCCTGTTGGCGAAATGAAGGCGGCCAAGCAGTTCTTTTTTGAAAAAAAGGCGACCCGCCCGGGGAACCAAAAAACTCATGCTGATCTGGCGTGTGCCGGCGGGATGGACCGGAGTGAATAAAGCCGACAAAAAATATTTCGACGCGCTGATGGCGAAAATCGCAGCGGCGAACACCGCTTATCACGCCAAGGATGCGCCGGTTATTACCGATGCCGAATATGACGCGCTGCGCCGCGAGGCCGATGCCATTCTGGCCGAGCATCCGGAACTTGGCGAGGCGGCGGAGGTACTGGAAGCGGTCGGCGCCGAACCGGCGGCGGGATTTAAAAAAGTCCGGCATGCGGAACCAATGCTCTCGCTCGACAACGCCTTCGGGCCGGAAGATTTCGCCGATTTCTGCGCCAAAATCCGCCGCTTTCTCGGCCTCGATGCGACGCCGCTGCACTTTGTAGCCGAACCAAAAATCGACGGGCTGTCGATCTCGCTCACCTACGAGGATCATAAATTCGTCCGCGCCGCCACCCGAGGCGATGGCAGCGAAGGCGAAGACGTGACGCAGAATTTATTGACGTTGCAGGCGCTGCCGCGAACCTTGCCGAAAGACGCGCCTGATAAAATCGAAATACGCGGCGAGGTCTACATGACCAAAGCGGATTTTTTGGCGTTGAACGATGCCCAGGAACGTAAATTCGCCAATCCCCGCAATGCCGCGGCCGGCAGCCTGCGCCAACTCGATGCCGGCATCACGGCCAAACGCAAACTCTCGATGTTTGCCTACGCGCAAGGCAGATCTTCGTCTCCGGTCGCCAACACCCATTGGGGTTATCTGCAACAATTGCAGCACTGGGGATTTTCGGTGAACCCGCTCTCGAAGCGAATTTCGGAGCTGCAGGCAGCGGAATTTCAAACCGAAATCGGCATTGCCCGGGCCGAACTGCCTTATGATATCGATGGCGTGGTCTATAAGATCGATGACCTGGCTTTGCAGACAAGGCTTGGATTTGTCGGCCGGGCGCCACGTTGGGCGACGGCGTGGAAATTCCCAGCCGAGCGCGCCACCACGACCTTGCTGGATATCGAGATCCAGGTCGGCCGCACCGGCGCACTCACACCGCGGGCCAAACTGACACCGGTGAATGTCGGGGGCGTGCTGGTGCAGCACGCCACCCTGCATAACGAGGATGAAATCAACCGTAAGGATATCCGCATCGGTGATACCGTGGAGCTGCAGCGTGCCGGCGATGTAATCCCGCAAATCATTCGGCCATTGCTGGAACTTCGGCCAGGTTCCGCAAAGCCGTTCAAATTTCCGACGCACTGCCCGGTCTGTGGCAGCATCGCGGTGCGCGACACCGATGAAGCCGTGCGGCGCTGCACCGGCGGGTTGATCTGCGCCGCCCAGATTACCGAAAGGCTGATCCATTTTTGTTCGCGCGGCGCCTTTGACATCGAAGGCATGGGCGACAAGACCGTGCTGGAATTCTACCATTCCGGCCTGTTGAAATCGGCCCCGGATATTTTCAAACTGCCAGAGCACGAGGCCGAAATTGCCGAGCGCGAGGGCTGGGGAAAAACCTCGGCGGCAAAATTAAGCACCGCCATCAAAGCCCGGGCGAGCATCCCCCTGCCCCGGTTTATCTACGCCCTCGGCATCCGTCGGATCGGTGAGAATAATGCCAAATTGCTGGCCCGGCATTACGGATCATATGAGAATTGGCGGCAATGCATGCAGGCCGCAACCGAAATCGGGTCGGATGCACGGCTGGAACTGGGTTCGATCTCGGGGATCGGCCCGACGATTGCAACCGACCTGGCGGCGTTTTTCAGTGAGCAGCACAACCTTGATACGCTGGATGCGCTGCTGAAATATTTGACCATCGAAGATGCGCAGACCGGCGCAGAATCGGCGTCCCCGCTCACCGGTAAAACCATCGTCTTCACCGGCACCTTGGCAACGCTGGCGCGGCCGGAAGCGAAAGCCAAGGCAGAATCCCTCGGCGCCAAAGTAACCGAGTCGGTTTCCAAGAAAACCGATTATGTGGTGGTTGGCGCCGATGCCGGGTCGAAGGCGGTAAAGGCAGCAGAGCTCGGGCTGACCGTTTTGACCGAAGCGCAATTTCGAGAGTTGGCGGGAATATAAATACAACCTGCTTCGATAATAACCGGAGGCAACAGAATGAAGAATTCCGCGAATTATGTATTCATGCATGGCGGCACCCAGGGCGGTTGGATCTGGGCGGAAACCATTGCGGCCATGCAAATGCAAAGCGGCGGATCACTCGGCCGCGTGCTCGCACTCGATGCGCCCGGCTGCGGCAGCAAACGCAGCCGCGACACCTCGACCCTTACAATTGCCGACGTGGCGCGGGAAATGGTGGCCGATATCGAAGCGGCGGGGTTTAGCGATGCGATCCTGGTCGGCCACTCCCAGGGCGGTCAGTTGCTGCCTCTGATGGCGGCGATGCAACCGGCTTTGTTTCGCCGCGTGGTCTACGTCACCTGCCTTGGGCAAATACCGGGCAAAAACATCCTGCAAATGTACGGCGCCGGCCTGCATGGCGCGGTAGCAGATGAGATCGGCTTTCCCACCGATCCGGCAACCACGAGCCCGAGCGAACGCCTGCGGTTGATGTTCTGCAATGATATGGACGACGACCAGAGAGCGGCTTTTTTTGCCAGACTCGGCCCGGATAACTGGCCGCCGCTCACCTACGCCGAATCCGATTGGGGCCACCGGCATCCGGTGCCCGTGCCCGCAACCTATGTCGTCTGCCTACAGGATCTGGCCATCCCGGTGCCATGGCAGGAGAAGTTTGCAAGGCAGGCCGAGGTCGACAGAATGGTTCATATCGACGCCGGACATCAGGTCATGAATACCCGGCCGCACGGGCTGGCGGAAATCCTGCGTCATGAAGCTCGCTTTTAGCCGGCCAGCACCCCGTAAATGGTGCATTGCAAAACGGCCGAGCTGCGCCATCTCCGTAGTCGAAACATCCCGGGGGTCTGCCGACCGCTCGCGTGTATAGGAGATAGACATTGTCAGAAGATGCAAATTTCGAGGTGCTGCGGCCTTACAAATTAGGCGACATGTCGCTGCCGAACCGGATTGTGATGGCGCCGTTGACGCGCAGCCGATCCAACGATGCGGGCGTTCCGCCGGACTTTGCCGCGGATTATTATGGCCAGCGCGCCAGCGCCGGTTTGATCATCAGTGAAGCGACCAACATCTCGGCCCAGGCGCGCGGCTATGCCCTGACCCCTGGAATTTGGACCCCGGCACAAGTTGAAGCATGGCAGCGCGTTACCCGCGCCGTGCATAACCGCGACGGACATATGTTCCTGCAGCTGTGGCATACCGGACGAATTTCGCACCCCGATCTGCATGGCGGCGCGTTGCCGGTGGCGCCCTTCGCGATCAAGCCCAATGGCCAGGCATTCACCAATGACGGCCTTAAAGACCACGTCACGCCGCGGGCCCTCGAGACCGACGAAATTCCGGCGATCGTGGAAGATTATCGCCATGCCGCGCAATGCGCGAAGGATGCGGGGTTCGACGGCGTGGAGATCCATTCCGCTAATAATTATCTGCTGGAACAGTTCATTCGCGACACCACCAATCATCGTAGCGATCGCTATGGCGGTTCGATTGAAAACCGGCTGCGGTTTCCGCTTGAGGTGGTGCAGGCCGTCACCGCGGTATGGGGCGGCGGCGGCAGGGTCGGCATTCGTATTTCGCCGGCGACCACGATGCCAGGCGAGACCGAACTCGATTCCAATGTGATGGCAACCTACGGCACCTATGTCGACGCGCTCTCGGCCGCCGGCTTGCTGTATATCCACGACATCGAAGGCGTGACCCAGCTTTCGCGCGACCCTTCCGGCGTCGACTTCATGGATTTGCGCAAGCGCTTTCAAGGCGCCTACATCGCCAATAACCAGTACACCCTGAAACTGGCTGAAGAGACCTTGACTGCCGGAAAAGCCGATATGTTCAGCTTCGGGCGCCCCTTCATCGCCAACCCGGATCTGGTGGAACGGATGCGCAACGGCGCGCCGTTGGCTGAGGCTCCCAAAGAATATTGGTACGGCGGCAGCTCGGTTGGGTACTCGGATTGGCCGGGAATGAACGGTCAGATCAAGGCGGAAGCTTGAGCCGAATAAGCGCAGCTATCTGCTGGTCAGGCGAAATTCAATCCGGCGGTTTTGCGCATAATCGCCGGGACTTTTCCCAGCGGCAATCGGCGCCGCCGAACCGTTTGCCGTGGCGGCAATGCGGTCGGCTGGCACCCCGTCCTTGATCAGCAAGTCCAGCACGGCGAGCGAACGGGCAGCGGATAAATCGAAGTTGGAATGGTAAGGGCCGCCAGTGATCGGTTGCGCATCCGCATAGCCATCGACGGATAATACCCAGTTGATGTTGGGCGGAATTTTGGCGGCGATCTGGATGATCGCCTTGGCGACGTCGGCGATCTCAGCCTGGCCGGCCGGCGTCAGTTTGGCCTGGTCGACCGGAAACAACACATCGCTTTCGAAGACAAAACGATCGCCGACGATTTTGATGTTGGGCTGGTTTGCGAGGATTGAACGCAGCGTGCCGAAAAACTCACTGCGGTAGGATTGGAGTTCTTCAACCTTGCGGGCCAATGCCTCGTTTAATTGCTTGCCGAGATCGACGATCTGCACGTTATCCTTGGCATCGGCCGCCTTCGCTGCGTCCAGCGCCTGCGCCAGCATCGCCATTTGCAGGCGCAATGCCGCCAGTTGCTGGTTGAGTAAATCAACCTCGTTCATCGCCGCCTGGCTGACCTCGGTCTGAGCTGCGAGCTTGGATTGGCTGTCGCTCAATTGTTCCTGCAAGCTCGGGCCGCTGGTATTCGCGCTGGCCTGTGCCTGATTGGCGAGCTGCGACTGCAATGCGCTGATCCGGGCGCCGGTGGATTTTGCTTGTGCCTGCGCATCGGAAAGCTGCTCCTGCAGGCTTTGCTGTTGCAGGTTGAGGGCGCCGATGCTGCCGTTGGCGCTGGCCAGTTGCTGGGTAAGTGCGGCATTGGCGGATTTGGCCTGCACCAACTGCGCATTCAACGCCGCAAGTTCTTGCGAGAGCGAGGCGGAATTGGATTTCTCCAGCGACAACGCCGAGGAAAGCTCGGCAATCTGGTCGCGCAGCTGGCTGATGGTGTTATCGCTGCCGGTCAGCGCCGAGGACAAAAATGCCTCGGCCAGCACGAACACCAGCAACACGAAAATGGTGACCATCAACAACGTCGAGAGCGCGTCGACATAGCCGGGCCAGGCGTCCAATCCATTTTCCCGGCGGCGTTTCAAGGCCATGGAAATAGTCTCGCCGACAGCGCCGGCCTTGCATGCCTCGTAGCCCGCGCCGACCTTGCCTGCCTTGTAGGTCGTGCCGACCTCATCGGCGGTCTTCGTTCACCGCGGCAATCGTGCGCGTGAGCACCTTCAAATCGCTGCGCAGTTCCGCCATGGATTGCGAGCGGCCCTGCTCGGCTTCGTTGATCATCCGGTTCAGCAGTAATTCGATATTCCGCAAATGGGCGCGGGCAATATCGTCATGGCTTTCATCGTTGGCATTGGCGAGGCGGTTCAGCACCGGACCCATGGCGACCTGCGCTTCCGCCAGTTTTGCCATCAGCTGCTGGTTGGTGCGCAAGGTATCGGAAAGGCTGCCCATGCGCTCGGCCAGGCTTTGCAGCGTAGTATTGGCTTGGGCGCGGCTGTCCTCGCCGCGGGCCAGCACGCGCTGCATGGCCTCCATGTTTTCCGCGGTCTGCTCCATCAGGGCCTGCATATAAACCGGCATCGAGGCCTCGCCATCGCCGCCCAGAACACCGGTGGAAAGCCGCGTCAGCCCGGCCAGCCACTCCTCCAATTCGTTAAAAAACCGGTTCATCGCCTGCCCGGCGGTGAGGTCGAGAAACCCCAGGATCAAGGCGCCGGAAAGGCCGAACATCGAAGAGGAAAAAGCCGTGCCCATGCCGGCCAGCGGTCCGGCAAGACCGGATTTAAGCTGCGCGAACATGGCGTTCACATCGCCGCCGGTAAGGCTCATGCCGTTGATGACAGCAGCTACCGAGGAGACGGTATGCAGCAGGCCCCAGAAGGTTCCAAGAAGGCCAAGAAAAATCATCACCCCGGTAACGTAGCGGGAAAGTTCGCGGGATTCGTCGAGCCGTGAGGCGATACCGTCCAGCAGCGTACGCATCGCGGTCCCCGAAAGGGTGATGCGACGCTCGCCATCCGCCCTGCCCTGCAGCATGCGGGCCATCGGCGCCAGCAGCACCGGCGGCGTTGCCTGCTGCAACGGCTGCCGGCTGCGGCGGAAGTGCTCAACCCACACCACTTCGGGATTTAGCCGCTGCACCTGGCGCAAATTCCAAATGACGCCGAACAATTCCACGACCACGATAACCGTGTTGATCAGCGGATTGGCCATGTAAAACCGCGCCAGCTGCGGTGAGATCAGCGCTGCCGTGCCGTACACCAGAACCAGAAACACCAGCATCCGGATCAGAAAATTCGTTGGTTTGGTCACGGTGCTACGGAAATATGCGCAATGTCTGGATTTTTGCCGGCGCCATCGGCACGCGGGATAATGCTCGCCGATGGAATGCCGCAAGCCATCAATGCATCACGCAATGCAAAGGCCCGCGCCATCGACAACCGCGGCGCTGCCGACGGATCAGACGGATCAGCGGCGGCATAGGCATCAATCGTGATCGGCCCGGCCGGCGCTGAGCTGGTGCAGAACGGTTTTAGTTCCGCAATGATGCCGGGCGGCAGGTCAGAGCCGCCGGCGGCAAAGGTAACCTCGGCGCTGGCAGGCGAAGCTGGTTTGGGCATCACCGGTTTGGCAACGGCAAGCTGCGCCTGCGGCGGCGTCGGCTTGGGCGCTGCAGGCATCGCTGGGGCCGCCTTGGGTGCCACAGACACTTGCCGCGGAACCCGAGAACTCGCCAGCACGGGGGCGGTTGTTGGCGCTGCCACGTGCCGGTGCACTATGGGCCGGTAAGCAACTTTACGCGGCGGTTGGCGGATTTCCGGCGGCGCGGTGATAACCGCCGGCGGCACGCCGGCCAGTTGATCCAGCGCCGCCTGGTTGATCATCACCTGCGCGTTTGCTGCGGGCACGCTGGCTGCAAGCAAGCTGACCACAAGCAAGCCGGCTGCAAGCGAAATGACTGCAAACCAACCCGCTGCAAACGGCGCGAACAACAATGCCAGGACGTTAAAAGTGGTTTTCACAAGGCAAGCTTACATTAAGCCGCCGTGGTTACTCAATGCGCGCTAAAGATCGCCTCAAACCCACCGGAACTTCAGGATTTTGCCGCCGCCAGGCCATCGGCCACCACCTCGAGCAATTTGGGGTGCAAATGCGGGTTGGCGGCCACAATCGTATCGGCCACAATATCCTTGCCTTCGCCATCCGTAGCGTAGCCGCCCGCTTCGCGCACAATCAACATGCCCGCGGCAATATCCCACGGCTTGATGCCCACTTCCCAATAGCCGTCATACCGCCCCGCCGCGGTCCAGGCGAGATCCAGCGCCGCGGAGCCAAAGCGCCGAATGCCGGCAACCTGCGGCATCAGCGTGCTCATGGTCCGCGCAAAAGCCATACGGCTGGCACCGCTCGCGGCGGCAAACGGAATCCCGGTCGCAAATACCGCATCCTTCAACTCACGCCGCGCCGAAACCCGCAGCCGCTTATCATTCAAATAAGCCCCCACACCCTTTTCCGCCCAGAACATCTCATTATTGACCGGCGAGTAAACCACGGCCGCCGCCACCTCCGACCCGCCATCCGGCAACCGCTTCTCAAGCCCGATCGAAATTGCCCAATGCGGTATGCCGTGCAAAAAATTGGTGGTCCCGTCTAACGGATCCACCACCCAGCGCCAGGCCCATTTCTCAGATCCGCTGGCCCCACTCTCCTCCATCAATAACGCATAACCGGGCCGCGCCTTCTCCAAATCTTCCCGCAAGCTGGCCTCAGCCCGCATATCCGCCTGCGAAACAAAATCCCCAGGCCCCTTCACGCTAACCTGTAAATTCTCAACCTCATTGAAATCCCGCAGCAGCCGCTTCGCTGCCTTCTGCGCAGCAGCATGCATAACAGTCATATGCGCGGAAAGACGTGGCATCATGGGGTGGGCTCCTAGGGTTTAATAAGGCCAGGGGACGCTGTCCCCTGGACCCCTGCCAAAGGCCGGGCCTTTGGAATCCAATTTCAAGTCTACCCCAGTGGGGGTCCGGGGTTTCCAGCGGAAACCCCGGACCCCCACTGGGGTAGACTTAAGTCGCGGGTTCTAAGGGCTCAGCCCTTAGCGGGGTCGAGGGGCAGAGCCTCTCGCCTTCCTCAACCCTTGGCCCGCTCCACGTAGCTCCCGTCTTCGGTGCGTACGACGACGCGTTCGCCGGCTTCGATGAAGGGGGGGACCAGGGTTTTTACGCCGTTGGAGAGTTTGGCGGGTTTGTAGCTGCTGGAGGCGGTTTGGCCTTTGACCACCGGGTCGGCCTCGACGATTTCCAGGGTGACATGGGGTGGCAGGGTGATACCGACGGGGTCGCCTTCCACCAGGGCTACGGAGACCGCCATATTGTCTTGGAGGAAGGGTGCGGAGTCGCCCAGGATGGTGGTGGGGACCATGAATTGTTCGAAGGTTTCGCCGTCCATCAGGACCAGGTTGTCGCCGTCGGTGTAGGAGTAGGTGTAGTCCTTGTCTTCCGTGGTGAGGCGTTCGACGGTATCGGCGGTACGCCAGCGTTCGTTGGTTTTATTGCCGGTTTTGAGGTTGCGCATTTCCACCTGGATGAAGGCGCCGCCTTTGCCGGGGGTGATAATTTGCTGTTTCAGGACGGTCCAGCGGTTGCCTTCGTGTTCGATCACCTGACCGGCGCGGATAAGGTTAGCCTGCTGTTTCATAGGATGCTCTGTTGCAATGGGTTCAATGATGGTGGCGGGGCTTACGCCGCTACGGGGGATTGGGCAAGCTGAAGGGTGAACATTGCCGGCGGCCGCTCAGCCGATTTTAATGGCGGCTTTCGCGATTTGGTGATTAGATCGCCGGCCACGCCGCGGCTTGCCGGGCGGGTTCGCCGAAAAGGAAAAAAGCATGGAAACCAAGTCCTATAAGTCGATGATTCTAGTGACAGGAACCGGTAATGCGGTTTCAGCTGGTGTATCGCCGCATCCGATCAAGGCGCCGGAACTGCAAATATTGGGGCAGCGCGAGGCTGATAATGCCGATGGCTCGCACACCGTTTGCATTCCTGTGGAGGTGGTGGCCGACAGCGCGCCCAAGGTGTTGGCGCTGCATGTGATTGTCGATGGCTTGATCAGTGCCGAGCTGGGGCGCGCCGAGGTTAAGAACGCCCGGCAGGGGAGCAATTTCTATTCGGCCGATATTCCGAGCCCCGCCGGATTGTATGAGCTGACGATCCAGATGGCGCAACGCAGCCATATTCAACTGAACGCGCATTTTTAACGGGGTCTTTTAACGCGTTAGTCTTTAACATATTGTTATAGCGAACATATTGTTATAGCGGAATTTTTCCCAGACCGCCCGGGCGATCATAGATATAGGTCGGCAGCGCGGTGCCGCTGATTTTGCCGCGCAGGTTGGCGAGGATTTCCCGGCCGCGCTCCGGCGGGACATGGAAACGCGCGGTGCCCGGCGCCGCATCCAATTGATGCAGATAATATGGCTTGATGCGGGCCCGCAGCATCGCCCGGAACAGATCGCCGAGCGCGGCCTCGGAATCATTGACACCTGCAAGCAGCACCGTTTGGCCAAGGATCGGGATGCCCCGGCGCCGGAGCTTCTCAAGTGCCGTGTACACCGCTGGCGTTAACTCACTGGCATGATTGGAATGCAGCACGATAAATAGCGGGATTTTAACGTCCAGTGCGTCTGCTAATGCATCGGTGACCAACGCCGGGTTGGCAATCGGAGCCCGGGTGTGGATACGTAAAACCTCAATATGAGGTATATTCGATAACTTTTTGATAATTAAGGCTAAGCGGCGCGGAGACAGGATCAATGGGTCGCCGCCGGTGAGGATAACTTCGCGGATTTGCGGTTGCGACGCCAGGTAAGTGAAAGCGGCCTCTAGTTCGGCGTCGCTTAGCAGTCCGCCGTCGGGACCGACCTGCTCGCGGCGGAAACAGAAGCGGCAATAGACTGGACAGGCTAGCAACGGTTTCAGCAGCGCCCGATCCGGATAGCGATGGACGATGCCGGGAATGGGCGAAAGGGCTTCATCGGCGACCGGGTCCGCCAATTCGTGCGGGGCGAAGATCAGCTCGCTGGGATGCGGAATGAATTGCAGGCCGATGGGGTCATTCGGAGCGGTGATCAAGGCAGCCAGAGCCGGCGGAATGGCGATCGCATAGCGGGCTGCCACCGCATCAAGCGCCGCGCGCGTGCTGTTATCGGCAAGTCCGGCTTCGATCAGCGCGTTAATATTGCGGATCGTCGTAGGTTTGGGCGTTATGAGGCCATCGGGCATAAGCAGCGTTTAGAGCGCGACGACGTTAAGATAAACCGTGTCGCCTATCTTAGGGTTTCGTCTTTGAAGGGGTCGGAGGGGTTATGGCTCAAATTTGGGAACCCGAGCGGCTTGCGGCGCGGCTGCCGTTGTTACGGCGACGCGGGCTGATGTTGTCGGGTATCCGGGCGTTTTTTGAGGCCCGAGGGTATACTGAGGTTGAAACCGCCTATGCGGTTCCGGCGCCGGGCGAGGAAGTGCATGTTCCGGCATTCCGGGTGGAGCCGCCTCGCGATGGAAAATCTCCGCGCTACCTACACACCAGTCCGGAATTTGCCATGAAAAAGCTGCTGGCCGGCGGCGCGGGAAAAATCTTTCAACTGGCGCGGGTGTGGCGCAATGAGCCGGCGAGCGACACCCATGCCGCCGAGTTTTCGATGCTGGAATGGTATCGGCCAGGCAGTGGAATGGCTGATCTGATGGATGAGGTCGAGCACCTGCTGAGGGTGGTGTTGCCGCCCGCTGTTACCTGGCGCGGTATCACCGCCAGCCTCGACAAATTCGAGCGTATTTCGGTGGCCGACGCCTTCACACGTTATGCCGGTGTTGACGTTCTGGCTACCGCCGACGATGCGCCCGCCCTCGCCGCGGCCGCCGGCATCCCGCTACGCGCCTCGGAGACCTGGGAAGATCTGTTTTTCCGGCTATTGCTGGAGCGGGTAGAGCCGCATCTTGGCAGGTCACACCCGACATTTCTGACCCATTGGCCGGCCGAACAAGCGGCACTCGCCAGGCGGGATCCGGCGGATCCCCGGGTGGCGGAGCGCTTCGAGCTTTATTGCTGTGGGCTGGAACTGGCGAACGCCTTTGTAGAGCTGACGGATGCAACCGAGCAGCGCAACCGGTTCAAGGCCGATCGCGCCCGCCGGCATGCGCTATATGGCGAGGACTGGGAACTGGACGAGGATTTTCTGGCAGCCGTGGCGCGGCTGCCGGAATGCGCGGGGATTGCCATGGGCTTTGATCGATTGGTGATGCTGGCGACCGGCGCCCCCAGGATCGACGACGTGCAGTGGCTACCTGGCTAATCCCATGCGTGCCCATGCTTCCCGTGCGTTCCATGCGTCAAATGACGCGTTGGGCAATGTTTACTTCTCGTAATACGACAGCGGCAATGGTTTCGAAGTTCAGGAAGGGCAACGCGTGATGCCGGCCGCAAAGCCCAAGGGTATCGGCATATATATCGCACTCGCGTATATTGCGCTCGCGCTGGCCAATATTGCGCTTTGGGCACTGACGCTGGCGCTGTTCCATCGCTATCCGCTGCTGCTCGGGACCGCGCTTCTCGCCTACGGCTTTGGCCTTCGCCACGCGGTCGATGCGGATCACATCGCCGCCATCGATAATGTAACGCGGAAATTGATGCAGCAGGGCCAGCGCCCCCTGGGAGTCGGATGCTTTTTTTCGCTCGGCCACTCCACCGTTGTTTTCGGGCTCTCCGCTGCCGTGGCGATCACCGCGGTCGCGATCAAGGGCAGGTTCAGTGCGATTGAAAACTTCGGCAATATTGCCGGCACTCTGCTATCCGCATCGTTTCTGCTCGCCATTGCAATTATAAATATCGTCGTCCTCGGCGCCATCATTCGCACCTTCAGGGGCGTCAAGGCGGGCGGAGATTATGCCGAGGAAGATCTCGATCGGATGCTGGCCAAGCGCGGATTTCTGGCCCGCATTTTTCGGAGCTTGTTCCGCTTGGTAAACCATAGCTGGCAGATGTACCCCGTCGGGCTGCTGTTCGGTCTGGGGTTCGATACGGCAACGGAAATCGGTCTGCTCGGTATCTCCGCGGCCGGCGCCTCGAAGGGACTGCCGATCTGGTCCATCATGATGTTTCCCGCCCTATTTGCGGCCGGCATGACCCTGATAGATACCACCGACAGCCTGCTGATGCTGGGCGCCTATGGCTGGGCGTTCGCCAAGCCGATTCGCAAACTCTATTATAATATCGTCATCACCTCGGTTTCGGTCCTGGTGGCGCTGATCGTCGGCGGCCTGGAAACCCTGGGGCTGGTGCAAGGCGAGCTGAAGCTATCCGGATTCTTCTGGGACGCGATCGCCGCTGTTAACAGCAATTTTGGCATTCTGGGCTACGTGATCATTGCTGTCTTTATCTTGTGCTGGCTGTTCTCCTTGCTATTTTACAAATGGCGGCGGTACGACGAGATCGAGGCCATCGCCGCTGAGTAGCACCCGAAAGATCCGCAATGAAGCGCAGTATTTTGTTTATGGCCGCCCTTCTTGGCATCGCAGCCTGCGCTCGCGGGCCAAGCCTGCAGAGCCGAATGGCGACTTTTATCGGTTCCTCGGGTGAAAACTTGGTGCAGAATTTGGGCGTGCCCGACAAACAGATCACGCTGAACGGCTTCCAGTATCTCGCCTACATACGCCAGCAGACCACGATAACGCCGTCCGCCCCGCTATTTATCGGCTACGGGGGTTTCGGCCCTTATGGCGGCCCCTGGGGCGGCCCTTGGGGCGGCCCGTTCGGCGGCTATTATGGCGGGGCCTTTCCGCCCAGCGTAAACGTTTGGCGCTGCGAAACCACTTTCATGCTGCAGCATGACAGGGTCTTGAGTTTTTCAATGCGCGGCAACGATTGCAGTTAGCGCCGCCGGCCAATCCGATTAAAGCGCTTGCGCTAACGCGATATAGTTAGTCCCGGTATCGCGGCTGATCCGGAATTGGCCGGTCAGCGGTGAGAAACTCAGGCCCGCAAGATCCGCCAGCCGCAAATTGCCGGCCCGGCAAAGCGCGCCCAACTCCTGTGGGGTTATGAACTGCTTCCAGTCATGCGTACCCACCGGCAACAGCCGGAGCAAAAATTCGGCGCCAAGCTTGGCAGTCAAATAAGATCGGCCGGTGCGGTTGAGCGTGGATAGGAAAAGCAAACCGCCGGGCTCCAGCAGCGCCGCCAGGCTGCCAATAAAACTGCCCGGATCGGCAACATGCTCGATTACTTCAAGCGCGGTGATGACCTGGAATTTGATCCCGGTCAGCATTTCAGGTGCGCCGGTCTGGTAGCGCAGCGTCAATCCCTGCCCCGCGGCATGGTCATTTGCAGCGTCGATGGCCGCAGCCGAGGCGTCCATGCCAAGCACATCGCAGCCGGCTTTCGCCAGCGCCTCGGCCAACAGCCCGGCGCCGCATCCGATATCGAGGGTGCGGATGCCGGCGCAACCGCCGAACTTGCGGGCGATACGCTCGGTAATCCAGCCGGCGCGGACCGGGTTCATCATGTGTAATGGCCGCATCGGGCCGGATTTATCCCACCAGCGCGCCGCCAGCACGCCAAATTTGGCGATTTCATCCGGTTTAACAGAGTCCGGCCTGGATAAGCTTTGTTGCACCTGCATTGCCGAACCTCCTCGCACTGGGTATGTGACGCCCCCGTTTACCCTTAGAGACCGTTCCACAGGTCTATTCTAGCAGGGTTCGATTAAATGGCGCGACTAGTGATGAAATTCGGCGGCACCTCGGTGGCCGATCTCGACCGTATCCGCAGCGTTGCGGCGCGGGTGAAGCGCGAGGTCGAGGCCGGCCATGAGGTCGCGGTGGTGGTCTCGGCAATGGCCGGTACCACCAATCAGCTGGTGGCGTGGTGCCAGGAGCTCTCGCCGCTGCACGATGCGCGCGAGTATGACGCCGTGGTGGCAACCGGCGAGCAGGTTACGGCCGGACTGGTGGCGATCGCGCTGCAAAACATCGGCGTCGATGCGCGCTCCTGGATGGGCTGGCAGATTGCTGTCGATACCGACGGCCAGCATGGCAAAGCGCGGATCAACGATATCGAAGGCGACGAGCTGATCAGCCGCCTGCAAACCGGACAGGTGCCGGTGGTCGCCGGCTTCCAGGGAATTGGGCCGGACAACCGGATAACCACGCTCGGCCGCGGCGGTTCGGACACCTCGGCGGTGGCGCTGGCGGCAGCGCTGAAGGCCGATCGCTGCGATATCTATACCGATGTTGATGGTATTTATACCACCGATCCCAGAATCGTCGCGAAAGCCCAAAAACTGGCAAAAATCACCTATGAAGAGATGCTGGAATTGGCTTCCGTCGGCGCCAAAGTGCTACAAACACGGAGCGTCGAGCTGGCGATGAAGGAACGCGTACGGGTGCAGGTATTGTCGAGCTTTATCGACGCGCCCGGAACCATGGTTGTGGATGAGGATGAGATTTTGGAACAGGAAATCGTGGCCGGCATTGCCTACTCGCGAGACGAAGCGAAAGTCACCGTGCGCCGGGTGCCGGATAAGCCAGGCATCGCGGCCGCAATCTTCGTGCCGCTGGCCGAGGCCAATATCAATGTCGATATGATCGTGCAAAACGTCGCCGAGGACGGCACCACGGACATGACTTTCACCGTCGGCAAAACCGACCTCGCTCTGGCCCGGTCCTGCCTGGAAACGGTGCGTAACGATATCGGCTACGCCGAAATTTCAACCGATATGGACGTCGCCAAACTCTCGGTCGTCGGGGTCGGCATGCGCAGCCACGCCGGCGTCGCCGGAACCATGTTTAAAACCTTGGCCGAGCGCGGCATTAATATTCAGGTCATCTCAACCAGCGAGATTAAGGTCAGCGTACTGATCGCCGCGGAATATACCGAACTGGCCGTGCGGGCCCTGCACTCGGCGTATGAATTAGATGCTTGAGCACAGGCGGCAGATGCAGCAGTCGCTTTTTAACAAAAGCGACGCCAAAACTTTTTCATGCTGGAGCCGGGAGTTTCAGGCGCCGATGGCCCAGATTAGAAGTCTTTTTGCTGCTTTTTCTGCAGAAAATGAAGGCCTTTCCTGATGCTTAACGCAGCTGAGCAATTCGTTGCCCTACAGGCGCGTGGGGCGGCGTTTTTGGGCACGGAGCTCGCCATTATGGGCGGGGCGATGAGCTGGGTCAGTGAGCGGCATTTGGTTGCGGCCATTTCGAACGCCGGCGGATTTGGCGTGATCGCCTGCGGGGCGATGACGCCGGCGCTGCTGGAGGCGGAGATTGCCGGAACGCAGGCGCTGACGGTTAAGCCGTTCGGAGTGAATTTGATCACCATGCATCCGCAGCTTGATGATCTGGTGCAGGTTTGTTTGCGGGCTAATGTGGGGCATGTGGTGCTGGCGGGGGGCATTCCGCCTGGGCCTGCTTTGCGTGCGGTCAAGGATGGCGGCGCCAAGCTGATCGCGTTTGCGCCGGCTTTGGTTTTGGCGAAGCGGTTTGTAAAATCCGGGGTGGACGCGCTGGTGATCGAAGGTTCGGAGGCTGGCGGCCATATTGGACCGGTATCGCTGACGGTGCTGGCGCAGGAGATTTTGCCGCATATTCGCGAGGTGCCGGTGTTTGTGGCTGGCGGGCTCGGGCGCGGCGAGGCGATTCTCGGCTATTTGGAAATGGGCGCGAGCGGCGCGCAGTTGGGGACGCGATTCGCGGCATCGGTGGAGAGCATTGCGCATCAGAATTTCAAAAATGCGTTTATCCGGGCCAATGCGCGCGATGCGATACCGTCTATTCAATTGGACGAGCGGTTTCCGGTTATTCCGGTGCGCGGGTTGGTTAATGAAGGCACCCGGAAATTTTTGCTGCATCAGGCGGAAACGCTGGCGAAATTTCAAGCCGGCGAGTTGGATAAAACCGCCGCCCAGCTCTCCATCGAGCACTTCTGGGCAGGCGCGTTGCGGCGCGCGGTGGTCGACGGCGATGTCGAGGGTGGTTCGGTGATGGCGGGGCAATCGGTTGGAATGGTAACCTCGGTGCAGAGCGTCGCGGAGATATTGCAGGAATTGAAGGCGCAGGCGGTGGCTGCTTTGGCGGCTCGGATGGCGAGTGCCGAAGGATCTTGAACCCAGTGGGCCGGGGGCCGCCGGGCTTGCCGGCGCGGAACTGCCCGCCGGCGGATCGCCGCGTCCAGCGCCGGCGAGTAAGCAGGCCCGCAAGCGGACAGTGCGGATGCGCGATACCCGCCGGCTGTTCGCCCGGCTGCGCGAAGCCCTTTCCAGCGGCGCCGCCAGCCTGCCGGATATTGCGAAGTTGGTCAGCGAGGAGCTACCGGCCGACGCCTGCGCCATCTACGTCACCCGCGCCGGCGAGATACTCGAACTGGCGGCAACCTACGGCCTGAATATCGGCGCTGTCGGGCGGGTAAGGCTGCGGGTGGGCGAAGGCATTATCGGCATGGTCGCCGCCTCGGGCGATGCCATGAACCTGCCGGACGCGCAGAACCATCCGCGATTCGTTTATAAGTCGGAAATTGGCGAGGAGCGTTACGCCTCGATGCTGGCGATGCCGGTGAAGCGGGCGGGGCGAATTCTTGGCGTCATCGTGATGCAGAATGTGCAGCCACGCCTGTTTGCGGCGATGGAGGTCGAATCCATCGCCACCGTGGCGATGCTGCTGGCGGAGATTTTGGCCCGCGCCGGGGCCACCAACCTGCCCGAAGAGGGCTTCAGCAACAGCGTGCCGCGCCGCTACGCCGGCCATATTATTTCCGCGGGCATCGCCAGGGGCGCGATTTTACCCTACGGCGCGGCGGCGCCGATTGTGCAGCTCCTGACCGATGATCCTGCGGTGGAGCTGAAGCGGCTCGACCGCGCGGTGGATGCAGCAAACAAGAGTCTGGACGGGTTGATCGCGGCGTCGTTGCCGGGCGGCAATGCGCCGCGCGACGTGCTGGATGCCTACCGGATGGTGTCGCAAAGTGCCGGTTGGCTTGGCCGGGTGCAGGAGGCGATTAATGACGGTCTGACCGCCGAGACCGCCGTCGATAAGGTGGCGCGGGATTTGCGCGAGCGGATGCGGCGGATTGCCGACCCGTATTTGCGCGAAAGGCTGGCCGATATCGAGGATATGACCGGCCGGCTGATGGTGGCGCTGGGCGGCGCCAAGCCAAAGCCGGACCGCGCCGATGGAGCAATATTGCTGGTCCGCCGCCTGGGGCCGGCCGATCTGCTGGACTGGCATGCGCGGGGTATTGCGGGCCTGGCGATCGAGGAAGCGAGCCCGTCCGGCCATGCGGCGATTCTGGCGCGCGCGCTCGGGCTTCCGACCCTGCAGGTGGATCGGGGCGCCGTCGATGCCGCCAATGAAGGCGATGAGGCGCTGTTGGACGCCGAAGGCGGGACCCTGATCCTGCGGCCCGAGCCCGATGTGATCCAGGTTTATGACCGGGCTTTGGCGGCTCGGACGGTTCGCGCCGCGGCATTGCTGGCCTATCGGGCCCGGCCGGCCGTCACGCTTGACGGCACCCAGCTTAAACTGATGCTGAATGTTGGTTTGGCTTTGGAGCTGGACCAGCTGGAGCGCACCGGAGCTGATGGCATCGGGCTGTACCGCACTGAAATTGCTGCTTTGGCGTCCGGTGGCATTCCGGATGTTGCCGGCCAGGCTGCGGAGTACGCGCGCGTACTGGACCGTGCCAAGGGCCTGCCGGTGCAGTTCCGCACCCTAGATCTCGGCGCCGATAAGCTACTGCCCGGGGAGACCAGCGAAGGCGAGGAGAACCCGGCAATGGGCTGGCGCTCGTTGCGGGTCGGGCTGGACCGGCCGGCGATATTGCGGCGTCAGCTTAGGGCTTTGCTGCTGGGGGCGCAGGGCCGCCCGCTTTCAATTATGTTCCCGATGGTAGCCACGGTCGAGGAGTTCCGTCAGGCGCGCGATTTGCTTGAAGCAGAAGCAGCGCGGATCCGCCCAGCGCCGGAAACGTTGCTGGCCGGCTCGATGATCGAGGTGCCGTCGCTGCTGTTCCAGTTGCCGGGGTTACTGGCCGAGGTTGATTTCGTCTCGGTCGGCACCAATGATTTGATGCAGTTCCTGTTCGCCGCCGATCGCGGCACGCCGGAGCTTGCCGACCGCTACGACACCTTGTCGTCCCCTGTGCTGGAATTGCTGGAGCGCCTGGCGGCGGCCTGCAAGGAGGCTGATGTGCCGCTCTCGGTTTGCGGCGAAGCCGCTGGCCGCCCGATGGATGCGCTGGCTTTTGCAGCAGTCGGGGTGACAACCTTGTCGATGTCGGGTAATGCGATTTTGCCCGTGAAGGCGCTGTTAGCCGAGACGGATTTGAACAGTTTCCGGCCTATTTTACGAGATCTTCGGCGTTCCGGCGCCGCGGGAGGCAGTATTAGAGAGCCGCTGACGGCATGGGCACGCGAGCGCAACCTACCGGTCTAGCATTCGATTTTTTTGGGACGCGGCAGTCAATGACCTCAAAGGATAGTCAGTACGCGGATGCGGCCCTGCATGATGTCGCGCCAGCAGGTACGGCAAGGATCGGCGACGAGTTGCGCCAGGTACGGGAACGCGCCGGTTGGAAGCTGGATGAGGTGGCGGCGGCGTTGCGGATCAGGCTGCCTTATCTGGAAGCAATTGAGGACGGCGATCTGCAGGCATTGCCGGGGCCGGCCTATGAGGTCGGCTTCATACGCGCCTATGCCAATGCGCTGGGGTTGGACGGCGATGAAATATTGCGGCGGTTCCGCGCCGAAGGTGCTGGCGAAGCCGCTAAACCCGAATTGCGTTTTTTGGCGCCGGTGCCGGACCGGGCAGTGCCTACCGGCGCCATTGTCCTGCTTGGGGTCGTCATTTTACTGGTGGGTTACGGGCTGTGGTTCCTGCACACCGAGGGCGAGCGCAGGTTGGCGGCGGCGATCCCGGCGGTGCCGGCGCAGCTGGCTCCTTTGGCGGTGCCGCCGGTGCCGGCCGTGGTGAAGACGCCCGCCTCGCCGCCAGGCTCTGCGGCGCACGTGGCAGCCCAAATGTCGGCGCAGCCGCCTGCGGCCGCGCCCGCTTTGGGCGTTGCGACAACCGCCGCTACGGCGCCACCTGGCAATATGCCGCCACATCAGCTTGCGGCAACGGCGGCGGCAACGGCGTCGTCGGGTGCGGCAGCGGGGGCAATTGCGCCAAATGCGCCGGCGGCCGGCGCCGTCACCGGCAAAGTCATTCAGGCGACCGCGGATAGCTGGGTTGAGGTAAAGGACGCCGCGGGCAATATTTTGTTCAGCCGGCTGATGCATGCCGGCGATAGCTGGCCGGTACCGGATATGCCCGGCCTGACCATGACGGCCGGCAATGCCGGAGGCACCGATATTGCGGATAACGGCACTGCGGGCGCACCCCTGGGCGGCGCCGGAACAGTGGTGCATAACTATGCCCTGACGCCGCCCAGTGCAGCCGCCGCTTCACCTGCGCCCGGTACCACCGCGTCGCCAAATCCGCTGCCTTCAGCGGCTTTAAGTCCGGCACCAGGTTCCCCGCCGCCGCAGGGAGCTTCGGGTTCAATGCCGGGTTCGAGCCCCACGAAGGCGGCCAACTAAACCGTTCGGAGCATTTATGAACTACCGCGAATACCAACAGATCAGCCGCCGTAAATCCCGCCAGATCAGCGTCGGCAATGTGAAGGTCGGCGGCGATGCGCCGATCACGGTGCAGACCATGACCAACACGTTGACCACGGATGTGGCGGGCACGGTGGCGCAGATCCTGCGGGCCGAGGCTGCCGGGGTGGATATCGTGCGCGTCTCCTGCCCGGATGAGGAGAGCACGGCAGCGCTTCGGGATATCGTTAAACAGGTCAATGTGCCGATCGTCGCCGATATTCATTTTCACTATAAACGCGGCATCGAAGCGGCGCAGGCCGGGGCGGCTTGCCTGCGCATCAATCCCGGCAATATCGGCAGTCCTGAACGGGTGCGCGAAGTCATCGCCGCCGCCCGCGACCATAATTGCTCGATGCGCATTGGCGTCAACGCAGGCTCTCTGGAGCGGCATCTGCTGGAGAAATACGGCGAGCCCAACCCTGACGCCTTGGTCGAAAGTGCGCTCGAGCACGCCAAAATTCTGCAGGACAACGACTTCCACGAATTTAAAATCAGCGTCAAAGCCTCGGATGTCTTCATGGCGGTTGCCGCCTACCAACAGCTTGCCGAAGTCTGCGACCACCCGCTGCATATCGGCATCACCGAAGCCGGCAGCAAACGCGCCGGCACCGTCAAATCCTCAATCGGCCTCGGTTCGCTGCTGTGGGCCGGCATCGGCGATACCATGCGGGTCTCGCTCTCGGCGGAACCGGAAGAGGAAGTGCTGGTCGGCTGGGACATTCTGAAGTCGCTGGGCATCCGCCATCGCGGCGTGCGCATCATCTCCTGCCCGTCCTGCGCCCGCCAGGGTTTCAACGTCATCAAAACGGTTGAAACGCTGGAAGAACGGCTGGCGCATATCAAAACCCCGATTACGCTCTCGATTATCGGCTGCGTGGTGAACGGCCCCGGCGAAGCCTTGATGACCGACCTTGGCCTCACCGGAGGCGGCAACGGCAAGCATATGATCTATGCTGCCGGCAAAACCGACCACACCATCGATGGCGGGGATATGGTCAACCATATCGTCGAACTAGTGGAGCAAAAGGCCGCCGCGCTGGAAGCTGAAAAGACGTTGGAAAAACAGGCTGCCGAGTAGATTTGGGGGCCTGGCCCCCTTTATTTGATTCGATACGCAGGGCGCCGCCCTGCAACCCGCCGGGGCCTGAGGCCCCGGACCCCCATTAATTTTGGCGTAAAAAATGGCAAATATACTGCAGCCGGTTCGTGGCACTCGGGATCTTATCGCTGATGAGGCGGCCCGCCACACCCATGTGGTGGAAACCGCGCGGCGCATCACCAGGCTTTATGGCTTCGCCGAATGGCAGACACCGATCTTTGAGGACACCAGGGTGTTCTCTCGTACCTTGGGGGAAACCTCCGATGTCGTTACGAAGGAGATGTACACCTTCGACGATCGCGGCGGCGATTCCGTAACGCTGCGGCCGGAAGGCACCGCCGGCGTCTGCCGGGCCCTGATTACCAACGGGCTGACCCAGACCCTGCCCCAGAAAGTTTTTTATCAAGGACCGATGTTTCGCTACGAGCGGCCGCAGAAAGGCCGCTACCGGCAGTTCCACCAAATCGGCGTTGAACTTCTTGGCCCCGGCGTGCCGCTGGCCGACGCGGAAGTCATTGCCTGCGGCTGGCAGATTTTAAATGAGCTTGGCGTCGCGAAAGACGTTGTTCTCAATATCAACACGCTGGGCGATACCGAATCGCGCGATAATTACCGTGCCGCGCTCATTGCCTACTTCGCCGCGCACGAGGCAGGCCTTTCCCCGGAGAGCAAAACCCGGCTGGAGAAAAATCCGCTGCGAATTCTGGATTCCAAAGAAGCAGGCGATCAGGCGCTGGTTGCAAACGCTCCGATGATTTACGATCATCTTTCAGAAGATGCCGGGAAATTCTATGCCGAGCTTAAAACCCAGCTCACCGCATTCGGCGTGCCGTTTATGGAAAACCCACGTATTGTCCGCGGCCTCGATTACTATAATCATACCGCTTTCGAATTCGTCACCACGGCCTTGGGGGCGCAGGGTACTGTGCTGGCCGGTGGCCGGTACGATGGGCTGGTGGAACAAATGGGCGGCCCAAATGTTCCTGGCGTAGGCTGGGCTGCGGGAGTTGAGCGTCTCTCGATGTTGATCGAGCCGCCGGCACCTGCGGCTAGCCGCGTCGCGGTCATTCCGATGAACGAGGAAAACGTCGAAGCTGCATTGATTATATTGAACAGCCTTCGCATTGCAGGGATTGCAGCGGAGATTGCCTATCAGGGAAATGCCAAAAAACGTCTTGAGCGCGCCAGCAAGTCGCACGCAGGTTTTGCATTATTCGTCGACCGGGAGCTTAAGCTTAAAGATCTCAATTTGGGCACGCAGGACCATGTAACCATCGAAGACGTGGTTGGGCGCCTGCGCCAGTCATGAGCTTCGACCAGAAACTAGACAGGATTATGTCCCGCGCTGAAGAACTGCGGTTTGTGTTGTCCGGAACGTTAGGCGGTGAAGCCTTCGTTAAGGCTTCCAAGGAGCTCTCCGAGCTGGAGCCGATCGAAGC
Source organism: Acidocella sp. (assembly GCA_965199045.1). Classification (GTDB taxonomy): domain Bacteria; phylum Pseudomonadota; class Alphaproteobacteria; order Acetobacterales; family Acetobacteraceae; genus Acidocella. Next base: position 1,068,896 of record CBDAQL010000003.1, on the reverse strand, counting down.
CCGCATTCAGCAACTACGCGATTCGGAAAAGGCCAAGCGGGAGGCTGAAGCAATGCTAGCCGACCCGGAGATGAAAGGTCTCGCCGAAGCTGAGCTTGAAACTTTGAAACAGGCATTGCCGGAATTGGAGATGTCGCTGCGTCTCGCATTGCTGCCAAAGGATGAGATGGACGACCGCTCCGCCATTCTCGAAATCCGCCCCGCCGCCGGCGGCGACGAAGCCGGGTTGTTCGCGGCGGAATTGTTCCAGGCCTATCAAAAATATGCCGGCCTGCAAGGCTGGAAGTTTGAGGTGATGGAATATGGCGAAAGCGAGCTCGGGGGCTTGAAGGAAGGCATTGCGGAGATCACTGGCAAATCGGTTTTCTCCAAGCTCAAATTCGAATCCGGCGTGCATCGGGTGCAGCGAGTGCCGGCGACGGAAACCCAGGGCCGTATCCACACTTCCACCGTTACCGTCGCGGTATTGCCGGAAGCCGAGGAAGTGGATGTCAATATCGATGAAGGCGATTTGCGGATTGACGTGTATCGGGCGTCCGGCGCCGGCGGCCAGCATGTGAACAAAACCGAAAGCGCCGTGCGCATCACCCATCTGCCGACAGGCATTGTCGTTGCGATGCAGGAAGAGCGCAGCCAGCATAAAAACCGCGCCAAGGCGATGAAGATCCTGCGCGCCCGGATGTATGAAGCGCAGCGCTCCAGCCTGCACGCCACCCGCGCCGCCGACCGCAAGGGCCAGGTTGGCACCGGCGATCGGTCGGAACGCATCCGTACCTATAATTTCCCGCAAGGCCGCGTCACCGATCATCGCATTAACCTGACGCTGCATAAAATCGATCGCATCATGATGGGCGAGATGGACGACGTCATTGATGCGCTGATCGCCGAGGACCAGGCATCCCGGCTCGCCGCGGATACATGAAGACCGCGGACGCCATCAGCCAGATAGCGGCAAAGCTGGCGGCGGCGGGTATTGAGGATGCAAGGCGCGAGGCGCGAATTATTCTCGGGTCTGCCGCAGGCGTCGATGCGGCGGGATTACTGCTGTTAGCCGACGTTCCGGATGACCTTGGCACCGCGATTGTCGAACGCCGCGTCCGGCGGGAACCCTTGGCCTATATTCTCGGCCGGAAGGAGTTTTGGGGTCTGGAGTTCGCGGTATCGAAGGCAACGTTGATCCCGCGGCCTGACAGCGAAACGATTATTGAGGCGGCATTGGCTGCCTATCCACGGCGTGGCGAAGTACGACGCATCCTGGACCTTGGAACCGGCACCGGCTGCCTGTTGTTGGCGGCACTGAGCGAATTTAAAAACGCATTTGGTGTCGGCCTGGATATCTCGCCTCAGGCCGCGTGCCTGGCGGCGGCAAATGCGAAGAACCTTGGGTTTGCCGGCCGGTGCGCCTTTGCCGTAGGGGATTGGACAGCAGCACTGACATGCTCTCCGGAGAGCTTAAAATTTGACCTTGTGTTAAGCAACCCACCCTATATCGCTGCTGCGGAATTTGCCGGACTGATGCCGGAAGTGGGCCAGTATGAGCCTGCCACGGCGCTGTACGGCGGCGCGGACGGCTTGGCGGCTTACCGCGCCATCATTCACGCTCTGCCGGCGGTATTGGCCGATTCGGGGGTGGCGTTGCTGGAGCTTGGCATAGGCCAGGCAAAACCGGTGGTGGATTTCGCGATGGCGGCCGGATTTAAAGCTGATTTGAGGCAGGATATGGCGAATATACCCCGCGTTGCGTTGATCCAGGCTTGAAGTTCTGCCCCGGCGAAATAACATTTGGCTTATGGCGCGGTAAGGGCTAATGACGTGTCGTGCGGAGTTAGCGCCCTTAAGTCCCGGTGAGTGGCATCACTCTAGCTGGGCCGCTTTTGGGCAGGTGGAGTTTCTCCCTGTCCGCACACAGCAATCGACGAGGATGAATTAGACCCTATGAATATGAAGCGCATGCGTGGCCGCAACCATCGCCCCAACGGTGGTGGCGGGGGCAATAACGGCGGGGGCGGCTTTCGCAACCAGCAAAACGGTATTCCCCTGAACCGGAACCATGTTTTTGACAGCTCCGGGCCGGAAATGCGGGTCCGCGGAACCGCGCAGCAGCTTTATGAGAAGTATCAGCAGCTGGCGCGCGACGCTTCCAGCAACGGCGACCGGGTGACCGGCGAAGCCTATTATCAGCACGCTGAACATTATTTCCGCATCATCAGCGCCATCAATCAGGCGCAGGGTCAGCCAAACCAACCGGTCCAGGGCAACACCGGCGGACAGCCGCATGGGCAAAACGGTCAGCAGGCGCCCTACCAGAACCAGAATCCCAACCAGAGCAGCGGCCAGCAATCCCATCACGATCGCAACGGCAACCAGAACGAGGCTCAAAACGGCCAACAGAATGGCCAGCAGAACGGTTATTACAACAACCAGAATCGCCGCTACGAGCAGAATAATGGCGATCGGCAGCAGGATTTGCAGCCGGACGATGCCGGTGCGGCCGAGCAGAACCGGGCGGTCGAGTCCCGCCCTTACGAGCCCCGGCAGCAGGACCAGCGCCGGTTTGAGCCGCGCAAGCCCGAATTTCAGCGCAACGACCGCAATAACGACCGGCCGGAACGGTTTCGTCCGGAGACGCCGGTGGTCGACACCCGCATCGATATCAGTTCTGCCTTAGAGGCTGAGCTGGCCGCTGCCGTTGCCGAGCCGCAGCGTTTCAGCGAGCCCTCGGTCCCGCCGGTGCTCGAGGCCCGCGCCATTCCGATTATTCCTGATGCGCCGCCGCAGCTCGATCCAGTTGCGGAGGTGGCGGCCGAGGCCCCTGCCCGCGTTGCAAAACCGCGCGGCCGGCCCCGCGTGGCTAAGGCCGCGCCTAAGGAAGAATAAGAAAAAGCCCGGATCTTCCGGGCTTTTTTATGCGTGATATTCCATCTTGGAAGTTGGTTTCAGAGCGACGCAGGTAACGATAAAGGCGTACCGGCAAGCCGGCGACGTTATTGCCAGCGGCAAATTTTAGGGCGTATCGTGGCCCGCGTCGGAGCCTTTAAAGATCCACTGAACAACAACAAACAAACTTGGGGGAAACAGCAATGCGTCGGTTGGAAAATAAAGTAATCCTCATTGCTGGCGGCGCCGGGGGTATCGGCACGGCGACCGCAATCCGGTTGGCATCCGAGGGTGCCAACGTCGTTATCGGCGATTTCAAATTGCCGGCAGCGGAAGAAGTGGTGGCGCAGATCCGGTCTTCAGGCGGTGTTGCCGAGGCCTTTCATCTGGATATCGGAGCCGAAGATTCCGTGCGCGCCTTCGTTGAGTTCAGTGTGGAAAAATTCGGCGGCATCGACGGTCTGCACGCCAATGCGGCGATCCTGGGTGAACCGGACCGCGATGTCGATATTCTGAATGTCGACATGGCGTTCTGGGATCAGGTTTTTCAGGTGAATCTTAAAGGCTATGCTTATTGCACGCGCTTTGCACTGCCGTTGATGCTGGAACGCGGCGGCGGGGCTTTCGTTTATACCAGCTCCGGCGCCGCCTTCATTGGTGAGGACACGCGCGTTGCCTATGGCGCGTCAAAGGCGGCCATCAATGCGTTGATGCGCCATGTTGCATCCGGCTGGGGCAGAAAGGGCATTCGCTCAAACTCGATAGCGCCGGGCATGGTGTTGTCACCGCCGGTGCTGCAGTTGCCGCAAGCGTTCCGCGATGCGTGCCTGCAGGCAACCCGCAGCACCCGGCTGGGAGAAGCGGGAGATATCGCCTCAATGGTTGCGATGTTGATGTCCGATGACGGCTACTGGATCAATGGCCAGGTGCTCAGCGTCGATGGCGGCATAACCATGCGGTAGTGGTCGTTCACACTAAGCTCGAGGGGTTAGCCCTTGCCTCCTTCGCCAGCAATAGATATCGGCCGTATATGGCCAGCACTATATGGCCAGTTATGGAACAGCCGGCGTCTCGCGAACGTGTGAGCTCATTAGGTCCAAAACACGATTTATATTGGCGTTTGCGTCGAAATCGCGCAGTGCTCGTTCGCGACTTGCTTTGCGCATTGATTGGCGCAACTCGATATTGTCAATAAGACTGCCAAGATATTTTTTTAAGGCGGCACGATCTCCGGGCGCAATCAAAAACCCGTTCATAGACGGCGTAATCATTTCGGGAATTCCGCCAACGGCGGTTCCAATGAGCGCTAAGCCGGATGCGGCAGCCTCTTGAAAAACCATTCCTAACGCCTCAGCGCGGCTCACCATCACAAAAATATCCGACCGTTGGTAAAGTTCTTGCCACCTTTCAGTATACGCAATTACACCTGAATGGACTTGAACAGCAGGACCCAAACCCTCTATTTTATCATTGGTGACAAGGTGAAGCTCGGCAGTTTCACTGAAATTCTGATTGAATACCGCAAGCAAATCATCTCCACCTTTGCGAATGAAGTCATTTCCCACGAAAAGAATTCGAGGCCTAGAGCGGATCTCGAAACTGGGTGTAGGGAAGTTTTGAATTCTTACCCCAGGCGTAATGGTCGTCACACGGTCGGGACTGATATGATGGTCTTCGATTACAGATTTCCTGGCCCATTCGGAAAATGTAATGATGTGGGATGCCTTTAGGAAAACTTTGCGTTCCAGTGAGACATTTGGGTAGTATGTCCATTTGGAGCCGGCATTAAATTCTTTCGCCAGCTGATAAGCGGTCATGTCGATGGTAATGAAGGTTTTGATCTTTTCCATCAAACGAAAGCTATCAAAAGCCGCTGTCTGCGTGTGGAAATGAAGCGCATCGTAGCTATCAGATCGAAGCTTTTTTATTGCAAGTTTACGGCTCATCCATCCGGTGGCCCACTCGGCCCGCGCCCGCCGTAAGTCCCAATTGGCTTTTGCCAAAACCGGAAGTTTTGTTTCCAGAATCTTACGGCCGATTTTGGTTAAAAGTGAGCGTTCTTCAGATGCCCAGAACGCATCCACCCGGATGTCATCACGATGAGATGATACGGCACGAAGAACTTCACCAAAAGTCCTATGCCCAACAGACTGCATTTGTATCGATAATATTCTGACGATAGGCTGTCTCCAGGATAGGGCCGTGGGCAGTGCGGTCTGACAGTTATGCCATCTTGCTCCACTCGGTACAACGATCGGAATAATCGTCGGATTTAGCGGCGGCTACGTCGCGGGATAACGAAAAACCTAGCCGACGCTGTCTCGTTTCACTTTATACGCCCAAAATTCCGACAGGTCACCGCTAGCGCGGCGTCAGCACCATCACCATTTGCCGGTTTTCCATTTTGGGCATTTGTTCGACCTTGGTTTCGATATCCATGTCGCCCCTGATCCGCTCCAGTACTTTGGCACCCAATTCCTGATGCGCCATTTCGCGGCCGCGGAAGCGTAATGTGACCTTCACCTTGTCGCCTTCGCCGATAAAGCTTTTCATCGCCCGCAATTTCACCTGGTAGTCATTCTCGTCGATATTCGGACGAACTTTGACTTCCTTGATCTCGACGACCTTCTGCTTCTTGCGGGCTTCGTTACGTTTTTTCTGCTGTTCGTATTTGAACTTGCCGTAATCGAGAATTTTGGCGACCGGCGGCTCGGCGTTCGGGCTGATCTCGACGAGGTCGAGGCCGACAGCGAAAGCTCTGGCGATCGCATCGCGGGTGCTCATCACCCCCTGCATCTCACCATCCTGATCGATTAGACGTACTTGGGGAATCCTGATTTCATCGTTGACCCGGGGTCCCTCGCGCGAGGGAGGCGTGGGTGGCGCTGGCGGTCTGGCTATGGAAGTCTCCTATGAAGGTTACGGAATCCCGGCTTAGTCGAAAACAACAATACCTTGCAATCATGCATTGCAGGGGAGCAATGCCCTTTCAGATGGGCAGCTCAGTAAATCAGCGCAAGTCCGGGGCCGTGGCTTCGGACTGCAGCAGTGCGATCGCGGCTCCCAGCGGCAGCACTTCCTGTGCTGCACCCCCGAGGCGGCGGATGGCGACGCTGCGCTCCTCGGCTTCCTTGCGGCCAAGGACGATGATGTTTGGAACATGGGCCAGACTATGCTCGCGGATCTTGGCGTTGATCTTTTGGTTGGACAGGTCCGTGACCACGCTGAGGCCGGCTGCCTGCAACAGGCCGGCAACTTCAGTGGCATAATCATCGGCGTCGGAGACGATGGTGGCCACCACCGCCTGCACCGGCGCCAGCCACAGCGGAAACCTTCCCGCGTATTGCTCGATCAGGATGCCGAGAAAGCGCTCGAAGCTGCCAAGGATCGCGCGGTGCAGCATCACCGGCCGGGCCCGGCTGGAATCGCTGGTGACGTATTCCGCATCCAGCCGTTCCGGCATCACGAAATCGACCTGCAGGGTGCCGCATTGCCAGTCGCGGCCAATGGCGTCGCGCAATACGAATTCCAGCTTCGGGCCGTAAAACGCGCCCTCCCCCGGGTTCAGCGTGTAGGACACGCCGGCGATTTCACAGGCGGATTTCAGCGCCCCTTCGGCGCGGTCCCAGACCTCGTCGCTGCCGGCGCGCACATCCGGCCGGTCGGAGAATTTAATGGCGAAGCTCTCGAAGCCGAAATCCTTGTATACCGCGTCCAGCAGCTCGACGAATTTCACGGTCTCGCCGGCAATCTGATCCTCGGTGCAGAAAATATGCGCGTCATCCTGGGTGAAGGCGCGCACCCGCATGATGCCGTGCAACGCGCCGGAAGGCTCGAAGCGATGACAGGCGCCAAACTCGGCCATGCGCAGCGGCAATTGCCGGTAGGAACGCAGGCCCTGTTTGAAAATCTGCACGTGGCAAGGGCAATTCATCGGCTTCAGCGCCAGCGTGGATTCCTCATCCACCACTTCGGCGATGAACATGCTCTTGCGGAATTTTTCCCAATGCCCGGATTGCTCCCATAGCTTGCGATCGACCAGCTGCGGGGTACGCACTTCCTCGTAACCGGCGGCATCCAGCCGGCGGCGCATATAGGCTTCCACGGTCCGGTATAGCTTCCAGCCTTTCGGATGCCAGAACACGCTGCCGACAGCTTCTTCCTGGATATGGAAAAGATCCATCTCCTTGCCGATCCGGCGATGGTCGCGGCGCTCGGCCTCCTCGATCTGGTGCAGATAGGCTTCGAGTTCCTTATTGTCGCGCCAGGCGGTACCGTAAATGCGCGACAGCATCGGGTTGCGATGGTCGCCGCGCCAATACGCCCCTGCGGTCTTGGTCAGCTTGAAAGCGCCGCCGATATCGCCGGTGGTGCGCATATGCGGGCCGCGGCAAAGGTCCAGCCACTCGCCCTGCTTATAGATCGTTATGGTCTCGGTGCCGGGCAAATCCCGGATCAATTCGGCCTTGAAACGCTCGCCGCGGGCTTCGAAGAATGCAATCGCATCCTCGCGCGCCCAGACCTCGCGGGTGAAGGGCATGTTGGCGGCGATGATTTCGCGCATTTTCGCTTCGATCGCCGGCAGGTCATCCGGCGTGAACGGCTCATTACGGGCAAAATCGTAATAGAACCCGTTTTCAATCGAGGGCCCAATGGTGACCTGGGTGCCGGGATACAACGCCTGCACCGCTTCTGCCAGCACATGCGCGGTATCATGCCGGATCAATTGCAGGGCGGCGTCATCCTTGCGGGTGATGAATTTGACCGCTGCGTCCTCGGCAATCTCACGCGCGATGTCCTGCTCCGCGCCGTTCACTTCCATTGCCAAAGCCGCGCGGGCAAGGCCGGGGCCAATGGCCGCCGCGATTGCCGTGCCGGTCACCGCGCCGTCGAATTCGCGGACAGAACCATCGGGCAGGGTAATCGCAGGCATCAAGGCGTCTCCAAAACGTGCAAGCCGCGTTATGGCAGGGACGAGAGAACCTGTGCAACCGGCAGATCAGCAAGGCTGGGCGCACGTAATATGGTGGGCCTGCCGCCGTGTGGATAACGCGGTGCCGCCAAAGCCGGATCACTGGCGTGCGAGAACAGCACGATCGACGGCACGCCCAGCGCCGCCGCCAAATGCATCGGGCCGGTGTCATTGCCGATGGCCAGCGAGGCCCGGGCGGTAATCGCCGCCAGTTCAAGCAGGCTGGTCTGGCCAACCAGATTTACCCCCGGCACATCATCCGGCATATTTTCGTCGGGGCCGCCGACCACCACCCTTGGCAGCGACAGGCCGGCGGCCAGGGCTTTGAACTTGCTGAGCGGCCAGCGTTTTTCCGGCCATCTTACGGATGCGCCGGGCACCAGCAAGGCAAAGCGAGGCGGCAAAACATGGCGCGAGATATCGGTGCTGGTCAGCCAGGACAGATCCGGCTCGGGTAAATCCCTGATGCCGGCCACCGCCAGCTGTTCGGCAATACGCTCGCGCGTATGCATCGCGGACCGGGCCGGATTATTATGCGGGAAGGCGCAGCCTTTGGCGATCCCGGACCATGCCGGCCGCCCGGCCAGCAGGAAGTAGCCCGAAGAACGGGTCGAGGTCTGCAGGTCGTAGACCATGTCATAGCCGCGCAATTGCTGGCGCAGTTGCCGGAAATTCCGGAGATTCCAGATCGAGGCCCGATTATCGACCTCGATATGGTCGAACCAGGGGCTACGCGCCATCAACGGTTTAAACGGCGCCGTTGTCAGCAAGGTGATATGCGCCTGTGGATGGGCCCGGCGGATGCCCGCGAAAGCGCGAAACGCCAATACCACGTCACCGAGTGCGCCATGTTTGATCACGAGGATATTCATGCGTTTACTCTTGGAATCCTGATCAGGTCTTGCTTGCCCATGCGACCGTGCGCAAGCACGCAGTTAGCGGTTTTTTTTATCAATTTGAAACAGTATCCGTGCTGCAGGTGGACCGGATTGTAAAGAATCCCATTAAATCGCCCTTATGTTTTCGGCGAGTAGCCGGTTGGCGGCATCCACCACGGCATCAACCGTCAAGAGTTCCATTGAAGCACTGCCTTCCGGGCCAGGTGAGACCGCGACTTCGGCACGATAGCCGGCAGGGGCATACTGGCTGGCGCGCGATGGTCCGAAAAGCCCAACGGTCGGCGTACCGGCGGCCGCGGCCAGGTGCATCAGTCCGGAATCATTGCCGATGAACAGATCTAGCTTGCGCATGCATGCCGCCACTTCGGGTAGCGTGAGCTTGCCGGTGAGATCGATGGCGTTCGGCAACAGCGCCAGTACCGGCGCCGAGAGTTTTTGCTCGGTGCCCCCGGGGCCGGCAAACACCACCGGCCGGGCGCCCGCCAGCGGGCCATTTGCAAGGTTTCGATACGCTGCCGCGAATCGCTCCGGGGCCCAGATTTTTGCCGGCAGTGCCGAGGTAGGGCCAAGGCCGATCAACTTGGCACCCTGCGGCAGCAATTGCGCGGCAAGTGCTGCATCCGCGTCATTGGTCCAGGCCACCGGCAAGGGCGCCGGCTTCAGCCCCATTGCGGCGCCAAGCTGTTCGTACCGCCGGCCCGGCCGCCGGCCGCCCCGGATGGTCTTGCGCCGCTTCGCCAGCAAAAAATACGGCAGGCCGGAGCCGCGCACATCAACCACGATGTCCCATATCTGCGGCACCAGCTTCAGCCAGAGCCGGAACCAGTGAAAGTCGAACTTTTCCTTATCGAACACGATCAACCGTTCCAGATTAGGCAAATGCGCAAACACATCCTGCGCCACGACGCCCACCGCCACTGTAATCCGCGCTTGCGGATAGGTCAGGCGCAGATGTTCGAGGATCCCTGAGGAAATCACGGCGTCCCCAATCCGGGAGGAAGCAATAAAAAGGATCCGCATGCAAAGCGGCCTTAGCGCCGGGAGCCGGAACTAAGCAACCCCGCATAAACAGCCAGCATCGCCTTCTGCATGGCGGCGATCGAGTAATGTTCAGTTACCATCGCGCGAGCATGCCGGCCCCAGGCGATGCGCTGGTCCGGCGACAGGTCCAGCACCCGGTCGATCGCTATGGCCAATGCCTGGTCGTCTTTCGGCGGGAACAGAAATCCGGTTTCGCCGTCGCGGATGGTCTCGCGGGCGCCGCCATGGTCGGCGGCAATGACGATGCGGGCCATCGCCTGCGCCTCGACGATGGTGCGCCCGAAGGCTTCCGGATCGGTAGAGGCGTTGACCACGATATCCGCCAGCATCATCGCCGCCGGCATATCCTCGACATGCCCCGCCAGCCGCAGCCGGTCCGACACGCCCAGTTTTTCGGCATGCGAAATCAGGCTTTTGGTATATTTGTCACGGCCCTGATCGCTGCCGACCAGCACCAGCACGGCGTCCTGGTGCCGCAAGGCGGCCAGCGCGGTAATCATATTGATCTGGCCTTTCCAGGAGGTCAGACGGCCGGGCAGCATGAGGGTCGGGACCCCCAAGGGCAGCCGCCAGCTTTGCGCCAGCCTGCCGGCGCGATCCCCAAGCACCGCCGCGGGGTCAAATTTTACCGGATCCACGCCGCCCGGAATGACGGTTAATCTGTCGCCGATATCCGCATGCCGGGCCTGGATGCGCTCGCCGATGAAGGCGCTGACAGCGATCACCGCATCGCCGGCCGCCATGATTTCGTTATAGCGTTGCTTGCCCGGCACGTTCTCCTTGTAGGTGCCATGGTAGGTGGTGACGAATTTTTTGCCGGTCCGTTTCGCCGCCCAATAGGCGGACCAGGCCGGCGCCCGGGAATGCGCATGGATAATATCGACATCCTCAACCTGGATCAGCCGCGCCAGGCGGCCGGCGTTGCGGCGGATGGCCAAGGGCGATTTCGTGTCCAGCGGCAGCGGCAAAATCTCAGCGCCGGCCCGCAATGCGGCCTGGGTCAGCGCGCCGCTTTCGCAGGCGATCAATGCCCGGTATCCGGCTGCCGTCAGTGCTTCCGCAATCTCCACCGCCACCCGTTCGGCGCCGCCGGTATCCAGCTTCGGCAGCACCTGCAACACGGTGGCCCGCTTAGCCATTTTGCTTATGCATATGCAGCGAGTGCTGGCGCAGGTAGGTGTGTTGCAGGCAGGGATGGACAGGCGGATAGGTTCATGCCGCGCGGCTAACACGCTTTCCGGCTGAAGGGGAGTTTTTCGATATGAGTCTCACGAAATTCCGCCGGGCGGATGGTGTCGAACTGGCCTATGCGTTGCTGCCGGGTGCCGGGCCCGTAGTGGTTTTTCTCTCAGGCTTCGCCTCCGATATGGGCGGCACCAAGGCGATGTGCCTGCGCGACGCCTGCGAGAAATGCGGCCAGGCCATGCTACGCCTCGATTATTCCGGGCACGGTGCTTCCGGCGGCCGGTTCGAGGACGGCACCATCGGCATCTGGACCGAGGATGCGGCGGCAGTAATCGAAGCCGTCACCGGCGCGGAAAATTTGATCCTGGTCGGCTCCTCGATGGGCGGCTGGATCGCGCTGCTGCTGGCCCTGCGCTTGGCCCCGCGCTTGGCCCCGCGTATCGAGTCGCTGCTGCTGATTGCACCGGCGCCGGATTTTACCGAACGCATGATGGTGCCGGCGTTGACCGCCGAGCATCGGCAAGCACTGGCCCGCGACGGCGTGTTCTATGAGCCCAGCGAATATGGGGCACCGCTGCCGATCACGCAAAAATTGCTGGAGGACGGCCGCGAACATCTGCTGCTGGATGGCGACATCGCTGTGCGCTGCCCGGTTGATATTCTGCACGGCATGCGCGACCCCGACGTGCCCTGGCACCATAGCCTGATGCTCGCCGAATGTTTGGCAAGCGAGGCGGTGCGCATGACATTCGTCAAGGACGGCGACCACCGGCTGTCCCGCGGCGCAGACCTGTTATTGCTGCGCGCCAGCCTGCTGCGTCTCCTCGGCAAGGATGCCGCGTAGGCCTTCCCGGTAGCTTGGATATTTCCACTCAATGCCCAGAACCGCCTTGGTCTTGGCGTTGGCGACCTGGCGATTTTCCGCCCAGAAACTGAGCGCCATAGGCGACATTTTTGGCGCCGCATCGGCATAGTCGAGCGGCGGCGGCGGGGCGACACCCAGCAGGCGCGCTGCTTCCACCACCACATCAGCGCTTGCGGCCGGCACGTCGTCCGAGAAATTAAAAATCCGCGTGCCCGGCGATAGGTTTTGCCGCATCGCAGCCACCACCCCGGCGGCAATATCATCACGATGAATACGCCCGAATAAATGTCCCGGCTTCACGACGCGGCGCGCGGTTCCCGCCCGCAAATCATCGAACATCGAGCGCCCGGGGCCATAAATGCCCGCCAACCGAAAAATATCCACCGCCTGGCGCCCGGCAAATTCGCGCCAGGCGGCTTCCGCCTGCACCCGGCGCTCCGCCCGCGCCGATTGCGGAGCCGGCACGGTATCCTCATCAACCCAACCGCCATCCCGGTTGCCGTAAACGCCAGTGGTTGAGAGATAGCCGATCCAGCGCAATTCGGGCGCTGCTTTAATCTGCGCTGAATACTGCGCTAAAACCGGATCTCCCGCCTCGTCCGGCGCCGCGGTGGCAACAATGTGGCTGGCGTTGCGGATTGCGATCTCGGCAACGTCGAAGGGGATCAGCGTCACCCCCGCTTCCGGCGCTACGCCGGCAGCGTTCCGGGAGGTCGCCCAAACCTCAACCCCAAGCTGATTTGCAGCTTTGGCGATGGCGCGTCCCGAATAGCCAAATCCGAAAATCAACAGCAACACTAAAAATCCAGATCCGCATAATGCGGCGGCGGCGTCATCCCGGAAACCCGATCCGCCAGAATGGCGCGGAATGAGGGCCGGGATTTCATCCGCGCGTACCAATCCTTAGCCGCCGCAGAGATTGTCCAGTCCACGGCATCGATGAAGTCGAGCGCCGAGAGAAACGCCGCGGCACTGAAATCAGCCAGCGAAAGATTAGCCCCCGCCAGCCATTTCCGGTTCTCCGCCAGCCAGCCGATGTAAAGCAGATGATGCTTTAAATTCGCCGAACCGGCGCGCAAGGTTGCCGCCTCCGGCGCGCCCAGCCCGAGCGACTGCTTCATGGTCTTTTCCCACAGCAGATTATGCGAAACCTCCTGGTTGAATTTCACATCAAACCAGGCACTCAGCCGCCGCACCTCAACACGCTCGCCCAAGGTGCGCCCGAGTAGCCCGGTATCGGGATAGGCCTCTTCCAGATACTCGCAGATTACGGTCGAATCCGGGATCACCAGCCCGGTATCCTCGACCAGCACCGGCACCGTGCAGGCCGGGTTCAGTTCGAGAAATTCCGGCCGCCGGCTCCAGACTTTTTCCACCCGCAACTCAAACGGCAACCGTTTCTCCCCCAACACCAGCCGAACTTTCCGCGAAAACGGCGATAGGGGGAGATGGAACAAGACTCGCATGGCGGTTTTATGCCAGGATTCCGGGCCACTGGCCAAGCTAAGGCAAGAACTTCTTTTTCTGAAGAAAAAGGCTGGCCGCCCGCAAAGCAAAAAGACTTTTTTGATCAGGGACTGGGGCGTTGGTGGTTCAGCGCCCATGCCATAGAGCCAACGGATTTTTATGCATTCGGTTCAGATGGAACTACCGCTTGGCGCCCAAGGCGGTCATAGCGTTTCAAACCAGTTATACCTGAAAGCGGGCATTCGGTGCTATAGTTTCACAGACAGTCCTTCCAACACTTTTTTTGTAAGAATGGAGCGACGAGACGTTAATTGTCAGGCTATCCTGTTCCATTTAAGTGTGAAATTACCTTGAGCTTTTTCGGCTTTTGCAACTGGTACACCAGGCATTTGGCTATTAACCACCTGCAAAAGGCGTTCTTTTACCCCATCGTCGACGCACAAGCCCAAATATATACCAGCTACTGATTCCTTCGAGATCGGGCAACGATAAACGTCTTGGTCGGAGTCATTGCTCCATAATAGACGCCATTCATTCTCCATGCGCCAGACCGTATGCTTAGTCTTTAAGGTCTGTTCGAGATAGGTTGTAATTCCTCTCAATCCTGGGCTCTCTTGATGCCCAGCGGGGTGCGGGCCCGAGCGGATAAAATCGAAGTATGCTTCGTGGGAAAGCGGGGTCACTTGCGCCTTATAATTCACTTTGACCCAGACGTCGGATATTGCCAGCCCCAACCTGTTATCGGGATCGCCATGTTCTAGTACATCGCGTGCCAGACGAGCCGTATCGAACTCTAACGCGATACCCCGATGCCCAAAACCATAGTGTCCCCATAAATACAGGTTTTCATTCGGATGCATGCCTCGGTCTTCGGCGCTGGTAGAAAACAGGTAAGTGCTTTTTCGTCTGTTATCGAAATCACTTTGAACTCTCTTCAAGCCGGCAGAGAACCCTTCAGGGGACACACTTTGTCTTATCAAACGAAGTTCAGCAGGGTGCTGTTGACGGACCCATTTCAGAAAGTCAGCTCGATTTTTGAACTCGGTCTCCAGAAAATAATATGGATCGAAAGGATCATTCATCCGTTTGATGTGGATGAATGCGATTGACTTCTCGCGTAGAGTTTCAAGTGCGTAATCAACTTTACTGAAAAATCTTGTAACTGTTTCAGGTAAGTTGATGGTCGCAATAGTCTCCGGCAGCATATTATTAGATCCAGTTAGAGTTCGCGCGTAAGTATCTGGGAGAAAATCCTAATATAGATCGTACTAGCATGCATCTCGCTAAAATTTTTGAAGCTCTGCTAATAGGCGCTGCCGCCTATGTTGGGTAACATATTTGCGCCAAGGCTGCCGCCGGCTCTCTTGTCCACCTTCGGAGATCAGCGCCAATTCAACCAGCTCTGGCGTCCAAGGCGCCCCCATTAATTTACTTAGCTCTTCGATCACCTGGCAAAACTTCTCAAATCCGTCTGCGGTATTATGATCGCAGACCAATGAATTGAAATTGGGGATTACCGTCCCAGGCTTCCAGTCGAATGTGATGCTCTCGTTAAGCCTCACAAGTTCGCTGCCAGTCAAAAGATTTATCGACAAACCCAGCCATTGGTCCATGATGTAACCATTTTTGTTTCGAGGCGGCAGAAAATAGAGAAGCTTCGTGAAGTAGGCAGGTCCTAAACCAGAGAGACTATTATCCTTCCTGAGATTATTAAAGGCGTCGTAGCCATCTCTCCTGTTTAGCATACCAGTACGAACTTCCTCGGCTACCTCTAGCCATGGGTGCATCGATTTACCAAAAAGAAGTTTGCCATTTGACACACGCATCCCACCCCAAGCAAAAATGCTTACGCAGATTACTTCGGTTGGCGTCAGAGGATTTGATTGCATAGCCAGTAGGCTTTTGCGGTTGACCTGCTCCGGAGGCAGATTGCCATGATCGAGGATCGATAATGATGGGTCTACGGCCTTGAACCATGGCTGGGGTGGCCTCCCCTCACCATTAGTTGGCATCGGCGGCGGCAGCGGATTTGAAGTGCGAAAGACATCAAGATGATTTTGGACGAACATAATGGTCCTCTTTATCATCCATGATTAAGACGTGGGGAAGTGGGTCTGCCCCTTTAGATGCACTCCATCTCTGATTTGGACTTTCGCAGCCTAGGACGTCTGCTTCTAGCATTTTTCGCTCCAAAGCGGACCTTCCGCTCCCGTAAAGAGTTTCGGGCGCCGTAGGCGTACGAAAGTCTTCGAGGAAGGAACCCGCGGTCCACGAGCACTATCTATGGGGATTTTGTGATTTGGCTGATCTTGTCGGCGCCTTTTTGGACGCGGCTGCGGTTCTGGGAGATCGGTTCGTTTCGGCTTTGATGCGGATTTTGCTCGCCGTGTGTACCGGGTTGGCGGGTGTTGGCGATGTTCTGGCGACCTGGTGGGCCGCTGGCAGCAATATGCTTGCATCGCCGCAGCAGCGCTGTTGCGGACGGGATGTGGGGTAGCTCGCGCCGGGTCACGATGCGGTCCTTCCGGGTGGGTTTGGGATATTAGGTGGTGCCCTGGGCTGCATCCAGCGGGCGAAAGTCTCGATGATGATCATCTGTCCGCCGCAACACGGGCATGGCGGCTGGAGGGTGCATGGCGTTTCAGCCAGATCATCGGCATCGAGCGGTGGTGCAACGGCCAGCAATTCGCGGGCTCGTGCGAGACTTTCCCTGCGCGATGAAGCGGCGAGCAGACCGTAATGGCGGATGCGGTGGAAGCCGCGCGGCAGGAGATGGAGCAGGAAGCGGCGGATGAATTCCTCAGTACCGAGGGTCATGATGCGCTGGCGTTGACCATCATCGCGCCGGTAGTCCTTGTAGCGGAAGGTGACACCCGCATTGTCGAAGGCGAGTAGCCGACGGTTCGAGATGGCAACCCTGTGCGTATAGCGCGAGAGATAAGCGAGTACGGCTTCAGGTCCGGCGAAAGGCGGCTTGGCATAAACCACCCAGCGCTTGGCCCGGGTTGGTGAGAGATGACGCAAAAATGCCCTGCGCTCGGCAAGTGGCTTGCTCTTGCCGAAGAAGGCGAGCTTGCCGGCATCATAGAGTGCGATCAGTCGGGTGAGGAACAACCGGCGAAACAACTTTCCCAGCACGCGCACCGGCAACAAAAACGCCGGCCGTGCGGAGACCCAATGCTGGCCATCGCGCGAGATGCCGCCGCCAGGCACGATCATATGGATATGCGGATGGTGCGTCAGCGCCGACCCCCACGTATGAAGCACGGCCGTGATTCCGATCCGCGCGCCGAGATGCCGGGGATCGGCGGCGATGGTCAGCATGGTCTCGGACGCCGCCTGGAACAGCAGGTCGTAGACCACCGCTTTGTTTTGCAAGGCGATGTCGGCGATCTCGGCTGGCAACGTAAAGACGACGTGGAAATACCCGACCGGCAGCAGATCGGCCTCGCGCTCGGCCAGCCAGGCGCGTGCGGCAGTGCCCTGGCATTTGGGACAATGCCGGTTGCGGCAACTATTATAGGCGATCCGCTGATGGCCGCAGTCCGCGCAGGCCTCGACGTGACCCCCAAGGGCGGCGGTGCGGCAATGCTCGATCGCCGACATCACCTTGAGCTGATTCAGGCTCAGATGTCCGGCATGGTCGGCCCGATAGGCAGGGCCGGCAGCGCGGAAGATGTCGGCGACCTCGAGAGAGGCCGGCAAGTTCTCAGCTCTCCGGCCGCACCTTATCGGCGTCGAGGATCCTCAACTTGTCCAGCGGGCTGATCACGCTGCGCACCGTGCGGGTGGCAACCTTGGTGTACAGCGCGGTCGTCTCGAGCTTGGCGTGGCCGAGCAGGACCTGGATCACTCGCACATCGACGCCGTCTTCCAGCAGATGGGTCGCAAAGCTATGGCGCAGCGTGTGCGGGCCGACCCGCTTGGGTATCTCCGCTGCCCGTGCCGCCTCGACAACGATGCGATGTAAGTGCCGGGTGCTGATCGGCTTCATGGCATCCTGGCCAGGGAACAGCCATCCGGTTCGGTGCATCACGCCCAGCTGCCGCCCAGCCTTCCACCATTCGCGCAGAAGGATCAGCAGGTCCGTGGGCAACATCGCGTTGCGATAGCGGCCGCCTTTGCCGCGCTCGACTCTCAGCAGCATGCGCTCGCTATCGATATCACTGACCTTCAGCGCCGCGACTTCAGCCACGCGCAGGCCAGCCCCATAAGCGACCGAGAGTGCGGCCTGATGCTTCAGGCAGGTGGTTGCGTTGAGCAGGCGCGCGACCTCCTCCCGGCTCAGCACCGCCGGCAGATTCCGCGGATGCTTCGCCCGGATCAGTCTACGCGCCAAATCCGGCCGGTCGATCGTATAGATAAAGAAAAACCGCAAAGCCGAAACGATGCTGTTCATCGTCGGCACCGGCACGCCGGCATCGAGCTGCTCGATCTGGAACCGGCGAATATCCTCCGCCGTCGCTGTGTCGGGAGAGCGCCTGAGGAACGTCGCAAAACGTCCAATGTCACGGATATAATTGCGCTGCGTCTCCCGCGAGAAGCGGCGCACCTCCATATCGTCGATCAACCGCTGGCGCAGCGGCGTGATGGCAGAAATAGAAACGAGATCATTCATGGGTTGGCTCCTTCCGGTTGAAAAGAAGCCAACATGCTCGGACCGTATCTGGCCGACCTCAAACAAAACCTGAAGCCGGAGCCTCAGACGACTACCTAACCATCAGCACCAATCCCGCGAAGCGGGTTCGTTCTACGGCCAGCTTCCCAAGGTGGGCCTTAGCCTCCTTTCTTCTCAAACCGACCAATAACGGCCGGAGGAAAGGAGATCAAAATGGGACATTCAGAGTATGATCCGGGTAGCAAAGGCCAACGTCCATGGAACGCCGGCCGATTAGTTGGCGCTAAACGGGGTTTGAAACTCCAGCAGGTATGGGCCATCAGGTTCTGGTTAAACAACGAGGGGCGATTACGTGACCGGGCGATGTTTGATCTGGCAATCGACAGCAAGCTGAGAGGCTGTGATGTTGTGAAAATGAAAATTGGCGACCTTGTGAGCGGTGGTCGGGTTCGTTCACGAGCGATTGTTGTTCAACAGAAGACTGGCAGGCCCGTCCAATTTGAGCTTCTGGAGCCTGCCAGGACGAGCATTCTCGCTTGGCTTGAATGCCGCGGAGGAACACTGGATGACTTCGTGTTTCCCAGCAGAATCGATCGCACCGACCATGTCAGCACGCGCCAATATGCTCGACTTGTTGATGAGTGGGTAACCGGGATTGGATTGCTAAGGCAGGACTATGGCACCCACTCGCTGCGTCGAACCAAGGCATCCATTATTTACAAACAAACCGGCAACCTGAGGGCTGTGCAGATTTTGCTCGGCCACACCAAACTTGAGAGCACGGTTCGATATCTGGGCGTGGATGTCGAGGATGCCCTCGCACTGGCAGAAGGCACAGAGGTCTAGGGATTTTAGGCTCCTTGATTTGAGCGTCGAGGAGCCGCCCTTCGCATTTGCGCTCCGTATCGCCGGTCCAGGAAAAAATAGCCCGCTTCAAAGCTGCCGTTCGCTGGACACCGGACATACGAACGCGGCAATGCCGATGCTGCGCCCCGGATGTTGCGCATTGCAGGCGAAAGGGTAGGCAAGCCCGAAATCGAACATCTCCAACCGGACTGTGGGACGCGTGGGCGTCAAATCGCAACGCTGGCTGACCACGAGAGGTCTTTCCAGGCTACGATCTCGGCCTTCATTTGCTCAAGGTTCTGCAAAACGAGACCTATGGCGTGTTCGCCGAGGAACAGACGGGCCGGCGGATTTCTGCTTCCACCAGCCGGAGCAGCGCCTGTGCCGCCTTATCAGAATCGCTTGGCTGCCAGACCGTTGCTTTTTTGCCGCAACTCGACAGGTTGCATTCCAACTCCAACCAAAGATCGTGCGAGCAATGGGTGGGAGAAAGCATAAAACGTATCAAGTTATCGATATGTCATCTCACCGATGGTGCGATCGACAAATGAAAATGCCTGGCGTGAGCCGAAAAAGCCGCCAGTCCTAATAGCCTTGCACCTCGCCTATACGAGGTGGCTTTACAGGCGCCGCTACGCCATAGATAACCGTAATCCCGGAGCCGCCGCCCCAGGTCGAAACCCGGGGAATGGATTTATTCGCAGCTGCTGCAGCCACGTTGTTCCAGTTATTCGCAGCCCACACGTCGCCGGCCGGGTCGATGGAAACATCCGTCAGCAGCTGGATGCTGCCACCCTCAAACCGATGCAGCACGTCCCCGGTTTTCGTCCCCGCCGGGTGGCCCGTCGTACCATCACCGGCCATCAGCACCACGCCATGGCCAGGCGGCCCAAAATTGCCGATCCAGACATCGTCATTGCCGTCGACATTCAGCCCCCATGGAATATCGACCAATCCGCCGCCATCATAACCGGCTGGCGTCGCTTGCGTGCCGTCGGGATGGATCATGCTGATGAAACCTGTCGGCTTCGGATAACTCATTGCCGCGTCGCTCAAGATCTCAAACTGCGTCATGATCGAAGCGCCGGCCGGCACCTTAGGCACGGGAAAGTCCAAGGACGCATTACTGGCTACCCAGACATTGCCTTTGGAGTCTAATGCCAGGGCGCGGACAATAAGACCGACATGGTAGGTATCAACCTTGCTTGGGTCATTCGCCGGGAAACGGATTACGGTGTCGGATTGCGAGTTGCTGACCCAGACGCGGTTTTGCGCGTCGATCACGATGTCGAAAGGCGATTTCAGCCCAGCGACTTTTACAATTTTTCCGGCTTGCAGATCGCCCGCGGGAAAATAGAGCAACTGGTCATCCGAACCATCGGCGATCCAGACATCACCATTGGCCGCGACGCCAACGCCCATCAAGCCAAGCAATCTCTGCTTGAACGGAACATCGCTCGCTTTATAAGCGGGCGTACCGTCGAAATTCAGTACCAGGATTTTTCCGTTGAAACTGGTGGCCCAGACGTGATCCTTGGTCACTCCGGTGCCCCAGCCAACGCCATCAATGCCCATGCCGGTAAAGCCGCTAATTGGCGGTGAAAGCGGCGTGCCGTTGGGTGTCATTTTCACCACCCCGCCGCCGATGCTGTGCAGCACGCCCGATTGCGAACCTGCCATCCAGTTCTGGCCGCTCCAGAGATTGCCGTCTGCATCGAACATTAGGCGGCCCGCGGAATAGACGCCGCCACCCGCAAAGCAGAGACTCAGCGAAAAATCTGCGGGGGCGTAGGACAGATAAGGCACGAATGGAGCGGCGCGCCGCGACCCATCAGCAGGTTGCGGATAGGCGGCATCGAACAGGGCATAGAGGTCCTGCGCCTTGGCCCAGGATTCGCGGTCTATCCCCGCCATCGCCTGCATCGTATCGGTGGGGGCGGGCAGTCCGGACGCCGTAGCATCCGCCAGGAACCGCGCGCGCCAACCCGTATCCGCCACGGTCGCGTAAGCGGTAATCAGCGAGCCGAGCGTATCAAAGGTCGCAAGCGTTGTGGTCTGCGTGCTGTTCAGCGGGTCCAACAGCGTATCGCCCCAACCGCCCGTCGAAAGGTTTACGAAATTAGAAACATTGTCAGCGGCGATTTTCAGTCCCAACGGATTGCCGGAAATGCCATTTCCTGAAACGAAACGGTCTGCCGTATAGGCTGAGGCAACGGTGGTCAGTTCGTTAACCACCAGTTTTTCCGGCGGCTTTTCACCAAGCAGCGCCAGCAGCACCAGGCCGGACTCATCGGCGTTGCCCGCGGCTGGTTTGCCGCCTTTTGCAAGCACATAAAGCGTATCGCCACCGACGATCCCACTGATCGAAAAATGACCCTTGGCGTTGGTGGTCGCATGGCCCATTTCCCTGGGTGCTCCGGCGTTGGCTGCCCAGAGCGTGACGTTCGACCCTGCAACCCCGTCGCCGGCAATTTCCACCTGCCCCTCCACGGTAGCGGCTGAGGCAGCAGCAACATTTGCAAGCGTCAATCCGACCGCGACGGCAAGTAAGCCGATTTTGTATTTCATCCCCATAACGGCGTCTCCCCAAGTCTCTGGCCCGTTGAGCCAGGTTTGCTAACCTTGGGTGCGATTTACCCCATCGCTTTTTGAAAGACAATTATTTCGGCCTAGTGACCAGACAGCAGTTTTCGTTGCTTTGTATCGTCGCGAGGTGCGCATGTTCGAAATAGCTATGTGGTCCTGAGAAAGCGGACGGTCCGGTATCGTAAAGAGTTTCGGGCGCCGTAGGCGTACGAAAGTCTTCGAGGAAGGAACCCGCGGTCCACGAGCACTATCTATGGGGATTTTGTGATTTGGCTGATCTTGTCGGCGCCTTTTTGGACGCGGCTGCGGTTCTGGGAGATCGGTTCGTTTCGGCTTTGATGCGGATTTTGCTCGCCGTGTGTACCGGGTTGGCGGGTGTTGGCGATGTTCTGGCGACCTGGTGGGCCGCTGGCAGCAATATGCTTGCATCGCCGCAGCAGCGCTGTTGCGGACGGGATGTGGGGTAGCTCGCGCCGGGTCACGATGCGGTCCTTCCGGGTGGGTTTGGGATATTAGGTGGTGCCCTGGGCTGCATCCAGCGGGCGAAAGTCTCGATGATGATCATCTGTCCGCCGCAACACGGGCATGGCGGCTGGAGGGTGCATGGCGTTTCAGCCAGATCATCGGCATCGAGCGGTGGTGCAACGGCCAGCAATTCGCGGGCTCGTGCGAGACTTTCCCTGCGCGATGAAGCGGCGAGCAGACCGTAATGGCGGATGCGGTGGAAGCCGCGCGGCAGGAGATGGAGCAGGAAGCGGCGGATGAATTCCTCAGTACCGAGGGTCATGATGCGCTGGCGTTGACCATCATCGCGCCGGTAGTCCTTGTAGCGGAAGGTGACACCCGCATTGTCGAAGGCGAGTAGCCGACGGTTCGAGATGGCAACCCTGTGCGTATAGCGCGAGAGATAAGCGAGTACGGCTTCAGGTCCGGCGAAAGGCGGCTTGGCATAAACCACCCAGCGCTTGGCCCGGGTTGGTGAGAGATGACGCAAAAATGCCCTGCGCTCGGCAAGTGGCTTGCTCTTGCCGAAGAAGGCGAGCTTGCCGGCATCATAGAGTGCGATCAGTCGGGTGAGGAACAACCGGCGAAACAACTTTCCCAGCACGCGCACCGGCAACAAAAACGCCGGCCGTGCGGAGACCCAATGCTGGCCATCGCGCGAGATGCCGCCGCCAGGCACGATCATATGGATATGCGGATGGTGCGTCAGCGCCGACCCCCACGTATGAAGCACGGCCGTGATTCCGATCCGCGCGCCGAGATGCCGGGGATCGGCGGCGATGGTCAGCATGGTCTCGGACGCCGCCTGGAACAGCAGGTCGTAGACCACCGCTTTGTTTTGCAAGGCGATGTCGGCGATCTCGGCTGGCAACGTAAAGACGACGTGGAAATACCCGACCGGCAGCAGATCGGCCTCGCGCTCGGCCAGCCAGGCGCGTGCGGCAGTGCCCTGGCATTTGGGACAATGCCGGTTGCGGCAACTGTTATAGGCGATCCGCTGATGGCCGCAGTCCGCGCAGGCCTCGACGTGACCCCCAAGGGCGGCGGTGCGGCAATGCTCGATCGCCGACATCACCTTGAGCTGATTCAGGCTCAGATGTCCGGCATGGTCGGCCCGATAGGCAGGGCCGGCAGCGCGGAAGATGTCGGCGACCTCGAGAGAGGCCGGCAAGTTCTCAGCTCTCCGGCCGCACCTTATCGGCGTCGAGGATCCTCAACTTGTCCAGCGGGCTGATCACGCTGCGCACCGTGCGGGTGGCAACCTTGGTGTACAGCGCGGTCGTCTCGAGCTTGGCGTGGCCGAGCAGGACCTGGATCACTCGCACATCGACGCCGTCTTCCAGCAGATGGGTCGCAAAGCTATGGCGCAGCGTGTGCGGGCCGACCCGCTTGGGTATCTCCGCTGCCCGTGCCGCCTCGACAACGATGCGATGTAAGTGCCGGGTGCTGATCGGCTTCATGGCATCCTGGCCAGGGAACAGCCATCCGGTTCGGTGCATCACGCCCAGCTGCCGCCCAGCCTTCCACCATTCGCGCAGAAGGATCAGCAGGTCCGTGGGCAACATCGCGTTGCGATAGCGGCCGCCTTTGCCGCGCTCGACTCTCAGCAGCATGCGCTCGCTATCGATATCACTGACCTTCAGCGCCGCGACTTCAGCCACGCGCAGGCCAGCCCCATAAGCGACCGAGAGTGCGGCCTGATGCTTCAGGCAGGTGGTTGCGTTGAGCAGGCGCGCGACCTCCTCCCGGCTCAGCACCGCCGGCAGATTCCGCGGATGCTTCGCCCGGATCAGTCTACGCGCCAAATCCGGCCGGTCGATCGTATAGATAAAGAAAAACCGCAAAGCCGAAACGATGCTGTTCATCGTCGGCACCGGCACGCCGGCATCGAGCTGCTCGATCTGGAACCGGCGAATATCCTCCGCCGTCGCTGTGTCGGGAGAGCGCCTGAGGAACGTCGCAAAACGTCCAATGTCACGGATATAATTGCGCTGCGTCTCCCGCGAGAAGCGGCGCACCTCCATATCGTCGATCAACCGCTGGCGCAGCGGCGTGATGGCAGAAATAGAAACGAGATCATTCATGGGTTGGCTCCTTCCGGTTGAAAAGAAGCCAACATGCTCGGACCGTATCTGGCCGACCTCAAACAAAACCTGAAGCCGGAGCCTCAGACGACTACCTAACCATCAGCACCAATCCCGCGAAGCGGGTTCGTTCTACGGCCAATTCCGGAAATTCAAACTGACCCAATACCGAGCAACCGCGCTGCAATGCTGGAAGACAGTGCACCGTTGCCAACTAAACGGAAGCAAAATGACGTCCTTACTCTTAAACCGATAAGTGCCCAAACGCCCAGGCCCCAGAATAAAAAGAAGTTTTTTGGTTCTTTTTTTCAAAAAAGAACTGCTTGCCTAGGCTCTGACCGCCTCCACTTCATCGGTCAGCGGCGCGCTCAGGTATTTGACATATTCCTTTGGCACAATCTGCCAGAAGCGGGGCAGTTCGCGGTCCCAGTCGTTCAGCAATCTGGCGGCGAAGTGGCTTTGGGTTTCGGCGACGTGGCGTTCGACCAAAGCTTTCAGTTCGGCTTGCCAATGCGCGGTGGCGACGCGTTGCCAGCTGAGGGATTCCGGGTTGAGCCGCAGTTCGAACTGCTCGGCGTGGTCGTAGACGAAGGCGACGCCGCCGGTGAAGCCGGCGCCGAAGTTATCGCCGACCGGGCCCAGGACCACCACCGTGCCGCCGGTCATGTATTCGCAGCCATTGGAGCCGATGCCTTCGACCACTGCGGTGGCGCCGGAGTTGCGGACGGCGAAGCGCTCGCCGCCTTTGCCGGCGGCGAAGAGTTCACCCGAGGTGGCGCCGTACAGGACGGTGTTGCCGATGATGGTGTTCTCGTTGCTGACCAGTTTCGAGGAAGGCGCCGGCCGTACCACGATGGTGGCGCCGGACAGGCCTTTGCCGACATAGTCATTGGCGTCGCCGAAGACTTCGAGCTTGAGCCCGGTGACCGCGAAGGCGCCGAGCGACTGCCCGGCCGAGCCGTTCAACCGCACCGTCACATGAGACGGCTGCAGCTTGACCTTGGAAAACTTCTTAACGATCTGCGATGAGAATTTGGTGCCGATGGCGCGGTGCGTGTTGCGGATGTTGTACTGCAACTGCATCTTGTCGCCGCTTCTGAAGAAGCTTGCGGCATCCTCGATCATTTGCGCATCCAGCGTCTCCGGCACTTCGTTGCGGCCGATGCGGGTGCAGTAGCGGGCATGCGGCCCGGGGTCGGCCTGCGCCAGGATCGGGTTGAGATCGAGATCGTCGAGAATATCGGCGCCGCGGCTCACCTGGTAGAGCAGATCGGCGCGGCCGATGATATCGTTGATGCTGCGATGGCCGAGCGAGGCCAGAATGCCGCGCACGTCCTCGGCGATGAAGGAGAATAGGTTGATGACCTTCTCCGGCGTGCCTTCGAATTTTTCCCGCAAGGCTTCGTCCTGCGTGCAGACGCCGACCGGGCAGGTGTTGGAATGGCATTGCCGGACCATGATGCAGCCCATCGCCACCAACGATGCGGTGCCGATGCCAAATTCCTCAGCGCCGAGCATTGCCGCGATCACCACGTCGCGGCCGGTTTTAATGCCGCCATCGGTGCGCAAAACCACCGTGTGGCGCAGCCGGTTGAGCAGCAGCACCTGGTGCGCTTCCGACAGCCCCATCTCCCACGGCATGCCGGCATATTTCACCGAAGATTGCGGCGAGGCACCGGTGCCCCCGACATGGCCGGATATCAGAATCGCATCCGCCTTGGCCTTGGCAACACCGGCGGCGATGGTGCCGATGCCGGAACGCGAAACCAGTTTCACGCAGACGGTTGCTTCAGGATTGATCTGCTTCAAGTCATAGATCAGCTGCGCCAGATCCTCGATCGAATAGATATCGTGATGCGGCGGCGGCGAGATCAGCATCACCCCAGGGGTTGCATGCCGCAGCTTCGCGATCAGTCCCGTGACCTTGAAACCTGGCAGCTGGCCGCCCTCGCCCGGCTTTGCCCCCTGCGCGATTTTAATCTCGATTTCCTTGCAGTTGTTGAGATACTGCGCGGTGACGCCGAACCGGCCGGAGGCGATCTGCTTGATCGCCGAGGAGGCGTTATCGCCATTGGCGCGTGGTTCCGCCCGGGCAGCGTCCTCACCGCCCTCACCGCTATCGGAACGCGCGCCGATGCGGTTCATCGCAATCGAGAGCGTCTCATGCGCCTCGGGACTGAGGGCACCTAAAGAAATTCCAGGCGCCAGCAGGCGTTTGCGGATTTCGGTAACGCTCTCGACCTCATCGACCGAGATCGGCGTTACACCATCGGTGCGGAAATCCAGCAGGTCGCGCAGCGCCACCGGCGGCTGTTTACGCACCATGTCGGCGTAGCGCCGGTAGAGCTGGTAGTTATCGCCATTGACCGCGGTCTGCAGCAGATGAATGGCGTTGTTATCGAACGCATGTGTCTCACCGCGGCGGCGGAGCCGGTAAACTCCGCCGATTTCGAGCGGCACCACATTGCCGTTCCAGGCGCATTTATGCAGCTCCAGCACCTTATGGGCGATGCCGGGCAGACCGATGCCGGAAATCCTTGAGGTCATGCCTGGGAAAAACTCACCCACCAAAGCGCGCGACAGACCGATTGCCTCGAAATTATAGCCGCCGCGATACGAGGCGATCACCGAAATACCAAGCTTCGAGAGCACCTTCAGCAAACCCTTATCCACGGCTTTTTTGTAGCGTCCCACGGCCTCCTTCACGGTGAGTTTGCCAAACAGGCCGCGGGCCTGGCGGTCGGCAATGCTCTCCTGCGCCAGATAGGCGTTTACCGTAGTCGCACCGACGCCGATCAGTACGGCAAAATAATGCACGTCCAGACATTCCGCCGCCCGCACGTTCAAACTCGTGAAGGTCCGCAGCGACTGCCGCACCAGATGCGTATGCACAGCACCAGTGGCCAGGATCATCGGGATCGGCGCCCGCTCCGCGCTCATTGCCTCATCGGTCAGAATGACATGGGTGCAGCCGGCGCGCACGCCCTCCTCGGCCTCACGCCGGATCCGCTCGATCGCGCGGCGCAGCCCGCCTTCGCCGTTGATAACCTTGAACGTGCAATTCACCACGCAGGCAGCATCGCCCATGGTCTTGCGCATCGCATCGAACTCGGCGGTCGACAAAACCGGAGTCTCCAGCTGCAACAAATCGCATTGCTCGGAATCTTCGTCCAATACGTTACCAAGATTGCCAAGCCGCGTCCGCAAGCTCATCACCCGGCTTTCCCGCAAGCTGTCGATCGCAGGGTTGGTTACCTGGGAGAAGCTTTGCCGGAAATAATGATGCAGCCCGCGATAGCGCTCCGAGAGCACCGCGATCGGCGTGTCGTCGCCCATTGACCCGATTGCCTCCGAAGCGTCTTCCACCATCGGGTGCAGCAGCAGCTCCAGCTCCTCCAACGTGAAGCCAACCGCCAGCTGCCGGCGCCGCAACGCCTCGGCATCGTAGAGCACCGGCTCCGCCGCGTCGGTTTTGACAATGTGGTCGATCACCGTGATCCGCTTGGTCCAGGCGCCGAAATCCTGGCGCGCCGCCAGCATGTCTTTCATCTCGGCGTCGTGATAGAATTTGGCGTTATCAAGATCGACGCCGATGGTCTGACCTGGCCCGACATGACCTTTTTCAATAATATCCTGCTCGTCAAATTTCACCATGCCGGTCTCGGAGCCGACCACCAGCATGTGATCCGAGGTGATCGAATAGCGCAGCGGCCGCAGGCCGTTGCGATCCAGCCCGGCAATGACAAAACGCCCGTCGGTGGCGGCCACCGCCGCCGGACCGTCCCAGGGCTCCATCACCGAGTTGCAGTACAGAAACAAATCCCGATGCTTGCGCGGCATAGTCGCATCGTTTCCCACAGATGGCGGGATCATCAACGCCTTCGCCATCGGCGCGTCACGCCCGGCACGCACCAGGAGCTCGAACACGTTATCCAGGCATGCGGTATCCGAGCCACCGGCTTGCACCACCGGCTTCACCGAATCCAGAAACTCGTTCAGCCCTTCCGCCGCCAGCCGCGTCTCGTGGCTCTTCATCCAGTTCACGTTGCCGGCCACCGTGTTGATCTCGCCGTTATGAGCCAGCATTCGGAACGGCTGCGCCAGCTTCCAGGTTGGGAAAGTGTTGGTGGAATAACGCTGATGATAGATTGCGAAGCGCGAAATAAACCGCTTATCCAGCAAATCCGGATAAAAATCGGTCAGGCTGGCGGCTAGAAACATGCCCTTGTAAATGATCGAGCGGCATGAAAGCGAGCACAGATAAAGCTCAGAAATCTGGCTGGCGATCGCCGCCTTCTCGATCTTCCGGCGAATGATATATAAATCGCGCTCGAAAACATCCTCAGCCACGCCTCGGGCGTTCCAAAGCATAATCTGTTCGATCTCGGGCCGCGTCGCATTGGCCTTCTCGCCAATGCAGTCGACATTGATCGGCACCTGCCGCCAGCCGTAAATCCGATAGCCGAAATTCAAAATCTCGGTCTCGACAATCTGCCGGCACCGCTCCTGCGCCGACAAATCAGTCTTCGGCAAAAACACCATACCCACCGCAATCGGCCCCTCACGCAGCCGATCGCCGCCGCGCTTCACCGCGGCCGCAAAAAAGTCCTGCGGGATCTCGATATGTATCCCGGCCCCGTCGCCGGTCTTGCCATCGGCATCCACCGCGCCGCGATGCCAAACTGCCTTCAGCGCATCGATGCCGGCCTGCACCACATCGCGCCGCTTCTTGCCGTCCAGCGCCGCCACCATGCCAACGCCGCAGGCATCATGCTCCTGCGAACGGTCATAGGTATCGGCAAGCAATTTCTCATTGCTCAGCCAGGCAGCCACAAATTCCGATCCGGTTTCCATCTTCAGTACACCTTTAAAAGAACTTCTTTTTCTGAAGAAAAAGAAGCAAAAAGACTTTTTTATTCTGGGCCTGGGGCGTTGGCGGCCTCGCGCCCATGCCCCAGAGTCAAAGAAGTTTTTTGGTTACTTTTTTTCAAAAAAGTAACTGCTTACTCTGCAGCCTGCGCTAATCCGGCACTTACCTGCACATATTGGTCGATCGCGACTGCAGCGTCGCGGCCGTCGCGGATTGCCCAGACCACCAGACTGGCGCCGCGGACGATATCGCCTGCCGCGAACACGCCGGGCAGCGATGTCATGAAGGTTTTAGGATCGGTTTTCAGCGTGCCCCAGCGGGTGACGGTAAGGTCTTTCTGGCCGAATGCCATTGGCATGTCTTCCGGATCGAAGCCCAGCGCCTTGATGACGATATCGGCGTCCAGCGTGAATGAGCTGCCGGAAATCGGGTCCACCGAGGCCCGGCCGGAAGCATCCGGAAGGCCAAGATGCATGCGGATCGCGCGTACGCCGGTCACGGTGGTATCGCCGAGGAACGCTTCCGGGGCGGCCAGCCATTCGAACACCACGCCCTCGTCTTCGGCGTTACTGACTTCGCGCAGCGAGCCCGGCATGTTCACCTTGTCGCGCCGGTACAGGCAGGTGACCGATTTCGCACCTTGGCGAACCGCGGTGCGTACGCAGTCCATCGCGGTATCGCCACCGCCGACCACCACCACTTTTTTACCGGCGGCGTTCAGCAGTCCGGAATCGAAATCCGGCACATCATCGCCAAGGCCTTTGCGGTTGGAGGTGATCAGATAGTCGAGCGAGGGCACGATGCCGGCCAGGCCGGAGCCGGGGCCCGTCAGTTCACGCGGCAGGTATACGCCGGTTGCGATCAGCACGGCGTCGTGGCGTCCGCGCAATTCGGCGAAGCTCATTTTGCCGCCAATATCAACCCCCAGTTCGAACTTGACGCCGCCATCGGTCAGCCACCGGGTGCGCCGCATAACGATGCTTTTCTCCAGCTTGAAGCCGGGGATACCGTAGATCAGCAGGCCGCCGACGCGATCATGCCGGTCATAAACCGTGACCTTGTATCCATTGCTGCGGAGCGCCTCGGCGGCCGCGAGTCCAGCCGGCCCGGCACCGATAATGCCTACCGAATATGGCAGTTCGCGCGTAGGGGCGATCGGCTTCACCCAACCCTTTTCAAAGGCGGTATCGGTAATATAGCGCTCAACAGCGCCGATCGTGACGCTCTCGAAGCCTTTTTCGATGACGCAGTTGCCCTCGCAAAGCCGGTCCTGCGGACAGATGCGCCCGCAAATTTCTGGAAAGGTGTTGGTGGCGGATGAAATTTCATAGGCTTCCTCCAGCCGCCCTTCCGCCGTCAGCTTCAACCAATCCGGGATGTTATTGGAAAGCGGACAGTGGATCGAGCAAAACGGTATGCCGCACTGGCTGCAGCGGCTGGATTGCTCCTTGGCCGACAGCACGTCAAAGCGCTTATAAATCTCGTCAAAATCCGCTTTGCGCGTACCGATCGGACGTTTTTCAGGCGTTTTTTGCGGCAGGTGCGTGAATTGCAGCATGCGGTCAGCCATAACTGGCTCCTTACGGCAAAGGGGTTAAGCGCAGCATACGCCAAGTGCAGCGCGGCCGGAGCCACACCATTCATCAACCGGCTATTAACTACGTTTGTCGCGGAATACCAGCGTTTTTTGCAACATAGGACCGCTTCAAGACCTATTTTTGCTGTTTTTCGTCGGCCCCCTTCCCGTTTAGTCCGGCAAACGATCAAATTAGGTCCGGATGCGGCCTAGATACGATAAACAAGCGACCGCCGGCCACCTGCACAGAAACGCGACAAATACTGGGGCACAACCATATCCATGGGGGTTGCAGTGATGCCTAATGATGCAAGATCAGGCACTCCCGGCGCAACTATATTATTGTGCTGTAACAGCTTTATCTGGTCCTGAGTCAATAATTTGCCTGGCAAACGCTCTAGAAACAGGGCGTTAAGCTTCGCCAAAGGCGTCGGCAAATCGATGATATGCCGATGTCTTTCGATAGTTTTTAACATATATTCAATGAGTTCTCGGAATGTCTTCACTTCCGGACCTCCCAGTTCGTAAGTTTGCCCTGGGGCCGTTTCGTGCGTTGTCGCGATTAGTATCGCATCAGCTACATCGCCCACGTAAACCGGCTGGAATTTAGTCGCGGCGCCGGTAATCGGCACCACCGGCGAGAGCATCGCCATCTCAGCAAAGCGGTTGAAAAACTGGTCCTCCGGCCCGAACAGGATCGAGGGCCGGAGGATCACCGCCGTTGCAAACGCCGAGCGTACCGCTTGCTCGCCCAGCGCCTTGCTGCGGGCATAGTCGCTGGCGCTGGCGCCGTCAGCGCCGATGGCGGAAATATGCACCAGCCGGCGCGCGCCGGCACTTGCGGCGTGCCGGGCGATCCGGCCCGCACCCTGCTCATGCACCCGGAAGAAGTCGCCCTTGCGGCGCTCAGCCAAAATACCTGTGAGGTTAATGACCGTGTCGGCGCCTGCAACCGCGCTCGCCACCAGGTCATCCCGTTCCACATGCGCATAAAACGGCACAATCTGGCCCACCTCACCCATCGGCTTTAAAAACAGCGCCGCTTCAGGGTCGCGCACCGCCACCCTTATAATATAGCCATGCGCTGCCAGCCGTTGCACCACATGCCGGCCGATAAACCCCGAGCCGCCGAATACCGTCGCAACCTTCCGCGTCATCGCCATATCTGCACCTGCTTGATTTGGACCGGTTGTACGTTCTGCGGGCAGCAAGGCAAGCACTTCTTTTTCTGAAAGTAGTGCTGCGCGGCCCGATTCAGATGGCCGGCTTTGCAGTCCATCATCGGGACGCGAGACCCATAAAACTTTGCCGTTGCGGGTTATGGGCGTTGGCCTGGCCACCGCCGATGCCCCGGCTTCAAAGCAGCTTTTTAGTTCTTCTTTTCGAAAGGAACGCTTTGCTGGTCCATCTTGACGCTGCCTACACCCGGGGCTACACGGCGCCCTCTCTTGGCTAAACACCATGCCCTGGTGGCGGAATTGGTAGACGCGCAGGTTTCAGGTACCTGTGACCGAAAGGTTGTGGAAGTTCGAGTCTTCTCCTGGGCACCAAACTAAACATCCAAGACGACTCCAGGAGGCTGGTAAACAGATTTTATGAACAGCCCCACCCTGCATCTGCACCGCCACGATCTGCCGGCCGGCATCTCATTCGGCTCCCTAGTTGCTATCGACACTGAAACGATGGGCCTCGACCCCAGGCGGGACCGGCTTTGCCTGGTGCAGCTTTCCGCCGGCGATGGCACCGCACATCTGGTACAGATTATCCCGCCGGCGCTGGGCGGCAGGGGCGCGGATTGCCCGAACCTGAAAGCGTTGCTGACCGATCCGGCGGTAACCAAGCTGTTTCATTTTGCCAGATTTGATATCGCGGCCCTGTATCAGGGCCTGGGCGTTGTTACAGCCCCGGTGATTTGCACGAAAATCGCCTCCAAGCTGGTCCGCACCTATACGGACCGCCATGGGCTTAAGGATTTGTGCCGGGACCTCGCCGGAATCGAAATTTCCAAACAGCAGCAAACCAGCGATTGGGGCGCGCCTGAATTGACCCCGGAGCAGCTCAACTACGCGGCATCGGACGTGCTGTATTTGCATGTGATCTGGGAGAAGCTCAGCGCGCTCCTGGAACGCGAGTTTCGTATGAATCTGGCTACCGAATGTTACAAATTCTTGCCGACGCGCGGCTTGCTCGACCTTCTAGGCTATGAAGAGCCTGACATTTTCAGTCATGGCAGCGCCTGATCGCCCGCTGGGTTGCGCGAGAATCGGTTGACCCGGCGCTGACCCGGTGTTCATACCTTACCGATGAATATCGGCCAGCACCCATTTAGGCCAGCTTTGGCGGATAGCCAGTCGGCTGATGATCTCGCGGTGGCACGCGACGTTCTGGCAACCGAAGCCGCGGGCATTGCAGCCCTTAGCGCTGCCCTTGATCACCGATTTGTCCTGGCGGTTGAGCTTCTGGCCGGGGTGACGGGCCGCATTGTAGTATCGGGCATGGGCAAATCCGGCCACGTAGCACGCAAAGTCGCCGCTACGCTGGCCTCTACCGGCACGCCGGCCTTGTTCGTTCACCCGGCCGAGGCGAGCCATGGGGATCTCGGGATGATCGTCCCGGGCGATGCCGTAGTTGCCCTTTCCAATTCCGGCGAGACCGCGGAGCTGGCTGATCTGGTCTCGCATGCCCGCCGTTTCGGGCTGCCGCTGGTCGGTATCACGGCTGCGCCCGGCAGTGCGCTGGCGCTGGCCTCAAACGTGGCGCTCATCCTGCCGGACGCTCCGGAGGCGGGGCCGATCGGCCTGGCGCCGACCACCAGCACCACCATGCAGATGGCGCTGGGCGACGCGCTGGCAATTGCACTTCTGGCCCGGCGCGGCTTTACGGCGCATGATTTCCGCGGCTTCCATCCGGGCGGCAAGCTTGGCGCCAGGTTGCTGCATGTGCGCGAGCTGATGCATACCGGCGCCGAAGTGCCGCTGGCAGCACCTGCTACGCCGATGGATAAGGCGCTCATTACGATGACCGCAAAACCCTTTGGTTGCCTTGGCATTGTCGATCCGCAGAACCGCCTGCTTGGGGTGTTCACCGATGGCGATCTGCGCCGCTCGATCGGGCCGGACCTGTTGAGCCGGACCGTTGAAAGCGTGATGACCCGGGCGCCAAAAACCATTGCACCGGAGGCTTTGGCAGGCGAGGCGTTGTTGGAAATGAATTCCGCATCCCGCCCCTTTACCGCCATATTCGTCGTCGATGATGCCGGCGTGGTAAACGGCATCCTGCATATTCACGACCTGCTGCGCGCGGGGATTGCATGAGCCCGGCCCAGCATTCGGCGCGCGAACGGCTGTTCGAGAGCCTGCGCCAGCGCCGCGCCGATCAAACGCCTTCCGGCATCGCCCGGCGCAGCCTGATGATCGTGTGGCTGAAAAGGCTGCTGCCGGCCGTCGCGTTGCTACTGTTGGTATTGCTGGCGGTAGCGCCGAACCTGCGGATTGGTCCGGCGACCGACCGGGTGACCTATCACGCCGTCGCCGATGCCAGCGGGAACGCGCTTTCGACGATGCAGAACGCCCAATATCACGGCGTCGATCAGCACGGCCAACCCTTTACCCTGACCGCCGATGAGGCTAACCAGCGCGGCA
This sequence comes from Acidocella sp., assembly GCA_965199045.1. Lineage (GTDB taxonomy): Bacteria > Pseudomonadota > Alphaproteobacteria > Acetobacterales > Acetobacteraceae > Acidocella. The sequence goes on along the minus strand of CBDAQL010000003.1, from coordinate 1,034,865 downwards.
CCGATGATGTGCTGTTGGCAAAGCCGGTGGGCGATATCACACTCACCTCGGGCGCCTGGCTGATGCTGCGCTCCGATGCCGGCGTGTTCAACCAAAAATCCCAACTGCTAAAATTGCACGGCAATGTCACTTTGTACCGCAATGACGGCACCATGATGACGGTGCCAAAAGCCGCCATTGATCTGCACGCCGGCACCGCGACCAGTGCGGCACCGGTGATGGCGCAAGGTCCGTTCGGCACGCTGAACGCCGCCAACGGCTTTAATATTACCCAGCGCGGCACCGATGTGAAATTTCTAGGTCCGGTTACCTTGACCCTGGCCGAGGCCAGCACCTCGCCCGCCAACGCTGTCGCGCAATGACGCATTTGCTGAGGTGGTTACTCGCCAGCTTCATGCTGGCGGCCTTAACGCTCCATGCCGGGCCGGCCGCGGCTCAAACCGCTGCACCGCCGGCGGCGCCGGCATCAGCGACCCCGGGGGCGCCGGCCCCGATCAATATCACCGCCACCCAGGGCATAGAATGGCGGCAAGCTGACCAGGAAATTATTGCAACCGGTAACGCTACGGCGGTCCGCGGCGCGGTGACTGTCAGCGCCGACCAATTGATCGCGCATTATCGCAAGAAGGCCACGCCGCCGGGGCAACCCCCTGCAGCGGTGGCCCCGGCTGCAACACCGGCAGCACCTGCCGCGACGGCGGCGTCAGCTAACGATCCCGAATCTGCGCTGAACAACGGCGGCACTGAAATCTATCAGCTCGACGCAGTCGGCCATGTGCATATCTATACCGCGACCGACAACGCCTATGGCGACCATGCGGTCTACAGCATGGACAATGCGGTGCTGGTGCTGACCGGGACCAAGCTGAAACTGACCACCCCTACCGATGTTATTACGGCGCGCGACTCCATCGAATATTATTCGGTCAAACGCATGGCGGTGGCGCGCGGTAACGCGCTGATTGTCGCCAGTGACGGCAGATCGATCGCCGCCGACATTCTGATCGGCTATCTCGATCCGGCAGCGCCGCCGCCGGCGAATGCGCCGCCGGTAGCCGCGGGCACGCCGCCGGATATGCTCGGGCAAAGCGGGAAATTGCAGAAGGTTGAAGCTATTGGCCATGTTGTCATTCGGACACCCACGGAAATGGCCTCGGGAAACCGCGGCGTCTACCTGCCGGAGCAAGGCTTGGCGCGGCTCGGCGGGGACGTGCATATTATTCGCGGTCCAAATCAACTGAACGGCGCCGATGCTTTGGTCAACACCAAAACCGGAGTCGCCACCTTGTTGGCCGGCGCCGGATCTCAGGTCTCCGGCATTATCGTGCCTAACAGCAATGCCCCGCAATGATGCTAGGTCCGGGAGTAATACCAATGCGGCTCGCCGCAATAATTCCAATGCGGCTCGCCGCAATGTTCGCAGAATGCGTATCCACGCAATGAGCGCAGAATGAGTGACAAATTACGCGTGATTGAAAATAAAGGCGGCCTGGTTGCCTCGGGACTCGGCAAGCAATTCAAGAAGCGTCCCGTGGTGCGGAACGTGTCGCTGCAACTGCGCCGCGGTGAGGCGGTCGGGCTGCTTGGTCCGAACGGCGCCGGCAAAACCACGACCTTCTATATGATCGTCGGCCTGGTGCAGCCTGATACCGGCACCATCAGCCTCGACGGCGCCGAGATTTCCGGCCTGCCGATGTATCGCCGCGCCCGTCTTGGCATCGGCTATCTGCCGCAGGAGGCGAGCGTGTTCCGTGGTCTCACCGTTGAGCAGAACATCATGGCTGCACTGGACGTGGTGGAGAATGACCGCGACCGCCGCGAGGCGATGCTGGATGGATTACTTGCCGAGTTCGGCATCTCGCATCTGCGCCGCACCCCGGCCTTGGCACTATCCGGCGGCGAACGGCGGCGGGTTGAGATTGCTCGCGCCTTGGCTACCGCGCCCAATTACATCCTGTTGGACGAACCGCTTGCGGGCATCGACCCCATCGCCGTCGGCGAAATTCGCGACCTTGTTTCGCATCTGAAGCATCGCGGCCTTGGCGTGCTGATCACCGACCACAACGTGCGTGAAACCCTCGAGATTATCGATCGTGCGTACATATTGCATGACGGCCAAGTGTTAATGGAAGGTGTCCCGCAGGAGGTTGTCGCGCATCAGGACGTGCGGCGGGTCTACCTTGGCGAGAAATTTAGCCTATAATTTAAACCTAAATTTGCAATAAATTCTGTAATTGGCTGAAATTATTTAATTTTCAATAAACATCTCTACCTGTCGGGAATGGTGTTGAAAAAAATTTTAGTATATGCATTTTTCGGGCCATTCGAAGCTGGTCATTAACGAAATTTGATATACGACTACCTGCATGGCCTTTGGTCCCCGTCTCGATCTGCGGCAAGCGCAATCTCTGGTGATGACGCCGCAATTGCGGCAAGCCATCCAGCTTCTGCAATATTCAAATGTCGAGGCCAGCCAGTTCATCGAGGATGAGCTGCTGAAAAATCCACTTTTGGCGCATGCGGATAACGGCGCCGTACCGGAGCATGCGGTAGACCACGCTGCAAATCACCCGGCGGAGCGGCAGGATATCGGCGCGTTTTCACCGGAAGGGACCGATAGCGCCGCATTCGTGAATTCCGACATTTTGCCCAGTGCCGCTGAAGCCCCGCTCGACATCGACACTTCCAATACCTACGATTCAGGCAGCATCGCCGACGGCGCCGGAGTTTTTGGCCGCGGCTCGGGCGGCAGTGATGATGACGGCTGGAGCACCATCGATGCGCTCAGCGAGCGCAAGCCGAATTTGCGCGAACATCTGGAACAACAGGCCCGTCTTGCTTTTTCCACTGCCGCCGACCTGGCGATCGCCGGCGCACTGATTGCGGGGCTGGACGGCGCTGGCCGCTTGGTGGAGCCGCCCGAGGCGATTGCTGCAAATCTGAACCTGCCACTGGCCCAGGTTGAAGAAGTCCGCGCCTGCATGCTGCGGTTCGACCCCACCGGAATTTTCGCGCGCGACCTGCGCGAATGCCTGGAAGCGCAGCTGGCGGAGAAAAACCGGCTCGACCCGGCGATGGCCGTGCTGCTTGGCAATCTCGACCTGCTGGCGCGGCGCGACATGCGGAGCCTGCTGGAAATCTGCGGTGTGGACCTTGAAGACCTCGCCGGCATGATCGCCGAAATCAAACGGCTCGATCCGAAACCCGCCGCGCAATATGAAGTCGAACCGCTGCGCCCGCTGATCCCGGACGTGCTGATGCGGGCACTGCCTATCAAGTCCGGCGCCATGCCGGTTGCCGCCGAAACCGAATGGCTGCTCGAAATCAATCCGGAGACGATGCCGCGGCTGCTGATCCGCCGCGGTTTTCATGCCCGCATCACCACCTCAGCTTCGCGCTCAGCTTCGCGCTCAGCTTCGCGCGAGACAAAAACCTTCCTCAGCGAGCAGATGCAAAGCGCCAGTTGGCTGGTCAAGGCGCTGGAGTCCCGCGCCCAGACCATCCTGCGTGTCTCCGCCGAAATCGTGCGGCGGCAAGATGGGTTTTTCCGTCACGGGATCAGCCATCTGCGGCCTCTAACCTTGCGTGATATCGCCGCCGAGGTCGAACTGCATGAAAGCACTGTCAGCCGCGTCACCTCGAACAAATCCATCGCCACCCCGCGCGGTATCTTCGAGCTGAAATTTTTCTTCACAACCGCTCTAACCGGCGCCAACGGCGAAACCCATAGCGCCGAGGCGGTTCGGCACCGGGTTCAAACGCTCATAGGCGCTGAAAAGCCGGCGACGATCCTATCGGACGACGCCGTCGCGCAGATATTACAAAAAGAAGGCATAGATATAGCTCGCCGGACCGTGGCCAAATACCGGGAAGCGTTGCGGATCCCCGGTTCGGCGCAACGCAAGCGAGAAAAGTTGCCCGCCGCGTAAGCAGCACAAGTGTGACCATCGCGTCAGCGGCATATATCGCTACCCGCGCAAGCGGCATAAATTTGCGAGCCGCGTAAGCGGCATAAATTTGCAAGCCGCCTGAAACTATGCTGGGCTGACTTCCCGCTCTCCCCCGGTTGCCACGCCGGAACCCGGGTAAGCGATCGGAAATCCTCAACCAAGGGGAACGACCCAATGCAATTAAAGGTTTCAGGAAAACAGGTCGATCTATCTGATGCCCTGCGCGTTCACGTCACCCGCAACATGGACACCATTACCAATAAATATTTCGACCACGCGTTGGAGGCCAATGTCACCTTCAGCAAGGCGCGCAGCTTTTTCACCTGCGATATCAACCTGCACGCCGGCCGCGGCGTGACCGTGCGCGGCGAAGGCGAGGCCGCCGACGCCCATGCCGCCTTCGATGACGCCGCCGAACATATCGCCAAACGCCTGCGCCGTTACCGCCAGCGCGTTAACGACCACGCCCGCGATGTCACCCCGCGCACCAAACCCGAACCTGGCCGGCAATATATCCTGCGCGATGAGGATACACCCGCAGGGGGCGACGCCGGCGGTCGCTCGGAAACAGAGGGCTTGTCTGCCACCATCATCGCCGAATCCGAGACCACCATCGAAACGCTTTCGGTGCGCGATGCGGTGATGCACATGGATCTGGCTTTCCAGCAGATGCTGATGTTCCGCAACACCAAAAACGGCCAGCTCAACGTCGTCTACCGCCGCTCCGACGGCCATATCGGCTGGATAAATCCAGGCGACCCGTAGAACCCCCAAGCACTTCTTTTCTGAACAAAAAGGCCGGGCCGCCGCTGGGCAAAAAGCCTGTTATGCGGGCTCGGGGCGTTACAAGCCAAACGCCCCGAGGCCCAGATTCAAAAAGGTTTTTGCGCAGCTTTTTTCAAAAAGCGGCCGCTTTCTTTTAAAAAACCTCGCCTACCATTTCTTCGCTCTTCTTCCAAAGCGCCTTGGCGGTCTCTGGATTGAGCGCGTAGGAGCGCACCCCGGTGCTGACCAAGCTTGTTGGTCCGCTTGTTAGGACCTCTGCAACATGGCAGTCCTCGCAATACTGTCCGCCGACCGCATCCGCCGGTGCGACGATGCCGGCCCACACCGAGGTTGCCGCACCTTGGGGCACCGTTTTTAACCTGAAACTCGGTGGCTGGCCGGCGGCGACCAGCTCCGCGTTCAGCTCTGCAACCCGATTATCCAACTCGCCGGGTACGGGATAGGCATACCGGCCAAGCTCGGTCGCAATACCTCCCGGGTGCACCGCGGTGGCACGGATACCGCGGTCTTTATATCTGCGATCAAATTCGACGGCGAACAGGATATTTGCTGTTTTCGAACGGCCATAGGCTTCAAACGGAACGTATTCGGTATGTTCGAAATTTGGATCATCCAAGTTCACATCCGTATATCGATGCCCTGAAGACGATAGATTAACCACGCGTGAGCCAGGCCGCAGCAGCGGGGCGAGCCGGTTGATCAGCACAAAATGGCCGAGATGGTTGGTGCCGAACTGGGTCTCGAAACCATCGGCGGTATGCCCGAAGGGGCAGGCCATTACGCCGGCATTGGCGATAATAAGATCGAACGCCTCGGCCTTCGCCAAGAGCTTTTCGGCGGCTGTGCGTACGCTCGCCAGCGAGGCAAGGTCCAATTCGATCAATGAGAAGCGTCCCTGCCCCGCTGCATCGACCGCGGCGGTTGCCAATTTGGCTTTGTTCAAGTCGCGGGCTGCTCCCACGACTGTTGCGCCATGCGCGACCAGGGCGCGCGATGTCTCGATGCCCAAGCCGGCGGAGACACCGGTCACCAAAACCCGCTTGCCGGCCAAATCGAAACCCTCAAGGACCTCGTCGGTGGTCGAGGTCGCGTCAAAATTATCTCTCATGATCAATGCCTTTCGTAGGTTGCGCCTGCTCCGTCCTATGTTTAAACCGGAGGCGTTCTCCACCTAAATACGGAGGCATCCTCCGTTTATCAATAGGGCTGATTATTTTGGCTGACCCATTGCGCGGGCTCCGGCGGCCGCGAGCCGATGCGATGCGGAACCGCCTCCGGCTGATCGAGGCGGCCAAATCCGTGTTCACGGAGCGTGGCGCGAATGCCGCATTGGAGGAAATTGCCGCCCGCGCCGGCGTCGGGATCGGCACGCTGTACCGGAACTTTCCCACCCGCGAAATGCTATTGGCCGAAGTTTACCGCCACGGCTTTGAACAGCTCGCCGAGGCTGCGAACGCGTTGTCATCAACGCTGCCCCCGGTAGAAGCGTTGCGCAGCTGGCTGCGGCTATTTGTCGATTATATCGCGACCAAACAGGTGGTCGCCCCGGCGCTGACCGCCAGCGGCAACCCGCCGGCAGCCGCGTCCGGACCCTCGATCAGCACGATCATCCAAAACCTCACGGAACGCGCCGCCGCCGCCGGCGACATTGTACTCAAAGTTGAACCTGTCGATCTGCTGCGCGCTCTGATGGGGGTCGCCAACGTGAAAAATGGCCCCGACTGGGAGGCCAGCGCGCTCAGGATGATTGATATTTTAATCGACGGCATGCGAACCCATCGGGCGATTGCGTGAGCCTCAGCTGTTGGCGACCATAGCGGTTTTAAGTTTCTTCAGGCCTTCCAGAAATGCCCGCTCGTAGGCCGCCGCCATGACATCAAGCGTAAAACTCAGCGCGACCTTCCGGCCATTTTCAGCAATGCGGCGCCTCAGTTCATCATCTTCAAGCAGCTTCAAGACCCCTCTTGCAAAATGCTCCGCGGTCAACGGAACGATGCACGCGTTTACGTTATCGGTTAGAAAATCACCGCTGTAACCGGTGCTTGTTGTAACAGTGGCGAGGCCGAATATCTGGGCCTCTAACAAGGCCAGCCCAAAACCTTCGGACACTGAGGGAAAAAGGAAAATCCCAGCATCGTTAAATAGCTGGGCTTGCTGTTCTCGTGAAAGATAACCCAGAACACGGATCGCACTTTGGTCTTCTGGTGCGAAAAACGGCTGCAGCTGATCGGCAGTCATATTGGTGCCACCGATTACCAACTCTACCGCTGGGTAGCGGGTGCGGATTTTGCGCAGGGCACCTGGAAGGTACAAGCTGCCCTTGCGTGCTCCCCATGAGGAAAAAGCGATGATCTTGTTGAGCGACCTTGCTTCAAGTGGCGCGATCGTTCCAGCTTCGCAAATTAAGCTCGGCGCGATTGCCGGATGAATGACAATCAGACTAGCGCCAGCGGGAATTTTTTGTTCGACATGCGCAAAATCACGAAGGTTTTGAACGACGGTGAGGTCCGAATGCGCGATCCCCGCCATATCCCATTTATCTGGAATAGATCCGGTCAAGAAGCGAAAAATTTTGCTTACACGATGATGCCCAAGCTCGGCTTCGGTTAAACTCGCAATCTGGTCATAGACGCTGAGGCCATGAAAATGCGTGACCAGCAACGGCCGATGCGCAGTTTGTTTCAAAGACCGAAAGAGCGGCCATGCAGTGCCATTCGAAGCCATGATCACGTCATAGGATGCAAGATCTTCTCGAAGTGCGCGCCTTTTTATCAGTTGTGGGAGGAAAAGACGCAGAACAATCTTTCTGAGCAACTTTTGTTTTGGAAGGTTCATGTCGTCCAGATGCAAAACGTCCACGTGATGACCCCTCGCGGTCAATCCGGCATTCAACATGTGGTAAATTGACGATGCACCCGCATCGGGATTGTTGTCCGAATGCGACAGGAACAGGATTTTCATTTCATCGCCCGCCCGTAACCTTCGATGCCCTTATGCACCAGAGGTTGGTTCGATACATAACCCAGATCGACCTAGCGCCGCGGATCATATTGAAAGCCGGCTGCCCCGGCAGCATGGTCAGCAGAACCGCACCCGCCCGAACTCGGTGCCGCAGCGCAGCGGGCGGTGCCGGCTGTCATCGGACGAAAATCCCAATTGGGCGGTTTCGGCTAATGCGCCAGGCGCTATGTAATATAAAAGAACTAGCTTAGCCTGAGACATGGCGGGAGCAAAGCGCAAGCGCGCCCGAAAGTCTAGATACCACGCCTAGCTGCCGTTGGACGCTAGCAAGTTGCATCCTTAGTACCTGTTTGTACGGCTTGTTCGGCACAAATGGAGGTCCAGTTCGTCGAGTCGTGGTGCCTGAGGCGGCAATTCGAGCGCGATCAGGTCAATAGGCTGACATTGTTCGAACGATAAACCACGTAGAAAGAGTTAGTGGACGATATCAGTTTTGGCGATGCCAGGGTGACAACTCACCGAGTCGCCCATACTTAGTTAGGCAGCCCACCTCTATATATTCCCCTCTTTGCGCATCGCCATCATGCTGTCTGCAATCCGGCGGGTTAGTTGCGCTAGAAATCTCCGGTCGTCGGAATTCCAATCTCCCAATAGCCGAACCCAAAGCCGCCGCCGCGCCGTTTTGCCAAATCTCGAGTTCTCCTTATTCCTGCCAGGGTGCGGCCAACGCGCCACGGCGGATGCAACAAGCAATAAAAATGCGCAGGATAGCGACCATGCCAGGGATCTCCCTTAGCGACAGCGCCAACGGTAGCGGCGCGATCGATCCCCAGATGGTCTTGCAGGGTAGTGCGGAACATATCCGTCAAGCCGTGGGCGAACTGACTGCAACGCTCAAGGGATACCCCAGTTAAGCTATCAGCCTTTGCATTCGCTGATTTTCGAGGCGATAGTTTACCCTTGAGATGATGGGAGCATAGCGTGGCGCGATTTGAAGGAACGAAATCGTTCGTGGCGACGGATGATTTGAAGGTTGCGGTAAATGCGGCGGTAACGTTGCAACGGCCATTGCTGATCAAAGGTGAGCCCGGCACCGGTAAGACCGTGCTGGCGCAGGAAGTCGCCACCGCCTTGGGCAAGAACCTGATTTCCTGGCACGTCAAATCGACCACCAAGGCACAGCAGGGACTGTATGAATATGACGCCGTATCCCGCCTGCGCGACAGCCAGCTCGGCGATGCGCGGGTGCACGATATCGGCAACTACATCATTCGCGGTAAGTTATGGGATGCGTTCGAAGCCGATGCGGCCCCGGTTTTGCTGATCGACGAAATCGACAAGGCCGATATCGAGTTTCCCAACGACTTGTTGCTGGAACTCGATCGAATGGAGTTTTTCGTCTACGAAACCCGGCAGACGATCAAAGCCCGCAATCGGCCGATCATCATCATCACCTCGAATAACGAGAAGGAATTGCCGGATGCGTTTCTGCGCCGCTGTTTCTTCCACTATATACGCTTCCCCGAGCGCGAGACGATGGAGCAGATCGTCGAGGTGCATTATCCCGGCATCAAGTCTCTGCTGTTGCGTGAGGCGCTGAACGCGTTTTTCGATTTGCGCGAAGTCCCCGGCCTGAAAAAACGGCCTTCCACTTCCGAACTTCTGGATTGGCTGAAATTGCTGATGGCTGAGGATATCGCGCCGGAATTGTTGCGGGAGCGCAATACCGGCAAGCTGATCCCGCCGTTGCACGGCGCGCTGCTGAAAAACGAGCAGGATGTCCATCTGTTCGAGCGCCTGGCTTTTCTGCACCGGCGCGGCCAGAACTAAATGTTCATCGGCTTCTTCCTGGCGCTACGCGCGGCGGGGGTAAAGGCATCGTTGCGCGAGTATCTGACGCTGCAGGAGGCGATGCAGGCCGGGCTTGGCGATTATGATATCGATACGTTCTATTTCCTGGCCCGCGCCACGCTGGTGAAGGACGAACGCTTTATCGACAAATTCGATCGCGTGTTCGGGGAGATTTTCAAAGGCGTATTGCAGCCGGCAACTTCCAGCCCGGGTGGCATTGAGATGCGGGAGCTGCCTGAGGAATGGCTGCGGCTGATGGCCGAGAAAACGCTGACCGCAGAGGAGAAGGCTGAAATCGAGGCCATGGGTGGGTTCGAGAAGCTGATGGAGACGCTGCGGCAGCGGCTTGAAGAACAAAAGGAACGTCATCAGGGCGGCAATAAGTGGATCGGCACCGCCGGGACGTCGCCCTTCGGGGCTAACGGCTATAATCCGGAAGGCGTGCGGATCGGGCAGAGCACGAGCCGCAATAAGAGCGCTGTAAAAATCTGGGATAAGCGCGAGTTCAAAAACCTTGCCGGCGATGTGGAAATTGGCACCCGGAACATGAAGGTGGCGCTGCGCCGGCTGCGGCGGTTCGCGCGCGAGGGTGCGGCGGACCTGCTGGATCTGCCTGGGACCATCGGGTCAACCGCGCGCAACGCCGGCTATCTCGATCTCAAAATGATGCCGGAGCGGCATAATGCGGTAAAAATTCTGCTGCTGCTGGATATTGGCGGATCGATGGATGAGCACGTCATGCTCTGTGAACAGCTTTTTACCGCCGCCAAGGGTGAGTTCAAGCACCTGGTGCATCTGTATTTTCACAATTGTCCGTATGAGACGTTGTATCAGGACGCGCGGATGCGCTCAGCCGACAGCATCGCGACTGCCGATGTTCTCAACAAATACGACCATACCTGGAAGCTGATCTGCATCGGCGATGCGGCAATGAGCCCGTATGAGCTGTTGCAGCCTGGTGGTTCCATTTCGCATTGGAACCCCGAATCCGGGCAGATCTGGCTTGCGAGGTTGCTGCAGCATTATCCAAAATCGGTGTGGATCAACCCGGTGCCGGCGGTGCATTGGGAGTATTCGCAGAGCACGAAAATCATCCGCAAATTATTCGAAGACCGCATGTTTGGGCTGACCCTGGAAGGCCTGGATGGCGCCATGCGCCGATTGACGCGGTAGTTGGAACTTGGGGGCCGTCGTAGATCTGAACAAAAGGCGACTGCTCGCGAAGCCAAGGATGCCTTTTGATCTGGAGCACGGGGCCATCAAAAATCCCAACACCAGATAACTGAAGTTTTTTGCGCCGGTTTTTTTCCAAAAAGGCGGCGCTTTTTAAATGCGGCGCCTTATTAGCGTCACCTTGACCCTCGTTGGCGGCGCCCGATATGGTGAAAGTATTGACCTCTTCTTTAAGTTGGGACCTGGATTTGGACGGAGCGACGCCACCACCCCCGGACGCTTTGACCCGTCTGACGGTTATGTTGGACGAGGATCTGCAGGCCACCAATCGCGCCATCGTTGCGCGGATGGACAGTCCGGTGGCCTTGATCCCGCAACTGGCGGCGCATTTGGTGGCGGCTGGAGGCAAGCGGTTGCGGCCATTGCTGACTTTGGCATCGGCAAAACTGTGCGGCTATCAGGGCGGCCGGCATGTGGAATTGGCCGCCTGCGTTGAATTCATTCACACTGCCACCTTGCTGCATGACGATGTGGTCGATGAAAGCATCCTGCGTCGCGGCCTTGCCAGCGCCAACGCGGTGTTCGGTAACAAAGCCTCGGTACTGGTTGGCGATTTTTTGTTCGCCCGCGCCTTTCAACTGATGGTTGCCGACGGTTCGCTGGAGGTTCTACGCATCCTGTCCGCTGCTGCCGCCACCATTGCCGAGGGCGAGGTGCTGCAGCTGACGACGCAGAATGACCTGGCGACCACCGAGGATAAATATTTCGAGGTCATCCGTGGCAAGACCGCCGCATTATTCTCAGCGGCCTGCGAGGTCGGGGGCGTCATTGCCGGCCGCGGCCCTGAGGAATGCGCGGCCCTGGCGAGTTACGGGATGGATCTTGGCATGGCCTTCCAACTGATCGACGATGCGCTCGACTACAGCGCCAATGCGGCGGAGCTCGGCAAAACCGTCGGCGATGATTTCCGCGAGGGCAAGCTCACCTATCCCGTGCTGTTGGCGATCGCCGGGAGTGACACGCAGGAGCTTGCATTCTGGCAGCGCACCGTTGGCGAGGGTGAGCAAACTGAAAATGACCTGGCGGTGGCGCTGGAACTGATCGCGCGGCAGGACGCCATCCACCGCACTGTTGCTCGCGCCCAGGTATTTGCCGAAAATGCCAACCGGGCGCTGGCGGTATTTGCGCCTTCGAACCTGCGCGAGACGCTGCGCGATGTAACGCGCTACACCGCGGAACGGCGGTCCTGAGCCGGCGGCCAGGGAGCACGGGTTATGGAGATCATCGCGGCGTCGAACGAACCGGTCCGGGTGAGTTTCCTGATGGTTTTGCTGCGCGATGCCGGGCTGGATCCGGTATTATATGACAGCAACATGGCCTCGATGCTGGGAACCGCGGGTGCCATCCGGCAGCGGATCGCGGTGCCGACGGAGCAGGCGGCAAGAGCACGGCGCGTGCTCAAAGAAGCTGATCTTGAGTGACGGAACCGCTTGCACACGAAATTACCGAAGGCGGGTTGCTGGGCGGCAAAATTCGCTACCGGCAATTCACCACCGGCCACCGTAGCGGCTTCGAGCCGGTACTGCTGGCGGCCAGCGTGGCCGCGCGGCCGGGAGAGCGCGTGTTGGAGGCAGGTTGCGGCGCCGGCGCGGGCTTGCTCTGTCTTGCCCAGCGGCTGCCCGGCCTGTCCGGACTTGGGGTCGAGATTGACCCGGACACGGCAAGCCTTGCGAATAAAAATTTTAAGTTCAATCAGTTGAACGACGTTTCATGCGTTTGTTCGGCGGTGGAGGCGTTGCCGCATACCGTGGAATTTCAGCATGTGATGGCAAACCCGCCTTGGCATGGCCGCGGGAGTACGCAATCCCCGGATCGGCTCAGAGCCTTGGCCCATCATGCCCCACCTTCCCTGTTGAGCGATTGGATCGAGCGTCTGGCAAGGTGCCTTAAGCCGCGTGGCAGCATGACGCTGATTCTGCCAAATGCCTGCCTTTCGGAAGCCACGTCCATCATGCGCGCAGCGGGTTTGGGTGCGGTGACGGTGTTCCCGCTCTGGCCTCGAGCCGGCCGCCCAGCCAAACTGTTTATTATCGCTGGAATTTTGGGCAGCCGGGGCCCTGACCGGATATTGCCGGGACTGGCGCTACATGACGAAGCCGGGATAACCAAAGCCGCGCAGGCAGTGTTACGGGATGGCGAAGCAATCGATCTGTGGCATGTCTAGAGTTGAGCGGGATTAGCCTGCTGCTGCGCATGCCGAAGCTGCAGCGCGAGAGGCGATGCAGATGACGAACTTAAAGCATTTTAGGGGCTGAGGTCGGAGACCTGAAGATCGGACTGCACCAGGCTGAGCTTATCCTTGCTCAGCCGGCCGCCGGACATGATGGCAATTTGCGACAGGCTCATATCGTCAAATAACGGATATTCCTTGCTGGCCATCAGACCGGGAACATCCTTTTCAAGGATGGCCTTGCCGTTTGGATTGGCGGCAATACGATCCACCGGCGTGTCGAGGGTAAATACGCAAGGCGGCTTGCCGGGCGCTGCCGGGGCTGCTCTCGAGACGGTGGCGGCGTGCGGCGGAGCACCGCATCCGGACAATAAAGCGGGGCCTAAAAGGCTATAAGCAACTGCGTGGTATCGGGCCGACCTTAACATTCGAAGACATCCTTCAATAACGGCTTAAATCCGAGCTCCGAGGCTTCTGGAATCGCCGCCAAAAGCACCTTAGCCTTTATTACCGAATATTGCAGTAAAAATTGTCGCGATCTCATTAATATGACGTTAGATATAATATTAAACTTCGCAGCGCGAAGAAAGCCGGATTTTCCAATAAAGCAATAAACTCAACTAGTTGAATTCATTTACTCAGTTTCAGTTGGCAGATCGCAAGGATAAATCTTGCATCATCGCGGCAATGGCGATGGCCAGCAGGGCAAACGCCGCGCAGCCCAGAAATGCCGCTGGAAAACCGTGCCGCAGCATAATGATCCCGGCCAATGTGGCCCCGGTTGCGCCGCCGATAGCGCGGAACAGGAGCATGCACCCGGTGGCGATGCCGACATCCGGACGGGCCGCGGCGTTCTGGATGGCTACCGTGATGTTTGGCTGCACCAGGCCAATGCCGCTTCCCAGCACCATCATATATACCAGGCTGAGCGCAACCGGCGTTGAACTGCTCATGCTGGCCAGTAGGCAGAGCCCGGCCAGACATAGGAGCAAGGCGATCAGCATGGTCGGTTTGGTACGGCCGATCCGGCGCGAGATCTGGCCGCCGGCATAGGACAACACCACAAATGCCAGCATGAAGGGCGTTGAATACAGGCCGGATATGGCGGCGTTGGTGTGCAAAATGAACTGAAAATAAAGCGGCAGCAGCAGGGTGGCGCCGAACGTGCAAAGCGTGTTGGTGAACGATAGCGCCAATCCCCCCAGGACCACTTTATTCGCAAAAATGTGCAATGGCAGCATCGGGGTCGCGGCGCGGGTTTCCTGCAGGATGGTAAGGACCAGAAAGCCGACACCCGCCGCCGCCAGCATCGCACTTTCCCTGGAAAACCAAGGGAAATTGTCGCCACCGGTGGAAACCAGGATCAGCAAGACGGTGATGGTGGCCATCAGGAGCAGGGCGCCGGCATAATCGATTTTTACGGCGGCGGCGGCATGCACCGGCAGATGCCGTAAAGCGCGGCTACTGATGATGAATGCGGCCAGACCCAATGGCAGGTTGATCCAGAAAATGGCGCGCCACGAGACGTAATCGGTGAGGACGCCGCCAAGGATCGGGCCGCCCAGGCTGGCGATGCCCCACATGCCACTCATATATATCTGGTAGCGGCCGCGCTCGCGCGGTGGAATTACATCCGCCATCGCGGTTTGCGCCAAGGTGATGAGCCCTGCCCCGCCGACACCCTGCAGCGCCCGCAGCAGCAGCATCTGCGGCAGGGTCTGGGCGACAGCGCAGCCTAGAGATGCCAGGACGAACAGGATGATGGCCGGTTGCAGCAAGCGGCGGCGTCCGTAAATATCAGATAGCTTGCCAAAAACCGGTGTCGCGGCCGTGCCGGTAAGCATGTAGGCCGTGATAATCCAGGCAAGATGCTGGTGACCGTTGAGGGCCGCCGCCATTTTTGGCACCGCGGGCACCACGATGGTCATATCCAGAGCGGATAGCAGGATGCATAGCGCCACGCCGCGTACCACCGGCAAAATTTCAGGGTGGGTCAGGTAGCGCGGTGCGGTTTCCGATAACGTGGTCGACATGTCCCGGGATAAACCGGCGGCAGGGTTCCTAGTACCCCCATTTTTGAATAAGTGCCCGATCGTTTGAGGTTGGCGAACGGCGAGGCGAGCAACACGCGATCGGCCGAAATAATCCCCACTCCTTATCCCTCCGGGCGCCGCAAAATGGAGTCGGTTCTGCTTGCGAGGCGAGCCCGTCCGCACTATCTAAGAACATACCGTAAACATTCATATGGGCGGAAGATTAGCGTGCTGTAAGACTCGTGGCAGAATCGATACGGCGAAAAATTTTTAGCCCTAACTGTAGTATAGCGTTGATTATAACCCTGCTACATGTAGTGTGGTTTTCCGAAGAACATAGGGGCTCAGCGAATGAACATGATTACCAAGACAGAGGCTTCGCTGATCGACGACGACATCCAGATGCCTGGCCGGCACCAGGTTCATGTCGATAAATCGCGCGACTCATTATTGACCGATTTCGGCCGCGCGACGCTCGATGACCGTTACCTGCTGCCGGGAGAAACCTATCAGGATCTGTTCGCTCGGGTCGCCTCCTATTACGGCGATAACACCGCGCATGCGCAGCGGATTTACGATTACATGAGCAAGATGTGGTTCATGCCCTCGACCCCGGTGCTCTCGAATGGCGGCACTGATCGCGGCCTGCCGATTTCCTGCTTTTTGAACGAGGCCTCGGACAGCCTGGAAGGCATTGTCGGGCTCTGGAATGAAAATGTCTGGCTGGCCTCGAAGGGCGGCGGCATCGGCTCGTATTGGGGTAATCTGCGCTCGATCGGCGAAAAGGTCGGGCAGAACGGCAAAACCTCCGGCGTGGTGCCATTCATCCGGGTGATGGACAGCCTGACGCTGGCAATTTCGCAAGGCTCGCTGAGGCGCGGCTCGGCGGCGGTATATCTGCCGGTCTGGCACCCGGAGATCGAGGAATTCATCGAAATCCGCCGTCCGACGGGCGGCGATCCGAACCGCAAGGCGCTCAACCTGCATCATGGCATCCTGATTTCGGATGCCTTCATGCGCGCCGTTGAAACTGATAGTGAATGGATGCTGACCTCGCCGAAAGACCTGGCACCGGTTCGCAGCATCTCGGCCCGCGCGTTATGGGTGCGGATCCTGACCGCGCGGATCGAAACCGGTGAGCCGTATCTGATTTTCTCAGATCATGTGAACAACGCCCGCCCCGAGCAGCACAAGCTGGCCGGGCTGGAGGTGAAAACCTCCAATCTTTGCGCCGAGATCACGCTGCCGACCGGGCTCGACCAGCACGGCAAACAACGCACCGCGGTCTGCTGCCTGTCCTCATTGAACCTCGAAACCTGGTTCGACTGGCATAAGGATGAGCAGTTCATCGAGGATATCATGCGCTTCCTCGACAACGTGCTGCAGGATTTCATCGACAAGGCGCCGGATTCGATGGAACGGGCCAAATATGCGGCGATGCGCGAACGCTCGGTCGGCCTTGGCGTGATGGGGTTCCATTCGTTCCTGCAGGAGCAGAACGTGCCCTTCGAGAGCGTGATGGCGAAGGTGTGGAACATCAAAATGTTCAAGCATCTGCGCGCCGGCGCCGACGCCGCGTCGAAGAAGCTGGCGGCTGAGCGCGGCGCCTGCCCGGATGCGGCGGAATACGGGATCGAGGAACGCTTCTCGCATAAAATCGCGATCGCGCCGACCGCTTCGATTTCAATCATCGCCGGCAATACCAGCCCCGGCATCGAGCCGATCGCCGCCAATGTGTTCCTGCAGAAAACCCTCTCCGGCAGCTTCGTGGTCCGCAACCGGCCGCTGCAATTGCTGCTGGCCAAATATGGCCGCGATGATGACGAAACCTGGTCTTCGATCACGTTGAACAAAGGCAGCGTCCAAAACCTGGATTTTCTGACCCAGCATGAGAAGGATGTCTACAAAACCGCCTTTGAACTGGACCAGCGCTGGATCATCGAACATGCCGCCGACCGCACGCCCTATATCTGCCAGAGCCAATCGATCAACGTGTTCGTGCCGGCCAATGTGAACAAGCGCGATCTGCACCAGATCCATTACCAGGCCTGGAAGAAAGGCGTGAAGTCGCTGTACTATTGCCGCTCGCTATCGATCCAGCGCGCCGATAACGTGTCGGAAAAAGCGATCCGCCCGGACGAGTTCACCGGCATCCCCGTCAATGACACCGCCGCAGTGCCGCTTGCCGCTGCGGCGACGAATTACGAGGAATGCCTGGCTTGTCAGTGAGGAAGAACTTCTTTTTGTGAACAAAAGAAGCAAAAAAACTTTTTGTGCTGGGGAAGTGGGCTGTGGCGGCGCCAACGCCCATGCCCCAGAGTAATAGAAGTTTTTTGGTTCTTTTTTTCAAAAAAGAACTGCTTAATACCGCCGGTCTTTTACTTTAGGTTTACGCCATGAGTGCTTATGCATCATCCGATGAAAATCCTGTCAAACTCGACCTGCTGACCGAAAATCCGGTCTATAAGCCGTTCCGTTATCCCTGGGCCTATGAGGCCTGGCTGACGCAGCAGCGGGTGCATTGGCTGCCGGAGGAAGTGCCGCTCGCCGACGACGTCAAGGATTGGCACAAAAACCTGACCCTGGCGGAGCGTAATCTGCTCACCCAGATTTTCCGGTTTTTCACGCAGGCCGATGTCGAGGTGAATAACTGCTACATGAAGCATTATAGCCAGGTCTTTAAACCGACCGAGGTGCTGATGATGTTATCCGCCTTCTCGAATATCGAGACGGTGCATATCGCCGCCTATTCGCATTTGCTGGATACGGTCGGGATGCCGGAGGTGGAGTACACTTCGTTCCTTAAATACAAGGAAATGAAGGACAAATACGACTACATGCATGGCTTCAGCACGGCCAATAAGCATGACATCGCAAAGACTTTGGCTGCTTTCGGCGCCTTTACCGAAGGCCTGCAGCTGTTCGCGTCATTCGCGATTCTGTTGAACTTCCCGCGCTTCAACAAGATGAAGGGCATGGGACAGATCATATCCTGGTCGGTGCGCGACGAGTCGCTGCATTGCATGTCGATCATCAAGTTGTTCCGGACCTTCGTGCAGGAAAATCCGGAGATCTGGACCGAGGAATTGCGGCGGGAGATTTATCTGACCTGCGCCACCATTGTTGACCACGAGGACGCCTTCATCGACTTGGCATTCGAGCTCGGCCCGGTGGATGGGCTGACCGCCGAGGAAGTGAAACGCTACATCCGCTACATTGCCGATCGCCGGTTGACGCAATTAGGTTTGAACGTGCTGTTCCATGTCGACAAGAACCCCCTGCCCTGGCTGGACGACATGCTGAACGCGGTGGAGCATGCCAATTTCTTTGAGAATCGTTCCACCGAATACAGCAAGGCCTCGACCACCGGCTCCTGGGAGGACGCATTCGCAGAGTTTGAAATCGCCGAGCCGGCGAATATATTACCGGCAGAGTGATCCCCCAGCCATGCTGCCGGCGTCTCAAGACAACCATCGACGTTATAAATGGTCAAAAATACAATCAGAGCGTGTTTAAATTCCTTTACGTGTCTAATTTTTTATTTTATGGTGGCGTGAATTAGAAATTTGTACTATTGTCCTGATGTTGATCGGAGTAACCTTTTGTAACATTGAGCGCGCGTTACAAGGAATACTCAAATCAACGGTCATGTTAAAAAGTTCGCCGCAGAAATCTTAACTGGAGTACGACAAAAGTGACTGGGACCGACGAGGCGAATGTAGATACCGTAAGACAAGTAGGTAATGCACCGCGCTATAGCCGTCGCCTGTCCGATAAGATTTTGATCTCGTTTCATCATGCCTGCGATCAGGCCGATTATGAAATTGCCGAGCAACTACTGCATATATTAGAAAATATGTTGACCCGCCGGACGGTTCCGCCTGATTCCAATCGCCGTAAAAGCATCGAGAGCCTGGTCGCGGCGCATGAGCGCTTATGGCATTTGCGGCATCCGGAAAAGGCTTACGGATAACCTCTGGCTGGGCGTTTAGACCCTGGCGATCGGTCGCGCCGGCCTAACTCATTTCAAACATATTACTCATTTCAAACATATTTTTCGTAACTGATGTCGCCGTCTTTCTGAAATTCCAGGCGCGACCAGTTGTTGTTGCGATCATACCAAATACTGAGACGCAGCTTGCCGGTGACATCGAATCGCTGGGCCAGTATGGTGCCCCCATTCGCGGTGGGCACGTTATACCAACCCGGAGAACTGACCTTCACCGGATAGCTATGCGCGGTTTGGATGTTGAGGATGGTGCCGAGCAGCATTGCCCGGTTCCAATAGGTCAATGGCAGCATGTTCGACGGCGCGGTGTAAAGCGGCACATGCGTGCCACGGACGCTGTAGCCGTTGGCGATGCGCTCGGCATGCACTTCCAAAGGCGAGCCGTTGAAGTTGACCGCGCTATCAACGCTCTGGAATACGCCGTTGCTCCACCGCTCGGTCGCCTTAACGGAATAGCGAAACACCGGGATCATCGCCATCGTCACCAGCAAGCCGGCATTGATGGTAATCGTGAGGTCGTCGCCTGACTGGTTGAAACTTATCATGTGATCGCCAACGGCAACGCCGTTTCGGAACACCTTGAAATGCATGGTGTTGCCGGCCGGAATCGGCAGGGCATAGGCGCTCGCGCTCACCAAGAACGATCGTCGATCCATCATCTCCCCCCTCGCCGCAGAATATCCTGTGACGAGCGCATAGATAGGGGCGACAGAGCAATTTCGCCATGGCAGAATGGCCATATGCATCAGCTGATCTTACTGCGCCACGCCAAGGCGGAGCGCGGCACGCCAGAGGTTTCAGACCACGACCGGGGCCTCACTCCGGACGGCAAGCGCGATGCCACGGCAATCGGCGCGGCGATGCGCAGCCTCGGATTAACGCCGGATGTTGTCCTGGTGTCCTCCTCGCTCAGGACACAGCAGACCCTGGACGCATTGGAGCCCTGGGAAGATCGTCCTAATATCGAAACGATATCCGGTCTGTACATGGCCAGTCATCATCAAATCCGGGATTTGTTGCGTGAGCTGCCGGAGACCATGCGCTGCGTTCTGGTAATCGGTCACAATCCCGGCATTCATGAGCTGGCGCAGGTTTTGGCGGGCGAAGCCGGCGCTGACCCGGCAAAACCGGATCTGGCGCGTCTGGAGGATGAATATCCTACCTCTGCCCTCACCGAATTCATCATCACAGCACCTTGGCACAAGCTCGGCAGCGCCGGCGCGACATTGAAACGCTTTCTGCAACGTGCGGACCTGCCGCTTTCCGGATCGAGCGCGATCAGCCTTCGCGGCTGCATGCTGCAACCGCGAAGGTTGCCTTTTTATCGGCCCCGTATTTAATGCGATCATGGCACGCGGCGAAATTCCCAAACCGCCCGCAAAGCGGCTCGAATTTCTAAGAAATCAACGATAAATCTCTGTTTTCAAAGGTAGTTTTGCATGGCTCAGACAGCAACAAGCAAACAGATCGGCACTGCGACTCTTAACTACGAAGGTAAAAGCGCGGTGCTTCCCGTACTGGCGGGAAGTCTTGGACCGGCGGTTGCGGATATACGCAAGATCCAGGGTGACCTCGGCATGTTCACCTTCGATCCGAGCTATGGCGCCACCGCCTCCTGCGAAAGCTCGATCACGTATATCGACGGTGATGAAGGCATTTTATTGTATCGTGGCTATCCGATCGAGCAGCTGGCGGAAAAGTCCACCTTTCTTGAAGTGGCTTACCTGTTGATGCATGGCCAATTGCCGAAAGAAGCCGAGCTTACCGAATTCACCCATCATGTGACCATGCACACCATGCTGCATGAACAGATCCGCCGGTTCTGGGATGGCTTCCGGCGGGATGCGCATCCGATGGCAATGCTGTGCTCGGTGGTGGGCGCGATGTCTGCGTTTTATCCCGACAGCATCGATATCCATGATCCCAAGCAGCGCGAGATCAGCGCTTTCCGCATGATCGCAAAAATTCCGACCATTACCGCCTGGGCACATAAATACAATGCCGGCCAGCCTTTGGTGTACCCGCAGAACGACCTCAACTACGCCGAGAATTTTTTGCACATGTTCCATGCCGTGCCGGCGGAACCCTATAAGCAGAACCCGATCCTGTCGCGCGCCATGGACCGGATTTTCATTCTGCATGCGGACCACGAGCAGAATGCCTCAACATCCACGGTGCGGCTCGCGGGCTCCACCGGCGCCAATCCGTTTGCCTGTATCGCAGCCGGCATCGCTTCGCTCTGGGGCCCCGCCCATGGCGGCGCCAATGAGGCGGTGCTGAAGATGCTGGGCGAGATCGGTCATAAGAACAATATCCCGGCTTTCATTGCCCAGGTGAAAGACAAGAACTCAGGCGTCAAGCTGATGGGCTTCGGCCACCGGGTTTACAAAAACTTCGATCCGCGCGCCAAAATCATGCAGCGCACCTGCTACGAGGTGCTCGAAGCGCTCGGAATTAAGGATTCGCCGTTGCTCGACCTGGCGATGGAGCTGGAGAAGATCGCGCTGGAAGATCCTTATTTCGTGGAGCGCAAACTCTACCCGAATGTCGATTTTTATTCCGGCATCATCCTGAAAGCGATGGGCTTCCCAACCACCATGTTCACACCGATCTTCGCGCTGGCCCGTACCGTCGGCTGGGTCAGCCAGTGGATGGAAATGATCGAAGACCCGCAGCAGCGCATCGGCCGGCCGCGCCAGGTTTATACCGGCGCGGTGCAGCGCGATTACGTGGCCCTCGATCAAAGGTAATCTCTGCGCGACCCTGAGCAGATCGAAACGGAAGCGGTTGATCTGGCGCGGCGGGAAATGAAGCAACGCCGAAAATCAGGGTCGCTGGCCTCCAGACTTAGCAACTCGCCGATCCATAATCTGATCGGCGGGTTCATCTACATCATTGTGGTGGTGACGGGCGCAAGCTGGGCCTATGTTCTAAAAGGCTGGTCCTGGAGCGACGCATTTTATTTCAGCGTCATTACGATCTGGACGGTGGGATATGACGAGATCCACCCAATCGTCGGCGATGAGCTTCGGGGTATCACGATTGCCACGATTATTCTGGGATGGCTGGGTCTGGCCTTTCTTGCGGCCGCCTTTGTGCAGTACATTACCATCGCCCAAATTCAGCAACTGCTCGGGACCAAACGCATGAAAACCCAGATCGATAAAATGAGCGATCACGTCATCATCTGCGGCTATGGCAGGATCGGCCAGATGCTCGCCGACGAGCTTGGTGCCGGCCAGTCGGAATTTGTAATCCTCGAGATGAATGAACAGCGTTTCAACGAGTCTGTAGCGCGCGGTTATCCGACCTGGCGTGGCGACGCGGCGGATGAAGAGGTGCTGGTAGCCGTGGGCGTCAAGCGCGCCAGAGCCCTGGCGACGGTGGTGCCGAATGACGCGGCGAATGTTTTTATCACGCTATCAGCCCGCAATTTAAACAAGAACCTCGAAATTATCGCCCGCGGCGAAGCGCCGAGCACCAAGAGCAAATTACTGCAGGCCGGCGCCAATGCCGTGGTCGAGCCAACCCATATCGGCGCCGAGCGAATTGCGCAGCTAATCCTGTATCCGGCGACGTCGAGCTTTACCGATGGATCGGACCGGATGCGCACGCTTGGCATCGGCCTGCGCACGCTGGGTCTGGAACTCGAGGTCATGGCGGTGGCCGCCGACAGCACGCTTGCGGGCGCCACCATCTCGGCGATCGAACATGAAGCGATCGGCAGCATGTTTGTGGTGGCAGTGACGCGCCATTCCGGCGAAACCCTCACCCGGCCGCCGCCGGAAACGGTGATCTCCGCCGGTGATGGCGTGGTTGTCATTACCCGCTCTGGGCGGGAAACGCCGCGATTTAGTTGAGCGGATATTTAGAAAACTAAGCGTTACGAACTAATCGGAGAATTTTCCATGCCGTCTTTATTTGAACCGCTGCAACTCGGCGACATCACATTGCCAAATCGCATCATCTTCGCGCCCTGCACACGTGCGCGCGCCGGCGATACGCGGATCCCCAATGCAATGATGGCGCAATACTACGCGCAGCGCGCCACAGCCGGGCTGCTGATCTCCGAAGCAATATCGGTAACCCCCTTCGGCGTCGGCTATGCGGGCACGCCCGGATTATGGTCAGAGCAACAGGTGGCAGGCTGGAAAGGGGTGACCAACGCAGTGCACGCAGCCGGCGGCCGGATTTTTGCCCAGCTCTGGCATGTCGGCAGGATCTCCCATCCGATGTTCCTGAACGGCGAACTGCCGGTAGCGCCCAGCGCGATCGCGGCTGCAGGTAATGTCAGCCTGGTGCGGCCGGACCAACCCTACCCCACGCCGCGCGCCCTTGAGCTTGCGGAAATCCCCGGCATCGTCGAAGCCTTTCGCAAAGCCGCAATGAACGCGCAAATGGCGGGGTTCGATGGTGTCGAACTGCACGGCGCCAATGGCTATATCCTCGACCAATTTTTGCAGGACGCGTCCAATCAGCGCACCGACGAATACGGCGGCAGCATTGAAAACCGCGCCAGGCTGATGCTGGAAGCAACCGATGCCGTAATTTCAGTCTGGGGTCCGGAATATGTCGGCATGCATCTGGCGCCGCGCATGGATTTGTATTCGATGGGCGATTCCGACCGGCTCGGCACCTTCAGCTATGTTGCGCGAGAGCTCGGCGACCGCGGTATCGCTTTTATCTTCGGGCGCGAACATAAGGCCGAAGACTGGATCGGCCCGCAACTGAAAGCCGCATTCGGCGGCGTATATATCGCCAATGAAGCGTTCACGAAGGAAACCGCACAAGCAGCCCTGGACGCCGGCGAAGCCGATGCCATTGCCTGGGGTAAAGCCTTCATCGCCAATCCCGATCTGGTCGAGCGGCTCGCAAAAAACACGCCGCTGAATGAACTCAATATGGAGACGCTGTATACGCCCGATGAGCGCGGATATACCGATTATCCGGCGTTGCAATCGGCAACAGCTTGAAGTGAAGCAAGCAGCCGCTTTTAAAAAAGCGGCGCAAAATTTTTTTGGCCGAGACCGGGATTGTTGTTCCAGCCTGGACTAACCCAGACGAGAAACGTTTTTTCTGGAGTATGAGCGTAATGTCGCCAACGCCCGAGCCCCAGAGTCAAAAAAGTTTTTTGGTTCTTTTTTTAAAAAGAACTGCTTCCTTCTACCCTTGCATTGGCTTCAATTTTCGGAATTTCTTCCAGGCTGCGGCTAGCACCTCGTCGTCCTCCTGGGCGCTGCGGCCGCACCAGCCGGTGATGATACCGGTGGCGAAATCGGCCGATGGTTTGGCAGCATCGAGTTTGGCGATCATGTCATGGGCCATGATCAGGTCATTGAACGTACCCAACTGGTTTTGCAGCTTGGCGGTGATGCGGATGGGGTCGCGCAATTCCGCTGGTTCGAAGATGCCGGCGAAAAGGTCGGCGGCGTAGCGCAGTTTTTTTAGTTCGATGCGGATTTGATGGCGTTTATGCGGCGCAAAGGAACCGAGATTTTTGCCGCGCTTTGCCAGTTTGGCTTGCATGCGGTTGAGGCTGGCGGCCGCGAAGGATTTTGCCGGCTCGGTCAAGCGCGTCAATGCTTCGGGGGCAAGCGTATTGCGCCAGCCATGCCTGGCCACGAAGGCTTGCAGGGACAGCACGAAGCGGGTCGTTTCAGGTGCGGCGAGTAGCGCTGTTACTTTAATGTATTCGGTTTCGCGGTGTTGTTCTGACTGCACCAGGATTTCGCCGAGCCCGGCAATGTCGGGGAAGGCTGGGATGGGACCGTTTTTGAGCAAGTCCAGAAACACATCCCAGTTGCGGGCATCCCCCAAGGCGGCGGCGATCGACTTTGCTTCGATGCGGAAAGCGGCGAACTCGGCGCAGGGAAATGCCCGGTGGAAAAGGCCGAGCAGTGAACGGAGCCGGCGCAACGCGACGCGCATCTGATGGATTGCGGTAACGGCGTCTCCGGATTCGAAAACCGGCCAGTTGCCGGTGAACTGGGCAATACAGCCATTGATGATCGATGCTATGGCGGCATCAACGGTTGGCTCTCCGGTAAGGGGGGATCCGGCACGGACCGGGCTTGGCGGATTGCCCGAGGCGAGCAGCGCGCCGCGAACAGATTTGCCCATGGTGCCAAGCCGCACCGGGTAGGTTTCCGCCAAAGCGATGCCGTGCCGGTACAATTCCGCGGGATCGCCGGATTTCAGTTCCATCTCGATTTCGCGAACCGGGAGCTTTTTCTCAGCTGCGATGATGTAACCGGAATCGAAGGCAACTTCGATATCGCTGGTGCCGGACGCGATGCGACGGAGGCTGCGGCGGATATCGGTTTCATAAACCGCGACGAGCGGCTGGTCCTGGATGACGCGTGCCAGCATGGCGGAAATTTCGGCGCCGAACAGGCTGATATCGGGCGCGGCGGAAGGCGACGGGATTTCAATTTCGCCGCGTTCAAACAGACCGCCGGAAAAATTGCCCTGCCATTTCAAGGTTATTACAAACGCCCGTCGATTGTTTCGAATTCGCAGCGTTATTTTGTGGCGTTCAAGATCGGCGTCCGGCGTATCGAAATAGATGCTGCGCAGGCGCTGGGCGCGGCGGGGCGTCGTTTCCGGGTTTAATGCCTGCCATTGCTGGCAGGATTTGAAACCGGCTTCGCTGGTGTAGAATTTCAGCTCGATTTCACGGCTGTCCGACGGGATTGGCGGTGCTGCCGATGGGCTAGCCTGCGTTAATGCTGAAAACTCTTGCTTCAATTGGAGCTCGCTGCGCAGTGAAGAGCCTAGAATACAGCAAACGGCGCAAAAGCCTACCCTGGCTGCTGGCGCTGCAGGCTGCGCGACACCATGATGCAGAGTGCAGTGATAAAGGTGGCGACACTGCCGATTGCAAACAGCAAGCGGTAGCTTCCGGTTAAGTGAAACAACGTGGAGAAACCTGCAGCGCAAGCGGCCTGCATGACTGCATAGGCCATGGTAGCCAGGCCCCAGGTGGCGGCAAGCCGGCTGGACGGGACCATGCCGGCCAAGGCACCTGAAGTCAGCATGACCGCACCCAATGCCACCGCGCCGACGCCGACCGCGGAGACCGCCAAAACCACCGGATTGCCTGAAAACAGTGGCAGAGCCACGGCGAGCGCCATGACAAAATAGCCGGCCGCTAGGGTGCTGAGAAAGCCGAACCGATCTGCGATGCGGCCGAGAATTGGCGGTCCGAGGGCCGCGGCTACGCCGAGGATTGCCGCGACATTTGCCCCGGCCGCGACGCCACGGCCAAAGCCTATTGCAATGAAGCTGGACAGGAACAGCACATGCGGCACGAAGCCGAGCGCGCATAAGGCGTAGCCGATGAGCAGAAATACTACCGGCTTGGTTAACGCGCGGGTCCCGGGTTCCGGTGCCGCAGGCGTTAAAATGGCGGTCGGCATCATGGCCGCGACGATGCCGGTTAGGATCAGGCTGAACAGGCCGAGCATGACCCAGGTTGCCGGAAGGCCAAAGCGCAGCAGATGTGGCAGCAACAGCCCGGAGACGGTGATGCCGGCACCCATGCCGGCAAAGGTGATGCCGCCGACCTGGCCGCGTTTATTTTCCGGCGCCCGGCCGACCACCGCGGCACCCATCAGCACCATCAGCGCGCCGCCGGTAACGCCCGAGATCAAGCGCCAGATGCCGGCATAAACCACGCCGAAATTGCCAGCTGACGCCAACAGGCAGATCGCGGTGAGCGTCATCAAGGCAACCACCAACGGCCGGGTGTGAATCGGGTGGCGCCAGGAGCGCATGGCGAGCGCGCCCAGCAAATAGCCCAGAAAGTTCATGGCGCCGAGCCAGAACGCCGCGGCAGCGGTGAACCAGTGCGCCGCGACCAGCGCGGGCACGAGCGGCGCGTAGCCGAAGCGGGCAATGCCAATGCCGACCAGCATTGCCAGCAGGCCGGAGAAAGCGGCGCGGTAAAGCGGAAACTCGGCCATCGGGGCAGAGTTAGGCCAGCCTGGTTGACCCAGGAATAGCAGCAAAGCGGCCCAGCCATGGTGCTATGTAGGCTTGATTGGTATAGACCCGCTTCCGAGACTGCTTGGAAAGTCACTCTAGCAATTGCCTGACGGCTTCTGAGTCAGTCTCTCAACCTACGATTCCGAGGAATATTATGGCCCGCCGCCGGCAGCTCTACGAAGGCAAAGCAAAAATCCTGTTCGAGGGGCCGGAGCCCGGCACGCTCGTGCAGTATTTCAAGGATGACGCCACCGCCTTCAACGCGCAGAAAAAGGGCACCATCACCGGCAAGGGCGTGCTGAATAACCGCATCAGCGAGTTCCTGATGATGCGCCTCGCGGAGATCAACATCCCGACCCATTTCATCCGCCGCCTCAACATGCGCGAACAATTGATCAAGGAAGTCGAGATCATCCCGATCGAGGTGGTGGTGCGCAACATTGCCGCCGGCAGCCTGTCCTCGCGCCTAGGAATTGCGGAGGGTACCCGCCTGCCCCGCTCGATCGTCGAGTACTATTATAAGAACGACCAGCTGGGTGACCCGATGGTCGCCGAAGAGCACATCACCGCTTTTGGCTGGGCTACGCCGCCGGATATGGACGACATCGTGCACCTGACCCTGCGCATCAACGATTTCCTGACCGGCCTGTTCCTCGGCGTCGGCATCACATTGGTGGATTTCAAAATCGAGTTCGGCCGGCTGTTCGAAAACGACGACATGCGCATTGTCCTCGCCGACGAAATCAGCCCGGATAATTGCCGCCTCTGGGACAGCAAAACCAACGAGAAAATGGATAAGGACCGCTTCCGCCGCGATCTCGGCAAAATCGAGGAAGCCTATCAGGAAGTCGCGCGCCGCCTGGGCATTTTGCCCGAAGCCGGGGTGCGGGACATGAAGGGCCCGGAGATGATGCAGTAAGCTCAGTAAACACTTCTTTTTCTGAAAAAAAAGAAGCAGAGACTTACTTATGGCGGAAAGACTTTTTTATGGTGGATCATGAGCGATATGCGATCAACGCCATGATCGAGAGTAAAAAATTTTTGGTTCTTTTTTTAAAAAGAACTGCTTGCTTTTGATTTTCTTGCTTAGGATCTTCGATGAAAGCCATTGTTACCGTTATGCTGAAGGACGGCGTCCTTGATCCGCAAGGAAAGGCCATTGGCCATGCGTTGAACAATCTTGGTTTTGCGCAGGTCGGTGATGTTCGGGCCGGCAAGATCATTGAGTTGGAGCTGGCTGAGACCGATGCGGCGGCGGCCCGGGTGGCGGCTGAGGATATGGCGAAAAAGTTGCTTGCCAACGGCGTGATTGAAAGCTTCCGGGTCGAGATTGCCGGTTGAGGTTGTCCGGCCTCGCAAGATTCGAATTTTTAAAGCCCGGCTGGCTGAAGGTATACCGCCGGGCGCGGTTGGACCTATGGTTTCCGCAGGTTCCATTAGCGATCGCGGTGGGTTTCGCGGGTTCGCTGGCGTTGTTGCCGGCGGCTCGGAAATATCTGCAGGAATATTTGCATCTGCAGCTGACGGGCCTGTTCGACGCGTTGCATCCGCTTTCGGCGCAGGTGCCGGAACTTATCCTGCAGGGCGTGCCGACGGCAATTGTCGGGGCATTGCAGATTTTTATCGCGATCGGGCTGCTGGCGCGCTCGCGGCTGGCCTGGGTGTCGGCCTTGCTGATCACCCTCGCGCAGCTGGCGCTGGCGGTGGGCTATACGCACCAGCCCTGGCTCTCGACCGGGGTGATTTATCTGGTCGCGCTATTGGCGGTGCTGGTTGGCTACCGCAACGTTTTTCAACAATCCTCGCTGGCAGCCGGTACCTTGTTTGCAGTCGCCACCTTGCTGCTGGTGCTGGTCTATGGCGTGTTCGGGGCGCTGCTTCTGGGGGCGGGATTCACGCCACCGATCGTCGACTTGCCGGAAGCGATTTATTTTACCGTGGTCACCATGTCGACCGTGGGTTATGGCGACATTCTGCCGAAAAGCGACGATGCCAGATTTTTCGTAATCTCGCTGATCGTTCTGGGCCTGACGGTGTTTTTAACCTCGTTGACGGCGGTCGTCGGCCCGCTGGTCCAGCGCCGGATCAGCCGGATTGTCGAGCCAGGGAGAAAGCGCATGAAGCGGGTCAATCATTTCATCATTACCGGCAATGGCGCGCTGGCGCATAACACGGCGCGCGAACTGCTCGGCCGCAATAAATCGGTGGTGGTGATTGTGGATGACGAGGATGCCCGGTTTGGCGATGCTGAAATTGTGCTGGGCGACGCCACCGATCTGGAGGTGTTGCGCAAGGCCGGCGCCGAGACGGCAAATTCCATACTGGCATTGTCCGATGACGATGCGGAGAACGCCTTTGTCATCCTGGCGCTGCGCGAGCTGCATACTGAAGCCAAGAAAATTGCCGCGGTCAGCAGCCGGAAAAATCTGGAGCGGGTGCGCCGGGTGCAGCCGGATATGATTCTGGCGCCTAATGTGTTCGGCGGCGAGGTCCTGGCGATGGCACTGACCGAGGAAAAAATCGATGGCGAGACGCTGCTGAAGCGCTTCCTAGACGTCAAACCACAACAAAGCTGATGCATCTTTACCTGCGCGCATCATTACGGCACATGCTGGCTGCATGATGCGAACCGGTATTCTGCTTTTCCCCGGCATCAACCGGGAGCGTGACATGGCAATTGCCGTTGAGCGCAGTTTTGGCGCCCCGGCCCGCATCATCTGGCACAAGGAAACCGATTTATCCGGGCTCGACCTGGTGATTATCCCGGGTGGATTTTCCTTTGGCGATTATCTGCGCTGTGGCGCGATGGCGGCGCAGAGCCCGGTGATGGCAGCGGTGCGGGCGCATGCGGCGCGCGGCGGCTATGTGCTGGGGGTTTGCAACGGTTTTCAAATTTTGACCGAAGCCGGGTTGCTGCCGGGCGCGCTGCTGCGCAATGCGGGTTTGCGGTTTCTCTCGATGGATACGCTGTTGCGGGTTGAACGGACGGATACGGTATTTACCTCGCGTTATCAGAAAGACGAGGTTTTTCGGGCGCCGATGGCGCATGGCGACGGCAATTATACGGCGGATGCGGCAACGCTCGATCGGCTCGAGGGCGATGGCCTGGTGGCGTTTCGCTACGCCGCGGAAAACTACAATGGCTCGGCGCGGGCAATCGCCGGAATATATTCGGAAAACCACCGGGTTTTGGGGCTGATGCCGCATCCGGAAGATCTGGTTGATCCGCTGATGGGCGGCACCGACGGCAAGCCGCTATTCGATTCGCTGGCGGCGGCTTGAGCAAGCCCGGACCCGCCACCGCGGTAGACGCGAAGCTGGCGAAATCCTTTGGCCTCAATGCCGAGGAATACGCGAAAGTTCTGGAGATCATGGGCCGCCTGCCCTCGCTCACCGAGCTCGGTATTTTCTCGGTGATGTGGTCCGAGCACTGCTCCTATAAATCATCCCGGATCTGGCTGAAGGAGTTGCCCACCACGGCACCCTGGGTGATCCATGGTCCGGGCGAGAATGCCGGGGTGATCGATATCGGCGACGGTCTGGCGGCGATATTCAAAATGGAATCGCACAATCATCCGAGCTTCATCGAACCCTATCAGGGCGCCGCCACCGGCGTTGGCGGCATTTTGCGGGACGTGTTCACCATGGGCGCCCGGCCGATCGCCAATTTGAACGCGTTGAGATTTGGCGACCCGAAGCTTGCGGTTACCAAGCGGGTGGTTGACGGCGTGGTGCGCGGCATTGGCGGTTACGGCAATTGCGTCGGGGTGCCGACCGTGGGGGGCGAGGTGAATTTTCACCCGGCCTATAATGGCAACCCGCTGGTGAATGCGATGACGGTCGGGATTGCCCGGACCGATAAAATTTTCCTCTCCGCGGCGGCGGGCATCGGCAATCCGGTGGTCTATGTCGGCAGTAAAACCGGCCGCGACGGCATTCATGGCGCGACCATGGCGAGCACCGAGTTCGATGCCAATTCTGCCGAAAAAAGGCCGACCGTGCAGGTTGGCGACCCGTTTACGGAAAAACTGCTGATCGAGGCCTGCCTGGAGTTGATGCAGACCGATGCGATTGTCGCGATCCAGGATATGGGCGCGGCGGGGCTTACCTCGTCCTCGGTAGAGATGGCCGGGAAGGGTGGCGTGGGCATCGCGCTGACGTTGGATGACGTGCCGCAGCGCGAAACCGACATGTCGGCCTACGAGATGATGCTGTCGGAGAGCCAGGAGCGGATGCTGCTGGTGATCAGGCCGGAGGCAAGCGACGCCGCTCGCGCGATCATTGAGAAATGGGATCTGGATTATGCGGTGATTGGCAAAATCACCGATACCGGGCGGATTGTGATTACCCATAAAGGCTTGATCGAGGCCGATATCCCGCTGGCGCCGCTGTCTGATGCCGCTCCGCTATACCGGCGGCCGATTACCGAGACGCCAAAGCCGGCGGCGCTCGGAGCGACCCAGGATCCGATTGGTTTGCAGGCTGGATTGCTGAAACTATTGGCTTGCCCGGATATCGCCTCGCGGCGCTGGATCTGGGACCAATACGATTCCACCGTCGGCGGCCAGACCGTAAAACGCCCGGGTGCCGCGGATGCGGCGATCGTCCGGCTGGAAGGCACCAACCGGGCGCTGGCGCTGACGACCGATTGCACGCCGCGCTATTGTGCCGCGGATGCGCAGGCCGGCGGCGCGCAGGCGGTGGCCGAAGCCTGGCGTAATATCACAGCAACGGGCGCTAAGCCGTTGGCGGTGACGGATAATATGAATTTCGGCAACCCTGAAAAGCCCGAAATCATGGGGCAGTTTGCGGCTGCGATCAAAGGCATGGCGGCGGCCTGCCGGGCGCTCGACTTTCCGGTCGTGTCAGGAAATGTCTCGCTCTATAACGAGACCGAGGGCCAGGGTATTCTGCCGACTCCGGCGATTGGCGCCGTCGGTGTTATCGAGGACGCCAGCCAGGCGGTTGGGATCGCGTTGCGCCCAGGGCTTGAACTGGTCCTCATCGGCAAAACCGATGGCCAGCTTGGACAATCACTCTGGTTGCGGGAGGTGTTGGGGCTGGAAACCGGCGCGCCGCCGATTGTGGACCTTGAGGCCGAACGTAAAAACGGCGATTTTGTCCGCGCCCAGATCCTAGCCGGTATGGCGGTAGCGTGTCATGACGTTTCAGATGGTGGACTGCTGGTTGCAATCGCTGAGATGGCTTTAGCCGGCAATGCAGGTGCAAATCTCAAGTCCCTGAAAGCACATGATTTTTGGTTTGGAGAGGACCAGGCGCGTTACGTGCTGGCGGTGCCGGATGCTGCAGCGTTGCTTGCCGCGGCAAGTGCTGCAGGCGTTCCTGCAGAGCATATCGGCATTGCTGCGGGCGATAGTTTGACACTCCCGGGCGGCTTCTCCATATCGTTGCAGACGCTACGCGAAGCACATGAGGGATTCTTCCCCAATTGGTTCGCCTAAAGGAGCTGCAAACACAAATGGCTATGCCTGCCAGTGAGATCGAAGCCTTAATCAAAGCGGCTTTGCCTGACGCCCAGATCACCATCGAAGATTTGGCTGGCGATAACGATCACTTTGCGGCTACGATTATTTCCGAAGCGTTTCGCGGGATGTCCCGCGTGCGCCAACACCAACTTGTTTACGCGGCGCTAAAAGGAAATATGGGCGGGGCGCTGCATGCGCTGGCGCTGCAGACCTCAGCGCCGGAATAAGGAGATATTTATGGATAACCCCGTTTTTGCCGAAATTCAGTCCAAGATCGATGCCGCCCCAGTGGTGCTGTTCATGAAGGGCAATCCGATGTTCCCGCAATGCGGATTTTCGGCCCGCGTGGTGCAGATCCTAAAGCATTCCGGGGTGAACTTTGCCTCCGTGAACGTGCTCGAGGACCCCGAAATTCGCGACGGCATCAAAGCCTTTTCCGATTGGCCCACGATCCCGCAACTCTACGTCAAAGGCGAATTTGTCGGTGGCTGCGATATTGTGACCGAGATGTTCCAGTCCGGCGAATTGCAGACCATGCTGGCCGAAAAGGGCGTTTCGCAGGACGCATCCGCTTAACACCGGCATCCGTTGTTATGTAACCTAGGGTAGTGTAACCCTGGGTACATGCGGTTCGCTTTTGTAACGGATGAACTGCCCAGACCCGGCTTGGCCGGGCATCTTTCATTAAACCATGCTGTTATTCAATGGCTCCGTGACGGCGGCCATGAGGTGACTGTTTTGCTGACCCGGCCGAGGTTGCGGTGGCCGGTGGCCAGATATGCGGTCGCCGAGGTAGCAGGGCCGGACATACACAGCTCGAGCGGCTTCGTGTTCGCGAATCGTCCTGGCGCCGCGATGGCGATTCTGGCTCGGCAGGTTTTAAGCCGATTTCCAGCCGGATTTGCTGCCGGTTTGCGGCGTATAATTGGTGCGGGGAGCTACGGCGCCGTTGACGCGGTGTTGGGGGCGTTTATTTCGCCCTCGCAGTCTGCATGGTGCGCGGCGCGCATCCTGAAGATGTCGCCGGACGCGATTCTGGTGGATACAATTTTCCGGGCGCCGTTATTGCGCGAGCCGGGATTGCAGGATTTCAACAGCGTCGTCGGCGCGCCGGACCTGTTCTACCGGCGGCACCGGGCGATGTCGGCGGCGGGCTATCAGGTTTATCCGGCAAGCTTGCCACGCGAAATGGAAGCCGGGCTTTTAAACGCCGGCAGGGCGATTACCGCCATTCAACCCGATGAAGCCGCCGAGATCGGCATGATGTGTCCAAAACGCCTGGTTCGCATTGTGGCGCTGCCAGCGCTGCCCTGCCCGGCCCCCTTGGGTCAGGTCAGATATCCCGGCCGGCTGGTCTTTGTCGGCAGCGATACATTGCCGAATATCGACGGCCTGCGTTGGTTCTTTGCCGAAGTCTGGCCACGGCTGCAGGTTTTACACCCGGGTGTTTCACTGGATCTGGTGGGAGATTGCGGGGCTGCGATCGGGCGGGTGCCACCAGGCGTCCGGCGCCTGGGACGGGTGGGACATCTCAGCGGCATCTTGCATCGCTCCATGCTTGCCATTGCGCCGTTGCGCGTGAGTTCGGGTTTGAAAATAAAAATACTGGACTACGCCCGCCATGGCCTGGTTACGGTAATGACGCCGGAAAGCCTGCAGGGATTTGCCCCCGATGCCCAAGCCCCGTTTATTGTAGCGGGCGATGCCGCGGCGTTTTCAAGTGCCATTGCAGGTCAGTTGGCGGCTGCCGGGGATTTCGATGCGCAGCGCGCTTTCAACTATGTGATCAAGCATTACAATGCCGAACTCAGTTTTAGCGGCCTTAAAGCGGCTCTGAAAATTCCGGCCTTGGAGCAGGCCGACCGTCAGGAAACAGCGTTTTCCGGACGCCGCGCATAACGCTCGGGGCTGGGAAAATGCGCGAAATCCTGGGGTGTCTGCAGTAACGCCATGCCGCGCGCTACCGCCGGGCGGGCCGCCATTTTATCGGCCCAGCGTTTGGTGGCAGGATAAGCGTCCAGGTTGATCGCCTGGGCCGCGGCCGCCGCTACGCTCGGGTAGACCGCCATGTCGGCGATGGAATAGGTGCCGGCCAGCACGTCGTCTTCGGCCAGACGCTTTTCCAACACGGCGGCCAGGCGCTGTAGAATTTTCGTAAAGCGCGTGATCGCCGCCAGGGATTTTTCCGGCGCGGCATCCGCGAAATAGCGATAATGCTGGAAGGCCGGTCCCAATCCGGAGATTTGAAACATCGTCCATTGCAGGCAAAGGTAGCGCAAGGCGGGTTCGGTCGGGATGAAGTTGCCGGCTTTTTCCGCCAGATAAAACAGAATCGCACCTGGTTCAGAGAGCCGCATCGGGCCATGCAGGGCGGTCGGATCGTTGATTGCAAGAATTCTTTTGTCAGGAGCGGCGTCAGCGTCCATCGGCATGAGCTTATAGGGCAGTCCGGTTTCCTCGAGCAGAATATGAACCTTTTGGCCACTTGGCGTGGGCCAGCTCCATAATTCGATCATCTTGTTTCCTCCGAATTAATCATGGCCCGTATATTCTCGCAGAACAATGCGCCGGATTAATGCATGGCTTTTTCTAATTCTATGACAATCGCGTCTGGTCAGGGCGTCAAGAACACTGCGTCGAGTGAAGCGCAGGAACTGCGCGCACAGGCCGCCCGCAATAATGCGACGGAACATCGTAGGATCACTTCGCGGCTACGCCAAGCTCTGGAGCAGGATGGGTTTACACTGCTCTATCAGGTGCAACGAGATTTGAAATCGGGCCGGGTCCGGGGTGCCGAAGCCTTGATAAGACTGCAGCACCGCCGGCGAGGTCTTATTTTACCAAGCCATTTCATGCCGATTGCCGAACAGAGCGAGATCGTCATCGAAATCTGCAATTGGATGCTGGCCGAGGTCTGCAGGAATGCCTCGTCCTGGCGGCCTGATTTTTTCGTGTCGATTCCGGTATCGCCCCGTCAGCTTGCCGCCGGCAAACTTGTGAAGCAGGTGATCGAAACCCTCTCCAGGGTGGACCTGGCGGCAGGCCGGTTGGAGCTGGCTTTGACCGAGGCGATGCTGATCGAGGATAATGACGACGTCAGTTTCGCGTTAAGGGCGCTGCGCGGCCTCGGAGTCGGCCTGATTTTGGATAATTTCGGCACCAGTTATACCAGCTTTAGTCTGCTGAAACGATTGCCCCTCACCATGCTGAAGCTCGACCGGTCGATGACCCTCGGGATTGCGGATCAGCAGAACGTGGCGATCTTGCGCGCTACGATCGATACCGCGCATGCACTCGGCATCGGCGTGATTGCCGATGGGGTTGAGAGCGATGCTCAGTGCGGGATGCTGAGCGAGCTTGGGTGCGACGTTGTTCAAGGGGCGCATTTGAACCCGCCGCTGCCATTCGCCAACCTCAGCGAGGAATTTGGGCTGACCTTGGGCTAGTTTACCAACCTTGCGTGCTGCGTCTTGGAGCTGAACCTAGCGGTACGGCCATGCATTGGGCATAAGGCTGGCGCATGACGAACTCCGATCCGGCCGAACAGGCGATATTACAACTGCTTACCGCGCGCGGCGCGGATAAATCGATCTCTCCCAGCGATGCTGCCCGGGTTTTGGCAGGCAACCCGCCCGGCGATGCCTGGCGAAAAAGCCTGGCGCCGATCAGGCTCGCGACCCTGCGCCTCGCGCGCGCTGGGCAGATTGAAATTTTGCGCAAAGGCAAGCCGATCGCGCCCGAAGACGCCCATGGCGTCATCCGCCTGCGGCTTGGCGCACCGGCCGGCTCAAATATGAAAGTGACTTCCTGATGCGGCGTTCAATGACCAGTTTCATAACCGGCCTGCGGGAAGCGTGGGTGCTGGCAAAACCGTATTATTCATCGGAAGAACGCGGCTTTGCGTGGCTGCTGCTGATTTCCATCATCGCGTTGAATTTGCTGCTGGTGGGCATGAATTTGATCCTGAATTTCTGGAATCGGGATTTCTTCAACGCTATCCAGGCCTACGACGTCACCACCTCGGTCCGGCTGCTCTGGTTATACGTGGCACAGCCGGGCAGCCTGCCGATGCCGGGCTTTATGGAAATCGTCGCTGTTTACGTGCTGGTCGCGGTGTATGCTTTCTATCTAAACCAGATGCTGCAAATTCGCTGGCGCCAATGGATGACCCGCCATTATGTCGATAACTGGCTCTCCGATCGCGCCTACTACAATATCAGCCTGAGCCATACCAAAGGCATTGGACTCGATAACCCGGATCAACGTATTTCGGAGGATTTGCGGGATTATACGACGAGCACGCTCTCCCTCGGTTTAGACTTTATTTCCAATGTTGTTACGCTGTTCAGCTTTGTCTTCATTCTCTACGCGGTATCCGGATCGATCAAAGTTTTTGGCTTTACCATACCTGGCTACATGCTTTGGGTTGCCTTGATCTATTCCGTGGTTGGCACGCTTTTCACTCATCTTATCGGCCGCAAATTAGTCCCTCTCTCTTTTAATCAACAGAGAGTAGAGGCCGATTTTCGTTATAATCTCATTCGGGTTCGAGAAAATCCGGAAGCAATCGCGTTATACCACGGCGAGGACGACGAGCGGCTTAGTCTGAGCGAACGTTTCGAAGCCGTAAGAGCGAATTTCTGGGCGATTATGCGGCGGACCAAGGCGTTGAACTTTTTTACCGTCAGCTTCAACCAGGTTGCCGGCATTTTTCCGTTGGTGGTCGCCTTGCCGAGATTCTTCGCGCATAAAATCGGCCTTGGCGGGCTGACGCAAATTCAGAACGCCTTCAGCCAGGTGCAGGGTGCGTTATCCTGGTTTATCACGTCGTATCAGGATCTTGCGACTTACCGCGCTAATGTCTCCCGTCTATATGGGTTCACCGAAGCGGTGGCCGCGGCACGGGCAGCCTCCATAGCCGGACCGCAATTACGCGTTGCAGGCACGGCGCTTAGCTTTACCAACCTTACCCTTAGCCTGCCGGACGGCCGCAAATTAATCGACAATGCCAGCTTGACACTGCCGCCGGGTTTGCCGGTGGTGCTTACCGGGCCATCAGGCGCCGGCAAGTCGACGCTGTTCAGGGCCATCGCCGGCATTTGGCCTTTTGGCGAGGGTAGTATTACCCGCCCTACCGGGAGCGTGCTGTTCCTGCCGCAAAAGCCGTATTTTCCGCTGGGCACGTTGAAGCGCACCGTGGTGTATCCAGGCGTTGAAGCTGACATATCCGATGATGCAATAATTTCGGCTCTGGAAGCTGTCGACCTGGCGCCGCTCGTCAAACGCCTGCACGACCTAGAAAATTGGGGCCAGATTCTCTCCGGGGGCGAACAACAGCGGCTGGCCATCGCCCGCGCGCTAATAGCCAAACCTGATTGGCTGTTCCTCGATGAAGCGACCTCGGCAATGGAAGTATCCCTGGCAGCCCGCATCCACGCCACGCTGCGCAAGCTGCTGCCAACCACCACCATCGTCGCGATCTCACACCAGGAAACCGAAACCCTCCCCGGCCGCCACCTCACGCTGACCCCTGGCGAGCTTAGTAACTCAGCCGCCTGATTTTTCGAGCGATCGTGATTTGAGCCAAAATTAACCTGAACCCGGCGGGTCAGCTTTTGGCAAGAACTGGAGGTCCGGGCCGGAATCGAACCGGCATACGCGGATTTGCAGTCCGCTACATCACCACTCTGCCACCGGACCGATTTGGTGCAGAAGCGCTGTATCCTCTGTCCGGGTTCGTTTGGTCAAGACCGGGTTGAGTTGGGCAGGTTGAGTTAATGGTAACCCCGCCGCTATACTATGCCGGAGACTCTGGATCGAAGGCTTCACATGACAGAACTCCAACCTGCATTGCATGCGGCCCGCGCCCATATGGTGGATAGTCAGGTCCGCCCAAACCAGGTCAATGACAGCCGTGTGATTCTAGCAATGCGACAATTGCCGCGCGAGGCATTTGCTCCACCCGGGACCCATGCCTATGCCGACCAGGATATTGCCTTGGGCGGCGGACGGTTTTTGCTGGCGCCGCTGGTTATCGGCAGGCTGGCGCAGGTGGCCTTGGCGGGGCATCCCAAAAAAATTCTGGTTATCGGGGCGGGCAGCGGTTATGGCGCCGCCTTGCTGGGGTTGAGCGGCGCCGATGTGGTGGCGCTGGACGATGAGCAGCGCCTTGATACCGGGGCGCTCGCCAAATATGCGCCAAGCGTGGTTCGGGTATCGGGTCCGCTCGCCAAAGGCTGGCCAGCGGCAGCCCCTTACGACTGCATATTAATCGAGGGCGCGGTGGCGGCGATCCCGTTTGAGCTGGCGAGCCAGCTTGGCAAACCGGGACGGGTTGTGGGCATTCTGGCGCAGACCCGTTCAATTGTCGGGCTCGGCGCTATTGTCATTGCCGAACCCGGTAGCAACGGTTTTGCCAGCCGCCCGCTGTTCGATTGTACCGCCCGCATTCTGCCGGCATTCCAACCCGCCAAGGTATTCGAGTTTTAGTCATGCGCCTGAAGCGTTATCTGGGCCGTTCGCTCTCGGCTGCTGCCGTTGCGGCGGCGGCTGTTCTGGCCGGCGGCGCGATGC
Source organism: Acidocella sp. (assembly GCA_965199045.1). Taxonomy (GTDB): domain Bacteria; phylum Pseudomonadota; class Alphaproteobacteria; order Acetobacterales; family Acetobacteraceae; genus Acidocella. Next base: position 995,827 of record CBDAQL010000003.1, on the reverse strand, counting down.
TGCCGCGGCCGGCCTCGGCACAGATCGATGCCGCCAATTCGCAGATCGACACGCTGACCGAGGCGCTGGCCGCGGCCTATTATAACAACGCATCCTTGCAGGAGCAGCGCGCCGCCTTGCGCCAGGCCGATGAGGATGTGCCGGCCGCGATCTCAGGTTGGCGGCCGACGGTGGAGCTTTCGGGCGAAGCCGGCCGTGTTGTCGGCAGCGAGACCGAGAGCGTGGCAATTTTGAACCAGCCGGAGCTGATCAGCCAAAATCGAAATGAAGCTTTGGGCGAGGCGACACTCACGCAGCCGATCTATAACGGCGGCAAGACCATCGATAGCACGCGGGCGGCAAAGAATAAGGTTTATGCAGAGCGCGCGACCTTGCTCGCAACCGAGCAGAGCGTATTTCTGGATGTGGTGACGGATTATGTCACCGTGATCTCGGATACGCATCTGCTGGCGCTCGACCAGAACAATGTCGAGGTACTGAAGCAGCAGTTGGAGGCAACAAACGATCAATTCAATGTCGGCGACATCACCTTCACCTCGGTTGCGCAGGCGCAGGCCGCATTGGCGCAGGCCCGCGAGCAGGTGGCGATCGCGCTCGGGGATCTGCACATCGCGCAGGAGAATTTCCGGCACGATGTCGGGCAATATCCGGGAGATCTGACGGCACCGCAGCCGCTTAATCTGCCTGTTACTTCGAAAGACCAGGCCGGTGCGGCGGCGCAGAACAATAACCCCAATGTGATTGCGTCGGAGTTCAGCCATGCCGCGGACAAGGACGCCATCGACGTCGCATTCTCGGCATTGCTGCCGCAGGTTTCGGTGCAAGCCTCCGGCTACATGGAATCCAATCCCAATGGCCCCAAAACGCAGTTGAGCGGTGGCTCGGTTTTAGGCCAGTTGACGGTGCCGCTATATCAGGGCGGGGCGGAATATTCAGCCATCCGGCAGGCCCGAGCCAAAGCACAGCAGAGCTTTGCCGGTATTATCGATGCGCAACGCAGCGCCTATGCGCAGGCGACCCAGGCCTGGGAGGGATTGGTTGCCAGCCAGGCTGCAATTTACAGCACCAATGCCGAGATCAAGGCCAACGCCATTGCGCTGGACGGCACCGAGCGCGAGGAGATTGTGGGCACACGTGACACGCTTGATGTGTTGAATGCGCAGCAGCTGCTGTTGCAATCGCAGGAGCAGCAGGTCCAGAATATCGCCAACCTTGTTACGGAATCCTACACCGTGGCGGCGGCCATCGGCCGGCTTACCGCAACTGACCTGGCATTGCCGGTTACCCAATATGACGATTTGAAGTATTATCAATCTGTAAAATACGCCGGCTTTGGTACGGGTGAAGCGGCGGATCAAAACGCCGGTATTGCGCCGGACGGAAGTTTGCTCAATGTCACGATGCCAGCGGATGAACCCTGAAAGATAAAGCGATGAGCGGTTCGAACAACGAAATAGACAATCCCGGCGGTCCGGCCAGCAGCGCCGAACCGTCAATGGAGGAGATCCTCGCCTCGATCCGGCGGATATTGAAGGACGACCAGCCCGCCGCGCCGGACGGTGCCGACGCCGACGAGGACGTATTCGTTCTGGATTCCTCCATGGTGGTAAAACCAGGGCCCGGCATTAGCTCGCCCGATGAAGCGCCAGCCGCGCAGCTCTATGGTGAGCCGGAGCCGCTCGGCGAAGCTTCGGCACTGCCGCCGGAACTGGTTGATCCGACGTTCGAAGATGAACTGCAATCGCATTCATATTCCACCCCGGAGCCTGAAGCTGAAGATCTACCGAACGTGCAACATCCATCCGCCGGGTATTACGCCGCGGATGCAGCGCCTATCGCGCACAACGCCAAGGAAGAAGAAAATATGTCAGATGACCGCCAGGAAAATTATCAAGGACCGGAAGGGCTGGTGAGCGACTCGACCAGCGAGGCCGCCGCCGGGTCGATCGGGGCTTTGATCCGCAGCATTAGTTCGGACCGCCAGATTGCGGTCGGCCGTGTTGGCTTGACCTTGGAAGATCTGGTGCGTGAGGAATTGCGTCCGCTGCTGAAAGCCTGGCTGGACACCAACCTGCCGGCGTTGGTGGAGCGAATTGTACGGGCCGAAATCCAGCGCGTGGTCGAACGCAGCAACGTCTGACGCTGCAGCTTATTGCGCTAAATTGGATGGGCTGAGTTTAAACCAGCCCCATCGCCAAATTTGTTTCGGCGGGCCATATACCGGCGATGACTGAAGCACTCGACAAGCATTTCGATGCCGCTGCCGCCGAGGCGCGGCTGTACCCAGCCTGGGAGGCGGGCGGTGCGTTCGCCGCCAACCCGGCTTCGAACGCCGCCCCGTTCACCATCATGATCCCGCCGCCGAACGTTACCGGCAGCCTGCATGTCGGGCACGCGCTGACCAATGTGCTGCAGGATATTTTGATCCGCTACCGGCGAATGCAGGGCCGCGATACGCTTTGGCAGCCGGGCACCGACCATGCGGGCATCGCCACTCAGATGGTGGTGGAACGGCTGCTGGATGCGGAGAAGATTTCCCGCAGGAGCATCGGGCGCGAGGCGTTTCTTGAGCGCGTTTGGCAGTGGAAGGCCGAGTCCGGCGGCAATATCAGCCAGCAACTGCGTCGCCTCGGGGCCTCGGCAGATTGGGGGCGCGAGCGCTTCACGATGGATGAAGGGCTTTCGAAAGCCGTGCGGGAGGTTTTTGTGCGGCTGCATGGCGAAGGCCTGATTTATCAGGACCGGCGTCTGGTCAATTGGGACCCAAAACTGCAGACCGCGATTTCCGATCTCGAGGTGGAAAACCGCGAGGTGAAGGGCAGCATCTGGCATTTGCGCTATCCGATCGAGGGTGGCGGGCAGATTATTGTTGCAACGACGCGGCCGGAGACGATGCTTGGGGATACCGCCGTTGCCGTGAATCCTGCGGACCCGCGCTACACCGAGGTTATCGGCAAATACGTGATCCTGCCGCTGACCGGGCGGCGGATTCCAATTATCGGCGATGAATATTCCGATCCGGAAAAAGGCTCGGGCGCGGTGAAGATCACGCCGGCGCATGATTTCAACGATTTCGAGGTTGGCAGGCGGCACCACCTCCCCGCCCCGTCGATCCTTGACCGCCAGGGCCGAGTGACACTGGAGGAAATCGGCGAGGTTCCGGCGTTCGTTCAAAGCCTGTCCGGGCTCGATCGATTTGAAGCGCGCCGCCAGGTTCTGGCGGAGCTGGAACGGCTGGAGCTGCTGGAGAAAATCGAGCCTCACGTTAACCAGGTGCCGCATGGCGACCGCTCCGGCGTGCCGATCGAACCGCTGCTGACGGTGCAATGGTATTGCAATGCCGGCGTGCTGGCGCAGCCGGCGATCGCCGCGGTGGAGAACGGCAAAGTTGAATTCGTGCCCAAGCAATGGGAGAACACGTTCTTTGCCTGGATGCGCGATATACAGCCCTGGTGCATTTCCCGGCAGCTATGGTGGGGACACCGGATCCCGGCCTGGTACGCGCCCGACGGCACCGTTTTCGTGGCCCATGATGCAGCTGAGGCACAGGCCAAGGCGGATGCGCATTTCGGCAAGCCGACCACGATCACTCAGGATGAGGACGTGCTGGATACGTGGTTCAGTTCGGCCCTTTGGCCATTTTCTACTTTGGGTTGGCCGGATAACACGCGGGAGCTGGAAAAATACTATCCAACCGACGTGCTGGTTACCGGCTTCGACATCATCTTTTTCTGGGTTGCCAGGATGCTGATGATGGGGCTGCATTTCATGCACGATGTGCCGTTCCGAACAGTTTATATTCATGGGCTGGTGCGTGATGAACGCGGCCAGAAAATGTCCAAATCCAAGGGCAATGTCATCGATCCGCTGAGCCTGATCGACAGTTACGGCGCCGATGCCTTGCGCTTTACGGTGGCGGCTTCCGCCGGCCAGGGGCGCGATGTGAAAATGGGCGCTGCGAAGGTTGAGGCGAACCGGAGTTTCGTTACCAAATTATGGAACGCGGCGCGGTTTTGCGAAATGAATGGGGTGCGGCCGAACCCGGCATTTAAACCGGAATCCGCTAAACTTCCGCTCTCCCGCTGGATCCTTGATGCCGCCAATACCGCAATCAGTGACGCCACCGCGGCGCTGGATGCATTCCGGATCAATGATTACGCGAACATCTGCTGGCATTTCGCCTGGGGTGATTTTTGTGACTGGTTCCTGGAGTTCGCGAAGCCGGCTTTCGCCAGCCAAGACGCCGCGGAGACACGCGATGTCGCCGGCTACGTACTCAGTGTGCTGCTGCGGCTTTTGCATCCGGTGACGCCCTTTGTTACGGAAACATTATGGGACCATTTCGGCTACGGCGAGCAGGGCTCGCTGATCCGCGCCGCATGGCCGGAAACGGTCGCGGTTTTAGATGCAGCGCCGGCGCGTGCCGAACTTTCCTGGGCCAAGAAGTTGATTTCCGAAATCCGCACGGTACGCTCGGAAATGAACGTGCCGCCTGCCAATAAATCGCCGGTTTTATTGAAGGACGCTGCGGTGGAAACGCTCGAGCGGGCGGCGCGTTGGCAAGAGGCGATATTTCGCATGGCGCGGGCGAGCGAGATTGGTCCGCTTAAGGGCGAAGTGCCCGCAGGTTCGGCGCAGGCGGTGATCAACGAGGCAACGGTGATCCTGCCGCTCGCGGAATTGATCGATCTGAACGCTGAGCGGGCGCGGCTGCGGAACGCGCAAGCCAAAGCCGCGGCGGAATTGGCGAAAGTCGAGCAGAAACTTGGCAACGCCGAATTCGTGGCGCGGGCGCCAGAAGCGATTATCGCGGAAAATGAGGAACGCCGGGAAAATTTCAAAGCTGAAATTGCGCGGCTGGATGCAGCACTGGAGCGGGTTAGCTAGCAGGAGGACGATACGATGAGACAAGCACGGTTGCCGACGTATTTTCTCTCCCATGGCGGCGGCCCCTGGCCATGGATGAAGGAAGAAGCCGGAGGTGCTGCCTACGACAAGCTTGAGGCCTCGCTGCATCAGGTTCGGCATGAGCTTGGTGAGCTGCCGCGCGCCGTGCTGATGGTCTCGGCGCATTGGGAGGCCGATCGGTTTCTGCTGTCATCAGCAGCACATCCGACCATGGAGTATGATTATCACGGATTTCCCGAGCACACTTATCATATCCGTTACGATGCGCCCGGCGCGCCGGAGCTGGCGGAGACGGTCAGCACCATGCTCGAGCGTGGCGGAATCGCATCCGGTCTTGATGCCAAGCGGGGTTTTGACCACGGCACCTTCAGCTTGATGCAGGCGATTTATCCGCAAGCCAATGTGCCGATCGTGCAGCTCTCGATGAACGCCAATTATGATGCCGCGCAGCATATCAAGGTAGGCGAACTTATCGCAACCCTGCGCGACCAAGGCGTGCTGATCATCGGCAGCGGGTTTAGCTATCATGATCTCCGCGGCTTGATGCGGGGTACCGGGCAAGCGGTTTCCGCCACGTTCGACCGCTGGCTGAATGAGACCTTGGTCAACGCGCCGCCGGATGAGCGCCGGCAGCGTCTGGCGCACTGGCTGGAGGCGCCGGCGGCCCGCGGCGCGCATCCGCGTGAGGATCATTTAATCCCACTGATGGTTGCGGTCGGCGCCGCGGGTGAGGACGCCGGCGTCAGGATTTATCACCAGAATGACCTTATGGGTGTAATCACCGCCTCTAGTTACCGCTTCGGAGACCCAGCTGTGACTGCGTCATCCAAGGTGCACGAGACGACCGCTTAGGCAGACTGATTACCTTCTCCCCCAGGTTTAAGCATAAGCTATTTTTTTTCAGCTGTGCTTAATGGCGGAAAAGCGGTTAGGCAGGTTGCAGCTGGACACCATACTCTCACTCACCTGGCAATCTGCGTATCAATCCGCGCGCGGATTGGTGGCGCATTTTGCACCGGCCTGGCGGCATGCCGGAATGGAACTGGTGGAGCTGGATATTTCCACGGCCGGGTGGCAAGCGCGGCTGAAAGATATTCTCCAAGCCAAACCAATCAGTTTCGTGCTCGCAACTTCGGGCATTGGCGCCAATATCAAAATCGATGCGCAGAACATCTGGGCCAAATTAAACCTGCCCGTGTTCAATCTTCTGTTCGACCACCCGGCCTACCTGGCAGCCAACCATATGAGCCAGCCCGGCGCCGCTGTTCTGGGATATATGTTCCGGGACCATGCCCTGTATCAGGCAAGTGACGTTCGATCTCGGAATATGGTCACGTCGATTGATTATGGCGTCCCTGACCTGGATGTGCGGTCCATCGGTGAGGTGCTGAAATCCGGGCGGCCACGCATCGTGTTTGCAAAAACCGGTAACGCGCCCGCGGCTTTGGCAGAGTCCTGGCGGGCCGCGCCGAAGCTTGAGAAGCTGTTGCACGATGTGCTCGATGCCTTGGCGCTGGAGCGAAACGGTTATGCCAATGTCCTGGAGTTTACGCCGCTTATTGCGCAAATCGCGGCAGCGCATCGATTTGATTTGCAGCCCTTCGATCTGCTTTCACGGTTTCTGATTGCGCAGATAGATGATTATATCCGCCGGCAAAAAAGTACGGCAATTGCAAAAGCACTCCTGCCGTTCGAAGTGGATGTGTTCGGTGCGGCATGGCAACATATTGACGCCAGTCAGTCAAAAGCAAAGTTTCATGGTGCGCTTGGTTATAGTGACCTGGAGGCGGGTCTTGCCACGGCTACCGCCAGTTTAACGATGAACCCGAATATCGAGCTCTCGGCGCATGACCGGTTTTTTACCGCCATCGGGGCCGGGATTATGCCGCTGAGCGACCGCAACAGCTACATTACTGAACGATTTCCCGAAGCCCTGCCCTATAGTTTCGACTTTACGCCCGGAAGCATCGAGGCTGCTTTGGAAAAAGTTTTCGGTGCGCCGGAAGCCGCGCTTGAGGCGGCGCGCGCGATGCGCAAGCGGACCCGGCAAACCGACGGCGTAGAGCAAACGGCAACAGCCATTCTAGGTATAGTGCAGTCCGCAAGATTTTTGCACCACACCCCAAAACCGGCCCAGAATTTTTTCGTTCCCTAGCTTGCCACAGCCTAGCAACGAACGGACCCGGTAATGCGCAAGCGCAGCCACAACCCATACCCCAGACTAAAAAGAATTTTGCGGAGCTTTTTTAAAAGCGACCGCTTACTTCTCTATCTGGCTCACATCCCGAACCGCGCCGCGGGAAGCATTTGTGGTCATGGCGGCGTAAGCGCGCAGGGCCGGTGAGACCTGGCGTTTGCGGATTTCCGCCGGCTTCCAGCCTTTTGCGTCCATGGCGGCGCGGCGTTCGGCGAGTATTGCATCGTCAACGTGCAGGTTGATGCTGCGGTTGGGGATATCGATCAGGATTTCGTCGCCGGTTTCCACCAGGCCGATCATCCCGCCTTCCGCGGCTTCCGGCGACACATGGCCGATGGACAGGCCCGAGGTGCCGCCTGAGAAGCGGCCGTCGGTGATCAATGCGCAGGCTTTACCGAGCCCCTTGGATTTTATGTAGCTGGTTGGGTACAGCATTTCCTGCATGCCCGGGCCGCCCTTCGGGCCTTCATAGCGGATAACCACCACCTCGCCGGCGGTTACCTTGCCGTTCAGAATGCCTGAGACGGCAGAGTCCTGGCTTTCGAACACGCGTGCGGTGCCATGGAAGGTGAGGATGCTTTCATCAACGCCGGCGGTTTTCACGATGCAGCCTTCCGGCGCCAGATTGCCGTACAGCACGGCCAACCCGCCGTCTTTGGAGAAGGGGTTGGTGGTGGCGCGGATGACGCCGTTTTCGCGGTCGGTATCCAGTTCTTTCCAGCGGGCGGACTGGCTGAAGGCGACCTGGGTGGGAACGCCGCCGGGTGCGGCGCGGAAGAAGGTTTTTACATCCTCGCTATTGGTGCGGGTGATATCCCAGCGGTTCAGCGCATCAGCCATCGTTTTCGAATGCACGGTCGGCAGCGAAGCATCCAGCAGGCCGCCGCGATCGAGTTCGCCGAGGATCGACATTACGCCGCCGGCGCGGTGCACGTCTTCCATATGCACGTCGCTTTTGGCAGGTGCCACCTTGCACAGGCATGGCACGCGGCGGGACAGCCTATCGATATCCGCCATGGTGAAATCAACGCCGGCCTCATGTGCCGCGGCCAACAGGTGCAGCACCGTATTGGTGGAACCGCCCATGGCGATGTCCAATGTCATCGCGTTCTCAAAGGCGCCGAAGCTCGCAATGTCGCGCGGCAGCACGCCGGCTTCGTCCTGCTCGTACCAGCGCCGTGCCAGATCGACGATTACATGGCCGGCTTCGCGGAATAGTTTTTCACGGTCGGCATGGGTCGCCAGCACCGAACCATTGCCGGGCAGCGACAAGCCGAGGGCCTCGGTGAGGCAGTTCATGGAATTGGCGGTGAACATGCCCGAACAGGAGCCGCAGGTGGGACAGGCGGAGCGCTCGATCACCGCCACTTCCTCGTCCGAATAGCTGTCATCGGCCGCCACCACCATGGCGTCCACCAGGTCCAAGGCGCGCATCTCGCCCTTCACCAGGACTTTGCCGGCTTCCATCGGGCCGCCGGAGACGAATACGGTGGGCACGTTAAGGCGCAAGGCGGCCATCAACATGCCGGGAGTGATTTTGTCGCAGTTTGAGATGCAGACCAGCGCATCGGCGCAATGGGCGTTAACCATGTATTCCACCGAATCCGCGATAAGATCCCGCGAGGGCAGTGAGTACAGCATGCCGTCATGGCCCATGGCGATGCCGTCATCGACCGCGATGGTGTTGAATTCCTTGGCGACACCGCCGGCGGCCTCGATTTCGCGCGCCACCAGTTGGCCGAGATCCTTAAGATGCACATGGCCCGGAACGAACTGCGTGAAGGAGTTTGCAATGGCGATGATCGGTTTGCCGAAATCGCTGTCCTTCATGCCGGTGGCGCGCCAGAGCCCGCGGGCACCTGCCATGTTGCGGCCGTGGGTGGTGGTCCGGGAACGATAGACGGGCATTGCTACTCTCCGTTCGGTGACGCGTCGTGCAGTGACGCGCTGTTTAGGGTGCGCCGTTAAAGCGCGGTGGTTTTGTTAACCCTGTTCGCCGCGAGGCGCCAGCGATCAGCCTGCGGCGCTGGATTGCGGCGCTTGATTGCGGCGCTTGATTGCAGCATGCGAACTGGCTGCGTTGGCGCAAACCATGCTGATTACCACGGCGACCGGAGCCCGGCCAGGCAACGATATCGGCACCTGAGGATCCTTGCCGCTGTTGCCCTATGCCGGCAACATTACGCCCGGTGTAGCTTCAGGTTACGCCTTCGCCTCATAGGGTGGAGCGGTGAAACCGGCGGGGGATAAGGTAAATATCTCGTGCCCGGTTTCGGTAACGCCGATCATGTGCTCGAACTGAGCGGATAACGAGCGATCCCTGGTAACGGCCGTCCAGCCATCGTCCAATACCTTCACCTCTGGGCGGCCGACGTTAACCATCGGTTCAATGGTGAAAAACATGCCGGGGACAAAAGCCGGACCTTCGCCGCGGCGGCCGAAATGCAGCACGTTCGGCGGCTCATGGAAGTGCCGGCCAATGCCGTGGCCGCAAAAATCCCGTACCACCGAGAAACGCTGCGCCTCGACGAAAGATTGAATGACAAAGCCGACATCGCCAAACGTGGCGCCCGGCTTCACCACCGAAATTCCCCGCATCAGGGCTTCATAGGTGACGTCGATCAGGCGTTTGGCGCGGGTATTGGCCTCGCCTGCCACATACATCCGGCTGGAATCGCCATACCAGCCATCCAGAATGACGGTGACGTCGATGTTGATGATGTCGCCGTCCAACAGCTTTTTATCGCCCGGAATGCCATGGCAAACCACATGGTTGATCGAGGTGCAGATGGATTTTGGAAAGCCGCGATAATTCAACGGCGCCGGAACCGCACCATGAGCAAGGATGTAGTCATGGCAAATCGTGTTCAAAGCCTCGGTGGTGACACCCGGCACCACATGCGGGCCGATCAGATCTAGGATTTCGGCGGCAAGCCTGCCGGCAGCCCGCATCGGGACAAAATCCGCTGGTTTATAAATAGTGATCCGCCGAGCTTCGGCGCCGCCATCCATCATTTTCGCAATCCACTCACATACGTCAGGCTCATTACAACATGCCAGGATAAAAAACTCAAAGCTGAGGCTGGGAGGAGTTCTTTTTGTGCACAAAAAGAACCAGAAAAACTTCATTTATCTGGAATTTGGGCTCTGGCGGCCATACAACCTATGCCGCCGGACAGCAGAAGTTTTTGGGACTTGCGGCCCCATTACGAACTGCTTTCACTCAAACCTTCAGCGGCCGGGTCATGTCCTCGGGGTTTACCCATTCGTCGAATTGCTCAGGCGTTGTTACGCCCAGCTGCAAGGCAGCCTCGCGCAAAGTCAGGCCCTCGCGGTGCGCGAGGAGCGCGGTTTTGGCGGCGGCTTCGTAGCCGATATGGGGATTGAGCGCGGTGACCAGCATCAGGTTATCCGCAAGATGGGCCTCGATGCGCGGCAGGTTGGGTTCGATGCCGACGGCGCAATGGATGTTGAAGGCATCCAGCGCATCGGTCAGAAGTTCGGCTGAATCCAGCAGGTTATGCAGCATCACCGGTTTGAAGACATTGAGCTGAAAATTGCCCTGGCTGCCGCCGAACGCGACGGCGTGGTCATTTCCAAAAACCTGCACGGCGACCATGGTGAGCGCCTCGCACTGGGTAGGATTGATCTTGCCCGGCATGATGGAGGAGCCCGGCTCGTTTTCCGGGATGGTGAGCTCGCCGATGCCGGTCCGCGGGCCGGACGCATACCAGCGCACATCATTGGCGATTTTCATTGCAGCGCCAGCCAAGGTCCGCAGGGTGGCGGAGGCGGCAACAACCGCGTCATGGGCGGATAATGCCGCGAATTTATTCGGCGCGGTGCAAAATGGTTTCTGGGTTTCCATGGCGACGAATTTTGCCGCCACGGCGCCGAAATTGGGATGCGCGTTAAGGCCGGTACCGACCGCGGTACCGCCGATGGCGAGCTCATACAGCCCGGGAAGTGCTGCCTTTATGCCCGCTATTGCGGCTTCCAGCTGCGCATCCCAGCCCGAAATGACCTGGCCTAGGGTGATCGGCGTGGCATCCTGCAAATGGGTGCGGCCGGTCATCACCACCTGATCGAAGCTGACTGATTTCTCCCGGAAGGTTTCGGCCAGGCGACGGATGGCGGGAAGCAGGCGGTTTTCGATGGTCTCTACGGCAGCGATATGCATGACCGCCGGGAAGGTATCGTTGGAAGACTGGCTATGGTTTACGTCGTCATTGGGGTTGATCGGTTTTTTGCTGCCGATCTCGCCGCCGGCGAGCATGATTGCGCGGTTGGCGATGACTTCGTTGGCGTTCATATTGCTTTGCGTGCCAGAGCCGGTCTGGAACACGACCAGGGGAAATTCCGCATCCCATTTGCCGGCGATCACTTCCTCGGCGGCGCGGATAATAAGCTCGGCCTTGGTTGCGGGGAGCTGACCAAGGACCTCATTGGCCTGCGCGCAGGCTTTCTTTAAGATGCCGAAGCCGCGGATAACCTCCCTGCCCCACACGTAGCGGCTGACGCCGATTGGGAAGTTCTCGTGACTGCGCTGGGTTTGCGCGCCCCAGATTTTATCGCCGGGGACTTCGACATCACCGAGCGCATCATGCTCGGTGCGCGTGGCGCTCCCGTGCGACCCCTGCGATTGCGCTTCGGTTTCATCGTTCATACGGCTCGAGATAGGGACTGGCGTTTGGATTAAAACATCTGGCCGCGCAAAAAGCCCAAAGCGGGGAGCGGTTTCCAGCGCCGGGGCAAGTCCGTCCGGCGGATCGCCCGCACCGCGTAGCGGGGAAATGGCTGCGACGCGGAATCCAAAAACCCGGCATAGGCGCGGACCTGGCTTTCGCGCCAGGCCTGGTCGGCCAGTGCCGCGTTCCGGCTAGGGTAGATATCCGCGATCCGAATAATCTTGCCTACCACCGCGACCACGGCCCAAAGCGCGCTGTCGGTCGGTTGTTGGCCAAAAGCATCAGGCATGGCAAATGATGAGCACGGTCGATGGGCCTCGTCAAAGGCAAAATTCAGGAGCGGCTAAATGGATCAGGTGGTGCGTGCATGGCGGGACCGGCGGGCCGGACGGATCCAGCTGAACCGGCCGAAGGCGCTGAACGCGCTTGATTTGCAGATGGTTCAACTTATCCACGAAGCGCTTGATGGTTTTCGCGATGACCCGGCAGTGCACGCCGTCGTTATCGATGCCGCAGGCGGCCGGGCATTTTGCGCCGGCGGCGACGTGCGCGCGATCCGCGAACATGGGATGGCGGGCGAGGCGGAGCCGATCCGGGAATTTTTTGCGGCTGAATACGCGCTCAATCAGGCGATAGCCGATTACCCAAAACCGTATGTCGCGATGATCGATGGGATCTGCATGGGCGGCGGCATCGGTGTTTCGGTCCATGGCAGTCATCGGATAGCGAGCGAACGGGGCGTTTTCGCAATGCCGGAGACGGCGATTGGGCTGTTTCCGGATATCGGCTGCACCTATGTGCTGCCACGCCTGCCAGGGGCTATCGGAATGTATCTGGCGCTCACCGGCGCCCGCCTTACCGGGGCCGACGCGGTGCATGCCGGATTTGCGACCCATTACGTGTCTTCATCGAAACTCGACGCTCTAAATGAAGCCATTGCGCGAGATGGTGTTGCGGTCATTGCGGAATATGCCGAGGCATTGCCGGCTTTTAGCCTTGGCACCCACCGGCTGGTTATCGACACCGCATTTTCCGCCTCCAGTGTTTCCGGGATTCTCCAGGCTTTGGAGGCAGATGGCGGCGGTTTCGCGCAGGAGGCCTTGCAGACACTGCGCGCGGCTTCGCCATCTTCCATCTATTGGTCGTTTGAAATTATTCGCGCCGGGGCCTTTCGGAACCTTAAGCAATGCCTGGCGGCGGAATTGGCGCTGGTACAGAAAGTGACCCTGCATCCGGAATTTCATGAGGGCGTGCGCGCCATGCTGATCGACAAGGATCGCAATCCGAAATGGCAGCCGGCGAGCCTGGAGGCAGTCGATCCCGCCGCCATCAGTGCAATGTTCGCCACGTGAGTTGTTGAAGTGATTAATCAGGCCCCCGCACCGCCGGCGCGGCCCGGGTGCGAGCCACTATTTCCAGCCAGGGCGTTTTGAGGCCAGCATAGGCCAGCGAGAATAGAACGGGCGGATTATCGATAAGATAGCGGCGAGCCAGACGCCGCGGCTCGCGAACCAGGCGGTGAAACCATTCCAGCCCGGCATGCTGCATCCAAACCGGAGCGCGCGGCTTGACTCCGGCACAAAATTCCAGCGCGGCGCCGATACATAAACCGATACCCGTTGCATTGGGCTGTGCGGCAATCGCCTGCGCCAGCATTTCCTGCAATGGGGAGCCGAGCCCGATCAGCGTAAAATTCGCTTTGGCTTTCACCGCAAAATCCCGTGCCGCGGCGAATGCCTCCGGATTGGCAGCAAGATTCATCGGCGGCGTATGCAGGAGGAAATTTGCCGATGGGCAGCGTTGCCGAAGTTTTGCCAGATGCGCCTGGCTGAATCCGATAATGGCGACATTCTGGATCAGCAACGACGATAACAGAACTGCCGTCACATCGGCGCCGGAGGAGACCCGCGGCACTGGCAACCTGAACAATCTTGCCGCTCTCGAAATGACTTGCGAGTCCAGCAGGCAGAGCCATGCGCCCTTGTATACCGGAAGCAACTCGGGCAACCGGGCCAGGCGCGCAATGTGATCGGCATTAGGGGTTACAACATAGGCAAAGGGCGCTGCAGGATTACGCTCCAAAAGCATCGACACGGTCTCCGGAGCATTCAGATTATTGAAGCATAATCCGAGCAGATTTACGGTGTCCATGTAAGGCCTACGGTTATGACGTTTTCATTGGCTGCCGGCAGATAATTTGCCTGCCGGTCGTTGAAGGCATAGGTGGCCTCGACCGCGAGCGCGCGGTTGAGGTGCCAGTTGACCGATGTGAGGACGTTGTACAGCGTCTCTACCAATGGCGAGTCGAAATACGCCGCTTTGCCGGCCTTGGCGGAACCCGTTATGATAACGTTTCTAAGATATTCATGGGCGATGGAAATATCGGCTTGCGATAAGGTGTAGCCTGCTGCGCTTTCCTGATCCGGATCGTCGATTTCGCGTGCCAGGTCGAGCGAAAGGCTGTCGATCCCGGTCGGCATCCAGCTGACTGAAGCCTCGATGATCGGCGCCGCAAGGGCTCTGCCGACTGCCGGCTGGCGGGTGGCGATACCGGCCAGCATTCGAACCTGCCACAGATCTGTTGCTTGATCCGCAACACCCGCCAGCGCGCCGTAGGTGTTCGCATTATATATTTGTTGCTGATAATGGGATTGCGTCGCCTGCAGCCGCGTCACAAAACGCGCCGGGCCGCCTGAGGTAAATTCGCCGGTAATCGATTGCCGGTAGTCGGTGCGATCCTGGCTGGAATAGCCGTCGAAATTGTAGCGGCTGACTGAAATGTCAGGCGTCAGCGTCAACATGCCCAAGGTGAGCTTGTCGCTGCCGCGGATATTCTGCACGGTGGCATTGACCGGGTATGACAGTGTTAACGTGTTAAATCCGAAACCCGTTTCCTGAGTACGCAAGGCGGCGGCGGAAAGCGTCAGTGTTTGCCGCGGAAGTAGTGCGAGCTCACCTAGGGCAACGGTATAGCCTGCGGTATTCTGTTCGGCCGTTTCAGGATAGTTGGAAAAGGCGCCGGCCACGTAAGCGCCAAATCCGGCTTGCGCATCCTGAACCAGCAGGCTTGGATTCAGATTAAAAACCGCGGAACCGTTGCCGATGCCGTTCGGGCTGGAGTCGTAGCCAGCGCCGGCATTGATATTGGGCGAAAATGATATGGTTCCGTAATTAATATCGAAGGGGATATATTCGGGATGAACACGGCTGAGGATGCTGACGCCCGGAACCGTGCCATAACCCGGGACGTCGGCCGGCAGAATGCTATCGAGCTCAAGTGCCGATGCTCCGCTGGTGGAAGCGAAGAGCGCCATGGCGGAGCAGAAAAAAATGATTCGATCAGACAAGGAATTAAGTTAGCATTAACTCTGTACAACTTAAAGTTTATTTTTTATACAAAATCGGATTATGGTTGTAATTCTCCGCGGCAGGCCGGCCACTCGGCGCCAGGACATCGATCGCGCAAAAGGGTTGGCCATTCTGCTGGTTGTGTTCGGCCATATCGTTGCGAGGTCCGATCCGCTAAATGTGAATTGGTATGAGCCGCTGCGCCGCGCCGTCTACGCTTTCCACATGCCATTTTTTCTCTACCTGAGCGGCATCGTCGCCGTGTTCTCCGGTGCGCTGTTCACGCCGCCGGAAAAATGGCGAACCTTGTGGGTGGCGCGAGCCCGTAGGCTGCTGATTCCGTTTTTTGCGCTTGGCGTCTTGATCGTTTTTGGAAAACTTCTGGCCCAGCCGTTGGTTTTTGTCGACAATCATACCGCGGGGCCATGGCAAGGACTGTGGAACCTGGTCTGGCACACGCAAGATAGCGCGGCGGGCTCGGTATGGTATCTTTTCGTATTATTTACGCTGAGCGTCGCGGCGCCCATGCTGATATGGGTTGATCACGGCCGGCTGCGGTATTTTTTGATCGCCTCGATTTTTATCTATTGCCTGCCGCTGCCGGCTTACCTGTATCTCGATCACATCAGCAAATACACGGTGTTTTTTGCAATGGGCGCCTGGGCGGCCAGCGAAGATGGGAAATGGACCGCCTTTGTGGATCGTCATTGGCGCCTGTTGTTATTGTTGTTCCTTGCCACGTTGGCGCTGATTGTAGCGTTCGGAAAATTTTGGCCGGTACGCCCTGAACTCTTGATGGTCGGCGCCTTATCACTGCCGTCGCTTCACGGTTTGGTAAGGCATTTATCCGTATCCTCCGCCTCCATATTGCTTTGGCTGGGGCGGAATAGTTTCATGATTTATCTGTTCAACACTATTTTTATCGGTCTTTCCAAAGGGCTGTTGTTCCGGGTCACCAACTGGGATGGTGGCCACTTTCTGTTTTTTGCAGCTGCTCTGATGTTTTCGGGAACCCTTGGGCCGATTTTCTTAAGGCAAGCCCTGTTCCGGCATGTTGAGATACTGGAGCGCTATACGGCTTAGATCAGCGCTATAAGGCGCAGATCAACGTGCAAAGCTCGGGCACCGAGCGGTTTCTGCAACGGCTTCCGCAGCAACTTGCAAACAGTTTTACCGCTGAACAACTGGCTGCGATCGATTTGCATTTTGGCATGCGTTACCGGACTCGGCATGCGCTGGACTGGCGGACGCGCATTGGCTTTCCGTTTGCTAAAATCTACCTTGTGCTCCTTGCGGGGCGAGAGCAACGCTAGCGCGCTAACTTCTGAAATATCCGCCAAAACGGGGTTGGTAGATTTCGGCGTCGGGGAAGCCTGAACGGCCATGTTGAACCGCGTTCACGCGGGTCAACGCCACGCCCGCCAGGTTCACACCGGCTTCCTGCAATAAGGTGATTGCCGCGCGGGCGACCCGGCGCGGTGTTTTGCCCCAGCGCACGCAGAGCAATGCATGGTCGGCGACACGCGCCAGCACCCGTGCCTCCGCCAGAGCAAAGGCCGGCGGCACATCGAGCAGCACCACGTCATAGTCATTACGAAGCTGCGCCAACATCGCGGGTAATCTGGGCGATAGAAAGAGTGACAGCGCGTCGCGGGTCTGGGTTCCGGCGGCAATCACGTGCAACGGCGTGCGGCGGTCGCGCAGGATAACGTCCTCAACGGGGGCCAGGCTGGAGAGATGATCAGTCAATCCCGGCGCGCCGAGGCTGACGAATATCGCATCGAAACTGGGCTGTCTTATATCACCGTCGATGGCGATGACCCGCAATCCGCTCAACGCCAGGGCGCGCGCCAGGGCGATGGTGAGCGTGGTTTTGCCTTCATCGGGTCTGGCCGCGGTAATGGCGATAACCTGTGAGCGCGCCCCCGGTTCAGTGACCAGCGCTAAGCCGGTGCGCAAAGCCCGCATCTGTTCGGAAAACACCGAGAACGGCGCGGTGATCGGCGCCTCCCGCGGCAACGAAATTTCGGGGACCAGGGCCAGACAGGGAAGACCCAGGTTGGCGCGCAACTCGCCGCCGCTGCGAAAACTGGTGTCCAGCGCGTCCGCCAAACCGGCCAGCAATATCCCGGATAAAAATCCCAGCGCCAAAGCGGCGCCCAGTACCAGGGTGCGTCGCGGCGCGCTTGGTGCATCCGGCAACGATGCTTCCGAGAGAATGCGTGCATCGGGCTTGGTCAATGCCGATTGCTGGGCCAACTGGTCGATCTGCAGGGTCACACTGCGCAGCATGGCGCGATCCGCATCCTGATGCTGCTCAAGGGCACGGATCGGCGTTGATTCAACATCTTCGGCCTCCGCCGCTGCGCGAGCGGTGGCAAGCGCCCCTGCTATGGCGGCCACCTGGGCTTGATCGGCGGCGACATCGGCTTGCGCCGCGTCCAACTCGCGGCCGGTTTCCGCACCGATCTCGGAGTCTATCGCGGCCAGCGATGTGCGCGCCGAAACCAAGTCAGGGTATGCGGTACCATATTGTCCTTCCAGGGATTGCACCTGTGCCAGTAAATCAGCCTGCTCCTTGCGCAACGGCTGCAGACTTGGCGCAATGGCGGCATTTGCCGCTGCGGCATCGCCATGCGCGGCCGAGCTGAGCCGTGCCTGCGCCACCGCGAGCCCTGCTTGGGCATCCACCAATGAGGCTGTGATCCTGCTTGCGGCTTCGGTCGTTAAATCCGCCTGGGCACCGGTAATGATGCCGGCGGCTGCCCGCGCTGAAACGAGTTGCGTCTCGGTGCGGTCCAGCTCGGTCTGCAGGGACCAGGCGTTGCCCTCGAGCCATGTCTGCGCGTCCCCGAGATCGGCGAAGGACTGGGCTCGCTGATGGTCGAGATAATGCTGCATGGCGAAATTGGCGCCGGACGCTGCCAGCGCAGGATCGCGGCTGGTAAAGCTGACCGAAAGAACACGGGAGCCGGACAGGACATTTACCGCAAGGGCACGCTGCACCGCCAGCGCCACCGCGTTAGCGGGCGCAACGGCAGGCCGTTGGCGCCACCACCGGCCGAGGAGCCTTGCAACCCAGCCGCGGCCGCGCAACGCCGCATTGAATTCGGGCCGCGCTGCAAGATGCAAGCTGGCGGCCATCGCGATTGCCGCCGGCAGGCTGGTGATAATGGCACTTTGGCTGGCGGTTATCGCGTCCTCGTCCGGGGTGTCGTCACCTCCGACTTGAAGCGCGGTTCCTGGCGGCGATGCATCCGCGGGGTCGTACAGCAAGACCCCCAGCGCGGTGTAGCGGTTCGGCATTCTGGACAACACTATGCCGGCGAGACCCGGCACCAGCAGGGTGAGGAGAAAAATCAGGCGCCAGCGCCGCCGCAAAGCAAGCAGCTGGTCGATCAATGTAGGTGCTGGGCGGGATTGCGGCCAATCCGGTTCGCGTTGCGGCAGCCGCAAAGGCACCGGTAACAAGTTGTCCAAAGCCATGGTTAATAAAACTGTAAGAGAAACGGCATGTCAATCTAAAGTTGTGTTCTAGGGGTCATTTGATCTGTATTCAGCCGGCCAGGGTAACACCCAGGGGCGGCTGCCTTGGTCCTGCCGGTCGGTTTGCAGCCGGACCGTCCCTGGCGCCATCCAGGCGGCGATGGCGCCGACCTGCCACACCGTAAAGCGGTCCACGACCACCCTGCCCCCGCCCTTGCAAGTACCGTGGAGCGGTTGTGACGAGATCACCAGCACGGCAACCGGGCAAGCGGGATAAGGCGGATCCAGCGCAATAATCACGTTGTTAAAGCGCGTCGGCGGCCGGCAGAATGCACCGCCGCATTGCAGGGTATCGGCCGGCGTGAATGCGGCACCGTTCCAAACCGCCCGCCATTGCGCCACCACAAAACCAGTGGCCTTTTTTTGCCGGAACAAGATAACGCCGGAAGGGCTTGCGAGTGCGATAAGTTTGGCGTCCGACGAGATTAGAACATCCGGCGGCCTGTAAGCCATATATACCAGTAATCCCGCCAGCATGAACGCGAGCCCGAAGAATCTCGGGGTGGAGCGCCATAGGCACAACCAGGCCAGGCCGGCGGCGATCAACAAAATAGCCAGCCCGCTCATCGGCTTGATCTGCAGCATGGCACCGGGCCATGCGGCAATAATTGTTGCCAGCCAGACGATGATGCTGATGCCCCAAGCCATTGGGACCAATGCCAGAAAGGCGGCGCCAAACGGCATCAGCGCCAGGGCCAGCAGTCCGAGCGGCAGCACCCAAAGGGCGGTGAGCGGGACTGCGACCAGATTGGCAAGGATCCAATAAGGTTGGATTTGCTGAAACTGAAAAATAGCGAAGGGCATGGAAGCCCCGCCCGCGAGCAGACTGGTGAAGAATAACGTTGAAATATGGCTCAGCACCCAATGCTGTGCTGCATTCACGTTGTGCTGGCGGAAAAACCGGTTACGCGTTGCCGCATGGCCGGCAATCAGCGCCAGCACCGCCGAGAAGCTCATTTGAAAACTGACCCCGAGGATGGCTTCAGGCGTGACCAGCAGGATTGCGATTGCCGCCAGCGCCAATCCGCGCAGTGACACCGCCTGCCTTTTCGCCAGCACGGCAAGCGTGACCAGACTGGCCATCGCGAGGCTTCGCAATATCGGCAGATGCGCCCCTGTTAAAGCCGCGTAAGCGCCGCCGGCCGCCAAAGCGATGATCGCGGCAAGGGCTTTGGCCGGAAGCCGCAGCGCGGCAATCTCATTACGGGTAAGCAAATATCGGGATGCGGCAAAAAATAATCCCATGACGATGCCGACATGAAGGCCCGCAACCGCAAGCAGGTGCGCGAGGCCGGCGGCAATAAAACTTTCTCGTTCGGCGGCCGGCATCTGCTCCTGAAAACCGGTCAGCAGCGTCACCGCAACGCCGCCGGTGTTCACCGGCAATACCCGCATGATGTTGGCGGCAATGGCTTCCCTTAAGGCCCGCAGCCGGACTGAGATGCCATCATTCCCGGGCAGTGCCGTTACGGTAACGTCCCCGAGGGCAAATCCGGAGGCGCCGAGGCCGCTGAAAAATGCATCCCGCCCGGCATCCCAGGCGCCGGGGTAAGCCGGCCGCTGCGGTTTGAACAATAGGGCCCGCACCGTGATGGCAGCGCCGGGCGCGAGCGCAGGATCGTCGTCATTGCGAAGTTTTATGTGGATGAAGCGGTCCACGGCTGCACCATTTAACTGGGCCTTGTCGATGGTTAAGCGCCGGCCGCTGGGCAGCAGGTCGATCGCGGCAAGCCTGCCGGTAATGGCAACCGCGCCGTAGGGAATTGTTGTCAGCGGTGGTTCGCATGCGGTTCGCCATTCGGCGCGAGCAAAACCAAGGCCCCCGAACAGCGCCAAAGCGAACATCAGCCGCGCCGCCGGGTGCCGCCAGAAAACAATCAGCGGCAGCACCGGGAGCAGCAGGATGGTCCCTAACCAAATTGGCGGTTCGGTACCGAGGTTGAAGTAGATAAGGATACCGATGGCGGTCGCGATCGGCAGCCACAGAACGAAGCGGCCGCGCTCCGCCTCAATCCAGGCCGCCAGGGCTTGCATCTACTACCTCCGGTAGAATTGTGTAGCATTCACGGCGGGTTCGGGCCAGCGGTTTCATTCTTGGCTAAACCGCTCTAGACCGCGAACCATGACGATACGTACCCGCTTTGCCCCCTCGCCCACCGGATTGCTGCATATTGGCGGCGCCCGCACGGCGCTGTTCAATTACCTGTTCGCCCGTCACTACGGCGGCGAATTTTTGCTGCGGATCGAGGATACCGATAAGGCCCGCAGCACCGAACCAGCCGTGCAGGTGATATTGGACGGCCTGGCCTGGCTTGGACTGGACGCGGATGCGCCACCGGTATTTCAATCAACTCGGGAAGCCCGGCATGTCGAGGTTGCCAAGGCGCTGCTGGCAAGCGGACGCGCCTATTACTGCTATTGCACGCCAGATGAACTACGGCAGATGCGCGAGGCCGCCCAGGCTGCCGGCAAACCGCCACGCTATAACGGCTATTGGCGCGACCGTGACCCCGCACTGGCCCCAGCCGGCATTGCCCCGGCGATCCGGCTGAAGGCGCCGCGGGAAAGCGAGACCGTGATAGAGGACCTGGTGCAAGGCAGCGTCCGCGTTGCCAATTCCGAGCTCGACGACATGATCATTCTACGCTCGGACGGCACGCCGACCTATCTGCATGCGGTGGTGGTGGATGATCACGATATGGCGATCTCCCACGTCATTCGCGGCGATGACCATTTGACCAACACCTTTCGACAAGCGCAGATTTACCAGGCGATGGGATGGGACCTACCCCAATTTGCACATATTCCGCTGATCCACGGCGCCGACGGCGCCAAGCTTTCGAAACGCCATGGCGCGGTCAGCATTTTGGAGTTTCGCGAGGAAGGCTTTTTGCCGGAGGCCTTGTGCAACTATCTTCTCCGGCTGGGTTGGGGACATGGCGATGCGGAGTTTCTGACCCGCGAGGAACAGATTAATCTGTTCACGCTGGAGGGTGTCGGCCGTGCCGCCAGCCGGATGGATTACACCAAGCTGACGCATTTGAACGGCGTCTGGCTACGCGGCGCGGATGACGCGCGGTTGACCGATGAGGTTGTCGCCAGATTACCCGCACAGTGCGGTCTCACCGCTTCCACCACGGCGCGGCACCGGATTTCGATGCTGATGCCCGGCCTGAAAGAGCGGGCCAAGACGTTGCTGGATTTGACCGCGTCTGCCGCTTTTCTGGCGCGCGCCACGCCGTTGCCGTTCGAGGCTAAGGCCGAGGCATTATTAACCCCGGATAATCGGGCAATGCTGGCCCGGTTAATTCCTTTATTATCCAACAGCGATTTCTCGGCCGCCGGGGTCGATGAAGTCTTGCGCAACTTCGCCGCGGTTGAAGGCAAAAAGCTCGGCCAAGTCGCGCAGCCGCTCCGCGCGGTACTGACCGGCAGCACCATGAGCCCAGGCATTGATGCCACGCTTGCCGCATTGGGGCGGGAAGAAAGCTTGAAACGGTTGCAGGCCGTGATCTGATCAGCTTTTTGGATCTGGGAAGTGGCGGCCTGGGGTTGGTATTTTTGCGTCTACCCTTGCCAGTAGGGGTATGCGATTTCTAGTTTAGCGATGCTGATTGCACCTCGGCATTTCGTTGCAATGAAGCGGAATGCGCTGCGCCCGACGGCTGCGTTTTGCTTGCACCCGCCATTAGGGCGACCGGTGCGAGCGCTGCATTCTGCACTGGGATCATCGGGCTAGCGAACGCCGTTCGCGGCACCGCCGGCAACACCACCGGCGGCGCGGCAGGAATGTTAGCCGGCAGAGCCGACTGCGACGCCGCAATAACCGAAGTAAAACCTGAGAGCGCGGCATTCACCTGATCCGGCGGAAGATCGATGCTGAGAACCTGACGGGCATCGGCCATGCGTCCGGATGCCACCAGAGCAGCGGCGTAGTTTTGCCTTATTTTTGGAGTTGCATCCGGCGCTGTCGCCAGCGGGCCCAGGTATTGCAACGCCGCGGCGCCATTACCCGATAACGCCAGGGACAAGCCGAGGTTCACCTCTGCCGCTATCAGTCCCGGCTGTGCCAGCAAGGCCTGCTGATAGGGATTGATGGCGCCCGCGAAATTGCCCTGCAAATCTCGCGCAATGCCCAGATCGTTCCACGCGGCGGCATTTGTTGGATCATCCTGAACCGCTTGCTCAAGTGCTGCTTCCGCCGTCTTCGGATCAGTCTTGATGTCGCAACGGCCAAGCCCAGTTTCGGCCGCCGAAGACTTTGGGTCGAACTTTAATGCCAACGTATAGGCGGCAACCGAATCCGGGCAGCGCTGCAGCGCGTAATAGGCATCGCCTTCATGGATCAACGCATCGACATTATTCGGGTCGGTCTGCAGAACCGACTGGCTGACGCTGAGAGCCATTGTCGGGTCGCCACCGGCAATGGCCGCGTCCGCCACGTTCAATGTGCTAGGTCCAACCGCGCTCGTTGCCGGCTTTGGGCCTGGTTGCGCGCAAGACGCCAAAAGGCTCAGAAGTACGCATCCATAATATTTCATTAGCTTTTCATTTCATATGACGCATCGTTGCCATCACATTAATCATTGCGGGTCCAGCAACGATTAAGAAAACACAGGGCAGAATAAAAAGAATCATCGGGATCGTCATCAATGTCGGCAGACGCCCGGCTTTTTCTTCAAATCTTATCAATGCTTCCTGCCGCAGCTCGGCCGATAATGAGCGCAGGGCCTGGGTTAGCGGCGTGCCGTATTGCAGTGACTGCGCCAGCGTCGTTGACAAACGCTTCAATGTGACAAGGCCGGTCCGGTCACCCAGACTTTCCATTGCGCGCCGCATATCACCGCCGATCTGCAATTCTCGTGAAGTTTGCGTTAACTCCATTCCCAGCGCCGCATTTAGCCCACTTAGTTCGTGCGAAACGCGCGCCAGTCCCGCTTCAAGCGCCAAACCTGCATCGGCGCAGATCACCAGCATGTCGAGCGCGTCCGGAACGCCGGCGTCAACCGCCGACAAATGCTTGGCCCGAATTTTATTGGCAATCGTTTCAGGCAGTAGCATACCGGCTAGAGCCGGCGCGCCGATTTTCAAAATAGTATAGAGCGTACCGTGCAAATGATGCCGCAGCGCCAATACCGAAATGACCGGCAGCAGCACGGTTAACAGAATTTTTGCGCCGATAAACAGTCCCAGACCTCTGCCGCCCCGGAATCCTGCGGTCTCCAGGGTTGCTGTCATTTCGGCAAGGGTTTTGCCCGACAGCAACCCGCTGCGCGCCACGAATAAACCGAGCGCCGATACCAGCCGGAGAAACGCCGAGCCTTCGAGTTTAACCGGTGCAATATGATTAGCGCCTTGCGTGGCCATTGCTATTCTGGCGTTAAACCTGCTGTTACGGGTTACATCGTTCAGTAGCACGATGCCCGTTGCCGCGACCACCAGAAACCCGATGCCGATACCGGCATAAATATAAATTGCTGAGATCATGGCCGTTATTTCAAAACATTGTTGATCATGTACTGGATGGTTCCAAGGCCGGCGCCCATTAGCAGAATAGCCGCGCCCAAACAGGATTGCCCGCTCGGCGTATCAAATAGAAGTTTGATGTAGGAGCGCTGCATCACGAAAATGCCGCCGCCGGCGATGAAGGGTAGCAATGCGAGGATCATCGCGCTGGTGCGCGCCTCGGCCGTCAATGCATAACCGCGCGCTTTAAGACCGACGCGTTTGCGGATAACTTCCGCCAGGGTTTCCAAGGTTTGCGTAATGCCGCCGCCGGAACGCGCCTGCAGCGTCAACGCCGTTGCAAAGAACTGGTATTCGGTCAGCTTGATCCGGTTTGAAAGTTCGCGTAGCGCGACGTCCAGCGGAATGCCGATCGTGACTTTATCCGCCAGGGTTTGAAATTCAGCTTTAGTCGGCTCCAGCGCATCCCTTGAGACCGTCCGCAAGGCTTCGCCCATCGGAATGCCAACACGGACGCAACGGACAATGCTGCTGAGCGCGTCGGGAAATTGCTCCAGAAGCTTTGAATTACGCTTGTTATTAAGCCAGTTAAACGCAAACTTGGTGACGAAAAGCCAACAAAGCGGCCAGCCGATCAGGAATAGAAAATCAGCATGTCCGATCGGGTGCACGGCAATATCGATAATCACCCAACTCAACCCAAGCGTTAACGGCGGCACCAGCCACCATTTGATCGGGTAGGCTTCCGCCTGGTTGAGGTCGACGCCGATTATATTCTCGGCAATCTGCTTCAACCGCTCAGTTTCCTGCGCCGATTTGGAGAGCGAAATCCGCTCCTCCGGCGCGTCGCGGGCCAAAGGCGCTGCGATAAATTCCAGTCTGAAGTTGAACTTTTTCTGGGCAGCGTCGAGCCGCATCATCCATGTCATCATGCCTGCCGCCGCCAGTATTAGAATGATGATTAAGGCGGTAAGAAAAATCAGCTCTCCGGTCATGCCTCGATCTCGTTCAAGGCGTCATTCCAGCTTCGCTCCAAGCCGAAATATTGCAGCCGTTCATAAAAGCTCGACCTGATACGGCTGACCACATAGCGTCCGGTTATTTTGCCGGCTGCAGTTTCGCCGGTCATCTCGAATTTGAAGATATCGTTTAACAGTTGCGTCTCACCCTCGATGCCGGCAATTTCCGTCACCTGCGTTACGCGCCTGCCACCATCGCGCTGGCGTTCCACCTGCACGATGACATTCACCGCGGCGACAACCTGCATCCTTATCGCCCGCAGCGAGAGCCCCATGCTCGACATTTGCACCATGTTCTCGATCCTCGAGAGCGCGTCACGGGTATTGTTGGCGTGAATTGTCGACATTGAGCCGTCATGGCCGGTATTCATTGCCTGCAACATATCGAACGCCTCGGCGCCACGAACTTCGCCGATGATGATGCGGTCGGGCCGCATACGCAGCGCGTTGCGCACCAGGTCGCGGGCATTAACCTCGCCCTTTCCTTCAAGACTGGCCGGCCGTGTTTCCAATCGCACAACATGCGGCTGTTGCAATTGTAGCTCAGCCGCGTCCTCAACCGTGACGATGCGCTCCGACGCATCGATAAAGCGGCTCATAGCATTCATCATCGTGGTTTTACCGGAGCCGGTGCCGCCCGATACGATGATATTTAACCGGCAGCGGGCGGCAATTTCTAGAATTCTTGCAATCGGCGGCGTCAATGAACCGTAGCTGATCAGTTTCTGAAAATCGATCGGCTTTTTGCTGAACTTACGGATTGAGATGGTTGGGCCATCCAGCGCCAAAGGCGGCAGAATAATGTTGACGCGCGAGCCGTCTTTCAACCTTGCATCGACCATGGGGCTGGCTTCATCCACGCGCCTGCCCACGGATGCCGCGATGCGCTGGCAGATATTGGTTAGATGCTGCCAGTCCCGGAACTGCACCTGCACCTGCACCAGCTTGCCGCCGCGTTCGACAAATACATGGTCCGGCCCGTTGACCATGATGTCATTGATGGTGTCGTCCAGCAGCAGTGGCTCCAGCGGTCCAAGCCCCAGCATGTCGTCCACAAGTTCGGTCGCCAGCTGGCGTTGCTCGCGGCCGTTCAACTGCACGCGGCGTTCGGTTGCCAGATCGGAAACCAGTCGCTCGACTTCGATCAGCAACCGATCCGGATGCAAGGTCGCAACCGCGGTCGCATCCATTTTGGTCAGACAGAGTGCGCGCAACAAGACAATTTCCGCTCGCGCCGCGCTTGCTCCAAGGCTGGCTCCAGGGTTGGCGCCAGGGCTGGGCCCAGAGCTCGCTCCCGGGGTTGCTCCAGGATTGGTTGCGGTTCCTGTAACTGCAGTCGCAGCACCCGGAGCGTTCGCATCGCGGCCCCGATGCGGCGGCGTGGCTCCAGCCAGATCGGTGGCATTGGCGGGCGGGGAATTTGAACCTGTCGGCGCCAATGCCTCCCGTGGCCGCCGCCCAAATACTGGCGGCTGTGCGATTTTGGTCTGGTTCGGGTCAGCCACGCAACTGCACCACTTTTTTAAGCAGCCCGTTTTTTTTGAACAGCCCGGTTAAAGCGACGTTGCTGAGCGCCGGTGCGGCGATTTCATCATCTACGCCGACAAAGCCAATTTGGCGCGACAGATCGGCTATGGCCTGCCGGAATGGCCCACGATGCGAAACCGCTGGTTCACCATGGCCCACAAATTCATTCAGCTGCTTTGGAATATCCGGAAATACGACGTCGATTTTAGCCTTCAGCGCTGCTTCGATTTGTTTGCGCGTCAAACCGCCAGGCCGCCCGCAGCGGTTTAAAACAAGGGTTGGACTTTGCGGCTGCATCGGGCCGTTCGGCAAGGCCAGAAGCCGCAATGCATCGCGGACGCTGGCAAGCGTCGGGTCCATCACCACGACCCGATGATGCGCCAGGCTTAGCAATTCCCGATGGCTTGGAATCGGCAGAAATGGCAGATCCAGCACGATAAAATTATATCGCACCCGCAAGGCCTCGATAAGAAGCCGCGCCGAGCCCGGGATGTAGCGCAACGGCGCTTGCAGATTTTCGTCGCCAGCCAATACATGCAATCGATCGGCGACAGGCTGTACGGCGCGGTCGATAAATGCGGCATCGATCTGGTCCGGATTTTCCAATGCCAGGCGCAAATCGGGCCCGGCTTTACCACCCAGCAGCAGGGCGCCGGAGCCCATATGTAAGTCAGCATCCACAAAGACGGTGTGGCGTTTACCTGACATGCCCAGATACCAGGCGACGTTGCCGGCGATCGTGGTGGCGCCGACGCCGCCGCGGGTTCCCATCATCGCGATCACGCGGCCACCGCGGGTCGCATCCTCACCCAGGACCTTGCGCGTAATCAACGGCATGAAATGCCGGGCCACGGCTTCGCGGGTTATTGGTTTGAAAATATATTCCGCGACCCCAAACGCACGCGTGATCTGGCGGTAGAAGTCGACGTCATCGGTTTCACCGATCACCAGGACACGCACCCCTGGTTCAACCACGCCGGATAATTCGCCGAGCGCCCGCAACGGCGAGGCCTCACCGGAAACATCGACGATAAGTACCTCAGGGCTTTGCAACTTCGCCATCGCGGCGATTGCGGCCTTGATATTTCCACGGCGAATATCGATGCCGTTTGCAACTAGGTCACCCAGCCCATCGCGCAACACCTGTTCACTCGCAGGATCGGACAAAAAGGCCAGCACGGCCAGGCGATCTGGCCTGCTTAACCCATCCCCGGCGGCCGCATTTCCACTAACCAAATCCTGGTTCATCAGCTTGGATACCGCGGCGCGTTTAAGAAAATGTTAACGCCGGCGCCTTGAGCAACCAAAAATCAGCTGCCGGTAATATTCAAGGTCGTTGCCGGCGGCGGCGTCTGCAGCCCTGCCGCCGTGCCGGCCGGGCCCCCTAATGCCTTGTCGATCGCGGCAGAGGCGGCCACGCCGCTTGAGCCATCACCCTGTTGTCCATTGATCAATTGCGACGGCGTTGCCGCCTGGACAGCGATATTTTTGCGTGACGCGCCGGTCATCGACCAATCGCCCGGGTTTTGGAAAGGATCGGGATAGCAGCCGGCGAGGCCCAGCATCAGCGTCAGAAATTGCAAAATCGTCCAAAACCGCATTGTAGGTCGCCTCGCTATTGAACCATGAAACCGGAATCGCCCGGGATTACCTGGACGGATGCGGACGTGCCGCTATCGCGCAATAATAGTATGCGTTGCAGATCATTGGGGGGCGTCCAACCGTCATCCGGCTCGGCGAGCAGCCCCGGATCGCTGACCGGCTGCACCAGATAGGGGGTAACGGTTATCACCAGTTCCTGCTGCTGACGTTGAAAACTATCGCCGCGGAAAAGTGCGCCGATTACCGGGATTTCGCCGATACCCGGCACCGCATTGGTGGTTTGGTTCGACTGATCGGCGAGCAACCCTGCAATCGCCATTCCTTGTCCGCTTCCAAGGATAACGGTGGTCGAGGCTTGCTGCACAATCAAAGATGGCACCGTAATTGCCGTCGAAGATCCGGCCGAAGATTCAGTAACCGAATTGGCGTTGCTCAACTGGCTTAAAGTGGGTGAAACCTGCAGCGAGATCCGGCCGTCGGAGAACACCGTTGGCGTAAACACCAGCTGTATGCCGTAGCTTTTGAACTCGATGGTTACTTCGTCATTCTGCTCGGCGACCGGGACCGGAAATTGGCCGCCGACCAGG
The DNA here is from genome assembly GCA_965199045.1 of Acidocella sp. Lineage (GTDB taxonomy): Bacteria > Pseudomonadota > Alphaproteobacteria > Acetobacterales > Acetobacteraceae > Acidocella. Next base: position 966,939 of record CBDAQL010000003.1, on the reverse strand, counting down.
AAACTTCCCTGGGTGCCGCTCAGCGCCGTCAAGGTCGGCTCGGCGACGATATGGGCCAGGTTGTCGGAGGCCAGCGCGTCGATGATGCCCTCAAACGTCCCGCCCGGAAAAGTTACGCCAAGGCTGCCCGGCACCGAGCCCGACACGCTCGGAGCTTCCGTCGCGGTCATGCCATGCAGCAAGAATTTGCCGATTGTGAAACCGCTGCCGATCGATCCCCAGTTGATACCGAGCTGACGGGTGATATCCCGGGACATATAGGCGATGCGAACTTTAAGCTCGACCTGGATCGGCCCGGCAACTTGTAGCTCGTTGATGGCGGTGCCCGTTGTGGAAATCGCTTTCGCCTGGTTCATAACCTCATTTGCGGCCTGCGCTGTCGGCACCGATCCGCGGACGATGATGCCGCCAGGTTCACTTTCAGTTGAAACATCCGCACCTGGGACGTTCAGTGCCGCCTGGCCGGTCAAACGGTTAGCGGGGTATTGAGATGGCGTGACAACCACGTTGTACTGCGCGATTTGCCTGCCATTTGCATCCGTCGCAACCAGCGTTGTCTCGCCCACGCCTTTGCCGAATACGAACAGCGAAGTAGGACTTGCCGGACGCACCTCGATCACGGTGGGATCGGATGCAAAAATGCTGGAGACCGGCTGCCGCAAGGAGATGATTTTTCCACCGCCCTGCGCAACTTCTATCGACCCGTAGAACGGTTTTGCCGCTGCCGGTGCCGGCGTCTGCCCGGTAGTGTCATGGCCCGGCGCCGGACTTGATTGTGGCGCTTCCTGCGCATAGGCCGGAATTGCGATGGCAACCGCCGATCCGCAACATAATAAAAATACCCTGAAGAATTTTGTACGGCAGATTTTCTGCCGCGTAATGTGTTGCATCAGAATTTGAAATCCTCATCTCCGGCACTGCCGCTAAAAACATGAACCGTGGAAACAACACCCGGATTTGGGTGGATATTTGAGAGTGCCGGCGATACCTCGTCGGCCCAGACCGGGGCCGGCATTCCCGATGCGTTTTGCCGCAAGTTCTGCGGCACCGGCGAGATCTCCGCCGAATGTACGACCAGCGATAATGGACCAAGATGTGTCGCCACCTCGCAGCGTTCCGCTTGATCGGGTGTTACTTCCAAAGTAACCGTGGTGGCTTCCGGCGGGGCTTTACTAGGGTCCGCGGAAGTGACCGATCCTTGTACTATTTGTTGGCCTGTCGCAATAACCCGAACATTGACCAGCACTGCTTCAGCCGCGATGCGCTGCCCCAGGGGGACGGTTGGGTCATCGAGCGTTTGGGTGAGCAGAACATCGACATGGTCGCCCGGCCAGATCAAGCCGGCAGCGCCTGACACCGCGTCCACACCGATAGTGACCGCCCGCATGCCAGGTGCGAGAACCGCGGCAAGAAAACCATGATCGCCCGGATGAATAATGGCGCTGGTTAAAATTGGCGCGCCGGGACTGATCGGCATCCGGATCATCGATCCGATCAAGCCAGACCGGGCGGCTGGGCTATCTATCGTCGCACCTGCCGGCGTTGCGTTCACGGTGACCGCGCCACTTGCCAAATCTCCGGGCTGCAACAGGCTTCCCGCTTGCAGGAGCGTATTAGCCACCAAGATCTGCTCAGTAACCGGCGCCACGGTCATTTGCTTGTGATTGGATTTATTGAGCACTGTTACCCCGAAGATTGAAACCGCAATCAGCGCCACAATCAAAACCAGAAACAGGCCCAAGCGAAACGCCATTTTTTACCTTAGAGCTAAGGATGAGATCGGTAGCAAAGTAAGAATTGCGCCAGCCGAGATTGCAAAAGCGTAGGGCAGCGGTGCCCGCCGGGAAATGCGCCAGGCCTCAGCCCGCAAGGCGCGTCCGAGAAGGTTGCGCGGCCGCAGCGACCGCGGCGGGTGGATGATATAGCGCAGTGAAATATACAAAATCGCCAACACGCCTCCGCCCAGCAGCACACGATAGAAAAACGATAATTCGACCTGCAGATGCGGCGGGATCAGCAATACCGTGGCTGACCAAAGTTTCACATCGCCACCGCCCAAAAGGCCCGCGAGCCAGATCGAAAACAGCAGCACAAAACACATTAGCGCCGCAGCCAAACTGAACAGCAGTGAATGATCCATGGCGCGTAGCAACAACCCAAGCACCAGAACGCCTAGGGAGATGATATTCGGCACGGTCCGCGCCGCCAAATCATGGAGCGCGGCCCAAACCAACAGCCCGATTGCCGCGGTGGTGAGTAAGCAGGTTGCGACCGTCCAGGGAATAAAATGATCCTCCGCTAAATCTGCATCCGCTAACCGGCGGCCGGACTGCACACGCAATCCAGCCAATAGCATTCACACCGCAAACTTGACCGGCAGCTCTAAGATTAGAGTTCGGTGCTGACCTTGTTGAAGGTGTTGGTGAGATTGGTGCCGAGCGTGGAGACCGCGACAATAATCACCACAGCGACCAAAGCTGCGATCAAGCCATATTCAATTGCTGTGACCGCACGGCGGTCCAAATTAAAGGCGTTCATTTTAAGAGCAATCGCGGTACGAACGTAATCTAGGATCATGTAAAAATGCCTCTCAACAATTTGAAGTGTCCGCTTGCGCGTGCTCATGATTTCGCGCGAATAGGTTAACAACCGCTCACGATTTTCATTTTATTGTTGCCTGCGCGCGCCGAAGCGCTGCTGAGCAAACCGTATGCCGCGGCAAGCATTGCCATCAGAACAATGAAAGCCCTCTGACCGAAGCAACCACAGATTGTGTTCTGGTCCCGCCCGGTCCGATCTTTTTTGGCTATCCGTGTTGCAATGCACAACTACAATATTAAGTACGGTTGACACTATTGTAAGAAAGCTTTACATAGTGATCACTACATAAAGCGGGTTCTACTTGCTCATTGGCGGTAACCTTGCTGGGCGCTCTGATTTTGCAAACCGCCGCTATGCCGGCGCGATATCAAAAGTTTTTTTCATTTTTGTCGTCGCAACCGAATTTTGGGTAATGACATGTCAAACACCGTCCATCGCCAACCGCTAGAAAAATCCATCCGTGTCAGTTTGTGGGCGGTGCCGCTGGTGGTGCTGATCGCTTTGCTGATTACTCAGGGTTACAAGTTCCTGCCAGGCGGCGGCGCGCATGCGGCACTCCAGACACCGCCACCGCCGTTGGTTACGGTCAGCCCGCCGCTTTCGACGCATGCGGTCAGCTGGACCTCTTTCACCGGCCAGTTTGCTGCGGTCGACGATGTGCAAATCCGCGCGCAGGTCAGTGGCTATCTGACCGAAATCCATTTCACCGACGGGCAGATTGTTCATAAAGGTGATCTGCTGTTCGTGATCGACCCACGGCCATACCAAATTCAGCTAGAACAAGCGCAGGCCTCGGTCCTTACCGCCAAAGCTCAATTGGCGCTGGCCGATAAGGAAGTGCACCGGGTGAGCGCCCTGCAGAACAGCGGCGCGGTCACGCCTGAGCAGCTGGATGAGCGAGTGCAGCAACAAGCTGCCGCGGAGGCAGCCTTGGAGACCGGCAACGCAGCCGTGCAGGCCGCGCAGCTTAATTTGGAATTCTGCCATATAACGGCGCCGTTTACGGGTCGCATAAGCACGCACCGCGTCTCCGTTGGCGCCTTGGTCGCGGGTGGCGCGTCGGCTGCAAGCTCCACCTTGCTCACCACCTTGGTCTCACTTGACCCGATTTATCTGAACTTTCAAATGAGCGAGAGCGATTATCTCACCTACGAACATTACGTTCATAGCGCCACGGCAAACCAGCCTGCCTCCAACACCGTGCAAGCCGCATTGAGCGACGAAACCGGCTTTCCACGTGTTGGGACGCTCGATTTCGTCGACAATGAAATAGATCCGAATAGCGGCACCATTCAAGCGCGCGCCAGCTTCCCAAACCATGACCTGTTCATCACCCCCGGCGAATTCGCGCAACTGCGGCTGCCGGTCTCGGCCTCTCAGCCGGTTCTATTGGTTCCAGATACCGCCTTGCAGGCCGACCAATCCAACCAGGTCCTAATGACGGTAGCGCCCGACGGCACGGTGGTGCCGAAGATTGTACAAACCGGCGATATGGTCGACGGCTTGCGAGAAATTCAAAGTGGCCTCGCACCCACCGACAAGGTCGTCATAAACGGCTTGATGCGCGCCTATCCCGGCATGAAAGTGAGCACCGAGTCCGGCCCTATCACAGCTTCGGCAGGCAATTAGAAGAAGAACTTCTTTTTAAGAAAAAATTTTTTTTGATTGGCTTTGACTAGGCGTGGTGCCGACAAGGCCCGGGCACCGCATAAAAAGTCTTTTTGGTTCTTTTTTGTTCAGAAAAAGAACTGCTTGCCTACCCATCTTAGGATTTGCTTATGCGCCTCTCGCATTTCTTCATTGAACGCCCGATTTTCGCAATCGTTATCAGCCTGTTCATCACGATTTTCGGAGGCGTCGCCTATTTCACGCTGCCGGTGGCGCAATATCCTGAGATTGTTCCGCCCACGATCGCGGTTACAACCTCCTATCCCGGCGCCTCGGCGGAAGTGGTCAGCGAGACCGTGGCAACCCCGTTGGAGCAGCAGATCAACGGTGTTGAAAACATGCTCTATATGAGCGCGCAGTCCACCGGCGACGGCAAGATCACCATTACAGTAACATTTCGCGGCGGTTCGGATGTCAATACCGACCAGGTGCTGACGCAGAACCGGGTTTCCGCGGCACTGGCGCGGCTGCCGGATGCGGTGCAGCGGCTTGGCGTTACGGTACAGAAACAATCGCCTGATCTGCTTTTGGTGATCCATATCCTGTCACCTCATAATTCGCGCGATCTGCTGTATCTTTCCAATTACGCCACCTTGCATGTGCGGGACACGCTGCTGCGTGAGACGGGCGTTGGCGATGTTCTGGTTTTTGGCGCCCGCGACTACGCCATGCGTATCTGGCTTGATCCGCATAAGGTTGCGGCCCGTGGTCTCACCGCTGATGACGTTGTCGCGGCTTTGCGGGCGCAGAACCAGCAGGTTTCCGCCGGCGTTTTGGGTGAGCCGCCCGACCCTACGCATAATGCTTTCCAGATCAACGTGCAGGCTTTGGGACGGCTGACGCAGCCATCACAATTTGCCGACATCATTGTTAAGACCGATGCCAATGGACGCATCACGCGGGTACGCGATATTGGTTATGTCGAGCTTGGCAGCCAGGATTATGGCGCCAACGGCTATCTTGACAACAAGGATGCAGTGCCGATTCTGGTGTTCCAGCAACCCGGCACCAATGCCATTTCGACGGCGAATAACGTCCGGTCCGCAATGGCGCAGCTATCGAAAAGTTTTCCTCCAGATGTGCAATATAACATTGTCTACGACACTTCGCGCTTCGTTGCGGAATCTGTCCATGACGTGTTCAAAACGATTTTCATCGCCATTCTGCTGGTGGTGCTGGTGGTTATTGCTTTTCTGCAAACCTGGCGCGCTTCCATTATTCCTATCGTCGCCATTCCGGTGTCGTTGATCGGTACTTTCGGTATCATGGCGGCACTGGGGTTTTCACTCAACACGCTGTCGCTGTTCGGCCTGGTGCTGGCTGTCGGCATCGTGGTTGATGACGCCATTGTTGTGGTTGAAAACGTCGAACGCAACCTGCGCCTCGGCATGACGCCTCGGGAAGCTGCGCATAAAACCATGGATGAAGTCGGCGGCGCGCTGATCGCCATCGCGCTTACGCTATGCGCGGTGTTCGTGCCTTCCGCGTTCATCTCCGGCTTGCCTGGGCAGTTTTTCAAGCAATTCGCAACCACCATCGCCTCTTCCACCGTGATCTCCTGCTTTGTCTCGCTGACCTTAAGCCCGGCGCTTTGCGCGCTGCTTTTCACGCAGCATGTCGAGCCCATTCCCGCCCGCCGGCGCGCCATGGCCATCCGCCCGATTTTCTTATTCTTCGATCGCTTCAACGCGGCTTTCTCCTGGCTATCAGCGCGCTACGGCGCGCTTACCACCCGCCTCACCCGCTTTACAGCCATCGTCATGGCCGTTTATGCCGGGCTGGTGGCGCTCACGCTGTTGCAGTTTGAGCTTACGCCCACCGGCTTTGTTCCTTTGCTGGACCAGGGTTATTTGAAAACGCTGGTGCTGCTGCCGCCGGGCTCCTCGCTGCAGCGGACTGATGAGGTGGTGCGCAAAGTTTCCGCCATTATGCTGCAAACGCCTGGCGTCGAGCACACCGTTTCGTTCGCCGGACTGGAGGCGCTCAGTTTCACCAATCCATCCAATACCGGCGGCATTTTCTCCGGGCTCGAGCCATTCAGCGTGCGTGAACCAAAGGGCGAGACGGCGAATGAAATCCTCGGCCAACTGAACAAGCGCCTGGCCGGGATCCAGGACGCCTTTATCGTCACCGTGCCACCGGCATCCGTGCCGGGGATCGGCGATTCTGGCGGCTTTAAAATGATTGTCGAAGATCATAATAATGCCGGCCCGGCAGCGCTCGACGCCGCCGTTCACAGCTTGATGTTTGCTGCCAATCGGGTGCCCGGCCTGGTCGGCGTGTTTACCCTGTTCAACGCCAGTTCACCGAATATCTACGTTAATATCGACCGCCAGAAAGCCGAGATGCTGGGGGTTCCGCCGGATGCTATTTTCAGCACCATGCAAGACTATCTAGGCTCTGCCTATATCAATGACTTCAACTATCTCGGCCGCACCTATGAAGTCACCGCTCAAGCCGAGGGCGCTGATCGCTCCAGCGTGTCGGACATCTCGCGTCTGGAAACCCGCAATAATTATGGCCAGATGGTTCCCATCGGCTCGGTCGCCAGCTTTACCCACACCACCGGCCCGTTTCGCGTTTTGCTCTATAATCTTTCTCCCGGCGCCGAGCTGGAGGGCGACACCCTGCCCGGCGTTTCCTCCTCCTATGCGCTGGCCGCCATGGCGCAGCTTGCGAACAAGGTTTTGCCGCCTGGCTTTGGCTTTGAATGGACCGAACTTGCGTTCCAACAGGAGCTTGCAGGTAATACCGCGATATGGATTTTTGCCGCTTCGGTCTTGTTTGTGTTCCTGGTGCTCGCCGCCAACTATGAAAGTTGGCGGCTGCCTGTAGCGATCGTATTGATCATGCCGATGTGCCTGCTGGCGGCAGTCTTCGGCCTCAATCTGCGCGGCCTTGATGTCGATATTCTGGCGCAGATCGGCTTTATCGTGCTGATCGGCCTGGCTGCTAAAAACGCCATTCTGATCGTCGAATTTGCGCGTCAGGCGGAGGAAGCCGGCGCCACCCCGCGGCAGGCAGCCATTCAGGCAGCAACCACACGCTTGCGGCCGATTTTGATGACCTCGCTGGCATTCCTGTTTGGTGTGCTGCCGTTGGTCACGGCGTCGGGCGCCGGCGCGGAGATGCGGCAGCTGCTTGGCACCGCCGTTTTTGCCGGCATGTTCGGGGTCACTTTGTTTGGCCTGTTGTTCACCCCGGTTTTCTACATCGTAGTCCGCACCCTGTTTCGCGGCCGCCGAAAAGCCGTTGCCGGCCACCGCACGCTGCCCGCCGAATGAATGCTTTCTGTGATTGTGGAAAACATGCTATCTAAAGCCACGATGAAGCAGAAAACTGCCGCAACCTTGGGGCGCCCGAGCCTCGGTCGTCCGCGTGAATTCGACCGTGATGCGGCATTGCAGATCGCGGTCAAACTATTTTGCAAGCACGGCTACGAAGGCGTTTCGATCGCCGACCTCACCCAGGCCATGAAAATTTCGCCGCCGAGCCTTTATGCAGCATTTGGGGACAAGGAAACGCTCTTCCGCGAAGCTCTGGAATGCTATCAGAAACGTCCCGGTCTGCCACATATCGAGCCTTCTGGCCCGGTTCGCGACCGGGTGCGGGAGTTGCTGCGCGATACCGTCCGCGCCGCTACCGACCCTGGCTATCCCGCCGGCTGTATGGTCGCATCCGGCATGCTGAATTGCGGCGCGGAATACGAGTCCCTGGCCGGCACGCTGAGCGCGATCCGCAATGGACGCTGCAAGGAATTTGAATTCCATCTTCGCGAAGCGGTCGCCCGTCGCGAACTGCCCGCCGATGCCGATATCCCGGCAATCGGGCGGTACATCGCCGCCCTGGTGCAAGGAATTTCGGTGCAGGCCAAGGACGGCGCGACCCAGGCTGAACTCTACGCCATGGTCGATATCGCCATGCAATGCTGGCCAGCCTCGCCAATGCCTGCGAAACAGGGTAGTTAGGGCGCTATTTAAAGTTCAGGACGTTTATGCTGCTGGACCGCTTATTTAACACCATCGCCGGCGATCTCGACCAATGGCTGATCCTGCCGGTGCTGTACCATTTCGGTTGGATGGAGTGGGAGGAGCTGTCTTTCGACTGGGCGCTGATCTGCGTCTACGGCATGTTCGCCGTTATCCTCACCTACGCCGTGTGCTGGCCGCTCGAATATTTCTACCCCGTCGAACACTGGCCGAGCAAAAAAGCCGTTGCGGTCGACATGCTCTACACCATTGTCTCGCGTGTCGGAATTCTGCCGATTGTCAGCTTTTTGCTGTTCTACCAGGTCCAGGTCTGGTTCACCGGCGTGCTGGTCGATAATGGCTTTATCCCGCCGACGCTGGAAACGCTGGTTCCGGCACTTTTGGGCCACCCGCTCATAACCTTTTTGGTTTATGCCCTGATCCTCGATTTCGCCGACTATTGGCGCCATCGCCTCAGCCATGGTTTTCGCGGCTGGTATGCCCTGCATGCTCTGCATCATGCCCAACGGCAGATGAGCTTCTGGTCGGATGACCGCAATCATCTGGTTGACGACCTGATCTCGTTCCTCTGGTTCGGTATTATCGGTCTTGCCATCGGCATCCCGCCGCTGCAATTCCCGATGCTGATATTGCTGCTGCGCTTTATGGAAAGCCTCAGCCACGCCAATGTAAAACTTTCATTCGGCAGACTCGGCGAACGGCTTCTTATCAGCCCCCGCTTCCATCGCCTGCACCACGCCTTGAACGCCGCCGGGCGAAGGTCATGCAATTATGGCGCGGTATTCCCGTACTGGGACATGATCTTCCGGACCGCCGATTTCTCGCCGGTCTATTTACCCACCGGCGATGCCCGCGCCCCTGAAGCGATGGCGACCGGCAGCTATCTCGCCCAGCAATGGTCCGGCCTCAGACATTTTTCCGCGGCCCTAGGCCGGAGGCGGCCAAATGGCATATCCGGCGAGCAATTCCGTCCCACCGACTGAAACGCTCGCGAGTTCCAATCGGTGGAATATTGCTCTAACAATCCAGCATGATCAAAGATGTGAAAAAAGTCGTCCTCGCCTATTCCGGCGGCCTGGACACCTCCGTCATTCTCCGCTGGCTGCAAAACACCTATGCCTGCGAGGTCGTCACCTTCACAGCCGATCTGGGCCAGGGCGAGGAACTGGAACCCGCTCGCAAAAAGGCCGAGCTATTCGGCATCAAACAGATTTTCGTCGAGGATCTACGCGAAACCTTCGTCAAGGATTTCGTGTTCCCGATGTTTCGCGCCAATGCCCTTTATGAGGGCCAGTATTTGCTTGGCACCTCGATCGCGCGCCCGCTGATCGCGCAGCGCCAGATCGAAATTGCCGAAATGGTCGGCGCCGACGCGGTCGCCCACGGCGCTACCGGCAAGGGTAACGACCAGGTCCGCTTCGAGCTCGGCTATTATGCCCTTAATCCGAATATCAAGGTGATCGCGCCCTGGCGCGAATGGGAACTGACCTCGCGCACCAAGCTGCTGGAATACGCCGAGCAAAACCAGATCCCGATCACCAAGGACAAGCGCGGCGAGGCCCCGTTCTCGGTCGACGCCAACCTGCTGCACTCATCCTCGGAAGGCAAAGTGCTTGAGGACCCGGCAGAGGAACCTGGCGAATTTGTCTACCAGCGGACCATTTCCCCGGAGGCAGCTCCTGATACCGCCACCGTTATCAGCATCGATTTCCTGCGGGGAGATGCGGTGGCGATCAACGGCGAGAGCTTGTCCCCCGCCACCATCCTCACCAAGCTGAACGAGTACGGCAAAGCCAACGGCATCGGCCGGCTGGACCTGGTCGAAAATCGCTTCGTCGGCATGAAATCCCGCGGCGTGTACGAGACCCCTGGCGGCACGATTTTGCTGGCCGCGCATCGCGGCATCGAGTCTATCACCCTCGACCGCGAAGCCGGGCATCTTAAAGACAGCCTGATGCCGCGCTACGCCGAGCTGATCTATAACGGTTTCTGGTTCTCGCCCGAACGCCACATGCTGCAAGCCCTCATCGACAGCAGCCAGGCTTCCGTCACCGGTACCGTGCGTCTGAAGCTCTATAAGGGCAACGTCATCGTCATCGGCCGCGAAAGTCCAAACTCCCTGTACTCCACCCGCATGGTTACCTTCGAAGACGATGAAGGCGCCTACAATCAGCAGGACGCCGCCGGCTTTATCAAACTAAACGCGCTGCGCCTGCGCCTCGGCGCCACCATCGGCCGCCGCGGCGGGAGCACTTAGGGCCGCAAGCACTTCTTTTTCTGAAGCGAAAAGCACAAAAACCTTTTTCATCTGGGACGGGGCACGAAAAACACCTCGGCTTATTTCGCGAAGAGCTGGGCGATGTCGGCGAAGGCTTTCATCTCGATTGCGTTACCGCTGGGGTCGGGGAAAAACATCGTCGCCTGTTCGCCTGGCGCACCGGCAAACCGGATATGGGGTTCGATGATGAATTCGGTGCCGGCGCGCTTTAGTGCATCGGCCAGCGCCTGCCATGTATCCATCGGTAAAACAACGCCGAAATGCCGCACCGGGACGCCATGCCCATCGACGGCGTTGGTCGCGATCTCAGCGGATTGGCCCGCAACCAGATGGGCAACGATCTGGTGGCCGAAAAAATCGAAATCGACCCAGTCTGCCGAACTCCTTCCTTCCGGGCAGCCAAGCGTGTCACCGTAGAAATGCCGTGCAGCCGCCAGGTCGTGGACCGGTATCGCCAGATGAAACGGGGGTACATATTTTGAGCCGCTAATCGTTCATCTCCTTAGCTTATGGCCGGCAGGACCTTGCCGATACCGCCAAAATCCTAGCTTATTTCCGGGGCTCTGCCTAAATACGGCTATGGCAGATCAACAATTGGCGCCGGGATACAGCCTGCGCAAGCTGGCAACCATCTGTAGCCTCAGCGTCGCGGTCGTGCTGGTGATGGTCAAGCTGGTGGCCTGGATCCTTACCGGCTCGGTCGCTCTGCTGTCCTCGGCAATCGACGCCCTGGTCGATACTGCCGCCGCTTTGGTCACATTCTTCAGCGTCCGCTATGCGGAACGGCCGGCTGACCTGGATCACCGTTTTGGCCACGGCAAGGCGGAGGCGATCGCCGGTTTCACCCAGGCGGCTTTCCTTTCCGGCGCCGCCATTGTGCTGGCCTTTCAGTCGGTGGAGAAACTGTTCTTCCCGACGCCGGTGAAGGAACTGGGCATCGGCCTGGTGGTTATCCTTGGTAGTCTGATTGCCGCCAGTGGCCTGGTCATCCTGCAAAGCTGGGTGGTACGCCGCACCAATTCCACCGCCATTGCCGCTGACCGCGCCCATTACATTACCGATATCGCTGTAAATATTGCGGTCCTGCTGGCCTTTGGGATAACGCGCTTTACCGGCTGGCAACGCGCCGACCCGGTTTTTGCTCTCGGCATATCCGGATACATGCTGTGGAACAGCCGTCACATCGCGCTGGAGGTATTAACGCAACTCCTTGATCGGGAGCTTCCGGACGAGGATCGCGAACGCATCCGTGAAAGCGTTCTTGCCTGCAAGGATGTTCTGGGAGTGCACGATCTGCGCACCCGCAATGCCGGTGACCGGGTCTTTATCGAGTTCCATCTGGAGGTGAATCCCGGTCTTACGGTCTCCCGCGGGCATCTGATCTCCGACCACGCCGAGGCCGCCGTGCGAACCCTGTTTCCTTCCGGGGCCGACGTTACGGCGCATTTGGAACCGGCGGGGATTGACGATGAGCGCCTCGACAACCTGATTAATCCATCGACAGGATAGAGTGCTCTGAAATGTTCAGGTTCTAAACCGCGACGGGAAATCCGTGATGATGCCATCGGCGACCAGCGTCAGACGTTCGAAATCAGCCAATTCGTTCACGGTCCAGGGAAAAACCTTTAGCCCGAGTTGATGCGCCCGCTCGATCTGGATCTTGGATAAAGTCGCATGATACGGTGCCCATCCGTAGGCTCCGGCCTGCACCACAGCCTCCGGCAATGGTTCGGTAATGCCTTCCCCCCACCAGATGTTCCGGGCTCGTTCGGTCTCCGGCGCCGTCAGGCATATTCGCCGCACCTGCGGCACGCACCGCGCGGCGGCAGCTAAAACCCGCCAGTCAAAAGCCAGAATGCAAGCCTGGTTCGAGGCTCCGGCATTTTGCAAAACCTCAAGCACGGCTTCAGCCATTGCCTCGGGGAGAGCGCTTTTCTCCGGTGCATCGGGAAAGGTTTTAATCTCGATAAACCATTCCGGTTTTGGCGCCGCCCGCAAGGCCTGCTGCAATGTGGGGATCTGCGGCGCGAGCAGATGCAGCTGCTCGAAACTTAAATCGCAAATAAAATTTCCCGGCGACAGATCGGGATCATGATGCAACACCGGAACCAAATCGCGGGTGAGTGCGACATCGCATTCTATCCCGGTCAGCCCGAGGGCGGCGGCATGTACAAACCCCTCGATGGTATTTTCCGGCCGTTCGCCCCTGGCGCCGCGATGCCCGTATATCGATGTCAATTCGCAACGTAAGCGGTGGCGAATTGCTGTACCGCCGCACTCACCTCGCGCTCCGACAATAACACCGGACCGCCGGCTGATAATGATAGAAGATATTGTTTTGCCAACGCCTCCAGTTCCACCGCGGCCAGCATCGCTTCCTCCAGGGTCCCCCCGATTGCAACGAAACCGTGATTTGCCATCAGGCAGGCGGTGCGGCCGCGTAATGCCGCCACCACCTGATCAGAAAGCTCGGCGGTGCCGAACAGGGCATACCCGGCGACCCGGATCGGCGCACCGCCGAAACGCGCGATCATGTAATGACAGGCCGGGATTTCGCGCCGCGCCATTGCCAGCGCGGTCGCATAAGGCGCGTGGGTATGAACAACGGCGCCGACTTCCGGTCGCGCATCCATGATATCAAGATGAAACCGCCATTCCGATGATGGCCGTTTTGGCCCGATATATCTGCCATCCCTCTGACCAAACGGCATCAATGCGATCTGCTCCGGCGTGAGCTCATCATAGGCGATCGCAGATGGGGTGATGAGCATCCCGGCTTCGGTTCGCAGGCTTAAGTTTCCGGACATGCCCTGGTTGATCCCTAGCGCCGCCATGCTTTGAGCCGCCGCGATCAGCTTTCGCCGAGTTTCCATGCGAAAATTCCTTTTTCTACCTGACGTTGATTATTTTTTATGTTAATCGATTCTTTCCATCAGGATATCACAATTATCAACCTCAGCCGCCGGTTCATTCTCAAAGCCTGTCCGAGCTTCGGCTTGATGGCTTGCGGGGCGGCAGCTAGCGGGCTGACCGCTTGCGCCACCATGGTTGCGCCTGGATCTGCTTTGCCGCCATTGCCGGCGCCGCTGCCCGGCCCATACCGGCTTGGCTCCGGCGACCAGATTAATCTTCGCATCTACGACCAGCCGCAGCTTTCAGGGCAATACTTAGTGGACGATAGCGGCTTTATCGATCTGCCGTTGCTTGGATTGATCGCCGCCGGCGGCAATAGCCCGGACCAACTTGCCGCGCGCGTCACGGCGGCGTTACAGGTGCAAAAATTGATCCTGCATCCAAGCGTCGCGGTTGAAGTCTCCCGTTATCGGCCTTTCTACATTCTGGGTGAGGTCAACACCCCGGGCCAATACCCATACCGTCCGGACATGACAGTCCTGACCGCAATTTCAATCGCCGGAGGCTTCACCTACCGTGCCGAGGAGGACTATGCCGGGATCACGCGCGATACCGGCAGCCAGGCTGTCCAATATCGGGCGCCCACCAATGCACTGGCCCAGCCTGGCGATGTCATCACAGTCTTTGAGCGAAGATTCTAGCGCCAGCACCGGTACGGGTTTTTCTCTCAATCTAGCGGTCTTCGCAGCCGGCATCGCCACCTTCGTCAACATGTATTGCACGCAGGCGATACTGCCGGTGCTATCCAGAGCGTTCGGCGTCGCGCACGGCACCGTCGGCCTCACCATCACCGCTCCGCTGATGGCGACCGCGATGATGGCGCCCGTCATTGGCGCAATTTCAGATCGCTTTGGCCGCCGCCGGCTGATCCTCGGCGCCGCAACCCTGCTGATCATTCCTACCGCTCTGGCCGCCGCGGCAAGCAGTTTTCACGTTCTGGTTCTTTGGCGATTCGTACAGGGGCTGATGCTGCCGTTCATCTTCACCGTCACTGTCGCCTATATCAGCGATGAAACCAGCGGTGGCGACACCGTCAAACTTGCTGCCACCTACACATCCGGAACGATTTTCGGCGGCTTCTGCGGCCGCGCGCTCACCGGTTTCGCCACCGAATTCCTGGGCTGGCGCATCGCAATGCTGCTGATTGCCGCCATTACGTTGGCAATGGCGGCAATCATCGCGTTTTGCCTGCCGCCGGAACGCCGCTTCCGGCCTGTGTTTGGTTTTCGATCGGCCTTGAAGGCATTTCCGATGCACCTTACCAACCCGCGCCTGCTGGCCACCTACGGGGTGAGCTTCGGGATGCTGTTCAGCCTGATTGCAGTATTCACCTTCATCAATTTCCGGCTGGCGGCAGCCCCCTATAATCTTGGCCCAGCAGCGTTGGGCGGCATTTTCGTGGTCTATCTCGGCGGCATGGTGATGAGCCCGCTCAGCGCTCGCCTGGCCAACCGCTTCGGCCGCCGTCACGTCATGCTGTTCGCCGCCCCAACCATGCTGGCCGGCCTTGGCTTCACCCTCGCCAGCCCACTGCCTTACGTCATGCTTGGCCTGTTGTTGATAACCATGGCGCTGTTCGTACAGCAGACGCTGGCGACCAGTTACGTTGGCGTCGTAGCACTTCGCGCAAGATCCGCGGCGGTGGGATTATACGTGACGGTGTACTATATCGGCGGCAGCCTGGGCGGTATCGTGCCCGGCGGGTTATGGCACGCCTACCATTGGCCCGGCTGCGTGTTGCTGGTCGCCCTGGTGCAATTAAGCATGCTGAGCTTGGCGCTAGGCTTTTGGAAACCGCCGCGGTGAGCAGATTTTTTCAAAAAAGCACTAAAAAATCTGTTGCTACGCGCCAGGCGTCCCCGGCTTTTCTTCAAAAAAAGAAGTGCTTCCTGCTAATCGTTGAACCGCACGTGGCGGCCCAGGGGCTCGCCCAGAACTTCGTCCTCGCGCATGGCGATATGGCCGCGGATGATGGTGGCCGCGGGCCAGCCGGTGACCTGCTGGTTGTCGAACGGGCTCCAGCCGCATTGGCTGGCGATCTGGCTGTTTTCGATGCGGCGGGTTTTCTTCAGGTCAACGAGGGTGAAATCGGCGTCGTAACCGGTGGCGATGCGGCCTTTGTTGCGGGCCCCATAGATGCGGGCGGGGCCAGCCGACATCAGGTCGGCCAATCGGAGCAACGAGAGCTTTTGCTGGTTAAGCTGGTCGAGCATCATTGGCAGCAGAGTTTGCACGCCGGTCAGACCGGAGGCACAGGTCGGCCAGGGTCGTTCCTTGGCCTCACGCGAATGCGGCGCGTGATCGGAGGCGATGGTGTCGACCATGCCATTATTAACGGCTGCCCAGGCGGCGTCGGCATGGCGCTGGTCACGGATCGGCGGGTTCATTACCGCATAGCCGCCAAGGCGATCGTAGCAATCGGGCGCCACCTGCACCAGGTGGTTGAGCAGGACCTCGACCGAGCAGATATCTCGGAAATCGCGGATATAGCTAAGCTCCTCGGCCGTGGAGACGTGCAGGATATGCGCCGGCCGGTTGGTTTTGCGGGCCAATGCCAGGATCCGGCGGGTACCCAGGAAGGCACATTCAACATCGCGCCAGAGGGCGTGGCTGGAGTATGGGTCATCGCATTTGAACAGCGAGGCGCGGGCTTGCAGGCGGTACTCGTCCTCCGAGTGGAAGGCGATGCGGCGATGGCCGGACCGCATCACGCGCTCGATGCTGGCATCGTCCTCCACCATCAAATTACCGGTCGAAGAGCCGGCGAAAAGTTTGATCGCGCAAACGCCCTCGATGGCTTCCATGGCGCCGAGCTCATCAGCATTTTGTTTGGTAGCGCCTGCATAGATGCCGACATCGCACCAGGCCCGGCCGGCGATGTAGTCGCGTTTGGCGTTAAGGGTCGCGGCATCGGTGCCGGGCGGGTTGGTGTTGGGCATGTCGAACACGGTGGTGACCCCGCCCAGCACCGCGCCGCGGGTACCGGAAGTCAGGTTTTCGACGCCAGGGATGCCGCCTTCGCTGCCATCCGCAAGCGGGCCGCCATCGCGGAAATGCACATGCGGGTCGATAACGCCGGGCAAAATATGCAGGTTTTTCGCGTCCAGAATATTTTCGGCTGCCCCGAGATTAGCGCCGATGCCAGCAATGCGGCCATTGCTGACGGCGATATCGGTTTGGGCGATGCCCCAGGGCAAAACGACGGTACCGTTTTTAAGGATCAGATCATAAGCCATACCGCTTTATAGCGGGCACATGGGCGAACCAACAGGGTTTGGCAGGGCGGCTCTGCTTAAAAAAGAGAACGAACAAAACTCCTCATTTCGATTCCGAATTTAGCCCCCGCTAATTAGCCGAGTTTAGAGGCGTTAGCAGCGTGTTTCGACCCCTCCCCTTTCTAGAAAACCAATAGCGAATGGTTTAGGCGGCATGCGGTCGCCGTCTTTACACATTCTAAGCTAGTTCCATCTTGTCACGGCGTATGTGCGGATCGTGTGTAACTATTCCGATTGCAGCAGCGAGATGGCGGCGGCGACAACCGTTTTTACATCCAGAGCCTGCATCGGCATTTCACTCGGCTCGGAGGTCGCGGCAAGGGCTGCGGTGCGGGGCCCTACTGGCGCGAATGTGGCGGCGCGGGGGCTGGTGAACAAGCTAAGCGTCGGGGTGCCGGCAGCGGCCGAAACATGCGGTAGACCGGTATCATTGCCGATCATCAGCGCCAGGCGCGTAGAGCAGGCCGCTAGCTGCGGAATTGCAATATTGCGCGCCAGATTGATGGCATTTGGAATTGCCGCCACCAGCTCGGCACAGACGTAGCGTTCGGAATCGCTGGCACTTGCGAAAACCGCGGCACGAGCCTCGGGCAGCTTGTCCCTGAGCGCCATGAAGGTCTCAACATAACGCTCAACCGGCCACATTTTACGCCGCTCGCTGGCGGTCGGACAGATCCCGATAATCGGCGCTCCGGCAGGCAGCAGCCGCTCGGCTTCGACATAATCTGCGGCATTGGTCCAGATATGTGGCAACGGCGCTGGCGAGATATTAAGGGCCGCAGCAAGTTGCCGGTATTGCCGGGCGTCACGGTCTCCCTTGATAATTTTCCGCCGGCTCGAGATCATAAAATTGGTAATTTCGCTGCCGCGGATATCCACGGTGAGGTCCCAGGACCTTGTCACGAGTTTACGCCAGACGTGGAACTTTCGAAAATCCTGATTGCCTTTATCGACCAGGACCAGGCGTTCCAGATTAGGGAAATGGGCAAACAAACCACCGCTACTGGCACCACAAGCGATGGTGAACTGCGCATGGCGATACTGCAGGCGCAGCTGCTCCAGCACCCCGGTAGAATTAACGGCATCGGCGAACCGGGCTGAAGTAATGATAAGAACGCGCATCGCTATAATGCGATATCAGCCTTGCTACGGGCCGCGCAAGGTCCCAGCTTAATCCAATGACAATGATTACACGTTTGCCATCGCGCGGGGTATTGGGGATCGCGGGCGCCGACCGCGTGGCGTTTTTAAATGGTCTGGTTTCCAATGAAGTCGCGCTCGCAGTGCCGGGCCAGGCGGTCTGGGCGGCGCTGCTAACCCCGCAGGGACGTTACATCACCGATTTTTTTATTTTCCATGATAACGAGCGGTTATTGATCGACGCGCCGGTGCAGGCGGTTGCGGATCTGTTGCGTCGTTTGAGCCGTTTCCGGCTGCGGGCTGCAGTGCAATTGCAGGATTTATCGGAGTCGCTCCGTGTCTACGCAGCGTGGAATGGCGTTCCTCCGGAAGTGCCGGTGACCGCACCGGACCCGCGGCTGGAATTTGCCGGTTACCGGATGATCAGCGCGGCGGAAATTGCGGAGACGGCGAGCCCTGCGGCCTATGATGCGCACCGGCTGAGCCTTGGCTTGCCGGACGGACCGCCGGATCTGGAGCCCGACAAAACCTTATTGCTCGAGGCCGGGTTCGATGAGCTAGGCGGCGTCGCCTGGGACAAAGGCTGCTATATGGGCCAGGAGCTGACCGCGCGAACCAAATACCGGGGCCTGGTCAAACGCCGGCTGGTGCCGGTAACACTTGAACCCACCGCGCCGCCACCCGGCACGCCGGTTTTGGCGGCTGGTATGGAAGTGGGCACACTACGCAGCTCCGCCGGCCAAATCGGTCTGGCCATGCTGCGGATCGATGCACTTAATAAGCCGCTATTAGCCGGTAACGCGCTGGTGAAACCAACCATCCCGGGTTGGATGAACCTAAAGGTTCAATGAGCCAAGATGCTGTTTGAAAAGTCGCGCCGGCGACTCGCGTGACGGTGATTTTGGAGCACCCTCGCGGAGGGCCTACTGGCCGTGAGCCCAGCAGCGGCCGACCGCCTGACGGCTTCTGGAATAGAGTCTCAGTCGTTGGCGGCGACGGGGGTGATCACGGTCGTAATGGTGGAGCGCACGACACTCACAGTAACGTTGGGGGCAATCTCAACGTCAAGCTCAGTGGCGCCGTCGCCAACTTTCTTGACCGTGCCGATAATCCCGCCGGCGGTGACGATACGATCGCCGCGTTTCAAGGCGCCGAGCTTGGCCTTCAACGCTTTTTGTTGGGTCTGTTGCGGCCGGATCAGCAGGAAGTAGAACACGACAACGATGAGGAGAAGCGGCGCGAACTGCACCAGTGAACTCAGGCTGGCCGGCAGGCCGGAAGCGGTTTGGGCATAGGCGTTGGCGATGAACATGCGTTTTCCCGGTTGTCGTTATACGCGGCGGACCATAGGTTGCGGCGCCGGACAGTCAACCGGCAGCGGCGATTTTTATGGTTCGGAAAGGTGACATGATGAACGAAGCGCTCCTATTGCGAATTGCCGAGGCGCTGGAGCGGCTGGCACCGCCCAAGCCGCAAACCCCGGATTTATCCGGCGCCGATGCATTTGTCTGGCAGCCTGCCGCGGCCGCATTGGCGCCGGTTGCTAAAGTGTCGCGGGTCGACATCGCGTTGCTGCAGGGAATTGAACAGCAGAAGGCGATTTTGCTGGAAAACACATCCCGATTCGCAGCCGGACTGCCGGCCAATAACGCCATGCTTTGGGGGGCCCGCGGGATGGGTAAATCCTCGCTGGTCAAGGCCGTGCATGCCGCGGTCAATGCCGAACCTAACACGCGGCTGGTATTGATTGAGATCCACCGGGAAGATATCCGATCGCTGCCGGAGCTGTTGAACCTGTTGCGAGGCCAGCAGCGACGCTTTTTGATTCTATGCGATGATTTGTCGTTCGAGCGCGAGGATGCGGATTACAAGGCATTGAAATCGGTTCTGGATGGCGGCATCGAGGGACGCCCGGACAACGTGCTGTTTTATGCAACTTCGAACCGCCGCCATCTGATGCCGCGCGACATGATCGAAAACGAACGCTCGACCGCCATCAATCCGGCCGAGGCAGTGGAAGAAAAAGTCTCGCTTTCCGACCGTTTCGGACTGTGGCTTGGTTTCCACAACAGCACGCAGGACGTTTTTTTCGCAATGATCGAAGGTTATGCCAAAGCCTATAACTTGCCGATCGACGATACCGCATTACGGGCGGCCGCGGTCGAATGGTCGGTAACACGCGGCGGCCGGTCCGGACGGGTCGCCTGGCAGTTTATCCAGGAGATAGCCGGACGCCTGGGCGTGGCCTTGACCGTTTGAGAAGAACCGGGTGAAAGCGTGCAAAATTAGAACGACGCGTATGAAAGACTGTTTCAGAAGTGCCTGTGGTGTATGAAATAGCGGTGATCTTTGAGCGCCGGAGCGGAGCGGCCTGGTGGCCGTGAGCACCGGAGCATAGGAAATCACCGCTATTCCACCCACCATAGCAACGTCTGCAATAGGCTTTTGGAGAGGTGGCCGAGTGGTTTAAGGCAGCGGTCTTGAAAACCGCCGTGCGTTAACGCGTACCGTGGGTTCGAATCCCACCTTCTCCGCCAGAGCCTTGGGGCATGCTACGCTGCGGCCGGCTGTGGCGTCCGCGTCCGCTTCCGATCTTCACGTACATAACGTACGCTCCGGTCCGGTTCTCCGCAGACGCCATAGTTTACTACCCACAGCGAATTTCCAAAGGCTCTGCCTGAGGCATGAAAACAAACTTGGAGGAATATCATGATTTATTTGCATCATCTCGAGACTTCTCGTTCGTCACGGGTCATCTGGCTGCTGGAAGCGCTCGGCGTCGCGTAT
This sequence comes from Acidocella sp., assembly GCA_965199045.1. Taxonomy (GTDB): domain Bacteria; phylum Pseudomonadota; class Alphaproteobacteria; order Acetobacterales; family Acetobacteraceae; genus Acidocella. The sequence goes on along the minus strand of CBDAQL010000003.1, from coordinate 946,288 downwards.
GAGTTGGTTCCGCATAAGCGCGGTCCAGACATGCGCGCCGGCGCCGATCTGGCGGCAATTCACCCGCTTGGCAAGGCTCCCGTAATCGTCGATGGGGATCTCGTGCTGGCGGAATCTTCGGTCATACTGCGCTATATTTCAGATCGCCATGGTAACGGGAAATACCAGCCGAAGCCTCAGACCAACGCCTATGCCGAGCATGCCGAATGGCTCGAATACGCGGAGGGTTCGTTGATGACGCCGGTAATGTTCAAGCTGATGGGATTAATGGCGGGTGGTTTGCCGCCGATGCTGGAAGGCTTCGCCACCGGCGAACTGACTAAATCGCTTGACTATATGAGTGCGCGTCTCAGCGCTGGACCTTATCTGATGGGTTCAGAATTAACCCTGGCGGACATGCAAATGTCCTATTGCCTCGCCTTGATGGAGGCAGGCGGCTTTCTTGCCGGCCATCCGGCTGTTGTCACCTATTGGCAGCACCTGCAAGCCGAGCCCGGGTATAAGCGCGCCATCGAAGTTGGCGGTCCGTTGGTTCCTGCTTTCGGCTAACTGCCGGTAGTATCCGGCGCCAAAACGATCATCAGCACGCAATAAACATCAATATGCAATAAAAAACCCTGGCAGTTTCCTGCCAGGGTTTTTTTCGACTGCGTTAAAGCAGGTGTTACTGAAGAACGATTTGGACGCGACGGTTTTGCGGTTCACGTACACCCGGTCCGGTCGGAACCAAGAGATCCGTATCACCAAAGCCCTGAGCGGTGATTTCAGATTCCGGCACGCCGTCAGTGACCAGCTGCGCTGCAACAGCCTTGGCGCGACGAACCGACAGACCCTGGTTATAAACCGGGGTACCGGAGGTATCCGTGTAGCCGTTAACCGCGATCGTGGTGGTGGATTGCGATTTGCTGTCAGACGCTGCCTGCGCAATGATATCCAAAGCGCGCGGGGTAAGGTTGTACTTATCCCAATCGAAGAACACGAGGTAGGTTTTTGCCGGAGCGGGAGCCGGAGCAGCAACCGGAACCGGAGCCGGCGGCGGAGCGGGCGGAGCCGGCGGGAAGATCTGATAGCGCAGGCCAAGCAGGAAGGTGTGCGAGGATTGCTGACCAAACTTCACAGAGGTAACGGGAACACCGTTATATGAAGCCAGAAACTTCTTGTTCGCGGTGGTCTGCATGAAGCGGTATTCGGCGGTAAGGGAAAGGCCCGGAACCATCGGAATTGGGTAAGCCACGCCACCGATAACGTTATAGGCGATGCTGCCATAGGTACCGGCGATGGTTGCGTTGCCGCTACGGATATCCGTGTTCAACTTGGACCACTGGTAGCCGACACCGGCGCCGACATACGGGAAAATCGGCAGGCCGACCGAGATGTCGTAATAGACATTGGCCATTGCGCCATAGGTTTTCTGGGCGCCCGTAACCGGGGTCTGAGTGCCATCGTTGTTGTCGAATTTATGCGCGGTATTGCGGAAATAATCGCCTTCAAGCTCGACGCGGAAACCGTCGCCAAAGCCGTAGCCGGCGCCGGCAACACCGGAATAGGTCTCTCTGTAGAGAGCGCGGCTGCCGTTATTGGCATTCTGCGGAACCGAAACGTTGGTCGGGTTCAGGATGGTTGTACCGGCACCAATGTTTACATAGGGGCCAGTGACTGGCTGAGCATGCGCCACGATCGGCAGAGCAAGGCAGGTGGCAGCGGCAAGGGCTAAGCGGAACTTCATAAAGGCCTCCAGGCGATGAATTACGTATGCTGGATATAGCAAGAATATTTTCCGCGTCATCATCGAATTCGTTTGAAATCACAACATTCTGTTCTTGTTGCATTTCAGGCACAGTGCAGCGCACCAACCGTCGCCAAAATGACATGTTTAGGAAGCCGGGCGCGCCCTCAACCGGATTCTATCCAAACCGTCTAACTGGCGTCCATGTTTCCCCCATGTCCGGCGTTTGGCGCGGTCCGGCGTTTGGCGGCTTCGGCTAAGCAACAAAAAAGGCGCCACGTTGCCGTGGCGCCTTTAGAATTTGCACAGAAATCCCAGGCCGATTAGGCGGCCTGTAGGTTTTCCGCGGATACCTTGCCTTGCTGGCCGCTCTGAATCTCATAGCGGATTTTCTGGCCCTCGTTCAACGTACCGAGGTTGGAACGTTCGACGGCCGAAATGTGCACGAACACATCTTTGGAGCCGTCATCCGGCTGAATGAAGCCGTAACCTTTTTGTGCGTTGAACCACTTAACTGTACCTGATGCCATGATCGCATCCTCCTAACGAACAGCGACCCACGACGTGCGGGCCAAAATACTCTTCAATTGTTGGGAAGCGTCGAGGTCGCGATAGCATCGCAAGAAAAGCACGCAACAACAAGAAACGAAAAGCGCCGTGGGAGCACGTTATACGGTTTTAGATCGCAGCGCTAGATCAATAATCGTCCTGCTTACCTTATTGGGCTCCGGCCCAGGAAGCAGGCGTTTGCCAGCCGCCACCCAAGTCCTGAATTAGAGAGATGCTGGCCAGCAACCGGTCCTGCTGCACGGTCAATGCGTTTTCCTGGTCAGATAGCAGCGTGGCCTGCGCAGTAACCACGGTGGTATAGGCCTGGGTCCCGGCTTCATATTCATTGAGGGCAATCTGTACCGCCCGCGTCGCATCGCTCACGGCCGCCTGCTCGATGACAGCCTGCTGGGCCAATATGCGAAGATTGGAAAGATCGTTTTCGACATCCTGGAAAGCCGACAAAACCGTCTGCCGGTAATTAGCGACGGCCTCGTCATAGGCAAACTCGGCCGCCCTCACGGTCGCGGTGCGGGTGCCGCCCTCAAACAGGGTTTCGCTGCCGCTGACGCCCAGAGACCACAGCGTATTACTAAGCGAGAACAGGCCACCGATCGGGTCGGCGGAAAAGCCGCCCAAAGCCGAGAGGCTGATATCGGGGTAGAAGGCCGCCACCGCGACGCCGATCTGCGCGTTTTGCTCCTGCATGGTCCGTTCGGCGGCGGCAATATCGGGCCGGCGTTCGAGCAGGGTAGACGGCAGGCCCGGTGGAATGCCAGGGATCATGGTCGGCAACGCGCCAGCCGGCAGGGTCAAATCAGCGGGCGGATGGCCAGCAAGTACCGCGATCGCATGTTCATATTGAGCCCGGACGGTGCCTTGGTTGACGAGCTGCGCCTGCGTGCTCTCCAGCTGGGTGCGCGCGGTAATCACATCCGACTGGGCGGCGGTGCCGGCATTATACTCGTTCAGTGTGATCTGCAGGGTCCGCTGATAGGCGGCGATAGTCTGTTGCAGCAGGGCGATCAAGGCGTCCGTGGCGCGCAGATCGACGTAATCTTCGGCAAGCGTCGCCTGCGCCGAGAGCGTCGCATTGTCGTAATCCGCCTGGCTCACCTGCGCCGCGGCGATATCGCCCTCCACCTCGCGGCGGATCTTGCCCCAGATATCAGGCGTCCAATCGACGCTACCCTCAAAGGTGCCGCTGGTGCGCGGGCCGTTGCTGATTGAATAGCTGCCGCTGCCGGCATTGGTTGAGACGTTGCCGCCGCCGCCATTGCCCTGAGCGGCACGGGTGGCGCTGCCGGTTAGACCCACGGTTGGGTAAAGCTGGCCCTGGGTTTCGGCCACGATCTCCTCGGCCTCCTCATAGGCTGCATAGTCGGCAATGACGGTCTGGTTCGAAACCGCCACCAGCGGTTCCAGCCGGTCCAGATCGGGATCATTGTACAACGTCCACCACTGGCCCTTCGGAATACCGTCGGCTGGAACGGCGACGGTCCAGCCGGGCGGCGCCGTTGCCACAGCCTCCTTATATGCAGGCGATACGATCGCGGGCGGCTTATGATAATCCGGTCCCACCAGACAGCCGGCCAGGCTGACATTGCCGATCACAATCAGGGACCAGGTCCGGATGCGCGTCATCATGCGGTCTCCGCAAGGCTTACTCATCATGCGGTCTCCGCAAGGCTTACCCATCATGCGGTCTCCGCAATGTTGGCCCGGCGCGGCGGCGCCGAACTCCGACGCCCGCGCAATCGCGTACCGAGGCGGTCCATGAAAATATAAACCACCGGTGTGGTGTATAAGGTCAGCGCCTGGCTGACGATCAGGCCGCCGATAATCGTCAGGCCCAGCGGTTGCCGCAGCGACGCCCCCTGCCCCAACCCGATCGCCAATGGCAGCGCGCCGAGGATAGCAGCGCAGGTCGTCATCAAAATCGGCCGGAAGCGCAGGACGGCTGCCTGATAGATCGCTTCTTCCGGCGGCAGCTGGCCGGAACGCTCCAGCTGCAAGGCAAAGTCGATCATCAGAATGGCGTTCTTTTTAACGATGCCGATGAGCAGGATGATGCCGATCAGCGCGATAATGGTGAGTTGCACGTTCAGCAACAGCAGCAGCAGCAGGGCGCCGATGCCGGCCGACGGGATGGTGGAAATGATAGTGATGGGATGGATGGTACTCTCATATAATATACCGAGCACGATATAAACCGCCGCCAATGCTGCCAGGATCAGCAAAGGTTCGCTCGACTCGCTGGACTGAAATGCCGCGGCGGCGCCGGCGAACTGACCGTGGATGGTAATCGGCACGTCAAGATCGCTCATGGTTTTTTGGATCTGGGCCGCAGCCGCGCTTAGCGCAAACCCGGCCGGCAGGTTGAAAGAGATGGTGCTGGCAAGCTGGCCGCTTTGATGGTTGACGGAGATCGGCGTGGTGCCGGGCCCGTAAGTCGCCACCGCCGCCAGCGGTACCATGGTCTCCACATCGGTGCTGACCGAAGCGCCGCTGGAAGCGCTGGACCGGCCGCTGGCGGCGATGCTGTTAAGGGCCTGGTTGGTGGCAGAATCGAGCGCCACCGATGCCGTGGTGCTGGCGGCGGTGGTGGCGTTGGTGGAGCTTATCACCGTGCCGGCGGCGAAATTGGTTTGGCTGGTGCCGCTGGCCGTGCCGCCCGAGGTGCTGATGTAAATCTGTTTCAGCATATCCGGCGTCTGCAGATATTGCGGCGCCAGCTCCATGATCACTTCATATTGGTTGAGCGCATTATAGATCGTTGAGACCGAGCGCTGCCCATAGGCATCGTATAAAGTGTTATCGATCTCCTCTGGCGTGATGTTGTAGGCCGACGCCACCGGGCGGTTGATCACGACATTGGTTTCCAGCCCGCCTTGCTGCAGGTCTGAATTGACATCCAGTAATTTTGTCTTGCCCAGCGCCGCGACGATTTTCGGGACCCACGCATACAGCGCATCGCTGTCGCTGCTGGTCAGGGTGTACTGGTATTCGGCATTGCCCTGGCGGGCGCCGACCTGCAGATCCTGCGCCGGCACCAGGAAGGTCGGCGCGCCGGGGATCGTCGCCAGCGGTTTGCGCAGCCTGGCGACCACCTGGGTTGCGGAAACATGGCGCTGCGCCAGCGGCTTCAGGGTGATGAAAATAAAGCCGTTATTGGTCGCCCGCCCGCCGGTAAAGCCGGCAACCGTGGCGACCGCCTTGTCGTGTTGAATAATGGTCTCGAGCTGCGTCAGCTTCTGCTTCATCAAAGCAAACGAAATGCTTTGATCAGCCTGCACCGTGCCGATGATCAAACCGTTATCCTGCTCCGGAAAGAACCCTTTCGGCACTATAACGAACAGGAAAAAGTTCAGCGCGATGGTGAGCAGCAAAATGACGCCGACAAACCCGGCATGGCGCAGCGCCCATGCCAGCGAGGACTTGTAGCCTTCCAGCAACTGCGTGAACCCGGTTTCGAGGCCGCGGATAAACCAGTTAGGCCGCTTTTCCGGCGTCACTTCATGCCGCAGGAAACGCGCGCACAGCATCGGCGTCAGGGTTAGCGAGATCAGCAGGGAGATCAGGATGGTGATCGAAAGGGTCTCGGCAAACTCCCGGAACAGCCGGCCCAGCAATCCCGGCATCAGCAGGATCGGCAGGAATACCGCGATCAGCGAGAGGCTCATCGACAGCACCGTGAAACTGACCTCGGCGGCGCCGCGCATCGCCGCGGCATAGGGCTCCATGCCATCTTCCAAATGCCGGTGCGTGTTCTCAACCACGACAACGGCGTCGTCGACCACGAAACCGGTGGCGATGGTCAGCGCCATCAGCGAGAGATTATCGATATTGAAGCCGAGCAGGTACATCGGCCCAAAGGTGCCGATGATCGAAACCGGAACCGCGATGCCGGGGATGAGGGTGGCGCGGCCGGACCGTAGAAACACAAACACCACCGCCACCACCAGCAGGATTGCAATGAATAAGGTCTTCTCCGTGTCATCCAGCGCGCCGCGGATCGATTGCGACCGGTCCAGTGCAATCGCCATGTTGATACTGGGTGGCAAAGCCGCCTGCAGCCGCGGCAGCATGGCCCTCACCTGATCGACGGTTTGAATGACATTTGCCGACGGGCTCGGATGCAGCACCACGAGAACCGCGCTTTTACCATTGAAAATCCCGGCGTTATCGATGTTTTCCACCGAGTTCGTGACATTGGCGATATCGCTCAGATGCACCGCGGAATTGTTGCGGTAGGCGATGATCAGATTGCGGTAATCGGCAGCGACCGTGGACTGATCATTGGCGTAAAGCTGGTACCGCGCGCCGCCATTATCGACATAGCCTTTCGGGCTGTCGGCGTTGGCGGAAGCCAGTGCCGCGCGCACATCCTCAAGCCCGATACCGTAATTGTTCAAAGGCCCCGGCTGCAGATCGATCCGCACCGCCGGCAAGGCGCTGCCGCCCAACTCGACATCGCCGATGCCGGTGATTTGCGAAAACTGCTGTTCCAGAATGGTATCCGCTGAATCGTATAGCTGTCCCGGGGTCAGCGTGTCCGAGGTCAGCGCCAGGATCATGATCGGCGCTGAAGCGGGGTTGAATTTGTTGTAGGTTGGATTGGAGCGCAGCGAGGTCGGCAGATCCGCGCGCGCCGCCTGGATCGCCGCCTCGACATCGCGGGCGGCACCATTGATGTCCCGATCCAGCCCGAATTGCAGCGTTATGCGAGTGGTGCCGACGCCGCTTTGCGAGGTCATCTCGGTGACATCCGCGATGATGCCGAGATGTCGCTCCAGCGGTTCGGCAACGGTCTGCGCCATGGTCTCCGGGCTGGCGCCGGCCATGTTCGCCATCACCTGGATGGTGGGGAAGGAAATATTGGGCAGCGGCGCCACCGGCAGCCGAAAAAATGCCAGGACACCGGAAAGCGCAATGCCGATCGTCAACAACGTCGTAGCCACCGGACGCCGGATGAAAATCGCCGAGAGGTTCATATCAGTTCGCCCTGCGCCGGCGGGCTGTCGGCCGGGCGGTTGCCAGCGAAACGACGTCTGAAGCGGCGCGCCAATGCATCGAAGGCGAGGTAGATTACCGGTGTCGTGAACAAGGTGAGGACTTGGCTGACCATCAGCCCGCCGATGATCGCCAGACCCAGCGGGGCGCGTAGTTCAGAGCCGGTGCCGCCGCCGAGCCAGAGCGGCACGGCAGCCAGCATCGCGGCGACCGTCGTCATCAAAATCGGCCTGAAGCGCAGCAGGCTTGCTTCATAAATCGCATCGCGCGGGGTTTTGCCCTCGATCCGTTCCGCGTGCAGCGCGAAATCGATCATCATGATGGCGTTTTTCTTGACGATGCCGATCAGCAGCACGATGCCGATAATGCCGATGACATCAAGGCCGTCACCGGCGATCCATAAAAACAACAGCGCGCCGATGCCCGCCGAGGGCAAGGTCGAGAGAATGGTCACCGGGTGGATGAAGCTCTCATAGAGCACGCCAAGCACGATATAAACCGCGACCAGCGCGGCGATGACCAGAAACAGCTCATTGCCGAGCGAGTTCTGGAAGGCCGCGGCAGCACCCTGAAACGCCGTGGTCATCGCTTTGGGCAACTGCACCTGCTTCTCGGCGGCATTGATGGCGTTCACCGCACCGCCGAGCGAGGCGCCGGGTGCGAGGTTGAACGAAACCGTGGTCGAGGGAAACTGTCCGACATGCTCGATAACCAGCGGTTCCTGCTGCACGGTGAAGGTCGCGATCGACCGCAAAGGCACCTGCCCGCCGCTCGCGGATGAGGATGGCAGATAGATATTGCCAAGTCCGGCAACGCCCTGCGCCATGCTGGGATCCACGGTCATGATTACCCGGTACTGATCGGTCTGGGTAAAGATCGTCGAGATGATGCGTTGGCCGAAAGCATCGTAGAGCGCGCTGTCGACGGTTGCCGGCGTAATGCCATATTGCGCGGCATTCTGGCGGTTGATGTTGACATAAACGGAAAGGCCGTTGTTTTCGAGATCGCTGGCAACGTCCGTCAGCTGCGGCAGGGCGCTGAGCTTGGCCACCAGCTTTGGCACATAGTTGGTAAAATCATCCTGGTTCGGGTCTTCCAGCGAGAATTGATACTGGGTTGGCGCGACCGTGGTGTTGAGCGTCAGGCTCTGCACCGGCTGCATGAACAGCGCGATGCCCGGAACGTTGGTGATCTCGGTTTGCAGGCGCCGGATAATTTGCGTCGCGGTTTGGCTCCGCTCGCTCTCCGGCTTCAGATTGATCAGGAACCGGCCCTGGTTCAGCGTGTTATTGGTGCCGTCGATGCCGATATAGGAGGACAGGCTGACAACATCCTTATCCTGCAATATCGCATCGGCCAGCTGTTGCTGGTGCACCGCCATCGCAGCATAGGAGGTCGATTGCGCGGCCTGGGTGATGCCCTCGATAACGCCGGTGTCCTGCACCGGAAAAAACCCTTTCGGGATCGTTATGTACATGATCACGGTGACCACCAGCGTGATGATCGCAACCGCCAAGGTGAGCCGGGCATGGGCCAGCACCCAGGTGAGGCCGCGCCCGTAGCTGTCGATCAGGGCGGTGAAAAGTTCCTCGGCTTTAATCTCGAAGCGGTTCGGGCGTTGTTCGTGCTTGGCCTTCAGGATCCGGGCGCACAGCATCGGCACCAAGGTTAGCGCCACGATTGCCGAGATGATGATGGTGACCGCCAGCGTGATTGCGAATTCGCTGAACAGCCGGCCGACGACATCGCCCATAAACAGCAACGGGATCAGCACCGCGATCAGCGATATGGTCAGCGAGATGATGGTAAAGCCGATCTGGCCGGCGCCCTTCATCGCCGCTGCCATCGGGCTCTCTCCCATCTCGATATAGCGGGTGATGTTTTCGATCATCACGATGGAGTCGTCGACCACGAAACCGGTGGCGATGATCAGCGCCATCAACGAAAGATTATCGATCGAAAATCCACACAGGTACATCACCGCCAGTGTGCCGACCAGCGATACCGGCACCGAAATGCTGGGGATGATGGTGGCGCGGACATTGCGTAGGAACACGAAAATAACCACTACCACCAAGGCGACGCTGAGCAGCAGTTCGAACTCGGCATCCGATACCGAAGCGCGAATCGAGGTGGTGCCGTCGGTTAAAACCGTTACCTGCATCGCCGGCGGCAGTCCGGCGGTCAGCACCGCCAGCTGCGCCTTGATGGCATTGACGGTTTGGATGACGTTGGCATTGGGCTGCCGGTCGACATTGAGGATAATCGCCGGCGTGCGGTTCATCCAGGCGCCAAGTTCCTCATTTTCCGGCGCCGAGATCACCGTCGCCACATCCCGCAGGCGCACCGGCGAGCCGTTCTTATAGGCCACTACGAGATCGTTATATTCCGAGGCTTCGGTGATCTGGTCATTGGCGTTGATGGTGTAGGACTGCACCGGGCCGGAGAAACTACCCTTCGGGGTGTTGACGTTCAGGTTGGCGATAATCGTGCGGATGTTATCGATGCTGAGGCCGTAAGAGGCCAGCGCTAACGGATTGACCTGAATGCGCACCGCCATCTCATTGCCGCCGCTGATGGTAACCAGCCCCACACCGGGTACTTCGGAGATTTTGGCCGCCAGCTGCGAATAGGCCAGAGATTGCAGATCCGTCAGCTTCAGTGTTTTAGAGGTGACCGCTAATGTCAGGATCGGCGCGTCCGCCGGGTTGACCTTGGCATAAATCGGCGGCGCCGGCAGGTCGCTCGGCAGCAGGTTGCCGGCGGCGTTGATCGCCGCTTGCACTTCCTGCTCGGCGATATCGAGGCTGAGCGAAAGTCCGAATTGCAGGGTGATCACCGAAGCGCCGGCAGAACTTGCCGAAGACATCTGGTTCAGCCCCTCCATCTCGCCAAGCTGCCGCTCCAGCGGCGCGGTAACCGAGGAGGTCATCACATCCGGGCTGGCGCCGGGATAGAAGGTCTGCACCTGAATGGTTGGGTAATCGACATCCGGCAGCGCCGAGACCGGGAGATATTTAAACGCCAGCAGACCGACCAGCACGAAGGCGATCATCAGCAACGATGTCGCCACCGGCCGGAGGATGAATAAGCGCGACGGGTTCATGGAATCTGGCGCGACCGCAGACTATTGCGGCGTCGAGGATTGCGGCGTCGAGGATTGCGGCGTCGAGGATTGCGGGGAAGCGCCGCCGGATTGCCACATATGTTTATGCTTATGCTTGCCCTTACCCTTGGCGCCGGCCTCGCTGGACGGGGCCGGAATTGAGGCAGGCGCCGGGCCGGCAATGGTTATTTTGGAACCATCCTTCAGCCGGTCGACGCCGTCGGTCACCACCACATCGGCGGGTTTGACGCCTTTGGTAATCACGGTGTTGGTGCCATCGGTAGTGCCGGTGGTGACCGTCTGCACTGAGACCGTATCATCCGGATTGACAACATAGACGTAGCTTCCGGGAGCGCCGTCCTGTACCGCGGGTGCCGGCACCAGGGTTGCATTTTGCAGCGTATCCACCAGCAGATGGATGTTGACGAATTCATTCGGAAACAATGCTGAATTGGTATTTGCGAAGGTGGCGCGCAAATTCACGGTGCCGGTGCTGGTATCAACCTGGTTGCTGATCGCGGTCAGCGTGCCGTCGGCTATTTTCGTCGTATCGTCGCTGGAATAGGCGCTGGCTGTAAGCGTCGCACCGGAACTCACGCGGGCGATAATCGGCGCCAGCTCGGTTTGCGGAATGCTGAAAATGACCGTGATCGGAGCGATGGTGGTGATAACGGCAAGGCCAGTGGTGCTGCCGGAGGTTACGTAATTGCCGGGATCGACCAGCCGCAGGCCGACCTTACCGGCAACCGGCGCGGTGATGTGGCAATAGGCGAGGTCGAGTTTGGCGGAGTCTATATTGGCCTGGTCGACCTGCACGGTGGCGGCATCCTGCTGCACCAGGAAACGCTGGTCGGCCACGGTCTGCAGGGAAATGGAGTCCTGGCGCTCGAGGATCTCGTAGCGGCTAAGATCCGACCGGGCTTGGGCCAGCGTCGCCGCATCCTTGGCCTGTTGGGCAGTATATTGCTCCAGATCGACCTGGTAAGGCCGCGGGTCGATCTGCGCCAGGAATTGCCCGGCGGCAACCGTTTCGCCCTCGGTAAAGCCGACCGCCGTCAGATAGCCGCTTAATTGCGGCAGTACCGTAACGGTAGCCACTGGCGTGACGGTTCCGAGCGCCTCCACGGTCTCCGGCATGCTGCCTGACACCGCTTTGGCGACCCCAACAGCCTGGGCAGCGGCGGCATGCGGGGCCTTGGTGCCGGAGTGCTTCCAATAGAAGATTACGGCCAGGAGGAGAACAATGGCCGCTATAATCCACCAGCGGCGGCGGCGTTTAGGCTTCGGTTCAACCACGCAGTATTTTCCTCCGGGGCGCAAGCCCAGTCACGGATCAGCAAATGCAATGTAACGCCGATACATACAAGCAGGATGGCGCAAGCAGGATGGCGCAGCGTGACTCGATGTTTACAAACTGTAACAGGGGCGATTAAGCCCGAAGGGTTATTTGATCGTTTCCAAACCGCCCATGTAAGGGCGCAGCACCTCTGGCACGGTCACCGAGCCGTCTTCGTTCTGGTAGTTTTCCAATACCGCGATCAGCGCCCGGCCGACGGCGACGCCGGAGCCGTTGAGGGTGTGGACGAAACCTAGCGTCTTGTTATCCGCCTCGCGGTAGCGGGCATTCATGCGGCGCGCCTGGAAGGTCCGGGTGTTGGAGCAGGAGGAGATTTCCCGGTAGCTGCCCTGCCCTGGCAGCCAGACTTCCAGGTCATACGTCTTGGCGGCGGAAAAACCGGTGTCGCCGGCGCAGAGCAGCATGCGGCGATACGGCAGGCCGAGTTTTTCCAGCACGGTTTCAGCGCAACGCGTCATGCGCTCTTGTTCAGCCTCGCTGGCGTCTGGATGGGTAATGCTGACCATTTCCACTTTTGAGAACTGGTGTTGGCGCAGCATGCCGCGCACATCGCGCCCAGCCGAACCGGCTTCCGAACGAAAGCATTGGGTCAGCGCTGTTAGCCGGAAAGGCAATTGCATGGCTGGAATGATTTCATTTGCAACAAGATTGGTCAGCGGCACTTCGGCGGTTGGGATCAACCAGCGGCCATCGGTGGTTTTGAACAGATCTTCGGCAAATTTCGGCAGTTGTCCGGTGCCGAACACCGCTGCTTCATTGACCAGCAGCGGCACGGACGTCTCGGAGTAGCCGTGATCGCTGGTATGCAGGTCAAGCATGAACTGGCCGAGCGCGCGCTCAAGCCGGGCAAGCATCCCTTTCAATACCGTGAACCGCGAGCCGGCAATTTTCGCCGCATTGGCAAAATCCATCAGGCCAAGGGCTTCGCCGATTTCGAAATGCTGTTTTGGAGTGAAGGCAAAATCCCGGATCGTCCCGATTTTTTTCTGCTCGGCGTTATCAGCTTCGTCGCGGCCATCGGGGACAATCGCATCGAGACTATTGGGTAATTCAGAAAGCAGGGCGTGCAGCCTGGCTTCCGCGTTCTCTGCAAAAGCCTTGGTTGCCGAAATATTATCCCGTAACGCACTGCCTTTTGCTTCGATTTCGGATGTATCTTTGCCGGCCCGCTTGGCCTCGCCGATCTGCTTGGATATCGCATTTCGCTCGGTCTCGAACTGCTGCTGATTGACCACATGCGAACGGCGTTCTGCATCCAGTGCAAGAATATCCGCGCTGCGATTTTCCAACCCCCGCCTCGCCATCGCCGCGTCGAACGCATCCGGGTTTTCCCGGATGGCCTTGATGTCATGCATCCGGCTGCACTTTCGGTTCCACCATGCCCACTGAAATCACCGAGATTTCGTAGAGCAGCAGCAGCGGGCCGGCCAGGATGCACATGGTCAGCGCGTCCGGCGGCGCCAGAATCGCAGCCACGATAAAGCAGCCGACATAGGCGTAGCGCCGATGTTTCTTCAGCCCCGCGGAGGTCAGGATTCCAACCTTACCAAGCAGCGTCAGCAGCACTGGCAATTCGAAAGCAACACCGAAGGCGAAAATGATTTTCATCACGGTCGAGAGATATTCGCTGACCTTCGCCATCAGCTGAATATCGACATCGGCGCCGCGCGTTACCGTGGTCTGGAAACTCAGCAGGAATTTGTAAATCGTCGGCAGCACCACGTAATAGGCCAGCGCGCCACCCAGGAAAAACAGGAACGGCGTGACCACCAGAAACGGCAGCATCGCGCGCTTCTCTTTCTTGTACAGGCCGGGTGCGACGAACAGCCATAACTGCGTCGCCACGATCGGGAAGGAGACAAAAATCGCAGCGAATAAGGCGACCTGGATATAGGTGAAAAATACCTCGTACAGCGCCGTATAGATCAGCTGCGGTTTCTGGCCGCGCGCCTCCAACGCATGCGCCAAAGGGGCTGCCAGAAAATCATAAATCTGCGGCGCGAAATAATAGCAGATGACGAAGGCAACCAGCATCGCCAACGCCGACCACATCAGGCGGCGCCGCAGCTCCACCAGATGCTCCATCAACGGCATTTCCTTGTCGTTGATCTCGTCCTTATCCTCGGGCGTATCGTTCACCGCGTCCATCGCCTAGTAGCCCCAGCGCCGGGTACCGGGGGGAATAAAATCCGGTATCGGTTTTTTGCGCGCCGCCGCCGGTGGAATAAAGGCGGGCGCATCCGGCACTTCCTCTTCGGCCTGCAGCACCGGCACGGCCGCCGCGCTCGCCGCTGTTGTGGGGCCGTTCGGGAACATCGGATCGAAGGTCAAATTGGCCTTCAGACTGCCATCCGGATCGATCTGCTTTTCGACCTCGGATTTGAAGTCGAATTTGCGGAGCTTGTTGATCTCGGTTTTTACATCCGCGAGGTTGGCCTCACGCATCATCTCATCGACATGGCCCTGGAATTCGGCCGCCATGCCGCGGGCCTTTTTCATCATGCCTGTGACGGTCCGGATCGCCACGGGCAAATCCTTCGGCCCGATGGCAATCAATGCCACCGCCATGATCAGCCCGATCTCTGCCCAGGAAAATCCAAACATATGGCGCGCTGACTAGCAGGCTAAAGCGGCTTCGGCAAAGCCTCGACAATGCGCTGCAAACCACTGTCGCGCATGCCAAGCTCGGCCAGATGCTGCACCGTGTTCTCCAAATACTCTCGGCAACTGCCCAGATCGCCGCAGCCGGTGGCAATCAGCTTGGCTGCTTCGAGCACACAAATTTCCGGCACATAGCGGGGATGCTTGCGGTTGATCACGAAAGTCAGCGCCCGCTTCTCGCCCTCGGTGGTCTTAAGCCGCACCCAGCGCGCGTTATAGGCGCCCCCGTACATCTCCCGGCGCCAAAGAATGCCGAGCTCCTCGGCCGTCTGCGCCGCAGCGATGCGGAAAGCAACGCCCTTGCAGGCGCCGCCATGGTCGAGCGCCAGCATCAGTCCCGGTGTTTCAGGCGCGCCGCGGCCGGCCAGCAGCCGAAGGCAAAACCGCCGGTGCCAGCCATGCAGGGTGGCCGGCAGTTTGGAGACGAAATGGAACGCCGGGTTCCAGATCAGCGAGCCATAGCCGAAGACGTATAAATCCTCGGCTGGATCGTGCTCGGCCAGGGTTTTTACCAACAGCGCCGCCATTTCATCTTCGCTGCGAAACTTCATATCCGGAAATTGCTTGGCGTAGCCCCGAATGCGATCCAGCATCGTGCCGTCCTGAAGGTTCTCGCGGGTAATGCGGTGCGTCATGGCGGGGCTGGCTCCGCCGGCGGCTCAGGCAGGTCCGCTGCAGCTTCGTCCGGCAGCTCCGCTGCTGGCTGTTTCGGCAGCTCCGCTGTGGGTTGTTTCGGCAGCTCCGCTGTTGGCTGTTCTGGCAGCTCCGCTGTTGGTTGTTCTGGCAGCTCCGCTGCCGGGGGTTCCAGCCCCTCAGCCTCGGTTTGCGCCGGGGCCCGAACAGGGTTCGGATCGATCAACAATTCCTCGCGCTTTGGCAGATCGCGCAGGTCGTTCAGGCCAAACTGCGCCAGAAATGCCGGCGTGGTGCCCCAAAGGGTTGGCCGGCCGGGCGTTTCCCTGCGGCCTTTTGGGGTGATCAGGCCGTTCTCCAATAATAGATCTAGGGTATTTTGCGATAGAGCAGCACCCCGGATCTCTTCGATCTCGGTCCGGGTTACCGGCTGGTGATAAGCCACGATGGACAGCGTTTCCATCGCCACCCGCGGCAGCCGGCGCGGTAATTCGACGATTTTCCTTAAAACCGGAGCCAGATCGGCGGCGGTACGGAACTGCCAGCCGCCGGCAACCTCGGTCAGATGGACCCCGCGGCCGGCGTAGCTTGCCGCCACCGCGGCCATTACAGCATCGAGGTCGGCGTCGTCCGGCAGCAGGTTGGCAAGCGTACGGGCGGTCACCGGCTCACGGCTGGCGAAAATCACCGCCTCGGCCAGCCGGACTGCATGCTCAAACGGGCCTTTTAATTCGGCAGCGGCGGCGGGTTCGAGAACCGGCGAAACAGTATCCAGCGAAACAGTATCCTCGGTTTCAATCATGCGGATTACTACCTGCCTTCAGTAAGATTGGCCCGAAATCATGGTCCTGGCGCAGGCTGACGGCGCCGCCGCGCGCCATCTCCAGGCTCGCCACTAATGTTGCTGATAGCGCGGCGCGGCGCGGCAGACCATCGCTCAAACCTTCCGGCAGGAATGCCTCAAGCGTGGACCAGTCCGGCAGGCTACCGACCAGCCGGGACAGGCGCTCCAATGCGTTCTGTACCGAGAAATAGTTCATCGGCTTTGGCCGGTATTGCTGTTTGGCGCCGGCGCGGCGGCGCGCCGCCAGGTAACCGCTCAATAACCCGCTCATCTCAAGGCGCAGCCGGCTGCGATCGGTTTCGGTAAAATCCTCAGCTGCGCCGCGGCCAAATTCGTCCCAGCCGAGTTGCGGGCGCTGGCCGAGCCAGGCGGCAGCAGCCCGTATAACCTGCAAGTCGAGCAATCTGGAGGCCAGCATTTCGGCACTCTGCTCGGCATCTTCCGCCTCGCCCAAAGCCGGGACCAGCAGACGCGATTTCAGCCATGTCAGCCAGGCCGCCATCACCAGCCAATCCGCCGCCAGTTCCAGGCGGACCCGCCGCGCACCCTCGATGACCGCAAGAAACTGCTCGACCAATGCCAAAATCGAGATTTTGGCAAGATCGACCTTCTGGGCCCGCGCCAGTTCGAGCAGCAGATCGAGCGGGCCTTCAAATCCATCCAGCTGCAGGACCAGTGCTTCAGAGTCCATTTTTGTGCCCTGCCAGATGCATCACCGTGTCCGAGGCCCAGGGCAGCACCGCATTAAACGCCGCGTTGACCGGGTTAAAGCGCACGCCAAGCTGCCCAAGGACCAGCGGCAGGATGAAAACGATCAACATCACCAGCACGATACCAAATTTCTCTGATCCAGCGAGTAAGCGGGCAGCCGGTAGCGGCAATAGCCCCACGGCGATCCGGCCGCCGTCCATCGGTGGCAATGGGATCAGGTTGAAAATGCCCAGGACCAGGTTAACCACGATAAAATAGCTCCAGAACAAGGTGCCATAAGGCGAGTACAAAGCCAGCGCGCCGATGAATGCCAGGAGAAAATTCATCGCCGGCCCGGCAATTGCGACAAGCGCCATCAGCCGGCGCGGATCGTGCCGGCCGTTAATGCTCAGTGCCTGCGAGTCGATCGGCACCGGCTTGGCCCAACCGAACATGAAAGCGACCCGGCCGATGGTCAGCAATTGCGATACGGCAAGAAAAACCGGCAGCAGAACCGAACCCACTTTATCGATGTGTTTCAACGGGTTCAGTGATAATCTTCCGGCTTTGCGCGCCGTGTTATCGCCCATCGCCAAAGCGGCCAGGCCATGCGCCAGCTCGTGCAGGATTATTGCGACCAGAGTGGCAAGAATGCCGGACAGCGCTTCATGCAGCATCAGGCACCGCCTGTAATATCGCGAGATTTCCGGCCATATCGCCCGGGCAATAGAGCGCCAGGTCGCACCCTGCCCGCAATGCCGCCACCGCGCGCTCGGCGGGTGAACCGGTTAATGCCTGCATCGCCAGATCGTCGCTCACCAAAATCCCCTCAAATCCGATCAGGCCACGGATGATCCGGCTGATGACTTTTTGCGACAGCGTTGCCGGCAAATCGGGGTCAAGGGTGGAATAGACGACATGGGCCGTCATCGCCCAAGGCAAGTTGTTATTGGCGATAAAGGGATAAAAATCAGCCGCCAGCTCAGCCTCGCTGGCATCGATCCGCGGCAGTGCGAAATGGCTGTCGACCTGGGCGCGCCCATGACCGGGAATATGTTTCATGATCGGGGTCACCCCCTGAGCCTGAATGCCTTCGGCCATCGCAGCGCCCAAAAGGGCAACGGTTTTGGGATCAGCGCCCAGCGCGCGGTCACCAATAACCGAGCTGGCGCTGGGGAACGCCAAATCCAAGACCGGCGCCGCGATTAGGTTAAACCCGGCGTCGCGCACCATGGCCGCCAACTGCCTGCCATGCGCGAGTGCCGCCTCTTCGGTCAGCAGGTCTGCTGCCGCCGGCATCTCGGGCCAGTGCGGCGCCCGCAGCCGGGCCACTCTGCCACCTTCCTGGTCCACCATGATGACCGCATCAAGCGGCAATGCATCTTTTAAAGATGCTGTCAGTTCAGTTAGTTGTGCCGTATTTTCAATGTTGCGTTTGAACAGGATCACGCCTTTCGGCCGGTGTGCGCGCAGCAACTCAATTTCGACGCCCGTCAGCACCGGGCCGTCGATGCCGATAATCACAGGTTTGGTCAAAATGCGGCAACCGTGCAGGCCGCACCTTGTGCTTTTACCGCCGCGCAAAATTTATGAGCGGCGGCAATGTCGGTAAACCCGCCCATGCGCAGGCGCCAGAACTCCACGCCGGCGACATCGGCGTGGCTGTAGATCGGCGTATGGCCGGAGAACAAGGCAGGCATTTTCGCGTTGAATTGGTGCCACGCCTGCCTTGGACCCGCAGGGTCAACCGCGGCGGCCAGTTGCACCAGGATATTGTTATCAACCGGTATCGGCGGCGGCGGCGATGCCGTGGGCGCCAGGACGCTTGATCCGTCGGGCGAAGCCGTCGCCGGGGCCGGCGCCGTAAGAGATACCGGCGCCGAGGGAGCTGACGGGCTCGCACCCTGGGCCGCGGCCGGCGGTGGCGGCGCGGGCGGAGGCGGTTGAAATGCCGAGAGATCCGGCGCGGTGCCGTCCGGCGCCAGTTGCGCCGGTGCGTTCGAGCTAGCACCGGACATGATCTGTTCATCGGCTTCGGGCACGTTCAATCCGCCAGGATTGGCCGGCACCACCCGCAATGGCCCAGGCGGCGCGGTAATCACCGGCGGCGGCCCAAAGCCCAGCCCCGGCTTCATCCCGCTCCAGACCAGCGCCACAATAATGACCAGCGTCGCGATCCCGCCAGCACCCAGCGCAATCCGCCGCATGGTCGGGTCGAAGGCCGCGGTCTGCCGCCGGGTCCGGTAAGAGAATTCCGGAACCTCGTAATCTGGGTCGTCACCTGGGTGGCGCAATTATCGCATCTCCTCAACCGGGTTTACACCCAGCACACCGAGTCCCGAACGGAGAATCACCGCCGTGGCCGCGACCAGCGCCAGCCGGGCAGCCGTCTCCACCGGCTTTTCAGCCTGGATGAAGCGCAATGCAGCGTCATCCCGGCCGGCGTTCCACAAGGCGTGGAACTCGCCTGCCAATTCGTACAGGAAAAATGCGATCCGATGCGGCTCGCGCGCCTGCGCCGCTGCTTCCACCATGCGCGGCCAGGCAATCAGCTTGCGGATCACCACCAGTTCTTCCGGCGCCGTCAGCGAGGATAAATCCGCCTCGCCCAGATTTTTGGGCTCAGCTGCGGCGCGTAGCACGGAACGGCAGCGCGCATGCGCATATTGCACGTAGAAGACCGGATTATCCCGGGTTTGCGCCACTGCGGCATTGAGGTCGAATTCCATCTGCGCATCGGATTTGCGCATCAGCATGATGAAGCGCACCGCATCCGCGCCGACCTCGTCGATCAGGTCACGCAGCTCGACAAATGTCCCAGCCCGCTTGCTCATCCGCACCGGCTCGCCGTTCTTCATCACTCGCACGATCTGGCAGAGAACGACATCCAAACGCGCATTTCCATTTCCGGACAGCGCCCGCACCGCCGCCTGCATGCGCTTGGTATAGCCGCCATGGTCGGCACCGAGCACATCGATCATGGTATCGAAGCCGCGCGCCATCTTATCGGCGTGGCAGGCGATGTCATTGGCGAAATAGGTGTTGGAGCCGTCGGATTTTTTCACCGGGCGGTCGACATCGTCGCCGAATTCCGTGGAGCGGAACAAGGTCTGCTCGCGCGCCTCCCAATCCTCCGGCGTCTTGCCCTTTGGCGGCTCCAGCGTGCCTTCGTAAATCAATCCGCGATCAGCCAAAATTTGCAGCGCCCGTTCGACGCCGCCGGCCGCGACCAGCTCTCGTTCCGAGGTAAAAACATCATGGGTCACGTGCAGCGCCGCCAGATCCTCGCGGATCAACTCCAGCATTTTACCGACAGCGAACTCCCGCACCGTGTCCAGCCATTCCTCTTCGGGCGCGGTTGCGAACATATCACCGTAGAGCTCGGCCAGGCTCTGCCCCACCGGGATCAGATAATCACCGCCATATTGAATGCCGCCCGGGACCCCGGCCGCATAGGATTCCGCCTGTTGGTTGCGCGATAGCGCTTCCAAATACCGCACATAGACAGCCCGCGCCAAGGCGATGACCTGGGCGCCGGCATCGTTGACATAGTATTCCTTGGTAACGTCGTAGCCTGCTTTCTGCAGTAAATTCGCCAAGGCATCGCCAACCACCGCGCCGCGACAGTGGCCGACATGCAGCGGGCCGGTAGGATTGGCGGAGACATATTCGACGTTGATTTTACGCCCCTTGTTTTGGCTGTCGCCATAGGCCTCGCCGGCCACGAGAATTACCGGCAATTGCCGCAGCAAAAACTGCGGCGCCAATGTGATATTCACAAAGCCGGGACCCGCCGGTTCAGCCTTGGCAATGCCTTCGCGCCTGCCGAGACGTTCTGCCAATGCCGCGGCGATTTCACGCGGATTTTTCCCCGCCGGCTTGGCGGCAACAAGTGCCGCGTTGGTCGCCATATCGCCATGCGAAGCATCGCGCGTCGGCGTCAGCTCGATACTGGCATGGATCTGTTCCAATCCCGGCAGCAGCGCTGCCACCTCCTGCAGCACCCATTCCCGCAACTCAGCAAAAAGATTATCACCCATACCCATCAACAACCCGCCGAATCAAAAAATTTGCCGCTTTTTTTAAAAAAGAAGCGCTTGCCTAAGAAGGAACGCTCGGATCCGTGAGCCGCGCAAATTCCTGCATCGCATACCTATCCGTCATCCCCGCCACGTAATCACGCACCGCGACCGCAGCCTGCAAACTGTTTGCATCGCCCGCCAGCACGCGCCAATCATCCGGCAGCAATTCCGGCTTCGCCAATAGCAGACTGCCGAGCGTATTCGTTACCCCTTGCGCCTTATGGCTCATCCGGTTGACGCGCCAGTGCCGGTACATGCGCTCGAACAGGAACGCCTTGATTGCCGCATTTGCCGCGGCAAGTTTTTCGCTGAACAGGATCACCGGCAGCCTGGCATCACGGATGGCCTCCACATCCCGCGGCGCCAGGTCGTGCAAGCGCTTCTGGCTTTCGACAATGACATCGTGGATCATCCAGTTGATCACCCGGCGCGTCATTTCATGACGGACGCGCTTGTCGTCCGCGGTCAGCGTTTTCGCCTTGGCCAGCGCCTCGCCAACCAGCGGCAATGCCTCGATGTCTGCCAGGCTGAACAGCTTTGCCCGCAGACCGTCATCAAGGTCATGCGCGTTATAGGCGATATCGTCGGCAAATGCGGCAACCTGCGCTTCTGCCGAGGCCTGGCGTTGCAGGTCCAGCGGGAATTCTTCATTGAACTGCGCAACATAACCCGGCGCCGAGGCGACCGGCCCGTTATGCTTGGCCAGGCCCTCCAGCATTTCCCAACTCAGATTAAGCCCGTCGAAGCCGGCGTAGCGATGCTCCAGCAACGTTACCACCCGCAGGCTCTGCGCATTATGGTCAAACCCGCCAAATTCGCTCAACGCCTCGTCGAGCCCGGTTTCGCCGGCGTGGCCAAATGGCGGGTGACCAAGATCATGCGCCAGCGCCAACGCCTCAGTCAGATCCTCATCCAGCCGGAGACTACGCGACAGGCTGCGGGCAATCTGCGCCACTTCCAAGCTGTGGGTGAGCCGGGTGCGGTAGAAATCGCCCTCGCGGGTGACGAAAACCTGGGTTTTGTATTGTAATTTCCGGAATGCCGAGGAATGCACCACGCGGTCGCGGTCACGCTGGTACTCGCTGCGGTCAGCCGGCGGCGGTTCGGCGTGCAGACGGCCGCGGGAAGTTTCGCTGCGCACCGCGTAGGGGGCTAAATTCATGATGGCTGGCATACACGCATGCGGGCCTTCAATCCAATCTCCGAACGCGCTATATGAGTTCCTATGAGTGAAACGCTTGCACCCGATACCCCGTTCCGGCTTACCGAGGCCGCCGCCAGGCAAGTTGCCGAAATTCTGGCGACCGACCCCGGCGCCAAAGCCTTGCGGGTCGAGGTGCTGGCCGGCGGCTGCAGCGGCTTTCAATACAAATTCGACCTGACAGGCGCTCAAAACCCCGACGACCTGATTATTTCGGCGCATGGCGCGACGGTTTTCGTAGACCCAGCCAGCCTTGATCTGCTGGCGGGTTCGGAGCTTGATTACAAGGACACGCTCATGGGGGCGCATTTTGCCGTGCAAAACCCGAACGCGACCTCATCCTGCGGCTGCGGAACGTCTTTCTCTGTCGATTAGCCTCGACGTGGATCGTCAGCTGGCATCGTGACACGTCTGCCCGAATAGTGAAACGTCAACTCAAAATCACCACCTGGAACGTGAACTCGGTGCGCACCCGGGAGGCCCATATCACGGATTTTCTGGCGCGCGAGAAACCTGACCTGCTGTTGCTACAGGAGATCAAATGCGAGGAGCACCAGTTTCCGGCGCTGAAATTCACTGAAACCGGCTACAAATCAGCAATCTCAGGTCAGAAATCCTATAATGGCGTTGCCATCCTGCACCGCGAGGAGGTCCGGATAAATCACCGCAAACTGCCCTTCATGAGCGACGCCGATAGCCACGCCCGCTACATCGAAGCCCATCTCGACGGCTTAACGGTTGGAAACCTGTATTTGCCCAACGGCAATTCCGGCGGCGACGCCGGCTATGCCTACAAGCTGGAATGGATGGCATCCTTGCGCGCCCACGCCGCCGCCATGCTGGATAAGGACCAGGATTTTATCCTCGCCGGCGACTATAATGTGTGCCCGACCGATGCCGACTACGCCCCTGGCGCCTTGCCAAAAACGGACGCGCTGGTACGTCCCGAGACCCGCGCCGCTTTCAACGCCCTTATCTGGCTTGGACTGACCGATGCGCTGCGGGCCTTGTACCCAAACGAAACGATGTACACCTTCTGGGACTATCAAGCCGGCGCCTGGGACCGGGATATCGGCCTGCGCATCGACCATGCCTTGCTCTCCCCGCGCATCGCCGAGCGCCTCAGCGGCGTTAACATCCATAAAGCCGAACGTGCCAAGACGCAGCCATCGGACCATGTGCCGGTTAGCTTTTTACTGGATTAGCAAGCAGTTCTTTTTTGCAAAAAAAGAACCAAAAAACTTTTTTATTCTGGAACTCTGGCGCTGGCAGCTTAATGCCTCTGGGCAAGCATAAAAACCGCTTTTTGGTTTCGCGGGCGGTCAGCCTTCATCGCCAGGACAAGAAGTTCTTCCTTGCTAAGCTTTTTGTGAGCAAACCCGGTCGCGGCCGGTGGATTTTGCTTCGACCATGGAGGCCTGTGCGCGGGCCATCAAGGATGCGAGATCTTCCGAGGGCGCCAGTTTAGCAACGCCGATGCTGACCGTCGTCGTTACGGGCCCGGCCGCAGTATCGATAACCGTTCCGGAGACCGAATGACGCAGCCTGTCCGCCAGGCTATGCGCGTCTTCAAGCGAGATGGCAGGCAGGCAAACCGCAAACTCCTCGTCGCCCAGCCGGCCGATCGAGTCGACCCGGCGCGTATTCTCGCTGAGACGAGTGGCGATATCGAACAACACGGTATCTCCCGCTTGATGCCCAAACTGATTGTTGACATCCCTGAAGCAGTCGACATCGATGCAAGCCAGGCAAAGCGATCTTCCCGCATCGACGCTCTTGGTTTGGACGCAGAGTTCGATCTCCGATTGCAGGATGCGAAGGAATGCCTGGCGATTTGATATTCCGGTCAGGGTATCCCGATCGGCTGCAAATTCCAGCTCACCCAAACGGCGCTTATCCATTGTGACATCGCGTTCAATGCCGACGAAATGTGTTATTGTTCCGGCCGCGTCACGCAGTGGTTCAATGCGCATATCCAGCCAGTAGGGGGCGCCGGTTTTCGAAAAATTCAACACCTTTTCGTGGGCTGCGCGGCCTTCGCGCAATTTGGCTTTGACAGCTTTTAGCCTGGCTCGGTCAGTGCCTTCGCCCTGTAGCATTCGTGGCGTCCGTCCAATCGCTTCTTCTGCTGAATAGCCGGTCAGCCGCGTGAAGGCTGGGTTCACATAGATTATAGCCGGCCCCGGCGGGTTCAAATCGGCCGTGGTGATGAGAATAACGTCGTTCAATGCATCGGCAACTTGAAAAAAGGTAAGGCCGGCAGCCACCGAACGTTCCGCGGGTAATGCGAATTTATTCCATATGGACGCAAAATCCGCCAGCACCGAAGCTACCTTGCTGGCCGGAACCGACCGGCCAAAAAGATAGCCCTGCGCCTCGGTATAATTGGCGCCCATTACCATCATAAGTTGCTCAACGGTCTCGACGCCTTCTGCCAGGCAACTGATATTCAAGCGATGACACAGACCGGCAATTGTCTGCATGATCGCGAGCGCGGTCTCGCCGCGCCTTCCTGATTGGCCGAGTAGAGCCGTATAGGAAGCATCCATTTTTATTTTATCGAAAGGAAAATCGAGCAAATACCGGATCGATGAATGTCCCACATCCAAATCGTCCACGGTAATACGCGTGCCCAATTCCTGTAGCGCGGATAGAATTTGAAAACTTTCGGGATCCAGCGCGATCGCGGCGGTTTCGGTGATTTCCAACTCCAGCCGCGACCCCGGCAGGCCGGATCGCTGCAGCGCATTTTTTACAATGCCCGGCAAGGCAGGATCATGTAGCCGGGTCGCTGAAACATTCACAGCAACACCAATATGGCCCGGCCAAGTCATTGCGTCGGCGCAAGCACGCTCCAGCACCCACTCCCCAATCTCGCCGATCATACCATTTTCTTCCGCAAACGGAATAAATTCAGTCGCTGAGATTTTGCCCATCGTTTTGTGGTGCCAGCGCAGCAGCGCCTCGAACCTGACGATCTGTCTCGACATCAAATTGATTTGCGGCTGATATTCAACGGTCAGCTGCCGGCTCGCCCAGTCTTCCCTGAACGAATCCCAAAGGGCTTTCGCCGCGGATTTATTTATGGATACCGTTTTGTCCGAGTTTGCAGTGCTATCTGGAGGCATTTCCAATTCCCGACCTCAAGCGACACAAAAAAGCTGAGCGTCGTGGTAAATGAGTGGTTGTAAACGAACGGTCTCCCGTCCACTCGCGTCAATAACTTAAATAATTGTCTAATGGCGCAATATCTGGACGGCAAGGGGCACGTGGCATGATGGATAATGTAATTTGTCGAAATCATCGAATTTATGGACAGTTTTGAGGTCAGCATCCCATCAAAATAAATTTCAGTTAATTTAACAGACGGTCTTTGATAGAAGAATGCTCCGGCATTGAACCGGAAGTTGAATTTTTAAATTGCGTGGCGTGATTTTGCCTGTGAGGTTCCGGCCTTTATCCCGCCATCTCCCTGCGCTACAGCCTACATATGAACGAACTTCTCAAAAATTCCCTGCGTTCCGGCCCCGATGGCCGCGGCCGTTTTGGTGAGTTCGGCGGCCGCTTCGTCGCTGAAACACTGATGCCTTTGATCCTGGAGTTGGAAACCGCCTACGAGGCGGCAAAAGCCGATTCCAGCTTTCAAAGCGAGATCGACTACTACCTGAAGCACTATGTCGGCCGGCCAAGTGCTTTGTGGTTTGCCGAGCGCCTGACCAAGTCGCTGGGCGGCGCCAAAATATATTTCAAGCGGGACGAGCTGAACCATACCGGCGCGCATAAAATTAATAACTGCATCGGCCAAATCCTGTTGGCTAGGCGCATGGGAAAAACCCGCATCATCGCCGAGACCGGCGCCGGCCAGCACGGGGTTGCGACCGCAACGGTCTGCGCCCTGTTTGGGCTGCCGTGCACCATATATATGGGCGCCGTCGATGTGGAACGGCAAAAGCCGAATGTTTTCCGCATGAAGCTTTTGGGGGCCGAGGTGGTTCCGGTGCAATCGGGCGCCGCCACGCTGAAGGACGCCATGAATGACGCCATGCGCGACTGGGTCGCCAATGTGCGGGACACTTTCTATATCATCGGCACCGCCGCCGGCCCTCACCCCTACCCCGCCATGGTGCGCGATTTCCAATGCGTGATCGGCGAAGAGGCCAAAGTCCAATTGCAGGAGGCCGAAGGCCGGCTACCGGATGTCGCGATTGCCGCAATCGGCGGCGGCTCGAACGCTATTGGCCTGTTTCATCCCTTTCTTGACGATGCCTCAGTCCGGCTGATCGGCGTCGAGGCTGCCGGCCATGGGCTGGATTCCGGCGCCACTGCCGCTTCACTCTCCCGCGGCCGCCCCGGCGTGCTGCACGGCAATCGCACCTATCTGCTGCAAAACGAGGATGGCCAAATTCTTGAAGCGCATTCCATCTCGGCCGGGCTTGATTACCCCGGCATCGGGCCCGAACACTCCTGGCTGAATGATATCGGCCGCGTTGAATATGTCGCGATCACCGATAATGAGGCCTTGGAGGCGTTCCAGCTTTGCACCCGCGCCGAGGGCATCATCCCGGCACTCGAGCCGGCGCACGCACTGGCCTACGTTGCCAAACTCGCGCCAACGCTGGATCAGGATAAAATCATCCTGATGAACCTGTGCGGCCGCGGCGATAAAGATATATTTACCGTGGCCGAACACCTTGGGGTTCAACTATGAGCCGGATCGCCGGTGTCTTCAAAGTTCTTCGTGCCGAAGGCCGCGCAGCCCTGATCCCGTTCGTCGAGGCCTTCGACCCGGACCGCGCCACCACGCTCGAGCTGCTCAACGGCATGGCGACGCACGGCGCCGATATTATCGAAATTGGCGTGCCCTTCACCGACCCGATGGCTGACGGCCCGACGATCCAGGCCGCCGGCCGCCGAGCGCTCAATGCCGGCGCCAGCCTGCGCGGCGTGCTCGCCATCGTCCGGGAATTCCGGGCCGCCAATAACCATACGCCACTGGTGCTGATGGGATATTTAAACCCCATTCTATCTTACGGCGTGGACGCTTTCGCCCATGACGCCGCTGCGGCCGGCGTCGACGGCCTCATCGTCGTCGACCTGCCAACCGAGGAATGCGATCTCCTGCTCCCCGCGGCGGCGCTTAACGCATTGGACGTGATCCGCCTGATCGCCCCCACCACCTCCGATGACCGTTTGCCAAAAGTGCTGGCCGGTTCCTCAGGCTTTGTCTATTACGTCAGCATCACCGGCATCACCGGCACCCATACCGCCTCGGCCGCCGACCTGGCGCGCGACATCCCCCGCATCCGTCGCGCCACCTCCCTGCCGATCGCCGTTGGATTTGGCGTCCGTACCCCGGAACAAGCCGCAACCATCGCCAGTTACGCGGATGCCGCAATCGTCGCCTCCGCGCTGATCGAGAAACTTTGCGCCACCAACGTCGCTACAGTGTTGGAGGACGTGGCTGCGTTGGCCGCGGGGTTACGGAAAGCTGTAAAAGTGCCAGCCTAGAAGCAGGCAGTTCTTTTTAAAAAAAGAACCAAAAAATATCTTTTAATCGGGTTGCGGGCTTTGGCTCGGGAAATGCCCATGAAGCAGCTTAAAAGCCCATGAAGCAGCTTAAAAAAGTTCGTTGCTTTCGCCGGCGGCCAACCTTTTCCTAAAGACAAAGAAGTGCTTCGTCGGCTAATTATTCTCGGCCAGATAGCTGCGTTTTTTGGTGACGACAGTACCGAAAATATGGTCCCACAGGCTGCTGGTGACGCCAAAATTCCCGTCCTGGCTGACGAAATGATGAAGCGCGTGGAGCCGTTTCCAGCTGTAGAAAACGCCGTCCTTGTTCACATCCCATTGGTGCAGGCTGTAATGCGCAAAGCTGTATATGAGGTAACCGAAGGTGACCCCGAACCCGAACATCAAGCCCAGTCCCACATGCAAGACCAACACCGCGGGGAGATAGATGCCGAACATCATGATCAGCAAGGTGAGCCAGGTGGGGGTGCCGATTTCGGCTTTCGGGGCGGCATGATGGGCATCATGGTCTCTTGAGAAAACCAGGCCGTTATGGAGCACAAACCGATGGATAGCGTATTCCAGAAAGGTCCAGAAAAAGATGCCGCTGAAAACCGCTGCGGCGGCGTCGAACGGACGAATTTCGGTACCGTAGCGGCGCGCGCCGACAATCAGAGCCGGCAGCACAACCGGAAAAACGACAAAATCCATGTAATAGCCGAAATTGCGCATTAATCCCCGCATCTTCCTTCTGATAAGCCAATTGAGTTTTAGGCGGCAAGAGATCGGTAACAGAATCGTAACACGTCATCTCACAACTTAGAGATTCCCGCCAGTATCATTGTTTTTCCGTTGTTTTATGACAGCTAAGACCGCCGCGCAGGCGCAGCAACAGCCTATCTAAGTCCGTGGCACAGGAACGGTGGGTTTTCACATCCAGGCTTGCCGTAGCGCAAGGTCTCGCCATCAAACGTTTGGGTGCTGCCGCCGGCGGCTTCAAGTACCGCCTGGGGTGCTGCCGTGTCCCACTCCATAGTGCGTCCCAGCCGCGGGTAAAAATCAGCAAGGCCTTCCGCCAATTTACAAAATTTAAGCGCCGAACCGATATTGGTAAGCGAGGCCACTTTGTACTGCGATAGGAATTCGGCGAGCTTCGGGTCGTCCTGGTAATGGCGTGACGCCATCACCGTCAGGCCCTCGGGGGGCGGCCGCCGGGCGGAGATGGCAGAGGTTCCGGCGGTTGAGCGCTTCCAGGCGCCGACGCCGACGACGCCGTAATGGACTTCATGCATCAGCGGATTAGCGACCGCCCCCAGTACCGCCCGCCGGTTGCGCACTAGGCCGATATTGACCGCAAATTCCGCCCGACCGGCGGCAAACTCACGGGTGCCGTCAAGCGGGTCGACCAGCCAGTATTCAAGGCCAGGCTCGGGAATTTTGCCTGCCGCCACTTCTTCCTCCGCGATCACCGGAATGTTGGTGGCGGCCCGCAGGCCTTTGAGGATGATCTGTTCGGCGCGCCGGTCCGCCAAAGTTACGGGGGAAAGATCGGCTTTTTGTTGCACCGAGAAACCTGCCGCGCGAATGCTGAGGATCTCGGCGGCGGCG
Organism: Acidocella sp.; assembly: GCA_965199045.1. Taxonomy (GTDB): domain Bacteria; phylum Pseudomonadota; class Alphaproteobacteria; order Acetobacterales; family Acetobacteraceae; genus Acidocella. Next base: position 917,310 of record CBDAQL010000003.1, on the reverse strand, counting down.
GCGGCGGCGAGCTGGACCGCAAGTTCGACCAAAGCGAGATCGTCCATGGGTTTGCCTGCCTGTGCCATTAAAGCAGCCTGTTAGGCCACGGCCGCCCCCTCGCCAAGGCCAGGGACGCTGTTATGGTAATATTACCGACAAATTTGGGAGTGATGAATGCTGGATATTGCGTTTGCTAAGGCGGCCTTGCCGAAGACCGGGGTTGTCGTGGTGCCGTTGAACGAGGGCGCTGCGCTATCGGGTCAAGCGGCCGAACTGGACAAGCGGCTATCTGGCGGCCTGACGGCGGCGCTGAAGGCGGCCGAGTTCACCGGAAAAAAGGGCCAGTCCGTCAACCTCTACGGGCCGGCCGGACTGAAGCGGATATTGGCGCTGGGGCTTGGGAAGGCTGACGCGTTAACCTCGCGCCTGGCCGAGGAGTTTGGCGGTGCGGTGCAAACGGCGTTGGCCAAGGAATCTGCCGCGGTCATTCTGGCGGATACGCTGGACGACAAGCTGGCAGCGCATATCGGCCTCGGCGCGCGGCTGCGGAGCTACCGGTTCGATAAATACCGCACCACGCAAAAGGATGATGAGAAGCCGAAGCTGGCCAGCCTGAAGATCCTGGTTGCCGAACCGGCAAAGGCCACTGCCGCCTACGCGCCATTGCAGGCAGTGGCGGAGGGGGTCGAGCTGACCCGGAACCTTGTCACCGAGCCGGCAAATGTACTGTACCCCGAAGAATTCGCGGACCGCACCGAGGTTTTGAAAAAACTCGGCGTCAAGGTTGAGATCTTTACCAAAAAGGACCTGGAGAAACTCGGCTTTGGTTCGCTGCTGAGCGTCGGGCTGGGCACCCCGCGGGAATCGCGCATGGTGGTGATGCAGTGGCTGGGTGCCGGCGGCTCCAAGGATGAGACGAAGAAAAAGAAGCTAAAAGATCCGATCGTGTTTATCGGCAAGGGCGTCACCTTCGATACCGGCGGGATTTCGATAAAACCTGCTGCCGGTATGGAGGATATGAAATGGGATATGGCCGGCGCCGGCGCCGTGACCGGATTGATGGCGGCACTCGCCGGACGCCGCGCAAAAGTCGATGCGGTCGGCTTGATCGGCCTGGTTGAGAACATGCCGTCCGGCACCGCCACTCGGCCGGGCGACGTGGTCACATCCTATTCAGGCCAGACCATTGAAATTTTGAATACGGATGCGGAAGGACGGCTGGTGCTGGCAGATGTGCTGTACTATGCGCAGGAACGGTTTTCGCCGAAGTACATGGTGGACATGGCGACACTGACCGGCGCCATCATTGTCGGGCTGGGGCACGAATATGCAGGCCTGTTCAGCAACGACGACGAATTGGCCGACAAGTTGATAGCCGCCGGCAAGGCCACTGGCGAAGGCCTGTGGCGCATGCCGTTGGTGCCGTTGGGTGAGAGCTATGACAAGAATTTGAATTCACCGATCGCGGATATGCAGAATATCGGCGGCGGCAGGGCCGGCGGTTCGATCACTGCAGCACAGTTCCTGCAACGCTTCGTCAATGGAAAACCCTGGGCCCATCTGGACATCGCCGGCATGGCCTGGGCCTCAAAAGATGCGCCAACCACCCCGAAAGGCGCCACCGCTTTCGGCGTACGCCTCCTGGACCGCTGGGTCGCAGATAATTTTGAGGGGTGATCTATTAATCATGGCCATGGGCGTGGGCTAGGCCGACGCCCATGGCCTTCGTACAAAGATTTTTCCAGTTCCTCGCTTCAGAACAAAGGTGCCAGGCAAATTGCTTTTCCGGCACCGGCGATGGTTGCGATTTTGCCGCCTTCGGTTGCGGTCAGCATCACCATGTCGCCAGCGGCCAGCAAGTCGGCCGCGGCTGCGAAATAGCCTTTGGTTGAGGTACGGGCGAGCGGATCGGTTCCGGATTTGTAATGCCACAGGGTGAAGCCGTTGGCGTATGCCAGAACCGACAGGTTGCGAAGCGAAAAAGCCATGTTTTTGGGTTCCTTGGTTCGAGGGTTGTTGAACGACGGATAACGCGCAAACAAAAAATGGGCCGGTTCCTGGGAACCGGCCCTTAGTTGCGCTTTGGGGTGTGGATAATCATCCGGCTGCGCGCGGAAGCAAAACTTTCGGCGCCTGATATTCCCGGACAGCGAGCGAAAACCGCGCTCGTCGGCACTTGAAAACTATTTAAGGTTGTGGTCTGAGTCAAGATAATTTCTGCAGATTGAATTAAGAAGAACATAAAGAGAACATTAAGCAAATTAAATCAGTTTGACAAGCGAAAAACGGATAAAATTCCTATTTATTCTTCCGCCGCTCCGGGAAATGGTGCAAGCAATTGATGCTACAACATAGGTTACGCGATGCGGCATGATGATGTTTGGCGTGCAATTGACACGCTGGCGGCTGAACATGGGCTTTCCCCCTCCGGCCTGGCTAGAAAAGCCGGGCTTGATCCGACCAGTTTTAATATGTCCAAGCGTGGCACCGCGGATGGCCGCAACCGCTGGCCGTCAACCGAGAGCCTGTCCAAGGTATTGAACGCCACCGGGGCCGGACTGGCTGATTTTACTGCATTGGTAATGGGCGCCAGAGCCATGCCGGAGGGCCGTTCGCGCCCTCGCACCAAAATTCCCCTGATCGGGTTGGCACAAGCCGGCAGTTCCGGTTTTTTTGACGATGGCGGCTATCCCGCCGGCGCCGGCTGGGACGAGGTGGAATTGCCGCAGACCGGAGACGCCCACGCCTACGCGCTGACAATCTCCGGCGACTCGATGGAGCCGGTCTACCGCGCCGGTGACAGTATTATTGTGTCCCCCGCGGCCCCGGTCAGGGTGGGTGATCGTGTGGTGGCCCGTTCAGCTGAAGGTGCGGTTATGGCGAAGCTGCTGACACGCCGAACCGCGACGCGCATAGAACTCGGCAGCCTCAACCCCGCCTACCCGCCTCTCAGCTTCGCGGTCGGCGGCATCATTTGGGTTCACCGGATTATTTGGGCGAGCCAGTGATCACGATGCCGGGAACTCGGTCGGGAACTCCAGCTTGGCCGGATCATAGCCCAGGGCACGGACGCGCGCGGTAAGCATCGCGATGAGCTGCGGGTCTGGCCTCGCGGCGCGGGTGAAAATCGAGACATTCGTAAATGTCGGGTTGGCGACGATGAACCACCGATAATCGTCGCTGTGATCGAGCATCCAGTAGGTTCGATAAATCGGTATGATCAGATATACCGTGTATCGCACCGACACTTTATTATTTTGGCCGGGATTTAAAATTGTGACCGGGCCCTCAAAGGTTTTCTCTTTGCCTTCCGGCGTTCCCATCCTGCAGGCATCGCGGTCGATCACCTGGCCGTTATTGCCCGGCAGATAGTCGGTGGTTCCAGCAACGCATCCATCCGTCAGTTTCATCGGCGTGCGCGCAATCTCGTACCATCTTCCGGTAAAGAAACGTGCGGCGTCGATTTGTTTTGCCGGCTGCGGCGCCACTGCGGTGTTGTTGTCAGCTCCCGCCGCGCAGCCTGTTAAAGACAACCACAAAATTAAAAAACCGTACCGAAACCCATTTGGCATTCACGAAGCCTTCCGTTCTCATTGGCGACACGCAATATCGAAATGGTCGGAAGGTCTGCCAAAGACGATAGCCCCACCGTCACGTTCGCGCGAATTACCTTAAAATAGTTTGAGGTTGTTTTGATCTTTTGGGTCCTGGCCGTAACAATTGTGATGACACTGGTGATGCTGGTGGCGTGGGCGGTGCAGCGCGGTTTGAAAAACGGCGGCTGGACCGATGTTTTTTGGACCTATGGCACCGGGCTTACCTGCGCGATTGCAGCCTTATCGGTTAATGGCGGTGCCAAGTGGCGGCATTTTGTGGTGGCCGCGCTGATGGCGGTTTGGGCTATCAGGCTGGGTACCTATGTGGCGCTACGCGTCGCAAGAAGCCCTGAAGATGTTCGCTACGCCGATATGCGCAGTAGTTTTGGCGCCGGATTTCAATCCAAGATGTTCGGACTTCTCATCATCCAGGGGCCGGTTACGGGCCTGCTCAGCATCGCTGTTATTTTCGCTGCCAGGCAACCGGTGGCGGCGTTCCGGGTACAGGATTTTGCCGGATTGCTGATCATGGGGCTGGCCATTGCAGGGGAAACTCTGGCTGACCGGCAGATGAAACAGTTTAAAGCGGCCTCAAAAGATCACCAGGCGGTCTGCGATCAAGGTTTGTGGGCATGGTCCCGTCATCCGAACTACCTGTTCGAGTGGCTCGGCTGGTTTGCCTATCCCGTGATCGGCTCGAGCCTGCAGGTCCCCTGGAGCTTTCTCTCGCTCAGCGCGCCGGTGCTGATGTATGCGGTATTGCGCTTTGGCACCGGGGTGCCGCCGTTGGAAGCCGCCATGCTGCGTCGAAAAGGTGCGGCTTACCGGCACTACCAGGAACGGGTTGGAGTGTTGTTGCCGCGCCTATGGCCAAGCAAATAATCGGCTGCGGTTGCTTTAAGACTCAAGCATCCGTCTTAGCAGCTCAACGTCCTCGGCGAATGCCGCATCCGTGGTCATCAATGCGGTGACGCGCGCCACCGCATGCATGACAGTGGTGTGATCGCGGTCGCCGAAATGACGGCCGATGTCGGGCAGGCTTTTGCTGGTAAGCTGCTTGGCCAAATACATCGCGACCTGGCGCGGCCGGGCGATGTTGCGCGAGCGCCGTGCCGAAGACATCTCGGCGATGCGGATATTCCAATGTTCGGCGACGCGCTTTTGGATTTCCTGGATGGTAATGCGGCGGTCGAAGGCGCGCAGAACGTCATGCAAGACCTCATGCGCGGTCTCGAGCGTGATCTGGCGGTCGAACAGATTTGCATGCGCAACCAGACGGTTCAACGCACCCTCCAGCTCTCGGATGTTAGAGGTAATTTTATGCGCCAGGAACTCCATCACCTTGGCCGGGACTTCGACGCCGGCGCGCGCCGCCTTTGCCTCTAGAATCGACAGCCGGAGCTCGTAGGTGGTGGCGTGCAGATCCGCAACCATTCCACAGCCAAGACGGGTTCGGAGACGATCCTCCAGCCCGGAAAGATCGGATGGCGACTTGTCAGCAGAAATAACGATCTGCTTGCCTGCATCCACCAGGGCGTTGAAGGTGTGAAAAAATTCCTCCTGCGTATTGTCTTTGCCGATCAGGAATTGCAGGTCATCGATCATTAGCACATCGACACTGCGGAGTTCATTTTTGAACTCCAGCGTGGATTGATTTCTCAATGCGTTAATGAATCGATACATGAATTTTTCGGCGGACATATAGGCCACCGTTACTGTTTTTCCGGCGCGCGAGCGCGATGATAATTCCCAGGCAATGGCGTGCATCAAATGGGTTTTACCAAGGCCGACGCCGCCATACAGAAACAGTGGATTAAAGCCCTGCATAGCCGGCGATTCCGCCACCCGCCGGGCGCAGGCGTATGCAAACTCGTTGGGTTTACCAACAACAAATGTATCGAAGGTAAATCTCTGGTCGAGCGGTGCCTGAACATCGGCACGCTGGTCGTGGCGTATTTCCGGGCGTATTTCCGGGCGTGCTTCCGCGTGATTTGTAGACGCTGCCTGCCCGTGGCTGTTGACCGCTGGCAGGATCGGCTCCGCCAGATTAGGTGCGGTACCGCGCGACGGCTGGGTGCGGATTTCAACGCCGCGGATCGCAGGATTTTCCACTTGCCAGAGTGCGACGATAAGGGCGCCGTATTCCTTGCTTACCCAGTCCCGCAAAAATCGCGTCGGCAACATCAGCAACAGCTCGTCGCCATTTAGGCCACCGAGTGCGACCTGTTTCAACCAGGTGCGATACTCAACGTCGCCGACTTCCTGCTGTAATTTGCTGCGAACCGCGGCCCATTGATTGGCCAGATTTCCATCGGGCAAAGGGTCGCTCATGGAACGGGTCACCGCTTCACTTTCCCGTGCAGAATTGACTCCAAAATTCATTTCAGCACCACCCAAGCCCACCCTCACCCGCGTTTATCAAGCTCTGTCTCCGTATCGTTGATCACAAATCCTAGATTGCATTTGGGATCGAACTAACAGGGCCAGATTGATTTTCCAGATGAATATTGTAAGCCGCCGTGTTTAAGTCATCATGCCCTGAAGGTGCAAGCATTCAATTACTGCGGACCCCCCAGCAAGCTACTGACGCGCATGGAATAAGCAGTAAATTCAGGCGGATTCGGACCGTGTAAATTCTTTGAGAATGACGAACGGATGGCGCATGCTAGCAACAAAAATGGCGCTGTTGGTTCCTAATTTGGAACCGTCAGCGCCATCCGCAATAATATTCAAGGTTGTTATCGTTCCGGCATGCGGCCGGGTGAAAAATTCGTTGACGCCCTGGTCCGGTAACAGCGGTCCAGTGGTGCCCCTCGCGATGTTCAGGCTGCCTGAACGGCCTTAACGCGCGCCGAGAGACGCGAGAGCTTACGGGAGACCGCATTTGCCTTCAGCACGCCCTTGGTCACCGCCCGCTGCAGTTCCGGCTGCGCCGCCTGAAAAGCCGTACGCGCGGCAGCCTTGTCGCCGCTGGCCACGGCCTCTTCGATTTTGCGGATGGCGCCGTGAACGCGCGACTTGCGCGCTTTGTTGCGCGCCGTGCGCTTAACTGTCTGCCGGATGCGCTTCTGCGCTGATGCAATATTCGCCATGGGGTCCGCCGAAAAATACGCTGATGAAAGGAGGGCGCGGTCTAGACGCGCTAACAAGCCGCGTCAAGGCTTTAGCCAGTATGGCAGCCTAACGCTGGTTGACCGGGCAATAGAACGACGTTCGGCCGGTTTGTACCAGCCGCCGGATGCCGGCGCATTCCGGCAGCCCAGGACAGTGCTCGCAGGGCTGCCCGGCGCGGTCATAAACCTTCCAGGCATGCTGGAAGTAACCAAGCTCGCCGCTGGGCTGTACGTAATCGCGCAATGAGGAGCCACCGGCGGCAATCGCCTCGGTCAACGTGGCCTTGATAGCCGGCACCAGCCGGTCGATCCTGGCGGAGCCAAGCTGGCCGGCCCGCCGGCGCGGGCTGATTTTGGCTCTGAACAGGGCCTCACTGGCGTAGATATTGCCGATCCCGGCGACAATCCGCTGGTCCAGCAAGGCAGCTTTGATGGAGCTGGATTTGCCCTCCAGTTCCTGCAGCAACACCGGCGCCGAAAAATGATTGCTGAGCGGCTCCGGCCCCATGCCGGCAATCAGCTTGTGGCTGTCCTCCTGCTCGGTTGCAATCAGGTCCAAAGCACCAAAACGCCGCGGATCGACGAACCCGACCCGGCCGCCGTCATCGGTCTCCAAGGTGAGGTGCTCATGCAGGGCAAATGGCGCACCGATCACCATCCGGCCCGACATGCCAAGATGAACCAGCATCGAGATACCCGATCCCAGCCGCATGAAGAAATATTTACCGCGGCGGCGAAAGCCCAGCACTTTGGCGCCGGTAAGTGTTTGCGGCAATTCCGGCGGGATCGCCCATCGCAAATCCGGCCGATGCAGAATGGCGCGCGTGATGACGCGCCCGGTCAAATGCCCGTCCAGGCCGCGCATCACAGTTTCAACTTCGGGGAGTTCCGGCATTCGCAATCCAGGCTATAGAGGGTTCATGAACAGCGGCAACCCCTCCGGAAACGCGTCAGCAAAGGCGGCAGCGACCACGGTATCGAACGCGGTATGAAAGCGTCGATTTCGGCTTCAAAACCGTAGAACGGGAACAAAAGCGCAGGCTCGTCGGTGCGGTGTTCGACAGCGTCGCCGGTAAATACGATGTCATGAACGATCTGATGTCGCTTGGCGTGCATCGGCTATGGAAGCGTGATTTTGTCGAAGCTTTGGGACCGTTGCCGAACCGCAAATTACTGGACCTGGCCGGCGGCACCGGAGATATCTCGGCCGGCTGGCTGCAGCGCGGCGGCGGACCGGCAATTTTGTCGGACATCAATCTGTCGATGCTGAGTGTTGGACGCGACCGCATGATAGAGGCGGGATTGATCGCCGAAACCGCCCTGCTGGTAACCGATGCCGAGGCCTTGCCGCTGCCGGAGGGCGCCGTGGACCGGGTCTCGATCGCATTCGGCCTGCGCAACTGCACTAACAAGGGCCGCGTGTTGGCGGAGGCGCGCCGCGTATTGCGTCCGGGCGGCAAATTCATGTGCCTCGAATTCTCCAAGCTGCAGGTCTCGGCCTTCGAGAAAATCTACGATGCCTGGTCCTTCAGGGCGATGCCGCGGATCGGCCAGATGGTGGCGAAGGACGCCGCCAGCTACCAGTATCTGGCCGAGAGCATCCGCATGTTTCCAGACCAGGAAGCGCTCGCCGACATGATGCGCGGGGCGGGGCTGGAGAAGGTGACGTTCCGTAATTTATCCGGTGGCATCGCCGCTATCCATCAGGGTTGGCGATTGTGAGAGTGTGCTGCAGAGGGCGATTCACGTTCGAGATGGAACCATGAATGGTTCCGTCTCAAACGATCGCGCTCTGGACGGCAAACGCGTCCTCTTAATCGTCTCGGGCGGCATTGCCGCGTATAAGGCGCTGGAATTGATCCGGCTGCTGAGCAAGGCCGGATGCGGCGTCACCAGTGTGCTCACTAAAGCCGGCGCCGAGTTTGTCACGCCGCTATCCTTGCAGGCGCTCACCGGCGAGAAAGTCTATGCCGATTTGTTTTCCCTGACCGATGAGAGCGAGATGGGACATATCGAACTCTCGCGCGCCGCTGATCTCGTCGTGGTGGCGCCCGCGAGTGCCGATATTCTGGCGAAGATGGCAGCCGGCATCGCTAACGACCTGGCGACCACCTTATTGCTGGCGACCGATAAGCAGGTGCTGGCGGCGCCGGCGATGAATGTGCGGATGTGGCAGCATGCTGCGACCGAGCAAAATCTCGCTACGCTGCGGTCGCGCAGGGTTTTAATCGTGCAGCCCGGGGAGGGTCCGATGGCCTGCGGTGAATTCGGGCCTGGCCGTTTGGCTGAACCGCCGGTGATCCTGGCTGCGATCGCCCAGGCTTTGGGCGCGGGCGGCCCGCTCGCCGGCAAACATGCAATTGTGACCAGCGGACCAACCCATGAGCCGATCGACCCGGTGCGCTATCTCGGCAATCGCAGCTCCGGCAAGCAAGGCCATGCAATCGCCTCGGCTTTATCCAGGCTGGGCGCAAAAGTGACTTTGGTGGCGGGGCCGGTTGCGATAGCGGACCCGTTGGGCGTGACCGCCACGCATGTTGAAACAGCGGCGGAAATGCTGGCAGCCGTTGAAGCCGCTTTGCCTGCGGATATCGCGGTATTTGCCGCAGCCGTTGCCGACTGGCGGCCCACCGATGAGGCGCCGCACAAGATTAAAAAATCCGGCGACGCCCCCCCTACCCTGCAATTAACCGAGAATCCCGATATTCTTCGAAAGATCTCCACCACCGGGCCGCGGCGGCCGCAACTCGTGGTCGGGTTCGCGGCCGAGACGCAGGATCTGGAAACCAACGCTGCCGCCAAGCTGGCCCGCAAAGGCTGCGACTGGATTGTCGCCAATAATGTCGGCGGCACCGGTGTTATGGGGGGGATGGAAAATCAGGTGACGCTGATAACGCCGAACGGCGTCGAGCACTGGCCGCGAATGGATAAACAGGAGATCGCCAGGAAACTGGCCGTTCGAATTGCGGAGCAATATAAATGAGTCACGTTGCAGAGCAACAAATATGAATAAGATCGAGGTGCATGTTCAACGCCTGCCGCATGGCGCCGACCTGCCTTTGCCGAGCTATGCAACCGCCGGTGCGGCAGGCATGGATTTGCTGGCGGCGGTCGACAAGCCCGTCACCATCGGCGCCGCCGGCCGGGCGCTGATCCCGACCGGTATCGCCATTGCGCTGCCAACCGGCTTCGAACTGCAAATACGCCCGCGCTCCGGCCTGGCCCTGAAGCACGGCATTACTTTGCCGAATACACCAGGTACAATTGATGAGGACTACCGCGGCGAGATCCAGGTCATCCTGCTTAATGCCGGAGACGAAAGCTTCACCGTCACCCGCGGGATGCGCATTGCTCAAGCCGTGCTCGCCCCGGTGCTCCATGCCGCCTGGACCGAGGTTGAGAGCCTTGAAGAAACCGCACGCGGCGCCGCCGGCTTTGGCAGTACCGGCCGCTAAAATACCGTCACAAAACTGCAATACACGCCGGGGTGACAGCGGTGGATGCCTAGGCTAAGGGGCCTTTCAGATAAATCCCCCTAACCCCAGGTGACCTACATGCCCAGTTTTGCTGCTCCCGCACTGGCTTCGGGCCGCCGCATGCCCAATCGCTGGGACGGGATTGCGATGCTGCTGGTCATGGGGCTGCTCATCGGCCTGGTTGATGTCGGGCGCAGCACGCTCTTCACGCCCTTGGTCGCCAATCAGGCAGCAACCATCCACTTGGACCCCTCTTATTTGCCCGCCTATGCGCTACGCACCACCGCGCGCATGTTTGCGGCATTATTCGCGTCACTATTCTTTACTTTCACGTTCGCCACCCTGGCCGCAAAAAGCCGCCGCGCCGGACTGATCCTGATCCCGATTTTGGACATCCTGCAATCGGTACCGATCCTGGGATTTCTATCCTTCACCGTCGTTTTCTTTTTGAATCTTTTTCCGGGCCGGGTGTTCGGCGCCGAACTCGCCTGTATTTTCGCGATTTTCACCAGTCAGGCGTGGAACATGGCGTTCAGTTTCTACCAATCGCTAACCACGCTGCCGGTGGATCTGGTGGAGGCCTCCAAATCGTTCCGGCTCTCGCCCTGGCAAAAATTCTGGCGCCTCGATGTGCCGTTCGCAATGCCGGGCCTGGTTTGGAATACCATGCTCTCGATGTCCGGCGGCTGGTTTTTCGTGGTGGCATCCGAGGCGATAACTGTCGGCAACACCACTTTCGCGCTGCCAGGCATCGGATCTTACGTCGCGCTGGCGCTGGCGCGAAAAGACCTGCTGGCGATTTTCTACGCCATCGTGGCGATGTTGATCGTGATTTTACTGTATGATCAGCTGCTGTTCCGCCCGCTGGTGGCCTGGTCCGGCAAATTCCGCTTCGAGACCACCGCATCCACCGCGACACCCGATCCGTGGATGCTGAAACTGATCCGCCAAACCAGGGTCTTCCAGGCGATATTCGATACCGTCGGCGGCGCCGTCGGCAAGGTATTGCGCCTGCGCCTCGGCGCCGGCGCCGCGGTGCAGGTCGACGAGAACCGCAAACCCTCCCGGGTCGTCGACGTAATCTGGTACGCCATTATCGCGATGCTCGCTTGCTATGCGTTGTGGCGCATCATCGGCTTTATCTCAGGCACCTTGCATTGGAGCGATCTGGGCCAAGCGCTGCTGATGGGTTGCTATACCATGATCCGCGTGACCGTCCTGATGACGATCGCAGCATTGGTCTGGGTGCCCATTGGGGTCTGGATCGGCTTGCGGCCGAAGGCGACGCGCGTCGCGCAACCGATTGCGCAATTTCTGGCCGCCTTTCCGGCTAATCTGTTGTTCCCACCTGTTGTTGTCGCCATCGTCTATTTTCACGTCAGCCCGAACATCTGGCTGACGCCGCTGATGCTGATCGGCACGCAATGGTACATCCTGTTCAACGTCATCGCCGGCGCCGCCGCATTTCCGGGCGACATGCGCGAGGCGGTCGCGAATTTTCGTATCCGCGGCTTCCTGCGCTGGCGGCGGGTGATGATCCCCGGCATCCTGCCCTATTTCGTTACCGGCGCGATTACCGCGAGCGGCGGCGCCTGGAACGCCTCGATCGTGGCGGAAGTGGCAAGCTGGGGCAAAACCAATCTGCATGCGCAAGGCCTTGGCGCCTATATCGCGCAGGCGACAACCGCCGGCGATACCCCTAAAATCGTCCTGGGCGTCGCGGTAATGTCGGCCTTCGTCATAACCACCAACCGTATTCTTTGGCGGCCGCTATATGCCTACGCGTCGCGCCGCACGACATTGGGTTAGGGGATAAATAAACATGGATCAGGTCACGACGATCGATACCCCGCTGGTCAGCGTCCGTAACTGCCGGCAGGCCTATCATAAAGATGCCAGTACCGATTTGATCGTTCTGGATGACGTCAATCTGACCTTGCAATCGGGTGAAATTGTCGGCCTGCTGGGGCGCTCGGGGTCCGGTAAATCCACCCTGCTGCGGATCGTCTCCGGGCTATTGAAACCCACTTCCGGCGAGGTGATGTGGCGCGGCGCGCCGCTGACTGGCCCCGCCGCCGGCGTTGCCATGGTATTCCAAAGCTTCGCACTGTTCCCCTGGCTGACGGTGCAGGAAAATGTGGAAATCGGCCTGGAAGCGCTCGGTGTTAAAAAAGATGAGCGTGAGGAACGCACCGAATCCGCAATCGACCTTATCGGCCTTGGCGGCTACGACACCGCCTATCCGAAAGAGCTCTCCGGCGGCATGCGCCAGCGCGTCGGCCTGGCCCGCGCGCTGGTCGTGCATCCCGATTTGTTGCTGATGGACGAGCCCTTCTCCGCGCTCGACGTGCTGACCGCCGAGACGCTGCGTACCGACCTCATCGACCTCTGGACCGATAAAAAACTGCCGGTCAAATCGATCATGATGGTGACGCACAATATCGAGGAAGCGGTGCTGATGTGCGACCGCATCCTGGTGTTCTCATCCAACCCGGGCCGCGTCGCCCAGGAACTGAAAGTCCCGTTCGCGCATCCCCGCAACCGTTTTGATCCCGCCTTCCGGCAGATGGTGGACGACATCTACGGCATCATGACCCGCCGCAAGGCACCGGCAGCCCAGCCGCTGGTCCCTGCCACCGGCTTTGCCACCAAACTGCACCCGATCAGCACCAACATCATGGCGGGCCTTTTGGAAACACTTGAAGGGCCGCCCTATGACGGCCACGCCGATCTGCCCGCCCTCGCCGCCGCCCTGCAATACGAGGCAGACGAACTGTTGCCGCTCGGCGAAACACTGGCCATGCTGGGCTTTGCGGTGCTCGAGGAAGGCGATCTGCACATCACCGATGCCGGCCGCAAATTCGTCGACGCCGAAACCGAGGAACGCAAGAAGATCTTTGCCAAAATCCTGCTCGCCCACGTGCCGCTGGCCGCTGAAATCCGCAAAGTCCTGGACGAGCGCTGGAACCACCGCGCCGCCGCGGTCCGCTTCCGCGACGAACTCGAAGACCATATGTCCCCCGAATACGCCGAGGAAACATTACGGACCGTGATTTCCTGGGGCCGCTACGCTGAGCTTTATGAATATGACGAAGAAGCCCAGCAGTTCAGTTTAGAGGAAGACGAGGAAGATGAGGATTAAGCAGTTCTTTTTGTAAAATTCCGGCCTTATTTCAATCTCGCTTCAGGTCTTGCTTGACGCGGCGAACGCACTGCCTGTGAATGCCTTCACTACTTTGCATTTCGGAATGGGGTGGGATTTCGATCCTACCCAACGCCACATTAAGGCGCCGTTTGAATGGCCGGTCGTACATAAAAAATTGCCATACCCCGGGTCACGGTCTGCGATTACAATAATTACGGTACCGTCGGAATTCAAACTTGCCGTATGGCTGTTGACGTGAATTCGCGTGTACCGATAGTCAAGCGACTCGTCCCAATAATTATTTAGCTGGCAATTCCAATAATCACATTCCGGAATTGCGGCCTCGATGACAAGACATTCGCCTTCCTTCAACTCCCAGTACGCCCACAGATAAAAAATATTGGGGTCGCCGCCGATTTTGTTCCATACCCGCTGGTCCATTATCGTCCAGTCATTCGGCGTTTTTTTAAATATTGCCATATATTCCGCGAAGGTTTTTGCTGTGCCATGGACAAATGCGGCTGCGGATTGAAGGCCGCGATCGAGTTTTTCAGCTGATAGGGGTGTCGGTCCCTTCAAATGGTTCAAACACTTTATTTCCATTTGAGCGGGAACTTCCGTACCCCGGTCGAAGTGGGTTTCCCGCACGATTAATATGCTGGAATCCGGTTCCAGCTTGAGCCAGTTGGCCGGTTGTGGCTGGGTGCTCAGCATGATTTCGAAGCTTCCGTCCGGCTCGAAGACCATATTTTTGGCATCGAGCTCGCCGGTTGAGGCCATGGTGCCATCGACGCCGTAGCGATCAGCTTTGGTACCAAATGTGAGCATGGGAGCGGTCCCTCGTTTACCACGTATTTGATACTGACGATCACCCGCTATGACACAGTTTCGATATGTATTGTCGGGATTGTCGCTGCCAATTTTGATGGTTTGATGTGATAGAGAATAAAAGACCGGAAAGTCAGGATCGGCGAATTCTAGTGCGCTCTCGAGCGCAGCGCGGGTCAGGCGGCTGAGATACCGCCAGCCTTCGGCGCGATCAATTTCCGTTCTTGGCGTTTCGGGGCGCAAGATGACATCCCCGGCGGCCTTCAGGCTGTCGCAAAACGCCTCCCAGGATTTTCCGGAGAGCACCCTTGCTTGATGATCGATCATCGATTTCCTCCTGTGATGCAGCTGAAAATCCACGCGAAATGAACCAAGGTCCAGCATAGAGCGCATGGGTCAGGCCGATCACGCGACGAACTTGGCGCTTGCAGGCAAATCTGTCGTTCAGGAGCAATTTGACGAGGAACGTATGGCCGTCTTCTTTCGATATGACGACGGCGTCTCACCGAGAGATCGGCGGAACGCGTGCGTAAAGCCGCTCGGAGTTGCGAAACCTAATGCCGCCGAAATCTCCGTAATCGACAATTGGTCTTGGGACAGCAGTGCGGCGGCCCGTTTAAGCCGGGTCCGCATTACATAATCCATTATTGAAAGCCCGGTCGATTGACGGAAGGCCCGCATCAGATGCCGTTTGCTGACGCCGCATAACGTTGCGAAATCCGCTAGGGCTGGCGGTTTAACGACCGTATCCGCAGCTTCGGCAATTCGCCTCATCTGCCATGGGGCCAACCCGCCGCGATGCCGTAATTTCTCATAAGCTCCCTGCAAGAAGCGACCGATTTCAGCCATCAAGGCGATGCCTAGACCTTCTATGATCAGCTCCGTGGCGAAACCCGGTGCGGCTGCTTCCTCGGATAAAATCTTCAGGGTTCTGTTAATCCGGGTGCGGCGGACATCCAGGCAGTTGCTTAAGATGTTCGCGTTCCAGCTTTCGCCTAACCCGGTCGATCGTTCAAACCGGCTGCGATCGAAACGGCACGAAATCATGCGGCGCAGCGGCGCGCCGGAAGACCGGACTGCAAGTGGAATTTCGGCCGGAACGATTGACAGAGCGCCAAATCGGCTAAACCCCATAGGCTGTGTGTTACAGATGTAGCGGCCTTGCGCTTGGCCAAAGTCGGGCGTCAGGAAAAGGCTGACTGTATGATCGTCCATGCAATGGGTTCGCTGTAGCGGCCCCATTGCGGCGTGGGTCATCAGCACAACCGTGATGCCACCGGCATTTGATTGGCAGTCTATTTTCCAGGATTCGGACATTATGTTCCTCAGTCCATAAGCGCCCCGGCCAATTCGAGCGAACCTCTTTTATATGCCATCCATTTTTAAATGCGGCAGTCGTGACCCGTTCCGTTTTCCTGGCCCGCAAATCCAGCTTTGATGAAGCTTAAGCATAGGTTGAAGCTTAAGCATATTCAGGCGGCGTCCAATGTCTGCCTTAAAGCGGCGCTGACGGGGATTGGGAAGTCGAGGATTTCTTGCGCCACGCTTTTGCCCAGCGGGTCGAAACGCAGGCTGGCGGTGCAGCCGCCGTCCAGCGCGCCATGCAGTAGAAAGTTAAAGGCGCTGACGCCTGGGACCAAAAACCTGTCCACCCGCGCGCGCGCGCCGTCCCGTAAATGATGCACGTACCAGTCGCGCACCGCGTCCGGCGTGAGCGCCGCGGCGATGTAGGGCAAATATTCCGGCCGCCGCGCGATTACCGCGACATTGGCGATGTCGCCCTTGTCGCCGTTGCGTACCCAGGCCAGCGATAGCAGCGGCACCGTTGTATCTGCTGCTCGGGGCGCCCCTATCGCGGGCAGCTCCGGGATCATTGCGTTATCAAATCCCCCTTCGACCGGCACCTTTACATCCTCGCTCACGCCATTGAACGTCAGCGTTGGCGTTACCTCGCGTTTCGGAAGCAGGAACGAGAATACCCGCGCCACTTCGGTTATCGTGGTGCCGAGCGTCATCCCGACATGGCCCGGCGACATCGAGATCGACCCGGTGCCCTGCTCGCGAAACAACAATTCGATCGCCGATTTATCAGCATGTTCGACCGCGATCCTGCAGATCACCTCACGCGAATCGCGGTGCCGCGCGCGGGCGCCGTAGGAGGCCTCGGCCCCCATAATTTCGACATTCGCGCGGGTAAAATTGCCGATATTGCGGCCGCGCAGCATAGTGCTCACCCGCTTCAGAACCTCGTCGGCCACACGCTCGGCCTTGGCTTTCGCTTCCGGCCCGCGGATCGGGAACGCCACAACGCCGCGCCAGCCATCGTCATAGGTCGCGCATACCTTATAGAGACTGCTCGGTGGATAGCCCTTGGCGCCGCTGAACCTAACCCGGTCCGGACCGATCTGGGTCAGTTCGACCTGGCTCAGATCGGCAGTAACGTCGGGCAGCAAATAGCGTTGCGGATCGCCGACCTCGTATAGCAACTGTTCTGCCACCGTGCCGACCGAAACCAAGCCACCGGTGCCCGGCGCCTTGGTGATCACGGCGCTGCCGTCCTCATGGCATTCGGCGATTGGGTAGCCGATATTCGCGTAATCGGGCACGTCTCGCCAATCGGTGAACAGGCCGCCGGTGGCTTGCGCCCCGCATTCCAGCAGATGGCCCAATATGCTGCCGGCCGCCATGCGGTCGTAATCGGTGAGCGCCCAGCCGAACTCATGCATCAGCGGCCCCAATACCAAAGCGCTATCGGCGATCCGGCCGGTGATCACCACGTCAGCACCTTTGGCCAAAGCAGCCGCAATCGGCGCCGCCCCCAGATACGCGTTGATCGCGGTCAGTTTCGCAGCAGGCCAGGCATCGCCTGAAAACATTTCCTTTTGGCCGGAGAGATCGCCGGCCCGGTCCAGCAGGTCGTCGCCGGCGACAAAGGCGACTTTCAACTTGACCCCTGCATCTGATGCCATCCGCTCAAAGGCGGCGGCACAGGCCGCCGGGTTCACCCCGCCGGCATTGGCGACCAGCTTGATGCCCTGTTTTTCAATCTCGGTAATATAAGGCGCGATCAGTCCGCCGGCGAAGTCGAAGGCATAGCCCATGGCGGGATTCTGCGCCCGCAGGCGTCCCAGCACCGGCATGAAAAATTCCGACAGGAAATCGAAAATCAAATAGTCGACCTGGCCGCCCTCGATCAGTTGCGGCACCGCGATCGCGCCATCGCCCCAGCCCGCACAGGCGCCCCCGATGCGGACGATATCCTTGGCCATTTATTTTTCTCCCGAGCTCCAGCATTTACCGGTTAGAGAAAAGGTAACGCAGGCGCCTCCCAGCGTCCACCGCTACGCAACAGTGGCGGCAGATCGTAAAATGCGTCTTTCTTCCTTCCCGGCCTAAAATGGTCTAACCCGCGCCCATGGTTAAAGTTCGTTTTGCGCCCAGCCCCACCGGGTATTTGCATGTGGGCAATGCCCGCGCCGCCCTGGTGAATTTTTTGTTTGCCCGTTCCCAAAACGGCCATTTTCTGCTGCGGCTGGACGACACCGATACTGAGCGTGGCCGGCCGGAATACGAGCAGGGAATTTATGATGACCTGCGCTGGCTGGGACTGGACTGGGATGCAACGGATAAACAGTCGGCACGTTTGGGCCGATATCAAGAAGTCGCCGAGGCGCTGAAGGCGGCGGGACGGCTTTACCCCTGTTTTGAGAACGAGGATGAGCTGGCGGCCAAGCGCGCGGCTCTCGTCAAGCGCAAGCTGCCGCCGGTGTACGACCGCGCGGCGCTGAGCATGACGGCGGAACAACGCGCCGCGGCCGAGGCCGGCGGCAAGCGGCCCTATTGGCGGTTCAAGCTCTCGGACGGGGCGGCCTCCTGGCAGGATCTGGTGCTCGGCAGCCGCACCGTGAAATTCGGTACGGTCTCTGACCCCGTGCTGATCCGGGCCGACGGCTCGCCGTTATATACCTTTACCTCGGTGGTCGATGACGCGGATCATGAAATCACCCATATCATCCGCGGCGAGGACCACGTCACCAACACCGCGGTGCAGATCGACCTGTTTCAAGCGGTGACTTCGGCGGCCTTGCCGCGCTTTGCGCATCTGCCGCTGATCAGCGACGGCGGCGGCGAAAAACTCTCCAAGCGGCTGGGCAGCGTCTCGTTACGGGCCATGCGCAAGGACGGCATCGAGGCGCGCGCCATCAACGCGTATCTGGCGCGGCTCGGTACCAATAAGGACCCGGCGCCATTGACGCTGGAAGAACTGACGGCGGCATTCAACATCAATGATTTCGGACGGTCGTCGCCCCGCTTCGATCCGAAGCAGCTGCTGGCGCTGAACCGGAAAATCCTACACGGCCTCAGCTTCACCGAAGTACAGGACCGGCTTCCCAAAGGTGCCCCCGAAACATTCTGGCTGGCAGTCCGGGGCAATTTGGATCTGCTGACCGAAGCCCGAATATGGTGGGAAGTGGTTGCGGGGGAAATTACGCCGCCGGATTTGGCTGCCGAGGCTGGGTTTATCCAAGCCGCTCTCGCCCATCTGCCTGCCGAGCCCTGGGGCCTTGAGACCTGGAAAGCCTGGACCGCCGCAATTGCCGATGCCACCGGTGCCAAAGGCCGGGCGCTGTACCAGCCGCTGCGCTTAGCCCTTACCGGTGAGGATCATGGACCGGAAATGGCCGCTTTGTTGCCCTTGATCGGTCATAACCGGGCGGCGGATCGGCTGGCGCGCATCGTTGTATAGCCGGCCCGGCACAGCTATGGTCTGCGCGCTTGTGTGGATAAATAAGGTTTAGGTTCGCTTGGTAGATATTTTTGACGAGATTTCCGACGATCTGCGCGCCGAGCGGGCAGCCAGGCTATTGCGGCGTTATGGCGCGCTACTGCTGCTGGCGGCATTGCTGGTGCTGGTGGGCGTGGGCGGCCAGCAGCTCTGGCAGAATTATCAGGCCCGGCAAAACAACATCGCGGCAACCAAATATTTGGCAATTACCGGCCAGATCGATAACCAGGCCGGCATTACCAACGCACAGCGGCAAGCTGATGCACGGCAGCTGACGGATTTTGCGGCCAGCGCGCCTGCAGGATATCGCACCCTGGCACGCTTGCGGGCCGCCGGCCTGTACGCCGATGCCGGCCAGAACAGCCAGGCGGAAGCGGTATGGGACGCCGTTGCCGCTGATGGCGGCGCCGATATTCTGCTGCGGCAATTGGCGGATTTGCTATGGGCCCAGCATGCGCTCGGCACCGCGCCTAACAATGCGGTCGCAGCACGGCTGCAACCGCTTACGGATACCGAGAATATCTGGCATGGCCTGGCCCGCGAAACGCAGGCGCTGCTTTATTTGCATGAAGGCAACAAGGAACAGGCGAAAGCCTTGTTCAGCGAAATTGCCTCGGACCCTTCGGCACCGGAGGGGGTAAGAAACCGCGCCGACGGATTACTGGCACAGCTGAACGGATGAACCATAAAATGACGTTTGACCCGCCGCCTGTTGCGGCAACTAAATCGACGCGCCCGGGCCTTACCTTACCGCGCCGCGCCGCGCTTACCTTGCCTTTGGTTGCCGCGTTTGCCGCTTGCGCCAAGAAAAAGCCGCCGATCATCGGTACCCAGATCCCGGTTTTGCCGGAGGCGGAGGGACTGGTGACGGATACCAACGCACCGCAGGTCGTTGTGCCGGCGCCCGTCGCACTGACATCCTGGCCGCAATTATTCGGAGGGCCCGACCATGCTCCCGGCAACAACAGCGGTCCCACCACCCTCACCCCGGCATGGCGTGCTAAAATCGGCACTCCCGGCGGTTACCGGCAGCCGCTGGTCGCAAGCCCCGTTGTGGTCAACGGCACGGTGTACGCCATGGATGCCGACGCCAATGTAAGTGCCTATTCCATCTCCAGCGGTGCGCGTTTGTGGCATTGCTCGACCCGGCCCAAACATTTCACCGTGACCAATATTGGCGGCGGGATCGGCTATGATGCCAGCACCGGAACGCCGATTTTATACGCCAGCACCGGCTTTGCCGAACTGCTGGCGATTGACCCGCATTCCGGCCAGATCATCTGGCGCCAGGCGCTGGATTATCCGGCCCGCTCGGCGCCCAGTATCGGCGGCGGCATTGTAGCCGTCACCATCCAGAACGACCTGCTGCTGACCTTTGATCCCGCC
Organism: Acidocella sp.; assembly: GCA_965199045.1. Classification (GTDB taxonomy): domain Bacteria; phylum Pseudomonadota; class Alphaproteobacteria; order Acetobacterales; family Acetobacteraceae; genus Acidocella. The sequence goes on along the minus strand of CBDAQL010000003.1, from coordinate 896,998 downwards.
TCCGGTACGCCAGGCTGGCGTTTTACCGGCACCGTCAGCCCGGTCACCGCCTCGGTGGCGCTGGCGGGCGCGCCGGCAATCGATTCCGGCGTCATTGTGGCCGGCTTCGCCTCCGGAACGCTGGCGGCGCTGGATGTCAATTCCGGAACCCCGTTCTGGGAGCAAAGCATGGCATCGGCTTACGGCCAGGCCAGCGATTTGGACTTCTCCGATATTGTCGGCGCCCCGGTCATCACCAACGGCGTGGTCTACGCAGGCAGCCTTGGGGAGAGCATCATGGCGGTCGATGTGCGTTCCGGCGATAAGGTCTGGACCCGGGAGTCCAGCTGCGCGGAGACGCTTTGCGCCGCCGGTGATTTCATCTACGCGCTTGATACCTCCGAAACCCTGGGCGTGATCCATGCCGATGAGGGCCTGGTAAGCTGGACCCTCAATTTGCCGCTTTATAAGAACCCCAAGAAGAAAAAAGGCCCGAAAACCTGGAACGGTCCGGTGATGGTGAACGGGCAATTAATGCTGACCAGCACCTTGGGCGACCTCATCACCGTGGACCCGGTGGCCGGCGCCATCACCGGTACCCAGAAGCTCGCCGGACCGGCGGACTTGCCGCCGATTGCAGTTGATGGTCAGTTGCTGATGCTGACCCGCGACGCAACACTCACCGCATATCGCTGATCTGAACCCATGCAATGCTGCCGAAAGTCGTTATCACCGGCCGGCCGAATGTCGGAAAAAGCACGCTTTTCAATCGCCTAGTCGGGCAACGACTGGCGCTGGTGGCTGACACGCCAGGCGTTACCCGCGACCGCAAGGAGGCCGAAGCAGTACTGGCCGGCACCAAGGTGCTGCTGGTGGACACGGCGGGGCTGGAAGAGTCCGCGCCCGACAGTCTGCCCGGGCGGATGCGCGCTTCCACTAGTGCTGCGGTTGATGACGCGGCGTTGGTGATTTTCTGCTTCGATGCCCGGAGCGGGCTGCTGCCGGAGGATAAGCATTTCGCCAATTGGCTACGGCGGAGCAAAAAGCCGGTGCTGGTGGTGGCCAATAAGGCCGAAGGCAAAGGTGCCGTTGCCGCAGCACTCGAAGCCTATGAGCTCGGCCTTGGCGATCCGATTGCCGTTTCCGCCGAACATAACGAAGGCGTCTACGGCCTGATGTGCGAAATCGCCGAGCTTTTGCCCAAGCCCGGCACCGACCCCGAGGAAGCAGCTGAAAATCTGCCCTTGCATTTTGCCATCGTCGGCCGGCCGAATGCCGGTAAATCGACGCTGACAAATCACCTCCTGGGTGCGCAACGGGTCATTACGGGTCCGGAACCAGGTATCACCCGCGATTCCATCGCCGAGGATTTCACCGGCCCGGACGGCAGGCTTTACCGGCTGGTCGACACCGCCGGCTTGCGCAAGCGCGCCAAGGTGGATGAAGGGCTGGAGCGGATGTCCACCTCTTCGGCAATCGAGGCGCTGAAACGCGCGGAGCTGGTGGTGCTGGCGATCGATGCAACACGTGGGATCGATGAGCAGGATCTGCATATCGCGAGGTTGGTGGAGCGCGAGGGCCGCGCCTGCATTGTAGCCCTGACCAAATGGGATGCGGTGGAGGATCGCGGCGGCGCCCGCCAGCAGGTGATCGACCGGATTTCAATCTCGCTCAGCCAGATGAAGGGCATCACCATCATCCCGATCTCGGCCGAAACCGGCGAAGGCATGGGCAAATTTTTCTCGAGCTTACGCGCCACCTACGATATTTGGAACACCCGCATCCCCACCAGCGCGCTCAACCGCTGGTTCGAGACCGCACTTGAACGCTTCCCGCCGCCGCTGGTTGAAGGCCGGCGGCTGAAGCTGCGCTACGTCACCCAAGTCAAAGCGCGGCCGCCAACCTTCGCGCTGTTTGGTACGCGCGCCGAACAGACGCCGGACACCTATCACCGCTATCTGGTGAATAATTTGCGCGAGGCCTTTAATATGCCGGGTGTGCCGATCCGGCTGCTGATGCGCGGCACCGACAACCCCTACGTCGATAAGTAGCGTGAACGCTACCGGGTGATTAACCGGGACGTTGCGTGTTGAACCATTCCAGCGTGTTGCTTTGGCCGGAAACCTCCGCGCCTGAGCCGTATAGGCTGGCAAGGAAAGTCTGCCGATGGCTGGCCTTTGGCACCGGCACACCGGAAACCAGGGGACCGTCCGCGGCTAGCGGGCGCCGCGCCAGTGCCGGGTGCACCGCTTCATCGGCCAGGCCGTAATAGAAACGAACCGGCGCATCATAGAGAAAATAGGTGGCCCGGTTGGCGGCAAGCTGGCGCAGGAAACCGCTGTTTACCGCAACGGTGTAGCGATCGAAGAAACCTTCGATCAATAAATCCGACGGCGCGGGACAGCTTTTCGCAGCCATTTCGTAATTGGCCCAGTATGCCGCGGCGATATCGTAAAACTGAGGTTTGATGGCGCTGCGCATCAGGCCGCCCAAGCCGTAATAGGTTTCGTAACTGCCTAAACAAATGATGATGCAGGGGGTCAGCCAGAGCGGCTTGTCTGGGTAGGCGCCGGCCGTTGGGTTTGGGTAACTGTCGATACTGGTCCAGAACCGGAACGACTCGCTAAGATCGCTGAACGGACTTTGCACCGCCGTCGCGGCGACGGGAATGTGCAGGTACTGCAGCTCCTGGCGCAGCCATTGGGTATTGAGCGAGCCTTGCGACCAGCCATTAAGAAACAAAGCGGAGCAGCCATGCCCCAGCAGCTGCATTTGACTCAAGCCGGCCTGTAATATGTCAATGCAGGTATTGGTTGTGGCGCCCTTGACGACATAGGCTTCGTGACGGCCGTCCCGATAGGGTCCCTTGCCAAGATAATCCGCCGCGATGACCGCATAGCCGTTGCCGGCAAAGCGCTGCACGTTGAATAGGGTCTCCAGGGAATCCACGCTGTCCTGCGGCACATAATCGGGGTTGCCGATTAACGTAAGGTTAGAGGGCACCTGCCCGAAGGAAAGGATGGTGCCGTGTTGCCAGGAAACCACCGGCAGCGGGCCCTTGATGCCTACCGGGATCGCCAACAGGCCGCTTATCTTAACCGTTTCCCCGGTTTCTGGAACCCGCGTCGTGGTGGTGATCCGGTACAGATCGACATCATAGCGGGCGCCGTACTTCGATGCATCGAACGGCCGCAGAATTTTGGTAACATCGAAATCAGGATAGGCAACCGCCACCAACTTATCGAGCCGGCCGTGGCTAACGCGCGCATGATTGTCGAGACGGCTCTGCTTATCCGGTTTCAAGGTGGCGGCCTGCGCGCCCGATACCAAAGGCATAAACATGGCAGCGAGCGCAGCGCCCGTCATGGCCTCCCGGCGCGCCAGCAAGTTGAACGCGGTCAAATCCTTCACGGCCCCTGGATACCCTTCAATGATAACATCGAGCTGGTTCCAGAATGTACCCTGTGAAACATTCTAACAAGGGTTAGAGAGCTAAGCCGGCGGCATAGCCTTAACCTTTTTACTTGCTTTCGATTGCCGCCTGCGCTGCCGCGAGCCGCGCCACCGGCACCCGGTATGGACTGCAGGAGACGTAGTCCAGGCCAACGGATTCGCAGAATGCGATGGAAGCCGGGTCGCCGCCATGCTCGCCGCAAATGCCGAGTTTCAGGTTGGGCTTGGTGGCGCGGCCTTTTTCAGCAGCTATTTTCACCAACGCGCCGACGCCCTCGACATCGATGGAGACAAACGGATCCTTGGCGAGGATGCCCTGCTCGACGTAAGCGGGCAGAAATTTACCGGCATCGTCCCGGGACAGCCCAAAGGCGGTTTGCGTCAGGTCGTTGGTGCCGAAGGAGAAGAAGTCAGCTGCCTCGGCAATTTTATCTGCGGTAAGTGCGGCGCGCGGCAGTTCGATCATGGTGCCGATGCTGTATTCGATGGTCTTGCCGGATTCTGCGAACACCGCGGTCGCGACCTTTTCGATCTGGGCGCGGGTGATGTCGAGCTCGCGTTTGACGCCGACCAGCGGGATCATGATTTCCGGCACTGGGGCGGCGCCGGTTTTAGCAACCTCAATGGCAGCCTCGAAAATGGCGCGGGCCTGCATCTCATAGATTTCTGGATAGGAAATACCAAGCCGGCAGCCGCGATGCCCGAGCATAGGGTTGGTTTCCGAGAGCTCTTCGGCGCGGGCGTTGATCGCCTGCGCGTCCATTCCCAAGGCTGCGGCGACTTCGGCGAGTTCGGCTTCGCCATGCGGTAAAAACTCGTGCAGCGGCGGATCCAGCAAGCGGATGGTGACCGGCAGGCCGGCCATGATCTTGAAGAGCGAAACGAAATCGTCGCGCTGGAACGGCAGCAGTTTGGCCAGTGCGGCGCGCCTTCCGGCCTCGTCATTGGCCATGATCATCTGCCGCACGGCGCTGATGCGCGCCGGGTCGAAAAACATATGCTCGGTGCGGCAGAGGCCGATGCCTTCGGCGCCAAATTTGCGCGCGGTTTCAGCATCGAGCGGGGTTTCCGCATTGGTGCGGACTTTCAAGCGGCGGGCTTCGTCGGCCCATTGCATCAGCGTACTGAATTCGCCGGAAAGCTGCGGCTCGATCATTTTGACCGGGCCGGCGAACGCTTCGCCGGTGCCGCCGTCAAGCGTCAGAATTTCGCCGGCATGAATGGTGATGCCACCCGCGGACAAGGTCTGCGCGCCGTAATCGACACTGATGCCGCCGGCGCCGGCAACGCAAGGCCGGCCCATGCCGCGGGCGACCACGGCGGCGTGGCTGGTCATGCCGCCACGGGTGGTGAGAATGCCGCGAGCGGCATGCATGCCGTGAATATCCTCAGGGCTGGTCTCGATCCGCACCAGAATCACGGCTTCGCCTTTTTGCGAGCGAAGCTCGGCCTCATCGGCGGAGAACACCACGGCGCCGGAGGCAGCGCCGGGGCTGGCCGGCAGGCCTTTGGCGAAAAGTTTCGGCGCCGCTTTCGGGTCCAAAGTGGGATGCAGCAACTGATCCAGCGAGGCCGGGTTAACCCGCATGATGGCGGTGTTGCGGTCGATCAGCCCGGCATCGGCCATTTCCACGGCAATGCGCAAACTGGCGGCGGCGGTACGTTTGCCGCTCCGGGTTTGCAGCATGTACAGCTTGTTCTGCTGCACGGTGAATTCGATGTCCTGCATATCCTTGTAGTGTTTTTCAAGAACATCGCGGACTTTGTTGAGCTCGGCATAGGCATCCGGCAAGGCTTTTTCCATGCTGACCTCGCCGGGCTTGGCATAGACCTGGGATAGCGGCCGCGGCGTGCGGATGCCGGCGACAACATCCTCGCCCTGCGCATTGACCAGGTATTCGCCGTAGAATTCGTTGAGCCCGGTGGAGGGGTCGCGGGTGAAGCAGACGCCGGTGGCGCAGTCATCGCCCATATTGCCGAACACCATCGCCTGTACGTTAACCGCGGTACCCCAATCGGCGGGAATATCGTGCAGACGGCGATAGACATTGGCGCGCGGGTTCATCCACGAGCCAAAAACGGCGGTGATGGCGCCCCAGAGCTGGTCTTTCGGATCCTGCGGGAATGGCTTGCCGATTTCCTCGGCGACCATCTTTTTGTATTCCTCGACCACATTTTGCCAATGTTCCGGCGTCAGCGCGGTGTCTTCGATAACATCGGCTTCCAGCTTGGCATCTTCGATAATCTCCTCGAACCGGTGATGATCGACACCGAGCACGACCGAGCCGTACATCTGGATGAAGCGGCGATAGCTGTCCCAGGCGAAACGCGGATCACCGGAGCCGGCGGCAAGGCCCTTTACCGTCACATCGTTGAGACCAAGATTGAGCACCGTGTCCATCATGCCCGGCATGGAAACGCGGGCGCCGGAGCGGACCGAAACCAATAACGGTTTTTCGGCGTCGCCGAAGCCGCGTTCGACCGCGGTTTCAATGCGCTGCAGTGCAACCCCGACCTGTTCGGCGAGCTCCGCCGGATAGTTTTCATTGTTATCGTAATAGGCGGTGCAGACCTCGGTGGTGATGGTGAAACCTGGGGGCACCGGCAGACCGATACTGGCCATCTCGGCGAGGTTCGCGCCCTTGCCGCCCAGCAGATTGCGGAGTGACGCGCTGCCGTCATTGACGCCGGCGCCGAAATTATAAACCCATTTCGTCATTCAACACTCCTTAACCTTCGATCTTCGAGAAATCTGCGATGAGATGCATAGTATCACGTAATTTTGCCAGCAATTGCAAACGATTACGTCTTAATTCGCGCTCAGGATCATTGACGGTCACCTGGTCAAAAAATGCGTCGACGGGAGCCCGCAGTTGCGCCAGCCAGGTCATGACCTCAGCATATTTTCCGGCGTTGAAATCGGCCTTGACGTCAGCACCGGTTAAAGCCTGTCGAAGCTCGTCTGCCGCGGGCGATCCGAGCTCGGCAAATACGCTGCTCGCCAGATGCGGACCGTCCTTGGCGTCTTCGATGCGCAGGATGTTAGCGGCGCGACGATAGGCGCTGAGCAGGTTGGCGCCGTCCGGCGTGGCGAGGAAAGCACTGATGGCGTTGACCCGTTGCATCAGCCGGACCAGGTCGTCATCGGTCCCGGCGCTTAAGGTGGCGTCAAGAATGTCAAAGCGCTGGCCTTCACCGCGCAATTTTACACGCAGGCGATCAACGATGAAATCAAAGAGTTCAGGGTTGTCGTCGAGTAAATTTCGCAATGGCAGCGAAAGATTGTTTTCAAGAATGATGCGGATGATGCCCAAGGCAGCGCGGCGCAGCGCGTAGGGGTCGCCGGAGCCGGTGGGCTTTTCATTGATCCTGAAAAATTCGACCAGCGTGTCGATCTTATCGGCAAGCGCGACGGCGACGGCGACAATTCCGGTGGGCACCGCGTCATTCGGACCTTTGGGCTGGTAATGGGTTTTAATAGCTGGGCCAACGACGGCGCCATCCCAGTAAGCAGGATTTTTTTCAGCGTAATAGCCCCCCATTACGCCCTGCAATTCCGGAAATTCGCCGACCATGCCGGTGACAAGATCAGCTTTGCAAAGCTCACCGGCAATACCTGCCTGTTTGCAGCTTTCATTGTCGGCGCCAAGGGCCTTGGCTATCCCGGCAGCCAGCGCCGAGATGCGTTTGACGCGTTCGCCCTGGGTGCCGATTTTGGCATGAAAAGTGATTTTATCCAGCTTTGGAAGTAGTGCTTCGAGCGGGGTTTTGAGGTCCAGGTCCCAGAAATGCCGGGCATCCGACAGGCGGGCGCGAAGCACACGTTCGTTGCCGGCGATAATGGTGGCGCCGCCATCGGTTGCCTCAATATTTGATACGAAAGCAAAATAAGGTGCGGGTTTGCCGGCAGCGTCGCGCAAGGCGAAATATTTCTGGTTCACCTTCATCGAAAGCTCGCGTACTTCCGGCGGCAGGTCCATGAATTGCGCGCCGATCCTGCCGATCAATGCGACCGGCCATTCGACCAGGCCGGTGACCTCGTCCAGCAAGGCATCGTCAGCGGCCAGGGTCAGGCCAAGCGTTTCGGTTTGTGCTTTCAACCCATCGACGATGGCCTGAAGGCGTTCTGATTTATTCACGAAAACCTTGCTTGCGCGCAGCTTGTCTTCCCAATCAAGCGGCGACGACACAGTGAAAGCAGCGGGCGCCAGAAAGCGATGTCCTTCGGTTTCATTGCCCGCGGTCACCGGACCGAGCGATATCGGGATCACCGTCCCGTCCAGCAGACAGACAATGCGCCGCAGCGGGCGCACCCAGGTAAAGTCACCGCTTTGACCCCAGCGCATCGATTTTGGCCAGGAAAATTTCGCCAGTGCCGGCGGCAACGCGGCGGCAATCAAGGCAGCGGCCGCAACCGGCGGGTCGTTACGGCGCAGCCAGTAATAGCCGCCTTCAATGGATAGTTTGTCGCGCTGGGCTTGGTGCTTTGACAAGAACCCGGTCAAGGCAGCGTCCGGCGCAGTGTCGCGCGGGCCACGCGCTTCGATAACGCCGCCAGGTTTTTCCGCCGCGATTTCGGCGGATAGGGCAATTCGGCGCGGACCAGAATAGGTTTTCACGGTACGGATCGAAACATCGCCAAGCACGGAATTGCAGATGCGCTCAAGCTCCAGCGCGGCGGCTGGCTGCATGCGCGCCGGGATTTCTTCGGAGAAAAGCTCCAGGAAAAATTCAGGCATCCTGCAGACTTCCGCCCTCGGCCCGGACGCGCGCGGGCCCATTGATTTCGCCTTGAACCCAGGTTTCGGCGCAGGCTTTGGCAAGCGTTCTGACGCGGCCGATATAGGCGGCGCGCTCTGCAACCGAAATAACGCGACGCGCGTCCAGCAGGTTGAACAAATGGCTGGCCTTGATGCATTGGTCATAGGCCGGCAGTGCCAGTTTATGACCGACCAGGGAGGCGCATTCGGCCTCGGCATCGGCGAAATGGCGGATCAGCATGTCGGTGTTCGCGAATTCGAAATTGTAAGCACTGTATTCCTGTTCGGCGCGCAGGAACACATCGCCATAGGTGACGCCGGCGCCGTTGAAATCGAGGTCGTAGACGTTCTCAACGCCTTGCACGTACATCGCCAGGCGTTCCAGCCCGTAGGTCATCTCGAAGCTAGGGAGGTCGACCGCGATGCCGCCGACCTGCTGGAAATAGGTGAACTGGCCAACCTCCATGCCATCGCACCAGACTTCCCAGCCGAGGCCCCAGGCGCCCAAGGTCGGGCTTTCCCAGTCGTCCTCAACGAAGCGGAAATCATGGTTGGCGAGATCGAGCCCGATTTCGCGGTAGCTTTGCAGCAGCAGGTCCTGGGCATCGGCGGGACTTGGTTTAACGATGACCTGATACTGGTAATAATGTTGCAGCCGGTTCGGGTTGTCGCCGTAACGGCCGTCGCTGGGCCGGCGGCACGGCTGCACATAGGCAGCGCGCCAGGGTTTTGGGCCGAGAGCTCGGAGCGTGGTGGCGGGATGGAAGGTTCCGGCGCCCATTTCCAGGTCATAGGGCTGCAAAATCACACAGCCCTGTCGCGCCCAGAAGGCGTGAAGGGTGAGAATAATATCCTGGAAGCTGTTCGGTTTAGCTTTGGACTTGGCGCGGGCAGGTTGCTCTGTCATGAACCGGTTGGTTAAAGGTTTCGGGCGTTGGTGCAGTGCAGCAATAAAGCCGCCTAAGGCGTAGAGCAACCACGTTTGTCATAATAGTACAAGGAGTTCGGCTTGGCGAAAATTATCCGGTTTACCGACGCCGACTGGTACGGGCTGACGGTCATCGCCGTGGCCGGCGTGGGGGCCTGGTTGTTCAGATTTCAGTTTATTCAACCGTTCTGGACGGTCGGCGCCTGTGCGGCGGCCAACCATCCGGGGTTTTGCGGGCCGCGGGCACTGGTGCTCTGGCTGCAATATCAGCAGGTATTTGGCTGGCTGGCGTTTGTGCTGGGCTTGGCGGCGTTTGTACTAGGGCGGCGCTGGTTTGGGGTGTTTGCAATTGCCGTTGGTATCGCGGCGGTGATTAACTATAATGCGACGACCGGGATATTGGGGGCGGCGTTGGGACTATATGCCTGGGTTGGAGTGAATACCGGACGGTATAAACACGCGTAGTTTAAAGCGCGCCGCCTGATCTCAGTTCAGCATCTTAGTTCAGCCCCACCTTCCCCATCGCCAAAAATTTCTCCCGGCGGCGGGCGCGCAAGGCTTCCGGCGTCATCGGCAGTAGCGGCTCCAGTTGCGCGGCAATGGCGTCGCCGAGCGATGCCATGGCGGTTTCCGGGTCGCGATGGGCGCCGCCTAAAGGTTCAGGCACGATTTCGTCGATCAGGCCGAGCTTCTTGAGGTCCTGGGCGGTTACGCGCATGGCCTCTGCTGCCAACGGCGCCTGGGCGGCATCTTTCCACAAAATGGCGGCGCAGCCTTCCGGCGAGATGACGGAGTAGACCGCGTATTCGAACATCAGCACGGTGTTGCCGGCGGCAAGCGCGATGGCGCCGCCGGAGCCGCCCTCACCAATGATGGTGGCAATCAGTGGAACCGGGGCGGCCAGGCAGGTCTCGATACCACGTGCGATGGCTTCGGCCTGGCCGCGAGCTTCGGCATCGATCCCGGGGAAAGCGCCGGAGGTATCAACGAAGGTGAGGATCGGCAGGCCAAAGCGGCCGGCTAGTTCCATCAGCCGGGCGGCCTTGCGGTAACCTTCGGGGCGGGCCATGCCGAAATTATGTTTAAGCCGGCTTTCGGTATCGGTGCCTTTTTCGGTGCCGATCACCATTACCGGGGTGTCGCGGAAACGGCCGAGTCCGCCGATGATGGCCTCGTCGTCAGCGAAGGCGCGGTCGCCCGCCAGTGGCGTGAAATCGGTAATCAGGCTGGCAATGCAGGTTTCCGCCTTCGGGCGCTCCGGATGGCGGGCGACCTGGACTTTCTGCCAGGGTGTCAGCTTGGTGTAGATGGCGCGGAGCTGTTTGTCGGCTTTATCGGAAAGCCGGGAGACCTCGTCAGCGATGTTGATTTCGCCAGGGGATTCCATGCGCCGCAATTCCTCGATTTTGCTCTCGAGTTCGGCCACGGGTTTTTCAAAGTCCAGAAATTGACGCATGCGACCGGGCGTTTAGCACATATCGTGGTGGAGGGAAGCGCGAGCGGCGTTTCTAAACGCGGAATGCAGTTGCGCGTAACGCGGTGCCGCGTACAGATCTAGCGCGCCAGCTTAGAACTGGCCGATCAAAATCGCCAAAGCGACGGTCAGGCCAACCTCACGGTTGGATTTAAACAATCTGAGGCAGAGATCCGGGTTATTGATGTCGAGCAGGACGATTTGCCGGGCCAGTAAGGCGGCAGGCAACAACAGGGCAAAAATGCCGAACCAGCTGAACCTGGCCATGATCATGGCGGCGCCCAGCAGGAGGATGGTTGCGGAATAACAGACACTGAGGAACGGCGTGGTATTCTCACCAAACAGCCGGGCGGTGGATTTAACGCCGATGAGCGCGTCGTCCTCGCGGTCCTGATGCGCGTAGATGGTGTCGAAGCCAAGTATCCAGGTAATGGCGGCGAGATACAGGAGGAGTGCCGGCCATTGCAGTCTGCCGGTTGCGGCCGCGTAGCCCATTGGCGCGCCCCAGCCAAAAACCACACCCAGCACGATCTGCGGCCACCAGGTAACGCGTTTGGCCAGCGGATACAAAGCAACGGGCACCAGCGAAGCCGCACCTAGGATCCGCGCGGTGCCGTCGAGCTGCGACAACACCAGCAGACCTATGGCCAGCAACAGCGCCAGAAACACCAGCGCGTCGATCGGCTTTAGAATACCGGAGGCCAATGGCCGGCCCTTGGTGCGCTCCACCATGCGGTCCAGTTTACGGTCCCATAAGTCGTTCACCACGCAGCCGGCGGCGCGCATAACCGCAGCACCGACGGCAAACAGCGCTACCAGCCATACGCCCAACGCCAAGGTTTGCGCTGCCAGGCAAATACTCCACAGGCCCGGCAGAAACAGCAGCCAGCTGCCGATCGGCCGGTCGAGCCTGCCCAGGATTGCGTAAGGGATCAGCGCCCGCGGCAAATGGCGCACCCAGCCCCCGGGGCGGATATCGGTAAATCCATCCATAGGTGGTAAGTTTGCGATCATGAGCGATCCGTCAATCCGGCTTTTTGTAACGTCTGCGCTAGAAATCGGCCGGGAAGTTGCGGCCAGTGAGTCGCAAAGCCATTATCTCACGCATGTCATGCGGCGCTCGACCGGGGACGCGGTTAAGTTATTCAACGGCACGGATGGCGAATGGGCAGCGCGGATTACCGAAGTCTCGCGCAAATCGGTGCGTCTCGAGCCCTTCGAATTGACACGGGCACAAGAAGTTGATCCCGATTGCTGGCTGTGTTTCGCGCTGTTGAAACGGCAGAAAACCGATATGGTGGTGGAAAAGGCGACGGAACTCGGGGCATCGGTGATCCAGCCCATCATAACCGAACGGACCCAAGCTGACCACGTCAACCTGGAACGGCTGCGCGCGATTGCGATTGAAGCGGCCGAGCAATGCGAACGCCTGATGGTGCCGGAAATACGGGAGCCGCTGAAACTGTCCGCGTTGCTGGCGGCATGGCCGGCGCGCCGCCAGCTTTTTGTTGCCGACGAGCGCCGGACCGGGGCAGCACTCAGCCCCCCAGCGGACGCATTGCAGCCCATCGCCCTGATGACCGGACCGGAGGGCGGCTGGACCTCCCGGGAGCTTGACGGTATCGGAGCGCATCCCCTTGTGTCACGCGTATCTTTGGGGGCGCGCATTCTACGTGCTGAAACCGCTGCAATCGCAGGGCTCGCGCTGCTGCTCGCCGCCGAGCCTCGGTCGAAGCCTTCACAGGAGTAATGCTTGTCTAATCCCGGAGACGCCGACGCCACCGCAATAACCGATTTGCGCGACCTGGCGGCCTATCTGGAAAACGGCAGCAAGACGCCGACCGAATTTACCATCGGCACCGAACATGAAGCGTTTGGCTTTCGCCTGAGCGATCAGGCGCCGCCCGCTTATGCGCCGGCAGACGGGACGGCCGGGATCAAGGCGCTGCTGGCCAGCATTGCCGAGCGCGAAAACCTAACGCCGATTCTGGACCGGGAAAATATTATCGGGCTGAAGGGCAATGGCGCTTCCTTGTCATTGGAGCCGGGCGGCCAGTTTGAACTCTCCGGCGCGACGTTAGCAGATCTACATGCCACCAAGGCCGAACTCGACCAGCATGTCGAGCGGCTGCGCCAGATTGCGCCGAAGCTTGGGTTGGGTTTTGCGCCATTGGGATTTCATCCGGTGGCGCGGCGCCAGGACATGCCGTTCATGCCGAAAGGCCGCTACGCCATCATGCGCGATTATATGCCAAAGGTGGGCACGCTCGGGCTGGACATGATGCTGCGGACCTGCACGGTGCAGGTTAATCTTGATTTCGCTTCGGAAGCCGACATGGTGACGAAGCTGCGCGTCGGCTACGCGCTGCAGCCGCTGGCAACCGCGCTGTTTGCGAATTCGCCGTTTTATGAGGGCAAGCCGAACGGGCTGCTTTCGAACCGGGCGCGGGTTTGGACCGATACGGATAATGCCCGTTCCGGGATTCCGAAAATCGTTTTCGAGAGCGGATTCGGCTTTGAATCCTATGCCAACTGGTTGCTCGATGTGCCGATGTATTTCGTGTATCGCGACGGCAAGTACCGTGACGTTACCGGCCATAGTTTCCGCGATTTCATGGCCGGCAAACTGCCGGGCTTCGAAGGCGAGCACGCCACGCTTGGGGATTTTGCCGACCATAGCACGACAGCGTTTCCGGATGTCCGGCTGAAACGATATATTGAAACCCGAGGTGCGGATTCCGGATCGCCGGCGATGATGCTGGCGCAATCGGCGTTCTGGACCGGGATTTTTTACGATCCGGCGGCGTTGGCCGCGGCGGCCGCACTGACCCGGGATTTGGGCTATGAACGGTTGTTGCAGTTACGCGCGGAGGTTCCCTATTCCGGGATCAATACCAAGTTTGAAAACGGCACGCTGCGCGATTTAGCGCGAGACGCGGTTGCGATTGCCGCAGATGGATTGCAGGCCCGCGGCATTCTAAATGCGCAAGGCATGGACGAGGGCATCTACATTGCGCCGCTGCAGGAAATTGCCGCCGGCGGCCAGACCCAGGCGGAGTATTGGCTGAGCCGGTATGAGGGCGCATGGCGCGGCGATGTAGCCAGGATTTTTGCCGAGGCTGCGTTTTAGGTCTGCCGCGGCTTCGCATCGCTCCGGCCGGACCGCATGGCCGCCGCCGGTTTGGTTGGCCTACCTCTATGCAAACCCAAGAATGCCCATTGAAGCTCCGGTGGCAGCCAGCAGCAGCACGACCAGCCAGGGCGGCGCCTGCCACATCGTAAGCGCCAAGAACCCTGCAAGCGCCAGAACCAAATCAGCTGGGGTCAGGATCGCGCTTTTCCAAACCGGATTGTAAAATGCCGCCGCCAGGATGCCGACCACGGCGGCGTTGGCACCTCGCATCGCCGCCTGAGCCATTTGATTTGATCGCAAATTGTCCCAGAACGGCAGCATTCCGTAAACCAGCAAAAGCCCGGGCATAAAAATGGCTATGAGCGCGATTGCGGCATCCGCAATGCCATACGGCGCCGGTTTAATAATCGCGCCGAGATAGGCGGAGAAAGTGAAAAGCGGCCCCGGTACGGCCTGCGCCACGCCGTAGCCGGCGATAAACGCATTCGCCGTCACCCAGCCAGGTTTTACAATTGCGCGCTGGAGCAGCGGTAACACCACGTGGCCGCCCCCAAAAACCAGGGCGCCGGAGCGATAAAAAGCGTCGAATAGTTTAACGCCGGGATAACCTTGCGCCGCGACCATCGGCGGCACCAGCAGGAGGACGGCAAACAGCATGAGCGCAACCAGGCCGCTCGTGCGTGAAACCGGAAAATTCAACACGCCGGATATTGGCTGAGCCGGATCTTGGCAGAGGCGCAACCCCACCCCCGCCCCCATTGCGATCGCCGCGATCTGCCCGAACGATCCGCCAAGAAAAATCACCATGGCAAATGCGGCCAAGGCGATGCCGGCGCGCTTACTGTCCGGCGTCAGCGTTCGCGCCATGCCCCAGATTGCTTGCGCGACCACGGCGACGGCAACGAGTTTAAGGCCGTGCAGGGTCCCCTGCCCGATCGGGCTGGAAAATGACGAAGCGAACAGCGCAAACGCGATTAAAATCAAAGCGGATGGCAAAGTGAAGGCGCACCAAGCCGCCAAGCCGCCGAGAATGCCGCCGCCTCTTAAAACGCCGAGCGAAAATCCGACCTGGCTAGACGCCGGCCCGGGCAAAAACTGGCATAGCGCTACCAGATCGCCATAGCTTGACTCGTTCAGCCATTTGCGGCGCACCACCAGCTCGTGACGAAAATAGCCGAGATGGGCAATGGGGCCGCCGAAAGATGTAAGGCCGAGCTTCAGGAAAACCCAAAACACTTCGCCGGGCGAGCCCTTGCGGGAAGCCGTTGGAGCGCGACCGGGGGCGCCGTCGGTCGCGTTAGTCAAAGTTGCGCCGCGTTATCGGCCAGCCTATTGCCGCGCCATCGCCAGTTTAAATCGCTCTTCTGGTGTGATCATGTGATCATGATCGTCCTTCTCAAGGTCGATCTGCACCCAATTAACCGCACCGGTAAATTCATTCTCCCTGGCATCATAATCCGGAGAAACCGCGGAGCCGGTGCCCTTGCCAACATCGCAGGTCTCGTCGGTCGAGAACATCATCGGCACGGTGGCTTCGATGCGGCCTTCGCCAAGTTTTTGGCCATCGACATAAAGCAACGCAGTGCCGCCTTTGGCCAGACCACCGCCGTCATATCTGAATTCCATCCGCACCTGATGCTGACCCGCGGGTATCGGTGCGCTGGTTTCAACGTGGAATAGCCGGACGCCAAAGAAATTATAGCAATATTTGAGCTTGCCTGCCTTGGTATAGAGGCTCCAGCCGCCAAAAGCGCCCCCTTGGGCGATAATGACACCCTCTGCCCCTGCATCCGGCACGGTAATCTCGGCGGTGACAGCGTGGGATTTGTTTTTGATATTGACGACCGAGTTTTCCGTCAAACGGCCCATGCCGCCGAACAGCAGCTGCGTGCTGCCCTTGATCAAAGCCGGGCGGCCGGCAAGGTCTGGATTAAAGCGCTCGACCCTGCGGTCATCCAGCGGCAGCACACTGTATTTGACCGCCTCGATCAGCCACAGCCGCTGCAATTGCGCCAGCTTCTCCGGATTTTCTTTGGCGAGGTCGCGGGCCTGTGTCCAATCAGTATTGGTATCATAGAGTTCCCACACATCGTCGTCGAACGCCGGCATCGGCTTGCGGGTGTCCCACGGGATGCTATGCCGGGTAACCGCGGTCCAGCCTTGGTGATAAATGCCGCGATTGCAGAACATTTCGAAATACTGGGTTTCGTGGCGTTCCGGCGCTTTAGCGTCGTTGAACGCGTAGAGCATGCTCACCCCTTCCAGCGGCGCCTGCTGCACGCTGTTGACGATGGTGGGATGTGGCAAGCCGGCAGCTTCCAGAATGGTCGGGGCAATGTCGATGACGTGGCAGAATTGCGAGCGGACTTCGCCCTTGGCTGCAATGTTCGCTGGCCAATGCAGAATAGTGCCGTTGCGGGTGCCGCCGAAATGCGATGCCACCTGCTTGGTCCACTGGTAAGGCGTGTCCATGGCATGGGCCCAGCCTACGGCGTAATGATTATAGGCCTTCGGGCCGCCGAAATCACCGATTTTGCTGGCCAGAAATTCGGGCGTTTCGATGCCGGTCACGCCATTGAGCATTGCCAGCTCATTGAAGGTACCGTTGATGGTGCCTTCGGCGGAAGCCCCGTTATCGCCGATGATGTAGAAAATCAGCGTGTCCTCGAGGATCTCCAGATCCGCCAGCGTATCGACCAACAGGCCGACGTGATGGTCGGTATGTTCGAGAAACGACGCGTATATTTCCATTTGGCGCGCAAGGATCGGCCGCAGCGCCGCCGGCATATCTTCCCAGGCCGGAATTTCCTCGGGCCGCGCGGTTAGCTCGGCATTTGCAGGGATGACGCCGCGCTCTTTCTGGCGGGCAAAAATCTCCTCGCGCAGCTTATCCCAGCCCCGATCGAATTTGCCCTGGTATTTATCCGCCCAGGATTTTGGCACCTGGTGCGGGGCGTGGCAGGCGCCGGGCGCATAATACATGAAGAACGGTTTGTCCGGCATCAGGGCTTTTTGCTGGCGCACCCATTTAATTGCCTTGTCGGTCATATCTTCGGTGAAATGATAGCCTTGCTCAGGGGTTTTCTTCGGCTCAACCGGCGTGGTTCCCTCATAGATCGCAGGGTAAAACTGGTTGGTCTCGCCACCGATGAAGCCGTAAAAATATTCAAAACCGCCACCACCGGTCGGCCATTGGTCGAACGGGCCCATCGGGCTGGTTTCCCATACCGGGACTTCATGGCATTTGCCGAACTGCGCGGTGGCGTAGCCGTTCAGTTTCAGCGTCATCGCCAGCGGTGCTTTGTCTTTCGGCAGCACCGAGGTGTAGCCAGGCGCAGAGGTGGCGATTTCGCAGATGCCGCCCATATTCACCGAATGGTGGTTGCGGCCGGTGAGCAGCGCTTGGCGTGTTGGCGAGCAAAGCGCGGTGGTATGAAAACGGTTGAAGGCCAGGCCATTTTGCGCAAGCTTCTCGGCGGTCGGCGTATTGATGGCGCCGCCGAATACGCTGGAGGCAGCAAAGCCGACATCGTCCAGCAGCACGATCAGGATGTTTGGCGCGGATTTGGGTGGGCGCAATTGCTCAATGGCGGGAAATTTGGTCTCGGGGTCTTTGGCGTCGTAGGTTGTGAGGCCAACATGCTTTTGATCCGGGATCGGCAGAATGTTGCGGCTGATGTTCTCGTTTCTCATTGGACCGACCTTTCAGACAACTCAGTGGCGGCGGTGCCGGCGGATGCTTTTGCAATCTTGTGACAACGCGACAGATGCGTCACTTCCCTCAAACCGGTACCATCATTATTGCGGTTTCACTAGCGGCTCTTAACCAGGCTGCCAAGGTGAAATGCGAGTGCTACAATTGGCCTTGTTGCCTATTTCGCCGGCTCCGCGGCCAGGAAAGCAAAGGGTTTGGCAGCCACGAATTTTGTTGTCACGTCACCGCCGACGCCGCTGGCCTGTGCCGCCGTTGCCAGCCGCAATACTTTCACGGGCTGTCCGGCGGCGAAATTTATGTCGTTGAGTTTTACCCAGACGATGCTTGGATAGCGGGTCGATTCAAAATAGTAGATCAGATCGCGCTGATTGGCGACCGTGCGCCATAGCGTGCTCGAAATGTTCGGCTGACCCGGGGTTGAAATGCCTAGCGGGACGGAGACGTTGCGCATCACCGAGAAGACTTCGGCGGTGCCCTCATCGGCGTCGCCGGTCTTGGGGACGGCGTTGATGTAGAACGAGGCGCGCACGAAACGGTCCGCCGCGCGATTGGTGCCGGGGAGCATCACCGTGCCGCCGATCTGCTGCCAGTAATCGTTGAGCGCTAGCTGCTGGTCGAACACCGGTGAGTTCGTCATCACCTGATAGTTCCGGCTGTGATGAATGTCGAGTTTGCCATCGACATATTCGAGGACCGCCGAATCGCCGCTGGCGTCCGAGATCGCAATATGAACCTGGCCAGGATGACCATCCGGTGTCATTGCGGGGACCGCGAAAATCGGCTGCTGGCTGAGCGCCGCCACCGCCTCATTTACGGTTGCATAATGATCAAGAATATATTGCGCCCAAGCAGAGATTGAGAGCGGCTTGCTGCTGCTTTGCGGCGGTTGCGTCTCGTACTTAGTCTCCACCAGATAAAGCAGGTTAACGACCAATCCCTTCTCATTCATGCCATCGGCGGAGCCGGCGTCGAATACTGAGGTGACAACACTGCCGTATTTGGAAATCCATTTCGCCGAGTTTGGTCCGGCGGCGCCGTCGCGGCTCAGGCCGCGCGGGAAAATCCAGAGATTGCTTCCCATCTGGGAATACCAGTCCATGGAGCGGCCGGTAATCACCAGATTATCGGCGCCGAGAAAGACCGCTCGCGTACAAGCCTGCGCGAATGTCATCGGCAATGCCAGCAATAAAAGGCTCAGAAAGACGCGTGTGATGCAGGATTTGGTCATGTGTTACGCCTTTATTTGTTTTATACCCGCACCAGTAGTTGACTGACGCGCGAAAGAACGCTGTTTTTTTGCTGCTATGGTTTTAAAAAACTGCCGCTAAGGCGTTATTTTCTGAATGTTTTCTTCGCCTTCAATGGAAATTTCGGTGATGGTTTTGGCGTTCAGGTTCGCCTTGTTAAGGCTGACCTCACGGATCTGACTGTCGGTATAAGTGCGAAAATAATAGTCCTGGGTGTTAAGGTCGATGGCCGAGGTCCAGATGGTGTAATCGGCCTGGATGTTACCGTGGGAGTCTTTTTCATTTTCGCGCGCGGCACCCACCGGAATGTCGAACTGGTTGAGAATGTGAAACGCTTCCAAAATCGCATCAGGGCCGGTTTTTGTCGGGAAAGCGGATTGGGTGAAAGCCACGGCGCGCACGAAGCGTGATGGCGGGGTAAAGTCACCGGGAATACCCAGCATGCCGGAACCCTGGCCGAAGGGCGTTAGCGTGACGCCGCCGGATAATTTGATAGGCGGCACATTGGTCATCGAGAAATTGACGTAATTATGCAGGTTGGTCATCTGCCAATCGAACGAAGGCGCGTTGGTGAGAACGCCGAGCGGATTGTCATACAGCACCAATTTACCGCCGACATACTCGATCACGATGCTATGGCCGGTTTGGTCATCGATTTCGTAATGAACGCCAGGCGTGAACCCCCAGCCGGCAAAGACGACGGCGGGTACCACCACCTTGCCGATATTGGCTTTGACCTCGGCCACGGTGGCAAAATTTTCCAGAATGTAGGAGCCTAGCTGCCAGGGGGCGAGCGTCTTGTCGGCCTGCGCCGCGGTATAAGGCATGTAACCGGCATAATTTGGGAAATACAGCAAAGCGGCTGATAAGCCTTTTTCATTCACGCCATCGAATAGATACGGTTCGCCGACGCCATTCATGCCGATGCTGGCATATTTCGCAGTCCACTTGATGCCGTCCTGGCCGCTCGGTGTCAGGCCGGTGCGGGCAAAACCGCGAGGCACGATCAGGATTTTGGAATGGATGTCGATCGCGAATTCCATGGTGCGGGCATGAATGACGGAACCATCCTGCGCGATCAGCCGGATGTTGGTGCATGCCAGTGCCGGTCCGGTAACGAACAGGCACGTAATGACGGACGCGGCCAACGTCTTCAAGATGCGAATTGTTTTCAATTGTGTCCCCCGCCTCGCTATGATGTTTCGATAAGGAAACACCATAGGTTGCACCTGAATGCAATAAGGGTTCCGCGCGGACGGGGTTTTATTTAACTCGCGGAATGGGCCTTTGCCGGGGCATGGTGATTGGCGATGCGTTCGCCAAATGGGCCTTCATTGCCGGAGGTGCCGAAATGCTTGATCGGGTGGTTTAATTTCAGGCGCGGCAAAACCAGTTCCGCAAACCGATAGGCCTCTTCCAGATGCGGGTAGCCGCTCATGATGAAGGTGCCGATGCCGAGCGCCATGTATTCGCGCATGCGCTCTGCCACCGTTTCCGGATCTCCGACCAAAGCCGTGCCGGCGCCGCCACGGACCAGGCCGACGCCGGCCCATAGGTTAGGCGAGACTTCCAGCTTGTCGCGGTTGCCGCCATGCAAGGCGGCCATTCGGCGCTGGCCCACACTGTCCATGCGCGAGAAGGTTTTCTGCGCCGTTGCAATGATATCGTCATCGACAAAGCTGATCAGCTCACGCGCGGCCTCCCAGGCCTGCTCGGTGGTTTCCCGCACGATAACGTGCAGCCGGATACCGTAATTGAGCTTGCGGCCGCGGGCGGCCGATGCGGCGCCCACCACGGATAGTTTGCCCGCAACATCCGCCGGCGGCTCACCCCAGGTAAGGTAAGTATCAACCAGATCGGCTGCAACATCGATGCCCGCATCCGAGGAGCCGCCGAAATATAGCGGCGGATGCGGTTTCTGCACCGGCGGGTAGAACAACCTGCCGTCTTCAATTTGAATATGCTTGCCCTGATAATTTACCGTCTCGCCGGCAAGCAGCGATTTCCAGACATCGAGGAATTCGCGGGTAAGATCGTAACGCTGGTCATGCGCCGTAAAAATGCCGTCGCCCTTGTTCTCCGCCGGGTCACCGCCGGTGACGACGTTGACAAGCAGCCTGCCATCGGTGATCCGGTCGAGCGTGGCCGCCATGCGGGCGGCAACCGAAGGCGATTGCAGACCAGGCCGCACGGCAACCAGAAAACGCAAATTTTTGGTCTGCGGCGCTACCGCCGATGCCACCACCCAACTATCCTCGCACGACCGCCCCGTTGGCAACAGAACACCGTAATAACCTAGCTGATCAGCAGCCTGCGCGACCTGTGTAAGATAGCCGAGATCAATCGAGCGGCCGCCATGCGTGGTCGCAAGATACCGGCCATCGCCATGGGTGGGCAAAAACCAGAGAACATTCGCAGATTGCGCCGGCTCAATTGACATAATTAGCTCCAGTGAAAGCACTTCTTTTTCTGAAGAAAAAGCAGCAAAAAGACTTCTTCAATCTGCGGCGTGGGCTTTAGCGGCACTAACGCCCTTTCGCCCAGATCAGAGAAAGTTTTTGGCTCTTTTTTTAAAAAGAACGACTGCTCAGCTCCAGGCTGCATCGTTCACATTTATCGGCGCCGGGATCAGGTGCAGTTTGAAGAACAGATCAGCAATTTTCTGCTGATCAGCGAGTACCGCGGGTGTGAGTTTCTGCAGGTTGTATTTCTGGCGGCTCAGGGTGGTCAGCACGATCGGGGTCGGCAGGCCAATGATGGGCGAGACTTCGGCGGCGGCGGCGGGCAGGTTTGCCGGCAGCCAGGCTTCGATTTGCTTGATGGAGGCGATGGCCGCGTTCAGAGCATCGGCGTGGGCGCTGGCGAAATCGCGCCTTGACAGGTAGAAGTTATGGTTCGGCACCACGCCGGCGGCGTCGCCGAGGACTTTGGCGCCATTGGCCTGTGCCGCCGCAAAGAACGGGTCCCAAATGGCCCATGCATCGACGTCGTTGCTCTGGAAAGCGGCGCGGGCATCGGCGGGCTGCAGATAGACCGGGGTGATATCGGAGAATTGCAAACCGGCTTTCAGTACCGAGGCGACCAGCAGATAATGCGCATTGGAGCCTTTGGCGACCGCGACCTTCTTGCCTTTCAGGCCGGCGACGCTGGTGATGGTGCTGGCAGCCGGTACGAGAATGGCCTCCGAATGCGGCTGGCCGGGCGAGTTGCCGACATAAACCACCGGCGTGCCTGATGCCTGCGAGAAAATCGGCGGGGTTTCGCCGGTAAAACCCAAATTAACGGCGCTGGCGCCTAGAGCTTCAAGCAGCGGCGGCCCAGAGGGGAATTCTGCCCAGCTGACATCGTAACCCAAAGGTGCAAGCTTTTTCTCCAGCCAGCCCCGGCCTTTCAGCAGCACCAGCGAGGTGGAGGATTTCTGATAGCCCACCTTCAACGTGCCATTGGTTGCAGCCCGGGCTGCAAATGGGCGGGTAGCAAAAGCGACGGGAGCGGCAAGCGCACCGGCGCGCAAAATCGTACGGCGTTTCATGTCAGGTCCTTCTGCAAGCTTTGGACCCGTTAAACGCTATAAAACTATTTAGTCAATGGGCTTTGTCTAATTGGCCAAAGCTTCCAAGGATGGCGCATGTCCTTTGATAGCGTCTTGAAGCGATGTGCCATCCAGTTCGCTGGCGATCGCATCGCGCACGCGGCGCATTACCTTGCGAATATCGCAGGTCATTTCGTCCCTGCAGTCTTCGCACTTGCGGTAATAATTAACGCTGACACAAGATAGCGGCGCCAGCGGGCCATCCATAATACGCACCACTTGCCCAAACGTGATTAAGTCCGCGGGCTTTGCCAGAGCATAGCCGCCGCCGCGGCCGCGCCGGCTTCGCACCAGACCATTGCGGTTCAATTCCAGCAGAATAGCTTCAAGAAATTTCTTCGGCAGCCTTTCGCGCTCAGCAATATCGCTCACCAGCAGCAAGTCGTGCGAGGGCTCGCGCGCCAGCAGCAACAGCGCCTGCAAGGCATATTTACATTTTTGAGAAATCAACTGTTCAACCTTTTCCAACTCTGAAGCTGCGCGCGCATGGCATGCTCTATAAGGCAATCTGCTAGATTCGCAATTTTTTCCTCTTATTCTATAGAGTTATAAAATATTAACCCCTTTTTTACCCATTTGGCAATATAAAGATTACGTCTATTGATTTTGTAGATATATTCTCCGATGTTGGGTTTTCCAGCTGGTTATTTCAAAGGGCTCTTCATGTCTGGTATTGCGCTGCGAGGCTCCACTTCCGGGTCGCCGGCTATCATCTCGGCTCGGGCCGACAAGGGTTCGTCGTGGCACCAACGGCTGCGGCGGGCTTATGTGCCAATCGGCATCTTAGCTGTCTGGCAGGCCGGGTTTGCTCTCGGCTGGATCCCGGCACAAACAGTGCCGCCACCCAGCGCCATCGCGATCGCCGCATGGCAGCTCGCGGTTACCGGCCAGCTTGCCGTAAACATTTTGGTATCCCTGGAGCGCGTGGCGATAGGTCTTGGCATTGGTGTCCTGGTCGGCACGGCGCTGGCTTTGCTCGCCGGGCTCTCCAGGCTGGGCGAGGACTCCGTTGACCCAACGCTACAAATGCTGCGCACCCTGCCCCATTTGGCGCTGATCCCGTTGATGATCATGTGGTTCGGCATCGGCGAAACGCCGAAAATCACCCTGATCGCTTTGGGCTCGATGTTCCCAATCTACCTCAATCTGTTCGCCGGCATCCGCGGCACTGACCGCAAGTTACGGGAAGCTGCAAACACGCTGGGGCTTAGCCATTTTGAGACCATAATCAATGTGGTGCTGCCGGCTGCCCTGCCGAATTTCCTCACCGGTCTGCGTCAGGCTTTCGGCATCGCCTGGATCACCCTGGTGGTCGCCGAGCAAATTAACGCCTCGGCCGGCATCGGCTATCTGGTTATGAATGCGCGGGATTTTCTGCGGACCGATATTATTTTCGTCGGCCTCAGCATCTACGCCATCCTCGGCCTGTTGACTGATCAAACCGTGCGGCTGCTGGAACACTATCTGCTGGCATGGCGGCCAAGCTTCCTGAAGGACGCGCCAAGATGAACATGATCGCTGCACTGCCACTGAGCCCGGACGATCTGCATACCGAGGAAGGTGCGGCCGTCCTAGTTCGCAACCTTACCCGTAGCTTTGGCGGACCGGCGGTCCTTGATCAATTATCGTTCGCCATCGCGCCCGGCGAGTTCGTTGCCCTGCTGGGCCGTTCCGGTTCCGGGAAATCAACCTTGTTGCGCACGCTGGCCGGCCTTGACCCGGCGCCGCCTGAAACCCTGACGGTGCCGCGGGCCCGGGCGGTGGTGTTTCAGGAACCGCGATTACTGCCGTGGAAACGCGTATGGAAAAACGTAGCACTTGGTTTGCGTACCCAGGATGCCAGAGCCAAGGCGCTGGCGGCGTTGGCAGAGGTCGAATTGCAGCACCGCGTCGATGCCTGGCCGCTAACACTTTCCGGTGGCGAAGCGCAGCGTGCCGCCCTGGCCCGCGCTCTGGTGCGCGAGCCGAAGTTGCTGCTGCTCGACGAGCCGTTTGCCTCGCTGGACGCGTTGACCCGGTTGCGGATGCAATCGCTGGTCGCCAAACTCTGGCAAGCGCATAAACCCGCGGTGCTGCTGGTCACGCACGACGTCGACGAGGCGCTGCTGCTGGCAGACCGCGTGCTGGTGCTGATCGAAGGCAAAATCGGCATCGATATCGAAGTCCCGCTCGACCGCCCCCGCCACGCCTCCGACCCCGGCTTCAGCACGCTGCGCACTAAGCTGCTCGCATCGCTGGGGGTACAGGGATAGTTAGAAAGTAGCCGCTGTTTTGCTTGCCTGAGAGCTAGCGCCACATCCGCTGCAGCTCTTGGTGCTTGTCGAAGAACTGGTGCTTCAGGGCGCCCAGGATATGCAATGCGAGTACGGCGTACAGGGCGTAGCCAAGGTATACATGGATCTGGCCGAACAAGCCGTGCACCATTGCCTTGGTTGCCGGGTCGAGGCCGGTGATGAAGCCCAGGCGGAACCAGGGGATTACCCAGAACAACATCATCGGATGGCTGGCGGCGGCATCCCAGGCAGAGTCATGGATCCAGCCGGAGATCGGTAGCGCGAAGATCAGAATATACAGCGCGACATGAGCCGTGTGCGCAAGTTGACGCTCCCAGACCGGATAAATCGCCGGCAAGGACGGTGGGGTGTGGGTGAAGCGCCAGAAGAACCGGGCGAAGGCGAGCGCCAGTATCGTGATGCCAAAGGATTTATGCAGGTCGATCATCGGCCGGACGTCATTGTCCGGCACATAGTTTGAGCCGAGGCCGAGGATGATGTTGAAAGTGATCAGCAGCGCGATCAGCCAATGCAGCAAGACGGCGATTTTAGTGTATTTATCGACCGGCGTCATTCCATCACTCCAACCTTGGTTGTACTAGCCGCAAAAATACCGCGGCGCCATATAAGCGGGACGCTGTTTTCCCGGCTCTTTTGAAAGAATATTTTTTGCTAGAAACAAATCCCGGGGCGCCGCTGATCCAGGTATTGCACGCGCAATCTCCACGCTGGTCGCCGCCGCCGACACCGCTTTCGAGTATCCTGATCCATGGCGCGGTGATGGCCGTCTGGATCGCGTTATTCGCCAATGCATTTCTGGGTAAGGGCATTGCCGGCTGGTCGGTGGGCATTGTGTATATTGGCTACGACACGGCGTTGCTGGCTTTTACCTTCTGGCAAACCTGGCCGCTCCACCGCACCCAGCCGCCGGCGGCGGGCTCTGCCTCCGGCGCAACGCTCAGCGTCATCATTGCCGCCTATAACGAGGCGGAGGTCCTGGCCTCGACCGTTGCTGCGCTTATGCGGCAATCGAGCCCGCCGGATGCTATTCTGATCGCCGATGACGGCTCGACCGATGGCACAGCTGCTTTGCTTGAAAAACAATTCGGCCTGACAGCGGAGATCGGCGGCATCAGCGCTGGCAGCAACGCGGTTCCCGGATTGCAATGGCTGCGTTTGCCGCATGCGGGCAAAGCCGCAGCACTCAACCAGGCATTGGCGTGCGTAACGACCGAGCTGTTCCTGACCGTAGATGCGGATACCAAACTCGCGCCGGATGCGATTGCCGCCATGCGCGCAGCATTTACGGCGAACCCGGGCCTGGTCGCGGCAACCGGGGTGCTAACGCCGGTTTGCGGCAAAAGCGTTTCCGGCCGGCTGTTTCAGTGGTTCCAAACCTACGAATATGTCCGTAACTTTCTGTCCCGCTACGCTTGGGGCCGAGAGGACGCACTGCTGCTGATCTCCGGCGCCTTCGCGGGCTTCCGGCGCGAAGCCGTAATGACCGTCGGCGGGTTCGATCCCGATTGTCTGGTTGAGGATTACGAACTCATCCACCGGCTGCGCCGCTACGGATATTTGCACGGATTAAACTGGCATAGCCTGGCCTTAGGCAATGCGCGGGCAACCACTTCTGCGCCGGAAAGCCTTATCAGCTTTCTGCGCCAGCGGCGGCGCTGGTTTGGCGGCTTCCTGCAGACCCAGTTCTGGTATCGCGACATGGTCGGCAACCGGCAATACCGTCGCCTTGGCACCTGGATGCTGCCGGTGAAGGCGGCCGATACGATGCAGCCGATTTACGGTCTCTTCGCCTTTGTGCTGCTGCTGTTCTACATCGTCACCGGCAGGGCGGCTGTGCTGCTCCCGGTGGGCGGCTTTATCATCGGCAAAATCATCCTTGACCTGGCTTTCCACGCCTGGTCGATCCGGCTTTATCGCAACTGGACCGGTGGCCACACCAGGTTAAGTTTTGGTTGGGCATTGCTGGCTGCCATCATCGAGCCGTTCAGCTTCCAACTGCTCCGCCACCTTGGCGCCAGTTGGGGTTGGGTACGGTTTGTTACTGGCCAGCGCGGATGGAGTTGATCAGCAAGTCAGTCGCTATTTGAAGAAAACGACGCAGACCTTTGTTATTCTGAGCCGGGATTGGAATAGAGCAATACCGGGAACGCATCACCGGGATTTCGCATTTGGCGGAAATCCTGAGATAGCGATCAGTAGATAGCGATCAGTAAATAGCGATCAGCCGGCCTGCTTTTGCAGTTTGATCGCGTTTTCCGGACATGCCTGCACGCAAAGTCCACAGCCATGACAGGCATCCGGATTGGCAACGAAAGCTTGTTTCCCGCCATGGACGAATAATTTAACGCGGCCGATCAACGGCAGTCTGGCTTTATCCTCAGCCGGAACGATCCGGATAGCCAAGACGTCATATGGGCAGATTGGAACACAAGGCCCTTTGGCTTCGCAACGCATTGGATCGATGACGGGGATCATAAATCCGGCGTCGAATTTACAATCCGCTTTCGGGTCCTGAGTGGGTTCTATTTCCATCAGCCGACACGGACGGCAAGTTCAGTGCCGCGTTTGATCGGCAGAGTAACGGAAATAAAACCGTTTGCGGGATCACGAATAAACTCCAGGAAATCCGGTTCCGCATTATCATTCATCAGGAAACCGCCGGTGCGGAGCTGCGGCGCCAGGATTTCCGTTACCTGGCGGGCCAGGCTCGGTCCATCGCCGGGAATTGGCCAGCCATCGATTAGAACAAAATCGATCGGACCGCCGAGATCGCGCAAGGTTGTGCGGGCGTCGCCCTCACGGATTTCCGCATAGGTGGCAAGACCTGCTTCTGCCAGATGCCGCCGCGCCTTTGCGACTTTTGCCGGTACGATTTCAGAGCCGATGACGGTGCCACCGCCATTGTCACGCAATGCCGCGGCAAAATAGAGCGTCGAGAAGCCGATGGACGTTGCAAATTCAGCGACCCGCCGGGCTTTGATGGCGCGGCATAGAAGATAGATGATTTCCCCCTGTTCTGGCCAGATCGAGAACCCCGTATCGGGATAGTCGCTGGGGTTGGCGGTGAAAGCCTGCTGCCGCGGTCCGGCCTCCGGCGGCTGGTCTCGATTCTCATGCAGGCGGGTCAGCAGAGCCCGTAAGCGCGGGTCCTGAATCACTGTGCTGTCTAGCGGCATTTCAGTTTCCTTTTTTAAGAATTTCCGCAGTGGCGTTTTTCAGTATTTTCGCGATGCGCTTTGCCTCCTCCGCTGAAGCGCCCCGGCTGCGCATCAAGGCGTGCTTGAGCGCGTGGCGCGCATGGTGCAGGTCATCGGAGGCGTCCGGGTCCGCATCTTGAAGGCCGGAGAATGCTTCCCGGATATCCGCCATGCGGCCGCCAATGCGCGAAAGCGCCAGCAGGATCATATCCGCCTGGTCTTTATTGGCGGCCAAATGCTCGCGCCCAGCATCGGTAATCGTATAGAGCTTGCGATTGCCGTCAGCACTTGCCTCGGCGTGACCGATCTCATCCAAGTAGGTCAGCGCCGGATAGATCATGCCGGGGCTGGGCGTGTAAAAGCCATTGGAGCGCTCTTCGAGCGTTTTGATCAGTTCATAGCCGTGCGCCGGTTGCTCAACGAGCAGAGCAAGCAGCACCAGTTGCAGCTCGGCGGACCCCAGCTTCCTTCCCGAAGGAAACCCGTCGCCGCCCATAAAACCACCGCCAAAGCCGTGCGAAAATCCATGCAGCCCATGCCGGCGGCGCCCGATCGCCTGAAGAAAATGATAAGCCCTCATTTCACGCCCTATAAAACATATCTTATGATATATCTGAAAATAGCAGATAACACAAGGAATTTCTTTTGGCCTGCTCCGCCCCACAGCGAGGCTGCTTTAAAACGAATTGGCTGTGTCAGCGGGAGCGCCGCAGCGCATGGCCGTAAGCACCAGGAGCGCAGATGCACGCCAGACGGCACGCCACGGGCGGCCGGCCGCGCGTAGCCCTTCGCGGGCGGCTAGCCTAGCGGGTTTTCAAACAACCTCAGCTGCCATGGGCTCGGAAACCGGCAACGCCGCGTTCAATCTCGGTGACGTGTTCCGGACGGAACTGGCCGGCATTTTCCAAGCCGCAGGAATGCGCGATGACGTCCACCTCGTCCTGCATGCGCTTGGCATATCTGGCAACACGGACCGCCTTGTCGGCCGGATCCAGGCCTCGGATCAATTTTGGATCGACCGCGGTGACACCGGTCGGGCAGCTTCCGGACCCGCATTTCATCGCCTGGATGCAGCCTAAGCTGAACATGAACCCGCGGGCAGAACTGACAAAATCCGCGCCCTCGCACAGCGCCCAGGCGACCTTATCGGGCGTCACCAATTTGCCGGCCGCAATAATTCTAATCCGGTCCTGCAAGCCATGTGATAGCCGAACCTCGGCAACGATCGGCAGCGCCTGGGTGATCGGCAATCCGACATAATCGGCAAGCGAGGCCGGCGCGGCACCGGTACCGCCCTCGCCGCCATCAACATGCACATAATCCGGACAGTGCTCGGGATGGGTCCTGCAATCAGCAAACCACGCGTTGACGAAGGCGCTGCTGCCGACCACGAACTTCACCCCCACCGGCTTGCCGGACAAGGTGCGGATGCGATGGATGAAGGCGCCCAGCTCCTGGATATTGCCGATGTCACGATGGCGGTTTGGACTGATGCTGTCCTGACCTTCGGGAATGCCGCGAATGGCGGCAATTTCCGCCGTTACCTTGTTTGCCGGCAAAATGCCGCCTTTGCCCGGCTTGGCGCCCTGGGCCAGCTTGACTTCGAACATCTTGATCTGCGGATAAGCCGCGATTTCACGGATCCGCGTTTCCGAGAGCGAGCCGTCCAATTCCCGCACGCCGTATTTCGCGGTGCCGATCTGCATGACGATATCGCCGCCGCCTTCCAGGTGGAATTTCGAAAGCCCGCCCTCCCCCGTGCCCATCCACACACCCGCGAGTTTGGCGCCGCGGGAAAGTGCCGTGACGGCGGCGTGGCTTAAGGCGCCGTAACTCATACCACTGATATTAAAGAAATTCTTCGCTGGGAACGGCTCGGTACAGGCGCCTGGACCGCTCGCGATGCCGATCAACTTGCCGGGCCAAGGGCGTTTTTCTTCTTCCAGGACCGGAAAGGCAGCATTTCGGAAAACGAAATTCGGCAGGTTCTCGCTGCCGAAACTGACCAGATTTGAAATGCCCTTGGCCGAGCGGTAGACCCAGCTGCGTTCCAGCCGGTTAAACGGCCGCTCCGCCCAGTCCGGCAGATATTGATACTGCCGCATATATTCGCCCCAGGTTTCGGCGAAATAGCGAACATGACCGATAACCGGAAAGTTCCTCAAAATAGTGTGTTCATTCTGGCGCTTGTCGTGAATATAAACGGCGCCGATGCTGAGAATGATGATCAGGGCCAGCACGGATAAAGCGATAATCATTGATTTTCCTTGGTAACGAACGGGCGCTTCCGGCGCTGCTATAGGCGCAAGGCACCGGTTTTGTCTTGTGACCAAGCCATGACGCCAACGCCTGCTTCCCCTGCACACCGGGCGTGGAGTGGTGTCATCCCATAATTCGACCTATATCCGCGTGATCATGAGCAAACACAGCAAAGCCGAGTCCGGCAGCCATTACGAAAAAACTCTGTACCGGCTGCAAGTTGAGCTGGTGAAATTGCAGCGCCACGTCATCGCCCGCGGCCAGAAAGTGCTGATCATCCTGGAAGGGCGTGACGGCGCCGGGAAGGACGGCACAATCAAACGCATCACGGAACATCTCAGCCCGCGCGATATCCGCGTCGTCGCCTTGCCCAAACCGTCCGACCGTGAGGCCACGGAATGGTACTTTCAGCGTTACACGCAATATTTACCCGCCGCCGGCGAAATCGTCATCTTCAACCGCAGTTGGTACAACCGCGCCGGGGTTGAAAAAGTGATGGGCTTCTGCACCGAGGCAGAATACGATGACTTTATTCGAACCGTCCCGGTGTTCGAGAAAATGCTGACCGATGCCGGCATTATCCTGATCAAGTATTACCTCGATATCGATCGCAAGGAACAAAAAAAGCGTCTGGCCGACCGCCATAAGGATCCCCTCAAGCAGTGGAAAATCAGCCCGATCGACGAAAAAGCCCTCAGCCATTGGAATGACTACACCCAGGCGCGCGACACCATGCTGCGCCTGACCAGCGGTGCTACAGCGCCTTGGACGGTGGTCCGGGCCGATGACAAAAAGACCGCCCGCCTCGCCATCATCCACGATCTCATCGGCCGCGTGGACTACAGCGAGCCCTCGGAACTTCCCGACCACGATCTTTCGGTTATCGCCAGGTTCGACGAATCCCTCATAGCCAACGGCATGCTGGCCTCGTGACCGCGTTTGCAGAATTTGCTTTCAACGCCGATGGCCTTATTCCGGCCATCGCCCAGCAACACGACACCGGCGAAGTGCTGATGGTCGCCTGGATGAACCAGGAATCGCTGACCGAAACACTCGCCACCCGCCGTGTCTGCTACTATTCGCGATCCCGCAAAGCCCTCTGGCGTAAGGGCGAAACCTCCGGCCAGACCCAGACCCTGATCGAACTTCGTCTCGACTGCGACGGCGACACCATCCTGCTACTGGTCGACCAAACCGGTGTCGCTTGCCACACTGGCCGCCGCAATTGCTTCTTCCGGGCAATGCGGGACGGCAAACTGGTCGAAATCGCCAAGCCCGAAATCGCGGCGGCTGAACTGTATAAGTGAAGCAGTTCTTTTTGGAAAAAGAACCAAAAAACTTTTTTGAATCTGGTTTATGGGCGCTGGAGCCGGTACGGCCCGTTGCCCAGTAGACAATAGTTTTGCGTCACTTTTTCAAAAGCGACTTCTTGCCTTGTGCTAGAGCGTGATCGCTCTAGCTCAGCAGCCTTCGTAAATCTTCCAGCGCACCTAAGGTCTCGGTCAATAGGGTACGCAGGCGCTCGGTTTCGGGGTCGACTTTCTGGCGGACCAGCACGCGGGCCTGGGCTGGCCGCAGATTATCCGAGCGTAGATTGTCCGAACGCAGTGGCGGCTCGATCGGGGTGAGCCCAGGCATCGGTAGTTCGGGCAGCGCGGGTTCGGCCGGGCGGCGGGCCGGTTCCGCGGCCGGGGCGGTTATGCGCTCGGCTTCGGCGGCCTGACGTTCCTCCGGCGAGGCAGGCGGAATGTTATCCTGCAGGGCGCCACCACCTTCACGCAGCAAGCGCTGCACGCCTTTGATGGTGTAGCCCTGGGTGTACAGCAAATCGGCGACGCGGCGCAGCAGCAACACATCTTCGGGCCGGTAATAGCGGCGGCCACCGCCGCGTTTTAATGGCCGAACCTGAGGAAATTTGGTTTCCCAGAAGCGAAGGACGTGTTGCGGCACGTGCAGGTCGTCGGCAACTTCGCTGATGGTGCGGAATGCGTCGGCGGTTTTGCGCATCCGTGCCCGGCCGGGTTCTGCAGGCAAATCCGTGAGATGGCCGTCTTCGTCGCCGGCTTCATTGATGATCATTCTGTTCAATGCCCGATGGGTGCAGGGGCTTTTTCGTTCACCGCTTCCCGCAACATCTGGCTGGGACGGAAGATCAGCACCCGGCGCGGCATGATGGGAACCTCAACGCCGGTTTTTGGGTTACGGCCAATACGGCGGCCTTTCTGGCGCACCGAAAAGGTTCCAAACCCACTGATTTTAACGGATTTACCTACCGCAAGGGCGTCAGCGATCCGGACCAGCATCGCTTCCAGCAAATCAGCCGACTCATTTCTGGACAGGCCCACTGTCGCATAAATCGCCTCGGTCAGCTGAGCGCGGGTCAATGTGTTCATTTTACAAGATTAGCATGCGAAATCACGGGGTCAACAATAGTTTGTCACGCTTCGTTCATAAACGTAATAAAGCTGATCCCCAGGTGAGGCCGCCGCCAAGTGCTTCAAGAAGAATGAGTTGTCCGGGCTTGATGCGGCCATCGTTTACCGCCTGCCATAACGCCAAAGGGATTGAGGCGGCAGAAGTATTTGCGTGCTGGTCAACGGTAACCACCACGCGTTCCGGCGGCAAGCCAAGTTTTTTGCCGACGCCGTCGATGATCCGGCGATTTGCCTGATGCGGTACCAGCCAATCAATATCCTTTGGCAACAGGCTGTTAGCTTGCAGCGCTTCGGTTACCGCTGAGCTTAGTAGGGTGACCGCCTGGCGAAATACCTCGCGCCCGTTCATGACCAGATGGCCTGGCCGGTCGCGCTGGCCGACCGCGCCATCGACGTAGAGAATTTCGGCAAACGAGCCATCCGAGTGCAGATGCGTCGAGAGGATGCCCGGCCCATCGGCTTCGACCTCCCGGCCCTGCACCACGACGGCACCGGCGCCATCGCCGAATAAGACGCAGGTGCCTCGATCTTCGAAATTCAGGATGCGTGAGTAGACTTCAGAGCCGATCACCAGCACCGTACCGGCCTGGCCGGCGCGGATCATCGCGTCCGCGACCGATAATGCATAGATGAACCCCGAGCAGGCCGCCGAGATATCGAAGGCGAAAGCGCGTTTGGCGCCGATTGCCGCCTGCACATGCACGGCGGTGGCTGGAAAGGCCTGGTCGGGCGTCGAGGTGGCCAGGATAATAGCATCCACCGCGCCTGCTTCCATGCCGGCGGCAGCCAAAGCCTCGACGGCGGCGGCGGCGCCCATGAAGGACGCGGTTTCATGCAAGGCCGCAAAATGCCGTTGGCGGATGCCGGTTCGCTCGGTGATCCATGCATCGGAGGTGTCTACCCGCAACGACATCTCGTCGTTGCTAACCGCGTGTTCCGGCAAATAATGGCCGGTACCGGTAATGCAGGCGCGGCGGCGCCCATTTGCAGAGCTCAAATCAGCCTCACTCAAACTCAGCGGACGGATTCGGCAAGCAACGCCTGATCCATTGCCGCAAGCCCAGCACGAATGCGCTGGTTGAAGTCGTTGGTGATCATGTCCATCGCCACATCCACCGCATGGGCAAAGCCCTCGGCATCGGCGCCGCCATGGGATTTTACCACCACGCCGTTCAAGCCCAGAAATACCGCGCCATTGTAGCGCCTTGGGTCGAGCAGTTCCCGCAAACGCTGTAACCCGCCGCGGGCCAGCAGGTAGCCCATTCTGGCAAACGGTCCGGAATTGAAAACACCCTTAAGCAATTGGCCGACTAGCTTTAACGCGCCTTCGCCGGTTTTCAGTGCGACGTTTCCCGTAAAGCCGTCGGTGACCACCACATCCACTGTGCCACCGGCAATGTCATGACCCTCGACGAACCCGTGAAATTGGCTGGCAATCGGGCTCTCCCGCAAGGTGGCAGCGGCGCTGCGGAGGATCTCGTCGCCTTTACCCTCTTCGGAGCCGATATTCAGCAGGCCGACGGTAGGTGCCGGTAGTCCTAGAACCACTTTGGCGAACATCTCGCCCATTACAGCGAATTCCACCAGATTGCGGGCATCGTAGACCACGTTGGCGCCGAGATCGAGCAGGACGACATCGCCCTTGGCCGACGGCGCAATGGCCGCCATTGCCGGCCGGTCGATGCCGGGGATGGTTTTGAGGACGATTTTCGATAGCGCCAGCAGCGCGCCGGTATTTCCAGCCGAGACGACCCCGGCGGCTTCCCCTGCCAGTACAGCGTCAATGGCCCGGCGCAGCGAGCTGTCGCGCAGTCGCAAGGCCGCGGTTGGCTTCATATCGCCGGAAATCACATCGCCGGCGTGGTGCAGGGTTGCCTGGTTGCGTAACCGCTTGGTAGCGGCGATCAGCGGTGCCAATTTCGCCTGGTCACCGAAAATAAGGAATTTAGCTTGTGGAAAGCGTTTGACAGCAATTTCGAGGCCGGCGATCACCATCTCCGGCGCCTGGTCTCCGCCCATCGCATCCACGGCCAGTATCGGATTCCGGCTCATTCTAGGCTCATATCACAAGCTCATCGCTTTGCTCATATTATAGCCTGTATTGCAGCCTGGGGCCGGCCAAGTTTTTGAACCAAGCTGGGGCCCGCTTGGAGTCAGACCCGGATGACGCCCTTGGAGGTTTTGCCGGAGGCAACAACTTCACGGTTATCGTAATGGCCGCAATGGCTGCAAACGTGATGCGGGCGCTTCAACTCTCCGCAATTGCCGCATTCGGCGTGGGATTCTGCCCGCAGCGCTTGGTGGCTGCGGCGCATGCCGGCGCGCGACGGGGAGGTTTTACGTTTTGGAACGGCCATAGCTGAATACGCCTCAACAACTGGGAATGATGGAGGGCGCGAAGTAGCAGAGCGCACCGCCCCCGGCAAGTCATAGCCGTTATTCGACCCCTAGGTTTCTCGGAATATTATTCCAGCCGTCATTCCCGCGATTATTCCGGCACTTAATCCGGCAGTTATTCCGGGTCGTTGGCGGCTAAGTTCTTGCGGGCGGCCAGAATGGCGAACGGATTGGCCTCGCCGCTGCTGACGGTCGGCGGTAATTCGGCGCCTGGCTTGCGCGGATACGGGTCGAGCGCCAATGCCAGCTGCTCGGCCAAAGCAGCACCAAGGTCAATCATATCACCGGCATAAGGTAGCTCGTCCGGGCCTTCCAGGGTTTCGGGGTCGAGTTCCGCGATGTCCGACTCCTCGCGTAATGCCGTAACCGGGATGAAGCGCAGTTTTGCGGTCTCGGTGATCTTTGCCTCGAACGGCTCCAGCGAAACCACGCAGATTTGCGTCACTTCAGCAGCCAAGTCCAGGGTCGCCTCGATCACGCCACAGGCGCTGGCGGCACTGGTCAAGGTGAAAAATCCGGTCAGGCTGGCAATAGCCTGCAGGTCGAACTCGGCAGCCAAAGCGGCGCGTTCGGCGGCATTCGCCTCGATTTGCCGTTCGGCCGCGACCGTGCCGATGGCACCCACCTTCATTTTGCGGCTGAAAATTTCGGCCAGCGCATCATGCGCTTCGGTTCGCTCATTCATGCTGTTACTCTTTAGCTGGAAGTAGTAATCTGGTCGGCAACCGGTAGCCAGCCTATCCCCGGACACTAACCACATTGACAGCCGCCATCCAGCCGTGACACCCCAGCGCCGACATACCTGACGTCAAAAGGACCTTAAGCTTGCGCCCTGCTTTGCCAGCAACAGCCGTTCGTCTTCGTGCCAGCCGTCTTCGTGCCAACCGTCTTCGTGTAGGCCTAGGTTTGGCCGCCATCCTGGCGCTGCCGGGTTGCGCCATCTTCAGTGACCAGCCGCATTATCGCGGCATTGCGGTAAGCCAGCATGACCTGAACGAGCTAACGCCGGGCATCTCTTCCGAAGCCGACGCGCAGGCGGTGCTGGGCCCGCCTACCGTCCAGGAGATTTTTGACAGCAACAACTGGATCTATATCAGCCAGATCACCAAAATGCGCATCGGCCAGACTGAAGGCGTGAAACAGCAGCACGTGGTGGTGCTGACCTTCGATGATAACGGCGTGTTGCAGAGCGTCCGGCAGAAAGACCTGAATGGCGCTGTCATGGTGGCGATGGATAGCAAAGAGACCCCGGTGCCGGGCGGCAAAGCCGGCTTCTTCCAACAGCTGATCGGCGGTGTCGGCAGCTACAACCCGCTTGGCAGCGCCAGTGACACCAGCGGCGCCGGTCCAAACTCCGGCGGCGCGGGCGCGGGCGCCGGCGGCCTTGGAAGCGGCGGCGGGCTGTAAGTCAATGCGGCGCCGCGGTCTGCTCAGCGGTATCTCGATCACCGCTTTAGGAAGTTTTAGCGGCTTCGCGCATGCGCAATCGGCCTTGGGAACGCCAGCCACGCCGTTGCCCGCGGTAACCGGCCCGGGCCCGCAAGCGCCCAAGCTCGATGATACCGTAGCCGCCGGATATAACCGGATCGTCATTGCTCGCTGGGGCGATGGCGTTCTGCCGAACGCGCTGCCCTTCAACCCGAACCCGCTGACGGCCGGTCAGGCCGACACCCAGTTTCCATATGACGCGGTGCTCGCCGGCGTGGTGGCGCCTCCAGCCGCGCAGGACAATATTCCGCGTCTGATCGCAATTTTCGCCAGCCCGGATGCGCCGCCACGGATGGTTTTTCCGGGTGGCGTGGATAATCCCGTCGTCGCCGGCAAGCTGCAGGGAGCAACTGTCGTCAACCTGCAATATATGGGCGGCCGCTGGGTAACCGTGGATGGCGGGTATCAATCGCGACGCATCAGCGATGGCACGCTTTGTCAAATTTCGGGGCCAGCTGCCGCGGCGATCGGCAGCACGGTGCAGGGGCTGTTATCGCCGCAAGGCGGCTGTACAACACCTTGGGCAACCGCCCTTCTGGCCGAGGGCGATGCCTCGAATTGGTTAAGCCGGCTGAGCGGCACCGGGCTTGGATATAACGACCCTACCGTCGCGCCGCGCTTCAGCTGGATTACCGAGATCAATCCGCTCGACCCGTTGAGCATTCCGATCAAGCGGACCGCGCTTGGCCGGTTTGCGCGTTCCGCCGTCGCCGCGACGTTGACATCCGATGGCCGGCCGGTGGTGTTCATGAGCCAGGATGCCCATGACGGCTTTCTGTTCCGCTTCATTGCCGCCACCAATGCGACCGACGGCACCGCTCTGGATTCCGGCACGCTAGCGGTGGCACAGATCCAGGACAGCAACATCACCTGGATCAATCTCGGCACCGATACCCCAACCTTGGTCGGCACGCTGGGTGCGGCTGCTACCGCCGGCGGATCACCCTTCGACTCGCCAGGCGGCATTGCCATCGCAACCGATGGCAGTAACACGATCTACCTCGCCACCCGCGGCAACCAGGCGCGGTCTGTCGATCAAACCGATGCGCTGAACCCTCGCGCCGGCGACGATAACGGCTATATATTGGTCCTGTCTCCGCCCAACGGCGATATTACCGCTGCCAGTTTCACCGGCAATATCGCCATCTCCGCCGGCAATCCGGCAACCGCGCCGTTCACCCAATACACATCCGGCTCAAATGCGTGGTTCAAGAACCCGCGGACACTGAACCTGGATGCCAGCGGTCAGCTTTGGATCGGTACCGACCAGCGCGGCAAAGTCTCGGCCACCGCCGATGGACTATTCGTTATGCAAACCGCCGGCCCGAGCAAATTTCTGGTGAATTTCGCCTACCTGGCGCCCATCGGTGCAGCCCTCGGCGGCGCAGCCTTCGACGTTCCGAGCAAAACCATTTTTGGCATGGTGCGCCATCCAGGCGCCACCCCGGCAGCCACCTTCGATGCCCCCGCCACCCGCTGGCCAACGCTGCTGCCGACCATGCCGCCGCAAAGTACGGTTATCGGATTGGTAGGCGAAGGATAAGAACTCCATTTTGAAAAAAGGCTGGCCGCCCGCAAATCAAAAAACTTCTATTGCTGTCGGGCATGGGCATTTTTAAAACCGCTTCTGCCGTGACTGGAATCTGATTTATGCAGATAAGCATTAAACGAATTGGGTTTCTAGATTCGGAATTCGAAGACTGCTTTAAAATCCGGCTGGAAGTGTTTGTCAAAGAGCAAAACGTTCCACTTGAGGAAGAGCGTGATCAATATGATGAAACCGCCTTGCATTTTTTGGCCACCGTCGATGGCGCCGCATTAGGTACGGCACGCGTTATTTTAAAAGATGCAGGCCAGGCCAAAATCAGCCGCGTTGCGGTAGCCAAATCAGCGCGCCGACTTGGTGTCGGCGCCGCGCTGATAAGGCACATCGAAGCTGAGGTGACGGCGAAACAGTTTCTGCTCGACGCCCAAACGCATGCTTTGCCGTTTTATCGGCGCCTCGGCTACGCCGCCTACGGCGATGAATTTATCGAGGCCGGCATTGCTCATTTTCACATGCGAAAACCAGGACCCGGGACGGCTTGACGGCATTCGCCGCAGTACCGTGCCTACGCCGTTGCCGCAGACCATACCCAGTTTTTTATTTCCGGCAGATCGTCGAAATGTTCCCGAATATAGCGCTCATGTGCTTCGAGCAATTGCGAGCAATAGGTGATCAGTGCCGTGCCGCAATGCCCCAGCAAACGCGGCTTGATGTGTTCGACCGTTAATTTTTGCCGTAGTAGCGGATTTGCGGAAAGATAGATCTGTCCCACGTTCAGATAATTGGCGGCGCGCCACCATGCATCCATCCGGGTCAGCTCCACAGCGCTCAGGGCGGGAGCTTTTGGTCAGCAATGTCCAAAATGAAACCTTTCTGCGTGCGCCGATCCGTGTGCGCCGATAGGTATGCGCCGATCGGTCGATCTTTGAACTCCGGCCTCAAAAATCCTAGAAATCGGAGACTAACGGCCGCCCCGGCGTCCGCATTGATCTGAATCAAGCGTGCAGTCGGCCGCGGGCTTTGTCGGCCGCAGCGACGTTAGATCTCGTTTGGCACGTTATATGTGTGCTGGTAGCGGCTGAAATACGGCCGGTTCCGATTGACCTGATCAGGCGCCATCGGCTGATAGTTATGGCGGCCGAATTTATCCTTCGGTTTGAAAGCCAGATATTCGCGAATACGATCAGCCGACTGCTCGGTGAAGGGCATGGCAAAAGCGTCATAAATGGACTTGATGGTTGCGACAGGTTCTCTGATCAGATCCTGGTATCTGCAGTCAATAATCTGTGCCTTGGGCACCACGCGGTCTCGCACGTCAATCACCCCGTTCAACAGGTTGGCTGTGGCTTCCCCCACGAGTAGATTTTGAAACACCGGGGCATCGAAATCCTGGTCGCTGCGCTGCCAATAAAAAGTCCTCAGCAGGTTAGCGACCGACGACATGATCCGCAAAGGATCGCGATGGGTTTGAATGATGCAGGCATCCGGATAATGCTTCAGCAGCGCCGGCAGGTGCGTGAGGTGATAGGTCGCCGACTTTCCGAACCATCGCCGACCCGGAACCTTCCATTGCAGCGCCTGCAGGATTTTTTTGTGATAGCCATAAACGACATCGGCATCCGCCCGGTTTACATAGGCGTGATAGGAAGGGATTTGATACAGCGACATGATCGAATCGCTAACGAACGTAAAACTCCAAACAGTGGAGTCCTCCGCCGGAATGGCGCCGTTGACCTCATGGATCGATTGGATCTGCGGAACAATACGGGTCCATTGCGTAGCTATGGCGTGGCCGTTTTCCTTCGCTGCCTGGTCGGTGCCGCCCGATACGGCAGAGTCAACCGGGAAATAGGCTTCCCAATAAAGCGGGGTTCTGAGTGCCGGATCCTGATGCAGCAATTCCTGCAGGATCGATGTGCCGCTCCGGCCCAGCCCGGCAATAAAAATTGGCTTCTCCACAGGCCGCTCTAAAATCTCTGGGTGGCGATCTAAAAGATCGATCAGCTTGAGCCGCGTTCGCAGCCACAGCAGGATCTCGCTGCGTGCCGCCAGGCGGCCCACCATGTGCAACTGCGCTTCTTGCTCTAGAGATTTTAAAAGAACGTCAAACGGCTCCTGCCAGTCGTCCTCACCCATATTGTCCAGTCCGGTCATGCGTCTGGCAGAGTCGAGCAACGAGCGTGCGTCCAAAGGTACCATTTCGGAAAGCATACCGGCGCGCTGCCAATACCTTCCCTCGTCGTTCATTCCCTTCACCCATTCGGGGCGCGGCAAAGGCGTCTTGGCGTCGACCAAATCCTGTGACATGTTTTGCCTCCCCGAATTATTATCTGTATCGCGCGTTAACAGCGAGCCGGCGGTCCTCGATGATCGTTCGGCGCAGCTCTGGCGTTACTGTCTGCGCGCCTGCCGGCAATACCGCTGCCAAACGGTCCATTGGTACGAGGCGGGTTCTGGGCACCGGGTAATCTTCGGCAAAATACCAGCGCAGCAAAATTATACCCCGATGAATACCGCCGGTATCCAGCCAATTGGCGACACCGGGGTCTGTGGCAGCAACAATTATCCTGATTTTTCCGTCGGCATCGGCAATGACTTGCCTGCCGTTCAGGCTGCTCTGCCGATGCACGTAGTCCGTACACTGCCACCATAGGTCGCCGACCTGCATCCCCCAATAACGCGCTCTTGGCGGTGCCACCTCAACCACCAGCGCTTCATTCTGCTGCAAGTCGAAGGCAGCGGGTACGTAGCCAGCGGAGGGATTGGAGGCATGTTCATCCTTGCTGGTATCGACCACCAGGAATTTGTTGAAACCGACAGCGTCTATAACCCCCTGCGTCAGCTCTGCCGAGAAAGTTTTGAAGCAGAACCTGATCATTCTGGAGGCGGCGTCCAGGCGTTCAACCATGGCAGCCGCGTTCAGCGGTGCAGACGCCGGCAATGTCTCAATTGGCTCGAGGGTTAGCTCAGAGTGCCGCTCTACGTTCCAGTCATAAAGAGCTTCGCGGATGATCAGCGTGTTGATCTCCGCATCAGGATCAATGGCGATGCATCCAGCGTCGGCCTCGTTGGCAGGGCTGCCGATTTCTATCTCAAAACTCTCACCAGCCGCGATGCCGAACTTATCGAAATCGTAGGTTTTCATCAGCTTGATTTTCGGATCACCCCAGAAGCCGGAAATAACCTGCGCTTCAAGGAAATGCGACGTCCCTCGCCTGCCGCAAATGCGAAACCTCTGTGCGCCATCGACAAAAGCATAGCGGTACAGGAAATCCGGGTTCGGCATCAGCCAGGAGTAGATCCCGGGTTCAAAAACGATGTTTTTGTAAAAAACGGGGTGCGAACTTCGAGGTGCGATAGTGAGATTATAGGCAGCCGCTTGCGCCTGAAGAAGCCAGGCGACGCCCCGCATTTCCTCTTCGGCATTGCCCGAAGCAAACTTCACCGCACGCATATCCGCATGCAGCGTTTCTATATCGCTTCGATAACGCTGCCACGCTGCTGCGACCAGCGATTCCTGAGGATTTTCAGGTTCGGTTATTTTTCTAACCATGCTACCCTCGCTGCAATTGCGCCGCCTGCGTTATAAATTGATGCTTATAATCCGGTCCAAGTCTATGCCCCTTCAAGACCGTTGGTAGTATTGAATGTGGCCATCTTCGCCGTTGTGGACAAAATCCACGCCGGCCAAAATGAAATTGTGACCGCTATATTTTACGTTGGACCTGAGCCGCATAGGTTTCACGATCCACGCACCAGATTGGAAAAAAAGTTTTGCGCCGCTTTTATCAAAAGCGGCGGCTTGCCTACTTCGGCAACATTTTCCCCGGATTTAGAATGTTCGATGGATCCAAGGCCCTTTTCAAGGCGTGCATCAAGTCCAACTCGACCTCCGATTTATGTGCCTTCATGCCGGTGATGCGCATTTGACCGATGCCGTGTTCGGCACTGAAGCTGCCGCCGCGCGCCACCGCGATAGCTTCGACGGCGTTTGTGATCTCGGGTTTAAGCGCATCAAGGCTTTGCAGATTTTGGCCCGGTGGCGGACGTACATTGACGTGCAGGTTGCCGTCGCCAAGATGGCCGAAAATATTGAGCCGGCAATCACGGTACTTTTCGTCAATCAGGGTTTCGATGGCCTCAATCGTTTCCGGGATCAGCGCAATAGGAACCGAAATGTCATGCTTTATCGCGCCACCTTCGGCGAGTTCCGCATCCGGAATGGTGTCGCGGATGCGGATCAGGTCGGCGCGGTCACGTTCGCTTTGTGCGATGATCACATCTGTTGCGATTGCATCGCTTAAAGCGGCTTCAAGCGTTTCTTCCAATAGGACGGCTATTTCGGCGGCTCCCGTATGGGCGGAGAATTCTACCATCACGTAAGCGGCCGCATTAAGCGGGCGGCGACCGTCTGGAATATGCGCCAGTGCCAGCTCCATCGCGGCGCCTGATATGAATTCGCACATCGTCATTGCCTCGCCGGCCTGGGCGCGCAGGTTTTGGAAAAGATTTAACGCGGATTCCAGCGACGACACGCCGGCCAGTGCTGTGGCCCGGCCGGCGAACCCGGGATACAGGCTTAAATTCGCGGCGGTGATAATGCCAAGCATGCCCTCGCCGCCGATAAAAACCTGTTTCAGGTCAAAGCCGGTATTATCCTTGCGCAGCGATCGCAGCCCATTCCAAAGCCTGCCATCCGCCATCACCACCTCCAGGCCCAGCACCTGACGGCGCATCGACCCGTAGCTAAGCACCTGCAGGCCGCCGGCATTGGTTGAAATCACGCCGCCGATTTGCGCCGTGCCTTCCGCTGCCAGACTGACCGGAAACATTTTGCCTTTAGCCGCCGCGGCCTGCTGCACTTCCAGCAGGGTGGCACCGGCTTCCACCGTGATATTGTTGCCGATAGGATCAAGATTGCGGATTTTATTCATCCGCCTCAGGCTGAGCACGATCTGCGCGATGCCTGCCACCGGCACGCCGCCCGCCACCAGCCCGGTATTGCCGCCCTGCGGCACCACCGCGACGCCGGCGCTGCCGCAGATTTTCATGATCGCGCAGACTTGCTCGGCCTGCTCCGGCAGCACGACGCAGATAGCGGGATGTTGGTGGATATGCCGCCAGTCGGTCTCGAAGGGTGCCTTATCGGTATCGGCGGTCAAAATCGCCTTGGGCGGCAGGACGGTTCGTAGGGATTGTAGAAGGTCCCTGGAATGCATCGCCAAATCTAGTTGCTCGCGGCAGCTTTGCGCGCCAGCGCCTCCTCAGCACTCGCGACGCCGCCATGCGCGGCCGACCAGGCCATTGGGTTTTCGAGAAATTTCCGAACCCCGGCCAAAGCTGAATCGGAGAAATAGGGTTGGTTCTTGCAGGCATCCAGCACATCCCACCAGGTGCACAGATGGTGCAGCGATATATCCATTTTTGCCAGGGTCTCGAAACTGCCTGGGAACACGCCGTAGAAAAACACCACGAATGCATGGTTGCAGATTGCGCCGGCATCGCGCAGCGCTTTGGCGAACTGGATTTTTGACCCGCCATCGGTGGTGAGGTCTTCTACCAGTAGCGTGTTCATGCCATCCGGCACATCGCCTTCAATGAGCGCGTTGCGGCCGAAACCTTTTGGCTTTTTCCGGATATAGGCCATTGGCGCGCCCATGCGCTCGGCAATCCAGGCGGCGAAGGGAATGCCCGCGGTCTCGCCGCCGGCGACCGCCTGGATCGCCTCATAGCCGATATGGCGGCTGATTTTTTCCACCGCCAGGTCACAGATTTTTGCGCGCGCCCGCGGGAAGAAGATGATTTTCCGGCAATCGATGTAAACCGGTGATTTCCAGCCCGAGGTCAGCGTGTAGGGCTCCTCCGGACGGAAGTTCACCGCCTTGATTTCCAACAGCAACTTTGCCGTGGTCAAGGCGGCGTCACGGTCCCAATCGCTGGCCCAGTCAATTTTCGCCGCTATTTTGCTGCTGCCTGACATCAACGCCTCCAAATCCGCTTCAACACCCAGCCTTGGTTACCTGGAGTGCGATCGATTTAGGTC
This sequence comes from Acidocella sp., assembly GCA_965199045.1. Classification (GTDB taxonomy): domain Bacteria; phylum Pseudomonadota; class Alphaproteobacteria; order Acetobacterales; family Acetobacteraceae; genus Acidocella. Next base: position 853,058 of record CBDAQL010000003.1, on the reverse strand, counting down.
TGCGCAGTTAAGCAGCCTCCACCGTTACTCGCCCTCGGCAAAAACCAGAGCATCATCGCACTTCAAGCGATCATGCCCTGGCATCTGCTCTAGCGACAATTGCGTGGGTTGTCTCGCCCCGCCATAATGTTAATGAGATCGCGTAATCAGGAGATCGAAGCATGGCTAAAATTAAGGTAAAGACGCCCGTTGTCGAGATGGACGGTGATGAGATGACCCGGATCATCTGGGGTTTCATCAAGGAGAAGTTGATCCTGCCCTATCTTGATATCGACCTTAAATATTATGATCTTGGCATTGAATACCGCGACCAGACCGATGACCAGGTGACCCTGGATGCGGCCCATGCCAACAAGCAATATGGCGTCGGCGTCAAATGCGCCACCATTACGCCGGATGAGGCCCGGGTGGTTGAGTTCGGCCTTAAAAAAATGTGGCGCAGCCCCAACGGCACCATCCGTAACGTGTTGGACGGCACCATTTTCCGCGAGCCGATCATTTGTAAGAACGTGCCGCGTCTGGTGCCGCATTGGTCGGAGCCGATCGTTATCGGCCGTCATGCTTACGGCGATATCTATCGCGCCACCGAGACCAAAATTCCAGGACCGGGTTTGGTGCAGCTGACCTACCATCCCGCCGATGGCGGCGAAGTATTGAAGCTGGATGTGCATGATTTCAAAGGCCCCGGCGTTGCCATGGGGATGCATAATACCCTCGCATCGATCCAGGGTTTTGCCCGCGCCAGCTTTAATTATGGCCTGACCCGCAAATACCCGGTCTACCTGTCGACCAAGAACACTATTCTTAAAGCCTATGACGGCACCTTCAAGGATGCGTTCGAGGAGATTTTCAACAACGAATTCAAAGCCCAATTTGATGCCGCCGGCATCACTTATGAGCACCGGCTGATCGACGACATGGTAGCCTCCGCCCTGAAATGGACCGGCGGCTATGTCTGGGCCTGCAAAAACTACGATGGGGACGTCGAATCCGATATCGTTGCGCAGGGTTTTGGCAGCCTCGGCCTGATGACCTCGGTGCTGTTGAGCCCGGATGGCAATACCGTCGAGAGCGAGGCGGCGCACGGCACCGTCACCCGCCACTATCGCGAGCATCAGAAGGGCCGCACCACCTCTACCAACCCGATTGCTTCGATCTTCGCATGGACCCGCGGCCTGATTTATCGCGGCCGCTTCGATAATACGCCGGATGTTACGGCCTTTGCGGAAACCCTTGAGAAAGTCTGCATCGAGACCGTGGAGGCCGGCTTCATGACCAAGGATCTGGCATTGCTGATCGCCAAGGACGCGCCTTGGCTGGCGACCCAGGATTTTCTGGACAAGATCGACAGCAATCTGCAGCTGGCGATGAAGAAGTCCTGAGATCCAGCCTGGATCAGAGCGATTTCCGATTGCGCTGATCGGAAATCGCCCCAGCGTTTAATTTTTCGCGATCAACAATCCTCGAGCGCCGCGCGGGCGGCATCACGTGCTTCAATCGGTGGCGTGCTGACCCTGATCTGGATAGGTCTGTTCCCAGCCGCCGCCCAGCGCCTGGTACAGGGTCACCAGATCGTTGGACAGGTTTTCCACCGCCTGGGCCTGCGATTGCTGCGCATTCAGCAAACTTGACTGCGCATTCAGCACTGACAGATAGTCCGCGAGCCCCTGTTTATATTGGTCCTCGGCGAGGTTCAGCGCAATCTGACTTTGCTGGGTGTCGATCGACAGCTGCTCCAGCGTGGCGTGCTCCTGATTATAGGCGATCAGCGCGTTATCGACCTGATAGAACGCGGTGAGCACTGTTTTGGCGTAGTTGATCGCGTCTTCCTGCTGTTGCGCCTTACGAAGTTTGAGCTGGCCGTTGAGCTGACCGCCCTCAAAAATCGGGATCGATACATTCGGACCAAAAGCGTAGGTAATGGCGCTGAATTCATTGAGGTTCTTGAATTGCAACGCCTGCAGGCTGACCGAGCCGGAAATGGAGAAGTCGGGGAAGAACTGCGCAACCGCGACGCCGGTTTCGGCGGTGGCCGAGTGCAGTGTGGCCTCGGCCTCACGGATATCCGGGCGGCGGCGCAACAGGTCCGAGGGCACGCCGATCGGAACGTTTGGCGGCGTCAGCGGCACCGCTTGGGCGGTTACCAGACCGGCCGGCAGGGTGTCTGGCGTTACGCCCAGCAATTCGCCGATCTGGTTGGCATAGAAATCCCGTTGCGTCGTAAGGGTTGGGATCTGGCTGGAGATTTGCGCGGCGGTGGCGCGCGCATTGGCGACATCGAGCGAAGTCGTCAGACCGGCTTGCTGACGTTCGACAGTCAGATTGACGAGCTGATTGGCAAAAGCAAGATTTTGTTCAGTGATGTTGAGCACGGTTTCAGTGCCGCGCAACTGGATGTAGTCGCTGGCCACTTGCGTTTCCACATTCAACAATGCGGCCCGCCTGGCCTCCTCGGAAGCGCGCGCGGCGGCCACGGCGGCTTCAACCGCACGGCGGTTTTTACCCCATAAATCAATATCATACTCTGATTGCAGGCCGTACTGGTACAGATCCAGCGGCTGGATCAATGAGCCCGGGATGCCGCCGCCGCCGGTTGAGGCGGAACTGCCATTGGCGACGGTGCTGGCGGAGGTGGAGGCGCCGGGGCTGGCGCCGAATGCGTTGAATATCCCCTGCTTGCTGGGGCCTTCCCGGGTGTAGGAGGCCGCACCGGCTAAATTAGGATACAGCGCTGCCCCGGTGATCTGCGCTTGCGCTTCGGCTTCCAGCAGGCGCTGGGTCGCGATTTGCAAATCCAGATTTTGCGCCACCGCCTGGCTTTCAAGCTGGGTCAACTCCGGATCGTTGAAGCTGTTCCACCATGCCGGATCTACCGGGTCGCCAGAGACGTAAGGCCGGCTTTGGCTAGCGGGCTGATCGCCTATAAATCCGCCTGGCACCGCGGCCTGCGGGGTGTGAAAGTTCGGTCCGACCATGCAACCGGTCATCATGGTGCTCATCAGCAGCGCGAGGGCGACGCCGCCGCGTTTAAGCAGCGGACGGTGGGGCGCGCCTGGCTTGGATGCGTCCCAATCAGCGCCCTCAACGGTATCAGTGGACAACGGAAGCTCCTTGTGACGCCAAATTGGCGGCAATTTGAGTAATAAGGTAACCAGCACGACCAACAGCGCCGCCGCCGACGAGACTGTGGCGCAAGCTAATCAAATTCATTAACACTGCGTGAGTTTGCACATGCCACAGGGTTTGCGAACCTGTCATACCGTGAAGCTGCTATTCGTTGGGATCGGTCCAGCGGGCTTGTAATGGCACAGAGATATCCGGCCCGGCGGCGGAGCAGCTTGGTCTCCATCGATCGTCTCCTCCGCCTAAATTGACCGATCGGTTCGGTCAGCTTGCATTTTGCGCTTTTCTTGATCAAATTCAACCCCGTGGAAATCCCCCTGGACCAAATATCTGGCTCCGAACCCGATGGATGCTCGCCGGCGCGGCGGGCGCGGATTTTGGCCGGCGCCGCCGAAATCTTTATCGCAGAGGGGTATGAAGGCGCGTCGATGTCGCAGATCGCGGAATCAGCAAAGGTTTCAAAAGGCACGCTGTATAATTATTTTCCCAGCAAGCAGGCCTTGTTCAGCGCATTTGTCCGGCAACGCTGCAGTCACGTGATGCGGGACATTTTCGGCGAGCTGCAGAATGATTCTCCGGTTGAACCGGAACTTCGCCGGATCGGCATGATGATGCTGAAATTGATGATCGCACCGGCAGGACAATCGACGTTCCGGGTCGTGGTGATGGAAGCCGCTAAATTTCCCGAGCTGGCGCAGACCTTCATGGAGTGCGGACCACAAGCTATGGTTGCACGGATGACGGCCTGGCTAACGGTGCAGAACGATGCCGGCAAGCTGCACATGGCTGATCCCGAATTTGCGGCTGAACAGTTTTTTGCACTGACGCAGACCAGTCTGGTGCTGCGGTCAAGGGTTGAGCCAAGCTATCGCGCCAGTGAGGCGGAAATACACAAAGTTCTGAGCGGTGCAGTCCGCGTTTTCCTTGCGGCTTATGGACCGCCATTTAAACAAGTCAATTAATTCAAAGAACTCTACCCCTTATCTTACACTCAGGATTAGATCAGCCATAGCCAGCGCCGACAGGACAAATCTGATATTTTAATCTATTTTGACACGAAAAAGCGGCGGGCGTTAAGATAACAGGTCGGTAATTTTATCAGAAAACCGCAATAACAGCAGGCTGCGGAGCGCGGCAATCCTTAATAATTAATAAAAAGTTGCAAAGCCATCGAAAAACCGCTTGCAAGTCCATTCAATCTACCCCCTATACTATTTTAGGTTGTATTTTTGTGGATAAGATTGGAAATTCGTTATGGCCATCTCAGGATCAGTCGACTCGCTTATCAGGACTAAACTGCGAACCTGGCCGAACCATCCACCGGGACTGGAAGATATCCACATGGGCGCCAGAGGCGCCTGGCTTCGGGCCCGTCCAGGCGCATATGACGATTTAGATGACCCCTTCCTCAAGCATCCCGGCAGCAACCGGATGCGCACGGTGCCGGATGGGCTTTGGCTATGCTTCGGTGGCACGCCTGCAGATCCGTATGTCGATCTGTTCGCTCTTGAGGATTGCGGCTCCTTTACGAACTTGTTGGACAAACGCTCCCGCTTCGCACCGTCGATGCATTCTATGCTGGCCGTCTGTCCGGTACCCTGGCTGCTCGGCGAAGTTTCCAAGTTCAACACCATGCCGAGGTGGCGCCATACCGGTTTGATCAGTTCCGCACCCACCGCTCCTGTCACTCTGCCGGTGCGCGATATCAGGGTGATGTACACCCTTCGCCCACGACTTTATGAGGGGTTTGCCGCCAGCCAAATTCCGCATGCGCATGAGTATTTCGCGCCCATATCGGCTATTCTCGGGCCTGGCGGCTGGCAGCATCCAATGCTCCGCGCTTTTATCGCCCGCACTTCCAACCGTGCAAATTTTTGGGAGTTCGGCGGCGGCGTCGGTCAGGCTGTGGCCAGCTAACTGCCGTTATACTACTTTACATTTTGCAATATCAGCCGGCTTTTTCGCCTATCGGCCTGAGTTTGCAGGATTAAAAGACTGTAGTGAATAAAGTCGCGCGTTGACGTTAAGGAACCTTATCTCATAGTTGGGTATGGATCGCTTACCTGAAACGATCGCCCAACCGGATAAATTGACTTCGACGGCCGCAGCATCTCCATTCGGCGGCCGGCCGCTTGCCTTGCTGCATATCCCTAAATGCGCGGGCACATCTATCATGGATAGCATAACCCTCAGCGCCGGTCCGGGCCCTCACGTAAACGGGTTCGACCGCTGCCTGTTTGGTGGTTACCAGGACTTCGACAGCATTCCCAGGATGATGCGCAGCGTCATCTATCTCAACAAAGCCGAGCTGCCGCCGAATGCCAGCACGGTCATGGGCCACTTCGCGTTCAATACCCTTCGGCATCGATACCCGGAAGCTGGACTTGCGATATTTGTCCGCGAGCCAATAGCCAGATTGCTCTCGCATTGGACATATTGGCGTTCGCTTACCTGGTTCTCGCTGCGGCACTGGGGAAGCGCGTGGTCTGCACGGCTGAAACTCGCGCGATTGCCATTGGAGAAATTCCTTTCACACCCTGATATAGCTTGCCAAACCGACAATATCGCCACTCGCATGCTGGTTTGGCCGCATCCACTGATCCCTGATAACGGCTTTATAGATCCTGCGAATGATGAGACCTTGCTTGCTATCGCCCTGGAAAACCTCGGCCAGTTCGGGTTCACGGGCATCACCGAACGTGGCGCATCGGTCTATCAGGAGTTTTCCGATTGGCTCGGTTTTCGGCTAGACCTGCCTACCCTTAATCCAGCGCGGAAAATGCGCCGTTCAAGACGGACACGATTGAACGCGGAACTCACACCAGGGGCGCTCAGGCTGCTGGCTGAACGGTCGCGGCTGGACGCCAAGCTTTGGAAGGCGCTCGCGGTTCAAAAAATGAGCGAAGACGATGCGATTGACCTTCGAAACAATTCAATTTTACAGGCCGTCGCCCGATTTTCCATATTACTAGCCTAGCTGTTTCATAATCCGCATCTCCGGAGACGATATTATCCCTTGACTTCGACACTAATTCGATATATCTAAAACATGTCGATAGTAAAGGAGAACGACGAACATGCGACTTAATCATAGAAATCACGGCCATTTTCATGGCCATTACGACGAAGGGTCCGGCGGAGAGCGCCGCTTTGCCCGAGGGCCGTTTGGCCATCACGGTGGCCGGGAAGGCGGTGAACGCCATTTTCGCGGCGGCCGCTTCGCCCGGTTGCTCGAGCATGGCGACCTACGGATGCTGGTTCTACACCTCATCAATGAGAAACCCCGGCACGGCTACGAGATAATCAAGGCAATCGAGGACCTTGCCGGCGGCGGATACGCCCCCAGCCCCGGGGTGATTTATCCCACCCTGACCTTGCTGGAAGAAATAGGCCAGGTTACCAGTACCACCGAGGGCGCACGCAAAAGCTTCGCAATCACCGATGCTGGTCTTGAGGCGTTGAAAGCCAATCAGACTGCGGTAAACGCTATATTGGCGAGAATTGCAGCTAATCAGCCCCGTGAGGCCGGACTCCCCGTATTACGGGCGATGGAGAATCTACGGACCAGTTTAAAGCTGAAACTCGGTTCCGGGCCGTTATCCACTGAAACAACGCGCAAAATCGCCGATACACTCGATGCTGCTGCGAAGGCTATTGAGGAGAGTTAGGTAAGAAAGCAGCCGCTTTTAAAAAAGCGGCGCAAACTTTCTATCTTCTGCCGGGATTGTTCGACTGCCACGGCCCGGAAGCAGGTCCGCTGAGTTGGACTGGGCTTTCTTTAGAAAACTACGTTATCACGCGCAAATGAAGCCACCGCCTAGGATTCTTGAGCCATCATAGAAGACAGCAGCTTGCCCTGGCGCCGCGACGGAGGGCTGATCCAACAACAGGCAGGTCTCGCTATTATTTGTTTTAATTTCAACTGATTGCGGGTCTTGTCTCGCCCGAAGCTTCACTTGGGCGTGGATCGAGGGGCCGGGTTTTTCAACCAGCCAGTTAACATCGCGAAGCCGGACGTGCAGAGACGCGGCTTGGCGCGGGCCGACGATAATACGGCGGCTCAGTGGCTCGATTTTTTGTACCACCATGGCCTCGCCGTCAGCGGTGACGGCGCCGCCAAGGCGCTTGGCCTGCCCGACCGTATAGCGGGCGATGCCTTGATGTTGGCCGAGGATTTTGCCGGCTTGGTTTACCACATTCCCGGATTCCAGGGCGTCCGGCCGGAACTTCCCGACAATGTCGGCGTAAGAGCCGCTCGGCACGAAGCAGATATCCTGGCTGTCGGGTTTGACCGCAACCGGCAGCCCCATGCGGGCGGCCTGCTCGCGGACTTCCGCCTTGCTTGCCATTTCGCCGAGCGGGAAACGGCAATATTCGAGCTGATCGCGGGTAGTTGCGAACAGAAACCAGCTTTGATCGCGGGCTGCGTCAACCGCCTGGTGCAGTTCGGCGCCGTTTTTGCCTTCGATCCGCCGGACATAGTGACCTGTGGCCAGAGCGTCGGCACCCAGGTCGCGGGCCATGCTCAGCAAGTCGCCGAATTTGAGGTGCTGATTACAGGCGATACAGGGTACCGGGGTTTGGCCTGCAGCGTAGCTATCGGCAAAGGCGGAGATGACGCTGTCGCGGAATTTTTGTTCTGCATCAATCACATAATGTGAAATGCTCAGTTTGTCGGCGACGCGCTTGGCATCGTGGATGTCCTGGCCGGCGCAACAGGCGCCTTTGCGGCCGACGGCGGCGCCGTGGTCGTAGAGCTGCAGGGTGATACCGATCACCTCGTGGCCGGCTTCCGCCATTAGCCCGGCAACAACCGAGCTATCAACGCCACCGGACATGGCGACCACGATTTTCATGTTACTTCTTATAAGCGCGTACGGCGCTGGGGAGTTTCACAGTCAGACCGTCAAGCGCTTCGGTGATCACGATCTGGCAGCCCAGACGCGAGGTTTTTTCCAGTCCGAATGCCAGGTCCAGCATGTCCTCTTCATCCTCGGTAGGTTTGGCGAGTTTTCCAAACCAATCGGGGTCAACGATGACATGGCAGGTGGAGCAGGCGAGCGAGCCCTCGCAGGCGCCTTCAATATCGACGTCGTGCTTGTGGGCAACTTCGAGCACCGATAGTCCAACCGGAGCTTCAACTTCGCGGTGGGCTCCACTGCGTTCGATAAAAATCATCTTTGGCATCGCAAAACCTATAAACTTCAGGCGGATTTCCGGGTCTCGGTAGTCGTTGAGGGCCGGGCATGCAAGACGCGGTCGAGCATGGCGGCATAGGCGGCATTGAAGGCTGGGATGTGCTGAGCCTCGACATTCCATGGCAAGGACACGCGGATCGCCTGCCCCGCCAATTCTCCCATGCCCATAGCCAGCAAAACATGGCTCTGCGCGACCTTGCCGGAGGAGCAGGCTGAACCCGCGGAAACCGCAAAGCCTACCATGTCGAGCGCGATCAACTGCGTATCAGCGCGAATGCCTGGATATGCCAGGCAAAGCGTGTTGGCCAAACGGGGGGCGGATTTGCCCACCAGGATAGCGCCGCGGGACTCGCAGAATGCAGCTATTTCATCCTGGTACTGACGGATCGTGGGATTGGCGGCGCCGTTGAGCGCGGCGGCCATGCCGGCAATGGCAGGCAGCGGCGGCGTGCCGCCGCGGCGGCCGAGTTCCTGACCCCCGCCTTTGATGAGCGGCTGTAGATTTTCGGCATGGCCTTGCGCCAAAACAAGTGCGCCGGCGCCCATTGGACCACCAGCCTTGTGTCCGGAAATGGCGAACGAAGTAGCTCCCAACGCCAGCCAGTCTTGCCGAGCACGTCCGGCGGCCTGCACCGCATCGACATGCAGAAGAGCGCCGGCATGCATGCAAAGAGATCCAACGGTGGCAATATCGTGCAGCACGCCGGTCTCGTTATTGGCCGCCATCAGGCAAAGCAGTGCGTTGGGATAGGCTTTTAAATGCCTGGCCAAAATCTCCGGATCGACCAAGCCGGATGGCAGCACCGGCACGGTGATGCCGCTGGGCGCAGCGGCGCGAACCGCGTCATGTTCGGTGGCGCCGATGAGGATCGGCCGGCCGGCGCCTAGCGCATGGATCGCCAATGCGTTAGCCTCGGTGGCGCCGGAGGTAAATATGATGTCCTGCGGCCGGGCCCGTAATATTACGCCTAGCGACTCCCTGGCATCTTCCAAAATCCGCCGTGCCATACGGCCTGGCTGATGGACCGAGGAAGGATTGGCAGTCGCCATTGCCGCAATGGCGGCATCACGCGCCTCCGGGCGCAAAGGTTCAGTGGCGTTCGCATCCAGATAGATCATAGCAGCGAGATACGCTCTTAATCGGAGTTTGAGAACGCGCCCTGAGTTCCATCCTCAAAAAGCTGCCACACAAAGCCGGAATGCAGGGCTTTTTCAAAACGCGCTGAGCCTGCCGGCTGTCGCGGATGGTCGGCATGGTCGCGTATCAAACCGGCCGAGAGGCTTTGATGTGCGTTTGAAGTTTATCAATGGTATACGGCTTTTGCAGGAACATCATGTCGTCCTGCAACTCCGCGATATTTCGTAAAACCTCGCGCGAATAGCCAGACGCCAGCAGCGCCGGAAGGCCGGGCCGGATTGACCTTGCCTCTTCCAATAATTCAAGTCCGTTGATGCCGTTTGGCATGATGATGTCGGTAAAAAGATAATCGATCGAGGCATTGCATTGCAATTGCTGCAGGGCATCCCGCGCGTCCTCGGCCTCGAACACGGTATGGCCGAGGCCGCGTAGCATCTCACCCACCAGCGAGCGGATCGCAAATTCATCGTCGACAAGCAATACCGTGCGATGATTGTGCAAATCAGCCGGGTTTTCCTTGACCTCAAGTGCCGGCAAAAAAATCCGCACTGTGGTGCCGCCGCCGGCAACGGAATCTATTACCAGGGTACCGCCGGATTGCCGCGCAAATCCGTAGCACTGGCTAAGACCAAGCCCGGTACCCTGGCCGATATCCTTGGTGGTGAAAAATGGTTCGATCGCCCGTTCCCGCAATTCCTCGGACATGCCAATGCCGGTATCTGCAACCCCCAGCACCACATATTTCCCAGCCGGAACGTTATATGGCGACTTGAAATTCGACGATTGCAGAGCCGTCGCCTCGGTAAAGATCTTTATTTGGCCGCTATTTGGCATCGCATCCCGGGCATTGAGGATCAGGTTCAGCAAAGCCGATTGCAGTTGTGCGGAGTCGATATTGCTCTGTGGCAGGTCCGGCGCCAAATTCCAATGCACGCTGCGATTACCGCCGACCGCTTTCTCGATCAACATGTCGAATACCGATATGGTGTCATTGATATTAGTCGTCACCGGTTTCAACATCTGCTTGCGGGAAAACGCCAGCAGCTGAGCGATGAGCTTGCGGCTTTTATCAATGGCGACCTTGTTAACCTCCAATACCCGGCTGATGCGCGCATCGTCGGAATACTTGGCGACCAGCTGATGACCGGCCTCGATCACTGTCAGCATATTGTTGAAATCATGCGAGACGCCGCCGGTCAGCTGGCCGATCAACTCCTGCTTCTGTATTTGTTGACTGTCCTCCTTCAGCAAATCCAATTGATGCTGGAGCGTTATGTCCCGGGTGATTGTAACAAAGCCGGTGATATCTTTATGCTGACCGTAAACCGAGTGGATCAGGACATCTGCCCAAAAACGATCGCCATTTTTGCGCAGCCGCCAAGATTGCCCCTGGTATCGTCCATTGGCCCGCGCGTCAGTCAAGGCTTTTAGCGGGAGCTGACCCGCGATGTCTTCAGGGACGTAAAAACAGGAAAAGCTGCTGCCAATACTCTCCGCTTCAGTGGAACCGTGCATCTTCTCGGCACCGACGTTCCAACTGGTGATATTGCCATCGAGGTCCAAAAATACGATCGCATGATCGTAGATGCAATTTAGTATAACATCCAACTGCGATGTTTCGCGCTCGGAAAGCTCGGCGCCGCGAGAGGAGTTTTGCAGCGTTTTCAAAATATTTGCCGGCACACGCGTTGTAGCTCTCATGGTAGGATTCTCCCCAAAAAAGTTATTGGGGGTGACCGCATCTGACCGTTCCGCCAATCCAAGGCGAAACGTTCCAAACTTTCTGTCGCCCCTTCTCCGATGCCATATTTTTTAGTTTCTTTAACGTTTCATTTTTGCGTCAGGGTCGTTATAGCGGCGAAATGACGGCTTACACGCAGAGTTAGTTTATCAACATTGCGGTTCAACCGGGGCGTGCGTAAGGCGTATCGGGAAACAATTGTTAATACAAGATAAAAATTACGCAAAAGAAATTATATTGTTGACCAAACGGTCATCCGTTCGGAGGCTGCGAGGGTGCCGGCTCGCTGACTGCGTACTGGACTTTCTGAGCCGATTGGTCGCCCTCCGGCCCTTGGAATACGGTAAGTGACAGCGGTCAAAATTACCGATATCTACTAACGATGGATTTTTATCGTGGGTGAAATTGCTTCTGAGGCTATTGCGGCCGTCGCCAGCATCAAGGCGGTCCCAACCATATTGGATATTATCTGCCGGACCACCGGCATGCGTTTTGCTGCCGTCGCCAGGGTTACCGAGCAACGGTGGATCGCCTGCAGCGTTCAGGATGACATCGCCTTCGGCTTGCAGCCGGGCGGCGAGCTCGACGTCGAGTCGACCCTATGCCACGAGGTTCGGAGCAACCGAAAAGCGATTGTTATCGATCACATGGCGGAGGACCCGCAGTTTCGCAATCACCACACGCCCGCCCGCTACGCCCTGCAGAGCTATATCTCGATGCCGATCACGCTCGCCGATGGCAGCTTTTTTGGCACGCTCTGCGCTATCGATCCCGAGCCGCATGTACTGAAAACTCCTGAAACCATCACGATGTTCGAGATGTTCGCCGACGTGATCGGGTTTCAACTGAGCGCTATCGACAAGGTGGCGAATACTGAGGCCCGGTTGCACGAAGAGCGTCAAACCTCGGCATTGCGCGAGCAGTTTATCGCGGTCCTGGGGCATGATTTACGCAACCCCCTAACCGGCATTCTGGGCGGCATGGAGATGCTGCAAAAAAATCCGCTGAATGAGCGGGCCGCCCAATGGGCACAGATGGTGGTCGCCAGCGCCGGCAGAATGGCGGAGTTAATCGACGTTGTGGTTGATTTTTCGCGCAGCCGCCTAGGTGGCGGATTGATCCTGGAGCGCCAGGTCCATGACCACGTGGCTTCGGTTTTGAGCCAGATCGTGGCGGAGCTGCGAACCGGCAAGGCGGCCGAACCAGCAATCGAATTGCATGTTGACGTGCCGGTACCGGTCTATTGCGATCTGAAGCGGCTGGCCCAGCTGGCTTCCAATCTACTCGGTAACGCGCTGACTTATGGTGACCCGACGAAGCCGATCCGGGTGGCGGCGATCGCCGCGAATGGCTGGTTTGAAATGTCGGTCGCCAATGCCGGCAACCCCATCCCCGAATCGCTATTGGCTAGCATCTTTGAGCCGTTTTCGCGCGGCACCGTGCAACCCAGCAGAGAGGGATTGGGGCTGGGCCTTTATATATCGCACCAGATCGCGCTGGCGCATGGCGGTGAGCTGACGGTGTGCTCAACGCCGGCAGAGACCCGCTTTACCTTCCGGATGCCGCTGGATCTCGAGCCCGCCTAAACCCGCTCGCGGGCGAGGCGGGCAATGCGGTTTTCAAGCTCCGTCAATTCGCCGCGCAAACTATCCAGTTCGTGCAGCAGCGGATCGAGGCAAGGGTCTTCCGGGGTGCCGTAAGCCTCGCTGCGCCGCTTCTCAGTGGCTGGGCCGCCGCCGTGCTCAACCGGACGAGCCGGAATGCCGACCACGGTGGTGCCGGCGGGAACCGGGGCCACGACCACCGCATTGGCGCCGATGCGGGCGCCATCTCCCACCATGATCGGGCCCAGAACCTTGGCGCCGGCCCCGATAATAACGTTGTCGCCCACGGTCGGATGGCGTTTGCCCGGCGCGTTGCTGGTGCCGCCCAGGGTGACCTGATGGTAGATATATACGTCATCGCCGAGCTCGGCGGTCTCACCAATGACCACGCCCATGCCATGATCGATGACGAACCGGCGGCCCAATCTGGCGCCGGGATGGATCTCGATACCCGTTAGAAACCGCCCGATATGGGAAACAAGCCGGCCCAGCGTGTACCAGCGGTGCCGCCACAGAAAGCTGGAAAGGCCATGGATCACCACCGCATGCAGTCCCGGATAGCATAAGATTACCTCTACGCTTGACCGGGCCGCGGGGTCCCGCTGCCGGTAGGCCCGCACCGTCTCAGTTAAAAACATAAGGGCCATGCGACATTTCCGTAGGAAAGCTGAAATTAGCGGTATATATTAATAAACCCAGGGAGGATCTAAAACGATTCTAGCTGTAATCAATGTTACGAGGAAGAGCTTTCCGGACCGCGCCGCTCGACATTCGGTTGCGTGGAGCCATGATCTGGCAGCAGTTCTGACGTTGATGAGATGACACCGGTTGAGATGAAAGACGAGTGATAGAATGCCTGAAGTAATGTTTGCCGGGCCGGAAGGCCGTCTAGAAGGTCGCTACCACCATGCCAAGGAACGCGGCGCGCCGCTGGCGCTGGTACTGCACCCGCACCCGCTGCATGGCGGCACGATGAATAACCGTATCACCTATTCTATGTATCAGGTCTTCCAGCGGCTCGGTTTTTCGGTGATGCGCTTCAATTTTCGCGGCGTCGGCCGCAGCCAGAGCAAGTTCGACGGCGGCATGGGCGAGATCAACGACGCCGCGGCGGCGCTGGACTGGATGCAGGCGCTTAACCCTGGCCATGGCGGGCTTTGGATTTCGGGCTACTCCTTTGGCTCCTTCGTTGGCATGCAGTTGCTGATGCGGCGGCCGGAAGTTTCCGGCTGGGTGAGCGTGGCGTTGCCGGCGGCCGGCTATGACTTTGGCTTTCTGGCCCCCTGCCCCTGTAGCGGCTTGATCATCCATGGCGATGCCGATGAGATGGTCCCGGAGGTTTCCGTGCGCAAATTGGTCGACAAGCTCAATTTGCAGAAGGGCGTTGCGATTGATTATCGTGTTTTCCCCGGCGCCGACCATGTTTTTGCCGAGCATGCCGACAAGGTGACCGAAGCTGTGGAAGGCTATGTGAGCCAGTGTCTAGCGCGCAAACAAATGGCGCTGGCCGCCGATTGATGAGCGCTGCTGCGGTGGCCATCTGAGGCGGCTTTCCTCGCTTCCGGTCCTCACGGACATAAAGTTCGCTTGGGACATAAAGTCCGCTTGGGACATGAAGTCCGCTTGGGTCCGGTTCTCGAAAGCCGACCCAGCTGACCGACCACAGCGCACTCTTTAATCTGCTATAGAGTTTGGTATGGATCTAAATGGCTCGCTCCCGGTGTTCGGGGCGAGCCAATTTTTTGTGTCCAAAATGGGGTGCTGATGGGGTCTGGGGGGATTTCGGGACCAGGCTGGGTTGGGCTGTTTCTGCTTGGCGCGGGGTTGAATTTTCTTGTCGGTCTGTCGGGCTGGCCGGCCGTTCTGGCGGGGAACCTGGTTGATCCGGATAGCTATATGCGGCTGGAACGTATGCTCCAGGGCATCGCACAAGGGCATTTGGTCAACCGGGTGGCGCGCGATGGTTCCGGGGCCGGGGTGCTGGTGGAGTGGAGCCGGCTGCTGGATATGCTGCTTTGGATAATGGCGGCGCCGCTCGCGATTTTGCTTGGTTGGCGGCACGCGCTGTTCGCGGCTGGCGTGGCGCTCGGCCCGCTTGGAGTCGGATTTTTGGGGCTGGGGCTGGCATTCGCCGCCCGGCCCTTTTCAGCCGCCAGATTTCTTTGGTCAGCGCCGGTCGCTGCGGCGCTGCTTCCCGGGATCCAGAGTTTCGCGGGCCCAGGCGTCGTGCATTATCACGTCTTGCTGTTGGCGCTCATCGCCTGGACCGTGGGACTTACCGCGCGGGTTTGGCACGGTCATCTGGGCTGGGGATTTCTGGCGGGGATCGCCGGCGGGTTGGCAATCTGGCTAACGCCGGAGACCATGCCCTTCGTGCTGATGGCCTATGCGGTTTTACTGTTTCGATGGATCGAACGGCCCATAGGAGCCGCCATCTGTGCCTGCGCCGCGGGCTTCGCCTTGGTCCTGACCTTTGCGCTTGCGATCGATCCGCCGTTTGGCGGTTATAGGGTTGCCGAGATCGATCGGTTTTCGGTGGTTTACGTTGTGCTGGCGCTGCTGTTGCTGGGCGGTGGGCTGGCCCTTTGGCGGCTGCAACAATGGCAGCGGATCTGGGCACGGCGCTTGGCCGGCACCCTGTTGATGATCATGTTGATCCTGGTCTGGATTGCCTTTTTTCCGAAAGTTGCAATGGGACCGTACGGCGTAATGGACGCCGCGGACCGGCAACGGTTTTTTGGCGCCATGCTGGAATTGCAGCCAGTGCGCGGTTGGATCCAGATCGACGAATTTCTGCTTCCAGGCCTGCTGGCCTTGATCTATCCAATGTTGCGTGCCGCGCGCGGTGGCGCCGGTTTCTGGCTTTGGACCTATGTTGCGATATGCGCGGGCGTCGTTCTGGTGCTGGGCCAGAAATTTATTTTGTTTGTGGAATTTCCTGCAGGACTCGGCGCCGGATTATTGCCCGTGATGCTGACGGATATAAGCGCCAAGTGGCAACGACCCCTGGCATCGATGGCAGCGCGCATTTGCCTGGTATTCGTTATGGTGGTGGCCCCGGAACTGTCGCTGCTGGCAGCACCGTTGCAAAACGCGCCAACCCCGGTTTCGAAAACCTCCTGCTCGCTGCGCCATATCGCCCCAATGCTGGCCCCTTATGCCGGCGCAATCGTGCTTGCCAATCCCACCGACACGCCGGAACTACTCTACAGGTCGAACAGTCTCACGGTAGGATCGCTGTACCAGCACGGCGTGCCGGCGTTTCTGCGCGCGCGTGCAGCCTGGCGCAGCCAAGACCTTGCCCATAAACCGCCGGCTGTAACGGCAACCGGCGCGGCTTATGTTTTGTTTTGCGCCGGCGAAGGCCGGGACCTTACCCTCGCCGATTTGCCGCATAACACGCTATGGGATGCCTTGGCCGCCGGTAGGCCACCGAAATGGCTGGTATTGCAGGCGAGCGATGCTGGATCCGGCTGGCAATTATTTCGTATTGACTGAGCGAGACAGCCAAGCGGTTCTTTTTCGAGAACAAACCCAAAAAATTTTTGCCTTGCGGGGAGCCAACCTTGTATTCAGAAAAGCAAATCTTCCGTCCTACGGTTTGACGAGTTTCCCGCCGGTGATCGGCGTGGGCACGCCGGTGGTGGAGGGGAGTGACAGCGGCAGGCCGTACAGGCTGCGCACGGCGAGAAAACCGAAACACTGCGCCTCCAGCGCGTCGCCGTCCCAACCGACGGCTTCCACCGGTTCCACCGGGACTTCGAAGGCTTGTTTGAGCCCGGCCATGATGGAAATGTTATGGCGGCCGCCGCCGCAAACCAGCACCCGCAGCGCGCGGGGAACGGGAGCGGCCGCGATGGCGGCAACGGTGAAAGCAGTGAGGGTGGCGGCGGCATCCGCGGGCGAAAGATCGCTTGTCGCAGTCTCGATCAAGGTCGAGAACGTCAGGCGGTCGAGGGATTTTGGCGCGGGCAGCGCGAAATACGGGTGCGACAGCAAAGCGGCAAGACGGTCCTGGATGGATGGTGCCGGCGGCGGCCAGGATGCCGTCCTTGTCGTAAGGCTGGCCGGTATGTCGGAACACCAGGTCATCGATCGGGCCGTTGCCCGGGCCGGTATCGCAGCTGAGGATTTGCCCTGATTGGCCAAGATAGGTGATGTTGGCGACGCCACCAATATTCACAATCGCCAGGGGTTTGGGCAAGGCATGCGCCAGCGCTGCGTGGTAGAGCGGCACCAGAGGGGCGCCCTGCCCGCCCGCCGCGACGTCGGCTGAGCGAAAGTCGTGCACCACCGGCAGGTTGAATTTTTTGGCAATCAGGCCCGGCATCGCCGATTTGCCAGGTCCGCCGGTGTTGAGGGTCGTGCAGGATGGTCTGGCCGTGCATGCCGATGACATCGCACCCCTGGCCGATCATGGCGGCGACGATGCAATGATCCTGGGTCAAACGGTGCTCGACATCGCGTAAAAAATTACTGTCGGCCTTCAAACCAGGGGCTATCTCCAGCAGATGCCGCAAATCAGCGCGTAGGCTTTCCTGATATCGCAAAGTGACGGCAACACCGGTGCTGGCCACCGTTATGCCGTCCGTTTCCACCCAGGCGCCATCGACGCCGTCCAGCGAGGTGCCGCTCATCATGCCGACGGCGCGCAGAAATTTACCGGTCATCGGAAAAGTGGTAGCGGGCGCGCGGATATGCGTTAAGGGGTGTCATGCCGAAAAGTGAGTTTTTAATCGAGGCGCAAGCCCGCGGCTTTGTGTTTCAATGCACTGACGAGGCTGCATTGGATGCGGCTCTGCTGGCGGGAACGGTTGCCGGCTATATCGGTTTCGACCCCACGGCGGATAGCCTGCATGTCGGTAGCCTGACGCAGATCATGCTGCTGCGGCTGCTGCAGAAGCATGGCCACAGGCCCGTTGTGCTGGTCGGCGGCGGCACCGGTCAGGTCGGCGACCCATCGTTTCGCGAAGAGGCGAGACAATTGCTGAATGACCAGCGGATCGCCGACAACCTGGCGGGGATCAGCCGGGTTTTTACGCCGTTTCTGCGCTTCGGCGAAGGTGAAGCGGAGGCGATGATCGTCAATAATGCCGAGTGGCTGGATAAGCTCGGTTATATTCAGCTGCTGCGGGAAGTCGGCCCGCATTTCTCGGTCAACCGCATGCTGGCTTTTGACTCGGTCAAATCACGCCTGGAGCGCGAGCAGGGGCTGACCTTCCTCGAATTCAATTATTCGATTTTGCAGAGCTATGATTTTCGCGAGTTGAACCGCCGGTTCGGCGTCAGCCTGCAGATGGGCGGGTCGGACCAGTGGGGGAATATTGTTTCCGGTGTCGATCTGGTCCGCCGCACTGACGCGAAACAGGTTTTCGGGCTGACAACGCCATTGCTGACGACCGCCTCCGGCGTGAAGATGGGCAAGACGGCGGCAGGTGCGGTGTGGTTGACGGCGGATAAACTGAGCCCATACGAATACTGGCAATTCTGGCGCAATACCGAGGATTTGGATGTCGGGCGGTTTTTGAAATTGTTCACCGATCTCTCGCTAAGCGAAATCGCGCGGCTGGAAGCGTTGCAAGGTGCCGGCATCAACCAGGCCAAAATCGTACTGGCGACGGAAGCTACGGCATTGGCGCATGGGCGCGCGGCGGCCGACGAAGCGGCAGAGACCGCGCGCCGGACTTTCACCGAAGGCGCTGCGGCCGACGGCTTGCCCAGTATTGAACTTGCCCGCGCCGAGCTGGCAGCCGGGATCCCGGCCTTTGCATTATTCGTGCGCGCAAACCTGGCCGCCAGCAACGGCGAAGCCCGGCGCTTGATCCGCGGCGGCGGCGCGCGGCTGAACGATGTGGTGATTGCCGATGAGGCGCAGCTGATTTCCGGCGATGCCGTCCTCAAACTATCCGCAGGTAAAAAGCAGCATGTTCTGGTGCGGCCGAGTTAGTGTCAGCACGGGCCAGCTGCCCTTATATTGCATTGCAAAATCCGTTGCGGCGTGCTGTTTAAAATTGAGTTAGCAGGAGATTGGATTGTCGATCCACGCCGCCATCACCCATCGCACAAGCTATAAATACGATCGCCCGGTCGCGTTGGGGCCGCAGACGATACGGCTGCGGCCGGCGCCTTACGCACGCACGCCGATCCTGTCTTATTCGCTGAAGGTTTCGCCAGAGCCACATTTTTTGAACTGGCAGCAGGACCCGCAGGGTAATTATCTGGCCCGCGTGGTATTTCCGGAACGGGTGACGAGCTTCGAAGTGCTGGTGGATATGGTCGCCGATATGGCGACGATCAATCCGTTCGATTTTTTCCTGGAGCCGAGTGCCGAGACCTATCCGTTTGAGTATGACGAAGTGCTGGCCGAAGAGCTGGCGCCGTTTCGGGTATTGCGGCAGCCAGGCAAAAAACTGCGCAGCCTGATCAACGCGGTCTCCGGCGCCATCGGCGACGCAGATTTGCGCATGAACGACATGCTGGTGATGGTGAACCGGCTGATCGCCGAGCGCATCTCCTACGTGGTGCGAATGGAGCCTGGGGTCTGGTCGCCGGAAAAAACCTTGACCGAGGAAAGAGGCTCGTGCCGCGACTCTGCCTGGCTGCTGGTGAACCTGATGCGGCATCTCGGCTTTGCCGCAAGGTTTGTATCAGGCTACCTGATCCAACTGGTAGCCGACGTGAAACCGGTGGATGGCGGTCCGGAGGGACCCACCGCCGACTTCACCGACCTGCACGCCTGGGCCGAGGTTTATTTGCCGGGCGCCGGTTGGATTGGCCTGGATGCAACCTCCGGCCTGATGGCCGGCGAAGGCCATATTCCATTGGCGGCGACGCCCTCGCCGCAATCAGCCGCGGCTATTTCCGGCACCATCGCCGGCGAACCGGAAACTGAATTCACTTTCGAGATGAAAGTGACACGGGTTGCCGAAACGCCCCGCGTGACCAAACCTTACAGGCCGCAGCAATGGCAGGATATTCTTGCCCAGGGCGCTGAAGTGGACCGGGCGCTGGCGCGCGGCGATGTGCGGCTGACCATGGGCGGCGAGCCGACCTTCGTTTCGGCGACCGATATGGAGGCGCCGGAATGGAATATCGAAGCGGTGGGTCCGACCAAGCGGCATTATGCCGGCAGGCTGATCCGTAAGCTGACGCCGTTATGGGCGCCCGGCGCAGTGCTTACCTACAACATGGGCAAGCATTATCCAGGTGAGCAACTGCCGCGCTGGGCAATCCACGCGCATTGGCGCGACGATGGCGAGCCGATCTGGAAAGATCCAAAACTGCTGGCCTCGGATGATGACAAGGATGATGCCGGGGCCGCAGACGCAGCACTGTTTGCCGGCGCCCTGGCCGAACGGCTGCAAATTGATCCGTCGCTCGTCAATCCGGCCTATGAAGACGTCCATTATTATCTTTGGCGCGAGCACCGGCTGCCGGCGAACGTGGTGGCGGAAGATGCAAAATTGGGCGACGCGTTGGAGCGCAAGCGGCTGGCCAAGGTTTTCGGCCAAGGCCTGGCGTCGCCGGTAGGCAGCGTGCTGCCGCTGCGCCGGGTGATCGCTGACGGCTCACGGCGTTGGCAGAGCAGCAAATGGTTTTTCCGGGATTCCGTGATGTTCCTGGTACCCGGTGACAGCCCGATCGGACTGCGCCTGCCACTGGAAAGTCTGCCCTGGGCCGACCCTGAACATCTGGAAATCGAGGCCGAGATCGATCCCTTCGCGCCACGGGAAAAATTGCCGGCGCGCGACAGCCTGCAACGGACCCGTGAAAATTCAGCTGCTGTAAACAGCAGCATCGAAAGCTTCCGGCCGGTGCCGCAGGATGTTCCCGAGGTCGGGAGGCAAGAGCCTCAGCTGGTACGCACCGCGCTGGCTGTGGAAGCGCGGGATGGCATATTGCATGTGTTCTACCCGCCGCTCTACGCCGCCGAGGATTGGCTGGAACTGACCGCGGCTGTGGAAGATACCGCTGCCGAATTTGGCCGCAAGGTGATCCTGGAAGGCTATTTGCCCCCGGAAGACGAGCGCATCGTTAATTTCTCCGTGACCCCCGACCCCGGCGTTATTGAAGCGAATGTACACCCCGCCAAAAGCTGGGCCGAGTATATCGAACGCAGCACGCAGCTTTATGAAGTGGCGCGTGAAGTTGGCCTCGCCACCGAAAAATTCATGCAGGATGGCCGGCATGTCGGCACCGGCGGCGGTAACCATGTGGTCATGGGCAGCACTTCACCGGAGGCCAGCCCGTTTTTGCGGCGTCCGGATTTGCTCAAGTCCATGCTGGGGTTTTGGCATAACCACCCTTCCCTCTCCTTCCTGTTCAGCGGTTTGTTTATCGGCCCGTCGAGCCAGCATCCGCGCATCGATGAGGCGCGCGAGGATTCGCTGAACGAGCTTGAAATCGCGTTTTCACAGGTGCAGCCACATCAGGAAACGCCGCCCTGGGTTGTCGACCGGTTGTTCCGTAACATCCTGACGGACATGACCGGCAACGGTCACCGCACCGAATTCTGTATCGATAAAATGTACGCACCCGCGGGCGGCTCCGGCCGCCGCGGATTGGTGGAATTTCGCGCCTTCGAAATGCCGCCACATGCCGAAATGGCGGCGGCGCAAGTACTATTGATGCGCTCGGCGATCGCCGCCTTCTGGGATAAACCCTATGAACGCCGGCTGATCCGTTGGGGTACCCGGCTGCATGACGAATTTCTGCTGCCGCATTACGCGGCGGCGGATTTCAAAGAAGTCCTGGAAGAACTTGGAAGTTACGGGTTCCCGCTGCAGCTCGACTGGTTCGATCCGCATATGGAATTTCGCTTTCCACAGGTCGGCGAGATCGTCGCGCGCGACATGCGCGTTGAGCTGCGTCACGCGCTGGAACCCTGGCACGTTCTGGGCGAGGAGCAAACCTCCGGGGGCACCGCGCGCTATGTCGATAGCTCGGCGGAGCGGCTGCAGGCAAAAGTCTCCGGCTGGGTCGATGAACGCTATACCTTGGCATGCAACGGTGCGGCGCTGCCGCTGCAACGAACCGAAGTGCCCGGCGAATACGTCGCCGGCGTGCGCTTCAAAGCCTGGCAACCCTACTCCGCCTTGCATCCCACCATCCACGCTCAGGTGCCGCTGGTATTTGACGTCTACGATAAATGGTCCGGCCGCAGCATCGCCGGCATGACCCATCACGTCGCCCATCCCGGCGGCCGCGCCTATGACGATTTTCCCGTGAACGCCAACTCCGCCGAAGCCCGCCGCCGCTCAAGGTTTTTCCCGATCGGCCATACGCCGGGGCCAATGGAAGAGCCCAAACCCGTGCAGGGGCCCGAATATCCAAGGACGCTCGATCTGAGGCGATATGCCTAGGAGAATTCGAAGCAGTTCTTTTTGTGAACAAAAAAACGCAAAAAAACTTTTTTAACCTGGGCCTTGGGTCGCGGCCTCATCATGCCCCATTTTGCAAGGATCGGGCTTCAATCCACCGAAAGGCGCTGTCGCAGTCAATTCCTATGTACCAGAGTAACAGAAAATTTTCCGTTCGCGGGCGGCCAGCCTTTTTTAAAAACGAACTGCTTTGCTTGGATTAAATGATTGATGCTGCGGCTTACAGGATTAAACCTTCCGCTCCGGCACAGCTTCGCTGATTTGCGCGCCGCGATTGTGGCGCGGTTTGGTATTCTGGATGCGGATCTGCTGGATTTCACGATTGTTCGTCGCGCGTGGGATGCGCGCGCGCGCAACAATATCAAGCTGGTCTACACCATCGACGCAAATTTAAAGGATGCACGCAACGCGCTGGCACGGCTCATTGGCGATGGCGCGATATCCGCGGCACCCGATATGGACTACAAGCCCGTTGCCCACTTTACCGCACCGCCAAAACTTCGGCCGGTTGTTATCGGCACCGGGCCTTGCGGCATTTTCGCGGCCCTCATCCTGGCGCAGATGGGGCTTAACCCGATTATTCTGGAGCGTGGCAAAGTGGTGCGCGAGCGGACAGCGGATACCTGGGGGCTGTGGCGCAAATCCATTCTTAATCCGGAATCCAATGTGCAGTTTGGTGAAGGCGGTGCCGGCACTTTTTCCGATGGCAAGCTCTACAGCCAGATCAAGGATCCGCACCATCTCGGCCGCAAGGTGATCGAGGAATTTGTTAAGGCCGGCGCCCCGGAGGAAATCCTCTACGTTGCTAAGCCGCATATCGGCACCTTCCGCCTGGTTGGCATGGTCGAGACCATGCGACGCACTATCGAGGCCCTGGGCGGCGAATATCGTTTCGGCGCCAAGGTGGTCGATCTCGAGCTCGACGCCGACCGGAATATGCGTGGCGTGGTGCTGGAAAGCGGCGAGGTGATCGCTGCCAGTCATGTTGTGCTCGCCATCGGCCATAGCGCCCGCGATAGTTTCGAGATGCTGGAACAGCGCGGGGTCCATATTGAACCAAAGCCGTTTTCGATTGGGTTTCGCATCGAACACCCACAATCGATGATCGACCGCCATCGTTTCGGCAATTTCGCCGGCGATCCGATTCTAGGCGCTGCCGACTATAAACTCGTCCATCATGCGAAAAATGATCGGTCTGTCTATAGTTTTTGCATGTGTCCGGGCGGCACCGTGGTCGCGGCCACATCCGAACCTGGCCGCGTCGTTACCAACGGCATGAGCCAATATTCGCGCAACGAGCGCAACGCCAATGCCGGTATTGTCGTCGGCATCACGCCTGATGATTACCCTGCAGGCAAGCTCGCCGGCGTGGCGTTTCAGCGCCAGTGGGAAACCGCGGCCTTCATCGCCGGCGGCGGCAACTACGCCGCGCCCGGACAATTGGTGGGTGATTTTATTGCCGGCCGCCCCAGCACGGCACTCGGCGATGTCGTGCCTTCTTACAAACCTGGCGTGACCCCCACGGACCTCACGCATTGTTTGCCCGATTACGCCATCGCCGCCATCCGTGAGGCGCTGCCGGCGTTCGACAAACAGATAAAGGGCTTCGCCTTGCCGGATGCGGTGCTGACCGGCGTCGAAACCCGCACTTCCTCGCCGATCCGCATTACCCGCGACCAGGCGCTGCAAAGTCTCAATACGCCGGGTTTATTTCCCGCCGGCGAAGGTGCCGGCTATGCCGGCGGCATTCTCTCTGCCGGTGTCGACGGCATTAAAATTGCCGAGGCGGTCGCACGAAGTATCTTGGGGCAATAATAGCTTCAGGGCCCGTCCGAGTTCAGCAGGCGTTGATAATATTGATGCGTTGCTTGCGGCAGCATCGGGTTGGAATCGCTCCTGATAATTTGTTGCTGAATGGCCGCGGCGGGCGTGCCGCTCGAAGGCAATAGGTTGCGCCTTGTGTTCTCATCCGGCCCACCGTTGGATCCGTTTTCAAGCGGGTCCGAGGCGGCGCCCGCCTGCCCGGTTGCGCCAAAACTGAGCCCCTGGCTCGCAGCCGCCAGCGCCGCGGCAGCCTTTTGCAGGCCCTGAATCGCACCGCCCTCCGCCCCCATAGCAGTGGTTTCGTCTTGCTTGGTAAGTGCATTCTGCGCGGCGCCCATTGCTGTCGCGGCAGCATCCAGACCGGGCAGCGCAATACCGGCTTTGCTCAGCTTTTGCCGCATCGCCGCCAATTGGCTTTGCAAAGCGGCTTGGGATGCAGGCTTGCCGGAACCTGCATTTGTCTGGTCCAGCAGCGCCGACTCGCCTTGTGTCATCTTGGCCAGCGCCTGCCCCGCCTGGCTGGCCGCAGCGTTGCGGGCCGCGTCCGCGGCACTCATCGGCTTTGCCGATTGCAAGGCCGACAGCATTTGTTCCAGCTGATGCAATTCGGCATTCGCCTTTGCGGTTTGTCCGGCCGCCTCGTCCGCGGCGATCTGCTCTGCCAAATGGTTGAGGTCGCCGGGGTTCATCGAGCTGGAACCGGCAGGGCTGGCATTTTTAGGACCGAGCGCCTGCAGGTGCTGGGCGAGTGCTGCCTGCATTGCCGCGAGCAGGCTTTGCAGCCGGTTCGCATCCATAGGTTTCCCGCTATTTGCTGCCTGCTGCAGGGCCTGTTCCAAAGCTTGGGCGGCTGCGGCCAACGCACGGGCGGGCTGGTAATCCGGTCCGAGTTCAATTTGGTGTGCCACTGTGTTCAGCAGCGAGCCGGCATCGCCGGCACCGATCTCATTGGCTTTCAACGCTTGCGCGAGTGCTGCCATCTGCACATCGGCGGATGCGGTTATCTTACTCAACGGACGCTGCGCCAGGCTGTCTAGAATATTGCCCGCCGCCTGCTTGCTTTCGGGGTTAAGCGCCAGATTTTGCCGGATTGCGGCAAGCGCCAAAGCGGTTTGGTCATGCAAGGCCGGCGGCGGCAATGTAATCGTGAACGGCATGGTTGAGCGCGCCATCCCCGCCAGATTACGCGCTGTCAGCACCAGCGCTATTGGCAGCCCGGCAAAGGGCGAATCTCCTATATCCGGTTTTGCAACGCCGCTTGGATTGCGCGGATCAGGGCCGCCGACTGAGAGTGCGAAAATCTCCGGCGCCGCCGCGGGGTGGCCGATGGGAGACAGACTGGCACTAAGCGATGCGAGACCGTAACGGTCTCTTGCTTTCCAGTTGAGGATAAGCTGACGATTGAAGATAAATGGTTTTGCGAGCGTGATGTCCGGGCTTCCGGGCGGCGATACCTCGAAATTCCAGCGCGCCAACGGATGCCACCAGCGACCGATCCTCAAATCCGCGGACTTGCTTAGGACAAAATCGGCGCGAAAACTGTTCTGCGCCAAAACGGCGGGCACCAGAGATTTATGCCCCAGAATGACGGCCGGCGGATGCGCCGGCCCGTCAATAACCACAGTGATGCTGCTGCCCGCCAGAACCGGATAGGTCCGGCCAGGCTGCAGCACTCGCGGCGGGTCTCCGACATAGGCCGGTGGGGTCATCCAGGCATTCACCGCGGGTCCCGGAAACGGCCATTCAGGAAGTACCAGCGCGTTGGAGATGCGCGGCATCGCCTGCGGCCCGGCGATGATGGCGCCGGCCAGCAATAGCAGCAGCAACAGGCCGCGCAGTCCGAGTGGATCCCTTGCCGTCGCATCCACAAAAATTCTGCCGGAGCGGGCATTGCGCAGGCTGTTTGCAACCCGAACCTGATGGATCTGCCAGATGGCGGCGGTAAGCGCGCCCTCATTTTCGGGTTCATCCTCGAGCATTGTCAGCGGCCGATGCCGCAGCCCGGATGCGCGCTCGATCCGCCGGTCGATGGCGGCGCGATCTGGCCGCCGTAAACGAGACAACCCAAAGCCGAGTGCCGCCAGCGCTAGAACCAATGCACTTGCAAAGACCCACGGATTGCCCAGGCCGAACAATGCGACGATTAAATAAGCCGCCGCGATACCGATGCCGGGGGCCGCGGCGCGCGCCAGTGCCTCCGCCCAATATCCCCAAACCGCGCTACGCCGCAGCCGGGAAAGTTTCATTTTACCGGGATCGGCAAGCTTTCATCCGCCCATAAATCTTCAAGCTTCTGCCTGGGGGTAATCAAATTGAATTGGCCGCCATCGATCAGCACGGAAGCGGCTCGCAGGCGGGCATTATAGGGGCTGCTCATAACCGCGCCGTAAGCGCCGGCATCCAGAAGAGCGACCCGCGAGCCCTCGGTAAACGTCGGCAACAGGCGATCGGCGGCAAAGGTGTCGCCGGTCTCACACACCGGGCCCACGACTTCGGCGGCTGATAGCGGACTTACAAATTCTACTGCGCTGACCGGGAGAATGCCGTGATAGGAGTCGTACAAAGCCGGGCGGATCAGATCGTTCATGGCCGCATCGAGCACCACGAAGCGCTTCGCGGCCGCCTGTTTTTCCAGCGTCACGGAAGCCAGCAGCAGCCCTGCCGGCCCGACCAGATAACGCCCCGGCTCCAAAAGTAATTCAACATCCAAATCGCCGACCTGCTGACGCACGGCGTTGGCAAAGGCGGCAAGTGAAATACCTGGCTCGTCGTAATAGCCGATGCCAAGACCGCCGCCGAGATCTAGCACGCTTACCTTTTGACCCGCGGCGCGCAATGTCCGCACCAATGCGGCCGCCTTGGCATAGGCCGCCGTGTAGGGAGCCGGCGAGAGGATCTGGCTGCCGATATGCAAGGCCAGCCCCACCGGCTCAATCCCGGGCAGGCGCGCCGCATGCGCGTACAGTGTTGGTATTTCCTGAGCCGCGATGCCGAACTTGTTGTCGGCGCGGCCGGTGGTGATTTTCGCATGCGTGCCGGCATCGACATCCGGATTGACGCGCAAAACGATCCGCGCGGTCTTGCCAGAACCAGCGGCTATTGCCGACAACATACGCAGTTCTTCGGCGCTCTCGACATTGATCTGGCCGATGCCGGCAGCCAAAGCCGCCGTGATCTCGGCGCGTGATTTGCCGACGCCGGAAAACACGATATCCGCGGCGGCAATCCCAACCTTTCGGGCACGCAAAAACTCGCCCAGGCTGACCACATCGGCGCCCGCACCGGCGGTGCGCAGCAGCGACAAGATTGCCAGATGATCGTTCGCCTTGACCGCGTAATGAATATGCGGCGCCAGCCCTGCCTGCCGGAAGGCCGCAACCAGAGCCGCATAGCGGGCGCGGATGGTGGCCGCCCCGTAGACCCAGACCGGGGTGCCATGGGCGTCGGCAATCGCGTTTAGCGGCACCTCCTCGAAACACAAGCCATCCTGCGCGTGCATCGAAAAAGCCGGCCGCGCCGCCAGCAGCTCCGCAATGCTCGGCTCGGCTGCCGCGATGGCCTGAGCAGCGTTGTCGGCGTTCCGCATACTTACTCCGTCGGGTAGGTATGCGGGTAGATGATCTGAGACGCAGGTCCGGGCGGCGATGGCGCGCCTTTGCGGCCGCAGCCCGCCAGCATCAGGCCCGCCAGCAGGGTCAGAACCAGGATTTTCATGCGGCTATCGTCATGCCAAAATCTCCAACCATTTTTTTGCCGCCGCCGTCACGTTCGACGGCGCGGTGCCGCCGAAGCTGGTGCGTGACGCAACCGAAGCCGCAACCGTTAATACTCCAAACACATCTGCCGTAATGCGCGGCTCGATCTCCTGCATATCGGCCAGGCTGACCGCCGGCAAATCGAGGTTTTTAGTTTCGGCCAGCGCCACAATCCGCCCGGTCACATGATGGGCGTCGCGGAACGGCATGTTCAGCACCCGCACCAGCCAGTCCGCCAGATCGGTCGCGGTTGAAAATCCGCTACCGGTTAGCGCCTGCATGCGCGCCACGTTCACGCTCATGTCCCGCACCATGCCCGTGGTCGCGGCAAGGCAGAGAAAAATCGCGTCGGTGGCGTCGAACACCGGTTCCTTGTCTTCCTGCATGTCCTTGGCATAGGCCATTGGCAGGCCCTTCATCACGGTCAGCAGCCCCAGCAAGGCGCCGAAAATCCGGCCGGTTTTGGCGCGGGTCAGCTCGGCCGCATCGGGATTGCGCTTCTGCGGCATGATCGAACTGCCGGTGGTGAAGGCGTCACTGAGGGCAATCAGCTGGTAGGGGGCCGAACACCAGATGACGATTTCTTCGGCGAGACGCGACATGTGCATTGCCAAAATCGAGAGCGCGGATAGGTATTCGAGCGCGAAATCCCGGTCCGAGACAGAGTCGAGGGAGTTTGCGGTTGGCCGGTCGAACCCCAACGATGCCGCGGTCATGTGCCGGTCGATTGGAAACGACGTGCCGGCCAGGGCAGCGGCGCCAAGCGGACATTCATTGAGCCGGGTCCGGGCATCGGCCAGACGCCCGCAATCGCGCGACAACATTTCCACATAGGCCAGCAGATGGTGACCGAATGTGACAGGCTGCGCGGTTTGCAGATGGGTAAAGCCAGGCATCACGCTATCCGCATGCTCGGCAGCACGCTGCGCCAGAGCCAGCATCAGCTGCTTTACCGCAGCTGATATGTCATCGGTAGCGTCGCGCACGAATAATTTGAAGTCGGTCGCGACCTGGTCGTTACGGCTGCGCGCGGTATGCAGCCGGCGCGCCGCATCGCCCAGCTTTTCGGTCAGGCGTACCTCGATATTGGTGTGGATATCTTCGAGCGCGTCGGAAAAATCGAAATTTCCGGCCTCAATCTCGGCGGCTATCTCGGCCAATCCGGCGTCGATGGCCTGGCCGTCGGCGGCTGAAATAATCCCGCGCGCGCCCAGCATGGCGGCATGGGCGCGGGAACCGGCGATATCCTGCCGCCAGAGCTTGCGGTCAAAGCCAATTGAGACATTTATAGCCTGCATGACCGCAGCGGGCCCGGCACCGAACCGGCCACCCCATTGCAGTTGTCCAAGCGAGTGCGCGCCACCTGGCGCCGCGCCAACCGGAGTTTTGCCTTTGCCGTCTCGTTCTTCGCCGTCCAACGCCATTCGCCCGTTGCTCTCCCGGCGATCCATTATCGCCGCTACCGCTGGCTTAGCCCTGAGCGGCATTCGGGGCAATTCGGCGCAGGCGCAGATCAGCACAGGCGACCTGCCGGACGCCGCCGGTTTGCTTGAGCAAATCATGCCCGCCCCTGCCCCCGACCTCAAATTTACCAATGCCGCGGGCAAGCCGCTGACCCTGGCCAGCTATCGCGGCAGCGGCCTGGTGGTGAATATCTGGGCCACCTGGTGCGGGCCCTGCGTCGCCGAATTACCGACCTTCGCTGCCATCAGCCACAGCCTGGCGAAGAGCAAAATCCTGGTGCTGCCAATTTCCGTCGACCTTAGCGGCACCAGTGTGGTGCAGCCGTTTTACACCAGCCATAACATCACCGACCTGCCGATCCTGCTGGACCCGGACGGCAGCGCCGTGGATGCGTTGAATGCGGAAGGTATTCCGATAACGATCATCATCAACCCGCAAGGCCAGCTGGTCGCTCGCCTGGAGGGCAGCGCCAACTGGAATTCCGCTGCGAGCCTGGCGCTGATCAAGCAACTCGCCGGCCCAAAGCCTAACGGCAGCGACGTACAGCCGGCTTGAGCGGCCATCGCCCTGGTTCAGGGTATTAAACGTGCTTAGGTTCTTTGCTGCAGCAAGAACTGCTTTTGCTCACATCCCAATGGCGCGGCGATAGACGTCCAGCAGGGTTTCCTGCTCCTCGATTTCGGCCGGTTCCTGTTTGCGAATGCGGATCAGCTGGCGCAGGACCTTGATGTCGAAGCCTGCCGATTTTGCTTCCGAATAGATATCCTTGATGTCGGAGCCAAGCGCCTTGCGTTCCTCTTCGAGGCGTTCGATGCGGTCGACAATGCTGCGCAGGCGCTCGCCGGCGACGTTGGTGCGTTTTTCGTCGGTAATTGCTTCTGGCGCCATTTTAACCCTCCTGCTCGGGCGCGAGGGCATAGGGCCACCGGCGGGTGGGGTCAATGGCCGGTATTCGCCTTGGTGAAAGCAGCCTGTTGTTCGGTAGTAGCCGGCTTCTGGTTCTGCGCCTGCCAATCTTTATATGGCATTCCGTAGACGATTTCTCGCGCATCGGCGTCGGCAAGAGCAATCCCCTTGGCTTCGGCAGCCTCGCGGTACCAGCGCGAGAGACAGTTGCGGCAGAACCCGGCAAGGGTCATCAGATCGATATTCTGGACGTCGTTGCGGGCACGCAAATGCGCAACCAGACTGCGAAAAGCGGCGGCTTCCAGCGCCTCGGTCGTAGCAGGGTCAATCTCGGGCTTGGTCATGGCATAACTCCTATTAGCTTGGCATATAGGCGCGGTGGGAGAAGATCACGCCAAATTTTTGAGGACTATTTTCAACACCTCAATTGATGTGAAGCACGCTGCTGCAGCGGGCACGGGGCTGCAGCGCTGGGATCGCCACACCGAGGCAACCGGCGCGAAAATGGACGCTGCGGTTATTACCCGCGCGACATTGACCAAATGTCAACGATATTCGCGCCATCCTGATTTTGTGAGGAACCTATGACCGAGCCCATGCACCGGAACCGCCGCACCAAGATAATTGCCACTATCGGTCCCGCCAGTTCGACTCCGGAAATGCTGGCGCAGTTGTTTCGCGCGGGCGCGGATTTGTTCAGGCTGAATTTCTCGCATGGAAGCCACGAGGATCACGCGGCGCGAATTGCCATGATCCGGGCGCTGGAGAAAGAATTCAATCGGCCAATCGGTATTTTGGCCGATGTGCAAGGACCTAAATTACGCGTCGGGCAGTTTCAGGGCGGTCGCGTTCAATTGCATACCGGGCAGGAATTCACCCTGGATCTGGATCCCACGCCGGGCGACTTGCGCCGGGTTTGCCTGCCGCATCGTGAAATTATGCAGGCGGCGGAAATCGGCGGCACATTATTGCTCGATGACGGCAAATTGCGGCTACGGGTGTTACGTAAGCGTGACGACCATTTGCTGACCGAAATTGTCCAGGGCGGCATGCTCTCGGATAAAAAAGGAGTTAATATTCCTGACGTTGTGTTACCTATCCCGGCACTGACCGCGAAGGATCTGGCTGATCTGGCTTTCGCGTTGCCGCTGGGCATAGATTATATCGGGCTCTCCTTCGTGCAGCGACCTGAAGACGTGGTGCAGGCAAAATCAATCGCGGCTGGGCGGGCGTTGGTAATGACCAAACTCGAAAAACCGCAGGCTCTGGAAAACCTAAGTAAAATACTTGATCTTTCCGATGCGGTCATGGTCGCGCGCGGTGACCTCGGGGTCGAGTTGCCACCCGAAGATGTGCCGATTGCGCAAAAGCGAATTATCCGGGCGGCGCAACTGCGCGGCGTTCCGGTTGTGGTGGCTACGCAGATGCTGGAGAGCATGATCGCGGCACCGGCGCCGACGCGAGCCGAGGCCTCTGATGTTGCGACCGCGGTGTTCGATGGCGCCGATGCGGTGATGCTTTCGGCGGAGACCGCTGCCGGACAGTTTCCGCGCGAATCAGTCAATATCATGGACCGGATTATCAGCCGGGTTGAGCGCGATGATGACTGGCGCCACGGGATCGATGCGAAACGGCCGGATCCCGAAAAATCCTCAGCCGATGCGATCAGCGCCGCCGCCGTGCAGATTGCCCATACCATCGGCGCAACCGCGATCGTCGCGTTCACCAAATCAGGCTCCACCGCCTTGCGGGTCGCCCGCGAGCGGCCGGATTGTCCGGTGCTTGGCCTGACGACCAGCCAGGATACGTCCAGGCGGCTGGCGGTGGTATGGGGCGTGCACGCCACGCTGACCGGCGAGGTCCATTCAATGACCGAGGCGGTGGAAAGTGCGGTAAAAAGCGCGCGGCGTGAGGGATTTGCCAAAAAAGGCGACGAAATCGTGGTGGTCGCCGGGGTGCCGTTCGGCCAGCCGGGCACCACCAACGCGTTGAGAGTGGCGGAAATTTGAGGATCCGGCCGTAAATTGTAATGCGGGAAATAAATATTTTATTTTACTTTTAATGGCTTCTGAGCCTATCCACTGACGCGAAAAGGGACGCCGAGCCGCGGCTCGGGTTGATTAGACGCTTTATTATGGGTTATTGGAATTTCGATGCATCATTTTGGATCAGGGAACTCGGCGCTTCGGTCGGAGCGGCGTTTTGGGAAAGCAGAAAAAATGCAGCGTAAACCCGCCAACACAATGCCTGTATTGCTGGCAGCTGGTTTAATGACGGCACTGGCCGGATGCGCGCAGCCGGCGCCGGTTGCCTATGCGCCGCCGCCGCCGCCGCCGGTGGGTCATCCGTATCAGGTAATGGTCGAGGTGCCGCCGCCGGTCCGCCATATCCGCGTCACATCCGAGCAGCATCAGGAATTGCAGCAGGCTTTCAACGTAATCGCGTTGAAGTCGGCATTGATGGTTGCTGCACTTACCTGCAATCAGCAAAGCCAGTACGACCAGTTCATGAACACCTTCCAGCCGCATGTGCTGGCTGAGCAGCATGTAATGGATGCGTATTTCAGACGCAGCAGCGGCTATTACGGGCAGGCTAAGGAAGATGATTTCGTTACCTTGCTGGCCAATAATCAGTCGGTCGGCGGCATTGGCCAGGGCGCGGTTTTCTGCCTTAACAACACCGCCGAATTCAAAGCGGTGCTGGCTTTGAAGACGCCATCGGATTTAGATAATTTCGTTACGGACCTGCCGCCTGATGCGCCGGTGGTGGTTGCCACCGCAGCCTCCGTGACCCCGCTGGCGCCGGGTGTGAAGAGCGAGAACGTCGCCGTGGTGCAGTCAAGCAAGCATGTTCATCTGGTGCAGACCCACACCCGGAAACATTGGCTGGTCAGCGAGGCGCATGCCAAACATGTAGCCACGCCAGCCTCAACCGACGCGGTCGCAGCCGCCGCCACGCCGGCCAAACCCGTCAGCTTGGCCGCCGCTGTTCCCCAGTAGGGGAGGAAGTTCTTCTTATTAAAAGGGCTAAAGCCTCCCGGGCCTGCACGTGAGGCGCGTTAACGGCATCGCACCCATGCCACGCATTAGTGAGGTTTTTCGCGCCGCTTTTTTCAAAAAAGCGGCGGCTACCCCATATACCTTATATGAAGATATCGGTTCTCGACCAATCGCCGGCCCGTGAGGGGTTTTCTCCGGACACTTCCATTCGCGAAACGCTCGATCTGGCGCGCCATTGCGAGCATTTGGGCTATTACAGGTATTGGCTTTCGGAACATCATAGTTCGGACTCAGTGACCGGCAGCGCGCCGGAGATTTTGATGGCGGCAATCGCGGCGACAACCTCCCGCATCCGGATTGGCAGCGCCGGGATTATGCTGCCGCATTATTCGGCGCTGAAAGTTGCCGAGCAGTTCCGCGTGCTCGAAGCCATTGCACCGGGACGGATTGATCTTGGTGTCGGCCGGGCGCCGGGCTCGGATGGCCGCACCGCGCTGGCGCTTAACCCAAACGCCGCGAGCGCCGCCGATCAGTTCCCGGCAATGCTGCGTGACCTGCAAGCCTGGAGTTCGGGCTCGCCGTTGCCTGAGAACCATCCGTTCCGTGTGGTCCAGGCGGTGCCGGCAGGACCGTTTGCACCGCAGATTTGGGTTTTGGGTAGTTCTGATTACGGCGCGCAGGTGGCGGCCTTTTTTGGCTTGCCCTATTGCTATGCGTATTTTTTTAACGATGGCCAGGGGGCGGCCCGTGCGCTCGAAATTTATCGTGAGAATTACCGTCCGAGCGTGCTGAACCCGAAACCGCATTCGGCGATTACCGTCTGGGCATTGGCCGCCGCAACCGAAAGCGAGGCGGACTATCACTACCGGCCGCGCGGCCTGCAACGGCTGATGTATTACCGCGGTCAGTATATTGCGATGCCAAGCCCCGAAGCAGCGGCGGAATTCCCCTTAACCGAGGCAGAGCAGGCACGGATCGAACAGGGCCGCCGGATCGCCTTTTGCGGTACGCCGGGCGATGTCGTAGCGCGCCTTCGGCAGGAAGCTGCAACACTTGGGGTTGATGAACTCGCGATCGTTTCGTCGGCTTATGATGTTGCGGCGCGACAGCAATCCTATACATTGCTTGCCCGCGAATTCGGTTTGGCCGGCATTTAAAATCGAACTTGTAATGTTTATGGGCGATATCTGAACAAATTGCCACAAACGCGTTTTTCCGCATTTTTCCATTGAAATCAATGCGTCTGATTTCGACGTTAGGTTCGTAACTATCAGGAGACTAAAATGGTTAAATCATTCCGGTTGGCAGTGACCCTTGCAACGTTGCTCGGTGCAGCTCCGTTACTGGCGGCATGTCACACCACCGCAGGCGTTGGTCAGGATCTTTCGCAAGGCGGCCATGCGCTGACCAACAGCGCCAACGCCAACGCCCCGTCCAATCCTAATCCGTAATATTGCCAATCCGTAATATTGCAGGAGAAGCGCGATGGATAAAGGTCGTGTTGCTGGGTCAGCTAAGCAAGCCAAAGGCACGCTTAAGGAAGCCGTCGGCAAGGCGACTGGAAGCCGCCGGTTGCAGGACAAAGGCGCTGCCGAAAAGGCAGGTGGCAGAGTCCGAAGTGCTACCGGGCGCGTCAAGGATAGCGTCAATGATAGCGTGAAGCAAAAAGCTCACTGACAAAATCAGCGTTGTGTTACACCAGCGCGGTTTTCAGTTTTGGACCGAATCCAGCGCCATTTGCAGGATTTTAGCGGCGGCCATCTTATCGATGACCGCCGCTCTTCGTTCGCGGCTCATATCGGCTTCGTTCACCAGCATTTCGTGAAGATCGGCGGTGGTGAGTGTTTCGTCCCACATCGTCGCCGGCAAGCCGGTGGCGCTGGAAATGGCGTGCGCCCAATCTCGCGCGGCTTGCGCGGCCGGCCCAAATTTACCGTCCTCGCCAAGCGGCAGGCCAATGATCAATCCCCCGGCCCCTTCCGCATCGGCGATCGCGCGGATTTCCGCTGCGTTATGGTTCAATTTGGCCCGGTGCAGGGTGGTGAACGGACTAGCCAGCCGGCGGCCCACATCAGACAACGCAATACCGATCCGCCTGGCTCCAGGGTCCAGTCCGATGAGCCGTGCTCGATCGTCAAGGCGGTCTATCAGGTCCGGGAGGTTGAAGAGCGGCATGGCTGCGTTTATGGTCCGGTCTGCTTTGAAACCCAAGGAAATATTGAATGTCGCTCGATACCGCAACGGTTCGCCGGATTGCGAAACTTGCCCGGATCCGTGTTGAAGAGCCCGAAATTGCGACCCTGCAAACCGAGCTGAATGCCATTTTAGGCTATGTGGAGCAATTGAACGAGGTGAATGTCGCCGGCATTGAGCCGCTTTCCGGAGGTGCGCAGATGGCGATGCGGCTGCGGGAAGATGTGGTGACGGATGGCGGCATTGCCGAGCGCATTCTTGCCAACGCACCGGACCGTGAGGGCCGGTTTTTCGCCGTGCCGAAAGTCGTCGAATGAGCTTTTTGCCTGAGTTGACGATTGCTGCCGCCCTCGATGGCCTGGCGGCAAAGGATTTTTCGGCCGTGGAACTGACGCAGGCGCATATCGGCGCCATCGAAAGCCTTAATCCGGCGCTGAATGCGTTTATCACGCAAACGCCGGAACTCGCGTTGCAGATGGCGCAAGCTGCGGATGCGGCACGGCGAGCAGGCGCGGCGGGGCCACTGGCGGGGATCCCGCTGGCGATCAAGGATTTGTTCTGTACCGAGGGCGTGCGGACCACGGCCGCCAGCAAGATCCTGGGCAACTTCGTGCCGCCTTATGAAAGCACGGTGACGGCGCAGCTGAAGGCGGCGGGTGCGGTGTTTCTGGGCAAGGCGAACCTGGATGAATTCGCGATGGGTTCGTCCAACACCACCTCCGGTTTTGGCGTGGTGACCAATCCCTGGCAACGCCACGGCAGCGACACCAAACTGGTGCCGGGAGGCTCTTCCGGTGGTTCTGCGGCGGCGGTTGCGGCCAGGGTCGCGATGGGGGCCACCGGTACCGATACCGGCGGCTCGATCCGGCAGCCAGCGTCGTTTACCGGGATTACCGGGATCAAGCCGACATATGGGCGGTGCTCGCGTTATGGTATTGTCGCGTTTGCTTCGTCGCTGGATCAGGCCGGTCCGATGGCGCGCAGCGTCGAGGATTGCGCCATCTTGCTGGCGGCGATGTCGGGTTTCG
Source organism: Acidocella sp. (assembly GCA_965199045.1). GTDB lineage: Bacteria > Pseudomonadota > Alphaproteobacteria > Acetobacterales > Acetobacteraceae > Acidocella. Next base: position 816,705 of record CBDAQL010000003.1, on the reverse strand, counting down.
ATGCGCGCGACAGCACCAGTGCCGAGCGCCCGGTGCCGGATTTCCGCGCCGCTGCCGGGCGCGGCGTTAAGGGCCTGCGCATCGGCATACCGGCGGAATACCGGATGGATGGCATGAGCGGTGAGATTGAGGGACTTTGGCAACAAGGCATCGCCTGGCTGCGGGGGCAAGGTGCCGAGATTGTCGATGTGTCCCTGCCCCACACCAAATATGGTCTGCCGGTTTATTATATCGTGGCGCCGGCCGAGGCATCTTCCAACCTCGCCCGCTATGACGGAGTGCGGTTCGGCAACCGTGTCGATGGCGAAGACTTGATCGACATGTACGAGCGCACCCGTGCCGCTGGTTTCGGAGCGGAGGTCAAGCGCCGGATCATGATCGGGACCTATGTGCTCTCGGCCGGGTATTATGATGCTTATTATTTGAAGGCGCAGAAAATCCGGGCGTTGATCTTGCGTGATTTCAGCGAGGCTTTTGCGAAGGTGGATGCGCTGCTGACGCCGACGGCCCCGTCCGCCGCTTTCGGCATCGGCGAGAAAACCGATGATCCGGTGACGATGTATTTGAACGATGTATTCACAGTGCCGGCATCGCTTGCCGGCGTCCCGGCGATGAGCGTACCCGCGGGGCTGGACCGCCAGGGCCTGCCGCTTGGATTGCAGATTATCGGCCGGCATTTCGACGAGGAAACGGTATTTGCTGTTGGCGGCGCTTTGGAAAAGGCCGCTGGTTTTGGTGCAATGCCTGCCATCTGGGCTGGAGGAGCGAAGTAATGGCCTATTCGCTGCAGGGTGCGACCGGCGCCTGGGAAATTGTTGTCGGACTGGAAATCCATGCCCAGGTTGTCTCGAACTCGAAACTTTTCTCCGGCGCCTCGGCCACCTATGGCGGCGAGCCGAATTCACATGTGAGTTTTGTGGATGCCGGGTTTCCGGGCATGCTGCCGGTGATCAACAGCGAATGCGTGGCGCAGGCTGTGCGTACCGGGCTTGGGTTGAAGGCGCAAATCAATCTGGTCAGCCGCTTCGACAGAAAGAATTATTTTTATGCCGATCTGCCGAACGGCTATCAGATCAGCCAGTTCGCGCATCCCGTGGTGGGGACCGGCGTGGTTGAAATCGAACTTGGCGATGGCACGCTGAAGCAGATTGGCATTACGCGGCTGCATCTGGAACAGGATGCCGGCAAATCGATGCACGATCAGCATGCAGCCAAATCGGTGATCGATCTCAACCGCGCGGGCGTCGCGCTGATGGAGATTGTTTCCGAGGCGGATATCCGTAGCCCGGAGGAAGCCGGTGCCTACGTTCGTAAAATCCGGCAGATCCTGCGCTATCTCGGCACCTGCGACGGCAATATGGAAGAAGGCTCGATGCGGGCCGATGTGAACGTGTCGGTGCGAAAAGCGGGCGAGCCTTATCGGACCCGCTGCGAGATCAAGAACGTCAATTCCGTGCGCTTTGTGATGCATGCGGTTGAGGCCGAAGCCCTGCGGCAGATTGAGGTCTGGGAATCCGGCGGCACGGTGGTGCAGGAAACCCGGCTGTACGATCCGGCGCGCGGTGAGACCCGCTCAATGCGCTCAAAGGAAGATGCGCATGACTACCGTTATTTTCCGGAACCGGATTTGCTGCCGCTGGTCTTGGACGAAGCCTGGGTTGCGGGTTTGAAAGAAAAACTGCCGGAATTGCCGGATGAGAAGCGGGCGCGTTTCAGGGACGATTACGGCATCACTTTTTACGATGCCGGCGTCTTGGTGGCCGAGCAGACCATCGCCGATTTTTATGAGCATGTCGCAAAAGGCCGGGACGCCAAGCTGGCGGCAAATTGGGTCACCGGAGATTTTTTTGCAGCGTTGAACCGCTCCGGTAATACCATCGAGACGTCGCCGATCTCGGCTGAAGCGTTGGGTGAACTGCTGGACCTCATAACGGATAAGACGATTAACGGCCGCATCGCCAAAGACGTGTTTGAGGCCATGCTGGAAACCGGCGACGCACCGAGGAAGATTGTCACTGATCGCGGTTTGACGCAGGTTACCGATACCGGCGCCATCGAGGCCGCCGTTGATGCGGTGATCGCGGCTAATCCGGACAAGGTGGCGGAATATAAATCCGGCAAAGATAAATTGTTTGGCTTCTTTGTGGGTCAGGTCATGAAAGCAATGGCCGGAAAGAGCAACCCGGCGATTGTGAATGAGATTATGAAAGCTAAGCTGGGGTAGGTTTGGCGGGCGCCCGCCATGTCTCGCTCCATTATAGGATTATTACATCTTTCAAAGCAGCACGGAGATGCGCCATGAGTTCAAAAATTAAGAATGATCCGAGGATCGATCTACGCATAAAAGCCTTGTTCGGCGCTGCCCCGGACATGCCGAGCTTTGAGGACGCGGCGAGCCGGGAGGAATTACTGGCGGAGGCCAATTCTCCCGAAGGTGAGGCGAATGCTGCCGCAATGCGGCAGATGATGGATGCGATGGACAATGAAAGCATCGCGCCATCGGCCGGCCTCAGCTTCAAAACCGAAACGATAACCTCAGAACCGGACGGCAATAAGATCAATTTGCGGATCATCCGTCCGGAAGGCACCGAGGTTCTGCCTTGCGTTTATTACATCCATGGCGGTGGCATGGCCTATATGTCGTGCTTCGACGGACCGTACCGCGCCTGGGGCAAGATTATCGCCGGCAACGGCGTCGCCGTGGTGATGGTGGATTTTCGAAATTCTCTGGTGGCTTCCTCAGCGCCTGAAGTCGCCCCGTATCCAGCTGGGCTGAACGATTGCATCTCCGGATTGAAATGGACGATTGCGCATGCGGCGGAACTGAATATCGATCCGGAACGCGTCATCATCGCCGGTGAAAGTGGCGGCGGCAATCTGACTCTCGCCTCCGGATTGAAATTGAAACGCGACGGCGACATTAAACTGATCAAAGGCTTATATGCGCTGTGCCCTTATATTGCAGGGCAATGGCCACAGGATATCTATCCATCCTCCACCGAGAATAACGGCATCCTGCTTGACTTGCACAATAACCGCGCAGCGATGGGTTATGGCATCGAGGCGTTCGAAGCCAAAGATCCGCTGGCCTGGCCGGCCTTTGCCTCCGACGAGGATTTGCAACGGCTGCCGCCCGTGGTGATCAGCGTCAATGAATGCGACCCGCTGCGCGATGAGGGAATTGTGCTATATCGCCGGCTGATGAAGGTGGGAAATAGCGCCCGCTGCCGCCAGGTTATGGGCACCATCCACGGCACCGAAATTTTTGCAGTCGCGTGCCCGGAGATCAGCCACGACACTGCCCGCGACATCGCCGGTTTTGCCAAGAGACAATTGGTTTAAGGCAACGACCACCAAAGGACAAAACAATGCAGTATCGCACGCTCGGACGCACCGGCATCAAGGTCAGCCCCTATTGTCTGGGGGCGATGATGTTCGGCGCCATCGGCAATACCGATCATGAAGACAGCATCCGGATCATCCATAAGGCGATCGATGCCGGGATCAATTTCATCGACACCGCGGATCGCTACAGCCAGGGCGAATCCGAGGAGATCGTCGGCAAGGCGTTGCGCGGCCGGCGCGATAATATTGTGCTCGCCACCAAAGTGCATGGGCCGATGGGCGATGATCCAAACCAGCAAGGCAATTCACGGCGCTGGATCACCCGCGCCTTGGAAGATAGTCTGCGCCGCCTGCAAACCGACCATGTCGACCTCTATCAGATCCACCGGCCCTCGCCGGATACCGATATCGAGGAAACACTTTCAGTGCTCACCGATTTGATGCAAGCCGGCAAAGTCCGCGCAATCGGTTCATCCACGTTTCCAGCTTCGGAGATTGTCGAAGCGCAATGGGTTGCGGAGAAACGGGGCCTGGCACGGTTCCGCGCCGAGCAGCCGCCTTATTCGATTTTGAATCGTAATATCGAGCGGGAGGTGCTGCCCCTTTGCGAGCGCTACGGCATGGGCGCGCTGGTCTGGAGCCCGCTGGCGATGGGCCTGCTGACCGGCCGTTATCGCAAGGGCCAGGCGCTGCCGGACAGCATGCGCGTCAGAATTTTTCCGAAACAAATGTCGGCCGAACGCAGCCTCGATGCGGTCGAGCAGTTGCTCGGTGTGGCGGCAGCGGCGGGCATGTCGCTGACCCATATGGCGATGGCCTTTGCGATCGCGCATCCGGCGGTAACCTCGGCGATCATCGGCCCGCGAACGATGGAGCATTTCGACGATCTGTTGGCTGGTGCGGAAGTTTCGCTGAGCGACGAGGTTCTGGACCAGATCGACGCCGTCGTTCCGCCCGGCACCGAATCCGCCCCCATCGACGCCGAATACAAACCCCCTGCATTGCTGCAGGCCGAGCTCAGGCGGCTGCCGGCGAAGGCGCGTGCCGCCGCCTGATCCGGCGCCCGTTACCCTTAAAAACTCCGCGAGCGCAGCGCCATAATTTTATTATCCGCCGGGTGGTGCCAGGGTTTGCGCGTCGCGGCATCACCCATGAAGCAGATCGCGCGTTGTGGGCCTTGCTGGGTTTGAACCCGGAATTTGATGCGCTGGTAACGTGCAGACTCGTAGTTTTGCAGGCGCACCAGCATGTCGGCATTGACGCGCATGATCACCCCTTGAACGCAACGGCCGCGGGCGCGGCGCAGGGTGGGATAGCGGGTGCCGCGTAGCAGCACCCTGCGGTAGTTTCGTAAGGTGGCAGGGATTGGCTGGGCGCGAAGCGGCTTGCCGGCGCAAAAGCCGAACCCGCCGGGATCGGCCAGCGTGCCATAGAGGAAGATTTTCACCCGAATACTTCCGCAAAACTGGATTGCAGCACCGCATCGACCTCCGCCATGCTGGCTGCAACACCCAGGGCCGCCAGGCTGGTCACGCCATGCTCGCTAATGCCGCAGGGGATGATGCCTGAGTAATGCGAAAGATCCGGGTTCACGTTCAGCGCCATGCCGTGCCAGGTAACACCGCGGCTGACGCGGACGCCAATGGCGCCGATTTTACTCTCCCCGCCGCCCGTGGCCACCCAGATGCCGACCCTGCCCTCGCGGATTTCGCCGCGCACGCCAAACCGCGCGAGTGCCGCGATCATCCATGCTTCCAACCCATGCACAAATGCCCGCACATCCTGCGCCGGAATGCGGCCATGCGGGATCGAGAGATCGAGCATGGTATACACCACCCGCTGGCCCGGCCCGTGATAGGTCCATTGGCCGCCGCGGCCGGCTTGATAGGTTGGGAAACGGCCGGCGTCCTGCAAATCCTCCGCATGCGCCGAGGTGCCGGCGGTATAAAGCGGCGGGTGCTCGACCAGCCAGATCAGTTCCGGCGCTTGGCCGCCCCGGATCTCGGCGATGCGCGCCTGCATGGTAGCAATGGCGGCGTCGTAATCGGTCAGGCCAGGCGCGGTTAACCAGTCCGGCGTTGCTGTTGTCGGCGGTTTCAGCATGGTCTATAGGGGCCCGCGCGCCGGTTGAGGCGGGCAATCCCACGGTGCGGTCGTGGCGAAATGGTAGACGCGCAAGCTTGAGGTGCTTGTGGGGGAAACCCCTTGGAAGTTCGAGTCTTCTCGACCGCACCAATTTAATGTTTTGCCAGATTTTTCTTTGCCCAATTTTTCTCTACTCAACTCTTCTTTGCCCAAGCGTTTTTGCCTAAGCGTTCTTGCCCAAGCTTTCTTTGCCCAAGCTTTCTCTGCCCAAGCTTTCTCTGCAACGATTTGTCATGCCCGCCCGGTTCGCCAGCCTGTTGTTCTGAAATGGGGGTTAGCGCATGAAAGTGCCAGATCATAATGCGATAACACGCTGTCTGGGAGCTGCTCATGGATGACGATTTACGTAAAGCCGCGCTGGAATACCACCTCCATCCCCGGCCCGGCAAACTCTCCATCACCCCGACCAAGCGCATGGAGACCTCCCGGGATCTGTCCCTTGCCTATTCCCCAGGCGTTGCGGCCGCCTGCGACGCCATCGTTGCCGACCCTGACAGCTCCTTTGATTATACCTCGCGCGCCAATTTGGTCGGTGTTGTCACCAATGGCACAGCAGTGTTGGGCCTCGGCAATATCGGCGCGCTGGCCGGCAAGCCGGTGATGGAGGGTAAGGCCGTATTGTTCAAGAAGTTCGCCGGCATCGATAGTTTCGACATCGAGGTGAACGAACAGGACCCGGACAAATTCATCGAAATCGTTGCCAGCCTGGAGCCGACGTTTGGCGGCATCAACCTTGAAGACATCAAGGCGCCGGAATGCTTCAAGATCGAACAGACCTTGCGGGCGCGGATGAAGATTCCGGTTTTTCACGATGACCAGCACGGCACCGCAATCATCGTTGGCGCCGCCGTTCTCAATGCATTGACAGTGCAGAACAAGAATATTGCGGAGGTGCGCATCGTTTCCTCCGGCGCCGGCGCGGCGGCTCTCTCGTGCGTTAATATTCTTATCTCGCTCGGCGCAAAGCCTGAAAACGTCATCATGACCGACAAGGAGGGGGTGGTGTATAAAGGCCGCCCCAACCTTGATCCGACACTTACCCATGTCGCTCGCGATACCAATGCCCGCACACTGCAGGAAGTTCTTGCCGGCGCCGATATTTTCCTCGGCCTGTCAGCCCCGCGTGTGCTGAAACAGGAATGGCTATCTCTGCTTGCCCCGAACCCGCTGATCCTGGCGCTGGCTAATCCGGAGCCGGAAATCTTGCCGGAACTGGTGCTGCAATCGCGGCCCGATGCCATCATGGCGACCGGCCGTTCGGACTATCCCAATCAGGTTAACAATGTTTTGTGTTTCCCGTTCATCTTCCGGGGCGCACTGGACGTGCGCGCAACCGCAATTACCGAGAGCATGAAATTGGCTGCGGTGCAGGCAATTGCCGGCCTGGCGCGCGAAGAAGCTTCGGATACGGTCGCCGCCGCCTATGGCGGCCAGGCGCCGATTTTCGGGCGCGATTATATTATCCCGAAACCCTTCGACCCGGGGCTGATCGTGCATATCGCCCCTGCGGTCGCGCGCGCCGCAATGGCTGCCGGGGTCGCCCGCAAGCCGATCCCGGATTTTGAAGTCTACAAGCATGAGCTTGAACGTTTCGTATTCCGTTCGGGGCAGCTGCTGCGTCCGGTAATCGAGGTGGCGCGGCAAGCCTGCCCGCGCATTGTCTATGCCGAGGGTGAGGATGAACGCACGCTGCGGGCGGTGCAGACGGTGCTGGATGATGGCTTGGCAAAGCCCATCTTGGTTGGCCGCGCGGAGACCATTATCGCGAAAATATCGGCGCTCGGATTACGGATGAAAGCGAATGTCGATGTCCGGATCATCGATCTGGAACAAGACAAAGCACTCTTCGCGACGCTTGTGAAAGACTACGAGAAACTGGTTGGCAGGCGCGGCGTACCGCCAAGTGCCGCCAGCCGGCAATTACTGCGCCGTACCACCGTCTCAGCCGGCATGCTGTTAGCCAGCGGCGAGGCCGATGCGGCAATTTGCGGCGGCACCGGCGACTGGTGGCGGCATTTCCAATACGCGCTGCCCATCATACCGCGCCGCCAGGGAATAAGTCGGATCTACGCGCTGACGGCTTTGATCCTGCAGCCTGGCGTGGTGTTCTTCTGTGACACCCATGTCAATGTCGATCCCTGCGCCGAGGACGTCGCGGAGATGACCATGCTCGCGGCCGAGACCGTGCAACGTTTCGGCATTACGCCCAAAGTGGCATTACTCTCGCACTCGAATTTTGGCGCTTCCAACTCGCCCTCATCACGTAAAATGCGCAAGGCGCTGGCGCTGATCCGCGCCGCCGACCCGGAGCTGGAAATCGACGGCGAAATGCACGCCGACGCTGCCCTGGTCGAGTCTATCCGCAACCAGGCAGTGCCGGACAGCAGATTGACCGGTAGTGCCAATTTGCTGGTCCTGCCAAATATAGATTCCGCCAATATTGCCTACAACCTGGTGAAAGCAACCGGCGAAGGCGTCACCGTCGGACCACTGCTCCTCGGCTTAGACAAACCTTTGCATATCGCAGTGCCAAGTGTCACGGCGCGCGGGCTGGTGAATATCAGCGCGGTCGCAGCAATGGAAGCCGCACTTAGGGCACGGGTAGAAAGCTAAAGCAGTTGTTTTCCTGAAGAAAAACTAGTTTCTATAAATGCCTGAGAACGGCGGCGGCGGCGGCCTGGGAGGGTAGTGCTCCTGGCGGGCGCAGGCTATCCAAGGCAGCCGCGAAGCCGGCGCGTTGGGCCGCGGCGGCTTCCGGCTCGGTAAGCAGAGTCTGCAAGGTGGCGGCCAGCTTTTCGGGTTTACAATCCTGTTGCAGCAATTCCGGCACCAGCTCGCGATTGGCCAGCAAATTGATCATCGCAACGTATGGCACCTTGATCACGCGGCGGCCAATCGCGGCACTTATCGGATTGACGCGATAGGTGGCTGCCATCGGCACGCCCGCCATGGCCAGCTCCAGCGTTGCGGTGCCGGATTTGGTGAGTGCGGCTTTGGCGGCGGCGAAGGCATCGTAGCGGTCGGCTTCGCCGCGGACAACGATCGGCTCAACCGGCCAGTCCGCAATCATGCCGGTAGCGGCATCGGCGATGCCAGGTGCGGCGGCAAGGATGGGCACCAGATCAGGAATTTGCAGCTGCAGGCGGGCCATGGTTTCCCGAAACACCGGCATCAGCCGGCTGGTCTCGGTAACGCGCGAGCCGGGCAGGATAACCAGCGGGGTCGCCCCGCGCAGGATTTTATGGGTGCTGAAAAATCGCTCCGCAACGCCCTGCCCGGCGCCGGATTCCAGCACCGGATGGCCGACGAAATTAGCGTGCAGATCGTGCTTGGCAAAAAACGCCGGTTCAAAGGGTAATAGGCAGAGTAATTCGTCCCAAAGCCCAGGATAGGATTTGACGCGTTTTTGCCGCCATGCCCAAACCTGCGGAGCCACGTAGTGCACGCGCTTGATACCCAGCGTCCTAACCGCCTGAAGCACCCGCAGGCAAAAACCCGGACTGTCGATGGTAACCAGGATGTCCGGCCGGTCGGCAATGATAGCAGCGACGGTTTCCTGGATGCGCCGGCGCAGCGGCAAAATTCGCGGCAGGATTTCAGCCAGTCCCATGACCGCGAGTTCCTGCATAGGGAACTGCGAAACCAGTCCTGCTTCTGCCATGCAGGAGCCACCGATTCCTGAAAACGTCAGGTCATCGCGCAACATTTTCATCGCGTGCATCAACCGGCCGCCAAGCACGTCACCGCTCGGCTCACCTGCAATGATGAAGATCTTTTTCACGAAACCAGGCAAGGAAGCACTTCTTTTTTGAAAAAAAGAAGCAAAAAACTTTTATCACACTGGGTCATGGGCGCTGTACAGCCAGCGCCCATGACCCAGCATAAAGAGTTTTTCCAGCCAGCCCACTGTTGAACCGGAGGCGTTGCTGCTGCCAAATCCCAAGGCCCTGAGTAGAAAAAGTTTTTTGGTTCTTTTTTTCAAAAAAGAACCGCTTGTCCTGCATCAATTCGGCTTAGGCGCGGATGCGGTGATGATCGGCTGGGCGCCGGCGATGAAGTTTTCCAGGGCTGCTTCCTTTTCGGCTTTGGAAAGGCCGGATTGGTTGGCGATGACCGGGCAATAGGCGGCGACCAGATAATTGGAGAGGTCGGCATTGCTGATGCTGCTGTTACTGGCCCGCAACGCTGTCACAAGTGCCCGGGTGCGGTTCGGCAGGGTTTCCGGGGTAGCGCCGGTCATCATTTCAAGCAGGCCGCCGCCGGGGTCGGTGAGCGCGCTGTTACCGCCAGTGCTGCTGACATGCGGGCAGCCGAACTGATCGGACATGGCGTCGGCCATGGGCACGACCGCGGCCACCGAGCGGGCCGCCATGACGTCCCCCGGTGTGGCGTTGGCGGGCGCTTTATTGCCCCAGCTGGTACGGACATAATTTGTCAGCGCGGCGATTTCGGTGTCGGAAAGACCGGCGGCAAAGGCAGGCATTGCCGGGCCGTTATTCCAGGGCGCCAGGCCGCCGAGGACGGCTCCGATGACGTTGGTGGGCGCCGCGGCCTGGACCGATGAATTACCGGCGAGCGGCGGGATGATGGGCCCGCGGCCTGCGCCGGCCTGGCCATGGCAACCGGCGCAGTTGGCGGCATAGACGGTAGCACCCAGATCATCCGCGGTGGCAAGGGCCGAGGCCGGCGCGTTGGCGGGCGGCGTGCTGCGCGGCGGCACGATGGTTTGCAGATAGAGCGCAATATCCTGGATGTCGGATTTCGGCAGCTGGCTGAGGCTGTATTGGACCACCTCGCCCATCGGCCCGTAAGCAGACCCTTTGGTCATATTGCCGTCGTTATAAAGATAGGCGACCAGGTCATCGGTGCTCCAACCGCCAACGCCATAGGTTTTGTCGGAAGAAATATTCGGCGCGTAAAAATCGTCGATCGGCGCGCCGGCGAGTGACTGGTCGAGGATCAGGCCGCTCAGAATGTTGCGTGGCGTGTGGCACTCACCGCAATGGCCAAGCGCTTCGGTGAGGTAGGCGCCGTTTTTGACGTTTTCATTCCAGCTGGGATCCATTTTGATCGGCGCCGCGCTGAAAAAAAGAATGCGCCAGCCGAGCAGCACCGGACGCTGGTTAAAGGGGAAGGCGAGCGAGCTTGGGGTCGGCGCCACATGCTGCGGCGCCAGCGAGAAGATATAGGCGCGGATCGCCATCACATCGGGATAGGTCAGCTTGGCGTAGGAGGTGAACGGCATCGCCGGATATAGATAGGTTGGGAAAACAACATAGGAGCGGCCGGGACGGGTGCCGTTATGCAGGGCATTCCAGAAATCCTGCGGGCTCCAGTTGCCGATGCCGGTTTCCTTGTCAGGCGTGATGTTGGGAGAAGCAAGGCCGCCGAACGGGGTATTCAAGATCAGGCCGCCGGTGAAGGGTGCATGGCCAGGGCCGGTATGGCAGGGCATGCAATCGGCTGCGTCGGTCAGGTATTTGCCGCGGGCGATCAAAGCCGCTGGGTCGCCGCTGCTGATTTGGCTCGCCGCCGGCGCGGTGTCTGAACTCTGGCTCAATGCGACCGTGGCGCCGACCGAGCCTCCCAGCAGCAGGAGAAGCGCTACAGCGCCCCATAAACCCTTCGAGGAAAACGATTTCGGTACAACCAACAACATGAATCCACCCAATCTATCAGCGCCTCCTTATTTCGCCTTATCCATAAAGGATCAAGGGGTCGGGCGGAGATGCGTGCTACTTGGTTCGTTTCGGTTTGGCGGTTTCCGGAATGGTAAAGCCGAGATGCGAGAAGCTTTCGCGCATGTGTTTGGGCAGGTCGGCTTCAACCGATAAAAACCCGCCCTCGGGATGCGGAAAAGTCAGCCGGCGGGCGTGCAGATGCAGCTGCGGTGCAAAGCCGTCCGGAAAGGCGGCGCCATAGGTGGCATCGGCGACAATAGGCGTGCCCAGCGCCAAGGCATGGACTCGGAGTTGATGCATGCGGCCGGTCTGCGGCGACAGCTCTGCCCAGGCGAATTTTTTGCCGGCGTAATCGATGATCCGGTAATCGGTGACCGCTTTGGCGGCATCCGGATCCTTGCGGCTGGCGGCCTCGGAGCGGGAAGAGCCCGGACTTTCGACCCGGGCCAGCGGCAGGTCGATGCGGCCGGCGAGCTGTTGCGGAACGCCGTCGAGCAGCGCCCAATAGGTTTTTTCAATATCCCGGCCGCGGAAGGCCGCAGCCAGAGCGCTGGCAGCTTTAACGCCCCGGGCCAGCAGCAGCACGCCGGAAGTATCGCGGTCGAGGCGATGCACCAGTTTGGGGCGCTCGGTGCCATCGAAGCGTAGCGCGTCCAGCATGCCGTCGAGATGCACGGCAATGCCTTTGCCGCCCTGGCTGGGCAGGCCGGAAGGCTTGTTGAGCAGGATCACGGCATCGTCGCGATACAGGATCATTGCCTCCAGGTCGCGGATCATATGCGCGTCCATCGTCATCACATGCCGGACCTTCGGCAACTCGGCGGCGGCGGTGATCGGCGGCAGGGTAATGGCGGCGCCGAGCGGTACATGGGTGCTGGCTTCGGCCTTTTTGCCGTCGATACGGATTTTTCCGGTACGGCAAAGTTTTTGGATCATCGCCTGCGACAAGCCTTCGACGTGGCGGCGCAAATAGCGGTCGAGCCGGGAATCTGCTTGATCTTCGGTAACGGTAAACGTGGTGAGGCTGGCGTTCATGCGTCTGTGTCGCGCAGTTTCGCCCAATAAGCGAGGCGCTTGGCTATTTCACGTTCAAAACCGCGTTCGGCCGGGCGGTAGAAATCCGGGCGGCCCATGCCATCAGGAAAATAATTCTGGCCGGAGAAAGCATCCTCGCTGTCATGATCGTATTCATAGCCAGCGCCATAGCCGAGATTTTTCATCAGTTTGGTGGGAGCATTGAGGATATGCGCCGGCGGCATCAGCGAGCCGGTTTCCTTCGCGGCGCGGTTGGCAGCGCCTATGGCCTTGTAGGTGGCGTTCGATTTGGGCGCGGTGGCGAGATAAATAACCGCCTGGGCGATGCAGATTTCACCTTCCGGCGAGCCCAGGCGTTCATAGGCTTCCCAGGCAGCCAAGGTCTGCACCAAGGCCTGCGGGTCAGCCAGGCCAATATCCTCGGAGGCAAAGCGGGTGATCCGGCGGGCGATGTAACGCGGGTCCTCGCCGCCTGCCAGCATTCTTGCCAGCCAATACAAGGCGGCATCGGCATCGGAACCGCGCATCGATTTATGCAACGCCGAGATCAGATTGTAATGTTCTTCGCGGTCCTTGTCGTAGAGCGCTGCCCGGCGCGACAGCAGCTGCGCGAGTTGGTCGGAATTGATCGGTGTGGCATCTGGCAACGCGAAAAGCTGTTCGGCGAGGTTCAGCAGCGCCCTCCCATCGCCATCCGCCATCGCCCGCAAGGTGGCCCGGGCCTGCGGGTCGAGCGGCAAAGTCGCACCGGTTTCCGCCTCGGCACGGGCCAGCAACTGTTCCATCGCAGCATCGTCAAGGCGGCGCAGCACCAACACCTGGCAGCGCGAAAGCAACGCACCGTTCAAGGCAAAAGACGGATTTTCGGTAGTTGCGCCGATTAGAATAATGGTGCCGGCCTCGACCACGGGGAGGAAAGCATCCTGCTGAGCACGGTTGAAGCGGTGGATTTCGTCGACAAACAGCAGGGTGGCGCGGCCGGCGCGTTTCAGCTTGGTGGCATCGTCGAAAACGCGCTTGAGATCAGCGACGCCGGAAAACACCGCCGAAATTTGGGTGAAATGCAGATTTTCGCCGGCGATCAACCGGGCAATGGTGGTTTTTCCGGTGCCCGGCGGTCCCCATAGGATCAGGGAGGTGAGCGAGCCGCGGGCCAGCATCAGGGTCAGCGAACCATCGGGGCCGAGAATATGATCCTGGCCCACGACATCGGCGACGGATTTTGGACGCAGACGGTCGGCCAGCGGCTGCAGGCTGGTTGCGGCGGCATTAGGGCTTGCCTGGCCGGCTGTAGGCGCAAAAAGATCGTCGGAAGGCATTCGGCTAATGTAGGCTGAGCCGGTCGAGATGCAAAAAGGGGGAGTGCCAATGGGCGAAGACGGGATTGCGGAAGTCGAGAAGCTGCCGTTTTGGCGCAAGCCGGTTAAAATCTGGCCGCTGGCGGGCGGCATTACCAATCGCAATTACGGGGTTGAGCAGGACAATGGGCAACGCTTCGCGGTAAGGCTGGGGCACGACATCCCGCTGCACGGGGTAATGCGGTTTAACGAATTGGCGGCGGCATCCGCTGCCGGGCAAGCCGGAATTTCGCCCGCGGTCATCTTTGCCGAGCCGGGGGTGATCGTGACCAAGTTGCTGCAGGGACGAACGCTGACGCCGGAGGAAATCAGGCTGCCACATAACTGGCGGCGCGTCGTTGCGATGCTGAAGCATTGTCATGCCGGGCAGCATTTGCGCGGGCCGCTGTTGGCCTTCTGGGTATTTCATATCAACCGCTCCTATGCGGCGGATTTGGCCAGTGCCGGTTCCAGATTGGCGCCGCAATTACGAATGTTGACGGCGCTCAACGAGCAATTGGAACGCCGGGTCGGGCCAACGGAAATTGTGTTCGGCCATAATGATCTGCTGGCGGGAAATATCTTCGACGATGGCACGCGCCTATGGTTGCTGGATTGGGACTACGCCGGTTTCAACTCGCCATTATTCGACCTGGCAAACCTCTCCTCCAATAACGGCTTCTCAGCCGTGGAGGATAAGCAACTGATGCGGGAATATTTTGGCGGGGTAACGGATGCGATGTGGCGAGGGTTTCTGGCGATGAAATGCGCCTCGTTACTGCGCGAGGCATTGTGGAGTGCCACCTCGGAAATCCATTCGACGGTGGATTTCGACTATGTGGGATACACTTCGGAATATCTCGCACGGTTGGAGAAAGCCGTAACCGAGTTGGCATAACACCTTGTTCTGGAACGTTTTTATTTTAAATTGTTTGATTCTGCTTGTTCCAGCCCGGGCCCGTGCTTATGATCAATAGATGGCAAACCAAAATCCACCGATCATTGATATGACCCGGAACGGCGATTTTATCGACCCGCCCAGACCCAGCCTTGGAACGATTGTCGCGCGCGTTGCCGCCTTTGGGGCGTTGCTGCTGGTGGCGGCGGTGGCTTTCTGGATGGCTCTTTTCATTATCCCGGTGCTTCTGGTGATGGGCGTCGCCGGATATTTCATCCTTCGCCATCAGCTCAAGCGCAACGGTTTTGTGGTCACGCGGCGATATTAAGGGGGTCGGGAAGTTTCATTCCGACAGACTGAATTTATTTCGAGCACGCCGAATTTTCTTTGACCATGCAGCGGTCTTTGGCTCAAAAAAATAAAACCTGGCAGTCTACTGCCAGGTTTTTTCATGGGCGACGTTACGCAGCGGGTTATTGGAGAACGATTTGAACCCGGCGGTTTTGCGGTTCACGCACGCCGGGGCCGGTCGGCACCAGCAAATCGGTGTCGCCAAAACCCTGAGCGGTGATTTCTGACGCTGGCACGCCGTCGGTGACGAGCTGTGCCTCAACCGCCTTGGCGCGGCGTACCGATAGCCCCTGGTTATAAGCTGGCGTACCCGAAGTATCGGTATAGCCATTGACCGCAATGGTCGTGGTCGATTGCGTTTTGCTGTCGGATGCCGCCTGCGCGATGATGTCCAGCGCGCGCGGTGTCAGGTTGTATTTATCCCAGTCGAAAAACACCAGATAGGTTTTGGCCGGGGCCGGAGCCGGGGCAGCAACTGGGGCCGGCATTGGCGCCGGCGCCGGCGGCGGCGCCACGTTGAAGGCATAGCGCAAGCCGACAAGCACGCTGTTGTTATATTCGTGGCCGATCTTGAAGCTGACCGGGATGCCGCCATCCTCGCCGTTGAGCTTGCGGTTACCCGTCAGCTCGACGAAGCGGTATTCCACCGTCGCGGACAGGCCGACAACCGGCGGAATAGGTAGAGAGATCCCGGCAATGCCCTGGAAGGCCAGAGCATCCTTGTCCTTGTTGACGCTGAGATTATTGATCGCGATGTTATTATAATCGGCAATCTGCCAGCCGACGCCGCCGCCGACATAAGGAAACAGCCAAGGCAGGCCAATATCGAAGTCATATAGAGCGTTCAAGAACCCGCCGTATTTCTGCTCATAGCCGCCGGCCTTGGCGCCGATAGACGGATAACCATTGAAATAAATCGCGGCATTGTTGAAGCGGTTATTGTAATAATCGCCTTCCAGTTCGACCCGCAAACCATTGCCGAAGCCGTAGCCGACGCTGGCCTCGCCCGTATAGCCGTCGCGCAGCGATATCTTGGCGAATCCGCCAACGCTCTGCCCGGCACCAACAAAATCCTTGGCCTTGAGACGCTCCTCGACGGAGTAACCGCCGCCGCCGCTAACATAAATGCCGGTTACAGGCTGCGCTTTTGCGAGATGCGGCAATGTCAGCGGTGCTGCCAGAACGGTAGCGGTCAGTAATGCGGTCCGAAACTTCATTAGGCTAGGCTCCTTAAATTAGGCCGGATCGCAGGATCAGGCTGGCTGGCGTTCAGGTTCTTGCAGGACCTGGACCCTATCTAACAATCCGGTGCCGCAATGCGAGACCGGCGTCTGGATTAAGCGGTCGGTGTAGTAAAAATACAACCCAATGTTACACTTAGCGGATGTTTTACCAGAGATTTATGTTCAACAATGAAGGGCTTTCAGCTAAACGATCTGAATAGTTAACATCCTAATCAGGAACAGTCGATAACCCGAAATGTCTCGCTGGCATCGCCGGCTACGGCAGCACCCGGCGCCGAACGGACCAGCCAGCCGCGATAATCCGGCGGCGCCGATGGATTCTGGGTGCTTTGCAAAGCCAGAAACACGGCCACGTCCGGCACCTGATCCGGCGGCCGCGTCATGCAGGCCTGCACATTTACCTGCAGATCTCCAACGACAGATTGCCCGCCAACGGGAATAGAGAGTTTCGAAACGCTGCCATCGACTTTGTCGAGCACGCCGATTTCAGCAGTTTTGCCTGGCACCCAGGTATTGGGTGGGATCGGCGCAATATCCGGCACGGCAGCAGCCGGCGCTGGCTGAGTTTGGGCCGCCGAATTATCGCCGGGTGCGCTCTGGGTCGAGGCGGCCGGTGTGTTGTCCCCGGTGTCGATATCAGCGGGCGGCGTTGCGGGGACCAAACCTGGCGGGGCCGGCGTTGCGGGCACCGGTATCGGCTGAATGTCGGAAGGTGCGGCGACAATTGCCGGCGCCGGGGGCACCACGATGGTGTTGTTATCACTGCTGTCCGGCGACGCCGGGTTACCTGGTGAAATCACGGATGGCGCCGACTGGGCAAATGCGGGATTTGTTCCTGCAAGGCTGACGGCGATCCATAATGCTGCGATCGAACGGCGCATTATTTCGAGCCTGAGGCTCCGGACAGGGCGGCCGGATCAGCAGGCTGAGCGCTATTGCCCTGGCCGGAGTTCTGCTGGCCTGAACCAGCGCCATGGCTGCTGCTGCTGCTCGGTTTGCCCATGTTGAAGATGAACTGGCCAAGCAGGTTCTCAAGATTGATCGCAGATTGGGTGACCTGAAAAGATTGCCCCGCCGCCAGCATGGTGTCCGAACCGCCGGGGGAAAGGCCGACATAATTGCCGCCGAGCAAACCCTCCGAGCTGATCGACGCACTGGTATCATTCGGCAGCTTGACGTTGTTATTGATGCGCATTGTGACGATGGCGGCATAGGTTTGCGGATCGAGGTTTTCATCGACCACATGGCCGACCGTGACCCCGCCGATTTCGACGTTGGAACCTACGGTAAGACCGCCGATATCCGAAAACTGGCCTTTGAGCAGATAGCCCGAACCGCCGATCGCCTGGGCTTTGCCCAGCGCGTAGACTAAAAATAAAGCGGCGATGACGAGGATCACCAGCCCGGTTAGAATTTCAGGAAACTTGCGCGACATAGTGCTTAGCCCTCGTGTTAGCCTTAAGCGGAATTTGATTTAAAGGTCAGGCGTCCAGGACTGGTAATCGGCCGAGTCGTGGGCGCGGTGGCCGCCCTCATAATCATGGCCGGGCGGCCGGTAACCTTCCGCGGTGCCGGTTAAATTCGCCTGATGCGGCTTTTGCCAGGACTTGCGGCCGCTATCGGGCAATACCGTATTCGTCGTGTAGTGCAGCCATGAATGCCATTCCGGGCCAATGGTTGAGGCATCCGGCGCCCCGGCATAAACCACCCAGCGGCGCGGCCGGACACCGTTAGCGGTACGGCGCTGTTCATAATAGTGGTTCTGGAATTGGTCGGCGCCGATATAGCCGCCACGGCGCAGCGTCATCAGCACCAGGCCGGGATTGCGCATCAGCCCCTTTATCCCGCCCAGCTGGGCCAAAGTCGGTTTGGAATTCGACGGTGATGTGCTCATGCAATCCGATATAGGTGAAGAGATGCGCGCGGTCTATCTTGCGATCGTTCGCCGTTATCAAGCCGAGGTTCCGGATGTATCCACAGGATTTTGTGGGTCGGCATGCATTTACCTACTAAATACACTTTTAACGGGATGGATATCGACCTAGAGTGACGGCATGGTTCAGCAACGCATCGACAAATCATGGCACGGCATCAAGCAAAGCACATTCATCGGGCGCGCCGACCCCGACGCGCCAGAGGTTGAGGTGAAACTCCCCGCCGCCTGGGGGCCGGAGGCTGCGAATGCGCTGGCGGCGATTTTTCCAGACCGGAAGGCAATCGATCTGGTCGAGGCAGCGGAAAATTGGATCGCGCCGATTGCTGAGCGGGCTGCCGCAATCGGTGTCTCGGCGACCATGGCGCATGATTTGCACCTGCTGCTGGCGTCCCGCCGCGGCGCTCCCAATGCCGGGATCTGGCACGGTGCACTGACGCAGCCCGGCTTCACCTTCAATTTGAATGCATTTCTTGATGCCGGGTGCGGCTTCGACATTGCCGGCTTCGGCGATGCGGTCGAGCTGGCGGTGACCGCCCTTACCCTGGCGGCGCCCTCGGCTCATGCGTTAGCGATCAGCTTCACCGACTTACATCTCTTCATCACCCGGCTCGGGCTGGATTACGATAGCTGGGAAGCCCGGGACTTGGCGGCAATGCTCGCGGCATACATGACGGCGCGGGGCGATCTTGCATCGGCGCGCTTGCTGGCCGGCGGCATGGCGCCTGGATATCCGATCGTTGCGCCGCCTCTACCCTCGGGCGAAACCTTGCCTGGCCTTCACAAGGCCATCATGTCGGCGCGCGAACAAACTGCGGCTGCCGGATACCGGCGGCACCAAACGGTCACCGGGTTCGCGGCTGGTTTCGAGGCTGACGCGTTGCTTGGCGCCGCCACGGTCGGGTTCCTGCCTGTGCTTTCGGCACTGGATGATGCCGGCAGGCTCAATGATTGGGCGCATGCTAGGCTGGCGACTTTGGGCTTGAGCGCCGAGGCTGCGCTGGCTGCGCTGATTGCGGGTACCGACTTGCTGTTGCCGCCACGGGTGGCCGCAGGACAAAGAATGCATGATGCGATTGCAGCGTTCCTACACGTCATGCCGTCGCGGCCGGAAATCGCCGTCGCGGCGCCCGCGAAAACCGCACGCCAGATGCTGCCCGCCCGGCGCACCGGCTACACCCAAAAAGCCACGGTTGGCGGGCATAAACTGTTTCTCTCAACTGGTGAGTACGCCAATGGACGATTGGGCGAGATCTTCATCGCCTTGCACAAGGAGGGTTCCGCCTTTCGCGGCCTGATGGATGCCTTCGCGATTGCCGTCAGCCTCGGCCTGCAGCATGGCGTTGCGCTGGAAGATTTTGTCGAAGCCTTCACCTTTACCCGTTTCGGCGCCGCCGGTGCGGTCGAAGGTGATCCCGCGGTGCCGCAGGCAACCTCGATGCTCGACTATGTGTTCCGCAATCTGGCGGTCAATTATCTTGGCGGCCACAGTATTGCGCCGGCGTTGCCGGAGGCAGCCGATACCATCGGTGAAGGGCAAGCCGACCGCGCGCCGCTTTTGCCGCTCGATCTTCCGGCACCGGCGCGTCCGGCGGCAGCACCCCGCGAGCGCCGGCGGGCGTTTAAACTGGTAGGTGGACAATGACGGTTATTGAGCGGCTTGCGGATCTTGGCATCGTGCTGCCGGCCCCGATGCCGCCGGTTGCCACCTATGTGCCGGTGACCATCGCCGGACAATTGGTCATCGTTAGCGGGCAGTTGCCGGCGGTGGAGGGCAAAGTCGCCGTTACCGGCAAACTCGGCGCCGGCGTTTCAATCGACGAGGGCCAGCATGCGGCCCGGCTGTGCCTCATCAACGTGCTGGCGCAACTGCAGGCGCAAGTGCCGGGCGGCCTCGCGAGCATTACCAAAGTGCTGCGGCTCGGCGGTTTTATCGCCGCTACCCCGGACTTCACCCAGCATGCGGTGGTGATGAACGGCGCCTCTGATCTGACGGTCGCGGCGTTCGGCGAAGCCGGCCGGCATGCGAGATCGACGATCGGCGTACCCTCCTTGCCGCTGGACGCCGCGGTCGAGGTCGAGGGCATGTTCTGGCTCGGCTAGACGGCCAGGATTACCGCAGCCTTTCTGCCCTTGGTGAAACCGCTGTAAGCGCGGTATGGGGGGATTGATCATGAATCAGCGGATTACCTCCCGTCTCGCAGCCCGGCTGGGATTGAATATTGCGTTAGACGGCGCCTTGGCGGCGCTGGCGGTGCAGGCGGCTTATTTTCTGGCCGACCCGGCCTCCCCGCGCCCGCATCCGGCAGCGATGCCGCTGGCTGCTGCCGCGGCGATCTGGCTGATCGGCATTCCGTTCGGTCTGGCGCGGTTGCATTGGCGTTTCACCGCCATGCGGGATCTGGCGCGGATCGGTGGTGCGGCGTTGGTAACCGCGATATTGCTGACGCTATTACTGGTCGGCGCCGGGGTTCGGCTACCCTCAATCGGCTTCCCGGCAATTCTGGCGCTTTGCTTGATCGTCGCATTAACCACACCACGCCTGCTGTACCGCCTGGGCCGCGAGGGCAGCAGCAGCGATGCGGCAAATACGACCAAGGCAATTTTAGTTGGCACCGGCGAGACAGCGGAGTTGTTCATCAGCGCATTGGCGAGATCGGACAGCGCAGCCTACCGCGTGGTTGGATTGATATCGCTGTCGAACCGTCACACCGGGCGGCGCATTCATGGCCATGATATCATCAGCTCCGTTGCCCAGGCCGAACCTGCCCTGTCGCGCCTGCAAAAATCCGGCACACTGCCGGATTTGCTAATCATCACCTCGCCGGAGTTAACCGGCGACGCGCTGGCAGGCTTGCTGGCGGTGGCCGGAAAATATGGCCTGCGGGTGCAGCGAACGCCGACACTCACGGCGCTGGCGCCTGCCGATCAAACCTCTCTGCAATTGCAACCGATCGCGATCGAAGATTTGCTCAACCGGCGCCAAGTGGTGCTGGACCGCGACGGCATGGCCGGTTTGATCCGTGGCAGGCGGGTCCTTGTCACCGGCGCCGGCGGCAGCATCGGCTCGGAATTGGCGCGACAGGTTGCAGGTTTGGGGCCGGCGGAAATCATGCTGCTGGATAATGGCGAGTTTGCACTCTGGCAGATCGACTTGGAACTGGCTGAGTTACAGCCCGCGACCCGGCGCCGGGCCGTCATCGCCGATGTGCGTGATCGCGAACGCATGCTGACATTATGCTCGGATTTTCGGCCGGAACTGGTATTTCATGCCGCCGCACTGAAACATGTGCCGATTGTGGAAGCCAACCCGCTGGAGGGGCTGCAGACCAACGTATTGGGAACCAAAGCGGTCGCCGATGCTGCCCAGGCCAGTGGTGCGGCGCTGATGGTGCTGATTTCCACCGACAAGGCAGTTAATCCAAGTTCGGTGATGGGCGCCACCAAGCGCCTGGCGGAGATGGTTTGTCAGGGGCTGGATATCGCGGCCCGGCACGGCGCGGCCGAAATGCGTTGCGTTACGGTGCGCTTTGGCAACGTTCTGGGATCAACCGGCTCGGTGGTGCCGTTATTCCGCCGGCAACTGGCGCAAGGCGGCCCGCTGACCGTCACCCATCCTGATATGCAACGCTACTTCATGACCGTGCGCGAGGCGGTTGGGCTGGTGCTACAGGCATCGGTGGTCGGCAGCGGCGAGGCTGCGATCGAGGATGGCGGCATTTTCGTGTTGGATATGGGTGAACCGGTAAAAATCATCGACCTTGCCTACCAGATGATCCGGCTTGCCGGTTTGCGTCCGGATATTGACATCAAAGTCGAATTCACCGGCTTGCGGCCTGGCGAAAAGCTGTTTGAAGAGCTGTTCCACGGCAGTGAAGCCCCTGCCCCCACCGAATTTCCTGGTTTGCTGATGGCGAGCCCGCGAACCGCGGACCGGCGTGTGGTCAACAACGCCATCCAGGAAATCGCGGTTGCGGCGGCGCATGGGGATGCCGCCGGCGCTTTGACCGTATTGGCCCGGATGGTCCCGGAATTCGTCCATAACGCGGATGGCAGCGAGCCAGGTCTCGCGATTTCCGCGGCGGCGCGGTAAATGTCGCGGCTATGAACGCTCCCAGTATCACGCCGATCCCGTTTCTTGACCTTAAATCGCAACAGGCGCGCATCGGTCCGGCATTGCGGGCGCGGCTGGATGCGGTGCTGGCGCATGGGCAATATATTTTGGGCCCGGAAGTCGCGGAACTGGAAGCAAGATTAGCGGCATTCTGTGGCGCCAGCCATTGCGTGACCGTGAGCTCCGGCACCGATGCGCTACAAATTGCGCTGATGGCCGAGGGAGTGGGTGCCGGCGATGCGGTGTTTCTACCCGCGTTCACCTACACAGCGACCGCCGAAGTGCCACTTTTATTGGGTGCCACGCCAATTTTTGTAGACGTCGATCCGCGAACATTTCAGATTGATCTGAAAAATCTCGAGCACCGCATCGATGCCGTTAAAACCGCCGGCCGGCTGCGACCGCGGGCGATTATCGGGGTCGATCTATTCGGGCAGCCGGCGGACTGGGCCGGACTGCAGACCATTGCCGCGCGCGAGAAATTATTTACGCTTGATGACTGCGCGCAGAGTTTCGGTGCGGCATTGCATGGCAGACGGCTGGGGACGGCGGCGGATGCCACTGCAACCAGCTTCTTTCCATCGAAACCGCTTGGCGCTTACGGCGATGGTGGCGCGTTATTTACCGAATCTGCCAGCCGCGCCGCCTTGTACCGCTCGCTGCGCACCCATGGCGAAGGTACCACCCGCTACCAAGTGGAACGCATCGGCATGAATGGCCGGCTGGATACCATGCAGGCGGCGATCTTGCTGGCTAAGCTCGATGTGTTCGAAGCCGAAATAAAAATGCGCGAGCAAATCGCCAAAATTTATGACTCTGAACTGGCGGACATCCTGCAAATTCCGGCAAGGGTACCGGATAGTTCCAGCGCTTGGGCGGTGTACGCGGTGCTGTTGCCCGATGCGGCTGCCCGGGACGCTGCGCTGGCGGCTTTAAAAGCGGCCAGCATCGCCAGCGCCGTCTATTACCCGCGCCCATTGCATCGCCAACCCGCCTATGCGGCCTGCCATGACGGTACCGCTTTGCCGGTTTCCGAAACGCTGGGCGATCGCATCATGGCATTACCGATCTACCCGGATTTAACGCATGCCCAGGCCCGGCGGGTGACACAAACATTGCGCGCGGCGTTGGTGGCCTAGCCGATGCCCCGCGGCGATTTATTCCCGGAGATCGGACCTTTTGAGAGCGGCTATCTGCCGCTTGCCGACGGCCATGTGATGTACTGGGAGCAAGTGGGAAACCCCAACGGCAAACCGGTATTATTCCTGCACGGCGGCCCAGGTGCAGGCGCGGGCGCCGTGCACCGGCGGTTTTTCGACCCTGGTTTTTGGCGGGTAATTATTTTCGACCAGCGCGGCGCCGGTAGGTCGAGGCCACTCGGCAGCCTTAATGCCAACACCACGCCGGATCTGGTCGCCGATATCGAAACTTTGCGTAAGTTCCTGGGCATCGAACGGTTTTTGCTGTTTGGCGGCTCCTGGGGATCAACGCTTGCACTGGCCTATGCGCAAGCCCACCCGCAAGCGGTGATTGGCGCGGTGTTGCGCGGCATTTTCCTTGGCCGGGCAGAAGAGGTGGAATGGTTTCTTTACGGGCTGGCGCGGGTATTTCCCGACGCCCACGCCGCTTTCAGCCAGTTCCTGCCGGAGTCTGAACGGCATGATCTGCTAGCCAATTATTTAATACGCCTGGCAAACCCCAATCCAGAAATTCATGGGCCGGCAGCGCGCGCGTGGAGTGTATATGAGGGCTCCTGTTCAACTTTGTTGCCGAGTGTTGAAGCGGTGTCCGCTTTTGCACAGGATCGCAGCGCCATCGGCCTGGCGCGCATCGAAGCACATTATTTTGCCAACGATCTGTTTCTGCCCGCGGGTGGTTTGTTGAGACACATGCAGATATTACGGCAGATCCCCGCGGAGATTGTACAGGGCCGGTATGACATGATTTGTCCGGCGCAATCTGCCTTCGAACTCGCTGCCGCATGGCCCAGTGCCAGACTTACATTAGTGCCGGATGCCGGCCATTCGGCATTGGAACCTGGTGTACGAACGGCATTGATCGCCGCACTGGACCGCTGCCGCGCCTTGACTTGAACATAATTTGGGTGGCCAATCCCGCACCGAAATAAACAATTGCACTGAGGAGCGCATGAGGCTTACCAGACGCAGCTTGTTGGCATCTTCACTGGTGCTTCCGGCACAGCAGGCTTTGGCAACCCCGACACAAATTGCCGCGCCGCCCTGGCCATCAGCACTTCTGATGGCAACCGGACGCCCGGGGGGATCGTACGCCGTCTATGGCCCGGCATGGGGTGGTCTCGCGCAAAAATCATGCGGCGTTGCCATCGCCTACATGGCATCGGGCGGGGCTGCTTCGGACATTCTGCTGATCGAACAAGGGGCTGCGCAGTTGGGGATGACCAGCGTCACGGTGGCGGACCAGGCGCGCAGCGGCACCGGAGCCTGGACTGCTGGCGTTAGATTCAATGCCTTTCGCGCGCTGTTTCCGATCTTTCCTGCTATATTGCAAATCGTTGCGAAGGCAGGGAGCGGTATTACGTCCCTTAGCGGACTTGCTGACCGCGCTGTCGGGGTCGGACCTGACGGCGGCAGCGGCTCGGCGGCCGTGCCCGGTATTCTGGCTGCGCTCGGCATTCACCCGGCCCATAATGTCACCGGCGATTACCTGCCGCAAATCTCTGATATGCTGACGGGAAACCTGGATGCCTGCGCTTTTATCGGCGCGCCACCCATGCCGGCAATTCAGCTGGCGGCGCAGCAGCACCCCCTCACCTTCATCGGCTTTACGCCAGAAGAAACAGCACAGATTGTTCAGAGCGCAGCCGGAACGACCGCCATGGTGATACCTGCAGGAATGTTTCAATCTCAATCAGCGCCGATCGCCAGTATTGGTACGGCAAATTTCGCCATCGGCGCTTCGTCGCTGCCAGACGCATTGGTCACTGCGCTGACTCTGGCCGCATTGCGCAACCGCGAGAAGCTAGCAAAGTTGGTGCCGGCTGTAGCTGTCACGCCGCTGACCAAAGCTCCGGGGCAAGGTAACATGTCGTTTCACCCTGGAGCGGTCGTCGCACTGCGCAAGTTTGGCATGGATGTGCCTGCAAAGTTTATCGAGAGCTAGGCATAGCAAGTAAGAGTTCTTTTTAAAAGAAACCAAAAAAATTGTTTTATCCGGGCTGCGGCTGTTCAGACGTTGCGCGTCACTGCAGCCGGTGCTCGTCAAAACATGTTTTCTTATAAGAGCAGCGTGCTTTTTTCAAAAATCCGGCTCCCGTTCTACGAACTAAATAACTTGCCATCGCGCAGTGTAATTTGGCGATCCATCCGGCGCGCCAGCTCGGGATTATGCGTGGCGATCAGGGCGGCGACGTTTTCGGCGCGCACGATGCGGATGAGTTCCGAGAACACGATGTCTGCGGTTGCAACGTCGAGATTGCCGGTCGGTTCATCGGCGAGAAGTAGCGAGGGTTTATTTGCCAGCGCCCTCGCGATAGCAACACGCTGTTGTTCGCCGCCGGAGAGCTTTCCAGGCAGGTGGCCGGCGCGTGGCGCCAAGCCGAGTTTGGTCAGCAGCTCCAATGCGCGCTTATTTGCCTCGCGTTCTGATTTGCCGGCAACCATTTGCGGCAAGGCAATGTTTTCGAGCGCTGTAAATTCAGGCAGCAAATGATGGAATTGATAGACGATGCCGATGGTGTTGAGGCGAATTGCGGTGCGCTCCGTATCGCCCTGCGTGCCGGCATCGGTGCCGTTGATGATTACCGCGCCGCCGTCCGGCTTTTCCAGCAAGCCGGCCAAATGCAGCAAGGTTGACTTGCCGGAACCCGACGGTGCGACCAGCGCCACAATCTCGCCGCGGCTCAGCGTGATGTTAGCGCCGTTCAGAACTGTGAGCGATTCACTCTCGCTGTTATAGGTTCGGGAAATATTCGAAAGCCGCAGAATATCACTCACGACGAAGCGCCTCGATCGGATCGATCCGTGCTGCACGCCAGCTTGGATACAGGGTCGCGAGCAGTGAGAGCGCGAAGGACATCAAAATGACTTCGGTCACCTGGTGCCAGTCCAGCTTGGCCGGCAATTGTTCAAGGTAATAGACAGTGGGATCGAATAGCGGCGTGCCCGTGAGTTTTTGCACAAACTGCCGGATGTTTTCGATATAGGCGCAAAATACCGTGCCCAGCACGAAGCCAATCAACGTGCCGAGCACGCCGACGGAAGCGCCGCACATTAGAAAAATTCGCAAAATTGCGCCTGACGACGCGCCCATCGTACGCAAAATAGCGATGTCGCGCGCCTTGTCCTTCACCATCATGATCAGCGAGGAAATCACATTGAAAGCGGCAACCACGATGATCAGGGTCAAAATCAGGAACATCACATTGCCTTCAACCGTCACGGCCGCGAGGAAGCTGTCATTATCCTGGCGCCAGTCTAGAATATTCACTGGCGTATTTCCAAGCGCGTTATGGATGGCTTGCTTGATGGCGTCGTCATGATCGGGGTCGGTGACATAGACCTGGATCTGCGTTGCGGCATTCGGCTGCTGGAAAAGTAACTGCGCTGCGTCTAGCGGAATGAATACGAAGCTCGAATCATATTGCTGCATGCCGGTCTGGAAAATTGCGACGACCTTGAAACTCTCGATGCTTGGTATCGTTCCGATGATGGTCGCTTTTCCCTGCGGCAAAATCAATTGGAGGGAGGAGCCGATGCCAAGGTTGAACTGGCTGGCAAGACCGCCGCCGATTGCAATGACGCCGGCGCCGGTGAGATCATTGAGGCTGCCGGCGACAACGTGGTTGGCGACCGTCGGCAACTGCGCCAATCCGGCTGGTGTAATCCCGCGCGCGATGCCGCCGACCGCGCCGCCTTGCGGACCGGACATCAGCACCTCACCCTGGACGATCGGGAAAGCCGCGGTAACACCGGGGATGCTTTTAATTTGATTTGAAATCGTATCGTAATTTGTCAACGGCTGGCCGGCGGCATAGACGCCGATATCGCCATTCAAACCCAGGATCTGGGTGAGCAGCTCCTGCCGGAAACCATTCATCACGCTCATTACAATAATCAGGGTCGCAACCCCGAGGGCGATACCAACCAACGAGAAAATCGCGATGACGGAGACAAAACGTTCACCGCGACGCGCCCGCAGATAACGGCCGGCGACCTTACGCTCAAAGGCGCCGAACATTAACCGCGAACCTTGGCCAGCGCGTCCGCCACCGATAGTTCCGCGCGCTCGCCGGTCGCGCGGCGTTTCAGTTCAACCTGGCCGGTCGCAGCACCGCGCGGTCCAACGATGATCTGCCAGGGGTTTCCCATCAGATCGGCCTCGGCAAATTTGGCGCCGGCGCGTTCTTCTCGATCATCATACAGGCATTCGGCGCCAAGTTGCTTTTCAACGTCGGCGCAGATTGCATCGGTTGCTGCATCTCCCTGGCGCAAATTCAACAGGCTGGCGCGGAACGGGGCGATCGCATCGGGCCAGATGATGCCGGCCTCGTCGTGGCTGGCCTCGATAATCGCGCCAACCAGACGCGACACGCCAATGCCGTAGCTGCCCATTTCAGGAAATAGCTTTTCGCCATCCGGCCCGACCACGCCAAAGCCCATCGACTCCGAATACTTTTTGCCGAAATAAAATATTTGCCCAACCTCGATACCCCTGCCCTCGCGCTTGCGGGCGTCGGGAACCTGCGCCCAGGCCGCCGGATCATGCTTCTCATCCGTTGCTGCATATTTGGTGGTGTTGGCCTGATAAAATGCATCGATTGAGGCCGGGTCGTAGCTGGTGCCCAATGCATCGCCGGATTCAAAATCGCTGTCATAGAAAACGCCGCTTTCACCGGTCGGCGCCAGAATGTGAAACTCATGCGAAAGATCGCCGCCGATCTGGCCGGTATCGGCGCGCATTGGAATCGCGGTGATGCCCATACGCTGAAAAGTCCGCATATAGGCCAGCATCATTTTGCGGTAGCTAAGAAACGCAGCCTCATAATCAAGGTCGAAACTATACGCATCCTTCATCAAAAACTCGCGGCCGCGCAGCACGCCAAAACGCGGCCGCACCTCATCGCGGAATTTCCACTGGATATGATAAACAATCTGCGGCAGGCCACGATAGCTCTTGGTGCTGTCGCGCAGAATGGCCGTGATCATCTCCTCATTGGTCGGGCCATATAGCAGCTCGCGCTCATGCCGGTCGGTGATCCGCAGCATCTCCTTGCCATAGGCGTCGTAGCGGCCACTCTCGCGCCATAAATCGGCGCTTTGAATGGTCGGCATCAGCATTTCCTGGGCGCCGCAGGCGTCCTGCTCGTGGCGCACAATCTCGGCAATCTTCGACAAAACCCGCAACCCCGCCGGCAGCCAGGCGTAAATGCCGGACGCCATCTGCCGGACCAGCCCAGCCCGCAACATCAACCGATGCGACACGATCTGCGCCTCGGCCGGGGTTTCCTTCAGGGTCGGAATTAAGCTTTGAGAAAGACGCATCGGACACCTTCGCTAAGACGGAAGCTGCTTACAGCCGGATGCTGCGCAGGGCTAGAGCAGGGCAAGAAGTCGCTTTTTGAAAAGCGCGACGCAAAACTTTTATGAATCTGGCCATCGGCGCTCGAACACTGTGGCTTCAGAATACAGAAATTTATCCGTCACGCTTTTCAAAAAGCAACTGCTTCCTTCGGCTTTTCCAGCCAACGGTCGATCATCAGGCGGCTGGGTTTTTCGATCAGGTTGTGCAGTGTCAACGCCAGAATGAAGGTCAGGCCGGTCATCGCCAAGGCGTATAGGCATTTTTGATCGGCCGGGTTCCAGCCTTCATGCCCGTAGAGCTGCGCCAGAAACAGCTCGATGGTGGCGAAGCTCATATAGAAGGCGTAGGACAGAACGCCCAGAAACCGGAGCAGATTGAGATTGCGAAATACCGGGGCGGCGCCAACGTCGGCTCGCATGGCCATGCAGGCGATCAGCATCCAGAGGCCGAGCACCGCCGCAGTATCGGAACCCAGCAGTAATGCGGCAAAGATGACGCCAAAACCAAGGCCGGCAAGCCCGCGGCCTGCAACGCGTGCTGCTGCAATGGGCGCTAATTTGGCGGTAATGATACCAGCGATAAATTCCGGGAAAAATCGCCATAGGGAATCCGCAAAGGTCAGGTTAAGTCCGTGCGCGAAGTGGTGGTCGACAATCGCAAGTGCTGCGAAGCAAACCACGAGAAGGATTGCTGAGGGTATGATGCGCAGCCGAGCAAGCCCGAAGGTCAACGCCGGAAACAGCAGATAACCTGCCCATTCCGTGCTGATCGACCAGGAGGGGTAATTCCAGGCCAGCTGGTTTGCAACGCCCCAGCCCTGGATCAGCAATACATCCTGGCCCAGTGCGGTCAGGCTGAAGCGGCCGGGATCGTGCGGCACGACGCCAAGCGCAATTCCCGAGCCGACCACGGCTGCCAGTAACAGCAGAACCGCCAGATGCACCGGATAGATGCGTGCCAGGCGCTTGCCCCAAAACCGAAAGCTATCGATGGGGGTCCGACTTAATTCCGGATGCACCCTGGCTAGAATAAAGCCCGAGAGCAGAAAAAAGCCGTCGACACCGAGATAGCCGTGGCGGACCAAACCGGCGGCGGAGCCAAGATAAGCGGAGAAATTTGCATGCAGATCAACATGATAGGTGAACACCCAGGCTGCAAAGAGGGCCCGGCAAACGGTCAGATCATAGATCTCACGCTTGATGGGAGCGACAGTCATGGGATGTTTGCAAGGCTGTAGGAAAATGCGGTGCATGTCCCTAGAACGAAAGAAGCCCGCCAGCCCATTGGGCGGCGGGCCAAGTTCAGGGAGGAAACGCCAGTCACACGGCAGGACGAAGAACCAAACTTCGCCCTAGGCCTAATGATGCAACGCACAACAGAGAAAATCCAGCAAAAACGACGGCTCATGAGCATAGTTTTTTACCATTTTCTCGCAATTTGGTCTCAATTTAGGCCTATGATTATAAAAGCATCAAAGTAATGCGTATTAAATCATCAGTGCCGAAATTCATTTATAGTCTTATGATGTGGGCCTCGACGATCGGTCGCTTGCCGAATCGTTTGCCGACAATACGGCGCAATATCGAACACGCGGCTTCGGTGAAAGCAGCGTCCTCGCGGCGGGTTGCAGCTGGCAAATCGGTGAGCAGCTGGCCAAATTCGGCTTCCAGTTCCCGTTGCAACCGATCCGGCGAGTCAAACAGGCCGGGCGCGCTGATCCTGGCCTCGCCAATAACCCGCCCATCGGCATCGACAGCGGCGCTGCCAACCACCACGCCGTTGAACAGCATCCGCCGCCTTGCAGACATGATGCCGCCCTTTAACGGCACGATATGTGTTCCGTCCACCGCCAGGCGGCCAGTGGGGACGCTGTCGATCACTTCCGGCACGCCGGGCGCCAGTCTCAACATGTCGCCGTTTTCCAGCCGGATGGCAGTCAGCCCTTCTTCCTCCGCCAGCAAAGCCTGGGCTGAAAGATGCCGCCACTCGCCATGGGTCGGCACCAGATATTGCGGCCGGACCAATTTGTAGAGCTTGCATAATTCATCGCGCGCCGGGTGGCCGGACACATGCGTCAATTCATCTTCATCGGTGATTACATCGACGCCACGGCGCACCAAGGCGTCCTGCACCGCGCCGATGGCCTTTTCATTGCCCGGGATCATGCGGGATGAGAAGATCGCCGTATCCCCCTCCCCCAACACCGCATAGCGATGCGTATCGGCGGCAATGCGGGCCATGGCAGAGCGCGGCTCACCCTGGCTACCGGTTACCAGCAACAACAGGTTTTCATCGGGAATGGCGCCGATATCCTCTTCCGGAATGAAATCCGGCAGATGCTGCAAATACCCAGCTTCCTGCGCCGCAGCGACGTAATTTCCCAGTGACCGGCCGACCAACGCCACATGGCGGCCAGCTTCTACCCCAGCTTCTACTACGGTCGAAACACGGGCAATGTTGCTGGCAAAGCAGGTGATGGCGATCCGCCCGGGAAGATCATTTACTAGGGCATTCAGGCTTTTTTTGACATCGCGTTCGGAGCCGGAGCTGCCGTCCACGGTGGCGTTGGTCGAATCTGAAATCATCGCCAGCACGCCGGCGTCGCCCAACGCCGCCAGCGCTGCCTCATCGGTGAGCGCCCCGACCAACGGATGCGGGTCGAATTTCCAGTCGCCGGTATGCAGCACAGTGCCGTAGGAGGTAGTGATCGCCAGCGATTGCGCTTCCGGGGTGGAATGCGTCATGGCTATGAAGCGCAATGCAAAAGGGGCAATTTCAAACGCCCCGCCGGGCGGGATCACATGCAGTTTCACCTCACGGCCCAGCCCGGCTTCCTGCAACTTGCGCCGCAGCAAGGCAGCGGTGAACGGCGTGGCGTAGATTGGGCAACGCAATTGCGGCCAGAGCCTGGCAACACCGCCAATATGGTCCTCATGGCCATGGGTGATCACCAGGCCGCGCAAAGCCTCGCGGCGAGCGACAATGAAGGCTGGGTCGGCCAGCAGCAATTCAGCCTCCGGCGCTTCCGGGCCGGCGAAGCCCATGCCGCAATCCACCGCCAGCCAGGCGCCGTCACAGGCGTAAAGGTTGAAGTTCATGCCGATTTCGCCGGTTCCGCCGAGCGGCACGTAAAGAAAACCACCCGGATCGTTCCGCGTGGGGCCCGGCGGCTTGCCGGATGAAACTGCCATTGGGGTAAAAGCTCCTAAACGGATTTATAGGCTGAAAAACTCAAATTCGCGCAAACGCCGGCAGGCGCCATAGCCGTAAAGGCATTGCCGCTATGATGACCGGGTCACTCGGTTTCAAGAAAGCGGGCACGATCGCGCGGCAAGGGTGGTGCGGTGTTGCGCAACGACAGCAGGCGCAGGCCGTCCAAAGTGAGATCCGGATCGATCATGGTGAATTTGAGCGTGCCTTCGGCGAATAACGGCGCCAGGCCGCCGGTGGCAATGGCCTTCAAGGGTTCGCCGAACTCGCCCTCGATGCGGGCAAGCAAACCTTCGATCATGCCGATATAGCCCCAATACACGCCCGAGCGCATGGCTGGAATGGTGGAACGGCCGATTACCGATTGCGGCCTGCCGATAGCGATGCGCGGCAGCCGCGCGGCGGCCTGATGCAGCGCCTCGATGGAGAGATTGATGCCGGGCGCGATCACCCCGCCCAGATAGGCGCCGTCCCGATCCACCACATCGAAGGTGGTAGCGGTGCCAAAATCAATCACCACCAGCGGGCCGCCATAATGGTTATGCGCCGCCAGCGCGTTTAACAGCCGGTCGGCGCCAACTTCATCCGGATTGTCGATCTTGATCTCGAACCCCCAATCCAACGCGGCTCGGGCCACAATCGGCTCGACGCCGAACCAATCGCGGCAGAGCCGGCGGAGATGGTAGAGTGCGGCCGGCACCACCGTGCCGATCACCGCGCCATCGATCTCAGCGCCCTTGATGCCGGCGCGGACGATCAACGCTTCCAGCCAAACCCCGTATTCGTCGGAAGTGCGCTGCGAGGAGGTCGCAAGCCGCCAGGTGCCGCGCCATTCCGCGCCGTCATGAACGGCAAAGACGATATTCGTATTGCCGGCATCGATCACGAGCAGCATCGCGATTAGTTCCTAAACCCCAATAGAATTTCACCCGTAGAGAACCGCTCGATACGATTTCCGACGTTTAACAGCAATTCCCCGGTTGCCGAGAGACCGGCGAAACGGCCGCTTACCTGGTCCGCAATGCCGGTCAATTTGAGCTCGGTGCCGATCGGGTGGCCGCGCTGCTGCCAGGCATCGAGGATGGGGGCAACGCCGGAATGCTCCAGAACATCGAGCCAAAAGGCCAGATAATGCAACACCATTTGCGCGGCTTCAGGCGGTTTGGCATGGCCGCCAAATTGCGCCAGCGTTGTGGTAGGCCGGCCGGGCAGTTCGGGCGCTTCGGCGAGGTTGATGCCGATGCCGATGACCAGCCAGTCGGCTGAATTGCCTTTTGGCGCGGCGTCGATGAGAATGCCAGCTAGTTTGGCGCCGCCCAGCAGAACATCATTGGGCCATTTCAACACCGGCGCAGTGTCAGCCGGCAAAAACGCGGCAACCGCATCGGCGACCGCGACACCGGTTAACAACGGGAAGATGCTCGACTGCGCCATTGAAAGCGCCGGGCGCAACAGCACCGAAAGGTTGAGGTTGCCGGCTGGCGCCTGCCATTGCCGGCCGCGGCTGCCGCGCCCAGCGGTTTGCCGTAAGGCGAGTATTGCGAGGCCCTCGGCTGCTCCATCCTTGGCGCGAAGGATGCAGCTATCGGAGGTTGATGCCAGCGCGTCGTATTGTTCGAGCCGCCAGGCGATCACCCCATCAAGGCCTTGGCAGCCGCCTGCGCCGCCGCAATCAGCGGACCAGGAATGAAGATCAGCAGGGCCGTGGCGATGGCGCCGACTGCCATGACGAAGCGAACCCCGCCATCGGTTTTATCGAAATTCGGATCGCCGGCGTCGAAATACATCACTTTGACAACGCGCAGATAGTAGAAGGCGCCGATGACGCTGGTCAGCACGCCGATGATGGCAAGCGCGGTCAGGCCGGCATTGATGGCGGCGGCAAATACGTAGAGCTTGCCGAAGAACCCGGAGAGCGGCGGCAGACCGGCCATCGACCACATCAACACTGCGAGCGCCAACGCATATCCAGGATTATGGGTGGAGAGACCAGCGAGATCGGCGATGGTTTCAACCTGCCGGCCATTGCGGCGCATCGCGATAATGCAGGCGAAGGTGCCGAAGGACATGACGACATAGATGGCGATATAAACCAATGTTGCCTGCACCCCGGCTTCGGTACCCGCAGCCAGGCCCATCAAGGCGTAGCCCATATGGCCGATCGAGGAATACGCCATCAGCCGCTTGATATTGGTCTGGCCGATGGCGGCGAGCGAGCCCAGGAACATCGAAACCACTGAGAGGATTTCGATCAGCGCGCGCCATTGCGAAAGCAGATGTCCGAACGGGCCGAGCATCACGGAGAGCAGCAAGGCAATCGCCGCGACTTTCGGCGCGGTGCCCAGCAGGGCGGTGACCGGCGTCGGTGCGCCCTCATAAACATCCGGCGTCCACATATGAAACGGGGCAGCGGAAAGTTTAAAGGCGAGGCCGACGAGTACGAAAACAATGCCGATGACGGTGCCGTAGCCGGCCGCCGGGCCGCCGGTGAGCACATGCGCCAAAGCCGCGAAGTTGGTGGTGCCGCCGAAGCCGTACACCAGGGAAATACCGTAGACCAGCAAGCCCGAGGCCAAAGCGCCGAGAACGAAATATTTCAGCCCGGCTTCTGTGGACCGCAGCTCGTCGCGGGCCAAAGCCGCGCAGATATACAGCGACAGCGATTGCAGTTCCAACCCGAGATACAGCGTCATCAGATCGCCGGCGGAAACCATAACCAGCATGCCCAATGTCGCGAACAATACCAGCACCGGATATTCGAAGCGGTCGATATCGTTGCGCTTGTTGTAGTCGACCGAAAGAATTAACGCCGCGGCAGAACCCAGCAGGATTAATAAATCGGCATAGCGGGTGAAGTCGCTGGTTTGAAACAAGCCGCCGAACAGCATGATCGGCCGCGTAGTGACAACGAAAAACGCTGTGACCATCAGAAGAATGACGGCGCCGATGGTGCAGGCGGTGAATTTATTGGTCTTTGAGAGCACGCCGAAGATCAGCAGCGCCATGCCGCCTAGGCCAAGCACGAATTCCGGGATCAGGGTCTGGAAGATTGTCGAGGCCGGGATCATTTCGACACCATCGCGAGCGCGACCGGCTGCTGCAGGGCGGCAACATGCGATTGCACCATCGCGGTAACCGGCGCGTCGAAAACATGGGTGAAGCTGGACGGGTAGACCCCGAGCCACATCACCAGTATCGCCAACGGCACCAGCATTGCCCATTCGGTGGGACGCAGATCCTGCAACTTCTCCAGCTCAGGCCGCTTGATTTTGTCGAACAGCACGGCGCGCAGCATCACCAGCATATAGGCCGCCCCCAGCACCATGCCGGTTGCCGCCAGCAGGGAGACCCAGAAATTCACCTTCAATGCGCCGACCAGGACGAGGATTTCACCTACGAAGCCAGAGGTGCCAGGCAGCCCCATGCTGGCCAGGGCGAACAGCATCAACAGCGCCGCATAAGCCGGCATGCGAGCAGCGATACCGCCAAGCCGCGACAACGCCTGCATATCGCCGGGGGCGCCGGAGCCGCGCGCCAGCAAGATGCCGGAGCAGATGAATAGCCCGGCGATGACGATGCCGTGCGAAAGCATCTGGAACAACGCGCCTTCGATGCCCTCGATGGTGAAGGTGAAAATGCCGATGATGATGATGCCCATATGCGCGACCGAGGAATAGGCGATTAGCCGTTTCATGTCGGTCTGCGCCAGCGCCACCAGCGACACATAGATAACGGCGACCACGCCGAGCGTGAACATCAAGGGTTCAGCAGCGGCGGAAGCCTGCGGCAGCATCGGCACGGTGAAGCGCAGAAAGCCGTAAGCGCCCATTTTGGATAGCACGGCGGCCAGCATGATGGTGCCGGGCAACGGCGCTTCGCCATAGGCATCGGGCAGCCAGGTATGCAGCGGCCAGACCGCGGCCTTGACGCCAAAGGACGCCAGGAAGGCGATGAATAGCCAGGTTTGAATATGCGGCGGGATCGGCGTGTGCAGCAATGTCGGGATATCGGTGGTGCCGGCATTGCGCCACATCCAAACCAGCGCCAGCAGCATGAATAGCGAACCGGCCAGGGTGAAGAGGAAGAATTTCACCGCGGCGAAAATCCGCTTCGGCCCGCCCCAGACGCCGATGATAAGGTACATCGGCAATAGAACGGCTTCGAAGAAAATATAGAACAATACGAAGTCGAGGGCCGCGAACATGCCGACCGTCATGGTTTCCAGAAGCAAAAATGCGATCATGAATTCCTTGACGCGGGTGGTGACCGGCCAGCTCGACAAAATCGCAATCGGGGTGAGGAAAACCGTCAGCAGGACCAGCAGCAGGCTGATGCCGTCAACGCCCAGATGATATTGCACGGCCACACCGGGAAACCAGGCATGGTCTTCGACAAATTGAAAACCGGGCTGCGCCGGGTCGAACGAGATCCAGAGATAAATTCCCAAGGCCAGTACGATCAGGCTGGTCCATAACGCGATCCAGCGGGCATTGCGCGCCACCGCGGCCTCGCCGCCAGAGAGGGTGGCGATGATGACCGCACCGGCCAGCGGCAGGAAGGTGATCAGCGACAAAATCGGAAAACCAAGCGCATTCATAATCAACGCAACCATAAAAATAGGCTGAGGAAGGCGAGCAGGCCAATCAGCATGATGAACGCATATAAAGCGATCGAGCCGGTTTGCAGTTTGACGGTTTGCGAGGAGGCATCGGTGGTTAGCGTCGCAAGGCCGCTCGGCACGCCGTCGATGACCTGTTCATCGCCAAAATGCCAAGCGAATTTGGCGAGGCGCAGGGTCGGCCTGACCAGCAATGCATCGTAGATTTCGTCAAAGTACCATTTGTTCAGCAGGAACTTGTAAATGACGCTGAACTGAGCCGCCAAAGTTGCGGGCAGCCCCGGGGCGACCAGGTAGAATAACGCGGCAATTGCAACGCCGATGATGGCGAAGGCAAGCGGCGCCATTGCCGCCCAGGCCGGTGCATTCCCCAGCTGCTGCATGACGCCGTTGGCCGGCACCGCAATGCTGCTGCCCCAGAAGGCGGCGGCGCCGGTGCCGATAAAATCATGACGGAGCAGAAAGCCGCTGCATAGCGCGCCCGCAGCCAGGACCACCAGCGGGCCCAACATCACCCACGGGCTTTCATGCACGTGGTCCTGCACATGCTGGGGCGCGCGGGACTTGCCGTGGAAGGTCAACAGGAACAGTCGCGAGATGTAGAAGGCGGTAAGGCCGGCGGTAATAACGCCACAAACCCACCCGTAGGTTCCGACCGGCGAATGCGCGGCATAGGCGGCGGCTAAAATCGCGTCTTTCGAATAATAGCCGGAGAACGGCGGAATGCCGGCCAGCGCCAGGGCGCCCATCAGCATGACAACCCAGGTTACCGGAAGTTTCCTGGCAAGCCCGCCCATCAACCGGACATCCTGCTCGTCCGACATCGCGTGGATTACCGAACCGGCGGCAAGGAATAGCAGGGCCTTGAAGAACGCATGATCGATCAGGTGGAAGATCGCCACCGGATAGGCGCCGACGCCGGCCGCCAGAAACATATAGCCGAGCTGCGAGCAGGTGGAATAGGCGATGATGCGCTTGATGTCGTTCTGCACGCAGCCGACCGTACCCGCGAACAAAGCCGTGGAAGCGCCAATAACGGTAATGAATTCCATCGCCCCGGGCGTCGCATTCAGCAATGGCGAGATGCGCACCACCAGAAACACGCCCGCCGCCACCATTGTTGCCGCATGGATCAAGGCGGAAACCGGGGTCGGGCCCTCCATCGCATCGGCCAGCCAGGTGTGCAGGAAGAGTTGCGCCGATTTGCCCATGGCGCCGATGAACAGCAAAATCGCGGCGATTTCGAGCGCCGGGAAAGCGGTGCCGAACAAGGTGTAGCGATCGCCCGTATGGGCGCTGACGGCGGCAAAAATCTGGTCGAACGAGACCGTGTGGAAAATAAAATAGGTCATCGCGATGCCGACGGCGAAACCGATATCGCCGACCCGGTTGACGATGAATGCCTTGATCGCAGCGGCATTTGCCGAAGGTCGTTCATACCAATAGCCAATGAGGAGGTAGGATACGAGGCCGACCCCTTCCCAGCCAAAGAACAGCTGCACCAGATTATTCGCCGTCACCAGCATCAGCATCGCGAAGGTGAACAGCGAGAGATAGGCGAAGAAACGCGGCACGGTCTTGTCTTGCGCCATATAGCCGGCGCTGTAGATATGGATCAGCATCGAGACGAAACTGACCATGGTCACCATCACGAGCGACAGCGTATCCTGCCGCAGTGACCAATCCGGCGTGAACTGGCCGACCGAAATCCAGTCGGCAAGATGCATCGGCGCCAGAGCGACGCCGCCCTGTTGGAACTGCAGAAACTCTGCAATGGCGGCGGCTGCCGATATCACCATGAAGATAATGCTGGCGGCGATGGATAATTGCTTGCCAAGGAATGGCCGGCCAAGCCCCGCCAGGATGGCGCCGATGAGGGGTGCGAAAACCGCGGCTACGATGAACATATCAACCCTTCATCAAAGTCACGTCCTCGACCTCGATCGAGCCACGATTGCGGAAGTAGATCACCAGAATGGCAAGCCCGATCGCCGCTTCGGCAGCCGCGACGGTCAGCACGAACATTGTGAAAACCTGGCCGACCAGATCGTGCAGCGCGCCCGAAAAGGCAACGAAGTTGATGTTGGCGGCGAGCAGGATCAGCTCGATCGACATCATGATGATGATGATGTTTTTGCGGTTCATGAAAATGCCGAAAATGCCGACCACCATCAGCAGCCCGGCAACGACGAGGAAATGCGAAAGGGCCACCTGCATTACAGTGCGTCCTCGGTTCGCGAAGGCACCGCGGCGCCAGCGCCCAGTTTGGCGTTTACCATGCTGAGGGTGTCGATCGGCATCCTGGCATGCTGGACGTCGATATTCTGGGTCTTGCCGCGCTTACGGTCGCGCAAGGTGAGCACGATGGCGCCGATCATCGAGACCAGCAGGATGGCGCCGGCGAGCTGGAACAGAAAAATATAATTGGTGTAGAGCACCGAGCCGAGTGCTGCGGTATTTGTCATGTTCGTCGGCGTCGGCAGCAGCCGCAGCCCGGCGGCGCCGGGAACAATGACCCAGCTTACCATCACGAACGCCAGTTCGACGAACAGCACCAGGCCGACCGCAGCGCCGATGGGCGCATAGCGCTGCACGCCTTCACGCAGTTCGGAGAAATCCACGTCCAGCATCATGACCACGAACATGAACAGCACGGCCACCGCGCCGACATAGACGATGACCAGTACCAACGCCAAAAACTCGGCACCGGCCATCAGGAACAAAATCGCCGCGTTGATGAAGCAAAGAATGAGAAACAACACCGAATGCACCGGGTTGCGACTGCTTACCACCATTACCGATGAGCCCAGCAGGATGGCGGAAAACAGGTCGAAAGCAAGGTTGGCGATCATCGCAGTATTCTACCGGTAAGGCGCGTCTAGTTCGAGACGCTTGGCGAGTTCGGGTTCCCAGCGGTCGCCATTCGCCAGCAGCTTGGCCTTGTCATACATCAGCTCCTCCCGGGTTTCGGTGGCGAACTCGAAATTCGGACCCTCGACAATCGCATCCACCGGGCAGGCTTCCTCGCAAAGTCCGCAATAGATGCATTTGGTCATGTCGATATCATAACGCGTGGTGCGGCGGGAGCCGTCATCGCGCGGCTCGGCTTCAATGGTGATTGCCTGGGCCGGACAGACGGCCTCGCATAATTTACAGGCGATGCAGCGCTCTTCGCCGTTTGGGTAGCGGCGCAAGGCGTGCTCGCCTTTGAAGCGCGGGCTGATCGGATTTTTCTCGTACGGGTAGTTCAGCGTTGCCTTCGGTTTGAAGAAATAGCGCAAGGTCAGCCATAGACCGGCGCGAATTTCGCTCAGCAATAATCCGCTGGCGGTCTTACCAAAGCTACTCATTTTCGAATTCCTGATAAAAACCCGATTTACGCATGCGGCAGCATCCCGAATACTTCGAGGAAACCCGCGGTGATCACCAGCCAGGCCAGCGAGATCGGCAAAAACACTTTCCAGCCCAGCGCCATGATCTGGTCATAACGATAGCGCGGCAGAGTGGCGCGCACCCAGAGAAACACAAACAGGCAGACGAAGATTTTCAGGATAAACCAGAACACGCCGGGCACCCAGGTAAACGGCGCGAACGGTATCGGCGACAGCCAGCCGCCCAGAAACAGCACCGTGGTGGTGGCGCTGATCAGGAACATATTGGCGTATTCGCCGAGGAAAAACAGCGCGAAGCTCATGGCGCTGTATTCAACGAAGAAGCCGGCAACGATTTCGGTGTCGCCTTCGGCCAGGTCGAACGGCGCGCGGTTGGTCTCGGCCAGACCTGAGATGAAGAAGATGATGAACATCGGGAAAAGCGGAATGGCGAACCAGATATGCCGCTGGGCCAGTACGATGTCGTTCAAATTCTGGCTGCCGACGCACAGGATGACGGTGACGATGACAAAGCCCATCGAGACTTCGTAACTCACCATCTGCGCGGCGCTGCGGAGCGCGCCAAGGAAGGCATATTTCGAATTGCTGGCCCAACCGGCGATGATGATGCCGTAAACGCCCAGCGATGAGATCGCGAAAATATACAGAATGCCGACGTTGATATTGGCGACCGCCCAATGGTTGTTGACCGGGATCACCGCCCATGCGGCCACCGCCAGTCCAAAGGTCAGCATCGGCGCCAGAACGAATAACGCGCGGTTCGCGCCTGACGGGATGATGGTCTCCTTCATCAGCATCTTGATGGCGTCGGCGAAGGGCTGCCAGAGGCCGAACGGGCCGACAACGTTCGGGCCTTTACGAAGCTGAATGGCGCCGAGCACCTTGCGCTCGGCATAGGTCAAATAGGCCACGCCGATCAGCAGCGGCACGATCAAGGCCAGGGATTTCAGGATCGTCAGAATAATGATCCCGATATCGTTAGTATAAAGAAATGTTTCGAGGGAATTCATTCAGCAGCCTCGGTGCGGCCGGCCTCGGCGCGGCCGGCCGCACCATAATGCGCGGCGACGCAGGCGGCCATGGTTGGGCTGGCGCGGCTGATCGGGTCGGTCTGATAGTAATTCTGGATGGCGGGCACGAAGGCAGCGTCAGAAAATTCGCCGGCGCCGGAGGGGCCGGAAATATCGGTGCCGGCCAGACGGCGCACCGCCTCGATGGACGCGAAAACCGGGTTTACCTGCGCCAGCCGGGCTCGTAATTCATCCAAATTGTCATAAGGCAGAGCGTGGCCAATATAGGCGCTGATGGCACGTAGAATGCGCCAGTCCTCCCGCGCCTCACCGGGCGGGCTGACCGCCATGAACCCCTGCTGCACCCGGCCTTCAAGGTTGGTGTAGGTGCCATGCTTTTCGGTATAGGCAGCACCCGGCAAAATCACATCCGCACGTCTGGCGCCGGCGTCGCCGTGATGGCCCTGATAGATGACAAACGTATTGGCACCGATTTTTGCAGTATCAAATTCATCGGCGCCCAGCAGCCATAATACGTCAACGCCACCGCCCAGCATGGCGGCAACATCTCTGCCCCCCTGCCCCGGGATAAACCCCAAATCCAGGGCCGCGACCTTTGATGCCGCACGATGCAGGATGTTAAATCCGTGCCAGTCAGCGTTCAACATATCGAACTGCACGGCAAGCTGCCAGGCTGCGGCCAAAATAGCGGCGCCATCGGGCCGCGCCAGCGCGCCCTGGCCGACAATAATCATCGGTTTTTTCGCGGTCTTCAGAAGCTCCGCAAAGTCATGCTTGCCATCAGCCTTGCCAGCGGCGTTGCCATCAGCCTTGCCATCGGCCAGCAACTGAAATGCCTCCGGTCCGGTCCCGAGATGCTCAAACCCGTAAGTCAAATCGACGTCCTGACCGATCAAGCCGACCGGAAAACCGCCGGCCATCCATCGCTTGCGAATGCGGGCATTCAGCACCGGGGCTTCGCGGCGCGGATTGGCGCCGATGATCAGCAGCGCATCGGCTTCTTCAATTCCCGCAATGGTAGTGTTGAACAGATAGAATTCACGCCGTGTCGCATCCAGCGCCGCGCCATCCTGCCGGCAGTCGATATTCGGCGAGCCCAAAGCCGACATCAGATCCTTCAAGGCCACCATGCTTTCGGCGTCGCATAAATCGCCGGCGATGGCGCCGATGCGCTCGCCCGCAACGCCTTTCAGCCTGTCGGCGATGACAGCGAACGCCTCATCCCAGGTCGCGGCCTGCAATTTCCCGGATTTTCTGATCCAGGGCCGGTCCAGCCGGCGCCGTTTCAGGCCATCTACCGAAAAACGCGACTTATCGCCCAGCCATTCTTCGTTCACCTCGTCATTGATGCGCGGCAAAATCCGCAGCACTTCGGCGCCGCGCGCATCCACTCGGATATTCGCGCCGACGGCGTCCAGTACATCGATGCTGTCGGTCTTGCGCAGCTCCCAGGTGCGGGCGGTGAAGGCGTAAGGTTTCGCGGTCAGCGCGCCGACCGGGCAAAGATCAATGATATTGCCGGAGAGTTCGGAACTGAGCGCCTTTTGCACATAGGTTCCAACCTCCATGTTCTCGCCGCGCGCGGTCGCCCCTAGTTCCGGCACGCCCGCTACCTCGGTTGAAAACCGGATGCAGCGCGTGCAGTGGATGCAGCGGGTCATGACGGTTTTGACCAGCGGCCCCCAATCTTTCTGGCCGACCGAACGTTTATTCTCATCATAGCGCGAATGATCGCGGCCATAGCCGACCGCCTCATCCTGCAAATCGCATTCGCCACCCTGGTCGCAGATCGGGCAGTCCAGCGGATGATTGATCAGCAGAAATTCCATCACGCCGCGACGGCCCTTGCGAACCATTTCGGTATCAGTATGGACCACCATGCCTTCTGTAACCGGCATGCCGCATGACGCCACCGGCCGCGGCGGCATCTTTTCGATTTCGACTAGGCACATACGGCAGTTGCCGGCAACGGATAGCCGTTCATGGTAGCAAAAACGTGGTATTTCGACGCCGGCCGCATCTGCCGCCTGGATCACGGTGGAGCCGTTCGGAACCTCGACCTCAATCCCGTCAATGGTGAGTTTTGTCATGGGCTACTCCGCCGCGTGCTGGACTTGCGGCGGCGCCGCTACCGCGACCGGCGCGTGATAATCGATGGCGCGGGTCCGCACCATTGGACCGAAGGCGCGCATAAGTCCCTGGATCGGCCAGGAAGCGGCTTCGCCAAAGGCGCAAATTGTGTGTCCGGCAACCTGGGTCGTGACCTGCTCCAGCAAGGCAATATCAGCCAGGCTAGCCTGATTTTGGACAATGCGATCCATCATGCGCATCATCCAGCCGGTGCCCTCCCGGCAGGGCGTACATTGGCCGCAGCTTTCGTGCTTGAAGAATTTTGACAGCCGCCAGATCGCTTTGACGACGTCGGCTGATTTATCCATGACGATCACCGCACCCGAGCCCATCATGGATTTCACCGCCGCCAGCGAGTCGAAATCCATCAACTGGGTGTCGCACATTTCCTTGTTTAGGACCGGCGAGGAGGCGCCCCCGGGGATCACCGCCTGCAGATTATCCCAGCCGCCACGCACGCCGCCGGCATGCTTTTCGATCAGGTCGCGCAACGGAATGCCAAGTTCCTCTTCGACGTTGCACGGCTTGTTGACATGACCGGAGATGCAGAAGATTTTCGTGCCCGAATTTTTTGGTTTGCCAAGATTTGAAAACCAGGCGGCGCCACGGCGCATGATGGTCGGCACGCCGGCAATGGTTTCAACATTGTTGACCGTGGTCGGGCAGCCATAAAGGCCCATCGCCGCCGGGAAAGGCGGCTTCATTCGTGGCATGCCTTTTTTGCCTTCGAGGCTCTCCAGCATCGCGGATTCTTC
Organism: Acidocella sp.; assembly: GCA_965199045.1. Classification (GTDB taxonomy): domain Bacteria; phylum Pseudomonadota; class Alphaproteobacteria; order Acetobacterales; family Acetobacteraceae; genus Acidocella. The sequence goes on along the minus strand of CBDAQL010000003.1, from coordinate 772,925 downwards.
GCCGCAGATATAGGCGCCAGCACCGCGATGGATGTAGAGATTGAAATCCCAGCCGGAGCCGGCGGCATTGGCGCCGAGCAGGCCGGCTTCGTAGGCCTCGTCGATCGCGGTCTGCAGATGCCGTGCCTCGTTATAATATTCGCCGCGGATGTAAATATATCCGGTATTGGCGCCCATCGCGAAGCCGGCGATCAGCGAGCCTTCGATCAGCTTATGCGGTTCGTGGCGGATGATGTCGCGGTCCTTGGAGGTGCCGGGCTCGCTTTCATCGGCATTCACCACCAGGAAGCTCGGGCGGCCGTCGCTTTGTTTTGGCATGAAGGACCATTTCATGCCGGTCGGGAAGCCGGCGCCGCCACGGCCGCGCATGCCGGATGTTTTGAGGTCCTCGATCAGCGTATCGCGGCCGCGGGCCAAGATATCGGCGATACCTTCCCAGTCGCCGCGCGCCCGCGCCGCTTGCAGGTGCCAGTCCTGCTGGCCGTAGAGATTTTGATAGATCCGGTCCGCGTCACTAAGCATTATTTATTCCGCCCGGCTGTTGGTGGCGAGCAATACGGTCCTGCCGCCTTCCGGTTCCGAAGCATGGCGGCCGATGGAGGAACCTGGCGGCGGCAACCCGCCGCCGGCTTTTAACCCGGCAAGCAATTTCTCGGTACGTTCGCCGTCCAAATCTTCGTAGTAATCGTCGTCGATTTGCAGAATGGGCGCGTTCACGCAACCGCCAAGACATTCCACTTCCGTCACGGTAAACAGCCCATCGGCGCTGGTCTCGCCGAAGTTTTCGACGCCGGCGATTTTTTTGCAGGCGGCGACCACCGCATCCGACCCGCGCAGCCAGCACGGCGTCGTCGTACATATCTGCAGATGGTATTTTCCGATCGGCTTCAAATTGTACATCAGATAGAACGTTGCTATTTCGTACACACGTACCGGCGCCATGCCAAGGCGCTTGGCAACAACATCCATCCCGATGCGCGGCACCCAGGCCGACCCGGTCTGGCGTTTCATCTGGCTTTGTACGATGTGCAATAGCGGCATTACAGCACTTGCCTGCCGGCCTGGCGGATAATGCGCGATTGCCGCGGCGGCGTCGGCTTCGGCTTGCGCATCGAATGCGAAATGCGTTGGTTCGGTCTGCGTATTCACCGGTCAATCTCACCAAAAACGATATCAAGGGAGCCGATAATGGCCACGGCATCGGCTAGCATATGGCCTTTTGCAAGCTTGCTGAGGGTTTGCAGATGCGAGAAGCCCGTGGCACGGATTTTACAGCGATACGGCCGGTTGGTGCCATCGGCGATCAGGTAGACGCCAAATTCGCCTTTCGGCGCTTCTACAACCGTATAGGTGGCGCCGGCTGGCACGTGATAGCCCTCGGTATATAATTTGAAGTGATGGATCAGCGCTTCCATCGAATGCTTCATCTCAGCGCGCGTCGGCGGCGTGAATTTGCGGTCCTGCACTTTGATCGGTCCAGGTTTGATTTTCTTCAAAGCCTGCTGGACGATTTTAACACTTTCCCGCATCTCGGCCATGCGCACCAGATAGCGGTCGTAGCAGTCGCCGTTTTTGCCAACGGGAATATCGAATTCAACCTCGGCATATTTATCATAAGGCTGGGCCCGGCGCAGGTCCCAGGCAACGCCGGATGATCGCAGGTTCGGGCCTGAAAATCCCCAGGCCAGCGCGTCACTCGCCGAAATTATACCGATATCGACAACGCGCTGTTTCCAGATCCGGTTGCCGGTCAGCAAGTGTTCCACATCGTCAACGAATTTTGGGAAGGTTTCGCACCAGGCGGCGAGCTCGTCTTCCATGCCGGCGGGCAGATCTTTCGAAACCCCGCCGGGACGGAAGTAATTCGAATGGAAACGCGCACCGGAGGCTGCTTCGTGAAAAGTCAGTAGTTTCTCGCGCTCCTCGTAGCCCCAAAGGCCCGGCGTCAGCGCCCCGCAATCCAAAGCAAAGCTCGATACGCTCAGCAGATGGTTTAAAACCCGCGTGAGTTCGGCGAAGATTACCCGGATCCATTGCGCGCGATCAGGGGCGGTGATGCCAAGCAGTTTTTCCGTCGCTAGGGCAAATGCATGTTCGCACGCCATCGGCGAGACATAATCCAGCCGATCAAAATAAGGTACCGCCTGCATATAGGTTTTATATTCGATCAGCTTCTCGGTACCGCGGTGCAACAGTCCGATATGCGGATCCGCCCGGTCGATGACCTCGCCATCCATCTCCAGGATCAATCGCAGCACGCCATGCGCAGCCGGATGCTGCGGGCCGAAATTGATGGTGTGGCTATCGACCTCGATGGTCTTGACCACGGCCAGGGGAGATTCAGATATCGCCATCAGCCATGCGCCTTTTCGTCGCCCGGCAGGGTGGTCATCGCTTCCCAGGGCGACAGGAAATCGAAGTTGCGAAACTCCTGGGTCAGCTTCACCGGTTCGTACACAACCGCCTTGCGTTCGTCATCCCACCGCACTTCCAGGTAGCCCGTCAGCGGAAAGTCTTTTCGCAGCGGATGCCCCTCAAATCCGTAATCGGTAACGATGCGGCGGTGGTCCGCCAGGCCGTCAAACAGGATACCGAACAGATCCCAAATTTCGCGTTCCCACCAGGTCGCACTCGGCCATAATGCAGATACCGAAGCCACGGTAGCCCCCTCTGCCACCGGAACGATCACGCGCACCCGGGCGTTGCGGGAAACAGATAGCAAATTGTAAACAACTTCGAAGCGCTGCTCGCGATCCGGCCAGTCGACGCCGCAAATATCCATCACCTGGGCGAAGGCAAATTCCGGCGCATCCCGCAAATGCTGTAGCAATGCGTAAGCCGAACCGGGGTCAGAGGTTATCACCAGCGCGCCGTGCTCGCGTTCGACGCTGCCGGCCCCCGGCAGCGCCTGTAATGCCGCCATATCGGCATCCACCACAACGGTTTCCGGAGCAACTCCGGCAGTTTCGTCAGCCACGCAAAATGGTTCCCGTCCGCCGGATTTTTTTCTGCAATTGCATGATGCCGTATACCAGGGCTTCCGCGGTTGGTGGACAACCCGGAACATAGATATCCACCGGCACCACACGGTCGCAACCGCGCACCACTGAATAGGAATAGTGGTAATAACCGCCGCCATTGGCGCAGCTGCCCATTGAGATCACCCAGCGCGGCTCCGGCATCTGGTCATACACCTTACGCAATGCAGGGGCCATTTTATTGGTCAGCGTGCCAGCGACGATCATCACATCGCTTTGCCGCGGGCTGGCGCGTGGGATTACGCCGAAACGGTCCAAATCGTAGCGCGGCATGTAGGCGTGAATCATTTCGACCGCGCAGCAAGCCAGACCAAACGTCATCGGCCAAAGGCTGCCGGTTCTGCCCCAGTTAACCATTTTGTCGAGATTTGCGACAATAAAACCCTTGCCGGCGATCTCGCCGGTGATGCCCTTGATGACGCCGTCCTGAGCAGCGCCGGGCGGCAAATGATCCCGGTTCCAGGCCAGGGATGAAGCGTCGGTCGAAGCATTCATGGCTCTATTCCCAATCAAGCGCCCCTTTATTCCATTCGTAGACGAAGCCAACCGTCAGAACCGCAAGAAAGCCCAGCATCGAGAAAAATCCGAGCAAGCCGATCCGTGACAGGCTGACCGCCCAGGGGAATAAAAAGGCCACCTCAACGTCAAAAATGATGAACAGAATCGCGACCAGATAAAACCGCACGTCGAACTTGCGGCGGGCGTTATCGAAGGCCTCGAAACCGCATTCATAGGCTGATAATTTGGCAGCATAAGGTTTCTGATGTGCTGCAAAAAAAGACCCTGCAACCAACGCCACACCGATCAACGATGCGATAATGCCAAAGACGAGGATTGGGAAATATTCCGCGAGAACAGGCTGCACCGCAATTCTCCTAACCCTGGTTCAAAACGAGGCCATAGACCCAGAATAAACATAGCTTCAAGCCCATGAGCCATGTCGCACCGCAGCACGCTATGGTCAAGACTGGCTAGTTTAGCGCACGGCGGGAGCGGAAGATTTAAACAGAAGTCCCGCCGCCAGCGCAGCATCTCGGCATGTTAAGGAAGTCCTTAGTTGGCAAAGGCAGCACGTAGCGCATTGGCCGCAGCGGCGAGTGCCGCATCTGCTTCGGGCAGGATGCCGAACATGCTGGCGAAGCCATGAAAGACGCCGGGGTACTCGGTGTAACGGGTCTTTACCCCGGCCGATGTAAGCCGGTCCGCATAAGCCTTGCCTTCGTCTCGCAGCGGGTCGCACTCGGCGGTCATGATGGTTGCCGGCGGCACCCCGGAGAGATCATCGGCCAGCAGCGGCGAAGCCCATGGATGGGCGCGGTCGGCGGCATTGGGCAGGTAGGCGTTGATGCACAGTTCAGCGAAATCGGCATCGAGGAAATAGCCGTTCGAAAACAGTTTTTCAGACTCAGTCTCGCCAGTCAGGTCGGTGCCCGGATAAATCAGCAATTGGTGCAGGATTTCAGGACCACCCTCGTCACGTGCACGCAATGTCGTGACTGTAGCCAGCGAACCGCCGGCGCTGTCGCCGCCGACCGCGATCCGGCTAGTGTCAAGTTGATGGCTGCCGCCGTGCGCCGCAACCCAGCGCAATGCCGTTAAGGCATCGTCGACCGCCGCCGGGAATTTGTGTTCAGGGGCCAGGCGGTAATCCACCGAAACGACCGCACATTCGGCTAGCCGCGCCAGACGGACGCAAAGCCTTTCATGGCTGGAAATGCCGCAGGCAATGTAGCCGCCGCCATGATAGAAAATAAGGACCGGCTCATCACCGGCGGCTTCGGCCCGGCGATAGATGCGGACCGGCACGCCATCGGCATCGGCATCCTCCCCTGCTACCCGATCAGCTGGGTCGGCAGGCTGCTCCATAGTGGCGGAAATGGTACGGAAATCGACCGGACCGATGGTCTTCCAGTCCGGCATCATGGGGCCCATTGCATCAAGCATGCCCTGGGCGATGGCGTTAAGCGGCATTCCTGGCTTTCTCCTTGGCGCGGAAATGCGGGATGATGGTCTCGCCCAGATGGCGCAGCGTTTCCATGATCGCCTCGTGCGGCACGGTGCCCATCTGCATCAACATCAATGCCTCGTCGGCGCCCGCTGCTTCCAGCTTCTCCAGATGCGCAATCGCATCGGCGGGTGTGCCGTAAGCGTGATCGACATTATACATGTCGGTCGCCGCCGAGGTCACCGGGATTTTGGCCTCGTTGAGATAAGCGATGGTGGCCTCCGCGGATTGCTTGGCCTTTGCGGCATGTTCATCGGCCGAGACATCCTCGACATTAATCGAAGGTTTGCCGCCACCGCCATACCAGTGATGGATCGCCTGGGCGAAGAAACGCTGGCCGCGCAGGCCGATGCGGCGCGCCTTTTCACGGTCATTTCCGACGATGATCGGGCAGCCGACGGCAAGATATTCGTTGGAAAAATAGCCGACCTGCTTGGCTGGGTCACGGCTGGCGAAGGTCTCCCGGTAGATACGGTTGAGGCCGGCGATTTCGTCCGGGGTGTTGAAGCCCAGGATCATGGCGCCAAGTCCGCGGCCGCCGGCATTGCGCAGGGATTCCTCGCGCGTGCAGGCCATGAACATCGGCGGATGCGGCTGCTGATATGGCTTTGGATGGATGGGGCGCCGGGGAATTTTGATGTATTGGCCATCATGCTCGATCTCGTCCTCGACCATGATTTTCGGGATCAGATACATGCTCTCATCGATCATCGGCTGCAGCTCGGCGAGATCGTAGCCGAAGGTACCCGCTTCCTGCTGGGTGCCGCCCTTGCCGATGCCAAAATTGACGCGGCCGCGCGAGAGGATATCCAAGGTCGCCACACGCTCAGCCACCTTGACCGGATGGTTCATTGCCGGCGGCAGGCAAATAACGCCATGGCCGATGCGAATTCGGCTGGTCTTGCCGGCAACGAAGGCAAGAAAGGTCTCCGGGGCGGACATATGGGCATATTGCGTGAGCGCGTGATGCTCAACTGCCCAAATACCATCGAGACCCATTTTCTCGGCATATACCGCCTGGTCGACAGCCTCGTAAAAGGTCCGTTGCTCGGACTCGCGAGACGTATCGACCATCTGGGCTTCAAAGCACACTGAGAATTTCATGGATAAGTCCCCTCTATGGAATAAGCGGCTAAAACCGTCTTATAGTTTTTATAGCATGCTCTAAAATATCTGCAATCGAAAAAGGAAAAGCGATGCGACGATGCGCAAACTGATGGAACAGCGCCGCCAGGCGATACTGAAAGCGGCGCGCGTGGTGTTGGCACATGGCCAGGCGCCCTCCATGCGTCAGCTTGCCGAAGCTGCCGGGGTGGCGCAGGCCACACCCTATAATTTGTTCGGCAATAAACGCGGGCTTTACGTCGCGTTGAACCAGGACCTGCAGGATAGTTTGCTGGCACGCGTTTCAGCCAATCCCGCCGTTGACGCGCTCGACCGAATGTATGCGGCAATCAAGCATTTGAGCCATTCGTTGGAAACCCAGGCGGCGCTGCATCGCGCAATCTTTGCGACGATTTACGCCAGCAGCACGGATCGATCCGCAATCGGCAATGCCGCCGCTTTCTGGGATGCGATGATCCCACCGTTGGCGGCTGAAGGCGTGATTGATGCGGATGTCGATATGGCCGCGTTTACGCGCAACTTCATCTATTTATTATCCGGCGTTCTTATTGAATGGGCCGATGCGCGAATCGATACGCACGAGGCGGAAACCGCGATCCGTTACGGCTTTACGCTGGCCGCTCTTGGCGTAGCGACCGAGGCGGCGCGGCCACGGCTGCACGATGCGTTAAAGCAATGATGTTTGTTAAGGATGTTGATTTAAATTAAAGCGCTGGAATGGCGCGAGAGACGGGGCTCGAACCCGCGACCTCCGGCGTGACAGGCCGGCGCTCTAACCAACTGAGCTACTCCCGCTTTGCGGTACCCGCAGTCTAATTTGCGGTGAGCGGCGGTGTAATCCGCATGGCATTGAGCGTCAAGCTGGAGTCGCTGCCATGGCCAGGTTTTGGAAATAAAATATTGGAATGGGTATAGGCGGTGACGGGTTTGAACCGCCGACCCTCTCGGTGTAAACGAGACGCTCTACCGCTGAGCTAACCGCCCCAATCCCCCTGCGCGATGCCGATGCCTGAACACGACGACCCGTACCGGTGGATCGGGCCCACAGCACCCATCGGGATCGCAAGGGCTTTGGAAAACGGCGCCCTTGCCTTACCGCGAAGTCTTGACCGCGAAGTCTTGACGGCGAAGTTCGAAATTAGTTAACCGCATCCTTTAAGGTTTTGCCGGCCTTGAAACGGACCGAGGTGGAGGCTGGAATGTCGATCTCCTCGCCGGTTCTGGGGTTACGGCCCTTCGAGGCTTCCCGAGCTGCTGTCACAAAAGTTCCAAAACCGACGAGCCGGACTTCTTCCTTCTGTTTCAGCGATTTTTCGATCGCGCCGAACACCGCCTCAACAACTTCAGTTGCCTTGGCCTTCGAGATATCGGTCTCCTGGGCAACGGTGGCGATTAGATCTAATTTATTCATGGGCAAGTCTCCCTGTGTTAGTATAGTCTTCCAAAACGCTTCGCCCCAGCACCCGCAATAAACACCAAGGTAAAGCTCAATTCTCTCCAAACCCGGCAACATACCGGGTTTGTCGCCTTTCGTTTAGTCAGACAGCTTAATGCGGTAAAGAGGCGGCCTTACTGCTATCGGGCGCTAACGCCACATCATCCGGTTTTTCTTCCCAGATAATCGGCTCAGGCTTGCGCACCAACGCCTTGTTGATCACCTCGTCAACATGTGAAACGGCTATGATGGTCAGGCCCTTCTTCACATTATCCGGAATCTCAATGAGATCCTTCTCATTATCCTTCGGAATGAACACGGTGGTGATGCCCGCACGTAGTGCCGCGAGCAGCTTCTCCTTCAAGCCGCCGATCGGTAGCACGCGGCCGCGTAACGTTATTTCGCCGGTCATTGCGATATCCCGACGGATAGGAATGCCGGTGATGGCGCTGACAATCGAGGTTGCCATCCCGATCCCGGCGGATGGACCGTCTTTCGGCGTCGCGCCCTCAGGCACATGAACATGGATGTCACGCTTATCGAAATAGGGCGGCTTGATGCCAAACTGCACCGCTTTCGAGCGAATATAGGAATACGCGGCCTGCACGGATTCCTGCATGACATCCCCAAGTTTACCCGTCTGCCGGATATTTCCCTTGCCCGGAAGCAGCACGGATTCGATCGTAAGGATCTCGCCCCCCACTTCCGTCCAAGCCAAGCCAGTGACAACGCCCACCATATCCTCAGCCTCGGTCTCGCCATAGCGGAACCGCGGAACGCCGGAAAATTTCTGCAGATTTTTCTTGGTGATCGTGATCTTCTTCACCTTGGTGGTGACGATTTCCTTAACCGCTTTGCGGGCGAGGTTAGCGATCTCACGTTCCAGGTTCCGCACCCCGGCTTCGCGGGTATAGGTCTGCACCAGCTCATGCAACGCCTCGTCGCTGATAGACCATTCCTCGCGCTTCAAGCCATGCGCTTCGCCTTGCTTGTTTACCAGATGGCGCTTGGCGATCTCAACCTTTTCGTCCTCGGTATAACCCGGGATCCGAATGATTTCCATGCGGTCCAGCAATGGCTGCGGCATCCGCAAACTATTAGCAGTGGTAACGAACATCACGTCGGACAAATCGTAATCAACTTCCAGGTAATGATCTGCGAAGGTCGAGTTCTGTTCCGGATCCAGCACTTCGAGCAAAGCCGAGGACGGATCGCCGCGCCAATCGGCACCCAATTTGTCGATTTCGTCCAACAGGAAAAGCGGGTTGGAGGTCTTCGCCTTCTTCATGCCCTGGATCACCTTGCCTGGCATGGAGCCGATATAGGTCCGGCGATGACCGCGGATTTCGGCTTCGTCCCGCACGCCGCCCAGGGACATGCGGACAAAGTTGCGTCCCGTGGCTTTGGCGATGGATTTGCCCAGCGAGGTTTTACCAACGCCCGGCGGCCCAACCAAACACAGAATAGCGCCGCGCAGTTTCGGGCTGCGCGATTGCACCGCCAGATATTCGACGATGCGTTCCTTAATTTTCTCCAGGCCGTAATGATCGGCATTGAGGATCCGCTCTGCCTCAAGCACGTCGTTTTTGATTTTACTGCGTTTCTTCCAGGGGATTCCCAAAATCCAGTCCAGGTAGTTGCGGACCACCGTCGCCTCCGCGCTCATCGGGCTCATGCTGCGCAGCTTCTTAAGCTCCGCATTGGCTTTTTCGCGAGCCTCTTTCGACAGCTTGGTGGCCTTAATCTTGGCTTCGAGCTCAGCGGTTTCATCCTTACCGTCCTCGCCTTCGCCAAGCTCCTTTTGGATCGCCTTCAGCTGCTCGTTCAGATAGTATTCGCGCTGGGTCTTCTCCATTTGGCGTTTGACACGATTGCGAATCTTTTTCTCGACCTGCAACACGCCGATTTCGGATTCCATATGGTTGAAAACACGCTCCAGCCGTTCGCTGGTACCGTCAATCTCCAGCAGTTCCTGCTTGTCCGCGATTTTCAGGCCGAGATGACTGGCCACCGTATCCGCGAGCTTGGAAGGATTGTCGATCTGGTTGATCGAGACCAACACCTCCGGCGCGATCTTTTTATTCAGCTTGATGTACTGCTCGAACTGCGAAACGACGGTTCTGCTGAGGGCTTCAACCTCTTTGGCGTCGTCTTCCTTATCTTCGATGGTCTCGGCATAAACCTCAAAGTAATCTTCGGTTTCCTTGAAGCTGCTGATCCGCGCGCGCTTGATGCCCTCGACCAGAACCTTCACGGTTCCATCCGGCAATTTCAATAGTTGCAAAATCGTTGAGACAGTTCCGACCTGGTAGATATCGCCGGCGGCCGGATCATCCTGGGCGGCATTTTTTTGCGCGACCAACAGGATTTGCTTGTCTTCCTTCATGACGCTCTCAAGCGCCCGGACCGATTTATCGCGGCCGACAAAAAGCGGCACGATCATATGCGGGAACACAACAATGTCGCGCAGCGGCAACACAGCCAAGGTCTCGTTCAAGTTGGGGAGGGCCTTTTCATTTTCAGACATCATATTTTCCTCAAAGCTCATAGGCTACCCGCTTCGGCATACCCTAAGGTGCCGGTTTGAACCGGCCACGCACAACATATCGGCAGTTAGGCTTGGATCCGCAAGCCCCGCTGTGTAGCTCCACAACCTTAAATTGACTAGGATGCGGTCTCCACGCGTTCCTGGGAGTATAGAAACAGTGGTTCGGCACGCCCTTCGGCAACTTCGCCGCTGATCACCACCTCGTCGACGCCATCAAGCCCCGGGAGATCAAACATCGTCGTCAACAATATTGCCTCCATAATCGAGCGTAGGCCGCGGGCGCCGGTTTTGCGGCCGATCGCACGGCTGGCAACCACTTTCAGCGCCTCCTCGGTAAAGGTCAGTTTGACCCCTTCCATCTCGAACAATCGGCCATATTGCTTCACCAACGCGTTTTTCGGCTTCGAGAGAATTTCGATCAGAACCGTCTCATCCAAATCGTCCAAGGTGGCGACTACCGGCAAGCGGCCGATAAATTCAGGGATTAGTCCGAATTTGAGCAGATCTTCCGGTTCGACTTCCCGCAAAATCAACCCTGTACGGCGCTCATCCTGGCTCCGGACCTCGGCACCGTAACCGATGCCCGAACCCTTGCCGCGCTGGGAAATGATCTTCTCCAAGCCGGCAAAGGCACCGCCGCAGATGAACAGGATATTGGTGGTATCTACCTGCAGGAATTCCTGTTGCGGGTGCTTACGGCCGCCTTGCGGTGGCACCGAGGCGACTGTGCCCTCCATTATTTTAAGCAAGGCCTGCTGCACGCCCTCACCGCTCACATCGCGGGTGATCGATGGATTGTCGGATTTGCGGCTGATTTTGTCGACCTCGTCGATATAGACAATGCCGCGCTGCGCCCGTTCGACGTTATAATCCGCCGCCTGCAGCAGCTTCAGAATGATATTCTCGACATCCTCGCCCACATAGCCGGCTTCGGTCAGCGTGGTGGCATCGGCCATGGTGAAGGGCACGTCCAGAATCCGCGCCAAGGTCTGTGCCAGCAAGGTTTTGCCCGAGCCGGTAGGACCAACCAGCATGATGTTGGATTTGGCGATTTCAATGTCGTTATTTTTGGTGGCGTGCGATAGCCGTTTGTAATGGTTATGCACAGCCACGCTCAGCACTTTCTTCGCATGGCTTTGCCCGATGACGTAATCATCAAGCACTTTGCAGATTTCACGCGGGGTCGGCACGCCATCCCGCGACTTCACCAGCTGGGTTTTGTGCTCTTCACGAATGATGTCCATGCAGAGTTCGACGCATTCGTCGCAGATAAACACCGTAGGCCCGGCAATAAGCTTGCGGACCTCGTGTTGCGACTTACCGCAAAACGAACAATATAACGTGTTCTTGGTATCACTCGACTTGCTGCTCATATCCACTCCGACAGCGGGAAATTGCAAATAAAAGACTAGACCCCGGCGGATTGCGGCACAAGCGCCGCCGCCGTCGCTACATAATTCCAAATAAAATCAAACGACTACAGCCTCGTTCCCGGTGGTCTTCGGACGGTTCTCGCAAAACGGCGCGAGTTGGATACCCGGTAAGGCTGCAACGTTGCTGTTGTCCTGGTAAATTCAGGCCACATGGTAGCGCGATAGCCAGGTGGTCTATACGAGGGCGCTTCGCCGGCTGCCCCGCGGCAGCGCCGCCGCGGTTGGCCTCTATATCGGCTTGTTAGACCCTTGTTTCGGACTTCGCATCCGCCGTGACGGGTTGAGATTTGACCACCTCATCGACAATGCCGAAATCCTTGGCATCCTGGGCCGACATATAGGAATCGCGCTCCAACTTGCGCTCGATTGCTTCCAGAGGCTGGCCAGTGTGGTCGACATAAATCTGGTTCAATCGCTTCCGGAGGTCGAGGATTTCGCGCGCCTGGATTTCGATATCGGTCGCCTGGCCTTGAGCGCCGCCGGACGGCTGATGCACCATGATCCGCGCGTTTGGCAACGCGAAACGCTTATGTTTCTCGCCGGCGCAAAGCAGCAGGCTCCCCATCGAAGCTGCCTGGCCAATACATACCGTGCTCACCGGGCTGCGAATATACTGCATGGTGTCGTAGATCGCGAGCCCGGAGGAAACCACGCCGCCTGGGCTGTTGATATAGAAGGAAATATCCTTGTTAGGATTTTCACTCTCCAGGAACAGCAGCTGGGCGCAGATCAACGCGCTGACCTGATCGTATACCTGCCCGGTCAGGAAAATTATCCGCTCCTTTAAGAGCCTTGAATAGATGTCATAAGAACGCTCGCCGCGCGCGGTTTGCTCGACCACCATCGGCACGAGGTTATTGTTATAGACCTCGACTGGATCCCGATCCCACATTTGCTTTAAATCCTCTGTCAACAACCGCGAACCCGGAGATCATCCAGCGCCTGCAAGAGGCCGCGGGAGAAACAGAGCGACGCGTCACTTCTTTAAAGTAATGCACTCATGGCCGTTGTCTAGAGCGCCCTACCAAACAGCCTGAGACGATCCGTGCCCGAAGGTCAGCTCTCGGGATCAGCGGAGAGTTCCTCCGGCGTTACCGTGACCTCCTCCACTTGCACCTGGCTCAAGAGGTAATCGATAACCTTATCCTCGAAAATCGGCCCCCGGAAACGATCCAAGGCCTGCGGGTTCTTCTTGAAAAACTCCAGAACCTGCATCGCCTGATCGCGGTATCGCATGGCTTCGGCGAACATCGCCCGCTGCAAATCCTGATCGGTAACCGAAATATCGTTGGCTCGGCCAATTTCGGCTACCAGCAGGCCAAGCCGTACACGGCGGTCGGCGATTGTATGGTATTCGGCCTTCAGCGTTGCTTCGTCCTTGGTCTCGTCTTCCGGGTCGGCCCGGCCAGCCGCCTTCTCCTGCTCGACCTGGCGCCATATTTCGGCAAACTCCGCCTCCACCAGGGATTCCGGCGCTGCAAACTCGGCACGCTCGGCCAGCACATCCAACAGAGCACGCTTCTGCTTCATGCGCGTAAACTGCGCATACTCCCTGCCGATACCGGCGGAAATATCTGTTTTCAGGGCCTCCAACGAGTCCATGCCAAACTGCTTGGCGAACTCATCGTCGGCAATGGCGATTTTTGGCACGTTCAACGCCTTGGCGGTAATGTCGAACGTTGCAGCCTTGCCGGCCAGCTCTTTGTTGCCATACTCCGCCGGGAAGGTGACCTCGATCACCCGCGTTTCGCCGGGAGCCATGCCCTCCATCTGGTCAGCAAAACCAGGAATGAAGCCATCGCCTGCGACGATCACCGGAACATCTGTGCCAGCGCCGCCTTCAAAGGGTTCGCCATCGATCTTGCCAAGAAAGTCTACGACCAGCTGGTCGCCTTTTGCCGCCGGGCGCGGCGGCTCCACCGGCTCAAAGCTCTGGCGCTGCTGGGTCAATTTTTCCAAAGCGCTTGCAACTGCCTCATCGGTCACCACAGCGACCGGCTTTTGTAACGTAATATCGGTCAAGGTCGGCAGGGTGATGTCCGGAAGCACTTCCAGCTGCAGGGTAAATTCGAGGTCGGAATTTTGTCCGGGCTTCGTTACTTCCAGCTTGGGCTGCATTGCCGGGCGCAAATTACGCTCTGACAAAACCGCGTCGCTGGCTTCATTGACAGCACCTTCGATGACCTCGGCCGACACCGCATCGCCAAAGCGCTTGCGCACCATGGACATTGGCACTTTTCCGGGCCGGAAACCGGGCAGCTGCATTGTTTTCCCAAGTTCGGCCAGACGTTTCTCACGCTTACCCTCAAGCTCGGTTTCGGGCACCACAACGGTAAAGCCGCGCTTTAAGCCCTCGGAAAGCGTTTCAGTAACCTGCATCGACAAGATCATCCCTCAAATTCTTACGCGAAAAGCCCCGCGGCTAGCCTGATGGTGCGGGCGGAGGGACTTGAACCCCCATGACTTGCGCCACCAGAACCTAAATCTGGCGTGTCTACCAGTTTCACCACGCCCGCCCAAACGCCTTCATAAGGCGCGCCGTCTAGCGCGAGTTCCATGACTTCACAAGCGGCCCAGCTAGGTTTACCGCCGTTTTGCGTTGCAAACCCGGATTTAAGCGCAAGTGCGCGCGCATTTTCGGCAAGGGATCGGTTTCGCGAGCTTTAGGAGTGAAATCGCCCGGAGCGGAGCCAGATGGTTTTGAACATCACCCAGGATGACACCGGTTCGGTCTTTTCCAACCAATAAGCGGCGCTGGCATCCCAGGTATGCGGATTACCACATTCGCGACATACAGGTGACCAAACTTCTCAGGCTATTTCCGGCAGCAAGTGCGTCCTAAAATGTACCGACCGCATCGCCAGATTAGGCGGCCATCAAACTCCCGATACTGGAACGCCTCACTGCAAAGCCCGCAGAACATCAGTTGGGGCGGCGTTAGTCGGGTGCAGGTCTTCCACCTTCCAGCGCTGCCGGGCATTCATCAACGCGATGATGGCGGCCATGTCCTGATCGCTATTCATTCCGGCGGCAGCCGATACCAGGCCGTTTCGAATGTAATAGACGATAAACTTACGCTGGCTTAGATCGCCGCGAACAACCTGTTCATCGTCTCCCGAGGCATGGCCCACATAATCGAGCCGGATCTTGTATTGAATTGTCCAGAAATACGGTACCGCGGTGAAGCGTTCGGAGCCGCCAGCCATGTTACGTGCAGCAATTATTCCGTGCTGTTCGGCAAGACGCCAATGTTCGATTCGCGTTAACGGGCCGTCGCCATAAATCGGAAATGCAGCGACGTCGCCGGCCGCATATAAGTTACCCTCAACGCGCAGTTGGGCGTCAACCTCAAGCCCGTGGTCGGTGTCACGGGTTCGTTCGGCGATGAAGGAAGTGGCGGGTTTGACGCCAAGGCCCGCGACGACCAGATCGGTTTGCAGTACCTCGCCGCCTTTTAAAACCACGGCGTTTACCGTCGTCTCGCCGGTCAGCCGTTCGACTTGTTCGCCCAGCCGGAATTTCACTGCCTTTTCCTCATGGATCCGCCGGTAGACATTGCCAACCATTGCACCGAGCTGGCGTTCGAACGGTGCCGATTCAGAGTCGACGACCGTAACTTCAAGGCCGCGTTCTGTGAGTGCCGCGGCGACTTCCATGCCGATAAAGCTGGCACCAATAACAACGGCACGCCGAGCGGTTTTGGCGATGGCCAAGATACGTTCAGCATCTTGGTGACTACGCAGCACGAACACGTTTGCAAGATCACCGCCAGGAAAAGGTGGTGCGATAATATCACCGCCTGTTGCAATCAATGCCGCGTCGTATCGTAACGAGCACCCATCCGCCAAGACGATCGATTGTTTGGCAGGATCCAGTTTAACCACCTCAGCATTGAGACGTTTAATTTTATTGTCCTCAAAGAAGGCCTCGTTTTGCAGTGGGGATTTCTCACCCCCCTGCTCGCCCGACAGGAAATATTTACTGAGGACCGTGCGGTCGTAAGGCAGTTCCTCCTCATGGCTGATTAACGTTACCGCTCCCTTGAAGCCCAGCTTTCGCAATTCCTGAGCGGCAGAAAATCCTGCGGCACCGGCGCCAATGACCACAAAATGACGACCGTCATGCTGTTCCGCTGCCGCGGGGGTGGGCTGCGTTTCAATATCACGCAGCACAATATCGCCGTTCTCGACTGCGACCGCATAACTCGGCAGATCGTCAACGGCCGGAGGGTCGAGAAGCGCGCCGGTCCGCGTGCAGAAGGCCGCTTTATGCCAAGGACAAATAACCTGACCGGCGGCCAACACGCCTTCCACTAACGGGGCACCGGCATGCGGACATTCGGCACCAATCGCGGTGACCGTGTCCCCGTGCCGTATAAGCAGAATTTTTTTGTTTTGAACTTCGACCGCGCGCATGCCGTCAGCGGGAATATCCTCAAATCGGCCGAGGTTAAGGGTGCGGGCATTCTCCATTTCAACAATCTACGATAGGCGCATTTTCGTTCAACATGTTTGAGAAATCTCGCATAAAATTCACCGCTTCCTCATAAACTTTCACAGTCGACGTCGCGCCTGCATGGCACTTCATGCGCGAATACTGCCGCTCGCAGTGGTTTAGGAAAGGCGTGCGAGACTGGTCAGCACCTGCCCTACCAGCTCAGCCTGCCGCGACGCCCCGGTCTTTGCCAGAACGCGCTTGCAGTAGGTACGGGCGCTCGTCAGGGTCACCCCGAGCCGGGCAGCAATTTCATCCATTGCCAAGCCATCCGATAGCAGGATTGCAAGTTGTGCCTCGACCAGCGTCAGGCCGAAGTTCTGGGCAACAAAACCGGTCATTCGCGATGATGAAGCCTGAGAGCCGTGTTTTAAGTAAACCACGAAAGCAGGCCCGGTTATGGTCTGTCGCCCGATCACTTCGTCTGCCCGGCGGATAATCAGACTGACTTTTTTCCCCAACGCGTCGCCGGCGACCAAGGCTTGGGGTTGCATGGCAGGATCGGCTGCGAGCTTCTCGAGCAGCCAGGCGTAATGCCGCCGCGCCGAGCCTGCCAATCGCAGGCGGTTCTCAAACCGCACAACTGCAGAGCTTTCAGCCAGAATGGCGTCGGCCTCCTTGTTGCAGCTTACGATCGATCCTTGCCTGTCGAGCAGAACCACACCGATACCAAGTGCTGCAACCGTGTTACCATAGATCTGCGTTTCCGAGCGCTGCCGCTCCAGCCGCGAATACACCTGCACCGAGCGATCGAGATGCGGCAGCAGGCCTCTGATCGCTTGGGCTTCATCTGCCGAAAACGCTCCACGCGCGCCATCGCGGGCGCCATAGAGCCAGGCATCAATGCCGTCATGGCAGCCGAAATAGCAGAAAAAAGCATGCTCGATATTCAACGGCTTGCAAAAGCGCGTGTAGTAATCCGAGCTTTGCAACACGTCGCGGGCGACTAGATCCTCGAAGCGGTAGAATTTCCCGGCCGACATATGCTGGTAATTGGTCGGGTCCTGATATTGATAGACCCGGCGATAGAGGTCGCTCGGTGCATCGAATTCCCACTCCGCGTCCGCCACCAGGATGGTGTCATCGGTACTGCCGACCGGCGTGAACTTGAACAACACGCTGCTGGCATTGACTACGGAGCGCAACAGCGGCGCCAATGAAGCCCAGGGCTTGTCGGCAAGCGGTGCGTCGTAAATGGCCGCGATCACATCGTCGCGCATTTCCTTCCCCGACTCCTTCCGTCGCCGTGCTGGCTGGCATCGCCGCGACTGTCTCCAATTGGAGACAGCGACCCGCCTACCAGGCGACTAGACTCTCACGATAACACCAACAAAGCCAGTGAGGAACCATGGACGCCGCGGCGCCGTTGATGCCCGAAATCGACTTTGCTTATGACGAAATCACTGATCTGCATGAACGGCTCGATCAGCTTCGGGCCCATGGCCCGGTGGTGCGAATTAAATATCTGGGCGCCCCGGTCTGGGCGATCCTGGATCATAAAGAGCTGAACCAGGCCTTCAACGATTTGGAGCATTTCGATCCGGGGGACGGCTATCGCCTAATCTCGGCGCCGTCGATGGGAATGACGTTGCAGACCATGTCGGGCGAGAAGCACAGGCTCGCGCGCGCTTCGGTTGCCGTGCCCTTCCTGCCGGCCAGTGTTCGCGGCTATGTCGAGGGCTTGATCGAGCCGATTGCCCATGAATTGATGGACCGCATGGAGGGCCGGCGTGAGGTCGAGTTCGTGCAGGGTTTCACCCGGCCCTATCCCTTCACTGTCATCACGCGCCTGCTTGGGATCCCGGTCAGTGACGAAGCCATGCTGCTGGAATGGGCGGTGAAGCTGATCGACTTCCCGTGGGACCCTGAGGGTGCGCTCCAATCAAAGGCGGCCTTCGATGAATACATGCTGCGCATCCTGGCCGAGCGCCGCCGTGCGCCGACGGACGATTTTGTCTCGATGCTGATCAAGTCCGACGTCGAGGGCCAGCGCATGGACGACGAAGCAATTCTATCGTTGTTCCGTCTGCTATTCCCTGCCGGATCGGACACCACTTATAAAAATGCCGGCAGCCTGTTTGCTGCGGTGCTGGGCGATCCGGCGCTGCGCGCATTGGCGCAGCAAGGCGAGACGGCACGCGCGGCGATCGCAACCGAGGGCCTGCGCTGGGAAGCGCCGACGGCGATGCTGCCGCGCATGGCCACCGGCGATATCGAGCTGGGCGGGGCGGATATTAAAAAGGGCGACTGGCTGCTGTTCGGTATTACCGCCGCCAACAACGACCCCAAGGTCTTTGCCGATCCGCGCCGGTTCGATCCGTCACGCGACAATCGCCAACTGATCAGCTTTGGCCGCGGCGTTCATTTCTGCCTGGGCATGCATCTGGCCCGGCGCGAATTGGAGATTGCGCTGAAGATTGTGTTCGAGCGCTACCCGAATATTCGCCTGAAGCCGGGATCCAAGGTCGAGTTCGTCGGCGGTGTGCTGCGCGGACCGCGGGAAGTCTGGGTTCAGCCCTATGGGGAAGCATAAGAATGCGCGTTCATTTCATCGACGACCAAGGTGTCGAACGATCCGCCACAGCGAACCCCGGCGATACCGTAATGCTATGCGCAACCAAACATCTGCTGCCGGGAATTTTGGGCGAATGCGGTGGCGCGATGGCGTGCGCGACTTGCCATGGCTATGTCGGCGCGGAATGGCTGCACCAGCTACCGCCGCCCTCTGCGCAGGAGCGCGAGATGTTGTCGGGCTGCATCGATGTGCGCCCGAACAGCCGGTTGACCTGCCAAATCCACTTGACCGATGCGCTGGACGGGCTGACGATCACCACCCCCAACTCGCAGACCTGAGCGCCCCTTCACGAAGGCCTCCGGCAACCTGCCGTCGTCAAATGAGAAGAATCATGAAGCTTGGAATTATTCCGTTGATGCAGAAGGGTTTTACCACCAACCCCGCCTGGGCTCGGCCGTTTCTGCAGATGATTGAGGCGGCGGGGGTAGAGTCGGTCTGGACCGTCGAGCATCCAATCGTCGCCGAGGACTACGAGCCGCTTTATTCCTACACCGCTGATGGGCGGGCGCCGTTCCGGCCGGATACCGAAATGTGCGACCCGTTGGAATGGCTCGCCTTTGCCGCCGGCGTCACCGAAAAAATCAATCTTGGCACCGGCGTGCTGCTGATGCCGCTGCATGCGCCGATTATCCTGGCCAAGCGGGTCGCCACGCTCGACGCGCTGTCGGGCGGCCGCGTAAAGCTGGGGGTCGGCCTGGGCTGGCAACGCGAGGAGTATCTGTCGATCGGCATTCCTTACGAGGAGCGCGGGCGCCGGATAGATGAATGCATTGATGCTGTTCGGGCGCTATGGACCGAGACCCCGGCGAGCTATCACGGCACATTCTACGATTTTACCCGGGTTAACTCGGACCCGAAGCCGGCTCAGCCCGGTGGCGTTCCGATCCTGGTCGGCGGATCGACGGATGTGGCGGCCCGCCGCGCCGGCCGCCTGGGCGATGGCTTTTTTCCGCATGCGATCTCGCCCGATGCGTTCGCCACGCGGATTGAGACGATGCAAGCCGCTGCGAGGCAAGCCGGCCGCGATCCCTCGCAGATCGAACTGAGCTTTGCGCCCAGCAGCTGGAAATTCGGCGCTTCGCTCGATCTCGGGATTATGAAGGCCTATGCCGATCTTGGCGTGTCCCGCCTGATCTGCGTCGCCCACGAGGCGATGAGCACCGATATCAGAGATATCGAGCGCTTCGTAAAGAAATGCCAGGACGACGTCATCGCCAGGTTGTGAATACACCCGCGGCGGACGCTACGCCGGAAGTTGCCAAGCCCGTTGCAGCGGGTGCGCCTTAGTATAACAATGTCCCCTTGGCCGCGGCGGCGTTGCCTGATCAGTTCTAGGCACGGTTTTTGCTCACTTCGGCAAGCACCAATGGTTTTTATTTAATAGGGACTGGACTGCTTGAGCACAATATCTACTGAATTTGGGTCTTATAACGCCTGGAATCCTAAAGAGCTCGGTATACCCCGCGCCTTAGCGGTGGCGTTCTGCCTGGTGCTGCTGATCAGCGCATTTTGTTATTGGGCCTCGGTTATACTTGCACCAAAGCCACAAATGCAGCCGATCCAGGTAACGCAGGCGCAGCTGGTCCAGCTGCCGGCGCCCACCCCGCCACCGCCGCCGAAGGTGATCCCGCCACCGAAGCCGTTGCCGGCGGTTATCCCGAAGCCGGCGCCGGTGCCGAGCAAGATTGTCGTCGCGACCAAGCCGCCGCCGCCGGTTCACCATATTTACAGGCCGGTAACGCATCCGGTGGTGACCCACCAGCCGGCGCCCCCGGTGCCGATTACCCATCCGGCGCCCCCTCAGGTAGCGCCGGTGACCCATGCGGCGCCGTCGCCCCCTGCAGCCGCGCCGCCATCCAACGGGCTGCCGATTTATGGCAGCGAGATGCATAGCATTCTGGAGCAAAACCAGAATGTGCCGCAGGCGCTGGCGCAGCTCGGTATTTCGGGGACGGCGTTGGTCGAAATCGTCGTGGCTCCGAATGGGCACGTCATTTCAGCCAAAATTGTCAGGTCCGCAGGCAATCCGCTCATCGATCAAACTGCACTTGATCATGCCATGCATGCCACCTTTCCCGCCTTTTCGTCCGACATGCCGGCGTCGTCTCAAGCCTTTCTCATTCCGGTCGAGATCCAGCCACAACCGGACAGCTCAGGTGCCGGCTCTGATTCGGACTCTGATTCCGATGGCAACTAGACGTTAAACGCACCGCGTCACCTGCAAGAAGCGCGCTACGGGAGACCGTGGCGCGCTTTTTTCACGTCTTAAACAAGATTGACCGATAATTAATCATAAAGGCATTCTTTGGCCATTTTGCATTCTTTTGCGTTTTGTATCGATACAATTTTAATCGCCATATCGATATGATTTTGGGAACGTTGAGCATTTTTTGGGCGGCCAAGACATAACGATAGCCCATCCGTCACGGCGGTGTCATAAAAATTCGGCGAAGATTAAAATCTTGTATTATTATTGCCGCACAAACTTTATCTTAACATATTGGTAATATGAAATTTTTTGGCCTTGCCCTTGCTAACGGCATCTGCGGCGGCATTCGCACGATTATTGGGAGTAGCGAGAAAGGCGTGCTCCTGAAATGCCGCGTAAAATGGGATGTATAACTTAAGGGGGCTTTAATGATTAAAAAACCGGCATTTCGTCTTCGCGGGCGATTGAAGTTATTTACAGCGCTTACTGTCGTCGGCAGCCTTGGCGCGGCCGCGGTCGCTTTGGCCTAAACAACAACCCCGTCTGAACCGGTGGTTATTCCCGGCAATGGATACAGCCCCAATTTGAATGCCTATCAGATCCAGCAGGTCAAAATTACCTATAAGAAGCTGTTGCTGCGGCAAAAGGACATCCCGAATGCAGTGACGGTTCTGGGACCAAAGCAGATCCAGGCGACCAACCCGACCTTGGGTTCGATCCAGCAGCTGCTGAAGATGGCGCCCTCGGTGACGCAGTACAGCCAGGGGCCGGGCCAGCAGAGTTCAACACTAGCGATCCGTGGTGTGCGGAATGACGAACTGGCGGAAACATTGGACGGTGTGCCCATCAATAACCTGCTGGTCGGTTCCGGCGATTATCTCGATGCAGGCTCAATCAGCTCGCCGGTGACCCTGAACGAAATCGATGGCGTGACCATTTACCCGGGACTGGCGCCGCCGGCCGAGCAGGGCTTCGGCACTACGGGTGGCACCATCGCCTATACCACCAAGCAACCTACCAATGACCGTTATGAGGAGCTGGAAGGCGGCTACGGGTCGTTCGACACATCGCATGTCGGCTTCGTCATCAACACCGGCAAGCTATACGATGACGTCGACGCGCCAAAAGCACTTTTATTGTATGATCAAAGCCAGACCGCCGGTTATGTGGATTACACGCCGGCGCAATATCACGACTTCCTGTTTAATATCGTGAAGCCCTATGATGACGGACTCTCGAAGGTTGGCCTGGTTATCATCTACAATCAGGGCAAGGGCTATCTGCAAACGCTGCCAACCCCGACGGCGTTGATTGACGCCAACAGCCGTAGTTTTAATTTTCCTTATTCAGAAGGATATAACCGTCAGGCCGACCAGGACCTGACGACGATTTTGAGCGATGAGACCTATATCAACCAGTATGCGATCTTCGATGGATCGTTGTTTTTCCTGCACCAGACCCAAACCAATGACAATTATGGTTCAGAAGATGCAACAACCAACGGGTACACTTACAAAGGCATAACCTATTTCCCGAATATTCAGGCGATCAATTCATTTTACGGCTGCGTCGGTGCAGGTCAGGAGCGATCGGGCCCGCAATTCACCTATGATCCGGTCGCCTCGTTTGGATCCTGCGGTGCCGGCGAATCCGATGCCTATTCAATGGGCCATGATAACATTGTCGGTATCACGCCAAAACTGACACTTTATCCAGATGCACATAATACTGTAGTCATTGGTGGTTTGATCGCCAAGTCCAATGCCAACGTGCAAGGGCCTGGTACCTCGAACGGCGAAACCTACATCTGGGGCGGCACTGATGCTGCCGAAAATGAATATCCCGGATATAACTCATTCAACATCGGCGGCGGTGCCCAGCGCACTATCTATTCCGGCTATGTTCAGGATACCGTCCGGGCATTCGATAACAAATTGCAGATCACTCCCGGCGTTACCGTAAACGCTGCCTATAGCAGCAATATTCAACAAACCACTGGTGGCATCTATAACCCTGTGAAACTGCAGAACTACTCAAAAATCGGCGGCTACTACCTCGGAGCTTCCTATAATCTCCCGGCCAATTTCGTGTTGTACGGCAGTCTTGGCAAAGGCTCCTTGTTCTCCGATGTTAACGACTATTCGCAAGGCACGCTTGCCTCCGGCCTACCCGGCGGCACCAGTGCGCCGACGCCGGAAATTGTGCACCTCTATGAGGGAGGCCTGCGCTACGACACTTCGCGCTTGCTGCTCAATGTCGATTATTATTATCAAACGATCGACGACGCCTTTGCCTTTTAC
Organism: Acidocella sp.; assembly: GCA_965199045.1. GTDB lineage: Bacteria > Pseudomonadota > Alphaproteobacteria > Acetobacterales > Acetobacteraceae > Acidocella. The sequence goes on along the minus strand of CBDAQL010000003.1, from coordinate 749,763 downwards.
GAAGACTTTACCACCAATCAGCAATACTATGCGAATAACGGCGGCTATCTGTTCCGCGGCGTCGAGGGCAATGGCGAGTTCCAGGTTACGCCCGAATTCTCGATCTTCGGGAATTTCTCCTATAATGAGGCTGAGTATACCAAGAGCTTCTTTGCCTCCGATACGCTAAACCAGGATCAGTTCGGCTATGCCTTCGCAGGAACGCCACTTTCAAACGTGCCGCAATGGAACGGTCTGGTTGGAGCGGATTATACAATTGGGCCATTCACGATTTATGGCACCGGGCAGTATACCGGGCGAGAATTCACCACCGATGATCTCAACGCACCCCCTTATGGCGATACCTATGAGGGGCCCGACATGGCAGCGCACCCAGCTGGCTATCCAACGCCGCAACCCGGATATAGCACCACCGCAATCCCAGCGAACCCTTTAAACGCTGCTACCGTCACCAACACTCAAATTCAAAATCCGGCGAACTTCGTCGTCAATCTGTTGCTGACCTATAAAATACCCCTGCCGCCAACCACGCCGCTGAAAAGCCTGACGCTGTCGTTAAACATGCAGAATATTTTCGACGAGCAATATTATACCTATACCTATAGCTCGCGAAACCCGGTGGGTGGTATTTACGATCCGACGTTGCCCGGCGGCGCGCCTTACAACAGCGCCTTCATCGGTGAACCTCGCTCGTTCCTGCTTGATCTCACCGCAAAATTCTAACATTCCAAAATAACCTGGCGCGCGATGCGGGAAACCGCATCGCCGCCGGATTTTTTGAAATAATATTATTGTGAGTAGAGTTTTGTTTCACTGTTCCGCGTCAAGGATTGCCTTATTCGTCGAGCGTCGTCATAGGGTCAGGATGGCTATTTCGCGTGCGCTGCGCATTGGATTTTTTCTCGGCCTGACGCTCGGCGCCGGCAGCGCAGCCGCCAGTGACTGCGGCACCATCATCGTGCCACCAGGCATCGGCGAAGGTCCCGGCGCCGATGTTACCTCCTTCAATCCGCTGCTGGTGCAATCGCTATATAATCAGGAAACCACCTATCTGCTATTCACACAGCTGATATGGATCAATCGTTACCACCGCATCGATTACAGCCGCAGCGTCGCGAGCTCGGTGACCACGCCGGATAACGGCAAGACCTACGATGTGACATTGCGTAGCTGGCACTGGTCGGATGGTGTTCCGGTCACCAGCACCGATGTTCAATACACCTTCGATCTGCTCAAACAACTTGGCAGCACTTCGCCGGTATACGGCAGTGGCGGCATGCCCGACATCGTTCAGAGCTTCAACGTTATCGATGCGACCCATTTCGCAATCACCCTGAAACACAGCGTCAACCCGGACTGGTTCATACTTAACGGTCTGGCAACGCTGGTGCCTATGCCTTTTCATATCTGGAGCCATTATACGCTTGATCAGATCTGGCAAAACCAGAGCTCCCCGCAATTTTTTGCGGTCAACGACGGCGCCTTGCAAATCCAGAAACTGGTGGTTGGGCAAGAGGCGGTATTTGTCCCGAACCCGCATTACGACGGCACAAAAGTACATTTCCAGCGGTTCATTATGCGCTTCATGGATAGCGAGGGGATGGAGCTGCAAGCGGTGGAATCTCATAATGTGGACATTACAAATCTGCCCTTCGCGCTCTGGAACGCCGCACAGCATTTGCCCGGATTGCACATCGTACAATTGCCGCCGAGCTATTCCTGGCATGAGCTGATCCCGAATATGTTGAATCCGGCGACGCCGTTTTTTGCCGATCTGCGGGTCCGCGAGGCAATTGCCGATGCCATTAACCAGCCGGAGATGATCGGGCTGGCGATGCACGGCCACGGGGTGCCGGTGCACGGTCCGGTACCACCGATCCCGGTGACGTTTCTGTCCCCCTCCGCGCAAGCCGGCAAATATCCGGTTGGCTATGATCCCGGCAAGGCCAAGGCTTTGCTGAAGCTTGCGGGGTTTACCCTTGGGCCCGACGCGATATTGCGGAAGCATGGCCAGCGTCTTGCCTTTACGCTGATGATTCCAGCCGACCAGCCCATGCGCATTGAAATGGCGGAGTCGATGCAGCAAAATCTCGCCGCGGTCGGCATCGATATGAAGGTACATCAGGTGGAATTCAACCAGATGATGGCGCTGAATGTCGGACCGCCCGGGGGTTGGGAGGCGATGATGTACGCGGCAACGGTAAACCCCTATCCGTCCGGTGAGGACGAATTCAAAACCGGCGGTTTTTACAACACCAACGGTTACTCGAGCCCGTTGATGGACCAGCTTATCAACGCAAGCACCTATAAGCCGGGGCTGGATGGATTGTTTGCTTATCAGGATTACGCGAGTGCCCAGCAGCCGGTAATCTTTCTGCCCGTTGAGGCCTACGCGGTTTTGGTCCGTAACGGTTTGGAGGGGGTGCAGAATTTTCTGAACCCACTCGGCATGTGGGACGCCAGCGCGCTTTACTGCACTGCACCTGCTTCATGAAGTATCTTGTGGTCTTACTGCCGTTGATCGTGCTGGGCCCGGTTGCCCATGCCGATCAGGATGATTGCGGCACGATCGTGGTGCCGACCGGGATCGGCATCTCTTCTGGCGCGGATATCACCTCGTTCAATCCGCTGATCGCGGATTCGCTGTATAACGCCGCCGCGGCGAATTTGATGTATCAAGGCCTGATCTGGATCAATGGCCATACCGAGGAGATCGATTGGTCGCGCAGCCTCGCGAGCGCCATATCCTCGCCCGATAACGGAACCACCTACAATGTGACGCTGCGGCCATGGCATTGGTCGGATGGAGTGCCCGTAACCAGCGCCGATGTTGCTTATACGTTCCGGCTGATCAAGGCGCTTGGCACCACCTATTCGGGATTTGGCGCGGGTGGTATGCCGAACATCATCAAATCGCTGAATATCATCAACGCGACGCAGTTTCAGGTGGTGCTGAAGCGCCGCGTCAACCCGACCTGGTATATCTATAACGGTCTCGAACAATTGCTGCCGCTGCCGGCGCATTCCTGGGGCCGGCATACGCTGAACGAAGTTTATGAGAGCCAGAGTACGCCGGCATTTTTTGATGTCGTCGACGGACCGCTACGAGTGCAGCGGCTCGATATCGGGCTCGATCTGGTGATGGTTCCGAACCCAAGTTACGAAGGCCCGAAACTGCATTTTCAAAAACTGATTTTCAAGTTTCTGGAATCCGATGGCGCCACGCTGCAGGCCATTGAATCCGGCGACATCGACATGGCGAACGCACCGCCGGCATTATGGAACGCGGTGCAGCATTTGCCGGGGATTTACATGGTGCATCTGGCGCCGGCCCTATCCTACAATCTAAGCCAGCTGAATTTGCGAAATCCGGAGGTGGCGTTTTTCCGGGATGTGCGGGTGCGCGATGCCATTCAGGATGCCATCAACGAGCCCGAAATGATCCAATTGATCGATCATGGATTGGGTGTCGCGATCTACGGTCCGGTGCCGCCGGTGCCGGCGACGTTTCTGTCGCCGGAAATGCGCGCCGGTCGATACCCGGTCGGCTATGATCCGCAGAAGGCCCGGGCACTCCTGCGCTCTGCTGGCTTTACACCCGGCCCTGACGGCATCCTGCAGAAAGACGGCAAGCCACTGGCCTTCACCTACCTGTCTCTTACAGGTGATGTAATGCTCGATGAAATGACCGAAATGATGCAGGATTATCTCGCGAAGATTGGCATAAGGATGAAAGTGCGGGAAATTGAATTCAACCAGCTGATTGCCCTGCTGACCAACCCGAACTCGAAATGGGAAGCCGCCGGCCTTGGCCAATCCACCGCCGGGTTTCCTTCAGGCGAAGATTTGTTCGGCACCAACTCTTATGAAAACGCCGGCGGCTATTCCGACCCGAAGATGGATAAATTGATCGCCGAGAGCACCGATGAGCCTGGGCTTTCGGGACTATTTGCATATGAAAACTATGCCAGCGCGCAGCAGCCGGTAATTTTCATGGAGCTTGGAACCATTTCGATGCTGGTTCACGACCGCATTCATGGCGCCGCGAATTTCATCGACCCGGCCTATAACTATTACCCGGATCAACTTTACTGCCCCGCCCCAGCGCTGGTTGGCGCCCAGGCTGCGGAGCCGGCGGGAGCACGGATTGGAGCAATGATAAATTGATCCGCATGGTCACGACCCGGCTTGCGTCTTCGAGCCTTTCCATCGTCATCTTGGTGACGTTGGTGTTTTTCATGGTGCATCTGACACCGGGCGGCCCGGCCTATTCGATCCTCGGCCAAAAGGCGACGGCGGCTTCGGTGGCTGAGGTCAATGCGCGGCTCGGGCTGAATGTGCCGATCTGGTCGCAATACGGATTGTGGTGGTGGCACCTGGCACATGGGCAACTCGGCTATTCCTATCTGCTCAGCCGGCCGGTAGGATCGCTGCTCTGGCAGTACGAGATCAACACACTGGTGTTCTACTCGCTCTCGATCGTCATCAGCACGCTGCTGTCGATTGCACTTGGGCTGATCCAGGGTGTCTATTACGGGCGCTGGCCGGCGCGCATCATCGGCGGCCTGCAGCTCGGCTTCTACGCGCTGCCGCCGTTTTTCGTCGCCGCCATGCTGGTGCTTTGGTTTGCCGTTGGGCTGAAGATCCTGCCGGCCAATGGCATCGTCGATCTGCGTGAGGCAAATCCCGGTATCGGCAGCTATGCGGCGCATCTGGTGCTGCCGGTGACCACCGTTACCCTGCTCACGGTTGCCGCGTTGTCGCGCTATTTCGGCGAGGCGGTCCACGAGGAATTGGGCAAGGATTATGTCCGTACCGCTGCTGCCAAGGGCGTCGCGTTTCCAACCATCCTGGTCCGGCATGTGCTGCGCAACGCATTACGTCCGCTGGTCACCATTCTTGGCCTTTCATTCCCTTATATTTTCACCGGCGGGGTCATCGTCGAATCTGTTTTCAATTATCCGGGGCTCGGCTGGCTGATGTGGCGTTCGGCATTGTCGCAGGACTACCCGATATTAATCGCCATTGTCCTGATTATCGGCATTCTTACCGTGCTGGGCAATTTGCTGGCAGACCTTGTCAACGGGCTGCTGGATCCTCGGGCGAGCTATGAGTAGCGCAAGATGAGCGAGCAATTGATGACGGTGAGTGCAACACCCGGCACGCCATCGGCGCGTCTCGGCAGGCTGTTCAATTGGGCCTCCGACCGCGGCACGCTGGTAACCGGCCTTGCGCTCAGCGCGATTGTTCTGTTCATCGGCTTTGTCGGGCCGTTTATCTATCCGGTCGACCCCTTCGCAATCCATCCGGCCCATGCCTTGGAAGCGCCTAGCTTAGCCTTCCCGTTCGGCACCGACGAACTCGGCCGCGATGAACTGGCGCTGCTGCTTTCAGGCGGTCTGGCAACCTTGATCGTTTCGCTGCCGGCCGCAGTCCTGGCATTCCTCATCGGCGTTGCCTACGGCCTGACATCCGGCCTTGGGCCAGCCTGGCTGGACCGCTTGTTGATGCGGCTGCTGGACGCCATCCTGGCGCTGCCAAGCCTGATTATTCTGATCTTCTTTGCCTCGCTCGTCACCCTCGACAATAGCAGCCTGATCCTCCTGCTTGGGTTCATTTCCTGGCCGCCTTTAGCCAGGCTGGTCCGTAATGAGACAATGGCGCAAAAGGGCCGCGACTTTGTTCTGGCGGCCGAGCAACTAGGCGCCGGCCGGTTTTACGTGGCGCGGGTACATCTGCTGCGTGTCATGGCGCCGATCCTCGTGGTCAATGGCACCTTCATGATCGGCGACGCAATTTTCGCCCTTTCCGCCTTGAGCTTTCTTGGCCTTGGCGTGCAGCCGCCGCAGGTAAGCTGGGGCAGCCTGCTGGAAACAGGGTTGGACATCATCGCGCTCGATCCGTGGTGGATGATCCTGCCGCCGGGGATCGTGGTATTTGCCGCCTTGCTCGCTGCCTCACTCACCGGACAGGGGCTGCTCGCCCGCTGGGGCAATCGGCGATGAGTGCGGTGCTGCGCCTCGAGAACCTCTCGGTCTCGCTGCCGCGTGGCAGCTCGGCGCGGCAGCGTGCCGATGTCGCCATCCTCGATGATCTCAATCTCCAGGTTAGCGCGGGTGAAATGCTGGCGCTGGTGGGGGAAAGCGGGTCCGGCAAGACAATCGCGGCGCTTAGCGTCATGCGGTTGCTGCCGGCAGGGGCAAAAATAACCGGCCATGCATGGCTCGGCGCTACCGATCTTACCGGGCTGGATGAGACCGCAATGCGCCGCGTCCGCGGCCGCGAAGTTGGCATGGTTTTTCAAAATCCGCTGGCGGCGCTTAACCCTTCGCGCACGGTAAGCGCGCAGATCATGGAAGCCTACCGGGTTCATAACGGTGGCCCGGCGCGCGCCGCCAGAGCCCGGGCCCTGGAATTATTGGGCGAGGTCGGCATCCCGAACCCAGCAGCCCGGCTTGATGATTATCCGCATCAATTCTCCGGCGGCATGCGCCAACGGGTGATGATCGCAATGTCGCTGGCCTGCTCACCGAAACTTTTGATCGCCGACGAGCCGACCACCGGGCTCGACCCGTTGGTGGCCCGGCAGATCATGGCGCTCATCGCAAAACTCCGGCGCGAGCATGACATGGGCGTGCTGTTCGTGACCCACGACCTTTCGGTGGTGGAGGAACATGCCGATGCGATCCACGTTCTGTATGCCGGGCGCAGCGTTGAATGGGGACCGGCCAAACGCTTTTTCGCGCATCCCCGGCATCCCTATAGCGAGGCGCTGCTAGGCTCGGTCGCAAGGGTAGGCCAAGCCAGATTGCAGAGCATTCCTGGCAATCTGCCGGAACCGGAAACCCGGCCGCAGGGCTGCCGTTTCGCGCCGCGTTGCGACTATCGCCAACCGCCATGCGAGATCGCTTATCCACCGCCAAATACGGCGGGAGGCACGGCGGCGGCTTGTCTGTTTCCGTTACCGGTGAACGCCCGGCCGGATATTTTTACAAGTTTGGTCAAATCTCCGGCGCCGCATCGTCAGCCGCAGCTGGAGATATCGAAACTATCCGTGCGTTATGCCAGCAGCGGTTTCCTCAGCCGCGACAAAGGCTTCTCGGCGCTGGCTGACGTGACCCTGGCTTTGGGTCAGGGCGAATGCCTTGGCATTGTCGGAGAAAGCGGCTCCGGGAAATCCACGCTTGGCCGCGCAGTGCTGCAAATGATCTCATATCAGGGCGGCATCATTTTGGACGGCCAGGATTTTGCATCTTTAAGCGGCGCGAAAAAACGGCTGCAGCGGCGGCGCATCCAGGTGGTGTTTCAGGACCCGCGGGAGTCACTTAACCCCCGCATGCGTATCAATGCGATCCTTGCGGAACCGCTCAGGTTCGCCGGCGCGCCCAGCAAGCTGCCAATTTCAAAGCGGGTCGCAGACTTACTGATGCGGGTTGGCCTGAACCCCGAGATCGGCGAACGCTTGCCGGGCGACATCTCCGGCGGCCAGGCCCAGCGCATCGCGATCGCGCGCGCCTTGGCAGCCGAACCTGAGATTATCGTGCTTGATGAGCCAACCTCCAGTCTCGATGTTTCAACACAGGCGATGCTATTAAACCTTCTTAAGGACCTCGCCATTGAAACCGCGGTTTCCTACATCCTGATCAGTCATGACTTTGCGGTGGTCAGCTACATGGCTGACAGAATTGCCGTGCTCAATGCGGGTCGGGTTGTTGAAGTCGGCGATGCGGCGTCGATTATTGCCGCGCCGCGGAACGAATATACCAAAAATCTTGTCGAAGCGGCGCCGCAGTTACGAGATGCCAACCGCCCCTACCCAATGCCAACAGCTTCACTAAGCGGCACAACGATTTCATGAAGGAGTGCGATGATGAATGAGATTATACGGCTGGTCGTCCTAACCGGAGGATTGCTGGCAGTCATGCCGATCCTCTTGATTCTCACCTTGGCGGTCGCCATCGAGCGGCTGTGGTTTCTCAAACGCATTTTGCGGCAGGGCAAGCATATTCATTCGCGGCTGCGTGAGGTGCCGTATCAGAATGTCGACGGGCTGCAACGTGTCGCCGAACAATCTGCGGATACCTTGCAAGGCCATCTGGTGGCGACCGCGATTGCCTCGCGCGGTGAAAGTGCCGAGGAGATGGAAAGTCATCTGGAGGAAGAGGTGCTGGATGCGATGCCAAAAATCAATCGCTGGCTTTGGATCCTTGATACTTCGGTTACCATCGCGCCGTTGCTCGGGTTATTCGGAACCATTATCGGCATGATCCAGGCATTCAATGTACTGTCCGCCAATGGCGGGCCATCGAAGGTCACGGGCGGTATCGCCGATGCGCTGATTTCCACCGGCGCCGGCTTGTTGATTGCGATCATCGCGGTTTACTTTGTCAATTATTTCAATTCGCTCAGCCGGCAGATCCTGCATCAGCTCGAACTGATCAAACTGATTTTGATCAACCGGATGTACGGCAAGGGATTAAGTGCCGCGACCACCAGCCTTGATCCCGCCCGCAACGCGACCCGGCCCGGAAACAAGCAGCTGACACCGGCGGGAGCGTAAAACATGCGCAAACGCCGTGAACTGATGGACCGCGAGCGCCCCAGGCTCGAAATCGTTCCGATGATCGACATCATGATGTTTCTCCTGGTGTTTTTCGTTATGATCGTTCTACGAATGATCCCGGATTCCGGGGTGACCCTATCGCTGCCAGGTGCGGCAACAGCGCAGCAGCTGCCGCATACGCAAATCGTTATCATCATCGATGCGCAGGGCCAGCTGCATGTTAAAGATCAAACGCTGTCTCCGGACGCACTGCAAACCTATTTGCAGGAGGTTAAAACCAGTCACGACACCAATGTTATTGTCGCCGGTGACAAGGGAACCAAACTGCAGCAGTTGATGAGCGTGATGGATATCGTGCGCAAAGCCGGCATCACCGATATCGGGATCGCAACCAAGAATCAGTAGTTCTTGTTGTAAAACGATCGATGGTCGGCTTGAGATGACGAGGTGGCTGCGGTAGATGTTGGCCGGTTCGTGATCCGGGAGGCGACAAATTCTACGCAATCTGCTTGCAATTTCGGTCCTGCTGCAATTTGGCGCCGGCCTGGCGCGTGCCGCCGCCGATGCAGTTCCGGTGGTGCAAGGCGCGGCATTGACGGCCACGACATGGCGCGCCACCGAGCAGGTGCCAGCCGCCATCGACGCCGAGCAAAGTGCTGTGCTTGGCGCCGAGCGCGCCGGCCAGGTGGTCGCGGTGCTCTATTCATCGGGCCAATCGGTATCTGCCGGCACTTTGCTGGTAAAACTGGATGATGCCCCTGAGGTGGCACAGCTGACTTTGGATCAGGCCCGGCTAAACGAAGCTTCGCGGGCATTGTCGCGCGACGTGAAACTGCTGCAGATTGCAGGCGCCAGCGAAGCGGCTTTTGAACAGGCGCAGGCCGACTTGGCGGAGGCCAAAGCGCAGGTTGCCCTGGACAATGCCGCATTGGCGCAACTCAATATCGTGGCACCTTTCGCCGGCGTGCTCGGCATCCGCAAAATCTCCGCCGGCGATTACATCCAGCAAGGCCAGGAAGTGGCGGAGCTAACGCAGCTGCATCCGCTCAGGGTGTTATTTTCGGTCCCGCAAACCGAAGCCGGCGACCTCAGCCTTGGCGCCAGCTTCAGGCTCACCGTTGCCTCGCTCCCCACCGACACAAACGAATTTCAAGGCCGGATCCGGGCCCTCAGCCCGCAGGTCGACACCACGACCAATGCCCGCCTGGTCGAAGGCACGATTATCGGCGATAGCGGCACGCTATTGCCTGGCATGTACGGCGTGGTGACGCTGCAGACCGGCGCGCCCGCCCCTGCCTTCAGCCTGCCGGCCACCGCGTTGAACGACGATACGCTGGGCCGCTATGTGTACGCCTTGTCCGCCGGTCCAGGTAACGGCTTTACAGTTCACGCTGTTTACGTCGACGAATACGCGCAGAACGGCAGCACCGCGATAATTGGTGTTAACGGCTTTAGCGCCGGCGAGCAGGTGGTGGCGATCGGCGGTTTCAAGCTCGATGACGGGGCCAGCGTTAAGCTGCAGCGACCTTGAACATCTGGGCTGCGTTGCTGCGCCAACCGGTGCTGGTGGGCCTTGCGGGCGCCGCCCTTGCAATTTTCGGCGTCATCGCCGTGTTCAGCCTACCGGTTCGTTCAAGTCCGATCATTCCTGACCGGATGATCGATATCAGCACCAGCTTCCCTGGTGCGGATGCGCAGACCATGGACAAGTTCGTTACATTACCGTTAGAAACCGCGGTGGCAGCGCTCAGCGGCGTTAAATACGTCACCGGTTCGACCAAGCCCGGGGCTTCCGACATCAACGTTTTTCTCGCAGATGGCGCCGTTCCGGACACCCTGTTCGCCGAAGCACTGGCAACCGTAAATGCAACCCGCGGCGATTTGCCGGCCGGGATTTTGCCGCCGAACATTACCCTTGTCGGCGATGATAACGCCAATCAGGAAATCAACGTCACGGTGTTATTTCCACCCACGCTCTCGCTGGGCGCGGTGACATCCTACACTAAAACAAACATTATCCCCCGGCTCGAAACCATCCCCGGCATCGGTCCGGTAAGTTTGTATTCCGACAACCCGAGCTTGCGCGTAACGATGGACCCGGTTCGCATGCAGGCGTTGGGCGTCACCCCGGATGACGTCGCTCAAACCCTTACCGAGGCCAGCACCGTCGATGCCGCCGGCACGCTGCGCGACAATGCGGCGGCGATGCCGATCGACGCCCGGCCTGGGCTTAACGATGCCGCCGATTTCGATAATCTGCCGATCAAAACGCGCAACGGTGTGGAAATACCGTTGCAGAGCGTGGCTAAAACCGCGGTCGGATTTTCCGCGGGCTCCGACTTTGCCTGGTGGAACCGCCGGCCGGGCGTTTATATCGCCGCTGGCATCGCTCCTGCCGGCAACATTATCGATGTTGCCAAACATGTGCGTCAGGTGGTTGCTGCGTTGCAGCCGATGCTGCCGCCGGGCTTGAGACTTGAGGTGACCTACGACGAGTCTACCAGTGTCGTGCAATCGCTCACCGACCTTGCCATCACCTTGGTCATTACCATCCTGCTGGTCGGCGCCATCGTCCGGCTCTCGCTGGGCAGCATGCGCGCCGCCGCCGCACCCTTTATTGCGATCATTCTGTCGCTGCTTGGCGCGGCCGTTGTCATGCAGGTCACCGGCCAAACCCTGAACCTGTTCACCATCATCGCCTTGGTACTCGCCGTGGGATTGGTCGTCGACGACGCCATCGTGGTGGTCGAAGACATCTTTCGCCGGGTTGATGAGGGGCGCGCACCCATGGATGCCGCAGGTACCAGCATCGCGCGGCTGGCGCCGGTTCTGGCGGCAATCTCATCGACGCTGGTCGTCGCATTTCTTCCTCTGGGGTTCCTGAGCGGTCTCACCGCCGCACTGTTCCGGCCGTTTGCGCTGGTACTGATTTCAGCGTTCTTGCTATCGCTGCTGATCGCTCTCACCATCGTCCCGTATATGGCGATGTGGGCCAGCAAAACCTACAAACATGTCGATCGCGTCAGCGTCATCGACCGGTTGCGAAACCTCTACATCAACTCCCTTACACCCGCATTACGGTTCAATCCGGCTATCGCCGCTGCGGTCCTGCTGGCCGCAGTCGGCTGCGTGGCATTATTCCAGATCGCCCCGCGCAACCTGGTCCCGGCGGCCGACGGCCTGAACGATGACATCTACGCCAACGCGCCCAATGGCGCTTCGATGCAATACATGTTGACCCAATCAGCCGCGATGGAAAATCTTCTGCACAAAACCCTCCCGAACGATCCGGATTGGCTGGTCGCTTCGGAAGACGGCCACGGCATCTTCGGCGGCTACACCTATGACACGCCGCAGGCAGCACACCGCGCCGTTATCAAGTTGACCGCGGCACTGCAGCAGCTGAACGGCGTATCGGCCTATGTCAGCCAGGAAAACGGCATGCCCGGGGTCGAGGACCTGCCGGTATCGGTACTGCTTTCAGGCCAGGTCGACTATTCGAACCTGCTCGATATGGCAACGAAAATTGAAAACGCCGCCTATGCCAGCGGTAAATTCGATTACCTCACGGTTGCGCCGGGGCAACCGCAACGCCAGTATACTCTCGACACCAACCGTCCGCTTGCCGCCACGCTTGGCATATCAGATGCAAGCATCGGCGCCGCCTTAAACGGCGCACTTTCCGGCGGCAATCTCGGGCAGGTCAGCATCGACAATGCGACAATGGATATTGTCGCCGAAATGCCGTCGAACGGCGGCACCGATATGTTGACCGAAATACCGGTGAAAACCAGCTCCGGCGCGATGGTCCCGCTCGGAACCGTGGTCAATATCGGCAGCCGCGAGATGCCGGATGCGTTAGGTTCATGGCAAGGTTTGCCCAGTGTGAACATTCAGGCGCAACCTGCGCTCGGGGTTTCATTATCGCAGGCTTTGAACGCTCTGCAGCAGGAATTTCGCGTTCTGGATGTCAAGGATGTCAGCTTCGGCTATAGCGGCCCTTCGGAGATGTATCTGGCCTCGCAACGGCAGAACGCCAAATTATTCGCGCTTGGCCTGCTCGGCTTATTTTTTCTGCTGGCTGCGCAATTCCGTAGCTTGCGCGATCCGTTCGTCGTCATCACCACGGTGCCTCTCGCCAGCCTTGGGCCGTTACTGTTATTCGTATGCGGCGGTGCGACGATAAATATTGTTACTGAAATCGCGCTTCTAACCGTCTGGGGGCTCATCGCCCGGCAAGGGATTCTGTTTGTTCAGGTGGCGCGCGAGGGCCGCATGCTGCATCTGCCGACGCAACAGGCGGGGTTGCGGGCCGCGCGATTACGGTTCCGGCCCATATTGATGATTACGCTGGCGCTGATTGGCGGCGCTGCGCCATTGGTGCTCGCAACCGGCCCGCAAGCGGTCATTCGTTACGATCTAGGTGCGGTATTGGCAACCGGCATGGCCAGCGGCTTTCTGTTATCGTTGTTTGCGGTGCCGGCCATGTATTGCCTGCTGCACGGCCACCGTCATGCCTAAAGGCTACTGCGTGCTGATCGGGTTTTTACTGTGCAGCTGCGCGCCGCCATTAGCGCCGCCGGACACGAAAACCGATGCCAACGCCTATTTGCCAACCGCCTTGAGCAACCCCGCGTTTATTGCCGGCACAATTCCTGAGGCCTGGTGGGCAATATTCGGGAACGCGTCGCTCGACCTGCTGGTCGCCACCGGCTTGCAGGCCAGCCCAACCCTGGACCAGGCGAACGCTAACCTCGCCGCCGCCGCCGCCAATGCGAACGCCGCCAACGGCGCTTATCTGCCGCAGATCGGCCTTAACCCAAATCTGAGCCGCGAGGCTTATCCCACCGGTCCCAACGGGTCGCCGCCCTACACCATCTACAGCCTGACCGGCACCATCAGCTACGATCCGGGCCTGTTCGGCGCCCGCCACTATACCTTTGAGAATTCCGCCGCGCAGGTTGATTACCAATTGGCTGAAATCGACGCCGCCCGCCAATCCCTCGCCGGCAACATCGTCGCCGCCATTATCGGCGAGGCCGGCGATAACGCCCAGATCGTCACCACGGAACAAATCATCGGCGTGGAGCAGAACCTGCTCAACCTTCTGAACGGCGAATATCTCGACGGCGCTATTCCAAAGCTGAACGTTTTGCAGCAACAAAGCCAAATCCTCGCCACCCAGTCGACCTTGTACCCATTGCAGACCGACGCCGAGGCCATGCACGATCGGATCGCGGTCCTGACCGGTCAATTGCCGGCCCAATTTCAAACCTCCGGCATCGACCTCGCAGCGATCAGCATCCCAACGCGGATCCCCATCACTTTGCCCTCAAGCTACCTTGCTAACCGGCCCGACCTGCGGGCGGCGCGCGCCAACGTCGCGGCGCAGAATGCCAGCCTCGGCATCGCGGTGGCGCATCTCTACCCCGACCTTACTTTATCGGCGAGCGGCGGCTATGCCTCGGAAACTTTGAGCACTCTGTTCGAGCCTGGCTCCGGATTATGGAGCCTGGCCGGCAACCTGCTGGCGCCGCTCTATGATGGCGGCATCCTGCACGCCCGCAAGCGCGCCGCTCAGGCGGAGCTCGCCGCTTCCCTGGCTGCTTACCGAGGCGCCGTGCTGAACGCCTTCGGCGAGGCTGCTGACGCCCTGCAGGCCACGCAAAATGACCAGACCGCGCTGCTGCGGGCACAGGCCGCCTCCAGCACCGCGACGCAAGCCTATCAACTGGCCGAACAACAATTCGCTTTGGGTGCGGCCGACTACACCACTGTGCTCACCGCGCAAACCACGGCCAGCCAACAGGCGCTTAATCTGGTACAGAGCCGCACCAGGTTATTGCTCGATATCGCCAGGCTTCAATCCGCCATGGCCGATTAACGCGCTTATTCGATCCACGCTTATTCGGTCCAAGCTCATTTGATCCCCGCTCATTCAATCCAAGCTGATTCAATCCAAGCTCTTTCAATCCAAGCTCATTCAATCCAGCGCGGCAATCAGGCGCGGCAATCCAGGCGCGGCAATCCAGGTGCCGGGCTAAATTGTAATGGCATTGGGAACGGTAGCGGCCTAATTCTATGCTTTGGCGAAGATAAATCTGCTCTCAGGTTAGGAGGCTCGCATGACGGCTCCCCGTCCCTATAAAACCCATATCGGCCAGCACGCGTTGCACCCAGAAACTCAAATGCTGAACTACGGCTATGACCCTGAGCTATCTGAGGGTGCAGTCAAGCCTCCGGTATTTCTTACCTCGACCTTCGTTTTTAAAACCGCGGAAGAAGGCCGCGACTTCTTCGACTTCGTTTCCGGCCGCCGCGAACCGCCGGCAGGCACCGAGGCGGGGTTGGTTTATTCCAGGTTCAACCAGCCCAATAGCGAAATTGTCGAGGACCGGCTGGCGGTTTATGAAGGCACCGAAAGCGGCGTGCTGTTCTCCTCCGGAATGTCGGCGATCGCCACGACTTTGCTTGCTTTTGTCAGTCCTGGCGATGCCATTCTGCATTCGCAGCCGCTCTATGGCGGCACCGAAACATTGCTGTCGAAAACCTTCAACAAAATGGGCATCCGGGCGATCGGCTTTGCGGATGGCCTGAACGAGGACGCTGTACAAGCGGCGGCAAGCCAAGCCATGCGAGCCGGCCGGATCTCGGTGATCCTGATCGAGACGCCAGCCAATCCCACAAATGGACTGGTTGATATTGCGATTATCCGCCGTGTCGCCGGCGTAATCCATGCCAAACAAGGGCATTTGCCAATCATTGCCTGCGACAACACGCTGCTGGGTCCGGTGTTCCAACGCCCGATCGAACATGGCGCCGATATTTCGCTCTATTCGCTCACCAAATATGTCGGCGGCCATTCGGATCTTATCGCCGGCGCCGCACTTGGCTCGAAGGCTCTGATGAGGCAAGTGAAGTCGCTGCGCAGCGCCATTGGTACGCAGCTTGATGCCCATTCATGCTGGATGCTGGGCCGCTCTCTGGAAACGCTCAGCATCCGGATGGAAAAGGCCAACAATAATGGCCTCGCCGTAGCAAATTTTCTACGCAGTCACCCAAAGGTCGAGACCATCCATTACTTGCCATATCACGACAAGTCCTCATTTGCAGGGCGTGTTTTCGCGGCTCAATGCAGCGGCGCCGGATCGACCTTTTCGTTCGATATCCGCGGCGGCCAACCGGCGGCTTTCAAATTTCTCAACGCCTTGCAGATTCTGAAATTGGCGGTCAGCCTTGGCGGTACGGAATCTCTGGCCAGCCATCCGGCGACAATGACCCATTCAGGTGTGCCAGCCGATGTGCGGCAGAGAATTGGGGTTCTGGATGCGACCATCCGGCTGTCCATCGGCATCGAGCATCCCGACGATCTGATCGCCGATCTGAAGCAGGCTTTGCAACAAACCTGAGACGCTCCATCGGCAGCGACGACATCCGACCCTCGCGCCGGCGCCAGCCGCGCGGTCGCGGCGCCTATTCCATGAGAACAGGACGAAGCATGAAAACCAGTGGAACGATGATCAGCGCCGTCAAAGCGGCTGCCATTATCCCGGTGGTCTGGCTGGAATGGTCGGCAATAAATCCATAGAGGATTGGCGCCAAGCCGCCGGCGCCGCTAACGCCGGTATAGAACATGGCAAAGGCTCTGCCGGTATCATTGTTAGGCGCCAGGTCCGGGACAGTGCCGTACAGCGCCGACGATGTGCCATTGAGAAAAATCCCAAGCACCGGCAGCAGAATAAGCATTGGCAGCAGTGGCAGCATCAACGTTGCCATGATCATCGCCCCCGTTGCAGCTTCGGTGATCACCACCGTCCAGACCACGCCCAGATGTTGACCAATCCAGCCGCAGGCAGCTTTGCCCAGCGCGCCGCCGGCGAACAGAAGCGCGAGGCCGGCGCCGACAGCCGTCTCGGTGCCCCCTTTGGCATGCAGCAGAAACGGCAGAAACAGCAGATATCCCATGCGGGTCGCCGTATCGAGCGCTCCGATGCTCCATAACAGGCCAAACCCCTTACCGCTTGCAGTTTTCGCTGCAGGCGTTGCTGGCGCTGGGATGGCAAAAGGCTGTCGCGGCAGTATCCATCGCAACGTGAAGGCCACGGCAAGCCCAATCACCGCCATGCCGGCTATAATCGGCCGCCAAGCCGACACCGTCAGTAGCAAGGCGACAATGGCCGGAAACACGGCTTTGCCCAGATCACCGGAAAAATTATAGATGCCCAGAGGACCGCGCGACCCTTTACCGAACGTATGGGTAACCAGAAGTGCTGCCCTTGGATGCTGCAGGCTGGAGCCGACGCCGGCGACCACCAGACCGAAGCCCAATAGAGCGATGCCCCCTGGAAGCGCCATGACGAAAAATCCGCAGGCTGCAAAGAAGGTGGCAAGGACCAAGACCGAGCGCGCACCAAGATGTGCCGTAAGCCGGTTGCCCGGAACCTGCAGGCCACCCATGGTGCCGGTATAAAGCGCCCTAAGTGCCGCCAGCCCGGCATATGAAAGACCAAACTGCGCCTGCCAGATCGGCAGCAACGCGTAGAGTTGATCGGTATATCCGTCGTGCAGAAAATGCGCCAGGCAAGCGCCGGTAAGGTTGCGCTGCCGTGAGGTAACCCGGGGCGACGCCTCTGCTTGTTGTGCATTTCTGGCCCCGATCGTCGCCATGTCTCATCTCCATTCAGGCCCGCAAGCCTAAAGGCATGACTTTTTATCGAATAGCCGGTATTTATTCACCCAATCTGTCTAATTTACTCACGGTTTTCATGCGTAGACTGCCGCCGCTCAACGCTCTTCGTGTCTTCGAGGTTGCCGCCAGGACCAGCAGTTACGCTCAGGCTGCTGCGGAGCTTGGCATTACCCATGGCGCGGTCAGCCGGCAGATTTCGGTGCTGGAGGCCTGGCTTGGTCAGCGCCTGTTCGCGCGCTCGGGCCGGCGAATGATTGCGACCCAAGCGGCCAGGGCTTTTGCGTCGGAGGTAAGTTTGTCTTTCGACCGGGTAATCGCGGCGGCGGAAGCTAGCGGACGGCCCGCTGCACCTCGCATTCTTCGCGTCAGCGCGCCAAGCACCTTTGCAATGCGCTGGCTGATCCCTCGCCTGCAGCACTTCCATGCCGAGCGCCCAGAGGTCGAGGTTACCGTTACCACCACCACTACTTTGCAGGATGAATTGCGTGGCGGCTTCGATCTGGCAGTGCGCCGTGGACCCGCGGACCAAGGTGCCTGGCCGCAGCATAATTGCCGGCGTTTTCTTGAAGAAGCCGATACGCTGGTGATGAGCCCAGCGCTTTTTGAACAACGGCCGATCGAAAAATTTGCGGACCTTGCTCACCACACGCTGCTGACGACCGAGACCCGGCCTGGCGATTGGGTGGATTGGCTAGACCGTGCCGGCGTCTCTAACATGCCCGGACAGCGCCGGCAGATTTTCGACCATTTTTTCGTGACGCTACAGGCTATCATCGATGGTCTTGGCATCGGTATTGGTCCATTCCCGGTGCTTGCCAACGATGTTGCCGCGGGTCGGCTGCTAGCACCTTTTCCCAAAGTTGTGGTGCCGCGCACCGGGTATGTGGCATTGGTCCCGTTCGACGCGGATAAAACAGCGTCCCTCACAGCTTTTATCGAATGGCTGGTCGCCGAGGGAGCAAGACAGCCGAGCCTATAGCGCCAGCTTTGCAATACCAGGCACCAGCTTCGCCATACCGGCTGCTCCCCGTTGGTGCCAGGGGTGATGGTGCTGGCTCGCTGCTTTCTTCGATTGGCGCAGCTGCGTCTTGATCGCGATCAATGCGGCTTCGATGACCTGCAACCGCAGCTCTTACGTGCGCTCTTTAGCCGGCGTTAACCTTGTTGCGGGCAATCCGCAAGGCCGACGTTACAACGGTTTGTTCTATTTAATGCCATCTTCAAATATTTTGATCAGTCGGACGCCAACTCCGCAGATTTTAAGCGTTTAGAAATACTACCCAACCATTCTCCCCAAATATCGATCTCCACGGCCAATCAAATCTCGCTATCGGCTCAAACCAGGATTTCCAGACTGCCATGCAACGTTCCGGCTGATTACTATTTTGATGCATCGCCATTGCTTGTCCTAACTCTGTTTTCCCGCGGGCGTCCCGATAACGCGAGCTCCAGCCACGCCATTTTAAATACGCGCGCACCCGGCACCTGTCCGGCTCTACGGCCGCGACTTTCAAGCTTCGAGGATGCCATATGAGATTTAGATCCAGCCTTAGCCTAATTTCCGCGGCTGTCATCAGCTTGTCTATCGCCCACAACGCCAAAGCGCAGGAAATAGATTACGGCGCCCTTGAATCAATGTTCGGTGAGCCGATCACCACCTCTGCCACTGGCTCCCCATTAAAGGCCAGCCAGGCGCCGGCTAATCTCGAAATCATCACGGCGGACCAGATCCGGCGATCCGGCGCCACGGACATTCCCGAGATATTGCAGTTCGTCGCCGGCATCGACGTCCGCAACTATACTGCCCTGGACAGTGACGTTGCGATCCGCGGCAACAGTCAGGTGCAAAACCCGCGTGTTTTAGTGTTGATTGACGGCCGCCAGGTTTATCTTGACGATTATGGCTACACCGCCTGGCAAGCCTTGCCGGTAGAGCTGAGCGAAATCCGGCAGATCGAAATTGTTAAAGGTCCCGCCTCCGCGCTGTTCGGGTTCAACGCCGCCAGCGGCGTCATCAACATCATCACCTATGACCCGCTATTCGACAAGCTGAACACCGCCACGCTCGGCTATGGCTCGGACGGTACCGTCGTGGGTTCGGCCGTAGCCACTGTGCAGGATGCGGGTAAGGGCGGCCTGCGAATTGCGCTTGGCGGCATCAAGACCAGCGAGTACTCCACGATCGGGCATAGCACCGCCAACCTCAGCACCAGCGCACCGCTTGACGGCAATCTCAACATCCGCGGCGAGTGGAAACCGACATCGAAAACAGAGGTCACTGCGGAGGTGACCGACAGCCAATCCAACAACCTGTCCTACGACGTGCAGTACGCATTGGCGCGAACGGTGCTGCGGGTCAACTCCTACAAACTCGGCTTCTCCGCCGATACGGACTGGGGAGTTGCCTCCGTTCAGGGCTACCTGAACCAGGAGAAATATGCATCCGTATTCCTGGTTGGGCCGTCCGACGACCTTGATGATCAGGTTGGGGTTTTGCAGGCCAGTGATCTCGTAAAACTCGGCGACAGCGCGTTACGAGCGGGGCTTGAATATCGCAGTAACCGCGAATGGGGTCCGTTATTGAACGGCGGGATCGGCTACCAGGACTATGCCGCGAGCCTGATGTGGAGCTGGCAGATTACCCCGCAGCTATCTCTTACCAACTCCGTGCGGCTGGACCATTTGGTGCTGAACAGGAACCAGCCGGTGGCGCAACCTAACATCTATACACTCGGGCAATTTCAGAACGCCGTTGTCAACGCTCCTAGTTTCAACACTGGCCTGGTTTATCAACCTACCGACTGGGACACATATCGTCTTTTAATAGGCCGTGGCGTTCAGGCTCCAAGCCTGTTTGATTACGGCCTGCAATATGGCCTCTCTGAAGGTCCACTCAAAGTCATTTATGCCGGTCGCCCGGATTTGAACGCCTCAACGACGACAAATTTCGAAGTGGATTACGACCGGGTTCTCCCGTCCCTGCAATCGACAATAAAAACCGCGCTCTATTACGACCTTACGCAAAACAATCTTGCATCCGCCGTCAATCTGCCTGCCCAATACGCCAATGGTGTCGTTAGCTCATATTCGCAGAATTTTGGTAGCAACACAGCTTTTGGAGGCGAGATCGGACTGAGCGGCTCGAGCGCGGCGGGCTTGCGCTGGAACCTGAGCTATTCGCTGACCTCGGTTCGCGATGATCTAATTGCGGCACCGCCGGCGATTCCCTTCAACTTCAATAACGCGACACCGGTCAGCGCAGTTGATTTTGGCGGAGGCTATAGCTGGGACAAGTTCGAAGCCGACCTGGAAGGCAAATGGCAATCGAACTATACCGATTACGAGTCTGCCCCCGGCGGGTATGCGCCGGTCAACATAAACAATTATGTTACGCTTGATGCCCGGATTGGCTACAATGTCACACAGCAGCTCACCATAGCGCTCACCGGCTCGCAACTTGCTGCGGACCAGCTGCAGGAAACTGCCGGATTGCCGGTTCAGCGCCGAGTTCTGCTCACCGCCACAGCAGGATTTTAATTATTATGAAAGCCGACTCATCAATCGCATCGCGCCAGCGATCCGGAATCAGAACAAAAGTTTTTCTACATGAGGTTTGCTTGAAGAGATTTTACGCTGGCGTGTTCTGCGCCGCTGCCGCGTTGTTCCCGTTCGCCGGCCAGGCCGCGGTAACTGCAAAGGATATCCAGGTGGCTGGCCGGGTGCTGGGCTTTACCGCAACGCCGCTTACCGGCAACGTCAAACTTGGTATTGTTTACGACCCGGCCAATGCCGGCTCAGCCGCCGATGAGGCTGCCCTGGTCGGCATTCTTGGCACCGGGCTTGCCGTCGGCGCGGTCACGCTCATCCCGGTGCCAATCACCATCGATAAAATTGCCAGCACACCCTCGGACGTGATCTTCCTGACCTCGGGTCTCGGCGCCGAAGCGGCAAAGGCCGGCGCGCAGGCCGCTGCCGAGAAGGTAATCTGCATCACCACCGATCTTGCCGCGACCCAGGCTGGAAGTTGCGCTGTCGACATCCAAACCGCGCCAACCGTGCAAATCACGGTGAATAAAGCAACCGCAGCGGCCAGCGGTGTCAGCTTCGCATCCGCATTCATGCTCATGATCACCGAAATCTAGACTTAGGCCCGCAGGATGCCACGATGAAATTGCCCCGCTTCGCAGATATTCCGCTCGTTATAAAAATCGGCGTCGTACCGGCTTTCGCACTTTTCATGCTGGCCGCAGTCGCCGCCGGAGCGGTTTGGTCGCAACATCAGCAGGCGGCCGTGCTCCGCAATGTTGTCAGCGACGCCGGCCTGCGGGCGCGCCTGGCAAACGACTCGCTGCGCATTACCTTCGCCAATGGTGACTTGTACACACTAATGACGAAGCAGGCTGCTGGAGGTTCAGCCGACGCCAGCCAAACTGCCTTGAACCTGGTGCTGGCCAAACTAGATGCGGTCAAAGCCGATCTTACAATTTTAAACGCCACCGCTCCCGCTAACCAGCGCGCCGGATTTGCCGAGGTTTTGACAAATCTGGCGAATTACCGGGGCGGCTTAATCGTCGTAGGGTCGATGCTCGGCATCGACTTCAACTCCGCCGCCAGCTTCATTCAACCATTCCAGGCAAACTATACGCGGATGACGGCCACCCTGAGCAACATGACGGATTTGGTGGCGACCGCTTCGAACCAGCAAGCCGCCGGCAGCATCGCCAAAGCCAACGCGATCAGTAAAATACTATATATTTTCGTCGCCTGCACATTTGCCGGCGTGGCGATCATCGGCGGCATTATCATCTATGCAATCAGACGCTCGGTCAAAGACATATCCGAAGCAACCGAACAGCTTGCGACCGGCCGCGATGACATGGATCTGGATCGGCTGGACCGCCACGACGAGTTTGGTGCCATCGTCCGTTCGCTTAAAACATTCCGGACCAACCAGCGCCGGATCGTTGCCATGCGTACCGAACAGGAACAAGCCGCGGCGCGCGAAGAAACGCTGCGCGCCACCCAGGAACGCGAACGAGCAATGGCGCAGCAGGAGCAGGCGCAGGTCGTGAACAATCTCGCAGCGGCCCTGGAAAGCCTTGCCTCCGGCGATCTCAGTCATTCAATCACCAACTCCTTTCCGGAGGGCTACGAAAAGCTGCGCAAAGATTTCAACGCGGCGGTGGCAAAGTTGGCGGACGCCATGTCCGCCATCAACACCGCAGTCGGCGCCATGACCCATGGCACCAGCGAGATATCTGAAGCCTCGGACGATCTCTCGCGCCGTAGCGAGGATCAGGCCGCGCGGCTCGAAGAAACCGCTGCCTCGATCGACGAAATTGCCGCCAACGTCCGTAAAACGGCCGGCGCGGCCCAACAGGCATCCGCGGTGGTCACCACCACCAAATCCCGCGCCGACACCTCCAGCCAGGTCGCCGCCCGCGCCCTCGTGGCCATGGAAGAGATCAACCGTTTCTCCCGCGAAATCACGCAAATCGTCGGCATTATCGATGAAATTGCATTTCAGACGAATTTGCTGGCCTTGAATGCCGGCATCGAAGCCGCCCGCGCCGGCGACGCCGGCCGCGGCTTCGCAGTGGTGGCAACCGAAGTACGCGCCCTCGCGGTCCGGTCCGCCGACTCTGCAAAACAAATCAAAACCCTGATCAGCTCGTCGACCAAAAGCGTTGGCTCCGGGGTCGAACTTGTCAGCGAGATGTCCATCGGCCTGAAAGAAATTCTGGCGCGGGTAACCGAGGTCAGTAACCTGGTCGTAGAAATTGCCGCTGCCGCCGGGGAACAAGCGACTGGTCTTGCGTCAGTCAACAGCGCGGTCAACATGATCGATAAGGTAACCCAGCAAAACGCCGCGGTTGCTGAGCAGACCGCCGCCGCCAGCCGCAACCTGGCTGAGGAAGCTGACGGCCTGGCGACGCTGATGGCGCGCTTCCAGCTCAAGGCTGATAGAGGCAATTCGGCAATTAGCAAACGCCTTTCACCCTTACCGCCGGGAACCCCCGCACGCATAACATCCACCAAGCCAGCTTTGAAGATCGTCGAGCAGAAGGACTGGCGCGAGTTTTAATACGTGGCAGCCTGGCCAAGCCCCGTCAGCCGAACTCTGCATCTTTCGCTGAGCGCGGCTGACTGCATATGCGGCGTTAAAGCGCGCCAGGCACGGCGCTGTTGAGGCGGCAGCAGACGCGACTATTCCGGAAAGCGCGTTAGCACCGGCCCTAGATGTTGAGCGTAAGCCCGCCAGCGGCCAACGGACCGGTGGTAAAGCGGTTGCCGGACTTCCGCCCAGCTTGCGGTTCGAACCGGACGTTGGTTTTGGTGGAAGTCGAGACAGGCGGGTTCCCAATCCAGTCCAAGAAAATCGATCAACCGGCGCGACTCGCCTTCCAAATCGCCCAGCAGTGCCTCGTAGCTCAGCGTTATCGTCCGTAACGGCAGCACCGCTCGCCAATGCGCGGTAAGGCGCTCGGTCTCGGCAAAGCGATGCGCGGCGTCATTCAAATCGGTATCGAAGCCAAGCGGTTCTGAGAAATGCTGGAAATAGCAGGATAGGCAAGTGTCACGAGGGTCTCGCGCGCAGAAAATAATCCGGGCATCGGGAAATAATGTGGCGATCAGGCCCAGCTGAAAAATATTATCTGGCATCTTATCAATGATGCGCCTGGCATCGCCGCCAGCTGCACGCATGGCTTGCAGATATTCCGCGCCTTGCGCCTGTATTGCATCCTGGGTCCAGCGGGCGGAAGGCCGCCAGCCTAGCCGGTTCGCAATAACGCCGATGCCTTTGCGTTCGCCGGCCCCGGCCACCTTTGAATGGCTGGCCGCAATCTGCTCGAACAAGGTCGAACCCGAACGCGGCATCCCCAGGATGAACACCGGTTGTTCGGAGCTTGTTCCTTTGCCCACAGCACCGGTAAAAACATCCGGGTTGAAAATGGCTATCAACTGATCGACGTCGCTGCTTAATTTGGCCGCGTTGTACTGCCTGCCGGCAGCGGCCTGCGCCCGCCGCAGCAACGCGTTGGCCTCGGCAAAATACCCGAAGGCAGCATCGAATTTCTCCGCCTGGTCGTGCTCCCGCCCTAACGCGAACAGGATGTCTATGCGCTCGTTGGGGGGTGCCTGTAGTGCCGGAGCTTTGGAGACATTGACGGACCCGTTGATTGCGGCCAGCAGCCGCCTCGCCTCGCCCATTGCAGGATCCAGCGATAGCGCCCGGCTGAACGCTTGCCTGGCCGCCGGCAGGTCGCCAAGAATGGCCAAAACGGCTCCAAGGTCCTTCCAGGCCAATGCCCAGTCCGGCTTGCACTTCACTGCCAGTTGAAAACAATCCGCCGCCTGCCGCTCTCGCTCCATTCCGCGATAAATGGCGCCAAGCCCATGATGCGCGCCGGCGAAGCTTGGGTTCAATTTAAGGCAGGCGTCATAGGCTTTAATTGCTTCAGCCGGTTTTCTGCCAAGGCGGAATGCATTGCCCAGCGAATAATGCGCAATGAACTGGCGCGGCTGCAGCCTGACCAGCCGCTGTAGCAACAGAACGGCCTCATCTGCTTTGCCGTTATCGATAAGGACTTCACCAAGCAGGCGCATGGCCTCTGGATGATCCGGCATGGCGGCTAGGATTTGCCGGTAGCCGATTTCCGCATCGCGCGAGTGACCCCGCTGATGCAGCTGGAATAGCTCGATTAGCCGCGGGCCATGATCGACCGGATGGGTCTTGGCATGCTGCCGGCGCTCATGTCTGTTCATCGCCTGGAGTTAGCCGAAAGCCAAATGCCCATCAATGCTGTCCAAGCCGGTCTGCAGCAACATCTTCCTCCTGGGTCAGCAGCCATCCAGCGCAGTTTAAACTGATCTCCAGCGCCCATGCCGTCGAGGTCCGTGGGATCGCCGGTTGTCCATCTCCGCGCTCGTGCCAAGACGCCATGGCAGAGCATCTGCCCGCTTCCTAATAGCGATCATTGGACTCAATCGCCTGACCGATAATCTCCAGCAGAATTTCATTTTGCCGCTGCGCCGAAAAATTACTGCGAATAAACTCATAAGCGCCAGTCTGCAGAGATTTCCGCAAATCTGGATTGACAAATAATCTTACGATTGCCCGAGAAAACTCGGCCTGATCGTCAGCAATCAGACACTCGATCTCATTTCTCACGTTGATGCCACTAACACCTTCAGCGGTCGTGACCACGGGGATACCAGACGACAACAATGTAAGTGATTTGATTTTGACGCCACTGCCAGAGACGATTGGGATGATGGCAAAATCGCAACGCGCGATAACCGAAAACAAGTCTTGCACGAAACCCAAGGCTTGAAACTTGATTTTACAGCCACGCGGAATTTCCGGAGGGGAGCGGCCTACGAGCACGACTTCGAGCGCGCTCAATAATTCCACCGGCAGATGATCCTGGCATTCGATGAACCAATAGATGGCTTCGCGGTTTGGCGGATAATCAAAACCTCCGACGAAGATCGCTCTGAACACGCCCGGCTCGGCCTTTTTGGGAGAAGTGGAAATTTCTCCAAGGTCGAACCTAGTAATGGTCGGCAGCAACGCAACTGCAGCGGGGCCGCTTAAGTTTTGCAGAAGTTTTTTTTCAGGTTCCGTCCCTATTGTGGTTTTCGTAAAATCCCGCAATGTCCAAATATCAAAGCGCCTGGACAAGTATTTGCCCATTCGTGAGCGCAAATAGGCTTTAAAAGAGCACCGCTCGATTTTTATCGACTCGGAATCGAGATTATGGCGAATTAAAATTTTAGGCATTTGCTTCGGCAAAAATCTTGCGTAGATCGCCGCATTCTCTTCAAGAAACACTGCGATATCGTAATCTTTCAGATTTACGTTTTGAAGAAAACGCTTCAGTGCCACGGAAGAATATTGCCATACCGACGACTTCACGCCGACATACCAGCTGGAGAAATGGCGAGCCAACATATTTGGTGGTGGGCTGATTTCGAACTTTCTTATCTTGCCACGTTGTTCCGATATACCACTATGCTGGTGTTCGAGAAGGCAAACGTCGGTTTTTGCGATCTCCTGCAGCGCTTCGATGAGGCTCGCAATGTAAACCGCGGTTCCGCTACGTTTGGAGCCTGCGAGGGATAGCTGAACCACCGAAATCGCTAAAACCTTCACGCCGGCGCGACCTTCAGAAATTCAGCAACGGTTTAAGATACGCAAACTGCCGCTCGACAATCTGGCGAACACGCGGGCTGGAATACCAAGACCATATTATCGAGACGACCAGGATCGCGATGGCGAGGACGGTTTGAAGAGAAAAAAGATTGGTCGGAGCGACCAGTTGGCTAAGAAGTGCGAGGAGAGCTCCGAACCAGATCTTTCGCCATACCGCAATTTGCTTTGCCAGGTAGAATAGCAAGGCACCGTCCAATGCCGTTCTGAATACAGTCGCCCATGCCGCACCGGCGAGCCCAAAAAAAATGGATCCCGAGCCAGAGAATTCCAAGAAATGGTAGAACCTCGACCAAATGCGCTTTGGCGTTGAGATCAACTTTGTTGGTGGCTTGCAGCATACCATACGGAATGAAGTTTAATCCGTTGATCCAAACGCTCAGAAATATGATTGTGCCGATCGGCGCTGAGTGCAGTGCGAGTTTGGCCCCGACCCAAATCCGCATAAGCGTGGGCAGTGCAATGATGCCGCCAATGATGATGGGCGTCATGATTGCCGCCAATGTCACGACCGCGTCTTCCGCCAGTTTGCGACTTTCTTCTTCGGTCTTATACGAAAATCGCGGAAACAGGCTCGATGATAGCGCGCCGGGAATAATTTGCGCTCTGCCCACAACATTTGACGGCACCGTGTAGTAAGTGACAGCCTCGGCACTCAGCATGGCACCAATCAGCATCCGGTCCGCCGAGGTCAAAATAGGTGCGATGAAATTGGTGATAGTAATCCAGCCGCCATATGAAAATAGCGACTTTACCAGCGAGCGGTTAAAGCTTCCGCCGCTTCCGAGCGGCAGTACACGGGCGATGACAAGGAAGGTGGGTAGCGAACCCGCGGCACGGGCAATAAGGACAGCCGGGATAAGCCAAGTGAGAGACGGCCCATGCAGATAGGCAACCGCCAAAGGGGCGATCTGGGTTAAGAAAATGTTGAAAATGTTCAGCGCGTTGGAGAACCCAAATCGCTCCCGCGCCTGGAGAACGCCGCCCAGAACCCCGCTTACGATCGAGACAGGAACAGACGCCGCCAGCCATGGCACGGAGGACAGAACTTCGGATCGCAAATCTGCCGGCATTTTGAACATCGAGACAAAGAACGGTTCGGCGAGAAGGTAGAAAATGATACCGCCGACCAGCCCAAAGCCGAGATTGATTACGAGTGCCGTCCAGAAAACGTCCTCTCTGTCCTTGGCAGGCGCCTTATGCAGCTTGGCAATATGATAGGCCGCGGCTTTCGCTAGCCCGGGATCGAATAGACCGAAATAACCCAGAAAAAGCCAGACGAGCGCCAATACACCATAGCGTACATCACCAATCAAACGTAAATATATCGGTATCGTTACAATCGTGACTACTATCGGCGTGACCGAGCCGATCAGATTATAGAGCGTGTGGCGACGAATGCTCATGGAAACCAGTCGCTCACGGGGACCTCTACCCGCTGATTATGTCCAAAGCCTATCAATTCGCCGCGGGCATCGATTGATTGTACCAAATCCGGATAAAATAGGCGGCCCCTAAGGTTCCGGCAAACTGCACAACCGATTAGCAAGCGGTGTTCCTATCCGAAAAATCCATCCCAGCCTTCGTGGCCAAACCGGCGCCGGAAAGCAAGTCTTTTTCGCACATGCTGCATTTAGCACAACTTGCACTGTTAAATATTTAACGTCTATCGCACACATATGTCCGGCAACATGTTCAGCCTGGGGCTGGAAGCGGTCCCATGCCGCCTGTCGGCATCTCCGGTTTTGGGCTGGAGGTCCGGACGGAGGCGCGACGATCACCAATATCCGAAATACGAATAGCCCGCATTGCCGCCGCTGGCTAACCCCTCCTTCGCGGTGCCTGGCCCCTGCCACGTCATTTTGCGAGTATGAGGACACCAAGCCGCGCAAGACCCCCACATGGTTCGCCCTGGCCGACGATCGACCGCTCTTTTTCTTCGCCGGTATCTGGACGCCGTGGTTCGGGCGCCGGGGCACAAAGGCCGCTCCGGCGGACGGTGAGCATAAGCTCTTTGGTTTCCTGATCACCGAGCCGAACAAAGAGGTCGCTCCGATCTGCCCCAAGGCTATGCCGGTGATCCTGACACAACCAAATAAGATAGAACTTTGGATGACCGCGCCGTGGGCAGAGGCGAAGATCCGACTGAATTCTGCACCGAGCCCGGATGCAGAGTTGATCCGGCTCTGCGGCAAATACGAGGCGCTCGTAAGCCAAATCGAAGCCCTATACGAGGACACCGACCACGCGGACGGCACAGGTCTTAAGCTAATTACGGATAAGATGAGCCCACTTCTAGACCAACTGGAAGAACTTCACGCGCAAACGCCGGGCGGCATCCACGCCCGGGCTCGTGTGGCGGCCATATGTAATCCAGGTGGCGGCTTCACATAGGATGATGAGGAAACGGTACCGGGGCGCATCCTCGCTGTGCTCTTGCGCGACGCTATGGCCTTTGCGGGAGACGCGCCATGCCGCTACGAACGATGCGACGAGATAGAGACCGCGCTCATGCGAGCCTATTGCTTGTCCAATGCCATCAACTTTATGCTTCTGACCGATGACGGCGCGCTCGCTAACCGCAACGGAGGCACCTTCAGGGCCGCAATCGAGGAGGTGAACGAGTGTGCCCGTGAAGCCATTCAAACCGCCATCGATTTTTTCAGACATTACGTCGCCAGATATTAAACGGACGGTTAGTAAATCATTGCAGGAGAAGAATGGCAAAGTTTTCGTTAGCTGTGATGGAGTCCAAGCTTAAGAAATGTAATATAGACATTCTCAAACATGAATCCCCAATTTGCCTCCTCAAAGAGCGCGGTCACAACGAACTAATGCCCGATGCGACAAGCCGTTTAGGGAGCATGAGCAAACGCTGGCTCTACAAATGGAGTTGATCGATCAAGCCAAGCTACGCAAGTAACTTGACACCCCGGCGCGTCCGCGGTTTAGCTTACCTCATCGCAGATAGACCTGATAACCTTAAGCCCCGGCGCTGTCCAGGGCTTATCTTTGTTCGGCCATTGTCAGCCTGATGCCCCGAAATGGAGCCGCTAACTCAAGCTTGCTAGGCTCCGCTATGGAACAACCCCCGGCCTCTTTGAATGGCAGCGAGCATTGACTGTTCAAGGCCGGTGACATGGTCGCGGCGGCTTTAAGTGCAAGCATCTTACGTTGCGGATGTAGGCGTATCCCGTCCAGATATTGTTCACTTGCCTAAAGATATTCCGATAGATAGTTTTAAGGTTATGGACCCTCTAGCTTGCGATACTTTTCGAGCTTCCAGATCATTTCGTCGCTTCGATACGTTCAAAGTCCTTCGTCATAGTCGAACTTTTCGTCCGATCGCCACAATGAGGTGGTATCAGAGCTCGTCTGGGCTCAAACGAAAAATGATCAAACGTCTTCATATGTCAGCATGTAACAGGGCTGGAATGGACTTACCGCCTGATACGTCTATTGGCGCCGGAATCGCCATCTTTCATGGTTGGGGTGTAGTTGTTAGCGCAGGGGCGAAAATTGGGTGTAACGTAACACTTATGCAAGGAATAACGATTGGGCAGGCTGACCGTATATTGCCCGACGGCACCCGCAGCACTGGATTTCCGACAGTGGAAGATAATGTTTGGATTGGTCCGCATGCCGTTATCGTCGGCGGTATTACAGTCGGAAAAGGCTCGCGGATTCTTGCAGGCGCCGTTGTTAATGCGGATGTTCCTCCGGGTTCATTGGTTGCGGGCAATCCCAGCAAAATAATCCGGGGAGACGTCGTTGAGGACGTCATTAATAAAGTTCCATTTTCTCAAATCTTGACTCGCCAGATATCGAAGTCGCGTTCATAACTAGTTGGGGTCCAGGCGCTTCCTCGGATCTCGTTCGCCAGCGATTGACATGCGCGGCGTGCGGTCATCGCGGCGCGACGTTGACCCATCCAAGCTGAGCTGGCATGGCAGATGGATGGCAGCCGTTTCCTGCGTAGGCACATGCCGCAAACACACTGCACGGATTTTGCACGGCTTCGGCGCGGATGTTCACGGTTTCGGCTATACCGATCCGGACTGAAAGAAACAGCAGCGCTGCTACAGTTTCCAATAAAGCCTTGAATTTCGCGGTTTTTATTGGAGCGGGCGAAGGGATTCGAACCCTCGACCCCAACCTTGGCAAGGTTGTGCTCTACCCCTGAGCTACGCCCGCGCTCCGATGGAGCGGTCTTTAAGCATCCTGAACCAGGATTGCAAGTCACCCGCAGGCGCCGCTGGCCCACGAGCGCATAGGGCGCTATATCCAGACGCGGAGGGCTGTGAGTTGCCCTTTCGATACCATATACTTCCAAAACAAGCTTGGATGGCCAAATGAGCAGTTTACTTAGCGATGGCGCTGATACGGAAAACGCCAAACCAAATGCAGGTGCTCAAATGATCGTCGATGGCGATCAGGCCACCTTCATGGCGGATGTAATCGAGGCTTCAAACAGCATTCCGGTGCTCGTGGATTTCTGGGCAACCTGGTGCGGGCCCTGCAAAACGCTCTCGCCGATCCTCGAGAAAGTGACCCGCGCGGCCGGCGGCCGCCTGAAACTCGTAAAAATCGACGTCGATAAAAATCGCGCTTTGGTACAGCAGCTCAGCCAAATGGGCCTGCCGCTGCAGTCGATCCCGACCGTGGTGGCTTTTTGGCAAGGTCAGATCGCCAGCGAGCCGTTCCAGGGAGCGCTGCCGGAAAGCGAGGTAAAACGCTACGCCGACGCTTTGCTGAAACTTGCCGGCTCATCGGCGCCAGCGGCTGACTACGTGGCCGAGGCCAAAGCTTTGCTTGAGGACGGCCACGCGGAAGATGCAGCCAAGCTGTTCGCCGCGGCCTTGCAGGAAGACCGGCAAAAACCGGATGCCTGGGGCGGCCTGGTCCGCGCCCTGCTGGCATTGGGCGATGAGGCGCAGGCCGAAGATGTTTTGGCTGATGTGCCACCCGAATTGCAGGAACATGCCGAAATCTCCGGGGCAAAATCTGCTTTGGCGTTGGCTTCGGAAGGCCGCAAGGCCCAGGCTGCCCGCACCGACCTGGAAGCCAGGCTGGCGGCCAACCCCGCCGATTTCGAGGCCCGCTATGAACTGGCAACAGCACTCAGCGCGAGCGGTGACCGGGAGGCCGCGGCCGAAGCCCTGTTGCACATTATCCGGGTGAAGCGAGACTGGAATGAAGACGCAGCCCGCCTGCAATTGTTGAAATTTTTTGAAGCCTGGGGCTTTGAAGATCCGGCAACAATGGCCGCCCGGCGCAAACTTTCCGCTATTTTGTTCGCGTAAGGCGAAGATCGTGACCTTACTCTCCGCGAAGCTCGAAGAGCTCCCTGACGAATTCCCGGTTTTCCCGCTCAGCGGCGCCTTGCTGCTGCCGGGTGGCCGCCTGCCACTGAACGTCTTCGAACCGCGCTATCTTGCTCTGGTTGAGGACAGTTTGGCCATGGGGCGGCTGTTCGGCATGGTGCAACCAGATAAACGCCTGGCCAACGGCGATACCGGCCCGGGCCTTTACCGCACCGGCTGTCTGGGCCGGCTTTCCGCCTTCAGCGAGGCCGATGACGGCAGGTACCTGATCACGCTGACCGGACTAATCCGCTTTTCCATTGTCGAGGAAGTCGAACAATGCCGAGGCTACCGGCGCGTTCGCGGCGCCTTTGCTGGTTTCGCAGCGGATCTGCAACCGCCGCCCAAATCAGGACTCGGCCCGGATCGCCAGCTTTTGCTAGATGCCTCAAAACGATACTTCGCGCATGCCGGTGTAGACGCCAATTGGGAGGCGATCGGCGCCATGTCGGACTACGTCCTGGTTGTCACCCTTAGCATGGCCTGCCCGTTTGATCCGGAGGAAAAGCAGGCACTGCTCGAAGCCCCTACCCTATTGGAACGGGCGCGCGTTTTGCTGGCCTTGCTGGAAATCAACGCCTTCGATGACAACCGCGGCATCGACCCGAAAGCCAGCTGAACCATGTCGCTACCCCCCCATGAAAATACCACGCCGGTCGATCCGCGTTTGCTGGAGATCCTGGTCTGCCCGCTCACCAAGGGTCCGCTGACCTATGATCGTGAAAACAACGAGCTGATCAGTTCGAAAGCCGGGCTTGCCTACCCAATCCGCGACGGCATCCCGATCATGCTTGCCGATGAAGCCCGCGTGATCGAGCCCAGCAACGGCTAGGACGGTCGCCCACCCGTTGCGGCATTAGCCGATGGACCAGCCGAGCGCATCACCAGCGGAATTGGAGCCCACAGCCACCGATAAGCGGATGCGTACAACCGCGCTCATCGTTGCAACTGCCTTGTTCATGCAGAATGTGGATTCCACCGTCATTGCGACGGCGCTCCCAGCCATGGCAAAAAGCTTCCACGCCGACCCGCTGCATATGAGCGTTACCCTGACCTCCTACCTGATCAGCCTGTCGGTCTTCATCCCGGCCAGTGGCTGGGTGGCGGATCGTTTCGGTAGCAGGCAGGTATTCCGCTCCGCCATCGTCATTTTTACCATTGCCTCGGTGCTATGCGGTCTGGCTCCGACGCTTTGGTTTCTGGTCGGCGCCCGTATTCTCCAGGGCCTCGGAGGTGCCATGATGGTGCCTGTCGGCAGACTGGTTTTGCTTCGCTCGGTGTCAAAAAAGCAGATGATCGCGGCGATGTCCTGGCTCACAATCCCAGCGTTGGTCGGACCGATCCTGGGGCCGCCTTTAGGCGGTTTCATCGTGACATATCTATCATGGCACTGGGTGTTCGACATCAATGTGCCGATCGGGATTATTGGCGCTATCGCCGTTACCCTGTTTATCCCTGATCTGCGCGAGCCCGATCGCGGCGGCAAACTGGATTTCTCCGGCCTGCTGCTCACCGGCTTCGCCATGGCCGCGCTCATGGCCGGGTTCGAAACCGTCGGCCGCAATCTGGTGCCACTCATCTGGACGCTTGCGGCCTTTGCGCTCGGCGCCGGTGCCAGCTTGATCTACACATTGCATGCCCGCCGCCACCCGCATCCGGCACTTGATTTCTCGCTGATGCAAATTCCTACTTTTGCGAATTCCGTTATCGCCGGCCGCCTGTTTCGCATCGCCGTCGGCGCCATGCCGTTCCTGTTGCCGTTGATGCTGCAGATCGGCTTTGGTAAATCGCCGCTGCAAAGCGGGCTGGTGACATTTGCTTCCGCGGTAGGCGCAATAGGCATGAAACCCGCTGCCCAGCCTTTGCTGCGCCGCTTCGGCTTTCGCAAAACCATGATGGTCAACGGCGCAATTGCCTCAGGGTTTATTGCACTAAGCGCGCTATTTTCCCCGGCCTGGCCGTCGTTGCTGATGAGCGGCCTGCTGCTGGCCGGCGGCTTTTTCCGCTCCCTGCAATTCACCGCTTTCAATACAATCGCCTATAGCGATATCCCGCGCTCACGCATGTCGGCGGCGACAAGCCTGTACTCAACGGTGCAGCAGCTCACGCTCACATTGGGCATCGTTATCGGCGCTGCTTCGTTAGAAATCTCCACCGCGTTGCATCACCATAATCACGCTACAACCTCGGATTTTTCGATCGCGTTTGTTCTGGTTGCTTTGATCGGCGCGTTCGCGGTGCCGGTTTGCGCGCGCCTATCCCCCGAGGCTGGCGAAAACGTCAGCGGGCATCACAGCGAGGCCTGAAAAACGCTGCATGATTCGAGGCACTGGCGTTGGAGAGGCCATAACCATAGCCCTAATAAATAAATTTTTTGGTTCTTTTTTTCAAAAAAAAACCCTTTGCCTAGCCAGCCGTCGCCAATTTAATCGTCGCCGCCAAGCTGTTCCTATTCTCCAAAGCCTCGCCCACCAGTATCAGGGTCGGCTGGTTGCCACCATGATCATGCATACTGCGCGGTAGAGATGAGATGGTGCCATATTGGATTTGTTCGTTCGCCAAGCTGGCATTTTCGATTGCAACGGCTGGCATGTTCGGCGGCATACCGGCTTCGATGAAATGCGAGGCCAGACCGGCGACAGACTCGCGGCCCATATAAATCACCAATGTGCCTCCGGCGCGGGTGAGCGCCACCCAGTCATGCGCCGGCAATCCATCATCGGCACCGTGACCGGTCAAAAAATGCACAGAGCGGGCAATTTTACGCTGGGTAAGAGAGCGCCCCAGCGAGGCCGCGGCGGCAGTCGCGGCCGTTATCCCGGGGATCACCTCGTAGGAAATATTATGCGCATTCAGCGCCTCTAATTCCTCCGTTGCGCGCCCAAAGATCATCGGGTCGCCGCCCTTGAGCCGTACAACGATTTTTTCGGCCAGCGCATATTCGACCAAAAGCCGATTGATCTCCTGTTGCGATACAGAATGCAGACCACAGCGCTTGCCGACATCGATGCATTTGGCATCCGGCCGCGCCAAAGCGATAATACGCGCGTCGACCAGGCTGTCATGCAGGATCACATCGGCCGACTTTATCGCGCGGTAGGCCTTCAGCGTCAGAAGCTCAGGATCGCCTGGCCCTGCGCCCGCCAGGAAAACGCGTATCGCCATCAGATGATTTTTGTCCGGGTCACGAAGTCACCAAAACTCTCATTGGCACTGCGGCGTTTTGCATAGTCAGCGAATAGCGGCGACAACGTCGATAAAATCTCCGCCTCGTCGGCATCTTCCTTGAAGATACGATTTAGCCGCGAGCCATCGGCAGCGCCCCCCAGATGCAAGTTATACTTGCCGGGATTACGCCCCACAAAGCCAATTTCCGAAATATAGGGCCGTGCGCAGCCATTTGGGCAGCCTGTCATTCGAACCGTGATAGGTTGTTTGTCCAAGCCGTGCTCGGCCAGCAGCGCATCGAGCTTAGTGATAAGGCTTGGCAAATAGCGCTCGCTCTCGGCCAGGGCCAGGCCGCAGGTCGGCAACGCCACGCAGGCCATCGCTGCTTCCCGCAATACGGAACCGCGTAGCGGCACGCCGTGCGCCGCCAGAACCGTCTCGATATTTTTAACCGCCTTGGCGTCGGCGCGGGCGATAATCAAATTCTGGTTCGGTGAAATAATGAAGGATACATCATGCGTTTCCGCAATGATCTTCAACGCCGACTTCAAGCGCCAGTCACCGACATCGGCCACCCGGCCGTTTTCAATGAACAGGGTCAGATGCGAAAGCTTATCCGGGCCTCTCTGCCATCCCATCCGGTCGCCATTGCCGGTGAATTCAAATGGCCGCGCCGGCTCCAGCTTCACCTCGAGCCGAGCATTTACCTGTTCGACAAACCAATCCAGCCCGCGATCGACAATCGTATATTTCAATCTGGCGCGCCGCCGGTTAGAGCGATTGCCGAAATCGCGCTGCGCCGTCACCACCGCCTCGGCCACAGCAACCGCATTCTCAACCGTACAAAACCCGATCACGTCGCCCACACGCGGGAAGGTTTCGGCATCGCCGTGGGTTGCCCCCATGCCGCCGCCGATAACGACGTTATAGCCAATCACGGCATCTTTTTCGATAATCGCGATGTAGGATAAATCATGCGCGAAGACATCGACATCGTTTTGCGGCGGCACCGCAATCGCAATCTTGAATTTTCGAGGCAGGTAGGTAGCGCCATAAATCGGCTCCGACTCCGGTTCCGCGGTCACCTTCTCACCATCGATAAACACTTCCCGCCAAGCCCCGGTGCGCGGCAATAAATGCGCGCTGATTTCGCGGGCCGACCGTTCCGCCTGCGCATAAACCGGCCCGGCGAATTCATTTGGCGTGCACATCACATTGCGGTTTACGTCGCCGCACGCCGCGATGGTATCCAGCAATACGCTATCGATCTGCCGCAATGCCGGTTTCAAATTGGTCTTGATGACGCCATGAAACTGAATCGATTGGCGCGTCGTCAAGCGCAGGGTATGGTTCCCCCGCTCATCGGCCAACTTATCCATCCCCAGATATTGCGCCGCCGACAGCACCCCGCCCGGCACCCGCAGGCGCGCCATGAAGCTATACGCCTTGTCGAGCTTCCGCTTCGCCCGCTCCGGACGCAGATCACGGTCATCCTGCAAATAGATCCCATGAAACTTGATCAACTGCTGGTCATCTTCCGAGATCGCACCGGTAGCAATCTCAGCCAGCCCCTCTTCCAAGGTGCCGCGCAAAAACCGGCTTTTGGTTTTTATCGTTTCGTTATGAGATAATTTCGGTGTATCCGCCATGTCGAAGTCCTAAAGCAATTTAAAAAAAGCAGCCGCTTTTTGGTAAAAAGCGGCGCAAAAACTTTTGTGAATCTGGGCCATGGGCTGTGGCCCATTCGCAGCCCATGGTCCGCATAAAAAGTCTTTTTGCTTGCCGGCGCTAGTCCTTACGCCCGGGCGGCCGCAGCCATTCTTGGCATATGGATGCCGCATTCGGTTTTATCCAGCCCGGCCCAACGGCCGGCGCGCTTGTCCTCGCCGGCCTGGACCCGCTGGGTGCAGGTAGCACAGCCGATCGAGGCATAGCCTTCGGCTTGCAGCGGGTGGCGGGGCAGATCGTGCTGGTCGAAATAGCCGGTCAGCTGCGCGTCATCCCAGAAGGCCAGCGGGTTCACGGTGACACGGCCGTCGGGGCCGGCCTCGACCATGTTCATATTGGTCCGGGTTCCGCCCTGGCTGCGCTTGCGGCCGGTAATCCAAGCCTCAAATCCCTCCAACGCGCCGTCCAGCGGATTGGTTTTGCGGATGGCGCAGCATAAATCCGGGTCACGCTGCCATAGCCGGCCATCCGGATCGTATGCCGCCAGTTGCTGACCACTTGGCTTGATGACGCGTACATCGGTCAGCCCGAGGCGGGCGACCAGATCGTCGCGATAGGCCAACGTCTCCGGAAAGAGTTTACCGGTATCAAGAAAAACCACCGGCGTTGCCTTGTCGATTTGCGCGATCATGTGCAGCAAAATTGCTGATTCTGTGCCAAACGATGAAACCAGCGCGATCTTGCCATCGAAGCGATCACGGATCATCGCCGCCAGCACGGTCTCGGCCGAGGCTTGCTCAACCACATCCAACATTAGTAAACATCCTTTTTATAGCGTCCGGCGGTAACCAAGGCGTCCAGCGCTGCCTGGCCTTCCTTGGCATCTTTGCCTTCGCTCAAAATTCGTATCAAAGTCGCATCTACATCATGGGCCATATGCTTGGCGTCACCGCACAGATACAACGTCCCACCTTCGGCTAGTTTTCCAAGTAGCCGGTCGCGCTGTTCCCACAACACATGCTGCACATATCTTTTCTCCGGTTGGTCGCGGGAAGATGCCAGGTCCAGCCGTGACAAAACGCCGCTCGAGAGCCATTCCTGAATCTCTAGCTGGTACAAAAAGTCGTAGAGAAAATGCCGGTGCCCGAATACCAGCCATGATTCGCCCTTGGCCCCGGTTGCCTCGCGCTCTTGCAGAAAACCGCGATACGGTGCCACGCCGGTGCCGGCCCCGATCATCACAATCGGCGCCGCATCGTCCTTCGGCAGGCGGAAATGCGGGTTCGGCCGGACGAATACGTTCACGCTGCCACCCATTTTACGATGATCTGTGACCATCGACGAAGCAACACCCAACCGCTGCCGGCCGGCACTCTCATAGGACAAACGAGCGATCGTCAAATGCGCTTCATCGCCGACCAGTTTCTGCGACGAAGCGATGGAATAATAACGCGGTGCCAGCGGCCGTAACAGCGAGGTAAATTTCTCCGCATCGAGCTGGTGCGGAAACTGCTCCAGTAAATCCACCATTTGCCGGCCGTCGATAAACTCCGACCGCTTGCCGGCGTCATCGGCCAAAGCCGCCAGACTGTTATCGCCTGTCAGGGCGGCATAGTCTTTCATCTGCTTCAGCGTCAACGTGCTGATATCGTAACGTGTTTGCAACGCGTCGGCCAGCTTCGTGTCATGCTCAAGACCAACCGCGCGCAATACATCCGCCACGGTTGCAGCATCGTTCTCCGGAACAATCGCCAGCGCGTCGCCGGGCTCGTATTTAAGCCCGGACCCCGCTAACGCCAGTTCCACATGCACGGTCTCGCTATCAGCCCGATCCGAGGTCAGCTTGTGGTGCGCCGTAATCTCCGCCTCGAACGGTGCCAGCTTCGAGGCTGCTGCTGCAATCGGCTTCTGGAAATCAACATGAATAACCGAGCCCGCGTCTTTCGGCGCGAGCAATTCCAATGTCTCATTCAGCCAGGTCTTGGCCGGTGCCTCGTAATCCAGATCCAAGTCGACCCGCGCCGCGGCCCGGCTGCCGCCCAGCGCGGCAAACCGCTCATCCACCAGCCGTCCGGTTTCACAAAATTGGGCGTAGGACGAATCTCCCAGTGCCAGCACGGCGAATTTCACACCGTCCAAAGACGGCGCGTTATCGCCCATCAGGGCCCGGTAAAAGGGTGCTGCGCGCTGCGGCGGCTCACCATCGCCCCAGGTAGATACGATCGCGAGAATAGTACCGGCATTCTTCAGCTGATCGGCCGAGGCATCTGCCATATCCAGCACCTTCACGGCAAAGCCGCGCTTGGCCGCATCCTGCTTCGCCTTACCGGCCAGCGCCTCGGAATTACCGGATTCAGTCGCGTACAGGATCAAAAGCTTCGGCTTATCCGCGGCCGCCGTCGCCGGGGCAGCAACCTCGCCTTTCCCGTCAGCCGCATCAAGCCCGGCCAAAAAGCCCGAAAGCCAGGCGCGCTGCACCACTGAAGCAGCGCCGATCACCTGGTCCAGGGCGGCTATGTGCTCAGGGGCAAAGGGCGCCGTATTTGGAAGCGTGGTCAATTTAGACATAATCAAACCTTGAATTTTAAGAAATTTCAGTGCGTCTTCTGGCAGGGGAGCCAACAGCGCTCGGCGATCAATGCCTCAATCCGCGATGCCGATTCCGCCATTGACACGCCAGCCGCACGCCAATCGGCACGCAGACTGGCAACCTCATCCACCCGCTCGCCCCATTCCGGGCCAAAGCAGTGCTCCAAATTGCGACGGATACTCGCAGCCAACCCCGGCGCCTTGCCATTGGTTGAGACCGTCAGGGTCAAATCTTTGCGCCTCACCTGCGCCACTGAGTGGAAATCGCAAAGCTCCGGCTGATCCTCGACATTCACCAGCACCCGGTTCGCACGGGCGGCGGCCGCCAACGGTTCGGGCTGCGCCAAACCTGCGATCCAAAGCACGTGCAGAGCCTGTAAATCAGTCTCGCCGGGCAGTCTCCTCCGCAGGAAATCGCCCGCGGCCAGCGCCAGACCAGTTTCGGGCGCATCGGCAAATACCAGCGTCTCGGCAGCCCCGGAAGCCCGCAGAGCACGCAGGCGCCGGATAGCCATCGCACCGTTTCCGGCAACAGCCAAACCGGCGTTTCGAGGGTCTAACGCGATGGGAACCATGCCCCTAAGAAGAGGATTTTTCCAACGTGATCAATGATTTGCGTAAAATAAAGATTTTCTACTCTTAAGGGGCTGCGGGAGCGAAATATTTTGTCTTTTGACAACAGTTCACGCAAAGCCAGTCTAGGAAAAATTGCCTATAAATTCGGTGGGATTTGTTCTAACCGTGATAATCAGGCGCTCGCACCTTCAGTAGCAGGCAGGGTCATGACGAATTCGGTCCCGCCAGCACCGGTCTTACGCAACAACAGGTCGCCGCCATGGGCGCGAATAAGATCCCGCGCGATCGCCAAACCAAGTCCGGTTCCGCCGTTTCTGCCGGAGGCCGTAAATGGCCGGAACAATCCTGCGAGCGCCTTGCGCGGCAGTCCCGGGCCGTTATCGGCCACCACCATGCGCGTCAGCCCGGCCTCATCTTCAATCGCCACAGAGGCCCGGCTAGCCCCTGCTTCGGCCGCATTGCGCAGCAGGTTTGCCAGCACTCGATAGATCTGATTGCGGTCGAGCGGCAAAACCAAACTCCCAGGGACCAAATTCTCGATCGACATCCGGCTGTCGCCGCCGCCCCCTTCGCCAGCCCGAACAAAGTCCACAACCTCGTCCACTAATTCGCGTAATACCACCGATGAGCGATTAACCGGTGGCGGTTGACTGCCAGACTCCACCACCGTCCGGCTCACCAGCTCAACCGCCCGTTCGATCGACGATAACAAGGTTGTCGCCGAATGCTTTATTACCGGGTCGCTATTCTCTTCAAACCGGGCGGCAACCAGCAATGCCGAGGCAAGAATATTCCGCAAATCATGACTGATTTTCGCAACCGCTGTCCCCAGTGCCGCCAACTGCGCATTGCGCCACAACGCAGTGCGCAGTTCGTCCTGCATAATTACCAATTCCTGAGCCGCACGCGAGACTTCATCATTGCCCTTGCTGCTCAGCCATTTCAGACCACTGAGCCGCGCATATTCCGGATCCCGCCCGAAGGCGACAATGCTTGCTGTTAAAATCCGCATCGGCTTCACCAGCAACCTATCAAGTGCGGCATATACCAAACCGCCAGTAACCAGGGCGACGATCACGGCAAATGTCATTATCTCCGCGGCGTAACTTCGCAGCCGCGCAGCCACCGGCGCCTGCGCCAACACCACTTGAATTCGGGTGTTTGATTTCATTGGAAAGGTTGCCGTGACCGGCACATAAGGCGCGCAGAGACCAAGCACCTCGCGGTCCGCTCGCAACGCGCTGTATCGCAGACCAACGTGGTCGAGATCGACATTGGGATCCTGCCGCAGGCTCATATTATCCGGCAGCAGAGCAATTTCTCCATTAGCGCCGAACAAGGTAATGGCGACCGTTCCCGATAACTTGGACAATGCATTGCGGGCCTGCGTCTTCGCCAAAGTGTTGGCACTTTCTCCAGGCGCCAGCGTCACTGCCAGCTCTGCCTGCATCACCCTGGATTTGAGGCAGTTCCGCCACTCCCACCCCAGGCCTGGCATCAAGACCAGCATATTGATCAAAAAAATAATACTGACGGTGAGCCAGAAAACACGTCCTGAAAGGCTACGCGGCCCCCAATGAAATGGCATCCGCATCATTCCGGCATTGAAAGTCCTGCAGCCTGCCGCCCGGCTGCGAACA
The DNA here is from genome assembly GCA_965199045.1 of Acidocella sp. GTDB lineage: Bacteria > Pseudomonadota > Alphaproteobacteria > Acetobacterales > Acetobacteraceae > Acidocella. The sequence goes on along the minus strand of CBDAQL010000003.1, from coordinate 708,293 downwards.
AGGTATTCAGAAACTCGCGCTCGGTATTCATCTTGGAAATCAACGGATGCGCGGCGAGTGCGGTATCAGCGGAAATATCCTGCAATCGTATCGATTTTGGCAAGGCCGCCAGCTCGGCGTCAAGCGGCGCCTGAAATGCAATCTCATGCAACCGGTGTACGATATCCGCCGTGCTGGTCGGAACGCCCTTGCGAATGCGCGGCTGCGCGCGGATCAAAACCAGCCGATCCGGCTTGGGCGACAGCACCGGGTACAGCGCCGGATTACAGGAATAGCCGCCGTCCCAGTAATGCCGGCCATTTATTTTAACCGCCGGAAACATCATCGGTATGCAGCTCGATGCCAACAGAACATCGACGCTTATTTCCTGGTTCGTAAAAATTTTTGCAACCCCGGTTTCCACATCCGTCGCCGCTACAAAAAGCTTGGGCGCAGCCGGGTCGCGGATGGCCTCGAGGTCGAGCAAGCTGGCCAGTAGCGGCTCCAGAGGATTTTGTCCAAACGGGTTCAATTGGCCGGGATTGAACAGCCGCATCACGTTTGTCAGGCCCTGCCATGCCATTTCGTTGCCGATTTCGAGACCCTTATCCCAGCCCCATAGCCAATCCATGGAGGCATTCGCCGCTCCAAAGATATGCGCGGCCGAGACCCGCTCCCATAAGTCCCTGACCGCGGCACGGGCGCCATCCGGACCCGCATGCACGAAGCCCTGCACCGCCATCGCACCGATCATGGCGCCCGATGACACCCCGGTCACGGCGCTGAAAACCAGCCCATCCTCAATCAACCGATCGAGCGCACCCCAGGCGAAAGCGCCGTGCGCCCCGCCGCCTTGAATGGCCAGTACGGTACGGTTCCGAATCGTATTGGCTTGAGACATGCCCGCAAGCTGCACGCTGCGCGGCCTCGCGGCAAGCACCGATCAAATTACAAGTCTATTCAAAACCAACTAAAACAGCTGTTTTAATGCCTTGAATGGCTCCCCCGCAGCCCTGACCAAGGCCCGGCATGCAATCGGCCAAATCTGCTCAACTGAGCGCCCTGAACCTTGGATTTCCGTGGGAAAAAAAAGCCCTGAGCATGATCGCGCTTGACGCGATCATGCTCTAGGGTGCGCGGGCAATTATTTATGGAACACAACCATGTCAGATACGGAAACAGTAACGCCGGTTATTGGCATTATCGGCGGCTCCGGCCTGTATGATATCGAGGGCCTCTCGGATACCGTTTGGCAAAAAATCGAAACTCCCTGGGGTGATCCCTCGGATTCCTTGTTGATCGGCAGGTTCCAGGGCACCAAGGTGGTATTTCTGCCGCGCCACGGTCGCGGCCATAAAATCTCGCCCTCAGGCCTGAATTACCGCGCCAATATTCACGCCTTGAAAAGCGTCGGCGTCACCGACCTGATCTCCCTCTCCGCGGTGGGCAGCCTGAAGGCCGAGCTGCCCCCTGGCCATTTTGTTATCGTCGACCAGTTCATCGACCGTAGCTTCGCCCGCGAAAAATCCTTCTTCACCAATGGCTGCGTTGCGCATGTCTCAATGGCCAACCCGGTCTGCCCGCGTATCGGCGACGCCCTGGAAGCCGCCGCCACTGAACTCAGCCTGCCGGTTACCCGCGGCGGCACCTATCTTGTCATGGAGGGACCGCAATTCTCGACCCTGGCCGAAAGCAATTTGTACCGCAGTTGGGGCTGCTCGGTCATCGGCATGACCAATATGCCGGAAGCCAAACTCGCCCGTGAAGCCGAAATTAATTACGCCAGCGTCGCCATGGTGACCGATTATGATTGCTGGCACGAAGACCACGACGCCGTCACCGTCGATGCCGTGGTAAAAGTCCTGTTCGACAATGCCGACAAAGCCCGAAACCTGGTTAAAACCCTGATCCCAAAACTCGGCGCCCCGCGCCCAATCTGCGCCGCCGGCTGCGACCACGCGTTGCAATACGCGCTGATCACCGCCCCGGAAGCCCGCGACCCTGAGGTTTTGAAAAAGCTAAGGGTTATTGCAGGAAGGGTATTGAAGTAAGAACTGCTTTTTCTGAAGAAAAAGAAGCAAAAAGACTTTGTTAATCTAGGTCTGGGGTGTTGGCTCCATCACGGCCATGCCCCGGAGTTAAACAGTGTTTTTGCTTGTTTTTTTCAAAAAAGAAGCTTGTTTCTTGCTAGGGACCTGCACCATGCGATGGCGGTCTTCGTCCCAGAGTGAAAAGCTGGGCGCTCTCAATGCTTCGCGGATCGTGAGGATTGTAACCCCTGCCATCGTTTGCTGGCAGGCTTCATGGCATTCGACCAGCCGGTAGTTGGGCACCGATGGGCGCATGTGATGCACATGGTGGGTTCCGATATCGGCACTGAACCATCGCAGCAGCCGCGGCAGCTTGAAATACGACGTGCCGTGCAGGGCGGCAGCGTCGGTGGTCCAGTCGGCTTTTTCAATCCATTTGGATTGCTCGAACCGGTGCTGCACCGAGAATAGCCAGACGCCGATAATCGAGGCGAGCACCATCGCCGGCAGATGCACCAGCAGCACGGTTTTTAGTCCGAAAAAATAGGTCAGGCTGCCAAATATCAGCAGCAATGCGAGGTCCAGTGCATAGACGCTGCGGCGTCCGGCTTTGTAGGACTTCGGCATATCATATGGCACCCGGTAGATCAGCAGAAACAGCACTGGCGGCAGCAGCAAATGGATCAGCACAGGGTGGTGGCCAAGCCGATACAGAAAGCGCTTGAACCCGCTTAGTTGCTCGTATTCAGCCAGCGTCAGGCAGTCAGTGTAGAATTCCGACGGGATCCCCCGTAATCCCAGATTATTCCACACGCCGTGATGTTGCGCATGTATCCATCGCCAATAGGCAAACGGCGTCATCGTGAACACGCTGGAGATCCGCCCCATCATCCGGTTCTGCCGGGGTGTTGCTAAAAAGGAATTATGCCCGAAATCATGCTGAAACACGAATATCCGCACAATCAGCCCAGCCAGCGGAATCGACAGCAGCAGGGTCAGCACCACCGATATTTTCGCCAAAAAATACATTGCCGCCGTCAGCAGCAGGTAGGATCCGAAAGTTGAAACGATCTGCCAGATTGCACGCTTTTGCTGCGGCGCCTGGAAACTCCGCAAGCGCGCCTGTTCGGTGGCATTCACGGCATCCTGTGCCGTCGTCGAAATATGTGACAAGCGGGGGAACCCTTCGAAGACTTCCGGATCGGGCGATCCTTCGCGCCAGCATGGACCAAAACGGGCGAAAAGTCGATTTCCGGCCGTTTGCCGCTATAGCCCGCCCCTAATCTTCCAATTTGACAGGCTGCAAGGCGTCCCAGCTGTTGATGGCGTCAGGATTTTCCGGCGCGCCGATGCCGCCCAGATGCCGGACCGCGCCGGCGACCGCGTTCAACGCGGAGGTGACGGCGCCTTCGGCCCAGCCGGCGGTCCAGGAGATGTCGTCGCCGGCCAGGAAGATGCCGCGTTGATGCGGCGGTAGCTTGTCCTGCACAAAATGGCTGAACAGCCGGCGCTGATAACGGTAATGGCCAGGTAGATTAGCCTTGAATGCGCCCATGAAATTCGGGTCAGATTCCCAGGACACGGTGATCGGCGAGCCGATGATGTGCTCTGAAATATTTAGTTTCGGGTAGATCTGCCGCAGTGAATGCAGCATCAACCGCACGCGTTCATCCACCGGCAGGGAACTCCATTTCATGGCATCATCGTTCCAGGTGTAGGACAGGCAGATAACGCCGCGCTTGCCGGGACCGTTATCCATTAAATAGGTGCCGCGCGTCATCCGATCGGAAAGCGTCATGCTCATCACGTCGCGGCCGGTCACCGGATCGATATCATGCCAAAATGGCCGATCGACCATCACGAAGGTTTTCGATGATTGCGTGTAATGGCTGCGCTCCATCGCCATCCATAACTCGTGGTCAAAAAGCGATTCCGCGCAGTCGATCTGCGCCGAAAGCAGCCAGACCTGGCATGTGATGACGCAGGCGGTAAATTCGTTGGTATTTCCGTAGCGGTCGGTAATGGCAACTTTATGATCCGCTCCCGCGGCGATGCGCCTGACTGCGGGACGAGGCGTATTGCCGTGCAGCTTTGCAAGGCTGGTACCAGCCGGCCAGTGCACGCAGCCGTCCGGAGCATGTTCCCATAAACGGCGCGGCAAATTCTCAATCCCGCCGACGACCAGTTGTTGGTTATCCTCCGCACCGGTGGCAACAACGCGCAAAATCTCCAGAATACTGTGCGGATAATCGGTGTCCCAGCCGCCCGTACCAAAACCCACCTGCCCGAAAATCTCGCGGGCCCGAAATCCAAGGCGCCTGAAGGCCGTCGATTTTGCAATGAAGCCGTAAAAACTTTCCTCATCCAGCTTGGCGACCAATGGATTCCAGATCGATTTAATCGCACTCGGATTGCGAGCCAGGATAGCGGCCTGCAAGGCCGCGAAATGCGCGCCTTCGTCCAACGCCGCCTGCCACGCCAGCTCGACCTCCTGGAATACCACCGGCAGATCGGTATTGCGGCGGGCGTAATACTCCTTGCCGCCGAGCTCTATTATCGTCGAATGTGCGGCACTGGTCAGCGGATTAGGAAAATCGGCCGTTCGCAAACCGACCTTGTCAATATAGTGAAACAGGCTGGTAGCAGAGGTCGGAAATCGCATCGCGCCGAGTTCCGCAAATGCGCCATCGCCATCCTTGAATGGTTCGGAGCGCATTCTGCCGCCAATGCGGTCCGCCTCGTAAATCTGCGGGCGCAGGCCAAGCTTCATCAGTTCGTAAGCGGCGACAATACCGGCAATACCCGCGCCGATAATGGCGACTTCGGTACCATGCATCGATACCGGTATACTGCCCATTCCGGCCGGATGTTTTAGAAAATCGTCGTAGGCGAACGGAAAATCCGGCCCGAACATGGTGACTTTGCGCATCACCCCGAAATGGGCGCGTAAAGCTCAGGGCGGCGGTCACCAATAAGCGGGTCCACTTGCCGGACCTTCGCGTGATGCGTTTTGTCGACGCTGGCGTAGATTATTTCCTCGCCAGTACCGGCGGCGGCAAGCACGGCGCCATCCGGGCCGCAGATGGAGGAGAGACCTACATAGTTCAATCCATCATCCGAGCCTGAATGGTTCGCATAGGCCACATAAAGCTGGTTTTCATAGGCTCGCGTCGGGATCAATAATTTCGCCACCTGGGTGTAGGGCTCCATCTGCGCGGTGGGGATCAGCAGGATGTCGGCGCCGGCCAGAGCCAGCACCCGGGCGGGTTCGGGAAACTCGATATCATAGCAAATCAGCAAGCCGATTTTATAGCCGTTGAAGGTTATCACCGATAAGCGATCGCCCACCGACTTGAACATCTCGCGGTCGAGATCGCCAAACAGATGGGTTTTTCGGTAATTGAGCAATATGCTGCCATCCGGTCCGATCATGACCGCGGCATTGGCAACCTGGCCCTGGCTCAGCTCAGGATACCCGAAGACCAAAGCAATGTTGTTTGCCTTGGCAATGCTTTGCGCCGGGGTCAGCGCATCCGCAGCCAAAGCCTGGGCCAGCGCGGCTTCGGGGCCGATATTATAGCCGGAGAGGTACATTTCCGGCAGCAGCAGCAGATCCGCCCCGTGAGCTGCTGCCTCAGCTGCCTTTTCGGCCATTAATTCAAACGCGCCACTAATATTGTTAATAACGCCGGGGCCCTGGTAAAGCGCGATCTTCATGCGCCAAGCCTAAAGCACCCAGTTTAAAAAAACCACTCAAACAGCGCAGGGGGTGCTTTTTTGACGAAAAACGCCCAGATGTGGGGCACGCGCCGAAAAAGCGCCAGCGGGAGAGCTTGAATGACCACGGATACGGAAGACGCGCCAGCCGGGACATGGGTGCGGGACGAAGCGTCTGGCATATCGCCACAGCAAAAATACACCAATCTGATCGCCGCCGCGGTGCTGTTTGCTGCCGGCGTGTTTACGCTGAAGGAGTTTCTGCCGGCTCTGGCCTGGGCGGTGGTGTTCGCAATCGCCCTACTGCCCTGGTTCCGGCGCCTGGCGCAGCGCTGGCCGCAGCACAAGCGGGAACTGCTTCCCGGACTGTTCGTCCTCGGAGTCGTACTGGTTTTCGTGCTACCGTTGGTGATGATCGCAGTGCCGCTGGCGGAGGATTGGCACGATGCCAGCCAGTGGCTGGGCCAGGCTGAACAAAACGGCGTCTCGCCACCGGCCTTTCTCTCCGAACTGCCGGACGGCCCTAAATTGATCCAACTGTGGCAGGACAAGATCGGCCAGCCGGGCCAGATCTCCACAATTACCCACGGGGCGATCCATGGCGGCGGTGCAAAAGTCGCGCGAAGGATTGGCTTCGAGACGATCCATCGGATCGTCCTCCTTGGCTTCATGCTGTTGGGGCTGTTCTTTTTGCTGCGCGATGCCGATAGCGTGGTTGAGCAATTGCAAGTCGGCAGCAGGCGCGCCTTCGGCGATGCCGGCGAGGATATCGGCCGGCAGATTATCAGCTCTGTCCACGGCACCGTTAACGGCCTGGTGCTGGTCGGCCTGGGCGAAGGCTTGCTGCTGGGCATTGCCTATGTGGTGGCGGGCGTACCTGACTCTGCGTTGTTCGGGCTGCTGACCGCTGTTTTGGCGATGGTTCCCTACGGCGCCACGGTCGCCGTTTTGGTCGTGGGCGGCATATTGATGATCAGCGGCAAGGCCCTGGCCGCCGCGATCATTGTCGTCGCCGGCGCCTTCGTGGCTTTTATCGCCGACCATTTTGTCCGGCCGACATTAATCGGCGGCGCCACCCGGCTGCCGTTCATCTGGGTGCTGCTGGGAATATTAGGCGGTATCACCGCATGGGGTCTGGTCGGGTTATTTATCGGCCCGGCGATCATGGCAGCGTTGATCCTGCTTTGGCGGGAATGGATCGGTTCCCAAAAAGGCCCGATCAATCCAGAGCCGGAGGAGATTGAGGGGGCGGTGGAAGGCTGATGCTCGGGATCGACTTTCTACTTTCACTTACCCACCGCCCCACCGCATAAATGGTGAACGCAAGCGCGATCCAGGACACGCCCTTCGCCAGCACCATCACACCGAACAGCATCCAAAATCCGCCGAAAAACCGCAGCAGAAAATCCAGGCTGCGGGTCGTAAGAGAAGGATAGCGCTGAAAGAAGCCGAAATAGCTGGCAAAAATGAGGTAGGTGCGAACGCTGATGAAGACCAGATAGATCAGCGAAACCATGCAAAGCTGCTTGCGCAAGCGCGTCTGTGAATTAATCAGCCCGTGGATCAGGAAGATTGCGGTGACCAGATCGATGACAAGGTACACATGCATGGATCAGGTGGCTCCGCGTCAGAAGTCGCTTTTTGACAAAGCGACGCAAAAACCTTTGTTAATCTGGAGCCCGGGTCGACAATCGTCTGGTCATGCCGTCAGTTGGCAGGCGAGATTTCAATTCTGGAGATCTTTCCGGAAACAAAACTATATCGCCCTGTCAGCTCCAGAACGAGGGTCTGGCCTGCCACTAGCTTTTGCCCCATGAAATCGGCAATGTCGGCTCGCGCTGTCAGCGTGTCCCGAATATGAACAGTGACGACGTCTGCCGCAACCGTGATTTGCAAGGGCTCCATGCGATCGATGAATAAACCAATCATATAGCGGTAGGTTGCCAAATAGGCTGCCTTGCCGTTCTGCGTTCCCGCCATTGAGGTTAGAACAACATCGTCCGCAAGCAAATTGGCTACGGCATCGGCATCTTCGGAATTGTAGGCGTTGTAGTAGGAACGCATGTCGTCATCGAGTGCCATGGAACACCGCCTTCCCTGATCCAGATCCGTCGCTGCAAAATACGCTCAGAAGAAGTAATCATTCAACTAAACACCGCAGCGGAGCTTTGATCTAAACATTAAAGCGGAACAGCAGCACATCGCCATCCTTGACCACGTAATCACGTCCTTCAATCCGAAGCTTGCCGGCCTCGCGCGCACCGGCCTCACCTTTATAGGTTACGTAATCCTCGTAAGCGGTGGTTTCACAAGCGATGAATCCGCGTTCGAAGTCCCCGTGAATAACACCGGCGGCGCCTGGCGCCTTGGTGCCTTTGACGATGGTCCAGGCGCGGGTTTCTTTCGGACCCACCGTGAAATAGGTAATCAGGCCGAGCAGGCCGTAGCCGGCGCGGATAATGCGGTCGAGGCCGCTATCCTCCAAACCGAGATCGGACAGGAACACCAGCCTGTCATCCTCCGGAAGCTGGCTGACTTCAGCTTCGATCGCGGCGGAAACCACCACATGCGCGGCGCCTTCGGCTTTGGCCATGGCCGCCACCCGCTCGCTCTGCGCGTTGCCGGTTGCGGCAGCGGATTCCTCGACATTGCAGACATAGAGAACAGGTTTGGCGGTCAGCAGGTTGAGGCGCTTGGCTGCTTCAACATCCACCGCCGCAATCGCGGTGCGCGCCGGTCTGCCGGCCTCGAGCGCCGCCAGGATCGGCTCCATCAACGCCACCTCGGCAAGCGCCACCTTATCATTGCTCTTGGCTTTTTTCTGCAATTGCGGCAGGCGCTTTTGCAGGCTCTCAAGATCAGCCAGCATCAACTCGGTCTCAACCGTTTGCGCATCCCGCACCGGATCGATACTGCCTTCGACATGGGTGATGTCGCCATCCTCAAAGCAGCGCACCACATGCACGATGGCGTCGACCTCGCGGATATTGGCAAGGAACTGATTGCCAAGGCCCTCGCCTTTCGAAGCCCCCCGCACCAGGCCCGCAATATCGACGAATTCCAGACTGGTGGGGACGATTTTGACGGATTTGCCGATCAGCGCCAGGGCGTCCATGCGTTTATCCGGCACCGCGACGCGGCCGATATTGGGCTCGATCGTGCAAAACGGATAATTTGCAGCCTGTGCAGCAACCGTCGCCGTCAGTGCATTGAAAAGAGTGGATTTGCCGACATTCGGCAGACCGACAATGCCGCAGTTAAAGCCCATTTATCGCTCCTCCGGACCCTGTTTGCCCCCGCCGGCGGGGGCCGCCAAAGCGACGCGGGTCATAAATTCTTCCGGTTTCTGCTCCGCCAGCAAAGCCGCTTCATCGGCCACGGCGTCCAGACAAGGTAGCAGCCAGCCAAGGTCCTCCTTGGCAAAGTCGCTCAGCACATAACCGGTGACACGGTTCTTGTCGCCAGGATGACCGATCCCAAGCCGCACGCGCCAGTAATCGGGCGAGGCCAGATGCTGGTCCATGCTGCGCAGCCCGTTATGACCAGCCGCGCCGCCGCCACGCTTAACCCGCACCTTGCCGGGAACCAGATCAAGCTCGTCATGGAACACCGTAATCGCTTCCGGCTCGATCTTATAAAAACCAGAGGCAGCCTGCACGGATTCTCCCGAGACATTCATATAGGTCATGGGTTTCAGGGCTAAAATTTTATAACCGGAAATCACGCCCTCGGCGGTAAGCCCCTTGAATCGCTGCCGCCACGGCGAAAAACCGTGGCGGCGCGCAATCACATCCAGGGCCATGAAACCGATATTATGCCTCTGTCTCGCCATGCCCGGCTCGGGATTTCCGAGCCCAACCCATAACAACATCGGCTTAATACCAGGTCGCGGTGGCGGCTACTTCTTCTTGGCGGCCGGCTTGGCGGGCGCAGCGGCTGCCGGGGCCTTGCCAGGCGCCTTGGCACCACCCTTGGCAGGTGCTGCTGCAGCAGCAGCCGGAGCATTCGGGTCGGCCGCCGCTTCGGCAATCACCGTCGGCGGCGCCACCGTGGCGATGACGAAATCGCGGTCCGCAACGGTCGGTTTGGCATCGCCAACGCCGATCAGGTTGTGCCAGCGGATATTGTCGTTGATGTCCAGCCCGCCCAGATCGGCCTCGAATTTCTCCGGGATGGAATCAGGATCGCATGCAACTTCAACGGTATGGCGAACCACGTTCAAGACGCCGCCGCGCTTCAGCCCAGGCGAAGTACCCTCGTTCAGAAACACCACCTGGATCGAAACGCGCACCCGCTCTCCGGCTGCCAGGCGTTGAAAATCCACGTGTTCGGGCACGTCGGTTACCGGATGCAGCTGCACGTCGCGCATCAGAGCGCGCGTGGTGTCAGCGCCGGTTTTGATTTCATACAGCCGCGAGCGCCAGCCGCCGCGCTTCAGCTCCCGCATCACCGCCCGCGGATCAAGCGCAATAAGTGTCGGCTCCTGCTTGGCACCGTAAATCACAGCAGGTACCTTACCTGCCCGCCTCGTCGCCCGCGCCACCCCCTTGCCGGCTCGCGAGCGCGACTCAGCCTCGATCAATTCGAAATTGGCCATAATTCGCTCCTATAAAAACAACAAAAGCCGGCCTCCAGGGGTGCCGGCAGGGCGCCGTTTAGACCAGCACCGGATAAAGTTCAAGGAAGCGGTCGCTGTTTCGCAAAAAGCTACGCGAAAACTCTTTTATTCCGGGACTGCGCTTGGCGTACCCAATGCTTCAACTATTCGTCTTTAAGAGCGCGGCCCATAAGGGAGGTCACGGTTTGCGAGACCGACATGTCGCCTGCCAGTAAGGCGGCAACCACCTGGGTAATCGGCATTTCGACGCCTACGGAATGGGCCCGTGCAAGTAGCGCGGGGGCCGTCGCAACGCCTTCGGTGACACTCGTACGATTGGCTAAAATACCGGCGAGCGAACCACCTTTGCCTAATTCAAAGCCTAAGGAGAAGTTGCGGCTGGAGGCGCCGGTGCAGGTCAGCAGCAGGTCACCCATGCCCGACAGGCCGGTAACCGTTTCGGCCCGGCCGCCAAGGGCAGCGGCAAGCCGGGCGATTTCGACAATGCCGCGGGTGATCAAAGCCGCACGGGCATTTTCGCCGAGGCCGGCGCCCATCACGACGCCGGCGGCAATTGCAATGACATTTTTGGTCGCACCGCCAAGGGCGGCCCCAATAATATCCGCGCTGCCGTAAAGCCGCAGCGTATCGGTGCGCAAAGCGTCGGTGAGCCTGCCGCGTAACGCTGTATCCTCAGCGGCCAGCACCGTGGCAGCGGGCAAGCCGGCGGCGATCTCATGGGCAAAATTCGGCCCGGTCAGCATCGCCACCTGCATCTCGGGATGCAAGCTGGCGGCAAGTTCCGGCGGCAATAGCAACGTGCCGGCTTCCAGACCTTTGCAACACAACACCAATGGCGCGTCCTGGGTCCGCAACGCGGTCAACACCGTCCGCGCATATTGCATCGGAACCGCCAAAAGCAGGACCTTGGCCGCCGGAAATTCCGCTGTAACGGCAAGGGTGTCCGGCAATTGTACACCCGGCAACCGAGGGTTCTGGTTGTTGCCGCGCAACCGAACCGCGTTTTCCGGATTACGCACCCAAAGGGCGACATTCTTGCCGGCCTTGGCAAACAGCACCGCAAGCGCCGTACCCCAGCCGCCGGCGCCCAGAACGCCGATGTCAAACCCCTCACTCATCGATCAATCTTTCAATCGCGACACTGCAACCCGCCTCCCCTAAGGTATTTTTGAAGGCGCGCAAAATCGGCTCGGCCTGGGCTTCAAACCCGTAAGGCGGGTTGACGATCAACAGGCCGCAGCCGTTGAGGCTGGCGGGGTTGACCGGTTCGCGCAGGCAGAATTCGGCGGCAATAACGTCTCTGATCGGCGTCAGCTTCAGGGTTTCGAAGAAGTTCCTGGCCGGTGCCCGGTGTTTCACCGGATACCACACGGCATAACAGCCGGATTTGAATTTGTCGTAGGCCATGGCGAGGTTTTTCGTCAGGGTTGCGAACTCGTCCGGCTGTTCGAATGGCGGGTCGATTAGAATCAGCGCGCGTTTTTCCGGCGGCGGCAAGAAGGCGCGCATCGCAGCATAGCCGTCACGCAAATGCACCGCTGCATTTTTAGCCGAGGCAAGCTCGGCTTTCAGCGTTGCCGCGTCTTCCGGGTGAAGTTCACAGGCGATCAGCCGGTCGATCGGCCTCAACAAAGCTTGAGCGATGATGGGGGAGCCTGGATAAAGCCCAAGATTTTCGACCAGCGCCAAATAATCGGAAAGCGCCGGCGGCCTTGCTTCCAGCAATCTGCCGATGCCACCGCGCCATTCGCCGGTTTTTTCGGCGGCGCCGGAGCCAAGATTGTAGCGGCCGGTACCAGCATGGGTATCGAGCACCAGAAACGCCTTGTCCTTGCGCTGCATGTCACGCAAAAGCTGCACCAGCAGCGCGTGCTTGAAGCAATCAGCGAAATTGCCGGCATGATAAGCGTGCCGGTAGTTCATGCCGAGCGTGGCTCCAATGTATCCAGGGGCCAGCGTGGCCGGCACGGGGAAGCCAGCGGGTCCGAAATCCCCAGGCGCAGCCGTTCGATACCGGCCCAGGCGACCATCACCGCGTTATCCGTGCACAGCCGCTGCGGCGGCGAAATGAGCAATTTGTCCCGCTCGGCCGCCACCAGCTGCAGGCGGTGGCGCAATGCGAGATTGGCGGCAACGCCGCCGGCGATGATCACGGTCTTGGCCTCCGGCAGCATGGCAAGCGCATGCGCCAGGCGGTCGGCCATGATATCGGCAACCGCTTCCTGGAAACTTGCGGCGATATCGGCCACCAAAGGCCGGGGTAGCGCACCGCTGCCATAACCCGCGACCAGCTGCGCCACTGCTGTTTTCAGGCCGGAAAAGGAGAAATCGCAGCCTTCCCGGTGCAGCAATGGGCGTGGCAAAGCGAAGCTTTTTGGATCGCCCTGGGCGGCGATGGCCTCCAGTGCCGGGCCACCCGGATATGGCAGCCCAAGCAGCTTGGCAGTTTTATCAAAGGCCTCGCCAACCGCGTCATCGAGGGTGGAGCCGAGGCGCCGGTACTTGCCCACCCCCAGCACCGCAACGCACTGGCAGTGCCCGCCTGAGACCAGCAGCAGCAAATAGGGAAATTCCGGAGGTATTGGGCTCAGACCTGGAAGCCGGGCGGTAAGGGCGTGCGCTTCCAAATGGTTGATGGCGATATAAGGTTTGCCCGAGGCCAGCGCCGCACCCTTGGCAAAACCGCTGCCGATGATCAGGCCGCCGATCAGACCAGGACCCGCGGTGGCGGCAATGGCAGCAAGATCCGCGAAGCCAGTTTTTGCTTCACGCATCGCATCCGCAACCATCGGCGCCAAAACCGCGAGGTGGGCGCGGGCCGCGATTTCGGGCACCACCCCGCCAAACGCCGCATGGTCCGCGATCTGGCTCAGTACGCGTTCGGCCAGAATTCGGCCATCCGGCGCCAATATCGCAACCGCCGTCTCGTCACACGAGCTTTCAATCCCAAGAACCGGTCCGGATAACGCGACCATGTTCGTTTCTGCTTTGGTCTCCATGGGCGTGGTTCTAGATCAATATCAGTGCAGGTCGAATCGCCGATGCGACCCGGACCGTTTAAATTGATCGTAAAACAAGGGTCGAGCGTGTTTGACCTTAGGCGATCATGCTCTAGAGCAGCCCGATGAATTCCGCGACGCCCGGCACCCCGCCTGATTTCCGGCCTAATGTACAGCCGCACCGGCGGCCGCTGCCGCTGAAAGCCGGCACCCGAGGTTCACCGCTGGCGCGCGCCCAGACGGCGCATTTTCTGGCCCTGTTGCGGCATTTCTGCCCGGTCCTCAAAGGCATGGATGTGTTCGAAGAACATATCATCACCACCACCGGCGATGCGGTGCAGGACCGTTCACTGGCGGAGATCGGTGGCAAAGGCCTGTTCGCCAAGGAAATTCACGAGGCGTTGGCCGCCCGCCGGATCGATTTCGCGGTCCATAGCCTGAAGGATCTGGAAACCGTGCTGCCGCCCGGCATCACCCTGGCCTGCACGCTCAAGCGCGAAGATGCCCGCGACGTGCTGATTTTGCCGGCAAACCGCAGCGGTTTCGACATCACCGACCCTTATTCAGCGTTGCCGCAAGGAGCGGTGATCGGCTCGGCCTCGGTCCGGCGCCAGGCGCAGTTGAAACACGCCCGGCCGGACCTGCAATTCACCTTGTTTCGCGGCAATGTTGGCACCCGCCTGGCCAAGATCGATGCCGGAGAGGTCGCCGCGACCCTGCTGGCTTTTGCCGGCCTGCGGCGTCTGGGGCTGGAGCATCGGGCCAGCCTGCCGCTCAGTACCGATTTGATGGTGCCGTCCGCGTGCCAGGGCATTGTCGGCATCACCATTCGCTCTGAAGACACCGAACTACAGGCCATGCTGGCGGCGATCGAGGATCCGGAAGCAAAGGCGGTGGCGACTGCCGAACGCGCCTTGCTGGCAGCACTCGACGGTTCCTGCCGTACGCCGATCGGCGGCTATGCCCGCTTGCTGGCCGATGGCAACCTGCATTTGACCGGTCTGGTCGCGCGCGAGGATGGCTCGTTTCTCTTGAAACGCTCGTGCTCCGGTCCGAAGGCGGATGCGGAATTAATGGGAACCGAGCTCGGCCAGTCATTAAAAGCCGATAGCCCGGCCGATATTTTCGCAACTTGAAACTGCTGGTGACGCGGCCGGAACCAGGCGCCACTGCCACGGCGGCACAGTTGCGGCAACTGGGCTTCGAGCCGGTATTGTTGCCCTGCCTTACCATCAAGCATGGTTTCGCGGAATTTGCTGAACAGCCATCGGCCATCATCCTCACCAGCGCCCAGGCGATCCCGGCTCTGCCGGCGAATTTCCATCAAATCCGCTGTTTTTGTGTTGGCGATGCAACATCACAACGGGCACGCGAAGCTGGATTTACTGCTGTCGAGAGTGCATCAGGCGATGCCAAAGACCTGTTCAGGCTCATCATTTCACGCCAGGTAGCGGGCACCCATCTGCTGGCCATCGGCGAAAACCATGGGCTTGCATTGGCTCGCCGATTACGCGAAGCCGGGATCGACGTGGTCCGCCGCAGCGTCTATTCCGCCACGCCGTTGCGCGCGCTGCCAGCCCCGATCAAATCATCTTTAGCTGCCGGCGAGATCGATAAAGCCTTGTTCTACTCAGCAGAAACGGCAAAGGCCTTCATTGCCCTGCACCCCCCTGCCACGGCGCGGATGGAAAGTCTGGCCCTGAGCCCAGCCATTGCCGAGGTGCTGCAAGGCTTGCCCTGGCGGGCGATCCGTGTCGCATTGTCGCCGGCGGAAGCAGATTTACTGGCGTTACTGGGATGAGCCTATTTTTCTTACCCCATTTTTCTCAAGCGTGTTTTGATTAGCCTGATCGGTGAGCGGATTTAATGAGCGAGACTGAACCATCCCCCCTGTTGCCCCCGCCGCCGTTGGCCGAGCTGCCGCCGGGGTTGAACCGACCCAAGCCCGTCGATGCGACGTCCCCGGTTATCCGGCCACGTCGCAGCCTTTGGCCTCTGCTCGGCGTGGCAGGATTTTTAATCCTGGCCGCCGGCGAGGGATATTTGTACCGGCTGCACCAGTTGATCCCCAATAATTCAACCGCAATCGCGGTGTTGCAGGCGCAGGTCACCGGCTTGCAGGAATATGCCAACCGCGCCCAGCCGGCGCCGGACAGTGTCATGGTACAGGCGGATTTGACGCAGAAAATTGCCAACCTGGAGGCGACCGTCACGGTCCTGCAGACCCAATCTGCTGCCGACCACGCCGCCATTACCACGCTTGCCGCCAACAGCGCCGACCTCACCCAGTTGACCGCCAAAATAACATTGCTGAACCGGCTGCAAGTGGCGCGGATGGCGCTGGATGCCGGACAGCCTTTGGGAAATATCCCGAACGCGCCGCCGGCTTTGGCCTTGTACGCAACCACGCCGCCGCCGACCGAGGCGGCTTTGGTACTGAGCTTCCCCGCCGCCGCGCGGCAGGCAAACCTGGTCAGCGTGGAACGGGTACAGGGTAAATCCTTCTGGAGCCGCGTTTTAGCGCGCGTTGAAGGGCTGGTTACCATAACCAATGGCGCTCATGTCGTCGTCGGCGCGCCGGCCGCGGCAATCACCAGCCAGGCGCAGGCCTTGCTCGATGCAGGCGATTTAGCCGGCGCGGTGACAGCATTGGATGGCCTAAGTCCGACCACCCAGGCTGGCCTCGGCGATTGGTTGACCCAGGCCCGCAGCCTCTTGGCCGCACGGGCGGCGCTGCTCAACATGGCGGGCCAGGTCTGATATGTTTCGCGCCATTCGCTTTCTTATCATCGCCGCGGTCCTGCTGGCGCTGGCCTGGTGGGTCGGCACCATTCCCGGCACGTTGACCGCGCATTCCGGGAATTACACGCTACAAACCTCGGTGCCTGCGGCGGTACTGATCCTCGCCATCATTGTGGCGATCCTTACTTTGCTGTTACGGCTGGTGGGCGGGGTACGCCGGGCGCCCGGCGGTATTGGCAATTGGCGCAGCGGCAAGCGGCGATCTCAAGGCGAACTGGCGGTGCAGCGCGGCATTGTGGCCCTCGCGGCCGGCGATGCCCCGGCGGCTCAGGCAGCCGCGTCGCAGTCGCGTAAACTTATCGGCGATACCCCGTTGGTGCTGTTGCTTACCGCCGAATCCGCCCGTCTCGCAGGCAAGCCAGAACAAGCCAAAACGGCTTTCCAAGCCCTGACCGGGTATAAGGATATGGCGTTTCTTGGACATCGCGGCCTGCTGCGCCACCATTTGGAGGATGGTGACACTGAGGTTGCGGCGTCCCACGCGTTGGCCGCCGAGAACGCGTATCCTGGAAGCACCTGGCTGCAAACCCAGCGCCTCGATATCGCGCTGAAGAAACAAGATTTTAAAGCTGCATTGGCGCTCACCCGGAACCCCGCTGAAATCGCCGCGCTGGCGGTGGCCGCCGCCAATGCGGCCGCTTATCCGGCGGACGCGCTGCGCTATGCCAAACAAGCGATTAAGGCAGCGCCCGCGTCGGCGCCAGCCATTGCCGCCTATGCGCAGGCATTGCGCAGAACCGGCAGCGAGCGCGCGGCCAAAAAGGCGCTCATCAAAGGCTGGTCCGCCACGCCTCACCCGCTGATCGCGGAGGCTTATCTGAACCAACTTTCCTCGCCGATTGAGCGTGTGCAGGGTGCGACAGAGCTTGCCAAAGCCGCCCCAGGCCATCCTGAATCCGAACTTCTCCTCAGCCAGACTTCGCTTGCCGCACAACTCACTGGTGAGGCCAAGCGCCATGCCGGTACCGCTATAAATGCCGGATTGACCGACAAGCGGCCCTACGCTGTGCTCGCCAGCCTAGACCCCTCGCCCGAAAACATCGCCGCTGCTGCCATTGCCACGGACCCCAAATGGGTTTGCAGCAATTGTTCCGCCGATACATCGGATTGGACAGCAATTTGCCCGAGTTGCGGAAAGGCCGGGACCTTGTTTTGGAGAACTTCCGCTAAGGTAACGACCCTGGTGCCATTACCTGCCCAACAATCGGCTGCGGTTTTGCCGGGTATTTGATCCGGCGGTCACGCGCTCCCGGTATTTCAACCCAATGATGCAAAGCCATGGCCGCCACGATCGGCAGGGTAAGCGCGGCCGGCAGCCAAAGCACCGTGAAGAGTGTTGCGCTATCATGCGCAAACGGCGCAATCAGCATCGCGCAAACCCGCTGCAAAGGTTCATTTAGCAGGTATAGCGGGTAGGAGATGGCGCCTAGATACTGGGCCGCCCGGCAATCGAGTAATTTTGGCAGAAGCAGCATTCTGGGATTGCGTTGCGCCAGCAAAATGATGGTCCAGGCGACCGAGATCAAAGCCCTCGATGGCGTCGCTGATAGCAGGCCGAGAGCAAACACCGTGACCAGGCAGACCAAGTAAGGTATGGGATTGCGGTTACGCATCCAAACCGCGGCGGTGACACCCAGGGCGAAATACGGCGCCGCGTCTGGCAGAAACGCCCGGCTGAGCTGCCAATAAGCCGGAACCAGCGGTGCCAGGGTGTGATAGACCACCCCAAGCCCCAGCATAAAATAGGCAAAATGCATGAGCCGGCGAGAGCCTGTCATACGGGGCAGCATCAAGCCCATCAAAATATAGAACTGCCATTCCGTGGAAAGGCTCCAGGCCGGCCCGAGGATCGTAATCCACGCCCAGGGCAGTACCCCCTGCGGGATAAGCCCATGCACCAGGAACACATGCGCGAGAATATGCCAGAGCAATTGGGGCGGCAGTGCCCAAAGTAACCCCGCATAAGACGTCGGTGAAATCCACGGCATGGAGGTGAGCGGCGAGCCGAGGCAAATAATCACCACCGCCAGCGCCAGCACTGAAAAATACACCGGCAGCAGGCGCCGCGCCCGGCCCTGCAGAAATGGCCAGAACTGGTATTTGAAACGCTCCAGCGAGTTGAATACCACCAGACCGCTCAAAGCAAAAAATATATCGACCGCCGCTTCGCCGTGATGGAAAGGACTGGCAATCCATTGCGGCACCGCGCTGAAGGGCAAGGCGTGCCCGACCATGACGTAAACCGCCAGAATACCGCGCAGACCATCTAAACGGGACAATCTCTCCATAAAGACAACCTATACGGGTATTTAATCTTCGGCCAGCAATTTCTCGATTTTAAGCGCTGAGAAACCGTGCAGCTAAAGCCCGACCAGCGCGCGGGCGAACTCAGTCGCATCAAACGGCCGCAAATCGCCGGCTTGCTCTCCGGTGCCGACCGCGTGGACCGGTAGTTTGAATGCATCGGCCAGGGCAACAACAATGCCGCCCCGCGCCGAGCCGTCGAGCTTGGTGACGATCAGGCCGGTCAGATCCACCATATCCCGAAATGTCCGCACTTGGTTGATGGCATTCTGGCCGGTGGTTGCATCCAAGGTCAGCAGCACCGCATGCGGCGCCGAAGGATCCAGCTTGCGGATGACGCGGATAATTTTTTGCAGCTCTTCCATCAGGACGGATTTGTTATGCAGCCGTCCGGCCGTATCAATCAGCAAAATATCAGCTCGCTGGACCTGTGCCTTCGCTAGCGCATTATGCGCCAGAGAAGCCGCATCGCTATTGGGCGGGGCTGAGATGACCTCAGCGTGGGCGCGGCTGCCCCAGACCTGCAATTGCTCAACCGCGGCGGCACGAAACGTGTCCCCGGCTGCCAGCATGGGGATCAACCCCTGCTCCCGATACGCTGTTGCGAGTTTGCCGATGGTGGTGGTTTTACCGGCGCCATTAACGCCGACCATTAGGATTACAAACGGTTTGCGCCCGGGGTCTGGAACCAGCGGCACTGCGACCGGCGTCAAAATGGCGGCAATTTCCGCAGCCAGCGCCTCCCGGACCTCCGCATCGCTGACTTCCTTGCCAAAGCGTGTGCGTCGGAAGTTTTCAATCACGCGGGCCGCAACGGCAGTGCCAAGGTCGGCACCGATCAACATGTCCTCCAGCTCTTCCAGCGCCGCCTCATCCAGCTTGCGCTTGGTGAAGGTGGCGGTGATGTTCTGGCCAAGTTTTTCCGCACTCTTCGAAAGCCCGGATTTAAGTTTGGAAAAAAAGTCGGAAAGCGCCATGGGCTATGCAAACTCCGGCAACTGACCGGCAAAAGCCGTGACTGCCGGGCCCTTCATTAGCACGTGATTATCCTCACGCCATGTGATGGTCAGTTCACCGCCATCGAGCAGCAGGGTCGCGCGCCGTTCAGCCAGGCCACGGCGATGGGCATTGACCAAAGCGGCACAGGCGCCGGAACCGCAGGCCAGCGTCAGGCCGGACCCGCGCTCCCATACCCGCAGGCGGATGCGGTCCGGCGCCTCAATGCGCGCGAACCCGATATTGGCGCGTTCCGGAAAATTTTTGTTCCGTTCCAGCACCGGGCCGATTGTCTCGATCGGAAAATGCGCCAGCTCTTTGACGAAAAACGTCGCATGCGGGTTACCCATGGAACAGGCGGCGGGATCTTCCACCGGGCCCATGGCGATTTTTAAATGCAGCGTATCCGCGGGCGCCGCCAGCGGTATCTGGTCCCATTCCAGTTGAGGTTCGCCCATATCAACCTCGACCAGCCCAGGGCCGATGATCTCCGAGGGCAGCGCGCCGGAACTGGTGCGAATGCTGATCCGCCGTTGACCCGTTTCTTGCGCCAGCAATGCCGCCACGCAGCGCGTCGCGTTGCCACAGGCGCCGGATTCGGAGCCATCGGCATTCAAAATCCGCATGAAGGCATCCGATCCGGCCGCATCGACTTCGAGGATGATAATCTGGTCGCAGCCGACACCGAGGCGGCGATCCGCGATCCATTTCGCTTGGGCGCCGGTGATGTCCACCGCCCGGGCACGCCCATCCAGCACCACAAAATCATTGCCGGCGCCGTGCATCTTCAGGAACGGCAGACCGTTCAAACTATCCATGCTGCCATTATGACATTGTAACCCGTTGCCGAGAAGCGCGGCGCCGGAAGGACTTACCTTCCTAAACGGTTACAATAAAGCCAGAAACGGATTGTTGCAGTTGCCATGCAACTACGGGAGACCAGTTATCTTTTACATGGACAATAATACAGCGCCCTCCGCCGTCCAAACCCCTCCCCGGCAGCGCCGGCGTCGCATTATCGGCCTGGAAATACTTGGCCTCGTTATCGTTCTGATCCTGCTACTGCTTATTTTTTGGAACTGGGATTGGTTCATCCCGTTGGTCGAGACCGATGCCTCCGCGACCTTGGGCCGTAAGGTAACGCTCGAGCATCTGCATGTGCGCCTCGGCCGCACCACGCTAATCGCGGCGGACAAAATCGCCATCGCTAATCCCAAGGGATTTGATGGCAATCTTGCGACCATCGATCAGCTGGTCATCGAGGTCGACGTCATGGGCTATATCCATAATCGGGTGCTGACTCTATCCAAGATAGTCGTGGAACACCCGGTTGCTGACGTCCGGCAACTGCCGGATGGCACCAACAACTACACACTGCAGATCAAAAGCAGCGGCAGCAGCAACAGCAAGCCAACGCAGATCGGCAACCTTTATATCCATAACGGTATCGCCAGCGTGAAAATGGCGAAGTTCAAAACCGACATGGACCTCACGATCCATACCGAGCGTGCGCCGGCCACCGGTATTTTCGAACACGATCCAAACATCATTGTAATCACGGCTAAAGGCACTTACAGCGGCCAGCCGATCACCGGTAATTTTCGCGGCGGTGCGTTGGTATCGCTGCGCAACCCAGCCGAACCGTACCCTGTCGATCTACATATCGCTAACGGCAACACGAACGTGGCACTCATCGGCACCATTGAGCAACCCATGACCTTCGGGGGGGCGCGGCTGAAATTGACACTGGCTGGCCAGGATATGTCTAACCTTTACCAGCTGACGAATATTCCACTGCCCAGCACGCCGCCTTACAGCATCACCGGCAATCTCGACTATACCAAAGAAACCATCCGGTTCGATAATTTCTACGGCCGCGTCGGCTCCAGCGATCTCGAAGGCGACCTTGACGAGACGCATCCGATTTCTGGCGGCAAGCCACTGATAACGGCGAACCTCGCATCGAAGCATGTCGACCTCACTGATCTAGGTGGTTTCCTCGGCGCTACGCCAGGCAAAACCAGCACGCCCGGCCAGACCGCGGCGACCCGGGAAAAAGTTGCGGCGGCAGTTGCCAGCCCCAGACTGCTGCCGTCAAATCCGATTAATCTGCCAAAGATCAATATGGCGAATTTCGAAGTTCACTACACCGGCGAGCACATTATCAACAAAGACGTGCCGCTGGATAAGGTTGTCGTTAATCTGTCCATTGAAAATGGCCGCATCAGCCTGCATCCGCTTAATTTCGCGGTCGGTACCGGCTCTATCGCCAGCGATTTCGACCTCGACCCTGTCAATAACGTGCTGCACACCAAGGCCAATATACAATTCCGGCAGTTGCAGCTGGCGCGGCTGATGGCCTCCACCCACGCCTTTGCTGGCGACGGCACCGTTGGCGGGGCTGCGCATCTACGGGCCACCGGCAATTCAATCGCCGAAATGCTGGGGCACGGCGACGGCAGCATGCAGCTGTTCATGAACCACGGCGGCGATATCAGCGCATTGCTGGTCGACCTGGCTGGCCTGCAGGTAGGTGACGGCATTCTGTCCCTGCTGGGGATTCCGCAAAAGGCGAATATCCAATGTCTGGTCTCGGACTTTACCCTGACCAATGGCCAGCTCGACACCAAAGCCCTGCTGCTCGCAACCACTGAAGCCAACATCCTTGGCTCGGGTACCGCCGACCTCACCAACGAGACGCTGAACCTCGGCCTTACAACCCAGGCAACGCATTTCTCCATTGGTTCACTGTCAACCCCGATCAATATTCACGGCACCCTGAAACACCCCAGCGTCCTGCCTGCTGCAGGCCCGCTGGCCGCCCGCGCTGTCCCGGCAGTGGCCCTTGGCGTGCTATTCCCACCCCTGGCGTTAATCCCGACCATCCGCCTGGGGCTCGGTGATAAGAATGCCTGCGAAGATACGCTGCAAACGCTGCACGCTGGCGATCCGCATAATCCAAAGTGAGCAAGCACTTCTTTTTCTGAAGAAAAAGAAGCAAAAAGACTTTTATATAATGGGTTAGGGGCGCTGGAGGCATCGCGCCATAGTCCTAAAGTAAAAAAAGTTTTTTGGTTCTTTTTTTCAAAAAAGAACTGCTGTTTCAAAAACCGTATTTCACTTGCCGGTCGTTGCTCGCAAGCAAATTTTTATAACGGCTTAGCGCCATCAGTGGGAAGAACCGCGGATAGCCATGGTAGCGCAGGTAGAAAACGCGCGGGAAGCCGACGGCGTTATAGGGTTTTTCAGTCCAACTGCCGTCCTCGCCCTGTACGGATTGTAGATAGGCGGCACCACGCTTTACCGCTTCGTGGTCGGTCAGGCCGGCGGCCATCAGGCCAAGCATCGCCCAGGCGGATTGGCTTGGCAGGCTTTCGGTGTATTCGCCTGCCGGTGCGTCGGCGTAGCTTTCACAGTCCTCGCCCCAACCGCCATCTTCACGCTGCTTGTTGATCAGCCAATTGGTGGCGCGCCGGACCATGACGTCGTCGTGCGGTACGCCGGCGGCATTCAACGCGCAAAGCACCGACCAGGTTCCGTAAATGTAATTGGTGCCCCAGCGGCCAAACCAGCTGCCATCCGATTTCTGCACCTGGCGCAAATAGGCAATGCCGCGCGCGATGGCCGGCTTGTCAGCATCATTGTCGAGCTGCGCCAGGAACGAGATGCAGCGTGCGGTGACATCTTCCGTGGGCGGGTCAAGCAGCGCGCCATGATCGGCAAACGGGATATGGTTCAAATATTCGCGGTCGTTATTCACATCGAACGCCCCCCAGGCGCCGTTGCTGGATTGCATGCCCAAAATCCATTGCCGCGCCCGCTCGATCGAAGTCTCGTAAGCTGGGTCCTTGGTCCGATGCAGCAGCATCCCAACCACCGCCGTATCATCGACATCGGGATAATGGTCGTTGTTGTATTGAAACGCCCAGCCGCCGGGCGCCGTGTTGGGCGCAGCATTATCTGCCCAATCGCCCACCACGTCGAGAATTTGTTTCGATTTCAACCATTCGCACGCCGCCGCAACCTCGCTCGCACTTCCAGACTCGGCTAAAGCGTGCCCGGCTAAAGCAGTATCCCAGATTGGCGACAGGCAAGGCTGGCAATAAGCCCGGTCTTCCTTGACGACCAGCAATTTGCGTACCGAGGCCCAGGCGATGGCGAAATCCGGATGATCCGGCGCGTAGCCCAGCAAATCGTACATCATTACGGTATTGGCCATTGCCGGGTAGATCGCGCCCAGTCCATCCTCGCCGTTCAAGCGTTCCTTGATAAATGCGACGGCGGCGTTGATGGCGCGCTCACGGACTTTGCCCGGGATGAAAGGTTCGCCGATGCGCAGCACTCACATCGAGATATTTGAAGAAATAGCCCCAAGGCGATCTGAACGGACCACGGATCCAATCGGTTATTTGATCAGGCGGGGTACGGAACAATTCATCGATGCGGATATTTTTTGGGTTCCGTGCAAGCGGCTTTTTCGCGGTCAGCACCATCAACGGCGTCATCACCGTGCGCGACCAGTATGAAACCTTGCGCATATTGATCGGAAACCACGCCGGCATCAGCATCAACTCGACCGGGACCACCGGACAGGCGCGCCAGGGCACCGCGCCGAACAATGCTAATTGGATGCGGGTAAAAACGTTGGTACGTTCCGCCCCGCCGGCTGCCAGAATAGCATTCTTGGCGCGCAACATATGCGGCGCCGCCGGATCGTCCCCCAGAGCTTTCAGCGCGAAATAGGCCTTCACCGAGGCTGAAATGTCGAACTTGCCATTGTGAAAGAGCGGCCACCCGCCAGGGTTTTGCACCGAATCGCCTTGAATACCGCGCAGGTAAACCCCGATTTTTGCCTCAAGCTCCGGCTCGATACGGTCTAGATAGTGCTCCAGCAGCACGTATTCGGCAGGGATGGTCGCGTCGGCTTCCAGCTCATAGACAAAATGTCCGTCGCCTTTTTGCTCATCGCGCAGCGAAGCATTGGCAGTGTCGATAGTTTCAGAGAGAATCGCATTCATAGCCGGTTATTGTCATTTTTAAGTCAAAATTGCCAGTGCGGCCGCGTTCCCGGATCGGATCGCACCTTCGATCGTGGCGGGCAGACCGGTATCCGTCCAATCCCCCGCCAGCGCTAGATTTTTGATGCCGGTCCGGGTTGCAGGCCGCTTGGCAAGCTGGGCCGGTGTGGCTGCAAAAGTGGCCCGCTTTTCCCGCACCACGCGATGTTCTGGAATATCCGCTGCAGCCAGCCCAAAGGCCGCAGCCAGGTCGGCCCAAACGCGTGCAGCAAGCTCGGCATTGTCAGTATCATTATATTTATTTGCCGCTGAAATCGTCACGGACAGAATACCGCCTTTCGCGAAAGCCCATTCGGCAACGCCGCCAATCAGCCCCCAAAATCCCGCTTCCCCGGGATCCACCCGGCATTTGAAATGCAGGTTGCAAATGGCCTCAAATGCGTCCGGCACTTGCAAGCCGGGGACCAGTTCCGCTGCGATCCAGGGTGGTACCGCCAGTACGGTTTTCTGGTCCTGATCTATGGCGGTGATACGGCTGCCGAACCGGATATCAGCGCCGCGTGCAGTCAGCCATGCCAGAGTCGGATCAACAAAACTTTCCGACAAACCAATTGCGGGAAAGCGCGGAATAGTGGCAGCGCCACCCCGCTCTATCGTCTCCGCCAGCACCGCCTGCAACGGTACTGCCGAGGCAATGTCCAACGGCGTATTCAATGCCGCGATTGCCAATGGCTCGAGCAGATTACGATAGACCGGACCGGCATCGCCGACCAGATTTTCCACCAGGTCAGCAGTCCTGGCACGGCGTATTTTTAGAAGTGCAAAATAATCAAGCACCTTGGTTCCCGGCACGCGCATGTCAGATGAAAAGATCCACCAGGGCAGACGCCCGGAATTCATCCGGAGCTGCCAACGCGCACCCGTCTGCAAATCAATAAATGGAAACACCGGCCGCGCCGGGCCGGTAAGCGAACCTTGCATGCCGGTGCGTCGGAGAAATGCCATCGTCGCAACATTGCCGGACAGCAGCAGGTGATTTCCATTATCAATCCGGCAGTTCAACTGCGGATCAAAATAAGATCGCGCCCGGCCGCCGGCGGCTTTGGCGGCTTCATGCAAAACAACGTGCTCGCCGCGCTCGGTAAGTTGGCAAGCCGCCGCCAGCCCCGCCAGCCCGGCGCCAATAACGTGAATGCTCATCCCGCGATCACTCGCATCATGGCAAATAAAGACGTGCCGCCAGCAATAACTTTCTGTATTTCGGCAGCGAAACGCGGTGCTCCGAATAGGTAAAATTGCTGGCGCGTAGAATGCCAAGGAGCGGGCGATAGCTGGCAGCCATTAGTTTCGCCGGCCGCATTGCCCGGCGCGGACAAAGCTGTATGGCGGCATCGGCCTGGACAAAGTAAGCCTCGGCAAGATCAGCGAGCCGCGCGCAAACCAGCGGCAACTGCGGTGATCCAAGCGCGCCCATAACCGTCACCGGAACATATTCCTGCATCAAATATTCATAAGGCAGATACAGCCTGCCACGCTGGGCATCTTCCCAAACATCCCGCAAAATGTTGGTAAGTTGTAAAGCCCGGCCGAGAGCATAAGCCACATTCTGGGCCAATTCACTGCTATCGCCGAATACGCATACCGATAATCGGCCGACCGCGGAAGCAACCCGGTCGCAATATAAATCAAGCACCGGCAGCGGCGGGGCGACAATCGGCGCGCCCGCATCCATCTCCATGCCATCGATGATGCCGATAAAATCAACCTCCCGAAGTTTGTACGCCACGGCGCTGGCGCGCAGCACCCGGGTGATGGCGTCATCTGCATCACCGGCAAAAAACGCCGCGACACGCTGCCGCCAGACCTCCAGCGCCTGCCGCTTCTCCGAAAACGGCACATCGTCGTCATCGGCGATATCATCCACCTTGCGGCAAAACGCGTAAATGCCATACATCGCGGCCCTACGCTCGGCTTCGAGAATTTTCATGCCGTGATAAAACGATGTTGCCGAATCCCGGACAATCGCAGTCACATCGGCAATATCGGTTTCCGCCAAACCTTCCAGGCTCATGCAAATCTCGGCAGTGCAAGCAAGGTCGCGGCTAAAACATCCGGCAATTTCAACTTCACCCGTGTCGCCAGCGGATCATTCTTTCGCAACCGCACTGTCAGCCGCCGGGCAATGGAAGCTATGGTAGCCGTTTCCACCCGCAACCGTCGCGCTTTAACCAACCCCGGCAGCGCTGCAGCCGCAACATTCAGCGCCGCTGTTTCGCGCAACATTTCATCAAAGGTGGCGCGCAGGCCAGGCTCACTTTTATTGCGGGCAATATCGTCGGTCGCCACATCATGCCGATCCAGCCAATCCTGCGGCACATAACAACGATCCAGGCTGCGCAAATCCTCAGCGCAATCCTGCAAATGGTTCAATACCTGTAAACTGGCGCAAAGCGCGTCTGAGGCCGGCCAGGTCGCCTCCGACTCGCCATGCAGCTCCAGCACATAACGGCCAACCGGTGCCGCGGAATAGCGGCAGTAATCCATCAACTCCGCCCAGTTGGCATAACGTGTTTTCGTTGCATCCTGCCTGAAAGCAATCAACAATTCGCGCGCGTGCATCGCGGAAACGCCGCTTTGCGCCAGGCTTTCCCGCAAACGCAGCGCTGAAGGCGAACCCTCCTCACGCTCCCCCGTCAACACCGCTTCCATGATGTTCAGCCGCTCGATTTTCGTCGCAGGCGTCAGTTCGGCATGATCGGCAATGTCGTCGGCATTGCGGGCAAAACTATAATAAGCATGCACATGCGCCCGCAAGTTTTTCCGAATCAGCCACGAACCAACCGGAAAATTCTCGTCCGCCTTGTCCTTCCCCGACCAAATCTCAACATTAGCCTCCGCCGCCGCCGTAGGCGGCCGTGCAATATTGTCGTTAAGTGCTGAACTCATGAGAAGGGATTTCTTTTTTGAAAAAAAGAACCAAAGAAAATTTTTGAATCTGCCACATGGGTGTCGGCCTCATCAACGCCCATCGCCCAGAGCAAAAAAGTTTTTTGGTGCTTTTTTTTAAACCAGAACTTTCTTTCCTTATTTTTCATATATCCGCCCCATAGCTACGGTTTTTCCATTTCGCCCCGGTGCCGCGCCAGTGGTCGACGGCGGAGGAGACGGTCGCGGCCATGTAGAATATTGCGATCAAAGGCAGCGCAAGAGCCCAGAATTTCGAAACCCGGTAGCGGGCCAGTGTCGGTAGAAAGCTGGCGGCACCGAGTAAGTAGGCGACCAGGCCGAACAGGAAATGCCAGCCATGGCCGCAGATGGTCTCGTAGGCCGGGACCAGCCAGACCAAGGTGAGGCCGAGCAGCGTCAGCGCCAGCAGGATGGCGGAGTAGTTGAGCTGGGTGAACGCCGAGCGCGACACCATCCGGAATACATCCACAAATTCCGGATATGGGCGGATCGACGTGGCAAGGCCGGAATGGCCGAGATAGATGGGTCCAAATTGCTTGATTTTCCGCGCCAGCGTCACGTCGTCGATCAGCGCGGATTTCATGCTTTCAATACCGCCGATGCGCGCCAGAGCGTCGCGGCGGATCAGCACCGTGCCACCAGCGGCGGCGGCGGTGGCAGACAGCGGATCGTTCACCTTGGCGAATGGGTACAGCATTTGAAAGAAATACACGAAAGCCGGCACCAGCGCACGTTCCGGCAGGGTCTCGCAGTTCAGCCGCACCATTTCTGAAACCATATCCACCCGCGGCGTCAACAATCTGGCGACCAGGGCAGACAGATGGCGCGGATCGTGGGTGATATCGGCATCAGCAAATAGCAGCACCGGTGCAGCACTTGCCTCCACGCCCTGATGCACGGCCCAAAGCTTGCCGGACCACCCAGCCGGTTTTTTAGCGCCGGCAACGATTTGCAGTTGCGTACCGGCGCCGGCCGCAGCGCTTAGCGCCAGTGCTGCGGTGCCATCGGTTGAGTTGTCATCCACCAGGATCACCCGGAATTTGCCCGGATAATCCTGCGCCAGCAGCGATGCGATCACTGCCGCAATGGTTTCCGCCTCGTCCCGGGCCGGAATGACGATATCCACATCCGGGCACTCGGCGGGCATGGTTGGCGCCAGTTCCGGCCCTGATTGCCAGAACTTGCCGTGCAGAAAAAACAGATAAAGCCAGATTATAAGCGCCAGAAACGCAATCAACGTAGCAGTCCCTGGGCCCTGAAATAATCCAGTGCGCCGGCTACCGCCGCAGCCGCCGGGCGGGGCGCATAGCCAAGCTCCCGGATCGCTTTCGTGGAGCGGAAAAACATCTTTTTATGCGCCATTTTAAGGAGCTCATTGGTAATCAGCGGCGTATTGCCGGTGATCCCGGAGACGCGCTCCATCACCCAGGCAACTGGCACCAGCGGGGCGATAGGCAGCCGGATTGTTGGCGGCTTGCGTCCGGCCTGGGCCGAGATCAGCGCGAAAAAATCGCCGAGCATCAGGTCATCGCCGCCAAGAATATAGGCCTCGCCGGTACGGCCGGTCTGCATGGCAAGCACATGGCCCGCGGCCACATCATCGACATGCACGATATTCAGCCCGGTATCCACAAAAGCCGGCATTTTGCCGTTCGCGGTGTCCAGCACCATTTTTCCGGTGGGGGTCGGCTTTATATCGCCGGGCCCAACCGGCGTTGAGGGATTGACGATGACGATATCCTGCTCGGTGGCCAATTTGCGCACCGCCTGCTCGGCATCATATTTTGAGCGTTTATAGGCGCCGACGAGATGGCTCTGCTGCACCGGCGTGGTTTCATCCGCCGGGCTGCCATCGAGCGTCAGTCCGAGTGCCGCAACCGAGCTGGTATAAACCGAGCGTTCCACCCCAGCCGCTTGGCCTGCCCGCAGCAGCGCGATGGTGCCGTCGATATTGGTCCGGCGCATGGCGGCGGGGTCTGGCACCCAAAGCCGATAGTCAGCGGCCACGTGGAACAGATAGCGGCAGCCGGCAACGGCGGCAGGGAGTGACTCCGGTACCGACAAATCCGCCTCAACCACCTCGGCGTCGATGCCGGCGAAGTTTCGGCGATCGCTACCGGCCCGGGCCATCAGCCGTAGCCGGTGCCCCGATGCCGCGAGGTTGCGAGCGACCGCGGCGCCAACAAACCCGGTGGCACCGGTAACAAGAGTGATATCAGATCGTGACAGCATGGTTTTTGGGCTTATATGGCATGAAGTTGCGCTGGTGTAGAACGCATTGCCAGCCGGCGCGCAACACTGGATCGATATTGGTTTGGCCTGAATCGCAGATTGCAGCTAAACCAATGAAATTGATCGCAAACCAGGCTATGGCAATGAGGGTCGCGAGACCATCATGCAGGGATAAAGAGACCACCGTGGACAGTATCAGCAGCGCGACCATCGCAACCGCCGATTACAAAATGAGGCACTGGGACTTCGACGTTCCGGGGCCGATCAAATTTGGCGATCCGTCCCATTACGCCATGCTGACCCGGCTGCTGCTGGAAACCTACAACCCGTACAAGCCCGCGGTACTGGATTGGCCGAAGCTTGACCCTGAAACGCTGCAGCGGATCACCTCGCTGCCGATCTGGGATATTGCAGTCCAGACCGAGATTAAGGCATCCGAGCGGATTACTGCCTTTTCAAAGACCGTCCGCAACCCGGAATTGCGGGCAGCCCTGGTACATATGGCAGCCGAGGAGGCGCGGCACCGCGATGTGCTGTCGCGTCTGGTGGCAGCCTATGACATCCCTATCCTCCCGGACGGGGATTACCCGCTGCCGAACGACGCCGAATGGGGTTTCCTCGTAACCGGCTATTCTGAGTGCATCGATAGTTTTTTCGCCTATGGATTGTTTGAGATGGCGAACCGGTCCGGATTTTTCCCGCCGGAGCTGGTCGAAACGTTTGAGCCCGTGGTCCAGGAAGAGGGCCGGCATATCCTGTTTTTCACCAACTGGATCGCCTGGCACAAAGCCACCATGCCGCTTTGGCGCCGCCCCTATTTTGCTTTGAAAACCGCCGCGGTCTGGGCATTTTTGATCTGGGAGCGGATTGGAATAGCACGGTCAGTGGACGGTCTGGAAGGCGGCGACGCCAACTTCACCATGAATGGCTCGAAGGCGCTGACCGACGAGATGGATCCGGCGGTATTGATCGATATTTGCCTGGAACAGGATAAACGTCGGATGGCCGGTTATGATGAGCGGCTGCTTCGGCCCACCACCATGCCGAAACTGGCGCGGTTTGCCAGGCTGTTTATCCGTCCAAAGAAAAAGCCAAAACCAGCGTGAACTTTCGCGCCCGCGTGCTCCCGGCCTGCATCGTGCTGGCCGGGATTGCCTTAATTACCGGCCTGGTCATCTATTTCGGGATCGGCGACGTTGCCAAGGCGCTGGCCTCGGTAAAGGCTTCAGGGTTCGCGCGCTATATCGTGGCGCAATTATGCATCACCGCCGGGCTCGGCCTGTGCTGGCGCATGCTGCTGCGCCGCCGCGACCATGGCAGCTTTTGGCTATGCGTCTGGGGCCGGCTGGTGCGTGACGCTACCGGCGAATTTCTACCGTTCAGCCAGGTTGGCGGTTATGTGCTGGGCGCCCGGATCATCACCCTGCACGGGGTAAACGCAATGGCCGCCGCGGCCTCCACACTGGGCGATGTCACCACCGAGTTTCTGGCCGAGCTGGTTTTCATCGGCCTTGGTCTTGCAATCACCGCGCATCTGGTTCCGCATAGCGACCTGGTAACCCCGGTAGCGATAGGCCTTTGCATTGCCGTGGTAATGAGTGTCGGACTGATACTGGTGCAGCGCGGCGGCGGCAAAATGTTCCGGACGCTGGCGCTGCGGATCGCAGGCACCGCAGGCCACGGCGCCGTGGCGCAGTTGGATCGGCTGCAGGCCGCGCTGGATCAGATGTATGCGGAGCGCTGGCGACTCGCGCTGGCGGCGTTTTTCCATCTGGTTTGCTGGTTCGGCACCGCTACCGCCTCCTATATCGGCTTCCATGCGCTTGGCGTGCCGCTAACTTTTGCCACCGCGATGGCGATCGAGGCGATGCTGCACGCCATCATGGCATTGGCATTCTTCGTCCCCGGCCGCGTCGGCATTCAAGAAGCGGCCTATACCTTATTGGGGGCGATGTTTGGCATCCCGCCGGAGATCGCCTTGTCGCTGTCGCTGCTCAGGCGGGCAAGGGATTTCGTCATTGCCGTACCGGTCTTGCTGGTTTGGCAAGGGGTTGAAGTGCGGCGGCTGCGCTTCCGGGCGGGCTGATATCGGGCGATGCCACCGGATTAGTTACGTTTCGGTTATCGACACGCCATGCTCTTGAGTTTGAGACGGCTGGGGCACATCTCTGATCCGGTTACAACAGGTTTTGGGAAGGTATCACATGTCTATACTCGGATGGATCATCCTCGGATTAATCGCCGGCTATATCGCCAGCCATATCGTCGATAACGGCGGCAAGGGCCCGCTGCTTGATATGGTGCTCGGCATTGTCGGCGCCCTGGTCGGCGGCGCCATATTCAACGCCCTGGGCGCGGTTCCGGTTACTGGGTTCAATATTTATAGCCTGTTCGTCGCTGTTATCGGTGCGGTGGTGATCCTGGTAATTTACCACGCAATTACGGGCCGGCGTCGAATTTAGGCTCTGCCGCGATATCTACCAACCGGTAGGACCAAGACCGCCCCCAGGCAGTCCGGTTCTGCCGGTTTTTGACGTTAAAATCTCGACAAATCAGATACTTAAGCCGTCCCGGTTGCGCCCTATGGATTGCGGACCGGGTTGCGCCTATATCTCAGTTAACGATCACCCCTTCGGTGCCGATCCCGCCCATATATAAGTCCTTGCGCGGCTATCGGACCTATTTAACAGGCTGAAAATGGCAAGTCCGGAGTCGACCAATTCGCTGCGCGCTACATTGGGGCATCTCAAACTCGTCGCCAATGGTGGCTCGGCCACCCGGGTCGACAGCCAGGTTTTGGCCGACGTGCTGTGGCTGCGGTTGCGCCAGGAAGCCAAGGAAGCGTTGGCCGCCACTCCCATGCTGGCGCCGCTTTTTGTCGAGTCCATCCTTAACCGCCGGACCTTCGAGGCCGCCATTTTTCACCGGGTGGCATCCCGCCTGAAAAACGACATCGTCGGCATTGGCGTTATCGTGGACGCGTTCTACCGCGCCGCTGAGGCTGAACCCGGCCTGATCGGTGCACTACGCGCCGATATCGCAGCGGTGGTCGAGCGCGACCCCGCCACTGAACGGTTTATCGAGCCTTTCCTGTACTTCAAAGGCTTTCACGCCTTGCAGACGCATCGCCTGGCGCATTGGCTTTGGGTCGGCGGTGAGCGGGATTTCGCGCTTTATCTGCAGAGCAGGTCGTCCGATGTTTTCCAGACCGATATTCACCCGGCCGCCGTAATCGGCAAAGGCGTGTTTATCGATCACGCCACCGGGCTGGTGGTCGGCGAAACCGCGGTTATCGAGGATGACGTAACGTTGTTGCAGGATGTCACCCTGGGCGGTACCGGCAAGAATGCCGGCGATCGGCACCCGAAAGTCCGCAGAGGCGTCATTATCGGCGCCGGGGCCAAGGTCCTGGGAAATGTGGAAATCGGTGCCAATGCCCGCATCGCCGCTGGGGCCGTGGTGCTTGCCTCAGTGCCCGCCAATGCCACCGTTGCCGGCGTGCCGGCGCGGATCCTGAAAGTCGCCGAGGCGGCCGAGGTTGCCAAGGAATTCGAATATATTCCCGGCCATTCATTGACGGATGCCTTCGATTTCTCGATCTGAACGCCTTTTGTTACAATTTGAATATTCGGTCGCAGTTTCTTGTAACAAAAGCGGCTTATATGCCAATGCCTACAAGCTGCGGAGCTGGCGGTGAAAAAACTGGTGATCCTGATTCTATTGTCAACCAATCTGGCTGCTCTTACCGGGTGCGTCGTCGCGCCCGGGCCGGGACCCTATGCCGGCGCGCATTGGGTGCATGGACATTATGGACCTTATGGCGGCTGGCATCCCGGACATTGGGCCTGACCTGACCGATGCGCCCGCAACCGTTTAGAACTGCGTTCATCCGAGCCGCCGTTATCATGTTGACTATGGGTTCGGCGCCGGCATTGGCCGCCACCTGGGTCCCAGGACATTATAGCCCCAACGGTTACTGGCATCCCGGCCACTGGGTCAATGGACCGGGCGTTTGGGTGGCAGGCCATTATGGTGCCA
This sequence comes from Acidocella sp., assembly GCA_965199045.1. Taxonomy (GTDB): domain Bacteria; phylum Pseudomonadota; class Alphaproteobacteria; order Acetobacterales; family Acetobacteraceae; genus Acidocella. Next base: position 674,593 of record CBDAQL010000003.1, on the reverse strand, counting down.
ACGGCTATTGGCACCCCGGTCACTGGGCAGGAGGCTACGGACCACCGCCGGGACCCTACGAAGGCCCCCCGCCCGGACCTCCGATCTATGGTCAACACTGGGTACCCGGCTTTTATGGTCCGCAAGGCTATTGGCACCCGGGCCATTGGGCCCCGAACTAAACCGCTTCTATCCGTGCTTGTTCCAGGGCCAGTACGACTTGGCCAACATCGTCAGCCGATGTTTGGCCGTGGGTGACACAGGCGCGGATAACCTTGGCGTTCTCGAAATGCGCTACCGAGATCCAGGCCGCGCCGGAACCCACCACTTGCGCGACAATCTGCTGCACCGGTTTCGACCCCGGCGGCGGCAACAGGCAAGTCACACCTAGCGCCTCCCTGCCGTTGGCAATGGTCCAACCGCGTTCAGACAAAGCCTGGTTCAATTGCTCGATTATCGTGAAACTATGTTCCACATGCTCGCCATGCCCGGCCCATCCGGCCGCAGCCAGTGACAAAAACAGCCGCAGGCCCAAAAAGCGCCGGGACCACTGCATGGTGGTCACATAAGGGTCGTGCTCTGGCACGTGCGAGGGCATGAAGGTCGTAGCGACGTTGAAGGCATCTGAAAGCACCGCCGCATGCGGTGTAACAAACATTCCGCATCCCATTGTGGTCGCAAACCATTTATGGGCGTCAATGGTGACGGAATCGGCCTGCTCGATGCCCTTGAGCAGCGGCCGCCGCTGCGCTGTTGCAATAACCGCGCCGCCCCAGGCGGCATCGGCATGAAACCAGAGTTTTTCGCGCCGCGCGATCTCGGCACAGCCAAGCAACGGGTCGACCATTCCGGCGTTGGTGGTGCCCGCGGTTGCGACAATTAAAAAAGGCACATAACCGGCTTGGCGATCAGCTCGGATGGCGGCATTCAAAGCGTCCAGGCACATACGGCCAAAACCGTCGGTCGGCACCAGCCTTGCAGCGTCGCGGCCGATCCCTGACTGATGCGCGATTTTGATCCAGGCCAGGTGGCTGTCCTGCGATATATAAAACACCGGCTGGCCGCCAAAGGCGCGGCTGCCGATGGCGGCGAAATCAGGCGCTGCCCGGGTCAGCGCGCAAATCACCGCGGTTGCGTTCGCCTCGGAACCGCCGGAGGTGAAATGTCCGGTTGCCTGCGGGCCAAGGCCCGCCTGTTTGGCAACTTCGCGGATCACATGTGCTTCCAAGGCCACCGCCGCCGGCGATGTTGCCGTCGAGGCAAGCTGCGGATTGAAGACCGCGGTAATTCGGTCGGCGCATTGCGCCGGAAAGCTAGGTGCCGGATTGAACAAACCAAGATACCGAGGATGATTGAGGTGCACCAGGCCCGTTTCCAATCGGGCGACGGTCCAATCCAGCACGGCATCAAGCTCGCGCGGTTGCTGGAAATCGAAGCCTTTAAGCTCGGCCTGAAATTCCTCCAGGTTGATCGACGGGGTAACCATTCCGGCGGCCACCCGCTGGTCGACCTCCGCCAGCATGGCGCTTAACCGCGCATCATGAACCTGCCGCTCATCCGGGCTTGGAAACAGCACAGGATTTACCGTGGCCATCGCAACGGGGTCTGTAATCTGCTTAAGCAAACGCTTCGATTTCTCCGTTGCAGGAAGCTGGAAACTCGCCCAGAGCCTGGTCGAGATCAGCAATAATATCGTCGATATGTTCGATCCCGACGCTCAGCCGGATCATGTCCGGCGTAACGCCGGCCTGCAACTGCTCCGCCGCGGTCATTTGCCGATGGGTGGTCGACGCCGGATGGCAAGCCAACGATTTTGCGTCACCGAGATTAACCAGCCGTTTGACCAATCTCAGCGCATTATAGAAGCGCTTGCCGTGCTCGGCGCCGCCTTTGGCGCCAAAGGCCAGCAGTGAACAAGCCTGGCCGCCGAGGTATTTCTGCGCCAGCGGGTAATAAGGGGATTCCGGAAATCCGGCATAGCTGATCCAGGAAACTCTGGGGTCCTGCCGGAGAAATTCGGCCACCTTCCGGGCATTCTCAACATGCCGTTCGACTCGCAAGGCCACGGTCTCAATTCCTTGCAGGAGCAAAAAAGCACTAAGCGGCGCCAAAGCCGCGCCGGTGGTTCGCAGCGAGAAATTCCGGCATCGCTCGATATAGGCCGTTGGACCAAAATGCTCGGCATAGATCAAGCCATGATAAGACGCGTCGGGCTGGTTCAGCACTGGAAATCGAGCGGCATGCTTTGACCAGTCGAAACGGCCGCTATCCACAATGGCGCCGCCCAAAGTGGTGCCATGACCGCCCATGAACTTGGTCAGCGAATGCACCACGATATCGGCGCCAAACTCGATCGGCCGCAGTAACACCGGCGAGGCGACGGTATTATCGACCATCAGCGGCACGCCATGCGAATGCGCGACACTGGCGAGTCGTTCAAGATCACAGATATTGCCGGCAGGATTACCCACGCTCTCGCAAAATACCGCAATCGTGTCGGCATCGATCAGCTTTTCAATCTCAGCCGGATCGTCGCCGGCGGCGAAGCGCACGGTAACGCCGAGGCGTGGCAGCACATGGCTGAACAGCGTATGAGTGGTTCCATAAAGCTGCGACACCGACACGATATTGCGGCCTACATCGGACAAGGCGAGCACGGCGTTATGCAAGGCGGCTTGGCCGGAACCAAGGCATAACGCCCCTGCCCCGCCCTCCATTTGCGCGACTCGCCGCTCCAGGACCGCGACCGTCGGGTTGCTGATGCGGCTGTACCGGAAACCCTCGGCCTCCAAGTTGAATAATGCGGCCGCATGTTCGGCACTGTCGAATTCATAGGCGACGGTTTGATAGATCGGCACGGCGACAGCCCGGGTCGCGGTATCGCCTTCATAGCCGCCATGAACGGCCAATGTCTCAGTCCGCATTTCGAACCAAATCCTTACAAACGGTCCTTAAAAGATGGTTGTGGAAGCAACCTACCCGGGCATGATGCCAGCCCGCAACGCCGGCCGCTACGGAAAAGTAGCGCATCTCAAATTTAAGATAGCTTATAAAATTCGTTAACAACTGAATTCCAAAAAACATTTGTTCCTCGTCAGCCGGAATACTGTATCTTTTTACGAGAAATCCTATTAATAAAAATCTTACTCAAATTTATTTCGTTTATTTACACAATTACTAGTCGAAAAGACTCGACTTATTACCCCTAAGTAAATATTATGGCATTCATTAAATTTTCACGCATGCATTTTTGGCTAAATTTTAGAAAAATATCTGATTATTTGTCACCTTATAGGATGCAAGGAAAAGCAATGTCGACGTTACCCGCTTTTGAACCCACACCTGATCAAGCAATCATTAACGAGATTTGCGACCTAAACTGGCAGGATCTCAGCCAGGCCGACATGACCGCTGTGGCCTGGGCCTATTACTACTTCTCCGTTCAATTTCGCCAGAACCTGCAGCTCGCCTGCGAATATTTTGCCGATGACGACAAAATGGCGCGGTTGAAGGACGAGGAATGCGACACCAGCAATCTATCGCCCTATCCTGGCATCGCCCAACCTGGCGAGCGGATGAACCATGACACGTTCATGCAGCGCGCTTTGCGGCTTTCTCCTCTAAGCAACGACGATCTCCGACGCTTCGAACAAGCCGGGAAAACCTATGCCCGGACGATTATGTCAATCCGGCCGAAGGCGCGCGCGTTGAGCATCGGCAGTTATGAGCGTGGCGGTCTGGAACGCGTGTTCCGTGCCATCTTGAAGGCGCCGGATTACGACGACGCCGCGCTGGAAGCATTCCAGTATTTCATGGAAGCGCATATCCGTTTCGACAGCGACCCAATCGAAGGTCACGGCGCGCTGAGCCGTCAGATGACCCCAGACGAAACCGTCATACCGCTTTGGCAAGCATTCCGCGACCTGTTACTAGAATGCGCCCCGAATTTGCTTCAAAGCGAGCAAACCTCATCGGCGCTTACGATCGAGGCTGCGGTCTAACGCCGATGCAGTTAAGCCGGCCGGCGGTACATGGCGCAGGTGCCGCGGCCATGCCGGCGCGCAAATCTCCGGCCAAAGCCTGGATCGCAGCGCTTGAATCAGTGAAAATACTGCAGGACAGGCCGGCGCTTACGCTGCCCAGCCTGATCCACGAGCTTGCCGCCGTTCATGCCGACAAACCAGCATTGCTGGGTCAACACGCAACACTCAGCTATCGCGATTTATCTGAACGCGCCCATCGCTACGCCAGCTGGGCGGCAGCGATTGGCATCAGCGCCGGCGATACAGTGTGCCTCATGATGCCAAACTGCCCGGATTATTTTGCAATCTGGGTCGGCATTACCCAACTCGGCGGCATCGTTGCGCTTTTAAATACCAATCTGCGCGGCGATGCGCTGGCGCACAGCATCACTACCGCCGGGTCCGAGCGGATTATTGTCGCAGATTGTTTGTTGCCCGCCATCGACGAAATTCTGCCGCGCTTACCGCATACAGCACAGCTCTGGGTCCACGGCGAACCTGGATTCACCCAACAGGTCGAAAATGCGGCACCGCTCAAGTCGCACAACCACACCTATGTTCCGGCACCCAGCGACTCGGCGCTGCTGATCTACACATCCGGCACCACCGGGCTGCCAAAGGCGGCAAAAGTCAGCCATGCCAGATTGCTCGAATGGAGCTACTGGTTTTCCGGCATCATGGGCGCGCAGCCCACCGACCGGCTATATAACTGCCTGCCGATGTATCACAGCATCGGCGGCGTGGTCGCCATTGGCGCCATGCTGGTGAATGGCGGATCCGTCGTGATTCGCGAAAAGTTCTCCGCCAGCCGTTTCTGGGAAGAAATAACCCGCACCGAGTGCACGATCTTCCAATATATCGGCGAGCTCTGCCGATATCTGCTGCTGAGTGAAGCCTCCGCAGGCGAAGCCCGGCATCGCTTACGGCTATGTTGCGGCAACGGCATGAGCGGCAAAGTCTGGGAGGAATTCGAAGCCCGGTTCCAGGTGCCGCAGATATTGGAATTCTATGCCGCCACTGAAGGCAATGTCTCACTTTACAATTGCGAGGGAAAACCAGGCGCAATCGGCCGCGTGCCCCCCTTCCTCAACCATCGCTTTCCAATCGCCCTCATCAAATGCGACGTCATTACCGGCGAGCCCGTGCGCGACGCTAACGGACTTTGCCAGCTCTGTGGTCCGGATGAGCCTGGGGAAGCAATCGGCAAAATCATGAGCACCGGCGAATCGCAGTTTGACGGCTACACCGACAAAAAAGCGTCCAGCGCCAAAATATTGCGAGACGCTTTGGCGCCCGGCGACACCTGGTTTCGCACCGGCGATCTGATGCGCAAGGACAGCGCCGGTTATTATTATTTTGTCGATCGACTCGGCGATACCTTCCGCTGGAAAGGCGAGAACGTCTCAACCACCGAAGTGGCTGAGACCATTAGCGCCTGCCCCGGAGTCACCGAAGCGGTAGTTTTCGGCGTCGAAATCGCAGGCAATGAGGGCCGCGCCGGTATGGCGGTGATCACCACCCATACGGATTTTTCGCTGCTGGCCTTGCAAGCCCATTTGGTAAAAACGCTCCCCAGCTACGCGCGCCCAGTTTTTATCCGCCGCTGCGAATCCCTAAACGTAACCGGAACCTTCAAACTGCAAAAAGAAGCCCTCCGGCGCCAAGGTTACACCAATCCGAACGCCTCGGATGAAATCTGGTTTTTCGACGCCGCCATCGGCAGCTTCATGCCATATAATCCGCGGGAACAAGGCAACTCTCTGCAAAGCAGCGCAGTTCAGTAAAGCAGCCGCTTTTTGAAAAAAGCGGCGCAAAAACTTTTGTTATACTGGAGCCGGGAGCATCGAACACCGCTGGCCCAGATTAAAAAATAATCTTTAGGCCTGCAGCAAACTTTGGAGATGGTACTTGGGCTATTAAAGCAGCTACCTTATTCAAAGAAAAAAGCAAAAGGCTTCGAATCTGAGCCAACGGACTTTTCAAATGCCGGGCTCCAGAATAATAAAAGTTTTTGCGTCGCTTTTTTCAAAAAGCGACTGCTTCGCTCACCTGGAAAGCCGTTTGCGGTTGGCGCGGACCGTGGTTCTGTAATGTTCGATAACTTTGCCGGCGCCCATGTCCGGCTGGCCGCCGAGGGCAGCTTTGAACATCATATGTCCGCTATCTACCATTGCCTGCACTTTTTCCGAAACCATCAGCTCTGCTTCCCGTTGCGAATCCGCTTCGCCTGCGGCCATCTTCGCGAGTCTCAGAGCAATCACCTGCTGGGATTCAATCGCCAGCATCGTGCTCTGCATTGCCATTGTCGCCCAATTGCCGAATCCAAAAGCTGATTTTCGCATTTACAGTCCTCTTTTCAATAACTGATATGGTGCGGCGCACAATATTTCCCAAGCGGTTTATGGCATGTCGGGGCTGCTACACACGCATTAAACTTCAATGGTTTCTACTGCTGATCCAATCCGTAGCTGCGAAAATGAGGCCCAGCAACGCAAATATGACTACGATCAGCACCTGCCAACCTAGGTTGCGCTCATTTTGTTGATCCAGCTCGAGGAAACTAGCCAGCAGATGCACCGCGGCAATAACGGTCATTGAGCCAAGCAATTTTAGTTTCAAGCCGCTAAAATCAATTTTTGTCAGCCAGTCCGGGCGGCTATCGCTCTCAGATAGATGAATGCTGGTCACGAAGTTTTCGTAGCCTGATAAAACCACCAGCACCACCAGATTGGCAGCCAGCGAAAGGTCGATCAGCGAAAGTGTCAGAATGAGGAGGTTGTTCTCCGTCATTCGCAGCAGGTCCGGCAAAGCGTGGGCGATGTCCAGCAGGAAGAAAAACACCAGCATGCCCAGCAACAAAATCATGGCGATATAAATCGGCACCAAGAGCCAGCGCGAGGCGAACAATACCGCCTCGATGGCGCGGGTAATCCGGTTCATTCGCGCCTCCAAGTGATGGTTGCTATTCAAATCTGCCTGATTTTGGAAACCCATTCGGCGGCAGCCTGCCGGCTTGCGCGCGCGCGCCCAGCCAATCGGCCAGCTTGGTTTCGGTGCGGATTTTATCGCCAAGTTTCCAGGTCAGGCCCAGCGCCAGCGCGAACACTTTTACGTCCGCCATGCCGCCGTCCTTGTATTTTTGCAAGGTAACGCCGGCACCTTTTGTCATTTCAGGCACTTCGCCCAACGGGAAGAGCAACAATTTCCGGTTCTGGCCGATAATGGCGATGTGATCGCCCACAGCCGGCACGCAACGCGCCAGTTCCTCGCCAGGCTTTAAGTTGAGAATCTGTTTGCCGGCCCGCCGCTCCGAGGTGAGTTCAGCGCCAGCGATAACAAAGCCGCGGCCAATACTGGCGGCAAGCAGGTAGTTGCAGGTGGCGTCGGGGATAAACAGATCGACGACGCCATCCTCATTGGCCAGGTCGATCAGTAGCCGGATCGCCTGGCCATCGCCACGGCCGCGCGGCAAATCGGCCGCCTTTAGCGTATAGACGCGACCGTTGGTGGCAAGCAAAGCAAGCTTGTCGACCGAGTTACATCGCAACATGAAGGCGACCTTATCGCCTTCCTTGAATTTAAGCTCCGCCTCGTCGGGCAGGTGGCCTTTCTGGGCTCGGATCCAGCCCTTTTGCGACAGGATCACCGTAATCGGCTCACGCTCGACGAAAGCATCGGCGGTGAACTCCAGAACCGGCGCGGCGGCGCTTATTTCGGTGCGCCGCGCACCCAGTTTGCCGCTACCGAACTTGGTCTGAATTTCGGAAATTTCGGTTTCGATTTTTTCCCAGCGTTTAGCACGATCTTTCAGCAGCCCCTGCAAGGATTTTTGCTCGGCCGAAAGCTTCTTATGCTCCGCCCGGATTTCGATTTCCTCCAGCCGGCGGAGCGAGCGCAACCGCATATTGAGGATCGCCTCGGCCTGCACTTCGGTGAGGCTAAAGGCTTTGACCAATACCGGTTTTGGCTCGTCCTCGGTGCGGATAATCCGAATAACCTCGTCCAGGTTTAGAAATACCGCGAGATAACCATCAAGAATTTCAAGGCGCCGGGCGATCGCATCCAGCCGGTGATTGCTGCGGCGGACCAGCACTTCATGCCGGTGGTCGAGCCAGGCCTGCAACATGTCGCGCAGACCCATCACCCGCGGGGTCCGGCTGCCGTCCAGCACGTTCATGTTCATCGAAAACCGCGACTCCAGCGAAGTCGCCTTGAACAGCGACGCCATCAGCATGTCCGGATCAACGCTCCGCGATTTCGGTTCCAGCACCAGCCGTATTTTGTCATCCGACTCGTCGCGAATGTCCGCCAGCAGCGGCAATTTTTTATCCAGCAGCAGGGTTGCGACATCCTCGATCAGCCGCGATTTCTGCACCTGGTACGGAATCTCGGTAACGATAATGACCCAGGTGCCGTGCTTCTGCTCCTCCCGCGTCCAGCGCGCGCGGGTGCGCAGACTGCCGCGGCCGGTTTCATACGCCAGGCGCAACGTTTCAACGTCCTCAACCAGTTGCCCGCCGGTAGGAAAATCCGGCCCCGGCATATGCTGCAGCAAAGATGCCGTGTCGGCCTGCGGATTTCGGATCAGATGGATCGCGGCGGCGCAAACCTCGCCGGCGTTATGCGGCGGGATCGACGTTGCCATCCCCACCGCAATACCGGCAGCACCATTGGCAAGCAGATTGGGAAACGCGCCCGGCAATACCACCGGCTCGTTTTCCTCGCCATCATAGGTGACGCGGAAATCCACCGCATTCTCGTCGATGCCGCGCAGCATCGCCTCGGCGATCTCGGTCAGGCGGGATTCCGTATAGCGCATCGCCGCCGCATTATCGCCGTCGATATTGCCAAAATTACCCTGGCCCTCGATCAGCGGAAAGCGCGATGAAAACTCCTGGGCCAGTCGCACCAGCGCCTCGTAAATCGAGCTATCGCCGTGCGGATGGTACTTGCCCATCACGTCGCCGACCACGCGGGCGCATTTTTTGAAGCCGGAACGCGGGTCGAGCTTCAGCTGGTGCATCGCGTAAATCAGGCGCCGGTGCACCGGTTTCAGTCCATCGCGCACGTCCGGCAGCGAGCGCGCCATGATTGTCGACAGCGCATAGGCCAGATAACGCTCTGACAGGGCCTCGGCCAGCGGGGTATCTTCAATCTGCCCCGAACTCATATCAATCGGCATGCTCAGGCCCCCGCTCGTTCCTCCAGCAGGTCATAAAGAAGCTGCCGCGCCGGTGGAAGAGGCCGATGCCGGGCGCCGAATACGTCCCGGGCGAGGAAATGCCCGGTCAGTTTCAGCCCATCCCGGCAATCGGCCGTACCGGCTGGCGAACCATCGAGCAAAAATGGCGGCAGCTTCAACAGCCTGTCCACCCATTCGCCGGCGCCCGAAAGCGAGACTGCGCGGCCGGTCCGCGGCGACACAAAAGCCAGCTGGTCGTTATCCCCGGCAATCGCCGAACCCTCCAGATGCAGTCCAAATCCCAGCTCGCGCAGTAAATCCAGCTCCCAACTGATCAGCGCCGGCAACGGCAAATCAGCAATGTTGATTGCCGCCAGCAGCCGCGCCAGCCCGGCGAAACAATCGGGATGCGGCTCGCGCTCCGGCAAGGCGCCGGCAGCCAGGGCACATGCCGCGTTCAAGATGGCGAGGTTCAAGCGGTCATCCATCGCCAAAGCCGCCCCAGGATGCACCATCTCACCACTCAGCAGCCCAAGCTGTTCGGCATGCCTTGCCACCCAGCGCGCGGAAATAAGATTACCTGGCTGCCAAAGTGCCACCTTGCTACGTGCATTGCCGCCTTTTACCAGGCCACGCCAAAGCCCCCGGCCGGCTGTTAATACCGTCACCAACGCATCGCCCTCGCCGTAAGGGACAACTTCAACGATCGCGGCGGGCTCTTGCCATTCCATGAAAGGGACAAAGTAAGCGCTTCTTCTTTGGAAAAAAGAAGCAAAAAACTTCTTTTATCCGGGCCTTGGGCTTTGGCGGAGGCGCTTTGTCATTGGGCCAGGGCGGCTTTTGCGACTACCGCAAGATAGCTGGCGGCGACGGGCAGGATATCGTCGTTATAATCGTAGCCGGGATTGTGCAAAAACTTCGATGCGCCATTGCCGATCCAGGCATAAGAGCCTGGAATCTCGAGTAAAAACCTGCCGAAATCCTCTGCACCCATGGTCGGCGGCAGATCTCGCCTTACCGGAAAACCCGCTTGGGCGGCGGCAAGTGCCGCCAAATCCGCTTCGGCTTTGTGGTTGATCGTCGGTGGCAAATAACCGCTGATTTCCACATCCGGGGTAACATCAAATGCTTTCGCCGTGTGTTCAGCAACCTCCCTGATCCTCCTATCCAGCAGCTGCATGACCTCGGCGGTCAAGGCCCGGAAAGTGCCGCCGATCATTACGGTCTCTGCAATCTGGTTCTTCGCCTGACCGGCTTCCAGAATCGTCGTGGAAATTACCACCGGATCCATCGGATTGGCATTGCGCGCCACGATGGCATTAAGCGCGATAATCAAATGCGCCGCCGCCTGCACCGGGTCGGCCGTCAGGTGCGGCATCGCCGCGTGGCCGGCGACACCTTGCAAGCGGATGGTAAAATTGGCGGCCGCGCCCATGATCGGGCCGTTATGCAGCATCACCGTGCCGGTCTCGAGCCCGGGCCAATTGTGATAGCCGAAAATACGTTCCATCGGGAACCGGCTCAGCAGCCCATCCTCCAGCATCGCCTGGGCGCCGCCGAACCCTTCCTCCGCCGGCTGAAAAATAAATTGCACGGTGCCGGACCAATCCGGATCGTCCCGCAACAGCGTGACGGCGCCGAGCAACGAAGCCGTATGGCCGTCGTGGCCGCAGGCATGCATCACCCCCGGATTGGCGGAGGCATACGGCAAACCGGTCGTCTCGGCGATCGGCAGCGCATCCATATCGGCGCGCAGACCCACCGAACGGTTCGACGCACCGCGTTTAATGGTGGCGACAACACCATGCCCGCCGATGCCGGCGCTATGGGTTACGCCCAACTCGGACAAGGCCGCGCAAACATAAGCCGCCGTTTCGGATTCCCGTTTCGAGAGCTCCGGATGCGTATGCAGATGATGCCGCCAGCGTTTCAGCGTTTCGACAAAATCCAAAGGCATGGCTAAAACCTTTATCACTTAAGGCGATAGAGTGTGGCTTTTACGGCATTTTGTCGAGGAATTTCCGGATCCCTCAGGTTCTTGCTACTAACCCGCTCGCCACTGCCAAGGCCCGGGCTTCATCGATCGCGGTGCTGACCGCTAAAGCCGCGGCCAAGGCACGGCGGCCGGCTTCGGCGTCAACCGCCACCGGCGCGCCATCCAAAATCGAGGCAATAAACGCCAGATGTTCGGCGGCCAGCGCATCGTGATCTTCCCAGCTCGCCTGCTCAACGCCGAATTCCTCGAAGCCGGGCAGCTTGATCCCGATATCGCGGCCGATCAGCGTCAATTTGCGGGCGGAAAAATCCACCGTCAGATAGCCGGTCTGCGAGAAAATCCGCATCTTGCGTTCCGTCTTCAGCGAAATCCGGCTGGCGGTAATGGTCGCAACCGCGCCATTGCTGAACTTGATCCGGGCGTTGGCAATATCCTCATGCGCGCTGGCAACCGAGGCGCCGACCGCATCGACGTGATCGATCGGTTCATCGACCAGCGCCAAAATCAGATCGAGGTCATGGATCATCAAATCCAGGATTACGGAAACATCGGTGCCGCGCTGCTTGAAGGGGGCGATTCGCACCGCTTCGATATATAGCGGCTTGCCCATACGGGCGGTTACGGCGCCATGAGCCGCTGAAAACCGCTCCAAGTGGCCAACCTGCAAAACCTTGTTGGCGGCGCGCGCCATGCCGGCGAGTTCGACCGCCTGGTCCAGCGTGGCCGCAATCGGTTTTTCCACCAACACGTGCTTGCCGGCGCGCAGTGCCCGCTTTGCCAGTTCAAAATGCAACTCCGCGGGGGCGGCAATAATCACCGCATCGGAAATTTCCAGCAATTCTCCAAGCTCGCGCACCTCGCAGCCGGCTTCCCAGGCCACCGCCTTGGCGCGCTCGGTATCCGGGTCGGCAATACCGCTTAAGCTGGCGCGGGTTGCCGCCGCCAGTTTCAAGGCGTGGAAGCGGCCAAAATGCCCGGCGCCGATCAACCCGATCTTCAGTCGGTCCATTTGATCTACCCCTTATCCTTTCGGTATAGGCGCTTCCCCCCGCATGGGGTTGCACGCGGCCAATGCCGCAGCCATACCGCTTCCGCTTAGATAAGAGCAATATTCCCGGAGCCCGCCGTCTACGATGCTATATTTTACCCGCGCTAGAACCCTCGGCATCATGGCGATTTGTGCGGTTGGCATTTTGCTGAGCCTGCCGAACCTCAGCGCCCGGCCAAAATTTCTGCCGAGCTTCATTCCCTGGACCCAGGTCCATCTGGGGCTGGACTTGCGCGGCGGCAGCTACCTGTTGCTGCAGCTCGATTTCAACGCCGTGGTTCAGCAGGATTTGAACACGCTGGTGGACGAAACCCGGCAGGCAATGCGTGGCGCCGGCCTGGGCTATACCGGCCTGCACGCCGATCCGGCAAACGACCGCGTGGTTCTGCAATTGCTGAGCCCGAGCGACGCCCCCGCCGCCCAGGCGGCCTTGGCCAAACTGATCACCTACGGCACCGGCAATGCCGGCCCGAGCGTAGCCATTAATATTTCCGCTGCCGGCAGTGTCTCGGTCACCATCCCGCAAGCCGCGTTGATCGCCCGCAAGTCGCAGGCCGTCGACCAATCGATCACCATTATTCAGCGCCGGATCGACGGTTCGGGCGTCCTCAACCCGCAAATCGCGCGCCAGGGCGAAGACGAGATCGTGGTGCAGTTGCCCGGCGTCTCCGACCCGGACCGCATCCGCACCCTGATCGGCACGACCGCGCATATGACCTTCCAGCTGGTGGATACCTCCGCCACCCCTGGTCAGCCGGTGCCGCTTGGCGATGAGATGCTGCCGATGCAGGATGATCCCAACCAGCAACTGGTGGTTTTCTCGAACGTCTCGGTGGACGGCGCCGATCTTAACAACGCCCAGGCCAGCACCGATCCGCAAAGCGGCCAATGGGTAATCAATTTTTCCCTGAACTCGCTCGGCGCCCGTGAATTCGCCGACGTGACAACCGCCAATGTCGGCAAGCCCTTCGCCATCATCCTCGACGGCAAAATCATCATGGCGCCGAATATACGAGAGCCGATTACCGGGGGCTCCGGCCAGATCACCGGCAATTACACCGCCCAGCAGGCCACCGACCTCGCACTGCTTTTGCGCGCCGGCGCCCTGCCCGCCCCGCTCAACATCATCGAAGAACAAAGCGTCGGCCCCGAGCTTGGAGCGGATGCCATCAGGGCCGGCGCGTTGTCGCTGGCCGTGGGCTTCGTGCTGGTGCTGGTCTTCATGGCGACATTTTACGGCCTGTTCGGGTGGTTCGCGAATATCGCACTGGTGATGAACCTGGTCATCATGCTGGCGATCCTATCCTTCATGGGTGCTACGCTCACCTTGCCAGGCATGGCCGGCATCCTGCTTACTCTGGGCATGGCGGTCGACGCCAACGTTTTGATTAACGAGCGTGTGCGCGAGGAAGTAAAAGCCGGCCGCAAGCCACTGGCCGCCCTGGAAGCCGGTTATAAACGCGCCTATGGCACCATCATCGACAGTAACGTCACCACACTGCTGGCGCATATTACCTTGTTCATCTTCGGCTCTCCACCGGTCCGCGGTTTCGCCGTCACCATCTGCGTCGGCATCGTAACCACCTTGTTCACGGCAACGGTCCTGGTCCGCCTGATCACGTCCCGCTGGTACATCTCCCGCCGTCCTAGCGCGCTGCCGGTGTAAGGTGCAGGGCAAGGCAAGCAGTTCTTTTTTGCAAAAAAGAACCAAAAAACTTCTTTTACTTCAGGGCGTGGGCGTTGGTCACGTCAGCACCCATGCTCCAGTGTCGATAAATCTTTTTGCCTCTTTTTCTTCAGAAAAAGAAGTTCTTCTCCTTAAGGCTGCTCAATGAACTTCCTGATGAAACCGATGTTCCGCTTCGTGCCCGACGGCACGCGCATTCGCTTTATGAATGGCCGCTTTGCCGGGCTCATTGTCTCTGCGGTGCTGTCCTCGGCTTCGATTATTTTGTTCTTCTACCCCGGCTTGAATCTCGGTTTGGATTTCCGGGGCGGCGTGGTGCTGCAAATCGAAACGCCACAAAAGGCTGATTTCGCTGCGTTGCGCTCGGCTTTGACGCAGGCTGGTTTAAGCGGTGCCGGGCTGCAAAGCTTTGGCACCGGCGCTGCCGCCGATCATGGCGTGCTGATCAGCCTGGAGAGCCGGCAGAACGCTGCCGAGACACAAACCGCCATTACCGAAGTTGAAACGGCGCTTAAAACTGCCGCCCCTGGGGCAACGATCCTCAGCACCAAGGCAATTGGCGCCTCGGTTTCTAATCAACTGTTCGCCCAAGGCTTGGAAGCGCTGGGTTTAAGCTTCGTGATGATCCTCGCCTATATCTGGTTCCGCTTCGAATGGCAGTTCGCGGTTGGCGCGGTGAGTACGCTGCTGCTCGACACCACCAAAACTATCGGCTTCATGGTCGTCACGCGCATCCCGTTCGACTTGGTGACGATTGCCGCGATTCTGACCGTGATCGGCTACTCCACCAATGACAAGGTGGTGGTGTACGACCGGGTGCGGGAAAATCTGCGCAAATATAAATCGATGCCGTTGCGCGACCTGATCGATCTATCGATCAACGAAACTTTGAACCGCACTTTGGGAACTTCCGGCACGGTGTTTCTGGCGGCACTGCCGCTGGCTCTGTTCGGCGGCTCGGCTTTGTCGGGGTTTGCCTGGATCATGCTGTTCGGCATTGTCGTCGGCACCTCGTCATCGATCTTCATCGCCGCGCCGATCCTGCTATTTCTCAGCAAGCATCTGCGCCGCGGCGGCTAGCTTCAGGCCGCCTTGCTGAACTCCCGCGTTGCATCAAGCTGCAGTCTTTTCCAGTAGGCTTGCCGCATCGCGTCAGGATCGCCGCTTTCGAAACTGATCAAGGCACTATCATCGGTTGCAGCCTCCTGGCGCTGCATCGATTCCGCCTGCTCAACCACAAAGGCCTCTTCCTGCAATTTCAGCAAATGCGCCAATACATTGCGCTCCGCCGCGATTTTCAAGTTCCTATCCGTTTTTGCGTAAAGATGCGCGGCGATGTCGCGAACCGTTGCCGGACCGTTTCGCAGGGCTTGCAAAATCGCCGCCTCGCGCATTTTTCGGTGTGCCAGCAGTTGTTGCACCAGCGCCGAAGGATTTGGCTCGAGCGGGCCATGGGCCGGCAGGTACAAAACATCTGGCCGGGGCAGCAAAAGCTCCAGTGAATTGTAGTAGGCGCGCATACTGCCCTGCGGCGGGTCCACGATCGAGGATGACCATGCCATCACATGATCACCGCTAAATAATATCTGGCCGGTGCCAGGCACATTATAGGCAAAGCTCAGATGATCCGGCGCATGCCCAGGCGTGAACACCGCCTGCAACCCCGCGACCTCATCGCCATCATCCAACGGATGATCAGCGGAAAAGCCAGGCGAGCCGCTGGTATGATAGCCCCAGCTTTGCGCGCCGGTCGCCTCCTGCATTGCCTTCGCGGCACCGTGATGATCGGCATGCGCGTGGGTAACAACAAGCCGCTTGATCGGAGTGCCGCCGGCTGCCTTCACAACATCTGCAACATGTTCAGCATCATTCGGGCCGGGATCTATTACGGTAAGGCCGTCATCGCTATCCAGAAGAAAGGTGTTGGTGCCATGATTGGTCATAACACTTGGGTTTCTGGCGACCACCCGCCGGATCCCCGGGAGCACGTGCAACGCCACACCGCGAGGCGGTTCGGGTTCGGTTAGAAATGTCATGCATCATCATGCCGTCACCCGAAGCTGGATGTAAACGGCGCTGGAAGCGTGGCTGTTATTAAGCGCGATCAGCCGAAATGGTATAGCAACGTCAGTACGGCAAAGACCCCGGCGCCGCAGGCCAGCCCGAGCAGCGCGCTGCCGATGCCCATTCCAGAGGGCGTTCGGCGGGAAGACTTACGGTGATCTGACCGCATGTGGCGAAAGCTATCGAAATCTTTTGTTTTCATTAGTTTACATCCTGAAGCTCAGGATTTTATCAATCGCGTCGATGGATTTTGGCTCAGTTTCCATAGCCATACTGCGCGCAAACCGGCTTGAATTGCAACAAAAACCGATCTGCCCGTAATCAGCGTCCAACCCTCCCGGTTTGCGCAAGGATGGGTGGCGGGATATGCCAGGGGCGATGCCAGACTTAGTCCCCTTAGCAACCGACCCGGATATCCTGCTTCGTAAATCCCTCTTCCGGCACCGGGCCTTCGCTTCTGGGTTATTGGTTCTAATGGCAGCGCTGGCCATTACGGGTTACCTGCTGCCGCCCGGTCCATGGATTGGCTTGTTGCGGGATTCCGCCAAAGCCGGCTTCATCGGCGGCGTCGCCGACTGGTTTGCCGTCACCGCCTTATTCCGGCACCCGCTAGGCCTGCCGATCCCCCATACCGCCATTCTGCCGGCACAAAAAGAGCGTCTCGGCGCCGCTTTGGGCCGTTTCGTTGCCAATCATGTATTCACCGAGGCGGATGTGCGCCGCTTTCTGGACAATCTGGATAGCCCAGGCGTCCTGCAGCGCTTCCTAGCCGACCCCGCAGCCACCCAACCCGCAGCCGCGGCTTTGGCCGGCATGCTGCCAAAATTACTCGCAAGCATCGAGGATGGCCGAGCTCGCCGCCTGCTCGCCCGCTTCCTGCCGCGGCTGATCGGCGGCCAGGCATCCGGCATCATCGTCGCCCGAGCCTTGAGCGGGCTGGTTGAAGGAGGCCGCCATCAGGAGGTTTTTTCTTTCATTCTTAATCAGTTGAAGGATACACTTACGGCTCGGGAGGAGGTCTTGCGGGAGGCAATAAAAGACCGGGTGAAGGAGCAGGGCGGCCGCCTGGTCGGCTGGGCAGTTGGCGCCTCGGTCGCTCGCCGCGTCATCGCGGGCGTCAATCTCGAGCTCGACCGAGTCAGTCCCGACAGCTCGGAAATGCGGGATGCCTTTGATGAATGGACGCGCCGCGAAATCGGCCGGCTGGAAACCGATCCTGAGCGTGCGGCCGAACTTGGCCGAGCGTTGAAAGGGGTGCTGGCGCACGACACCGTGAAGGTCTGGGCCTGGGATGTCTGGTCTCGCCTCCGGCACGCCTTGGAGCAGGACGCCGTCCGCCCGCATGGGCGCACCGTCCTCGTCATTGAGGACGCGCTTCGAAGTCTCGGCAACGCGCTGGCCGCTGATGAAGCCGCCCGCGCCCGCGTCAACGCCGCGGTGCAATCGGTTGCTCTCAACGTGCTGCCGGCGGCGCAAGCCGAACTTGCCGGTTTTATCGGCCGTGTCATTGGCCAGTGGGATGCCGCCACCATTACCGACAAGCTGGAATTACGCGTTGGCAAAGACCTGCAATATATCCGCGTCAACGGCACGCTGGTCGGCTTCGCCCTTGGCGCCGCCATTTACGGCTTATTGCAGCTGGTCAAATAGTATGGGCCGGCGGGCGTCAAAGGATTAGCGATGGCCAATTTCCAATGGTTCGGCAAAGCGCACGCTTTTGTCTACCACCATAGCCAGGGCTGGATCGGCGCCAATCTGGGCGTGCCGATGGTGCTGATGTACACGATCGGCGCCAAGACCGGGCAAACGCGCATGGTGCCGCTGCAGTATTACAGCGGCGCGCCGGACGGGATATTGGTGCTTGCGTCGAACAACGGCCAGACCAAGCTGCCTGCCTGGTACTATAATCTGCAAGCCAACCCGGAAATCGACATCCGTGTCGGCCGGGAAAAACGCCACGTCCGCGCCGAGGAACTGAGCCCCGAGCGGTGCACCGAGGTCTGGCCCGCAATGCGCAGGCAAAACCCTAAAATTGATAATTTTGCTGCAAAGGCCAGCCGGCCCCTCCCCATCATGCTGCTAAGGGAGCTTGAAGTATCTGGAGGTTGGAGCGGCTGATGTTTTCGTAAGCGGCGCCGGCTAAGGCGCGGTTTAAATGGTGAGCCCGGTGGGATTCGAACCCACGGCCATTCGATTAAAAGTCGAATGCTCTACCAACTGAGCTACAGGCTCGCCAAACACGGCTGTCGAAGTATCGACAGGCGCAGGGCTGAGTGATCAGCCGTACGCCTGCGCGGAGAAATAGGGTTTTCCCCGCTTCGTCAATAGCCGCGGAGACTAGCCTGCCATCGACATCTTAATGATGGAGTCCGGATTGACGACAGCGCCGCTTTGCGGATCGCCCTTCTTGATCTGCTGCACGGCATCCATGCCTGCGGTAACCTGGCCGACAATGGTGTACTGGCCGTCCAGAAAGGTTGCCGGCGCGAAACAGATAAAGAACTGGCTGTTGGCCGAATTGGGGTCAGATGTGCGGGCGAGGCCTACGGTACCGGTGAGGAAGCTGGCATTGGTGGTGAATTCTGCCGGCAGGTTCGGCAAGGAACTGCCGCTGGTTCCGGTATTGGTTGGGTCGCCGGTCTGCGCCATGAAGCCGGCGATGACGCGGAAAAACTGGCAGCCATTATAGAAGCCCTGCGCCGTCAGCGTCTTGATGCGTTCGGCTGATTTCGGCGCCAGATCCGGGCGCAGAACAATGGTCACCTGGCCGTATTTGAGGTCCATGTAAACCGTGTTGGAAAGGTCTTCAGCTTTAGCGGTGATCGGTCATGAAAGTTTCCGTTATGAAAGGCGTTGCAGCAGGGATGCTTATTAGCGAGCGGCTGATAAAAGTGCGGCGTTTAAGTGTTGGTTTGCGCATGAGGTTTCCTCATTTTTTGTGGAGCCGGGCCATCGTGCGCTCAAAAGTCAGTTGCGGCACGAAAGATGAGATGTCGCCGCCAAACGTGGCAATGTCCTTAACGAAGCGCGACGAGATGAACTGGTGATGTTCGCTTGCCATCAGGAACACCGTCTCGATATCGGTATCCAGGCGGTAATTCATGCCGGCCATCTGAAACTCGTAATCGAAATCAGAAACCGCCCGCAAGCCCCGCACGATCATCTTGGCGCCCACCTCGCGGGCACAATTGATCAACAGGCTCTCATACATTTTAACTTCGATCACGGTGCCGGTTTTGGCGGCGATAATATCGGTTTCGTTGCGCACCAGTTCGGCCCGTTCCTCGAGCGGAAAAATCGGCCCCTTGCCGGCGTTGATGGCAACCCCGACAACGAGCTTATCCACCAGCTTGGCAGCCCGGGTAATAATGTCGACATGACCGTTGGTGATAGGATCGAAGGTTCCGGGATACAGCGCGATCCGCAATTTTGGCTCAGGCATCGTCGGTCTCCTGATCGTTCTCCTGATCCTGTTCCTGCTCCACCACCGGGAACACGCTGGTTACATGCTCATCCTCGTCGACGCGGACCAGGGTGACCCCCATTACCGAGCGGCCGGTGATGCGAACCTGATCTACCGGTACGCGGATCAACCGGCCGCCATCGGTCACCAGCATCACGTCATCGCCTGGGCGCACCTGGAAGCTGGCCGCCACCGCCTTGCCGTTGCGCTTGGCGCTCAGGGTGATATTGGCAATGCCCTGGCCGCCGCGGCCGGTCACCCGGTATTCATAGGCCGAGGATCGCTTGCCAAAACCCGCATCGGTCACGGTAAGCAGGATTTCTTCAACTTCGGCTAATGCCGCGATACGGGCTTCCGAAAGCGCCACATCCGCCACCGGCTCTTCAGTGTCAGCGGCCTCACTTGGTTCCTCCTCGCCGATCCGGCGCAGGCTGGAGGCATATTTGAGGTACGCGGCGCGCTCATCGGGTGTCGCCTCAACATGGCGCAGCACCGACAGGCTGATCACCTCATCGCCGTTGCTCAATTTAATCCCGCGTACGCCCGAGGAATCCCGGCCCGAGAACACCCGCAGATTGTCATCGGTGATCTGGAAGCGGATGCAACGGCCGAGCCTGGTCGCCAGGAACACGTCATCGCCCTCGCGGCAGGTGGCGACACCGATAAGCCGGTCGCCTTCATCCAGTTTCATCGCAATCAGGCCGGCAGCGCGCACATTGCGAAAGTCTGAGAGCTTATTGCGCCGCACGCCGCCGCTGGCGGTGGCAAATACCAGATGCAGGTTCTCCCACAGCGTCTCATCCTGCGGCAAAGGCAGCACGGTCGTAATTTCATCGCGGCCCAATTCCGGCAGCAGATTGATCAGCGCCCGGCCTTTCGCCGTGGTGGTCGCTTCCGGCAGCCGCCATACCTTCTCGCGGAACGCTTTGCCGCCGGAGGAGAAGAACAGCACGTATTGATGGGTGTGCGCGTTGAAGCTGCGGGTGACGATATCATCGCCCCGCGTCGACGTCGCCGAACGGCCGCGGCCGCCGCGGTTTTGCGCCCGGAATGTCTCCAGCGAAGTGCGCTTGATGAAACCGTCGCGGGTTAACGTCACGACCATCTGCCCGGGCTCGATCAGGCTCTCGTCATCCTGATCGGTCTCGAAATTCTCGATGCTGGATTTGCGCGGCGAGGCGATTTTTTCCCGCGCCGCGATCAGCTCATCGCGCATGACCTCGAGCCTGCGAATGCGCGAGCCGATGATTTCCAGCAATTCCCCGATACGCGCCGCCACTTCGACCAGCTCGGCCTGGATTTTCTCGCGTTCCAGCCCGGTGAGCCGGGCCAGACGCAATTCCAGAATGCCGCGGGCCTGGGCTTCGGTCAGCCGCATGGTGTTGTCGGCTGTGATGGTGTTGCCGACATCATCGATCAGCGCCAGCAAGGGTGCCACGTTCTCCGCCGGCCAGTTACGCTCCATCAACGCCACCCGCGCCGTCGCCGCGTCCGGGCTACGGCGAATGATGATGATCACTTCGTCGATGTTGGCGACCGCCGTTGCCAGCCCCACCAGCAAATGCGCACGGTCGCGGGCCTTGTTCAGCTCAAACCGCGCTCGCCTGAGGATGACCTCCTCGCGGAATTCAACGAAGCAAATCAGCAGATCTTTCAAACCCATCTGCCGCGGCCGGCCGCGGTCCAGCGCCAGCATGTTGATGCCGAAACTGGTTTGCAGATTGGTGAAGCGGTACAGTTGGTTCAGCACCACTTCCCCGGTCGCATCGCGTTTCAGCTCGATCACGATCCGCATGCCGTCGCGGTCGCTCTCATCGCGCAAATCGGCGATGCCTTCGATATCCTTGGCCCGCACCAGCTCGGCAATCCGCTCCAGCAGCGATGATTTATTTACCTGATAGGGAATTTCGGTGACCACAATCGCATCGCGATCCTTGCGGATCTGCTCGATGCCGGCGCGGGCCCGGATCGTGATCGAGCCGCGGCCGGTCTCAAAGGCGGAGCGGATCCCCGAGCGCCCGAGAATGATGCCGGCGGTCGGGAAGTCCGGTCCCGGCACAATTGCCATCAATTCTTCCAGCGTAATATCCGGATTGGCGATCAGCGCCAGTGTCGCATCCAGAATTTCCCCCGGATTATGCGACGGAATATTGGTCGCCATGCCGACTGCGATACCACTGGCGCCGTTGATCAGCAGGTTCGGGAACGCCGCCGGCAATACCAGCGGCTCCTGCTCGCTCTCATCGTAGTTTGGCTGAAAATCGACGGTGTCGTTATCGATATCTTCCAATAGCAGCATCGCCGAAGGTGCCAGGCGCATTTCGGTATAACGCATGGCCGCCGGCATATCGCCGTCGATCGAGCCGAAATTGCCCTGGCCGTCGATCAACGGCAGCCGCATCGAAAAATCCTGCGCCATCCGCACCGCGGCCAGATAGATCGCGCTATCGCCATGCGGGTGATATTTACCCATCACATCGCCGGTCATACGCGCCGATTTCCGGTAGGGTTTATCCGGCGTATTTCCAGACTCGTTCATCGCGAACAGGATCCGCCGATGCACGGGCTTCAAACCATCCCGGGCATCCGGCAACGCCCGCGACACAATAACGGACATGGCATAATCCAAATAGGATTTGCGCATCTCCTGTTCGATCGACACAGGCTCCATCCCGCGCGGCGGCAGCGGGCCGGCGCCGGGTTCGTCGGTGGTGTCGCTCATGTCAGGCTGGGTTCAGAGGCTGGGTGTGCCGGCGCCCGAAACAACACTCGAAAGGCCGCACGTAACGCATTGAATTCATTAACAGAAAATATCCCGATGATTCGCCATTTTATAAGGATTTTCTGAGCAAAAGTCAAATGAAGGCGCCTTATCTCAAAGCTGAATCAGGTCTCCGAATATGGGGAAAATTAGCCGCTTCACAAAGCTGGACCGCAACCAGCCCCGCCTGCTTAATTGCGCTATGGACAAGCTGCCAGGAGCTACATGAAAGCCTATCTTGCCGGCCCCGATGTCTTCCTCATGCGCGCCCGCGAACATGCCGATGCCAAAATCGCGATCTGCGCCAAATTCGGCATTGAAGGCTGCGCCCCGCTACTGGGAGAGGACGAGCTGGCTAACTTGTCACCAGCCCAAGCCTGGCGCGTCATCTATCTCAAGGACATCGAGATGATGCGGGAATGCGACCTTATCATCGCCAATCTAACGCCGTTTCGCGGCAGCTCCGCCGATGCCGGGACGCTGGTGGAACTCGGATGGTTTCTCGGCCAGGCCAAACCGGTATTCGGCTATTCCAACAGCGCAGAATTATTCGATGCCCGCAGCTATGCCTATCTTGCCATGATCGCCGATCCAGTTCCTCATTTGGCCGTCGAAGGTTTTGGCTTGCCCGATAATCTGATGGTTTCGGGCGCCGTGGAATATGGCGGTGGTCTTGCAGTGATGCTGCCGCGGGACCAAAAAACCCACGCCTTCGACTCGCTGGACATCTTTGAGCAATGCGTCGCCGCAGTTGCAAAAGCATTAGGACTTCAAAAGTAGAAGTTCTGTTTTGACGAAATAGGTCGGCGCAGACGCGGCCCTATTCAGCCACAGGGCGAGGCAGCAAGCATTACCGGGGCCGAGCCGGCCGCTGCAGGCTGTGCAGTAGACAGCGGCGATGCCGGCACGCAATTCGTCGTAACCCCATGGCTGGTTGAATCGAACAGCGTGATATAAATGCGGTTGCCCGCCATCTGAATTTTCGCAGGCATGCCGAGCGGTGCGATATGCTGGTAGAATTGCGGCCATTCACGTTTAGACGCGCTTTGTCCGGCGTGGCCGAACACCGCCCAGACGCGCCTGCCTTGCATCTCCGCCTGCTCGGCGTGCTGCAGGTCGCCGTCTGAATCCCGCAATACCACGGCATCCGTCCCCGCGGGCAGATACATCCGCAAAATCGGCAACGCACCTTTATCGTTCAAGTAAACCACATCGCCGGGTGCCACTTCGGCCGCCAAAATACGCGCCGCAATGTCCCAGCGCGGCTTCGTTTCAGCACCGTAATAGGGAAACAGGTTGACCAGTAAAAGCAAGGTGACGCCGGCAAATACCAGGCCTTGGCCTCGCCTCGGGATCATCCGCATCACAAAGCTGCCGCCGATGCCGGCAAGGATCGCAAACGGCGCGGCGCTCCACAGGATATAGCGCGGCAACAATAATGGCTTCCAGATTGAAATGACAATGGTCGCGATCGGCAATATCAGCAACGAGAGGCTAAGCGCCGCCAGCGGCCCCGGCCGATGCCGCAAACGCCATGCGCCCAGGCCAGCGGAAGTGATCAACGCGGCGTCGATCAGCCACATCAACACCGCCGGAGTTGGCACGTCGATCAGCTTGAACGTTACCGAATCGGCTACCCGCATCAGATAGACCGATGCAATATTGTACCAAATCCGTGGACCGGTCAGCGGCGGAATCCAGTCAAAGCTGTGCACGAAGCCGTTTTCGACCGTCATTGCCATCATGATGTAAAACGGCACGCTCAATACCGCGATCATCGCATCTGCAATCAGCAGATTGCGGAGCAATGCACGCGGCCGTGGCGACTTCCACGCCATCACCGCTCCGATCAAATTGGCGGTAATGACCCAAGGCAGGCCATCGCCCAAAACGTCCAGTGCCGCCGCGGAGCCAAGCGCAAAGGTTAACCACGCCAGCCGCGATGAAGCCTTGTTGCGCAAGGATAATGAGGCGGCGGGGATATCCATCGCCAGTACCGCAATCCCGAATAGTGCCACCAGGATCAGGCTCATTTCCATAGTGTAGGAACGCGCTTCCTGACTGAACGCCAAGGCGGTCGGCGACAGTCCAAGGATCAACGCCGCCAGCACTCCAGCGCCGCGCCCGGCAATATGCTTGGCAATCAGATAGACCATCACCACCGACAAGGCGCCAAAGGCGGCTGAGGGAAGCCGTAGCCAGAATTGCGGATCGCCAAGCGGGACCAGCGCCGAAAGCATCAAAAAGAAACTCGGCATGTGATGATTTAAAAACGAGTCTCGTACCAATGCCGCTGGTGCCAGACTGACCCGCTGCATCGTAAAGACTTCATCCAGCCAGAACGGCCGGTCCCCCAAATCGAACAGCCGTAATGCCAACGCCGCAAAAAAAACCAGCAGTGGCAGTGCCGCGTTCCGGTTCAGCCAAAAAGCGATCCGCCCGGCGCGCAACGGCGCGGGTGTAGCGGCAGTTACAGGCGATGGGATGGTCATGCTAAAGCCCCGGCAGTGCCTCCGGCGCTGGCCGGCGGCTTTACCGCTGCAACGGAGCCTTGGGATTGGCTCTGGGTTTGCGCGGCGGGTTGAATTTCGAGATGCGACGGTGCAATAGCCTCATCGGACCCCGGAGCAGCAGGTCGCCAGTCGCGGAAGAAGGCCCGGCCGATAGCGCCTGCGAGGTTTTGAATGTGAATCTGCACAACATCCAGATAGTGATGCAAACCCGTGTCAAGAATATGGCTAATCGGCTTCTCTGTTAAAATCTCACGCAAATATTCCGCCGCCTCGATTGCCTCGGCCGACCGCGTCAATCCGTAGATCCGCCGCAGGTCATCCAGATGCGCCTCAGTCCGGCGGATACATAGCAACACCGAGCGCGGCGAAGATGGGTCGCGAAGCAGAAAATTCACCACATCCTCGGCCGAGAAACTGGCGCGGGCCAGCCGCTTGAAGGCGTGATAACCCGCGGCGGCGCGCAATACGGCGTTCCATTGCGTCATCTCCGCCACCCGCTTGGCCTCGCCTTCACGCGGCAACAAAGCGGTATATTTAATATCCAGCATGCGGGTGGTCTGGTCGGCACGTTCGATCAACCGGCCCATTTCATAGAAATACCAGCCTTGATCACGATACAGGGTGCCTTCGGTAATCCCGGTATGGGCCTGCACGCCGTCCTTCAGGGCATTGCACAGCCGGGAGAGCGCATCGCCCTGCAAGTCCGACGCGTCGATATGACTGACAAAGCGATGAAACACATTGATCTGCCGCCACATCTCGGTGCTCATCAATGGCCGCAGCGTGCGCGCGTTGGTGCGGGCGTCTTCCAGATTAGCCGGCACCGAAGTCGGGTTGCCGCGATCGAGCAGGTAGAATCGCTTTACATGATCCGCATCCACGGAAAACCCGCGCGCCGCGAAATTCTTCTCGTCTGAATTAATCCGGATCAGCCCCAGCCAGGCTTCGGCTTCATAACCGGGGCTCTCGAAGCTTTGAGTCACTTCGATCAGGCGGGCCAGGTTCTCCACCCGCTCCAGATAACGGGCCATCCAGAACAGCCCTTCGGCGTCGCGCGAAAGCAGCGCGCTATCCATCCTCACGGCGCGTCCCCGCCGGCCACGAACTCGCTGGCTGCCTCGCCGCTGCTAGCCTCCCCGCCGGCTGCCTCGCCGGCAGCCTCATCTGAAAAAATATCGGCCAGTACCCAGGTATCCTTCGAGCCGCCGCCCTGGCTGGAATTTACGATCAAGCTGCCGCGTTTCATCGCGACCCGTGTCAGGCCGCCCGGCAATACCCAGCTATCGCGGCCGGTAACGATAAAGGGCCGCAAATCCAGATGCCGCGGGCCGATGCCGTCTTCGCCCAACGTCGGCGCCACCGAAAGCCCGATCAGCGGCTGACTGATCCAATTATCCGGGTCGGCCAGCAATGACGCCCGCGCCACCGCCAGCTCCTCTTTCGAGGCCCGCGGCCCAATCGTGATGCCGTAACCGCCAGACTCGCCAACCGGCTTGGTCACCAGCTTATCCAGGTTATCGAGGGTATATTGCAGCCCCTCCTTCTCCCGACAGATATTCGTCTGCACGTTCTGTATCAGCGGTTCTTCACCGAGATAATACTTAATAATCCGCGGCATATAGGCATAAACTGCCTTATCATCGGCAACCCCGGTGCCGACCGCATTGGCAATTGCAACATTGCCGGCCTTCCAGGCGCCGATCAGTCCGCGCACACCCAGCATGGATTCCGGCCGGAATACTTCAGGGTCGAGAAAATCATCGTTGAGTCGGCGATAAATCGTATGCACCGGCCGCAGCCCATTAATGGTGCGCATGTAGACCCGGTCGTTTTCGACTACCAAATCCGGGCCCTGCACCAGCGGCACGCCCATCTCCCGGGCCAGAAACACATGCTCGAAATAGGCGGAGTTGAATATCCCCGGTGACAGCAACACCACCTGCGGGTCATCCAACCCGCCAGGCGCAATTTCCGTCATCGCAGCGCGCAGGCGGCGGCCGTAATCATCCACCGGACGCAGCCGGATCCCCGCCATCAGGTCGGGAAAGGACCGCAGCATCAAATGCCGGTTCTCGATTACATAGGAGACGCCGGAGGGGGTGCGCGCATTGTCTTCCAGCACCCGAAAGTCGCCGAATTCATCCCGGATGATGTCGATGCCGCAAACATGCACATAGGTGCCGTGCGGCACCGGAAAATCCTTCATCTCGGGCCGGTAATTGGCATTGCCGAAAATAAGTTCCCCCGGAATGACGCCGTCCTTGACGATTTTCGCCTCGCCATAAACATCGCCCAAAAATAAGTTGAGCGCCGTCACCCGCTGGATGCAGGCCTTTTCCAGCAGCGCCCACTCACTATGGGTGATGATCCGCGGGATACAGTCGAACGGCAAAATGCGGTCAATCGCCGTCGCATCAGAATAAACGGTAAAGGTGATCCCGAGGTCCATTAGCTCCGACTCGGCGGCGGCGGCGCGGCCCAACAGGGCATCCATGCCAATATCGGTCAGCCTTTCGGCCAGCCAATGCGGCACCGGGCCGGCATCGCTTCGACTGTGAGTGAGCTCGCAAAAATATTTTCCAGGGTCGTAATTAGGCCAGGCACGCCTGAAAAGATCGTTCAAACCAAGTGCTCCGACCCTGCGCGCATGCAGGACTCACTCGCGTTCGGCGTCCCCAAGCGGTCATAAATTGCCGTTTTGCGCGGCATCAACCCGTAAAGCGCCAAGGATTTCATCATTTTTCACCGTAACTTTATCAACATAACCAACGCTAATCCCGGCCAGCCGCCAATAACAGCAGCTCATGCGACCCTGACATGCAAACCGCAGACCATACAAGACCCATTTGCAGCCGGGTATGACGCCGCTTCGATTAAGTCTGGAGAAACAAACTTAATTCACACTCGCGCCCTGCGGAACTGTCTGATAAGTCTTCCATAATGTGTTTTATGGCCGCGCAATCCTACCGCACCTCCGCTCAGCTGGGCCGCTCAGCCGGTCATCTGGGTGGCCTGTCCCGGCCGGCCACGGCGCAGCGCTAGCGGCACATGATGGACCAGAACTCGGCCTTCCCGCGCGATGAAATGGTCGACCGCACCGGCCGGCTGCGCACGCCCTGGGTGCCGGTTATGGAAGCCGTGCGGGCCATCGGGCCGGAGGAACTTTCGCGCCGCGCCGCCTCGCTAAACCGCCAGGTGCGGCTTGCAGCGCCGTTCGGCGCCATTGCACGCCATCATTACGACCCCCTCCCGGCACCGCTTACCGCCTCGGAATTCGCCGGGCTGGAAACCGGGCTGCGGCAGCGCGCCACATTTCTCAATGCGTTGCTGGAGGATTGTTATGGGCGCCAGAGCATGCTGCATGAGGGCCGCATCCCAGCAGCTTTGGTGTTCGGCAAATCGCAATTCTTGCGCAGCCTGCATACTTCGGCGCCGCTGCCCTACCCGCGGCTCTCGCTGTATGCCGCCGACCTGATCCGCGGCCAGGACGGCCGCTTCCAGGTGCTGCGCGATCATACGGGCATTATTCCGGGCCTTGGCCATGCGCTCACCTTGCGCCGGGTTGCAACCACCTTGCTGCCGGAACTTTTTCGCGCTGGCGGCCTGCGCAGCCTGCGCCCTGCCCGCGAAATGCTGGTTGATCATTTGCAGCGTGAATCCCAGGGCGGATTGATTGCCGTGCTGTCCGCCGGCACCTCAAGCCCCGCCGAAGCAGTCGACATGATGGATGACGCGCTGCTGGCCCGCGCGCTTGGCGTGCTGCTAATCGAACCTGGTGACCTTGCCGCCCGTAACGGCGCCTTGCACATCAAAACCTTGAGCGGGCTGTTGCATGTTGCCACCTTGATCAGCGGGCTTTCGGGCGTCGACCTTGATCCCTTGGAACAGGGGTTCCGGCCGGGCGCTGGTATCCCCGGGGCCTTCGGCGCGGTCCGGGCAGGCGCCCTCAGCATTCTAAACGCCCCCGGCAACTCGCTGCTCGAAGACCCGGATTTTCTGCCGTATTTCGATGACATGTTTCAACGTCTGCTGGGCGAGCCCGCGATACTTTCCGCCACCCTCGGCGATCCTTTGAAACTAGCCTCAAAAGCGCCGTTTATCAGCGGCACCAGCCTGCTTTCGACCGCGTTGGTTTTCCGGCTTTATGCCTGGCATGACGGCAGCACCTGGCAGGTTCTGCCGGGCGGCCTGGCATTCGGCCTCGACCAGAACGCGGTTGCGAGCGGTATGAAAGACATTTGGGTGCTCGATGCCGACGAACCGCATTTTTTCTCAGGCGCGCCGCCTGCCATCGAGCCGCCGCCGCGGGCGCCGTTTTTGCCGGCGGCCAACTTGCCCTCGCGCGTCGCCGATAACCTGTTCTGGCTCGGCCGCTCGGTGGAGCGACTGGAATCCGGCTCGCGTTTATTAATGCTGGCTTTGCCGCGGCTGGAATCCGGCACCAGTCTGCCGCGCGATGTCGCCGAGCGTGGATTGCTGGCCCGCAGCCTCGCCGAAGCCGGCCTGCTACCGGCGGATCTTGCCGGCGGTAACGTCTCCGGACGGTTTTTGCGCCACACGCTTTCGCGCCGCAAACCGGTCGCCGGTCTGGTCAAAGAAGTCGCCCGCCTGCTTAACGCCTCCAGCGAACGCTTGAGCCCGAGCATGTTGACGACGGTTCAATTTGCCCTCGACCAGGCCGCCGACTCCCTTGATGCCAATGAGGAGGCCGCCTTGCCCTCAATGCTAAGCTTTGCCGCCACCTTCGCTGGCATCGCCGCCGAGAACATGTCGCGCGATGGCGGCTGGCTGTTTTTGGAAATGGGCCGCCGATTGGAGCGCGCCGAAACCCTGGCAGACAGCCTTGCCATTCTGCTCGATGCTCCGGCCGAGCGGCTCGAACCGGGCCTGGCGCTTGGCATCGAATTAGCCGATTCCGTGCTCAGCTACGATCTACGCCATGCCGGCATTCTCGCCCCTGCCCCGGTGCTGGCCATGCTGCTGGCCGATCCCGGCAACCCGCGCAGTCTCGCATTCCAATGCAACGCTCTGCGATGGACATTGGAACAGCTCGGCGCCGATGACGACGCCGAAGCCGCCCGGCTGCTGCTGAACGAGGCCATCGCCCTGGCCGGCCGCAGCAGCGATCTTACCACGCCGCTCGCCAACATCGCCGCCCGGTTACGCCTGCTGTCGGACCGCGTGCAGCGGCGCTTCTTCACCCTGCTGCCGGAAGCGCACCAGCTTGACGACGAGGAAGAAATCGCCTCGGCTATGCAATGATCTACCGCCTGCACCACGCCACTGTTTACGACTATGCCAACCCGGTGGTTCTCGGCACGCATTTCATGCATCTGCTACCGCGCGACCGCCCCGGCCAGTTCATCCGCGAAGCCCAGCTCGACATCACGCCGGCGCCTGATAATCGCCGCAACGAAGTCGACCACTTCGGAAATTTCACCACAACGGTTTCGCTGACGGCGCCGCATAAGCAATTTGAAGTGGCACTCAGCGCGACCATCGATGTGCTGCATCCAGCGCCCCCGGCGCCGGAACGCACCGCACCCTGGGAACAAATCGCTGAGGCCGCGATCGCCCGCGTGGAGACCGCCGAATTCTGCCTGCCCAGTCCGCTGGCTACCCCCGGCATGGATATCGCTGCTTACGCCGAAACAAGTTTCCCACCCGGTCAACCCATCCTTATGGGCCTGCTCGATCTCAACCGCAGACTTTATGCGGATATGAAATATCGCTCTGGCATTACCAACACTGCCACCACCGCAGCGCAGGTGCTTAAAACGCTAACCGGCGTTTGCCAGGATTACGCGCATCTGATGATCGCCGCCTTGCGCGCACTGGGTTTGCCCGCCCGTTACGTCTCCGGTTATTTACGCACCTTGCCGCTAGCCGGCGAAGTCAAACGCCGCGGCGCCGACCAGTCGCACGCCTGGATCGCCGCCTGGATCGGCGATGGCCATGGCTGGGTAGATCTCGACCCAACCAACAATCTGCTGGTCTCAGATGAGCACGTTACGCTGGCCTGGGGCCGCGACTTTCAGGACGTAAGCCCGTTGCGCGGCATCATCCTAGGCGGCGGCCGCCACGCATTACGCGTCAATGTCGATCTGGATCCGGTGCTGACCTGATAAGATAATGGGCCATGCCACGGCGAAGTCATCCTATCGTATTTAGCGCATTCGCAATTTGCAAAGCTAACCCTACGCAAACTCGATCAACAAATCCTTGGCATCGATTTGCACGCCGGCGCTCACCAGGATGCTTTTAACCGTACCTTCGCGCGGCGCCGTCAATTGTGCTTCCATTTTCATCGCCTCGATTCCGAGTAGCGCTTCGCCTTGGGCCACGGCCTGGCCTTCCCGGACCATGACAACCGAGATGGTGCCCGGCATCGGCGCGCCGAGTTGTTTTGCATCCGATTCATCGGCCTTTCGCCGGGCCGGTCGGCTGACGGTAGCGCCACGGTTGGGCACGCTGACCACGCGCGGCTGACCGTTCAGCTCAAAAAATACTCGCACATTGCCTTCGTCGTCGGTCTCGCTGATCGTCTGCAGACTAATGATCATGGTCTTGCCGGACTGGATCGTCACTGAAATTTCATCACCTGGCTGCATGCCGTAAAAATATACCGGCGTCGGCAAGTTCGCGACCGGGCCATAGGTGCGCATGCTGGCATTGAAATTGGTAAACACCTCCGGATACATCAGATAGGAGCTGAGGATTTGGTCGTTAAAGGCAATCCCGCAGCGCTCTGCGGCTTCTTTTCGCACTTCCTCCAGATCCACCGGCGGCAGCAGCGATCCAGGTCGTACCGTAATCGGCGTTTTGCCTTTCAGCACTTTTTTCTGCAACGCCTCCGGCCAACCGCCTGGGGGTTGACCAAGATCGCCATGCAGCATCTCGACCACCGATTGCGGAAACGAAATCTCCTTTCCGGGGTTGATTACATCTTCGGGTGTCAGGCCCTGACTCACCATCATCAGCGCCATGTCGCCAACCACCTTTGAAGAGGGTGTGACCTTCACGATGTCGCCGAAAAGTTCGTTCGCATCGCGATAGGCGCGTGCTACCTCATGCCAGCGGGATTCCAGTCCAAGCGAGCGCGCCTGTTCACGCAAATTGGTAAACTGCCCGCCCGGCATTTCATGTAAATAAACTTCCGACGCGCCGGATTGCAGGTCAGACTCAAACGCTGCGTATTGCGTCCGCACCCCTTCCCAATAAAAACTCAACCGCCGGATCGCATCCGGATCCAGACCGGTGTCGCGCTCGGTATGGCGCAGCGCCTCCACCAGCGAGCCCAGGCAAGGCTGCGAGGTCAGGCCAGACATCGGGTCCATCGCCGCATCGAACGCATCCACCCCGGCATTGACCGCCGCCAGCACAGTGGCGCCTGAAATACCGGAAGTGTCATGCGTATGCAGGTGGATCGGCAAACCCACTGCTTCTTTCAGCGCTTTTACCAGCACACCGGCCGCCGAAGGCTTCAGCAAACCCGCCATATCCTTGATCGCCAGAATATGGCACCCGGCAGACTCCAGCTCCTTGGCCAGCCCGACGTAATAATTCAGCGAATATTTGGCGCGATCCGGGTCGAGAATATCGCCGGTGTAACACAACGCGCCTTCCGCGAGCTTGCCGGCTTCGCATACCGCATCAATCGACACCCGCATGTTTTCGACCCAGTTGAGGCAATCGAAAATCCGGAACAGGTCGATGCCGCCAAGCGCTGCTTGCCGCACAAAAAACTTCACTACGTTATCGGGATAATTGGTATAGCCAACGCCGTTAGCGCCACGCAGCAACATCTGCAGAAGGATATTCGGCGCCCGTTCCCGCACCCAGCGCAGCCGCTCCCAAGGACCTTCCGAAAGGAAGCGCATGGAAACGTCGAACGTGGCACCACCCCAGCACTCCAGCGAGAATAAATTTGGCATCCCGACCGAATAGGCTTTCGCCGCCGTTATAATATCATAACCGCGCATTCGGGTGGCCAACAGCGATTGGTGGGCATCGCGCATCGTCGTGTCGGTCACCAGCGCCCTCGGCTCCGCCAGCATCCAGTCGGCAAAGCCTTTGGGCCCGAGCCTGTCGAGCAATTGCTTGGTGCCATCGGCGCGCTCACTGCCAAAGCGCGGCGCTTCGGGCACCCGCGCACCCGCCGGCGGCGATTTTTTGCCGCGCGTTTCAGGGTGCCCATTAACCGTCACATCGGCAATATAGCGCAGCAATTTGGTCGCCCGGTCGCGCCGCCGCTGCACTTGAAAAAGCTCCGGCGTGTTATCGATAAACCTCGTGGTATAGCGGTTGGCGGCAAAATCCGGATGATTGAGCAGGGTTTCAAGAAACGACAAATTAGTCGCAACGCCGCGGATCCGGTATTCGCGCAACGCCCGGTCCATCCGCCGGATGGCTTCTTCCGGCGTGGGCGCCCAGGCCGTCACTTTTTCCAGCAAGGCATCGTAAAACCGTGTCACCACCGCGCCGGAATAGGCGGTGCCGCCATCGGTGCGAATGCCAAAGCCATGGGCGCCGCGATAGGCGGTGATGCGGCCGTAATCGGGGATGAAATTATTCTCTGGATTCTCGGTGGTGATCCGGCACTGCAGCGCATGGCCACCGAGCTTGATATCCGCTTGCTCCGGCACGCCGGTCTCGGCCACATTGCCGACATGGCCGCCCTCGGCCACCCGGATCTGCGCCTTCACAATATCGATGCCGGTAACCACCTCGGTCACGGTATGTTCCACCTGCACCCGAGGATTTACCTCGATGAAATAAAACGCGCCGGTATCCATATCCATCAGGAACTCGACCGTTCCGGCATTGCAATAATTTGTTGCACGCCCAATCGCCAGCGCCGCCTCGCATAATTTCGCCCGGTCCTCGTCGCTCAGATACGGCGCCGGCGCTCGCTCGATTACTTTCTGATGCCGCCTTTGGATCGAACAATCGCGCTCGAACAAATGCACGAGATTGCCATAGGAGTCGCCCAGCAGCTGCACCTCGACATGGCGGGCGCGGCGCACCAATTTCTCCAAATACACTTCATCATTGCCAAACGCCGCCTTCGCCTCGCGCTTGGCGGAAATAACGGATTCCAGCAGCATGCTCTCATTGTCGATCGGCCGCATGCCGCGGCCGCCACCGCCCCAGGATGCCTTCAGCATCACCGGATAGCCGACCTCGGCCGCCAGGCGCTTAATCTCCTCACCGTCGTCCGGTAAAGGAGCGGTGGCTGGCATCACTGGAACGCC
The DNA here is from genome assembly GCA_965199045.1 of Acidocella sp. Classification (GTDB taxonomy): domain Bacteria; phylum Pseudomonadota; class Alphaproteobacteria; order Acetobacterales; family Acetobacteraceae; genus Acidocella. Next base: position 640,624 of record CBDAQL010000003.1, on the reverse strand, counting down.
AACCGAAACAGCGAGATTGCGCGCCGAAACTTTGTTGCCCAAGCTGCGCATCGTCGCCGGAGATGGCCCGATAAACACAATACCCGCCGCCGCGCAGGCATCCGCAAAATCCGGATTTTCGGACAGAAAGCCATAACCGGGATGAATGGCATCAACTTCGGCCGACTTCGCGACCCGGATCACCTCATCAATTGCCAGATAGGCCTCAATCGGCCCCTTGCCGCGGCCGATTAAATAAGCCTCGTCCGCCTTGAACCGATGCAGCGACAATTTGTCGTGCTCGGGATAGATCGCGACCGTCTGGATCCCGAGCTCAGCGGCCGCCCGGAAGACCCGGATGGCAATCTCCGACCGATTGGCCACCAAAAGCCGCTTAAAACGTTTCATCCAGCTTCCTTCAGCAAATTCAGTTTATAGAGCTAAAGCATCGGCTAGATGATAAGACAAGCAGTTCTTTTTCTGTAGAAAAAGAACCAAAAAGACTTTTTTACTCCGGGGTCCGGGTTGCGGTCTAACCACGCACCATGCCCGTAGGGTGGGTTTTAACCCGCCGAGGGGCGTGGTCCGCACCACAGCTAAGTTGCGGTAAGCTACTTTTTCCTAATGTGCTTTGTTGAGATATCACAACAGGCAAATTCACCTGAAATAATTCCGCGCTCGACCATCTTCATCGTCTACTTCCATAGCGGGATGGAAGTGAGAGAGACGCGCATAGTACCCGCTTTCCCTATCATTGCCATGTAGGTCGCGATATCTGACAATAATCCAACAGAACAACTTGCCCGTTCCCATTTCTCGACGAACGTTCACTTCTGGTGGAGGCGTTTCTGGACCAACCGACTCGATATGGGTAAACGACCCGGTGAACTTCAATTCCTGGGTCGCGGAGGAAGCGCTTATCACCAAGTCTGCATCTCCCGGCGTTTGCCTTCCGTTGTTCTCTACTGGAAGCATTCGATGGGTTTCTTCCTCGCTCAATGATCCAAAAACCCACCCTTCAAGTCGCCGCTGTCCATATTCCGTTTGCTCATTGGGATCTTGCCATCGTGGGAAATACCAAACTCTGATCGATACCATTGTCAAAATTGCTGGCATGCGACCGGCATTGCGAATTTTGAAGCTAATTATCGAATCCCAATTTCGGGCCTGTCGATACTGTAATTGAGTGTTCTTCGCCTCCACAACAAATAGCCACGGGCGATCAGCATAAGAAGTTCTTTCTGCAGCAGCAGCCGAAATCATTGTTGCATCAGCTAAAATCTTAGTCGCCACCGCATTAGCGGTCATTGCCTCGGAGACACCCTGCATAGCATCCGCAGCACGAGTTGCCTGATTGATGGATTCCTTCATTTCTTTGCTCTGAGCTTCGGCACCAGAAGCAAGGCGCTCAGTCGCCATCCAAAGAAGAACCGTTGAAAGAGTTAAGGCCGCGCTAAAAAGAACACTGACTGCGGCTGCAAACGCTTCGATGAAACTGTGCTCAGTTCGAAACACATAGGCATCACAGTCAATATTCCGCATCACAAGATGCAAACCGCCGTGCTGGTCCAAGATCGTCTTGCGCTGCTCGAAGCAAGAATGGAAAGACGATGCTTGGGAAAATAAGATTCCGCAGACCACCAAAGCAACGCACAGAAGACCCGCCCCTATCCAGACAGATTTCGCTGAAATAACGGAAATATGACTGTCGCTTCCAGCGCCGGCAATTTGCGGCGCGGGAGAATGGCTACTATTATTCCCCGAATTACCCTCCTGATTATTATTCCGCCTCCCCCATCATTGCGGCATTGCCTCCGGGACGATGGTTTTGACGATGGTGGCGTCCAGAGCCTCGAAGCCATCGTAGTCGATGGTCTTATACAAATCCTTCCGCGTCAGCATCTGGTCGACGCAGTTATGCGCCCCGCCGTCGCGCGCGATGGCCGCATAGAGTTTTTCCTGCGCCAGCGCTGCAACCCGCAGCGATGTCACCGGCCAGATCATCATTTTATAGCCGAAATCCTGAAATTGCTCCTTGGTGTAGAACGGTGTGCGGCCGAATTCGGTCATGTTGGCGAGCAAGGGTACACCCGGCATCCGGCGGGCGAATTCACGAAAATGTTCTTCGGTGTTCAAAGCCTCCGGAAAAATCGCATCGGCGCCGGCCTCCATATAAAGCTTGGCACGGGCAACGGCGCCGTCCATACCTTCGCTCGCCGCGGCATCGGTGCGGGCGATGATATACAAATGCCGGCGGGCGTGCGCCGCGGCCGAGACCTTGGCCGCCATGTCCTCCGCCGAGGCAAGTTTCTTGTCGTTCAGATGGCCGCATTTCTTCGGCAATATCTGATCTTCCAGATGCACGGCGGCGGCACCAGCATCTTCAAACGATCGAACCATGGCCATGACGTTCAGCGCCTCGCCATAACCGGTATCGCCATCCACCAGCACCGGCAGGCCGGAAGCGCGCGTGACCTGTTTGATGAAGAAGCAAACTTCATCGACCGTAATAATACCCAGATCCGGCAGCCCCATCGAGGCCGTCATCGCCGCCCCGGAGAGATAACACGCCTCAAACCCCGCCGCCTTCGCCTGTTGCGCGGCGATCCCGTTATGCGTGCCTGGAATGCCCAAAATGCCAGGTTTTTCCAGCAAGGTCCGAAACCGGTCGCCTGCATTGCCGGAGGGTAGGTCGGTAGCGCGTAAATACGGCATAAAATGCTTCTCCTAAAGCGCTTCTTTTTGTGAACAAAAAGAAGAAAAAAACTTTTTGACCCCGGCCCTGGGGCGCTGGCGCCTTAAACGCCCATGCCCCAGATTAATAAAAGTTTTTTGCGCCGCTTTTTTCTCAAAAAAGCGGCTTCCTTTCCTTACGGCCGTTGCTCAATCGGCACAAACTTCAAATCCTCCGGTCCGATGTAATTTGCCGACGGCCGGATGATTTTGCCGTCGATCCGTTGTTCGATGATATGCGCGCTCCAGCCGGAGGTGCGCGAGATCACGAATAGCGGGGTGAACATGGCGGTCGGCACGCCCATCATGTGGTAGGAAACGGCTGAGAACCAATCGAGGTTGGGGAACATTTTCTTGACCTCAGCCATGACGCTTTCGAGGCGCTCGGCGATCGCGAACATTTTAGCGCTGCCGGCATCGTCGCTCAGTTTCTTGGCAACGCGTTTGATAACCACATTGCGCGGGTCGGAAATGGTGTAGACCGGGTGGCCGAAGCCGATGACGACTTCCTTGGCTTCCACCCGCTTGCGAATATCCGCCTCGGCCTCGTCCGGCGTATTATAGCGCTTCTGGATCTCGAAGGCGACTTCATTGGCGCCACCGTGTTTAGGGCCGCGGAGCGCGCCGATGCCGCCGGCGATAGCGGAATACATGTCCGACCCGGTACCGGCGATAACCCGGCAAGTAAATGTAGAGGCATTGAACTCATGCTCAGCGTACAGCACCAACGAGGTGTTCATGGCGTGCACCCAGGCATCGGAGGGTTTTTTGCCGTGCAGCAGGTGCAGGAAATGGCCGCCAATGCTGTCGTCATCGGTTTCCACGTCGATGCGTTTGCCGTTATTGGAATAATGATACCAGTACAGCAGCGCCGAGCCCAGCGAGGCCATCAGCCGGTCGGCGATATCTTCCGCACCGGGCTGGTTATGATCATGGGCTTCGGGCATCACGCAGCCCAGCGCGGAGACATAGGTGCGCATCACATCCATCGGATGGGTGGCGGCGGGAATGGCTTCCAACACGGCTTTGGTGGCTGCCGGCAGACCGCGGAAGGCGCGTAATTTCGTTTTGTAGGCGCTCAGGTCGGATTTGTTCGGCAGCGTGCCGTGCACCAGAAGATGCGCTATTTCCTCGAACTCGCAGGCTTCCGCCACGTCCAGAATGTCGTAGCCTCGGTAATGCAGGTCGTTGCCACTGCGTCCTACGGTACATAATGCGGTATTGCCAGCTGTAACTCCCGATAGAGCGACCGATTTTTTCGGCTTTGGAAGTGTGGTCTCCCTCATAAATAGATCCTTTTAAAACAATCTCAGATACCAAGCCTTGTAGCCGCGAGGCGCCGGTCTGGCCTCGCGCACCCGCCGGTTCTAAACTGTGGTTTACGAATGGTTCGGCCCCTGTTTCGAGGTTTTCTGCGCCCAAACCGTTCGAACTTCCAGATACTAGGGTGTAAAAAAAAGTGAACACGTCCCCAAAATTTGCAAATTTTGCAAATTTCGGCAGACTGCGCCGATGAAGGAAAAAAAGCTCCTGGCCGGCGACCGCGTTAAGCGGGCGCGCGAGCGGCACGGCCTGAAGCAATCCGCATTGGCGAAAATGGTAGGCGTGTCGCCAAGCTACCTCAACCAAATCGAGAGCGATCAACGGCCGTTGACGGCCAAGCTCTTAACCCGTCTGGCCGCGCTTCTGGAGGTGCCGGAAACCAGCTTTCTCGATAATGAGGATGTCCGCCGCGCCGGCGATCTGCGCGAGGCATTGCGGGACCCGCTTTTCGGCCCCAAGCCAATTCCGCCCGAAGAGGTGCAGGCGATCATCCGCGTCGCGCCGGAATTCAGCGACATGTTCATGACCCTGTACCGGGATTACACCAGGCGCGAGGAGCAGCACCGCGAAGAGCTGATCCGCAGCGCCAATCAACCCGTCGCAGGTATCGCCTCAAGATTTCCTTACGATGAGGTGCGCGACTGGGTTCAGGCACATCACAATTACTTCGATACGCTGGATCGCACGGCCGAACAGGTTTTCGAAGACCATAAATTCGACAGCGCCACGTTACGCGACGATTTTTCGCGCTATCTGCTGGATCAGCACGGCATCACCATCGGCAGTGGCGCGGAACTGCTGGGACAGGGCACGTTCTGGCGTCTTAACCGAACCGAGAAGCAGCTCGTGCTGGCGGAGGATTCCTCGGTCGAAAGCAAGATGTTCTGGATGGCCCATGTCATCGGGCTGCTGGACCAAAAACAGCGCATCGAGCGGCAGGTGCGCCAAGCCCGTTTTTTAACCAGTGAAGCGCAAGGCCTGGCGCGGATCGCTTTGGCAAATTATTTCGCCGGCGCGCTGATGATGCCCTACCAGCGGTTTAACGAATACGCCCGGACCGTTCGCTACGACCTGCAACGGCTGCAATATTATTTTGGCGCTAGTTTTGAGCAGGTCTGCCACCGCTTGAGCACTATGCAGCGCGCGGATATGCGGGGCATCCCATTCTACTTCGCCAAGACCGATATTGCCGGAAACATTCTAAAACGCAGCAGTGCGACCGCATTTCAGTTTGCGCAATTCGGCGGCCCCTGCCCGGTCTGGAACGTCTACCGGGCCTTCGCCCATCCCGGCGAAATTCAGGTGCAATTGGCAATCACGCCGGACCAGACACGGTATTTGAATATTGCCCGCACCGTCGGCCGCAGCGGCGGCTCCTATTTGAGCCGGCCGCGCTCGGTCGCCGTAGTGCTTGGCTGTGAACTCCGCCATGCCGCCCAGACGGTCTATGCCGCAGGCCTGGATTTAAATAACCCGGATGCCGCCGACCCTATCGGGCCAGGCTGCCGAGCTTGCGAACGTGACTCCTGCCGGCATCGCTCGGTGCCGCCGATCGGTCGCATTCTGGACGTCGGAACCGCGGAACGCGGCGTTGTTCCGTATCGGCTAGAGACGATTTAACAGTTCTTACTTGTAAAAAAACGCTGGCCGCCCGCGCATCAAGGCTTCCGAACGCGACGTCGGGGGTTTTTACGGAGGATTCATAGAAAGAGGCTGTTCATTTATTAATGTGGGATTGCACCCTGTATTATTGACCGTGACATACTTAGAACATATCATGAACGCCCTTTGGGGTAATCACAATGGATGCAGCACTCGTCACCAAATTACGCATCCTGGCGGATGCCGCCAAATATGATGCATCCTGCGCGTCATCTGGCGCGCCTAAACGATCGGCGGGGGTGGACGGGCTGGGTTCGACCACCGGCGCCGGCATTTGCCACGCTTATACGCCGGACGGCCGATGCGTATCGCTTCTCAAAATTTTGCTAACGAATTACTGCCTATTCGACTGCGCATATTGCATCAACCGACGTTCGTCCAACGTTCGCCGCGCCCGCTTTTCAGTGGCCGAAGTCGTCTCCCTCACCGTCGAATTTTACAAGCGCAATTACATCGAAGGGCTGTTCCTGTCCTCCGGCATCATCCGCTCCCCGGATTACACGATGGAGCAAATGATGCGGGTCGCCAAAGCGCTGCGGCAGGATCATGGTTTCGCCGGCTATATTCATTTGAAATCCATTCCTGAAGCAAATCCCTGGTTGATAGAGCAGGCGGGCCTGTTCGCGGACCGTCTATCCATCAACCTCGAGCTGCCAACGCAAGCCAGCCTGGAGCGTTTGGCGCCGGAGAAGCACGCGCCGACGATTGCCGCCGCGATGGGCCAAATGCACGAGCGCATCGTTGAGGCCAAAGCCGAACGACGGCGGTTCTCGCCGGCTGGTCAATCCACCCAGATCATCGTCGGCGCCGATGATACCACCGACCGCTCGCTCCTCGACACCACCGCCGCTCTCTACAAAAACTTCTCGCTGCGCCGGGTCTATTATTCAGCCTTTAGCCCGCATCCGGAAGCCAGCTCCGCGCTACCAGTCAAAGCGCCGCCGCTACAGCGGGAAAACCGGCTGTACCAGGCAGATTGGCTGCTCCGCTACTACGGCTTCAATGCGGGGGAGATTGCATCCGGCGGTGAAGACGGCATGCTGGATTTGGAAATCGATCCGAAATTTGCCTGGGCGTTGAAAAACCGCGAGCGCTTTCCGGTCGATGTCAACAAAGCCGATCGCGAAATGCTGTTGCGCGTTCCCGGCCTTGGCAAGCGGGCGGTCGACAAGATCATCGTTGCACGCCGGCATATGAAATTGCGATTGGATGATATCGGCCGCCTCACCGCCGGGCTGAAGCGCATCCGTCCGTTTCTGATCACCGCCGACCACCGGCCCGTCAGGCTTACGGACCGGCTCGATCTTCGCCTGCAACTGGCGCCGCCGCAGCGGCAGATGAGCCTGTTCTGATGCAGCCAGTCCAGATTGTTTTGCGTGACGGCGCCGATGCGGCGGGATTTCGCCGCGCCGCCCGCAGCCTGATCGGCCGGAACGTCGAGCCGCAAAGCATATTATGGTCCTGCGGTGAAAACTCTGAACTATTTGCGACCGAGGACGCCCATACCGCACCTGCTTTCGCATTGCCCCGCGCCGTGGCCGAACTGATCGAACAGGTGATTTGCCACCGAGACCCAGACCGTTACGCGCTGGCCTATACCCTGATCTGGCGAGTGCTGCATGGCGAGCGAGCGCTACTGGAAGTACAAAGCGACCCGGTTGTGCATCGGCTGGAAATGCTGCGTAAAGCGATCCGGCGCGATCTTCACAAAATGCATGCATTCCTGCGTTTCCGGCGACTTGAAAATGCCGATGGTACCGAGCGCTTCGTCGCCTGGTTCGAGCCTGATCACTATATTGTCGAGGCGACGGCCGGGTTTTTTGTCGACCGTTTCAAGGGATTGGTCTGGTCGATATTCACGCCGGTGGGATCGCTGCACTGGGATCGCCACACGCTGACCATTGGCCCCGCCGGTACCAAAGCCGAACTGCCGGAGGGTGACGGCTTCGAGGCTGGATGGACTGAGTATTATGAAAGCACGTTCAATCCCGCGCGTCTCAACCCTGATTTGATGCGCAAGGAAATGCCGATGAAATACTGGCGTAATCTGCCGGAGGCTAAGTCTATTTCCCGGCTCATCGAAACCGCGCCGGCGCGAGTTGAGGAAATGATCAGGCAGGAGATGGCGGCGAGCAACAAGCGTAATCCGGAAAAGGCCGTCGCCGCGATGGCGGATCAAAATCCGCAGAGCCTGGAGGCGTTGAACCGAATTATCGCCGCGTCCGAACCATTGGTTCCCGGCGCCACCCGGGCCGTACTCGGCGAAGGACCTGTCGGCGCCAGCATCGCTTTTGTCGGCGAGCAGCCGGGCGACCAGGAGGATTTGCAGGGCCGGCCTTTTATCGGACCCGCCGGCCAATTGCTGGACGGCGCCTTGGAGAAAACCGGTATCGATCGACGCCGGGTGTATGTCACCAACGCCGTCAAGCATTTCAAATTTGAACAGCGCGGCAAGCGGCGCATCCATCAGAAGCCAACCGCTGGCGAGGTCAAGCATTATCGCTGGTGGCTGATGAAAGAACTGGCCTTCGTGCAACCGCATCTGGTGGTAGCGCTAGGCGCTACCGCCGCGATGGCGCTGACGGGCAAATCGGTATCGATCACTCAATCCCGAGGCGAAGCACAATTCGACGATTTTGCTGGGTATATAACGGTGCATCCATCCTATTTGCTGCGGCTGCCCGATGCAGCGGCGAAGCGCGATGCATATGCCGCGTTTCTTGCCGATCTGAAGCGTATCGCGGCCCTGGCCCAGCACATCGACGCCGTGCATTGAAGCTGCGAAATCTGGTTCTCGTGCTGGGCGACCAGCTCGATCCGCAATCGGCAGCTTTCGATGGTTTTGACGTTCAAACCGACGCCATTTTAATGGTCGAGGTCCGCGAGGAAGCAAGCTATGTGCGGCAGCACAAAATGCGGCTGGCTTTTTTCTTCGCCGCCATGCGGCATTTTCGCGATGCCCAGGAAAACGCCGGCCGGCGCGTCTTCTACAGCGAGTTGGACGACCCCGATAATCGCGGCAGTTTCGAGAAAGAAATCCGCCGCCGGATTACCGAGCTAAAGCCGCGGCATATCAAGGTGCTGGAGCCCGGCGACTGGCGCGTGAAGGAGGTTTTGCAAAAGCTGCGTCCGGCCTTTGAGTTTTGTGAAGACCGTCATTTCCTCTGCAGCATTGCGGAATTCAAGGCCTTTACGCATGACCATCCGCGCCCGGTCATGGAAACCTTCTACCGGATGATGCGCCGCCGGCTTGGCGTTCTGGTTGACCCATCGGGCAAACCATTAGGTGGCGCCTGGAATTTCGATGCCGATAACCGTGCCGCTTTCGGCAGAAACGGGCCGCCGCTACACACACCGATGAAGCGGTTCGAGCCCGATGCCGTCACTCAAAACGTCATCGCCATGGTGGCGCGGGAATTTGCCGGGCATCCCGGCCGGCTCGATACTTTTGATTTGCCCGTTACCCGGGAGCAGGCTGAAACCGCCCTCACCGATTTCGTGCAGCATCGCCTGGCCGATTTTGGCCGCTACCAGGATGCCATGCATGGCGGCGAAGCGTTCCTGTTTCACTCGCATCTATCCGGCCTGCTCAACCTGCATCTGCTCTCGCCGCGCGAGGTCATCGACAAGGTCCTGGAAAATCCCGCCAACGCGCCGCTGAATGCCATCGAGGGCTTGATCCGGCAGATCATCGGCTGGCGCGAATTCATCCGCGGCATCTATTGGCGCCAAATGCCGGAATACGCCGATCTGAACACACTGGATGCCAACCTTCCGGTTCCCAAATTCTATTGGACCGGCAAGACGGATATGCGCTGCCTGCAGGACGCTATTCAGCACACGATCGATCATGCCTATGCCCATCATATCGAGCGGTTGATGGTACTCGGACTGTTTTGCCTATTATTGGGCGTACGGCCCTACGCCGTGCATCAATGGCACATGTCGATGTTCTGGGACGCCATCGACTGGGTCTCGCTGCCCAATACGCTGGGAATGAGCCAATATGGCGACGGCGGCATCGCCGCCACCAAGCCCTATGCCGCATCCGGCAATTATATTGACAGAATGAGCAACCATTGCCGCAATTGCCGGTACGATCCGCATCAATCGCTGGGTGAAACAGCCTGCCCATTTACCACGCTATATTGGGATTTTCTGGCACGGCATCAGCAGCGCTTCGTCGGTAACGCCCGAATGGGCCAGCAATACGTAAACCTCCGCCGTAAGGATGCGCGCGAGCTGCAGCAAATCCGGGCGTCAGCGGATCGCCTGAAGGCCGCCCTGGCCATCGACCATTAGGCAAATTGTTGACAATGCATGGTTCAGGAGCTATCTAATTGCTAGTTTCCATGATCTGTGACACGCTATTGTCGACATTATGAAAAAGACCCAGGCACTTAACATCAGCACCTCCGTCCTTAGTGAAACCCTTGCCGGGCAGGCCCTGAAGCAGATCCAATCGGCGATCGTCAAAGGCGATATCGCCCCAGGGAGCAAAATCTCCGAACCGGAACTGGCGCGCGCCTACGGCATCAGCCGCGGTCCGCTGCGCGAGGCGCTGCACCAGCTTGAGGGGCAGAAATTGCTGGTCCGCATCCCGCATGTCGGCGCCCGCGTGGTATCGCTGTCGCGCAAAGAGCTGGGCGAGCTCTATCACATCCGGGAATCGCTTGAGGGCCTGGCCTGCCGGCTGGCGGCTGAGCACATGAGCGCGGCGCAAGTCGAAGCGCTACGCGAGGTGCTGCGCGAGCACGAGCGCGACGAGGCCTTCCAGGCCGGCCGCGGCTATTACCAGCAGGAAGGCGATTTCGATTTCCACTACCGCATCGTTCAGGCCAGCGGCAACCAGATGCTGATCCGCCTGCTTTGCGATGAACTCTATCAACTCGCCCGCATGTACCGCATCCAGCACTCCACCACGCCGAACCGGCCGGCCCAGGCTTTCGCCGAACATCACCGTATTCTCGATGCCATCGCCGACGGTGATGGCGAGCTGGCCGAGATGCTAATGCGCCGTCATATCCGCACGTCGCGCATCAATATCGAAAATCAGATTTCTTAAGGAAGCCATCCATGAACAGCCAATACCGTAAACCCCTGCCCGGCACCGAGTTAGACTATTTCGACGCCCGCGCTGCTGTCGAGGCAATCGCACCTGGCGCCTATGATGGCCTGCCTTACACTTCCCGCGTTCTGGCGGAAAATCTTGTCCGCCGTTGCGATCCTGCAAATCTCACCGCGTTTTTGAAGCAGCTGATCGAACGCAAGCGCGATCTCGACTTTCCGTGGTACCCGGCCCGCGTGGTCTGCCACGATATTCTCGGCCAGACTGCGCTGGTTGATCTCGCCGGCCTGCGCGATGCGATCGCCGACATGGGCGGCGATCCGGCCAAGGTTAATCCGGTGGTGCCGGTGCAGCTGATCGTCGATCACTCTCTGGCCGTCGAGCATGCCGGCTTTGAGAAAAATGCCTTCGCCATGAACCGTGCCATCGAGGACCGCCGCAACGAGGATCGCTTCCACTTCATCGACTGGACCAAGGAAGCCTTCGAGAACATCGAGATCGTGCCGCCGGGCAACGGCATCATGCACCAGATCAACCTGGAGCGGATGTCGCCGGTGATCTACACCCGCGACGGCGTTGCCTTCCCCGATACGCTGGTCGGCACCGACAGCCACACTCCGCATGTCGACGCGCTCGGCGTCATCGCCATCGGCGTCGGCGGGCTGGAAGCCGAGAACGTCATGCTCGGCCGCGCTTCCTGGATGCGGCTGCCCGATATCATCGGGGTCAAGCTGACCGGCCGCGTGCAACCCGGCATTACCGCAACCGACCTGGTGCTGACCCTGACCGAGTTTCTGCGCAAGGAGAAAGTCGTTGGCGCCTATCTCGAGTTTTTCGGCGAGGGCGCGTCCAGCCTGACGCTCGGCGACCGCGCCACCATCTCCAACATGGCGCCGGAATATGGCGCCACCGCGGCGATGTTCTCAATCGACGCGCAGACCATCACCTATCTGCGCCTCACCGGCCGCGAGGAAAAACAGATCAAGCTGGTGGAAGACTACGCCAGGCTGACCGGCCTATGGTCCGACACGCTGAACAAAGTCGAGTACGAGCGCGTGCTCAGCTTCGATCTCTCAACCATCGTGCGCACGCTGGCCGGCCCATCCAATCCGCATCGCCGCCTGCCGGTCTCGGCTTTGGCTGAGCGCGGCATTGCCGCTGCCTGGACCAAGGAAGAAGGGCTGATGCCGGATGGCGCCGTCATCATCGCCGCTATCACCAGCTGCACCAACACCTCTAATCCGCGCAACGTGATCGCCGCCGGCCTGCTGGCACGCAACGCCAACCGCGCCGGGCTGACCCGCAAGCCCTGGGTGAAATCCTCGCTGGCGCCGGGTTCGAAAACCGTGGCTCTGTACCTGGATGAAGCCGGTCTCAGTGCCGAGCTCGATAAACTTGGCTTTGGCATCGTTGCCTTCGCCTGCACCACCTGCAACGGCATGTCCGGCGCGCTCGACCCGAAAATCCAGCAGGAGATCATCGACCGCGATCTGTACGCAACCGCCGTACTCTCCGGCAACCGTAATTTCGACGGCCGCATCCATCCCTATGCCAAGCAGGCATTTCTGGCCTCACCGCCCTTGGTGGTCGCCTACGCCATTGCCGGCACCATTCGCTTCGACATCGAAAAGGACGTGCTGGGGATCGACCCGAGCGGCAAGGAAATCCGCCTCGCGGATATCTGGCCAAGCGATGAGGAAATCGACGCGGTGGTCGCCACCTCGGTGAAACCGGAACAGTTCCGCAACGTCTACGCGCCGATGTTCGGCAAAGCCGGCGCCCGCAAAAAAGTCAGCCCGCTTTACGCCTGGCGTCCGCAGAGCACCTACATCCGCCGTCCGCCCTATTGGGAAGGCGCGCTTGCCGGCGAGCGCACCCTCACCGGCATGCGGCCGCTGGCGATCCTGCCCGACAACATCACCACCGACCATCTATCGCCCTCGAACGCGATCATGCTTGATAGTGCCGCCGGCGCCTATCTGCATAAAATGGGTCTCCCCGAAGAAGACTTTAACTCCTACGCCACCCATCGCGGCGACCATCTCACCGCGCAGCGCGCTACTTTCGCCAACCCGCAGCTGTTGAACGAGATGGTGCGCAATCTGGATGGCAGTGTGAAAAAAGGCTCGCTGGCCCGCGTCGAACCGGAAGGCGAAGTCAAGCGCATGTGGGAAGCAATTGAAACCTATATGGAACGCAAGCAGCCGCTGATCATTGTGGCCGGCGCCGACTATGGACAAGGCTCTTCCCGCGACTGGGCCGCCAAGGGCGTTCGCCTGGCCGGCGTGGAAGCCATTGCCGCCGAAGGCTTTGAGCGCATCCACCGCACCAACCTGATCGGCATGGGCGTATTGCCGCTGGAATTCAAACCCGGCACGAACCGCCTGACGCTTGGCCTGGACGGCACCGAAACCTACGATGTCAAAGGCGAGCGCACCCCGCGCGCCGATCTGACCCTGGTCATTCACCGCAAGGACGGCAGCACCGTCGAAGTGCCAATGACCTCGCGCCTCGACACCGCGGAGGAAGTTTCGGTCTACGAAGCCGGCGGCGTCTTGCAACGCTTCGCGCAGGATTTCCTGGAGGCCACAAGTGCAACCAAAGCGCAGCAAGCTTAAACGGTTCTTTTTTGAAAAACAGAACCAAAAACCTTCTTTCAACCTGGGCTTCGGGTCGGCGCTACGCAACGGCCCAAGTCCCAAGGGCGGGGTAGCTTGCTACCCTGCCGAATGACACCATAGGAATTCGCCAATGGCCCATGCTCCCCAAATCAAAATCCCAGCCACCTATATGCGCGGCGGCACCAGCAAAGGCGTATTCTTCTCGCTAACCGACCTTCCGGCGTCAGCCCAAACCCCCGGCCCTTCCCGCGACCGCCTATTGATGCGCGTCATCGGCAGCCCCGATCCCTACGGCCAGCAGATCGACGGCATGGGCGGCGCCACCTCGAGCACCAGCAAGACCGTGATCCTCAGCAAGAGCAGCAAACCCGGCCATGATGTTGATTACCTGTTCGGCCAGGTCGCCATCGACAAGGCCTTCGTGGATTGGAGCGGCAATTGCGGCAATCTATCCGGCGCCGTCGGGCCGTTTGCAATCCGCAACGGCCTGGTCGAGGCGTCGCGCATTCCGCATGACGGCGTCGCCGTGGTTCGCATCTGGCAGGCCAATATCGGCAAGACCATCATCGCCCATGTGCCGATGACGGACGGCCAGGTCCAGGAAACCGGAGATTTTGAGCTCGACGGCGTAACGTTTCCGGCCGCCGAGGTGGTCGTGGAGTTCATGGACCCGGCCGAGGAGGGTGAAGGTGCTGCCTTGTTCCCCACAGGCCACCTGGTCGATGATCTGGAGGTGCCGGGCATCGGCACATTCCAAGCCACCATGATCAATTCCGGCATCCCGACGATTTTTCTTAATTCCGGGGAGATCGGCTATACCGGCACGGAACTGCAAAAGGACATCAACACAAATCCGGCGGCCTTGGCCCGGTTCGAGACCATCCGCGCTTACGGTGCGCTGAAGATGGGCCTGATCTCGACATTGGAGGAAGCCGCCTCGCGCCAGCACACGCCGAAAGTGGCGTTCATCGCCGGCCCGAAATCCTACATTGCCTCCAGCGGCAAACATATCGAGGCCGGCAATGTCGACCTTCTGGTCCGCGCTATGTCGATGGGCAAATTGCATCACGCCATGATGGGCACGGCCTCGGTTGCCATTGCCACCGCGGCGGCAATCCCCGGCACGCTGGTCAACCTGGCCGCCGGTGGCGGCGATCGCGAGGCGGTGTGCTTCGGTCACCCCTCGGGCACCTTGCGCGTCGGCGCCGGAGCGAAGTTGGTCGATGGCCAGTGGCTGGTCAGCAAAGCCATCATGAGCCGCAGCGCCCGGATATTGATGCAAGGTTTCGTCCACGTACCGTTCGCCGAATAACAAGCTACAGCCGGGTTTCCGACGGCATCAGGGTTTCGCGAGCCGCGGTCCGGGCCGCGAGCCATTTGTCCAGTCTTGCGGTAAGCCGGCGGCGCGTCGGGATTTCAAAGTGCAAGGTTAGCCAATGCGCTGCAAGAATGGATATCGGCACTACAAAATAGACTGACAAAGGCGACATATCGTACGCGTTGAGCAAAGCCGGATTGGCAAGCCGCTGGATCCCCTCGACCCACATCAGAATGGGCACATGCAAAATGTAAACGCCGTAGGAAATCATCCCCAGCCAAACCACCAGCCGGGATGTCCAGCCCTTGGCGGTGCTGCAGGCGCCGATCCATATTAGTATCGGCTGCACAACGAAGATGATTGCCAACACGTAACGCCCCTGATGTTGCGGCTGCAGCCAATAAAGGGCGGTCAGCACAACCAGCAGGAGCAGCGGATGCACGCCGAATTTCGGCAGCTTGCCGCTGCACCATAACCGGCACATCACCACGCCCAGAAAGAATGAGAAGATTACTCTGGGAATGCTGTCGAGCAGGAAATGCCAGAAGAAGTCTTCGCCATCGATCCATACCTGCCACTGCTTGATCGCCCAAAACAGCAGAGGTGCGCTCACGACAATCAGCACGACCGCGGGCCGGCGGCGCCAAGCCGTGAAGCAGAAAACTGCGTTGGCAATCAGCTCGAATGACAGCGACCATGCCGGCGGATCGAGCGGAAACGTGAAGTAATAATTCAATGGGACAAAAAACGGCGCTGCCAGCAGCGACCAGACGATTACCTTGGGCGTATAGAAATAAACCTGCAGCACCGCCATGGCGATGGCCGGGACCAATGCAATCGCGCTGCCGACAAAGTAAAGCGGATATAGCCGGATTAGACGGCCAATCGCGAACCTCAGCCGCGCCTGGCGCAATCCAGCCCCATGTTGGGACAGGTTGCGGCCAAATCCGTAGGCCAGAACAAAGCCGCTCAACGCAAAGAACATGTCGACTGCAAGATAAGCCTGCGGCGCATAATTGGATGAATGGGAGATCATCACCATGATGGCGGCGACGCCGCGCATGCCATCCAGAACAACGAAACGATGATGCTGCGGCGGCGATGAGGACGTCACGGGTGCGAGCTTCCCTGCAGTTGTCCTGAAACGCAACACAAATGTGGCGCCGTTAAAATGCCGGCAGCCCTATAACCGGGCTGCTTCAATCGCTCTCAGCATGTCCTTGACCCCATCGGCAGCACCGCCCGGATGGTTCCAAACCGCGCCTACCACGGCCAGGAAGTCAGTGCCGGCCTGCACCAGCGGCGCGCAATTGGCCGCGGTGATGCCGCCAATGGCGACACAAGGAATTTCCATCATCTTGGTCCACCATTCCAGCGTTTCCAGATCCGCCATCGCTGGCGCTGCCTTGGTGGTGGTGGGAAAAAAGGCGCCAAAGGCGACGTAATCAGCCCCCTCCTCGCCGGCCTGCATCGCCAAGTGGCGGGACCCATGGCAGGTCACCCCGAGCGTCAGATCCCCCAGGATTTTGCGGGCAGCGGGAGCTTTGGTGTCGGTTTGTCCGACATGAGCCCCATCGCAGCCGGATTTGACCGCAAGATCTGGCCGGTCATTCAACAAAAAAGCGACATTCCGCGATTGCACGACAGGTCGCAGCTGCTCGATGGATTTGAGCAGCGCGCTATCCGCCACATCCTTCAGGCGCAGCTGCACCGCGGCGACATCCCCAGCGTCCAGTGCAGACGCCAGGATGTCAGCAAAGTTGGGCGCTAAAATCGGCGGGGTGATGAGATAGAGCCGACACCCCACCGCCGCCATTTAGCCGTTGTTCTTGTATATATCGATAACCTTCGCCAGCATCGCCAGCGCTTCCTCGCGCGGCCGCTGGAACGTGTTGCGGCCGATGATGGAGCCGTTGGCACCGCCATCGCGCAAGCCGCGGATTTCCTTGTAAAGCCCGTCCAGGCTTTTGTTCTCACCGCCTGAAAACACCACGATGCGCTTGCCGGCAAAACAGGATTGAACAATGTGTTCGACCCGCTTGGCCATGGTCGAACCATCGATCTTCTCGTAGGTTTTCTTGGCGGCTTCCAGCGAAACCACCGCGGTGGGCGGCTTCACCTTGATGATGTGAGCGCCGAGCAAAGCGGCCATGTGGGCGGCATAGGCGCAAATATCGAACGCGGTTTCAGCAGCCTTGTCGAGATTGGGGCCGCGGGGATAGGACCAGATAACCACGGCGAGCCCGGCCGATTTGGCTTCCTCGGCGATCTCACGGATTTCTTCGATCAGCTGGAAGGCATACTCGCTGCCCGGATAAATGGTGAAGCCAACGGCGGCGCAGCCCAGGCGCAGGGCGTCGGAAACCGAACCGGTCAGCGCCTGGTCTTTCTCGGTGGCCAGGCTGTTGGACGAGTTGACCTTCAAAATGGTCGGGATCGCACCTGCAAAAGTATCCGCGCCGGCCTCGAGCATGCCAAGCGGGGCCGCATAGGCAGAAAGCCCGGCATCGATGGCAAGTTGGAAATGGTAATGCGGGTCATAGGCGGGCGGGTTTGGCGCGAACGACCTGGCCGGGCCATGTTCAAAGCCCTGATCCACCGGAAGGATGACGAGCTTGCCGGTGCCGCCGAGTTTACCCTCCATAAGAATGCGCGCGAGGTTGCCCTTGGTGCCGGGATTGTCGCTTTCATAGTAAGAGAGGATTTTTTTAACCCGTTGAGTAACCCGCATTTTCATCTCCAAATGGTGCTTCGCAGCGTTTAAACGATCGCTTTGGCGCTGTCATCCGGCAACCGGCGCAAACCTGCGCTATACTGCGTAAGATGCCAAAAAAGCTTGCGGTCAAGCCTGCAGCCAGGCATCCAGCTTGCGCTCGGAGCCCCGCAAGGCCAGGTCCAAAGCCGGTGGCGCGGCAGCCAGCACCGTAGCATCCTGCGCCTGCGCTATTTGAGTAACGGCTCCGAACAGACCGGGCTCGCAGTTCAGGATAATCCCCCGCAAGCCCAGTCGCAGCGCCTCAACTGCGCGCCCTGGCGCATCAGCGCAATCCAAAAACGCGGGGCACTCCGTCGCAGCCGCCGCAATCAGCTCGCGCCACCACAAGCAGCCCGCATACAGAGCAGCTGCTGGCGCGGACAACAACGTGACCGGGCGCTGCCGGGAGAGCGCGAGTCGGGCATTTGCCAAGCTGTGGATAACCACCGCAGGGGGGTAGGCGCTCAATTTAAATCACTCATTTCAGATAGTTCACTTTAAAGCGCTTTCACGTGAACACTACGGTTAACGCAAGTTTGCAGGCTGCAATTTCACCCAATTGAACAAAAATCGCGACTTCGACGTATTTTCGATATTGCCCTGAAATCGACGCATCGGCTTCATTGTGCCAAAAGGATACGCAATATGACTGATACTGAAACCGAAGCGGAAACCCTGGAACGTCTTGAGCTTGCGCTGCGGCGTATTGGTGAATTGGCGCGCCAGCCGAAACCCTCTGGTTCGGACAGCAACGCCCCGGAAATCGATCGGGCCGCCTTGCTGCATTCACTTGATTTGCTGATCAACCGCTTGCGAAACGGGCTGGAACTGCCCAAGCCAAGCCACGTGGAATGAGGAGTATTGACCGATGGCACAGGTAACCATTCGCATCAACGGATACGCCTACACGGTTGGCTGCGAAGACGGCCAGGAGCCGCATCTGGAGCAGATGGCGGCCGATATCGAACAGCGGATCTCCAGCATTAAAGCCATCGGCGGCCAATCCGGCGAAGCCCGCCTCCTGATGCTTGCCGCGCTGTTGCTGGCTGACGAGCTGCACGATACCCGCACCGCAAAAACCGAGGCCCCTGCCCCCGCCGCGGCGCCCAAGCCCGACCCGGAAAAACGCGCCAAACTGCGCCGCCTCGCCGCCCGCGCGGAAGAGATTGCAGCGGACCTCGCAGACGCCTAGATAGAAGGCGGAGCTGCCGGGTTCGTCAGGCTAAACATCCCCAGGGCCGTTAAGCATCTCCCTCGGGAACTGGCTCTGCCGGGATCTTGGTCTCGGTATCTGGTGCCCACCTGCACAAGCAGGCCTTGGGAGGATGTAAACCGCCAACGGCCATGGCGGCTCCACTTTTGAAAGGAAGCACTTCTTTTTTGAAAAAAAGAAGCAGAAAACTTCTGTCATACTGGGGTATGGGAGCGGGCGCCGATAGCGCCTTCCTATGAGTTTCGATTTGGTTGCGCGGAAGGCCGCGATGCGCGCGGAAGCCATTGCAATCCGCAATCTCTGCGATCCGGCGCTCGGCGCGCAGCTGTCGAAACATATTCTTCATGATTGCATGCCGAAACCTGGCAGCGTGGTGGCCGGGTTCTGGCCGCTGCCTGGTGAGATCGATATCCGGCCGTTGCTCCACGCGCTGGCAACTGTGGGTTATGACGTGGTGCTGCCGGTAGCGCCTCAACGCGGTCATCCGCTGACATTCCGGAAATGGAATGTAGATGCTGCTTTGCTGGTCGGACGGTTCGGGACGCAGCATACGGATGGTGCCGAAATGGTTCCCGATTTCCTACTGGTGCCGCTGCTGGGCTTCGATGCATCGGGCAATCGCTTAGGCTACGGCGCCGGATTTTACGATCGAACGCTAGCGGATCTACCCGGCGCGTTTCGACTTGGTTGCGCATTTGCCGCCCAGGAATTTGCGGAAATTCCTGTCAGCGCGACCGATATAAAGCTGAACGCCGTGGCAACCGAAGCTGGAATTAGAAAATTCACGCCTTAACCCATGTGAATTACAAACTCTGTAGCCGCCTTGCCGCCATAGCAAGCGGAGCGCTGTGCCACTCGCAATAGCCCAGCACTTCCGAGTTCGAAATCTATCGCAGACGTTATTGGCGAAAATTACCCTCGCCGAAGGCATAAAATAATAGCGCCACCCCGGCGTCAACCGGGGCTGGCATTCCAATGTCAGGCACTTAGCCGCACCACGCACACTGCAGATTAAAAAAGTTTTTTTGCTTCTTTTTGTTCACAAAAAGAAGCGCTTACTTTCCCTAAGCCGCCCTTTGCGTCGGCCGGCGTTTATCGCCAAAGTTTTTATTGCCGGCGTATTGCGGGCGCTTTGGTTTACGGATGATCATATCCGGATGCGGCTGCGGTTTTTTGGCCGAGGATGCATGGGCCGGACGGATGCCGCTGGCGACTGTCATTTTAACGTTGGTCAGTTTCTCGATCGAATTGAGGTAACCAAGCTCCGTTGAGTCGCAAAGCGCCACGGCGATGCCTTTGGCGCCATTGCGGGCGGTACGGCCGATACGATGGACGTAGCTTTCAGGTTCGTTCGGCAGCTCGTAGTTGAAGACATGCGAGATACCGACAACGTCGATGCCGCGGGCCGCGAGGTCAGTTGCTACCAGCACGCGAACCTGCCCGGCTTTGAATTGGTCAAGAGCGCGCTGGCGGGCGTTCTGGCCCAGATTGCCGTGCATCGCGGTGGCGGAGATTTTCTCGGCGTTCAGCTGCAGGGCCACCCGGTCGGCGCCGCGTTTAGTGCGGGTGAAGACGATGGCGCTGGTAACGCTGGGATCGCGCAGCAATTGGGCGAGCAGATGGCGCTTGCCGCTACCGTCAACGAAGTGCACGGATTGCTCGACCAATACCGGGGTTGCAACCGTGGATTCAATGCGCACCCGCACTGGCTCGCGTAGCAGACCCTCGGCCAGATGCGCGATTTCCTTCGGCATGGTGGCGGAGAACAGCGCCGATTGCCGGCGAGCCGGCAATGCCGCAACCACCTTGCGAATATCCGGCATGAAGCCAAGGTCGAGCATGCGGTCGGTTTCATCGAGCACGAAGAACTGACACTGGTCGATCAGCAACTGCCGGGTGCTCATCAAATCGCAGATGCGGCCCGGGGTACCGACCACGATATCGGCGCCCCGCGACATGCGGTTGACCTGCCCGGTGCGGCCGACGCCGCCGACGATGAGCACGGTATTAAGGCCAAGGCCAGTGCCGAATTTTTTAAACTCCTGCTCGATCTGCACCGCAAGTTCACGGGTCGGCGAGAGGATCAGCGCGCGTGTTGCATAGCGGCGCGAGCGCAGCGGGGCGGTTGCCATCGCCTGCAGGATCGGTAGCGCGAAGGCTGCGGTTTTGCCGGTGCCGGTCTGGGCAATGCCCAAAACGTCCTTACCGGCGAGGCCGGCCGGCAGCGCGCCTTCCTGAATTGGCGTGGGATTATTAAAGCCGCTGTTTTTGAGCGCTTGCTGGATGGGTGGGACGAAACCGAAGGTTTCGAAGGTAATTTGGTTAGCCATAGGTATAGTGCTCCGGCGCTGCCGAATCTTTGATTCGCAACGATAATGTCCGGTTCCACGCGCGATATTGGAGAGGACGGGTTATAGTTTGCCCGGGAGGGCGTTCCCGCCCCAAAAGACACATCGGTCGCCAAGGCCGGACTTTTGATCCGGTCGCGCATTCGCGGCCAACGCCTATCCTATACGCATGTTGCAGTGCGGTAGGCAAGCCGGGAATACGCTGGGCTGCTGCGCAGCTGGAATGCTTAGCTGCTCCGCAGCTGGAACGTTTGCTGCTCCGCAGCTGGAACGCTTAGCTGCTCCGCAGCTGGAACGCTTAGATGCTCCGCGGAACTTGCAATTACGCTATCGCCGGCAGCTGTTGCAAACGCCGCCTATCCTTGCTTCCACGGCAGCCCTTCATGCTTCCAACCGGCAATTCCGCCGCGATGGGCCCTTGCATCCAGCGGCCCTTCAAACCCATCTTTGACGTTATAGACATGTTTGTAACCAGCCGCTTTGGCAGCCAGGGCTGAGGCCATGCTGCGGCCACCGCTGCGGCACAGAAAATAGACGTGGTTGCTATGATGCACGTTAGCCTGCGTCAGGGCTTCAACGAATTTAGGATTAGGCTGCATATTGGGGAAAACCTGCCACTGGATCAGAACCGGCTGCTTTCCGGTCTGGCTGAGATCGGGCACGCCAACAAAGCTCCATTCAGCGGTGGTGCGAACATCGCAAAGGGTTGCTTCAGGATTACTCATAAGCGCTTCCCAGACCTGTCGCGGCGTCAATTCTTCGATCATACTGCCTCCCTGAAGCTTATTGGCCGGGCGTGATTGAACAGAGCATAGCGAGGACGCGACATGATGGAAACAGCACCCAAAATCGCAGATGGGTTGATCGGCGCGATCGGCAATACGCCGCTGATTAAACTGCATCGCGCCTCGGCTGCAACCGGCTGCAATATCCTTGGCAAGGCGGAATTCATGAATCCCGGTGGTTCGGTCAAAGACCGGGCGGCGCTTGGCATCATTACGGCGGCCGAAGCGGATGGCCGGCTTAAGGCTGGCGGAACCATTGTCGAGGGCACCGCCGGCAATACCGGGATCGGGATTACGCTGGTCGCCAACGCGCGCGGTTATAAAAGCGTTATTGTGGTGCCGGAAACGCAAAGCCAGGAGAAGATCGATTTTCTACGCATGATCGGCGCCGACTTACGTTTGGTGCCGCCAAAGCCCTACAAGGATCCCGGCAATTACGTGCATGTTTCAGAACGCCTGGCGCAGGAATTAAACGCGCTGTGGGCCAACCAGTTCGACAATCTTGCCAACCGCGAAGTTCACCGGCTGACGACCGGGGCCGAGATTTGGGAGCAGACCAACGGTGAAGTGGATGCTTTCACCTGCGCGTGCGGCACCGGGGGCACCCTGGCAGGGGTGGCGATGGCGCTCCGCGCGCATAAGCCGGGCGTAAAAATCATCCTCGCGGACCCCGAGGGGAGCGCCCTGTATGGCTGGGTGAAAAGCAATGACCTGAGCGTCAGCGGCAGCTCGATTACGGAGGGCATAGGACAATCCCGCGTGCCGGGGAATTTGGCCGGCATCCCCATCGACGATGCCTTGCGCATTCCGGATGCCGAAGCGATGCAGCAGGTATTTTCGCTATTGATCGATGAAGGCATTTCGGTCGGCGGCTCAGCCGGGATCAATGTCGCGGCGGCGATCCGGGTGGCAAAAGCAGTGGGACCCGGCCACACGATCGTTACGATCTTATGCGATGGCGGCGCCCGCTATCAGTCAAAACTTTTCAACCCGGAATTTTTGCGGAGTAAAAACCTCCCGGCGCCGCCATGGCTCAGTTAGAACCAGCGGAGCCAGAACCGGCTGCGCCAAATCCGGCGCTGCTGGATGCCGAGGAGTTGCTGCAAGGTTTTGCCGACAAAACGTTGACGCCGCTCTCGGTGCTGCAATCGGTAACCGAACGGATCGCACGGCAGAATCCGGAGATAAACGCCTTCGTGGTGATGAACCCGGAAGCCTTGGCAGCGGCGCAGGCGAGCACCGAGCGCTGGCAGGCGGGCCGGCCAACGGGCGCGTTGGATGGCGTGCCGGTAACAATAAAGGATTTGATCGATATCGCGGGCTTGCCGACCCGCCGCGGCAGCAAGCTCACCGCCGCCGCACCGGCGCCCGCCGACGCCCCGCTGGTTGCAGCGTTGCGGCAGGCGGGTGCGGTCATCATCGGTAAAACCACGACCACTGAGTTTGGCTGGAAAAGTCCCGGCGACTGCCCGTTAACCGGCATTACCCGCAACCCCTGGAATGCCGCGCACACGCCCGGCGGCAGTTCAGCCGGCGCCGCGGCGGCTGCTGCTTCCGGCTTTGGACCGCTGCATGTCGGCACGGATGCCGGCGGCTCGATCCGGATCCCCGCTGCCTGGTCAGGGATTGTCGGTTTGAAACCAAGCTTCGGCCGGGTGCCGCAATGGCCTCTGGGTGCATTCGGGCATGTGGCGGTGGCCGGGCCCATGGCGCGCACGGTACGCGATGCCGCGCTGATGCTGAACGTCCTGGCTCGGTTCGATGCCCGCGATCCGTTTGCGTTGCCCGACGACCCAAAAGACTGGCGAGACGGAATTGAGGACGGCGTGCGCGGCCTGCGGATCGGGGTTTTGCGAAATCCTGGCTTTCCTGCCCCGGTTGACGCCGATGGGCTGGCAGCACTGCAAATTGCCCGGCAAATCCTGACGGATGCGGGCGCCACCGTCGCGGAAGTGGATGCCGCACTGCCGGATTGTTCCATCGTCTTTACCCGGGTCTGGGGAGCCGCGCTGACGCGGGTGGTGACAAGCGTGCCGGAGGCGCAACGGCACCTGTTCGACCCCGGATTATTAAAGGTGGCGGCAGCCAACCATAACGTTACCGCGTCCGAGATGCTGGAAGGCGAAGCCATGCGGGTGCAGGCCGCAAATGCGATGGCAATGTTGCATTTGCATTATGATGCGGTGATCTGCCCGGTGGTTCCGGCCTGCGCGCCGTTAGTGGATAAACTTATCCCTGATCCGGTGGCGGCACTTTGGAATGACTGGGCGCCTTGGACGCTGTTGTTTAATCTCACCCGCCAACCGGCCATCTCCTTGCCGGTTGGGGTCAACGCGGCGGGCTTGCCAAGGGCGGTGCAAATCGCGGCGGGACTGTATCGGGACGATATCGTCTTAAAAATCGCCCGAACGATCGAGCGCGTCCTGTAGCCGTGTCCCAAAGCGAGCAGATCGCTTCGTGGCTGCAGCGCATTGATCCAGGCGCTCATCGGCGCGTCAAAGGGCTGCGGCTGGTCACCGCCTACGGCATTGCGGCAATGCTGGGCACGATGCAGAGCATTCAGCACGGTTTGCCGAGCGGCGCATCGCTAAGCGCACTCGCCGGCGGCATCGCCTTATGGGCCAGCGTGTCCGAGGCGCAATCGACCCGCGCCAAATCCGCCCGCGATCTGATGCTGTTCTGCGCGGCCGCTGTTTTAGGGGCCGCCAGCATGATCATCCTGGCGCCGGCATTAACCGGCTCGCATCGCCCAGGACCGGAACTGACCATGGTGGCCGGAGCTTTTCTGGTTGGGTATCTGAGGCGCTTTGGCGTTTTGGGTACCGGCATCGGATCCCAGATTTTTATCGGCCAGCTGCTGGCATCCGGCGCCAATTTGCGGACCGAAGATCTGCCGATGGTCGGCATTGCCGGGATCCTCGCCGCGGTGGCGGCAATCGTTCCGCGGCTGCTGAGCGGACCTGCCGAACGTCCGGTCATGGTGCCGGAAGCGGCGCCTTCCGGCCGCTGGCTGCCGGTGGAAACCATCATGGGGCTGCAGGCCGCAATTGCCGCCCTGGTGATTATCGGGCTCAGCCATGTTTTCAATCTTGTCGAATCCGCCTGGGCCATTACCGCCTGCACCTATATCGTCGGCAATTCCACCGCCGGCACCTTGAAACGGATCCGGCACCGGATTATCGGCACCGCGATCGGCGTGCCGCTCGGCATCGCCTTGGTCCCGATCATGCCGCATGCGCCTATTTTAATCTGGGTGCTGGCAGCGCTGGCGATGGTGATCTACGCCATGGCGCTGCCGGAACGCTATGACATCGCCTGTGGCGCCTACGCATTTACGCTGATCATCACGCTGGCGGTAACCGGCGAGAACTCAATTTTCGTGCTGGCATCACGCGGCTGGGAGACCTTGATCGGCGGCGTGCTGGGGCTGGCGATCGCCTTGTCGGTGGTCCCGCTGCAGCAGCCAGCGCCGGCGCGCATCAAGAAAATCGGCTCCAGGTGACGCCGTCCCGGGCCTGGTTTATAGGCCAATGGCATTATCGTCCAAGCCACCAGAATAACCAAAAGCAACACCAGCAAGAGAGCAAATGAATGCCGTCCGATCCTGCCGTTGATTTCGATGCCATCGTCATAGGCGCCGGCTTTGCCGGCATGGCGATGGTCAACCAGCTACATAATGATGGGTTTTCAGTTCAGGGCTTCGAGACCGGCAGCGATGTCGGCGGCACCTGGTACTGGAACCGCTACCCCGGCGCCCGCTGCGATGTGCCGAGCATGCAGTATTCCTACCGCTTCTCCGAAGAACTGCAGCAGGAATGGGAATGGAGCGAACACTACGCGCCGCAGCCGGAAATTCTGCGCTACGCCAATCACGTCGCCGACCGTTTCAATCTGCGGCGGTTCTTCCGGTTCAATACCGCCGTCACGCTGGCTGAGTTCGATGACGCCTCAGGCCATTGGAAGATCACCGCCGCGGATGGCAGCGTCACCCGCGCGCGTTACCTGATTACGGCGGTCGGCTGTCTCTCGGCCTCGAACACCCCGGATATTCCCGGCTTGGATACATTTGCCGGGCAGCTCGTGCATACCGGGCATTGGCCGGAGCAAGGCGTTGCGATGGCCGGCAAGCGCGTCGGCGTGATCGGAACCGGCTCCTCCGCCGTCCAGGCGATCCCGATGATCGCCGAGGAAGCGGAACATCTGACCGTATTCCAGCGCACCGCTACCTACACGGTGCCGGCGCATAACCGGCCGCTGGCGCCCGAAGAGGCGCAGGAGGTCAAGCGCGACTACAAAGGTTTCCGCGAATTCTGCTCCTCCAAGCCAGGCGCCTATGGCATGCTGCCGAACATGCAGAGCGCGCTTGCGGTCAGCGATGCCGAGCGGCAGCAGATTTATGAGAAAGCCTGGCAGGCTGGCGGCATTCCCTTCTCCGGATCGTTCTACGATATCACCTACGATCTTAAAGCCAACGACACCGCGCAGGCTTTTTTCCACGGCAAAATCCGCGAGATCGTCAAAAACCCCGAAACCGCCAGGAAGCTCCTGCCCAAACACCGGTTCGGCGTGAAGCGGCTGTGCGTCGATACCAATTATTACGACACCTTCAACCGCGCCAATGTGGCGCTGGTCGATCTCACCGAAGAACCGATCGAACGCGTCACCGAAACCGGCATCCGCACCTGCGCGGCAACCTACGACCTCGACATATTGGTCCTGGCGACCGGGTTCGATGCCTTGACCGGACCCTTGCTGCGCATCGACATCAGGGGCGCCGAGGGAACCCGCCTGCGCGAGGTCTGGGCACATGGGGCCGAGAGCTATTTAGGCCTCAGCGTCGCCGGTTTCCCCAACATGTTCATCATCTCCGGCCCCGGGAGCCCGAGCGTGCTGACCAACATGGTGGTCTCAATCGAGCAGCATGTGGAGTGGGTCGGTCACTGCCTGCGGTACATGCGTGAGCAAAATCTACGGCGCATCGAGGCTGAAGCAGCGCAGCAACAGGCCTGGGGCGAGGAGTTGGTCGCCATGGTGGCCGGATCGATCATCGCAACCGGAAATTCTTGGTATACCGGCGCCAACATACCCGGAAAACCGCGCCGCTTCATGGTGCATGTCGACTACCCCGGATACGTAAAGCGCTGCACGGAAGTTGCCGCAGAAGGCTATCGCGGCTTCAGACTTTCGGCCGCGTAAAGCGCAATCCCGGCGGGTGCCAAAACCTAGCCGCGCTCACGCCACCACGCGGCGGCGAGCAAGGCCAGAACGGCAACCATGCTTGGCAATGGCGGCAGCAACGGCACGTCGCGCGTGCCGGTAACCTCGCTCGCATAGCGCCGCCGCAACATCGGCGCCAATGCCGGCGCCGGGTCCCGTCCAAGCCAAACGACATTATTTGCAAGCGGCCTCAGCCACTGGCTGGTAGCGGCCAGGTCCTGATATTCCCGCGCATTTTGCGCCGGCAACGCTGCGTCGGCGGCAAGGCCGGCTTCATGAACATGCCAGACACCGGGCTGGCCGGCCCTAAGGCTCGCAGCATAGTTTCCCGGGCCTGTCTGCCGCAGTTGCAGCGTCAGGTTTTGCCCGGCAGGTGTGGTTATGGTGGCGTCGCCTGGATAGTTTGCACTGAGCGTTTGCCGCCGCACCGTGATCTGACCATCCTCGATTGTGGCCGTCAGCGCTTCGGCTTCCAGCGCCGGTTCGTTCAGCAGCCAGTGCACGGTGCGCCGGAGCAAAGGCAGCGCCGGCCCGGCGTCGCTGCCGCCGCGGGTCCAAAGCCAGAACTGATCCGAGAGCAGCATGCCGACCCGGCCCTTGCCGGATTTTGCAAGGATCAATAACGGCGCGCCATTTATCCCCTGCATCAGCACATCGCCGGCGGTCGGCGTCGCAATCTCCTGCCGGTACCACGGGGCAAGCTTGATCCCGGCAAACGGCGCGGTTACCGGATGGCGGGCGCCCAAAGCGGTGATCGCCGGGGTGAAGGCCTGCGTCACAGTTCCAGGTGTTGCAGGTACGGCCGGCAGCACCGGCGCCAACGGGGTGTAGGCCAGGCTACTATCGGTCGCAAATTCTGGCCCGACCTCAACCAGCAATGCACCCCCATCCTCGACGCGATTGGCCATGTTGGCGAGATATTGCGGCGGCAGCAGTCCGGAGGCGTTGAACTGATCCAGAATGATCAGGTCGAATTTGCCGATATCATCATCGAATAATTGCTCCACCGGGAACGGCACCAGTGCCAGCTCGTTCGGCAGCGCGTCCATGATCTCGCCCGGCGTTCGCAATATGGTGAAATGCACCAGTTCCACCGCGGGGTCGGATTTCAGCAGGACGCGCCAGGATCTTTCGCCCTGGTTGGGATCGCCCGAGATCAGCAGTACTTCAAGGCGTTTGCGAATGCCGTCCAGCGTGAACGCGGCTTGATCGTTGACCTTCGAGACTTCGCCCGGCAGCGCTGCCGCCTGTACCGAAATGATGGTGGCTCCGGCGTGCCGCACCGGTACCGCAACCGTTACCGGCGCACCCACCGCAACACTTTGCGACCAGATTTGACTGCCGTTGGCGCTGACGGAGACCGCAACTGAACTGCCATCATCGGGGGCGCCGTGGTCGATCACGGTAAAGCTCAGCTGCACATTCTGACCCACCAGACCATAGGCCGGCGCATTATTCAGCTGCAGCTCGCGGTCGGTCTCCTCGCCCTTGGCCGTCAGCAGCGCGGTAAGCGGCGCCTGCAAACCAAGCTGCTTCGGCGCATCCGAAACCTCGCCATCGGTTATCGCCACGACGCCGGCGAGCTGAGCCGCCGGAATATCCGCCAAGCCGTCGCGCAAGGCGCTGAATAACGCCGTGCCGCCATCCGCGGCCGCCGGAACAGCCACCACGCGAAACTCCAAGTTCGGTATTTTTGCCGCATCTGCCTGCAATTTTTTTAACGCACCAGCTGCCATTGCGGCGCGGGTAGCCAGGCTCATCGACTGCGACTGGTCCAATACGGCAACCGCGATATCCGGCAGTCCATGCCGCGTCTGCACCACATAACTGGGGCCGCTGAGGATGAGCAACAGCAACGCAAAACCGGGAATGCGCCAGGCAGCGCCACGGGCGCGCGCCGCCAAGGCGAGGATGATTGCAACCAGGCTCGCGATACCGGCCGCGGCCAGCAACGGCAAAGGCAGCAACGGTGAGAAGCTGATCAATGTTCCCCGAGGCGCCCGGCCCGCCGCCTAATCAAGCACTGCCTCTATACCAGATCCAGGGCGTATTTTTTCAGATCCTTCAAAGTGCAATATTGCAACGCCCCGATCTCGGTAGCCCGCAGCAAGACCATGGGTGCTGCCCCGGCCAGAAATGCCTCGGCCCAGCGCGGCGCGCATAAGCACCAGCGATCTCCCGGCTTCAGCCCGGCAAATCCATATTCGGGCATCGGCGTAATTAAATCATTCCCCTGCGCCTTGCCGAACGCCAGAAACGCCGCCGTCATTTCAACGCAGACGGTATGACTGCCGCGATCCTCGGGCCCCGTGGTGCAGCAGCCATCCCGGTAAAACCCGGTAATCGGATCGTACGAACAGGGCTCAAGGACCCCTCCAAGGACGTTCAAAGACTGCTTCCGCCGCTCCCCGCCGCTGCTATCCAATGGCATCGCCGTCTCTCCGTAATCATTGCCGTGCAAAGCACATGATAGAACATGCCACAGCACACGCCAGTAGAGCAAAGCGACGCCAGTAGAGTCAAAGCACAGGTTTTCGTTGCCGACGTGTTTTAGCGCCGGAAAACCTGGTTCAAACCGGGCGCACGTTGTCAGACAGGTTTATTGCGGAATTGGGTGGCGACGACATACATCTCCTTGCTGTCCTTGCGGCTCGCCGGCGGCTTGGCGTGACGGACGGTACGGAAATGTTTTTTCAATAAATTCAGCATATCATGCTCGGCGCCGCCCTGGAAAAGCTTGGCGACGAAGGCCCCGCCGGGCACCAGAATCTGAACCGCGAAAGCCAACGACATCTCGGCCAGCGCCATAATCCGGATATGATCGGTAGCGACATGGCCGGTGGTGTTTGGCGCCATGTCGGAAAGCACAAGGTCGGCCTGCCCCCCCAGCAAATCGATCAGGCGCGCTTCCATGCCGTCTTCGGTAAAGTCGCCCTCGATGAAATCAGCGCCGGCCACAGGTATGATAGACAACAGGTCGATGCCGATAACTTTGGACGCACCGCGCGCCAGCGCAACCTGGCTCCAGCCGCCTGGCGCCGCACCCAGATCGACTACACGGGCATTTTTGCCGATCAGCTTGTATTTATCGTCCAGTTCCAACAGTTTGAACGCCGCGCGTGACCGCCAGCCTTGCGTTTTTGCCGCCTGCACATAGGGGTCGTTGAGCTGGCGGGACAGCCAGCGCTGCGATGCCGGCGTGTGTTTTCGGGCATTTTTCAGCCGGACCGTCTCACGGCGGGGCGGCACCCCTGTTTTATCGTCGGCGGTCATGTGGCGTGGCAATCTTTCCCGGCTGGCGCGCTCGAGCGGAGGCAGCGCTAGGCGATCATGCTCTAGCGGCGCGCATCATGCGGAGCAACATGCCTTCGCGAAGTCCGCGATCGGCGACGGTAATGGTCGGGGTCGGCCAAAGCTCCTGGATGGCAGCGAATATGGCGCAGCCCGGCAGCACATATTCAACCCGGTCGGCGCCGATGCAGGGATGGCTGCTAAGTCCGCTGCGGCCAAGCTCGCGGGCGTGGATCAAGGCGTCGTCGACCGCATCGCGGGTCATCGAGATGCCGTCGATCAGATCGCGGCGGTAGCGATCGAGCTTCAGGGAAATACCGGCTAAAGTTGTCACGGTACCGCTGGTGCCGATCATCAGCACGCCGCCCTGGCGGATTTCCTGGGCGATACGATGGATGGCTTCAAAGGGACGCAGCAATGCGGCGACATCCTCAACCACCCGGCCAAACCCGGCTTCGGTATAGCAGGCATTGGCGCAGCGCTCCGTCAACGTGACCACGCCAACGGGAATGGAGACATAGCCGATCAAATCCGGCGCACGGCCGTCGCAATTGACCCGGACCCAGGCAATTTCAGTGGAGCCGCCGCCGATATCAAACAGCAGCGCCCGCCGCCCGGTCTTGCAGATCAGCGAGG
Organism: Acidocella sp.; assembly: GCA_965199045.1. Classification (GTDB taxonomy): domain Bacteria; phylum Pseudomonadota; class Alphaproteobacteria; order Acetobacterales; family Acetobacteraceae; genus Acidocella. Next base: position 609,675 of record CBDAQL010000003.1, on the reverse strand, counting down.
TACAGCTCTCCAGCACCAGCTCGGCTTCCTCGCGCGGGTTGATGATATCCAGCTTAAGGCCGGTTTCAGCGCTGGCGCGCGCGACGAATTCGGCGCCGTTTTCGGCTTGGCGACAAGCTTCGGTGGCGATCGCCCGCAGCGTCGGGGCCCCGGTCTGGCTGCCGATGTCCCAGCGCCGGGCGCGGTCCGCGCAGATCTTCAACGCGGCAATGGCCCGCTGCATCGCGGCTTCAGACAGCCGCCCGGTTTCGTACAACCCCTCGCCCAGCCGGACCACGCGGCTGAAACTATCCAGGACCTGGAAGCCCGAAGCGGTTGGCGTGCCGGTCAACATCCGGCAATTATTGGTGCCCAAATCGATGCCGCCGAACGCCCGCTTCAACTTGCGATCGTGCCGGGCGTGCGCGTGCAGGACCGCCTGTGGCGCGCGTGGGTGAGATTTGGTTAGAGAAACGGCCATTACCCCTATATAGTCGCGCCGATTGAAGGTTTCGAGCAAGCTGCAAATGCAAGGCAGGCGCTCGGGTGCAATATTATCCAGCCTGCGAGGTTGCCCAGGGCGCCATCCGATGCTACCGGACCGGCTTGACGACAGCGCCTGGCGTTGTTGGGGGATAGTTTAGCGGTAGAACACCTGGCTCTGACCCGGGTAGCCTTGGTTCGAATCCAGGTCCCCCAGCCATTTACTGGAAATGACGAAGCAGTCTCAGTGGCTCGGACCCAGAGACTAGCAATTTGGTCTGTTAAGTTTATTCGCACATTCGCAGGCACCTTTATTGAGCGCGGCGCCAGGATGGATTGACCCAGTCAAACACCTATTACCTCGGAACACGCTTTTAGCTTAAAGCCGTTCCCGAACGTTACGCATTATGCAGGCATTCGCCCCGTATCCGCTGCTTTCAACTGCGCCCTCGGTTCGTAAAACGGCGGCACGATTTCCATTACGCACGATTTCCATTACGTATGACGATCTGACAGCCTCTCTCGTACGAGATCGATCGGCACGGGACAGAAACCGCAAACCCGTACCCGACCCCATGCGCACTTTGTCATCAGTGCTGACCGAAGCGGAGCTACAAAATATCGATTTCTTCAGCCTGGATGTTGAAGGCTTCGAGGTGGAGGTATTTTTAAATTGGGAGACCACGCGGCCTGATCGTCCTTGCGTACAGTTGCGCCCTCTTCGGGTTATTTCACCGTAAACCCGGCAGCCGATTGAACGGCGGCAGCCACCTTGGGCGCCAAGATCTACGATGAAACGCGGTTGGCGCGAAACGGAACCCATCCACAAAACCCAAATATAACATCAAATTAAATCCGTGAATTGTTGCCGCTTCGCTGTCAGCCCCCACATCATTATGGGATCACACGAAAGTAGGAACAGATGGCAACTCGACGTCTTCGGGAAGGTTTACCGCATCCAATAGGGGCAAGCTGGGACGGCAAAGGGGTGAATTTTGCGCTCTTCTCGGCCAACGCGACCAAGGTCGAGCTTTGCTTGTTCGATGCCGACGGCAAGGTTGAAACGGACCGTATTACGCTACCGGAATACACCGACCAGATTTTCCACGGCTGGGTCGAAGGGGTAGGACCTGGCACGCCCTATGGCTATCGCGTGCACGGCCCCTACGCGCCCGAACAAGGCCACCGCTTCAATCCCAACAAACTGCTGCTGGACCCTTACGCCCGGGCTCATACCGGCGAGCTGATCTGGGACCCCGCCTGCTACGGCTACACCATCGGCGCGGAAGACGAGGACCTCAGCTTCGATGAGCGCGACAGCGCCAAATTCATGCCCAAATGCGTGGTGGTCGACCCCGGCTTTGATTGGCAGGGCGAGCCGAACCGGCATCCGGTTCCTTGGGACCACACGATCTTTTACGAAACCCACGTCAAGGGTTTCACCAAATTACATCCAGCGGTACCCGAGGCGCTCCGGGGAACTTATGCGGGTCTGGGTCAGGCTGAGGTAATCCGGCATATCAAGGATCTTGGCGTTACCTCGGTCGAGCTGTTGCCGATCCATAGCTTCATCAACGATTCGCATCTGCTCGATAACAAGCTGACCAATTACTGGGGCTATAACTCCATCGGCTTTTTCGCGCCGGACCCGCGCTACGCGGCGGATCGCGCCAACTCACTGCGCGAGTTTAAGGAAATGGTGGCGCGTTTCCATGATGCCGGTTTGGAAGTGATTCTGGACGTTGTTTACAATCACACCGCCGAAGGCAACGAGCGCGGCGCCACATTATCATTCAAAGGGATTGATAACGCCTCCTATTACCGCCTGATGCCGGACGATGCCCGTTATTATATTAACGATACCGGCACCGGCAACACCGTGAATTTGAGCCATCCGCGGGTCATTCAAATGGTTACCGATAGTCTGCGCTACTGGGTGGCTGAAACCCATGTCGACGGCTTTCGATTTGACCTCGGAACCATTCTGGCCCGTGAGCCGAACGGCTTCGACAATCAAAGCGGCTTCTTAAAGGCCTGTTCTCAAGATCCTCTGCTCAGCAGTGTCAAGCTGGTTTCAGAGCCGTGGGATTGCGGACCCGGCGGCTATCAAGTTGGCGGGTTCCCACCCGGATGGGCCGAGTGGAATGACAAATATCGTGATCAGACCCGGGAGTTCTGGAAAGGTGATGCGGCGGCGGCAACCATCGCTTCTCGCATGTGCGCATCGGCTGAACTATTCAACCACCAAGGCAGACGGCCATGGGCCTGCGTCAATTTCATCACCGCGCATGACGGCTTCACCTTGAATGACTGGGCCAGCTATAACGAAAAGCATAACGAGGCGAATAACGAAAACAACAACGACGGCAACTCCAATAATCACTCGTGGAATTGCGGCGTTGAAGGCGAAACCGACGACCCGGAAATCAATGAGCTTCGCGCCCGCCAGATCCGTAACATGCTGGCGACCTTGCTGCTGAGCCAAGGCACGCCAATGCTGCTGGCCGGTGATGAGTTTGGTCGTACTCAAGGCGGCAACAACAATGCTTATTGCCAGGACAGCCCGATCAGCTGGGTGAATTGGGACATCCATGAAAAGGGCGATGAGCTAATACGTTTCGTGCAGAAACTGACCAAGCTCAGGCATGATTATCCTATTCTCCGCCGTAACCGGTTCCTCACCGGCATCGAGGATACCGAACTGAACGTTCGCGATGTCACCTGGATCAACGCCAACGGTAACCCAATGTCTGATGAGGAATGGGGCGACGAGGGCATGCGCTGCTTCGGCATGATGATCGACGGCCGTGCCCAGGCAACCGGCATCAAACAACGCGGTTCCGATGTGACTGTCTTGTTGGTATTAAACGCGCACTACGACGTCGTGCAGTTCACCCTGCCTGACGCCGCCGATGCAACCGGCTGGAAGCTGCTGTTCGACACCAATATTCCGGATATCGAAAAACCCGAGCAGTTTCCGGTGGGTGCGGAATATGATGTGACCTGCCGGTCCTTCATTGCCTTCGAACTCAAGACCACATAACGCCATACTTGAACGGGAGCGAATGGAGCGCTTAATTGCGCTCCATTCAATCCCGAAAAGCAAACCAGATCAGTCCAGGTCGAAGCGGTCGAGGTTCATTACCTTGGTCCAAGCCGCGGCAAAATCCTTGACGAATTTCTCCATGGAATCACTGCAGGCATAGACTTCGGCAACCGCGCGAAGCTGAGAGTTCGAACCGAACACCAAATCCACGCTGCTTGCCGTCCACTTCATCGCACCGGTTTTGCCATCGTGGCCCTGGTATAAATCGGCCAGTCCTCCAGCTTGCCATTTGGTGTTCATATCAAGCAGGTTGACGAAGAAGTCGTTGGTCAGGGTCTCCGGCTTATCTGTCAGTACCCCGAGTTTTGACTGCCCGAAATTTGCCCCAAGCACCCGCAGGCCACCTAGCAGCACCGTCATCTCCGGCGCGCTCAGTTGCAACATATGCGCCTTATCCACCAGCAGCTCGGATGCCGGTTTGCTATTGCCGGTTGGATAATAGTTGCGAAAGCCATCGGCTTTCGGCTCCAATACACTGAAGGATTCGACATCCGTTGCCGCCTGCGACGCGTCCATTCTTCCCGGCGCAAAACCAACTTTAATGTCGTGCCCGGCTTTCTTCGCCGCCGCCTCAACCGCGGCGGTGCCGCCGAGGACGATCACATCCGCCAGCGAAACCTTCTTGCCGCCGGTCAGCGAAGCATTGAACGCCTTCTGAACTTCTTCGAGCTTAGCCAAAACGGTGGCCAGTTCAGCCGGCTGATTAACCGCCCAGTCCTTTTGCGGCGCCAGGCGAAGCCGCGCGCCGTTGGCGCCGCCGCGCTTATCGGTACCACGGTACGAAGCCGCCGCGGCCCAGGCGGTGGACACCAGCTGCGAAATCGAAAGGCCAGAGCCCAGGATTTTTTCCTTCAATGCGGCAATTTCCGGCTCGGCGATCAACGGGTGATCAACCTCCGGGATCGGATCCTGCCAAAGCTCCGGCTGCGCCGGCACCAAGGGTCCGAGCAGCCGCACATATGGCCCCATATCCCGGTGCGTCAGCTTGAACCATGCCTTCGCAAAAGCCTCGGCGAATTGCTCCGGATGCTCGTGGAACCGCTTGGATATTGGCCCATAGATCGGGTCCATGCGGAGTGCGAGGTCGGTGGTCAGCATCGTCGGCGCGTGTTTTTTCGAAGCGTCGAAGGCGTCCGGCACGGTACCGGCGCCAGCACCGTCTTTGGGAACCCATTGATGCGCGCCGGCCGGGCTCTTGCTCAATTCCCACTCAAAGCCAAACAAATTCTCAAAGAACCCGTTGCCCCATTGGGTCGGGGTGGAGGTCCATATTCCCTCGAGCCCGCTGGTAATGGCATCAGGCCCGGCGCCGGTGCCATAACTGTTCTTCCAACCAAAACCCTGCTGTTCAATGGGTGCTGCCTCGGGTTCCGGTCCCACATATTTGCTGGGGTCGGCAGCGCCGTGGGTTTTTCCAAACGTATGTCCGCCGGCAATCAGCGCCACGGTCTCTTCATCATTCATGGCCATGCGGCCAAAGGTCTCGCGGATGTCTTTGGCGGAGGCGAGCGGATCCGGATTGCCGTCCGGGCCTTCCGGATTGACGTAGATCAGGCCCATCTGAACCGCGCCCAGCGGGTTTTCAAGCTCGCGTTCGCCCTTGTAGCGTGAACTGCCAAGCCAGGTGTTCTCCGGACCCCAATCCACATCCTCCTCGGGTTCCCAGTAATCCTCGCGACCACCGCCATAGCCATAGGTTTTGAAGCCCATGGACTCCAGCGCGCAATTTCCGGTCAGGATCAGCAGGTCAGCCCAGGACAGCTTGCGGCCATATTTCTGCTTGATCGGCCATAGCAGCCGGCGTGCCTTATCCAGGCTGGCATTGTCCGGCCAGCTGTTCAGCGGCGCGAAACGCTGGGTGCCGCCGGCGGCCCCGCCGCGGCCATCGGCAATCCGGTAGGTGCCAGCGCTATGCCAGGCCATGCGGATGAAAAACCCGCCGTAATGGCCAAAGTCCGCCGGCCACCACTCCTGGCTGTCGGTCATCAGTGCATATAAATCCTTACGCACGGCCTCCAGATCCAGCGTCTTGAATTCCTCGGCATAATTGAAATCCTTCCCCATCGGGTCGGATAAGGGGGAATGCTGGTGGAGAATTTTTACACTAAGCGAATTCGGCCACCATTTGTCGTTCGACATTTTGAGAACAACCGCGGTCTTCTTTTGACCTTCACCGCCGTGATCCACTGGGCATTTGCTATCGCCGTCCATGGTTCTCTCCTAAGTTTCTTGAAGATTACTTATGTATAAGTTAAGGCGCCGAAAACCAGGGTGCCGTGCACCCATATCGCGGTCTTTTGACCATCTTTTTCTGCGGGGCGCCAGCAAGCCATCGCTTTGATCAATCGTCGTTCTGCCCGGTAGCGCACCACCCGCGAACGTGTTAGCGACGCCTCAGGAGTTTCGACCGGAGAATGCCTTGCTGAAGACCTATGCATGCAATCACACCCGGTTTTTCGAAACGCCGCCCGAGGCTGCCAATGCCGTCTGGTATGACCTGATGAACCCGTCCGATGCGGAAATTGCGGCGGTTCAAAGAGAAACCGGGCTATCCCTGCCCAGCCAGGCCGACGTCTCGGAAATCGAAAATTCTTCCCGGCTTTCCTCTGACGGCCCAGTGCTGACCATGAGCATGCCGATCGTCACCCGGACAGATGAGGGCCTGCAGGCCAGCGCCTGCGGTTTCGTACTGTCGCCAGACCGGCTGGTGACGCTCCGCTTCGCACCAAGCCTCGCGGTCGATCATTTCAAGGAAACTCCCCATGAAACCGGCGAGGCCGGTGGAGCTTCCTCGGCCTTCATCTTTGCCGGCCTGCTGGAAACATTCGTCGACAAACAGGCCGATGCGCTGGAGCGGCTGCGGAACGAACTCGATGCCATGTCGCACCAAGTCTTCCATCATCGTTTTGCGCTGGAGAACAATAAAGCCGATAAGCGCCGCAACCAGGAATCTGAGCTGCAGTCCATTTTGGTGACCCTTGGCCGCGCTTACGATACTATCTCGTTCTTACGCGATAGCCAGTTGGGCATTGCGCGGATCGCACCTTACACCCAGACCACCGCGGATTGGCTGCCGAAATCGGTTACCGCGCGCCTGAAATCCCTGACCAAGGACATCACCTCTCTGAATGAGTTCAGCACCCATTTGACCGACAAGGTGCAGTTTCTGCTGGACGCGACGCTGGGGCTCATCAGCATCTCCCAGAACAGCCTGATCAAGGTGTTGACGATCGTCTCCATCGTCGGCATTCCGCCAACCCTGATCGCCGGGATTTACGGAATGAATTTCCACGACATGCCCGAATTGAACTGGGCCTATGGCTACCCTTATGCCTGGGCCCTCATGATCCTGTCAGCTGTACTACCGTTGATTTTGTTCCGGCTTAAAGGATGGTTGTAGCGGCCGCGCAAGCACTCTACATCCAGCCGATGACCTTACCCGCCAGCACCACAGCTTTTCTGCTACCAGAGGACGGTACCGCGCAGGCCGCCATTGCCGCGATCGGCGAGGAGTTAGCCTTCTTCGATGACTGGATGGATCGCTACCAGTTCATCATCGAACTCGGCCGGAAATTGCCCGAATATCCTCAGGAATGGCAAGATGAGGCGCACCGCGTACAAGGCTGCCAGAGCCAGGTTTGGCTCGCAGCCGAGGAACAAGACCAAAAGCTGTTTTTCGCCGGCGCGTCGGATGCTGCCATCGTCTCCGGCCTGGTCGCTTTGGTGCTGCGCGTCTACTCCGGCCGTAGCCGCGCCGAAATCCTCGGCACCGATCCGGGATTCTTGAAAGATCTCGGCCTCATCGCCGCTTTGTCCACCAATCGCGGCAACGGGGTCGCCGCCATGGCGGAGCGAATTCGGACAATCGCCGGAAGTTAAAAAGTCGGTTTTCGAAAAAAGCGACGCAAAAGCTTTATAATTCTGGAATTCGGGTTTTGGATGGGCCTCCGCCCTAGGCTGTATTTCCTGCGTCTACGGTCATAACCGTTCCGGTGATGTTGCGGGCGCCATCGCTGAATAAAAATGCCACGGCGTTGGCCACATCTTCGGCTTCCGCCATGCGGCGCAGCGCACTGCGTCGCATTATTTTCTCAACCGCCCCGGCGCCGAGCTCGCTTGTCATTTCAGTGTCAATAAAGCCCGGGGCAACGGCGTTGACGGTGATATCGAGCGGCCCGAGCTCGCGCGCCAGCGATTTTGTGAACCCAATCAATGCAGCCTTGGTGGCACTGTACACCGACAACGCGTTAAAGCCGTCGGCAGCAACAATCGACGAGATGTTGACGATCCGGCCGCCTTTCTGGGTCATCATCGAGCGCGTTACATATTTTGTCAGCGCAATGGGCGAGTGGACGTTGAGGCGCAGCAATTGCGCCATCGCCTTATCATTCATGCCGGCCAGCAATCCGCCGGTGCCAAGCCCTGCATTGTTCACCAGCCCGTAAAGCGGTCCAAACTTGCGGCGCACCGATTTTACCAAATCTGGAATGGCATCGATCTCGGCGAGATCCGCGCCATAAAAATCCAGCGCGCCCTGCCCCGCGGCGCTGACGCGTTCCGCCGCGGCACTGAACGCGTCAGTGGCATTACGCGCGATAGCAACGACCTGAAAACCGTCCTTCGCCAGTTTCTCGGCAATGCCAAGGCCAAGTCCGCGGCTACCGCCCGTAACGATAACGTTACGCATGAATGCACATGATGACGTTACGCATGTATGCACATGACCATGTTACGCATGTCTACACCTCAATCCCATTACACATTATTGCGCAGCAGTTTGCCGGCGGCGTTGATTTCCAGCGATGCGACTTCCTTCACGAACGCCGGAACCTTATGCGCCGGTAACAGCTCGCGGCAGGACGTCAAAATCTCGTCCCTCGTCTGTGGAAAGGAACCGCTTGCATTTTCCAGCACAATATCGGCAACGACAATGGCGCCGGTGATCGGGCTTTTCCGGCCCCTCACCCGCGACATCCGTACATTTGGATGCAGGTTGACAACGGCTTCAACTTCCTCGGGATGCACTTTAAGGCCACCGACATTGATCACTCCTTCGCGCCGGCCGGTGAAGTGATAACGGCCATCGCGCAAAACCACGGTATCGCCGGTGTCGACAAATCCGTCGTCATCGGCAAGCCGCCGGTTCAGATCCCCGGCGTAAGCACTGGCAAGGCGGGACGAACGTATGCGCAATGATCCGTCGATCACCCGCATTTCCACCGCCTGGCCCTCGCGCTCGGCCCATTGCGCCGGAAAGCCCGCCAGGCCGTCAGTAACATCAAAGGCAACGCCGGCCTCGGTCGAGGCAAACGCATGCGCAACCTTGGCAGCGGGGAACACGCTTTGCAGATGATTGAGAATTGCCTGATCGGCGATTTCCCCCGACAGCCGGATATAGGCGGGGGAAATTTTATGCACCATCGGGCTCATCAGCGCGCGGCGCCAATGCGAGGGCGTACCGGAAATATGCGTAACGCCGAAATCGCCAAGCCGGGTCAAAAAATCGCCGATCGGCTCATCGGCCTCCGATAAAGCCAGCGGCGCACCCGCCGCCAAAGCGCGCAACAGGATTTGCAGGCCGCCATAGCGGCGAATATCATAGAAGGTGCTCCACCGCGCCTCGGTCTGGCCGCTACTGCCCGCAACCAACGGGCCGGCCAGGCTCTGCAGCGTGTGGACCACCATTTTGGGGTTCCCAGTCGTCCCCGAGGTAAACAGCAGCCATTCGGTTTGTCGGTCGATGGGCGCATTGCCGCGCCCGCCGCTCGGGGCAACCGGCAGACCGCAGGCGGCGACAGACACACCATTTATTTGTCCGGCCAGCCGGTCCGGAGCCCCCGCCAGGACAATCTCAGCCTCGGCATTGCCGATCACCGAAGGCAGCTGCGACAAGGCCAGATCGGGCGGGCAAAGCACAATGCGCCGCGCAATACCGTCCAGCTCGATTGCCGCCAATGCCGCCGATAGCTGCCGTTCAGCATAAACGATAACGGACTTGCCTTCAGCCTGCGCCAGCTCAACCCCGAGCGTGGTGCCACCGTCCAGCTCGGCAAGTGCCACCCGGCGACGGCTATCGGAGAGTGAAAATCGAGGTTTGAGGCCGTTTTGTTTTACCAGATCCCAGAGCTTGGGAAGATCAGCCTGCGGCATTTTCGTAAAGCTGGATAAAATCGCCCAAAGTCACAGGGAATGCGATGCTCTCGTCATCGGCAAACGGATCCAAATCCAGAGCATCATCCAGGCTCGCCACCAGGATCGCTATGCAGAGCGAATCCAGACCGGATTCGAGCAATGGCAGGTCATCGGTCAAAACCGCCAACGTCTTGTTATGCGCTGCGGCAATCCGGCTGATTTCTGCCAAAATGGTCGGCCGGATAGCATTTTCAGGTTGGTCCAACATGGATCGATCTAATCGGGTATCGAAATCAGCCTGTCAATAATTTCTTGGCCGGCCTCGCATCAATCTTAAAGCCCCGCCCTGCATCGCTCCCAGCCAGGGCGTCAGGGTTCGCGTGGACTTAGAAGCCGACTGCGCGTACGGTTTGGCAAAAGAAAAGCTTTGGAGACGATCTTCGAATGCGATCACGCTCGCCGCTGCGCGTTGGAATTATCGGGGCCAACCCTGATTACGGCTGGGGTTCGGGCGCCCATGTGCCGGTGATCCAGCAATTGCCGGATTTTGTGCTGCAAGGCGTTTGCACCACCCGGGAGGAAAGCGCCAAACGTGCCGCTGCAGCCTTCCACGCGCCGCTCTTTTTCACCTCGGCAGACGCCCTGATCCAGCATCCGGAAATCGATCTGGTCTCGGTATGCGTCAAAGCGCCGTTTCATTACCAGATCAGCCGGGCCGCCTTGCATGCGGGAAAGCATGTCTACTGCGAATGGCCGCTCACCATTGATGTCGCCAAGGCGCAGGATCTGGCTAAGCTCGCAGCCCGCAGCGATGCCAAAGCGATGATCGGATTGCACCTGCGGGGGGCGCCCGCGCTGCGCCAGGCGGCGCGGCTGTTGGCGGAGGGATTTGTCGGCGAACGCTATAGCGTGACCCTGACGGCCAGGCTGTTCGGCCCCGTGATGCGCAGCATGGCAACGCTTGCCGGCGGCACCACCTTGCTCTCTATTTACGGCGGACATTTGCTGGACGCGCTCGATTACTATTTTGGCGGCATTGCCGACATCTCGACCCAATCTGCGATCCATCTGCCGCCGGTCGACGAAAATGGAATGCCGTTCGACCGCGACGCCGCCGACCACCTGCAGTTCCATGGCGTGCTGCAGGGCGGTGGCCTTTTCAATGTGGATCTGGCCGGTTTTTCGGTAACGGATATGGGCAGCCGCTGGCGGATCGACGGCCCGGAAGGCAGCCTTATCCTCTCGAACCGGGATGCCGGTTTGCCGGCAATCGAATCCCTGGTCCTGCATGGCGCCCGCCGCGGCGCGCCGCTCGCACCCATTGCAATTGCGCCCGAATTCGAATGCGCCGCCATTCCCGCCGAACCAGACCGGTACCCCGCCTACCCCGGCAGCTTTGCCTCACGCGAGGCGCTGAGCTCGATCGGCAATCTCTACACCGAGCTCGCGGCGGCGATCCGCGCCGATACGCCAGTTGCACCGGATTTCCAGCGCGCCGCTGATATCCAGGCGATGCTGGCTGAGACGAGCGCCGCCTCCGCTCGTTCAACCTTACACCCAGCAGGAGCAGAGACATGAATATCGACGTCAACCCCGAAACCGCGGGTCAAACGGAAGACGAAGTGACCGCTGGTAACGCGGTATTCTATCTGAACGGCCGCCGGACCATAAAAACCCCAAGCAGCAGCATGATCAGCTCCTCCAGATGGCTGAACGACGCCCGCGTCCGGGAATGGATTGCCACCGAAAATCTGCGCAAGAACGGCCATGACTATCCGCTGCTCTTCGGCCTGCCGACCCTGATACAGGCAATCGATGACGTTCAGCATGTCGAACGCGTTGAGGAACTTGCCGCGGCAGAACGTAAAATAAATCCGGAATTCGACCGCTGGATGAGCGCAGGATTTGCCTCCACCTATTCCAAGGAGGACCTACGGCAATATCCGGAAGGCTCGGTCGGACGCAACCTGTTCAATTACATGGACGAATTCGACCTGTCCTCGGAACTCAATTCCCGTATCCTTGAAAATCCGGACTGGAAGCCCGCCAACACACTCGATTACTGGAATTTGCGCATGGGACAAACCCATGATCTTTATCACATCATCGGTGAAGTTGGCTTTGGCACCGTGGCCGAGTATTTCGTCATCGGCATCACCACCGGCAATTGCTTTCGCCATCTCAGCCCGGACCTCGCCGGCCACCTGATGACCACGCAATCGCTGATCATGTTTCCCTGGTTCACCCGCACCATGCTGCACTATCCCGCCGCCTGGCCGACGCTTTGGCGCAACATCACCTATGGCTACGAGACCGGTGAACAATCCGACAATCTGTTCACCGCCAAATTCGAAAACATCATGCACCTGACACCGGCGCAAGCCCGCGAGGCATTGGGTTGGAGAGGATTCCGTGGACCGACCGACAGCAAGGAAGCATCCTTGATATTCGGCGAAGGCCGCGAGATTATTCCATAAGGAAAGAAGTCGCTTTTTGAAAAAAGCGACGCAAAAACTTGTTTGAATCCAGGCCATGGGCTTTGGCCTCGCTAAAGCCCATGGCCCAGGATAAAAAAGTTTTTTGCTGCTATTTTTCAAAAAAGAAGTGCTTCCTTACCTCCAAAGTGCCGCGGTCGTTTGATATGCTTTTGCCGCGTATTCTGTGATGGGTTTACTGCGCCATTTTTCGTTTAATATCTCGACGCTTGCCATGCCCTGATAGCCGGTGCCACGGACCGTGCGCACAAACTTTGCGATGTCGAATTCGCCTTCGCCCGGGAAGGTTCGGCGTGACAGCGTCTCCGCTGCGAGCGCATCGCTCTGCAACGGCAGAGCATCGTTAAGCTCGACATAGGCGATCGCGTCGACCGGTACACTTGCAAGGTCGCCCCAGCTGTCGGGACCGCGGCAATGGTGCCATATATCGATCATCACGCCGGCGCGCGCGGTCCCGACATGCTGGACGATCGCAACTGTTTCCCGCACGCTGGCCAAGGGCGATATCGGCATATATTCAATTGCCAGCCGCAATCCGCTGCCGTCCAAAACCTGGCAGGCACGCTCAACCGTTTGCAGCCTTGCTTCTGGCGTAGCGGCCGCGAGGTTAATCTGTAAAAACCGCGTACCTAGAACCTCGGCGGCTTGCCTGGCCTGGTTGAGTTCGGCGCTGACGTCACCGCTACCCAGCATCCCCACGGCAGCGACGAAACCGCAGCCGATGCCGGCGTCACCCATATGTTTCGAAAGCTGGGCCAGGGTGCCGCCACGCGCCGCCCAGGCCTCGAGCGAAAACCGGTCTGGTGCGAACCACGCAAAGCCGGCGGCGGCAGCGGCATCGATCCAGCCCGGGAGATCCTCCGCACCCCCCAGATAAGGTGAACCGTTAAAGCCGTTCAGGCAAAGCAAAGGCGGGCTCGCAATCATCTGCTTCGGCGCCCCGGCGCTTCCCGGTGCTCGGTTTCGGCATGCACGTAATGACGGCCGCGGGTCCAGGAAGCGGCAGCGGCGACAAAACACATGAGGGCTGCGAATATGAAGGCCTCGCCAAGACCAGCGTGAAAAGGCGGCGCGATCAGGTTGGGGAAAAACCGGGTTCCCGTCAGCGCCGCCAGATCGTTCGGCGCCAGATGCTGCAGCACGCTGCCGTTAACCACGGTCTGGATCGGGTTGTAGCCTAGAAAGGCCGCAAACAGGATTGAGACGGGCGGCAATTTTCCAACCTGGGATGCGGTTGCAATCGGCACCCCGTGCCGGAGCAGCCCCTGCGTCAGCGTGGTCTCCAGGGTTGCCGAGAAGCCGCTCAGGATCAGGGTGAAAAAGATGCCAATCGAGAACACCTGGGCAGCATTCTGAAAGGTCGAATTCATGCCGCCGCCGGCGCCGCGATCGGCCGGCGGCAGGCTGTTCATAATCGCCGCCCGGTTGGGCGCGCTGAAGGCGCCCATCGCCAGGCCGTTGACCAGCAGAATGAGCGCAAATTCCGGATAATAAAAATTGATCGGCAACAATATCAGCACCACGAAGCTGCTGCCGGCGACCAGCATTCCGCCGGTCGTAAACACCCGGGCGCCGAGGCGATCCGACAAATAGCCGGAAACCGGTCCGGCCAGCAAAAACCCCAGGGTCAAGGGCAGCATCAGAATGCCGGCCCAAAATGGGGTTTGCGCGAAACTGTAACCATGCAGCGGCAGCCAGATGCCCTGCAGCCAGACAATCAGCATGAACATCAGTCCGCCGCGGCCCATTGCCGATAAAAAAGTCGAGAGTGTTCCGAAGGTAAAAGCCCGGATCTTGAACAGATCCAACCTGAACATCGGGTTTGCCACCCGGGTTTCGATAATCGCAAATGCCGCCATCAAAACCGTGCCAGATCCCAGCAGCGTCAGAACCGGCAGGCTCGACCACCCCATCGGCTGGCCATTGGCGGGTTCGATGCCGAAGGTGATGCCGATCATCAGCAGCATCATGCCGCCCGCAAAGGTGACGTTGCCCGGCCAGTCGATCTTTGTAGCCCGCCGTTGGCCGAGCTCCTTCAATCCAAAATAGGACCACAAGGTGCCGGCCAGTCCCAACGGCACCGAGACCAGAAAGATCAACCGCCAGTTGATCGCCGCCAGCACCCCGCCCAGGATCAGGCCGATGAACGAGCCGCTGATGCCGGCAATATTACCGATGCCAAGCGCCAACCCACGCTGGTTCGACGGAAACGCATCGGTGAGGATGGCGCCGGAATTGCCCGCCAGAAACGCCGCACCTATCGCCTGGACCACCCGGCCGATAATCAGCCACATCGCCCCCGCGGCGCCCATTAACGGCTCAACGGTCAGCACCAGCGAGAACACCGTGTAGACGACAAAGCCAAAATTATACATTTTGACCCGCCCGAACATATCCCCAAGCCGGCCGAAGCTGACCACTAAAACCGAACTGACCATCGGATAGCCAAGGATCATCCAGAGCAAATAGAAGCTGTTATTCTTCTGCAGCGGATCGAGATGGATGCCGTGGAAAATAGCCGGCATGGCGATCAACATGATGGAGCTGTCGATGGTCGCGAGCAGGGTGCCGACGGTGGTATTGGCAAGCACCATCCATTTGTACCGCGGCGAAACGGCCGGCGCCCCAATGCCTTTCTGAGACGCGGCTGCAACACTCATCTGACGGCTTTCTTAAAAGATGGGTTCTGACAGATGGCATTGAAAACGACGAAAAAACTTCGGAAGTCAACCCGCTTCTGGGTGTCAGCCGGCGTCCTCATGGGAGCTATGCGGCCGGCTAAGCCTTTACTTTTTAATGGCGCCGCAGCGAGATACGACTTTACAAAACCCGCCGGGTCCGGCGAAGAGCACGCGGATGATCGTCGTTACCACCATTTGTGCGGAGTCCCGCCTTGGATAGCCCCAGCTTGGATAGCGCCGCCTTGGATAGCCCCAGCTTGAATAGCACCGCCTTGGCTAGTCCCGCCTTGAATAGTCCAGGCCCGGACAGGCTGGAACCGCGGCTCCCGGCAGGCCCGTTGTCGCCAAGCGTGTCGTCGAATTCGGTCAGCGAGGTCGCGGTTATCCTGGTCAATTGGTGTGGCGCGGACGATACAATCGCCTGCCTCGCAGCCATCGCCCAGCTGCATGCGCCTGGCCCCTATGTCATCGTTGTTGAAAATGGTTCGCCGGACCAATCATCAACAAAGTTGCGTGCCGCATCCGGGATCGATGCCTTGATCGAAAGCAGGGAAAATCTTGGTTTCGGTGGCGGCTGCAATCTCGGCATCGCCCATGCGCGCGCCGCCGGCTGCAAATATGTATGGCTGTTGAATAACGATACCCTGCCGATGCCAAACGCGCTTGCCGCGATGCTGGACCGCATTCGTATCGACCCGCGGATCGGCGCTGTCGGATCATTGATCTTCAGCGATCTTGCATGTACCGATCTTATTTGCTGGGGCGGCGGCAATGTCAGCTTTCTGACCGGCCAGCCAAGGCAGCGCCTAACCCCCGGACACCTTAATTTCATCACCGGAACATCCATGTTGCTGCGGCTGGACGCGCTGGCGCAGGTCGGCAATTTCGATGAGCGGTTTTTTCTATACTGGGAAGATACCGATTTATGTTTCCGCTTGCGCCGGGCAGGCTGGCGGCTAGAAGTGGCCGAAGCCAGCCGCATCCGGCACGCCGTTTCTGCCAGCACCGGCAAGCTAGGTCCGGATTTGACGCGTTATTTCAATAACAGCGCGCTGCTGTTCTTCAATCGACACGCACGGATCCCGCCAGTGCCTATCCTCGCCAATTTTTTCTATCGCAGCGTCGGCCAGGCGAAAGCAGGAAATTACGGTGAGATTTGGAGATTGCTGCGGATATTGCTGCGCATCGACAAAGCCAGGCCGCCGGGCCATCAAACCGGTTAAGCGGCGACTTTTGCTGTCTCGAATATAGGCAAAACCGGCAGCCTGCCGGAGCATCCGCTACTGATTCAATTTATCCAGAAACTCAGGCAGTTTTGATTGGTCGGATTTGTAATCGCCGGTCAACGCGTAAATCACCAGATTGGTGCCAAACCTGTCCGCGATGACACGCTGGTCCTCGCCCCCGGGCAGCGGGGTTTGTTCAGCATCGCCGTTCGCATCCCGCGCCCAGGCGCCCGCCCAGTCATTCTGGCCGATAATCACCGGCGTTACCCCATCGGCGTCCCGCGCCGCTGCATTGGCGATCAGCACCGGGTCGCCGACAAATTTTCCCGCAAAAGAGGGCACGATATAAAAGCTATGCGCGATCGTATTGGCAGTCGTCAGCGCTTGCAGCGGCGGCAGATCCAGGCAGGCGGTGGCGCGGGCCAAGGCAGCCTGCGCCCCCGGCGCGAAACCGGCACCGCTGCCCACGGCATTCGCATCCGCGCCCTGGCTATCGATCAACAGCAAACCGCCATGCTGCATGTAATCGACAAAAGCCGCGCAGGCTTTGCTGGAAGGCGCTGCCGCATTCGGCAAAACCGGCCAGTAAATCACCGGATAAAGATCGAGATCGTCGATGCTGGGATCTACGCCCGCGGGGCCACCTAGCTGCGCCGAGCTGCGGGCGGAAACCAGTGCTGATAAGTAGCCCAGCCCGTCAGCCGAGATCTGGTCGGTTTGCGGATCGCCGGTGCGTACATAGGCCAGTTGCGTCTGCAGCGCCGCCGGCGGAATTGCGCCCGGGGTTTGCGCGCTTGCCGCCGGACTTTGCTGGGCCATGACAAAAGCCCCCAAACCAGCCAGCACAGCGCGCCAAGGCCGCCGCAGCAATCCGCGCAAGCCCAACGAGATCAGCAAATCCAGTACCAGCAGCCAGACCGCCGTCACCAAAAAGGCCGCGCCAAAGTTAATCGGCGCCGGCGCCGTGCCAAGCAGCTCTGCCGCAATCCGGGCCACGACCGGTGCTGCTATATGGCCGCCAAGATTGAGCGCCACGGTGGCCGCCCCGATGCCATAAAGCCCGGGCGGATGAGCCGGCGAGATGACGATTTCCGGCGTCTGTTTGGGCGTGATGCCGCTTATGCCCGGCACTGGTGGCAACAATGCACCATAGGCATCAAGCTCATTTTGCAGCGGCAGGATTTGGTTGCGCTGCAACGGCATGCCGCGTCCAAGCCCGACCAGACGTCCCAGCATCGCCGGATAAATTCCCGTCAAAGCAAGGTTGGACCAATCAGCATTGGCGGTGGTGAGCACCGAGACCAGTAGCCCTTTGCCGACTGTCTTACCCAGCACCGATGGCGTGCCATCAGCCAGCTTCGCCCAAACCGTGCCAGCGTCCAACCGGGTCGGGTCTGCCAGAATTTGCCGGCTCACGGTCGCGGCATCGCTCAGCTTCAGGCCGGCAAACGGCGAGGCAGCGGGAAATGGTGCCAGGCTTTGCGGCGTGGTCCAGGTCAAGGCGCCACCCAGACGCCGGTCACCCGCCAACAGCGTATCCGGCGCCAATCCATCCGGCATATCTGCCGTAAGCGGACCGGCAAACCGGATCAACTCGCCGCCGGAGGCAATCCAGGCGCTAGCCATTTGCTGCTCCGCCGGGCTCAGGGCGACATCCGCCAAAATAATGACGTCCGCCTTGTCGGCAATCAGGCTTTTGAGATTGCCGGCGACAATCTGGCTCGAGGCCGGTAATGCACGGCTGGCGAAGAACAGCGGCCCGAGAAAAGGCGTGTCCGCAGCGCCACTGGCGGCAAGGCCAACCAGGCTGCCATGCGTGCCGGCGTCCAGCAGAAAGACGCTGCCAGCCGTCGCCGGCCCATCCAGCACCAGTTTCGCCACCCGATTGGCAAGCGGCAGCGGCAGGCCGATCACGGCGTCATTCGATTTGGAGAAGACAGCTCGCGCTAGCACCTGGCCAGAAATGGTCTCCGCCAGCACCGGTGCGGCGGTGGCGGCCGCGACATGGGCGACCAGCTGGCCCTCCGCATTGAAAGACGGCGGCAACAGCAAGTTTGCCGAACTGGCCGCCGCGATAATTCGAGTGGCGCGCAACGTCTTTAAAAACCCCGCAAAGCCTGGACCATCCGTGATGCCGTCGGCCAGGTAAATCCGGGTGTTCTCGCCGGCATTGCGCAAAACACCGGCTGCGGCCAGCCGATCCACCGGCCACGGCCAGGGCTGCAAGGCGTCAATGGCCTGCATCGCCTGGCTAGCGGTCATTACGCCTTGAATAGCCGGCGCCGGGCCGCTCGCATCGCGCGCCGTGGTTAAAATGGCGACGCCCCGGTTCTCCTGCCGTGCCGCCGCCGCAACCCGCCGGGCAGCGTCCATCATTTGCGGCCAGTGGGCGGCGGCGGCCCAGCCATTATCAATAACCAGCAAAACCGGACCGCTGCCGGGTAAAGCCGGAGGCGGATGCAAAGCCGGTCCGGCAAGACCGAAGATGACCAAAGCCGCCGCTGCCAGACGTAATATCAACAGCAGCAGCGGCATCCGCATTGCCGCACGTTCAACCTGCGGCAAGCCCAGCAGCAGCCGCACCGGCGGAAAGGAGATGCGTTTGGCTGCTGGCGGGGTCAGGCGCAGCAGAAAATACAACGCCGGCAACGCCGCCAGGCCCAGCAACACCCAGGGCGCCATAAACATCATACGGCGATCATCGCCATATAAAGAGCCGAGAGCGCGGTCGCCGGCGGCAGATCGGTACGATGAAATAACGCGGTCTGCCCGGCCCGCTGCGCGGCGGCGGTTACGGCGGCGCGCTGGGCGGCAATTCGGGCCTGGTAAGCTGTCGCCCAGTCCTCCGCGCGCGCCGCTTCAACCTTGGGCTCATTACCGAAGCCTTCGAATATGCAACGGCCGGAGAATGCAAAATCGCATTCGGCAGGGTCCAGTATTTGCACCACCGCGCCACCCGGCCGCGCATAAAATACCGGATCGGGCTCCAGAAAATCGCCAAATGCAATGATGCGGGATTTCGGCTCGGCGGGTGCCGCACCACCCAGGACCAGCGCCGCGGCAAGCGTACGCAACGCCGAATTGCCGGTAAGCGGCGGGGTTTTACCGGCCAGGGCGACCCGCTCACCGGCCCGTAATAAAAGACTTGCCATCGCCAGCAACAGCAAAATCGCCCGCTCCCGCTTGGCGGGCAACGACGCCGCTGAGCGATAATCCATCCCAGGGTTATCCTGCAGCGATAACGCGATGCTGGCCTGGGCCTCCCATTCCCGTTCACGCCGAAACAGCCGATCGGCGCCGGCGCTGCGCCGCCAGTCGATCCGCCTGGCGTCGTCGCCTTCACGGAAATCCTGGTACTGCCAGAAATTCTCCCCGGGCCCAGGCCGCCTTCTGCCGTGC
This sequence comes from Acidocella sp., assembly GCA_965199045.1. Taxonomy (GTDB): domain Bacteria; phylum Pseudomonadota; class Alphaproteobacteria; order Acetobacterales; family Acetobacteraceae; genus Acidocella. Next base: position 590,174 of record CBDAQL010000003.1, on the reverse strand, counting down.
GCGCCGGGTGCTGCCACATGGGCCAGCCGTTCCGCCGCCAGTAGCAGTTTCGGCAAACCGGCGGCTAGTGCATCGGCGGCGGCGAGCTGCGCGGTCAAAGCGAGCTGATCAGCCTGGCGATAATCGCGTCAAGCTCGACCCCCTCGGCACGGGCCGAAAAATTCAGCGCCATCCGGTGCCGTAACGCCGGCGGGGCCAGCGCCGCCACATCTTCCAGGCTGGGAGAAAGCCTGCCGTCCAGCAATGCCCGCGCCCGGCTTGCCAGCATCAATGCCTGCGCGGCGCGCGGTCCCGGCCCCCATGCCAGTTGTGCCGCCAAGCTGGCCCAGGCGGGCGTCTCCGGCCGGGCGCCGCGGACCAGCTGCAGGATACCGTCCACCACCGAGGTCGCAACCGGCATCGCCCGCACCAAATTCTGCGCCTCGATCAATTCCGCGGCACTCAGCACCGGCTCTGCCATTGCCTGGGCCATGCCGGTTGTCATCACCAGCATCGTCCGTTCATCGGCGGCATTAGGATAATCGATGCGGATATCGAGCAAAAACCGATCAAGCTGGGCTTCCGGCAGTGGATAGGTGCCTTCCTGCTCGATCGGATTCTGCGTCGCCAGCACATGAAACGGCGTCGGCACCGGGCGATTTTCCCCCGCCACCGCAACATGTCCTTCCGCCATTGCCTGTAACAATGCCGACTGCGTCCGCGGACTGGCGCGATTGATCTCGTCGGCCATCAGCAGCTCGGTAAAAATGGGTCCTGGGATGAACCTGAACCGCCGCCCGGCCGGCGTTTCATCCAGCACCTCGCTGCCAAGTATGTCGGAAGGCATCAAATCGGGCGTGAACTGCACCCGCCGCGTTGCAAGTCCGAGGACAATCGCCAGGGTCTCCACCAGCTTGGTCTTGCCGAGGCCCGGTACCCCGGTCAACAAGGCGTGACCGCCGGATAGAATTGCCGCCAAGGACTGCTCGACCGCCGCGCTCTGGCCGATGATGACATCTCCCACGGCCGCTTTGGCGGCGGTTAGCCTGTCGACCACCACGCTTATCCTGGCCTCGATCGCGGCTCCGTCCATCATGCCAATTTACCTTGATCCATTTGATTGCCTATAGATGGTACCTATATCGAGGGATGATGAGAACATCGGCGGTAAGGAAGATCGAAATTGTGACTGAGGGCACGGGAAAAAGCAAAAAACCGCTGGCCGCCACGGCAAAAACGACTTTTCCAAAACCAACGGTAATGCCGGCTCCCCATGACCTGCCGCCACGGGTGCCGGTCGATCATGGATATCTTCCGTTCCTCATTAAAAGAGATGGTACCTGGCTTTATAAAGGCACCCCGATCAACCGAAAGCCGATGGTCTGTCTTTTCTCCACCGTATTGAAGCGTGAGGAAGACGGCTCATTTTTTCTCGAAACGCCGGTGGAACGTGGCCTGATCGACGTTGAGGACGCGCCGTTCATCGCGGTCGAGCTCGATTGGACCGGGCACGGTTCGCAACAATGTCTGAGTTTTCGAACCAATACGGACCAATGCATCACCGCCGGCCGGGACCACCCAATCCGGGTCGCTCATGATTTGCTTACATGCGAGCCGACGCCCTATCTTCACGTTCGCGATGGCAAAGGCAGTTTCCCGATCGAGGCGCGGATCAACCGCGCCACTTATTATGAACTGGTGGCATTGGCCGAACCCGGTCTCCACCACGGCCGCAAGGTGCTTGGCGTATGGAGCGACGGTGTATTTTTCTCGCTCGGCGACCTGCCGCCTGGCTATGAGGATAAGCCCTGAGGCATCCGCGGCGGTTCTGAGGCTTGCATGAACGAAAATGACATAAGGGAGCGGCTGCACGGCCTGGTGCATGCGCCGCTGGCGCTGGAAGATCATTGGCCTTCCGCGGTTCTGGTGCCGCTGGAAGTCGGCAAAGGCGTTTGGCTTACGGTCCGCGCCGGCCATTTGAGCCAGCATGCCGGACAGGTCGCCTTCCCTGGCGGCCGGATCGAGACGTTCGATGCCTCTCCGGAAGCCGCGGCTTTGCGCGAAGCTTCGGAGGAAATCGGCTTGCGACCTGAGGATGCGACGATCCTCGGCCGAATGGACGACCAGATCACCGGCACCGGGTTTCACATGATCCCGGTTCTGGCTTTGGTCAGGCCGGGTTTGCAATTTGTCCCAGCCGCCGCCGAGGTTACCGCTGTTTTCTGCCTTCCCTTTGCGCAGCTACTGGACCCGGCCGCGGTGCAGCAGCGTACCGGCACCATTCAAGGGGTAGACCGGCAGTTTTGGGTTTGGCCAAATGCGGAGCATCTGATCTGGGGCGCGACAGCAGCTATTTTGGTTAAGCTCGCGCAACGGCTCCGCGGTGATTGAGTCCAAACTCCGCATGCCGGGGCTGCAACGTCTCTGGACGGCATTACCGGAGGCACGAATAGCCGGTGGGGCGGTGCGCGATATGCTGTTGAATCGGCCCGCAGCCGATGTTGATTTCGCCTCCCCGCTAAGTCCAGAAGCCAATATTCGCCGGCTTTCCGATGCAAATATAAAGACCATCCCAACCGGACTTGCCCATGGCACCATCACAGCCATTATCGGCAGCCGCGGGTTCGAGATTACCACGTTGCGCCGCGACATCGAAACCGACGGCCGGCACGCGGTGATTGCCTTTACCGATAACTGGGAGGCTGACGCCGCACGGCGCGATTTCACGATCAACGCGATGTCCATGTCACAGGATGGCAAACTGTTCGATTATTTCGGCGGCCACGACGATCTGCTTGCCGGCCGTCTGCGCTTTGTCGGTGACGCGCGGACGCGGATTACGGAAGATTATTTGCGCATATTGCGATTTTTCCGCTTTTTTGCCCGCTACGGCAAAGGCGAACCCGATCCAGAGGCAATTGCCGCGATTATGGAATGTCGCGATGGCATCACGAAACTTTCAGCGGAGCGGATCTGGAGCGAGCTCAAACTGATCCTGGCCGCACCTGATCCCGGCGCCACCGTCGCGCTGATGCAAAGCACCGGTGTGCTGTCGCTCATTTTGCCCGAAGGCACGAATATTTCGGCATTGAACCGCCTGATCGGCTACGGCGCCCCCGCCGACCCGCTGATGCGCATTGCCGCGTTAAGCGAGGGAGACGCGAAAGTTTTAGGTTCACGCCTGAAACTCAGCGTTAACGAGCTGGTGCGGCTGTTTGTGTATCAGTTGCCCAACGGACTGAAGCCGACCGCCACCGATATCCAGATACGGCGTGCACTCGCCGAGGATTCGCCTGAGTTTCTGATTACGAAAACCTGGCTCGCGCAAACCGATGACGCCGGATGGCCGGAACTTCGCCAGCGCATCGCCAACACCAAACGCCCGATATTTCCGTTGCAGGGCCGCGATATCATGGCTTTGGGAATCCCCCCGGGGCCACGCATCGGCGAAATCTTGGAACTTACGCGTAAATGGTGGCGGTTGCAGGGCTGTTCAGCGGATTTCGATACTTGTTTGGAAAAGGCCCGGCTTTTTATGAACAAGGTTTGACTACGAAGGCATCAGAGTTTTCAGACGTGCTTGCCGCGTTGTACTTTTTCGAGGGATACGTTGATCCCTTGGTCCTTTAACAGCCGCAGCCATTCGAATTGATGGCCGGACAAGTGGTCGTTCTCCGCTTTGATCTCCACAAAACGGTAGTCGCTGTCATTCCAAAGAAACAAATCCGGCAGCCCGCGCGTGTGCCGCAATATGTTGTGCGCGATGTGCCGCAGTGCCGCCGCGTGACCCGCGGCAGGCAGGCGCCGCACCATGATGTCCAGCAAATCCGGCAGATCGTCGTGCCACGCCACGAACGGGTTGGCGATGCCGTTCTTGGCCCGAAAATTATCGCGCATGACAGCGCCGGCAGCGACCGGTTGGCCCAGCATCGCCAGCCTTGCCTCAATTCGCGGCTGCCGTAGTTTATAAAAATCCGGACGGTGCAGATCCGACGGCGCAAACTGGAACGGTGAATGGAAAACGCCGAGCGCCGGATCGTAAATAATATCCCATAGCAGCAGACCAAAACTTGCGTTCCATAGCCAGTTCTCAGAATGCACGCCGTGCCAGCCCTGTTGCCGGTAATGCGCCAGAACAGCTGCCTCGACACCGGCCGGCGGATAATCAAGCCTGAGCGTCGTACCCGCGATCTCGAAATCCCTGGCCTCGGTCCGCCGCGACCGCCGCTCCAACCGGGCCAGCAATTGCCGCGCGGCATAGGCTTCTTCAGCGTCACTTGGGCTCGCCAGCATTTCACGCAATAGCGCCATTGCCGCCGGCAACTCACCGGATTTGATCAGCAGCCGCGCCCGCCGTTCGCGCGCCGGAGCCACCGGACTGCTGGCATACAGTGCCGCGGCCGCCAAAGTTTGGCCGGCGCGTTCCAGCAGCCGCCCCAAGCGATCGATCAATCGGTCGAACCATTCCCGCCCGGCGCTCAACGCTTCGCGGTTGACATCGCATGCCTGCCACCATTCCAGCAACGCAAGGCTCTCCGCGCGCTCTCGAAGGCGGCGAAATTCCTGATACAGGTTCGCCATCCGATAGGCATCGTCGATCTCGCAACGTTGCATGAACCGCGGCCGCAACGCCGCCGGTGCCACCGTTTCCGTTACGATATATCCAAGCGCGCGGGTGACGAAATCCGACAGGTTCTGGCGCAGTTCGCCAAAAAACAGAAACCGCAAAAAAGCAAACGGGTCAGATGCAGTAAGACCAATAATCGGGTGGCGCGCCAGCAGGCCACTGATCCAATCCCCATACCCATCCCACTTGCCTGAGCCATTCCAGCAATTCCGCCCGGCGCGAAGACTTCGCGATGTGACAGCCCGCCAGCGCGGCTTTAAGCTCCGGACAGGTAAAGCAAGCCAGCACATGCGCGGGTGTGTCCGTTGGCAAAGCACGCTGCAGGAATGCGCCGTCAGCAAGTTCCGCGATCGCCGCTTCGATGTCGCCGATTTCAGGATATGCCAGCCGATCCACACGAAAATATGGACCCTTACGATTGACCAGCCGCGCATAAAGCATTCGCGCCGGCTCCGACAGCGTGGCCAATCTTTGCAAATATGATGTCTCTGCCGGATTCAGGAGCTCGGCGTACTGCCCGCGGACGCCATCGATAACCGCGTTAAAATCATTCAGGTAATACGGGCTCGATCCGATCTGGTGCTCAGCCGGTTGCGGCAACGCCGAGCGCTGCATCGATGCCGCCTGAGCCAAACTTCCGGACATTTCAAAAGCTCAGGCGCCGGGACCAACCGGAAGCTGATTTTCGATCAATAATAGTGGTAGCGTCCACCCCGGTAATAGCGATGATTGTAATACATGCCGTGATAGCGATACGGATAACGGCGGCCATGGTAATAATAATATCCCGCCTCGACGATAGGGCCGGGCGCGGCGGCGCTCGGCGCGCGGGCGCTTGGCAAGGCGGCGCTCAGTGCGAACGCGCCCGGCAAGGCAGCGCTTTGCAGGGTTGAACGTGCCGCTGGAACCGGCATTGCCACCGCTGCGTTAGCAGGCGCGGCCTGAAAAGCGAGAAACCCGGCAAGTGCAGTGGCCGAAATGATATTCAAATGCACGAATAACTTCTGCAAGAATAACTTCATCGCCGTTCCCCCTGTAATCCGCCGACGCATGCTAGAACGTTCTGGTTGGATCAGCAATGTCGCAGCCTTCGCAGCCGGCGCAGGGATGATATATACAAAGACGGGATAACGGATTGGGAGATAAAAGATGACAAGCAAATGGATAATCGCGGCGGTCTCGTTCGGCGCGCTCGCGGCCGTGCAATTCCAGGTACCGGCGCAGGCTCAGCTCTCAATGCCGAGCATGCCAAGCGTGCCGAGCATCCCCGGAATGGGCAGCATGAGCGGCACGTCGGCATTGCCGTCGCTTAGTAGCGCCAGCCCAACCAATCTTGCCGGACTTTTACAATACTGCGTTCAAAATAACGACCTGAGCGGCGCCTCCGCGTCATCCGCCTCGTCGGTTCAAAGTTCGTTGTTGAGCAAATTCACCGGATCCTCAACCGCGCCCGCTTCGGACTCCGCATATACATCCGGCAGCAATGGCGAACTGCAAACCGGCAATGGCCAGACCACCAGCCTGGGCGGAACCGGCCTTAAAGGTGCCGCGACGCACCAGGTGTGTTCAATGGTCCTAAGCCATGCCAAGTCTTTGATTTAGATTTAAGCGAAGAACTCGCTCTTAAAAAAAGCTAGCCGCCCGCGCATTGCAAAAACTTCTACATGCCGAGCCGCGTGATGTGGCGCATAGCCTGTCTCCGCGCCAACACCCCCAGCCCAGCATAAAAAGTTTTTTGCTTCTTTTTTTCAAAAAAGAAGTACTTCCTCCCTCAAACAGCCGTGCGCTCATCGGCGCCGATGCCGAGTTGTTTCAACTTGCGATGCAAGGCGCTGCGCTCCATGCCTACGAAGTTGGCGGTGCGGCTGATATTGCCGCCGTAACGCAATAGCTGCGCTTGCAGATACTGGGTTTCGAACACGTCGCGGGCTTCGCGTAACGGCAGCGCCATCAAATCGGCGGCGGGGTCGATCGCCAATGCGCGGGGCGCGTGGGCGCCAATTCCGTCGGCAGGTGTTCGGCGCGGAAATAATCCGTGGTTTCGTTTGAGCGCATGATCATCAGCCAGTCCATCACATTGCGCAGCTGGCGAATATTGCCGGGCCAATCATGCGCCTGCAAAGCCGCGATTGCGTCCGAGGCCAATGCCCGCGCCGGCAGGCCCGATGTATCTTCCGCGCGTGCCAGAAAATATGCGGCCAGTGCCGGAATATCTTCGCGGCGTTCCTTCAGCGAGGGTACGCGCAGCGGCACTACGGCCAGCCGGTAAAACAAATCCTCCCGAAAACGTCCGGCGGCGATTTGGTCAGCCAGATCCCTTGCCGTCGTCGTGATCACGCGGATATCGACTTTTACCTTGGCGCTCGCATTGCTTGGGGCGCCGGGGGCACCGTTCTGGCCAACGCGTTCAAAGCTTTGTTCCTGCAGCACGCGGGCGATTTTGCTTTGCGTCTCCATCGGCATTTCGGAAATTTCGTCCAGCAGCAACGTGCCGCCATGGGCGCGTTCCAATACCCCGACGCGGCGTGGCGAGCCTTCGCCATCGGCTCCCGCCTCAACCCCGAATAATTCGGCCTCAAAGCGCTCAGGCGCCATGATCGCGCAATTCAGCACCACAAACGGGCCTTGGGCCCGTCGCGACCGCGCATGGATCATCCGGGCGACGACTTCCTTGCCGGCACCCGGGGCGCCGGTGATCAGCACGCGCGAGCCGGTCGGCGCCACCCGCTCGATGGCCGAGCGCAAAGCCGCAACTGCACTGCCGTCACCGGTGAGCTCGGTATCCGGCCCCACGCGGAGCCGCAATTCGGCATTCTCGGCGGTAAGTTTCGCAGCTTCCAGGGCGCGGCGCACAACCAGCAGCAAGCGGTCGGAGTTGAACGGCTTTTCGATGAAATCATAGGCCCCGCGCTGAATTGCGGCGACCGCGGTTTCGATGGTGCCGTGACCCGAGATCATGACCACCGGCACCCGCGGTTCTTCCTGGTGCAGCACGTCGAGAATGCCGATGCCATCCAGCTTGGATCCCTGCAGCCACACATCGAGGATCACCAATGCCGGCCGGCGGGCACGATAGGCGGCGATCGCTTCATCGGAAGTGCCGGCGCTGCGCGCCTCAAAGCCCTCGTCCCGCAAAATCGCTTCCACCAGTAGCCGGATATCCGGCTCGTCGTCGACGATCAGGATTTCAGTCATTGCGCGGCAAATCCTCTAGGATGGTATTGCGTCGTATCGTCAGCCAGCGCCGTCTCGGCAGCCGGATCGAGCGTTGGTAAAATCAGACTTACCACCGCGCCTGGTCCTTCCGGGGCCTGTTCCAGCTCCAGCCGGCCGCCATGGTCCTCCATTATTTTTCTAACAATGGCAAGGCCAAGCCCGGTGCCCTTCGGCTTGTGCGTCACGTAAGGTTCGGCAAGCCTGGCTCGATCCTGTTCGGGCAGGCCAACGCCGTCATCGGTTACACTCAGCACCGCATCCCGGCCCAGCGTATGCAAGCGCAGCGTCACATGGCTCGCACCCGGCCGCATTGCCACGGAGTCCGCTGCATTTTGCAGCAGGTTCGTCAAAGCCTGGCCGATCAGCCGGCGATCGCACACCGCCCGCAGCGCCGGATCATCGATCACAATCTGCCAGTCGATTTTCTGCGCCGCCACGCGTTGCAGCACCATCGCCTCACGGGCAATCCGCTCCAATGTTTCCGGCTTCATGATCGGCGCCGGCATCCGCGCGAAGGTCGAGAATTCATCCACCATCCGGCCGATATCTCCAACATGCCGCACAATCGTATCGGCGCACTGGTTGAAGCTCTCGGGATCGGACGTAATCTCGCGGCTGAAGCGGCGTTTCAGGCGTTCGGCGGAAAGCTGTATCGGCGTCAAAGGATTTTTTATTTCATGCGCAATCCGGCGCGCCACATCGGCCCAGGCCGCCTTGCGCTGCGCCGACAACAATTCCGTCACATCATCGAAGGTGACGATAAACCCATCCAGCTTGCCGCGCATCATCTCAGCGCCAATGCGAACCAGCAGCACGCGTTTGTGCATCGCCGGCCCGTGCTCCAGCTCCGCGGTAGCGGGTTTCTCGGGCGCTGCCATCACGGTGTCGATCAGGGTCGCGAATTCCGGCGCAATTTCCGCCAGGCGCTCGCCTATCTTGGTCTGCAGGTCGAGCCCCAGCAATTCGGCGGCGGCCCGGTTCGGCAGTTCAACGCGGCCATTGGCATCCAGGCCGATCACGCCGGCAGAAACGCCGGCGAGCACGGTTTCAGTAAACCGCCGCCGTTCATCCAGCTGACCATAGGCCACCATTAATTCCGATCGCTGCGCCGCCAGCTGGCCGGTCATGCGGTTGAAGGCACGCGACAGCTCCGCAACTTCATCCCCGGTGGCTTTTTCCGGCACGCGAACCTCGAGGTCGCCCTCACGCACGCGCTCGGCGGCGCGCATTAAAAGACCAATCGGGCGCGCAATCTGGTTGGCGAGCACCAGGCCGAACAACACCGCGGCCGACAACACCAGCAGCGCAACAGTTGCGAAAATCAGCGCGAAAGAGACTTCCAGTTCGGCGCGATTATGCGACAGCCGCTGATATTCCGCCACCGCCGCCTGGGTTTTGTTGACATGGTCGAGAATTGCCGGATCGATCGGCCGTTCGATCAGCAGCACCGCCGGCGGCGTAAAATTATCGAGCGCGATCACCGCGCTTTCCAATGTTTCGTCGGGCGATGCGGTCACCACAACCTGTCCGGCACGGGCGTTATTAAGTTCCGTGGAGGTGGGAACCGCCGCTACGTAGGCTCCCAGCACACCGCCGGATGACGCTACCTGTCCCGTCGAAGGGACAAAGATAACCGCCTGCGTCAGCCCCCGCAATTCGGTCTGGGTCGCCAGATAGGAGGTGAAATCATTCGGGTTACCTAGAAATATCGGACCCTGCTGCGCCAGATCATTGGCGATCCCCAGCGCGTCCAGCCGGATATCGTTGGTATGCTCATCAAGATAGCCCTGCGCGACCTGGCTGCTTTCCGCGAGTGCGGTCTGCACCCGTTGATTAAACCAGGCTTGAATGCCGATATTGAAGAAAACCGTGGCAAATATTGCCACCAGTATCGCCGGGACCGCGGCGACCACGCCAAACAACACCACCAGCCGCACATGCAGCCGGGCCCCGGCGGTGCCGCGCTTGCGTTCCTGAATAACCCGGATCACGCGCCCGGCGAGGATTGCAATCAGCAACAACAAAACCGCAAAATCGGCGACGCTCATGCCGACCGCGACGCCCGAATGCACGGCAAGCTTCACCCGGCCCGCCAGAATGGCGAAGGTGGCGATACCAAGGAGCAAGGCGAGGCACGCCAGCAATAACGGCCAAACGCCGCCGAACGCGACATCCAGCACGAAACTGGTTTTGGAGCGCCGTTCCGGCACCATTGCCACGCCGTCCGGCATTTCTAAAAACTACCCAACACGCCGTTGAACTCCAATTCCATGCTCGCGGATTTTTTTGCGCAGCGTATTGCGATTAAGCCCGAGCAAGGCCGCGGCCCGGATCTGGTTGCCCCTGGTTTCAGCCAGCGTCATGCGGATCAGCGGTCGCTCCAGCTCAGCCAAGGCACGCTCGTACAGCACACCCTCTTCGCCACTTTCCCTGATCGCTGCCAATAACCGGCTCACATGCCGTTCAACCACTTGCGCCATCGTATCGGGCTCATCTCCATTCGCCGGCACGGCTTCCTGCACCGCGACATAATCGCTCAGTTCAGGCGCCAGAATCTGTTCCGTAATCACCGATTGTGGCACCAAAGCGGCAAGACGGCGGATCAAATTCTCGAGTTCGCGCACATTGCCCGGCCAGCGATAGCTGGAAAGCATGGCCATTGCGCCGGGATTCAGCGATTTGGCAGGCAGCCCTTCACTTTGCGCGCGCGCCAAAAAATGCTGCGCCAGCACGGGAATATCATCCGGGCGTTCACGCAACGGCGGCAGCCGGATCGGCACCACGTTCAGGCGATAGAATAAATCCTCCCGGAATTGGCCGGTGCGGATCAACGCCCGCAAATCCCGGTGCGTGGCCGCTACAATGCGTGCGTTGGCGCGGATCGGCTGCCGGCCTCCCACCGTGGTGAACTCGCCCTCCTGCAGCACCCGCAGCAGCCGGGTTTGCGCCTCCGGCGGCATATCGCCGATTTCATCCAGAAACAGCGTGCCGCCATTGGCCTGCTCAAACCGGCCGACATGCCGGTTGGTGGCGCCGGTAAAGGCGCCGCGCTCATGACCGAACAACTCGCTCTCGATCAGTTCGCGCGGAATCGCGGCCATATTGATTGCAACAAAGGGACCAGCCCGGCGGCGGCCGTAATCATGCAGCGCGCGCGCTACCAGCTCCTTGCCGGCGCCGCTTTCGCCGTTCACCATCACGGTCAAATCGGTCGTCGTCAGCCGCGCGATAATCCGGTAGATTTCCTGCATCGCCGGACTGCGGCCGATCAACGGCAGCGCCTCATCGGATTGGTTCAACCCTTCGGTATTTGCCGCCACGTTCAACGGCTGCTTCAGCGCCCGGTCGACCACCGCCAGCAAATCCCCGAGGTCGAACGGCTTCGGCAAATAGTCGAAGGCGCCGCGCTGCGCCGCCTGCACCGCCGTCGTCAACGTTGATTGCGCGCTCATCACAATTACCGGCAGTTCCGGACGCAGCCGGCGGATCCTCGGCACCAGATCCAGGCCGTTTTCATCCGGCATGATCACATCGGTAATGACCAGATCGCCCTCGCCATCTTCCACCCAGCGCCACAACGTCGCCGCCGAAGAGGTGGCCCGCACCTGATATCCCGAGCGTCCCAAAGCCTGCGTCAGAACAGTTCGTATCGAGCGGTCGTCATCGGCAATCAGGACAGTCGGTAGCGTCATTAATGATTACTTTCGGGGGGTTCTTCAAAGACGGGAAGATTAATACGGAATTCAGTTCGGCCAGGCCGGCTATCCACATCGATCAAGCCGCCATGATCGGCGACAATTTTTGCGACCAGCGCCAGGCCGAGCCCGCTGCCGCTGGCCTTGGTGCTGATAAAGGGCTCGAACAAATGCCGGCGGATGTCTTCCGGGATCCCCGGCCCATTATCGCGCACGCAAACAAAAATCGGCAAATTGGCGCGGGTTCGGCCAGACGCCGCGGACAGCCGCACGCCATGTTGAAAGCCGGTCGAGAGATGGATCTCGCCGTCCTGACGTTCCATGCCGGCCAGCGCCTCCGCGGCGTTTTTCACCAAATTCAGCAATACCTGGATCAGCTGGTCGCGGTTGCCGTTCACATGCGGCAATGACGGGTCGTAGGATTCTATAAATCGGACCCTTGCCGCAAACCCGGAACCTGCCAGTTTACGGACGCGTTCCAGCACCCGGTGGATATTCACCGCATTGCGCTCCAGCTTCTTCTCGCCGAACGTCTCCATGCGTTCCACCATCGCCCGGATCCGGTCCGCCTCTTCGCGGATCAGCACCGCCAGCTCGCGGTCGTTCGGCGGCACGCTGGTTTCCAGCAGTTGCGCCGCGCCGCGAATTCCGGAGAGCGGATTTTTCACCTCATGCGCCAGAATAGCCGCCATGCCGGTGATGCTGCGCGCCGCATTGCGCGCCGACATCTGCTGGTCCAGCGCGCGCGCCGCGGACTCGTCGTGCAATGTCATCACCAGATGTCCCGGCACATCGCCCATCGGCGCCACCTGCACCGAGGTTCCGCGCCGCGACAGTCGCGGCCCTTCCAGGATCATGTCGTGCTCGGCAACCGTCAGCCCATTGGTCCGCGCCCGTTCCAGCAGCAAAAATATCGGATGGTCGACCGGCAGAATTCTGCTCAATTGCTGGTTCTTCAACAGCGTCGCGGAGGAACCAAAAAACTCCTCGGCCGCATAATTGACGAAGCAGAACGCATCATTCTCATCCAGCATCACCACCGCGACCGGCAGCGCGCCGAGTATCTGGGCCGGATCCACCTTGACAGCGCTCGGTGGCGGCGAGCGCTTGACCATCCCGAAGGCACGGCGGAAACCGCTCATGCGGCAATCGCCATCTGCTCGGTCTGACCATCTGCGGCAAGTTCATCCTGCCGGACAAAACCAGCCTCGATCAGCGGATCGTAAAACGCGCCGATCAATTCGATCACGGCATTTGCGTCATCCAGCCGGTTCATCTGCGCCCGGAACGAAGCTGAGCCACGCAAGCCGTGCGAGTACCAGGCGATATGCTTGCGGGCCAGCCGCACGCCGGCGCGCTCACCGAAATGCGTCAGCACATGCGCGTAGTGACGCAGCAATATTGCTTTCTGCTCAGCCAGCGCCGGCGGCGCGACCCTGGTTCCGGTTTGCAGATAATGCGCCACCTGCGCCAGAAACCACGGCCTGCCATAAGCGCCGCGGCCGATCATCACGCCATCCGCGCCGGAACGCGCCAGGGCCTCGGCGGCCCGCGCCTCGCTGGTGATGTCGCCATTCACAATCACTGGTATCCGCACCGACTGCTTGACCTGCGCAATAAAATCCCAGTCGGCTTCGCCCTGATAAAATTGCTGCCGGGTCCGCCCATGCACGGTCACCATCGCAATGCCGGCGGCCTCGGCAATTCGCGCCAGCGCCGGCGCATTCAGGCTCTCCCGGTCCCAGCCCATCCGCATTTTCAACGTCACCGGCACTGCCACAGCGCGCGCCGTCGCCGCCAGAATCCTGCCGGCCAGGGCCTCATCGCGCATCAGCGCCGATCCGGCAGTCTGCCCGATAGCAACTTTTTTAACCGGGCAACCGAAATTGATGTCGATTAGGTCCGCACCCTGTCCAACCGCGATGCGCGCCGCCTCAGCCATCGCTTCCGGCTCGCAGCCCGCCAGCTGCACGGAAGATGGCCCGCCGCCGGAAACCACCTCGGCCATTCGCATCGTGTTGCGATTTTCCCGCACCATCGCCCAGGACGCAATCATTTCGGAGACGACCAGCGGCGCCCCCAGCGACTTCGCCAAAGCCCGGAACGGCAAATCGGTAACGCCTGAAAGTGGCGCTAAAATAACCGGGGCATCCAAAACGACCGACAGGCTACCGGCCCCAATAGCGATCGGTTTGATGAGGGGAAACGTCAGACTGCTCATGATTTGTGCAAACTACCGGGGACACGCCCATCACGCAATCACCACGGCAGCAAGACCGACTAAGCCGAGCAGTTCTTTTCCTTAAAAAAAGCATGGTCTTAAAAAAGACCGGCTGGATGCAAACCAAATGTTTGACCTGCGGGCGGCGGGGTTAAGCGCCGCCGCACCCAGGCGGCTAACTCAAAGGCGCATAGTGGAAACTTCCGGCCAGACTGGTAAAGGCCAGCAGACCGGTCCCGTGGCTCGGTTGCAGATCAAACCACCGCACTGCACCGGTTGCAGGCGGCGTGTTGTTTTGTAGGGCTCCGGCCATCCCGATCGGCCTGCGCATATCCCCACCGAAACCGGCAAATCCATTGCCGCCGGCTTGGACCAAAGCATTCTCGCTCGCACTGCCCGAGATGAACTGCATTTGGTCAGCATTGGCGGCTGAAAACAGCATCGTCTGAGCGCGCGAAATCGCAATCACATCGCCGCCGGCGGCCAAAGCAGACTTTGCGGCGGCTGCCGCCGGGGCGGTCACGTCAAAAACCTCAGTGCCGGACAAGCCGCTGCTATCGGTGGCAGTCACCTTCAAGGCCAGGCTCTCAACCCCTGCGGGGACCGAGCCGGAGAAGGTTCTGGTCGCCGCATTGAAGCTAAGCCAGGAAGGCAGCGCACTGCCGCTGGATTGCTTGGCGCTATAGCTTAGCGTCTCGCTTTGCGGATCGGTGAACGTGTTCGCGGCCAAGGCAAGGCTGACTTTCTGCCCCTGCGGCCAGGTTTGGTTTGTCGTCTGGCTGGTGAGCGCCGGCGCCGCCGCTGCAACCGTAATGCCGAAGCTCTCGCTGGCGGCAAGCCCGCTGGTATCGGTCGCAGTCACCTTCACGACGAGGCTTGCCATGCCGGCCGGAACGGTGCCGGAGAAAGCCCGGGTGGTGGCATTGAAACTCAGCCAGGACGGCAGCGCCTGGCCGTTGGATTGAGTGGCGCCATATTTCAGCGTCTGGCTTTGTGGATCGGTGAAGGTGTTGGCGGCCAACGCAAGACTCACTTTCTGGCCCTGCAGCCAGGCCTGGCTCGCCGTCTGGCTGGTGAGCGCCGGCGCCGCCGCTGCAACCGTAACGCCGAAGCTCTCGCTGGCTGAAAGTCCGCTGGTATCCGTCGCGGTAACCTTCAAGACGAGGCTTTCCATGCCGGCCGGAACAGTGCCGGAGAACGTCCGGGTTGCGGCATTGAAGCTCAGCCAGGACGGCAGCGCCTGGCCGCTGGATTGGCTGGCGGCATAACTCAGCGTCTGGTTCTGCGGGTCGGTAAATGTACCGGCGGGTAGCGCCAGGCTGATCTTCTGGCCCTGCGCCCAGCTTTGGTTCGCGGTCTGGCTGCCAAGCTTGGGCGGCGCCGAGGCCGCCGTAACTGTCACCGCCAGGCTTTGCCAATCGCCCCAATAACTACCGTTGAAGGCGCGAACATCCACAGTGTCGGAGCAGGCCGCCGCGCCGGCCAGCAGAGCAACTGTCGACAGCGACGATACGGTTGCGCAGCTGGATGCCGAATGATCGCCAGATTGGGCCACACCGCCCAGCGTAATCAGGTCGGCGCTATCGCTGTTATAAACCTGCCATTCGGTAACCGCCTGCGAGGCTACTGGATTGCTGGCGGCAAACAGCGGTCCCAGCAACTTGCTGGTCTGTGCGGCCTCGGTCAACGCCGCCGCCAGGTCGGTCACCAACGGCGTATCGAGCTCGTACACCACCACATCGGCAGGATTGACGCCATTGAATTCCTGCGTCGCCGCATGCGGCGCGGCGATGAGAATATCGTTCGCCGAGCCGTCATTTGCGGCGTTTTGAATACTGCCGTTGCCATTCTCATAGGTAATGTTGTCGATCAGCGATGCCGTGCTGCCCTTGCCGGCAACAACCGTCGTGATATGGCCACCGCCGCTCTGTGGTAACGAAGCCGACCATTTCGCCGGCGCTGAGGTTCTGCTCCCAATTCGCAACCGCGTTGACCGGGCCGTTATAGGCAACGATCCATTCGCCGTTGGCGATGCCCGGAACCCCCACCAGCGTGCTGGAAGCCGGCAGCGAGGCGCCCGCGATGGCAGAAATATTCGAAGCCAGCACCCAGCAACCATCCATATTCCAGGCCTTGCCGACAAAGGATGCAGCGGCGGCGCAAATGGAATTCGGCGTCGCCTGCGTTGCGCCAGGATGCAATCCAGCCGGCTGCGTCACCACGCTGACGCTGCCCTCATAACTGAAATAGCTCGGGTTCTCTTCAAGGATGTAAGGATTTGCCGCATAGGCTGAAGCCAGGCTGGAATTGCTGGTGCCGTAGACAGATAAACTCACATTGTCGTTGGTGTTTGACGATGCGGTAAATGTCAGCTGGCTGAAATAGCCATAGGTGGCGTTGTAATACTGGCCGGAAGCAGCCTGGTAGGTAAACACAATGCCAACCGAATACGCATCGCCGCCGGCATTGCTGAAACCCTGTTTTGCCCCGTCGCCCGACAGCGCGCCCATATTCGCCAGATTATAGCCGGCGGTGTACTCATCGCGGTCCAACCCATCGACGATCAGAAACGCCGGATCGCCGGCGGCCGCGGTAACCGAAAATAACGAAGCCATGCTGTATTGCTGGTTCGCGGACGCGACCACCGATCCAATATTTGGTTTAATTCCCATGGCAGTTCCTCCTCCTAAGATTTGTCCTACCTAAGGTTGTGCCGTTACCGGGAGGTTAATGCCGTTGAGACATGCCGAAATTGCATGGAGCCAAAATCTCAATAATCGCTTGCGGCGGAATCCACGGCGATTCTAGATTCGATTCTGCATTATTATCGGGCCCGCCTTGCGCTTCCACCGACTTATCCACCTTAGCCTGCTGGCGCTGCTTTCGGCATGCGCCAGCCCATACGCGCATTATGGAACCGCCACCCCGCTCACCTGCGTTCCCTACGCCCGCAACACCTCCGGCATCGCGCTGAGCGGCGATGCCTATCAATGGTGGGACGAAGCCGCCGGCCGCTACCCGCGCGCGCAAACCCCCGCTCCCGGCGCGGTTCTGGTTTTCAAACCGCATGGCTCAATGACTTCCGGCCACCTCGCCGTTGTCACGGCACTGGCCACGCCGCGCGAAATCGAGGTTACCCAGTCAAATTGGCTGCCGCATCGCATCGAGCATGACCAGCCCATCATCGACGTATCGGCGGATAATGACTGGACCGAAGTCCGCGTCTGGTACGAACCCACCCACGCCATGGGCCGCACCATCTACCCCACCTACGGCTTTATCCTGCCGCAATAGCTAAGCTATAAGTGGCCGGATGCCCGAATACGAAATCTCAACCGACCCCGGCCGCCTCGATCTCGAGGTCATCCACAACTACCTTGCTGAGGAGAGCTACTGGTCGCCCGGCATTCCGCGCGACGTTGTCGAGCGCGCGGTCCGCAACTCCCTCTGCGTTGGCGTCTATGACGGCGCCAGGCAAATTGGTTTTGCCCGCGTCGTCACCGACCGCGCAACATTCGCGTTGCTGGCGGATTTATTCATCCTGGCCCCGCATCGAGGCCATGGCCTGTCGAAACGACTGATGCAAAGCATTGTTAGCCATCCGGACCTGCAAGGCCTCAGGCGCATGCTGTTGCTGACCTCGGATGCGCATGGCCTGTACCGAAAATTCGGCTTCACCGAACTTGGCAATCCGTCGCGCTTCATGGAGGTCCTGCGGGCGGATATTTACCACAAAACAACTTAATTTACTGCGGGCGATTCCCAATAAACCAATATTACGCTAGCTCACCGCCCATGAGCTTCCGCACATGCTAAAAGGCGCTTTCACAGTCGGCATGTGGACCATGGCGAGCCGCATCCTTGGCTTCGCGCGCGACATGTTGATCGCCGCCATCCTCGGCACCGGGCCCATCGCCGACGCCTTTTTCGTTGCCTTGCGGCTGCCCAATCTGTTCCGCCGGCTGTTCGGCGAAGGCGCCTTCAACGCTGCCTTCGTGCCCTCGATCTCGCATATCCTGCATACCGAAGGCATGGAGGCCGCCACTGGTTTTGCCGAGGAAGCCACCGCGGTGATGGTTTTCTGGCTGGGCAGCATCACCATTCTGGGTGAAATATTCATGCCCTGGGTGCTGTACGTCCTGGCGCCCGGTTTCTCAGGAAATCACGCCAAATTCGCCCTCGCGGTGGTGCTTACCCGGATCATGTTTCCGTATCTCTTCTTTGTCTGCCTGACCGCACTTTTTTCCGGCGTGCTGAACGCCATGGGCCGTTTCGCCGCCGCCGCCGCCGCGCCGCTGCTGTTCAACGTGTTTTCGATTGGTTTCATGCTTTGGCTGACCCCTTACGTTAAAAACGCCGGCTACGCGCTGGCCTGGGGTGTCACCATCTCCGGCATCGCCCAGTTGCTGCTGCTGGTGGTTGCCGTGCGCCGCGCCGGCATGCGCATCAAACTGCCCAAACCCCGCCTTACCCCCCGGATGCAAAAACTGTTTCGCCGCATGGCCCCGGCGCTGGTTGGCGCCGGCGTTACCCAATTGAACGTCTCGATCGACATTATCATCGGCACCTTGCTGCCCGCCGGCTCGGTTTCCATCCTGTATTACGCCGATCGCGTGAACCAGCTGCCGCTCGGCATCATCGGCACCGCCGCCGGCACGGCCTTGCTGCCGGTCATCGCCCGCCAGATCGCGCTCGGCGAAAACGCCAATGCGCTTGCTACACTCAACCGCGCGCTCGAATCTGTTCTGGTGCTGACGCTACCTGCCGCCATCGGCCTTTCGGTTGCAGCCCGCCCGGTCATTGAGCTGATTTTCGTGCGCGGCGCCTTCACCCTGCACACCGCGGCCCTCACCGCCCATACGCTCGCCGCCTTTGCAATCGGCCTGCCGGTATTTGCTCTGGTGAAAATCCTGACCCCCGGATTTTTCGGCCGGGGAGACACCGTCACCCCGTTGAAAATCGGCCTTGCCGCGGTTGCCCTCAACCTGGCCATGAACCTGGTGTTCATGCATCCGCTGAAGGCGGTCGGTCCGGCGCTCGCAACCAGCCTCGCCTCTGCCTTCAACGCCGCCGTCCTCGGCATTATCCTGCATCGCCGCGGCAATTTCGCGCTCGATGCCCATGCCAAGCGCCGCCTGCCCCGCATCCTCCTCGCCGCCGCCATCATGGGCGCTGCTCTGTATATTACCGAGCGGCTGCTGCCGGCCGGTAAAACCAACATCATCGATTTCGCCATCCTCACGGCGGTCGGCGGCGTCGCCTATCTTAGCAGCGGCATCCTGCTTAAAGCCTTCGACCTGAGCGAGATCCGGGCCCTCCTGACCCGCCGCCGCGCTAAAAAGCTACCGGTTTGAGCAATCCGTTTATCAGCCCTGAGTGTTGACCGGCTAACAAGGCTGAGCGTAACCAACCCGCCATGTCCCAAGCCATATCACCGCGCATCTTCTCCGGCATCGCCCCCTCCGGCGTGCCGACCCTTGGCAATTATCTCGGCGCCTTGCGCAACTGGGTGCAACTGCAAAGCGGCCATGACTGCCTGTATTGCATCGTCGATCAGCACGCCATCACCAACTTCCAAAACCCAGCTGAGCTGCGGGAGAAAACCCGCATCATGGCCGCGATCCTGATCGCCTGCGGCATCGACCCTGAAAAAAATATTCTGTTCCATCAATCGGCCGTGCCGGCGCATGCGCGCCTCGCCTGGATATTCAATTGCGTCACGCGCGTCGGCTGGCTCAACCGGATGACCCAGTTCAAGGACAAGGCCGGCAAGGACCGCGAAGCGGTCTCATCGGGGCTCTACGTGTACCCGAACCTGATGGCCGCCGACATTCATGCCTATCATGCGACCTTGGTGCCGGTCGGTGATGATCAGCGCCAGCATATTGAACTCGCCAACGACATCGCCGAAAAATTTAACCGTGATTACGGGGTAAAATTTTTCCCGCGGATCGAAACCCTGATCCCCCCGGAGGCTGCCCGCATCATGAGCCTTCGTGACGCCACCAAAAAAATGTCGAAATCCGACCCCTCGGACCAGAGCCGCATCAACCTCAACGATGATGCCGACGCCATCGCCCTGAAAATCCGCCGCGCCAAAACAGATCCGGCCCCATTGCCGGAAACCATCGCCGAGCTGAAGGACCGCCCCGAGGCCATTAACCTGATCGGCATCTACGCCGCCATAACCGTTACCACCCCTGCAGCGGCGCTGGCGCAATTCGCCGGTTCCGGGTTCGGGCCATTCAAGGAAAAGTTGGCGGAAGCGGTGGTTGCTCACCTGGCGCCGATCACGGCTCGCGCGCAAAAACTTTTGGCGGATACGAATTATATTGATGCAACCCTGCAATCCGGCGGCCGTCGCGCATCTGCGATCGCCAATCCCATCGTTGACGAAGCCGAACGCATCATCGGGTTTTTACCCCGCTAGAAAAGAAAATGGCCACCAGCTCCCGGTACTGCCGGAGCTCATGGCCATTTTAAAAGTTTGCTTTGCCGAGGCCTGAACATCGGCAAATGGATTATTGTTTTTAGACTTTAGTTGACGCGCTGCAGCTCCACGGCGGCGACCCGGCCTTCACGTTGCTGCAGGGCAAATTTGATACGCTGTCCCTCGGTCAATTTCCGCAATCCAGCGCGTTGCACCGCGCTGATATGTACGAAAATATCATTGCCCCCTTCTTCCGGCGCTATGAAACCATAGCCCTTCCCAGGATTGAACCATTTAACAACACCGACATGCGCGGAAGAGTCTGCTGGGCCGGCTCCAACATGCTCTGCGTGTACTTGCGCCGTTTCCATTTGCGCCACCTTCTTTTAAGCCCTTATGGGCATGGATCGTTCCCTCGCCGGCTCATGCCGACACTTTGGAGACTAGTCCCACTATTATGGTTTCAGCAACGAAAAAAACGGCCAAATGACAATTCAAATAAATATCGCACTGCACAAAACCCGGCAACCCACCTGCAACAATCCAAACCCCGCGCTGCACCGCACAATACGCTCACCGCTACAACCCATGCCGGGTAAAACGCGATAGGCCGGTCAGCTGGGGCGGCTGTCGAGAACCGGAGCGGAGCGTACGTTAAGTACGTGAGCACCGGAAGCGCAGACAGCCACCCCAGATGACCGGCCTAGCGCGTTTTACGCGGCGTCCTCGCGGCGGTCTCGGACGCGGACATACGCTATGGCTGCATGATCCTCGCAATAAGGTTTGCCTGGTACCGAACCGGCATTGCAAAAGTGAAAACTCGGCTTGCCCGGCTCGCCGATCGGCCAGCAGCACGGCGTTGCCCGCAGCGTCTGCTTCGGTGCCGACATAATCGGCCGTAAGGCCGGGGCCGGGCCGCCGATCGAAGCTGCCAATGGCGGCAGGGTTGGCCCCTGCGCCCGGCGCGGCGCCTGCGGCCGCGGCGAGGCACTGCCCTCGGCGCCGCGCCGGATTGGCGATGGCCGCGGCGGCAAGTTCAACCGATGCGCTTTGCCGACCACGGCATTCTTTGAAACATTCAGCCGGCGGCCGATTTCAGCCGTTGAAAGGCCTTCAACCCAAAGCACCCGGAGTCTGGAAATAATGTCGTCCGACCACTCCATATTGTAGGCCCCCCATGTTGCGCTACAAGATGCAGTAGACTAGCCGGTCAAAAATCTCAACATATTGTGGCGTCCATCCCGAGTCTTTTCTGTGGACAACTTCGAAATCACCGGCAGGGGCAGCGGCCGCCTCCGCATCAGGCCTTACTGCGCGCCGATTGCCTCACCTGCGAAAGCACCCCAAAAATCTTCGCGCGCCAGATACCCGCTCACATGCCCGGTACTGGCCTTGCACCAATCGGAAGCCGCCGCGCAGCTGAGTAAGTTGCCCGACACGCCGAAGTTCAGAAACGCCACCACCGCCGCCCCGTCATCCTGGCTCGCACGCAAACTGGCCTGCTGGCTGGTGATAATAAAACTGCGATGCGCCCGAATGGTTGCCTCGTGCACCCATCCGGTACCGCCATCCGGCGCCAGCACCTGCCGCCATACGTCGAATTCGCCGATCACCTCGACCGGCAAATCCTGCCGCTCATAAACCCACACCACCGGATATTGAAAGCCTGGCCCGGCGCGGAAATTCACCTGATCAGTGCGCAGCGAGACAAAGCGCGGCAGCGGAAACCCATCCGCTTTTCCCACGCCAGGGCCAGGTCCGGAGCCTGCCGGCGCCGCTGTCCAGCCGCCCAGCAACCCACAGCCCAGCAGGCAGAACAGCAAGCGAAATCTCATTGCCCTAATCCCCAGTCGCATCCGCCGGCGATCCGCGGTCGCCACACACCGCACAAGCCGGATCCCGCCGCAGCCGCACCTTACGAAACGCCGCATCCAGCGCGTCCCAGATTAACAGCCGGCCAGACAGCGACTCGCCGATACCCATAATCTCCTTCAAAACCTCGGTTGCCTGCAACGTCCCCATCACCCCGGTCACCGCTCCCAATACCCCCGCCTCGCTGCAGCTGGGCACCAGCCCGGGCGGCGGCGGCTCCGGATACAGGCACCGGTAACAGGGGCCGTCCGCGTCCAAATGCGGCTTGAACGTCGATAACTGCCCCTCAAACCGCAACACGGCGGCCGAAACCAGCGTCCTGCGCCCCGCAACGCAAGCATCGGCCAGCAAAAACCGGGTTTCGAAATTATCCGTCCCATCGCAAATAATATCGTAGGCCGCGACCAGCCGATGCACATTCTCCGCATCCAGCCGCTCAGCGTAAATCTCGATGTTGATCAGGGGATTGATCTCCCGCATCGCCTGCGCCGCGGAAACCACCTTCAGCTGCCCCAAACGCGCAGTGGTATGCGCCACCTGCCGCTGCAAATTGGAAAGCTCCAGCACATCGGCATCAACAATCCCAATCGAGCCGACCCCGGCCGCCGCCAGATACAGCGCCAGCGGCGAGCCCAAGCCGCCAGCCCCGACAATCAAAACCCGTGCCGCCTTCAGCTTGGCCTGGCCCACCCCGCCAACCTCCCGCAACAAAATATGCCGCGCATAACGCTGAATTTCATCTTCGGAAAAATTTAGATCCATAAGGCTAATCTAGGGCAGGAATTGAAAATTAAATAGCAAGGCTGGGTGAGCAGTTACGCCGGATGCTGCTCCAGCCAATGCCGGGCGATATCAATTCGCTTCGCAATCCAGACTTTGTCATGGCTCTGCACGTAATCCAAAAACCTCGCCAGCGCCGCTGCCCTGCCGGGTCTTCCCGCTATTCGGCAATGCAGCCCGACCGACATCATTTTTGGCGCCACCGCGCCCTCGGCGTACAAAACATCAAAGCTATCCTTCAGATAGGCGTAAAACTGGTCGCCCGAGTTGAAGCCTTGCGCCGCGCAAAACCGCATATCATTGGTATCGAGCGTGTAGGGCATTATCAGCTGCGCGCGGCCGTTCGATCGATCGTAATAAGGCAGATCATCGGCATAGGAATCCGCGTCGTAAACAAACCCGCCTTCCTCGGCGACCAGCCGCGCGGTGTTCGGGCTCGAGCGCCCTTTATACCAGCCCAACGGCCGCGAGCCGGTTAGATCCGTGTGCAGTTTGATTGCCAGCGCCATATGCTCGCGCTCAATGGCTTCGGGCACATGCTGGTAGTTGATCCACCTGTACCCATGACAAGCAATCTCCCAGCCGCTTGCCAACATTGCCGCCACAGCCTCGGGGTTTCGCGCCATCGCCATCGCCACCCCAAACACCGTCACCGGCATTGCACGAGCGGTGAATAACTGCCTTACCCGCCAGAAGCCGGCCCGCGAGCCATATTCATAGAGGCTCTCCATGCTGATATGGCGCATGCCGGCAATCGGCTGTGCACTGACGATTTCAGACAAAAAAGATTCCGACGCACCATCCCCGTGCAAAATGGAATTCTCCGCACCCTCCTCGTAATTGAGGACAAAATTAATCGCGATCCGGGCCCCGTTCGGCCATGCCGCCGCCGGCGGCCGCGCCCCGTACCCGGCCATATCCCGAGGATATTTCAAGTCATCCGCCGCGATAAGTGGAGTAGCCAAAGGGCGAAAGGATCAAAGGCACGTGGTAATGCGCCGCCGGCTCTGTCACATAAAAACGTATTGGTATAACATCGAAAAATCCGGCGCCCTGATAATCCCCGGCATGAAATAGCAGCTCATAGCCGCCGGTATCGAGCGTCTCCAACAATACCCCCCGGCCGCCCTGGTCCAGTGTCACGCTTGCAAGCACCTCGCCGCCGCGTTGCAGCTGCACCCGCATGTTGGCGGCGCCGCAGCCGCGCGCGGTATCCAGAACATGGGTCGTAAGGCCGCTCAGTGGGTGAACTCCACTTCAGAATAAGCCAGAAAATCACCCAGGATTTCCTCGGAGTCATCCATAAACAACTGCCGGGTGATACCGGCGGCCACTTTCGGCGCGGCAAATTTCAATCCCGAAAGTGCCGCCGCCGACAGTCCCAGGCTCACCAGCGCCGAGTAATTGAAAACAAACAACCCGTACAGCCGGTCCGCGGCCTCCGGCGTCTTCGGCGTAAACTCGAAAGCCGGGCTGAGATAAGGATGATCCTCGATCAGCCGGTTAAGCTTGCCCTCCGGCGGCGTATAAACATCCCGCCAGTGCGCAATATCCTTGCCCACCGCCGCCAGTTCCGGCCGCAATGCCACATCGGTCAAAAGCCCGGTGCTGGCAATCACCATCGCGTAGTCATGCGTTGTCTTCGGCGTCGTCACCCGCACCCCGTCGGCGATCTCCTCCACCTGCAGCCACGGCTCGCCCAGATGCAGATGAAATCCGGAATAAGCGGAAGCGCGGGAAAACGTATCATTGGTCGGCGGCTGGCTATGGTTCAGGAAAAAATCCATCGCCTGGTATTTTGCCGCATCGTCGAGATCGGCAAAGTGCCTCAAAAATCCGGCATTTTCCATATAGCGTATCGGGTTGATCCGCGGCATCACACTGCGCCGCATGAACACATGCGCCTCCGCGATCCCGAGCCCCAAGGAATATTGCGCATTGTCGAAAGCCGAGGCACCACCGCCAAGAATCCCGATTTTCTTGCCGATCAACGGAGCAAAATCAATCGGCCCGGATGTATGCGCGTATAAATGCCGCGGCAGCGCCGAAGTGATAAAAGACGGCATATGCCATTCGCCGCCGCCCTGGATCCCGGTCGCCAGCACCACCTTGCGCGCCAGGATTGAACCCTTCGCTCCCGCGCCCGAAACCTGCAGCCGGAACAAGCCGCGCTCCACCGGCTCGATCAGCGCCACCCGGGTTTCATTCTGCACCGGAATTTCCAGCGTCGCCCGGAACCAGCGCAGATAGCGCATCCATTCCTCACGCGGGATTTTTCCAACTTTTTCCCACGCATCTTCGCCATATTGCGCTTCCCAAAACGCCCGGAACGTCAACGACGCCACACCCAAATCCGGCCCCGTCAGATATTTCGGCGTCCGCAAGGTCACCATCCGCGCATAGGTGATCCACGGCCCTTCATAGCCGGCGGCATTTTCGTCCAGCACCAGTATATTATCGACCTTGTCGCGCAGCAGGCCAAACGCCACCGCCAGGCCGCTTTGACCGCCGCCGATGATGACCGCATCATAAACATGCTGCCCGGAGCTATGCTGATGCGCACGCACCCATTGATGCGCCGGGTAATCCAGGCATTGCAAATCATGCCGGACCTGCGCCGTCAGTGCCGCCAGTCTCGCCACCTCCTGATCCTTGAGCGCTGCACTCATTTGTCCACCCCTTCCAGCAAATCCTGCAGCCGCAGCTTGGCGATGAGCCCAATCTGCGCGATCGCCTCGGCCCGCTCCGACGCCGGATCAGCCCCAAGCCGCGTCTCGAAGGCCGCCAGTATCGAGGCCTTGGTCTGCATCCGGACGCAAATCACAAACGGAAAACCGAACTTCTCCCGGTACGCCGCATTCAATGCGGAAAATCGCTCAAACTCCGCTGCCGATAGCTGCTTCAGCCCGGCTCCCATTTGCTCGGCGGCGGAAGCATCCGTAAGCGCCACCCGCGCTGCCAGTTCCGGATGCGCCTTGATCAAATCAAGCTGCAGCTGCGGGTCGGCAGCCGCAATCTCCGCCATCAGCGCCGAGTGCAGCTTATCTGCATCCGCAAATGGCCGCCGCTCCCAGGCGCGCTCAACCACCCACGGCGAATGCTCGAAAATATGCCCGAACTTCTCCAGAAATACCGTTTTGCTGCAATCGGCGAACCCAGCCATCTTTTCACCTCAATAGTGAACGCGCGAAGGATTATCGATCCAGCTTTGCAGACATGCCAACGCCTCGTCCCGGCAGTCCGTTACCAGCACCACCGGCACGTCGCGCTCCTCAAGCGGCTTGGCCAACTGGCGATAAAATTCCTCATCGTCGAACCCGATCTTCTCAGCTTCCCGAACCGGCGCGCCATAATGCACCTTGCCAATCCGCGACCAGAAAATCGCCGACATGCACATCGGGCACGGCATCGCGTTGACGTATATTTCGCAATCGGAAAGATTAAACCGGCCGAGATTTTTCGACGCATCGCGGATCGCCGTAATCTCGGCATGCGCCGTGGGGTCGTTACTGGAAAGCACGCGATTATGCCCCTGCCCTACAATTTCCCCTTGCCTGACAATCACCGCGCCAAACGGACCGCCATGCCCGCCGGCCATGCCCTCATAAGCAAGCGCGATCGCATGGAGCGTAAATTTGGCGGCGTCGCTGTCTTTTTGCGTCATCGGTGCCCCATTTCCATTCCATAGCATACTGTCTTAACGTTCATCGCACTGCAACACGGAAATTCCCTGGCCCATGCAAGACAGCCTGATGCACCGCCTCGCTGAACTCGCCACCATCACCGATACGCCGGGCCAGCTCACCCGCCTGTTCCTCTCACCCGCGCATCGGCGCGCTATTCAACTCATCGAAGGCTGGATGCAGGATGCCGGCCTGGATACGCAAATCGATGCCATCGGCAACCTGGTCGGCCGTACCAAAAACAGCGCCGGCAAACCGGCATTGCTGCTTGGCTCGCATATCGACACGGTCAGGGACGCCGGCGCCTATGACGGCAATTTCGGTGTCCTGGCCGCCATTTCCGCCGTGAAATCGCTGACCGAAAACCTGCCCTACGCGATTGAAATAATCGCTTTCGGCGACGAAGAGGGCTCGCGTTTTCCGCAAACCCTTTCAGGCTCGCGCGCCATTGCCGGCAGCTTCGACCTGAACGCGCTTTCCAGCACCGACGCCGCCGGCATTACAATGGCCGATGCCCTCAAAACCTTTGGCTGCAACGCTGACGCCATCCCCCAAATTGCCCGGAATGCGGCTGATGTCCTCGCCTATGTCGAATTGCATATCGAGCAGGGTCCGGTGCTTGAGGCCAACAACCTTGCCGTCGGTATTGTCACCGCCATCAACGGCGCCACCCGCCTTGCGGTCACGCTCACCGGCGCTGCCGGCCATGCGGGCACCGTCCCGATGGCGATGCGCCGCGACGCTTTGACCGCCGCCGCCGAGCAGATCCTGTTCATCGAATCCCATGCTGCCGCAATCCCCAATCTGGTCGCCACCATCGGCACTCTCGCCATCCATCCAGGCGCTGCCAACAGCATCCCCGGCCGCGCCACCTACAGTATCGACATCCGGGCACCTGACGACCACACCCGAAACCAGGCTGTGAGCGTCATCACCGCGCGGCTTGACCAGATTGCGGCCCGCCGAAATATCGAAATCTCCGTCACCCAAAGTCATAATGCAGCTGCCACCCAATGCGCCCCATGGCTGCAAGCCCAACTTGCTGAGGCCATCACCTCCCAGAACCTTCCCGTCCTGCATCTGCCCAGCGGCGCCGGCCACGACGCCATGGCAGTTGCCAGCCTCTGCCCGGTCGCCATGCTCTTCACCCGCTGCAAAGGCGGCATCAGCCATACCCCGGCAGAGTCCATTACTGAGGCAGACGCCGGGACCGCCGTCGCCGTCCTGATAGAATTCCTCCGCAACTTCAAAACGCCGGAACCCGCATGACCAGCATTCACGACTACCTGTTGCAGCACCGGCAAGCCGAACAGGACTTCCTGGCAGCCCTGGTCCGCATTCCCTCCGACAACCCGCCCGGCGATTGCGCCGCTCATGCCGAACAAACCGCCGGCTTGCTGGACGCCCTTGGCTTTGCCGTTGAACGCCATCCGGTGCCGCAGGAGCTGGTCAAATCCCATGGCATGATCAGCGCCACCAACCTCATCATCCGCCAAACCTTCGGCCCCGGTCCTACCATCGCACTGAACGCCCATGGCGATGTGGTGCCGCCCGGCACAGGCTGGAGCACCGACCCTTACGGTGCCGCAATCATCGATGGCTGGATGTACGGCCGCGGCGTCGCCGTCTCCAAATCCGATATCGCCAGCTACGCCTTCGCGCTGGCTGCCTTGCGGGACACCAATGCCGACCTCTCCGGCACGGTTGAAATCCATATCACCTACGATGAGGAAACCGGCGGTGAAATCGGCCCCGCCTGGCTGCTGCAACAAGGCCTGACAAAACCCGATCTCGCCATCGCCGCCGGCTTTTCCTACGCCGTCGTCACTGCTCATAACGGCTGCCTGCATCTGGAAGTTACCGTCAACGGCAAATCCGCCCACGCCGCCAAACCCGCCACCGGCGCCGACGCTTTGGAAGCCGCCAACGCCATCCTAAGCGCCCTCTACGCCAGCCGCGGAACGCTCGCCAAAACCATTTCCGCCACGCCCGGCATCGGTTCGCCGCAACTGACCATCGGCCTCATCGAAGGCGGCATCAACACCAATGTGGTGCCAGACCGCATCACCTTCCGGCTCGACCGCCGCATCATCCCCGACGAAAACCCAGCCACCGTCGAAGCCGCCCTCAAATCCGCAATCCAATCCACGGCCGCCGCTTATCCCGGCATCACCACCAGCATCCGCCGCATCCTGCTGGCCGAGCCCCTGACCTCAACCCCAGGCGCCGCCCGAATGACCGAATTGCTCTGCCAGAACGCCAGCAAAATTTTCGGCGAACCCATCGCCGCAACCGGGGTGCCGCTTTACACCGACGCCCGCCACTACGCCGCCGCCGGCATCCCCATCATCCTCTACGGCGCCGGCCCCCGCAGCATCGAGGAAGCCAACGCCCACCGGGCCGATGAACGCCTGCCATTAGTCGATCTCTTCCGCGCTACCGAAGTCATCGCTTTAACGCTGCAGGATATGCTTAGCTAAGCAGGTCGCTTTTTGAAAAAAGCTCTGCAAAAACTTTTATTAAGCTGGGACATGGGCGTTGGCGTTTAAAACGCCCATGTCCCAGATTCAAAAAAGTTTTTTGCTTCTTTTTTGCAAAAAAGAAGTGCTTTCTCCCATCCGAACTTCATCCTCCGGCTCCAGCACCCGCAATTCCCGGTATATTCCTCTATCCCTGGAAAAATGCCGGTTGTAAAACGGATCATACGGCAGTAAATGCTTCCATCTGTCGGTCATCGCTGCAATCTCCCGCAAAAATCGCGCCAGTTTTTCATCGTCGAAATCATCGCCCCGGCTCATGCTTTCATGGTGTTCGGCGACTGCGTCCGGATTAAAAACAATCCGATAATCTGCCATCCGAAGTTTCAGACATAGATCGATGTCGTTGAACGCAACCCCGAGTTCCGCCTCATCGAAGCCGCCCACCGCCTCGAATGCGTCGCGGCGAACCAGCATGCAGGCCGCCGTCACCGCCGCCACTTCCCTGGCGGTAATCGCGTGCGCCATATAGCCTGGTGCATCGCCGCTCAGACCTCGGAAGGCATGGTCGGCCACGCCGCCGACACCCAGCACCACGCCTGCATGCTGCACGCCGCCTTCAGGGTATAAAAGCTTCGCGCCCACCGCCCCTACTTTCGGGTCGGCCAGCGCCTCATTCAACAAAATCCTTAACCACGCATCGCCTTCGACCAGCACGTCGTTGTTCAAAAACAGCAAAAACGGATATTTTGCTGCTCGCACACCGATATTATTGATCCGCGAATAATTGAACGGCTCCGCAATCCGGATAATTTGGGTCTCCGCGATATTGCCCTGCTCGGCGCAGAAAATTTCCGCCGCCTCAGTCTCCGACCAATTGTCCAGCAAAATGATTTCGGTGCGCATGTTCGACACCGACTTGCGCACCGCCTCGACGCATCTTCGCGTCAGTTCAACCTGATCCCGGAACGGAATGATAATCGACACACCCGGATCATCAATCATGCCAAACGTGGTCTGATAACAGTTGAGATTGCGGCGCCTGGCCACCTGCGCCGCAATATTTCGCCGCCGCAAATGCGCAGCCACGGCCTGCTCTCCGGCTGTGCTCGCATAAGGTTTGGCTTGCGTACTGGCAGCGCTGGAATGCTCCGAAATACGCCAGTGATAAAGCATCTCCGCGACATGATGGATTGCACCGGGCGGCAGGTGCTCGGTTATGCGGAGCATAAAATCATGGTCCTGGGCGCCATCGAATTGCGCATCGAACCCGCCAACTTCTCGCGCCAGCGCAGTATCCACCATAACCAGATGGCATATATAATTCTGCTCCAGCAGCAGCCGGTAATTAAAGTCCGATTTGAAATGCGGCTCCGAAAAATGTCCGGCCGAATTTATCTTGTCTTCGTCAGAATACAGTAATCGCGCGCCGGTCGCGCATTGCGCCCGCAGCATTGTCTCCACGGCGTTGGTATCCAGAACATCGTCATGATCAAGAAATACCGACATTTTACCGTGCGCCGCTTCCAATGCCCGTTGCGTAGCATTGCTGATGCCGCCGTTGCCGCTCTGCAGAATTACCCGGATCCGTGGATCATCGGCTTCCAGCATCGCCAGGATTTCCGAAAGCTGCCCATCCTTGCTGCCATCATCAACCAGGATCAGCTCCCAGTTGGCATAACTCTGTATGCGCACGCTATCCACCGCCGCCAAAAAAGCCGCCGGATCAGGCCGGAACACCGGGCATAAAATAGATACCAGCGGCGTCCCCTCAATTTCACCATAACGAGCCGCGGCGCGCGGGCCGATTTTAGCCTGGTTCTGCCGCGCCCAGTTTTCATAATCCGACAAACTATGCCGCTTCGCCGGTAGCGAAGCCCGGAGTTCCCGCCGTAAATCGTAAGCAAACCGGAATAATTCATCGGTGCGCTCGATCAACGCTGAAATTCGCCCGCGCTCGGCCTCCGCGGGTAGAAAAACTTCCATCGGGCTGTTGCGCAACGCCTGCCGGCCCGGCATCGCATGCACTTCCAGCCGCACCGTCCGGCCACAGCAAAACGCCACCGGCAGCGCGAAAGCAAAACCGCAGGATGCATCGGCCGAGCCCGCGCTCGCCAGATCAGCCCGGAACCGATCAGCCTGCGCCTCTGCCACCGGCTGGCCGTCGATGGAAAGCAGCAGCCTGGCGCCACCACTTCTGCCGCCGCTACGCCGATCGACCCGCAGCGCCCAGCCCTGGACCATGCCATCCACCAGCCCATCCAGCACGCCATCGATCGGCAGGCCGGCGCTGATAACGAAATGGATCTCGCTATACAGCCGGTTCTCGGCATCCGGCAGTTGGATCGGCTCGGCCGTCAGCGTCGAGAATGCCAACCGGTGGCGCAGCCCATCCCTGAAACGAACCGGCACCTGGTAGTTGAAACCCACTTCTCTGCCCGGAAGATGCAGATGTTCGAGATCGGTACGTGGCAGATCGCAATCGATCACCTCGATCAGGTTGCCGTCGATGGTAATCCGCATGGTCAACGATTTTAGCGGGTCCAGCCGATTGATCGCCCAGCCTCGGATAACGCCGTTATCAATATGCTCAAGGGCGCCAAGGATCAGTTGACCTTGGACGGGCTTTATCTTCGGCAATGCCATTACGGACCCATCGTTGTCGAATACAACCATAGGATGAACCTGCCACTCCGGTCTATCGCTTAAATAGTCCCTCGTATTTGCCAATGGCCGCTTTCAGCCTTGGCGTCGCGAAATCCAGAAAAGCCCGCAGCTTCAGTGGCAGCATGCGGCCGGCAGGATAGACCAGATGCAATGGGATCGGGGTCGGCACGAAATCCTGCAGCACCGCAACCAGCAGCCCTTGCGCGCGCGCTTCGGCGGCATGATAGCAAAACACCCGGGTAATCCCGATACCGGCAATCGCCGCATCAATTGCCGCCTGCGCGGTGCTGACAACCAGGCGCGAATGCACCGGGAAAGATGTGCTGGTTTTACCGATCGGAAAATCCCAGGCCTCAGCCTGCGTGCCCGGATTAAAACTGACGCAGTCATGCAGAGCCAGGTCCGAAGGATGCAGCGGCGTGCCGCGGGCGGCGAGATATTCCGGGCTGGCACACAGAATACGCCGGACCTCGCCAAGACGGATCGCCATCAGCGTACTATCGGGTAACTTGCCGATGCGCACTGCAAGATCGACATGCTCCTCCTGTAAGTTCACGACCCGCTCATGCAAAGCGAGCCTGACATCGATATCCGGATACGCCTTCAAAAAATCGGTGATAACCGGCATCAGATGGGTCCGACCAAACACCATCGGCGCGGTCAGCACCAATTCGCCCTTCGGCGCATTATACTCTCCGGTCGCGGCCCGC
Source organism: Acidocella sp. (assembly GCA_965199045.1). Taxonomy (GTDB): domain Bacteria; phylum Pseudomonadota; class Alphaproteobacteria; order Acetobacterales; family Acetobacteraceae; genus Acidocella. Next base: position 557,817 of record CBDAQL010000003.1, on the reverse strand, counting down.
TCGGCTTCCTCAACATCCTCCAAAATTCGTTTGGTAGCGGCCAGATAACGATCGCCGGCATCGGTAAGCGTCAACAGCCGGGTCGAGCGGTTCAGCAACCGCGTTTTAAGATGTCCCTCCAGCTCCGAAATTTTGCGGCTCAACGTCGGCAAAGGCATTTTGAGCCGGCGAGACGCAGCCGAAAGGCTCCCGGCCTCCACCACATTCACCAATATCGACATTGATTCGAGCCGGTCCATATTTCCATTTTCCGGAAAGGTAGTTCCCGAAATTACTGCATATCGGCAAAAATTGGAAGGGGGTAGTGAAGCGCACCTGATTTTGAGAGCAACTATATGCCCCGTATCGCGACCCCTGCTGGAATTGCCGATGCCCCGCCGGCGGCGCGCCCACTGCTGGCAGAGGCGCAGGCCCGGACCGGGTGCGTACCAAATCTTTTGAAGATGCTGGCACTCAGCCCGGCAGCTCTGGCAGGCTATCAGGCCCTACGCTCCGCCCTCGCCGATGGCAGCCTGACAGCGGCGACGCGCCGGCGAATTGCGCTGGCCGTCACCGAAATAAACGACTGCGATTATTGCCGTTCGGCAAACATTTATTTTGGCCGGCGGCACGAAATGGATGATGCCGAGCTGACCGCAAACCGCAATGGCGCCTCCAACGACATGCGGGCCGATGCAGCGCTGCGGCTAGCGGCAAAAATAACCCGCCAGCGCGGCCATGTAAGCGATGCCGATGTCGCCGCGTTCCGGGCCGCCGGATATTCCGAACCCGAACTGATCGAGCTGGTGTGTCAGGTCGCGCTGACCACCATGACCAATTACCTGAACGAGGTTGCCGGCACCGAGATTGATTTTCCACTCGTCCCCCGTCGCCCCGGCCCGGGCGTTTCATAACCATTCAACAAGGAGATTCCATCATGGTTGAGAACACGAATAAATCCACCGCATTGATTACCGGCGCTTCCACCGGCATCGGCGCCGTCTACGCAGACCGGCTGGCGCGGCGCGGCTATAACCTCATCCTGGTGGCACGCGATGAGCAAAGGCTGCAGCATCTGGCTGCAAAACTGCGCGATGCCACCGGCGTCGCCGTCGACGTCCTTAAAGCCGATCTCACCACGCGGGACGGCCGTAGCGCAGTGGCCCGCAGGTTGCAGGCAGACCCCCGCCATCAGCCTGTTTATCAATAACGCCGGCATGGCGGTGGAAGGTACGCTCATCGAGGCGGATCCCGAGAAACTCGAGACCATGATCGAATTGAATGTAACTGCCGTGATGCGGCTGGCGGCCGCGGCGGCACGAAGCTTTGCCGCACGCCGCCAGGGCATAATAATCAACATTGCATCGGTACTTGCGCTGGCCCCGGAAATTTTCAACGGCGTATACAGTGGCACCAAAGCCTTTGTGCTCAACCTTACGCAATCGATGCAGGTCGAATTAGCGGCAAGCGGCGTGCGCGTGCAGGCGGTGCTTCCAGGTGCCACCCGCACTGAAATCTGGGATCGCTCAGGCGCCGACATCAACAGATTGCCTGCGGCAATGCTTATGGACGTGGATGAAATGGTCGATGCAGCGCTTGCGGGATTGGATGCCGGCGAGCAGGTGACGATCGTATCGCTGCCGAATACCGCGGATTTTCAGGCCTTCACCGCGGCCCGGCAGGCCCTCGGCCCTAACCTGTCCCGCAACCATGCGGCAGCTCGCTATAAGGTACCGGAAAGTGCCGCGCCGTGACCAACACGTTGCTGGCCGATGGCCGCTTGGCGCTCGAAAGCGCGTCACCTAAAAGCGCGTCACCCGAAAGCGTGTCGCCTGAAAGCATGACGCGCGAAAGCATGGCGCCCGCACGCGCAAAAACAAATTCGCGAAAGACCATGCTCTACGCCGGCACTGCGGTGCTCATCCTCATCGGCGCCATCGGGTTTGGCCTGCACTATTGGATAGTGGGGCGATTTATCGAAAGCACGGATGACGCCTATGTCGGCGGCGACGTAACCGACCTGGCGCCGCGCGTCGATGGGCTGATCACCGAGGTCGCGGTTCACGATAATCAGGCTGTGCGCGCAGGCGATTTGCTGGTAAAAATCGACGACCGCGACTATCAGGTCGCCCTCGCAAAAGCGCAGGCCGAACGCGCCGGCGATCAGGCTCGGCTGGCAAATCTGAATGCTGATACAACCCTGCAACAGGCCTTGATTGATGAAGCGAAAGCCGATGTCAGCGCGGCCACCGCGCAGGCCACCCTGGCGCGCGCCAACCAGACCCGTTATCGCATTTTAGCCAACACCCAGGCCGCATCGTTACAAGACTCGCAAACCGCGGACGCCACCCTTTCGGTGGCCAATGCGAACGCGACAAAGGCGCAAGCGGCTCTGGCCGCAGCGCAAGCGCAACTCACCGTTATCGATACCGAGATACAGCAAACCGCAGCCGACCTGGCGGGTGCGCGAGCTGATATCCGCGATGCCGAGCTCAATATCGGTTACACCGAAATCCGGGCGCCGGTGGCTGGCGTCATCGGCAATCGCAGTGCCCATCTCGGCGGCTATGCAACAATCGGCGCACAGCTGGTCTCAATCGTCCCATCCAGCGGCCTTTGGGTCGATGCCAATTTCAAGGAAGACCAACTGGCCGGAATGACGCCAGGCGAGCCCGTGACCATCGTTGCCGACGTTTTGCCGGGTGCTGAGATAAATGGCGTTGTCGCCAGCCTGGCCCCTGCCACCGGGGCAGTGTTCAGCATTCTGCCGGCCGAAAACGCCACTGGGAATTTTACCAAAATCGTGCAACGCGTGCCGGTGCGAATTCTGCTGCAGGGCGACGCCTCGCAACTTGGCCTGCTCCGGCCTGGCCTTTCGGTAACCGCCTATGTTGATACCAGATCGGACGTTCATCGTTGAAGGCCATATTGCCATTTGCGGTAATGTGCGTGGGCATGTTCATCGCGCTGCTGGATATCCAGATCGTGGCCTCCTCCCTGCAGGATATCGGCGGTGGACTTTCCGCGGCGCAGGACCAGATCAGCTGGGTACAGACCGCCTATTTAATTGCCGAGATCATCGTTATCCCGCTTTCCGGCTGGCTGACCCGGGTATTCTCCACACGCTGGCTTTTCACCTTCTCGGCGCTGGGGTTCACCCTAAGCTCCATGCTCTGCGGCCTGGCCTGGAATATCGACAGCATGATCATCTTCCGGGCGCTGCAGGGCCTGCTCGGCGCCTCGATGATCCCAACGGTCTTCACCTCCTCATTTCATTATTTCCAAGGCGCGAAACGAGTTTACGCGGCAGCGGTGATCGGAACCATCGCCTCGGTCGCCCCCACTTTGGGGCCTGTGATCGGCGGCTATATAACCGACGCCCTGAACTGGCATTGGCTGTTCTATATCAATCTGATCCCCGGATTGGGCGTGGCGCTCCTGGTCGCGATGTTCGTCAAAATCGACGAAGCGGATTTATCGCTGCTCCGGAACGCTGACTATCCGGGCATCCTGCTGATGGCCGTCGGTCTCGGCACACTCGAATATTTTCTCGAGGAAGGCACCCGCTGGAACTGGTTCAGCGACAGCACCATCACAATCTGCGCCTGGATATCCGGCATTTCGCTACTGGCATTCATCATCCGCAGCATGCTGGTTGAAAATCCGGTGGTGGAATTCCGCGCTCTGGGCAATCGCAACTTCGCCATCGGATGCTTTCTCTCTTTTGTCACAGGCATTGGCATTTTCTCCACAATCTACCTAACGCCGCTGTTTCTAGGCTACGTGCGCGGCTATTCGGCGTGGCAAACCGGCATCGCGGTATTCTCAACCGGCCTCGCCTCGGTCATCGGCGTGCCGTTCTACATCTTCCTCGCCAAACGTTTCGACCTGCGCTGGATCATGATGTTCGGTCTCGCCTGCTTTGGCCTGGCAATGTGGAGCTTCTCCTTCATCACCAGCGAATGGGGCGCCGATCAACTTCTGCTGCCGCAACTCATCCGCGGCTTTCCACAGGTATTCTGCGTCGCGCCCGCGGTAACGCTCGGGCTCGGCAGCCTGGCGCCGGCCAGGCTGAAATATGCCAGCGGACTATTCAATATGATGCGCAATCTAGGCGGTGCGGTCGGAATTGCAGTCTGCGGCGCGGTCCTTAACAACCGCACCAATTTTCACTTCCTCACGCTCGCCTCCAACCTGACCGACGCCAACACTCCCACCCGCCGCGTCATGACAGCGGCAAGCCGTCGCCTGGGCCAAACCCTGGGCTCGCCCATCGCAGGTCATGCAGCGGCGCTAAGAGAACTCTGGCAACTAGCCTACGCCCAGGCCCAAACCCTCGCTTATGCCGACGCCTTCCGCACCATCATGCTGGCCTTTATCATCGCCACCTGCTTGACCCCGCTTCTGAAAAAAGTAATCGCGCCGGCCGCTCCTGCGCAGAGCGGACATTAAGGAAGCAGTTCTTTTTTGAAAAAAAGAACCAAAAAACTTTTTTTTAATCTGGAGCTTGGGCGCTGGCTTCTGCAAGGCCCAAGGCTCAAGGCCCAGGGTCCAGGGTCCAGGGTCCAGAATAACAAAGTTTTTTGTTGGCGGTCGGCTCGATTTTTTGTTTCCAAAAAGAAGTGCTTCAACCTTTACAATTATCCGGTGGCTTTACTCCCCTGAAGCGATCGTGGATCCATCCGGCAACCATGTTGCTGGACTTGATCGCGATAGTCAGATGCCCGGTATTCAATTCCTTATAGTCCAGCACTTCATGCCTGGCGCAGACCGCGGCGGCGAAGCTGCGGGTGAAATTCGGTTCTACAGTTGTATCGGCACTGCCCTGAACAATCAGCAGCGGCGCGCCCGGTGGCATTTGGCCAGGGGAATTTTCGGTGAGCAGTGCCGGCCATGGCGGGGTTTCATTAGGATCATGGCTGCGGAACACCGGGTTCAGCGCTGACGCCGCGTGGATCGCATCGATTGCTTGTCCCAGCGTGTTGATACATTTGCTAATGCTGTTCTGCACGGCGGGAAGCGCCTGCGGATAGACGATGCTGGTTATCGGCACCCCGTAGGTTTTTGCCCAGGTGTAATAAACATAGGACGCCAGCAGCCTGCCACTATTGCTGCGGAACGGCTCGGTGAGCTCGATATTCATATTGGTCGGCGGCGCCGCGGCGGCGACCCCCACAAGCTTCAAATCCGGCGCATAGCTTGCGGCAATCTGGCCGGCGAACAATGCCGCCTGGCCGCCCTGGGAGTGACCCCACACCACATAATTTCCACTGATATTTGCGCCCGGCAGGGTGCGCGCGGCACGGACCGAGTCTATAACCGCCCGGCCTTCGCCCACGCCGATGAGGTACGGGTGAATACCCGGCGCGCCCAGCCCGGGATAATCGGTGGCGGCAACAATATCACCATCGGAGATGAAGGCGTCGAGACCCACGATCGACTGCGCTAAAGTCAGTGCACCCAGGCCGCCATTATCCAGCGACGGCGCGCAGCCTTGAGCAATACCGGTAGTGGGATGCGCCCAGGCGACAATATTGCGGCCATGCGGCGGTGCCGCGGCCAGCGGGATATAAATCACGCCGGATACCGGGATGGTGTCACCATTTGTATCCGTGGAATTATACATCACGCGATACGCCGCAGCACCCGGCACGGTTGGGCTGTAAGGTTCCACGGCAATCAGCGTCCCCGGCGGCGCCCCCGGCACCGGTGGATTCTGGTAGAACGACGTGGCTTTCGGAATGCCGCAGGCGGTCAACATCAGAGCAGCAAAAATCGTGGCAAATTTCATTCGGAGTTTCCGGCAATAATAGGTGAATGCGTCGCGGTTGGAACGCGATGGAACTTGCCGCCGCGCAGGAATATTTTCAGCGCCTGCCAATGGATAGCGGCGATCACCTTCATCGGCGTCAGCGGCATCTGCAGCAACAGCCAAAGCAGGCTGCGGTCTGAAAATCGCTGCGCCGTCAGCCGCATGGTAGCGGTAAGGCGCTTCACCTCGGCACCGTATTGAATTGACACCGTAAATTTTTCCCCAGGCGGGGTAAGCGCAAACCGATAGCCGCCCTGCATGTCGAAAAACGGCGAAACATGCATGGATTTTGGCGCGGTTTGCCGGATAATGTCGCTATCCGGCAGTACCGGCATCAAATAGCCAATTTGATCGCCAAAGGTATTCTTAACCTGGTGCAGCACCGCACCCAACTGGCCTTCGGCATTATAGCAGAAATAGAAGCTGATCGGATTAAAGCTGTAACCGAAAACCGAGGGCGTGGTGACGAAAATGATTTTCGCCCCGCACTCGGCCAGCCCCTCGGCGGCCAAGGCAGTTTCGACGAAACCGCGCAGCGGCGAACCGTCGCGAAACCCATGGTCCTTGTCGTTGATGGCGGTAATCGCAAAGCGATTATGAGAAAATAGTTTTGAACTCGCAGCCAGTTCGTCGATGCGATCGAGATCGATCGCCAGCATCCAGAGCCGGTAGTCAAAGCGATGTTGGAACGGACTATGCCGGATATGCGCGACGCGTCCCGCATAAAGCCTCGGGCTTGAAGTCACGACCGCTGCCATGGTGCGGTTACCCCTAGCGCGTTGGCGATCCGGACCGCTGAGGCAATGCCATCCTCGTGAAAGCCCCAGCCGGTCCAGGCGCCGGCAAACCAGAAGTTCGCGGCACCTTGGATCTGGTCCAAATTCTCCTGTGCCTGCATCGCGGCCGCGTTGAACTGCGGATGCCGGTAGACCATGCGCCGCAAAATTTTATTGGGATCGATCGCGATGTTAGGATTGAGGCTGACGAGCAGAGGAAGTTTCGTCTTCATTCCCTGCAGCAAGTTCATCCAATAGGTCAGGCAAATGGCCTCGCCATGATCGGCTTTGCCTTTGCTGAGGTAATTCCACGATGACCAGGCGAGCTTGCGCCGCGGCATCAGCGCGGCATCCTGATGCAGCACGGCAACATTATCCTGGAACTGGACCGCGCCCAGTAACCCGATCTCCTGAGTGGTGGGGCTTTCGATCATCGCCAGCGCCTGGTCGGCATGGCAGGCAAAAACAACCTGCGCAAAAACGCCAGCGCCTTGCTGTGTCTCGACAACCGCGCCATCCCCGGTACGGCGAATTTTTTGCACTGCTGCGCCAAGCCGAATATTGGCGCCAAGATCCCGCAGCACGCGCTCCACATAGACCTTCGAGCCACCGGTAACGGTGCGCCATTGCGGACGATCATTGATTTTCAGCAGCCCATGATTGACGAAAAACCGGATAAAGCTTTTCGCCGGAAACGCCTTCATGCCCTCGACCGACGCCGACCAGATCGCCGCACCCATCGGTAATATATAATCCTCCACGAAGCCGTCGCTGTAGTTGTTCGCCACCAGATACTCGCCGAGACTTATGCTTGACGTACTACCCAACAATGCTGGTGCCTGCTTGTTGAAGCGCAAAATATCGGTCACCATCCGCCAGAAACGCCGTTTGAACACATTTCCGGGTTGCGCGAACAGCTGCTTCAAATCGCCACCGGCATACTCGTAGGCAGCGTCGTTCTTTGAAACCCCAAAGGACATATTGCTTTCATGCGACGCGACCCCGAGGGTATCGAAAAATCCAACAAGATTCGGATAGTTAACGTTATTGAAAACGATAAAGCCGGTATCTACCGAAACCTCCTTGCCATCGACTGTAACCGTTTGCGTATCGGCATGGCCGCCGGCGCGGGACTCCAATTCGAACAACGTCACATCGAACTTTTCCCGCAGCAGCCAGGCCGCCGAAAGTCCGGAGATCCCGGCGCCGATCACGGCTATCCGCTGCCGCACTTCACTCATCTTGATCGGCGATCGTGCGGCTACCATTGAGTTTTTTATATGCGGCCAGTGCGCGTTCCCGCCCAAGCGACAGGTTGATGATCGGATGCGGATAATCACTCCCAAGCTTGATCTTCGCGGCCGCCAGCACCTCTGCGCCGGCCTCCCATGGAGCGTGGATGAACTTATCCGGCATTGATTTCAGTTCCGGCACAAACTTCCTGATATAATGCCCGCCGGCGTCGAACTTCCGCCCCTGCAGCACCGGATTAAAAATTCTGAAATACGGCGCCGCGTCGGCGCCGCATCCTGCTACCCATTGCCAGTTGATGGTATTGGAGGCGAGGTCGGCATCGACCAGCGTATCCCAGAACCAGGCCTCGCCCTGCTGCCAGGGGATCAGCAAATGTTTGGTAAGAAACGAAGCACAAACCATACGGATCCGGTTATGCATCCAACCGGTTTGCCATAACTGCCGCATGCCTGCATCAATAATCGGAATACCGGTGAGCCCGCGCTGCCAGGCTTGCAGTTCTGACTTATTCTCGCGCCAGGCCAATTTGCTAAATTCCGCGCGTAACGGCTGCTCCGGCATTTGCGGATGATGCCACAGTAAATACGCGGCAAACTCCCGCCAAAGCCAATTCTTTAAGAAAAGTGTCCAGGCCTTGGCCGGGTTTCGCTGTTTCGCTGGCAGCGCGCCAAAACGTGGCTGGAGAAATTTCGCCCAGATGCAAATGCGGGGAAAGGCCGGAAGTACCATCCTCGCTTGGAATGTCGCGGGCTGTTTTTTAGCCGTGCACGGCCTGGCGGATAAAACGGCGCAGCCGCTTGCCGGCGCCGGCTTCACCGGGCTCCCAGGCCGTCCGCATGCCCGCCGCCCAATCCGGGTTGGCTGGGCGTCAATTGCCAGTCGTCAAGTTTATCGCTTTTAATACCTGATGGGCTGGAAATTTTCTTCGGCGGCGCGATTGCTTCGGCCGGCGGCCCCTGATCGAAACAGGTGCGGGAAAATGGCGTGTAGACGCCGTAGCTTCCCCCGGTTTTGGTTGTGATCGTTTCAGGCGCGAACAGCAGCGTCGAGAGATGGCGGCGTAAAGCAACACCGCTGCGCTTAAGCGTCTCCGCAATATCACGGTCCTGCGTCCGCGCCCAAGGCTCAAACCTGCGCCCGGCATAAACCTCCGTGACTTTCATTTCGGCCGCCAGGTCTGGGATGATGGCGCCGGCATCGCCGCGGCGTAGAATAAGCTTGCCCCCGCACGCCGCAATCGCCGCCCCCAGTGATTGCAGAGAATAATGCAGCCACCAGCGCGCGGCACCCCCCATCTTCCAGTTACCCGGCGCTTCGTCATCCAGCACATAGACCAAAGCGGTCCTGTCGGCATGCTGCAACGCCGCCTCCAGGCCAGGGTTATCCGACAGCCGCAGGTCATTACGAAACCAAAATATGTTAGCCGTCACCACGCTACCCAAGAATCCTCATTCCGAAACTGCTCCGACAGCAGAGCTACGGGCATATATGGCGACGGATGCAAAGCAACACTTATCTTCGCTACAAGCTCGCTTAAAGCTGCGTAAACTTGGCTGCCGAGATGATCGGGCCGGTCGGTTGACCGCTCGGCGATCCGCCGGCCGGCTCAATCGAGACGGCAAGCTTCGCCAAGGCGATATTCCCGTTCAGCTGCGCGGTTGGAATGGTCAGGGTCACCGGGCGGTCACTTGCCAGCAGGCCCAGCGGCGCCGGCTTATTACCTGGCGTTATCAACCAGAGCTCAGCGGATTTTCCGCCCGGCACCACGACCTGAGCAGGATTTATGACCAATTGAATGCCAGCATTTGTTTGCTCCGCCGTCGCAACAAAAACGCCTTCATGCTGGGAGACCAGGGTTGCCGTCGCCACCGGAGGCGCGGGCACCTGGGTCCTCAATACGGCCACCAGCGCCACCGCCAGACCAGCGCCCACCAGCCCGGCGCCAATCCCGAAACTCCGCCAAAAGCGTGCATTGTCCCAAATACCGCGGGCTTTTGGAACCGGCGCGATGGCGGCGGCAATCGCCGGCCAGAGGCGGGCCGGCGGTTCCACCGGCTGCACCTCCTCGGTAAGCGGCAGCAAAATTGCTTCCCACTGGTTCACGGCGTTATCAAAGCGTGCGCTGCCCTGGCGTTGCGCCACCACATGCGGCAACTGCGCCACTGTCAGCAGCCCCAGCGCGTATTCGGCCGCCAGCATCTCCATATCGTCATCGGGTGGATCGAAATCGAAGCTACCGCTCATGATTCTAGGCAGGCCTTCAGCCGCATCAAACCGCGCCGGATCAAGCTTTTCATCGAACCCAACGGTATTTCAGCCGCTTTGGCGAGCAACTCATAAGTTTGCCCACCGAAAAATGCCGAGCGGATCGCGTTCGACGCACGGCTATCAAGTTCATCAAGACAAATTCGTAGCCGCTCCGAGGTCTGTCTGGTGGCCAAACCCGCATCTGCCAACGGCGAAAGATCGGCAATCTCAGCGGCCTCATCCAGGCCGCCGAAGCGCTGTTTTTTGGCGCGCAGCCGGTCCAAAGCCCGGTTGCGGGCGATGCTGGCCAACCAGGTTATCGGGCTAAGGCCTCGCTCTGCATCAAACTGGGCGGCCTTGTTCCACACGGTGAGATACACCTCCTGCAATACATCTTCGGCTTCCGCACGATCAGACAAGATACGTAAACAGATGCCAAATAGTTTCGCACTTGTGCGACGATATAGATTTTCAAGCGCCGCCCGTTCGCCGCGCGAAATCCGATACAGATAGGCGGTAAGTTCTGCGGAAGCGCTGCTCATGCGGCGTTTATTTGGGCAAGACTGCCGGTAAATTCCATAGCCGTTAGAAGTTCTCCCCAGCAGCGCGCTTGTTAAACCGGAGCATTGCGGCCTCCACGCGATTTTCAACCCTGTCGTAGCGGCAACTTATGCATCAATCAATCAGAAGAAAAATCCAATGCGTGCATCCAGAACCCGAGTGTTAACGTATCTGTGATCGCCCTTTGGATAGATATTGACCTGAATGCCGCACCCTTTGATTATCTCATTGTTTTGTTTGGCTTTTCTTAGCGTGGTCATGGCTGCCGCCTGGGCCGTGCAGCGGGCCATGCGCAACGCCGGCTGGGTCGATGTATTCTGGACCTTCGGCACCGGAGCGGCCGGCGCAATTACAGCTTTATCCGCCGGGCTGTCGCCACGCTCCGCCCTGGCGGCGGCACTGGCATTAATCTGGGCGCTGCGGCTTGGTCTATATATTTTGTCACGCACCCACGGCATTCCGCATGAAGATGCCCGCTACGCCCGCTTCCGTACTGAATGGGGGCCTGCTTTCGAACCGCGCATGTTCGGGCTTCTGATGGTGCAGGCAGTAGCAGCATGGCCGCTGGCAATGGCAGTGGCGCTGGCGGCATGGTGCCCGGCGCCTTTAAGCGGCGTATCGTTGTTGGCGGGCGTATTAATCGCCGTCATCGCAATTGCCGGCGAGGCTCTGGCGGACCGCCAGATGCACCAATTTCGCCGTGACCCGGCTAATAAAGGCAAGGTCTGCGATATCGGCTTGTGGGGCTGGAGCCGGCACCCGAACTATTTTTTCGAATGGCTGTATTGGCTCGCCTATCCGGCTTTGGCCCTGGGTGGTTTCTGGCCATGGGGCCTCCTTGCCTTCATCGCCCCGGCATTGATGTTCCTGCTGCTGACCAAAGTCTCCGGCGTGCCAATGCTGGAGCGCGAAATGCTGGCATCCCGCGGCGAAAAATATCGCGCCTATCAACACCGCGTGCCGGCTTTCTTCCCGCGCCCGCCCCGTTCCCCCGCCACATTTTCGAGTCCCGGAGTCTAGACAATGACATTTGCTGAAGCAGCCTCCTATCTCGCCGAACGCCTGCCGGTTCCCGATCTGCTGATCCGGGCCGGTATCAATGGCATGGTCGGGCGCACCGATCGCTCGCTTGGCAGCGGCGCCGCAATCCCTGCAAACCAGTTCGCCCGGGACATGGATAACTACCCGATCGCCATCCACACCGACACCGCCAATGCCCAGCATTATGAGGTGCCGCCGGAATTTTTCGAGCTGGTACTGGGGCGTCATCTCAAATACTCGTCCTGCTATTACGAAGATCCGGCTGACGATCTGGATACCGCGGAGGCCAACGCGCTACGGCGCACGGTTGCCGCCGCCGGCATTGCTGACGGCCAGCAAATTCTGGAACTCGGATGCGGCTGGGGATCGCTTAGTTTGCATATGGCGGAGCATTTTCCAAAAGCACGAATTACCGCGGTTTCAAATTCGCATTCGCAGCGGGCGTTCATCGAGAACAGCGCCAGGACCCGGGGTTTTACAAATTTGCGCGTGATCACCTGCGATATGAATGATTTTGTCGCAGAGGGGCTTTACGACCGGGTAGTATCGGTCGAAATGTTCGAACATATGGCAAACTGGCGTGCATTGTTCACCAAAGTGAAATCCTGGTTGAAGCCCAGCGGCCGGGTCTTCATTCATGTTTTCACCCATAGCGCATCGCCCTACCGCTTCGATGCTTCTGAGAAAGCTGATTGGATCGCGCAGCATTTTTTCACCGGCGGCATCATGCCAAGCCATGATCTGATGCACTGCTTCCCGGATCTTTTTACCGCGGAGGCGGAGTGGCGCTGGAACGGGACCCATTATGCGCATACAGCCCGTGACTGGTTGGATAATTTCGATCGCAATACCGCCGCGATCCTGCCGGTGCTGCGCCAGACCTATGGTGCCGATGCCGCCATTTGGAAACGCCGCTGGCGCATGTTCTTCCTGGCCACTGAGGGCTTATTTGGTCATGCCGGCGGCAACTCCTGGGGGATCAGCCAATATCGCCTGAAGCCGGTTTGATGCCGGGATTAAATCGGCGGCCGGATGAACCTTAACTATTTCCGGTTTGCGGCGCATCAGGACAAACTAACCGAGGCTTCCAACACGATAGCGTTGGTGCTGGCCAGCAATACGCCGTTTTATCCGCTCTATCTGTATTTCATTCTCGGCCGCGCCGGCATGCCATGGCTGTTTTTCGCCGGCGCCGCTTTCCCATTTTTTGCCCTGACCTTGTGGATCGCGCGCCGTAACGGTTTGTGGAGCCGGATATGGCTGAGCGTGGCGTCCACCCTTAATTCCATCTACGTAACCTGGCTTCTGGGCCAGGCCTCGGCGACAGCTTTGTTCCTAATCCCCTGTATAACCCTGGCTGTTTTAAGCTTCCGGCGGCGCGAAGTTCTGCCGTTGGCGGTCTGCACGGCGCTGCCCTTCGTGCTGTTTTATTTCCTCCAGGACCATTTCCCGCCGCCGCCCGCAGTGTACTCGGCCAAGGTCTATCACTCGTTGCTGGTTTTAAATGAAGTCTCGGTGGCCTCGATTTCCGCAGTCCTGGCTTATGTCTTTTCCAAAGCCCACGCCGAAGCAACAAAATAGGCCGGCATCAGAAAGCCCCATGCCCAAGCTTCAAAAACGTCTTTTTGTTGGCTTTTATGCAGAGTAAGCAGAACCTACCTTACGTGCCGCCAGATAGCCGGCAACCGACGCCGCGCCGGCTACCACCGCACCCCAGGCAATATCCATCGCCGATATCGAAAATGTCCAGTCCTTGAGGACTGCCCAATTTGTCAGATCGTAGGTTGCATAAGTGAAAATCCCAAAACCGGCGCCAAAGCCAAGGGCGCTGAGCACTCCAGTGGCGCGCGGCAGGACGAAGATTTGAATGCCCAATATCTCCAGCAGGTAGAAACAGACCCCTGGCACCCAGCGCACCTGCGGCAGCAAAATCTCGCCAAGTTGATCGCGATAGATGCCGGCCGTAAGCGTTAGCCAGGTGGCGTCCATTGCAACAAAAACAATCAGGGTAGCGATATAAGGGATAATTCGGCGCATGCTTCCCTATATAGGAGAGGGCACACACGACTGCATCACAACTGAGTTATTAAAAATTTCTTTATGTCGTTTCGTTTTTTTGCGATACGCCGCATCCAAACGAGTTTGGGATACGTAGCTCCGGCTTAAGGATTACGGCATTCGGGCCGGAGCGATGCCGATGTGGACGTTTTTTGGGAAGCAGCAACGAATGAGCGAAACAGCGGTTACCGGCCGGACATTTCCCGCAAAACCGCGCGACCGGCGGTTGCAACTTGGTCTGCAACTCGGGCATCTGGTCCGGGTCGGGCATCTTACGGTGCAACTCCCCAACGGCGATATTCACAAGTTCGAAGGCTCTGAGCCCGGCCCGGCAGCAACGCTGATCATCAACGATCCGCGCACCATTGCCAAAACCGTCTATAGCGGCAGCCTGGGTTTTTCCGAGGCGTATTTAAAAGGCTGGTGGGATAGCCCGACACTAACGGAAATGCTGCAGCTCGGCACCGCCAATGAGGCCAGCTGGGATGCAATGATCGACGGCAAGCCCTGGATGCGTTTGCTGTCGAAGCTGATGCATAAATTGCGGCCCAACACGCGCAGCGGATCGAAACGCAATATCTCCGATCACTACGATCTCGGAAACGATTTCTACGAGCTGTGGCTCGACCGTTCGATGACCTATTCAGCAGCTCTTTTCGATGATGGCGCTAACAGCCTGGAGGCTGCTCAAACATCCAAGATGCGGCGTATCTGCAACCAGCTGCAGCTTGCGCCAGGTAAAAAACTCCTTGAGATCGGCTGTGGCTGGGGCGGCTTTGCCGAGCTAGCGGCGCGCGAATTTGGCGCCGATGTGGTGGCAATCACACTATCGCGCGAACAACTCAGCTACGCCCAGGCCCGTATCGCCCGGGCTGGCCTCAGCGACAAAGTCGAAGTGCGGTTACAGGATTATCGCGACGTCAAGGGCAGCTTCGATGCCATTGCCTCGATTGAAATGATCGAGGCCGTGGGTGAAGAATATTGGCCTACCTATTTCTCCACCTTGCGCAACCGGCTGCGTCCGGACGGGCTGGCGTGCATCCAGGCCATCACCATTGCCGAGCGTTATTTCGAAGGCTACCGCACCGCGGCTGACTTTATTCAGCGCTACGTTTTCCCAGGCGGCATGCTGGCTTCCCCCTCCCGGCTGCGCAAGGAGATTGAGCGGGCTGGACTATCATGGCGCAGCGCCCATTGGTTCGGCCAGGACTATGCCGAGACGCTGCGGCAATGGCAGACCGCCTTTCAGGCGGCCTGGCCCAAAATCGCCGAGCTTCCGGCGTCGAAAACCCGCTATGACGCGCAGTTTAAAAGGCTGTGGGAATACTACCTGTCCTATTGTGAAGCCGGCTTCAGGGCGCAATGGACCGATGTCGGACATATTCTGGTCTGCCGCTAACAATATTCCGGCTGTACCAGCCTAGCCGTTTCGAAACGGCCTTATCGATTGCTTGATTAGGCCGAGGCTGCCACGGCCTGCAGCTGCAACGGCGTGCCGGCAAAGGCATTCCCGGTGACCCGATAATTGGCCGGCTCAGCGAACAATGCGTGAAGCAGACTGTTATTCAGTGCATGGCCGGTTCTGCTGCCGATAAAGCGGCCCACGATCGGCGCGCCGGCCAGCGCCAAATCGCCCACCACATCAAGCAATTTATGGCGCACAAACTCATCCCGCCAACGCAGGCCTTCCGGATTGATCACCTTGGTATCTTCAACCACGATTGCATTTGTCAGGCTGCCGCCCTTGGCGAGGCCGGCTTTCTTCAGCGCCTCGATCTCACAAGCCATGGTAAAAGTCCGGGCCGAAGCCAGGTCCGCCGCAAAACTTTCCGGGGTCAGGCTGATACTGAGCGCCTGGCGGCCAATCGCGGCCGATGGAAAATCGATTGCCAGAGACAAATCCAGACCGAGAGCGCCATAAGCGCCGGCGCCATGCGGCCGCAACTCGGCGAAAGCCTCGCCCTTTTCCACCCGCACGGTACGAAGGATTTCGATATAGCTGCGCTCGCCACCATGCTCGGTAACACCGGCGCTCTGGATCAGAAACAAATAGGGTGAAGCGGAGCCATCCAGGATAGGCAATTCCGGCGCATTCACCTCGATCGTCAGATCATCGATCCGATTGGCCCAAAGTGCTGCCATTAGATGCTCGATGGTGCTGACACATATTTCCGGCTGTCCCGGCGCGCTTACCACCGTGCAAAGTTTGGTATCGGAAACATGGTCATAGCGGGCCGGAATCTTCCGATCCAAATCGGTCCGATGAAAAACGATGCCGCTACCGGCCGGCGCCGGCACCAGACGAAGCCGCACCTCCAAACCGCTATGCAGGCCGCGGCCTACACAATCGATCGCCGATTTTAAGGTATGTCGCCCGGCTGGCCGCAACTCAAACCCGCCCCAACTGTTTCTGTCTCGCAAAGACGACATCAATGATAACCAACCCCCGAATCTGATCCCAATCTAGGCGGTGCCGCAGCTCCGGGCCAGTCAATCATTATTTCCGATTATTTCCAAATAAGCCTTTGAAAATAAAGCTTTCAAATAGCTCAAAATGTAACGTCCACGAACCGTGTTACAGCGCGATACACAGCGCATGAAAACCCCGGGTTAAACTGCTGTTTACCCGGGGCCAGGCGTTTCATGCGCGATCTCATCAACATCCACTCAACGTGCAATCTTATCGACCCGGGGACGGTGGCCGCGCTTAATCCCGGACCTAGCCCAAGCGCCCGCCTTCTTCAGGCGCACGGCCTAATTGCTGGAGCGCCGCAGGAATGCCGGGATTTCGAGCCCGATTTCGTCGATTTGCGCCGGCCTGACTGCCGCCCGCGCCGGCTCACGCTGTGCATCCGGCTGCGCGTGCGGGTCGGAAACAGCCGGCTCCTGCCGGTAATTTGGTGCCGCGATCACTGGTTCCTGATGCGCGCCACGCAAGCTCGGTTGCGCGTGGGTTGCCGGCGCGCCGCCGAACACCCGGCTGAACAGGCTGGCGCGTTTTGGCGCTTCCTGCTGCCGCGCCGGCTCCGGCGTTACCGGCCGGGCTGCCGCCGGGCTCGGTGCCGGGCGCTGCGCCTTCATTTCCGGCTCGTCCAGCTCGAATTCAGCGTGATCCTGGCCGCCATGATACGCCGCGGAGAGCAACGGCTTGGCCGGCGGCTGCGGAATATAACCAGGGCCCTGAGCCGACGGCGCCTGCATCACCGGCTCACGATGCACCGCTGCCGAACCAGCCGGCTGCGACGCAACCGAATGTCCGCCAGCCGGGTGCGACGATTGGTGCGACGATGGGTGCGGCTGCGCATGCGCCGGAAAGCTGACGGCATCGACGCTGCCGCCGCCGACAACCTGGAATTTCGGCATCTGCGCAATACCGGGTGCGGCGCTGTCGATGCCGGTGGCAACCACCGAAATGCGAATGCGGCCGTTCAGGCTTTCATCCAGCGCCATGCCGACCATGATATTAGCATCCTCGTCGACTTCCTCGCGGATCCGGTTGGCGGCCTGATCCATTTCGAACAAGGTAATATCAGAGCCACCGGTGATGTTGATCAGCAGTCCATGCGCACCTTTCATATTGGTGTCTTCAAGCAGCGGATTGCTGATCGCGGCTTCGGCGGCCCGCATCGCGCGCTCTTCGCCCTCGGCCTCGCCGGTGCCCATCATCGCCTTGCCCGCTTCAGCCATGACCGAGCGGATATCGGCATAATCCAAATTAATCAGGCCCGGCACGACCATCAAATCGGTAACGCCGCGCACCCCCATATACAAAACATTATCGGCCATCTCGAAGGCCTCTTTCCAGCCGGTACGCTCGTTTGCGACCTTGAAAAGATTTTGGTTCGGAATCACAATCAACGTATCGACATAGGCTTGCAGCTCGGCAATGCCCTCTTCGGCCATCCGCATCCGTTTCTTGCCCTCAAAGCCGAACGGTTTGGTAACGACGCCAATTGTCAAAATGCCGCGCTCACGGGCCATGCGGGCAATTACCGGCGCCGCGCCGGTACCGGTACCACCGCCCATGCCGGCGGTAATGAACACCATATGCGTGTGTTCCAGATGCCGCGCCAGATCATCCGCGGCCTCATCGGCAGCGGCTCTGCCAACATCCGGCTTGCCGCCGGCGCCGTTGCCCTGGGTGATGTGCGGCCCAAGCTGGATCCGCCGTTCCGACCGCGACAACTGCAATTGCTGCGCGTCGGTATTAGCGACCACAAAATCGACGCCGGGAAGGTTCAGCGCGATCATGTTATTAACCGCGTTAGTGCCGCCGCCGCCCACGCCGATCACGGTAATGCGCGGCGTAAAATCGGTGTGCGATGTCTTTTCGATCATCAGATTCAGGGTCATGGATAGGTCTCCTTAGGGCTTAGCGGTAACGAACGCTTCGTTTTCATGTCAAACAGGAAATGCAGTTTTTCGCAGCCGCGCTTGCGGTTTAATTTTTACAAACGGTCTTTTAAAAGGTTGACGAATCGGCCGAACCATCCGGCTGTTCGTTCCGCCTCAAAATCGATATCGTGCATGGTCTGGCCATCGCCGGTGGCGAAATGAAGCAGCCCTGCAAGGGTCGCGAAATTCGGCGCGGTCGCGCTATCGGGCAACCCGGTCATGGCATTGGGTTTGCCCAGCCGCACATGGCGTTCCAGCATTTGCGCCGCCAGCTCGCGCACGCCGCCCAATTGTGAGGCGCCACCGGTCAGCACCACGCGGTTACCGCCGGCCCGGCCGAGGCCGGAGGTTTCCAGACGGTCCCTCACCAGCTCGAAGATTTCTTCCAGGCGCGGACGGATCACGCTGATCAGCATGCTCCGCGGGATTTTGGCGATCTGATGTTCGTCTTCGCCAACCTGCGGCACCGGCAGCAACTCGCGCTCATCGTCCGGGCTGCCTTGAACATTGCCATACAGCGCCTTCAACCGTTCGGCGTGCGCCACCGAGGTTGAGAGCATGCGGGCAATATCATTGGTGACATGCATGCCGCCGATCGGCAGCTGCGCGGTGTGCAGCAACTGGCCCTCGGCGAACACCGCCATGCTGGTCGTGCCGCCGCCCATATCGATCACGGTCGCCCCAAGTTCGCGCTCATCGCCAACCAACGTCGCCAGGCCCGAGGCCATGGGTGCGGAAACCAGAGCTGCGATATCCAGCTCACAACGCGACAGACAGGCCGCCAGCGTCCGCAAGGCGGTGTTGCCGGCATCCACAACATGCAGCTGCGCCGTCAAGGTTTCGCAAAACAGCCCGCGCGGATCGGTAACTCCGGGGGTCTCGTCGGTGGAAAAACTCAACGGCAGCGAATGGATGGTCTCGCGGCCGCCGGCGGCGGCGCGCATCCGAGCCTCGCGGACCACGCGCTTGACGTCCTCGGCGGTCACCGCCCGGCCATCCACCGGCCATTGCACATTGAAAAGCCGGCTTTCCGGCTGCCCGCAGGACAGGTTGACGACGACTGATTTCAGCCGGGTATCGGCCATGTCCTCGGCCTGGCCGACCGCGGCGCGGATCGCCCGCTCGGCTTCCTCCAAATCGACGATGCCGCCGGATTTAATGCCGCGGCCCTTCTGCCAGCCAAACCCCAAAGCCCGCAGCCTGCCATCGGATTCGGCGCGGCCAATCAGGCAGGCAATTTTGGTGGAACCGATATCAAGCACCCCAAACGGACCGGATCGCACCGCCCGCGGCCGGACCGGCTCGTCGGCAAGCGGTTTGATCTGCCGTTCCAAAGACGGTCCGCGGCGCGACATGTCATTCATCGGTTGGTTGTCCCGTCATGTGTGGCTGGCCTGTGACTGCATGCCGTTCGCCGGCGCCCCCGCGGGCGCTGCGGCCGATGGATAAGGCCGCACCACCAGCCGTCCGGCAAAGCGCAGATCGATCACTTCCACCGGCCGGTCGAGCAAGGCGATGTTGGCCTGCAGCTGGCTCAGCTGGGCGATCGCCTGCTGCTCGTTCTCCGACGGCAATTTCACCAGCGTATTGTTATGCAAAATCAAATTCCAGCGCAGACCATCAACCCGCGCCGCCGCCGCGACATGGGCGCGCACCGCCGGATATGCGGTCAGCTCAGTCATCAGGTTGCCGGCGTTTTGCGGCGCGTCCTGGCCCGCCAGCAACAATAAAGCCGGGTCGCGGCGCTTGGCTGCCCTGGCATCCTGATCGGCAATGACGTTGCCGTTTTTATCGATCACCACGAATTGCGGACCCGCGCCCGCGGTAGCGGTTTGCCATACCGCATAGGGCGCACGTTCGGTAACAGTAACGATCAGCGTATCCGGCAAAGCCCGCTCCACCGTGGCACTCTGGATCGGTCCCAATGCTGCGATCCGGGCAGCCGCATTGGCCAGCGAAAAGCCCAGAATGGGATCGCCCGGCCCCACCCCCAAAGCCTGCGCGATGGCAGTCGCGGGCGTGGTATCGGCGCCGTTGATCTTAACTTTTGCAATCCGGAACCCGGCATCGGCTGCCAACGCGCCAAACCCATGCCGCATGCTGCCGGCGGGGCTGACCACCGGGCCCATGGCCGGAATTTCGCGGAATAGTTCCGAGCCGATGGCAAGGACGCAAAAACCGCCCAGCACCCATAAACCAGGTTTGATGCTGCGCCGGACGCGGCGGAAAAACAAAGCCCGGGCGGTCAGGCGATCCGGCAGCCGCGCCGGCTTTTTGGCTTTCCCGCTCCTGCCGGACCGGGCCTGCTGACGCACCGGCGCTGAGCGTACGGCGTTTAAACGCGGCATGTCGCGCGCTCCACCATCCAGGCACATAACTGCGGAAACTTCATGCCGATATAACCGGCCTGCTCCGGCAGCAGCGATGTCGGCGTCAAGCCCGGCTGGGTGTTGACCTCCAGTAAAATTAACCGGCCGTTAGCCTCATCATAACGCAGGTCAGACCGGGTGGCGCCGCGGCAGCCAAGCGCGCGGTGCGCCGCCAATGCGATATCCAAAGCCTGCTGCGTGACCTCCGCCGGCAATTCCGCCGGCACCACATGGCGTGAGGCGCCAACATCATATTTGGCATGGTAATCGTAGAACGCTTCCTCGGTCAGAATTTCGGTCACCACCAAAGCGCGGTCTTCCAGCACGCAAACGGTAAGTTCGCGGCCCGGAATATACTGCTCCACCATCGCCGGCCCGAAATGCCATTCCGCAATAATTTCAGCACTGCGGTTATCGCCGGGCTTGACGATCGAAACCCCGACCGACGAGCCTTCATTCACGGGTTTGACGACATAAGGCGGCGGCAACGGATGGTGATCAGCCAGTTCGCTGATCTCGATGATCCGATGCGGCGCCACCGGCAGCCCGGCCTGCGCGAACACCGCCTTGGCCGCGGCCTTGTCAATTGCCAGCGCCGATGCCCGGACGCCGGAATGGGTATAGGGAATGCCAAGATAATCCAGCACGCCCTGAACGCTGCCATCCTCGCCGAAACGGCCATGCAAGGCATTGAACACCACGTCCGGTGCCGGCGTCAGCGCTGCGATCATCGCCGCCAGATCAGACGTCACCTCAACCGGAACCACGTCGAAACCGGCAGCGGTCAACGCGATAATCACCTGCTGTCCGGAGCGCATGGAAACCTCACGCTCCGCCGACATGCCGCCATGCAAAACCGCGACCCGGGTCATGGCGCCAACTCCAATTTCGCCGCCGGAACACCGATCCGTTTGATCTCCCAATGCAATGAAACGCCGGATGCGGCAAACACCCGGCGCCGCACTTCCTCGCCCAGCCCTTCGAGGTCGGCAGCGCTGGCGCCGCCATTATTCAACAGGAAATTACAGTGCAATTCGGAAACCTGCGCATTGCCGCGCGCCAGGCCCCGGCAACCCGCGGCGTCAATCAGCTCCCAGGCCTTCATATCCGGCGGGTTGGCAAAGGTGGAACCGCCGGTACGGGCGCGCACCGGCTGGCTCGCCTCGCGGCTCGTCTTTATCTCGGCCATGCGGCCCGCAATCGCCACCGCGTCGCCAGGTTGCGCGCGGAACCTTGCACCTGTCACAACCGCGCCCGGCGGCAGGTTGGAACGCCGGTAATCCAACGCCAGTTCGGTCGCGTTCAGACGCAATATCTCGCCAGAGCGGGTAACAATCTCCGCCCAGTCGAGGATGTGCTTGATCTCGCCGCCATAGGCGCCGGCGTTCATCGCCACCGCGCCGCCGATACTGCCGGGAATGCCTGAGAGAAACTCAAGCCCGGTCAACCCCGCCGCCGCCGCATGTTCCGAAACCGTAACATCCAGGCAGGCGCCGCCGGCGATAATGCCGTCCGGCTCGATGGCAACTTCATTAAAGCCGCGGCCAAGTTTAATCACCACGCCGGGAATGCCGCCGTCACGGATGATCAGATTGGAGGCAGCGCCGATCACGGTCACCGGCATCTCATGCGCCAGCTCACCCAGCAGTTTTGAAAGATCGTCGACATCCTCCGGACGGATTAAAAACTCCGCGGCCCCGCCGACGCGAAACCAGGTCACCGGCGCCAGTTCTGCCTGCGCCCGCACCCGGCCTCGTATTTTGGGAAGTGCGGTGCCGATATCCAGTGCCGCCATCATCGCACCGCACCGGCACGCTTGGCCGCACCCTGCAAACTTTGCAGCTCACCGGGCAGCGCATTGGCCCAGCTGGTGATGCTGCCGGCACCCAGGCAGATTACGAAATCGCCGTGCCGGGCAATCGAATGCACCATCTCCGCCAGATGCGAAGGATCGCTCAACGGCACCACCGAACGATGCCCGCGGGCCCGCAACCCTTCCACCAGGGCGTCGCGATCGACGCCCTCGATCGGCTCCTCGCCCGCGGCGTACACATCCGCAACAATCACCGTACCCGCATCATTCATGCAGGTGCAGAACTCCTCGAACAGCGATGCCAATCTGGAATACCGATGCGGCTGCACCACTGCCACCACGTCGCGCGCGCCGGCCTGTCTGCCCGCCTTCAGCACGGCGGCAATTTCCACCGGATGATGGCCGTAATCATCGATAACGGTAATCCCGCCGGCATCGCCGGTCTTGGTGAAGCGCCGCTTCACGCCGGCAAAACTCGCAAGCGCTGCCTTGATCTGTTGCTCGCCGACGTCCATTTCGGTCGCCACCGCAATCGCGGCCAGCGCATTTTGCACGTTATGGCTGCCCAGCATCGGCAGCGTAAATGGCGACATGCGCCGCGCCTGGCCGGTGACGCGGTCGGAGAACCGAACCTCGAACGAGGCGCCATTTCTGCCATACATGATCCGTTCGGCACGCACATCGGCCTGCGGTGAAAATCCGTAGGTGACGATACGATGATCCGACAAAGCCGGGATCATCTGCTGCACCGCCGGGTGATCGATGCACAGCACCGCAAAGCCGTAAAACGGAATATTGCCGACAAATTGCCGGTAGCCGGCCTCCATCGCCTCGCGGGTGCCCCAATGGTCCAAATGTTCAGGGTCCATGTTGGTGACAATGGTGATCACCGCCGGCAGCCGCAGGAAGCTGCCATCGCTTTCATCGGCTTCGGCCACCATCCAGTCACCACCGCCAAGCCGGGTATTGCTGCCATAGGCATTGATGATGCCGCCATTGATCACGGTCGGATCAAAACCCGCACCTTCCAGCACCGCCGCCACCAGGCTGGTGGTGGTGGTTTTGCCATGGGTGCCGCCGACCGCGATCGACCATTTCAGCCGCATCAATTCGGCCAGCATTTCAGCCCGCCGCACCACCGGGATCAGTTTCGCCCGCGCCGCGACAACTTCAGGGTTATCCTTCGGCACCGCGGTCGAAATCACCACCACCTGCGCATTGCCGATATTGGCGCCGTCATGGCCGATGGCGATCGGAATACCGATTTTGCGCAGCCGCTGCACGTTGCTGCCTTCGGCAATATCGGTGCCCTGCACGGAATAGCCCAAGGTATGCAGCACCTCGGCAATGCCCGACATGCCGATGCCGCCGATGCCGACGAAATGGATGGTACCGATGGAAAGTGGCAGCGCCCTCATCGGCTGCTCACTCCCGCCATCATATCCTGCACCATGTCCGCAAGACGCGACGCCGCGTCCGGCCTGCCATAGCGGCTCGAAGCCGCCGCCGCCGCCGTCAATAATCCTGTGTCTTTAGTCAATGTTTCAATCTTATCCGCTAAAATTTGAGGCGTGAGGCCGTGCTGATCCAACCGCCAGCCGCCGCCGGCCGCCACCAGCGCATCGGCATTGGCGCGTTGATGATCATCGATTGCATTCGGTAACGGAATTAATATCGCCGGCCGCCCGGCAACGCTCAGCTCCGCCACGGTGGAAGCGCCGGCCCGGGCGATGACCAGATGCGCGCGCGCCAGCAAGGCGGCAACGTTATCAAAAAACGGCGACAGCTCGGCCGCAATTTCTGCTTCACGCAGCGCGATCTGAGCCGCCGGCAATTCTGCCGCCCTGCATTGCATGGTCAGATCAATTCGCTGCCGCAATTCTGCCGGCAACAGGGCCAAAGCGGCCGGCACCAGACTGCCGAATATTTTCGCCCCCAGAGAGCCGCCCAGACATAGCAGTTCAATCCGTTCCCGCGGCGCGGCGTAACCTTCGCCGGACAGCGCCGCGATTGCCGGACGCACCGGGTTTCCCAGCACCGCGGTTGCGATACCATCAGGCACTTTCAAAGTGTTCGGGAAATTCAACAA
Organism: Acidocella sp.; assembly: GCA_965199045.1. GTDB lineage: Bacteria > Pseudomonadota > Alphaproteobacteria > Acetobacterales > Acetobacteraceae > Acidocella. Next base: position 533,423 of record CBDAQL010000003.1, on the reverse strand, counting down.
CAACCGGTCCGCCGCGCGTGCCAAAAAACGATTGGCGCGGCCCAGCACGGCGTTCTGTTCGTGCAGCAAAATAACCGGCCGCTGCCTGCGTTCCGAACGCCACGAACGCGCCGAAATCAGCGAACGCGCCGCCAGCACCGGCGGCACCGCCGGATAGCCGCCAAACGCCACCACCGCGCCCGGCTGCAGGTCTTTCAAAATCTTGCGCGACTGGGCAATACCTCGCAGCAGCGCCGCACCTCCTTGCAATGCCCGCCCCGCGCCGCGCCCGGCCAGGCCGGCGCCGGAAATCACATAACGCTCGGCATTGCCAAATACCGGTGAGGACAAGCCGCCGGAGCGCGCATCGGCCATCAGCACCACCCGCTCACCGCGCGCGATCAGCGCCGCCGCCAGCGCTTCGGCAGGGAAAAAATGCCCGCCAGTGCCGCCGGCGGCGATAACGATGGGCTGCACCCGCGGCCCCCTCATCCCAGATCGCTCTGATGGCGCTTGCGGGTCAACGCCAGCAAAAATCCCATCTGCATCGAAATCGCCAGTACCGAACTGCCGCCGTAGGAGATAAAGGGCAACGTCATCCCCTTGGTCGGGATCAGCGAAAGCGAAGACGCCATGTTGACGAAAGCCTGCAGCCCGAAGCCGATAATCAGCCCGCCCGCCGCCAGCACCACGAACAGATTAGGCTCATCCAGCAGCCGCATCATCGCCCGGACCACAATTGCCGCGAACACCAGAATGATGAACCCGCAGAAAAACAGACCAAACTCTTCGCCCGCCACGGCAAACACAAAATCGGCGCGGGCATCGGGGAGAAAATGCTTCACCTCGCCTTCGCCCGGCCCCAGGCCGAACATGCCGCCATTGCCGAACGCCGAAAGCGCGGTCAGCGCCTGATAGGCGGTGGTCTTGGTTGGATGCATGAACAGCATCACCCGCGTATGCACATGGCTGATGAAGAAGAACGCGCAGACCGCCGCAACGGCAATGATAACGGTCGCAACCGTCACCCATTTCATCTCCAGCCCATCGAGATAAAACTGCGCGAACACCACCAGCGTGAACAAGGCAGTCATGCCGATATCCGGCTGCATCTTCAAAAGTAATGCAGTCAGCAGAAACAAACCCAATGCGGCGCGCTTGCCGGGGAAGCCGGGTGTGCGGCGGGATTCAGCAATCAGCCAGCCGGAGACGATAATGAAAGCCGGGCGCAGGAATTCACTCGGCTGCAGGGTAAACCCGGGCAGCGAAATCCAGCGATGCGCGCCATCCACCTCGACGCCATGCAGCAAGGTAAAACCGGTAAGCAGGAAAAATAGTACACCTAGCCCAAGCGCGGTCAGTTTAACCTGCCGCAGCGATAGCATTGACATCCCGAGCATCAGCGCGCCGCCGCATCCCAGAAAGACAATCTGCTTGATCATCGCCATCGTATGCGGATCGGTAATATGGGTCGAAATGCCAGGCATCGCCGCCAGCGCCAGCACATAACCGATGCCGATCAAAACGCCGAGGGCCAGCAACGTCACCCGGTCGACGCTCCACCACCAGCGGCCGATGATGGACGTATCCGCGCGCGATACAGCGGGCATTATGCGGCCTCTCCCTGCAATGCGTGAACCAAATCCGTAAAAACCTCGCCGCGCTGCTCGAAACTTTTGAACTGGTCGAAACTGGCAGCGGCAGGGGACAGCAAAACGGTCGCCACATTGCGGGCTTTCGCTTCGGCATAAGCGGCCGGCACCGCCGCCTCCAAATTACCCGCGATATCATTCGCAACACCGTGTAGGCTCAGCGTTGCCGCGAATAGCCCGGCATCCTGGCCGATTAGAAAAGCCTTGCTGATGCGAGAGAAATACGGCGCCAGCGATGCCACCCCGCCGGCTTTGCCAACGCCGCCGGCAATCCATATGAAATTCTCATAGCAACCCATCGCCCGCGCCGCGGCATCGGCGTTGGTCGCCTTGCTGTCATTGATAAAGGTAACGCCACCGAATTCGGCAATCGCCGCCTGCCGGTGCGGCAATCCGGGATAGCTCGCAATGCCCTGTGCAATCGCCGCCTCGCCGGCGCCGAGTGCCCGCGCCATTGCAGACGCGGCGAAAGCGTTCTGCGCATTATGCTCGCCCGGCAACGCTTTTGCGCCGGCAGCCGAAAACGCTTTGCCGGAAATCCGAACCACGCGCGCCGGCTGGGTCTGCAGCCAGTCAGCCATTTCGCGCGACCTCGCATCATCAACCCCAATCAGCGCGGTGCATGCCGCATCCTGGCGCGCAAAAATCTGCCGCTTGGCCTGCGCGTAACCCGCCATGTCGCCATGGCGGTCCAGATGATCCGGGGAAAGATTTAACATTGCCGCCACATCAAAGCGGAGGCTGGCGATTCGCTCCAACATATAGCTCGACATTTCCAGCACATACACCCCGTCATCGGGCAACAACGGCAATGATAACGCCGCCGGGCCGAGATTTGCGCCGGCCGCATTGGCAATCCCCGCAACGGTCAGAATATGCGCCAGCAAAGCGGTGGTGGTGGATTTGCCGTTGGTCCCGGTAATCCCAACAAACCTTGCTTTGGACCCGGAGCCGCGCACCGCCTGATACAGCAACTCCGCATCGCTCATGACCGGAATGTTTTGCGCAATCGCCCATGCCGCCTCCGGGTGCGGTTTCGGCAACGCATGTGGAATGCCCGGGGATAATACCAGGCCATCGAGCGGCAGTCCGATTTTGCTGGGGGATGCGAGGTTCATTGCACCGGCGGCTCGGCGCGCCGCCTCGCCGTCATCCCAGACGAACACCTCGGCGCCCAGCTCGCGCAGCGCCAACGCCGCCGGCATTCCCGCTTTGCCCAGGCCCAAAACGGCAAATCGCTTGCCGCGAAAAACTCGGGCGTAGTTCATCGGATCTTCAAGGTGGCCAGACCCACCAGCGCCAGGATCATCGCAATAATCCAAAACCGGATCACAATCGTCGGCTCCGCCCAGCCCTTTTTCTCGAAATGATGGTGCAACGGCGCCATCAGAAACACGCGCCGGCCGGTGCGCTTATACCAGAACACCTGAATGATCACCGAGACGGTTTCAACCACGAACAAGCCGCCGACAATCGCCAGCACGATCTCGCATTTGACCGCGACCGCCACCGCACCCAGCGCGCCTCCCAGCGAAAGACTGCCGGTATCGCCCATGAACACCGCCGCGGGCGGCGCGTTGAACCATAAAAATCCCAGCCCGGCCCCGATCAGGCTGGAGAGAAACACCGCCAGCTCGCCGGCGCCGGAAATGAAATTGATCTGCAAATAGCCGGCGAAGATCCGATTGCCGACCAGATAGGCGATCAACGCGAACACGCCGGCCGCGATGATGGTGGGCACAATCGCCAACCCGTCCAGACCATCGGTGAGATTGACCGAGTTCGACGCCCCCATCATCACGAACATCGCCACCAGCGGAAACAAAAACCCGAACGGGATCATCAAATGCTTGAACACCGGCACTGCAAGCTCGGTGCCCAAAGGTGCCGGCATCAGCGAGGTCATCCACACCGCGGCGATCAGCCCGATCACCGCCTGACACAGCAATTTTGCCCGGCCATTGACGCCTTTGGTATTGCGCTTCGTCAGCTTCAGATAATCGTCGGCAAAGCCAACGGCGCCGTACCCCAGGGTCACGAAAAGCGCAGCCCACACATAGCCATTATCCAGATCCGCCCATAACAAGGTGGAAATGCCGAAAGCGATCAGGATCAGCACGCCGCCCATCGTCGGCGTGCCTTTTTTTTCAATCAAATGCCGCTCCGGCCCATCCAGCCGAATCGGCTGGCCATGGCGTTGCATCGATTTCAGCCAGCGGATCAGTTTCGGCCCCAGCCAGAAACTGACGATCAAAGCGGTCAGGCAACCGCCGCCGGCGCGGAAGGTGATGTAGCGGAACAGATTCAAGAAATGAATTTTCCCGGCCAGCGGAAACAAGATTGCGTAGAGCATCAGCCGGCTTCCAAAACCGCGACCACATCGCGCATGCGGCTGCCGTAGCTGCCCTTCACCAGAATCGCATCGCCCGGCCGCGCCGCCGCCTTCACAATCGGCGCCAGCATTTCGGCATTGGCGGCATAACCCCCCTGCTTTGCCGCCGGCATGCGATTGAATAAATATCCCATCATCTGCCCGCAGGCGAACAAAACATCCGCGGCATCGTCGACTTCCGCCGCCAGCGCTTCATGTTCGTCGCGGGCATCGTCGCCCAGCTCCAGCATATCCCCCAGCACGGCAACATGGCGGCCCGGTTGCAGCCGCAACACCTCAAGCGCTGCCCGCACCGAAGCTGCCGAAGCGTTATAGCTTTCATCCAGCAATATCGCCTCGGCGCCACCCAGCGCTATCGCCTTGCGCACGCCACGGCCGGCGACGGGTGCGAAACCATCCAGCGCCGCAGCGGCTTTTTCCACATCCAGACCCAAAGCGTCACAGCCGGCAAGTGCCGCCAGCGCATTCATCGCCATATGCCTGCCAGGTGCCGCCAGATGAAAACGTAACTGCAAGCCACCGATTTCCGCCCGCGCGGTACAGCCCGTTGCATCGCTGTCCGCCGCAACCAGCCGGGCCTGCGCCAAACTGCCGGCGCCAAATTCTATCTGCCGGACCGACTCTGGAACAACGCTCGCCACCGCTTCGAAAAACTCAGTATCCAACGGCAGTATTGCCGTGCCGCCCGTCGTCAGACCCAAAAATATCGTGGCCTTCTCGGCAGCAATGGCGGCAAGCGATCCCATCAGCCCGATATGCGCGCGCTGAATTGCGGTGATCATCGCCACATGCGGACGCGCCAGCCGCGCCAGTGGCGCGATCTCCCCGGGGTGATTCATGCCAAGCTCGAGCACCGCAAAATCCGCATCGCGCGGCAGCCGCGCCAGCGTCAGGGGCACGCCAATATGATTATTGAAAGACGCATCGGCGGCATGCACGGTCCCAAAACCTGCCAGCGCCCGCCTCAGCATTTCCTTGGTGGTGGTTTTACCGACACTGCCGGTAACCGCGATGATTTTAGCGGCACTGCGGGCCCGGGCGAATTGCCCCAGTCGCGTCAACCCGGCCAGCGTATCCGCGACCCGCAAAAATTTTCCCGCAACCGGCACATCGCGCGAGATCATTGCGCCGGCAGCGCCCTTGGCCAGTGCCTCGGCGACAAAATCATGGCCGTCCCGCACGCCGGCCAGGGCCACGAACAAATCACCGGGTTGCAGACTGCGCGTATCAATCGACACTCCGCTCGCCGCAAAACCGGCAGCGCCTGGCGCCCCGATCGCGGCTGCCAGTTCATCCTCACGCCAAAGCATGTTTACCCAAGACCTGAGAGCGAGCGAATTACGGCCACATCATCAAACGGCACGATCTCCTTACCGATAATCTGACCCTGTTCATGGCCCTTGCCGGCAACGACCAGCACGTCATTTGGACCCAGCATCTCCAGGCCGGCGGCAATGGCTGCCCGGCGATCGCCAATTTCAATTGCAGCCGGGCAGGCACTGAGAATCTCGCTGCGAATTTCCGCCGGCGCCTCGCTGCGCGGATTATCATCGGTCACAATCACCACATCCGCGAGCCTTGCCGCCGCGGCACCCATCAGCGGGCGTTTGCCGCGGTCCCGGTCGCCACCGGCGCCGAATACAATCACCAGTTTGCCGGCCGCATGCGGCCTGAGCGCCATCAGCACCCGCGCAATCGCATCCGGGGAATGCGCATAATCAACATAGGCGGCAGCGCCATTGCTCAGCACCGCCGCGCATTCCAGCCGGCCGCGCACCCCGATCAGCTTCGGCACCAGGTGCAATGCATCCCGCACCCCGACGGACTCCGCCAAAGCCGCCGCCAACAGCGCGTTGTCGGCCTGGAACCGGCCCGGCAAATTCAGCAGCACCCGCTGCCGGCTGCCGGATATATTCACCTCGACCTCCTGGCCAGCAGGCAAAGTCTGCACGCCCGCCACCCCGACCAGGCGCAAATCCAGGCCACGCCGCACCGCAATGCCGCGCAGGCTGTGCAGGGTTTCCTTATCCATATCCGCCATCACCACCGCCGGCGCGCCGGCCGGCAGTAATTTGTCGAACAATCGCAGTTTCGCCGCCCGGTAGGCGCCGATGGAGCCATGATAATCCAAATGGTCGCGCGACAGATTGGTCATGCCCGCGGCGGCGAATTTCAGTCCGTCCAGCCGGCTCTGCTCAATCCCGTGCGAGGACGCCTCAAGCGCTGCATGCGTAACGCCCTTGGCCGCCAGCATTGAGAGCGTATTCGCCAGTGTCACCGGGTCCGGGGTGGTCAGGCTGTCCGCCGGATCCACCCCTTTGGCGACCACGCCCAAGGTTCCGAGCGAAGCCGCTTCGCGTCCGGACAGGCTGAGGATCTGCCGCAGAAAATCCACCGTGCTGGTTTTGCCGTTGGTGCCGGTAACCGCGACCAGTTTCTCCGGCATCCGGCCCGCGAGCTCGGCGGCGATTTTCGCCAGCCGCATCCGCGGCGCCGGGTCGATCAACAGCGGCCGCGGCGGCACCCCTGGTGGCCATAAGGTGCCCTCCGGCGCCAGCACCGCCACCGCGCCACGGGCAACCGCATCGCCAATAAATTGCCGCCCGTCGGACCTTGCGCCCGGCAAAGCCGCGAACATGAAGCCCGGTTGTACTGCCCGGCTATCTGCCGTTATGCCTCGAACATCCACACCCATCAGCTCATCGCTCCGCAAGCTCTTCGCCCGAATTGGTACTGCGCTCCGTCATATGCCGCATCGCGCCGGCGGCCGGCGGCGGATAAACCGGCGCCATAATGGGCTGGCCGGCGCGCGCTGATACGCCCACCGCATGCGAGGCGGATAGCAGCGCATCCGGCCGCAATTTCGCCGGAACCGCCGATTGCGGCGGCCGCTCGCCCAGCAGTTCATAGGCGAACATATTCGCCCCCGGCGGCAACGGCCGGCCTGGGCCGAGCGCGCTCTCGCCCGGCGGCGGCAGCGGGTCCATCGGGATGGTCAATGAGGCATCCAACGCCGCCAGCTCATCCCCCGCCGCCGGCAACACGCCCAGCATCGGCCCGATCCTGGCGATAATCCGGCCCACGGTCGGCGCTGCAATCTGCCCGCCAGTAGTGAAACCGCCGGTGGTGGCATCGGCATGCGGCTGCAGCACCAGCACGTAAATCACATATTGCGGCGCATTCATCGGAAACGCCGCCATGAACGAGGCGTTATTAGTGTGCTTCAAATAGCCGCCGCGCGGACCCACCACCTGCGCAGTCCCGGTCTTGCCGCCCACCACATAGCCCGGCACCTGCGCTTTGACGCCGGTGCCGGTCAGCACCACGCCGGTCATCAATTTGCGCATGATATCGGAAGTCGACTCTGCCATCACCCGCACGCCTTGCGGCTGCGGACCTTGCGGGTCAACCGCCAGCAAGGTTGGGTTGTAGCGAATGCCGCCATTCACAATCGGCAGCACCCCGGTGATCAGATGCAACGGCGTCACCGCAATGCCGTTGCCGAAGGAGACCGTCATGGTGGTCGCCAGGCCCCAGTTATGCAGCGGCTGATATTGCGGCGGCTGCGCCTCCGGCAACTGTACATCCAGCTTTTTGAAAAACCCCTGCTTGGCGTACCAGGCCTGCTCGATCTGCGGCCCCAGAATAGTGGCAATCCGCGAGGCGCCGATATTGGAGGACACGTTGATGATCTGCGGCACCGCCATCCAGGTGTGAACCGGCTCGAAATCGGTGATGGTGAAGCGGCCGACATGCAGCGGATGCGAGGTGTCGAAATAATCCCAATAATGCACCAGCCCGGAATCCAGCGCCATCGCCACGGTCTGCAGCTTGAAGACGGAGCCCGGCTCATAATCACCGGTAACGCAGCGGTTGAACCGGGAATCCGGCGATGCGGTGCCAAGCGTGCTGGCATCGTAATCGGGCAAGCTCACCAGCGACAGAATTTCGCCGGTATGCGCGTTCATCACAATCGCGCAGCCGCCCGGCGATTTGAACTCCTTGATCGCCGAGGCCAGCTCATCATGCACAATGCCTTCGATGCCGATATCGATCGACAGTTTCAGCGGGTCCGGATTGCTGGTGAGACGCTGGTTGAAATATTTCTCAACCCCGGCAACGCCCTGACCGCCGACGCTGATACCGCCCAGAATATGCGCCGCCAGATCGCCTTCCGGATAATGCCGCTTATCGGCATTTTCGAAATACACCCCCGGTATCCCGAGCTGGTTTACCGCCAGCTCCTCATTGGGCATCAGCTTGCGGTCGAGATACACAAAGTCCTTGCCGGATTCGAGTTTTTTCGCCGTCGCCGCGACATCCAATCCCGGCAACACACTCGCCAACTGAATTGCGGCATCACGAGGATCCGGCACTTGCTTGGGATCGGCATAAAGCTGCGCGCCGGGCAGTGAGACCGCCAGAATAGTGCCGTTGCGGTCGGTAATATCGGCGCGTCCGGGCGGCGGCGGCGTTACGTCCAGCATCGGCTGCATCGCGTCCAGCACCGCCTGCGTCGGTAATATAGGCCGGATCACGGTCGCAACGGTCAACTTGCCGGCCAGCACGATGAACAGCACCACGAACAATCCCGCGCAGATCACCATGCGCTTGCGGGCCCGCTCAATCGCGGCCCGGCGCAGCAAATCCGGCGAGGTCACCCGCACATGTTCCATCCGCGGCACCGCATCGCGGTCGGTGGCCCCGCGGCGGCGCGATGGCGGCGATGGGTCAGGGCGCAAGGTCAGGGTCAATTGTCGTTACCGTTCTGCGGCATCGGTTGCGGCGGCGCCAGATTGCTCGCCATCCCCAGCACCGACCCGCCATCCGGCGAGCTGACGGCAGCCGCCGGGGTGTATTGCTGTACCATCGCGGTCGCCTTGACGGACATTACCTGCGCCCCCACCGGCCCGGCCTGACCGATCGCGCTGGCCTGAACCACCGGCTGCACCTCGCGTGGCGTTACTGGCGCATAGTAACGCGGCGGCGCCTCCCGCGGCGGCGTTGCAGGATAAAACGGCCTTGGCGGCGGCAGGCTCTCTGCCAGCTCCGTATTGGCAAGATGCAGCGCCGAATGGCTAACCCGATGCGCAACAACCCGGCTTGGCACCGGCGCGGCAGGGGCCAGGCTGGCCAGCAGCTCCGGCGGCGGCGCCGGCGGCGGCGGCATCGGCAAGCCTCCCGGCACCGATGCATCCTGCTGCGCCAGCTCCGGCAATTGCGGCGCGGTCTGGCCAGGAAGCTCCGGATTGCTGTTCGGCGCTGCACTGCCCGGCGGCGGCAAGCTTTCGCGCAAGGCGGCCAAGGTCACCAGCTGCGCCGGCTGCATCGGCTGTAAATTGGTAAATTGCGCGGCCAACTGCTGCAGCCGCGTCGGATCGGTCTCCAGCGACCACTGGCCCTGTAAAACCCGAATGCGCATCGCATCCAGCCGCGCCGACTGCCCGAACGCCGCGATTTCATCATCCAGCACCTGGGCCTGGTGCTTTACGGCAAACAGATACGCGCCGGAGAGTGCCGCCAACAGCATGGTGATCAAGGTGAAGGGACGGATCATGCGGCCAGCCGCTCCATGGCCCGCAATTTGGCACTCCGGGCGCGAGGATTAGCTTTTACTTCCGCGGCATCCGGCGCCTTCGCGCTACCGGTCAGCAAACGGAATTTCGGTGTGGCTGTCTCGGAAAAACTCGCCGGGTCATAGCGCGACGCCCCTGGCGCGCGGCCGGAAGCCCGCGCCATGAAGCGCTTGACGATCCGGTCTTCGAGTGAATGAAAGCTCACCACCACCAGCCGGCCGCCGGGCGCCAGTAATGCCGCCGCCTGTGTCAGCGCGGCTTCAATATCTTCCAGCTCTTCGTTCACCGCGATGCGCAACGCCTGAAAACTTCTGGTCGCCGGGTCGATGCCAGATTTATCAGGCCGCACCACGCTGCGTATTACGCTCGCCAAATCCGCTGTCGTTTCAAATTTCTGCTCCTGCCGCCGCGCAACAATGGTTTTCGCAATCCGGCGCGAGGCTTTCTCTTCACCAAACTCAAACAGGATATCAGCCAACTCGGATTCGGAAATAGTATTAACCAAATTTGCCGCGGTCATGCCGGAATTTCCCATCCGCATATCTAACGGCCCGTCATGGCGGAAACTGAAGCCGCGTTGCGCATCGTCGATCTGATACGACGACACCCCAAGATCAAACACCGCGCCATCCAGCGCATTGACCCCGGCGGCACCTAGCAACTCCAATAAAGCGCTGATCCTGCCTTCAACAATATGCAGCCGGCCGGGATAGGCAGCAGCCATTTCAGCGCCGCGCGCAATCGCCGCCGGATCGCGATCGATCGCCCATAATGTGCATTGCGCTGCATCCAGAATGGCGCGCGCATAACCGCCGCCGCCGAAAGTGCCATCAAGATAAATACCGGCATCACGCGGCGCCAGCATCGAGACCGCCGCATCGCGCATCACCGGCACGTGCGAGAAAGCGCTCATGCCCCGGCCGCCTGACCGATAATCACCGCCGACGCTGCGCCAGCCTGCCTGGTTTGCTGGCGTTCCTTGGATTTAACCTGAGCGTCAACCGCGCGCGCCGCCGCCGCCGCCGGCTCCCAGATCTGAAAAGTCTGGCCAGCACCCATGAAGGTTACGGCGTCGCTCAGCCCGGCATGTTTCATCAAAAACTCAGGCAGTAAAATCCGGCCATCCTTATCCGCCTCAACCGGATACGCGTTGGCATAGATCGCCGTGGAAAGATCTTCATATTCAGCACTGAACACATCCAATGCATTAAGAGATTTCTCTAACTCATTGAATCTCGACGTGGGCCATGCTTCGATGCAGGCATGTGTAAACGAAGGCCGCAGCACCATCTCCGATGACCCCGTCAAATGCTTAAGCGCCGCCCGGTATGCCGAAGGCACGGAGACCCGTCCTTTGGCATCAAGCCGGTTCTGGTGCTGTCCTAAAAACGGCGTCATCGACGATACCCGGCCCCCCTGGGTTTTTATGGGTAGATATGGGTTACCATGGGATTACCGGGTCAGTAAAGAATAATCGCCCAAAATCCCAAATCTATCCGCCGCCGTCTCGTTCCAGAATCCCAAGCAACCGCCATCAACTTTCAAAACCTTATGTTTACGTTTTGTTCTCACCGCCCGCTACAGCATCTGGCTAATTCAGAGCTCGAATCGGACTTAATTTGCTGTCGCACCCAAACGGCCACCACAGCGAATTAAGCATCCAGACGGTCTGTAAGCCGGGTTCTGTTTACGACAGCCATTCCTCTGGGACAGATTTTACAACCTGCCTCAACGCGACCAACCCGGGCGGCGGAACGGGAATGTTCCTGCCGGCCTATGTTGCCATAGCCGGCCGGCCGCCCCTATTCGGTCTTGCTCCCGGTGGGGTTTACCCTGCCAACGCCGTTACCGGCATTGCGGTGCGCTTTTACCGCCCCGTTTCACCCTTACCCTCGTCGCCTTGCAGCGGCTTGGGCGGTTTGTTTTCTGTGGCACTATCCCTGGGGTCGCCCCCGCCGGCCGTTAGCCGGCACCGTATTCCCGTGGAGCCCGGACTTTCCTCCACCGGGGGTTTATGCCCGGCAGCGGCTGTCCGACCGTCTGGATGGCGACCGCTTGCGCCTTCATTCCGGTCCGGTCAACCGCCGTACCGCCGCGGCGCGGCCACAAGTCATCGCATCAGCCTCGCCGGTGACCTGACCCGGCAGAAAATGCCGTTGAAAAGCAGTGACGACATCCGGCATGGGCAAGCTTGTATCATAGCCGATGGCCGCCAGGTCGGCCGCCAAATCCCCTGCCGGCGCCACCGCATCGGTCCAGATCCCGACCCCCTGCCCGGCGAGATCCCGCCACGGAAATAATTCTCCGGGGTCCTGTTTGCGATCCGGCGCAATATCCGAATGCCCGACCACATTGCGCGCCGGAATCGGATGCCGCCGCAAAATGCCCTGGGCGAGCCCCAGCACGGCCCCGATCTGGACATCCGGAAACGCCCGGTAGCCCCATTCATGCCCCGGATTCACAATTTCGATGCCAATCGAGCTATCATTAAGCCCCTGCATGCCACGCCAATAGCTGATGCCGGCGTGCCAGGCCCTGAACTGCTCCTCGACCAGGCAGTACACCGTGCCATCCTCGTCGACCACATAATGCGAAGATACTTTCGCCGCCGGATCACACAACCGCTCCACCGCCGCCGCCGCGGTCTGCATCCCGGTATAATGCAGCACCAAATGCTGCACCTCGCCCGATCGCGCATCGAAATTCGGCGAGGGTGTATAAATAATTGGCGCCGGCGACGTCACACCCGTGCCTCGGAATAGAATACGCGTTTTACGGTCGCAGGCGGCCTGTCTTTTTGTTCCCAAAAAGCAGCGCTTCCTGCCCTCAAAGCTTCCGCTCCCGCTTGATCACGTCATAGGCGGCATTAATGCGCGCCACCCGGTCGGAGGCCGCGGCGATAAACTCCTCCGGCACGCCCTTGGAGGCCAGGCTATCGGGATGGTTTTCCCGCATCAGCGTCATCCAGCGGGCCCGGATTGCCTCACTGGTCGCCTTTCGGTCGACGCCCAGGACCTTATAGGGGTCGCCTTCCATGCCGGCGGCAAAACCGCCTTGACCGGCCCGGCGGGCGGCCTCGGGCGCCAGGCCGAACCGCTGCGCCACCCGCTGCAAAAACTCGGTCTCGCGGCCGTTGATAGGACCATCGGCGCGGGCAATCTGGTGCAGACCCGCCAATACCTGCTCCAGCAAGCCGCGATTATCGGCGAACACTTCGCCGAGCTGTTCGGCATAGAGTTCGAACCCTTCGGCGCTGTCGCGCGCCTGATCGAACATCCGGCCGACCTCGCGGACATTTTCCTCGGGTATTTTAAAGCTGCGTTTGAAGGCATCGATTTCGGCGCGGTTCACCTGGCCGTCGCATTTTGCGAGCTTGGCGGCAAGCACGGTGACGCTCACCGCAAAAAGCTGCTCACGCCGGCCCAGCATCGCGGCAATGCGGGCAGTATCGAAAGGGATCGCATTGCTAAGGCGCCCAGCCATATTCGGCAGTGCGCCCTGATCCGCGGCATGGCCAAGGGCGGCGCCAAACAGCGCCCCCACCGGGCCGCCCATTGCAAAGCCGGCGACGCCCCCTAGAATCTTACCCCAATAACTCATCATTCTCCCATATCATGCGCCGGCCGCAGTTTCCAAAGTGGAAACCTTGAACCGGTTCGCACAATCATACATCAACCCAAAGCAGTCTGTTGGACGAGGTTTATGGGGGGTTGGCAATTCTGGATCGATCGCGGCGGCACGTTCACCGATATCGTGGCGCGTGACCCTGCCGGCAAGCTATCCACTCTAAAACTGCTTTCCGACAATCCGTCGCGCTATGCGGACGCCGCCATCGCCGGCATTCGCGAATTCTTGCAGCTTGAGGACAACGCTGTCATCCCGCGCGGCGCCATCGAGATGGTTAAAATGGGCACCACGGTTGCAACCAACGCGTTGTTGGAGCGCAAGGGCGCGCGCACGCTGCTGCTGATCAATCGCGGCTTTGCCGATCTGCTGCGCATCGGCAACCAGGCCCGGCCCCGATTATTCGATCTCGACATCAAGCTTCCAAGCATGTTGTACGAGCGGGTAGCCGAGGTTGCCGGCCGCGTCGCAATGGACGGCAGCCTTGTGGAGACGCTGGCCGAGGCGCAGATCGCCGGGATTTTGCAGCAGGCGCGCCAGGATGGCTTCGATGCCGTCGCCGTCGCCCTGATCCACGCCTGGAAATATCCGGAATTGGAATTGCAGCTGGGCGTGCTGGCCCGCCAAGCCGGCTTCACCCAGATATCGCTGAGCCACCAGGCGAGCCCGCTGCTGCGACTGGTGCCGCGCGCTGACACCACCGTCGCCGATGCCTATCTGTCGCCGATATTGCGCCGCTATATCGGCGAGGTTGCAGCTGGCCTCGGCGGCGCCCGCCTCTACTTCATGCAGTCGCATGGCGGCCTCGCGGAAGAGCAAAAATTCTCCGGCAAGGACGCCATTTTATCCGGACCCGCCGGCGGCATCGTCGGCGCCGTCCGCACCGCCGCCATGGCCGGCTTGCACGCCGTTATCGGCTTCGACATGGGCGGCACCTCCACCGATGTGGCACTCTACGACAACGCCTTCGAACGCTCCTTTGAGACCGAAATAGCCGGGGTCCGGCTGCGCGCGCCGATGCTCGCCATCAACACCGTGGCGGCCGGCGGCGGCTCCAAATTGAGTTTCGACGGCGCCCGGCTAAGGGTCGGCCCGGAAAGTGCCGGCGCCAATCCGGGCCCTGCCTGTTACCGCAATGGCGGACCGCTGACGGTGACCGACGCCAATGTGCTGCTCGGCAAAATCCAGCCGGAATATTTCCCGGCCATCTTCGGCCCGAACGGCGATCAGCCGCTCGATGCCATGATTGTACAACAGAAATTCGCCGCTCTCACCCAGGAGGTTTGCAAAGCCACCGGCACACCGCGCACGCCATTGCAAATCGCGGCAGGCTTCATCGCCATCGCGGTTGCCAATATGTCGCACGCGATCCGGCAAATCTCCGTGCAGAAAGGCCACAACCCGGCAGACTTCGCGCTAACCAGCTTTGGCGGCGCCGGCGGCCAGCATGCTTGCCTGGTTGCCGACGAACTTGGCATGGACACCATTTTCATCCACCCGCTGGCCGGGGTACTTTCCGCCTATGGCATCGGCCTTGCCGATTTTCTGCTGCTGCGCGAACAAGCCATCGAGATTGCCTTGACCGGGCCCAACCTTGCGGAACTCGAAGGCGCCGCGGCCCGGCTTGCGGCAGCGGCCGCCGCGGCGTTGCGGGACCAGGACGTCGACCCCGCCGCCATCACCACCAAAAAATTCGTACATCTGCGCTATGCCGGCACCGACACCGCATTGCAGATCCCGCTTGCCTCGCTCACCGACATGCAAGACGCCTTCGCGGCCGCGCATCAAAAACGCTTCGGCTTCATCACGCCGGAGAAACCGCTCATCGCGGAAACCATTTCAATCGAAGCCGCCGCCCCCGGCATGTCGATAACCGAGCCGGCCGCACCGTCACGCCGCGGCCCGCTAACGCCGATCGGCCAAACCGAGATTTATACCGACGGCGCCAGCCATATCGCGCCGGTCTATGACCGCGGCGCCCTGGCCGCCGAGGATAAAATAACCGGCCCGGCTTTGCTCCGCGAGGCCAACGCCACCACCATCATCGAGCCCGGCTGGCAGGCCGAACTGACGCCGCAAAACCATCTGATCCTCAGACGCATTTCCCGCCGCGCCAATGCGAGCATCACCGACCTCGCGAAACCCGATCCGGTACTGCTGGAACTCTTCAACAATCTTTTCATGGCGATTGCGGAACAATCGGGCGTCGTGCTGCGCAACACCGCGCAGAGCGTCAACATCAAGGAGCGGCTGGATTTCTCCTGCGCCATTTTCGATGCCAAGGGCGGCCTGATCGCCAACGCCCCGCATGTACCGGTGCATCTCGGCGCCATGGGCGCGTCGGTCCGCCACGTGATCGCGGTCCGCGCCGGCACCCTCAAACCCGGCGACGCCGTGGCGCTCAACAACCCCTACGCCGGCGGCACGCATTTGCCGGACATCACCCTCATCACGCCGATTTTCGACGCCGCCGGAACCAAAATCCGCTTCTTCGTCGGCAGCCGCGGCCACCATGCCGATATCGGCGGCCTGACCCCGGGCTCGACCCCGCCATTCTCAAAAACATTGATCGAGGAAGGCGTCGTGATCGATAATTTCCTGCTCCGCGACGGCGGTATTTTCCAGGAACAGGCGTTTCGGGACATCCTCGCAAGCGCTACCTATCCGGCCCGCAATCCCAACCAGAACGTCGCCGATATCAAAGCCCAGATCGCCGCCAACGAGACCGGGCTGAATGCGCTCAACGCCATCATCGCCCGCTATGGCTGGCCAACCGTCGAGGCCTATATGGGCCATGTCAAAGCCAACGCGGAAGCCGCCATCCGCGGCGTCATCGCCAAACTTGCCGACGGCAGCTTCGAGTACCGCATGGATGACGGCGCCATGCTCAAAGTCGCCATCCGCATCGACCACGCCGAACAATCCGCGACCATCGACTTCACCGGCACCGGCCCGGTCCAGAAAAATAATTTCAACGCGCCGCCGGCAGTCACCACCGCCGCCGTCCTGTACGTCTTCCGATGTCTTGTCGGCGCCGATATCCCGCTTAACGAAGGCTGTCTGCAACCGCTCACCATCCTTATTCCAGACGGATGTTTCCTCGCCCCCGGTCCAGGCTCGGCGGTGGTCGCCGGCAATACCGAGGTGTCGCAGGCGGTCACCGTTGCCTTGCTCGGCGCGCTCAACGCCTCTGCCTCGGCGCAGGCGACCATGAATAATTTTCTGTTCGGCAATGCCAGCCACCAATATTATGAAACCATTTGCGGCGGCGCCGGCGCCGGGCCAAATTTCAACGGCGCCTCGGCGGTGCACACGCATATGACCAACACCCGGATCACCGATCCGGAAATTCTGGAACTGCGCTACCCGGTCCGGGTTGAAAACTTCTCCATCCGGCACCATTCCGGCGGCGCCGGCGCCACCTCCGGCGGTAACGGTGTGATCCGAAAAATCCGCTTCCTGGAGCCGATGACCGCCACCATCGTGGCTTCGCGCCGCAGCTTGCCGCCATTCGGCCTGCAAGGCGGCGGCCCCGGCGAGGTTGGCCGGCAATGGATTGAACGTGCCGACGGCAGCATCGAAATTTTAGGCGGCAGTGCTGCGGCGAACCTGCAATCCGGCGATGCCTTCGTAATCGAAACGCCGGGCGGTGGCGGTTTCGGCCGCGCCGTGACATGACCCCTTTTGCATGACCCTGAAGCCCGAAGCTGAGCCGCGGCATAAAATGGTATCCAAAAAAAGCCTGCTCTGGGCGGTACCGTTGGGGCTCGCGCTGCTGCTGGCCGGCGCTGTCCTGGCGCTGCCGGGTTTTGTCTCATCACGCTATCACCGCGCCACCGTCGAGGCACTGGCCTCCTCGCTCACCGGCCGCATCGTCCACATCAACGGCAAGGTCTCGCTGGCGCTGCTGCCGCAGCCGCAATTCATCGCCGGCGACATTACCATTACCAATCCTGATCACGAGACCATCACCGCCGCTTCGCTGACCCTCGACATCGCCCCCATCCCGCTGCTGCACGGCCAGATTTCGGCCCGCGCCATCACGCTGCAATCGCCGCATATCGCGCTGCCCTGGCCCCTGCCGGGAGGGGCTGCCGCAATCGCGCCGCCGCCCTGGCTCACCACCTTGCATGCGCAGATCAACAACGGCCAGATCAGCCTCGGAGCCGTTAATTTTACCCATGTCTCGGCCGACATCTTCACCGGCGGCGAGGGCACCTTCTCAATTTCCGGCACCGGCGATCTGAACAGCGCCCCGGTGACGGTTTCGCTTAGTTTCGGCGCCCTGTCCGCGGTCGGCAGCACGCCGCTCACTTTGGATATCCAAACCAACAACGCCGCCAACCTGCAGGCCCATATCTCCGGCAATTTCGATGCCTCGAGCACGCTTACCGGAACCGCCGGTTTCAGTGCGGCAACGCTAAGCTGGCTGGACCCGGAACTTATCCAACCGCTCAGCGGCACCACCACCGTCACCGCGGACCCGCAACAAATCCTGCTGTCCGACCTTAAAATGCAACAGGGCAAAGCCACCCTGGCCGGCACCGCCACCATCAGTCTGCCGCAGCCGTCGCTGAGCCTGCTGCTGACCGGCAACAACCTCACACTGCCGGCGGCCATGCTCCAGAACGCCGCCAGCCGGTCGCAGCTGCCGACGCATTTGACGCTGGATGCCGCCAACGTAACCCTCGCCGCACCGGCCGGCTGGGTCTTCGCCCATCTGCAAACCAGCATCGATTTTAATACCGAGGGCGCTACTATCAACGCCTTTACGGCGACCCTGCCGGAGACCCAGTTATCTCTAACCGGCAAGCTTGATCGCACCGGCAATCTAGCAGTGGCATCCACACTCGACAGCACCAACCTGAATACGCTGATCGGCGGCGCAACCCCGCCATTGCCGGCTGCCTGGTCTCAAGCCAACCTCAAATTCGCGCTTAAAGGCACTCAGAATAATCTTACGATCGACAATTTAGCCGGCAGCTTCGGTCCAGCCCGGGTCTCTGCTTCCGCGGTGCTGGCAGACCATAAAAACCTTAGCTTCCAGCTGCATTTCGACCAGCTGGACCTGACCCCCTTTATAGCCTTGATGCGCCAGCCGCCGACCCGCTTTCAGACCTCCGGCTGGTCAAGCGATTTCGAGATTACGGCGGACCACGCCACGATCGATAAAATTCCGCTGGCACATCTTCTGGCCGACGCCAGCCTCGGCCATCAGCTCGTTGTCCGCCGCCTCTCGGCCGCGGTCTATGGCGGTATCGCTGCCGCCAGCTTTACGCTGGCAGGCGCCCCGGCTGCCGGCGGCCAGGCCGCGACCGCGCAAATCACTTCGGCCCGGGCCATCCTCGCATTACCCTCGGCATCGCAGGTAGCTGGCCTGCTTCCAGCCTGGCTGCGGCCGCCGCCAGCGCTGGCGCGGGCGCCGCTCGCATTTTCCTTTCTCGCCGCCGGTCCCGCCGATGCGCTCGCCACCAGCGCCAGCCTGACCCTGGGCCAAATCAGCGTCACCGCGGCGCCGGTCATCGACCTTACCAACCAATCCGCCAGCGGCGCCTTCACGCTGCGCCACCCCAACGCCATTGCCGCATTCAAAGCCCTCGGCCTCAACGCTGGCCTGGCCTGGCCCGGCGCCGGTTCGATCAGCCTGCGGGCCAGCCTGCTGCTGTCGCCGACCCAAATGGGATTCTCCGACTTCGTGCTGTCGATGGGCGCTCTGACCGCAAACGGCGCGCTCATCTACGGCAGCAGCGACCACCAACTAAACGGGCAGATCGACGCCGACACGCTGGCGCTGCCGCCAATTGCGGCCAACTTCACGCCGCCATGGACTTATCTGGCCGGCATGCAGGGAAAAATCGGCATCATGGCGAACCGGGTTCTGTTCGCCGGCAACCAGATCCTAGGCCCCGCCGGCGCCGTCATCACGCTTGGTCCCGGCAAATTCGACCTTGCACTGGCGCAGGCCGCTTTGGCAGGCGGTAACCTGACCGGTAATTTCTCGGCGGCAGTACCAGCACCGGCTTTGCCAATACCCGGCAAAACCCCGCCGCCACCGGCGCCGCCAGCAATAACCGCAAAGTTCACCCTAACGGGCGCCGACGCCGCGGCCTTTAACCTGCCGATGACTTTCCCGCTAACCCTGCCCAGCGGCACCCTCAGCGCCGCCATCGACCTCACCGCCAGCGGCTACACGCCGTCGATCTGGCTGGCGACACTAACCGGCAACGCCAGCCTGGCAGCTAAAACAGGGTCCATAAGCAGCTTCAACCTGCCCGGCCTTACCGCCGCGCTGGCAACCCCTATACGCCATGCGAGCCAGCTCCGCGCCGCCTGCCTGGCCGGCCTTACCCCGTTTTCAGGCCTCAGCCTTACCAGCCGCATCAACAGCGGTATCGTCACGCTCACCGGCGCCAGCCTGCAAAGCCCCGGCGGCGCCGCCACCGCCACCGGCAATATCGACCTCCCCGATAACGGGCTGACGCTGAATTTAACGCTGCTCCCAGCCGTCCCGTCGCCGCCCCAACTCACTTTGGCCCTGGACGGCAGCTGGCGAGCCCCCCGCAAAATCACCGCTATACAACAGGGCCTAAGCTGGAAAGCGCCGGCAAAGTAAGCAGCGGTCGCTTTTAAAAAAGCTCCGAAAAATTTTTTATTATCCGGCCATGGTGCACTGGAACGAACAACCCCCACGCCCAATCACCCACGGCCGAAAATTCCTGTGGCGCGTCAGCTAGCGCGGATTTCTTTCAAACCCAAACAAGCCGTGCCAAAGAAACGCTTTACCAACCCATGTCCGAGAATTCGCTGTGGTGAGTCAGCTGGGGCGATTTTTTCAGACCCGGAGCGGAGCGGCCTACTGGCCGTGAGCACCGGAAGCTGAAAAAAGCGCCTCAGATGGCCGCCACAGTAGAATTCTCACCGTTCGGGGTCGTCGTTTTCGGGTTGCACGTCGATATCCGCATCAATTACGTCGGCATCGTCCTCGAGGTCGTCGGCGTCTTCCAGGATGTCCTCATCGTCGTCGTCATCCACCACTTCGACATCATCGGGGTCGGCCGGAACCGGTTTCGCGACCTTCTTGGTCTCCTCCGGCAACGGCGCCGAGCGCTTCAGCCGCGGCTGTTCAGCCGGCTGCTCGGTGGCGCAATTCGGGCAAATTGCAGGGTCCTTGCCAAGATCGAAAAACCGCGTCCCGCACGATACGCATGTATGCTTCTCACCGAGATCCGGCTTGGCCATTTCACCCTCATTTATCTACGCTGATATCGACGCTGATCGTCAGGGGCGGCGCGATGCCATGCTCTGACAGCTATGTCAAACCGATTGCAACGTGCTAAGCGGCGCCCTCATGGAATCACCACCTCGCAAGCCCTTGAAAGCCTCTCGCCCGGCCGCCGCGCTGACCGGCAAGGTCAGCGTCCCTGGCGACAAATCCATCAGCCACCGGGCCTTGATGTTCGGCGCATTGGCGGTTGGGCAAACCCGCATCACCGGCTTGCTGGAAGGCGAGGATGTGTTGCGAACCGCCGCCGCGATGCGCGCGCTCGGCGCCACCGTTGAGCGCCATGGTGCTGAATGGCGCGTCGCCGGCCCCGGTATCGGTGGCCTCACGCCGCCCGCCGACGTGCTAGATATGGGTAATTCCGGCACCGCTGCGCGGCTGCTATGCGGGATCCTGGCCAGCCACGACATCTTCTCCGTCATGACCGGCGACGCCTCGCTGCGGCTACGCCCGATGCAGCGGGTCATCGCACCGTTAAAAGCCTGCGGCGCCCGCTTTTTCGCCAGCGGCAACCGTCTGCCGCTAGCCATCCAGGGCGCCCGGGACGCCTTGCCGATCACCTACCGGCTACCCGTCGCCTCGGCCCAGGTCAAATCCGCGATTCTGCTGGCCGGCCTGAACGCGCGCGGCATTACTGAGGTCGAAGAGCCGGAGGCCACCCGGGATCATTCGGAAAACATGCTCCGCCATTTCGGCGCCGCGGTCACGGTCAGCCGGCACGGCAACAGCCGCCACATCCAGCTTGCCGGCCAGCCGGAGCTCCGCGCCGCCGACATCATCGTCCCGGGCGACCCATCCTCCGCCGCCTTTCCGCTGGTGGCGGCCCTGCTGGTGCCAGGATCGCGCATCACCCTCAGCGCCATCGGCCTGAACCCGCTCAGGACCGGATTATTCGACACCCTGCGCGAAATGGGCGCGAAGCTGAATGTGGTGAACCCCCGGCTCCAGGGCGGCGAGCCGATCGGCGACATCATCGTCGAGCATACCGAGCTTACCGCCGTCGATGTCCCGCCGGGACGGGCGCCCAGCATGATCGACGAGTACCCCATCCTTGCCATCGCCTGCGCCGCGGCGCGCGGCACCTCAAGGCTGCGCGGCCTGGCGGAACTGCGGGTCAAGGAAAGCGACCGTTTCAACGCCACCGCCGTCATGCTGCGGACCGCCGGGGTCCATGTCGAAGCGCAAGCCGACGATCTGATCATCCACGGCATGCCGGTGGTTCCGGGCGGCGGCACCATTGCCACCCAAATGGACCACCGCCTGGCGATGAGCGCATTGGTGCTGGGCGGCATTACCGCCGAACCGATCGCAATCGACGATTCCACCTTCATCGACACCAGCTTCCCTGATTTCGTGGCGCTGATGCGCCGCCTCGGCGCGGCAATCGCGCCGCTATGATCGTGGCCCGATGATTATCGCAATCGACGGCCCGGCAGCCGCCGGCAAGGGCACCCTGGCGCGGCGCATCGCCGCTGCCCTCAACCTGCCATATCTCGACACCGGTTTACTGTACCGCGCCGTCGGCCGCCTGGTGCTGGATGCCGCGCAAAACCCCGCCGACCCGGCCGCCGCCACCGCTGCCGCAAAAGCATTGGCGGAGGCCGACCTCGCCCGCACCGATCTGCGCGGTCCGGATGCCGACCGGGCCGCCAGCCAGGTCGCCTCGATCCCCGGCGTGCGCGCCGCCTTGCTCGACTACCAGCGCCATTATGGCGACAAAAACGGCGCCGTGCTGGATGGCCGGGATATCGGCACCATCGTGTTTCCGCATGCCGACATCAAACTGTTCGTTACCGCCAGCATCGAGGCCCGCGCCGCCCGCCGCCACGCCGAGTTGCTACACCGCGGCGCGGCAATTTCGCTTGACGCGGTCAAGGAGGATTTGAAATTACGCGACGAGGCCGACCGCAACCGCACCGCCGCGCCGCTTAAACGCGCCCCCGATGCGACTGAGGTGGACACAACCTACATGAACGCAGAAACCGCCTTCGAGCATGCCCTTCAGCTGATAAGAAACATCAAGCGCTAAGCTCAGCCACGCGCAGCATCATACCAAAATCCATATGAATTACCCGACGCATCGTGACCCTTAACTAAGCTCCGATCCTAACGTTTTGTTAAAGTCTCGGAAACTGTTATTTGTAACCATAACGTGCATTAATTCGCCTCTGTTAACCAGAGGTTCAGAAACTTACACTACTCATCGGCGGATGCCCGACAATTATTTCACCAAGACTTTCAACACAGTCTCACCTTTGGCTGGGGGGAGAAAAATGCTTGGTTTAAGCCCCGACCTGCCGGCTCACCTGGCACCGCGGCCGACCCGTGGTTCCAGCCGCGCCGCGCCGCCGGCCGACGGATTGTACCACGATGATAAACTCAATATGGGCCCTGCCATCTGGCTTGCCGTGACGCTCTCGCTTATCGGCTGGGGCGCCATTATCGGCGCGGTACATCTCATCCGGCCTTTGATTTAATTCGCTATCGCAATGCCCGGCTTGCGGAACTCCGGCAATATCTGAAACAGCCTGCAGGCCACAGCAATATTTGCAATCGCCGTGACGATTAGAATAGCTGGGCCGGAGTGCCAGGCCGCATAAAGGCCGGCGGTTATAATTGCAGCCAGCACCATCGCCAACGCATTTAGTACATTATTCGCCGCTATCATCCTGGATCTGTGCGAAGCCGCTGATTTTTCCTGGCAAATAGCGTAAAGCGGCACTGAGTAAACACCGCCGCACGCCGCCAGCAATAATAGATCCGCTAGCATGCGCCGGCCTTGCCAGGATCCCAATATCTCCGGAACATTATGCAAGCCACCGCTAAGCATGCCACCCCCATGCAAGGCAACGCTATGAATGGGACTGTTAAAAATCGCCGCCAAAGCGAAATCAGCGGTGAACAGCGAAATCCCGATCGCAGCGTACGGCACCAGCCGGGCCGACACCTCGCCCCGCAACAGCTGCGCGCAAAAAACCGAGCCCAGACCAACGCCAACCGAAAAGGCAGCCAGCATCAATGTCACCACATGGCCGCCGGCTTGCAGGTTAACCCGCGCGATGGTCGGAAACTCGGCCAGCAGCGTAGCGCCCACCGCCCAGAACCAGCTGAGCCCGAGCAGCGACAGCCAAACCGGACGGTTTGCCTTCGCCTCTCGGATCAAGGTTCGGGTTTCCGTGAAGATATTCCAGCCGATTTTCAAATCAGGCGCGGCGGCGGCGGCTACCGGCACAAAATATGCCGCTACAATCCCCGCCAGCGCCACGCCAATACCAGCCGCGGAAACCACCTCCGGGCCGCCGTGCATCACAATCAGTGCACCACCCGCCACGGTGCCCATGAGGATACCCACGAAGGTCCCGGCCTCGATCAAACCGTTACCGGCAACCAGTTCATCGTCACGCAAGTGGTCGGGCAATATGCCGTATTTCAGCGGACTGAAAAATGTCGCCTGCACCCCCAGCCCAAACAGCACGACCATCAGGGCAA
The DNA here is from genome assembly GCA_965199045.1 of Acidocella sp. Taxonomy (GTDB): domain Bacteria; phylum Pseudomonadota; class Alphaproteobacteria; order Acetobacterales; family Acetobacteraceae; genus Acidocella. Next base: position 509,429 of record CBDAQL010000003.1, on the reverse strand, counting down.
GCACGCTGCCGGTGATAAAACCTGCAGCCGCCAGCAGCATGATACCTAATTCGAAACACTTGGTGAGCCTGATCAGCCGCGACTTCTCATAACGATCCGCCAGTTGCCCGGCCATCGAGGAGAACAGCGCATACGGCAGAATGAAAACCCCGCCCGCCAAAGCCACCAGTATCGGGCCGCCGGAGGTCAGCCGGTACAATACCAGCACAACCAGCGCATTCTTGAACAGATTATCGTTGATGGCTCCCAGCATCTGCGTCACGAACAAAGGCAGAAAGCGCGGCGTGCGAAGCAGGGATGCGGTGCTGGGCATGTGGTTTACCATGCACCGCCCCGCACGCCATCACAACTAACGCCATAACAACTAACGTTGTCACAACTACGGCAACAGCTTTTAAAGCGCTGTTGGTCGACAACGCCAAGCCGCCGCATGAGCGCCTTGCATGGCTCCACGTCTTAAAACTCCGTCATGGTCGGTTTGGCGCGCTCATTTAAGCCCCATTTAGAGGGTATTCCCGAGATGTTCGCTCTCACGGGCGGCCGGGACGGAGTGATTTATGCGCAAATTTGTCAGCCGAAGGTTCAGCCGACTAAGCGGGTTTCTGCTGGGCAGCGCGATGCTTGCCCTGACAGCCGGCTGCGTCGCGGGTCCGGGCTATTACAATGGATATGGTCCAGGCTACTATGCCGGGTCGCCGTATTATTATCCTGGCGGATACTATCCCTATAGCAGCGCCGTCATCGTCGGGGGCGGCTATCGCGGCGGCTACCCGAACGGTTGGCACGGCGGCTCGGGCTGGCATGGCGGATCGGCCGGCTGGCATGGCGGGCCGCCGCCAGGCGGACCCGGCGGATGGCACGGCGGACCAGGCGGTCCTGGCGGTCCACCGGGCGGCGGCATGCATGGCGGCCCCCCAGGTGGCGGACCGGGTGGCGGCCCCGGTGGCGGACCAGGGGGCGGAATGCAAGGTGGCGGCCACGGCGGGGGTGGCGGTGGCGGAGGCGGAGGCGGTGGCGTTATGGGCGCGATAGCCGCAGGCGGCCGACACTAAATTCGCAGGCGGCCGGCACCAAAAAGCCGCATCGCCCCTATTTACTTTTCAACCCGCCAGTGCCAAAGGCTCGCCTCCCCTGCTGGGCGCGTGGCATCGCGCCTGGCTAATGCTCGTCCCAATTTTGGGATGGCCCAGACCCGGGCCGGAGCTGACAACATCCGAAGGGAGCACACATGCCGTTATATGAAACCGTGCTGATTGCGCGGAGCGAAATTACGCAGGCGCAAGCCGATGCCGTCGCCGATGCGGCCACCGCACAAATCGAAGCCGACGGCGGCAGCGTCAAAAAACGCGAATATTGGGGCCTGCGGGGCCTGGCGTACCGGATCAAGAAAAACCGCAAGGGTCATTACATCCTGCTCGGCCTCGACGCGCCTTCCCCGGCGGTGATCGAGATGGAGCGGCAATTGACCCTGCACGAAGACGTGCTGCGCTTCATGACGATCCGCATCGACGAAATCTCCGAGGAGCCCTCGGTCATCCTGTCGCGCAAATCCGACGATCGTGAACGCGGCTTCCGCGGACCCAAGCCTGCTGGACGCTTCGAGACCGGCCGCAAGCGCGGCTACGACGAGCGCGAAGAATTCCGGGCCCGTGACGAGTTCCGGCCCGGCCATGATGAATACGCTGTCGAAGAGGAGGATATTTAATGTCCGACACAACCGATGCCGGCCCCGCCGGCCGCCGCCCGGGAGTTGGCGCCCGCAAGCCGTTTTTCCGCCGCAAGAAATCCTGCCCGTTCTCCGGCCCGGACGCGCCGGTCATCGACTACAAGGATGTCCGCCTGCTGTCGCGGTTTCTCTCCGAACGCGGCAAAATCGTGCCGAGCCGCATCACCGCGGTTTCCGGCAAAAAGCAGCGTGAGCTGGCCAAAGCCATCAAGCGCGCCCGCTTCCTGGCGCTGCTCCCCTATGTGCTGAATTAAGGGGACGGAACCATGGCAAACGTAGAACTAATCCTGCTGCAGCGGGTCGAAAAGCTCGGGCAGATGGGCGAAGTGGTAAAGGTGAAGCCGGGTTACGCCCGCAACTTCCTGCTGCCGCAAGCCAAGGCCGTGCGCGCCACCAAAGCCAATCGCGAGCGTTTTGAGCGTGAGCGGGTACAACTGGAAGCGCAGAACCTGAAGCGCCGCGAGGAAGCCGAGCGCGTCGCCGAGCGCGTCCAGGGCCTAGCGGTCGTGCTGATCCGTCAGGCCGGCGATTCCGGCAGCCTGTTCGGCTCCGTCACCGCCCGTGACATCTCCGACGCCGCGACCACTGCGGGCCTGACCATCGAACGCAGCCAGGTTTTGTTGCAACACCCGATCAAGGTGCTGGGCATCTCCTCGGTACGCGTCGCACTGCATCCGGAAGTTGCGATCGATATCAAAGTCAATGTGGCCCGCAGCCCCGAGGAAGCCGAGAAACAAGCGCGGGGCGAGACCATCGTCGCCGAGCCGGATGAGGCGCCCGAATTGGGGCCGCTTTTCGGTGAGGAAGAAGCGCCCGCCGAAGCTTAACCCGCGCCATTCAGCTATAACAGCTGATCTCCATAAAAAGCCTTCATCCGCACGGATGAGGGCTTTTTTTTGCAATTGACCGAACCTAGTTAACAATTGACCGAACCTAGTTAATTATTGCTAAATCGCCTTTAACAACGCCGCCAGCACGCTGCGTTCCAAGTTAAGTCACGAGTTGAGTCACGAGAAACGTCAAAAGTTAAGTCACGCGGGGGTGACTACCGGAGGTGGATATGAACTGGGCCTTCAAAAAAGTATTGGAACGTTCCCTGACGATCGGGATCCGCAGCGGTAGATTTACAATTATCTGGCCCGACAGTTCCAGCACATCCTATGGCGACGGCGGCGAGCCGCAGGCGACACTCAAAATTCAGGACTGGCCGACGGTGCGCCGGCTGACGATGAACCCGGCCTTGGCGCTGGGCGAGGCCTACATGGACCAGGGCATCTACCCGGTGGATTGCTCGATCCACGACGTCATGAACGTGGTCATGCAAAACGTCAATAAATACTGGCACGAGGTGCCGGTATTGCATTGGCATACCGTCGTGCACCAGGCGCTGCGGCCGGTTTTCCAGGCCAATGACGCCAAGCGCGCGCGCCGCAACGTGGCCCATCATTACGACCTGAATGGCCGGCTCTATTCTCTGTTCCTCGACCGTGACCGGCAATATTCCTGCGCCTATTTCCCGCGCGGCGACGAAACCCTGGAGGCGGCGCAGGCGGCAAAGAAACGCCATATCGCGGCCAAATTGAAACTCGACCGCCCCGGATTGACCGTGCTCGACATCGGCTGCGGCTGGGGCGGCATGGCATTGACCCTGGCCCGCGACTACGGCGCCGAAGTAACCGGCATCACCCTCTCCGAGGAACAACTGCACGAAGCCAGGGCGCGCGCCACGGCCGAGGGGCTCGACGACCGCGTCAGCTTCGAATTGATGGATTACCGCAACCTGAACCAGCAATTCGACCGCATCGTATCGGTCGGCATGTTCGAACATGTCGGCATCCCCAATTACCAGGAGTTCTTCAATGTCATCAGGCGCAGCCTGAAACCGGACGGCGTCGCCTTGGTTCATTCAATCGGCCGGCTGGAAGGGCCGTCAGCCACCAATCAATGGATCGCCAAGTATATCTTTCCGGGCGGCTACTCGCCGGCGCTCTCCGAGGTCCTCGGCCCGGTGGAAAAATCCGGCCTGGTTACGACGGATATCGAAATCCTGCGCCTGCACTATGCAAAAACCCTGGCGCATTGGCGCTTCCGCTTCGCCGCCAACCGCGACGCCATCACCGCCCTCTACGACGAACGCTTCTGCCGGATGTTCGAATTCTATCTATCGGTCTCGGAACTTTCCTTCCGCGTCGGCGACCACATGAACTTCCAGATCCAACTAACCCGCGACCTGAACACACTACCGTTAAGCCGCGACTACATGGTGGAAACCGAACGCCAAGCCGCCTTCGCGGCCAGTGGAGATTAAGGCTGGCTAGGTTCGGGGATCAAAGCCGTCAGGGCTGGCTAGGGTCCGACTTCCGAAAACGTCGCGGCAATATCCGGACACTCTCTCTCGGATTTCGCGATGTCTGAATTGGCTTGGTTCGTCTTACCCAATGCCCGTTCAACGAGTCCCCTGCCGTACAACGAAGCCGGGAATCGCGGATCGATGCCGAGCACTTTCCCATAATCGTCTAGGGCCTGCGTATAATTCTTCATTTTGAAATCCACGAACCCTTGCGAGTCCCATGTGTTGAGATCTTGGGGCGCAAGGGTCACAATCTGGCAACGGTACTTATCGTAGGCTCAATACGGATTTCGAATCAGAGTTCCTCGCTCCGCCGGGGTTGAACCCGCTATTCGTGTTGAACAGATTTGAGCGTATCATCGGCCTTTAGGAGGATCGTAAGCCTATGAAACGCCCGCTGTACTTATGAATATGATTCCGTGGCGCCATCCGAAAATTCCGGTCGTACAATTACGCGGCCTGATTGCCGCGCAAATGGGTTCGGTTAATCTGGAATCCTGTACGGCCCCCATCGAGCGCGGTTTCGTACTCGCCAAAAAACGTGGACATCTTATCCTGGCCATCGAGAGCCCCGGCGGCTCGGCCACCCAATCCGATCTGATCGGCCAGTTGATCCGCCGCCGTGCGCGCGAGACCGGCGTTAAAGTCACTGCCGTGATCGGCGATGTCGGCGCGTCGGGCGGCTATTGGCTGGCTTGCGCGGCCGACCGAATCCTTGCCAACCGCCTCTCCATCGTCGGCTCGATCGGCGTCGTCACCGGCGGCTTCGGTCTGGACAAATTCATCGCCCATTACGGCATCGAGCGCCGGTTGTTTACCGCCGGCGAAAACAAGGCGCGGATGGAAATGTTCTCGCCGCTACGCCCGCAAGACATCGAATTTACGCATGAATTGCTGGAACAGGCCCACGGCATGTTCAAATCCTGGGTCCGCGAGCGCCGCGGTGCCCGCCTCGGACCTGAGGACGCGGTTTTCGATGGCGGCTACATGCTGGGCGAAAAAGCCAAAACGCTTGGCCTGATCGATGGCTTTGGCGATGTCGACATGGTGGTGAAGGAACTCGGCGGTGACCAGGCCAAACCGCTATACCTGCGCGCCAAGCGCCCCCGCGGCCTGATGCGTCTGATCTCCCGCAGCGCCGTCGAAACCGCCATGGAGATTGCCGAAGAGCGCCTGATCACCCCGAGCCTGCGCTAAAAAAGGGGGCTGCCAGCCCCCTTTCATTCAAATCCACTGGCCGAAAAAAGCGCCTCAGCCGGCCGCCACAGCGGTTATGTCTAGCGATTATTCCTCTGCCCAAACAGCTGCAGCAAGAACATGAACAGGTTGATAAAGTTCAGGTACAGCGTCAGCGCATCATAAACGCTGCGCTTATTGGCCATCGCCTCGCCGTAGGACGAGCCGAACTGCAAATAGCTGACCTTGATCCGCTGCGTATCGTAAGCCGTAAGCCCGGTGAAAATCAGCACGCCAAGAACACTGATGGCAAAATAGATCGCCGGCGACTTCAGGAAGAAGTTCACCACCATCGCGATTAAAATGCCGATCAGGCCCATAATCAAAAAGCTGCCGAACTTCGTAAGGTCAGCCTTGGCGGTGTAGCCATACAGGCTGGTACCGGCAAAAGTTCCAGCGGTGATGAAGAACACTTCCGAAATCGAAGTCTGCGTGTAGACCACGAAGATGCTGGTCAGACTGGCGCCCATACAAGCGCAAAACGCCCAAAACAAAATCTGCGCAGTCCGCGTGGATAGCTTGTTGACGCCAAAGCTCAACACCATCACGAAAATCATCGGCGAGAAAATCGCCGCGTAGGCCAGGATGGTGGGCCGGTACATCATCGAGCCGTCGGCGGTCTGAACCAGCTGATAGAACGCATTCATCGCCGAGGTGTGCGAGATGGCAAAGGCGATGATGCCGGTCAGCACCAGGCCGGAAGCCATCCAGTTATACACCCGGAGCATGTAGGCGCGCAGCCCCTGATCGAGCGCGGCGGTACCGGTTCCGGCAAAGCTGCCGACCTGGGCCGTGCGATAGGAGTTGCTATCTGGATTGTAAGCCATGGAAAACCAATTCCCTTCAAAGCGGCAAATGGCCGCGTGCTATGTTTGGTTAATTTGCAATCATTTTCAAGTAGAATCGCTTTTTGCCAGGCAGATGAGACCGTTAGGCATTGCTGCCGACGCTCACCGCCGCCACCAACCGCGCTTTTTCTCAACCGGCTCTTCCGACGCGCCGATAATGGTCGGCTTCACCAGCGGTTCCGGCGCTGCCGCCGGCGCGGCCTCAGCGGCAACGGCCTCCGGCGCCAATTCCCCAGTTCCAGCTGCAACAGGCTGAAAAGCCGGTTCCGGCGCAGCATACGCCTGCTCCGGCGCCGCTTCGAGCGCGCTTGCCGGCCCAAGCTCCAGTACCGGCTCCGGCCCAAGCTCAGATACCGGCTCTGGCACGTGCTCCGGCAAAGGCTCCGGCGCGGGTTCGGCTTCAATGACGATATGCGCTCTCACCCGTTGGGCTTCCTCCGCGCGCTCGGCAGCCTCAAAGATATCGGCAATATCGGCGTACACAACTTCCCGCGCCGGGGCCTCGTTGATCGCCTCATCGCCGGGTTCAGAACCTGCCCGGCGCCTGCCGCCTCGAACGCGGCGGCGGCGCGCCGGCTTAACCTCCGCCTCCGGGCTCAGCTGTTGATCCCCCGGCTCCGCCGGCTCGCCAAGTTCGGCCGCCAGCACCAGATCCATCTCCGTAGGCGCCTCCAATTCCATTACAGGCTCGGCCGCTCCGGGCTCGCTTACTTCCGGCGCTGGAGCATTGGCGGTTTCGGAACGGCGCTTGCCACGGCGGCGGCGCCGGCGGCGGCGGCGTTCACCCTCTTCGGCGGTCTCACCCGGCACTGAGGCAGCCGTTTCCCCGGCAACCGGCGCGGCTGTATCCTCTGCCTCATCCGCCTCATCGTCGCTCTCTTCGGCGTCGGCCGGCGGCGGCACCGGACGATCGGCGCTCACCCGTGCCTGCGGCGCCGGCAAAGGCGCGGTCTGGCTCTGGGTTTTCTCAATCCGGAAATTGGCGGCGGTCAAGCTGGCATCGCCTGAAAATACAATCCGCATGGCGTACCGGGCTTCGATGGAGGCCAGCCGGTCACGCTTATGGTTGAACAGATACAAAGCCACATCCGGCGGCAAGGTCACCAGAATTTCGGCAGCCCGGAATTTCGCGCCCTCATCCTCGATGGCGCGCAATATATGCAGTGCCGCACTCTCCGGCGAGCGGACATGACCCATGCCGCCGCAATGCGAACAAGGCACCAGCGAGGCCTCCGCCACCGACGGCCGCAGCCGCTGCCGGCTCATTTCCATCAGGCCGAAATGGCTGATCGCCCCGACCTGGATGCGGGCGCGATCGTTCTTGAGCGAATCCTTCATCCGCCGCTCGACCGATGCGTTATTCTTGCGGCTCTCCATGTCGATAAAGTCGATGACGATCAAACCCGCCAGATCGCGCATTCGCAACTGCCGCGCCACCTCCTCGGCGGCTTCCATATTGGTACGCAGCGCCGTGTCCTCGATGCTGCGCTCGCGCGTGGAGCGGCCGGAATTGACATCGATGGCGACCAGCGCCTCGGTCTGGTTGATCACGATATAGCCACCGGACCGCAGCTGTACGATCGGGTTCAGCATCGCGTCGAGCTGCGCTTCCACCTGGTATTTGGCGAAAAGCGGCGCTCCCTCGGTCCAGAGCTGCACCTTTTTGGCGTGGCTTGGCATCAGCATCCGCATAAAATCGCGCGCGGCGCGGAAACCTTCCTCGCCATCGACCAAAATATCGTCGACATCGCGCGTATAAACGTCGCGAATGGTCCGCTTGATCAGGCTGGCTTCTTCATAAATCAAGGCCGGCGCCGTGGACTCCATGGTGCGGTCGCGAATATCGTCCCATAACCGCAGCAAATACTCGCAATCCCGCTTGATCTCCGGTTTCGGCCGATTGGCGCCCGCGGTACGGACGATCAGGCCCATGCCCTGCGGCACATCCAGCTCCGCCATCGCCTCTTTCAGGCGGCGCCGATCGGCCAGCGAGGTAATTTTACGCGAGACCCCGCCACCGGTGGGCGAGTTCGGCATCAACACCGAAAACCGCCCGGCCAGCGACAGATAGGTGGTGAGGGCGGCGCCTTTATTGCCGCGTTCTTCCTTCACCACCTGGATCAGCATGATCTGGCGCCGATGAATAACTTCCTGAATTTTGTAATTGCGCAGGAAACGCTGGCGCTGCCGGCGCTCACGGGCCTCGGCGGCATCATCGCCATCGCCCCCGAGGCTCTCCGGCGGCGGCTCGGCCGGCGCGTATTCGGCCTCCGCATCGCTGGTCTCGGTTTGCGCTTCGCCTGATTGCGCTTCGCCTGATTGCGCGTCGCTTGATTGCGCGTCGCTTGATTGCGCGTCACTTGATTGGCTTGCAGCACTTAAATCAGCCCCGGCATCCGCATCGCTCGGTTCCGTCGTGCCAGCCGGAGCCGCATCGACGCCCCCCTCGTCAGCCGAAACTTCGTCAGCTGAACTTTCGTGAGCCCGCGCTTCTTTAGCCCCCGCCTCGTCAGCCGCAGCGTCTCCAGTCGCAGCCTCAACCTCCGGCGTTGCAGCATCGCTTTGCTCGCCAACCGGCGCATCCGGTTCCGCCGGCGCCGGCGCCGCTTCTATCTCATCGGCATCCGGCGGCGGTGCGGCGACAATGCTGATCGAGGTCATTTCGAGCGGCTGCGCCGAGCGCAGTTGAGCCTCGATATCAGTATCGGGCGGCGGCAGCAGCGAAACCTCAACTAGCTCCGGCTCCGGCGCCACAGCATCCACTGCCCCGTTCTGCAATGCCTCGGCGTCTTCGGCCTGCTCGGCTTCCTCCGCTTCCTCCGCATCCTCAGCCTGCAACGCCAGCAAACGCTGCCGGTCGGCAACCGGGATCTGATAATAATCAGGGTGAATTTCGCCGAAGGCCAGAAAGCCGTGGCGATTGCCGCCATATTCGACGAACGCGGCCTGCAGGCTGGGTTCGACCCGGATTACCTTGGCGAGGTAGATATTGCCTTTGATCTGCTTGCGAGTCGCGGTCTCAACGTCGAAATCCTCAAGCCGATTGCCGTCCAGTACCACCACGCGCGTCTCTTCCGCGTGGCTGGCATCGATTAACATTTTTTTGGTCATAAAATAGGGAACTCCGGCATGCGGCACCGGCTCGCACACGCGGTTCTAGCGCGGCGGCGGGCTTGCAAAAATTGAATGAAAAACGGACAGAAAGCATGCTTAAAGACATGCTTGAAAACTTGTTTGAAAACATGCTCGAAAACATGCTCGAAAACATGGGGTGGAGGGACGAAAGCCGCGCCATGCCGAAACTGGGTTCTAAAAAGTCAGCCGGCAGAGCGGTCATCGGTCCTTAATCTCGCGGGGCCGGATGCATACATCCGGCGCCATTGGTTGGTTCGCCCCGGCCTGCCAACGGAAAACGCCGGCGAACGGGTTGGGGTTTAGGGACTTTGGCAATCGTTGAAACCGTATCGGTCCGCAACTGAATTGCGCTTAAGCGCCCTAGATTGGAACGATGCAGCAAATACCGCATTACCGCAAGGGCGGCTGATCCAGGCCTTGCGCTAACCACCGGCCTTATTGCACTACAACAAACTTATCCACACAAACATATCCACACAAACGTACCGCTGAACGCACCACACGAACCCGAGTTTAGGAGCAAAGCCATGGCCGAAACCAGGACCAATGCTGGCGGATTGAGCATTGCCACCGTGCTTTACGACTTCGTCACCGATGAAGCCCTGCCCGGAACCGGCCTCTCCGCCGCCGCCTTCTGGGAGGATTTCGGCGCCTTGATCGCCGCGTTCTCGCCACGCAACCGCGCCTTGCTGGAAAAGCGAGACGCGTTGCAGGAAAAAATCGACGCCTGGCACCTGGAGCATAAGGGTCAGCCGCACGACCCCGCCAAATACCAGGATTTCCTCCGCCAAATAAACTATCTGGTCGCCGACCCGGCACCGTTTTCCATCGCCACCGACCGCGTCGACGACGAAATCGCCCATATTGCCGGACCGCAGCTGGTGGTCCCCGTCATGAACGCCCGCTACGCGCTAAATGCCGCCAATGCTCGTTGGGGCAGCCTGTACGACGCGCTTTACGGCACCGATGCCATCCCGGAGTCCGATGGCGCCGCCAAAGGCCCGGGGTTCAACAAACTCCGCGCCGCCAAGGTGGTGGCCCGCGCCAAAGCCTTCCTCGACGATAGTTTTCCGCTCAAATCCGGCAGCTTCACCGACGCCACCGCCCTGACCCTCCGGGAAGGCGCGCTGGTGGTGGCCCTACCCGATGGCGAGGCCTATCTCCAGGATCCCGCGCAATTAGCCGGTTATACCGGCGATGCGGCGAGTCCCACGACGATCTTGCTGAAAAACCACAACCTGCACGCCGAAATCGTCATCAACCCCGGCAGCGCCACCGGCAAGGACGACGCCGCCGGCATCGCTGACATCATCCTCGAATCCGCAATCAGCACCATCATGGATTGCGAGGACAGCATCGCCGCGGTGGATGCCGAGGATAAGGTCGAGGTCTACCGCAACTGGCTCGGGCTGATGCAGGCCACGCTCGAGGCGCCGGTCGAAAAAGCCGGCAAGACGGTGCTCCGCAAACTGAACCCGGACCGCACCTACACCACGCCGCAAGGCGGCACGCTCACTTTGCCCGGCCGCTCGCTGATGCTGGTGCGCAATGTCGGCCACCACATGCAAACCGACGCCATCCTCGACGCCGCCGGTGAAGCAATCCCCGAGACCATCATGGACGCGGTGATCACCTCGCTGATCGCGATGCACGACCTGCAAAGCGAAAACCCGATCAAAAACTCGCGTCAAGGCTCGGTTTACATCGTCAAACCGAAATTGCACGGCCCGGAAGAAGTCGCCTTCGCCAACGAACTCTTCGGCTCGGTCGAACTGTTACTGGGCCTTGCCCCCTACACCCTCAAAATCGGCATCATGGATGAAGAACGCCGCACCAGCGCGAATCTGATAGCCTGTATCGAGGCCGCCAAAAACCGCGTCGCGTTCATCAATACCGGCTTCCTCGACCGCACCGGCGATGAAATCCACACCTCCCTCGAAGCCGGTCCCGTGATCCGCAAAGCCGACATCAAAAACACCCCATGGATCAAATCCTACGAGGATCGCAACGTCGATTTCGGCCTGCAATGCGGGCTGCAGGGCAAGGCGCAAATCGGCAAGGGCATGTGGGCGGCGCCGGACCAGATGGCGGCAATGCTGGAACAGAAAATCGCCCATCCCAGAGCCGGCGCCAACACCGCCTGGGTGCCCTCGCCCACCGCCGCTACCTTGCACGCCATGCACTACCACGCGGTCGACGTCATCGCCCGCCAGAATGAGCTGAAATCTCGCGCCCCGGCTTCCCTTAACGACCTGCTGACCCTGCCGCTCGCCGACCGTCCGAACTGGGCCCCCGACGACATCCAACAGGAGCTGGACAACAACGCCCAAGGTATCCTCGGCTACGTCGTGCGCTGGGTCGACCAGGGCGTCGGCTGCTCGAAAGTTCCGGACATCCACGATGTCGGCCTGATGGAAGACCGCGCCACCCTGCGCATTTCATCGCAGCACATCGCCAACTGGCTGCATCACGGCATCACGACGCCGGAACAGGTGATGGCAACCTTAAAGCGCATGGCCATCGTCGTCGACGGCCAAAACGCCGGCGACCCAGCCTACACCCCGATGGCGCCAGGCTATGACGGTCCAGCCTTCAAGGCAGCCTGCGAGCTGATATTCGAAGGCCGAACCCAGCCCAACGGCTATACCGAATTCATCCTCACCCGGCGCCGCCGCGAAGCCAAGGCGCGGTAGCAAAAGCACTTCTTTTCTGGGAAATAAGCAGCAAAAAGACTTTTTTAATCCGGGTCATGGGTGGTAATGGCGGCGTAGCTCTAACGCTTGGTTACTGTTCGGAGGCTCTCGCTTGTCTTTCGCACTCGAAACGTCGCTTGAAATGAAACCATTCCGAGCGGTGTCGCCGACCGAGACGGTTTATATCCGGGCCCGCACCCAGGTGATCAGCCACAGCGCCGCGGCCGGCGCGATCACCCCGCAACAGTTTCAAACCGCCCTGGCCGCCCTCGAAGCGCATTTCCCGATCCTGCGCGCCGCCATTCAGGATCAGGATTTCATCGAACGTGCCGCATCCTCCGCGACGCCCTTGGTCTGGCTGGACCGGGCCACCCATAATCTCGAAACCCTGTATCAGGAAGCACTGCATCGGCCGCTGGATCTCACCGCCTCGCTCTATACCATCCATGTCCTTGCCGACGCCGCCGGGTTCGACATTCTGATGCTCAGCTCACACGCCATTGCCGACGCCACCGCGCTGGTCGCAATCCATTCCTCCCTGCTGCATTTCTGCGACTGCGCCATCCGCCGCGTAGCCCCGCCGGCCGACCCGCAGCCATTTCCGGAAAGTATCGATCCGACCGTCGAACATTGCCTGGCCGCTTTAACCATCCCGCGGCATCCTGCTCCGCTACCGAACTATTCCGAACCCGATTGCATCCGCCTGCCGCGCCTGGGCGAGCCGTCTACTCCGCGCTACCGCATGGAGCAGTTGGTCATCGAGGCGGAAAGCGTGGCGAAAATCTTCGCCACCTGCCACGACCATGACGTCACTTTGCATTCCATCCTGACCGCTGCATTCGCTTTCGCCATCCGCAAGCTCGACGGCGGCCCCGGACGTGAGCTGTTGCTGCGCCATACGGTAGACATGCGCCGCCGCCTGGAGCCGCATATTTCCTGCGACCTTGTCTTCACCGCGGTGACCGGCCACTTCACCCATACCGAAAATATGGACCAACCGATTTTCACCCTGGCGCGGTCGATCCAGACCGACATCCGCGGCGCCACCGCCGACGGCCGCATTTTGCAGGAATACCTGAACTACCCGCAAAGCTTCGGCACGCCGCAAACCGCGCCGATCGCCTTCAACCTCTCGGACATGGGCGTGGTTTCGTTTCATGATGAGATCGCGGTCCTGCAGCCGCTCGGTTTCGATTACGCCACCGCCATCGGCCAGCCCTTCCCCAATTGCTCGATCAGCATCTACGGCAACCGTCTCGTCGCCAACACCGTCTACCGCGAAGACCTGATCGCCCCCGAAACAATGCGCGCATTGTCAAAGACAGTCATCGAAATCTTGCAAGCAAGCAGCACCTAAAACGGACAGCCAAGGCAAAGAAGCTGTCAAAGCCCGAAGCCCAGATAAAAAAAGTTTTTGCGCCGCTTTTTTCAAAAAGCGGCTACTTACTTACCTCCGCAGCAGCGACCAATAAATCGGCTGCCGCCCGGCGCTGATGGCTTTGGCCTCATAACGGGTTGGCGGCCAGCCTTCAGGGCGCGTTTGCGTTCGCACGGCAATTTCGAAGCCAGATTGCGCCGCCAGCACCTCATCGGTCCAATCCTGGTAGGTTGGATCGTCGGTCGCAATCCGCCATTCGCCCCCCGGCACCAACACCCGCGCCGCTTCCGGCAATAATTCCGGATGCACAAATCGCCGTTTCGCATGCCGCGCTTTCGGCCAGGGGTCCGGAAACATCAGGAAAAGTTTCGTCAGGGCGCCGTCCGGCAGCTCGCGGATCAACTGCCTGGCGTCATCGGTAAATAGCCGCAGATTGGCCGGCGCCGCAGGCTCGGTTCCGCCTTCAGGCGCCAGCCTGGACAGCAGCGAGCAAATGCCATTCTCAAAGACCTCGGCTGCAATAATGCCGACGCCCGGATGAGCGGCGCTGAGCGCAAAAGCGTGCTCACCGCCGCCAAACCCGACCTCGAGCCAAATTTGCTCCGGTGTATTTGCGAACCCAACTTCCGGCCAGCTCAACCGCGGCAGAAAATGCTCCAGCAACCAAAGCTGGCGCGGCCGCAGCGCCTTGCCTTTAATGCGGCCGTATAACCGATCCGGCGGCGGCTTAACGTCCAAACGCGGAATTCAGCGCATCGACGAGATCGGTTTTTTCCCAGGTAAAGGTGTCGAGCTGCGGATCCGGCGTGCGGCCAAAATGCCCAAACGCCGAGGTCACCGCATAGATCGGCCGGTTCAGGCGCAAATGCTCGCGAATCCCGCGCGGCGTAAGATTGACCAGCTCACGCAGGGTCTTTGCCAGTTTCACCTCGTCGACATCCTTGCCGGTGCCATGCAGATCGACATAGAGCGAAAGCGGCTGGCTGACGCCGATGGCGTAGCTGAGCTGCAGCGTGCAGCGCTCCGCCAGGCCCGCGGCAACCACGTTCTTGGCCAGATAGCGGCAGACATAAGCCGCCGAACGGTCAACCTTGGTCGGGTCCTTGCCGGAGAACGCGCCGCCGCCATGCGGGGCCGCGCCGCCGTAGGTATCAACGATGATTTTACGCCCGGTAAGACCGCAATCGCCATCCGGCCCGCCGATGACGAAATTACCGGTCGGATTGACGTAGAGCTCCTCGTCCGGCGGCATCCAGCCATTCGGCAAAGCGGCACTGATGATCGGCCGGATTTTTTCGCGGATCGCCGATTGGCTCATGCCCTCGTCATGCTGGATCGACAGCACGACCGAGGTCGCCCCGACCGGCTTGCCGTCGATATATTTCAACGTCACCTGGCTTTTGGCATCCGGCTGCAGTCCGGCGGCCTGCGCATCCCCGGCCCGGCGCAGTTCAGAGATCCGCCTCAGGATAAGATGCGAATAGTAAATCGGCGCCGGCATCAGGGCTTCGGTTTCGGTACAGGCATAGCCGAACATGATGCCTTGATCGCCTGCCCCTTCATCCTTGTTGCCGGCAGCATCAACGCCGACGGCGATATCGGCGGATTGCGCATGCAGGTAGACGTCAATTTCGGCATTGCGCCAGGAAAACCCGGCCTGATCGTAGCCGATATCCTTGACCGCCTCACGGGCCAGTTCCGCCAGGTGTTCGGCGCTGATGCTATCCGGGCCACGGGTTTCCCCGGCGAGAACAATGCGGTTGGTGGTCACCAATGTTTCGCAGGCAACGCGCGCGAACGGGTCGGCGCCGAGATAGGCATCGACCACCGTATCTGAAATCCGGTCGGCAACCTTATCAGGATGGCCTTCGGAAACAGATTCCGACGTGAACAGAAACTCACCTTTATCGCGCATCATTCGTTCCTTGAAGTATGGGCCTTAAAAAATCCGGCCAAGGCATGGGGATCCGGCGGAACCGGATGGCGGAATTGCCCCGGGGGGTCAAGTCGGAATGCGCTCAAAGCTAGAGCCCCAACACATCTTTCATGCTGTACCGGCCCGCGGGACGTCCCTGCAGCCATAAAGCGGCACGAACCGCGCCGGAAGCAAAGGTCCTGCGGTCAAAAGCGTGGTGGGTCAGCGCAATTTGTTCATTAGCGGCAGTGAACGATACCGTGTGACTGCCGACGATCTGGCCGCCGCGCAACGCGGCAAAGCCGATCTCGCCGTCCTTGCGGGCGCCGGTTTGCCCGTCGCGGCCGGAAACCTTCACATCCTCAAGCGTCACCTGGCGTCCGGCGGCAACCGCCCGGCCGATCCCGATCGCCGTTCCGGATGGCGCGTCCACCTTCTGGCGATGGTGCATTTCCAGAATTTCGGCGTCATAGCCCGATGCCGGTAGCGCCGCGCCCAGGCGTTCGGCCAGTGCAAACATCAAATTGACGCCAGGCGAGAAGTTGGGCGCCGCAATGACGGGAATTTTAAGCGCAGCCTGTGCAATCGCGGCCTCTTCCTCAGCGCCAAGCCCGGTGGTGCCCAGGACCCATGCGCTACCGGCATCCGCCAATGCCTTGGCATGGCTGCTGACGGTGCTGGCATGGGTAAAATCGATCACCAGGTCGCAGGCCGCGGCCAGGTCAGCGATATCTGCAAACAGCTTCGCCCCCCTGGCATCCTCGCCCGGCCGGCAGACCCCGCCAACCAGCGTGGCGCCGGCGGCAACCACCTCCTCGGTCAGCATCTGGCCCATGCGGCCGGAAATACCGGCGATCCCGATTTTCAAGGTCATCGCAGCTGGAACATCTTACATCCCGCCGGGGTAATTCGGGCCGCCGGCGCCCTCCGGCACCACCCAGTTGATATTCTGGGTCGGGTCCTTGATGTCGCAGGTCTTACAATGCACGCAATTCTGCGCATTGATCTGCAATTGCGGATTGCCGGCTTCTTCGCCGACAATCTCATAAACCCCAGCCGGACAATACCGCGTCTCCGGACTGCGATACTCGTTCCAATTGACCGCAATCGCCTTGGCCGGATCCAGCAGCACCAGATGCGCCGGCTGATTTTCCTCATGATTGGTGTTGGAGATGAACACCGAGGAGAGCCGGTCGAAGGTGAGCTTGCCATCCGGCTTTGGATAATTGATCGGCGTTGCATCCTTGGCTTTTTGCAGATGATCATAATCGTTATGGTTCTTCAACGTCCACGGCATCTTGCCTCTGAAGATATACGCCTCCAGCCCGGCATTGATGAGGCCGCCCCAGAGCCCGAATTTCGCAAAGCCGGGGCGGATATTGCGCACCGCATGCAGTTCCGGCCAGACCCAGCTTTCCTTCAGCATTTCGGCATAGGCAGTGACTTCAGCCGGCCGATCCGCCGCCAAGGCACCGGCGATCGCCTCGGCCGCGACCATGCCGGACTTCATCGCGGTATGCGTGCCTTTGATTTTCGGCACATTCAACGTGCCCGCGGCGCAGCCGATCAGCACCCCGCCCGGAAAGGTAAGTTTGGGCAGCGACTGAAAGCCGCCTTCATTGAGCGCGCGGGCGCCATAGGAAATCCGCTTCGCACCTTCAAAAAACGGTTTGATCGCCGGATGCGTCTTGTAGCGCTGCATCTCCTGAAACGGCGACAGAAATGGGTTGGTGTAGTCCAGCCCGACCACAAAGCTGTAGGCCATCAAATTCTCGCCGAAGAAATAAATCGCCGAACCGCCATAGGTATCGGATTTCAGCGGCCAGCCAATGGTATGAATGGTCAGCCCTTTCTTGAAATGCTCCGGCTTGACCTCCCAAAGCTCCTTGACGCCGATGCCATAGGTCTGCGGGTCGTTATCCGCATTCAGGTTGAAGTTTTTCATCAGCTGCTTGGACAGCGAGCCGCGGCAGCCTTCCGCAAAAATGGTATAAGTGGCGCGCAGCTCCATGCCGCGCTGGAAGTTGCCGGTGGCAGCGCCATCCTTGCCAATGCCCATGTCGCCGGTCGCGACGCCGACCACGCGGCCGGCTTCGGTCAGCACTTCGGCGGCGGCAAAGCCGGGATAAATCTCCACCCCGGCTTCCTCGGCCTGCTGGCCCATCCAGCGCACCACATTGCCCAGCGAGACGACGTAATTGCCTTCGTTATGCATCGTGTTCGGCGTAATCGGAGATTTAAACGCCTTGGTCTCGGTGAGGTAGATAAACCGGTCCTCGGTCACCGGCGTCGCCAGCGGGATCAGCCCGGGGTCGCAATCGGGGAAAAGTTCCTTCAAGGCGCGCGGCTCCAGCACCGCGCCGGAAAGAATATGCGCGCCGACCTCGCCGCCCTTCTCCACCACGCATACCGAGATCTCCGGATTAAGCTGCTTCAACCGGATTGCCGCAGATAACCCGCCCGGCCCGGCGCCCACGACCAGCACGTCGAATTCCATGCTTTCACGGGGCTCAAGCTGCTCTGACATCATTCTACTCCTAAATAACGCTCCCCCCTATAAGGAGCGGCATCCCCTTGCGTAAAGTGCGCGCCTTGCGACTAATGCGCGGATGGACAGTTTGGAATTATTGCGGCTGCAAATTGCCCTGCAAATCGAATGGGGCGTTGATGAAGTCCTGCTCGATGCGCCGCAGGACCGCCGGCAGGCGACACGGCCGACATTACCGGGGTTTCCCGCAACCAAAGCAGCAACGGACGTAGCGGCGGCGCCGGTTGATACACTGACAGCGCCGCAGCTCCGGCCGGCCGGCCGCCCGGCAGCCGCCGCCAGACTTGCCGGCCCAGCCGAGGCGGCAAAGCTTGCCGCCGCCTGCAACACGCTGGAGGCGTTGCAGGCGGCACTTGGCAGCTTTGCCGGCTGCGCACTGCGTGACACCGCCACCCAGCTGGTTTTTGCCGACGGCGCCGAACAAACCAACCTGATGCTGGTCGGTGAGGCGCCAGGTGCCGAGGAGGATCGCATCGGCCGGCCGTTCGTTGGTCCCGCCGGTCAATTGCTGGATAAAATGCTGGCGAGCATCAACCTCAACCGTTCGCTGCTGCGGATCGTCAACGTGGTGCCGTGGCGGCCGCCCGGAAACCGGGCGCCGACCGAAAGTGAAATCGCCACCTGCCTGCCGTTCCTGTATCGCCATATTGCCCTGATCCAACCCGCCTGCCTGGTCCTGCTGGGCGCCACCGCCGCCAAAGCCATGCTGCCGGCGCCGGCGCGCAATACCGGGATCCGCCGCCTGCGGGGCGGTTGGCAGGCTTTGGAAATACCCGGCCTCGATACCGAAATCCCGGCCTTGCCGACCTACCACCCGGCTTATTTGCTACGCACGCCCAGTGCTAAACGAGAAGCCTGGCTCGATCTGATTGCCCTTGCGGAGCGGCTGAAAACCCTGACTTAAACATTACAATCACGCAATCTTGGGCCAAAAATACGCCACTAAGCCTCAGAAACCATTATGCTTGTCTAAATTTGAAGCAACCGTCTCATGGCTTCCTCTTGCGTCGCCAGTGGCCGATGTGTACCGGCTTGCCGAATGCGAGGAGCTCTCCAAACGCTCGCCCGCCTGAATGCAGCCAATATCGGGTTCGCCCTGGCTGCGTTGCTTGCCCTTAGCGTGCCCGTCACGGCCGCATGGGCAAAGCCCCAGAGTTCTGGGTCAGGGCTGGGTGCCAATTTATCCCCTGCTGCGCCGGTTAGCGCCACGCTAGGCGATTCCGTCGCCTATGCGGTGCCGCGCAACGCGCCTGACATGGACCAGGAAGTTATCCTACCGCAACCATTGCCACCGAGCGCGGTTGCGCAATATGGCCGTATCCTGGCGCTGCAGGAACACGGCGATTATAACAAAGCCGATACGTTCATCAGCCGGCTCGATGATACGACGCTGGTCGGCCCTATTCTTGCGGAGCGGTACCTCAGCAACAACTATCGCAGTTCCGTAGCCGAGCTCTCGGCCTGGATGACGCAATACGGCAGCGAGCCCGAGGCGCCGGCGATCTTTGCGCTGCTGAAGAAAAAAGCCCCGTACGCCAAGCTGTCCGCAGCCCCGCAACTCTCACTATTACCGGAAACGACCATCACGGCCGGCGCCGCGGCGCGGCCCTCAACCATGCCCGAGAGCTTTGCCTGGCGCCATATCTTCATGTCGGGCCTGCATGATTGGCAACACGGCGACGTTGCCAAGGCGCAACCATTATTCGTTCGCGCCGCCAACATGAATTCAATCTCGGAAGATGACCGCGCCGCCGCCGAATTCTGGTCCGCCCGGGTGGCATTACGCCTGCAGCAACCAGAAGATTATTTGAATTGGCTGCGCCTCGCGGCTGCTACCAACGATACCTTCTACGGCATGCTGGCAGGCCGCCTGCTCGGCGAAGGTTTCGGTCCAACCGGTATCGCCGCAACCCTGACCGAAGCCGATATCATCGCGGTCGATGCCACACCGGATGGACATCTTGCGTTTGCCCTGCTGCAAGTTCAGCAAACCGCGCAGGCCGGACTGGCGTTGCGCGCATTGTGGCCGGCCATTGAGAGCGATCCGGATTTTGGTCATTCGGTGATGGCGGTTGCGGCGCGTGCCGGCCTGGTGGATGTCGCAATCGCGATTGCCGACGAGGTCCCAGGTACCGCCAATGCAATCGCCGATGCGCGGCTGCCGCTGCCGGCCATGCACCCGACCGGCGGTTTTACCATGGATCCGTCGCTGGTTTATGCGCTGACGCGTACCGAATCCGGTTTTAATACCGCTGCGGTATCAGCCGCCGGCGCCCGCGGCCTGATGCAGCTGATGCCGGTAACCGCGAACTTCATCGCCCATAACCAGGGCATATCCGGGCTGCTCGGCAACCCGTCTGCAAATCTTGCACTCGGCCAGGGCTATATTCATTACCTTGGCAGGCAGCCTGGAATTAACCAGAATCTGCTGGCCATTCTCGCCAGTTACAATGCCGGTCCCGGGGCTGCCGCCATGTGGTATGACGCCTTGCGGCAGGACAGCGATCCGCTGGTGTTTATCGAAACGATTCCGAATAACGAGACCCGCCGCTTCGTGCACCAGGTGCTGGCCGATAGCTGGATTTATGCTGAAGAAATCGGCCTGAAGCCGCGCAGCCTCGATGACATCGCCGAGGGCAATTTCCCGCGGCTCGACAGTCTCAGCGCCGTCGCCTCCAACGATTAGCATTCGGATCATCAAAAAATGTCCGGAACCTCTGAACCCCGCCGTTTCATTGCCGTAAATATCGCCGTCCTCACGGTCTCCGACAGCCGCGACGCCGCCAATGACCGCTCCGGCGACACCCTGGCCGCACGTATCACCGCCGCCGGCCATAATGTCGCCGCCCGCGCCATCGTGCAGGACGACGCTCGATTACTGGAACATCAACTGCGGCAATGGATCGCGGATAAAAACATCGACGTCGTCATCAGCACCGGCGGCACCGGCATCACCGGCCGCGACGTCACACCGGAGGCATTCGCCCGCGTCCTGGACAAAACCATTGACGGTTTTGGCGAATTGTTCCGCATGCTGAGCTACCAAAAAATCGGCACCTCGACGATGCAGTCGCGCGCCCTTGGCGGCGTTGCAGGCGGCACCTATCTGTTTGCCCTGCCCGGCAGCACCGGTGCGGTGAAGGATGGCTGGGACGACATTCTGGTCTACCAGCTGGACAACCGCCACCGTCCCTGCAATCTGGTCGAACTGATGCCAAGGTTGAACGAACACCTGGGAAAATGACTTGCCCAACCGCCAACGCCGCCCATGACGAGGACGAAACAGAATCCTCTCGTGGTCGGGCTCGACATCACCGGCACCTTTATTTTCGCGGTCGAAGGCGCGCTCGCCGGCATCGGCGCCCATCTCGATCTGCTCGGCGTCCTGGTACTGGGTTTTTCAACCGCGCTCGGCGGCGGCATCATTCGCGATGTCCTGATCGGCGCAGCGCCACCCAACGCGTTTCGGGACTGGCGCTATGCGACGCTCGCTTTTGCCGCTTCAGCCTCAACCTTTCTCTGCTACCGACTGATCATTACGGTTCCACATATGGCGCTGCTGTCGCTGGATGCCGCCGGCCTGGCGATCTTCGCTGTCGCGGGCACCGAAAAATCGCTTGATCTCGGCATCCCGCCGCTGATCGCGACCTTGATGGGCGCCATAACCGCGGTCGGTGGCGGCACCGTCCGCGATGTGCTGCTGGCTCATATTCCGGCGGTTCTGCGTAACGATATCTACGCCACCGCCGCGTTATTCGGTTCAATCATCCTGGTGGTCCTGCGCAAACTGGGTTTCGGGCCGAAACCTGCAGCTTTTTTCGGTTTCTTAGGATGTTTTTTACTTCGCATGATCAGTATCCGCCTGCATTGGCACCTGCCAACCATGCCGCCGCTCCACAGCTAACATGCTGCAATGCGGTAGCCTGTTTCGCCGATCGCGCCTATAGCCTTCCTCCAGTCACAGCTCTGGGATCCCCGCCATGGACGCTAGCACAGCCAAAACCAAAGTAACCGCCCTGCCCGGCGACGGCATCGGCCCCGAAGTTATGCAGGCCACCATGGAGATCCTGGCCGCCGCCGGCGCCCCGATCGAGTGGGAATTCGCCGAAGCCGGCGCCGAGGTCTTCAAAAAGGGCCTGATTACCGGCGTGCCCCGCGAAACGCTGGATAGCATCACCCGCAACGGCCTGGCGCTAAAAAGCCCGCTGGAAACCCCGGTCGGCTTTGGCGGCAAATCCGCCAACGTCACCCTGCGCAAATATTTCGAGCTCTACGCCAACATCCGCCCGGTGCGCGAACTGCCCGGCGTCATCACGCCATTTTCCGGCCGCGGCATCGACATGGTGATCATCCGCGAAAATGTCGAAGACGTTTACGCCGGTATCGAACACATGCAGACCACCTCGGTCGCGCAGTGCCTTAAACTGATGACCGCCCCCGGCTGCGAGCGCATCATCCGCGCCGCCTTCGCGGTCGCCTTTGCCGAGGCCCGCAAAAAGGTAACCTGCGCCACCAAAGCCAACATCATGAAACTGACCGAAGGCATGATGAAACGGGTGTTCGAGAAGGTCGGTCCGGAATTTCCGGAATTCAAACAGGACCACATCATCATCGACAATTGCGCCCACCAGCTGGTGATCGCGCCCGAACAGTTCGATGTCATCGTCACCTCGAACATGAATGGCGACATCATTTCAGACCTTGCGGCCGGCCTGGTCGGCGGCCTCGGCATCGCCCCTTCCTCCAACCTCGGTGACCATGCCGCGATGTTCGAGGCGGTGCACGGATCGGCGCCGCAAATCGCCGGCAAGGGCCTGGCCAATCCCACCGCCCTGCTCAGCGCCGCCATCATGCTGCTACGGCACATCTCCGCCTTCGAAGTCGCGGAAAAAATCGAGCAGGCTTTGTTCATCACTTTGGCCGAAGGCAAGAACCTCACCGGCGACCTCTCGCCCCGCGGCCATGGCGTCGGCACCGAGGCCTTTACCGGCCAATTGATCGCCAATCTCGGCCGTACCTCCAACCTGCCGTCGCGCCACTACAAGCAAATCGAGCTGACCGCCTGGCCGGACCTTACCGCCCATAGCGAACCGGACACGCGCGAGCTGGTCGGCATCGACGTCTTTCTCGAAACCGATTTGCGGTCAGAGGAACTCGGCAAAGCCCTGGAGGCGATCGCCGAAGACACGCCCTTCAAACTGAACGGCGTCTCCAACCGCGGCGTCCAGGTCTACCCGCCAACCGGCGGCCAGACCTTCCTGGTCGATCATTTTGCCTGCCGCTTCATGCTTAAACACCCAATTCCGCTCAGCCATTCCAGCCCGAACGGACAGCCGGAAATAAGCTATCTGGTGCAACGCATCGGCACCAAATTTTCCTGGATGCACATCGAAAAACTACAGAGCTTCGATGGCAAGGACGCCTTCGAGCGACCGCAGGGCGAAGGTTAAGATTGCCAGCAATCGCTACTTGTCCGGCCCAATAAGCGCCTGACCAAACAACCGCCCGCTAAACCCCAAGTTTGTAATTGGCGCGAGATCGCTCGCCGTACGCGTGCAAATGGTTCGGCGCCGCCGCGTTAACCGAGTTTATACGCCGTATCTTTCCCGAAACAAATCCTACAACCACATCGTGTGCAATGCAGCGCACAACAACCAGTCCGGTAGCGTTTCAACCTTAACCTGAACGCTTCGCCGGCGGTTCAATTTCTTCTTGTTATTTCCTTGAAATATTTCAAATCGAAACAACAACTAAGAATGTTTTAATAAAATCGCGCAAACATCCGCAATGCAGCCATGTTCATAAATATCACTCTTGCACAAACCCACATTACGGTATCGTATCAACGGAGGTGGGTGCGACAGCCGGTTTGATCACACAGGAAATTTGGAGAGACATTATAATATGCCGAAACAAAAATCAGAAAACCTGGCGCCGGTAAACAAGATGATCAGCAATTATCCGCTGCCCATAAGCTCGCGCCGGGCAAAGTACGAAGCCGAGCGGGCGCGCTATCACGGCTGGGATTTACCCCCTGGCCATCCCTATTATCACGTTCATCCCGCCATCCCCTATCTGCCCGCTTTCATCATCTCACGCGTGACCCGCTTCCTCAGCTGGTAAATCCGCAAGCAGTGGTAAAGCTCAAGCGATGGTAAAGCCGCAAGCGGTGGTGAAGCCGCAAGCGGCGCTGCCATCTGGGGCCGCAATTTCAACCTAGCAGCCATCTACCCCAAACCCTGGCAGCGCAATACCGCATGGTATAGCCGGAGCCATGGCTTCCTACATCGCGCCCCCGCCCGCCAGCGCAAAACGTCTGCTGACGCACCAGCCCTTCGTATGTTTTTCAGCGGGCCGTGTTTTTTCAACCCTGGCGTATCAAATGGGCGCGGTGGCCGTCGGCTGGCAGGTCTACGCCCTCACCCATAGCGCCTTCGACCTCGGCCTCATCGGCCTTTGGCAATTCCTGCCCATGGCCCTGCTCACCTTCGCCGCCGGTCACGCCGCCGACCGCTATGAGCGCAAACAAGTTCTACAGTGGTGCCAGGTCGTCGAGGCTCTCACCGCCGCCATGCTCGCATGGGGCAGCTTCGCCCATTGGCTCAACGTCGATGAAATTTTTCTTGCAGGCGCCATCTTCGGCGCCGCCCGCGCCTTCGGCAGCCCGGCAAGTGCGGCGATGCTGCCAGGCGTGGTCCCGGATGGCCTGCTGCAAAAGGGCACCGCGCTGTCCAGCGGCGCGTTCCAGCTCTCAACCATCGTCGGTCCCGCAATCGGCGGCGTCGCCTACGCAATTGCTCCCGCGGCACCCTATGCAATCATGGCCCTGCTCTGGCTGATCGCCAGCATCCTGAACGGCGCCATCCAGATGGATCGCCCGGTAGTACCGAAGGAGCCGCCCACCTTCGCGTCATTATTTGCAGGCGTCGGCTTCGTACGCGCCAATCCCGCCATTCTGGGCACCATCTCGCTTGACCTCTTCGCTGTTCTGCTCGGCGGCGCCACCGCGCTGTTGCCGATCTATGCCCGCAATATTCTGCACACCGGACCCTGGGGCTTAGGATTATTGCGGGGCGCGCCGGCCGTCGGCGCCCTGCTGACCACCATCTGGCTCACCCACCATGCCCTAACCCGCCGCGTCGGAATGCGGATGTTTCAGGCAGTCATCGTCTTCGGCCTGGCCACCATCGTATTCGGCCTGTCCCGATCCTTCCTGCTCTCAATATTGGCATTGCTCATAATGGGCGCCGCCGATACCGTCAGCGTCGTGATCCGGCTGTCCCTGGTCCAGCTCGCCACCCCGGATGCCATGCGCGGCCGCGTGAGCGCGGTAAATTTCCTGTTCATCAACGCCTCCAACCAGCTTGGCGAAGTTGAAAGCGGCTTTACCGCAGCCCTGCTGGGCGCCATGCCCGCCGCGGTACTGGGCGGCGTCGGCTCAGTACTCGTCGCCTTGCTATGGATGAAACTTTTCCCCACCTTAAGAAACGTCGAGCGCCTGGAATAAGCAGCCGTTCCATTTTTGGAAAAAAGACTGGCCGCCCGCGCACCAAACAGAATTTCACGCTGAACCACGCAGTTTCAAACGCCCCCCGCCCAGATCAAAATTTCTTTTGCTTCAAAGACAACAATCTCTGCAAAAACCGTTGCAAAAACTTGTCCAACGCTAAAGCCGGGAGTTTCGAACGCCCGCAGCCCAGATCAAAAACTTCTCCTGCCTTTTCTTCGAAGAATAAGATCTTCACTTGGCTAGGCTTGGCCTGGCTTTCCAACATTCGCCCACATTTCGCAGCGTCTACTTGTTGTCCGTAGCCACAAGCACTTTTAAAAGCCCCACAAAACTTCTCCAACGCTGGGCACCGGCGTTTTGAACACCCCGCCCCAGATTCAAAAAAGTCTTTTTGCTTCTTTTTCTTCAGAAAAAGAAGTGCTTGCCCCGGCCGACCGCTGGTTCTTTATCTAAGCCGTCTCGTAGCCCACAATGCCTTTGATTTCGAGAAACTCTTCCAGGCCCCATTTGCCCCATTCGCGGCCATTGCCCGATTGTTTATAGCCGCCGAATGGCGCGCCCATGTCGCCGCCGGCATAATTGATATAGACATTGCCGCTGCGCATTTTTTTCGCCATTGCCTGCGCCCGCTTTGGATTGCCTGACTGGATATAGGAGGCCAGGCCGTAGACGGTATTGTTCGCCTCGGCGACCACTTCGTCATCGGAACGATATTTCAAGATCGAAAGCACCGGGCCAAAGATTTCTTCTCTGGCAATCCGCATATCGGGCGTCACATCGGCGAACACGGTCGGCCGCACGTAATAGCCGCGGTTCAAGCCTTCCGGCCGCCCGGTCCCGCCGGCCACCAGCGTGGCACCCTCATCGATACCGGCTTGAATCAAATCCTGAATTTTCTTGAACTGCACCTCGGAGACCACCGGCCCCATCTGCGTGCCTTCGGCGGTGGGCGGTCCCACTTTTATCGATTCAGCCGCTAATCTGGCAGCGTCGATCGCCTTGCCGTTAGCCTGTTCCGGCACGAACATCCTTGTCGGCGCGTTGCAGGATTGGCCGCTATTGGAAAAGCAGTTTAACACGCCCCGGGTCACGGCGGCGTCGATGTCCACATCGTCGAGCAGGATGTTCGCGGATTTGCCGCCAAGTTCCTGATGCACGCGCTTGATCGTATCGGCCGCGGCCTTGGCAATCAGCACGCCCGCCCGCGCCGAGCCGGTAAAGGAAATCATATCGATATCCGGATGCTCCGAGAGTGCGGTGCCGACGCCCGGACCATCGCCATTGACAAGGTTGAACACGCCTTTTGGTACGCCGGCGTCATGCATGATTTCGGCAAAAATAATTGCATCCATCGGCGCGATTTCCGAAGGTTTCAGCACCATTGTGCAGCCCGCGGCGATAGCCGGACAAACCTTGCAGGTAATCTGGTTAATCGGCCAGTTCCATGGCGTGATCATGCCGACCACGCCGATCGGCTCCTTGGCGATCAAGGTGGTGCCTTCCAGATGCTCGAATTCAAAATTCTCCAGCACCTCGATCATCTTGGAAATATGCCCAACCCCCATCCCGGCCTGGGCCTGCATTGCGAGTTTTGTCGGCGCGCCCATCTCCTTGGAAATAGCATCGGCTATGTCTTTATACCGGGCCTGGAATGCCGCCAGTATCCGCTTCAACAAATCCACGCGTTCGGCTTTGGTGGTCTGGCTGAAACTCTCAAAGGCCCGGCGCGCGGCGGCAACCGCCAGATCGACGTCGGCTTTGCCGCCAAGCGAGATTTTCGCGTAGACCTCCTCGGTCGAAGGGTCGATCACGTCGAAGGGATGCGCCACCGCGGGCTCGACCCATTCGCCGTCAATATAGAATTGCATTTCATGGGCCATGATGTTTTTCCTACGTTGAGACCGGATATTTGCCGGCTGCGCAATTACCGCCAGATGATCGAAGATGCCGTCACATTATGCTGGGCACATAATGCCGTCACATTATACCGTTTACATTATGCCGCTTACATTACGCAGTTACATTATCCCGATCAGCGCCGTCTGACCACCACACTGACTAGAATCAGCCCTTGGTTTTGAGCACCGCGGCAATGCCGTCAAGCGCCAAAAATCCCATGGCATTTCGGGTCTCCACCGTGGCGCTGCCGATATGCGGCAGCAGCACTACGTTCTCCAGCGCCAGATATCCCGGATGTACCGCCGGTTCATTGTTGAAAACATCCAGCCCGGCCGCGGCCACGTGGCCTGATTGCAGGGCCGCGACCAAAGCGTCGTCATCCACCGTCGTTCCGCGTCCGGTATTCACGACGATCGCGCCTGGTTTGAGCATCGCAATCCGTTCGGCATTCAGCCAATGCCGCGTTTGTGGTCCGCCAGGCACGTTGATTGAGAGAAAATCGCATGCGGCAAGAAAACCGGCATCGTCGTCATGATGGATGGCGCCTGCCTCCAGCTTTGCGTCCAGCCGGGAGCGGTTGCGATAATGAATACGCATTCGCAATCCGCGCGCCATTTCCGCCAGCTCCCGGCCGATCCGGCCCAACCCGAATATACCCAGCGTTTTGCCCGCGACCCCGGTGCCCAAATGAAATGTCGGGGTAATTCCAGTCCATTTGCCGGCCCGAAGCAGCCGCTCGCCTTCACCGGCCCGGCGCGCCGCCATCAACATCAAGGTCAGCGCCAGTTCCGCCGTCGCCACCGACAGCACGTCCGGGGTATTGCAAACGGCGATGCCACGCGCCTGCGCCGCCGCCAGGTCAATATGCTCCAACCCGACGCTGAAGGTGCCGATCACCCGCACGGTCTCCGGCAATTGCGTGATTAATCCGGCATCAAACCGATCCGCCGGGGTACATAATATCGCATCGACGCCGCTGATGTCTGCCAGCACCGCCAGGGGGTCGAATTCTCCCACCAGATGCAGCTGCCGGGTGGCAAACTCGCGGCCGGCCCGCATCGCCACGGCCTCCGGAACCCGCCTCGTGATCAGCAAAACCAACGCCACCTGCTCCCGCAACACCGGATGATTTCATATCCATCGAACCGTACAACGTCACAGTTCCAAGCGGTAGTAATGCGTTGCGTCCAAACCCTGCAAGCAGCAGGCCGTTTTATCTCAACCCATCTATTTCATTTGGCTTAAGCCACCTCGGCCAATAGCGGCACAGCAATTTGTGGCGCCGGCGCGCTTGCTTCCTGCCGATGATCGATCACCATATAACCGCGGCCCCAATTGGTCTCAATAAAGTCGTTAACCCCCATCAATTGCAGCTTCTTGCGGATCTTGCAGATGAAAACGTCAATGATCTTCGGATTTGGCTCATCGAGACCGCCGTATAAATGGTCAAGTATCGCCTCCTTGCTCAACACCGCACCTTTGCGCAGCGCCAGTATCTCGGCAATCTGGTATTCCTTTTTGGTCAACGTCACCGGCTTGCCCTTGGCGAAGATCTTCTTGGCATTCATGTTGATCTCGACCGATCCGATACACAGCGAACTATCCTGGAAACCCCGGCTGCGGCGGATCAGATTTTGGATCTTCATGAACACTTCCTCGTGCGACAGTGCGTTCACGATCAGATCATCGGCGCCCGCCTGCAAAACCCGCAACCGCGCGCCTTCCGTCATCGACCGGGCAATAGCCACAATCGGCGCACGCACTTTCGCCAGACGCAGTTTACGGATGATTTCAGTCTCACCCAGCCGCTCCTCGGAGAGCCGCAGCAAAATGGCGTCGTATTCGTAAAACTTGATCAGATCGAGCACCTCCTCGCTGTCATTGGTCTCGTCGACAATCGCCAAGCGTGACCTTAAAAAAGGTGTAAGTAAATCTGTTTTATTGATAATCGTCTCAAAAGATAAAATTTTCATCAAAAGCCCCCTTCACATTCCTCCTTAATACAACCACAAGAAGTATTCGTCAATTATTTTATTGAATACTCGTTTAAGTTGTATCTTTTTTTAAAACTTGCGCAGGTATTTGGTTAATGCGTTGTCGCGATGGGATCCGAGGCTTAAAAATGAGCAGCCGGCGCTTGCCGCCCAGGGACGCTTCGCAGACTTATAACGGCAGCGTTTTTCAGCTAAATTTATCCGGCTGCACCAATACCGGCAGCTCGCGCCTTGGATCCCGCAAACCATAGGGGGTACGCATGAAACACAGCATCACCGGCACCACGATGCCCGTCCTGCAAATCGGCCTGGACCCGGGCGAGAAAATCATCGCCGAACCAGGAGAATTCTCCTGGATGAGCGACAACATGCAGCTGCACACCACCACCCAGACCGCAGGCGCCCGCGGCCTGTTCGGCGCCATCGGCCGCGCGCTCTCGGGTGGCGGGTTGTTCATGACCGAATACACCCCAACCGGCGGTCCGGGCCTCATCGCATTCTCAGCAAAAGTCCCGGGCTCGATCCAGCAAATCGATATTCCCGCCGGCCACAGCTACATGATCCACAAACATGGATTTCTATGCGCAACCGAAGGCGTCAATCTCTCCATCGGTTTCCAACGCCAGCTCGGCGCCGGTCTGTTCGGCGGCAACGGTTTCATCATGCAAAAACTTCAAGGCCCGTGCTCGGCTTTCATCGAGCTCGGCGGCGAATGCGTCACCTTCGATCTGCGCCCGGGCGAGTCTATCAAGGTCCATCCAGGCCATATCGGCATGTTTCAAGATTCGGTAAATTTCGACATGATCCTGATGCGCGGCATCCGCAACGCCTTGTTCGGCGCCGACGGCCTGTTCATCGCCCGCCTCACCGGCCCCGGCAAGGTCTGGCTGCAAAGCATGACCGTGCCCAATCTGGCCCACGCTCTGGCGCCCTATCTCGGCGGTGAGCAAGTCGCTTCCACCGCCACCGGCGTTACCGGCGGCATGGTCGCCGGCAGCATCTTCAACGACATCTTCGGCCGTTAAATCATCCCCAGCCGCGGCATCTCAATTGCCGGACACCGATCCATCACCACCGTCAACCCGGCTGCCCGCGCCGCGCTCGCGGCTTCCTCATTGACCACGCCAAGCTGCATCCAGATTGATTTGGCTCCAAGCCTTATGGCGTCGGCAACCGGCGGCCCGACCTCGGCGGCGTTGCGAAACAAATCCACCATGTCCAACGCCCCGGCTTGCGCCAATGAACCCACAACCAGCTGCCCCAGCACCTCCTGCCCGGCCAGGCCAGGATTAACCGGCACCACCTCAAATCCGGCCGCCAGCAGAAACCGCATCACGCCATAAGACGGCCGCGTTGGCTTGTTCGAAGCGCCCACCACCGCAATCCGCCGGGTCGCCTTCAACACATCCCGTATCTGCCCATCGCTCAAACCGTCCACGCTCATCGCCCGTCCCCTTGTCGCCGCTCACTTCCCCTGCACCGCAAGCCCGGTTAGAGGCAGTGCATGAAAAAAGGTCTAATTGCGTGCGTGCTGCTAAGCATCGCCGGTATCTTCATGTGGCGCACGCCCAACCAGCCCCAGGCAGCAGACATCACCATGCCCGGCGCCAAATTCAACTCCCTGTCCTACGCACCCTACCAGGCCTGGCAATCGCCGGCTTCCAAACCTTATCCCACCGGCGCGCAAGTCGCAGCCGACCTCAAGCTGGTCGCCACCGAAGCCAGCGGCATCCGCACCTACTCCTCCATTGAGGGCAATTACGACATCGGCGCGCTCGCCAAACAAGCCGGCCTCAAAGTCTGGCTCGGCATCTGGCTCAGTTCCAACCCGGCCGACAACGCCAAGGAAATGGCCGCCGGCATCGCCGAAGCCAACGCCCATCCAGACACCATTACCCGCGTCGTCGTCGGCAACGAAGTCCTGCTCCGCCGCGACCTCTCGGTGAACGACCTCATCGCCGACATCGACTACGTCCACGCCCGCGTCAAACAGCCCGTGGCCTACGCCGATGTCACCGATTTCTGGCGCAAATTCCCGCAGGTCGCGCCGCATGTCGACATCGTGATGATCCACTTCCTGCCCTATTGGGAAGACAAGCCACTTAACGTCGACGCCGCCATCGCCAACATCAAATCCACCACCGACCAGTTCAAAACCCTGTTCCCCGGCAAAATCATCTCAATCGGCGAAACCGGCTGGCCCTCGCGCGGCCGCTGGCGCAAGGACGCCGCCCCGTCCCGCGTCAACGAGGCCGTTTTCCTGCGCCAGTTCGTCACCCTCGCCGACCAGGAACATGTCGACTACAACATCATCGAAGCCTTCGACCAACCCTGGAAATACCGCGATGAAGGTGTCGCCGGGGCCAACTGGGGCATCTGGAACGCCCACCGCGTGCAGAAATTCCCGCTCAACGGCGGCGTGGTAGAACATCCTGACTGGCCCTGGTACGCCATCCTCGGCGCCGTCTTCGGGAGCATCCTTTTCGCCAGCACCGGCTTCTCCAACATCCGCCTCGCCATTCCGTCTTTCATGCTCGGCAACGCCTTCGCCATCGCCTGCATCGGCACCCTGCCGATGCTCTACACCAACTGGCTGGTCCTGGACGCCATCGTAAACCTGCCATTGCAGGCCGTCTTCGCCTTCTTCATCATCCGCCGCGCCGCCGCCATTCTCGCCGGCGACCCGCTCCCCGCGCCCATCCCGGCCGCCGTTACATTCGCCGCCCTGCGCCGCGGCAGACTGCTCTTCAACTACGACTCGCTCTGGACCATTTTCATAACCGGCGCCGCCATCTTCCAGGTCATGCTGGTGTTCGACCCGCGCTACCGCGACGCACCGATGCCGGTCTTCATCATCCCCGTCATTGCCGCCCTCATCCGCTTCTGGACCAAGGACAAACCGCTGCCGCTGGCCTGGGAAGACCTGCTACCCGCCAACGTCCTGGCCGTCGGCGCATTGGTCAGCATGATCGTGGAAGGCGGCTTCGCAAACCTGGACTTCACAATGTGGAACATCGCCGCCATCATCCTCGCCGGCCCCATCATCATGGTGCAGGACGGCAATAGGCCGGGCGTCAAGCGACGGCAAAAGCGCTGAGGTAAGCAGTCGCTTTTTAAAAAAGCGACGTAAAAATTTTTTTTAAATCCGGGTCATGGGCGGTGGCGTGCCAACGCCCATGACCCGGAATAAAAAAGTCTTTTTGCTGCTTTTTCTTCAGAAAAAGAAGTGCTTGCCTGCCTTACTCAGCTTCAACCGGAGCCGGTGCCGAGGTATCGTTCAGCATCTCAATGCGGCCGGTTATTTGGCCGCCGTCTTCCACTTGCAGGCGGCGGCAGCGCGCGGTGCCCAGCACACGGCCGGTTGAGCGGACGATCAGCGTATTACGCGCGGTCAGCGTGCCGTCGATGGTGCCGCCGATTTCGGCCTCATCCACTTCAACTTCGCCCTTGAAGATGCCGCCGGCGGTGATCGCCAGCTCCACCAGGCCATTGATCATCGCTGCTTCCACGGTGCCTTCTACGACCAGGCGTTCGGCATCCTGAACCGTTCCCTGAACGCTGATGCCGCGGCCGACCACCAAGGTCCGGCGCTCGGCGCCGTCGCGCAATGCTGCTTCACGCGGGCTCGGCATACCGGAGGCCGGGCGCAAAACGGTGGTGGGTGCGGGTGGCAACGTTGGCGAGAAGGGGGCACGGGCCATCTGGGTCTCCTTAGGTGAAGCTTGAGTAAAATCGGGTGGTACCGGGCGAAACGGCGGCACATCCAGTCCGTTATCTTCAGGCATGTCGGCGCGCTCCGTATTGGTTTTAGGCGCACTCAAAAACTCGGCCTGTTTGCTGCTTTCAACCGGCTTTGCATCATCAGGTTTTCGGCGATTAAACACGCGACCTCCCTTTTATGTTACGGCCAATTTATTCTGGCAGGGCTCGGGGTAGCACGCAGCGCACACGCCGGACAACACCGGGCTTTGTGAAAATCCGGCCATGATGCTAACCGCCAGTCTCCCATTGGATCAGGATCACGCATGCCCGAACCCCGCTTCGACCTCACCGGCATCGGCAACGCCATCGTCGATATGCTGGCTTTAACCGACGATAGCTTCCTCTCCCGCCATGACATGCCCAAGGGCAGCATGACCTTGATCGACGCCGACACCGCCACCCGCATCACCGGTGAAATGCAAAACGGCCAAACCGCATCCGGCGGCTCGGTGGCCAATAGCTGCGCCGTCGCGGCGGCACTTGGCGCCCGCGTCGCCTTTCTCGGCAAAGTCGCGGCCGACCCGCTGGGCGAGGCCTTCCGCCGCGATATCACCGCGCTTGGCGTGCATTACCCCACCGCCCCGCTGCTGGCTGGCGCGCCCACGGCCCGCTGCCTGATCCTGGTCACCCCGGACGGCCAGCGCACCATGAACACCTACCTTGGCGCCGGCGGCGAATTCTCGCTGGCCGATCTCGATGAAACCGTTATCGCCGCCTCCGCCATCACCTATTTCGAAGGCTATCTGTTCGACCCGCCCGCCGCCCAATCCGCCTTTGCCGAAGCCGCCCGCATGGCGCGCGCCAGCGGCCGCAAAACCGCACTCTCCCTGTCCGACCCGTTCTGCGTCGACCGTCACCGCGACGGCTTCCGCCGCCTGATTGCCGAGGGCATCGACATCCTGTTCGCCAACGAAGCTGAAATCTGCAGCCTGTACGAGCGCAACGACTTTGCCGATGCCGCGGCCGATGCCGGCGCCGATGTCAAACTCGCCATCCTCACCAAAAGCGAGGCCGGCAGCGTCATCGTCGAGGGCAAAAACCAGACCGCCATCGCCGCCGTGCCAACTGAGGTGCTGGACACCACCGGCGCTGGCGATGCCTACGCCGCCGGCTTCCTCACCGCCTACGCGCAGGGCAAATCCATTACTGACGCTGGAAATCTCGGTGCTGCTGCTGCAGCTTTGGCGATCAGCCAGATCGGCGCCAGGCCCCCGGCCGCAGCTTTGAAAGCGCTGATCAAAAACGGATGAGCCTTGCCTTAATTGTCCTGATCATCGCCTCCTTCGTCGCCGGGGCGCAAAACGCCCTGGCCGGCGGTGGCTCGTTCCTCACCTTCCCGGCGCTGCTCTATGCCGGGCTGGACCCGCGCGCGGCCAACATCACCTCGGCCATCGCGCTATTCCCGGGCCAGATCACCACCGGTATCGCCGGCCGCTCGATGCTCTCCGGCGCCGCCGGCCTCTCCATCCGCACCCTGTTCATCCTAAGCCTGGTCGGCGGCGGCATCGGCGCGGTGCTGTTGCTGCTAACCCCGGTCTCCGTCTTTACCCATCTGGTGCCGTTTCTGGTGTTGTTCGCCACAGTGGTTTTCGCCTGGGGCAGCTTCATCCGCAAAGCCCCGCCCCCCGGCGCACCGCCCGCCGTCAGCCCCAGAACCGCCGCCATCCTGCAATTCCTGATCGCCATTTACGGCGGCTATTTCGGCGGCGGCATCGGCATTCTGATGCTGGCGGCCTTAACCGCCGCCGGCCTTGCCGTGCGCCACGCCGGTGCCACCAAAAACGTCCTCTCCGGCGTCATGAACGCCGTCGCCGTCGTCATCTTCATCGCCCGAACCCATGTCGAATGGCGCCTCGTCATTTACGTCGCCATCGCCGCCGTCGCCGGCGGCCAGCTCGGCGTCTACATGCTCCGCCGCATCAACGAAACCGCGCTGCGCATCGCCATCACCGCCATCGGCCTTGGTCTGACAATCGCATTGTTCGTGAAGGCGGCTTAGGGAGTCGCTTTTTGAAAAAAGCGACGCAAAAACTTTTGCCATGCTGGGCCATTATTTTTGGCAACATCACGCCCGCGTCTCATATCAGGATAGGTGCGGCGCTACTGCGGCTATGTTAGTCTACAAAGTTTAAAAGTTTTATTCCGCGGGGTATCCCACGAACGCGTCGTTGCGCCACCGGAAGTTTGTGAACGTGACGGTAATGCTGAAATCCAAAGATTTCACCTGATGCCACCATCCCAGCGGCACAAACAGTATCTCGCCGGGCTCAAGGGTTATATCGTAAAACCTCAACTGGGCCAAACGAGGATGCCGGGCAAGATCTATGTTAGGATCGTCAAGATCGGGAATTTCGCTGAACACATGCTGATGATTATAGAGCTTTCCAACTTCAGCCGCCGGCGCCAGTCGAATTTTCTTGCGGCCGACAATCTGCGCAATAAAATTATTGGTA
Organism: Acidocella sp.; assembly: GCA_965199045.1. Classification (GTDB taxonomy): domain Bacteria; phylum Pseudomonadota; class Alphaproteobacteria; order Acetobacterales; family Acetobacteraceae; genus Acidocella. The sequence goes on along the minus strand of CBDAQL010000003.1, from coordinate 473,982 downwards.
AGATCATGATGCAGCGATGTCACCGTACCGGCGGGCCCAATCCACGTCATCCCATTCGGCGCGCTGGCCTCGCGATCCAGAAATTTATCCAAGCCGCCCATATCGGTATGCAGCACCGACAGCGCTTCGGCATTGCGCGCCGAATTATAGGCCGTGAGATAAGCATTGTTGCCGGCGCCGGGCCGCAGGATCTGCTCGAGGAACATATCGAAAGGCGCCTCGCGCCGATGCGCGTCCTTGTACATTTCGAATTGCGCGTTGGCCGCCCGGTTGTCCTGAAACTCCACCAACCGGCCGCCAATGCCATCCCTTAAATAGTCCGGCGTCCAGCGCGCCAGCGCCGGCCAGTCCGCCATCTCGCCTTGCAAAACAACCGGCCGGTTCAGCGCATAATACCGCTCTAGAAAGACCTCGCCGCTTAATCCGAAAACCCGCTCGATGCTCGCAAGCTTTGGTAACAGGTCACGCTGACGCTCGATCGTCTCCAACAGCCATTCCCGTTTCGCCAGCGCCAGCCGCAAAGCTTTTACTTCCGGTGCCGCGTTCACTTCCAGTGCCGCGTCCGCGGCCGGCAATGGCGGATCGGCGGGCGATGCCTGCGGCCGCATTTCATCCTCATCCGGCGCAATGGCGAGCCCCGGCACGGCGCTGGCGTCAAAATGCCGCAGATGCAGTTTGGTGCGGTGGTCGGCAATCATGCTTTGCCCCGCCGCATCCACGCCCCGGTAATAATGCTTCTGCCAGCGATCGCCGCCGCTCAACCCCGGATTTGCCGCCATCCGCTGATGAAACGCATCACGCTCCCGGCTCCAGGATTGGAATCGTTCCATGGTGGCCGGATCCGCATCCAAAGGCTCGAATTTCGGTGCGAAACGTTCGACGCCGGCGCGCTCGACCGGGAACAGAAAACAGAACGGCTCCATCGCGTCGAAACGAATTCTGTGACCCGGCCGGGTAAAGCGCCAGTTCATGGTGAAGGTGAAGGGCGACCAATCCGTTTCGATAATGCCGGTCAAGGGCGCAATTCCATCCTTGGCCCGGTTGGGAGAGCCGCCGGCCCAGAGGTTCCAGCCCGGCGGCGTCCTGAATATCCCCTCGATGTGAAATGTTAGAACCCCTTGGCCAAACAGCGAGACCGGCAGACGCTCCGGCGCATCGCCAGGTCCCGGCAGAACGCGAACCGCGTCCACGCTGGCGCCGCCATCCCAGATGGCATCGAACCCGCGGGGGCTGAGGATTTCCCAGCCATGGGCATTGGCGATATTGAGTGGCAGACAGCGATAGGCGAAGGATTCCGGCGATCGATCCATCCAGTTGCGCCGGACCGGGGCCGGCCGGATCAACGGCGCCCAGCCGGGATGCAGGTAACATGTCAGGTCCATAAGCATCCTCTACCCAGGCACTCTAACATCTATGTGCCCGTAATGCCCGGAAAAACCTCCTCGATTGTTTTGACTTCCGGCAGAATATAAACAATCCCGTCGGTACCGGTGAACGTTCCAAGCACAACCTGGTCGTAGAACTTGGCCGGCACATTGATGCAGCCATAGCTGATGCGCTTATCCAGCGTGGAATTTGTCGCCAGCCGCTGCAGGCGGTGATCGCCCGGATTGCCGTGAACCACCCGATGCAGCGAGAGCGCTTTGCCGTAATCAATCCAGAGCACGTCATGCTGAAAATCCCGGCCGAGCCTGGCGACGAACCGGCCGGCCGGCGTGGTGCGGTCTGCCGGCGTGATCTGCGATAGTTTCAACGTCCCGATATCGGGCGCGCTGTCATCCCCGATAGCCGCCCCCAGCAGTGCAAACGTGGCGCCGCGCAATCGCCCCTGGCGGTCAAAAACGTAGACTTTGGCCCCGATCTTATCGATGATCACAAACGGCAGGCCCTGGTTATCGCCGGAATTCACCACCCAGTCGGCGACCCGCCTTGCTGCCGCGGATGGCACTGTGCCAAAAAAATCAGCGCCGCCCTGCACCTGCGTGGCCGGCGCGGCCCGCGCGATCGGCGCCGGGTTTTGCAGATCCGGCGGCGGTTGCACGGCGCCAAGCGCCGGCCAGGCTGATAGCGCCAATGCTATTGCCGTTTGCCATAAGCTCGCGTGCACCAACCTCCCGTGCAACAGCCTCGCGTTCACCGCCGTCCCGCCGCGAGGCCGCCGGGCAAAGGTTAGAACCGATCCTGCTTAGGCGGCATCGCCACCGGCCAGGCCGCCGGCGCGGGTGCCGCCACCGGCGCTGCGGGAACCGGCGCCGCCGGCAATCTGACGCCGCCATAGAGCACGCTCAGCGTCGGCGTGTAGGTCATCCCCACAACGGGAAGCACCGGCAGCGTGATGATCGGCAGATATTGCCGTCCGGTTTGGCTTTGTACGGTCTCTACCGCTGGCGTGTTGGGCAAAGCGGCAATCTGGGTATTGACTTGCGAGCTATGAACCGGCGTCGGCGTCGGCGTTGTTATCGGCGTCGGTGTCGGTGTCGGTGTTGGCGTTGTTATCGGCGTCGGTGTTGGCGTCGGCGTCGTTATCGATGTCGGCGTCGGCGTTGGCGTCAGTATTGGCGTCGGGGTCGGCGTTGGCGTCGGTGTTGGCGTCGGCGTTGGTGTTGGTGTTGGTGTCGGTGTTGGCGTCGGCGTTGGCGTCGGTGTTGGCGTCGGCGTTGGTGTTGGTGTTGGTGTCGGTGTTGGCGTCGGTGTCGGTGTCGGTGTCGGCGTCGGCGTCGGTGTCGGTGTCGGTGTCGGCGTCGGCGTCGGTGTCGGTGTCGGTGTCGGTGTTGGCGTCGGCGTCGGTGTTGGTGTAGGCGTCGGCGTCGGTGTTGGTGTCGGTGTCGGCGTCGGTGTCGGCGTGGGTGTTGGCGTCGGTGTCGGTGTCGGGGGTATGGCCGCGGTGATGGTGCCGGTGGTTCTGGAACCAACGGTGCAGCAATTATTGGCAAGCGCGTAGGCGGCTGCGTTGGTCCCGGTCAGGCTATAGCCGGTATAGGTAATGCCGATATCCGTTCCTGGACTGGAACTGTCATACACGGCGGTGGCGCCGGTATTGGCCACCAATGTCACACCGCTCGGCGTCCCCGACGCCTCCGTTGTGTTAAACCCGCTCAGTGTTGCCGTATCGGTGCCGTCGGCGGCTTTGGTGGCGTCAGGATATAGCAGCATCTCTTCAGTCAGCGTGGCGCCGTTGCTCAGCGTAAAATCCGCCGAGTAATCCGTCGGGGTGCTATAGGATGTGGGATTATACTCGATCACAGCCGGCGCGTCCGGCCCGGTAACCGTTGTCACTGGCGCATTGGCGGCGTAGATCACGGTGCCACCGGCGGTGCCGGGTCCGGTTCCGGCATTGCCGGCGATGAAGACCAGGCCTTCCGCAAGACCCAGGCTTTGCGAGGGCACATTGGTACCGCTCGTCAAGGTAATCGCGGCGTTCACATTGATGTCGAATCCGGCACAGAGCGTGATGTTGCCATTGCTGCTGGTCAGCGCCGCATCCGAGTTCAAATTCACGTTGCGCCCGGCGCTCAGCAGCATGCTGCCGTTGGTCGTCGTCAGCGCGGCGTCGACATTCACGTCGCGTCCGCAACAGGTCACCAGATTACCATTGGTAGCTGTTATCGCCGCATTGATGTTGACATCGCGGAAGGCGTTCAGCGTCAGCGTGGTGGTGCTGGGGCTCGCCGTCCAGCTAACCGGCTGGTCGACATTGATATCGCCGTTCCCGGTGACATTCGAGGCCTCGGTCGTGGTCGGCGGGGTGCCGCCGGTTGAGCCGTTGGCGGCGCCGTCCAAGGTGCTGATGGTGACGTTGTTGGTCACCAGCAACGCCGAAAGTGTCGCCCCCGAAGTATTGCCGTCGGCGCCGATCGTGAAATCCACCGGATCGATGACCCATTGGCCGGTGACGCCTTTGGGCGCAACTGTCGTTACTTTAGCTTGCGGCGCGATATTGACCTGTGCCGCCGAGGTTTCGATGGCGCCGCCATTGCCGCCGTTCGGCGCGCTCGCATCCAGCGTGCCGCCCACATTAACGGTGCCGCTCTGCATGTCGCCCAGCAGTTTGATGGTGCCGTCATGGGCATCTACCGTCTGCGCTTCAATAACGCCGGTATTGTTGACCACCGTCTTCAGCAGCTGTCCGGCCGCCTGCGCGGTCATGATAACCTCGCCGCCATTGGCCTGGATCAGACCGCCATTCTTCACCAGCGCGTTCACCGCGCCCTTGCTGACGGCGACATTCAGCAGGCCGTTGCCGGCCACGTCCATGGTCAACGCGGCGCCTGAAGCGAGCACCACCGAGCCCATCTGGGCGGTGATCACGCCCTCATTATCCACCTTCGCACCCAGCAGCGCGACATAGCCGCCATTGGCGATGATACTGCCCTGATTGACCACGCCGTTGCCGTTGGTTCCGGTAAACTGGTAATTCCCAGCCTTGAAATTGGCGTCGCTGATGCCGAGCGTGGACGCCACCAGGCCGCCGACATTGACCTGCGCGCCCTTTGCAAACAGCACGCCATTGGGATTGACCAGAAACACTTTGCCATTGGCCGTAAGGCTGCCGAGAATGGTCGACGGATCGCCGCCGGTAACGCGGTTCAGCACCACCGAACTGCTGCTCGGCTGATGAAACGTTACGGATTCACTCTTGGCAATGCTGAAACTTTGCCAATTGATAATCGCCTGCGGGGTGGACTGATTGATCTGCAACGCGCCGGGGCTGCTGCTGATGCTGGCGCTGCCGGCAGCAACGGTGCCGCCCACCGGCAAGGCAAAGGCATGGGGTCCGCTCGCCAGCACCAGCACACCCGCCATTCCCCAGGCCGTCAACCGTCCGGCCCCGCTGAGCGCACCGCTTAGCGCGCCATTCAGCGCACCGTTTAACGCGGTACTGGCAAGCAGAGGTTCTTTGACGCAAATCCTGGCGATCCGCAAAGGCGGTCCGGCGCCATCCATAATCGGGCAGAGGTCGGCGTCCATAAACAATGATCCTTTATGTCGAATTGCCGCAGCTGTTGAGTGACGCCTTGTTAGAAATACTTGATAACCTGGAACCAGATTTCGCCGGAGTTGTCGGGGTAGGAAGTCGCCTTGTTATCGCCCAGCAGATCGGCGTAGGTGAGCGAGACCACGAAGCCGTTTGGCGAGGACCAGATCAGCCCGGTGCCGATGCCGTTGCGCGTCAACGTGTTTTCTCCAGCCGAATAGGGCGTGTTTTCAATCTTCACGGTGCCGGTATCGACAAAGCCGATAAGCTGCAGCTGGCCGGGCAGCCAGGCCGGCGCCGGCAACTGCAGCTGCGGCTGGAACGTCGCGATATAGCCGTCATCGCCGTAAGCTTCGCCCTCTGGATAGGCGCGTACCCCATCGGCCCCGCCCAGCTCCATTTTCTCGGAAACGTCGAGGTTCTTTTCCGCAACCTGACCCCTGAAAGACACATAGAGCGAAAGCGGACCGACGAGATTCTGCAGCCGGGAGATGCTGGCCGCCAGCTTGGCATAGCCGCCATTGGTTCGCGCCGTCATATCATCCACGGTCCGCGCCGCCGGCGTCTCGATCGTAAGGTCGCCAACCACGCCGCTCGCGGCATAGTTGGTCCAGCCGCCGCCGCCGAAATTGTCGTAATGATCCCCGGCCACCCCGGCGATCAAAACCGTCGCGCGCTTATCGTCGCTAATCGAATACAGCCCAATGCTATCCTGGAAGAACCGTTGATCGACATCGGCCAGCAAATTGAGATTGGTGTTATAGGAGCGGATCAGCGGATAGCTCGCATAGAGGCTGCCGATACCCTCCCAGCCATTCGCATTAAGGTCCTGGAACTGGTCGCCGAGTCGGTACCTGAACCCGGTAAGAGCGGCGCCGACGGTGGTATCATAAAGCTGCGCCTGATAGGAGACACGAAGATAATTCATGTCGCCATCGGTTGAATTCAGGGTCCGCAGGCTAAGTACGTCGCCAATCCCGAATGGCTCGTTCCAGTTGATGGTGCCGCCCAGCCGGTACGATCCGGTATACGGGTTGCCGGCATTGTCAGCTTCGAAGTCGCCATCCACGGTAGGGCCCGGCGTGACGCCTACCAGCAGATCAGCGGTGCCGACCTGCGCGCCAGGCGCCAAGGTAGAGCCGACGCGGACCCCGGGCAGATCGGAGATCAGCAACAGACGCCGTTCCAAAGGTGCCGACTGCACCGTGTCGCCGCGATTCAGACCATTAAGTATGCGTACCAATACCACATCGGATACTTTCGATGTGTTATGCAGGCCGATCTGACCATAATCGGCCTCCACCACCGCAATCGTCACGGTGCCGTCGGTAATATCCTGGCCCGGAAGATAGGCGCGCGCCAGAAAATAGCCGTGCTGGTCATAGAAATTCGTAATTTGTGCGGCCATCGCCTGCAAAATCGGCAGGGTCACCTTATCGCTCGGTTTGAACCCCGTAATTTTGATGAGTTCGGCTTCCGAAAAATGGGTTTGCCCGGTTATCCGCAAGGCCTTGACCGGAAACTGAACGCCGGAGTTGAGCGGCAGCACAGGCTGCTGTTGCGGAATCGGTAACTGTGGCACCGGATTTTGCCGCATCGGCGCCGGCGGGATCTGCTGAATTTGGCCACCGGCACCCACCGTCTCGGCAAGCGCGCCATGACTGAACAATAGGACCGAGGCGAAGCACAGACTTCGTTTTAGAGCTGTCATTTAAACCCCAATGCGTAAAAACGATTAGTTAGCCCACCAAAACAATGGTAGTTAGCCCAGCGAAACAGTGGGTTAGAAAAATCTCACGGCAGGTTAGAATGACTGTTAGAAATCCCGTTAGAAATCCCGTTAGAAAGCCCCTTAGAAAGCCTTTAGAAAGCCCGATAGAGCGCTTGGCACGCTCTTATGATATCCACGGCTACATCTATTGCGCGTCTGGAACCTTCGGTCTGTGGCCTTGGCAACAGACGGCACCCAAAAATACGACCTGTTTTAAATTACAAATACGATATATTCCCGTATAATAACAATTAGGACTGGTTGAATGCAACCGCAGGTACAAGTGTTAGTTATGTATAAACTCCTGCAGAACGACGGCTCAACCAGACGAAATCAGTTGCTTAGCGCATTTGAACCCCTTGCCTTCAAGACCATCGAGCCGAACCTGGAGCGAGTTTACCTGAAGCTAGGAGATGTCGTCTGCGAGGCGGGAGGCATCCTGAGACACGCTTATTTCCCGGAAGGCAGCGTGCTCTCGCTGCTCACGGTTCTGGAAAACGGCGACGCCATCGAAACCTCGAATATCGGGCGGGAAGGCGCTTTTGGGCTTTTCGCCGCCATGCGCAGCCGGACCTCCTTCAATCGCTGCATCGTACAATTGGCAGGTCCAATGGTTAGATGCAGGATTGAGGTCCTGGAACTTGAGTTCAGCCGCAGCAAGCACGTGCGCGATCTTTTTTTGAGTTTCTCGGAAACGCTGTTGTCACAGGTACAGCAAACCGTCGCCTGCCACGCCATGCACAGCGTGGAGGAGCGAATGTGCCGCTGGCTTTTAATGATGCACGACCGGGCCGGGGGCGAAGCGCTTACCTACACCCATGAATTTATCGCAGAAATTATTGGCGCCAACCGGAAATCGATCAGCATGGCGGCGCAGTCGATGCAAAACGCCGGCCTGATCAGCTATCACCGCGGCAGGATGCACGTCATCAATCGTTCCGCGCTCGAAAATGCATCCTGCGAATGCTACGGCATCGTAAAGGAGCGCTTCGACGCTATCCTTACACCGCCGGAAAATGCGGTGCCTGGAATGTATCCCAGGCGGACCCCGGCGCAACGGCAGAGCAATTCGGTCTAAGCCGCGCCAATCCGGGCTGCCGCAATCCTCGCCATAAAAACCGCTTGGCGCCGCTTTAGCGAAACAATCACCAGAACAACAGCCTGGCTTTGCCATGGCGGCGCTCCGTTAAAACATCGGCAGGCGCAAATTCATCCTGGGGTCCCAGTTCTGCGACAAAAACCGCATCGGGCGCGAAATAATTTGCCGCCGCTAGCGCGGCAAGTGCCCGCGGCACCAGGTTCTCGCCATAAGGCGGGTCCAGAAAAACCAACTGATGCGGCGTCCCCGCCGGCGGCTGCAAGGCATCAGCCTTGATTACCTTCGCAACGTCTTCAAGTTTGCAGGCAGCAATATTAGCCCGTAACGCCGCCAGCGCCTCACGGTTATTTTCAATAAAACTGCCGGCCGCGGCGCCGCGCGACAGCGCCTCGATGCCATAGGCCCCGGTGCCGGCAAAAACATCCAGCACCCGCGCGGATTGCATAAAATCATGCCCGGCCCAGGGCGCATGCAGCAGAATATCAAAAACCGCCTGCCGGGCGCGGGCATTTGTCGGCCGCGTCGCGGCGCCCGCTGGCGCGCTCAGAACTCTACCGCGAAATTTTCCGGCGATGATCCGGGGCGCGGACATCAGGCAATCTCACTTCTTCGCCAGGAACGGAATTTGCTCGCGCAGGATTTTGCCGTTGACTTCCTCCACCGCCCCTCGCGTCAAATTGCCCAGCTGGAACGGTCCATAGGCAACGCGGATCAGCCGTGTCACCGGCAGCAGCAAATGGTCCATCACCCGCCGGATTTCGCGGTTCTTGCCTTCGCGCAGCGACACGCTGAGCCAGGTATTGGCACGCTGCCGCGAATCCACCGAGGCCTCGATCGGCCCGAACTGCTCGCCATCGATCCGAATCCCATCCGCCAGCCGCACCAGCTTGGCCGGATCGACGCCGCCATGCACCCGCACCCGGTAGCGCCGCAGCCAGCCGGTCGCCGGCAGCTCCAACTGCCGCGACAGTGCCCCATCATTGGTCAGCAGCAGCAACCCCTCGGAGGTCAAATCCAGCCGGCCGACGCTGATCACCCGCGGCAGGCTCTCCGGCAATTTCTCAAACACCGTGCTGCGGCCTTTAGGGTCCTTATGCGTGGTGACCAGGCCATCAGGTTTGTGATAACGCCACAGCCGGGTACGTTCCGGCGGACTTACCGCCTTGCCGTCCACCACGACAAGATCGCCCACGGACACAAAAACCGCCGGGTGCGTAACATCCTGATTATTCATCCGCACCTTGCCGGCGGCAATCAACTGCTCGGCATCCCGCCGCGAAGCAATCCCCGCCCGCGCCAGATATTTGGCGATGCGCTCCCCCCGGGCAGGGTCTGCCCGGTCAGGGCCGCCGCGTGGCTCCTCAGCCATTGGCGGCGGCGATCAGCGCCTCGAAAATCCGCGCATCGCCAGCATCGATCAGATATTCCGGATGCCACTGCACCCCAAGGCAAAATTTCTGTCCCGGATCCTCGATCCCTTCGATCACCCCATCCGGCGCCAGCGCATTGACGGTGGCCCGGCCCGGGTTGAGCACCGCCTGATGGTGCGAGGTATTCACCTGCATGGTCGGCGCGCCGACGATACGCCCCAGCAACGTACCGGGAAGAATTTTTACCGCATGTCCCGGTTCATAATGCGAGGTCGATTGCTCATGCGCCAATGCCTCGGCGACGCTGTCCGGAATATGCTGGATCAGGCTGCCGCCCAGTGCCACCGCCAGCAATTGTTCACCGCCGCAAATGCCGAGCACCGGCATGTTGCGGTCGATGGCGCCGTTCAACAATGCCAGCTCGGCACTGGTGCGGGTCGCCTTCAGCGCCACCGTAGGATGCCGCTCGCTATCGCCGTACAGCGCCGGATCGACGTCAAAAGCGCCGCCGGTGACAATCAGCGCATCCAGCCGGTCGAGATAATCCAGCGCCAGCGCCGGTTCATGCGGCAAAGCCACCGCCAGGCCGCCCCGCCGCCGAGATCGCGGAAATATAATTCTGCCGCAGCGCGTACCAGGGATATTTGGAGTAGCCGCCGGGCTGTTCGGCATCGAGCGTCAGGCCGATGAGTGGGCGCTTGGTCATGCCTGCACCTAGACCTCTCCGCCGGGCCGAGGCAAGGATTGCCCATGAGTAACTCCACGAGTAACTCCCCGAGCAACGCCACGAGCAACTCCCCGGGCAACTCCCCGGTTTCCGGTTTGCGCTTGGGAATGGATGTGGCTTTGGCCGAAGCCGCCGCCGCCGCCGCCCGTGGCGAGGTGCCGGTCGGCGCTGCGATCATCGACGCCGCCGGCCGCGTCATCGCCGCCCGCGGCAACGAGGTGGAAGCCATGGCCGACGCCGGAGCCCATGCCGAAATGCTGGTTCTGCGCGACGCCGCGCGCTTGCAGGGACGCAAATTCCTAACCGATTGCACCCTCACGGTCACCCTGGAGCCCTGCGCCATGTGCGCCGGCGCCATCGCCGCTTTCCGCATCGGAAAGCTGGTCTTTGGCGCCTACGACCCAAAATCCGGCGCGGTCGAGCACGGCGCCCGCGTCTTCAGCCATCCCACCACCCATCACAAACCGGAAATCATCGGCGGCGTTCGCGACTCGGAATGCAGTGCCATACTGCAGGCGTTTTTTGGAAATCTGCGGAATGCCTCACCTCAAGCATGAAAAGCGGATCGGCGGCATCGTCGCCGGGGTCGACGAAGTCGGTCGCGGCCCGCTAGCCGGCCCGGTGCTGGCGGCCGCCGTCATCCTGCCCAAAAAACTGCCGCGCGCGCTAATCGCCAGCATCGACGATTCCAAAAAAATGACCGCCCCCAGCCGCGAGCTGGCGCTGCTCGGCCTGCGCCAAGCCGGCGCCATCATCGCACTTGGCGCCGCCTCGGTTTCGGAAATTGCCGAGCTCAACATCCTGCACGCCGCCATGCTGGCGATGCGCCGCGCCTTGCACCGGCTTCCCCAAGCCCCCGACCACGTATTGGTGGACGGCAACCGCGCCCCCGGCTGCCTCATCCCCTGCACCCCCATCATCGGCGGCGACGGCATCAGCCTGTCCATCGCCGCCGCCTCGATCGCCGCTAAAGTGGCGCGGGACCGCCTGATGACCCGCCTCGCCAACCGCTACCCGGGCTATGGCTGGGCCACCAACGCCGGCTACGCCGCGGCCGCCCACCGCCACGGCATCTCAAGCCTGGGTTCCACCCCGCACCACCGCATGGCCTTCGGCGAACTGCTCCGCGGACTGCAGGCGGCGGCTTGCGAATCGGAAGCCGCTTGGATTGACGCGGCTACGGTCGCCGCTTCACTTTAGGCTCTGACCAATTTTTTGAGGGTTCGTCTTGGCCGTGGAAGCTGCGCGCGAATTGCCGCTCGATCAGATTTTGCTGGGCGATGCCGGGCAAATGCTGCGCATGCTTCCCGACGCCTCGGTCCATTGCGTCTTCGCCGACCCGCCCTACAACCTGCAGCTCCGCGGCGAACTCCGCCGCCCCGATGACAGCCTGGTCGACGGCGTTGATGACGATTGGGATAAATTCACCGATTTCGCCGCCTATGACGCCTTCACCCATGACTGGCTGAGCCAATGCCGCCGCATCCTGCGCAAGGACGGCACGCTGTGGGTCATCGGCAGCTACCACAACATCTTCCGGATCGGCGCCATCCTGCAGGATCTCGGCTTCTGGGTCCTGAACGACGTGATCTGGCGCAAAACCAACCCGATGCCGAATTTCCGCGGCCGCCGCTTCACCAACGCGCACGAGACCATGATCTGGGCCGCCCGCGGCCAGGATTCGCGCTACAAGTTCAACTACCAGAGCATGAAATCGCTGAACGACGATCTGCAGATGCGCAGCGACTGGTCAATGCCGCTCTGCACCGGGCCGGAACGGCTGCGCAACGCCCATGGCCTGAAACTGCACCCCACCCAAAAACCCGAAGCCCTGCTGCACCGCGTCATCCTAGCTTCCACCGCGCCCGGCGAAATCATCCTGGACCCGTTTCTCGGCACCGGCACCACCGCGGCCGTCGCCAAGCGCCTGCACCGCCATTTCATCGGCATCGAGCGCCACCCGGCCTATGTCGAAGCCGCCTGGGGCCGGCTGCAGGCCGAACACCCGGCGCCCGCCAATGCCGTCAACGCCCCGCCCACCGGCCGCGACACCCCGCGCATCCCGTTCGGCAGCCTGGTTGAAAGCGGCGCCATCAAAGCCGGCACCCGTCTGATGGACCGCCTGCGCCGGGTCGGCGCCGAGGTCACCGCCGATGGCAGCCTGGTCTCCGGCGCGCATCGCGGCTCGATCCATAAAGTCGGCGCCGCGGTCCAGAACGCCCCCACCTGCAACGGCTGGACCTACTGGCATTTCGAGCGCGACGGCAGAATACTGCCGCTCGACGTGCTACGAAAAGAAAACCCGGCCAGTTAAGCGCAAGCGCTTTAAAGCACCGGCTCCACAGGTTGAACGTTGGAGAGCATACTGCAATGATCAAGTTCTACTACATCGCCGGCCCGAACCCGATGAAGGTTGCTTTGATGCTGGAGGAGACCGGACTTTCCTATGAGGTGATCCCGGTCAATATCGGCAAGGGCGAGCAATTCACCCCCGAATTCACCGCCATCAATCCCAACAACAAATTACCGGCCATCGTCGACGGCGACACCACCGTATTCGATAGCAATGCCATTCTGCTGTATCTCGCGGAAAAAACCGGACAGTTCCTGCCCGCCGACACCTCGCCGGCCCGCGGCGAGATGCTCTCCTGGCTGATGTTCGTCGCCAGCGGGCTCGGCCCCTATACCGGCCAGGCCGTGCATTTCATCCATTACGCCCCGGAGCCGAAAACCTACGCCGTCGAGCGCTACAGTTTCGAGGCCCGCCGGCACTACGGAATTCTAAACACCCGCCTGGCCGATCGCGAATGGATGCTGGGCGATCGCTACACCATCGTCGACATGGCGGTCTGGGGCTGGGCGCGGATTCTGCCCTCGGTATTCGGGCCCGAAGTCAAAGACGAGTTTCCGCATTTGAAGCGCATGCTGAACGCCATCAAAGGCAGGCCGGCCGCCATTCGCGCAATCGGCCTTAAAGATCTTCATCCGTCCGAGCTGAAAATCGACGATGAATTCCGCCGCAACATGTTCCGTTTTCTGCGCCAGGAATAACCCGGGTCAGACGCCACTTCCGCTTGCGCTCGCATTGCCGCCTTCACGTTATCTTCACGGCTCTCGTGTAACAATGCTTCCGTTGTAGCAAAAAATTTGTCAAAACCGGGTTCCATGCAGTTCCACGCCTCTTGTGCTGCCCTCGCGGGTCCGAATGGCGACGATGCCGTTCTCCTTTTAGGCCCCTCGGGCGCCGGAAAGTCCGACTTGTTGCTGCGGCTGGTCCATGCCGGCTGGTCGCTGGTGGCGGACGATCGTGTTATCGTTCAAGCCATCGCAGCCTGCAGCATCGCCTCGGCGCCGGCATCGCTTGCCGGCATCATCGAAGTCCGCGGGCTCGGCCTGTTCGCCATGCCCTATCTTGCCGCGGCGCCGTTACGGCTCGTGGTCCGGCTTGGCGTGCAGCCGGCGCGCCTGCCGGCACCTGAACGCGATGCGGCCTTGAACCTGCCGGTGGTAACCATCGATGCCGCCAGCCCTGCCGCGGTCGAGCGGGTTACCCTGGCGCTCAACGCGGCGTGCGGGCGCATCCGCCAAATCGCCGGTGCATTCATTGAATGACCCGCCGCGTATGGTTGAACGCGCTTGGGTGAACGCGCATGAGTGAACCGGGGCACCCGATCCGCATTGTTTTGATATCCGGTCTCTCCGGCGCCGGTAAAAACTCCATCTTGCGGGCGCTCGAAGATCTCGGTTTCGAGACCATGGATAACCCGCCGTTAAATACGCTTGAAGATCTGGTGACCCGCGGCGAGCGCAATCTCGCCATCGGCGTCGATGCACGCTCGCGCGGCTTCGACGCCGAGACGGTGCTCGCCACCATCGAACGCCTGAAACTGAACCCCAGGTTGCAACCGGAACTGGTTTACGCCGTTGCCGAAGATGAATATCTGCTGCGCCGCTATACCGAAACCCGGCGCCGGCATCCGCTGGCCCGCACCGGCCAGGTCGCGGACGGCATCGCGTTGGAACGCCTGCTCACCGACCGCCTCCGCCGTGCCGCCGATTTATTGATCGATACCTCGACATTGCCGCTGCCGGCGCTGCGGCAGATGATCGAGCATCGCTACGGCGCCGAGTCCCCCGGCATGGCCATCTCCCTGGTCTCATTTGCGTTCCCGCATGGCTTGCCGCGCGAGGCGGATATTGTGCTGGACGCTCGCTTTCTGCGCAATCCGCATTACGAGCCCATGCTAAAACCGCTGACCGGCGTTGATCCCAGGGTCGGCGCCTTCATCGAAACCGACCCTAACCTTGCCCCGTTTTTTGCCCATATTAAGGGCATGGTCGATTTCCTCTTGCCCCGCTTCGTGCAAGAAGGCAAGAAATATGCAACAATTGCGATTGGGTGTACCGGCGGCCAGCATCGATCGGTTTTTCTGATCGAAAGGCTGGCGGCGCATCTGAGATTATCCGGCTGGCAGGTGGGCATCACCCATCGCGAGCAGGAAAATGCAAGCGCGGCGGCAAGTGACGGAGTTCGGACCAAAACGATGAGCAGCGCGACGAAATGATTTTACGAGTATGAGCTACCTGAAATGATCGGTATGGTTTTGGTTACCCACGGCACCCTCGCTCTGGCTTTACGAGATGCCATGGAACATGTGGTCGGCAAACAAACCGCTCTGGCCACGGTATGTATTGAATCGGATGCGGAAATTGAAAGCCAGCGGGCCGAAGTCGCCAAATGCGTGGCGCAGGTCGATAGCGGCGACGGCGTTATATTGCTGACCGACATGTTCGGCGGCACTCCCAGCAACGTTGCCATGTCGATGATGACCGGCAAGGACGTGGAAGTGATCGGCGGCGTCAATCTGCCGATGTTGGTCAAGCTTGGCAAAATCCGCGGCAGCTTCGGCCTGGCGGAGGCGGTGCAGTGCGCCGAAGCGGCCGGCAGAAAATATATCTGCTCAGGCCACGATGTTCAGCAAACCGCGAACCTGCCCAACACCACCACCCGCTGCGCCACCGGTTGAGTGCATAAAGTGAGCTTTACCGCAGGCGCAAAAACAAGCTTCGATATCAGCCTGAATCCAAGCCTGAATCCAAGCATGAATCCAAGCATGAATCCAAGCATGAAAATATGAGTGAGGGCGCGCTCATCAGCCGCGATGTCGCCATCGTCAACCGGCGTGGCCTGCACGCCCGCGCCGCCGCCAAACTGGTCACCCTGGCGGAGAAATTCAGCGCCTCGGTCGAAGTCGCGAAAGACGGGCAAGCCGTCTCCGCCCGCTCCATCATGGGCCTGATGATGCTGGGCGCCGCACCGGGCAGCACGGTGCTGCTGACGGCCGAGGGTTTCGACTCCAAGGAAGCGCTGGATGCCATCGCCGAGCTGATAGAAGCCGGATTCTACGAAACCGATTGATACGCAAACGTTGACGCTGCGGCGTATCGTGCCCAGAAGCGAACAGTTTAATAAATCAAACGCTGACGGCGGGATATGGGCGTTTAGAGGCGTTTACAGGCGTGTACAGGCGTTTACAGGGATGAGACGAGATGATTGAAAAATCGCCGCGCTCCCGGCGTGAAATGCGATTCAAGGGTCACCCGATTTCGCCAGGCATCGGCATCGGGCCGGTCTATGAGGCGGCCGAACCGGTGCTCACCGTTCCGCATAGAAAAATCCCGGCTTCCGATATCGCGGCCGAAAATGCCCGGCTCGAAGACGCCGTTGCGCAATCACGCAAGCAGCTTGGAAAACTGAAAACCAAGCTGGCGAGCCTGCCCGAACAAAGCCAGTCCGAGATCGCGCCGCTGATCGATGCCTATCTGCACATGCTGGGCGCTTCCCGGCTGATGCGCGGCGTTAAAACCCTGATCAGCGACCAGCTCCTCTCCGCCGAAACCGCGATGATGGAGCAGGCTGAAATCGTCGCCGCCGAAATCCTCGCAATGCCCGCAGCCGACCGTGAAGGCCGCGAGCGCCGCGCCGAGGAAGTTCGCGAAATTGCCAGGCGCGTGCTGCGAAATCTCACCCGGCTGCCGTTCCGCAATTTTACCGACCACGCCCCCGGCAGCGTGCTCGCCGCGGAATCGCTGCGTCCCGCTGATGCCGCCTTGATCCAACCCACCCATTTCGCTGGCGTTATCACGGCCGAAGGCGGCGCCGACGGCCACACCGCGGTGATGCTGCGCGCCCTGGGCCTCCCGGCAATCCTGGGTGCCACAGGCGTGCTGGAAGCCATCAAACCCGGCACCATCGCCATCATCGACGGCGAAACCGGCGAGATCGTCCTCAACCCCTCGCCGCGCAGCCTGAGTGCCGCCCGCTCCCGGCTGGCAAACCGCGCCCGCACCCAGCGCGCTTTGGCACGGCTGCAGCTGCTGCCAAGCGAAACCACCGACAAGGTGCCGGTCAACCTGCAGGCCAATCTGGAACTGCCGTTCGAACTCCCCATGATCGCGCGCTCCGGCGCCCATGGCATCGGCCTGCTGCGCAGCGAATTCATTTTCATGAACCGCGAACGCCTGCCGGACGAAGACGCGCAAAGCGAAATCTATCGCGCCATTATCGAAGCAATGGACGGCGACCCCGTCACCATCCGCGTCCTCGACTGGGGCTCCGACAAGGATGTCGAAGCGCTGAACCCCTATATGCCCGACACCGGGGAGGCCAACCCCGCACTCGGGCTGCGCGGTATCCGCCTGCTGCTGCGCAATCCGGAATTGCTGGAAACCCAGCTTGCCGCCATCCTGCGCGCAGCCGATGCCGGCCCGGTCCGCATCATGCTGCCGATGGTCGGTTTCCAGTCCGAACTCATCGCCGCCTGGGAAATCTACGACCGCGTCTGGCGCCGGCTGAAACGCCGCAATATCAGGCTGCCGGAAACCCGGCCGCCGCTTGGCATCATGATCGAAACGCCGACAGCCGCCCTCTCGGCCCGGCATCTCGCCAAACATGCTGATTTCTTCTCCATCGGCACCAACGACCTCACCATGTACACGCTCGCCGCCGATCGCGGCCTGCCGATGGGCAGCAAATTATACGACCCGCTGGAACCCACTATTTTGCGCCTGATCCTGGAAACTGCGGCCGCCGCCGCGGCTGCCAAAATCCCGGTCTCGCTCTGCGGTGAACTGGCCAGCCGCCCGGAAGCCGTGCCGCTGCTGATCGGCCTTGGCATCCGCGAACTGTCGATGCACGGCAACGCCATCCCCCGCGTCAAACGCGCCATCCGCAATGTCAGCCTGAAACAATGCACCGATATTGCAACCGCCGCGTTGAACGCCGTCACCGCCGACGAAGTGCGGAAAATCATCAGGGGTTAAGCGGTTCTTTCCTGACAAAGCACCAGAACACTGCTTTTAATCCGGGGCGTAAGCGCGACGGGGCCGACGGCCCTGCATCCTATTTGATTTCTCGGAAAGACCCTGGATAAGTAATTAACTAAAGGCAAAGTAACCTTTCTGGGTTAGACTGGCAGCTGCTATCCACGGGAACTACGGACCGAAGAGGTGAAGACGATGAATGATTTTCCGACCTTGGCCCCCGCTTTGGCCCCCGCCTTGCCGCCGGATTCATACGAGCCTGCAACTTTGCAGGCAGCGATCCTCGCCAAGCTCAAAACCCATGTCGGCCGCCGCCGCTCGATGGCAACCAAGCGCGACTGGCTATTGGCAACCGCCATCGTGGTCCGTGATTTCGCCGTCGGCCGCTGGCTGGAGAGCCTGGAATCCGCGCAGCGCTCCGGCGCCAAGCGCGTCTACTATCTATCGCTGGAATTCCTCATCGGCCGGCTACTGTTCGACAACCTGAACAACCTCAACATCATGCCGCAGGTGCGCGAGGCATTGGCGGGGCTGGACGTCGATCTGGACGATCTGCGCGCGCTCGAGCCCGATGCCGCCCTTGGCAATGGCGGCCTCGGCCGCCTCGCCGCCTGCTTCATGGAAAGCCTCGCCAGCGTCGACATCCCGGCTTACGGCTACGGCATCCGCTACGAGCATGGGCTGTTCCGGCAGGTCATCAAGGACGGCGCCCAGCACGAGGAGCCGGAGGACTGGCTCGCCTACGGCAACCCCTGGGAATTCGAACGCCCGGAGATGCGCTACCAGATCGGCTTCGGCGGCACCGTGGTCACCGCGCCGGACGGCCATCACATCTGGCACCCGGAACAGAAAATCATTGCAGTGGCCTACGACATGCCGGTGGTCGGCTGGCGCGCCGCGCGCGTCAACACGCTGCGCCTATGGTCTGCCTTGCCCTTCGACAAACTCCGGCTGGACCTGTTCAACGAGGGTGATCACACCGGCGCCCAAACCCAGCGCATGCAAGCCGAAGCCATTTCCAAGGTCCTCTACCCCTCGGACTCCAGCCCCGCCGGCGAGGAATTGCGCCTGCGCCAGCAATATTTCTTTGTCTCCGCCTCGCTGCAGAACCTGATCAACCGCCACGTTCGCTCCTTCGGTTCGATCAACGGCCTTGCCGAGAAAACCGCCATCCAGCTGAACGACACCCATCCCGCCATCGCCATCGCCGAAATGGTGCGGATCCTGGTCGACCTGCATGAGGTTCCGTGGGACGACGCCTGGACCGCAGCGCAGGAAATTTTCAGCTACACCAACCACACCTTGCTGCCTGAGGCATTGGAAACCTGGCCGGTGCCGCTGATGGAACGGCTGCTGCCCCGCCACATGCAGATCATCTACCGGATCAACAACGCGCATCTGGAGGGTCTACGCGAAACCAACCCCGGCGATGACGCCCTGGCGTCACGGCTGTCCATCATCAAGGAGGAACATGGCCGCCGGGTGCGGATGGGCCACCTCGCCTTTCTCGGCTCGCACCGCGTCAACGGCGTTTCCGCCTTGCATACCGAGCTGATGCGCGAAACCGTCTTCCGGGAGCTCAACGCGCTGCGCCCCGGGCAGATCGTCAACGTCACCAACGGCATCGCCTTCCGCCGCTGGCTGCACGTCGCCAACCCCGCTCTCACCGATCTGCTGGTCGAGACCGTCGGCCCGGAAGTCCTCGATCACCCGGAAACGCTCACCAAACTCCGGCCCTTCGCCAGCGATAAAAGCTTCCAGGCCCGCTTCGCCGCAATCCGCCGCGGCAATAAAATCGCGCTCGCTAAAATCATCCATCGCGACACCGGCGTCACCGTCAACCCGGACGCGATATTCGACGTCCAGGTCAAACGCATCCACGAATATAAGCGCCAGCTCCTCAACATTCTCGAAACCGTGGCCCTGTACCAGGCGATGCGGGCGCAGCCGGACGTGGATTGGACGCCGCGCGTGAAAATTTTCGCGGGCAAGGCCGCCGCCAGCTATTACCGCGCCAAACTTATCATCCGCCTGGCCAATGACGTTGCCAGAACCATCAACGCCGATCCGCTTACTTCCGATCGCCTTAAACTGGTTTTCCTGCCGAACTACTCGGTCAGCCTCGCTGAAGCCATCATCCCGGCCGCCGACCTCTCCGAACAAATCTCCACCGCCGGCCTGGAGGCTTCCGGCACCGGCAACATGAAACTCGCCCTCAACGGCGCCTTGACCATCGGCACGCTGGACGGCGCCAACGTCGAAATCCGTGACCATGTCGGCCCTGAAAACATCTATATTTTCGGCATGACGACCGAGCAGGTGGCAACACGCAGCGCCCGCGGCTTCAACGCGGAAGCCGAAATCGCCGCCTCTCCGGTCTTGTCCGACGCCATCGACGCCATTGCCAAAGGCGAGTTCTCCCCCACCGATCCGAACCGCTATGAATCCTTGGTGCAGATGCTGCGTTACGACGACCGCTATCTGCTATGCGCCGATTTCGACTCCTACTACGCAACCCAGCGCAAAACCGCCGCCGATTACCGCCGCCGCCCCGAAACCTGGTGGAAATCCAGCATCCTCAACACCGCCAGCATGGCCTGGTTCTCCTCAGATCGCTCCATCGAGGAATACGCCAGGTATATCTGGGGCCTGAGGTAGCGCAGCTTGGGCCTAAGGTAGCGCACAAAGCACTGCATTTTTCGGAAGAAAAAGCAGCAAAATACCTTTTTTAATCCAGATCAATGCTGCCTGAAGCGCCCGACTCCAGTATAAAAAAAGTTTTTGCGTCGCTTTTTTCAAAAAGCGGCCGCTGTCTTTAACGAACTAAGGGACGGATTCGTGGAATCATCGGCAGCGCCTCTGGCGCGCAAGACCATGGCTTACGTGCTCGCCGGCGGCCGCGGCTCGCGGCTGCTGGAGCTCACGGATAAGCGCGCCAAACCGGCGGTGTATTTCGGCGGCAAAAGCCGCATCATCGATTTCGCTTTGTCCAACGCGGTCAATTCCGGCATCCGCCGGATCGGCGTGGCGACGCAGTACAAGGCGCATAGCCTGATCCGGCATTTGAATAACGGCTGGAACTTCTTCCGGCAGGAGCGCAACGAGGGTTTCGACATTCTTCCCGCCTCGCAGCGCGCCGGTGACGACTGGTACAAGGGCACCGCCGACGCGGTTTATCAGAACATCGACATCATCGAAGGCTACGGGCCCGAACTGATCGTCATTCTTGCAGGCGACCACATCTACAAAATGGATTACGGCCCGATGCTGGTGCAGCATGTGAACCAGGGCGCCGACGTAACCGTGGGCTGCATCGAGGTGCCGCGTGCCGATGCCTCCGGCTTTGGCGTCATGGCGGCCGACGAGCGCGACGTCATCACCTCTTTCCTCGAAAAACCGCAGGACCCGCCTGCAATGATCGGCAAGCCGGAAAAATCGCTGGCCTCGATGGGGATTTACGTTTTCGCCACCAAATTCCTGATCGAGCAGCTCAAGCGCGATGCCGCCGATCCAAATTCCAGCCATGATTTCGGCAAGGACATCATCCCCTATCTGGTTCAGAACGGCAAAGCCGTCGCACATCCCTTCGCGCGCTCCTGTCGCCGTTCCGGCTATGAGACCGAGGATTACTGGCGCGATGTCGGCACCGTGGATGCCTATTACGAGGCCAATATCGATTTGACATTGCCGCAGCCGGCGCTCGATCTTTACGAACATGACTGGCCGATCTGGACCTATGCCGAAATCACCCCGCCGGCAAAATTCGTGCATGACCAGGACGGCAGGCGCGGCCAGGCATTCGCCTCGCTGGTCTCCGGCGGCTGCATCATCTCCGGCGCCACCGTCCGTAATTCGTTGCTATTCAGCAACGCCAGACTGCATTCCCATAGCAACGTCGAATGCGCACTCATCCTGCCGAACGCGGATATCGGCCGCGGTGCCCGGCTTACCCGCGTGATCGTCGAAAAAGGCGTGCAAATTCCCCCGGGACTGGTTGTCGGCGAGGACCCAACGGCAGACGCGCAGCGCTTCCGCTTGACTGCCAAGGGCATCGCCCTGATCACCCAACCCATGATCGATCGTCTCGGCTATTAAAGTCCTCGCCGTCACCTCGGAGATTTTCCCGCTGGTAAAAACCGGCGGGCTTGCCGACGTCGCCGGCGCGCTGCCGCTTGCTCTGGCCGCCGAGGGCATCGAGACCACGACGCTCATCCCGGGCTATCCCGGCGTGCTCGCCAAACTCGAAACCGCGGAACCGGTACACACCGATAACAATTTTTTCGGTGGTCCGGCCCGGCTCCTACACGGCCGCGCCGGCGAACTGCGCCTGGCCGTGCTGGACGCTCCCCATCTCTTCAACCGTCCCGGAAATCCCTACACCGCGCCGGACGGCGCCGACTGGCCGGACAACGCGCAGCGCTTCGCCGCCCTCTCCTGCATGGCCGCCATCATCGCCACCGATGACCGCATCGGCCCGCTGCCACAGATCCTGCACGCCCATGACTGGCAAGCCGGCCTCACCATGGCCTATCTGGACGGCGCGGCCAGGCGCCCCGCCACCATCATCACGGTTCACAACCTTGCTTTCCAGGGCAACTTTGACGCCGGCATCCTGCCCTCGCTCGGCCTGCCCGCAAATGCCTTCCGCTGGCAGGCCGCGGAATTCCACGGCCAGGTCGGCTACCTCAAAGCCGGGCTGGCATTGGCCGACGCCATCACCACCGTCTCGCCCACCTATGCCGCTGAAATCCAGACCCCGGAATTCGGCATGGGCCTCGACCCCGTGCTGCGGCACCGCGGCTCCGCCCTGCACGGCATCCTGAACGGCATCGACGATACCATCTGGAACCCCGCCACCGACAAACTGATCGCCACCCCGTTCGACGCCGGCCACCTCGCCGGCCGGCCGATCAACAAACTGGCTCTGCAAACCCATTTCGGTCTCGAACGGAACCCGGATGCCCTGCTGCTCGGCGTCATCAGCCGCCTGTCCTGGCAGAAGGGCCTCGACATGCTGCTG
Organism: Acidocella sp.; assembly: GCA_965199045.1. Taxonomy (GTDB): domain Bacteria; phylum Pseudomonadota; class Alphaproteobacteria; order Acetobacterales; family Acetobacteraceae; genus Acidocella. The sequence continues at coordinate 451,697 of CBDAQL010000003.1, read as the reverse complement.
CCCGCCCTCGACACACTGCTCGCTCTGGGCGCACAGCTCGTCATCCTCGGCGCCGGCGAGCCCGGCCTCGAACAGCAATTCCGCGCCGCCGCCGCAAATCATCCCGGCCGCATCGGCTGCTTCATCGGCTATAACGAAGCCCTCGCCCACCAGACCCAGGCCGGCATCGACGCCATCCTGATCCCTTCCCGCTTCGAGCCCTGCGGCCTCACCCAGCTCTGCGCGCTCCGCTACGGCGCCTTGCCGATCGTCGCCCGCACCGGCGGCCTGGCCGACACCGTCATCGACGCCAACGCTGCCGCACTCGCCGCCAACACCGGCACCGGCCTGCAATTCTCAAACGGCCAAATCACCGCCGCCTTGCACCGCGCCGCCAACCTCTGGTCCACCCGTCAAACCTGGGCAGGCCTGCAACGCAACGCCATGCAAACCGACATCTCCTGGCGCCGCCCCGCCGCGCAGTATGCCGCGCTGTATAAAAGCTTGGCGTAGCAAGCAGCCGCTTTTAAAAAAGCGGCGCAAAATTTCTGTCAATCTGAGCCGGGATTTTCGAGCGTCATTGGTCCAGTAAAACAAAGTCTTTTTGGTTCTTTTTCTTCAGAAAAAGAACTGCTTGCGTCACGGCATATACACCCCGCCGCTGACTGAAATCAGTTGGCCGGTGATGTAGCCCGAGACCTCCGAGGCGAGGAACATCGTCAAATTTGCGATGTCTTCCGGCCGGCCCAGCCGGTTGATCGGAATGTTTTGCATGTTGAACAATTTGCCTTGCTCCAGATCCGCCTGCATCCCTTCCGGGGTGCCCATTTCGAGCCGGTTCCAGAAGCTGCCGGCCGCAATATCCTCGTTATGATGCGGCACGATCCAGCCTGGCGCAATGGTGTTGAGGCGTATGCCTTTCGGACCCCATTCATAGGCCAGCGTTTTTGTCATGCTGTTCACAAAGCCCTTGACCGCGCCATAATGCACCGTATGCGCGGCGGCTTCACCCAGCAGCGATGAGTTCGAAGAGATATTGATAATGCTGCCGGTGCGACGCGACAGCATGTCGGAGGACACCGCCAATGTGCAGTTCACGACGCCGTCGATGTTAAGGGCAATTTCCCAGCGGCGGGTTTCATCATCCAGATTCTCGAAATCATAAACCTTGGCAACGCCGCCTGCATTATTGACGAGCACATCGACGGGGCCGAAGCGATCATTCGCAACGGCCACCATCGCATCGACGCTTTTGCGGTCGGTAACATCGGTTGCAACAGGCAGCACGGTACCCGGCAAACCGGCGGCCTTGGCCCGCTTTGCCAGCTTCTCGCCGGTAGCGACATCGCGCGAGGCCGAGACAACATTGGCGCCCTCGCGCGCAAATTCGATCAACAGCCCATGGCCGATGCTGCCGCTGCCGCCGGTGACGATAACGGTTTTGCCGTGCAATCCCAACTCCATGATTCTACCTTTCCTCGGACATTGAATTTTTGATTATGGTTCGGCTTCGGTGTTTTGTATTTGCAGGATAGCCTGCGCGGCTTCGGACCCGTTCAGCAGCCGATTGGTCCGCCCGGTAACCTGCCAGCCGGACCGGCTGCGCCCCAGCGTCCACCGATTGGCGGCAATCCGAACGGCGTTGAACGCTTCGCCATTCCATTGAAAGACGCAGGAATAGCCTACGGCAATCGCATCATCGCCAACAATCTCCAGCTTCACCGGGCTAAGAAGATGCGCCGCACCTCCGGCAATGAGTTGCCGGTGATGCGGGCCGTCCAACAGCGCCTTGATCGCCGCGCGCCCGGCGCTGATCCCGTAGCCGTCAACATCATAGGTACCGTCCACGGCCCAAAGCCCGGCCGCGGCACTGCTATCGCCGCGGTCCACCGCCGGACCGTAGGATGCGATAACATTGCGTATCTCCTCGCGATCCTCCAATTCCCGGACGCGGCGAACCAGCCCTGCCAATTCGCGTTCGATGTCCATGGCTGCTCCCATCTCTGAAAAAATAAGCGCTAACGCGTTACGCGGCCAAAAAACCGGTCCAAATCCGCCGGCGCCGCGCTCGCCATGGCTTCCTGGTCAAGCGGTTCGATTTCCGCAATTGCCGCAAATCCCCGCCGCACCGCCGGACGCGCCCCAACGGCCTCGCGCCATGCTGAAAGCGCTGGGTAATCGGCCGCATCAAAGCCGTGTTTTTCAAGATAGAGCGACCACGGATAGGTCGCGATATCGGCGATCGAATAGGCCTCACCCCCCAGATGCGCGGCGCTGCATAACCGCTGATCCAGCAGCCCGTACAGCCGCTTCGCTTCGCGCTGATAGCGTCCATAGCTGTAGTCATTACCGGCCCGCGCACGGAACCCGAAATGGTTCAACTGCCCCAGCATCGGCCCGATATTGCACGTCTGGATCATCAACCATTGCAGCACCGTACTGCGCCGCGGCTCAGTTTCCGGAAGCAATACCCGATATTTCTCGGCGAGGTAAATCAAGATGGCGCCGGACTCAAACACGGTAACCGGCGCGCCGCCGGCCTCGCCATGGTCGACCACAACCGGCACCTTGCAGTTTGGATTGAGCTGCATGAATTCCGGCGTAAATTGTCCGGACTGAAAAACATCGACGCGCCTGACAACATAAGGCGCGCCGACTTCCTCAAGCATGATCGCGATCTTGCGAACATTGGGGCTGCCCATGCCGTATAATTCAATCATTATACCGGCCTTGAATGCGGCAGCCTACGCGGCGCTAAGGCAGGCGCTTTATTCCGCCGCCACCAAATCGGCCCGGCGTTCCTTGCCGAACGTTACCACTTTCCCGCTCACCCGATCCTGGAAAGTCTTGGCCTGGGCACGCGGGTTGTAGAATTGCTTGTACCAGATGCGGACCTTGCCATAGGGGCCGTCAGCCGGGATCTGCATCGGGTTCATGCAGGCTTCCTTGTTGGCCCAGATTTCAATGTCCTGCCCCAGCGCATCGCGGCTGGCGCGTTGAAACGCCTGCGCCATTTCCAGCTGCTCGGGGGTGTAATCAGCATTCGGCAGCTTCACCATCAGGCCATGCCAGACCCGAACGGTGCCATCATCGACCGGCGTATGGGCAATCACCATATGCGACGGAAACGCGCCATGCATGCTGGACTGCAAAATCGACGGCCCTTCATACCAGGTGTCGAGCGAAAGCAGCGAATGCGCATCGCTGGTCAAGGTGCGGTGGCCGGCGTCGAAACGCTGCACCAGCTTAACCCCATCGAAAATATTATCGAAATAATCGCAATCCATGCTGCCGTGGATCGGCGACATATGGCCATAATCGGCCATGTTATCCACGAGCTCAATCGGGTGGATATTAAGCGTGCCGTAATCATCGAGCGTCCAGCGCACCCAGCCCTCATCGGTCTTGTCCCAGGGCGCAAAGGCCGGCAGTTCATGCGTCGGCTCCAACCCTTCCGGATCGTGCCACATCCAAATAATGCCGGCGCGCTCGATGATATTGTAGGTCTTCAGCATCGCCGATTGCGGAATGAAATCGGAATACGGGATGTTATCGCACTTCCCATCCGGCCCGAAGCGCCAGCCATGGAACGGGCAGCGGATCGACTCGCCCTGCACCTGCTCGCCGTCGCGCACCACGTAGGACGTCGAGTTTTTGCCCAGATGCGCCCCCATATGCGGGCAATAGGCATGAACCAGATGCGGCGTGCCGCTCTCACCCCGGTAGAACACCATGTCCTTGCCGAAAAAATGCAGTGTGGTGGGCTTATCGCCGAGCTTCGAGGCGTCGCCGACCATGAACCAGCCGCGCGGGTAGGTGTAATCACCCAGCTTGTAATCCTCGGAATGAGCCATTTTACCCTCTTTCACTATTGTTCGTTTCCGGTGTTCATTTGAACGTGGCGGCAATATGCCACTCCGGGCATCGGAGTTCAATTGCCCATATCGCCCAGCAGGCGGGCATTTTTGCACATGACTCCGGCACTCGATTGCGGCAGGTTCGCGCCATGCTGGATTGGGACAACCTTCGCATATTCCTGGTAGCCGTGCGCGCCGGTAACTACTCCGCCGCGGCAAACCTGCTGCACGTCAACCGCACCACCGTCGGCCGGCGTTTGGAACGCCTGGAGCACCAGCTCGGCATCGCCCTTTTTGAACAGGGCGAGGAGGGCTACCACCCGACCCCGGCAGGCCGCCGCGCGCTGGAAGTGGCGGACCAGGTGACCCGGCTGATGACCGGCCTCACCGAGGAGCTGAAAAACCATGACGCGGTGACCCGCCGCAAACTCCGCCTGGCGATTTCCTCCGATCTCGGTTCGGAATTCATGCCGCAGATTTCAGCCTTCCTGAAAGCCCATCCCGACATCGACGTTACCCTGCTCTCAACCCCGCATCCGGCGGAAAGCGTGGTGCAGCGCAAAAGCGATATCTGCCTGTGCCTGGCAGATCGCCAGCCTGACCATCTGCGCGGCCGCCGCCTCGGCAGCCTGCGCCAGGCGGGGTACGCTGCCCGCGGCTACATTGAAAAACGCGGCCAAGACCTGACGCCGCAAGACCTGGCGCCGCAAGATTACGAATGGGTCCGGTATTCCAGCTGGTCGCAAGTGCCGGCGCTGCGGCGCTGGGACGACATTTTTTGCGATACCATTCCCGTGGTAATGCGGGTCGATAACTGGCACGCGCTCCGCGGCGCCGTGGAATGCGAGCTCGGCGCCGGCTTCATGTGGACCTTCGTCGCATCGAACTGCGCCAACCTGGTGCAGATCGCCCCGGTCGACGAGACGCTCGGCATCGACCTCTGGGTAATGGTGCGCGACGACGTCCCGGTCGACCCCGATGCCCGCAAACTGATGGATGCCTTCGAGGCCAGCATCGCCCAAGTCATCCATACCTAACCGGGATCGGCCGCCTGCCACGCACCGGCTTGCCATTGTCGCCAGCCGGTCGCTAGACTTCCCGCAACATCATGGCGGGGGGGCTCCAATGCGCTACAGGCTGCACGGCAAATCCGGTTTGCGAGTGTCCGAATTATGCCTCGGCGCCATGACGTTCGGATCAGACTGGGGCTGGGGCGCCGACGATACGGATAGCCGGGCGATGTTCGATGCCTTCGCCGAGGCCGGCGGTAACTTCATCGATACCGCCCATGTCTACACCGAAGGTGCCAGCGAACGGCTGGTCGGCGAATTTATCAAGCCGGATCGCGACCATTTCGTTGTCGCGACCAAATACACGCCGCATACCGGAACCGACCTCTCCAAATCCGGCAACAGCCGCAAAAACATGATGCGCTGCGTCGAGGAGTCGCTGCGCCGGCTCGGCACCGACCATATCGATCTCTACCTTTTGCATTTCTGGGACGGCACCACGCCGATCGACGAGATCATGCGCGGCCTCGACGATCTGGTATCGGCGGGAAAAATTCTCTACCTCGCGGTGTCCGACGTGCCCGCCTGGCGGATCGCGCAGGCCAACACCATCGCAGAACTGCGCGGCTGGTCGGCGTTCATCGGCATGCAGGTGGAGTACAGCCTGACCGAGAGAACCGCGGAGCGCGAATTGATCCCGATGGCCGAGGAACTGGACCTCGGCGTCACCGCCTGGTCGCCGCTGGCCCAGGGGGTGCTGTCCGGCAAGTTCAACAGCGGCACCCCGAATGCGGCAACCCGCCAGCAGCGCGACCAGATCCCGCCGCGCAGTCTGGAAATAGCCCAGCTGGTCACGGACATCGCTCAAAAAATCGGGCGCTCGCCTGCTCAGGTGGCACTCGCAGCGCTGATGCAGCTGCGTCCCGAGGCCGGCGTGATCCCCATCATTGCCGGCCGCACGCCGGCGCAATTGAAAGACAATCTCGGCTGCATCGAGCTGGCGCTGGACCCTGCGGATCTGCAGGCCCTGGATGAGAAAACCGCCGTCGACCCCGGCTTCCCGTACAACATGATCAGCGCCGGCTTCGCCAAGGATATGGCCTTTGGACGCGGCAATGCGAGCCTGATCGACAATCATCGGCTGCGCCGGATTGGACGCAAGTCATGACCGTGGAGAGCCCGGTACCCAACCCCAGCGATCATCCGTGGCAGCACGGCGGCCAGGCGACCGACCTGCAATCCCTGCTGGACAAGGAGATGATCCGCGACCTGGTCCATTCCTATTCACGCGGCGTCGACCGCCAGGACTTTGCCTTCCTGCGCCTGCTGTATACGCCGGATGCCCTCGAGGATGATCATGGCGGCGCGTATAGCGGCTCGGCCGAAGGTTATGTCGACTGGCTGCAGGACATCATGGGCAAGGTGGTCGAAAACAGCGCGCATCTCATCCACAACCATATGATCGTGCTGCTGGGTCCTGACAGCGCCGAAGGCGAGGTTTATGTAAGCGGCCATAGCCGGCTCAGGCGGCCGGACGGCAGCCTCGAAGATCTGACCCACGGCATGCGCTATCTCGATCATTATTCAAAAACCGGCGGCCAGTGGCGTTTCGCCCGCCGCACCGTCGTCGTCGACTGGCTGACCGCGGGCCCGACCCAATGGGCCCCCGACCGCCCCGACACGCGCTCCGCCCAATTCGGCAAACCCGGCCCCGAGGATGCATCCTACCGCATCCTTTCAGGCCCTTATTTCGCCCGGCGCGGTTAGCAATAACCCTCGCCAGTTCCGGGACCTCCATTGGCGATTTAACCGCGCTTGACAGCGGAGATTTCGAAACATGGTAAATCTCAACCGGGCCGGACGGCTACGGCAAGTCCGGTAAATCGCGCGCAGCCGGGATCATGCGCCTTAAAACATCGTCACGCCATATAAAGTGATGCGCGAGTGCCGCCGCCGCGTGCAGGCCTACAATCCCCATGATGATCCAGGCGTTGATGTCATGGATCTGGTCCACCCATTGGCCGGTCGCCTTGGAGCAAGCGCCGATAGGCGACGGGATCGACCAGCCAAAAACATCCAGCGGCTGATTATCCGTCCACCGCGTAAATAAACCCAATGGAATTTGCAGCACAATCAGAACGTAAAGCAGAACATGCACCACCTTGGCCGCACCATCTAAAAGCTGCGAGTTGGTCTGGATTGTCCTGGTCCCAAAAACAACCCGCCATAAAATACGAAGGGTCAGGATCACCGCCAATAGAAAACCTGCCGACATATGACTGATAATCAGGAAATGTCGTTCCGGACGCTCGAAAAAATCCCAAAACTCCGCGGACACAAATTGGAAAACGACCAGGATCGCGGTGAGCCAGTGCAACAATATCGTAACAGCGTCGTAGCGGCCGCCAATGGGTAAAAGATCTCTGCTCATTTGTTCCAGTTTCGCAAGGCAGTTCCCCGTGGGCCGGAACGTCTCATCAATTTAAGCCGACGCCACGTGTTACCGCCTTGTTGCGTATACGCCACGTTACCAGTTCTGCATTTGAACGAGGTTAATTTATGGCGGGTTTAAAAAAACAGGTCGAGCATCATTCAGTCGAGCGCCTAGGCTGGCTTCGAGCCGCGGTGCTTGGCGCCAATGACGGTCTGCTTTCAACCGCAAGCTTGATCATCGGCGTTGCCAGCGCGCATTCGTCGCGTGATTTTCTGCTGCTGCCTTCACTTCGCCGATCTGTCCGGCCAGTCGTTCCCATTATCCGTTGCCCTCCCCGCCTGCGTATTTCTCGCGGAGTTGTAAAACAAGCCGGGTGAAACGCGGGCCGTAAAGGCGGTAGCATCCATAGACGATTTTAAGGTCAGGCGGCATGGTCGCGGCCAGGCGCTCCAGGCCAGGCACCACATCGGGGCGGGGCAATAGCCGGCTAGGTTCGGATGGGTAAACAACAGGTTCGGCCACCGTGTGACTGAGATGCGGACATAGGCGCTGGCCAAGCGCAGCGCATTTTAAATGCACCGGCGGAACATTGCCGGCATAACGGAGAGACTCATCTGGCATCGTCACAAAACCGCCCGATTGAACCGGAAAAATGAAGCGATCCTGTTTCCGGGTGGGTTTGCCGCAGACGTGGCAAAAATGCCCGGACATTCCCAGGCGATGCCGAGTCACATGCTGCGCCGCGAAACTTGGCAACCCGTCGCCCGGGCGCTGCACTTGCACCACTTCAACAAGCCCGTCGAAGTCCTGCGACATTTGCAGGCTGAATTCCTGCTCGCCGGTCCACGCGACCGACCAGGGGACGTTTTCGCCAATTCGCCACTGGGTGCTGGGGAAAGTAACGCTGCGGGGAACTGAAATCGGAACTTCCTGTTACGAAATAAACCATCGGTGGATATTCAAGCAGGCCGTTTTCACCCAGCCTCGACAACCGGCCCGCCAAGGCCCGCCAAGGTTATATAGACAATCAGTCGGAGCGCGAACATCAAGTTTTAGCCACGGCTGCCGTGTCCGCTATTCAGTGCTGGTTAAGATTACTATTCATTGCGTTCCAGGGTCTTCAACCATCAAAGCAGGCTGAATGATCATCGGCACGCCGATGCAATGTGAACGCCAGCGCGCAAAAAGATCGGCTGCAGCAGTTTGCAGAAACTTTGGTAAGGCTCACGCCAAAGCCAAACGGCTGCCGCTTAGCAAAAGCGCTCCAAGCGTGGCCATTGGGCCGCGGGATCAGCCGGCGCAGTCGAGCCTTGGATCAGCGTTTCGGAGGAGCTTGAGGATGACACTCGCGTGCCAGGCGCCGGCACCGTGCAGTTGCAGGGGTGCACGTCGCAACGGCGCCGGCAGCACGGCAATGAGTTCAGCTGCCTGCGCGTCGCTGATAGAGCTGGCCGGCATGCCAAAATAGTGACGAGAGGCGGCGTCCACGCCGAACAGCCCGGGTCCAAACTCCGCCACGTTAAGATAAACTTCGAGTTGGCGATGGCGCGTCCAGAGCAGCGCGATCGGCCAGGTCAGCCAGGCCTCCAGCATCTTCCGCCCCAGATTCCGATCTGGCCAAAGAAAAAGCGTCCTGGCGGTTTGCATGGGGATCGTACTGGCGCCGGCTGGGCGACCGCCGGACCACCACACACCAAGCTGGGTGCGGATCGCTATCGGATCGAATCCGAAACGGTCTTGGCAGAAATCCAGGTCTTCCCCGGCGATGGCCGCTCGCGGCAGGCTCGCCGGCATCGTCGAGAGAGAACGCCACCGCCATTGCTCAAGCACGCCTTCACGAGCCCGTATCATCATCAGAGAAGTGGTGGGCGGGTTCACGATGCCTATTATTGCAGCCGGAATAATGGGCAGGAGCAAAACCAGGGCGATTAGCCATATTGCAGTATGCATCGCGACCGATCTCAGGCGACGGTTGACCCCGCCGTACCGGCGAAATTCTGCTACATCGAGGGCGGCGTCACCTGCCGTCTGGTCGCGGCATGACCCCGTCACGAATAGCTGCACATCTGTAGAAAATCCGTGTCTAGGTCCAGTTGCCGGGCTGTCTGCTCAATAACAACAGAGGCGAACGGCAGCGTGCCTGGAGGTGCCGGCCGAAGATGCAACACAGCCTCCATTTGTAGCGCAAGCACACGCGTTACGCGCCAGTGCCTTGGCACACCACGTTTTTTGTACAAGGGCAGCTGCAGCTTGCCGCGCAGCCGCGGCAGTTGGCCGAAGGGAACACGCAATACGACCAGACCGTTTGGCGCGATCGCTCGCCGTAAGGCAATCCAGTCCTTGGTGCTGGGGAGCGTGTCCGCATAGACTCCATCCACGCTGGCGCCCGCAAAAGTGAGATCGCCGGACCTGCGCTGCTCCCAGCCATACCAGGATGGCGCAATCTTCCGGGTCAAATGGACGAGCTTTGGCTGCGCCTGAGAAGAATTCAAATGCCCAACAACATATTGAGGCACCTCGGCGAAAGCCCAGGTTGATGTATCGCGCCGCGCGACCGCGGCATAATGGCTGCCTTCGTCGTTCTGCGCGGGCGAGAATCCCTCATGCTTGAGCAAATATGGCCATCCGCAACGTAGCGTAAGCTCGTTGAACTTCTGTAGCGCGCCGGGACGATACAGCGCCATCGTCGTGTCGATCGGCGCTACGAACAAGCCCGGCGCGGCGGGGCGCGTCCAAAACTGTTGTTCCCACGATTTTGCGGCCGCTTTATGCGCGAACGCGTCGTCGATATTTTCCATGCAGATGCCTGGCCCCACGCGGTGGACCTCAGGCTCGCGACCCAGGACGCGATGCAGATGGCCGATCAGGTCGCGCGGGCATGCACGCACTGGGATCACGTCCGGGTCCGTCAGCACGTACTCTGTATCAATGCCCAGTCGCGCGAGAATGTCTTGTTCCCATACGACGCGGTGGCCGTGATTCTGGGCCAGGCGGAGGATATGTACACCTTCACGCTCCAGCCGGTCGAGCAGGCGCAGTAGCGGTGGCCAGTCCGACGCATTGTCGATGACGAAAATCCTCCGCTGGCCCGCCGCACGCAGCCAATCGACCAGCTGCTCCAAGCAGCGTTCACGGTTGAAACTGATGATGAGGATCGGAATATCGCGCGTGTTTCGAAGCCGTAGATCCGCCGGTAGATTCGAGCAGCGACTCGCGTTCATAACGAAAAATTAACTGACTCGGCCGGAAAACGTCAACTTGAGGCGGGACTAACGTCGTTTGATTTCTTTCACGTACGGCTGACCCAGCAATGTCCAAACGGTGAGTTGGGCACGCCTGAAAGTCATCGCTCCCAATTGCTTGCAAGCAGACTTACCACTTCCAGCCAGCCGCAACCTAAAGCGACAAATACCCCGCAACCGCGCCGCCAAGCACCAGCAGCGCCGGGTTGATCTTGTATTGCAGCATCACCAGCAGCACCCCGACCGCAATGGCTGCGGTCGAAACCCCGAAAATCGAGCCCTTCGCAATCGTGAAACATCCCGCCAGCAGCAGGCCCACGGATACCGGCGCCAGCCCGCGCTGGATCGAAAGCCGCCACGGCCAGGTCTCCAGCCGCATCCACAGCCGGCCGACCGCAAATGTCAGCAACGCCGTCGGACCGAAAAACGCGATCACCACGACCAGCGCCCCCAGCGGCCCCGCCGCCCAATCGCCCACCGGAATGATCATCATCATGTTGGGGCCGGGCGCCATCTGCCCGACACTGTAAAAATGTATCAATTGCGGAAAGGTGAGCCAGCGATGGATATCGACGATCTGGATTTTCATTTCCGGGAACGCCGCCATGCCGCCGCCCACCGTCAGCAGCGACAGGTAGGAGAACACCTTTATCAAACCCGGGATCTGGTTCATTTCTCCAAACCCTCCGTGGCGCCCAAACCGGGTGCCGGGGCGGTGCGCGGGTGGTGCCAGAAGATCGCGAGCAGGCCGACGCCGACCAGCGTCACCGGCACCGACAGATGCAGAAAATTCACCGCCAGCACGGTAAGCCCGATAAACACCAGATCGAAATGATCCGACAGCGAGCGTTTGCTAAGCTGCACCACCGTCGCCAAAATCAACCCGACCGATGCCGCCGCAATCCCTTTAAGCGCGTCCGTCACCCAGCCATGGTCGCCATGGATCCGATAGAATATGCCGGCGCCGAACATATAAAGACCACCCGGCAGACAGATCGCGACGATCGCCGCCAACGCGCCCCAGGCGCCGCGCAATTTATCGCCCAGCAATATCGCCATATTGGTGGTGTTCAACCCCGGCAGGCTCTGGCTGATCGAGAGCATTTCAACAAACTGCTTGTCATCCAGCCAGCCCAGTTTCGCCACCAGCGCCCGCCGCAAATAAGGCACCGCGCCGCCGAAGCTGGTGGCGCCGATAATCAGGAATTGCAGGAACACCTGCCCGAGCGAAACCGGTTTCAGCGGTCCCGCCTGGTCCAAGGCCGGGGCTGACGCGATCTCACTCATGGCTGCTCGGCTCAACGCCGTTCAAGCGGTAAACCACGCCGGTTTTGGTAACGCCGAGCGCCAGCCAGTCCTTCACCTCATGCTGCAGGTTGATATAGAACTGCGCCCCCAGCGCCCGGGTCGGCCCCGAGATGTTCTCGCGCCGGTCGAATTTCACCTGAAACGCGAATTCGCCGATCAGCGGCTTGTGTTCGCCGCGGGTGCGCCACAGCGACACATCGCATTTGCCGATCGCGGTCTTGCCGAAATCGAGCTTGCCGAGCGGCAGCAATACTTCCTCGACAATGCCGCCATTTACCAGTTTCACCCGCTCATCGCTGGCGCGGTTCAATTTCGAGAGCCAGGGAAACACCCGGCTCAGCGTCGCCATCGACGTCTTGTCGCCGTCATAGGTCTGGCTCAGGCCGAACTGACAGTTATGCGAAAACAGCCGCCGGAAGCCGCCGACCTCATCCTTCAGCGGCAGCACCTCGGACTTGAACTTGATCTGATACTTGCCCTGGATTTGCGGCCGCATATCCACAGCGGTCGCCGCCGCTTCATCCGGATGGCGGAATTTGCAGACGATTTCCGGATCGCCGACCGCAAATCCGTCGACGTAAGTAATCCGGCGCCGCAGAATGAAGGCGTTGTTGTAGAGGGCAAAGTCCGGCGTATCGAAAAAAGTTATCTCACGGATTTCCGGACGCGCGCTGGTTTTGGCATCCGGGATGAAGCCGACGCCAAGCCGCTTGGCGGTCCGCTGCACAATCTTGCCGAACTCCCGGAAACTCTGCACGGAAGTGAAACGATCCGGCCGCAGGATCAGCTTGGCTTCCAGATATTGCACCCTATCGAAGGGCGTGCCGTCGGCGTAGGAGCCGGCAAACTGCGACGCGGATAATGGCGCCGCCGCGCCTGCCGGCGTTTTGAGCTTCTGCTCCTTTTTGATCTTGTTCAATCGTTTGCCCTCCCAAGCCGTTCATCGGCAACGCGCCACGGCGCATTCAGTTCCCAAATTCGTTATACCCAAAGCCCCTGATCTTCTACTTTACCGTGCTCCGCATTACCGCGCCACTGCCATTGTGTTAGCGTCGAACGCCGTTTCGCAATTACGGTTCGATCCCGAAATATCTTGCCGTCATTTGCGTCAGGGTACCGTCTTCCATCTGGGCCACGATCTGAACGCTGATGGCGCGGCCAAGTTCGCTGCCGATCGGCATCGCAAAGCCTTCGGTCGCCGGTTCAAAAACCGCTCCGACCTCGGTAATGGGAAGTTCGGGGTGGCTGTTATCGTAATATTCCAGCGATGCCGAATCCCCTACGATCCCGACAATCTGGCGCCTTACCAAAGCATGCACGGCGTCCGGCAGGTTGGCAAAACCCTGGGTTTGCAGGCCGGCGTCCAGACACCAGGCTTCCGCCACCGTTCCCTCCACCGCGCCCACCGGGTTGCCATGCAGGTCGGCGGCGCTGTGGATCTGGTCATTCAGGCTCGCAACCGTCATCACCGCGGTAATTGATGACGTGATGTAGGCCACCACGGCCAGGCCGCAGAGCAGCCAGAATGAAGCAACCAGCCTGCCATACATGCCAAACAGCAATTTATGCGACGACTTGCCCGAAGTGACCACCGAAAGCACGTGGTACAGGCTCTCGATCAGCCCTTCACTCCACTGCTTCGGGAAATCCTCGGTATATCTGCGGTCGATCAGGGTCAGCGCGAAGACCGCGGCTATGATCACCAAACCCAGCCACATGAATACGTGCAGATGGCCGCCCTTGTATAAATTCCGGATCACCGTGCCGAGCCGGTTCTGCCGGTCCTGGTCGATCATCACCCGCAGTCCGGAATTGAACCAGGGCTGGGTAAAATCCAGCCGCTGCATTCGCGCCTGGGTAATGGTGATATCGGCTACCGCAATATCCACCTGGCCGGCGGCAACCGCCTGCAGCATGTCAGGCACCGTCGGCATCGCGACATAATTATAGGTCAGGCCGAGCTTGGCTGCGGCATCCTGCCAGATATCGATGGCCAGGCCGCTGAAGACGCCATTGGTCTCCATCACGAAAGGCGGGTTCACATAAACCGCAACTCTGACAGGTGCTGCAATCTGGCCGGCGGCCGGGGGGCCGGCGGCAGGTGATGCGGCAAGCTGCGCTCCGGCGGCCGGCGCTCCGGTGAGCTGCGATCCGGCGGCCGGCGCGCCGGCTGCCGGCTGCGCGTGGGCGGGAAGCAGCCAAAGAGCGAAACATAGTGTCAGGATAACTGACACATACCGGTTAAAAAAAGGCGATTGGTTCATTCGCCGAATTATCGCCAAATCGACACGGAATTCAATTCTCCCCGGATGGCGTCCAGCCTGCCGCAGCCGGTTCGCCGGCCCAACAAGTGCCGCGGCCTGCCTGTGGATAAGTTTCAATGTTAGTATATATAACATCAACTTAGCAACGGAATGTTACACGTGTAACATTCTTGGCCGCCCATCGCCGCCGCTATGGCCACTGCCCGGGCTTGCGATACGCGGGGTGAGTTCCGGCAGATGAAATTGTTATTGCGGGAAGATAACACGCCGGCGCAACTTTGTGCATTGCGGCGCGCTGAAAAAACCCGGTACACTACATATCGTGGTGAGGTGAAACTCTGACCGCTTGGTTTTGAGTAGACGCTCGCCCGCTTTGGCCATCCTTGAAACAGGAGACCCCCGATGCCGAGCCTGATCCTTTCCGAAGAAACCTCCGTTGTCTCCAACCCGCTCGACCTCGTGGAGCAAGTCATCACCGCCAATGACTGGGTGTTCGACCGCCGGTCCGACGCCGAAATGGCCGCCGAAGCGCCCGGTAAATGGTGCGATTACGGCCTGTTTTTCTGCTGGTCGCACGAAATCTCGGTAATGCATTTCTCTTGCGCATTCGACCTGAAAGCCCCGGAGAAACGCCGCGCCGCACTCTACGAACTCCTGGCAAAAGCCAATGAAAAGCTCTGGATCGGCCATTTCGGCATGGACGATGAAGACGGCATGCCGATCTATCGCCACTCGGTCCTGCTGCGCGGCGCCCCCAGCGCCTCGGCGGAGTCGATCGAGGATATGGTGGATATCGCCATCACCGAATGCGAACGTTTCTTCCCGGCCTTCCAGTTCGTGCTCTGGGGCGGCAAATCCCCGGAAGAAGCGCTGGCGGCCGCCATGCTGGAATGCGTCGGCGAAGCATGACATGAAGGGGCCATGAATTCCGGCCCCTTCCCTTTCCCTCTAATGAGCAAGCCTTGAACCGGTTACCGGCGTTGCTGCTGGTCGGCGGCGGCAAAATGGGCTCGGCTTTGCTGGCCGGATGGGCAGAGCGTGGTTTGAGCAGCGCCATCGTGGTGGATCCTTCACCGCAAGCTGCCGGCCTGGCGGCGCCCGGCATCAAAATCGTCGCCTCGGCGCAGGAAATTCCGCCGGGCTTTACCCCCGACGCCGTGATTTTGGCGGTGAAACCGCAGGCCGCGCAGGAGGTCCTGCCGGCCTATGCCCGGTTCGCCGGGCATGCCGTGTTCATCTCCATCATGGCCGGCAAAACCATCCACGCCATCTGCCACATGCTGGGCGTCAAGGCCGCCACCGTCCGCGCCATGCCCAATACCCCGGCCGCGGTGCGCCAGGGCATAACCGTTGCCGTCGCCGGGGCCCATGTCAGCGAGTCGCAGCACCGGCTGGCCGATACATTGCTGGCGGCAACCGGGCAGATTGCCTGGGTCACGGACGAAGCCTTGCTGGACCCGGTTACCGCCATATCGGGTGGCGGCCCGGCCTACGTGTTCCTGCTGACCGAACTGCTGGAAAAGGCCGCCCTGGAGCAGGGCATCCCGCCGGATCTGGCCCGTAACCTGGCGCGCCAGACCATTATCGGCTCCGGCGCATTGCTGGCCGCCAGCCCGGAAGACGCGGCTAATCTCAGGATCGCGGTCACCTCCCCCGGCGGCACCACCGAACGGGCACTGGCAGTGTTGCGAGCCGATGACGCCTGGCCGAAATCGATCTCCGCCGCCATCGATGCCGCCACCAAACGGTCACAAGAACTTCAAGGTTGATAGACAGGGTAGGGACCCGAAGCTATACCGCCGCTCACGAAGCGCAACAAACGATCAACCGGAAAGCATCGCATGAAGATTGTTGCCTGCAACAGCAACCGGCCGCTGGCCGAGGCGGTCGCCGCCGCGTTGAACCTGCCCTTGACCCGCGCTTCCATCCGCCGCTTCGCCGATATGGAAGTATTCGTCGAAATCCATGAAAACGTCCGCGGTGAGGATGTCTTCGTCATCCAGTCGACCTCATACCCGGCCAACGACAACCTGATGGAGCTGTTGATTACGCTGGATGCGCTGCGGCGAGCCTCGGCCCGGCGCGTCACCGCCGTGATCCCCTATTTCGGCTATGCCCGCCAGGATCGTAAATCCGGCTCGCGCACGCCGATTTCGGCCAAGCTGGTCGCCAACCTGATCACCGAAGCCGGCGCCAACCGGGTGCTGACGATGGATTTGCATGCCGCGCAGATCCAGGGATTTTTCGATATTCCGGTCGATAACCTTTATGCGGCACCGCTATTTTCGCACAATATCAAGGAACGCTACAGCGGCCGCGAACTGATGATCGTCTCGCCGGATGTCGGCGGCGTGCTGCGGGCCCGGATTATCGCCAGGCGCCTGAACTGCGACCTCGCCATCATCGACAAGCGCCGCGAGCGCGCCGGCGTCTCCGAGGTGATGAACATCATCGGCGATGTCAAAGACCGCGACTGTATTCTGATCGATGACATCGTCGACTCCGGGGGCACCCTTTGCAACGCCGCCGCGGCATTGCTGAGCAACGGCGCCCGCTCGGCCAGCGTCTATGTCAGCCACGGCGTGCTCTCCGGCGGCGCGGTGGCGCGCATTGCCGGCTCGCCGATCGAAATGTGCACCATCACCGACTCAATTGCCGCCACCGAGGCGGTGCGCCTCGCCCATAACGTCCGCCAGCTCACCATCGCCCCTTTGATGGCCGAAGCGATGCGCCGCATTTCCGACGAAAGCTCGGTCAGCTCACTGTTTGACTAAGAGGGCAATGTGAAACTTTTCTACTCCCCCAACGCCTGCTCGCTCGCCATTCATGTGCTGCTGGAAGAGATCGGCAAGCCGTATGCATCGCACCGCGTCGACTTCAGCAAACAGGAACAAAACAGCGCCGAGTATGCGGCGATCACGCCGAAAGGCAAAGTGCCGGTACTGGAGCGCGACGACGGCAGCCACCTGACGGAATTACCGGCCATCGCCTGGTATCTGGCCCGCTCCAACCCCGAATTGAACCTGCTGCCGGCCGATATCGAAGGCGAGGTCCGGGCACTGGAGATTTTGGACTATCTGATCGCCACCGTGCATATGCGCGGCTTTACCCGGATTTTCCGCCCCGAAAACTTCGCGCCGAGTCCGCAGGATAAGGAACAGGTGCAGGAGACCGGGCGCAAAACGGCGGCGCAGGGTTTCGAGCTGATGGAAAAGGTGCTCGGTGAACAGGATTACCTGTTGGGGGAATATTCAATCGCCGATGCGGCGTTGTTCTTCCTTGAATTTTGGGCGGTCCGGCGCGTCGCCATGACCCTGCCGCCGGCGCTCGAGAGTCATTTTCAGCGCATGCTGGCACGCCCCGCCGTACAGCGCGCCCTTGCCGCCCAAACCCCTTCTTGACGCTTCCAAACATCCCGTTCTGGTTTCTGCGCCATGGCGAAACCGAATATAACGCGCGCGGCCTGTCGCAAGGCGCCATCGACATCCCGCTTAACGATACCGGCCGGGCCCAGGCCGAGGCGGCCGCGGCCAGGTTGGCGGGTAAAGGCATTGTTTCGATGGTCTGTTCACCCATGCTGCGCACCCGCGAGACCGCCGCGATCGTAAACCAGGTGCTGAACCTGCCGATTGTCTACGAGCCTGCGATCCGCGAAGTGATTTTCGGCGGCATGGAAGGCAAACCGCTATCGCCCTGGTTCCAGGACTGGATGGACGGCACTTATACCCCGGAAGGGGCGGAAAGCTTTGCTGAATTGGTGCTGCGCGTCCGCACTGCCCTGCAGACCATCCTGCCGATGCCTGGACCGCTCCTGATCGTAGCTCATGGCGGCGTATTCCGCGCAATACGCGATATTATGGGCATAACCCGCGAAGGGCTGACACCCAACGGCTTGCCGCTTTATTGCAACCCTGATGCAGAGGGCTGGAAGATTTCAACTTAACCAGAAAGTGGTTAATTGAAGCGGCCGTTTTGAAAAAGCTCCGCGAAAACTTTTGTTATTTTGTCTCCGGGATCGAGTGCGGGCTTCATACCGCAAGCGTTACAGCCACCGGCACATGGTCTGAGGGCTGTTCCCAGTTACGAGCTGATTTCAGGATCTGGTGCGAGACCAGGTTGGGGGCGAGGTCTTGCGAGACCCAGATGTGGTCCAACCGGCGGCCGCGGTTGGAGATTTCCCAGTCGCGGTTGCGGTAAGACCACCAGGTATAGAGTTTTTCCTCGGGCGGAACGAAGTGGCGCAGGGCGTCGGTGAAGCCTTCGGCCAGCCAGGCGTTAAGGCCGGTGGTTTCGGGTGGGGTATGGCTGACGATGTTGAGCAGCTGCTTATGGCTCCAGACATCGTGTTCGAGGGGGGCGATGTTGAGATCGCCGACCAGGATGGCGCGATGCGGCGGCTCGGCGGCGAAATGGGCGCGGGCTTCGGCGATGAAGTCCAGTTTATGCGCGAATTTTATGTTCTGCTCGCGGTCCGGAATGTCGCCGCCGGCGGGAACGTAGAAATTATGCAGGGTAATCGGTTTGCCGCCGGCCTGGATGCCAGCGGCGATGTGGCGGCAATCGGTTTTGGCGCACCAATCCGGCGTATCTGCAATAAGGGTTAGCGGCAGCCGCGACAGGATGGCGACGCCGTTATAACCCTTCATGCCGCGCATCACGGAATGCTGGAAGCCGGTATCGGCGGCCAGGTTCGCCGGGAACAAATCATCCGGCACCTTGGTCTCCTGCAGGCAGATAACATCCGCCCCCATGGCCGCGATAATCGTCGGCAGATGCGCCTGGCGCAGCCGCAGCGAGTTAATATTCCAAGTAACAACCGTAAGCCGACTTGCCATGCCGCGCATATAAAGCGGCCTGCCCCAGTCATCAAACCCGTGCTTTGTGTAAAACGCGGTGTGAGGAGCCAATGGGCGGGGTTTCGAGGACCGGCGGCGCAGAACCGCGCCTCAGGTGGCCGCCACGCTGTGTTTTTATCCGCCGGTGGGAATAGGGGATTGCGGTTGGAGGGTGAACAGTGAATTTGGGAACGGGCCGCCGGGGGCGATGTCGTAAAGGCTGACGCGGGTTTCGTGGTTTTGCGCGTCGAGCACCTGCCACTGCCGCAGTTCAAGCGGATTGGTGCCGAACACCAGTGTCAGACTGCCGGAGGCTGCCTTGCCGGTGCGGATCAAGGTGATTTCCACTTCGCCGGGGTTGCGCTGGATGTTGGTAACGGTGACATCGCCCGAAAGCACCACATGCGGGGCCAGCAGGATGCCGAGCGGCGTTGCCGATAGCGGGATGTTGGTGGTTTGGCCAAGCTCGGGATCGTTATAGACCAACAGTCCGAAGCCGGCGACCAGCAGCTGCGGGTCTGGCGGGTCGTATTGGAAGCGCATTTTGCCTGGCCGTTGCAGCCAGGCCTTGCCGGTCCGGGTAGAACCGTCGGCGGCAACCTGAAGAAAGTTTGCGGTGATCGCCGTAAGCCCGTTCAGATAGGCTTCAATCTGGGAAATCAGCGCCTGGTCAGCAGGGCTGAGCGGCAGCTGCGATGCGGGCGCCGGCGACGTCGATACCCTACCAGATGGCTCAGCATCCGATGGCCCAGAACCAGATGGACCGGCCAGCTGGTCGGCGAGCGCCCGGCCGCAGCTCAACAATGTAACAGCCGCGGCTGTTACACCGGCGCCGAGTGTCGTTTTATTGAACACCCGGCGCCGCATAGTGATGCGCAACATAGTCAATCGGTCGATCTGTCAGTTGTCAGATCGACGCCTGCCGGTTTAGCCGGCAGCGCGGCGGCTGGCAGCTTCGGTACGGTTGGCGGAGAGAGCCTCGGTCATGATATTGCGGGTTTCGCGCAGAAACGCAGCACCTTTCGGGGTGCGCTGGACCAGGACGCTGCGGCGATCCGCCGGATCTACTTTGCGGCGCACGAAGTCAAGCTCGGTCAGCCGGTCCAGTGCACGCGTGATTGCAGGTTTTGAAACGTTCAGATCAAGCGCCAGGCCGCGCACCGTGTGCCCGCCCTCATTCAGATAGCAGGTCAGAAACACACCGAGCTGGCGGGCTGAAAGATCGACGCCATCGCGGCGAACCAGAGAAACCACGGTGTCGCGGAGAATTCCAACCAGCTGGTCGGAGGAGAGTTGCGCTGCCATTTTAATTCCTTTCTGGCAAAATTTCGTAAAAAACCGTTCTTGGATAGAAAACCAATAATAAACTCAACGAACCAATCTGCGGATCAACTTTAACCCACTCTATATTGATGCACCTTGTTGATGCACACTTGTCGATGCACGCTTGGCGATGCGTGCTTTGTCGATACACGCCTCATAAACTAACGCGTGTAGTTACGCGTTATGGAGATACTTTTTATCAAAATAATCTTTGTAAAATCACTCTTTGGCGAACTAATCTTTGTAGCAAATCTTCGTAGCAATAGTTTTGTAGTCTCACTTTTTGCAGACCACTCTTAACCAAGACTGGCCGATAAGAATAAGCTGGAACGGTAATGATTAGATTGTTTGGAATGTGGAAACGATCGCGGCCGCATAAGTTCAAAGAGGCCATTCCCACGATCACAATCGCAACGCGACCATACCGTTCTTCGCCGAAATTAATTACACTCAAACACCTATTTAAGATTCATTCGCGAAAACCACAAGCCGGTTAAAATGAAAATAATGCAATATCGTTAAGCTTCGATAAACGCCCGCAACGTTACGGCAGCGTCAGGTATTATCCGGCCTGAATTGCCTTCAAATAACTAAGCGACTGCATCCCAAGGATTGGCTGATTGCCTGCAAAAACCTGAAACACCTTGAGAAAGGGAGTGCTATCGTTTCCCGGCGTTGCGAATATTAAATGCTACATTAAGTCCGTGCCATACCAGGCAAGGCGGCGTTACGGTTGCTCCGCGCGGCGCCGCTGCAGCCACGCAATCGATTCAATTTATGCGATTATTGATCCAGATTTAGAAACAATTTACCTAATCGTGGACTACGTATTTGTTAAATACGTTTCCAGCGCCACGAATAGGGCCCGTAACGTTTGCGCTTCGCCGCCTTCCGGCCGGCCGGGCCGGGTTTGATCGTTCCAGGCATAAACATCGATATGTGCCCAGGCGACTGTATCGGGCACGAAACGGCGCAAAAACAAGGCAGCAACAATTGCGCCGGCGAACGGCTTGGAAGACACGGTATTTGTATCAGCAATGTTGCTATCAAGCCACGAATTGTAATCGAGCCATAGCGGCAACTGCCATAACGGATCCTGCGCGGCCTCTCCGGCATCGAGAATTGCCTTGGCCAGTGCAGCATTATTCGAGAACAGCGCCGGAATATCGGGGCCGAGCGCGACTCGCGCCGCACCCGTCAAGGTTGCTGCGTCGATCAGCCAGTGTGGTTTCTCCGCGGCGGCCTCCGCCAGCAGATCGCACAAAACGAGCCTGCCTTCGGCATCGGTATTGCCCACTTCGACACTCAAGCCAGCATGGGTCTGCAGCACGTCGGAGGGCCGCATGGCATGGCCGGAGATGCTGTTCTCAACACAGCCAATGCGCACCTGCAGCCGCAATGGCAGGTCGAATGCCATGACCAGACGCGCCAGACCCAGGATGATCGCAGCGCCACCCATGTCCTTTTTCATGCGCAGCATTGCCGAACTTGGTTTTAGATCATAGCCGCCGGTATCGAAGCAAACACCTTTTCCGCATAGTGAAATAAGCGGCGCGCCGGCCGGCGCCCGGCTGCCGGTCCAGGAGAAAAATACCGCCTCCGGGGCCCGGTCGGAGCCAATGCCGACGGCGTTCAGGGCGGGAAAGCGAGCGCTAAGGGCGGCACCCTTGATCCGTTCAACCTCCGCCTGGAACTCGGTTGCAAGCGTGCATGCGGCATCGGCCAGCTGTTCCGGGCCGAGCAGATTGGCCGGAGTGTTGATGAGGTCGCGGGCAAAGCAAATTGCTTCGGCGAACGCGATGGCGCGGCTGCCGATATCGGCCGCCAGCAATTGCGCCGGCGGTTTGGCGCGCGGCTTCAGGCGGTCATAGCTATAGGCGCCAAGGAGAAACCCCAGGGCGGCGTCATCGGCCGCAAAATCGCCGGGTACCAGCCGCCAGACGCTGCCGGCAGGCAAGGCCCCGGCGAGGCTGCCAAAGGCAAAGCCGCCAAAGGCAAACGGCGAGGTATCTTCGCCAAGGCCGAGAACCGCGCCGGCGAGGCCGTCCGCATCCGGCAGCAGCGCCAGCGATTTCGCCGCCGCCGTAAAATTCTGTTGCTTCAGATAGGCGCGCTGCGGCGCCGCCAGTGTTTCTAAAAAGGTCTCAAGCCCTGCCGGGCGGACCGCATATAGCGGCAAGGCCGTGGCCCCGGGCGCTGCGATACCTGCCAGCGCATTACTCATAGCCTGGCCTCGCGCATCAGCGTTTTCATTTGCCGGATACTAGCCGGCAAACCCACCAAGAGGGCCTCGCCGATCAGATAATGGCCGATATTGAGCTCCCGTATTTCCGGCAAAGCGGCAACCGGTTGCACATTGGCATAGGTCAAACCGTGGCCGGCATGGCATTCCAGTCCAAGCCCGGTGGTAAGCGCTGCCCCGGCTGCAAGTTTGGCAAGCTCGCCGGGCCGGTGGTTCGAATAGGCCCCGGTATGCAGCTCGACCACTGCCGCGCCGGCGGCGGCGGCGGCTTCAATCTGCGCCGGTTCAGGGTCGATAAAGAGCGACACGATAATGCCGGCGCTCTGCAGGCGGGCAATGATCGGCACCAGCTGGGCGTGATTGGAAACCACGTCCAACCCGCCTTCCGTGGTAATTTCGGCGCGGCGCTCCGGGACGATACAAACGCCGTGCGGCCGCAGCCGGCAGGCGATGTCGGCCATCTCGTCGCTGGCCGCCATTTCCAGATTGATCGGGGCGCCGAGTTCGAGGCAGATCCGTTCGGCGTCGGCATCGCGGATATGGCGGCGATCTTCGCGCAGATGGATGGTGATGCCATCGGCCCCGGCCGCCATCGCGGCCTGCGCGACGGTGAAGGGGTCAGGATGGACGCCGCCACGGGCATTCCTCAAGGTAGCGACGTGGTCGATATTAACGCCTAATCGGATATCGGTCATTGCGTCAGATCATGCGCCTCGCTTCGCCACAACTGTCAAATCAGCACTTCAAATATGTAGCGCCCTGCC
This sequence comes from Acidocella sp., assembly GCA_965199045.1. Lineage (GTDB taxonomy): Bacteria > Pseudomonadota > Alphaproteobacteria > Acetobacterales > Acetobacteraceae > Acidocella. The sequence continues at coordinate 428,439 of CBDAQL010000003.1, read as the reverse complement.
CTCAACCGCCAGCGCCGCTTCCTTGACGACTTCGGATAAGGTGGGGTGGGCGTGGCAGATGCGGCCGACATCCTCGGCCGAGGCGCCAAATTCGATCGCGGTGGTGAGCTCGGCGATCAGCGTGCCGGCATCCGGGCCGATGATATGGGCGCCAAGCAGGCGGTCCGTGGTTTTATCGGCCAGGATTTTAACGAAACCATCGGTATCGCCCATGGCGCGGGCGCGGCCGTTGGCAAGAAACGGGAACTTGCCGACGGTGTACTCGGTGCCGGCGGCTTGCAGCTCCTCCTCGGTGGCGCCGACCGAGGCGACTTCCGGCCAGGTATAGACCACGCTGGGAATGGCCTCGTAATTAACATGACCGGCCTGGCCGGCCAGGCGTTCGGCGATGGCAACGCCCTCGTCCTCGGCCTTATGCGCCAGCATGGGTCCGGTAATGACGTCGCCGATGGCATAGATATTGGGGATGTTGGTGGCAAAATGCGCATCGGTTTTTACCCGGCCGCGGGTATCGGTTTCAACGCCGGCGGCATCCAGGCCAAGGCCGGCGGTATAGGCGTAACGGCCGATGGCGAGCAGCACGATATCCGCGGTTATCGTTTCGGCGGCGCCGCCTTTGGCGGGCTCGACGGTCAAGGTAACGCCGGCGTCGTCGACAGCGGCGGCCGTAACCTTGGCGCCGAGCTTGAATTTGAGGCCCTGTTTGGTAAGGACTTTTTGAAACGCGGCGGCGACTTCCGCATCCATGGTCGGGGTGATGCGATCCAGAAATTCGATAACGGTCACCTCGGCCCCCAGCCGGCGCCACACGCTGCCAAGCTCGAGGCCGATGACGCCGGCGCCAATGACCACAAGATGCTTGGGGACGCTGTTTAATTCCAGGGCGCCGGTCGAGGTTACAATGCGTTTCTCATCCACCTCAACGCCCTTCAGCGGAACCGAATCGCTGCCGGTTGCGATGATGAAGGACTTGGCCGTGTAGGTGGTGCCGGCAACGTCGATCTCGGTTGCGCTGTTGAATTTGGCGGCGCCTTTGAGCCAGGTGATTTTGTTCTTCTTGAACAGGAATTCAACGCCCTTGGTGTTGGCGGTGACCACCTCGCCTTTGCGGGCCTGCATGCGGCTTAAATCAAGCTCGATCTCGCGGATGATGATACCATGGTCTTTCGCGGTATGGGCGGCCTGATGGAAATTCTCCGATGACTGTAACAGAGCCTTGGACGGGATGCAGCCGATATTAAGACAGGTGCCACCGAGCGTATCGCGTTTCTCAACGCAGGCGACCTTCATGCCCAACTGCGCCGCGCGGATTGCACAGACATAACCGCCGGGGCCGGAGCCGATTACGATAACGTCGAAATCCGGGGCCGAATTGGGGTCCATGGGATGGTATTCCTTCACGCGCTTGATGCTTGGTCATAGCCGCGCCGGCACCGCCAAGCAATCAACCGGCAGGCTTGGCAATGCTGCGATGCGATAGAAGCGCGACTAGATTATCTCAACTTTTACAATGAATCAGGCGGACTATCCGCAACGCAGAAAGGCTGCTGTGAATTTGACCATGAGGGGCGCAAATGCTCCGCGCGATTCGCAAGCTTACAAGCTGACCGTAAGCGGCGCCGCGGTGCCAGCCGAGCGGCGATACCGATTGCGCTCTTAACCGGTTGTGACGGTTTTGTAACCTCCTCAGGTCTTACCGATGGTGCATCGAATCACAACGTATGTCCGGTCAATTCAAGCCTTTAATCCTGGGAGAGCGTTATGTCTTTGATCCTTATTATCCTGCTGCTGATTCTGATTTTCGGCGGTGGCGGCGGCTATTATGCGCATCGTAACTACGGCGGCTACGGCTCCGGCGGCGTGCTGGGTCTGATCTTGATCATTTTGATTGTGGTCTGGTTGTTCGGCGGCTTCGGCGGCTACGGCTACCACTAACACGGTTTTTCAAAACGGCGGGCGCAGCAAGCGTCCGCCGCACACCGGCGTTTCGCCCGCGTAATGAGGAGGAACCCAAATGAGGAGGAACCCGAAATGAAAAAAATTACTCTGGCTACCACGACCGCGACGCTGATGCTGCTGGCGACAGGCGCGATGGCGCAAACCACGACGACCACCACCAGCACGGCAACCCCTGCCCCGCCGACGATGGCGGCACCGGTGACGCCGCCGCCGCCCGGCACGCTGGCGACAACCGAGACCAAGCATGCGCAGGACGCCTATGGCGATACCTATAACTCGACCAAGACCACTTACGGCAACGGCAATACCGCGGCGAGCGAAAGCCAGAGCACCACCACCCTGGTGCCGCCGCCACCGCCGACCACGACGTCGAGCTCGACCACGACAACCACGAGCCCCAGCCAGTAGATTTATCAAGCCCCAGAGGCTGGATCTCCGGGGTTAGTTTGCGGCGCGGCCGGCGGGTCTGCGGGAATTAATTATGAAAGCCGCTGCGATTGCGGCCAAAGGCAGGAAGATGATGATGCGGAAATTGCAGAAGCTCAGCAGCCCGGCGGCGAGTGCTCCGGCGAGATATAATAAAAGCGAAACGATTTGGCGCCGGGTATCGGTGCTGAGCGAGAAGTTGCCGCGGGCGAAGGTGTCGGTGACGGCAGTCACGATATTGGTCAAGGTGCTGGTGAACACCACTGTCGGGATGCTGGAAAGGTTGATTTTCTTGCCGATGACGCCTTGCAGGCCCATGGCATTGGCCAGGATCAGGATTAACAGGTCTGCCAATGGCCGGCCGCTGCGGTGAGAGACCGCGAACCATAACACGGCCGCGACAACCAACAATAACATCTGCGAGGCCAGCAGAACCGTTACTGCTTTCTGGTTCACCCGATCCCGCGTGAGCAGGGTGCCGATGGCAACCCCGCTGATAAATCCAAGCAACGCGATCAGCGAGCCGATGGCCGATATGATCGAGCCGCGCGCAACATATAATCCAAGCAGTGCGAGATTGCCGGTCATCGCCGAGGCGAAGATGCCGCCTAGTTTGGTGAAGCTGATGACATCCGTAGCTCCAGCCGCAAAAGCAGTAAGCACCAAGACATATTCAAAATGCGTCGGTCTGGTCTCAGACATAGTCAATCACGCCGTCGGGTAGAAATAGCCTGCAAGCCGATGCCCCGGATTCAAAAAGTTTTTTTGCTTCTTTTCGTTCACAAAAAGAAGTGCTTTTACCCCTAACTTTCATCCTTGGCTTCAGTCTCTTCCGCTTCGGGCGTAATCGTCCGGCGGGCGCGCAGGCGGCGGATGCGCCGGGCATCGGCTTCCAGGACCAGGAACTCGATGCCCGATGGATGCGGGATGATTTCGCCTTTGGTGGGGACGCGGCCTGCAAGGTTGAAGACCAGGCCGCCGACCGTTTCGATATCGGCGTCGCGTTCGTCTTCCGATAGCACCGGGCCGAGCCGCGCTTCAAAATCTTCCACCGGCAGCAAGGCGTTGATATCGAGCGCGCCGTCCGGGCGTTCGGCCAGCATCGGGCCTTCGATTTCGTCGTGTTCATCAGCGATATCGCCGACGATGGTTTCCACCAGGTCCTCGATGGTTACCAGACCGTCGATGCCGCCATATTCATCGACGACCAGAGCCAGGTGGGTGCGGGTCATGCGCATTTGCAGCAGCAGATCCAGTACCGAGATTTGCGGCGCGACCATTAGCGGTTTGCGCAGGATCGCCACCAGCGAGAACGTTTCGGGCGGCCCGGTATAGGCGAAAACATCCTTGATATGGACCATGCCGAGGACGTCATCGAGATGGTCGCGGAACACCGGCAGGCGGGAATGGCCTTCGCGGCGGATCTGGCTGATGGCTTCGGCGAGCGAGACATCGGATTTCATGGCGATGATGTCGGGGCGCGGAACCATGACGTCGTCGGCGGTGATTTCACGCAAGCGAAGCACGTTGGCGATGAGTGCGCGTTCCTGGATGTCGAGGCTGGGATTCTCGCCCTCGGCGCCGGGTTTGCCGGCATCACCGGACTCGTGGACCAGCTCGGCGATGGAGTCGCGGACCGATTGCTCGGTGTTGCGCAGGCGGCCGAGCAAGCGGTGCAGCGGCGAGCTCATTTGGCTTTCCAGGGGTTGGGGATTTTTAGCACCGAGAGCAGCCGGGTTTCGGCCTGTTCCATGCGGCGGGCATCGCCTGGGTGGTCGTGGTCGTAGCCGGCAAGGTGCAGCGAGCCGTGCACCAGCAGATGCGATAGATGGTCGCGCACGGATTTTTTCTCGGCCGCGGCTTCACGGCGAACGGTGCCGAGCGCCAGCAGGATTTCCGGCGGGTGTTCGTAGGTCAGCACATTGGTCGGCTTGTTTTTGCCGCGGTCGCGGGCGTTGAGGCGCTGGATGGTGAGGTCGTCGGTCAGGATGACATTGGCCGGGCAGCCGGTGAGGCCCATGGCGCGGGCCACGACGCGGTCAATATTCGGCACGAAGCTATGCCAGCGCGGCTCGGCGATGGTGAGTTCGCCTTCCATGCCGGTGCCCCCGAGTGGCTCGCCTGCGACCGGCGCGCCTGGGGGGATGGTACTGTCCGGCTCCATGTCAGCCGTGACGCTCGCGCGCATGTTCTTTGATGGCGGCATGGCGCTGGTCATAGGCCTCGACGATGCGGCCCACCAGCGGGTGGCGGACCACGTCGGAATTATTGAAGCGGGCGACGCCGATACCGGAAATGCCTTCCAGCGTATCCAGGGCGTCGGCCAGGCCGGAGCGGGTGCCGGCCGGCAGGTCGATTTGCGTCAGGTCGCCGGTGATGACCATGCGGGTGCCCTCGCCCATGCGGGTCAGGAACATTTTCATCTGGACCGGGGTGGTGTTCTGGGCTTCGTCCAGGATGACAAAGGCATGCGCCAGAGTGCGGCCGCGCATAAAGGCCAATGGCGCGATTTCGATTTCGCCGATGGCCATCCGTTTGTTGAGCTGATCGCCGGGGAGCATGTCATTCAGCGCGTCATAGAGCGGGCGGAGGTAGGGGTCCACCTTCTCCTTCATGTCGCCGGGCAGGAAGCCGAGGCGCTCGCCGGCTTCAACCGCCGGGCGCGACAGGACGATGCGGTCGACCTTGCCGGAGGTGAGCATGGCGACGGCCTGGGCGACGGCGAGGTAGGTTTTGCCGGTGCCGGCGGGGCCCATGGCGAAGACCATTTCATGGCGGGCCAGCAAGTCGATATAGCCGGTTTGCCCGGGGCTGCGGGGGCCGATGGCGCCTTTGCGGGTGCGGATGGCGGGTAAATCGGAGAGCGGCAAACGCGGGTCGGCGGTGGGGTCGGTCAGGCGCATGGCGGCGTCGACCTTCGGGCCGTCGATCAGCTCGCCGCGTTCAAGCTGGCGGTATAGCGCGGCCAGCGCGGCTTCGGCCGCGGAGACCTGGGTGGCGGGGCCGGAGATGGAGATGCGATTGCCGCGGCAGGCGAGCCGGACGCCCAGGCGTTGCTCGATGCGGGCGAGATGGCGGTCGTGGTCGCCGAGCAGCAACGGCAATAAGGCGTTGTTGGCGAAGGTGAGGGTCAACGCCTGGGGCGGCGGCAGGGTGTTGGATTTGGTTGCAGATGGATTAGCCGAAGATGAGAGGATCTGGCTCAAGCTGCGATGATCTCCTGGGTTGAGTGGATGTTGAGGGTTCCTAGTAGAGAGTTGGGATTGGCATGGGTGATTTTCACCTGCCGGATTTCGCCGGTGAGCGACGCTGGCGTTTCGCCGGTCCCCGGCAACGGCTGATCCACAACCACCGGCTGGGCGTAGAGGGAGCGGCCGGCGATCTGGCCGGGGTAGCGGCCGGCGCCGGTAAACAGGACCGGCGTGGTGAGGCCGACGGTGGCCAGGTTGAATTCATCCTGCTGGCGGCGGAGCTCGGCCTGTAATGCGTAGAGGCGGGCGTCTTTCACCTCGGCCGGGATTTGCGGCAGGGCGGCAGCCGGGGTGCCGGGGCGCGGTGAATAGTTGAAGCTGTAGGCCAGCGCGAAACGGGTTTCGCGGACCAGCGCCAGGGTGGCCTGAAAGTCGGCCTCGGTTTCGCCCGGATGGCCGATGATGAAATCCGAGGTGAAGGCCATGTCCGGGCGGATTTTGCGCAGTTTGTCGACGATGCGGCGGAAATCATCGGCTTTGTGCTTGCGGTTCATCGCCGCCAGGATTTTGTCGGAGCCGGATTGAACCGGCAGGTGCAGATACGGCATCAGCGCCGGGTTATCGCGATGCGCTTCGATCAAGGCATCGGTCATGTCCGAGGGGTGCGAGGTGGTGTAGCGCAGCCGCAGGAGGTTGGGGATTTCCGCGAGCGCGCGCAGCAGGCGGGCCAGATCCCAGGCGGCGTGGTCCGGGCCGGCGCCGTGATAGGCATTGACGTTCTGGCCAAGCAGGACGATTTCGCGGGCCCCCTGCGCCACCATGCGCCGGGCCTCGGCCAGGATGGATGCGGCGGGGCGGGAGGCTTCGGCGCCGCGGGTGTAGGGGACGACGCAGAAGGAACAGAACTTGTCGCAGCCTTCCTGGATGGTGAGGTTGGCGATGACCCCTTGCGGGGCGGCGGCGTCGGGCAGGAAGTCGAATTTCTGTTCGACCGGGAAATCAGTGTCGATAACTGAATTCTGGGTGCGGTGGGCTTTCGCGATCAGCTCGGGCAGGCGGTGATAGGCTTGCGGGCCGACCACGAGGTCGACATAGGGGGCGCGTTTGAGGATGACGTCGCCTTCCGCCTGGGCCACGCAGCCGGTGACGGCGATGAGCATTTTGCCGCCGGTTTCATCTTTCAGCACGCGCAGGCGGCCAAGGGCCGAGAAGACCTTGTCGGCGGCGCGCTCGCGGATGTGGCAGGTGTTCATGATCACCATGTCGGCGCCGGCCGGTGTGGCAACCTGGGTGTAGCCGAGCGGCGCCAGGACATCGGCCATGCGGGCGCTGTCGTAGACGTTCATTTGGCAGCCATGGGTGACGATGTGGAGCTTGCGGGCGGGTGGTTTGCTTGGGGTAAGGGCAGCAGCGACGTTGCCGGGCGGGGCGTGATTCAGGGTATTGGGGTTCATGCGATAAAATCCATCCGGGTCTGCCGGATGGAAAAGCGCGTGTGGGGTGCCCTGGTCAAGGTCAAAGCCGTGGTTGTTCTCCCGATCTGCGGCCAGTCGGCAATGGAAAGGCGCGCCGTGTCAAGAAAATATCGCATGACAGGTTGGAGGCGAAGCTGGGTGCCGGACTGGTTTTGAGGGCGGTGGCGGCGGTGGGGTAGTGTTTCGCGGTTTGGTGTGCGATATGCTCGCCCCGGCGTCAGCCGACATAGCTCAGCGGTAGAGCAACTGATTCGTAATCAGTAGGTCCGCGGTTCAAATCCGCGTGTCGGCACCATCAAATCAAAGGCTTAATCAACAAAACCGTTTGAGCGACGGCAGTGGAGCGCAGGCAATTCCAAATTCATCCGGAAATCATTTTTGGCGGCGCCGGGCTTATGGCCTGGTAAGCGCACTCTTAACTATCGTCTTAGCTATCGACTTGCTGGCCAGCCCAGCGCAAGCGGCCCGGCTTGCCGGTGTCACCCTGCCGGATAGCGCAAATGTAGGGGGCACGGCGCTCGTGCTCAACGGCATCGGGCTGCGTACCTATTCGGTCATGGCCGTGCATATTTATGTCGTCGGCCTGTATCTGCAAACACCCAGCCATGACGCCGATGCCATATTGGCGTCGTCCGGGGTGAAGCTGCTGGTTCTGCAGTTTGTCCGCAACGTTCCAGCTGCCAAAGTGCGCGATGCCTGGCACACCGGGCTACTTAACAATTGCATCTCTCCCTGCAGGCTGCAGCCGGCGCTTCTCGCGCGCTTTTTATCGTCATTACCCGCCATGCATGCAGGCGAGACGGTAAAGCTGGTTTTTACCAAAGCCGGTATGCAAGCCTATAATGACGGCAAACCCGCCGGCAGCTTTGCCGATCCGCAATTCTCCAGGCTGGTGCTGGCGGTATTCCTTGGCCCGCATGCCGCCGTACCGGGCCTGAAAGCCGAGCTGCTCGGCGCGGCGTAAGTAGCGAGTAGCAAAAAGCAAAAAACAAAAACCGCGCTCTGTCAGGTTTTCACTGATAGGCCGCTCGGTGATGCCTGACTGGCGCGCAGCCGGGGAAGCGCCGATCTCTCGATGCGAGGCGGCGCCGCAAGCCGCCTGGCTGATGGCCTGTTTCACGCATTGCGCGGGCGGCTGCGCTGCCCGCTCGGAAAGGAGCTTTTATGTTGTATCGTCACCTTATCACAGCCGGTCTGGCCCTTGGCTGCGCAGTGCCGGGCACAATGCAGGTGAAGTGGCTCCCGATCAACGGCGCCATGACGATCGACGAGAATTACCTGGCCGATCCGCAAAAAATCGCGGGTGTCGCCAAAGCTAATACGCAGCTCAATCGGGCCATAATCGCCAGGCACGCACCTTCGTAGGTCGTTAAAGCCGGGCCAGAATGCCGGTGCCTGCCAATAAACAAAGCGGAAATATGAGCCCCGTAAAAATTGTCGCGGCGGAGTGCAATACTGCAAACGCAATTAGAATGGATGCGGCTGCGATTGCCAAAGTATTTTTATCGCCAAATAACGTTTTAAAGAACCCGGGCATCAGATGATCTTTCTTGCAGAATTTCCTGGTGCGTATAGCTTGATCAAAATCAGGCCGCCCAGCGCGTAAAAGCCGAACAGTAGCGGTAATGTGGAATCTCCAAGTGGCCAGGCATATCCTAGCGCTTCAAGAATCCAGTAGGTGCCGAAGCTTAACGTGGCGGCGCCAACGATGAATTTGATGGTATTTTCCGGGATGCTGGCAAGGGGCCGGCGCAACGTGGCACCTAATACAACGACAAAAAGCAGCGCCGTCAGCGCCGCGGCAGCGGCGGCCAGCGTGTGATGGGTCTGTACGCCGAGTGCAACGACGATAAGCCAAACTTCCAAACCCTCAAGCAGCATGCCATTAAAGGCAATAAGCCAGGCGGCGCGGGCCTCGTTTATTTTCTCGCTTGCTTGCAGCGCCGCGAATTCGGCGTTCTCGTCATGCAGCTTCTTCAAGCCGGCACCTCGGGCTATTGCTTTGCCCAGCCAACGTAAGCCGAACAGGGTCAAAAACACACCCACTACCAGTTGCAGAATCGCGAGATTGGGAATGCGGGTCAGCAGAAAACTTCCGGCACCCGTCAGCACCGCCAGCACCAGCAACGCGGAACCCGCCGCCTGCAGCGCGCGGCGCCAGCCAATTGACAGCGCCACGGCGAGAATAATGGTATAGGCTTCAACCCACTCCACTGTGGCTGTCAGAAAGGTCGCAATTAAAATTGATATCATCGCAACGCACTCCGGTTTCGCTAAAAAGGTGCGGACGCATATTCCCACAATTAGGCAGTTAATGTGAGCATTTGAGTTTCGAGTAGTTTAATTGCTGCGCACTGTGCCGAACTTGGCCTGATAGAGCTTTCTTGCACTCCCAAAGCGCGGGTGGTGGTGTGAACAGGATGTGCCGCCGACGTTTAGCGCGGGTTACCTAATTTGGAAAACCTGCAAACTCGTTCTAGAAGTTTGCAATGCCAGTGTCGCCTCTTCTGGCCGTAGTGGAAATTGCGTATCGCCACCTAACGCGGGAAACTAACCAAGCAGCAGGTTAGAGAGGTCGGTCAGAAATGTCCTGAAACTACTTACTCAAATAGTTTCAACTTTCGGCACGCCGGTATTGGGTGCGCGGCTGCCTCGATCCAACGCCACATTGCGGTTCCCTGGCGATGGCCGGCGAGGTCTACCCAGTTACCAAAGCCGGGGTCCTGGTCGGCGCAGACGATGATTAATCGGCCGTCTGGTTCGTAGCGGGCCTGGGCGCTGTTTATCCACACCTTCTGGTGGACATGGTCCAGCGATTCCATCCACCAGTTATCGACTTGGAAATTCCACATCCGGCAAGGCGGCGGCATCACCTCCAGCACCAGTGCCTCGCCGAGGGCGAGGTCGTAATAGAGATGCCCATACCAGATTTTGGGATCGCCTCCGGCCTTTTGGAAAGTAGACTGGTCGCCGTCGTAGATGCGGTTGGGCTGCGATTTGAACCATTCCGACCAATCGGCAAATGTATTAGCGGTGCCTTTTACCCAGGCGGCTGCTGCGCTAAGCTGTTGAGTGATCGCCGCCGGTGTGAGCAAGGCCGGAATTGCCGGCTCGCCGATTCGTTCGACATGAATCTCCGCCGGTATCTGAGTTGCTTTGTCCTCAAAAGTCTGACGGATGATGAGCAGGCTGGTGTCGGCGGCCATAGGCAGCCAGTTGGTTGATTGGCGCTCGCGGCTGGCGATGATCTCGAAGCCACCATCTGAATCGAGAACGACGTCGGCGAATTCTATTTCGCCTGTCGAGGCCATGGTTCCATCAATTCCGTAGCGATTTGCCTTGCTGCCGATACTTAAGTACGGAACCGTGCCTGATTTGCCATAGAGGCGATAGTCTAAATCACCCCGCACGACAATTTGCTGATAGATATTGTCGGGATTATCAGCGCCGATTTTGATCTTGTCATCGGTCAACATGAAGATGCGCGGAAAATTCGGGTCGGAAGAATCCACCAGCATGTTGAGCGCGGTGCGTGTGAGCCGACTTAAATAGCGCAGTCCCTCGGCCTGATCCAGCGGCGTGGTTGGGGCTTGCGGCCTGAGCAAAACCTCCCCCGCCTCAGCTAGATGCTTACAAAAATCCTGCCATACCGAGGCCAGACGGTGTTCGATATCGAACGTTATTTCATTAGCCATATCGCATACCTCCTCTTAGAATTTGCACAGTCGCAACACGGGCCGAACGACGGTGTCGAGGAGATGCAGGGACAAGTACAGCAGGTCGGACGCAATCAAGCGCCTACCATGTCCGCCGCCTTCTCGGCCAGCATCATCACCGGCACATTGGTGTTGCCGCCCGGCACACGTGGCATCACCGAGGCGTCGACCACCCGCAGACCCTCAAGCCCGTGCACGCGTAGCTGCGGGTCAACGACCGCGAGCGGATCGCGTCCCATGCGGCAGGTGCCAGTGGTGTGGATGTCCGGCGCCGCGGTGGCGCGCAGATAATCGTCGAGCTCGGCATCGCTCTGTACCTGCGGTCCGGGTGCCAGCTCCTCGCCGCGCAATTCGTTGAACGGTGTCTGCGCGAAAATATTGCGCACGGCGCGGAGTGCCGCGCGGCCCAGCGCCATGTCGTTGGCGGTAGCGAGAATATTGGGGTCGATGGCGGGCAGAACCAACGGATCCGGCGAGACCAGCCGGATCTGGCCGACGCTTTCGGGCCGCAGCAGGTCGATATGCGCGAAAAATCCATGTTCCATGTTCAGCTTACGGCCCATCGCCTCGTACAGGGCCATCGCGAAATGGATTTTGATGTCCGGATTCTCGGAACCCGGAAGTACCCGCATATACGCCACCGCCTGCATCGCCGGCTGCGCCAGCATGCCGCGGCGCAGGACCAGGAATTTTGCGGATTCGCGGGCAGCGACAAACGGGTTAAAAAAATTATACAGCGAAATCGGTTTGCGGGATCGATGTTTGACTGAAATCGCGACATGATCACGGTAATTCTGCCCGACACCGGGGAGGTCATGCACCACCGCGATCCCCTGCGCCTGCAGTTGCGCTGCTTCGCCGACGCCTGAGAGCATGAGGATGTGCGGCGAGTGGATGGCGCCGGCACTCAGGATTACCTCGCGCTGGCATCGCACGCGCGTTTCCCAGCCATCCTTGAAGAATTCCACCCCGATGGCGCGCCTGCCCTGGAACAGGATGCGGGTGGTATGCGCGCCGGTTGTGACCGTCAGATTGGCGCGCTTACGCACCGGTGCCAGGTAGCTATAGGCCGAGCTGTAACGGCGGCCGTTGGTTGCGGTGACATCCGTCGGCCCTACGCCCTCCCGGCTGGCGCCGTTCATGTCCTCGTTATAAGGCAGGCCCGCCGCTTTGGCGGATTCCAGAAAGGCGGCGGCGAGCGGGTGCGAGATGCCGGGGCGGCTGATCCGCACCGGGCCGCCGCTGCCGTGAAACGCATCGGCCCCGCGCTGATAATGTTCGAGTTTCTTGAAATAGGGCAGCACCTCGTCATAGGACCAGCCTTCGTTGCCGAGCTGGCGCCAGCCGTCATAGTCGGCCCTGGTGCCGCGATCGTACACCATGCCATTGATCGACGATGAGCCGCCCAGCACCTTGCCGCGCGGCAGGTAGGTGACGCGGTCATTCGCATGGGTCTGCGGCGTGCTTGGGTGCAGCCAGCTGAACCAGCCGCGATGCAATATAGGCAACAGGCCGCCCGGGGCCCGGATGAATATCGAGCGATCTTCACCACCGGCCTCCAGCAACAGAACGCGGCACGACGGATCGGCCGAAAGTCGGTTTGCAAGCACGCAGCCGGCGGAGCCGCCGCCGATAATTATGTAGTCGTAAATAGGCTGGGTGTTCATGGACTACGCTATCCCCGCTTTAGGATTTGCCGACACGCCTGTTATTCTTGCTTCCTCTAAAATCGGCATTGCTCAGATCGAGCGCGCGGATCAAGGTATTAGATCCTTGCCGGCCAAACGAGCTTCAAGGATTCAAAGCCCATTACCGGCCCCCCAAATGCGATAGCAGGATCCTGCGCCGACGCGAGATCGAAGTCCGGGATCTGCTTGAGCCACTCTTGAAGCGAAATCATGATTTCTCTCTTGGCGAGGTGCGAGCCGATGCAACGATGCGGCCCCACGCCGAAAGTCAAATGGTTGTTCACTCTCCGATTGAGGTCGATCTCATCGGGCCGGTCAAAAACTTTGGCATCGCGGTTGGCCATAGTGTTGGGCAGAACGACACGATCATTCCGCTTTAGATGTACGCCCCTAAATTCACAATCATGCGTCACCCGCCGGTAGATGTTCGATACCGCGTTTATTCTCATCAGCTCTTCGATTGCCAGCAAAAATGCGGCAGGATCATCTAGCCTGGCACGGAAATGCGCCCGCGCCGCCGGCGTCGTCGCCAGGTAGCGCCAGACATAGGCCATCGTATTCGTAACCGTATCAAGTCCGGCCACAAATAGCAGAAAGCCGCAATTCAGAATGTCTTGCCATGCATGCCGTTGCCCGTTCGCATCCGGCGTCGCCAGTATCGTCGAGGCGATGTCGTCACCCGGATTACGCTCCTTTTCGCGGAATAATTCCTCCAGAACGGTGAATATTTCGGCTAGATTTTCTGCCCGCACCGCGGGTTCGGTACTGCGAAAAAATACATGCGCAATGCGGAGAAATTCCGGCAGCCGCGCTTCCGGCAGGCCGAACAGTTCCAGGAATGTGCTGGTTGGAAACTTCGACGCATAATCGCCAACGAAATCACATTCGCCGCGGGCTGAAAACGCTGAGATCAATCTGGCGGCGCGATGCTGCAATCCATCGGTTAGTTTGCGAACCGCGAGCGGTGTGAACATCGGCGCCAGCAGCAGGCGGAACACGTTATGCGCCGGCGGATCAACGCCATTGGGCTGCAGCACCGGAAATGGCTCGATCGGTGGCACCGGCGCCTGATGCGTGGAAAAAATTTCGTGATTGCGATAGGCTTCGGCAATATCATCGTAATTCAGAAATACCCAATGACCGCCATTATGGAAGGTGTAGAATATCGGCGGCACATTGCGCCGGGCAAGATCGTGCCAGATCTGCGTCGGATCGGTGACCCCTTCTGGAATGTGGTAGAAGTCAAAGTCAACCACCAGCTCCGCCGGAACATGATAGGCCGGGGCCGGATGGAATTGCAGATTCATGCCGGTATGCCGGCGCTGATTCGCAATGCGCCTTCCGGGCAGTTGCGCACCGCCATTCGGACCTTTGCTTCCAGCTCAGGCGGAAACTCCGGCTGCTTGATGACACATTTGCCCTCAATCGCGTCGGTCGAAAACACCTCCGGACACAAATCTTCGCAACGGGCATGGCCTTGGCATGCCGCCAGTTTCACGTGCACTTTCATAAACACTCCCGGACATCATCGTAACTGGTACGAAAGATCATGGCCAACGGATCGGCTAAACGCCAGGAGCCGAGATTGACATTATAAACCGGGTACGCCATCCATTGAGCGGTTCCCCGACATGGATTTCACGCCCAGCATTCTTCACCAGGTGGTTCTTGAACGCGGCCGGTTGGAGCTGGTCGAGTGGCACTGGCCGGACATTGTTGATTTTCAGAAAATCGAGTCTGACCTGATGCTTGAAATGTCGGTTGCGCCTTATGCAACGGACGCGTCCGTAGAATTTCCGGCGCTGGCACCCGACGCAGATCCTTGAGACGATAAAGATATGCAGCCCCCGGCGCCACAATAATACGCTGACCGCCCTTATCGAGAATGTCGCTGGTGCTGAAGTAAGCCCAGCGTCGGCGCGCCGGGCAGGGCGCCTGGCGGACGGGTTTGTGACCCATCGCGCAGATCTCTATGAAGTTTATGCTGCTGCGGCGCGTGATGCCGGCAAGACGCCAGCGCCCTTTGCTGAAGCCTGCCCCGGCTTCATACATGTGAGCAAAGATCCCGAAGGAGCATGGGCAAACATAGCACCGCATGCTTTGCAGGAGATGAACTCGTACGGGCAATGGATCGCCGAATCTGGTTCCGACGGCAGGTTCAAGCTGGTATCCTCGGTCGACGAACTCAAAGCAAGCGGTAGCTATCTCATCGTAACGCCTGAAGAGGCTATTACCTTAGCTCGCAGGTTTGAAAATTTGACGCTGCATCCCCTTATGGGCGGCCTTGATCCAGAAATAGGCTGGAGCAGCCTACGACTTTTTGTGGAAGAGGTACTCCCTGCGCTGTGAATCTCAGTGAGGTGGCACTTTGGCGGCGGCGTTCGAACGCCGGATCACGACTATTTTCCTGAATAGGAATTTAGCGAGAAGGGGCGCGTTATGTTGCCGCTAGGGGTGAGCGACACCGCTCGCCAAAGATATTATATTCGTTACTTTTCAGCAATAACAATGTGCAGCTGTCGCCAAATTTTTCACCAAATTTTTCAAGCGGCGCGGCTACCGTCCGGCGCAACCTGAACAAAGATTTTACCGCCTTTGTGCCGGCCGGAAAGGCAGTCCGCCAGCGCCTCCGGCGCGCGCTCCAGCCCTTGATAAACCTGGTGACGATCCTGCAGCCCGCCTGCTTCCCATAGGCGTGCGGTCTCCGCACGAAAAGCACCATAGTCGGCGTCGTGGTCCAGCACCACGAAGCCTTCAATCCGCAGTCGCTTGCCAAGGATCGCGCCGGTCGGCAGCGCGCTTTGTTCGAAGCCGTTATATTCCGCAGCCATCCCGCAAACGATCAGCCGGCCGAACGGCTTCAGGCGATCGAATACCAGACGCATCAAACGGCCGCCGGCATTATCGAAATAAATGTCAACGCCGGTCGGCGCAAGACGGTCCAGTTCGGCTGCGACATCGGTTGTGGTGCGATCGATGCAGGCCGTTGCACCTAATTCCTGCATGACATAGGCGCATTTCTCTGCGCCGCTGGCGATGCCAATAACGCGTAGTCCGGTCCGGCTGGCAAGTTCCACCACTCGGCCGCCAACCGAACCGCCGGCTGCGGAGACCACGATGGTTTCGCCCGGTCTGGCAGAACAAAAACGATGCCAGCCAACCCAGGCGGTAAAAGCCGAACGGCCGATCAAACCAAGATCGGCGTGGATCGGCAGTTTGTCTGGATCCAGGCGCAGGCTCGCATCGCCGTCGACCGCCTCATAATGCTGCCAGTAACGGCCGCCGAAAATATAGTCCCCCTGTTTAAAATTAGCGTGGCGGGAACGCACCACCTGACCGACGCTGCCGCCGGCAAAAGGCGAAGCCGACGGCACAATGCCACTGCGCATTCGCTCACCCACGGCGATGTGGCTCGGATCCGGCAGGCGGTCGCCGGATGCATCAATCCGGCCGGTAGCACCACTCTGCGACACTGCCGGCTCAGCGCCGGCGTAGGGCATTAGCGGCCGCACCCCCGGTGCGATGCCGATATAGATGTTGCGCATCAACACCTGACCGTCGCCGAGTTCAGGCATGGGAATTTCGTTCAAAGTGAAATCGTCCGGGCGCGGTAACCCGTCGATCGGCCTGGCGATGCGCCAGGCGAGGTTAACGGTGTCATTCATCTGAAAACGCTTTCCTGTTTCCGCTTTTAGGTTTGATTGCGTCAGGGCCAAACACATCAAGGCCTGGCGTCATGGAGGATCAGCGCTCCTGCGCGTCGCTTGGCCGCCGCGGATCACCAGATCGGGCATCATGTCGAAACCTGGATGCCGTAGAGTTCGGCCGCCTTGTCGCGGAGTATCCAGGCTTTTTCCTGTTCCAACAAATGCGCCGTCTGGCCTAACAGCAGATCCCGGCTCCACGGCCAGGTGGAATCGCTATGCGGGAAATCGTTTGCCCACATCAGCCGGCGCGGGTTCATCATTCCGGTCATGCGTAAGGCGGTCCAGTCATCCTGGAAGGTCAGATACAAATTTTCCGATAGATACTCGCTGGGCATGCGCGCCATGTCGCCCATTTTCATCCAGAAACGATGACGCTTGTAGCCATGGTCCATGCGGTAGGCGAAATGCGGCATCCAGCCGGCATCGGCCTCCACGCAGACGACGCGCAGATCGGGATGGCGCTCGAACACCCGCCCCCAGACGAAGACGCCAACGATATCCTGGATCGATTTCAGCAAAGCCTGCGCGGCGTTCTGCGGCGGTCCGCGATGTAGAGAAATGCGCTTGCCCGCCTCGCCGATTGAGTTGTTGCCATCGGAGCGGCTGGTCAGGATATGGAATGTCAGGGGCAAGCCAAGTTCGATAGCGGCGCGCCAGAGAGGATCGAAGATCGGGCTGTCATAATCTTCCTCGGTTGCGGGATTGCCAGGCATCATGACGCCCCTGAAACCCAGCGTCTTGAACCTCTCGAAATCCTTTATCGCTTCGGGCACCGAGCGGATCGCGGTCTGGCCCATACCGAATAGGCGGTTGGGCGCGCCGGGGATGAATTCCTCCGACAGCCAGCGATTATAGGCTGTCATGCAGGCGTGCTTGTAATCGCCGTCGGAATGGTTGCACAGCACCATGCCGATCGATGGATAAATGATCTCGGCGGCGATGCCGTCGCGCTCCTGGTCGGCGATGCGGGCCTTGCCGTCCCAGCCGCCGCGATGCAGATCGGCAAATTTGGTTTCGCCTTTTTTGATGTCCCGCGGGTCCTTGCCGGCGGCGGCGACAATGCCCATGGGGATAGCACCGGGCATTCCGTCAATCATGAATGAGTCGCCATTATCATCGCCTTCGACCACCCGCGGGGCGCGGTCCCGATAGGCCGGATCGATATAATCGAGATAGCAATGCGGGGGTTCGGTGACGTGGGAGTCTGCTGAAATCAGGCCCTGGGGCAGGACGTTGGCCGCCGCCGCATCGCGCGTGTTTTCGATGCTTTGCAGGATCGGGTTATGAGTATCGGGGCTCATTTCATTCACTCCTTCGAAAGCGGTGCTGGCAGCACCAGGTGGCGTTAGGGAATGGGCTCAGCCACGACGAAACTGATTTCGGCGTTGGCGATAAAATCCTCGATGTTTTTCTGATGGTTCCGGCCGCTATCGAAATAGCTGCCGGTCGCGGGATCGTAATCGGTGCGGCTTAATTGCCGGCGCTGCGGATCAGCGTAGTAGCGCGCGGCGCCGTCGGCGAAATTGGTATGACTGATCGCCCAAGTGAAAAGATTGCGGTCACGCTCCGCGACCGCGAACGGAATATCGAACCCGCAGTTTTTCCGCACCACGGCGATCCGCCGCCAGAGATCGATATAATCCTCCCAGGCTCCGGGGATGATAAAATACCGCTTCAGCTGCATCGCAGCACCGGTCGGCACAGAAGCTGTCATGCAGTCGTCAAAGCGCGACTAAGATCATCATTCCGAGGGGCGAAATTTTTACGATGCTGCATGGCTGCGTTCCTAGGCAGCCATGCAGCCGGCGAAAATCGCGCCCTTTACCTGCGTCGTCTCGGTCAAATTCTGGTTACCGGACAGCAGCAACTTGTGCCGGGTCATCTGTACGCGCAATGCCACGCGCATAGCTTCGTCGAGGCCGGCGGAAAGATCGATGTCCAGTTCCACGCCAAACGGTGCGAGCGGTCGCGCAGACCTCTTCAATGCCGCAGCCGAATCAGCTGTCGTTGAATTATGGTTTTCCATAGGTTCGCTTCCCAATCCACCAACGGTATCCGATCGTTCGGATGATCGCAAGCACCACCTTCGAGTAGGTTGCAGCGCCTCGATTAAGTATCCTCATGGCATGCAATCTGGCTCAAGCGTATCGACGTCCATTGATAAGCCGCCAGCGTCGCTGGCCCCGGCCGGCCCCCGCCGTGTGCAGCATCTATTTCGGTACGCAAGCAAAGCCTTACTGGAGCATGGCTTCGCTACCGTGAGCCTGGACGCGGTAGCCCGCAAGGCGGCGGTAAGCAAGGATACCTTTCGCGCCAAGCAGAGCGGATCGGCACCGAAACCGGAGTTCCAGACAGCCGTTCTCCATGGGCAAAGCACCTTACGCAGCGGCGCGCGAAGCCGCCGTTACTCGCGCATTGGCCATTTTGTTTGCAGGCTTTACCGGCGCGGTTTGATATGAGGCCGCTGACGGCGGCGGCAGGTCGAACATACATTGCCAATACCGGCAACCTCCCCTACCGTTGTGGTTCAGGATAACCAAGAGACGATCCGGGATGGACGCTGTCGAGAGGGTTCTCTCCCCCGCTTTGAGCCTTTTGTTCAAAGCCTGGTCGCCAACTACGCGGCCTTTCAATTGATCGTTCTCGGCTGGACGGAGTTGTTGCGGAGTGTATGATTATATCATCGTAGGCGCTGGCTCATCGGGCTGTGCGCTTGCAAACCGGCTGTCGGCAGATCCTGCAAAGCGCGTGCTGCTCATCGAAGCCGGTCCGGCGGATAAGAGCTGGTTGATCCGGATGCCCCGCGGCAATGCGCGGCTGCTAAGCGATCCGAAACATAGCTGGAGTTACATGCCGAGCCCGACTGCCGGCGCCAACCACAGCGAATACTGGGTCAGCGGCAAAATGCTCGGCGGCTCCAGCTCGATCAACGGCCAGATGTATGTCCGCTGCCAACCGGAAGATTTCGACGATTGGGAAGCGGCTGGCTGCGTCGGTTGGGGCTGGCGCGACATGGCCCCGCATTTTCGTGCCATGGAAAACTATGAACTTGCGGCGGGCGAACGAGGCGGCAAAAACGGACCGATCCATGTTTCCCCGCAAGCCGAAAAGGTCGAGCTATGCGAAGCATTCATCGACGCGGCAAAGCAGCTTGGCCTGCCGTTCAAAGTCGACCTGAACGACGGCGATCAAGAGGGTGTCGGCTACTTCATGCGAAACATTCGCCGGGGCAAGAGGGTCTCGGCGGCGACAGCATTCCTGGACCCGGCACGACAACGGCGAAACCTTGAGATCGTTACCGATCACGTTGTCGAACAGGTGCTGATTGAAAACAAGAGAGCTGTCGGTATCCTTGCCCGTAATCCTGCAGGTAAGCGCGAATTCCGGGCCCGGGAGGTGATCCTTTCCGCCGGTGCGCTCAACTCGCCGCGGCTATTGCAGATCTCTGGAATTGGCCCGGCGGCGGTCCTGCGCAAGGCCGGCGTGGAAGTGGTCCACGACCTTCCCGCGGTCGGCCAAAATCTGCGCGACCACAGACAGCTTCCGATGCTCTACAGGCTGCGAGGCGCCAGCCATAATGCGGAATTCTCAGGCTGGCCGCTTTACCGCAACGTAATTCGGTATTTCCTTTTCGGTACCGGGCCGTTGACCCATTGCACCCTCGAGGTCGGCGGTTTCCTGCGATCGCAACCCGGGGAAGCGCGCGCCGATCTGCAGATAATGATGGGACCCTTTTCCTTCGAACCTGGGCTTGGCTCAATTAAAATGCATGATCATCCAGGCGCTTTCGTCGGCGCTTATGCCATGCGCTCGCGCAGCCAAGGCCAGGTGCGCATCATCAGCGCGGATCCGCTCGCGCCGATGGACATCGATCCTAACTGGCTGGAAGATCCCTACGACCAGTTACTCGCCATCAGAGGTTTTCGGTTCATCCGGAAAATTTTCGCGCAAGCCCCGCTTGCAGATTACGTCGTAGAGGAGCTGCGGCCAGGCCCGGCCGTTGAGCGCGACGAAGATATCATCGCCGCTTACCGCCGTGATGGCAGCTCATCATACCATTTTATCGGTACTTGCCGGATGGGTTCGGACGCGGCCTCGGTCGTCGATCAGAATTTGCGGGTGCGCGGAGTGGCGGGGTTGCGGGTGATTGATTGCTCGGTGATGCCGAGCTTGCCATCTGGCAACACCAACGCACCGGCAATGGCAATGGGATTGCGCGCAGCCGAAATCATTTGTGGCAGCCGAAAGGCGGCGGATTAAGCCGAAAAAGCCAGCCGCTCGTCGCCGCGAGCGGGGTTTTGATGCCGACGGCAGACCTGAGCTGGATCAGAGCAGAAGTCTCCAAACGTCAGATGCTATCCCACCCTACCTCCACAAGCCGCGCATCGGATTCCGATACGCCGGCGACGGTCGCGTTGGTTCGAAAGCTCTGGCGCAGTTTGGTCCTCATTGCCGTGTGATGTCGTTTCGCCCCATTCCAGTCGATCGCTTCTCGACAATGTGCCAAGGTTCAGCGGGTGGTAAGGGGGATGAAACTGAGGGATTTTTGTAATGGATCTGCTGTTGTGACCAATGGCGGTTGGGTTGTTCGACGGTAGGCCGCGCTGCCTGATGGGTGTTCCAGCAGGTCCGAGATTTGGTCGGCGGGCACCGGTTTGCTGAATAAAAAGCCTTGGATTTCGTCGCAGGCGTGCTCGCGCAGAAAATGATCCTGCTCGGCGGTCTCGACGCCTTCGGCAATGATGGTCAGCCCGAGCGCCTTGCCCATGTTGATGATGGCTTCCGCGATTGCCTTGTCCTGCGAATTATGCGGCAGATCCCGAACAAAAGAACGGTCGATTTTCAGGGTGTCGATAGGGAAGCGCTTGAGCATCGACATCGATGAATAACCGGTGCCGAAATCATCGATCGCTAGGCGGACACCGCGGCTGAAGATGGCTTCCAGCACGACAATGGCCCGATCGATATTCAGCATGACCATGCTTTCGGTGACTTCAATTTGCAGGAGCCTTGGGTCCATGCCGCTATCGGCCAATGCTTCGTCGATGATGCGCAGCAGATTCTCATCCATGAATTGCCGCGGCGAGACATTGACGGCCATGGAGATCGGCGGAAATCCCTGGCGCTGCCAGGCCATGTTCTGGTCACAGGCGGTTTTGATGACCCAGCTGCCGATTGGGAAAATAAGGTCGGTATCCTCGGCCACTGGAATGAATTGCGCCGGCTGCAGTAATCCGAGCTTCGGATGGTTCCAGCGCAGCAGGGCTTCGACGCCGCCGATTTGCTGTTTGCGAACGTCGAGCTTGGGTTGATAATGCAGGCAGAACTCGTTGCGCTCCACGGCGTGCCGAAGTTCCATTTCAATCGCCAGCCGATCGATGGACTCGCCTTTGATATCGTCCGAGAAAAGTCGGACGCCGTTCTTGCCTTCAGTTTTGGCGAGGTACATCGCGGTGTCGGCATGTTTCAACAAGGTCTGCTCATCGGTGCCATGGTCTGGATATATCGCGACACCGATGCTTGCCGTGACCCGGCACTCCTGACCTTTCAATTCCATGGATCGGCCGAGCGATGATAACAGACTGGCCGCTACCGTCTTGATGTGCTGAGCGTCGTTGACCTCGTTCAACAGGACAACGAATTCGTCGCCGCCGATCCGGGCCACCACGTCGCTGGCGCGGACGCCTTCGCGCAACCGGTTCGCCATCTCGATCAGCAGGGTATCGCCGGCGCCATGGCCAAGAGAGTCATTGATCAGCTTGAACCGGTCGAGGTCGATGAATAGCACCGCACAGGGCCGCTGATAACGCTTTGCGCTTTGGATCGAGAATTCCAATAATTGACTGAAGAGTGTCCGGTTCGGCAGGTCGGTTAAGCCGTCATGATTGGCGAGATGCTTTATTTTTTCCTCTGCCTGCTCTTTTTCAGTGGCGCGATCGAAATTCTCCAGCGCGAATGCGACATTTCTGCACAACCGCTGCAGCAGTTCGACGAACGGGAGCGTAAAGTTTTCCGGCTCCGCGGATAGGAAAACCAGAGCCCCGATCGGCTGGCCACGGCTGATCAGCGGTATCGCCGCGGTTGAGCGGGTGCCAATTTTGAGGATTGTGCTGCCATAGATAGTTTCTTGCGGAGCCTGATTACGATAGTCGTTGATGATGAAAGGTTGCTCGCTCAGAAACGCCCTGGCCGTCATGGCATTGCCGCCGGGTCCTTCCAGGGAGATGGTGCGGCTTGCATCGTGCAAGGTTTTCTCGCCGGGTCCGTCGACCGCAACAAAGCGGAGCGAGGTCCGGTCCGGGTCCGCCATGGCGATTGCGACGCCGAGAAACTTGCCGCCGAGCACCGCCGCCTCGCACACCAGTTGAAACAGCTTGGTCCGGGTCTCGGCATGCAGGATTGCCTCGTTGGTCTCGCTCAATGCCGAGATCATGCAGGTAATGCGTTCCTGCTCGATCCGGGTGGCTTCCCGCAAGGCTTCCATTTCCGCCTTCTCGGCGCGCATGGCGATGATGCGGTACTGATTTTCACGGAAGATGGTCAACGAGCGCACGATGGCGCCCAGTTCGTCGCCGCGCTGCAGGCGTTCCAGATTGAGATCCTTTTGACCGGCAGCCAAAGCTTCGGTGGCTTTGCAAATGGCTGTTACGGCGCGCCGGAAGGCAATGACGATTACCGAAGCTATGGCCGCTACCGCCAGCATGGTCGCGGCGATCAAGGCAATCATAAGTTTACGGGTGAGATCGGCTTCATTCGTGCTGAGCCGGGCCCTTGCCGCGGAGGTTGCGGCGACACTGGCGGAGGTTTGGTTGAGCGTGCTGGTCATGCGCGCGTAAATCCCCTCAAACGGCTGCAGAAAGCTGGAGGCGGCGTTGAAATCCACCCCGAGCATCGATCCGACGACGTTGATGCCGCCGCGATAGACCGCCAGATCCTTCAAAACGCCGGCCAGGGTATGGCGTT
Organism: Acidocella sp.; assembly: GCA_965199045.1. GTDB lineage: Bacteria > Pseudomonadota > Alphaproteobacteria > Acetobacterales > Acetobacteraceae > Acidocella. The sequence goes on along the minus strand of CBDAQL010000003.1, from coordinate 405,314 downwards.
GCGCGGCGGCAAGATCCGGGCACAGGGTCAACAGGCTGGCGCGCACGATATCGACCTGGCTCAGCACGTTCGCCAGCGCCTGCTGGCTGTCCGCAGGCGAGCTGCCCGCGGCCTGATGGGTCATCAGCACATATAGCGCGCCGTTGGCTTGCGTGATGCGCTGGGCATCCGCCGCAAGTTGATTTTGCACGGCCTCGCCGGCGACCACGCCATCCAGCACCGCGGTCTGGCGTTGCTGCGACCATAACATGCCGGCACCCACGCAACCAAGGATGAGCAGGGCGAAGGCCGGCGGACAACCGATTTTATAGATCAGCGGGATGTCGGAAAAACGCGGAAATTTCATCTTGGCTCCTGTCTTGTTGCCAAATCAGATCGGCTGGATCATCAGCATGAAAGCCTCGGTAAAGCTGACACCGCTGGCGGCCAGGGTTGCGAGGTTGATTGTTATGTGCACTTTCGTATCGATTTGCAGGCTGAGCGCGCAGTAGCCCGCCTTGGTTGCGGCAAGATCGGTGGTGATGCAGAGAATTTTCTCACGCGCCGCCTGCGCGCCGGCGGCGGCGGCCGCGGCGCCTAGACCGCTGGTCAGAAACAAGATGTCGGTCGGCTCGGCGGAGATATCGCTGATCGATATCGGCACTGGAATGAGGTTGATATCCCCGACCGCGACACCGCCGGATAGGACATCCGCCAGATCGCGTTCATCGCGGCTCGAAGCATCGTTGTTGGGATTGTAGACGATGCCGACCCTGACATTGCCGGTTAGCGGATTGGAGGTAAGGGCCAGGATACGGCCGGCAACTTCCATGTCCCTCGCAGTTACCGCCGCATGGCCGGCGGCGGGTGTGAGGATGCCGGCTGCATAGACCAGCGCGGCGAGAAGGTTGCAGCAAAAGGCTGATTTTTCGGAAATCCGGCGCCAAAATCCACGACCGGTGCGGGGTCGCCCGCACATTTGCCGGGCCACTTCAGAAGCCATAGGTGGCGCTGAAAAGAATGCGGCGCTCGGTTTCCAATCCCGCGGTCTCGATGGTCTGCGGGGCTTGCAGCTGTTGCCCCGACACCGCCAGAATGAGCGGCGGCGTGAGATGATAGCCAAGGCGGGCGTTGATCGTGACGAAATCCGGGATCGTGACCGGTGTAAAACTGCTGCTGGCGCCGCTTACTCCAAATATATAATCACTGTACCGGGATTGCCATTTGCCTTGCAGATCGGCTTCGAACTTGTTCCGGCTATAGCCAAACCCAACATCGACAACACTGACGGGCGCCGCGTTGGCGAAACGCTCCGGCGTTTGCGGCGGGGCGCTGATGGTGCTGGCGGTTACCGCGGCCAGCGTATAGGCAACATTCCAGCGCCAGCCGGCGGTATTGGCGCCTTGCAGCCCAAGCTCGCCGCCGAGCGCCTGACCGCTACCGATATTTTCCGCGTAGGACTCCAGAACGCCGTTGTTGGCAACCAGGGGCACGTCCAGGGATGGCGACAGAATGTCGCGGATCTGGTTGAAATAGGCGCCGATGTGAAAGTTGGATTGCAGCGCATGCAGGCTTTTATCGTAATCCATCTCGTAGGCCGTCGTGGTCTCGGCCTTCAGGTCCGGATTGCCGGCGTAGAGCACGATCACCGGGCCGAAATGAAATTGAAAATCGGCGCCAAAGTCGATCAGACTTGGCGCCTGGACCGAGCGGCCCACCAGCCATCGTAGCGTATCGGTATCGGTTGGCTGATAGACCAGACCTAAGTTGAAGCTCGGCTCCGTCAAGGCTTTGTTATTGGTTTGCGCAGCAGTATTCAAATCGGCGATAGTGTAAGGGTCGGTGCGGAACAGCACCAGGTGATCGAGCCGGCCAGCCGCGGTAAACGTTAATTCTGGATTGACCTGCCAGTTCCAGGTCAGGCTCGCGGCATAGTCCTGATAACCAAGAACGCCATTGAAGGGATGGCCGAAGACGCGGCTGTCGCGGTATTCAACCGCGGCCCGGATGGTATGGGCGTTTGCTATTTTGAACAAGTCGTTAGCCTCGAGGTCATCGATTTGCTCGGCCAGCACCTGACCCTGGCTTGGCGCCCAAAGGCTGGAGCTGCCCTGGTTGATGTAGCCCTGGATCGTCGCCAGGCCGATTGCGGTCTCGGCGGCAAAACCGGCCTTGATCGAGTTTTCCCGGTAGCTCGTCCTGGTGAAGTAGTAGAGTGGCGATCGTTCCATGCTGGTGCTGGTGCTGCGGGTTATTTCGAGCGTCGCCTCGGTGGCGTGGGTCGGCTTCCACCTGCCGTCGATATTGAAATTGCCGTCATGCGGCCGGACATAGGTTCTGTCGAAGGAGGTGGCCGAGGCTGTGGAATATTCATTGGTTCTGAGGCCGCCCAGCGATACCGTCATACCGCCTTTGCCAGGCTCGTTGATGGTGCTGACCAGCGAACCGGCCAGCGTACCGTCGGTGCCGAGGGTGACGTTTGCGACATTGGTTTTGTCGGTCAACGGATCATAGGTGATGATGTTGATAACACCGCTCGCGGCGTTGAAGCCGAACAAGGCCGAGGCGGGACCCTTGACGATTTCGATCTGGCGGATTTGCGACAGCTGCACGGGGAGCGCCTGCCAGGCGACATAGCCGTAATCGTCGAGATAGACCTGGCGGCCATTAATCAGCACCAGCAGGCGCGGATTGAACGGCTGGCTGAAGCCGCGGATTGAAACGTCGCTGTCGAGCGCGGCGTAGTTTCGTACGTCGATGCCCGCGACGAAATTGAGAATTTCCGGGATGCTGGTGGCGCCGGAGCGCCGGATGTCGTCGGCAGTGATGATTTGCATGTCCGCCGGCGCCTGGCTTGCCGGCTGCGGCGATCCGGTTACGGAAGTGGTTACCGGTTCGCCGAATACGTCCTGCAGGGCATTGTAATCCACCTGCTGGGCCTGAGCATCAGCGGCAATCGACGCGCAGATGACAAATGAGCAGAAACAGCTTTGGGTCAGCATAAGCAAAAGATTTCGGCTACACACGTGCTTTTGCTTCCCCAAGGTTCGGTGCAGCTGTCGTTCAATTCGGCGTCTACATAGACAGGGGTTCCATTATCGCCGTGTCGTTTTAGTAACGGTATAATCTATTTGTGGGCTTGAATAACGTCCTGGAGTTCGGCCCTGGCAGGGCACGATCACCCGGACATTATTTGCAGATGACAGGTTAAGACTTCGTTTGGATAAGTTTGTACAACGCCGCTATCTAAGCGCCGCGGATGTGCCTCGACGCGGTATTGCAGATCGCCGGACCCCGCCGCCGCCTGATGCGAAGGCGTTTACGGCGTTTGGATAGGACGGCCTTGGCGCGATGCGCGGGGTTAGTAGGCTGCCGAGGCCGCCATATTTTGCGGATCGAAAATGCTGGTTGAGCTCGGCGCGTCGGTCCAGGGCCGGTTATGCGGGGCGTCGGCGAAATTACCTTCCGTGGAGCACCAGTCCCCGGTTTGCAGATTGATGATGAAGCTATCGGCGTACACCGTCCCGAACAGGCCCGGGAAGTTCGCGAAGGTGGAGATGCTGGTGTGGAACAGGCTGCCGCCTGCATCCCAGGTATCAACCACGCCGGCCTGCCAGGTATCTTCATCGATATACAACCGTCGCCTGGCCATGACGTTGCGAAAGCCCGGATGCACCGTGCATTCCAGCACCCAGCAGCGGTGCAGCTCCCAACGGATTGCGCTGGGGAGCGGAAATTTTGGGCCGTGGAAGTCTGCCGTGGTGGTCTGGTATATTTTGTTATTGTTATATGGGGTGAGCATTTCCTGCTTGCCGATATAGGTCCAGTCATTTTGGACCGGATTGCCGTTGAAGCCGAAACCCTCGTCATAGTTGGAAACGCCGTCGACGAATGACGATGGGGTGTCGAATTCCACTTCGGGCGCGCGGCGCACCCGCCCCTGCCCTGCCAGCAATTCCCAGACCTTGATGGGGTTCTGCTCCGGCGAGAGGGTTGACCAGTAGACGATTTCGTTGCCGGTCACGGTTGCCGGCTCGGTGGAGCGGTTGAACAGCCGGTACCAGACACCGTCGAATGTTTCCGGCGTTATGTTGGGGTCGAAATAGGCATAGTTGAAGGTGCTGAGCCCCAGCGTGGCAAGCACCGGCGGGTTGCCACCCTGGATCACGAAGGCTGACGACCAGTTATTCAACCAAACCCCGGTCCAGCGCAGCAGATGGTTCCAGATGATCTGGCCGCCGGCTTTGGCTGGATCGCTGGTATCGATCAGCGGGAACGGAATTCCGCCCAAAGCGCCGGTTAATCCCAGACGGCCGTTACCTAGAAGCTCAGCACGGTTCACGTTCAACGCGATGGCCTTCAAGATGAAATCCGGATAGGCGACCGTGCGATGGGTTGGATAGACCGGGAGGGAAAATCCCTTGGCGATCAGCGCCTGCATTCCATCGGGAACCAGATGCGCATACTGGCTGAGATTGGACTGGTTGACCTCGTAGAGCATGACGTCGGCGGCAAAGAAATCCGGTGGCAGCGTCTTGGTCGAATCCCAGGTGAACCCGGCCGGTACGCCGGTCAGGCCGCCGGTATAGGGTGGGATGGTGCCGGCCGCATTGCCCGCGGCCTCGGAGCCGAACGCGGTGAGGCCTGGCCCCAAAGGTTGCGCATCCTGACCCCACGATCCGTTGGCACCGGCTGCCATGGCGAGTGCGCTGAGCCCGGAAAGCTTTCCAAATTGACGACGATCCATGACAATTCCTTGATGGTAAGAGCTTGCTGTTAGAATCTGTGCTGGGTGTTGGTCAGCATCCGGCCACGGCCGGCAATCGATGGCGCCATGATCTTGACGTTAGTGGCGCTGCTAACGGCGCCATTATAAACCTTGAAGGCGTGCGCAAGGTCCGGCGAGGCCGCACGCAGTTCCGCCAGCTCCCCGGGGCGAGCCCGCAAAGAGTTCTTGCTTGAAACACATGTTCCGTCCCCCAATGCCCGTTGTTCTTTATTTAAAAGCCAGCCCCAATCATGTTCTGGTTGTTTGAGGCATAGGCGAAATCGCCATAAAATCGGCATAAAAATAATCCGCGGAAAACGCTTTTCCGGTAACGCGGAAAAACGCATTACTGTTTGCGGGCTTTGCCGATAGTTATCATGTTTGACAATTTAATTTATCGGCACCTTACGCAAATGGCCGATCCGATACGATCCAGCCCTGCAAACGGCTGTTGTAATTTGCTTCATGCTTGAGTTTCGACGGCGATTTGCGTTTTGTCGAAAATCCAGCATGATGGCGTAAAATGAGCGGCGGGACCGCTTGGATCGAGGGGACGGACATGAATGACAGCGCCGCTGATGCCGGCACGGCAGCGCCGGGCGGGAAAAAATTCGGCTGGTATCACGGATGGAATATCGTGCTGGTCTGTTTTTTTGCAGGCGTCGCATCGGCAGCACTTCCGGTTAACGGCTTTGCATTGTTCCTGCCGTACTGGGCCACCGGTTTGCATGTGCCGATCAGCACGATTGCGATCTGCATGACCGGGGTCGGCTTTTCCACCGCGCTGTTCGCGCCGATTTGCGGAATGCTTGTCGACAAGTTTTCTTCGCGTCTGGTGTTATCGCTCGGCGTTTCCGGGATCGCCATTTCCTATATCGGCGTCAGCTTCGTCACGCAGGCCTGGCAGCTGGTGATTATCTACACACTGATTTTTGGACCCGCGATTGTTTGTTGCTCGGTGATGCCTTCCAACGCGGTGCTGATGCGCTGGTTTGTTCATAGGCTGGGGCTCGCGATCGGCATTACCGGGATGGGGATTACCATCTCCGGCATCCTGATGCCGCCGCTGGTGGCGGCATTGCTGCCGCATTTCGGTTGGCGTTTGATGTGGCGGGCAGCCGGTATTTTCATCGGCGTCGTGATGCTGCCTTGCATATTGCTGATCGTGCATGAGCGGCCGCGGGCGCAAGACGGCCGGCATTATCTTGGCCTGGGTGGTGGCGTTGGTAATGACCATGCCGATGCGGCGCCACAACATGGCGACGCAGCGGCAAGCGGCACTGCGCTCGGATGGCTGGATATCCTGGCGCGGCGTAACTTCTGGCTGCTTGCGGTTACCTTTTTGTCTTTATTGGCCTTGAACAACGGCGCCGGCTATAACTTGACCTTGATCGCAACCAGCCGCGGCGTCGGCATCCAATATGGCGGGTTTCTGCTCTCGGCCTGGAGCCTTACGCTGACGCTCGCAACGGTTGGGTCCGGCGCGCTTTCAGACCAGATCGGAAATCGTTTGCCGCTGGCAGGGCTCTGCCTTTTAACCGCTGCCGGCGGCATCATATTGGCCTTTGGCCACAGCTTCGGGATGCTGCTGGTCGCAGCCTTGCTGGTGGGTTGCGGCGGCGGCTTCTGGCCGGTGCTCGCCAAGGTATTAGCCGAGGAATACGGTAACGCCGGCTTTGGACGCGCCATGGGAATATTGATGCTGGGCTTGCCGCTTTGCGGCAGCGCCACTTTTGTCATTGCCCGCGTCAAGGAAAGCACGGGAAGCTATGTCCCGGTATTGCTGGGCTTTGCGGCGATCACTTTCGCCGGCGGCGTTTGCGCCTTGCTGCTGCGCGAAAAACGCCGCGGCAAGATAGTCGCCAGCGAACCCGCAACCGTTGGTTTCTAGACCGGCATCCCGGGCCGCAGGACTTGTCCGGGTAGACCGCAATCATCTGTTAGTTCGCCGTCCAGAACGATCGGGATGCCGTTCACGATCGTTGCCTTGATGCCCTTGGGGCGGCTGGTCCAGCGGCTGTCGCCGCCAGGCAGATCATGGGCGACCACCTTGATGTCCGGGCCGATGGTTGCAGGATCGAAAATCATGAGGTCGGCGGCGTAGCCTTCGGCAAGCAGGCCACGATCGTTGAAGCCTAATATTTTCGCCGGCAGCATGGTGAATTCCCGGATGGCCTCCTCCAGCGTCCATTGCCGCCATTCCCGCACCCATTTCTGGAAAAAGTAGGAAGTGAATTCGGCATTATCGTCGCGGCCGAGATGGGCCCCGCCATCGGAAGTGCCGATGATCATCTGCGGATGCCGGGAGGCGCGCGCGGTGCCTTCGCGCCACTCCTCGGTCTCGGTGTTCCAGATGAACTGGGTTTGCAGATTTTCAGAAAGCGCAAGCTCGGCCATGACATCCATCGGCGGGACGCCGCGCTCGGCCGCGATGTCGCTGAGATACCTGCCGCGCAGGCTGGTATTTTCCGGCAGGCTGGTATTGCCGACCAGGACCATGCTGAAACTTGGTGGCGGCGTATTGGAACCCTGGTTCGGATCGGTGTTCGGGTGTTCGACCGCGTGGCGGATTTCATCGCGATAAGCGGGGTCGCGCAGCATCGCCATGCGGGCGGCGGTATCGGCGGTTTTGAACAGCCGGTGGAAGGCGGGCACGCCTTCATACATCGAGGTGACGCCTGCAAGATTGAAAGGCCGGTTGAAGGGCCGTGAGATCAGCAGCGAATAAACCGCGGCGCCGCGGGCCCGGCAATTTTCGAGATATTCCTCCGACTTTGGCCAGGTCGCGGTTGGGGCGTCGATCTTGCTGCGGGCGCCGAGGCCCTGGATGATCACCGGGCGCCGGCTTTGCAGCGACATTTCTATCAGCAGCTCGCCATCCTCCGGCGTCAGGCCGCCAATGGCGCTCAGCGGCAGATAGCCGATGCTGCCGCGGTTGGCACGCCCGACCTCATCGGCCAAGGCCAGCAGTTCAGCTTTGGATGCAAAACGGCTGGGCACCGGCCGGTCCTCCATGTCGAGGTCGGTTGGCGAGTGCGAGGAGGACAAGCCGGCGGCGCCGGCGGCCATGGCCTCCTTGATAATGCCGCGCATCGCGGTGACTTCATCCGCACTGGCTTCGCGCTCGCTGCCCGCCTGCCCCATCACCCAGCGGCGGATATTGGAATGGCCGATATAGAAGCCGGCGTTGACGCCGATTTTGCCGGTACGGGCTTGCAGAAATTCTGGAAAGGTTTCGAAATCCCAGGCGATGGCGGCCATGGCGTTGGCGCCGATTTCCTCGACCCGGGTGAAGATCGAGCCCATGAATTTACGGTCCTCGGGCCGGGTTGGCGCCATCGCGAAACCGCAATTGCCGGTCAGCACGCTGGTGACGCCGTGGAAGCAGGACGAGGTGGCATAAGGCTCGAAAGTCAGCTGCGGATCGTAATGCGTGTGGGCATCGATAATGCCCGGGGCGACGATCAGCCCATCGGCATCGAGGCTGCGGCGGGCTTGATCTTTGCCAAACCGGCCGATGCCGGCGATGCGGCCGTTTTGCACCGCGACATCGGCCTGCCGGCGGGAGGTGCCGGAACCGTCGATCACCATGCCATTCAGGATCACAAGATCATACATTGAGGATCTCCTGGTTTAGGGTAAGCCGCGGGTTCGGGGTCAGGAATGGTCCGGCCAAGCCGCCTGAAACCACCAGCTGTCGCCCTCGTGGATGACATGGCCGGCGCTTGGCGGCGCGAAATGGGTGCCGATGATGAGGTTTTCACCGGTGCCGTAGGTTTCACGCAGGTGGCGGCGCATGGCGGTGGCCTGCTCGACATTGTTGTCGGCATCCGAACCCCATTCGAGCTCGGCCCATTGCACCGGGTGGAAAACGGTGTCGCCGGTGATGAAGGCGCGGCTGCCGCCGGAGACGATAGCGACCGAGACATGGCCCGGGGTATGGCCGGGGGTGGGGACCAGGCGGACCTCATCGGTAATGGCGTGGTCCATCTCCACCAGATCGGCGAGACCGGCATCGATGACCGGTTGCACGCATTCGTTCAAGGTGTTGGCGTAGCCTTTGTCCTTGGCCGAATGCCAATGATCCCATTCGTTGCGGGCGAATAAATAGCGGGCATTGGGAAACGACGGCACCCATTTGCCGCCGACCTGCATGGTGTTCCAGCCGACATGGTCGAAATGCATATGGGTGCAGAGGACGACGTCGATAGCAGCCGGGTCGACACCGGCGGCGGTTAGATTTTCGAGGAAGGCGTCGGTGGGCAGCTGGCCATGCTCGACCGAGGCGTGCGGGCCGACGCAGGTATCGACCATGATCTTCAGGCCCCGGCTGTTCACCAGCAGGCCATGCACGGAGATCAACAGGTTGCCGTCGGGGTCGGCGAAATGCGGCTGCAGCCAGTGCATGTGCGGGGCTATGGCCTCCGGCGTGGCCTGCTTCAGCAATAGCGATGGCGGGAACGGCTGACAGGTTTCGGCAATTCGCAGAATTTCGACATCGCCGATCTTCCATCGCAGCGGCTGGTTCATTTCGCTCTCCTGACGTTGTTGCGGGGTTGCGCCGCCTACCAGTTGAGACGGAGCTGGGCGCCGACCCGGCGCCGGCGCAGCGCCTCGGCGCGCTCGGTGGCGCTATAGGCAGGCGTGGCTGCGGGTAGGTAGCGGCGGACTTCCGTGACCGGGACTTTCGTGACGACCGGGTCCGGGGCGTCGCTCGGCTGGTTCCAGCGCAGCTGGATGATGCCCCAGGGGTTGGCGGCCTTGTCGAGCCAGTTCTGCACGCCGGGATCGCGGGCCGAGATGACGGCGCGGAACAAGCCGTCGGCATCGATGCGGGCCTGCGCTTCGTTGAGGCTGGATTGGCGGTTATGCCAGTCGACGGTGCTGAAGCGGTCATCGGCCACCAGCATCGACCAATAGCGGCAATGCCGCGGCAATGCGGTCTCGACGATCAGCGCTTCGTCGTCGGCGATCTCATAGGCGCCGTCGTAATAGACCTGGTTCGGCAGGCCGCCGATGTCTTCGATCTTCTTCGAACGCGTCAGCACGTTGACGCCGTGGTGCTCGCGGTACCAGCGGGCCAGGTCGATATCGAAGCGCACCATACCCTCGGCCCAGGCGGCGAGGTTGCCGATGCGGCGCTCGATTTCTGCAACCGGGGTGTCCGGGCCGTCATCGAGCCGCTCGATGGCGAGGCGGGCATCGGCCTCGCCGATCCAGTCGACCGCGCATTGCCGCAACAGCAGCCGCACCGTGGTTGGCGCCAGCTGCCACCAGTCGCCGTCATAGCCGGCCGGGCGCTCGGCGCTGAGGATGGCGCTGAAGGCGCCCCCGGCACCGTGCCGCACCGCATCGAGGTCGTTGACGGTGGGTTTGACCGAAGTGTTGCCCTCATGGCCGAGGATTTCGTAGCTCTGCTGCGCAATCTCGGCGAAGCGGGTGGAGCCGCGGAAGCCGGAGATGCGGTAGATGCCCTGCGGATCAACGTCGGTGGTGCGGTAGGTGTAGTCCGGGCACGGGCCGCCCATGTTCATCGCAAGGTTCCAGCAGGGCGTCCAGACCGGCCGGCGCGGGTCCAGGGCGATGTGCGACAGGTAGCCGTTGGCGACCGCCGACAGCGCCAGTCGCAGCATGTCGCGGCGGTCATCGGCGGAGGGATCGGCGCGGCGCCAGCGCGTCATCAGCTGGTCGCCGACCGGGGCCAGGCTTGCCAGCATGGTGCGCCATTCCGGCAGGGTGGTGGCTGACTGGTTCATGGGATTATGTTCCTCAGGCGGGTTTGACGCGGTCGGGGTAGAGCTTAGCCAAAGCGGCGCGGATGCCGTCGCGCCAGGGCACGCGGCAGGGGCCGGTGATGGCCAGCCGCTTGTGGTGATCGGCGGCGGAGCCGCGCGAGGTGCCGGGAGTGACGACGACCTCGATTTTGGCTTCGATGCCGAGCAGGCCGGCGCCGTAGCCGATCCATTCCTGCAGGGCTACGGGTTCGTCGCCGGCCCAGTTGACGATGGTCGCGGGCACGCTAGCGGCGTCGAGCAAAGGCTCGACATGGGCCAGGATGTCGTCGTCATGGATCGGGCTGTAGACGCAAGGGTCCCAGCGGGTTTTCACCACGCCGCTGGTCATCAGAGCCCGCAGCGAAAAAATCGGTAAGCCGCCACGCGGGCCGTAGGAGGCGCCCATGCGGGCGATGGTGGTTTTGATGCCGAATTCGCGGGCACAGAAGCGGGCTACCGCTTCCTCGGAGATTTTGGCGACGCTGTAGGTTTCCATGCCGGGCAGCATGATGTCACCGAGCGGGTCGTCCTCGTGATAGGCGTGCCAGGGATCGGGGTTCGGCTTGTAGACCGAGGTGGTCGACATCACGAGTGCGGCGCGGACGTTGCGGCAATGCGACAGCAGCAGGCCGGTGCCCTCGGCATTGATGCGGATGGCGCGGTTGTAGTTGGGGTCGAAGGTGACGGCCAGATGCAGCAGATGGGTGAAGTCGCGCGGCAGATCAGTAAAATCCGGGTTTTCCAGATCGACGATCAGCGTGCGGATGCCGGCGGTCTCGACCTCGCGGCGCTTATCGGCGTCGCTGAAGCGGGCGATGCCCCAGACTTCATTACGCTGCGCCAGCGCCTTGGCGAGTGGCGAGGCGATTTGCCCCGCCGGCCCGGTTATCAGGATTTTTTGTCCCTCGAGCATCGGCGCTACCCCCTGCCGCCGCAGACCACGCCGAAAGCGCGGATATAGAAATCGTAATCGGCGCGGATGGCATCGGCGGACAGGCCGTATTCGGCCGCGGTATAATGATGGGTGCCATGGGCGCCGTTATGGTTGTTCGCAAGCCAGGCTGCGCAGGCGCTGCGCATCGCAGCGGTCAGCGGCAATCCGAGCCAGGCATAAATCCGTTCCAGCTCCGGCATCGGCTGTTCGATGAAGCGGGTGTGATGAACGTCGAGGCAGCGCTCCGGCCCGAGGTGCCGGCGCGCCGCTACCGCCTGGCGCATGCCGGTCAGCAGATGGTTATGGATCTCGCGCCCGATCCGCGCCTTGCCGATGCGGTCGCGGACATAAGGCGGGTAGAGTGCGGCAACGAAGCTGGCATAGGACGGCACCGATTTTCCAGGATCGCGATGGGTGAAGATGAAACGAATATCGGGATAGGCTTCGAGCATGTGATCGAGGTGAAATTTGTGGTGCGGCGCCTTGAACAGCCAGCGGTTTGGTGGGCGCCGAGACTGCAGCAGCCGGGCGACGCGGGCATGGTAGGCAAAAACCGGCCGCATATCCCGCTGCCGCCACCAGGCATGATAGCCGTAGACCGGCCAGGTCATCTGTTGGGCGCTAAATTCCAGGCCCAGCACTTCGGTATCCTCCATGGTCGCGTCGGCGTCCCATAGATGCATCGCGGCCTGCTCGGGCTGCGCCTCAAACATCCGCGGCAGCCATTCGAGATAGGCCAGGCGGCGCGGATCGGTGGCCTCGTCGGCCAGGCGCGGCGGCGGGCATGGATCGGACTGCTCCCAGGGGCGGAGCGGGCGAAATTGCGGGTCCAGCGACATCATGTTGCCGATTGCGGTGGTGCCGGTGCGTGGCAGGCCGACGATCGAGACCGGGCCTGCGATCGGCGCGGTTGCGGCCTCCGGATTGGCGGTGCACCAGGCCTCGATCTGGAGCCGGTTGTGCAGGCGGTGGCGGATCAGATCGATGGCCTTGGCGCGGTCCGCGGCGTCAAAGGGCGCATCGGCGGCCAGGCTGGCGAGTAGCTGGTGCAGGCCTTCAAGGAAAGTCGGCGGGCCGAAATCGGCAAGGCCGGTGTGGGCTTGCGCCGCCGCCAGCAGCGCCTCGGCGGTTGGGTAGGGTTCGCTCATGCGCCCAGGCGGTCCAACAGATCGCTCAACCAGACGGCGCTGCGCCGGATTGCGGCGGCGTAGCCTTCGGCCTCGATCTGCGGGCCGAGAACCTCGATTTCGAACAGGCCGCCATAGCCGGCCTGCAGCAGCTGCTCGATCAGCCAGACCAGTGGGATTGAGCCGTCGCCGGGGACGCGGCGATTGAGCCGCATATCCTCGCCGACCCGATAGTCGCTGACCTGGACGATGCCGAGTTTTTCGGTATGGTCCCGGAACAAACTGCCGAGGCCGCGCTCGAGCCAGCAATTCTGCAGTTCCAGGCAGATATCGATATCAACCTCCCCGGCCAGCTGGATGGCGTCGCGCAAAGTATGGACGAAACCGAGATGACGGGTGGTGGTGCTGTTATTCTCGATGGCGAGGCGCACGCCGTTTTGCGCGGCATAATTTCTGGCAGGTTCGAGTGCCGCTATCAGTGCTTCGCAAGCGGCATCGGTGGTGCTGCCTGCAGGTGACTGGCCGGAGGTAAAATAGCAGAGGCGGCATCGAAGTGCCGCCGCCGTATCGATCGCCGGCTTCAGCACCGCGTATGCGGTATCGGCATTCAACAGCGAGACGGTGGAGGCCGAGGCGGCGACACAGGCGACGTGCAGTTGCGAAGCCTGGATGGCGGCGATGCCGGCCGGTATGTCTGTCTCGATTTTAAGCATGGGAAAGCCGTAATGGGCGACCCCGAGCTCAGCCAGCAGCGCCAGGTCGCGCTGCAGCGGCCAGTTGAACGATGATAGTGCGTTGACTGAAACCCGCGGATCCAATTGCGGCCTTACCTCTGGTTTTCCTGGACTGTTATCGGCACTTATTCGCACCAGGGTGGAAGCTGGGATTTTTTCTGGCAAGCGTCCGGTGGGGGTTTCCGGGGTGGCGGAATTCCGCCGCAACGGGCGCTGCGACAAATGCACCTGGCCGGAGCCGGAATTTCAATGCGGCCGCAATGCGCTTCAATGTAGAATTTTGCCGCCGTTGACATGCAGGACCTGGCCATTGATCCAGTTGCCGTCATCGGACAGCAACATTGCGACCGTGGCGGCGATATCCTCCGATTGGCCCAGACGCCGGCTTGGCGTGGTCGCCAGCATATGTCGCTGGGAGGTACTGAGCACTGCATTGCGCGCCTGCATCTCGGCCGTGACGACGACGCCGGGGGCAATGCAATTCGCGGTGATACCGTCTTTTCCCCAGGCACTGGCAACATGCCGCATCAAGGCGTTGAGCCCGGATTTGGCGATGGCATAGGCAGGCCGCACCGGCTCGCCAGCTTCGCAGGCACCGGAGCTGGTGTAGACAATGGCGCCGCCGCCGGCGGCTATGAGATGCGGCAGCACCGCCCGGGTACACAGCAGATGGCCGCGCAGATTGACCTGAATGGTGCGATCGAAGACCCCCAGGTCTTGGTCGAGTGCGTTACTGTCCTGTGCCAGCACCTGCATATCCGCGGCATTGATATGCGCGCCGTCCAGCCGGCCCAACCGGTCGGCCGCGGCCGCGATCGCCGTTTTGACCGAGGCTTCCTCGGCGATATCGATATGCACGGCGAAAGCGTCGTGACCGCTGGCGACGAGCTCCGCGGCTACAGACTGCGCGGCTTCGAAATTGATATCAGCGGCGCAAACCCGCGCCCCTTCCGCGGCGAGACGCCGGACCACCGCGGCGCCGATGCCTGTTGCCGAACCTACAATGATGACCGCCTTGTTTTGTAAGCGCTTATTCATGGGCGTTTCCCCTCCCCGCCACAGGTAGCCTGCTGCGGTTTTGCTGTGCGCCAAGGTGATGCGCGGCGTGACAAACTGCGAGCCGATCTTGCCGATTTCCGCCTGCCCGGAATGCCGTGCGGGTGCGTTGACGCGAAGTCCGGTGGATTTTACTGGTCCAGGCTGTGCAAACCGGCAAGCGCATCTGAGAAGCGCAACCGAAATGGAGACTGATGTGAACGCCAGCGAAAGACGTTATAGCAAAGCGGATATCCCCCGGGCGGAGCGGCCGGTGCGGTTGGGCAGCCTGCTTTTTACGCTGGTCGAGCCGCGGCCGGGCATGGCGGCAGCTTATAATCGCTGGTACGAGCGCGACCATTTTTACAGCGGCTGCATGATCGGCGCATCGACGCTGGCCGGCGGCCGCTATGTTGCAACCCGCGCCTGCAAGGCGCTGCGTTTCGGCGCTGGCAGTGCGATCGACCCGGCCAAAGGCTCGTACCTGGCGCTGTACTGGATTTTGGATGGGGAGCACGACAACTGGAACGGCTGGGGCGTGCAACAGGTGAATGCGCTGCATGCGGAGGAGCGCATGTTCACCGAACGCGACCACATTCATACCGGGCTGTATCGTTACGAAGCTGAATTTAACGCCGAGGGCAGCACGATGCCGATTGAACTGGCGCTGGACCGCCATTATGCCGGTGTCGTTGCGGTACTCATCGATCTGGCACCCGGGAAAACCGCCGATGACGCCGCTGCATTTTTAGCCAAGCGGCCCTGCCCCGGCGATGTGGCTTTGCTGGCCTCCCCGCTGCCGCTGAGCGCCACGCGGCCCGCCGATGTGCCTGATAGCGCCGGCCGGCACTGTGTGTTTGTAAGCTTCTCCATCGAGGATCCGCTGCAGGTCTGGGCCGAGCGTTATGCACCCCTGGGTGCCGCGGTGCAGGCTGCGGGATTAGGCGAGGTGAGCTTCGCATCGCCGTTTCTCACCACCGTTTTTGGGACCGACACATACGCCGACGATATCTGACAATTCGGCCGGCGGGTTTGGATTTCGGACCGCCGGCAAGGCGGGCACGCCGCGCCTGATCGCGCTTGTCTCCCAAGCTTTGCTGCAGAGGGCCGCGGCGAGGATTCTTCGGCAAAGGCGGTTATTTGTTATAGCGTTCCGCGGCCAACGCGCAGGGCAAGAAACGCCCGGGTCTGAGGGGGTAGAATGGCAGACGAAACAATTTACATGATCGACCAGATTATCACCCGTCCGGGCCATGGCCGGGCGTTCATAGATGCCTATATGGAATATTACGCGCCGGGCGCCACGGCGCGCGGATTGCGGCTGGACCGGGTGCTGGTCAGCCCGCCAATGTGGCTCGAGGATCAGCCGAACACCATCACCATCACCTGGACCGTGCAGGGCGTGCCGGCATGGTGGGGAATGACCATTATGGGCCGTACCGATCCGGCGCTGGCGCAATGGTGGGCGGATGCCGGGCAGTGGATTGCCGAGCGCAGCCGGAGCTTTGCTTCGGCGTTTGGTGACGTAGAAGCGTTGAGCAATGAGGCGTTGAGCAATGTTTAAATCAACCAAGCTGGTCAGCTTCGATGCGGCGGCATCGGCGGATGACCGGGCGGCAATCATTGGTTCCTTGAGAGCAGCCGGGGCCAGCCATGCCGCGG
Organism: Acidocella sp.; assembly: GCA_965199045.1. Taxonomy (GTDB): domain Bacteria; phylum Pseudomonadota; class Alphaproteobacteria; order Acetobacterales; family Acetobacteraceae; genus Acidocella. The sequence continues at coordinate 389,301 of CBDAQL010000003.1, read as the reverse complement.
CCTGCCTGGTCGAGCCGACCCTTGAAGGTGTTTATTTCGGCGGCGATATCATCGGGCATTTTCAGTTCGAGAACGAAGCCGCCGGCCGTGTCTTCGAGAAGCTGGCGGCTGCCTGCCTGGCGGCAGCCGCGGTTAGCCATGTTGACAGCGTTGAATATGTTGGCGGCCATGGCGCCAACGATGCGCCAACGCTGACCGGCGGCATCTACCGGACGCTCCTGCTTAGCGTCGACCCCGCGGCGGCGCCGCGCAAGATTGAACAATTCGAAGCCGAGATGGAGATGATGCCGCATTACATACCGGCGATCCGCAACTGGCAGCTGAGCCGGGTGGTCCGGGCGGGCGGCGCGCGGCAGTGGACCCATGTTTGGGAACAGGAATATGCCGGCATCGAAGGGCTGCTGGGACCGTATATGCTGCACCCCTACCACTGGGGCCGCGTCGACCGTTGGTTCGACCCCGAACACCCCGAGGGAATGATCGATACCCGTATTTGCCATACGTTCTGCGCGCTGCAGAGCAGCATTCTTTCCCCAGCGAAGCGCTAATCAAAACAGATTGAAATTTCACGGGACCTCGAACAGGATTTTGGCGACGGGTGCGTTGGCACCAGTATGCCGGGGTCGGTGAAATATAGTACCGTCACACTGAGTTCCACTGCGGAAAAACCGGTGCCGGTGCGTAGCCTGCGGTCGATGCCCTGGAGGTCGCCGCCGCTGGTGTCGTACAAGGCGGTTTTATAAAGCATGTTGCCGGTGAAAATTGGCCACACCCTCAAGTGGTAAATAGTTTGGTTGGCGATACAATTTGCGGTGGTGTAAACAGAGCGCCCGGCATATTTCGTCTCCTAAAATCGGCTTTCCTCAGAGCTTTTTTAAGGTGCTCGGATTTGTCGGATTTGCCGCTCACATGATTTGACACCCCAAACTGAATGTCCATAAAACCAAGTTATCATGAATAACGGCTGCCGATGATCCCAAACCAAGGCGCATTTGCCGATATAATGTCGGTGGCCGCGAAGCCGCACTCGGAATCTGATGAAATTATACGGGGACTGGAACGCAAATTGGACGTTTTGCGGGCCCAGCTCGCCGCCAGCCAGGCGGGCGAAGATATCGGCCAAGCCGGCGTTACAACCTGGTCGCGGTTGGAGGTGCAAAGCCAGCGTATCATTCAGCTCGAGCAGGACCTGCAACGGGCGCGCGATGAAATCCGGAATGGCCAGCGGGCGAATATCGCCCTTAACCGGGCGTTGGATGCGGCTTCACAGTTCGTGGAAGTGGTCGAGATACCCGTCTTCGAGCCGGCTGCGCTGCCACCAACGCCATCGCCGGAAGCCCTGCTGTTAGAGTCAATGCGAAACTCCACGTCATGGCGCATTACCGCACCACTACGCGAATTTGTTACGATATTGCGACGCCTTCGCCAAATCGCCCGCGTCTAGGGTGTCAGCAATTTCAAATAACCAGGTGCAACCAAGCCTGGTTGAAGCGGCAGGGGCAACGCCGCGTCTGGCGATTTTCACCATCTGCAGCAACAATTATTTACCTTTGGCACGGGTGTTATTGGCCTCGGCGGCACGGCACCATCCGGAGGCGGAGATTTTTCTCTGTCTCGCCGATGAGTTCAAGCGTGATGCAATGCCGGCCGCCTATCCGGAAAATATTGCGGTTGTCACGTTCGACCAACTGGCGATTGAAGATGTCGCGGATTTTGCCTTTCGCTATGACATACTTGAGCTGAACACAGCGGCCAAACCGTTTATGTTTTTGTATCTTACCGAGCAGCGCGACTTTGACCAGGTTATCTATTTCGATCCCGATATCGAAATATTCGCGCCGTTGGAAAGCGTCATCGAGGCGATGGGTGCCGGCGCGTCGCTGGTGCTGACCCCGCATATCTGCGAACCGGGCGAACTTGGTGAGAGCGTCAAGGATATCATATTTCTTGTCGCGGGGACCTATAATCTGGGATTTCTGGCGGTGCGGCGATGCGCGGAGAGCACTGGTGTTTTGCATTGGTGGAGCCGCCGCCTGCGATATGATTGTGTCAACGAGCCCAGCGCCGGTTATTTTGTTGATCAGAAATTCATGGATCTGGTGCCGGGATTTGCCGCGCAATGCTGCATCAGCCGGGATACGACGCTGAACGTCGCCTATTGGAATATTACCCAAAGGCCGATTGCGATGAGCGATGATGGCTGGCTGGTCAATGGCCGCAAGCTGGCATTTTTTCATTTCAGCGGCGTCGATCCAATGGATAGTTCGCGGCTGTCACGTCATGGTCCGGCTCGGCCGGAAGCCGGAACAGCACTGCGAACCCTGCTTGAGCAGTATTTGGCGCAGGTTATGGCCAATGGGTATCTGCACGAGCGCCATACGGTCTACGGCTTCGGAAATTTCTCCTCAGGCGTTCCGATTCCGCTATGCGTGCGCAAGATGTACCGGACGCGTTACAAAATCTGGTCGGACAACCCGTTCGAAACGTTTGAGGAGGTTTTGCACCTGCCAGACCCGGATGCAACATCAGCCGCCCGGCCTTATGTTGTTACTAATCTGATGCGATTTTTATTTGATGCTTTGGGCGCCGGGCGGGCCGGCCTTGACCTTTGCAAAGCCGAGGATGCCAACGAGTTGGTGCGCTGGTATATCGAGCATGGGCGGACTGCATACAGGTTGGACTGGCGGCTGATCGCGCCGGTTGAACAGCGCATTACGCCGCGCTTGCCGGCGGCGGCCGATGTTAGTGTGATTGGTTATTTGAGCGCCACGACCGGGGTTGGGCAAGCCGGCCGCGCAACGCTACGAAATCTCGGGGACGCTGACGAGCTGGCCTGTGAGGCGATCGATATCGATGGGGCACCGGCAACCGGTAGCGGACTGGTGCAGATTTTTCACGTCAACGCGGATCAGCTGCCGCTGGTGATGACAACGATGCGGCCGCGTCTGCCGCGCGGAGCTTACCGGATCGCGGTGCCGTTTTGGGAGTTGGAGACATTGCCGGAGCCATGGCGGCGCGCCTTTGACGGCGTCGACGAGGTTTGGGCATCCAGCCGCTTCATCCAGAAGATGCTGGAAAAACATCTGAAGACACCGGTGATATACCTGCCGCTGGCTTTGACGCCGATTGTGCCGGTGCCAGGCGGGCGCGCAGCGTTTGGCCTTAACGACGACTTTTTATTCTTTACCGCATTTGATTTTCTCTCGTATGTGGAACGAAAAAACCCTCTCGCCGCGATTGCCGCTTTCCAGAAGGCATTGCCGGACACCGGCGCGGCGGGCCTGGTTATCAAAACCCAGAATAGCGCCAGCGATCCTGAAGGCTTGGCGCGCCTGCATGCCGCGATCGGCGATGATGCCCGGATTAAAATCATCGATATGACGTTGTCGCAGGACCAGGTGGTCAGCCTGATCACCGCCTGCGACTGTGTGGTGTCCCTGCACCGCAGCGAGGGTCTGGGTTTATTGGTCGCCGAAGCGATGCTATTGGAGAAGCCCGTGATTGCGACCGATTACGGCGCGACCACGGAGTTGGTGACAGCCGAGACCGGCTTTCCTGTCGACTATCGTCTGGTTCCGGTGGCAGCGAACGCGTATCCGTGCGCGGAGGGACAAATCTGGGCCGAGCCGGACATCGCGCATGCCGCAAGCTGCATGCGCCAAGTGATATCGAGCCCTGATGACGGTCGCATACGGATCAAGGCGGCGAGGCAGCATCTCAATGAGTGCTATGCGCCGGACAAAATCCGGGCGATGCAGATGGAACGTTTCAGAGCGGCCGGGTTACGCTTCTAAATTGCGCGATCTCTGCCAGCAACGGGGCGAACTCATCGGTTTCAAAAGCGGTCATGCGCAGCCGCTCCGGATCCTGACATTCCGGGAGCGAGAAATGCGCGAAATTGCGGCCGCCGCCGGGCAGCTGCGTTTCGTAGCTTTGCAGTTTGCGCAAACGGGCCTGCAGACTGCGCAGCAACCAATCCGCGTGGATATAAAAAGCAGTGTCCGGCGCCCAGCCAGTATCCGCTGGAACAACGATGCCGGAGGTGTGCAGGGCATTGGTATAGGTTATTCGGTCCGGGCGGAAAAACCGTGGCTGCGGCAATAAGAAATCCGGCCGCGAATGGTTGAAGTAGAAACCTTCCAGCCGGCTATAGCCGCCATGCCAGACCGGCCGGCTCGACAAATAGAATGCCGGCGCCGGCTGCAATATGCCGATCTTTTCGATCCAGTTGATCAGCGCGCGCGACGGCATTTCGTCATCGTCGATCCGCAGCAGCCACGGGTAATCGGCGGCAGCGGCAACGCCGCGCCACAGCACATCCTCGCCACGGTCATGCACCGCCGCGACCTCGGTGAACTCGCAGCCATTTTCGGCCAGGATGGCGCGGCTATTGTCGGTGGTGCGGCAATCCAGCAGATACAGGGGCCGGAGGTTGAGACGCTGATAGGCGCGCGCGAAGGGCGCCAGCCAGCCGCCGCCGTCGCGCGTGGGGATAACGATACGATATGAGCCTGGCTGAGCCATCCCGCCTTCCCGTGAGAGAAGGCTATTTTACCGCCGATGCGGCGCCCCTGAACAGACCCATTATGCTGGCAATTTTGGTGGCGCTGGCAGTGTGCCTGCGCTCGGCGATCTACCTGTGGCTGGCGCATGGGTATGGCGGCTTATCAGGTTCGTATTGTCATTTCGATTGCGGCTTCTACCTGCGCATTGCCGCTTCCGGCTACGGTGTGGACAGCCACTATCACGGCCTGGGCAGTTATCCGAACTGGGCGTATTTTCCGCTGTTCCCGATGCTGATCCGCGGCATGGCTGTTATCACCCAATGGCCGATGGTGGTTTGCGGCATGGTGCTGACAGCGCTGGCGCTGGGGTTGCTGGGCTTTGCGGGCGCCCTTTATATCCAGCGCAGCCGGCGGGATTCCAGTGCGGTTCTGTGGCTGTTGATGCTGCTAGCCGCGCCTTATGGATTTTTCTTCTCGGTGCCCTACACGGAAGTGTTTTTTGCTGCCCTCGCGGTTTCCGTATTGCTGGCGCGTGCCGCCGGCCGGCCGCTGCTGGCAGCCGGTTTGGCGGCATTGACCGCCGCCACCCGGCCGACCGGGATACTGCTCTCGATCATCATCATCGTCGATCAGCTTTATGCCATTTGGCAACGGCGGCGGCAGCGGCCGCGCCTGAGCATGTGGGCGGAACTATTGCCGCCGCTTGCGGTCGCACCCTTGGGCCTGACGCTCTTCATGGTCTGGCAATATTGGCGCGTCGGCGATGCCTTTGCGTTCAGCCATGTACAGATCGACTGGGACCGCTACTGGCTGGGGCCGGTGACGTGGATACGGCTTGGCTTGCGGACCGCGGATTGGCGCGTGGCCGCCGCGCTGTTTCCAATTCAAAGCAACGCTTTTAATGCCGCCGCGGCTTTGCTCGGACTAGGTGCCGCGGCGTGGCTTGCGATACGGCGGCGCTTTGCCGAGGCGTGGATTTGCGGCGCGGCGATTTTGTTGCCGCTATCCTCCGGCCTGCATTCGATGCCGAGATTTGTCGGCACCAATCCGGCATTTTTGCTGGCGCTCTATGATGCGCTGTACCTGCTACGGAAAAGACGGCTGATTGTGAGCCTGGCGTTGCTGCTGCTGGCGATTTTGCAAATCGTGCTGCTGCTGGCGTGGTATCGCCAAGCGGGAGGACTGTATTGAACAATTCCGTTGGCGTGGCGCCGGTTGCCGCCGTTAAAATTGGCTTGGCTCTGCTGTTGATCGGGTTGCAGGCAATTGTTGTTATCGCCGGCTTTTGCTGGCCGAATGCAAACCCTGCTTACCGCGCCACGTATATTACGCATAGCATGGATTGCTGGCTGCCGCCCGGCGCGCCGGCCTTTCTGCCATCGGCCGATGTTATCCGGCCGCTGGCTCTATCGCCTTACCAGGCCTGCGCATTATTGCCGAAGGGTTGGAATGCGGGGGATGCATCCGCGGTATGGTCGAACGGCCGGATCGCAGAGCTGAATATTCCGCTGCGCCCAGGCGACGCGCGAGTGACGCTGCGGTTGCGAGGTTATTCGCAAATATTGCCGCAGGCTGTTGAGATTTTACGCAGCGATGCGCCGCCGCTTAGTTTGACCATTTCCCCGAATACCATCGCCAGCGTGACGATGGCGGTGATGCCCGGCACCAGCATGTTACGACTGCGGATAGAAATTGCCCATGTGCATCATCCCATGGACCGTGACCTTATGGATTGGCGGGCCATCGGCGTGGCATTGCTGGACATCACACGAACCCCGCAATCGGCGCTGCCGGATGGAACACCGTCCAAGTAAGTTTAGTTGTTATTTTGCAATGAGATTTGCACGGAGAGATGCCGGACATCACCATTATGGATGATATTCTGCGGCACAAAGGTTGCTGACGCCACCAGCTTCAGGGTGGTGTCGGCGGCAACCTGAATGGTTTGCACCTTGGCACTGCCGAGCAGATATCTCCGGCGCCCCGACGGCCCCGTTTGGGTTAATATGAGCGGCTGCGGGCCATACTGCGTGCCGGTAAGTACGAGCGTGGCCGGCATGCCATGGGTAATGACCGTGACTTGCCGCCCCATCCAGTTGCCCGATGCGGCCCAGGGCCAATAATCGCCTTGGATATAAGCATAAGCGAGGCTGGCAGCCGGGGGAAGTTTTACCGCGAGTACACCATGATCCAAATGCCGCTGCCATCCCATTGCCGAAATGGCCGCCACGATTGCGGGGCTGGCGCCAGGGCCGAGCAGAATGTCATCAACCTTATGAGTGGCGCAATAGGCGGTGAGATCGTTGTTGAAACCGGGCCAGACCTCGCCTGCAAGAAATTGGTTTACAATGGGAAAAGTCCGCTCGGTTGGCGTGATATAGCCGGTGTAGCCGCCGGCTTGTTTGAACGTCATGCCGGCTTGCAGTTGCCATGCCATGCCGGGGCCGTTGATCCAGAAAGGCAATAGAATAACCGTACGATCCGAACCGATGACGCGCGCGATGTTCGGGCTGGTGAAAAATGGCTGTAGCGGCCAGGCCGGCCATGCAAACCGTGCTGGATTGGGAAGCAGGAATATTGCCGCGATGGCCGCCAGGAGGTAGCGCCAGGGCCGCCCTTTGCCCGGAAGCGCAAGAAAACAGGCAACCACGATCGCCGAGATCAGCGAGACATACATTGTGAGGCGGCACGGCAGGGCGTCGTTCAGCAACGGCATCGAGACCGCCAGGCGCCCTGGCAATGGAATTTGCAGATGACGGCCTGCGACCTGCAAGGCCGGCCCCAAGCTTGCGAAGACGAGAATGATGAGGGCAATAAATAATGCCCGGGTAAAGGCAAGGGACCTGTTTTGTATAAAATAATACGCCATCAGAAATAACAGCGGCGCGCCGAGATAGGCGCCTTGTTCGAGCTTGGTGGCGGTGAATGCGTTGGCGGCCGGAGCGAATGCCGGCCAGACGATGCGGGTCAGTGCCGTGGGCAGAATGTAGTTCAGCAGGTCGGTGGAATAGTCCGTTGCCGAAAACATGCCGTCGGGGACCGCGGGCAGTCCCACAATGATAAAGTACAAAAATGGCGCTGCCACAACGCCAGCAAGCAGTCCGGCGAGACCAATATCCAACATCAGCCGATACAGGTTTGGCTTCGCCGTGGGCGGTACCATGAACAGAAAAACCGCCAGGACAATGGCACCGAAAACAACGCATGTGAGCAGGATTTCCGTCGACAGACCAAGCTCGATTAAAATCAGCAGCGTGAGGAGAATCATAAACGGCCGGCACCGGAGCTCTGAACGGGCGCGCCGGACGCACAGCAGAACGATGAGGGGTATTGCAAAGGTAAGCGTAAGGTTGATACCGCCGCCCAATACATGGCCGTTCTCATAGGACGAGAAGCCGAAGAAAAATCCGCCCAATAAGGCCGCCGCCCAGTCGCGCGTGAGATAGCGCGCGAGCAGAAAGGCCGAGCCGGCCGAAAGTGCCGGAGCCAGCAGCCCAAGAAGATTGAACGACAGAACCGGGCCGCCCAGCAGCGTCACCGGCAGCGCCGCCAACGCCGCCATGGGAACCGCAGTTCTCCAGGTGAGATTGTCGCCCTGCGGCGCCCATACGAAATGGGAAATGAACGGGTTTAGCCCGTGCGCGATGGCGAACGACCACCAGTGGATGAACCAGATGAAGGTGATCGGATCCATCTCGGTGCCAAGATGATGGCCGGTCCAATCCCCGGAATGGTCGAAAAGTACCAAAGACAGGATCAGGTAGAGTAGAAACGCGGCGGCAGTGGCTAGGAAATCCCGGTGTTTCAAGTCTGAGTGTTCCGCGGAGTGGGTTAGCCTGGGGAGTGTAGCCGGAATGTTCGAGCGCCGATGGCCGGATTAGCAAGTAACAAAGTTTTTTTGCTTCTTTTTGTTCACAAAAAGCAGTGCTTCCCTTCCCCTGTCCATAATCTAGGGCGATATATGCTGCGATACGGGGAAATTTTCGGCTTGATAGCGGATGCTTTGAAAGAGGTTGAGACCATTTCCGATAATTGGCGGGAGTGTCCACAATGCGGGTTGATTTCCACGCTGCCGGTGATGCGGCCGGAATTGACCGCGGATTGTCCGCGCTGTCACCATGTGCTGTGGCGGATGCGCAGTTGCAGTTTCGAACTGCCGCTGGCCTGCGCCTTGGCGGGGGCGCTGTTTTTCTTCTACGCGGTGATCGCGCCGTTCCTTGAAATTTCGTCCCATGGGCAGTTTCAGATGGCGCGCATTGAGACCGGGCCGTATCAACTTGCAGCACAGGGCTTTGACACCGTTGGTTTGCTGGTGCTGGGCGTCAGCGTCATTTTGCCGGGGGTAAAGCTGCTTATCATTCTGGTGACGCTCACCGGATTGGAAACCCATTTGTTGCCGCGGGCGATCCTGAAGGATATTTTCCGGTGGTATGCGCCGATCACACCCTGGGCGATGGTGGATGTTTATCTGCTGGGCTTTCTGGTGGCGTATTCGCGGCTAGCCGTTATCGCCACCGTGCATCTGGATACGGCACTTTATGCGCTGGTCGGGTTAATGGTTTCAACGGTGGCGGCGAACGCTTTTCTGGATACGGAGGCGGTCTGGCGGGCTTTGGATGCCGGCGCGCCGCCGCGCGATGGCGCGTCTGGCGACACTAACCAGCATGTTTTGATCGGCTGCCCGGACTGCAGCATCGTCAATCGGGCGCTGCCAGGCGATAGTTGCCGCCGGTGCGACGGCATCCTGGAGCCGCGCAAGCCGGCCAGCTTTGGCCGCAGTTGGGCCTTTATCGCCGCCGCCGCTATTTTATACGTGCCGGCCAACGTCTATCCGGTGATGACGATATCCAGCCTGCTGCAGAGCAAGGATTTCACCATCATGGGCGGCATATTCGAATTATTCCAGCACGGGCTTTGGCCGCTCGGCGTGCTGGTTTTTTTCGCCAGCATCCTGATCCCGGTGCTCAAGTTGCTGACACTGGCCACCATGCTGATCGAGACGCATCTGCAGAGCGAGCAGCATCTGGTGGGGCGCACGATGTCGTTCCGCTTCGTCGATTTCATCGGCCGCTGGTCGATGATCGACGTTTTCATGATATCGATTCTGGTGGCGCTGGTGCGCTTTGGCAAATTCTCCAGTGTGCAGGCTGAGCTTGGCGCACCGTGCTTTGCCGCGGTGGTGGTGCTGACGATGTTTGCGGTAAACGCGTTTGATCCGAGATTGATGTGGGACCGCGCCGCCGAGCATCATGCGAAACTGAATAGCCAGCCTGCGACCGAAACCGCATGAGCGAACCGGCTTCCGCGGCAGCGCCACCCCCGCCCTCCCCGCCATCACCGCCGCCACCCTCACCGCCGCCACCCTCACCGCCGCGGATGCGGTTGCGCCGGCGCCGGTTTTCCTTTGTTTGGCTAATCCCGCTGCTGGCCGCCAGTCTCGCGATCTATCTTGGCTACCGGACTTATTTGGAACAAGGTCCGGTGCTGACGCTGACATTTAATTCAGCGGACGGTCTGAGCGCCGGACAAACGCAGGTAAGATATAAGGCGGTTGCGCTCGGCACGGTGCAGAGCATCGACCTTAGTAAAGATAATAGCCACGTCATTATTGAAGTTCGCATGAACAGTGTCGGCCGGCGGTTTATGACCAGTCATGCCCGGTTCTGGGTCGAGGGCGCGCATTTTTCGCTCGATGATCCATCCAGTCTCGGCAGCTTCGTTTCAGGCGCTTTTATCGCCGTTGATCCCGGCGCGCCGGGCGGCAAATATCAGAATGAATTTACCGGGCTGGACGGTCCCCCCGGCGTGCGTTCAGGCGAACCTGGCCGCACCTATGTGCTGAGCGTATCCAAAATCGGCTCGCTGCGAACCGGGTCTCCGGTTTTGTTCCGCGATGCCGTGGTTGGCGAAGTGCTGGGTTATGACCTTGGCGACGGATTGTCGCATGCGAAAGTGTCGATTTTCGTCAAGGCGCCTTATGATGACCTGGTCCGGCCCGCCAGCCGTTTCTGGAATGCCTCCGGTATTTCGCTGGATGTATTGCCCGGCGAATTTCATTTGGAGTTCGAATCGTTGCAGGCGGTGCTTTCAGGCGCCGTTGCGTTCAACCTGCCGCACTCGGCCGCCGGCACCAAGCCCAGCCCGGCGAATACAACGTTCCCGTTATATGCCTCGGAAGACGCCGCGAAATCTGCCGGCTTTGCGCAGTTTATCCCGGCAGTTGCCTACTTCCATAGCTCGGTTTCCGGATTGACCACCGGTTCGCCGGTTGAAATCTTTGGCCTGCAGGTCGGCGTGGTTACCGGGGTCAGCCTGGTTCTCGACCCCAAGACCGGCGACGAGAAAATCCGCGTCGGCATGGCGTTGCAGCCCGAACGCAACGCCCATGGGGCGGATTTCGCCACCCCCCAGCAAACCGCAACCTTGTTCCAGAAAATGATCGACCGCGGCATGCGCGCTGAAATCGCAACCACCAGTTTTGTCACCGGGCAGAAAAACATTACCCTGACGATCGTGCCGCACGCCGCCCCCATCAAACTGACGCAGGAGGGCGATGCCTATGTGTTTCCCAGCATGGACAGCAACCTCGATAATATCCTGGCCTCGCTTTCCGACATCTCGAACAAGCTGGATAAAGTACCCTTCGACAAGATCGGCCAAAACTTGAACCATTTGTTGCTGACGGCGAACGGCACGCTGGGCGGTCCACAGACCAAACAGGCCATCGCGCAGCTTGCGGTGACCTTGAAGACGATGGACACCACACTCAACATGCTGAACCGCAGCTTTGGCAATGATTCGGAGTTCCAGAGCAATCTGCAACAACTGATGCAAGAAAGCAGTGATGCGCTAAGCTCGATCAAGCAGCTATCCGATTACCTGGACCGGCACCCCAATGCGTTGCTGCTCGGCCGCGGCAGCGGCCAATGAGAGTAAGGCCGTGAGGTCGAAGTAAGGACTTCTTTTTGTGAACAAAAAGAAGCAAAAAAACTTTTTATTCTGGGGCTGGGGGGTTTGCGAGATTGCGCCCGTGAACCAGTTTCAACGAAGTTTTTGGTTCTTTTTTTTCAAAAAAGAGCTGCTTACTTAACTTCAGCCTTAACCGGATGCCCCAAGAGAATATGTTGCAATGCCGCAACTAATTGGTCCATCATGGCGTCGGTGTGTTTTGGGCCTGGGGTGAAGCGCAGGCGTTCGGTGCCGGCGGCGACCGTGGGGTAGTTGATGGGTGTGGCGTACATGCCGAATTCGCGGATCAGGCGCATGCTTACTTCGGTGGCTTTGGCGGCGTTGCCAATCATCAATGGTACGATGTGGCTGTCGCTCGGCATTACCGGCAGGCCGGCGGCGGCGAATTTTGCTTTGAGGGTTTCGGCGCGGTTGAACAGCAAGGCTCGGCGGGCGTGGTCCGCCTTCAGCACCCTGATTGAGGTGAGTGCCGCTGCCACCGTCGGCGGCGGCAGAGCGGTGGTGAAGATGAAGCCGGGGGCTACCGAGCGGATGTAGTCCAGCACCTTGAAGTCGCCGGTGATGTAGCCGCCGTGGCAGCCGAAGGCCTTGGCGAGCGTGCCTTCGATGATGGTTACCCGGTGCGCCACGCCGTCGCGCTCTGATACGCCGCCGCCATGGCGGCCGTACATGCCGACCGCGTGGACCTCGTCCAGGTAGGTCAGGGCGCTATATTTATCGGCGAGGTCGCAGATGGCGCCGATCGGGGCGATGTCGCCGTCCATGGAATAGACGCTCTCGAACACGATCAACTTTGGCGCCTCGACGGGGGCGGCGGACAGCAGCTGCTCCAGGTCGGCAAGGTCGTTATGTTTGAAAATATGCACGGCGGCCTGGCGTGCATCCTTGATGCCGACGATCATCGAATTATGGTTCTTGGCGTCTGAAAACACGTGCCAATCCGGCAGGGAGTTTAGAATGGCGCCGAGGCTCGCCTGGTTGGAGACGTACCCCGAGGTGAACAGGAGCGCGGCGTCCTTGCCATGCAGGTCCGCCAGTTCTTCTTCCAGGGCGACATGCACCGGCGAGGAGCCGGCGATATTGCGGGTGCCCCCAGCGCCCGCACCCATGCGCCGCGCGGCGTCCACCGAGGCGGCGATGACTTCGGGATCGGTGCCCATCGCCAGATAGTCGTTGGAGGACCAGACCAGGATATTCTGGGTCCGTCCCTCCATCGTCACGCGATAATAGGGGAACCGGTCGGCCAGCTTCTCCAGCGCGACGAACCGCCGGTAACGGCCCTGGGCCGTGATGGCGGCCAAGGCCTCGTCACATTTTGCCAAAAATTTATGCATGGTCGTCCATGGAGTTCCGGGCTTCAGCAGAATGCCAATTTCAATGCCGAGTCAATTAGCAGGTCATGTTTGCAGCGCCGCCATCATCTCGGCCCATTCGCGCTTGGAAAGCCCGCTATTGGGCTGCTCGACGGTCTCGCCTGCCAGCATTCGCTTGATGATCTCCAGCATTTTGGCGGAGAATGTTACCGCGCCCAGCCGGTAATCGCAGAATGCGCCGTAGCTGAGCGGTACCCAGGCCTTGACTGTTTCCAGCATTGCTTCCGCATAGACCCGGATTTCATATTGGGCGTGGCGATCGGCGCGTAGCCGCAGGAAGTTGAAGAGGTTGTGCAGATCGGTTTTCCAGTACCACTGGGTATAGGTGTTCAGCGTCAAATTCATGCGCGCCAGCTCGCGCGCCAGGCCGATGGCATCCGGGCCGTCGTCGTTAAGCATTTCTTCATAACTGCCGTAGGTTTGCTCGGCGTCCCGGCGCAGCAGCGCCATGACCCGGTCTGCGGCCGCACCTTCAAGCACGGCCCCCCGGCCCTGCCGGTTATCCGCCGACTGCACGGCCAGTTGGTTCGGCGCCGGCAGGTAGAACTCCTTATCCAGGATCGAGTAGCGGGCCGAATACTCATTGACGCTCGCGGTGCGATGCCGGATCCATTGCCGCGCCACGAAAATTGGCAGTTTCACGTGATATTTAATCTCGCACATCTCGAATGGCGTCGAATGGTAATGCCGCATCAGGTAACGGATCAGCCCCTCATCCTCGCTGGTTTTGCGGGTGCCGCGGCCGTAGGAGACGCGGGCGGCCTGCACCACGGCGGCGTCATCGCCCATGTAATCGACGACGCGCACGAAGCCGTGGTCGAGCACCGGCAAAGCGGTGAAGAGCATGGCCTCGAGCGCCGGCACGCTGGGGCGCGAGGTCTGGCTGGTGTGTTCGCGGGCGGCGGCGATTTCGGCGGTCTGTTGTGCGTTGAGGGTCATGACCCATCTCTTTCATATCTCGGCGCAATTGCCTATATTGGTTTTGCTGGCTTGCCAGCTATGGCGATAAACGGCGCGTGGAATAAACGTTGTGGACCCGGGGGCGGTACCCGGCGCCTCCAAATATTCTTGGCCCGCCCGATTTAAGATGGTCAGCTTCGCTGCCCATCATCGGGAGGGCTCGGATTTTAGGGGGGCGAAATAGGCTCGACACGCGTGGTAAAGACCCGTCTTTTGCTCGGCATTGTACCGCCGTTATCGGGCTACATTACAGGTGCCAATGATAATCATGAGGCATTCGCTGTCGCTGCCTAATAAGCAGAGATAAGCGCGGTCCGGGGGGTACCGAGCAACAGAAACCCCCCACTTCTCTCCTTGCGAACAATCCCCATATGTAGTCGATAAGGAGACGCCAAATGAGCAGTATTCATTACAAGATTGTCCAGCATGACGGCGGCTGGGCTTACAAGCTGGGCGATGTGTTCTCCGAGCCGTTTCCGACCCATGATGCGGCGTTGCGCGCGGCGCAGCGGGTGGTCCACGAACTGCATATTCCGGGTGAAACCGTAACGATTGAATTTCAGGACGCAGACGGCGCCTGGCACACGGAACTGGCGCGGGGCCTCGACCATCCGGACGCCGATATTACCGAGTGACGCCGATAATCCGGGCCGGTGCGGGATCGGGTAATGGTGCCACGGATGGTGGGTTTGCCGGCGCCGCGGTAGTGTCCGCGGGTTGCGCTGCGGCAGCCACATAGCGGTCCAATAGTTCCAGGGTTTCCCGCGCCCGATCCATTAAGCCGGAACTGGCTTTTTCGAGGTTTGCGGGATTTGGGGTTTGCGAACCGTCGCGCGGGATGTTGGCGTAACCTTCCCAGAAACATTGCTGGTCGAAATAATTCAAAAATGCGATTTCGGTTTTGACCAGGTTGGATAACGCCGCCTGGGTTTTCTCAGGCGTGCGCAACACGAAGGAAGTCACGAAGCTGGAAGCGCCCAGACCGGCAAACAACAGGGAATATTGTTTCGATGTGCCATACATTGCGTAGAACGCCGAGAAGATAAAAAGCGCGATGCCGGTGCCAAAGGTGAGCCAGTTCATCCAGGTGATAGTTTTAAACGTTACGCTAGCGTAATTAAATGTCTCCTTCACGGTTTCGAGCATATAGGCGTTGAACTGATCGAAGCGCTCGAACTGCTCCATTTTCATTTTAACCAGTTGCGCCTGTTCAGCGCGGCCAAGCTGAACCGATTGCGGCGTTACCGGCACGTTGCCGGTTGGAGCACTGGAGAATTGCCGCTCAACCGCGCTCCGGGCGTCGGAGAGCTCGTCGGGATCGAGCTGGTACCCGGCATCGAGTACCGATTGCTCAAAATCCTGGTTGAGCTTGCCGCTGAAATCCAGATCGCAGCGGGCGCGGCCAACCACCCGCCACAAATCCTCCTTGCTCACCGCCTCAGGTCCAGAGGCTGGCTAATTGCGTCTGCCGCTGCTGCGCTTGTTGGGCCAGGTCTTTTTGCACCTGATACATGATCAAGGTGTTGGCGATCAGGGTGCGTACCCATTGATCTCGGGTGCCCGAATTTGTCTGGGTAACAAGTTCATCGAGCGTTGCCATGAATTCGTTGGGAATGTTTACCGTAAATTGCGCCATTTTTATCTCCTCAAGGACGTTTGCCAAGCCTGTTCGCCGCAGCGCCGTTTGTTGGCGCCAAGGTCGTGGTAACATGCAAAACCGGCACAGGCTAAGGAGTTTTTAATGCCTCTTGATGCTTTGCCTGCGCCAGTAATTGTTCGACCAGCGGCAACAGGCGCGCCACCTCGATATCGACGCCGGCGGCGTTGGGATGAATGCCGTCGGCCTGCGCCAGTTCGGGATGGCCCGGCAGGCCAGCAAGCAGAAATGGATCGTAGATGATGCCGGGGTGGTGGCTTAAGGCGGTGAACGCGGCGTGGAATTGATTGCCGTATTGCGCGCCCATGCTGGGCGGCGCGATCATGCCGCTGAGCAGAACCGGGATATGCCTGGCAGTCAAAACATCGAGAATATAGTTGATGTTTTTCTGCATTAATGCCGGGTCGAGGCCGCGCAGGCCGTCATTGCCGCCGATCTCGACGAAGGCGGCGTTGACCGGACCGCCGGCCAGAACCCAGTCCAACCGGGCCGCGGCGTCGGCGGAAGTATCGCCAGAGACGGCGGCGTCGATCAGCACGACATTCTCGCCTTTGGCGCGTAAAGCCGCGGCTAGTTTTGCCTGGAAGCCCTGGCTCGCCGGCAGGCCGTAGCCGGCGGTGAGCGAATCGCCGAGGATTAACAGCTGCAGCGGCGCCGCCGCAGCCGGCTTTGCGGCGAAACCGCACCAGATTGCCAATGCGAGTATTGTTAGGAACTGGCCGACCGGCCGTTTGCGCCTATATCTGGAATGTATGACCAAGTATTCTCCTGCGAAGCGCCGCTGCGGATGATCCGGCTGCGCGATCTGCGTCTGAACATCCAAGCCGCGAGTGGTCCCGTCAACATCCTGCGGGGCATCGATCTGGATGTCGCTAATGGCGAGACGATCGGCATTGTGGGGCCGTCCGGTTCCGGCAAAACCAGCTTGCTGATGCTGCTGGCGGGGTTGGAGCGCGCCAGTTCCGGCAATATCGAAGTGGCGGGTGCGGATCTGGCGCCGCTGGACGAGGATGCCAGGGCAAAGTTCAGGTTGGCCAATCTCGGCATTATTTTTCAGTCTTTCCATTTGATCCCGAGCATGACGGCACAGCAGAATGTCGCTGTGCCGTTGGAGCTGGCAGGCCGGGCAGATGCGATGGCGGTGGCGTCTTCGGCGTTGTCGCAGGTAGGGTTGGGGCATCGGCTTGGTCACCTGCCCTCGGAACTTTCCGGCGGTGAGCAACAGCGCGTGGCGCTGGCGCGCGCGATGGCGCCCGGGCCGCGATTGCTGCTGGCCGATGAACCCACGGGTAATCTCGACATCGCAACCGGGCGGATGGTGATGGATTTGCTGTTTGGGCTTTGTGGTGCGGCAAAGGCGACCTTGCTGCTGATCACCCATGATCCGGCACTGGCGGCACGGTGCGGCCGCACGGTGGCGCTGCGCGACGGCGTGATCGAGGCATGATCAGGCTGGCCTGGCGCCTGGCGCGACGCGATTTGCGGGGCGGCCTTGGCGGCTTGCTGATTGTTTTGCTGTGTCTGGGCGTCGGGGTGGCTTCGGTTGCCGGGATTTTTTCGCTGCGGGCGGCACTGGGACAGGGGATTGCCGAAAGCAGCCGCGGGATCCTGGGCGGCGATATCGAAATCTCGTCGGGGCTGGGGCCGATATCGTCGGCGATGATGCATTGGTTCAGCAGCCGCGGCGCCCGAATTTCGGAAACTGTGGATACCAGATCGATGCTGGTGTCCCGCTCCGGCCGGCTGTTGGCGGCGGTTAAAGCGGTCGGGCCAGGATGGCCGTTGCTGGGGTCCGTGGCGAGCCGCCCGGCCGGCCAGTTCGCCGAGCTGGCGCAAGCGGCGGATGGCAAACCTGGATTGCTGCTGGCGCCCGACGCCGCGCAGACGCTGGGGCTGCGTCCTGGTGATAGCGTCACGCTTGGCGGGGTACCCATGGTGTTCCGTGGCAGTATCACAGGGGCGCCGGACAGCATTGGCGACAGCCAGTTATTTGGCGCGAAATGCTTTGTCGCGGCGAGTGCATTAGCGGGCACGGCGCTGGTGCAGCCGGGGGCGCTGGTAATGTTCAATATGCAGGTGCTGTTGCCGGCATCCGCCGCAGTCGGCGCCACCGAGGCCGCATTCCAGAAAGCCTTCGCCCATAGTGATTTCCGGTTGCGCGATAAGCGCAATGCGGCGCCTGACCTGACGCGGTTCATCGACCAGGCGGGCGTTGTTCATGACGCTGCTGGCATTGGCTTCGCTGCTGGTGGGCGGTATCGGCGTTGCCAACGGGGTGGAGGCCTGGCTGACCGCGCGGGCGCGCACCATTGCGACGTTGCGCTGTCTCGGCGCCTCGGCGCGGCTGGTTGCGGTGATGCAGGGACTGCAGCTTCTGGTGCTGGGCCTGCCAGGCATCGCGCTCGGCCTGGCTATCGGCGCCGGCGCGCCGTTGCTGGTGCTGCCGCTATTACGAAATAAACTGCCGCTGCCGGCGCATCTCGGGCTGTATCCATCGGCCCTGCTTATTTCCGCGATTTTTGGATTGCTGACCGGCGTTGTATTTGCCTTCCGGCCCTTGCAACGCGCCACCGCGATTTCCGGCGCGGCCTTGTTCCGGTCCGCGGCGCTGCCGGCGCGTGTCGGATTTTCGGCGATTGCGACATCGATCCAGGGGATCGCCGGATTGGCGCTGCTGGCGCTGGCGATTTGGGTGGTGCCGAGTTTTTATATCGCTTTGGGTTTCTGCGCCGGGACGCTGATCACTTTGCTTTTGCTGCGCGCCATCGCGGCGTTGTTGATGCGGGTGTTGCCGTTGCTGCCGCAGCCGAAAGATCCGGCGATTGCGCTTGGGCTGCGGCGCCTGAGCGGGCCGGCGTCATCGTTGCCGCTGATGCTGCTTTCGGCCGGCGCCGGGCTGACGGTGCTGGTTGCGGTGGCGGAAATTCGCGGCAACCTGGTGGGCGAATTCACCGGCGCGCTGCCGGCGCAGGCGCCAAGTTTCTTTTTCATCGATTTACAGCCCACGGATCTCCCGGCTTTCCAAGCAGTGCTGGCGCGCACCGGCGCTGCGCATGACTTGCAGACAATGCCGAGCCTGCGGGCGCGCATCACCGCAATCGCCGGCGTCCCTGCTGAGCAATTCCATCCCAAAGGCAGCCAAAGCGGCTGGCCGCTTGGCACCGATACCGGCTTCACCTACGCCGCGGCGCCGCCGCCTGGCACGCGGTTGAGCGCGGGAGCCTGGTGGCCGCCGGATTATCTTGGGCCGCCATTGCTGTCATTCGATTCTAAGATTGCCAAGGACTGGGGGCTTAAACTCGGCGACAGCCTGACCGTGAATGTGCTCGGCCGCAGTTTCAATTTGAAGATCGCCAATCTGCGCGATATCGACTGGCAATCCTTGCAATTGAACTTCCTGATGGTGGGCACGCCGGACCCGTTTGCCGGCGCGCCGCATACGCTGGTGGCAACGGCCCGCGTCGATCAGGGTGAGGAAGGCAAGGTACTGACCGCCATCGGTGATGCGTTTCCAGGTGTTACCGCGATCGACATCGGCGCCGTGCTGCGCGCCTTTGGCAGCGTGCTTGGCGAAGTCGGCACCGCCGTCAGCGTCGTCGGGCTAATTGCGCTGCTATCCGGCGGGCTGGTGCTGTTGAGCGCCATTGCGGCCGAACGGCAGTCCCGCATTGCCGAGGCGGTGGTTCTAAAAACCCTGGGCGCCAGCACAGCGCAAATCCGCCGCGCCTGGATTGCCGAGTTTGCGGTGGCCGGCGGCGCCGCGGGCATTTCCGCGGCGCTGCTTGGAACTCTGGCGGCCTTCATTACGGTTGAGCAAGTATTCCACCTGGACTGGCATTTTCAGCCGGGCATTATGCTGGCAACGCTGCTGGGCAGCATAACGCTGATGTTGATACTAGGCTTTATGACCACAGCCCGCATCCTGCGCCTGCCCGCCGCGCCGCAATTGCGGTTGGAGACTGGAGGTTAGGCAGCACTTCTTCTCTGGAGAAAAGCAGCAAAAGACTTTTTTATTCTGGCGCCGGGATTTTTGAAAGCCGGGGGACCACGATTAAAAAGAAGTCTTTTTGGTTCTTTTTCTTCAGAAAAAGAACTGCTTAGCTCGGCGTGGTCTTGGCTGCGCTTGCCGGGATGTTCATCATGGTTCCGGTCATGGGGATGAAGAATACGCCCATGTCGCGGCGGGAGTGGATTTTGCCGTTTTCGTCTTTGCGGTAGATGTAAAGCACTTGGCCCTGCTTGAAGGGTTGGCCGATGGGGATGATCATGCGGCCACCGGGTTTTAGCTGCTGGAAGAGTGCCGGCGGGGCGTATTGGGCAGCACAGGTGACGATAATGATATCGAAACCATCTTTTTGTTCCGGCCAGCCGTAATAGCCGTCGCCGACACGGGTCTGAATATTATCGTAGCCAAGGGGGGCGAAGATTTTATGCACGGCGTGGCCGAGCGGCTCGATGATTTCGATCGAGTAGGCGGATTTTACGATGCGGGATAGCAACGAGCTTTGAAAGCCGCTGCCGGTGCCGATTTCCAGCGAAACGTCATTGGGGCCTGGTTTGCAGACCTGGGTCATATAGGCCTGGCCGAGATAATCCGAGAGTGCCGAGCCGTAGCCGATGGCCCAGGGTTTTGGCGGCTGGTCGTAGGCATCGCCGCAGGTGGTGCGAAGTTGCGCGTAATTATAATGATAATATTCGCGCGGTATTGCCTGGAAGCCGGCCAGCACCGCGGGGTCGGCGTGGCCGAGGCGGGATTGCAGGTAGCTCGCGATAAGTTTCATCGCCGGCTGTTTACGGGCTTGGATGGCGGCGAATTGCGCGTCGGTCAGATCGACCGGGCGGCCGGATTTTGCCATCGCGGTTTCAAATGCCGCTTTGGTCCAGGGCGCGCCGTTTGGGGTAGGCGGCGTGCTTAAGGCAGGCGCGGTTGCGGGCCCGGGTACGGCGTTGGCGGCCAGCAAGGAGGTAGGCGCCGCGGCTAACGCAGCGGTGCCGAGAATTACTCGGCGGCGGCTGATTGTGGGTTCGAAATTAGCCACGCGTTGTGTCTCCTGACGGCTGGGAATGTTGTTGCGGCCAGCCCATACAGCAAAACCGCCGCGGTCAACACTTCATCGAAACCATAATTTCTTGCAAGCAGATTGGCGAGCGGCGTCGCGACCACGGAAAATGCTCCGTTCAGGCCCCAGGCCCAGGGTAGAAAGCTACCCTCCGAGACTTGGGCGAGGCCCATCGGGAAGGGCAGACCCATGGCCAGGGCAACCGGTGCGATGACCAGTATGACCGCCAAGGCACGGACCAATTGCGGTAGGCTGTCGCCTGCAAGCATCAGGCTGGGCAGCGCGGTCAGCATGATTGCGGACCAGATCGCGATCACCGCCCCGGCCAGCCAAACCGCGCCAGGCTTGTTGGCAATGCGGCTGCTCAGCAGGCTGCCGAGGCCGGAGAAGATCAGCATGAACGCGAGCACCAGTGCAAAGCCCAGAGCGCGGTCGTCCAGGAAGGCGCTGGCTTTTTCGATTGCAAAAATCTCGATGAACAGGAAGCCGAGCGCCAGCGCCGGGAAATAAATGACCGGCCGCAGTAGTTGGCCGGGGCGGCTGGCGCCGATGACGCGCGGCGCCAGCAGCGGCAACATGAGCACCAGGATGGCGAAGATTGTTGCCTGGGCGAGGACCGCGAGGTTTACCAGCGCGCCGATTTCCGATTGCGGCAGGATTTGCAGGCGTTGCAGCAGCAAGCCCAACTGGGAGAGCCGCAGCACCGCATAGAAGGCCGGCCGGTTGTTGGTAACGGCTGCGAGGTTGAAGGCGCGGCTTGAAACCGTGCTTTGGCCTGACAGTACGGCTTGGGCTTCATCGGCGATGGAATCGTCCGGGCCATCGGCGGTGATGGTTCCGGCATCGAAGGAGACCGCCGGCAGGTCGTTATAGATATCCGGCCGGGCCGCCACCACGTCGACACCGTTGTAATAGGAGACATCGAACGACCTGTCATCGCACCATTTGCGGACCAGGCTGATATCGGCTGCGGAGAATGGCAGCGGGCTGAGCAGGATGCGGGCGTTCCAGGCGGAGCGGTAGACGATTACGTGGGAGAGCGGGTTTGCGATACGGTCGATCGTTAATGCGGCGCGGGCGGTTGCCAGCATGCGCAGCGCATAGACCGGGAAATCCTCGATCGAGACCGGGATCGAAACAATTCCGCCGGGGGTTAGATGGGTCAGGTAGCCGGCGATGGCCTCAGCGGTGAAACTGTTGACGTTGGCCGGTGCGGCGTCGAGGAAGTCGGCGGAGAGGTCGATGATATCGAACGGTCCGAATTCTTGAGCTGCCGCCACCGGGCTTAATTGCAAGATCCGGACGCGTGGGTCGGGCTTGAAACCCGGAGATTTGCCCAAGCCGTTGCGAAGGGCCGCGTATAAAACCGGTTCTGGCTCCAGCGCCGAGATTTGCCCCGCGCCCAGGCGGAGGGCCTCGGCGATGCGAAAGCCGCCGGAAGCGCCGGCCAGCAATA
The DNA here is from genome assembly GCA_965199045.1 of Acidocella sp. GTDB lineage: Bacteria > Pseudomonadota > Alphaproteobacteria > Acetobacterales > Acetobacteraceae > Acidocella. The sequence continues at coordinate 367,321 of CBDAQL010000003.1, read as the reverse complement.
CGCGGGGGCCGGAGCGCGGGGTGGACCGCATGGCGTAGGGCAGCGCGTCGAGCGCGCCGGGGGCGTAGCCGGTGGATGCCAGGCCCGGCATCGGCAGGCTGGCGATACGGATCCCGTCCCGGTACAGGCCGTAGCTGCGCGGCGGGTCGGGGTAGCCCATCATGCTCGCATCGTTGGAGATATCAGTGTTCACGCGCTCGGTGAAATCATCCAGCAATTGATACTCGCCCTGCGGTGCGAATATTTTTGCCAGCACCTTCGCGCCTGGGGTGTGCAGCGGCGGATAGATCGGTTTGTACTGGCTGATGCTGGCTTGCGGGCCGAGGGCGAGCAGCGCTTCGGTGGCAAGCAGCGCCAGCACGGCGCTGGTGGCCGCGGCCTTGCGGTAGCGATTGGCAAAACCGCCCGCCAGGGCCAGAGCCGGCAGCAAGGCGGGCACCAGCGCGAAGGGTGCGACGGCGTACATCAGACCGAGCACCAGGATGGCGCCGATGCCGGCACCGGTCAGATCGGCGGCGTATACCAGGCCGATGCGTTGGCTGTTGGTGACGAAACTGAGGCTGATGAACAGGCCCGCCAGGAAAAAAAACGGCAACAGCGCGAGGTAATACAACCCGACATTTCCGAGCTGCGGCAAATAGGTGACCGGATTTTGCATTTGCAGCGGGTTGAAGGGGTTCAGGATGCAGCCGCAGTAACCAATGGCGGCGCTGGCGACCAGCAAGGTTGGGAGTGCGGCCAGCAATATGTCGGCGCGTTTCACCAGCGCCTCGCGCGCCAGCGCCAGCGTGACGCCGCTGAGGGCGAACCCGGCCATGACGATCGAGATGATCCAGTAGCCGTAATCCGACCAGTTGGAGACGGCGAAATAACGCGTCAATGCGGTTTCGATACCGGCGGCGGCCAACGAGACCAGGAATAGCGGCAGCAGGGTCATTGCGGGACGGCGGGGGGCGGCGCAGCGGGGGCGGCGCGGTTGTTGGCGGCGCAGCGGGCGGCGGTGCGGCGGGCGGCCATATGTCGGTGGTGAGAAACTGGGCGACCTGCGCGTTGAAGCGGGCCGCGGCATCGACGAATAGCGCATGCCCGACGTCACGATATATCGCGATTTCGGTATTCGGCCGATCGGCCAGCAGATTATCGGCCTGGCCGGTCAGATGCGGGCGCACGACGTACAACACCGGCTTGGCAGTGCTGAAGATCGCTTGCCGCCAATAGCTGCGTGGGACCGGGTATTCCAGCAATGCGCGCGCATCCGGCTCTGGCAGCCGCAAGGTGGCGGTGGTGAGCTGGTCCAGGTATTCCGGTGATTGCGGCGTTAGGAACATCCCGGCGACGAAGGCCTGCATGGCGTCGGCGTGGCTCATGGGAGCTTCGGGATGATGGGGTTCGGGAAGCGGCGGCGGGTTTTCGCCGACCGAATTATCAACCAGCACCAGGCCGGCGATGCGCGCGTCGCCTTCAAGATGGATATAGGCCAGCGTGTCGAGGACGCCCAGGGACCAGCCGATGATGACGACCGGCCGCGGTCCAAGCTGGTTCAGCAGATCGCCGATATCCTCACCGCGCCGGATCTGGTTATAGCCGCCGGGCGCGATTTCCGAGGCTCCCTGGCCGCGCGGGTCGAAGGCGATGACGTGATAATTTGGTGAAAATGCTTCGATCTGTGGTTTGAAAATCCAGGCCGGCATGGTCCAGCCCGGCACCAGCACCAGTGTGGGAGCCAGTGCCGGGCCGGATTCCAGATAATGTAGCCGGACGTGGTCGGAGGTAATGAAATACCGGTCCTGGGTACCGGGAATTGTTTGCGCGTGAGCCATCGCTGGCGCCATGCCGGCGACACCGCTTAAAATGCAAGCCAGGCGCAGGATGCGGCGAGGAAGATTTGGCATCGACGAGCATGGGCAGGTGTGACGGCAGCCTGTCAATTCCCATGGCAGGTTGACGTATACGGCATAGCGCCTAGTCTTGGCTTGAAACTGAAGGAAGCGCCCGCACCATGACCGAACGAAGCCGCGTAATCACCTGGGACGATCCGAAGGGCTCGGCGCTTAAAGGCCAGACTTTATCCGGGATTGATTATTTGAACGCCATGTTCAGCGGCGAACTTCCGCCACCGCCCATTCTCAAACTTTTCGGTATCAATGCCGGGTCGGTCGCACCGGGTCTGATAATGATGACAATGCCGGTTGGCGAATATTTATATAATCCCATTGGCTCGGTACACGGGGGTGCGGCTGCGACCTTGCTCGACACCGTGATGGGCTGCGCCGTGCATTCGCTGCTGGCCCAGGGCCAAAGCTACGCGACGCTGGAAATCAAAATCAACTACCTGCGCCCGATCACCGACGCGCTCGATCAAGTCATCGGTGAAGGCCGGATCATCAACGCCGGCCGCAGAGCCGCCTTCGCCGAAGGCAAAATTACCGATGCCAACGGAAAAATCTACGCGACGGGATCGACCACCTGCGCCATTTGGTGACCTGGCGGCCCCATCAAATTCGCTGTGGTCAGTCAGCTGTGGCGTCTGCGGAGAGCCGGAGCGCAAACGGCCATTGAGACCGTAATCATAACCGCGGCGCCGAGCGGAAGGGCACGCAGCCCTCTCCGACGACCACCAAAGTAAAATGCAGTCCCCTATCCTAGCCGGGGGCTGGGAGGGGACCCATTCCACCGGTCGGCATCTCCGGTTTCGGGCTGGAGGCGGGGACGGACGCGCGGCGCTGGTCGGGCATTGGGTCATCTACGATTTTGCGGATGATCTTCTCGCCGTTGATCACCATGCGGATTTCGTCGCCCGACAAGGTCTCATATTCCAGTAACCCCTTCGCCAGCGCATGCAGGTCGGCAAGGCGCTCGGTCAGGATGCGTTTGGCCTCGGAATAAGCGTGATCGATGATCGACTTGATCTCGTTATCGATCTCGCGCGCGGTGGCTTCCGAGACGTTCTTATGCTGCGTTACGGAGTGGCCGAGGAACAGCTCCTGGCCGTTATCGCCGTAGGAGATCATGCCAAGCTTTTCCGACATGCCCCATTCGGTGACCATGCGGCGGGTTTGATCGGTCGCCATCTTAATATCGCCGGACGCGCCGTTGGAGACGCGGTCGGCGCCGAAGATGATTTCCTCGGCGGCACGGCCGCCCATCGCCATGATCAGCTGCTGCAGCAGCTTGACCTTGCTGGTGGAATAGCGGTCGCCCTCGGGCAGGCTCATGACCATGCCAAGGGCGCGGCCGCGCGGGATGATGGTGGCTTTGTGCACCGGGTCGCATTCCGGCAGCGTGATCGAGCAGATAGCGTGGCCGCCTTCGTGGTAGGCAGTCATCTCCTTCTCGTCGTCGCTCATCACCAGGCTGCGGCGTTCCGCGCCCATCATCACCTTGTCCTTGGCGTGTTCGAATTCCGCCATGGCGACGACGCGCTTACCGATGCGCGCTGCCAGCAACGCCGCCTCGTTCACCAGGTTGGCCAGATCGGCGCCGGAGAAGCCGGGCGTGCCGCGGGCGATGGTTTTCGGATCCACATCGGAAGCCAAAGGCACCTTGCGCATGTGGACCTTGAGAATTTTCTCACGGCCCAGCACATCCGGGTTGGGGACCACGACCTGACGGTCGAACCGGCCAGGGACGCAGCAATGCCGGATCCAGCACGTCTGGACGGTTGGTGGCGGCGATCAGGATCACGCCCTCATTGCTCTCAAAACCATCCATCTCGACCAGCATCTGGTTCAAGGTTTGCTCACGCTCATCATTGCCGCCGCCAAGACCGGCGCCACGATGGCGGCCGACGGCGTCGATTTCGTCGATGAAGATGATGCACGGCGCGTTCTTTTTGCCCTGCTCGAACATGTCGCGGACGCGCGAGGCGCCGACGCCGACGAACATTTCAACGAAGTCCGAACCGGAAATGGTGAAGAACGGCACATTGGCCTCACCCGCGATGGCGCGGGCCAGCAGGGTTTTACCGGTACCGGGCGGGCCTACCAACAAGCAGCCCTTGGGGATTTTGCCGCCCAGGCGCTGGAACTTTTGTGGATCGCGCAGAAACTCGACAATCTCCTGCAGCTCGCCCTTGGCTTCATCGATGCCGGCGACATCCTCGAAGGTGACGCGGCCCTGCTTTTCAGTCAGCAGCCGGGCCCGGGATTTGCCGAAGCCCATGGCGCGGCCGCCGCCGGACTGCATCTGCCGCATGAAGAAGACCCAGACCCCGATCAACAGCAGCATCGGCGCCCAGGAGATCAGGATTTTCAGGATCGGGTTCATGTTGTCGCCCTGCGGCTTGGCATCGACATGCACGCCGGCGGCGATCAGCTTACCGACCAGCGAGGGGTCGTCAGGGGTATAGGTTTCGAAGGCTTTGCCGTCCTTGGTGGTACCGGTGACATCGTGGCCGGAGATGGTCACGTCCTGGACGTTGCCGCTACTGACGTCGGTGAGGAAGTTGGAATAGGCCAGCTCGGTCGCGTTATTCGACGTGCTGGAGGGCTGAAAGACGTTAAACAGAACTACAAGAAACAGCGCTACGACTACCCAGAGCGCGATATTTCGACCGAGATTATTCATCTAGCCTTGTCCAATTCCTTAAAATAAGCGCCACGCTCCGTGTGGCCCGCCAGCCTATGTTCGTTTCCAACACTGCCACGCCATATAGCACGCGGCCATAAAAAATTCACATCGATAGTTCCACATGGGCATTCTGCACCCATTTGGTATCCCCACACAAATAAATTGCCATCAAGGCCGGCTGACCGGCAAGGCTGCGGCAATAAACGGGTGTGGCGCGGCCGGCCCGGGCGGGCTGAAAATGGCAGCCGCGAGCCGGATATTTGCTGATGCGCCGCACTGCCGGATGCAAGGCAGACCGCGCAACACCACCGCCGGCAGATCGCTGCCATGCCGAAATTTCGCGGCATCCGCGCCAACGGCGCCGAAGCTGGCAGGCGCGCCTGCTTGGATCAGGGTTTCGGTTGATGTTTCGGTAAGCGTCTCGGCGAGGCGGAAACGGCCATCCCATATCGCGCCCGGAAGCGCCGGCAACGGCGGCGCGCAAGCCGACGGCTCGCGCGCCAGCAGCCAGCCCGTGCCAAGCCTTCCAGCTTTCAGAACGCGCACGCCGCCCAATGTCGCCGGCCGCAGCTTTGCCGCCAGCGCCGACACCGCATCCAGCCGGGGCGCATAATCGGCGCCGGCGATGGTCCGTAACAGCGATGCCAATGCCAGAACCGGCATCTCGTCGGCTGCAACGACAGCAAATCCTTCGGGCCTGATTATTGCGCGGCGCGCCAGAAACTCAGCCGCCTGTTGCTCCAGGCGCTGGCGCTCGGTCGGGTCTTCGGGCGTTGCCACGGTGCCTGCCAGCCGCATACGCACGCGCTCGAACCGCTTATCGGTGTTGGAGGGGTCTTCGATCCAAGCGATGTTTGCATCGCGCAGAAAATCGCGGAGCTTCTCGGGCGGCAGGTTCAGCAATGGCCGCAGCAGCACCGCATCGTTACGGGCGGTGCAGGCCGCCATGCCTTGCAGGCCGCCGGAACCGCGCGCGGCGCGCATTGCCACGGTCTCCGACTGGTCGGCCTGGTGGTGACCAAGCAGCAGGAACAATGCACCCGCCGAACGCGCCGCCTGCAGCAGTGCTGCGTAGCGGGCGCGGCGTGCTGTTTCCTGTAAACGTGCCCCGGACGGCAGCCCGCTAAGGGTTAGGACCCGGGCATCGATGCCAATTTGAACGAGACGCCGGCGGGTTGTTTCGGCTTCACAGGCAGCAGACGCGCGCAAGCCGTGATCGACGATCAAGGCAAGTACGCTGGCGTTGTGCCGCCGGGCCCAATGCTGGGTCAACAAGGCCAGTGCCATGCTGTCGGCACCGCCGGAAACGGCGACGCCAAGGCTCGGGGCCGGACCCCAAGGTCCGAGCTCAGCCATGGCGGCGGCAAAGTCGGCGTGGAGCGGGTCGGCGTGCAGCGGGTGGGTCATTGGGGTAGTGAAAAGCGCTTCTTTTTTTTAAAAAAGAAACAAAAAACGTTTGTTATGTCGGAGCTGGGATTTGGCTGGCCGGCAGTTTCGGGGCGACTAGTGACCGGTGGATTAATTACAATTGGCGCGCTGTTCGGCTGCCTTGATTTGTGGCGCCATGCCGGCGGGCGGTGTTGGAAACTGGCTGTTGAGCGAGGACAGCGTGTCGCAGGCCGCGGCGGATTGCTGAATGCTGGTAAGAGAGTTCGCCAGACCGAGCAAAGCGCCCGGGGCGTTCGATCCGGTGCGGTCGCGGTTGTAAGCATCATCGAAGGCAATGGCGGCGTCGGAAGGGCGGTTTTCACCGTATAGCGCCTGCGCCAGGACATATTGCGCCTTGTAGCCTGCCGGAGTGGATTTGGCGGTTGCCAGCACCGCGCGGGCGTTGGTTTCAGCGGTGGCATAGTCCTGTTTCGCCAACGCCGATTGCGCCGCTTTGAGGGCGGCAGCCGGCGATGCCGGTGCAGCCGCCGCCGGAGATGCGGTGGCACCGCCGCCTAATGTGCCGGCCGTAAGACTGAGCGGGGCGCCGGGCCCGCTTGGCGCGGCAGCGTTTGGCGCAGCGCCTTGCGATGCTCCGGAGGCGCCGGGGGGGGTCGCGCCGGTGCCGGCGTTGCCGGTGACTTTGAAATTCAGGTCGCCGATCTCTTTCTGGGTGGCGGCATTCTGGGTATCGACCTGGTTTTGCAGGGTGTCGACCTGGCCACTGAGCTGCTGGACCTGGGTTTGCAGCTGGCTGACCTGGTTAAGCAGGTTGCCGACGATGGCGCTGGAGGGAGCTGCGCTACTGTCCGAGGCCGGCGGCGGCGCGCTGTTATCGCCACCCAGGGAAGACCCGCCGGACCCTCCGGAGTTGCCGGCGCCCGAGGCTGATTGCAGCTGCTGCACCTGGCTTTGCAGCTGCAGGATCTGGTTTTCCAATGCAATGCCTTCCTGGCTTTGTACCAGCGGCTGCGCGTAGGCAGCGAACGGGCTTAAGGCGGCAACGGCGGCAATTACAAAAACATACTGGCGCATGCACATCAATCCAAAATTCAGAGTGGGTCTAATCCGGCCGCCGGACGATGAAAAGATGAGGGAGGTAAAAAAGAAACCGGCGGCTTCTACTAGGTGCAGAATGCCGCCGGTTTGATGATCGTCATCCGGGCAGGCCCGGATGGCTCAGATCAGCTGATTCAGCTTTGCGGATTTGAACCTTGAACCGAGGTGATGGCGTTACGGTTCTGCTGGTAAGCAGCCTCGTCGTTGCCGGAAGCGACCGGCTTATCCTTGCCGTAGGAGATGGTGGTGATGCGGGCGGTGGCGACACCCTGGGAGACCAGGTAGTCACGCGCCGCGTCGGCGCGCTTCTGGCCGAGGGCAAGGTTATAGGTCTCAGTGCCGCGCTCATCGCAGTTACCGGCGACCAGGACGTTGACACTTGGGTATTTCGCCAGCCAGGCCGACTGACGGCCGAGCGTGGAGTCCGCATCGGAGCTCAAGGTCGACTGGTTAAAATCGAAGAACACCCGATCACCAACGTCGGCGACAAGATCCTGCTCGCTACCGGGCACCGCGCCGGTGGCACCTGCGCCGGAACTCTCGGCGGTTGCCGTCGGCGCCGGGGTATGAGAACAGGCTGCCAGCAGGGCGAGGCCGGCGATAGCGCCCAATGCTTTGAATTTCATAAATAAACCGTCCCTGTCCGAAATAACGTTAAAGTCGAAAATCGTAGTGATGCCGCAACCACTATGGCTGCAAATACCTGTTGGGCCTTAGCGCGCTGAACCGTGACGGGTCAAGCATCTGTAAGGCTTAATTGGGGGGTTTGGGGCCTGATTACACCCTATTTTCGCGAGATATTTGTTGCTGTTGATAAATTGTAACACTTTCCGAGCGGCGGTGGCGGCGAAAACGGGCTGGCTTGACTTTTTTCCCGCATCCCTGTCTGCCGGGCGCATGTCTGAAATTGAGCCGGCGGCCGTTGAAGCCGATGAATTGACGAAGCTGGCGGCGCTGCGGGAACGGGCACTGAAAATGCTGGCCGAGGCAGCGGATTTGCCGGCGCTGGAAGCGTGCCGGGTCGAGTTGCTAGGTAAAGCCAGCGAGCTTGCACGATTGCTGAAAGAGCTTGGAGGTTTGCCGGCGGCGGAACGTCCGGTCCGGGCGATGCTGCGCAACGCCTTGAAGGAAACGATTAACCGCGAGCTGGATGCGAGGCGAGCCGGGTTGGAGGAAGCAGCACTAACAGCGCGTTTGAGCGCTGAGCGGATGGATATTTCCGCTCCCGTACGGCCGGAGCCCCTCGGGCTTATTCACCCGATCAGCCGGACCATGGAGGAGATTGCGGCGATTTTCGGCGCGATGGGATTTGCGGTCAAAGAGGGTCCGGATGTTGAGGATGACTGGTTCGCATTCGGGGCGCTGAATATCCCCGGGCATCATCCGGCGCGGGCGATGATGGATACATTTTATTTGAATGCCGGCATTCATGCCGGTACGGGAGAGCGCCGGGCGCTGCTGCGGCCGCATACATCTTCGGTGCAGATCAGGACCATGCTGGACTGGGCGAGGACGGAAGGCAGGCGTGGCGCCGCCGCCCAACCGATCCGCATTATCGTGCCGGGGCGGACGTTCCGCTCCGATCATGACGCGACGCATTCGCCGATGTTCCATCAATTCGAGGGACTGGTAATCGGGCGCGACATTACGCTGGCGCATTTAAAGGGCTGCCTGATCGATTTTCTGCGGGCGTTTTTCAACGTGCCGGATCTACCGGTGCGGTTTCGGGCCAGCTATTTTCCGTTCACCGAGCCCTCGATGGAAGTGGATATCGGCTGGAACCGGAAGAGTGGCGAAATCGGCAAAGGGGCTGCCGCCGGCGGCTCGGACTGGCTGGAGATACTGGGTTCGGGCATGGTGCATGCGAATGTGCTGGCCAATTGCGGCATCGATCCCCGTGAGTACCAGGGTTTTGCCTTCGGGGTGGGCATTGAGCGGATTACCATGCTCAAGCACGGCATCGCCGATCTGCGCAATTTCTATGAGAACGATGTGCGCTGGCTGCGCCATTATGGTTTTTCACCCCTGAGCCCGGCCAACCTGCATGAGGGCATCTGAGCGATGAAATTTTCCCTCTCCTGGTTGAAGACCTGGCTGAACACGGATGCCACGGCGGCGGAGCTGATCGACAAGCTTTCAACAATCGGACTGGAGGTCGAAGGCGTCGTCAATACTGCAGAGGCGTTGGCGCCGTTTGTGATCGCGGAGGTTCTGGAAGCTAGTCAGCACCCGAATGCGGACCGGCTGCGCGTCTGCCGGGTGAGCATCGGGTCTGACGAGATTTCAGTGGTTTGCGGGGCGCCAAATGCGCGCAGCGGCATGAAGGCGGTGTTCGCGCCGCCGGGCGCGTTTATTCCGGGCACCGGCATTACGCTGAAAGTGGGTGAAATCCGCGGCGTCAAATCCGAGGGCATGCTGGTTTCAACCCGCGAGCTTGGCCTCGGCGAGGATCATGACGGGATTATCGCGTTGCCGGATGACGCGCCGGTCGGCGTCGCCTATGCCGTATGGGCCGGGCTGGACGACCCGGTGATCGAAATTTCGGTGACGCCTAATCGTGGCGATTGCTTGAGCGTGCGGGGCGTGGCGCGCGACCTGGCGGCGGCCGGGCTTGGGACATTGCGGCCGTTCAACCCGGCGCCCATTGAAGGTGCCGGCGCCAGCCGGGTCAGTTGGCGGAATGAATTTCCGCAAGCCTGTCCCTGGATACTTGGCCGGACCGTGTCTGGCGTCACCAATGGAGAAAGTCCAGAATGGCTGCAGGCGCGACTGACTTCAATCGGCTTGCGGCCGATCAATGTGCTGGCGGACATCACCAACTTTTTCACCCATGATCTGGGGCGGCCGCTGCATGTATTCGATGCCAACAAGATTACGGGACCGGCGCTGACGCTGCGGCATGGCGACGGCGAAAGTTTTGCGGGACTGCACGGCAAGGCGGTAACGGTGAGCCACGCTGATTGCGTGATCGCCGATGCAAACGGCGCGCAGTCGCTGGCCGGCATTGTTGGCGGCGAGGCCACGGGATGCGATTTTTCCACGACCAGCGTGTTCATCGAATGCGCATTGTTCGACCGGGTGCATATCGCATTGACCGGGCAGCGCCATGCCATTCATTCCGATGCCAGGCAGCGTTTTGAGCGCGGCATCGACCCGGCTTTGCTGCCGGCGGCCTTGGATGCGGCGACGGCGATGATCCTGGATTTATGCGGCGGGACGGCCAGCATGGTCACGCAGGCCGGTAGCGAACCGCAATGGCGCCGCCGGGCCAAGTTACGTTTTGCCCGGCTCAAAACCTTTGGCGGCGCCGATGTCGCGCCGGATGAGGCGGTGGCATCGCTGGAGAAACTTGGCTTTACTATTTTCAGGCGGGACGGAGAGCATGCGGTGATGGATGTGCCATCCTGGCGCAACGACATCGCGCAGCTGCAAGCGCTTGAACAGTCGCCGGAGCTGGATCCGGAAATCGCCGCGGTTACCGCCGCCGGCGCCGCGGCAATCGAGCCCGAGGTGGATTTGATCGAGGAGGTGCTGCGGCTGCGCGGGCTGGATGCGATCGTGCCGGTGTCGCTGCCGCTTGGCCGGACCATTCCCGAACCGATACTGACGCAAAAACAATCCCGCACCGCTTTGGCAAGGCGCAGCCTGGCGGCGCGTGGCTTGATGGAATGCGTCACCTTCAGCTTTCTCGACCATAACGTTGCCGAGCTGTTTGCCGATGCGCATGACGGGCTGCGGCTCGCGAACCCCATTGCTGCCGATCTGGACCAGATGCGGCCAACCGCGATTGCGACTCTCGCCGCCACCGCCGCACGTAACATCGCCCGCGGCTATCCGGATCTTGGCTTGTTTGAAGTGGGTCCCGCCTATCCGGAATCAGGTTCGCAGATTTTAGCCGCAGCTGGATTGCGCACCGGTGAAACCCCGCTCAGCGCTGTTGCAGCTTCGCGCAAATTCGATGCGCTGGACGCCAAAGCCGATGCGCTTGCCGTGCTCGCCTCCTTGGGCGTGCCGATGGATGCCGTAACCGCGACGGCGGACGCGCCGAAATTCTTTCACCCAGGCCAATCGGGCTTGCTGCGGCAGGGCCCGAAAATTGTGCTCGGCCAATTCGGCGCCCTGCATCCATCGGTGTGCGGCAAGCTGGATCTGCCGATCGGCGCGGTCGCCTTCGAGGTTTTTCTGGACGCCATTCCAGAACCGAAACGCCGCAAAAAATCCGCCCCTGCTTTGCCGGCTTTCCAACCGTTGCGCCGTGACTTTGCGTTTTTAGTGGCCGCCGACATGCCGGCAGAAACGTTGATCCGCGCCGCCAAGGGTGCAGAGCGGAACTTGGTTAGCAACGTCACTCTGTTCGATCGCTACGCCGGTAAAAATATGCCCGCGGGACAAATATCGCTGGCTATTGCAGTGACGTTGCAGCCGACCGAGAAATCGCTGACGGAAGCAGAGATCGAGGCAGTCTCCGGGAAGATTGTTGCGGCGGTGGTAAAAGCAACAGGTGGAGTGTTACGGGGTTAGCAAGCAGTCGCTTTTTGGTAAAAAGCGACGCAAAAACTTTTATGACTTCGGCTTCTGGACGCGACCTCGCCAGCGCTCCACGCTTGGCATCCAAAAGTCTTTTTGCTTTTGTTCTTCAGAAAACCGATGTTCTTAAACTTTGACTGGTCTTTTTCCAAGCAGATGACAGATGGCGTAGCTTAGAGCGGCGCGGTTCAGCGTATAGAAATGGAAATGCCGGATGCCGCCGGCGTAGAGTTTCCGGCACATTTCGGCGGCGATCGTGGCTGCCACCAGCGGGCGGGTTTCCGGGTGATCGTCCAGACCTTCGAACAGCCGATCCATCCAAAGCGGAATTTCGGCATTGCACTGGTTGGCAAACTTGCGGGTTTGGGCAACGTTGGAGACCGGCAGGATGCCGGGGACGATTTCGGCGTCGATGCCGGCGGCAACGGAGCGATCGCGGAAACGCAGAAAGGTTTCGGGCGCGAAAAAGAACTGTGAGATGGCGCGGTCGGCGCCGGCGTCGATTTTGGCTTTCAGGTTATCGAGATCGGCGGCCAGCGAAATAGAATCCGGATGGCATTCCGGATAGGCGGCGACCGATATTTCGAACGGTGCGACGGATTTCAGGCCCGCCACCAGTTCAGCTGCGTTGACATAGCCTTCCGGATGCGGCGCAAAACGTTGGCCTGGCGGCGCATCGCCGCGCAAGGCGACAATATGGCGGATGCCGGCGTTCCAATAGGATTGGGCGATTTCAGCTATTTCGCCTTTGCTGGCGCCGACGCAGGTGAGATGCGCTGCCGGCGGAATTGTTGTTTCCTTGGCGATGCGCGCGACGGTGTGGTGCGTGCGGTCGCGGGTGGAACCATCGGCGCCGTACGTTACGGAAACGAAACGCGGATCAAGCGGCGCGAGGGTCTGCACCGCATCCCACAGCGCCTCGTCCATTTTCTCGGTTTTGGGCGGGAAGAATTCGAAGGAGACGGCAAAATCGCCGGCCAGATCAGCGAACAGGGGGGCCGCGGATGTTTGAATTGTCTCGATGTTCATGCGGCGACCTCTTTCAAGTTTGCGTTGGCGGGACGGTGTGCCAGCCAAAGTTTTACGGTTAGTTCGCCGCCCTCGAGCGGCCGTGCCAAGTCACTTTGCAGCCCGGCGGCGGCAAACCAACCGGCGATCTGCTCGTCGGTAAAGCCGAGCCGCGCATGGGCATGCTGGCTGCGCAGTTCTTCGTTCTCGTGCGGCCCGAAATCAACCACCAGCAACCGGCCGCGCGGCCCCAGCAGGCGCGCCGCTTCGGCAATGGCGGCACCTGGCGCCTGTGCATAGTGCAGGACCTGATGCAGGATCACCAGATCAGCGGACTGGCTCGCCAGCGGCAGCGCATAGATGTCGCCTTGCCGTAAATCTGCCTGCAGCAAACCGGCCGAGGCTAGTTTGGCCCGGGCCAGACGTAGCATCTCAGGACTGCGGTCTACTCCGATGGCGGTTTCCGCCTTGGTTCCGAACAGTTCGATCATGCGTCCGGTGCCGGTGCCGATATCGACCAGACGGCCGATCGGCGAATTGCCGATGGCGTCGCGGATTGCATCTTCTACCTCGCTCTCGGCGACGTGCAGGGAGCGCATCGCGTCCCATTTAGCGGCGTTGGCGTCGAAATATTCTTCCGCCGCGGCGGCGCGATCGGCACGGATGGCGGCCAGACGCGCGGTGTCCGCCAATGCCCACGGATCTTCACCGTCCTGCGCCGTCCAGGCGTCGATTGCCGCCAGCAAGGGCGTAACCCGCGCGCTACTGCCTAAGCCGAGGAAGACCCAGCTGCCCTCCCTGCGGCGTTCGGCGATGCCGGCATCCGCCAGGATTTTGACATGGCGCGAGACCCGCGGCTGGCTTTGACCGAGCGCCTGGGCTAGCTCGCCGACGGATAGTTCCATGGCGCGCAGCAGCGACAGGATGCGCAGACGCGTCGGGTCGGCCAGGGCGGCAAACATCTCCAGAATTTTGGTCATGCAGGATTAGATATAAAGATATCTTTATGTCTTATCAAGATACTTATGAGGGGATGTTTTTACTATCCAGGCTGTAAAATTGTTTGCCGATTTCGATTTCCGGGCGGCCCTGATTGCGGCGGTGCTGGTTGGTGTCCCGGAGCGAATAGGCGCACCCGCAATATTCCTGCTGATAGAATTCCTCGCGCTTGCTGATGTCGATCATGCGGGCACCGCCGCCGCCTTTGCGCCAGTTAAACTCCCAGTATGTTAGACCCTCGTAAGGGGCAGCCGCGCGCACGCCGCAATCGTTGATCTGCGCCATGTTCTTCCAGCGCGAGATGCCGAGCGAACTGGTGATGACGGGAAATCCGTTTTCATGTGCGTACAGCGCGGTGCGTTCGAAGCGCATGTCGAAGCACATGGTGCAGCGGATGCCGCGTTCGGGCTCCTGTTCCATGCCTCGGGCGCGGGCGAACCAGTTATCGGTGTCGTAATCGGCGTCGATGAACGGCACGTTATGCTTCTCCGCAAACCGGACATTTTCGTCCTTGCGGAGCAGGTACTCGCGCTTGGGGTGAATGTTCGGGTTGTAGAAGAAGATGGTGTAGTCGATGCCGGATGCGAGCATCGCTTCCATGACTTCGCCGGAGCAAGGGGCGCAGCAGGAGTGCAGCAGCACCTTTTTTTGAGCCCCGGGCGGGGTGAGTACGGGACGGACAAATTCGTTCATGGCCGGACTTTTAGCATGGTTTTTGACGCGTAAAGCTACCGGCTCCAGAGAAATTTATACTTACTTGCTGATATAAGGATATATTTATCTCTTGACATATTAGGTAACCGAGGTGTTTTAGGGCTTCTCATAATTGGATAGAGGCTTTGATGACTGTTACCGTGGCAACGCTCGGCTTTCCCCGTATTGGACCCAAACGCGAGTTGAAGACGGCGCTAGAAAGCTATTGGACGGCAAGCAGCAATGCCGCGGCATTGCTGGCCACCGCGGCGGATTTGCGGGCAGCTTGCTGGCAGCAGCAACGCGAATTAGGCGCAGATATCATCCCGTCGAATGATTTTTCGCTTTACGATCACGTGTTGGATACCAGCGCCATGGTCGGCGCGGTGCCGGCGGTTTACGGTTGGCAGGGCGGTGAGGTCAGCCTTAAGACCTATTTCGCCGTGGCGCGCGGCACCACCGGCGAGGATGCCGCCGGAAGCGGCGCGGGCCACAGCCGCGACGATGCGGGATGCGGCCATGGCCATGCCAATTGCGGCGGCGCGCCCGCGGCTGAGATGACCAAATGGTTCGATACCAACTATCATTATCTGGTTCCTGAGTTCACCGTGGACCAGCAATTTCATCTGGCCTCGCACAAGGCGCTCAACGAATATACCGAGGCCAGGGCGCTCGGGATCGAAACCCGCCCGGTGTTGCTGGGGCCGGTCAGTTATCTGCTGCTCGGCAAAACCGCGGGCAGCGCGTTCGATCCGCTGACGCTGTTGCCGGGACTGCTGCCGGTTTATGTCGAAGTGCTGAAAGCCTTGAGCGCTGCCGGCGCGGCCTCGGTGCAGATCGACGAACCTTGCCTGGTGCTCGACCTTACCGCAGCGGCGCAGGCGGCGTTCGTCACCGCCTATGCCGAGCTCGCAAAGGCCGGCCCGAAATTAATATTAACAACGTATTTCGGCGCCTTAGGCGACAATCTGGCGACGGCTTTAGCCCTTCCCGTTCATGGCGTGCATATCGATCTCGTGCGGGCACCAGAACAATTGGCCGCCGTGCTCGAAGCTGCGCGGCCCGATCTCGTATTGTCCTTGGGCGTTATTGACGGGCGTAATATCTGGAAGGCTGATCTTAACGCCATTCTCGACCGGGTTGATCCGATTGTTGCAGCCGGCCGCGAGGTGATCCTGGCGCCGTCATGCTCGCTGCTGCACAGCCCGATCGATTTGGCGCGCGAGACCGCGCTGGACGGCGAAGTGACAAATTGGCTGGCTTTCGCGGTGCAGAAAATCGCTGAGCTGGCGGTGCTGGCAAAAGCGCTGAACCAGGGCCGCGACAGCGTGCGAGCGGTGCTAGATGCCGCCACCGCGGCGGTAGCGTCGCGCCGCGTATCGGCCCGGATAAACAATCCCGCGGTGCAGGCACGGGCGGCAGTTTCGGATCAGAAGCTGAGCCGCCGGTTGTCGCCGTTTCAGGCCCGGAGGCGGGTGCAACGCGAAAAACTGCAGCTGCCGGACTATCCCACCACCACCATCGGTTCTTTCCCGCAGACCCCGGAAATTCGGAAAGCCCGCGCCGATCACGACAGGCATTTGATCGATGATGCCGCCTATGAAGTTTTTTTGCGGAGCGAGACCGCCGCGGCGGTGCGCTGGCAGGAAGAGGTTGGGCTCGACGTGCTGGTGCACGGCGAATTTGAGCGTAACGACATGGTGCAGTATTTCGGTGAGCAGCTTGCCGGCTTCGCCTTCACCAAACATGCCTGGGTGCAGTCCTATGGATCGCGCTATGTGCGGCCGCCGATTATTTATGGCGATGTGTCGCGGCCGCAGCCGATGACGGTTGAATGGTGGCGATATGCGCAGTCACTGACCGCGCGGCCGATGAAGGGAATGCTCACTGGACCTGTAACGATTTTGAACTGGTCGTTCGTGCGTGATGACCAGCCGCGTAGCACGACCTGCCGTCAGCTGGCTTTCGCGATCCGCGATGAGGTTGTGGATTTGGAACAAGCCGGCGCGCCGATCATCCAGATCGATGAGGCCGCCTTGCGCGAGGGCTTGCCGCTGCGCCAGGGCGACTGGCAGCATTATCTCGAATGGGCGATTGAATGTTTCCGCATCACCGCATCCGGGGTTGAAGATGCGACGCAGATCCACACTCATATGTGCTATTCGGAATTCAACGACATCATCGCCTCGATCGGCGCCATGGATGCGGATGTGATTTCAATCGAAACCGCGCGGTCCAAAATGGAATTGCTGGATGCCTTTGCCGGCTATCGCTATCCTGCGGAAATAGGGCCCGGCGTTTATGACATTCACTCGCCGCGGGTGCCGGCAGCCGAGGAGATGTCGTTGCTGTTGAGCGCCGCCGCCGGCCGGCTGCCCGCCGATCAGCTCTGGGTGAACCCTGACTGCGGATTGAAGACCCGCAAATGGCCGGAGGTGCGTCTTGCGATTGAAAACATGGTGGCGGCGGCGCGTTCGGCGCGGACCCAAACCGCCTCGACGTTATAGTTACGCGGGCCGCGGGCCGCCGGTAGCCCAGTCGAGCAGTTCGACCGTGTGTACGATGGGAATTCCGGTGCCCGAGGCGATTTGCGTGATGCAGCCGATATTTCCGGCGGCGATGATTTCCGGCGCGACATGTTCGATCGCCGCCACCTTGCGGTCGCGCAGCTGCGTGGCGATGTCCGGCTGAAGTAAATTATAGGTGCCGGCCGAGCCGCAGCAGAGATGACCCTCGGGGATATCCAAAACTTTGAAGCCGGCGGCGGCGAGCAGTTGTTTGGGCGCGTGCTGTATTTGCTGACCGTGCTGCAACGAACACGCGCCGTGATAGGCGACGCGCTGGCCGGTTTCGATAACGGCGGGCTGCAGGCCGATCTCGCCCATGAATTCGCTGATATCGCGGGTCAGCCGCGAGACCGCTTGCGCGGCTTCGCGCAGTTGCGGATGGTCGCGGAACATATAGCCGTAATCCTTTACCGTGGTGCCGCAGCCTGAAGCGTTGATGATAATCGCATCCAGGCCGTCTGCCGCAATCTCACGGCTCCATGCGGCGATATTCGCTTTGGCATAACTGTGTGCATCCTGGCCCAGATGATGCGTCAGGGCGCCGCAGCAGCCAGCGCCCGGCGCTACCACCACCTCGCAGCCATGACGGGTTAGCAGCCGGATGGTCGCCGCGTTGATCTCGGGCGCCAGCACCTGTTGGGCGCAACCGCTGAGCAACGCGACCCGTTTCAGCCGCGCCCCCTGTGCCGCGAAAATCCGCGGCTTGATGGCAACGTCATTGGGCGGCAACCGCGCCGGCGCCAGGTTCAGCATCGCGCGCGGTTGTTTCGGCAGCAGCGGGGCAAAGAGCTTCCCCAGCCAGGCGCCGCGCAGGGCCAAACGGAACAGCCAGGGCCGCGGCAGCACCACGCTTAAAGTGCGCCGCAGCGCCCGTTCCGGCCAGGGCCGCCGATAGGTTTGCTCGATATGCCGGCGCGCGTGGTCGACCAGGTGCATGTAATTCACGCCGGACGGACAGGTCGTCATGCAGGACAGGCAGGACAGGCAGCGGTCAATATGTTTAACATCGGTGGCCGTCGCCGGGCGGTTATTCTCCAGCATGTCCTTGATTAAATAAATTCGGCCGCGCGGGCTATCGAGCTCGTCGCCGAGCAGCACGTAGGTTGGGCAGGTGGCGGTACAAAAGCCGCAATGCACGCAGGCGCGGAGGATTTTTTCCGATGCGTTCATAGCAGGGTCGGCAAGCTGATCGGCGCTGAAATGCGTTTGCATGGATTATAAACCCTCTTGCATGCGGCCCGGATTTAACACCCCGCGCGGGTCGAAATTGGCTTTGATCCGTTGGGTAAGCCCAGCAAGCGGCGCCGGTTCGGGCTCGAACACGGCTTGCGTTTGGCGCAGATGCTCCGGTGCCACAATCAGCGTGGCATGGCCGCCGGCCGCGCCCACGGCCGAGCGCACCACCCCTGCCCCGCCATCCGGCCCGGCTTCATCGAGGTTGAGGCTTGCCCAGACCAAACCGCCGCCCCAATCGTAAAAATAATCTGCAGTGTTGAACCTAGCCGTGATTTTTCCCATAATTTCGGGCGACGCGCTTGGTGTGGGGCAAATTCGCCACAGACAGGTTTCGGTATCGGATACCAAAGGCCGCACAGCGCCAATATCTCGCCATAGCTGCACGGATTGTTGTTGGTTTAATTTCTCGCCGCCCGGCAGCAGCTTCAATAACGCGTCTTCCCGAAAGGCGATCGAGGGTTTGGGGCCTTCCAGCCGCAATATCGCAGTTGCGTTGGCAAAGCCGCAACGCGCCGCGGCCGCTGCCGGCAGATGCGCCGCCGCCGAGACCTCGTAAGGTGAGTTCAGGGCCTGGGTGAGCAGTACAATGGCTTGGTCATCGGCCAATGCCGGAAAAATCAGGCTGCAGGATGCTTCCGGCTTCGGCATGACCCGAACGGTGAGTTCGGTCAGCAACGACAGCGTGCCGAAAGCGCCGCATTGCAGCTTGGACATATCGTAGCCGGTGACGTTCTTCACCACCTTGCCGCCGGCTTTCCAAATCTCGCCGCTGCCATTGATGGCGCTGAAGCCAAGGAAATGATCGCGCGCCGCACCGGCTCGCACGCGCCGCGGTCCGGCAAGATTGCAGGCGATGACGCCGCCCAAGGTCGGAGCGCCTTCGCCGAAGGCGGCACTCCAATGCACCGGCTCGAAGGCCAGCATCTGCCCAGCGCCTGCCAGCAGATCTTCGATTTCGGCCATCGGCGTCGCCGCCAGCGCGGTCAGCCGCAATTCGGAGGGTTCGTAATCAACCAGGCCGCGGATTTTGGTGATAAGCAGCTGATGCGGCGGTAGCGGCGCGCGGCCGTAATGCCGCTTGCTACCGCCCGCGAGAATTTCCAGACCTTGGCTTTGCGCCGCGGCCGCAGCGATAATTTCCGCTGCTTGCGCGGTGTCTGCAGGCTCGAACAGGCTCATTAGAACCGCGGTAGATCCGCAAACCGGGTCTGACCCTGATGCACATGCACCCGCCCCAGTTCCGCGCATTTGCAGAGCTGCGGAAACACCTTGCCGGGATTCATCAAACCGTCAGGATCAAACGCGCATTTCAATAATAGCTGTTGATCGAGATCGGTTTTGTTGAACATGGTGTGCATCAAATCGCGCTTCTCGATGCCGACACCGTGTTCGCCGGTCAGCACGCCGCCAACCTCGACGCAGAGCCGCAGAATATCGTTGCCGAATTCTTCGGCCTGTTCCATCTCGCCTGGCTTGTTCGCATCATACAGGATCAGCGGATGCAAATTGCCGTCGCCGGCATGGAAAACATTGGCAACGCGCAGGCCGTATT
This sequence comes from Acidocella sp., assembly GCA_965199045.1. GTDB lineage: Bacteria > Pseudomonadota > Alphaproteobacteria > Acetobacterales > Acetobacteraceae > Acidocella. The sequence goes on along the minus strand of CBDAQL010000003.1, from coordinate 347,683 downwards.
CGGCGCTCATCTGCGCCATGCGGATTAGCACCGGGCCGAGCTGCGCCCGCGGGATTGTGCCGTCCATGCAATAATAATCCGGGGATATGCGGCCGACCGCCGGGAAGGCGGCTTTGCGTCCGGCCCAGAACAGCAGCCGTTCTTCCTCAGATTGGCTGATGCGGCAGCTGCTGGCCCCGAAGTCCAGGGCAATTGTCTCGACCTTGGCCACCAGATGCGCGATTTCCGCTTCGATGCCGTCCAACTCGACAATCAGCAGCGCCTCCGCATCCAACGGATAGCCGGCATGGACGAAGGCCTCTGCCGCCTCGGTTGCCAGCCGGTCCATCATCTCCATGCCGCCCGGAATGATGCCGGCGGCAATGATCGCAGCCACGCAATCGCCGGCGCGGCCGATATCAGGAAAGCCGATCAGCAGCGCGCGCGCCCCCGGCGGCTTTGGCAGCAGCCGCACGGTTATCTCGGTGACGACGCCAAGCAGGCCTTCGGAACCAACGATGACGCCCAGAAGGTCATAACCGCTGACATCGGCATGTTTGCCGCCCAGGCGAAGCACTTCGCCTTCGATGGTAACGATTTCGACGCCGATGACGTTATTGGTGGTCAGGCCATATTTGAGGCAATGCACGCCGCCGGAATTCTCGCCGACATTTCCGCCGATGGTGCACGCAATCTGGCTTGATGGGTCCGGCGCAAAATAGAACCCGTCATCTTGCACCGCCTGGGTGATGGCGAGATTGGTAACGCCGGGCTGCACCACCGCGCAGCGATTGGCAATATCGATTTCCAGGATCTTTTTGAATTTCCCCATGCCCAGCAGCACCGCATCGGCCAGCGGATGGGCGCCCCCGGAGAGCGAGGTGCCGGCGCCGCGCGGCACCACCTTGACGCCCTCGCGGCTGCAATAACGCAGAATTTCCACAACCTGCGCCGTGGTTTCCGGCAGCACCACCACCATCGGCAAGGTGCGGTAAGCGGTCAGCCCATCGCTTTCATAGGCCCGGCGCGCGGGCTCGGCGTCGATCACGCCTTCGCCTGGCACAATGGCGCGCAAAGCTTCAACAATAGTGGCACGCCGGGCCAGAACAGCCTCGTCGGGCAATGGCATTTGTATCATTGGCGGCCAGCATAAGGCGCAACGCCCCGGCGGGCAAACGGCGCGGATATCTTGAAACTACGGGCAATTGCCGATATATCGAGCGGCACGAAATGGAGGTTGCTGGTGGAAAATACCGGGCCCGAGACCTGCAGCTGTTCGGCGCTTAGACAGGCGGCCAGGCATCTGAGCAAATTATACGACGCAGCTTTGGCGCCGGACGGCATCAGCCTTAATCAATATTCGATTTTGGCCAAATTGGATCGCTTTGGGCCGAATATTCTTCAGGATCTGGCGGCACTTCTGATAATGGACCGTTCCACGCTTGGCAGGTTGCTACGGCCCCTGGAAGCCCGCGGCCTGGTGGTGATGGAAACCTCGGCCAAAGACCGCCGAGAGCGCGTTATCGCGCTGAGCAAAGACGGCGCCAAGCTATTTGCATCCGCGAAAAAGCGCTGGCGGAAGGCCGAGGGCCAATTTGGTAACATTTTCGGCGAGCCGGAAGCGGCAGGCATGCGGGCCATGATGCAACAGATCACCACCCTAGAGTTTGAGTCCGCGTAAGGCGTTGTCGCGGTCATGACCCGTGCCCAGAGTAAAAAAAATTTTTGCGCCGCTTTTTTAAAAGCGGCTGCTTTCCTCACAGATCACTTGATAAGCGATGCAACTCCGTTGCCGAAGGACCAGTCTTCGATGGTCGTGGGGACCAGATTGATCAGCACATCCTCGCGCCGCAATCCCAGCTTGTCGTGCAGATCGTCGACGATCTTTTTGTAGAAGCCACGCTTTTGCTCGAGCGTCCGGTTGCCCACCAATGTAAGCTGGATGAAGATCTCGTCCGGCGACCGATCAATCCCGAAGAATGTGGGGTCGTAGTGGAAGTTGGTTGTTTCATGTTCGGTGATAACCTGGAACCGGTCGCCGGGTGGAGCTTTTAGAATCTCGACCATGGCCTGATAGACGGCGTCGCCTACGGTTTTCCGGTATTCCGGCGATTTGCCTTTGATTAGATCGATACGAGCAAGTGGCATTTTGGTCTCCGTAAGGTTTATCCGGCGGTGATCCGGTTCTGGTAGACGCAAAGATTTGCGTAGGCGGCGCCGAGCAGCGGCGCTTCGATGCCCGCATCCCGGCCACATCATAGACGCGAGCAAGGGTCCCGGCAGTCGTAAGTTTGGGATGCAGGTTGGCATTGCCATGCGGGCTGATGATCGTGAGCCCATTGTCGCGGAGCTTCGTGGCGCGGACGGGGCGGACCAGGAATGTGACATCTCGGCCGGCTGCAGCCAACCGGCCGCCATAATAGCCCCCCTGTCGATCCCGCTCCAACCACCAGCAGGCGCATTTCGCTCTCCTCAGAGCCTTATAAAAGCAATGCGATCTATTTAGGGGTAATTACCCTTAATGTCAATCGAGCTAGGGTGAGAAGCTGGAAACTTCGCCGGGTGTAAAGCCGATTGGCAATGCATTGCGCAGCCATTGGCCTGCCTCGGCATTGAATTGCCAGTAACGTTCGGCGCCCGGAAGCGTGAGCTTGCCGGGAGCGTTAGCAATGATCGTGGCCCGGCCGGTCAACTGCAACATCTCGCCGCTTTCGAAATCCGGGAACAGCAAGCCGGCGCGCGGGTCGAGCAGGAAATTCCCCAGCGTGTTAAAAAAATGATTGCCGGCATAATCGGGTATTGTCAGCGTGCCGTCGGCGCCGATTGCAACGAACCCGCGGCGGCCACCACGATGCGATATGTCAGGCAGCGCGCCGTGGCCGGCGGTAGAGGCGACGAAGAAGGTTCCGGCATTGCCGATCAGACGCCGTGACTTTACATCCAGGCCCTGGATCGCCGTGGATGTTACCGGCGCCGGCGGCCGGTGCGGGCCGTAATTTCGCTTCTCGATATATTTCGGACAATTGCCGTAGCTCTGCTCGACCGCGAGAACGAAACCGGTGGCGTTTTGCTGTGCAACCCGGCCGTTGAGACGGTTGCGCCGCCGGGTCGGCAGCTCGATGCCGAGCAGCCCGAGCGGCAGACCAGGTTTCAACGCGGTGGCTATGGGGTCGGCTGCGGCCGGAATGATATCAATCCGAAGATGGCGGGGATCAGGGCTTGAGATGAAGCCAGGCGGTCCGGACAGCAGGGACGCCCAGACCTGGCCGTCATCGTGCTCGTATCCGGCCAGAATGAACGGCAGCTGGGCGAAGAAAGTCCGGTGCTGGTCCGGCATCGCATCCAGCATGGCGCGGGCGCCGAATTCCGCCATCTGGCCGGCGACGCCAAGCTGTTTTTGCCAGGCGATTTCGCCGGCATGCCAGACACTATGATTGCTATCACCATGATTGCTATCACCATGATTGCTATTTTCCATCACCCATCCCTCAACCTGCCGCGGGCATTGGTAGGAACCCTGGCAATGCCTCAACGCGCTTTAGCCAGGCTCGCAAGTTTTCGAATGCATCAAGGGCTACGCCGCCCTCGGGCGCCTTGGCGATATAGCTGTAGAGTGCGACATCGGCGAGGGTTGGCGCCGGACCGGTAAAGAAGGCTGAGCCGGCGATGTGCGCATCAAGAATGTTCAATAAATGATCCGCGACTTTCATCGCCTGGGCGTGATCGAACGGGGCGGCAAAAACCTTCACCAGCCGCGCCTTGCAAGGTCCGTTAAAGACGTCGCCCTGGGCCACCGATAACCAGCGCTGAACCTTGGCGGCCGCCAAAGGTTCGCTCGGGAGCCAGCGATGCGCGGTATCATATTTCTGTGCCAGATAGACCAGGATGGCGACCGAGTCCGCGACCACGTCATCGCCATCTTCAATGACCGGGACGGTAGCGAATGGATTGAGGCGCAGGAATTCCGGCCGTCTTTGCTCGCCGGCTGCCAAATCCACCTGCCGAAATTCGTAGCTAAGGCCAAGTAAGTTCAGCATCAGCTCGGCCCGGTGGGAGTGGCCGGAGAGCCTGGCGCCGTGCAGAATGATTTTTTGTTGCGGCTGCATGTCGTGCTCCTGGGGTTGTGACTATGTTTCCTAACTGCTCAAATGCCGCAATTCGCCCTTGATAATGCCGTGAAGGGTACGGGCCAACAGCGCCGCAATCACCAGCGAGACAAATCCAAGTACCACCACCGCTACGATATTCGTGAACCAATTTGGCTGCGCCGCGGCGTAGCGCAGGCTGGCGATGGCGGCGGCCGCGAGCGGAAAGCTTACTGCCCACCATGCCATTTTGAACGGACAGCATATAACAAGATTGCGCAGCCGCCCCAGCAGCACCGTCAACAGGAACAAGGTAAGGATATAGAGAGATTCAGCGAATATGTCAGTCTGCCCGGTGGTCAAGACATAAGCGGAATAGCCGACCGCGAATGGCGCCAGTAAAATAAGCAGTGTCGGCAGCATGGCATCCGGTATTGGCGCTTCGAAGACCAGCCGCGAAAAGATCAGAGTGAAAAGCGGCACCGCGAAGAACAGGCCGACAGCGAGCCCTAACACCATGACACCATGCAGGCCCGGAAGCTGCAGCAAGGGCAGCGCCAGCGGAATATCCAGCATGCCGACCATGGGAATAATCCAGGCGGGCGTTGCATGCGCCACTTGCTGGCGGTCGCTCATCCAGCGGCTGACAATCAGCCAGGCAAAGACCGTCATGGTCACGGCGCCGATTATCCAGACCGCCTGCGCCAGGAGAAGATTTAGCCGCACCAGGATTATCGGCAGCAACAGCAGGCTGATGGGGATGGTCCCGAAAAGATTGCCCGCAACCGGATGCTTGAATTCAGCCCGAACCGCGTCCGTTGCGGTAATCAATTTCACCAGGTAGCCGGTGCCGATGGCCACGAACGCAATAATGGCGATGCCGCCGATGCCGGTCGATATCCAGTTTGGCGCACCGTAATGCTCGGCGGCCAAATGCCATGCCACGCTTAAACCTGTGAGGCCCATGACGGAACCGAACAGACCGACCGGTAAATACTCGAAACGGCGTTTCGTTGCGGTGGTGAGGGGCTTATTCGGCTTATCTGCAGGCCAGCTTGCCTCGATGAAAGCTGTATTTGCTCGGCCATCTGTGCCGTCCTGGATGTCGCTCATGGTCTGTCTCCCTTGCCGCCCGTCAGGCTTATTCCAAGTGGAGCCGGTGTAGAATGTCCCGGCGGCGCGGTTGGTTGACGCGGCGGATCAAAAGGCTTGGATGAAAATTGCGGATCGGGCAAGGCACCAGGTTGGCGCGAGCCCACGGACGCCGGCAGCGCCAAAGGCGTGGCGCCTATTGGGAATGCCGCGGCGCTAGCGGTCTATCACAGACCGAAACGTATGCGGGAGGCGACTTCCCGGGCCAGGTATAATGCCGGCGGGATCTTTGTTACGACGATGCGGTTGGCAACGTTGCCGCCAAAGCCGGTGAGAATGTTGATCGCGCCCGGGCGCGGCAGGCCGTGAAAATCAAACGTCATGCCAAGGCGCTGCGCCATTTTCAGACCCTCCCAAAGCAGCAGCTTCACCGAGCCGGCGCCTTCCGGGTGGGCATCATGGGCGGTGAGGAGGTAGTACATTACGCCATTGCCCCAAACCAGCAGGATCGCGGCACGTAGAATACCGGCGCTATCACGCGCTGCCAGCAGGCAACCGGCTTCCTCACGAATACAAGCCTCGTAGAGCCGATGTTTCAGGGTGTCGGCCTGCCTGATATACCGCTTTGACCACCATTGTTTATTATTGGCCTGGGTGCAGGCGTTAAAAAAATGGCAGAATTCATCGATCTTAAGGTCGCGATGGATCGACAGCCTCTGCTCGGCCTTGCGGATATCGTAGCGGACCTGTTTGCGCATGCGTTGCAGCATCTGCTCGGTTGACGACAATGGTGAGACGCGCAGGGTGTATTTTACCGCGCTGTCATACCCTAATGCATAAAATGGCAGGCCATCGGTGACGCTGGGATCGCAGATTTGGTTGAAATATTTATGTGGCGGCAGACACGACATTAATTCCGTTAAAACTGCGCGCCGATTGGAAAATCGCGCTTCCACGTTGCCACGCACCAAAGGCAGCTGCGGCCCTAATACATAAGTGTGCGGCGGCATTCCGATGGCCGGCATGCCCAGTAACCGGCGACTGACATAAGGCATACGAGCGATAACAGCGCCGTTAGAAGTTACCGTGGCTTCGTGCCAGTCGCCACCGGTAACCGCGTTCAACCACCAGGGCTGGTGGAAAACGGTACTGAAAATTCCCGGCGTGTCACTTTCGGCGGAACGCTGACTGCCTCTGGCCGCGGGAGGTGGCTGAATATTTGGAATATCCATAGGTCTTATCTAACTCTCTTGCGTCTAGCATGCAGCCGTCAAAGTTCAAATGACCAAAGATTAACGCTCGTCGGCGATCTTACATGCGAGTGTAACACTGTGAAAAACTTGGAAAAATCGTGGATAGAACTCGGAATCGTCCGTTCGGCTTACACCGGCTTGTATGTACAAAACGTAACCTTTATTGTTAATCATGCTTCACATTGTTAAACTTGCCGTGGGCGTGCGCGACCTCGCGCATCTCGCCGAAATTCAACATGCCCGCGCCAAATCCGACCCGCCATTACGCCATAGGACGCGCAACACGCCAAAGCGCGCAGATGAAATTATTACCGGTGGCTCAATTTATTGGGTCATCAACAGAGCTATCCTGGCTCGCCAGCGCATTACCGCCATCATCCGCGATCACTGGGACGATGGCTCCGCCTGCGCTGGTCTGGTGCTGGACCCGGAACTCGTTCGGGTAGCTGCCCGGCCCACCAAGCCGTTTCAAGGCTGGCGCTACCTCAATGCCGCCGACGCCCCCGCTGATCTTGCCATAGGCGGCAGCTCCGGGGTCGAAGAACTGCCGGAGGCGCTGCGCCTCGCGCTAAGCCAGCTGGCCCTGCTATAAGGTAACAAATCTTTTACCAATTTGACAGCGGCTTTCGCGCTGGCTACCCCGCCTTGTCATTAGGAGACTGTTCGCATGGCGGTTCACGCCTTTATTTTTCCCGGTCAAGGAAGCCAGGCCGTCGGCATGGGCCGCGACCTTGCCGCCGCTTTTGCACCCGCCCGGGCCGTGTTTGAGGAAGTCGACGAGGTTCTCAAGCAAAAACTCTCCAAATTGATGTTTGAGGGGCCGATCGAGGAACTTACTCTGACCGAAAATGCCCAGCCGGCGTTGATGGCGGTTTCGCTGGCGGTGCTGCGCGTGCTGGAACACGAGGGTGGCTTTAAGTTGAAGGAAAAAGTCGCACTGGTCGCCGGCCATTCGCTCGGAGAATATAGCGCGCTGGCCGCGGCCGGGGCTTTTTCAATCGCTGAAACGGCCAGCTTGCTGAAGCTGCGCGGCCAATCCATGCAGCGCGCGGTCCCGCCCGGCTTGGGTTCAATGGCGGCCTTGCTGGGTGTTGAGTTGGAACTGGCTCGCGAAATCTGCGCCGAGGCCGAAAAATCTGCTTCCGGCCGCGATGTTGTAGCTTGCGCAAACGATAATGGCGGCGGCCAAGTGGTCATTTCCGGCCATAAGGCGGCGGTTGAACGCGCCATCGAGATCGCCAAGACCAAAGGCGTGAAGCGCGCCATGCTGTTGCCCGTCTCAGCGCCGTTTCATTGCGCGCTGATGGCGCCGGCGGCCGATGCCATGGCCGAAGCCTTTGCCAATACGCCGCCGCGGCCGCCGGTGGTCCCGCTGGTTGCCAATGTGAGTGCCGCCAAAGTTACCGACCCGGTCGAAATCCGCGACCTGCTGGTGCAGCAGATAACTGCCACGGTGCGCTGGCGGGAAAGCGTGCTGGCGATGACTGCACTTGGCGTCGACAGCTTTATTGAGCTTGGCACCGGCAAGGTACTGGCCGGCCTGGTCAAGCGGATCTCGCCGGATGCCGGCACCTTCTCCGCCGGATCACCGGCCGATATCGAAGCCCTGCTGAAAGTTCTCTAAAGATGTTCAACCTATCCGGGAAAACCGCTTTGGTCACCGGCGCGTCCGGCGGCATCGGCGCTGCAATCGCCCGCGCTTTGCATGCTCAGGGTGCGGCCGTCGCTATCTCCGGGACCCGCCGCGACGCGCTTGACAGCCTGGCCGCCGAACTTGCCGAGCGCGTGCATGTTTTGCCGGCGGATCTCGCCGATGCCGCTGCCGCGGCGACCCTGATCGCCGAGGCCGAAGCGGCGATGGGCAGTGTCGAAATTCTGGTCAATAACGCCGGCCTTACCAAAGACGGCCTGGCCATGCGCATGTCGGATGCCGATTGGGATAAAGTGCTGGATGTTGATCTCGGTGCGCCGTTCCGCCTGTCGCGCGCCGCGCTTAAATTCATGATGCGGCGTAAATCCGGCCGCATCATCAATATCGGCAGCATCGTCGGCGCCACCGGCAATCCTGGGCAGGCCAATTACTGTGCCGCTAAAGCCGGCCTTTCCGGGCTGACCAAATCGCTGGCCCAGGAAATCGCCTCGCGTAATATCACGGTGAACCTCATCGCACCCGGCTTCATCGCCACGCCGATGACCGACGCCCTGAACGATAACCAGAAATCTGCGCTCGCCGAAAAAATCCCTCTGGGCCGCCTGGGCGCCCCCAGCGACATCGCCGCCGCGGTGGTCTACCTCGCCTCTGACGAAGCCGCCTGGATCACAGGCACGACGATTCACATCAATGGCGGGATGGCGATGGTGTAAGAGAAGGCAATTCTTTTTTGGTTCTGGGATGGACGTGATGCCGCCAACGCCCCCAAGCCCAGAGTAAGGAGTTTTTTGCTTCTTTTTGTTCACAAAAAGAAGAGCTTAATGCGGACTTCCCCTAATGCGCGCTTCCCCAATTACTTCCGATGCCGGTTTCCACGGTTAGCGGCACCGAGAGGGATACGGCATCTTGCATTACTGCCTGGGCGATTTCAGCGGTTGCGTTGGCTTCATCTTCGCGGGCTTCGAACAGCAGTTCGTCGTGCACTTGCAGGATCAGGCGCGCCGATAGTTTTGCTTGGCTCAAGGCGGCGGGGAGTTTTATCATGGCGCGTTTGATGACGTCCGCGGCGCCGCCTTGCAGGGGTGCGTTGATGGCCTGGCGTTCGGCGTAGGCGCGCAGGCCGTGCATTTTGTCTTTGATGCGCGGCACCCAGCATTTGCGGCCGAACGGGGTTAGGACATAGCCATCGATGCGGGCTTGTTCCTTGGTGTTTTCCATATAGTCGCGAATTTCTGGATAGCGTTCAAAATAGGCATCGATATAGATTTTCGCTTCGCCGCCGGTGATGTTGAGCTGGCGGGCCAGGCCGAAAGCCGAGATGCCGTAGATGATGCCGAAATTAATCGCTTTGGCGCGCCGGCGGGTGGCGCCGTCCATCTCGGCCATCGGCACTCCGAACACCTCCGAGGCGGTGCGGGCGTGGATGTCCTCGCCTTTTGAAAAACTCTCCTTCAGCGCGGGGATGTTGGCGACATGGGCGAGCAGCCGCAGCTCGATTTGCGAGTAATCGGCAGAGACCAGAAGATGGCCGGGGGCGGCGATGAAGGCTTTGCGGATGCGGGCCCCTTCGACGGTGCGGATGGGGATGTTCTGCAAATTCGGGTCGGTGGAGGAAATGCGGCCGGTGGTGGTTGCGGCCATGGCGAAGCTGGTGTGAACGCGGCCGGTTGCGGGGTCGATTTTCTCGACCAGCGCGTCGGCATAGGTGGATTTCAGCTTCGAGAGTTGCCGCCAGTCGAGGACGCGCTGGGCGATCTCGAAGCCCTGTTCGGCGAGGCCTTCGAGGACGCCGGAATCGGTGCCCCAGGCGCCCAGCTTGCTTCTTTTGCCGCCCGGCAGTTTCAGCGTTTCAAATAGAATTTCGCCGAGCTGTTTGGGGCTGCCGGTGTTGAATTTCTGACCGGCCAGCCGAAAGATATCGAGTTCCAATTCCGCCATCCGGCCTTCGAAATCCTTCGACATGGCCTGCAGATCGGCACGGTCGACCCGCACCCCGGCTGCTTCCATCGCCACCAGCACCGGGATCAATTTTTTCTCGGTCAGCTCATACAGGGCCAACGCCTTGTTGCCGCGCAATTGCGGCTTCAGGGTCAGCCAAAGCCGCAAGGTGACATCCGCATCCTCGGCCGCAAAAGCAGCGGCGCGATCGACCGGGACATTGGCGAAGGATAAGCGGTTGCGGCCGGTTCCGGTTACCTGTTCCAGGCTGATCGGCGTATGGCCAAGATGCAGCGCGGAGAGCTCGTCCAGTCCATGCGCGTGGCGGCCGGCATCCTGGGTGTATGACATCACCATGGCATCGTCGACCGGCGATATGGTTGCAACTCCAGCACGATTAAGCACCTCGATGCCGAATTTCGCATCGTGCATAATTTTCAAAACCGATGCATCCGCCAGCAACGGTTGCATTGCTTGCAGAACCTCACTCGGCGGCAATTGCGGTGCGTCGTCGAGACCGAGTTGATGCCCAAGCGGTATATAGGCGCCCTGCCCCGGCGCTGTGACCAGAGCGATCCCGACCAGGCTGGAATTAAAACTGTCGAGCCGGTCGGTCTGGGTTTTCAGCGCCACCCGGCCGGCGGTTCGGGCGGTGGCGATCAGCGCTTCCAGTTGCACCATGGTGGTGATGATCTGATAGCCCGAAAACGCTGCGTCGGCGCCGTGCGGGTTAAGCGCGCTTAACGTCTCCGGCGCCGGCTCATCCCTGCCGGCATCCAACAGGGCCAGGCGATGCTTGATGCTTTTGAAATTCTGCACGTCGAAAAACGCGCTCAAAACCTTATCGTCCCAGCGCCGCAGCACCAGATCCTCGATCGGCTCTGGCAGCGGGACATCGTCGCGCAATATCACCAGCTGTTTGGAAATCCGCGCCTTTTCCGCATGCTCGATCAGCATGTCGCGGCGCTTCGACGGCTTCATACCGGGGGCTGCTTCCAGCACGGCTTCCAGCGTGCCGTATTCGTTGATCAGCTGTGCCGCCCCTTTCGGACCGATGCCGGGCACGCCTGGCACGTTATCGACTGAATCGCCGATCAGGGCCTGGACCTCGATTACCTTATCCGGCGTCACGCCGAATTTCGCCTCGACCTCGGCCAGGCCAATGGGGGTATTTTTCATCGGGTCCAGCATGGTTACCGATGGCCCTAACAGCTGCATCAAGTCTTTGTCCGACGAGACGATGATCGCCTCGCCGCCGGCTTGCTTTACTGCTTTCGCATAGGCCGCGATCAGGTCATCCGCCTCCCAGTCGGCAAGCTCGATCGAGGGCAGGCCGAAGGCGCGTGTCGCCTCGCGGATCAGCGCGAATTGCGGCACCAGTTCCGGCGGCGGCTCCGGGCGGTGCGCCTTGTACTGGTCGTACATCCGGTTGCGGAAGGTATGGCTGCCGGCATCGAAGATGACCGCCAGATGGGTGCCGGTATGCTCCTTCATCAGGCGGGTGATCATGTTACAGAAGCCGAACACCGCATTTACCGGCGTGCCGTCCGGCCGGCTCATCGGCGGCAGCGCGTGGAAGGCCCGGAAGATGAAGCCGGAGCCGTCTACCAGCACCAGCCGGATTTGCTTGCCGGGCGCGGCTTGCTCATCATGCGCCGGCGCGGCGAGCTCAGACGGGTTCAATGTGCCTCGCTCCCGGACCCCTCCAACACAAAAATTCTTGAACAATAGGGGCACATGATTTGTTGTTCAGGCAGGTCCGGCGAAATGCGCAAATACACTTTTGGGTGACCATAAGCGCCATCGCCACCATCGCAGGAGACAGTGCGGGTTTTTGTGTGGATAATTTCGATGGGGGTTTCTAAGCCTTCCGGCATTTGATCGAACCTCATGGGTTTTGGGAAGTTAGCGCATCTGATGATAGCCCTAAAAGCGATGGCAAAACTACCCAGTCGCATCAGTTTGATATTTCTGGTCCTTGGCCTGACCGGATGCGCCATCCCGTTCGGCATCCCCAAGGGCTCGGCCCAGCATCCGATCATCACCAGCGGCTATTTTAACCTTACCGACGGCGCCCGCCTGCCGTACCGGCGTTATTTGCCGCCCGGACCGCCGCGGGCCGTGGTGTTGGCGTTGCACGGCTATACCGACAGCCGGGACGGCTGGATCATGCTGGCCAAGGTTTTGAATGCGCAGGGCATTGCGGTGTTTGCGCCGGATCAGTCCAGCTTCGGGGCCACCGCCAATCGCGGCCACTGGCCAGGCACCGCAACCTTGGTGGACGAGGCCCGCGACATGGCGATCCTGCTGCGGAGCCGATACCCCGATACCAAATTGTTCATCATGGGCGAGAGCATGGGCGGCGCCATCGGCATTCTGCTCGGCGCTTCGCCCGACCCGCCGCCGGTTGACGGTTACATTCTCTCCGCCCCCGCGGTTTGGGGCGGCAAGGCGCTCAACCCGGTGTTCCGCGCCAGCATGGATTTGGCGCGAGCGGCTGTCCCTGCCAAACGCCTCACCGGCGGCTCCATCCATATCATGGCGAGCGATAATATTCCGGCGTTGATCGCTTTCGGCGAAGACCCGCTTACGATCGACGCGCCGCGGGTGGATAACGTCGCCGGCCTGGTGAAGCTGATGGGGCAGGCACAGGCGGCCTGCGCCACTTTCAATCAACCCGCTTTGTTTCTGTATGGCGGCCATGACGAGTTGATCCCACCCGAAGCGATGCGAAGCTGCTGGCGGGCGCTGCCGCAGCCGGCGTTGGATTCGGGCAAGATCATTCTTGGCTTCTATCCACCGGATTATCATTTGATCGAACGCGATCTGGAGCGTGCAACACCGGATGCGGATATCGTTAGTTACATCTTGGGGAATGGTTTGGTCTCCTCGGCACCGAGTGAGGCGACCATATTTTTGGCTGGGTTTTGAAGATCAGTAAAAGCTAACGATTCATCCCGGCGGTAGCTCGGTCATCGCCCGCACGAACGCGCCGACCTGTGCCAGGGCTTCTCTACCCATCGCCAGTTGCGGATAGAACAAGGTGAAGGCATGGATCATGTCTGGCCAGATTTCCAGGGTGACCCGCACATTGGCGGCGCCCGCCGCGGCAGCAATACGGGCAGAGTCCTCAAGCAACGTTTCGTTCGAGCCGACATGGATCAGGAGTGGCGGAAGTCCGCGCAAGTCGGCGTGGATGGGCGATGCCAGCGGGTTCGCAGCATCGTTTCCCTGCAGATATAATGCTGCGAGATCGTCGAGATAGGGCTTTTGAATTAACGGGTCGAGGCCGGCATTGGTCTGCATCGTAACGCCGGATTGCTGCAAGTCGACCCATGGCGAACTTAGCCAGGCGCATGCCGGCAACGGCTCCCCGGCATCGCGCAGCGATAGCAGCGTCGCCAATGCCAGACCGCCGCCCGCGCTCTCGCCGCCGAGCGCGATATGCTGCGGTAAGACGCCATGCTCCAACAAAAAATGATACGCGCTCAGTGTGTCGTCCAGCGCCGCCGGGAACGGATGTTCGGGCGCCAAACGATAGCCGACCGCCAACGTTCGCGCACGCGCCTCGCGGCCGGCCTCAGCGACCATGTGGCGATGGCTGGCGATCGACCCGGATATATATCCGCCACCGTGCAGAAAAAGCAGCACCCGCGAAGGGTTTGCACCCGGGGTCGATGTCCATTCGGCGTCTACCCCATTGGCGCTGACTGGCTCGATGTGAACGTCGGCCGGGATAGCGTACCGCGAGCCCAACGCGTCCAGCCTGGCACGCCGCGCCGCCAGATCAACCGGCCGCGGGCTCGACGCAAGCTGGGCACGGATAATCTGCATCTCCGGATTCGACATGACCACTCCTTGCTAGGTTGGGCGCGAGATTTGTGTCGTTGTTAAGCAAAGCAGTTCTTTTTGTGACAAGCAGAAAAAACTTTTAATCTGGGCCGCAAGCTTTGGAACAGCGGTAATTCGATCGTACGACCCTTTATATTTTTACATTCTGCATCTTTGGATCCCAGAGCGGGCCGAGATGGGGAGTGGCGGGAACTCGGGTCGTGGCGACTTCGAGCTCATAGTTGCCAGTGTTTATGAATGCCGCATCCACGCCGCTCGGATTACGGACATAGCCGTAACCGATCGGTTTACCAATGGTGTGGCCGAAGCCTCCGGAAGATAGCCAGCCGACGCGGACGTTATCGCGATAGATCGTTTCCCGGCCGAGTAGAATGATTTCCGGATCATCGACGGTGAAACCGGTCAATAATTTGGTGAGCGGGACAGCGGCCTCGGCTTGCAGCGCCTCGCGGCCCTGAAACAAAACATCTTTTTTCAGTTTTACCGCCCAGCCTAGCCCGGCTTGCAGCGGGGTGTGATCGGGGCCGATATCCGAACCCCAGGCCCGGTAGGCTTTTTCCAGGCGTAATGTTTCGATGGCACGGTAGCCGGCGTTCATAATGCCGTGCTTGGCGCCAACCCGCATCAGTGCATCGTAGACTGTCACCGCAAATTCCGTGGGGACATGCAATTCCCAACCGAGCTCGCCGACATAGGTTATCCGCAATGCCAATACCGGCGCGGCGGCAAGTTTTATCTCGCGCACCGCGGCGAAAGGAAAAGCCGCATTCGACACATCGTCGGTCGTCAAACTTTCCAGCACTGCCCTGGCGTTTGGTCCCATCAGCGCAAAGCAGGCATAGGCCGAGGTAACGTCGATAAGCTCGGCCTCCATACCGGGTGGAATACTACGCGTGATCCAATTGGCATCATGGGTCGCGAAACCGGTGCCGGTGACGATATAGAATTTGTGCGGGCCCAGACGCGCCACGGTCAGGTCGCATTCAATGCCGCCGCGTTGGTTGAGCATTTGGGTATAGGTCAGACCTCCGGGCGCGCGGGTGACATCGTTGGCGCAGATCCAGGACAGAGCAGCCGGCGCATCGCGGCCCACAAATAGAAATTTTGCGAAAGAACTCTGGTCGAAGATCGAAACATTTTCGCGGGTATTTTTATGTTCGCGCGCCACCGCGGCAAACCAGTTTGGTTTTTCGTAGGTGTAGATATCCGCGGGCGTTTCACCTTCCGCGGCAAACCAGTTCGGCCGCTCCCAGCCCAGTTTTTCACCGAAACATGCGTTTGCCGCGCGCAGCTTTTCATAAAGCGGCGAGCGCCGCAGCGGCCGGCCGGAGGAATATTCCTCCATCGGCCAGGCCATGCTGTAATGCTTGGCATAGGCTTCCAGCGTGCGGGTGCGGACCCAGGCGGTGTCCGCGTGGTTGCGGCCGAAACGGCGGATGTCCACCGGCCATAAATCGGCCGACGGCTCGCCGCCCGCGACCCACTCCGCCAACATTTTGCCTGCCCCGCCGCCCGCGGCGATACCGAAAGCGTTGAAGCCGGCACCGACAAACAGGCCCGGCAATTCCGGCGCCTCGCCCAGAATGAAATTGCCGTCCGGGGTAAAACTCTCCGGCCCGTTGATCAAAGTTTTAACGCCCGCGGTTTCCAGCGCCGGCACCCGGCCGATCGCCAATTCCATGATCGGCTGAAAATGATCCCAGTTCGAATTCAGCAGCTGATAATTGAAGTTCCCCGGAATGCCCTGCTCGGCCCAGGCGATCGGATTAGGCTCGTAACCGCCCATCACCAGCCCGCCCACTTCTTCCTTATAGTAGGTCAGCCGGTCCGGATCGCGCAAAGTCGGCAGGTCGCGGGTCACGCCAGGTATCGTTTCGGTAACAATATATTGATGCTCGACCGAAACCAACGGTACGTTGACGCCGACGCGGCTGCAAAGCTCACGTGTCCATTGCCCGCAGCATATAATCACCGCTTCACAATCTATTCTGCCCCGCGTCGTGGCGACCGCGGCAGCACGGCGATTTTTCGTTTCGATACCGGTAACTTCAGTATCCTCAAAAATTCGGGCGCCTTGCATGCGCGCGCCCTTGGCCAGCGATAGCGTGATATCAGACGGATTGGCCTGGCCATCGGTCGGCAAAAACGCCGCGCCGATCACGTCATCCACATTCATCAGCGGCCACAAGCCCTGCGCCTCCTTGGCCGACAATAAATGCATCTCAAGCCCGAACGAACGCGCTGTAGTGGCCTGCCGCTTAACCTCGGTCCAGCGTTCCTGCGTGCATGCCAGCCGCAGACCGCCATTCATCTTCCAGCCGGTCGCCAACCCGGTCTCTTCCTCCAGCCGGCGATAAAGTTTTACAGACTCGCCCAATAGCTGCGTGATGCTGGCCGAACTACGCAACTGCCCAACCAGCCCAGCCGCATGAAAGGTACTGCCGGAGGTCAACTTATGCCGCTCCAGCAACGTCACCTCCCAGCCCAAACCAGCCAGATGATAAGCAGTCGACACTCCAACAATCCCGCCGCCAATAATAACCGCGCGTGATTGGGTGGGAAAATTCTCGATAGTCATGAAAGCAAGGTAGTTCTTTTTTGAAAAAAAGAACCAAAAAACTTCTTTGACTCTGAGGCATGGGCGCGATCTCGCCGACGCCCATGTCGCAGATTAGAAACGTATTTTTGCTTTTGCGGGCGGGCGGGCGGCCGGTTTGTTCATAACAAGCAGTGCTTCCCCCTACTCGCTATCCTGAAGCCTGTAGCCGATGCCCGGCTCGGTGATGATCAGGGCGGCGGGTTCGGGGCCGAGTTTACGGCGTAGCTGGCCGATATAGACGCGCAGGTAGGCGACGTCCTCGGTATGGGCGGGGCCCCATAGGGCGGTCAGGATCTGGCGGTGGGTAAGGACGCGGCCGCGGTTGCGGGCCAGCAGGAGCAACAACGCGTGTTCGCGTTTTGTGAGAGGCAGGACGACGTTTTGCAGGGTTACCTTATGGGAAATGGGGTCGATGGTCAGGGCGCCGACGGTAAGGGGCTTTTCGGCATTGTCGTGGCGCAGATGGTGCCGCAGGGCGGTGCGGATGCGGGCCAGCAATTCGCCGAGTGCGAAGGGCTTCTCGACATAGTCATCGGCGCCGGCGTCGAGCGCCTGGATTTTTTCCGTCTCGCGATCGCGGGCCGAAAGGATGATGACGGGGACATCGGTAAATTCGCGGAGTTTGGCGAGTACCATGTGGCCGTCCATGTCGGGCAGGCCGAGATCGAGCAGGATGGCGTCTGGCGCGCGGGCGGCAGCCAGGCGCAGGGCTTCATCGCCGCGTTCGGCGCGCAGCGGCAGGTAGTTGGCCGCGGTTAAGGCCGGGGTGAGGAAGCGATGGATTTGCGGTTCGTCATCCACCACTAGGATGGTACCAAGCGAGGGGGTCACGCGGCCGGCAGTTCAAGGGTGATGACGGTGCCGGGGGCGCCGTCTGCCGGCAGATCGAGGCGCGGGCTTTGGGCGCGGATGCTGCCGCCCATGGCCTCGGTGAAGGCTTTGGCGATAGCAAGGCCAAGGCCGGTGCCGGGGGCGACGCGGTCGCCGCGGGTGGCGCGGAAAAAGCTGTCGAAAATATGCGGCACGTCCTGCGCCGGAATGCCCACGCCTTCATCGGCGATTGAAATGGCGATTTTGCCGCCTGACCGGCGCGCCGAGATGGCGATCCGGCTGCCCTCCGGGGCGTATTTCACCGCGTTATCAAGAATGTTGACCAGGATTTGCTCGAGGAGAGCGGGGTCGGCCAGAACATGGGTGGCGTCATCGGCAATATTGACGCCGGCATACATGGCGCCGGGGATGCGGGCGACCGCCGCCTCGACGATTTCAGCAAGCTGCAGGCGTTCGCGCCGGGCGATGATTTCGCCGGTTTCAACGCGCGCCATTTCCATGATGTTGGACAGGAATTTTGTCATCCGGCCGGTATCCTGGGTGATGCTTGCCAGCAGATCGGCGCGGGTGGCGGGGTCCAGTGCGTCACCGGCGCTGGCCAGGGTTTCAGCGGCGCCCCGGATCGCGGTCAGCGGTGTGCGAAGGTCATGCGATAAAGAGGAGAGCAGCGCCGTGCGCAGTTTCTGGTTGTCTTCCTTGGCTTCGGTTTGCGCGGCGTTGATGGTGAGGCGCACGCGTTCGAGTGCCATTGCGGTTTGATCGGCCAGGGCGGCGAGGGTTTGGGAAAGCGGCTCGGGCGGCGGGCCATCCGGTTTTGCGCCTAGAATACCCATGGGGTGGCCGCCGACACGCAATGGGATGAAGCGCCACAGAACCGAAGGCAGGGTGGCGGTGCCGATGCCGGTCTCTATATTGTTGCGCAGCGACCAGTCGGCGGCAGCCAGTGCTGCTTCGTCGAGTTCGGTTCCGGCTGGTTCGGTGACCGGCGGCTGCAGGATTTGCTTTTCAGCCAGCATCACCACTCCGCCGGCGGTCATGGCGGCGGCTTCGGCGGCGGCGCCGCGCAGGATATCTGGTTGCGTCGCGGCGGCGGAAAAGCGCTGGCCGAACAGCGATATGCGGCGCAACGCCTCGATCCGCGCGCTGGCGTTCTGGGCCTCGACGCGCACCCGTCCCGCCAGCGAGCCGGTAACGATGCCGACCAGCAGAAACACCACCAAGGCCACGACATCGCGGGGGTCGGAGACGGAAAAGGTGAAAATCGGCGACAGGAAGAAGAAATTCCACAGCAGGAAGCCGGCAATCGATGTCGCCAAGCCGGCGGCGCGGCCGAACCGGCTGGCGGCGCCGGCGATGACGGCGATGAAGATCAAGCCCATCGCTTCCTGGGGGATAAAGCTGCGCAATTCCACGCCGGCCAAGGTTACGGCGGCGAGAATGGCAGCCAGAAGCGCGTAATTTTGCCAGGGCAGTTCCGGCGCTATGGTTTTAACGCGGGCCGCAGGGGCGGCCGGCACCGGCACGAAATGCAAGGTAAAGGCAGCGGCTTTGCGGGTCAGCACCTCGCCCATGGTGCGGCCGCCAAGGCGCCACCACCACGGCCGTTTGTTGCCCCGGCCGATGACGATATGGGTGATGTTCTGCGCCGCGGCGTAGTTCAGCGCGGCGGTTACGGTGTCTGAGGTGGTGGTGGTGGCGACCGTGCCGCCGAGCTGCACCGTGAGGTCGAGCGCGTGTTGGACGTTGGCATTGTCGTCCTGGCGCTCGACATGAAAGGCAACCAGCGGGGCCCGCAGGGCATCGGCCAGCCGGGCGGCGTGGCGCACCACATTATCGGCCGACGCATCCGGACCGATCAAGGCCAGCACCCGTTCGCTGGCCGGCCACGGTCCGGGGATCGCCTGAGCGCGCATGTAGCGCGTGACATCCTTGTCGACCCGCTGCGCCACCCGGCGCAGCGCCATTTCACGCAAGGCACCAAGGTTGCCTTCCCGGAAAAACTCGCCCAAGGCGCGGCTTGCGACATCCTGCCGGTAGATTTTGCCTTCCTCCAGCCGGGAGCGCAGTTCGCCCGGCGGCAGGTCGACAAGCTCGATCTCATCGGCAAGGTCGAGCACGGTGTCCGGAATGGTTTCGGCGACACGCACACCGGTGATGCGGGCGACCGGGTCGTTCAGGCTTTCCAAATGCTGGATATTGAGCGTGGTCCAGACGTCGATCCCGGCATCGAGGATTTCACGCACATCCTGCCAGCGTTTGGCATGGCGCAAGCCGGGCGCATTGGTATGCGCGAGTTCGTCGATCAGCAGGAGTGCCGGCCGGCGGGCCAAGGCGGCATCGAGGTCGAATTCCTCCAGGGTTTGGCCTCGATAGGGAATTTTGCTGCGCGGCAGGACCTCAAGATCACCGATTTCCTCGATGGTTCCGGCCCGGCCATGGGTTTCGATGAGCCCGGCGACGACATCAACGCCGGCTTCGCGTTTGTGATTGGCGGCAACTAGCATCTCCCAGGTTTTACCAACCCCCGGCGCCGCGCCGAGAAAGATTTTCAAACGGCCGCGCGTCTCCCGATGCAGATTAGCCAGCAACGCATCCGGATCCGGTCGGGAATCGCGCATCATTCCGGCTAGGCTAGAGCAATCCTATCGAATGAAACAGTGGCGCCGCGGGGCCTGGCGTTTAAGCACGAGGTAAGCGCTAAATTATTTATCGAAGCCGAGAAACCCCGCGGAGGGGTTCGGGGTGCCCGGATTGTTGCCCGGCGCCGCGTTGGGATTCTCGATCAGTTTTATCGGCACCGCGGCGGAGCTTTGAGCGGGGGCGGATTTCGACGAATATTTGGCTACCGGCGTTGCGGATCCGGGACCGGGGCCGGTTGCATCCGGGTCATCACCGGACGCATTGCGGGCGGCCAGCAACATGAAGGTGATGCTGTTGCGATTGAGACTGACGGATAGATCGATCGGGGTTTCCCCCAGCGCGTTCTGGCCGTTGAGATCAGCGCCGCGGCTGATCGCATCCTGGGCGGAATTATAATCATTGCTGTTGATGGCATTGAAAAGCTGGGTGGTGGGGTCGCCGGTCTGTTGTTTCGCAACGCCTGGAACGGCTGCGAGGTTCTGATCGCCGGCGCCGGGCACGGCCGGGGGCAACGGCACCGGGGCATCGGTTTTCGGCTGCAGGCTGGGCGACTGCATGTTGCCCGAGGGGCTCGACTGCGCCGATGCCGGTTGCGAGGCCAAGCCCATGGCCACGACCGCGGCGGCGAGAATGATGGAGATTTTTCTCATGGCCGCGCTCAATAGCGTATTACGGGTTTAACCACCAGAACCCCGCAGTGAGATAGAGAATGAAGCCGGACCAGAATAAAACCGGCGTCAGCAAAATGGCGGCAGCAGTATCCAGACGGACGAATTTTCGGATCGTGACCGCGATATTTACGGCCAGCACGGCTGCGGTAACGAGTGCCGCCAGCTTTGCATGGAAGCCAAAGAAGATCGCCGGCCAAGCCGCTCCCAGGGCCAGTTGCCAGCCCCAGGCATGCATTGCGGAGCTTTGGACTGCGTTTCCGGCCGGGCTCCGCTGGGTGATTGCCGCGATGCGCAGCACGCGCCATGCGGCTATCGCCATGAGCCCGTATAGGATCGCGAAAACACCCCAGGCGGCAAGTGGTATCGGGCTTGGCGGCGCCAATGGCGGTGGCGTTAACACCGCGTACCAATCCCGCATATTGGCCAAAGCAACGCTCGCGGAGGCGATGCCGGCCAGCCCGGTTAATCCGAGCAGGCCCAGTAGCGCGCCGATTTGCAGTTTTGGCGCCGGCCAGTATTCAAACCCGTCTTGATTGAAAACACGGTCTCCTAAAAGACAGCAACTTCACATGCCAGCTTACAACAGGCCGGAGATGGGTTTTAGTTAAATTTGGGCTGAGGCCAAACTTGAAGCTGAGCTTTCAGCGTTTAGGCTTGGCGCGCAATGTGGCCAATTGATGCTGCAGGCGTTCCACTTCGGCCTTTAAACTATCTATTTCTTCCTGGTAGTCATTAACCGGCTCATCCGGCTTGGCTTCGCCCTCCCGGTAGAACGGCGTGAACAGGGTCATCGCACGTTCCATCATTTCGAGATTTTTGCGGCCGACATCTTCCATGCCGGGTGGCAGGAATGGGCTGATGGTCTTTTGCATCGCCTCGCGGATGTTTTCCTGCTGCCGGGCAAAGCTGGTCATTGCCTGCTCCAGATAGCGGGGCACAGCGCTTTGCATGTTGTTGCCGTAAAAGCCGATCAGCTGCCGCAGAAAGTTTGTCGGCAACATGGCTTTGCCCTTGCCCTCTTCCTCGACGATGATCTGGGTGAGGACACTGCGGGTGATATCCTCGCCGGATTTGGCGTCATAGACGACGAAATCCCGGTCCTCGCGGACCATGTCGGCGAGATTTTCCAGGGTGATGTAGCTGGAGCTTTCGGTATTATAGAGCCTGCGATTGGCGTATTTTTTGACGATCACAGGATTCTGGACCGGAGTGTGTGGATCCTGTGGTGTTTCGCTCATTGGATTTCTGCTCCCCCCGGCACTGTCTGGGCCCAAGAAATACAAGATCACATGGGTTATGCGGCGGCGCAATGGGCGTCCGATGCAAGCGTATGGCAAATCGGGGCGATTATAGGCTAGGAGGTTCGCCAGCGGATCACCGGGGACAGAATGCCGAATGACCGAGATACACTGGCCGAGGACTGGGTAGCCCTGTGGCAAAGCGAAATGGCCGCGATGGCCGCCGACCGCGAATTAAGGGAAAGCTGGACCGGATTGCTGGCGCTATGGGCGAGTGCCGCAAGTGCCGCGTTACATATGGCGCCGGTAAGGCCACGCCATGACGATGCAACCGGAGCGTCCGGCGGGCTTGCGAACGGAGCTGCCGGCGCCGCTGAGCCGGCGCGGGCCGCGGCCGTTGCTGCTGCACCTCACCTTGGCAGCGATGAGGCCCGGCGGCTTTATGAGCGCATTGCCGAGCTGGAAACTCGCCTTTCAACATTTGAACGGCGAGACGGCCGCAAGCCCGCCCGATCCGGAGACCCTGAAACGGGCGTTTGAAACCGCCGCCCAGCAGGACCGCGATCTGGTTGCCGGGATCGCCGCCTACCGTCGTGACCCCTACATCCGCAATTCGGCTGATCCGCCATTTTTGTGGGCGGAAGCTGAGACCCGGCTGCTGGATTTCGGCGTGGCGACAGGCTCTGGCGGCGGCCCCGCAGTGCTGTTTGTGCCCAGCCTGATCAATCGCGGCTATATCCTGGATCTGACGCCCGAGGACTCCATGATGCGCTGGCTGGCAAAGCAAGGCGCGCATCCGTATCTGCTGGATTGGGGATGGCCGGGCGAGACCGAGCGGAAATTCACGCTGACCGATTATGTCGCCGGCCGCCTGGAACGCGCGATGGCTGCTATTCCAGGGCCGATTGTTTTAGCTGGGTATTGCATGGGCGGCTTGCTGGCGCTGGCCGCCGCCTTGCGGCAGCCCACAAAAACCAAGGCGCTGGCGCTGCTGGCGACGCCCTGGGATTTTCGGGCCGCCAATCCGGGCCAGGCTAAAAGTCTCAGCGATACCCTGCCGATGCTGGAGCCGATGATGCAGTTTTCCGGCGCTCTCTCAATCGACGCGCTGCAGACCTTGTTTGCGATGATCGACCCCTTCGGCGTTGGCGAGAAATATCGCAGTTTCGCCCGGCTGGATAAATCAAGCGAACGGGCCCGGCGATTTGTGGCGATGGAGGATTGGCTTGCGGATGGCGTGCCGCTGGCCGCACCGGTGGCGCGCGAGACCATCGGCGGCTGGTATGGCGGCAATAGCACCGCGGCCGGCAGCTGGCGCATTGCCGGGCTGGCGGTGGAGCCAAGCCGTTATGATGGCCCGGTGTTTTGCGCGATCCCAGCACGCGACCGGCTGGTGCCGCCGGAAAGCGCGCGGCCATTGGCAGGTGCATTCAAAAGCGCAACAATCATCGAACCCGCTTCCGGACATATCGGGATGGTCGCGGGCACCAATGCGCGGGATGCATTATGGCAGCCTTTCGCGGACTGGCTGCGCGGCCTATCTTAAGAACAAGCTTAACCATCGAATTTAACCAAAGGAAGCCTGTTATGAGTGACGTTGTTATTGTTTCCGCGGCCCGGACCCCAGTGGGCAGCTTTAACGGCGTTTTCGGCGCTGTGCCCGCTCACCTCCTTGGGATAACAGCCTTGAAGGCGGCGATCGAGCGCGCCGGTCTGTCGCCCGAAGACATCGATGAGGTGATCCTTGGGCAAATCCTGACCGCGGGACAGGGGCAAAATCCGGCCCGGCAGACGGCGCGCGGTGCCGGTATCCCGGATTCTAAAACTGCGTTCGGCATCAACCAGCTTTGCGGCTCCGGTTTGCGGGCAGTCGCTTTGGCGGCGCAGCAGATCCGTACTGGTGAGAGCGATATCGTGGTCGCCGGTGGTCAGGAAAGCATGAGCCAGGCCCACCACGTGGCTTACCTGCGCGCCGGCACCAAAATGGGCGACCTTACCTTCCTCGACAGCATGCTGAAGGACGGCCTGTGGGACGCGTTTCATGGTTACCATATGGGCGTCACCGCCGAGAACGTTGCCAAGGAATACCAAATCACCCGGGACCAGCAGGACGCCTTTGCCGCTGCCAGCCAGCAAAAGGCTTCGGCCGCGCAAAAGGCCGGCAAGTTCAAGGATGAAATTGCGCCGGTAACCGTGACCACCCGCAAAGGTGAAACCGTGGTTTCGGATGATGAGTATATCCGGCACGACACCTCGATTGAAACGATGGCGAAACTGCGGCCGGCATTCCAGAAAGACGGCACGGTAACCGCCGGCAACGCTTCCGGCATCAATGACGGCGCCGCTGCCGTGGTGGTGATGTCGGCTGAGGAGGCGGAGAAGCGCGGCCTGACGCCACTGGCCCGGATTGTCAGCTTCGCAACCGCCGGCGTTGATCCGGCATTGATGGGCACCGGGCCGATCCCATCCTCGAAAAAAGCACTGGAACGGGCCGGCTGGAGCGTCGGCGACCTTGACCTGGTCGAAGCCAACGAGGCCTTCGCGGCCCAGGCCTGCTCGGTCACCAAGGTGCTTGGCCTCGACCCTGAAAAGGTGAACGTGAACGGCGGCGCCATTGCAATCGGACACCCGATCGGCGCATCCGGCGCCCGTATTCTCAACACGTTGCTGTTCGAAATGAAGCGCCGCGATGCTAAAAAGGGCCTGGCGACGCTTTGCATCGGCGGCGGCATGGGCGTGGCGATGTGTTTGGAAAGATGAGCCTTAAGTAAGCTCTTCTTTTTCTGAAGAAAAAGAAGCAAAAAGACTTTTATTTATCTGGGGCATGGGTGTTTGAGGGGCTACAGCCATGGCCTAGGATAATTAAGGTTTTTTGGTTCTTTTTTGCCAAAACAGAACCGCTTGGCCTATCCTGCTGCGATCAATAAGAAGGGCTTCCAAATGGCGGTGACCAAGGTTTTTCCGGATGCGAAGGCAGCACTTGAGGGAGTGCTGAAGGACGGCATGACGATTATGGCCGGGGGATTTGGGCTGTGCGGCATACCGGCGGCGTTGATCGAGGCGATCCGGGATTCTGGTGTTAGGGATCTGACGATCATTTCCAATAATGCCGGCATCGACGAGGTTGGGCTGGGGATATTGTTGCAGACCCGGCAGGTAAAGAAAATGATATCCTCCTATGTCGGCGAGAACGCTACGTTTGCCAAACAATTTCTGTCCGGCGAGCTGGAGATTGAATTCAATCCGCAGGGCACGCTGGCGGAACGCATTCGCGCCGGCGGGGCTGGGATACCGGCGTTTTTCACCGCGACCGGCTACGGCACGCAGATTGCCGAGGGCAAGGAGACGCGGGAGTTTGACGGGCGTTATTACGTCATGGAGCGCGGGCTGGTTGCGGATTTGTCGATCGTTCATGCCTGGAAGGGCGATACCGAGGGCAATCTGGTGTATCGCAAGACCGCACGAAATTTTAATCCGATGATGGCGACGGCTTCGAAGTTTACCGTGGCCGAAGTGGAGCATCTGGTGGAGCCGGGCGAGATCGAGGCGGATCATATTATCACGCCGGGAATTTTCGTGAAGCGGATCATCAAGCTTGATAAGGTCGACAAGCGGATCGAACAACGTACCGTCCGCAAGAGGGCCGCATAAATGCCTTGGACGCGGGAGGAAATGGCGGCACGCGCTGCCGCCGAATTGCAGGACGGGTTTTACGTCAATCTTGGTATCGGGATTCCGACGCTGGTCGCCAACCATATTCCGCACAATATTTCGGTGCAGCTGCAATCCGAAAACGGCATGCTGGGCACCGGACCGTACCCGTTCGAAGGCGAAGAGGATGCCGATCTTATCAATGCCGGCAAGCAGACGGTTACGCAGATTCCAACAACGAGTTTTTTCAGCTCAGCGGATAGCTTTGCGATGATCCGCGGCGGCCATATCAACATCTCCATCCTCGGCGCTTTGCAGGTGGCGGAGAATGGCGATCTCGCCAATTGGATGGTGCCCGGCAAGATGGTGAAGGGCATGGGCGGCGCCATGGACCTGGTCGCCGGCGTGCCGCGGGTGGTAGTGCTGATGGAGCACACCGCCAAGGGCGAGGCTAAAATCCTGAAGGAGTGCACGCTGCCGCTAACCGGCAAGGGTGTCGTCAGCCTGATCATCACCGATCTTGCGGTATTCGAAGTGGATAAAAACGCCAAGCCGTCGTTAACCCTGATCGACCACGCGCCGGATGTGAGCGTCGAGGATATCCGTAAGCAGACTGAGGCGGATTTCAAAGTTAAGTGAGCCGCGTACGGTCCGCTACAGGTCTTCGCCCGCGCTTGTCACATAGAAAATAGGTAGCGCGATGACCTCATTACCTTCGTGTTTTCGGTAGCGAATCCAGGCGTCGAATATCCGCTCGGAAAGGAACGCGACATCACGATGCTGATATGCGGTTGACTGTCTTTCCGGGTGTTTGATAACGAACGCGTTTAAGATGTCGAACCAAAACGTACAGAGTTCGGAGAACAGCGACCAGGAAAGGATGAACATATTATTGGCGGATAGATAATGATCTGAAAACTGTTCAAGAAAAAACGGCAATAATGGGCTTTTGGTCGCAGCGCAGCGATTGATAATTTCCAAATAGTCATTCGTATTATGTATTTCGCAGTAATGTATGAAAATTGAATTTTCCGTGTTGTGTGGCATTGCGACAATTATTTTGTTGCCCTCATGCACAGCCGACACGGTTTCAGCATTGTACAGGTTGTGACTGCCGCCGGCCAAATCATCTGTGGTCACGTCGGTTTGCCGAGCCAAAGGCAGTCCATCCGTATTGCAGCTTTTTGCAGGCGTGAAATCGAATAACCTGCGATAATGGCAAAACCCTACGACAGAGGTTTTCGGGCCCTCAGTCCAGATTTTGTATATCGCCGAAAGCTCGGACCATCTGTCGTTTGGCAGATTTTCTGTTTTGCTGCAGATATCGGTCAGGCCGGTATTGGCAAATGAGCGAGCCAGATCGCCCGTAAAAATCGGCTTTATCGAGCCGAGATGTGATAACGGAAAATTCTTATGATAAACAGCGTATATGGCTTCGCCAAGCCGTATTGATGCTTCGTCGTCCTGCGATTTGTAGTTTAAGGCGTATTTGGGCAGGCCCCGATGAGCTTTAGAAGCAAAACCGGGGTTTATCCGGCCGGGATCAATAAATCCAAAGATTTTATTCAGCAATGCCGATCTGGCTCGGCGAGGCTTTATTGGCGATGCTTGCGGCTGTGGTTGTTGCTTTGAAGGCTTTCCATCGGAACATTCGCCATTTTGCAAGCCTGGCTTTTTCAACGTAAACATGAAACTGTAATAAAGATCCCAGTCATTGCCGCCGATTGGCGGCTGCGAAGGGGATTTTAATTGAAGGCGATTATTTATATCCTGCGCCGCAGGGTATAAATAATCCAAGGCTATGCCAGCAAAGTGCTGCAGCATGGTCTCATTACCTTCTACCGCGAACACGCAACCGGTCTCCATCAGCGAACTCAGTATCTCGCCCACGGACGGCAGTCCGAATTCAAGGTGCTCCAGCAGCCATTCAGGCACAGCAACGCCTGTGTTCTGAAACATTTCTTTGAGCGCGAATTCGCCGGCTCTGGCCCAGACGTCGCAGGGACAAGAAATGATCACTTTTTTTCTGCTGATCCTGAGCAACTCCGAGATCGCATCCCTGCGTAAATCCGCTGCAAGATGCTCCAATACATCGATACACAAGACGTAATCGATCGTGCTATCTGCAAAAGGGAGCGCCATGATGGAACCCTCGATTATTTCCAGGTGCTTGTTGCTGGCGGTTATTGGCGTCGGTTCGATGCCAATGACCTTGCGGTCAAGGAATTGCGCAATTCCGGCGGGACCACATCCAACTTCGACAACCGACCATGCCGGATCAAATAGTTCCGGTATGGCCAGCATAATTTTGCTGTAGCGGATTTTCCAGTTCAACAATTCGAAGCCCTTTCAGCCGTCCGGAAAGCAAGTTTAGTCCGGTCTGCAGGTATCGTAATTTTTTCCTCAGTTTTGCCGGCTCGCGATCAAACGGCGAGACCTGAGCAAAAACTTTATATTTTGCCGCCAATACGCCTTTTATACGGTGAACTGTTCCGTAATGATGCGTTCGCTCAAGGCGCGGTCGGGGTCGAATAATACTGTCGCGCTGACGCTTTGGTCTTCCGACACGGCGACGGAGACGACATTGCGGACCTCTGTGAAGTCGGCGACGGCGGCGACCGGGCGTTTGTCGGCTTCGAGAATTTCGAACAGCACTTCGACGGTGGCGGGCAGCAATGCGCCGCGCCAGCGGCGGGGGCGGAACGCCGAGATGGGCGTCAGCGGCAGCAGGTTGGCGGTGAGCGGGATGATGGGGCCGTGGGCGGAGAGATTGTAGGCAGTTGAACCGGCGGGGGTGGAGATCAGCACGCCGTCGCAGATTAGTTCGGCGAGGCGCTCGCGGTGGTCGACGGAGATGCGGATTTTTGCGGCTTGCCGTAATTGCCGGAACAGGAAGACATCATTCACCGCCAGCGCTTCTTCGACCACGCCGGACGCGGTGACGGCGTGCATGCGCAGCGGAAATAAGGTGCTGGGCTGTGCCGCGGCCAGGCGTTCCGGCAGGTTGGCTTCGGCAAATTCGTTCATCATGAAACCGACCGAGCCGCAATTCATTCCGTAAACCGGTTTGGTGGTGCCGAGCACGGTGTGCAGCACTTCCAGCATCAGCCCATCACCGCCAAGGGCGACAATGATATCGGCATCTTCGGGCGCGGTATCGCCGTAAAGGGCGGTCAGACGCAGCCGCGCGGCGATCGCGATTTCAGTTTGCGCGGCGACGAAGGCGATGCGGCTCAAGCGAGTTTCCGATGCTCGAGCACTGGCATGTTGGCGCGCACCCTGCTCAGGAATTCCTGGTCGATTTTGGCGCTTGCCCAGCCTGGGCCGTCGGATGCCTTGGCCACGACGTGGCCCCAGGGGTCGGCGATCAGCGCATGCCCGTAAGTGAACCGGGTTTCGCCATTGCCTTCAGTGTAGCTGCCCGTGCATGCCGGGGCGGCGATGTAGCATTGGGTTTCGATGGCGCGCGCGCGCAGCAGCACCTCCCAATGATCCTTGCCGGTTTGCAGGGTGAAGGCGGCCGGCAAAATGATGAGGTCGACTTGCTTGCGGCGCAGTTGGAGGAATAGCTCCGGAAACCTCAGATCGTAGCAAATGGCCAAGCCGATATTAAGGTCTCCGGCCTGCAGGCTGACGACCGCATCGCCGGCGCCGTAGGTGGTGCTCTCCTTGTAGCCCTGGCCATCGGGCGTGGTGATGTCGAATAAATGGATTTTGCGGTAGCGGGCGAGTTCGATGCCTTCCGGCGAAAATACCAGGCTGGTGTTGAATAGTTTGTCGTCGCCCAGTTCACCGATTGAGCCGCCATGCACGTACAGGTTATGCTGGCGTGCCATGCGCCGGAGAAATTCATAGGCTGGGCCGCCGGCCTCCCCTGAGCCGCGGGCCGGCAGCTTTTCGGCGGCGGCGAATTTACCGGCTCGGGTGCCCCCCAGACAGGTCCAGATTTCCGGAAGCGCTATGATATCAGCGCGGTCCGCCGCCAGCGCGCGGCCGATCAGCGCCTCGGCTTGCGCGATATTTTCAGCCTTATCAGACTGCGGCGACATTTGGATCACGCTGACGCGCATCTTCACCCCCAACTCGGCGTGAGGGTAGCGTCAAATCCCGCCATGTCCAGCGCTGGATTTGATGGCGTTAGTCTGAACCGGGCATGGCGCGCGCGACCGCCAGCAGTGACAGCCCGATCGGCAGCTTTATCCGTCCGATGAAAAAACGCTCGGCGCCGAAAATTGCCGCGAAAGCATGGTTGAGGAGATAGGGCAGCGTTGCCGTGCCGGTGGCTATGCGCCTGCCCGCGAGGCGCTGCGCCAGCGTGCCGGCTGCCCGCATAACCAGCGCCGCCGGAAATAGAAACATGTTGCTGTAGGACAGCTCCGTTACCAACAAGCCGGCTTGTTGCAACTTCACCGCCAGTTCGGCGCGTTCATAACGTCGTTTATGATGCATCTGCGCATCATGCGGGCCCCATAATTTGGCGAAAGCCGGCACGGTGATGACGGCGCGGCCGCCGGGCGCCAGTAAGCTTCTGACCCTGCGGAGTGCGGCTTCATCCTGGTCAACATGTTCCAGCACGTCGAACAGGCAGATCAGATCGAACTTGCCGAGATCGGGCAATCCATCGGGCAAAAATCCTGCTTTTACCTCGACGATGCCCCAGGCGTTGCGCAACGACAGCGCGCGCGCCATGGCGTTCATCTCCACCGCGGTCAGCTGCCCGAACCGTTGCAGCATCTTGAAATTTCCGCCGGTGCCGGAGCCCAATTCCAAAATCCGCGCGGCTTGCGGCAATTGCAGCCGGCCGATGACGGCGGCCAGAATTTGTCGCCGGCCGCGGAACCACCAATGCGCCTGCTCGGTTGCCGCCATTTCGGTATAGGCGTCGGGTTCCATTACGGACCTAGTAGGTTCGGCGAATGAGGTAGGTCGGGCGCTGCTTGGTTTCGAGGTAGATCCGGCCGATATATTCGCCGAGCAGGCCGATGCTCATGAGTTGCAAGCTGCCAAAAAACAGGATTGCCACCAGTAGCGAGGCATAACCTGGCACGCCGCTGCCGTGCAGCAGCTCATAAAGGACGATATAGACGGCGTAGGCCGCCGTGCTCAGCGCTCCTAAAGCGCCGATATAGGTCCAGATTTTTAAGGGAACGGTGCTGAAGCTGGTAATGCCTTCCAGCGCCAACTGCCATAATGCGAGCCCAGAGAATTTTGAGCGGCCGGCGTGCCGGCACGGCCGGATATAGTCGATGGTTACGGTTTTAAATCCGACCCAGGCGAACAGGCCCTTCATGAAGCGCTGACGCTCCGGCAATTGTTTGAGCGCTTCGACGACGACGCGATCCAACAGCCGGAAATCGCCGACATTTTCCGGGATCTTTATCTCCGAAAGACGGTTGTGCAGTTGATAGAACCAGCCTGCGGATTTTCGTTTCAATACGCTGTCGGAGCTGCGATCGGTGCGGCGCGCCAGCACGACTTCGGCCCCCGCTGCCCAAGCCGCCAGCATTGGTGCGATCATCTCCGGCGGGTCCTGCAAATCCGCGTCCATCGGGATGACGGCATCGCCACGCGCTGCATCCAATCCGGCGGTGAGCGCTGCTTCCTTGCCGAAATGCCGGGAGAGTTCGAGGACCCGAAAGCGTGGGTCCTGTTGCGACAGCGCGATTAATTCCGGCAAGGTCGTATCGGTGCTGCCGTCATCGGTGCAGATGATCTCCCAGCGGATGTTTTCGATCTGCTCCAGTTGCGGCCATAACGCGGCCGGGAGGCCGGCGATTATCCCCGCCTCGTTGAAGAACGGGATGATGATGGATACCAGCCTATCCATGCGGCACCGTGTAGACAGTGACATCGTCAACCCACCGCGCCGGCCAGTTAAGGGCGACGATCGCACTGCGCACCGGTGCCGAAGTTCCGGGGCCCACTACAATGAACTGGGTATGGGTGGCGGCGCAGAAATCGCCGATATCGCCGGACAGATGCGGTGTTGCGGCACCGCCGAATAATTCGTCCACCGCTTTGTATTGCTGCATGCGCAGCGGCGGGAAACCCAGATAACCGCCGGTTTGCGCGAAACTGAAATTGCTCTGCACCTGCCATAGATCCGAGGGCCCGTTGATTGAGAACGGCAGCACCAGCACCCGGGCATTTGGGCCCAATACGGCCTCGGTGCGGCCGGGCTGAAAAAATTCAGACGCCGGCAGCGGCATCCATGGATGCAATCGCGGCAACATGGAAAGGCAGGCGAGCATACCGAGCGCGCAACGGGCGGTCCGCTGCCGCGCCGTCATGGCGCCTTGCATCCACAACACCGCGATGATCGCCGTTAGCAGCGAGACATAAAGTGCAAAGCGCGTTGGCAGTGCCGAATGGATCAGCGGCAGGTGCATGAACAAGGCCCATGGCAGTCCCGCCCGGTAAGACTGACCGCCGATCCATAGCCGCGGCCCAAGGCTGGCCACCAGCAGCAGCAGCAACATCAGCAACAGAAACCTTGCGGCGGGCGACTTGATTTTTTCGCAGCCGAATAACGCGACGATCAACAGCAGCGGCAGCCCGATATAGCCGTCCTGCTCCTGCAGGCCGCCATTGAAATTCACCGCATGCGGCAATAGCCCGGACAGCAGATTGTTGTGGCTGGGGATAAGGAAGTTGAGCGGATCGGCGACGAAATAATACGGCCAGGCCGCGGGCAGGTTGATACTCCCGGCATGCCGCGCCATCGAAATCAGAATCGGCGAGAGCACCAGCACCACGAATGGCGCGGTGCAAAGTCCATCAACGAGTAGCCGCAGCAATACCTGGCGGCGCGCCGGCAGATAGGCTAGGCACAGGCCCCAGGCGATGCCGCCGAACACAAAGATCATCGCGAAAATCTCGATGCAAAGCAGGAACTGGCAGATCAGCGCGAGCCCGCCGAGCAGCATTGCGGGCGCGCGGCCAAGGCCGCCATCCAGACGGACCAGAATGATGAGCAACAGTAGCGGCACGCAGGCGGTAAAACTCAAATTCAGCGCCGCGGTGTCCTGCGCCATTTCGTAGGATGAGAAACCGAACAGAAATCCGCCAATGATCGCGATCAATGGCTGGCGGGCGATGTGGAGGCAGAGAAAATATGCCATCCAGGCGCTCAGAATCGGCGCGCAAAGAACCAGGATGTTGAAGGTCAGCACCGGCGAGATCAGCGTCAACGGCCAACCGATGATGGCCAGTAGCGGCACCGAGGTGATCCAGGCGAGATAAACGCCTTCTGGCTGCCAGACCAGATGGGTAAAGAGCGGGTTCAGGTGATGCGCAATCGCCCAAGGCCACCACGCCAGAAACCAGACGAACGCAAAGGGGTCGCTGCCCTGGCCGGCAACGGCGCCGGTTAGAGTTTCGCCATGGTCGATAAACCCCACCGCAATGATGGCGTAGCCGGCCAGCGCAATGGCATGCCAGTGCAAGGCAGTGCGCTGCCGGTTTGCGGACCGTTGGATAATAGGTGGCGCTGTATGTTCAAATACCTCAGCTTCAGCTGGAGGGGTCATTCAGCCCGGTGGCTCGGATGCGGGCAGCCTCCTCGTCCCAGCCGGGGCGTTCTTTTACCCGCAAAAACAAATGCACCGGGCATTCCAGCAGTCCGCTCAGTTCGCGCCGCGCACGAGCGCCGATTTCACGTATGCGCGCACCCCCTGCACCAATCAGAATTTTCTTATGGCCGGAGCGGCTGACATAAATGATCGCTTCAATCCGGACCGAACCATCTTTTTGTGCAATGAACTGCTCCGTCTCGACTGTGGTGCCGTACGGAACCTCGTCCCGCGTCTGTAAGAAAATCTGCTCTCTTACAACCTCAGATGCAAGTAGTCTGTCAGTTAAATCGGTAAGGTTGTCTTCCGGATATAGGAACGGCCCGGGCGGGACGCTGGCGGCGCAGAAATCCAATAGGGCTTCAATGCCATCCCCGGTGGCCGCACTGATCATGAAAATCTGCTCGAAGTCCGCGAGTTTGGACATGTCGCCGGCCAAAGGCAGTAGTTTCTGCCGGTCCACCAGATCGGTTTTGTTCAGCACCAGGCTAAGCTTGCGGCCGGATCCTGCGAGCTTGCCGGCAATTTCGGTCACCGCCTTGGTCAACCCGGTTTTGGCATCGACAATGAGCAGGGCATAATCCGCCTCGTCGGCGCCGCCCCACGCCGCGGCCACCATGGCCCGGTCGAGCCGGCGCTTGGGCGCAAAAATTCCCGGGGTATCGACTAGGAGCACCTGGGAATTGTCATGCATCAAAATGCCGAGCACCCGGGCGCGGGTGGTTTGCGCCTTGGGCGTCACGATGGAGATTTTAGCGCCGGTCAGCCGGTTCAGCAGGGTCGATTTTCCGGCGTTGGGAGCGCCGATGATGGCAACGAAGCCGCAGCGGGTGTGCGTGTTTGGCGTTTCAGTCTCGGCGTTGTTCATGGTGGCAAAATTCCCAATAACAGGCTGGCGGCCAGCTGCTCGGCGGCGCGTTTGGACCCGGCTTCACCTTTGGCGGTGGCATCGCCCACCTTTGCCTGAATGATAAAATGCGGCGCATGAGATGGCCCCGACTGTTCCACCACCTCGTAAGCCGGTAGCGGCAAAGCGCGCTTCAAAGCCCATTCCTGCAAAGCGGTTTTCGGGTCTTTCGGCGGGGTGAATTGCTGATCGACGATGCCGCCGAACACCCGGCGGATAAAATCACGAGCCGGGCCGAGGCCTGCATCCAGGTACAGGGCGCCGATAATCGCCTCCAGCGCGTCGGCCAGCACGGTGGAGCGCTCGCGCACGCCACGCCGGGATTCGCCGGGTGCAACAGCCAAAAGTGCCGCCAAACCATTGGCTTCGGCGATCGCCGCCAAGGCCGGGCGCGACACCAGCGCGGCCAGCCGGGGTCCCAAAGCGCCTTCACGTTCCTGCGGAAAGCGCTCGATCAGCCATTCCGCGATGATCAGGCCCAGAACCCGGTCGCCGATGAATTCCAGCCGTTCATTCGAGCCTTTGCCGCGGGCTCCGGCGGCCGAACGGTGGGTCAGTGCCTCGGTCAGTAATTTCGGCTGGGCAAACCGATGCCCAAGCAAAATCTCGGCGCCGTCATCGCCGGATTTCGCTTGCGTCTTACTCATCTAATTCGCAACGAAATCTCATGAAACATGGTGCAGGAGCCGGTTCCAGCGGATCTCGAACGGCCACTCCCAGATTTCGTACCAGGGATATTGCAGGTCAATCGAGAAGAAAATGATGGTGGCGGGGCCTAGCACGTTTTCGACCGGTACGTAGCCGACATCATCCAATACGCGAGAGTCCAGGCTGTTATCGCGGTTATCGCCCATCATGAACAGATGACCGGGCGGCACGGTGTAAACCGGGGTGTTGTTCATGAAGCCGTCGCTGCTCTGCTTCAGGATTAGATGATCCTTGCCGCCGGGCAGGTCTTCGGTGAATTCCTCAACCACGATCGGCTCGCCGCCACTGTCATCGGTGTAATTGCCGTCATCCACCCGCGGAACCTGCGTGCCATTGATGATCAACTGGCCGTCGGTGACCTGAATGGTATCGCCTGGCAGACCGATGACCCGCTTGACGTAGTCAATGCTGGTATCGCGCGGCAGCCGGAATACCACCACATCGCCGCGCTTGGGCATGCCTGCGGGAATTCGCCCGGAGAAGAAATCCGGCGAGAACGGGAAGGAGAAATGGGTATAGCCATAGGCGAATTTGGCCACGAAAATATAATCCCCGACCAGGAGGGTTGGGACCATGCTGCCGGAGGGGATGAAAAACGGCTCAAAGAAGAAGGTGCGGATGACAACGGCAATCAGCGCCGCGTAGAAAATAGTTTTGATATTATCGACTACGGTCGAGGAAGACTGCTTACGCTTTGCCATGTTCGACCCTGATTCCATCCCGGTTGTCAGCAGCCGCGCATCAAGCCCGCCGCTTGCGGCTTGTCAAGAAATGGGTGCAGAGAAGCGCCGAACCGGATGGCTAAATTCAAGGATTCGCGCCCTGATGATCAAACCCCATACCTCCCTTGCCTTGCTGCTTGGCGCCGCTTTGGCGCTGCCCGCAACTGGCTACGCCCATACCAACATGGCGCGCCCGACGGACCGGGATACGGCGACCGCCATGCCGGCCGGCCCGCCGCCAGTTCCAGATTCTCCCGCCGGCGACAAGAGCACGCCAACCCCGCCCACCCTACCCGGCTTTACCGCCTATGTGCTGATGGATGCGACCACCGGCGCCATTCTCGCCGAAGCCGCACCCAATCTGCAGCTGCCGCCGGCCAGCCTTTCCAAATTGATGACGGCGCATCTGGCGTTTCAGGCGCTGCATCACGGCAGCCTGAAGCTTGACCAGGTGGTGCCGGTGAGCCCGGATGCATGGCGCGCCGGCGGCTCGCGCATGTTCATCGACCCGACTTCCGTGGTGACGGTGGATCAGCTGCTGCACGGCCTGATCATCGACTCCGGTAATGACGCAGCGGTCGCCCTGGCGGAACAGATTGCCGGCAGCCAGGATGCCTTTGTGCAATTGATGACCAAAGAGGCCGCCGATATCGGTTTGACCAACACGACCTATGTGAATGTCACCGGGCTGCCGGACCCGGCATTGCACACCACCGCCATGGACGTTGCCAAGCTGAGCCGGGTGATCATTGCGGATGAGCCGGAGATTTTGAATATTTCCAAACAGCAGAGTTACACCTTCAACAACATCACTCAGCAGAGCTGGAACCCGGTTCTGCAGCATGATCCGACCGTCGATGGCTTGAAAACCGGGCTGACGAAGGAAAGCGGGCATTGTATCGACGCCACGGCGATGCGCAACAAAATGCGGTTGATTGCGGTGGTGATGGGGGGTGCAACCTGGCATGGCAGCACGGCTGCCATTGAATCGCTGCTGGACTACGGCGAAAAATTCTTTACCGACGCGCCGGTCGCCACGGTCGGCACGCAGATCGACACGTTGAACAGCACTGATCTGGATGCCGGGTCGGTGGCCGTTGGTCCCGGCCAGACGGTGGTGCTGACACTGCCCGTGGATGCCGGCAAAAATATCACCCATAGCATTGCCTATACGGCAGCACTCGGGAACGGCGTTACCAAGGGCGAAACGCTCGGCACCATTACCTATACGCTGGACGGCAAAACCATTGCGAGCGTACCGGCGGTGGCGTTGGCAGATGCGCCGGCGGCCAGTGGGTTTACCCAGTTGACGCGCAAACTCAGCAAAATGTTTTAGAGGCCGCAGATGACAGACACCCCACCCGATCACCTGTCGATCAACCCAAACAGCCCGTTTTTCGATGAGGCCGTGCTCGAGCGTGGCATTGGTATCCGGTTCAACGGCGTTGAGAAAAACAATGTCGAGGAATACTCGATCAGCGAAGGCTGGGTACGCGTCAGCGTCGGCAAAACGGTCGACCGGCATGGGCAGCCCATGACGATGAAACTAAAAGGCAGCGTGGAAGCCTATTACAAGGCATCAGGCGACTAGGAAGCTGCCTAAAAAACGGCGTTTGCCTTGCATCGATGTGCCGTCGCAGGCAGATATTTCAGCTATGGTCCGCTCGCCTGAAACGTAATAGGCTGGTCGTTCCATCTGCCCTGTTGGAAGACTTATTTGCATGTCGCAGCAAAATACCAATGCGAGTGGAGATCGCGGACCGGCGCCGCTGAGCCGGTCGGGACTTATCATCGTCACGCTGTGTTCAGTGGCGGCGACGCTGATGCAGGCCCTGGATGGCACCATCGCCAATGTGGCGCTGCCCTATATGCAGGGGTCGATGGCGGCCAGCCAGGACGAGATCAACTGGGTTCTGACCAGCTATATCATCGCCACCGCAATCATGACAGCGCCGGTCGGGTTCCTAGCGGCGAGGTTCGGCCGCACGCGGCTGTTCCTGACCTCGATCATCGGCTTCAGCATTGCATCCGTGCTGCCGGCACCGCGCAGTCGCTGGTGGAGATCGTCGGGTTCCGGATTTTGCAGGGCATGTTCAGCGCCGCCCTGGTGCCGCTGTCGCAGAGCGTAATGTATGAGATCTACCCGCCCGAGAAACGCGGCCAGGCGATGGCGCTGTGGGGGATGGGGGTAACCATCGGCCCGGTGCTGGGGCCAATTATCGGCGGCTGGCTGACCGAGGATTACAGCTGGCGCTGGGTGTTCTACATCAACGTGCCGGTCGGTATTCTAGCAGCGGCCGGGATACTGATTTATTTAAAGGAGACGCCGCGCAACCTGGCAGCGAAGCTCGACTGGATGGGCTTTGCCGCACTCAGCATCGCGCTTGGGGCATTCCAGTTAATGCTGGACCGCGGCGAGGAATTGGACTGGTTCAGCTCGCCTGAAATCATTTTCGAAGCCTGTGTCGCCGGGGTTGGATTTTACTGTTTTCTGGTCCACTCGGCGCTGGTGCCAAAGCCGTTTTTGAACCCTAAAATCTTTACCGACCGTAATTTCGTGGTGGCCTCCTGCTTCATGTTCGTGGTCGGCGTAATCATCTATGCCTCGATGGCGCTGCTGGCGCCGTATTTGCAGACCCTGCTGAATTACCCTGCCATCACCGCCGGCAATTTGCTGGGGCCGCGTGGCTTTGGCTCGATGTTTGCAATGCTGGTGGCGGGGCGGCTGATCCCGCGTACCGGGTCGCGGCCGCTGGTGACAGTCGGGCTCATTACCTGCGCCTATTCGCTGTATGAAATGTCGCATTGGACGCCGGATATTTCGCAATGGACCATCCTGAGCGTTGGGATGATCCAAGGCGTTGGCGTTGGGCTCATTTTCGTGCCGCTATCGACCATCGTTTTTTCGACGCTGCCGCTGGAACTGCGAACCGAAGCGACGGGCGTTTACAGTCTGATGCGTAATTTAGGCAGCGCCATCGGCATTTCGGTGACGGCGTCCTTGCTGCAGACCAATGCGGAGATCAACCACGCCCTTATCTCCGGCGTGGTGACGCCGTTTAATCGCGCCCTGCAAAGCGGCGCTGTTGCCCGCTTTTGGGGTCCGCTATCGGTACATGGCGCCAACGCGCTGGATGCCGAGGTGCAGCGGCAAGCTGCCATTATTGCGTATATCGACGATTACAAGCTGATGCTGGTGATGTGCGTTCTGGTACTGCCGCTGGTGCTGCTGATCCGCTCGCCGGGAGGGGTGGTTAAAGCGCGTGCCCCTCAACAGGCGGCCGCAGCAGCAGCGGGCGAATGATGCAGCTGCGGCGCCGGCCGTGGGAACTTTCCCATATCTGAACGGTGTGGAGCTGGAGCATTTAAGCACGAGCGTGTCCAGGCTTGTCGCCACGGCAAATTAAGGGTTCAGGCGGGGCGTTTCATGTCGAAACGGGAATCCGGGTTGATCTGGGCGTAGGCGCTGGGGCCGCCGGCGCGCAGGATGATGTTGGCGTTGAAGGTATCGAAGGTGCCATCTTTGAGCAGTTTTTTGTCGATATGGATGGCGACCGCTTCTCCCAGCACCAGCCAGGATTGAACCGGTGTGCCGGTATGGGATTTTAACTGGATGATCTCGGTCACTTTGCACTCGAAGTTGACCGGGCTTTCGGCGACGCGCGGCGGGGCGACCAGGCGCGATGCGGCCTGGGTAAGATTTGCGAAGGTGAATTCACTGTCGCCATAGGGCAGCGTGGCACAGGTGAGGTTCATCTGCTCGGCGATATCCCTGGTAGCTAGGTTCCACACAAATTCACCGGTTTCGCGGACGTTGCGCAAGCTGTTTTTGGCGCCATTGCTGGAGAAGCCGAGGATCGGCGGGGTATAATTGAAGGCGTTGAAAAAGCTGTAAGGCGCGAGGTTGATGCTGCCGTCGCGGCCTTTGGTGGAAACCCAGCCGATGGGACGTGGACCGATGATCGCATTGAAGGGGTCATGCGCCAAGCCGTGGCCGTTCTTGGGCTCATAAAAATGGATGTTTTCGGAGTTGGTCATGCCTTGCCTTTGCGCGCTACCGTGGCATGACATATTGCGCGGGATGCTGGACGATCAATGCAGGAGCTTTGGATGGGCGTGACTATTTATCATAATCCGGGATGCAGCACGTCGCGCAATGTATTGGCGATGATCAGAGAACGCGGCGTTGAGCCGGAGGTGGTCGAGTATTTAAAAAATCCGCCGAGCCGGGCGCGGCTGGTGCAGCTGATCAAGGTAATGGGCGTTAAGCCACGGGCGGTGTTGCGGGCCAAGGGGGACGTTTATGCTGAACTTGGGCTGGCGGATCCTGCGCTGAGCGATGATGCGCTGCTCGACGCGATGGTGGCGCATCCGGTGCTGATTGAGCGGCCGATTGTGGTGTCTGAAAAAGGCGTGCGGCTGTGCCGGCCGAAGGAACTGGTGTTCGAACTGGTTTAATCAAATTTTGTTGGCGGAGATGATCACGCTGGCATAGGCGTAGGGATATTCGTCGGTTAGCGAAAGGTTGATCTGCGGGGCGTAGCCTTCCGGAATAAGTGATTGCAGCCGAAGGAGCGCGCCGCCGTGCAGGGATAGTGTGGGCTGGCCGGAAGGCAGGTTGGTGACGCGCAAATCGGACATGAACACGCCGCGGCTAAATCCGGTGCCGAGCGCCTTGGCGCAGGCTTCCTTGGCGGCGAAGCGTTTGGCATAGGACGAGGCTCTACCGAGGGCGCGGCGCTCGGCGCGGGCGCGTTCGGTTTGGGAAAAAATGCGATCGGTAAAACGCTCGCCGAACCGCGCAAGCGATTTTTCAATACGGCGGATATCACAGAGATCAGAACCGGTTCCGATGATCATAGCCGTGATTTCACCAGCGCCCGAGGCCTAGAGTCAAAAAAGTTTTTTGTTTCTTTTTTGCAAAAAGAAAGTACTTCCCTGCCCTTCAAGTCTTCTGCCGTTCCACCTGAGCGATGCCGGCGCCGCCGCGCAGGCCGGCGATGACCTGGTTGAGATGGCGCAGGTCGCGGATTTCGACATCGACCAAGGCTTCGAAAAAATCCTGCTGACGCTGCACGACTTTCAGATTTGCGATGGCGCCTTCCTGTTTGGCGACGGCATTGGCGATGGTTGCCAGCGACGATGGCGTATTGCTGGCGATGACGCTGATGCGGCCGGTAAAGCCGTCGCCGCCAGGCTTGCCGGTGCGATGCGCGAGGTTGGCGAGATCCCAGTCGACGTCGATAAATCGTTCCGGCGTGGCGGCGAAGGTTTCCAGCTGCGCGCAGTCCTGCACATGCACCGTAACGCCTTTGCCGGTGGTGACGATGCCAACAATCTTATCGCCCGGAATCGGGTGGCAACAACCGGCGTAGTGGATGTCCATGCCCGGTACGAGGCCGGTAAGCGGCATGCCGTTATCGTGCCGCGCCTGTACGTTTCGCGGCGAACGGCTGGTCAAGGAATTGCCCATGAAGCCCGGCAGCATGCGCGGCGCGCGGGCGGCGCGCAGCTCCGGATAGGCGGCGTTGACGACTTCCTTGGGGCCGAGCGTGCCGGTGGCGACCGCTACGTAAAGATCATCCAGGCTGGCCTGTTTCAGGAG
Source organism: Acidocella sp. (assembly GCA_965199045.1). Taxonomy (GTDB): domain Bacteria; phylum Pseudomonadota; class Alphaproteobacteria; order Acetobacterales; family Acetobacteraceae; genus Acidocella. Next base: position 306,690 of record CBDAQL010000003.1, on the reverse strand, counting down.
TTTTGCAACTGGCTCCAGAATTTTTTCGGAGCCGTCCACGCCTTCCTGCCGGAACGCCTTGGCCAATTCGGATTTGCCCTGGTCGCGATGCTGGTCGCGCATCTGCTGGGTGAGAAAGCGGCGGATGCGGGCGCGGGCTTTACCGGTGGTGACGAAGCGTTCCCAGGCCGGCGATGGCGTGCCGCCGCGGGCGGTGAGAATTTCCACCTGATCGCCGTTCTGTAATTCGTAACGCAGCGGCATCAATCTGCCGTTGATGCGGGCGCCGACGCAGGTATCGCCGATCTGGCTATGCACGGCATAGGCGAAATCCACCGAGGTGGCGCCGCGCGGCAACTGGATCAGCTGACCTTTCGGGGTGAAGCAGAAAACCTGGTCCTGGTAGAGTTCCAGTTTGGTGTTTTCGAGGAACTCGTCGGGCGCCGCGGAGTTCTCCAGGATTTCCAGAAGATCCTGGACCCAGCGGAACTGTTTGAGATCGGCCTGGGTGGCGTCGGCTTGCTTGTAGAGCCAGTGCGCGGCGACGCCGTTTTCGGCGATGATCTGCATTTCCGGCGTGCGGATTTGAAGTTCGATTTTCTGGTTGCGCGGCTGCCGCAAGGTGACGCCGGTGTGCAGCGACTGATAGCCATTGGCTTTGGGCGTCGAGATGTAATCCTTGAAGCGGCCGGCGATAACGGGAAAGGCGGCGTGGATGGCGCCAAGCGCCATGTAGCAGGCTTCACGGGAGGGCACGATAATGCGAAACGCCATGATGTCGGAGAGCTGTTCGAAAGCGACATTGCGGCGCTGCATTTTCTCCCAGATGGAATAGGGCGATTTTTCGCGGCCGCTGATTTCGACAATCTCGACATCGGAATCGCGGCAGACACGCAGCAATTCCTTGCGCACTTCCTCGATGACATCGGCGCCCTGGCCGCGCAGGAAATTCAACCGGGCTTGGATGGTGTCGAAGGCTTCAGGATCGAGTTCGGCGAAAGATCGGGTCTGCAATTCGGTTTTAACCGATTCCATGCCGATGCGCTCCGCCAGCGGCGCGTAGATCTCCATGGTCTCGCGAGCGATGCGTTGCCGCCGGGGCAAGGTGGCGACGGCGCCGATGGTGCGCATGTTGTGCAGGCGGTCCGCCAGCTTGACGATAAGGACACGGATGTCCTTGCTCATGGCCAAAACGAGCTTACGGAAGTTTTCGGCCTGCTTGGTGCGGTCGGACTGCAGTTCAAGCCGGGTTAACTTGGTGACGCCATCGACCAGGCCGGCGACTTCCTGGCCGAATTTTTTCTGCACCGCGGCCAGCGTGACCGGTGTGTCCTCAATGACATCGTGCAGCAATGCTGTGATGATCGAGGCACTGTCCAGCCGGTATCCGGCAAGGATGGTGGCGACGGCGAGCGGGTGGGTAATATATGGCTCGCCGTTATCGCGCTTCTGCGCATCATGGGCGCTAAAGGCGAGCCCATAAGCGGCATCGATCAGGGCAGGGTCTGATTTCGCATCATAGGACGCGATACGGGAAAGCAGCGGTCGAAGCTCTGGATGCGCCAAGCCAGCGGCGCCAGAGCTCAGGCCCTCGGGGGAGAAAAGCAGGCTTGCGGCTTCGGGCCCTGCTTTCATTCCGGTCCTTTTCAGCGGCGGGATTTGCCGCCGAGCTCGGCCTCAATCGCGGCTTGGATATCTTCCGGGGTCATTTCTTCCGATTCGGCGGCCAGAGCGGCGGCCTCCTCCTCGGCAGAGACATCCTGCAGGCCGAAAATATTCTGATCTGTCGGGATCAGGTCGAGCACTTCCTCGTCCACGGGTTCGGGTTCCGGGACGCGGGAGAGGGATTTAACGAGGTCCTGCTCCAGATCCGGCAAATGCAAGGTCTCCTCGGCGATTTCGCGCAAAGCGACCACCGGGTTTTTGTCGTTATCGCGTTCGATGGTCAGCTGCTCGCCACGGCTGATATTGCGTGCACGTTGAGCGCCCAGCAGGACCAGTTCAAACCGGTTCGGTACCCTGAGGACACAATCTTCTACGGTGACGCGGGCCATCCGTGGTTCTCCAGCTTAAAAAAAGTGAATTTCAAAGAATGAGATACGCCACGCCCTCGGACAATGCAAGGTAAGCGACGCATCCGAGCAACTCAGGCGTGCCAGGGCTCGATGGCTTGTGGCGATAAATCAACCAGCATGGCGGCGACACCCCGTCGCAAAGTGGGATGCCGCCAGCCGGGCGCGACATCCAGTATCGGGCGCAAGACGAAGGCCCGCAAATGAACCCGGGGATGCGGCAGTATGACCGGCGGGATAGCGCGAATGATCCCGTTCAGATCGATGATATCGAGATCAAGCGTGCGCGGCGCGTTCGGTGTGGTGCGGATACGCCCGAAGCGATCCTCGATCGCCTGCAGGATGGTCATCAACTCACACGGGCCGATCTCGCCTTCCAGCCGGGCGACGCCGTTGCAAAAATCCGGTTGGCTGGATTTTGGAATTGCTCCCGTACGGTACCAGGGCGACGTTGTAACCAAGTGCAAACCAGGAATATTTTGCAACGCCTCCACCGCCGCGGCGCAGGTTTCGGGTGGGGCAAGATTTCCCGGAGCGGGCAGATTAGCCCCTATGCCGATCAGGATCATAATTTAGCCGTCATGAAAAGTCGTCTTCACCCTCTCGTCCGCCGTAGATAAGTATTCAAAGACCGCAAACTTAAACTCTGCACCTTAGGACGCAAACTTAACCTCGCACCTTAATAATTTCTAGACTTATCCCTATTTTTAGTAAAAGGAAGCATTTTTGGAGTATTTTAGTAAGATTCTTGTTTTATTTTCTAGATTATGCAATTTTTGGTGGTGTATCTGGCATAACTTTCAACTGATAGATGGAAACGCGCGGAAACCGCGGTCCGTACCTGAGACCGACGCGGCCGCGGTTTTGCTTTTTTGATGGCCTCTTTAAGCATGTGGCCTGATCGCGATTGTCCGCTTTGCCCGCGGTTAGTGGCGTACCGAGAGGCCAATCGTGCCAATGAGCCGCTTTGGCATAATGCACCGGTACCGAGTTTCGGGGAGTTATCGGCCCGGCTGCTGGTTGTGGGATTGGCGCCGGGAGTGCGCGGTGCCAATCGGACCGGGAGGCCGTTCACCGGCGATTATGCGGGCGTACTGCTTTACGCCACGCTGCTGAAGTTTGGGTTTGCGGAGGGCGAATATGCGCAGAGCCCCGATGACGGGCTCCGGCTTATCGATACCAGGATCACCAACGCCGTGCGCTGCGTACCGCCGCAGAATTTACCGACGCCGCTGGAAAACAAAACCTGCAACGCGTTTCTGGAGCGCGAAATTGCGGCGATGCCAAACCTGCGGGTGATTCTGACTTTAGGAACGATAGCGCATCAGATGAGCCTGCGCGCTTTGGGGTTGAAACTTTCAGCGCATAAATTCACGCATCACGCGTTGCACGAACCAAGGCCAAAATTGTTGCTTGCGAACAGCTATCATGTGTCCAGATATAATACGAGCACAAAACGATTAGACACTGAGATGTTTGAAGGGGTTGTCAAAAGCATTCGACAAACCCTTGGATAATAATAGGCCAGAGCGGGGAGCATCAAACCGCCCGCAGCCCAGATTAAAAAAGTCTTTTTGCTTCTTTTTCTTCAGAAAGAGAAGTCCTTGCCTTATTTGTTCCGGAGCAAGCGGGCCTTATCACGCTGCCAGTCGCGGGCGGCGATGGCGTGGCGTTTATCATGTTTCTGCCGGCCTTCGGCGACGCCGAGCGTTACTTTTGCGAGGCCGCGCGGGTTGAAGTGAATATCCAGCGGCACGACGGTGTGGCCATCGCGCGCCATGGCCCCGATGAGAACGCCGCGTTCCTTTCGCTTCACCAGCAATTTACGGGCGCCGCGGACGTCGAAGCGCGACAGCACGCCGCCTTGATATTCAGGGATATAGGCGTTGAACAGGTAGAGTTCGCCGTCACGTTCGCCGGCCCAGGCTTCAGAGAGGGTGGCGCGGCCGAGACGCAGGGATTTAACCTCGACGCCTTTCAGCACGATGCCGGCCTCCACGGTTGAGAGGATTTTATAGTCGAACCGGGCTTTGCGATTCTGCGCGGCGATGCCGTGCGAGATATAGCCGGATTTGCTTTTGGCAGGGGCTTCGGTCGCCATTAGTTCAGAATTCCAAGTTCCTGCATGGCGGCGCGCATTTTGGCGGCATTCGCTTCAGCGATGGGGGCAAGCGGCAGGCGGCAGGTCGCGCTGCCAAAGCCCAGCAGCGAAGCGGCGTATTTAACCGGGCCGGGATTAGATTCAGCGAACATCGCGTCATGCAGCGGCACCAGGCGGCTTTGGATTTCCATGGCGTGGCGGACGTCTCCGGCCTGCCAAGCAGCGTGCATTTGCGCGCACAGCTTCGGCGCCACATTCGCGGTAACCGAGATGCAGCCATGGCCGCCGGAGGCGAGATAGGCGACGACCGTGTGGTCCTCGCCGGAAAGCTGAATAAAGTCTGGACCGCAGGCGCGCGTGGTGTGCAGCGGCCGGGTAAGATTGGCGGTGGCGTCCTTAACGCCGACAATGTTCTTATGGCCGGCAAGCCGCGCCATGGTTTCCACCGACATGTCGATCACCGACCGGCCGGGAATGTTGTAGATGATAAGCGGAATATCCGCCGCCTCCGCGATTGCCGTGAAATGCCGGTACAGGCCTTCCTGCGTCGGTTTGTTGTAATAGGGGGTGACCACCAGCACCCCATCGGCGCCGGCTTTTTTGGCGTGCCGGGCAAGACCGATCGCCTCGACCGTGGCATTGGATCCAGCGCCGGCCAGCACCGGAACGCGACCGGCCGCGACCGCGACCGCGAGCTCGACGACGCGCTTATGTTCCTCGTGGCTGAGCGTGGGGGACTCGCCGGTGGTGCCGACCGGCACGATGCCGTTGGTACCTTGCTCGATTTGCCATTCGATCAGCCGGGCATAGGCCTCCTCGTCGATGCTGCCATCGGCGCGCATCGGGGTAACCAGGGCGACCAGTGAACCGTGAAACATGGCGAACTCCTTTAACACGCGATTGCCTCGGCTTTCGGCGTGTTTAGTGCCGAGTTAGGCCGATGGGGGATGGCCTGCAAGCCGCGGGATGCTAAACCAGCTGCATGCGAGTCCTGCTGATTTTGCTTCTAAGTTTTTTCCCCGTTGCCGCCCTGGCTCAGCAGGTGGCAAGCTCGGCTGCGGCGAGCCCGCAGATTATGGCCGACGTGAAGTCGGGGGACTTCAATGACGCGGTGACCCTGGCGCAAGCCACCGGAGACCCGCTGGTGGTGAAGCTGGTAACTTTTTTCCAACTGCTGGGCGGCGGCGATCCGGACTCGATCCAGGCCTTTATCGGCGCCAACCCCGACTGGCCGGAGCAAGGCACGCTGGCGCTGCGGCTGGCGGAGGCATCCGGTACTTACCAGCCAAGCTTTGGGCCGGCGCCGGTGGCATTTCTGGCGCAGGCGGAAACCATGCATGCCCAGGGCAATGACCGTGCAGCGGCAGCACTTTGGATCGCGCAGGGCAAGGCAGCAGCGGCGGCGACTCCCGCCGATGGGCAATTGCTGTTTTGGCCGGCGCAGGATGAGCTGGCCCGCGCGCTGCTCTCCGAGGGCGATCCCAAGGATGCCTACCAGGTCGTGATCGCGGTTGACCCGCCCATCGCCGGTGCTACTGCCCGTGCCCAAATCGCCGATCGCGACTTTCTCGCCGGCTTCCTGCTGTTACGCTTTTTGAAAGAACCGGCGGAGGCCGCGACCTGGTTTACCGACCTGGCGTCATCATCCACCGCCGTGATCACTCAGGCGAGGGCTTATTATTGGCGGGCGCGTACTGAAAGCGGCGCCGCCGCGCAGGCCGATTATACGGTAGCGGCCGGCTACCCGGACACTTATTACGGTCAGCTTGCCGCTTTGGCGCTTGGCGACACGCCAAGCGGTCTGGCACAGCGGATCCTGAACGCGCCCGAGCCGGCTTATGGCGCCGACGATGCGCTCAACTTTGCGTTCATGGAGTTACCGCGGGCAGCTTTTTTGTTGACCCAGATGGATGACCCTACGGACGCGCAGATCTTTTTGAACCGTTTGGGACAAGTTTGCGCCGTCGGCAGCTGCCGCGAGCTTGCCGCCAAGCTGGCGCTTGGCCTTGGATATCCGCAAAGTGCCGTGGCTATTGCCCGGACGGCCGGTATTGCCGGGCAAATGCTGATCCGCGAAGGCTGGCCGATGCCGGTTACCCCGCCCGCCGGCCTTGAACCGGCTATCGCCTACGGCATCATGCGGCAGGAAAGCAGCTTTAACCCGACCATTGTCAGCGGCGCCGGCGCGGTCGGGCTGATGCAGTTGATGCCGGAGACGGCGCGGCGGACGGCGGCGCAAAATGGGATTGCCTATTCCGGCGTTGGCGACCTTGATGATCCGCAGACCAATATGGCGTTGGGCGGCGCCTATATCAGCGGATTGATCCAGGATTTCGGCAACTGCCTGCCGCTGGCCATTGCGGCTTATAATGCCGGGCCTACCAATGTGGCCAACTGGCTGGCTGAAAACGGTGACCCGGAAATGGGGCCGACGGCGTCTGGCGGCGCCAATATGATCGATTGGGTGGAAGAGATCCCGTTCAGCGAGACCCGCAACTACGTGCAGCGGGTAACCGAAAGCATCGTGGTTTACCGGGCGCTGCAAACCGGCCAGGCGGCCAGCCCGCTGCAGCCGTGGTTGCAGTCATAGCCAGGACGCACTTCTTTTGTTGAAGAAAAACCGGTAGAGGCTCGGCGCGCGCAATAAGACTTTTTACTCTGGATCAGAGTGAACAGACCGCGTCTATGCTCTGCCGAAGGGGATGATATGGACTTGCCGCAATTGATCGCCAGTGGCGGGGGTGCAGGTTATGCGCCGCGGGCGCCAGGGACTTACGGCTCCCTGGTTGGACTGATCCTTGGCAGTATTCTACTTTATTTCGGCCATGGTCCGTTGGTCGTTGGCATCCTGATCGCCAGTGCCGGGGGTGTTTGGGCCATCGGCCAGGTAGGCGGCGCCGATGATGCGGGCTGGATTGTGATTGATGAGGTTGCCGGACAGATGATCGCTTTGCTGGCGCTGCCCTACCTCAGCCTTGCCGGACTGGTGCTGGCTTTTGCGCTGTTTCGGCTTTTCGACATCACCAAATGGGGGCCGATCGGTATGCTGGACCGGCGGCATGACGCCTGGGGCGTGATGGGCGACGACTGGGTTGCCGGCTGCTTTGCCTGCGTCAGTCTGTTCGTCATTCTATTGCTTTTTCCGGGCAGGCATTGATGGTCGGGGGCCTGGCCGCCGAGCGCGAGATGGCGGCACGGCTGGTCGCGCTGAGCCGGGCTCGGCAATGGACCATCACCACGGCGGAAAGCTGCACGGGGGGACTGGTCGCAGGCGCCATCACCGCCATTCCGGGCGCCTCCGATGTGCTGGAATACGGTTTTGTCAGTTATTCCAATGCCGCCAAAACCGCGTTGCTTGGCGTGCCGGCTGGGGTGATCAGCGCGGTCGGCGCGGTCAGCGAAGCGGTAGCGCGGCGCATGGCGGCGGGGGCAAGGCTGCGCGCCAATGCGGATCTCGCAGTTTCCGTGACCGGCATTGCCGGGCCCGGCGGCGGAACTGCAACCAAACCCGTCGGCACCGTCTGGTTCGGGCTTGCCGGCCGGGAGGGCGATTTGCTCACCCGGCTTAGATTATTTACCGGAGACCGCGATCAGATCCGGGCCGCCAGCGTGAGCTTCGCGCTGGAACTTCTCCTCAAGGGGATCAGCGAATGAGTAAAAACCTTAGTCTTTGGGATAAAGCCAAGCGCGAAGGCAGGCGCCTTAGCTTCATCACGGCCTATGACTACGCTTTGGCGAAGCTTGCAGATGAAGCCGGGATCGATGGCGTGCTGATCGGTGATTCGCTGGGCATGATGATGGCGGGCGATCCACATACCTTGTTCGTCAGCCTCGAACAGATGGAATACCATACCCGCATCGTCTCCCGCGGCGTGAAGCGGGCATTGGTGATGGCGGACCTGCCGTTTGGCAGCTTCGAGGAAAGCCCGGAGCAGGCGTTCGGCGCTGCCGCCAGGCTGGTAAAGGCCGGCGCCCAGATTGTTAAACTCGAAGGTGGTGCTGCGATGGCAGAGACGGTTGCCTTTATCTCCGCCCGCGGCATTCCGGTTTGCGCGCATATCGGCCTGACGCCGCAGCATGTGCATCAGTTCGGCGGCTTCAAGCGGCAGGGCAAAACCCAGGAGGCGGCTTCGAAGTTGTTCGATGACGCCATTGCACTGGCCGAGGGCGGCGCGCGAATGGTGTTGATGGAGGCGATCCCTGCGCATCTTGCCAGTGAAATCACGCAACGCCTTGGCGTTCCCACCATCGGCATCGGCGCCGGCCCGGGGACGAATGCGCAGGTACTGGTGCTGCATGACGTGCTGGGCCTGAACCCGGATCATGCCCCATCCTTCGCCAAAGCCTATCTTGACGGCGCCGCGCTGGTACGCGAGGCCATCGGCCAATATGCCGGCGAGGTGCGCGCCGGCAATTTCCCGGCGCCGGAAGCTGACGCTGCAAAGCCGGTTTGAACAGTCGGCTTGGCGCAGCCGGTGCCACGGAGCGTGATGATCAGGCTGTCAGATTATTGATTTAACGCTCGGATGAACGCGTAGATCACGATCGGGATTGCCAGCAAAACATACACCCGCAACAGGATCAGCAGCGCCAGCGTGCCGCGCCCCAGCTTGCGGCGCGGCAGCTTGTCCCTGCTCGCAGCAACGAAGTGTTCGCTGACGGGATCATCAAGGTTCATGCGTCACCTGGTAAGCAGGCTGGGGAACACGGTAATGAGGCCATAGGCGGCACCGACCAGCGAGATGGCAATGACGATGCCGCCGCCAGCAAGATTGGCTTTCCAGCTATTTCCCAAACCGCCCATGATTTCGTGGTCGTTTACCAAAAGCAGCAGGAACAGCAGCGCCGGCGCCATTAGCAGGGTGGCGATAATATTCACCGTGAGCGTAATGGCAAGGAGCGGCGCGCCGGGAATTAATACGATGCAGGCGGCGAACAAAGTGGACAAAATGGCGGCGCCATAAAATATGCGGCCCTGGGCGAAGTCCAGGTTCAGGCTGTGCCGCGCCGAGATGGTTTCGGCCAGCGCATAGGATGAGCTGGTGGAAATCGTCATCGCCGCCAACAGGCCGGCCTCGATAATGCCGAGTGCGAATAATGTGGCGCCGGTACTGCCGATCAAGGGCCGCAGAGCGGTTGCAAAATCGGCACCATTGGCAAACTGCGCAACATTGACATGGGCGGTAAAAAGCCTGGACGCCGCAACCACGGTGGCGATGGCGGCGGTGGCGGCGAGCACGGCGCCGATCGCGGTATCCATCCGACCCTGCGGTAAATCGACCGGCGTCAGGCCTTTATCGACGACCGCACTTTGCTGGAAAAAGATCATCCATGGCGTAACCGTGGCGCCGATATTGGCCAGTATCAGCGTGACAAAAACAATGGTGAAGCCGCCAGGCAGCGGCCCCCAATGCAGCAACGCGCGGGTAATGGCCGCGGGATCAGGATGTGCGAGCAGGGCAGCCGGGATGAACAACAGATTGCCGGCCGCCAGCGTCATTAAAACCCGTTCCCAGGTGGCATAGCGCCGCAGCCCCAGCGACGCGGCAACCAGCGCGACGCCGAAGGCCACCGACATCCAGGCCGGCACTCCGAAATACAAGCCGCCGGCTTGAATGGCGATAAATTCGGTGATCAGCGTCAGGACATTACCGACCACCAGATCGGCCATTGCGAAGTAGCCCCAGAATGGCCCGAAACGCTGAAAGATCAGCTCCGCATGGCCGCGGCCAGTGGCAACACCCAGCCGCACCGCCATTTCCTGCACCACGAACGCCATTACAAACGTAAGCAGAATAAAGGGGATGAAAAAGCCGATGCCGTAGGTCGCGCCCGTGGTGGCGTAGGACACCATGCTGGGGCCGTCATTCTCGCCCATCATCACCAACACGCCGGGGCCGGCCAACAGCCAGAGCAGATGGTACCAGCGGCCATGCGACCGGATATGATGGATCCTTTCGCGGTCGCGCGCGCGTAACGAGTCCTCACGCGTGGCTTGGGCCGCTTCGGCTTGCGCGAAGGCTAAAGTCTCAGGGCGATAATCCTGCTCGCTCATCAGCTTAGCCGGTTCCCTCAAACATTTCCTGGGCTTCGGAGACTTCGGTGGCAATGAATAAGGCGGCGGCGCGGACATGCGCCGCTTTGGCGTTATCCTCGTGAATATGCATGTAATAAGAGCGCTTCAAGGCGCTTTTATCCGGTAGAACCGGGATTAGCGCCGGATAGGATCTGGCGATAAAAGCCGGCAATACGCAGAGGCCGCCGCCGGCTAGGGTGGCATTGACCTGGGCGATAAGATTAGTGCTGCGGATGCGGGCATTAATGCCGGTGCCGATGGCGGCGAGATAATTCAACTCGGGCGTGAACAGCATATCCTCGATATAACCGATAAAATCATGCTTGTTGAAATTGCCGGTCCCGCTGATTTCCGGGTGTGATTCAAGGTACTGACGCGCCGCATACACCATAAGCCGGTAATCGGTGAGCCGGCGTGAAACAATCCGGATATGCTCCGGAGACGTCAGGCTGATCACTAGATCGGCTTCGCGCTTCGACAGGCTGAAGGCGCGCGCGGTAACCACCAGCTCAATTTCCAACTGCGGATGGAGCTGCGCCAGTTTATGGATCCGCGGCGCTAGGAACCAGGTGCCGAAGCCATCCGGCGCGCCGATGCGGACAATGCCGCTGACGGTCGGATTTGCACTATGGGCAGCGGCGGCGGCAAGGTATCCAGCCTCCATTGCCTCAGCGATCGGCTGCAGTTTTTCGCCAGCGAGCGTCAGGCTGTAGCCGAGGCTGCTGCGATAGAAGACCTTCGCCGCAAGCGCCTCCTCGAGCCGTTGGATGCGCCTGGCGACCGTAGTATGGTCGGTACCCAATCGCTCGGCCGCGGCCGATAATGTTCCCAGCCTGGCAACCGCCAGAAAATGCCGTAGGTCGTCCCAGTTTTGCGCCAGCTTACGCCCTGCCATCTACCTGTTCTTCAGTGCATCGCGCACATTGATGTTCGGTGCATAAATGCACATTGATTGCGGCCAAATACCCTTCAGTTATCATCTATATGCGTATATGCAGATGGTGTCCTGCCCCTAACCCGCAACGGATGACAGGTATGAGCGGGCCTGTGAGGGCACTGGGCAGCCAAATATAACACGCTGGAGGAACTTTATGGCGCGCGAACTGACCCATTTCATTGGTGGCAAATCCGTCGCTGGCGCGTCCGGCCGCTTTGCCGATGTGTATGATCCCAATACCGGCGCCATCCAGGCCAAATGCCCGCTTGCAACGCGGGGGGAGGTTGAGGCCGTGATAGCCGATGCCGAGGCGGCACAGCCGGGATGGGCGGCGGTTAATCCGCAACGCCGGGCGCGCGTATTGATGAAATGGCTGGATTTGATCAACCGTGACATCGAGAGCCTGGCCAACACCTTGTCCTCGGAACACGGCAAGACCGTGCCGGATGCGAAGGGGGATATTCAGCGCGGCATCGAGGTTCTGGAGTTCGCGATCGGCATCCCGCATCTTTTAAAGGGCGAATATACCGAGAGCGCCGGCACCGGCATCGACGTCTATTCCCTGCGGCAGCCGCTCGGTGTGGTTGCCGGCATTACCCCATTCAACTTTCCGGCAATGATCCCGCTTTGGAAGGCAGCACCGGCGATTGCCTGCGGCAATGCTTTTATTCTGAAGCCCTCGGAACGTGATCCGTCGGTGCCGCTGCGGCTCGCCGAATTGTTTCTGGAAGCCGGCGGTCCACCGGGAATTTTCAACGTCGTGAACGGCGATAAAGTTGCGGTCGATACGTTGCTGGAAGACCCGCGCGTCAAGGCAATCGGGTTCGTGGGCTCGTCGCCGATCGCCAATTACATTTATGCAACCGCAGCCCAGCACGGCAAGCGCGCGCAATGCTTTGGCGGCGCCAAAAACCATGCCATTATCATGCCGGATGCGGATCTGGACCAGGTGGCCGACGCATTGATCGGCGCCGGCTACGGGTCTGCCGGTGAACGCTGCATGGCGGTTTCCGTTGCCGTGCCGGTCGGCCAGGCGACCGCCGATGCCCTGGTGAAAAAACTGATACCGCGCGTGGAGGCTTTGAAAATTGGCCTCTCCTCGGATGCCGGCGCCGATTATGGTCCGCTGGTCACCAAAGACGCACTCAACAGGGTTAAGGGCTATATCAACGAGGGCGTTGCCGAAGGCGCGGATCTGCTGGTGGATGGCCGCGACTTTAAAATGCAGGGCTATGAAGACGGATTTTTCATCGGCGGTACCCTGTTCGATAACGTCAAACCGAGCATGAAAATCTATCGGGAAGAGATTTTCGGACCGGTGCTTTCCATCGTCCGCGCTGCGACCTATGCCGAGGCAATCAGACTGCCGAACGAGCATGAATACGGCAACGGCGTCGCCATCTTTACCCGCGACGGCGATGCCGCCCGGGACTTTGTCGCCAATGTTCAGGTCGGCATGGTCGGCGTCAACGTGCCGATCCCGGTGCCGATCGCCTATCACACATTCGGCGGCTGGAAACGTTCCGGTTTTGGCGATCTTAACCAGCACGGCCCGGATTCCATCCGTTTTTATACCAAAACCAAAACCGTCACCTCGCGCTGGCCCAGCGGCATCAAGGACGGCGCCAGTTTTGTGATCCCGACGATGGAGTAGGCAAGCAGTTCTTTTTCTGAACAGAAAGAACCAAAAGACTTTTTCTTTTACAGGGGGGCCGTTGGCGTCTTCATCGCCCATGCGGCAGAATCAGAAAATTTTTTGGTTGTTTTTTTTCCACAAAAGAACTGCTTAGCCTTCGCTTGACTTCCACGCCTTCCTGTCCGAAGGCGTTTGCATGTCAACGTTTTATTACACCGTTACCTGGGACCAGCTGCATCGGGATGCCAAGGCGCTGGCGCATCGGCTGAATGAGCGCGGGCCCTGGACCGGGATTGTTGCGATTACCCGTGGCGGGTTGATCCCAGCGGCGATTATCGCGCGCGAGCTGGAATGCCGGCTGATCGAAACCGTCTCAATTGTGACCTATGAGGACGAGAGCCGCGGTGAGCCGGTGATTACCAAATATCCGGCGGCGGCGGCCGACGGCGCCGGCTGGCTGATCATCGACGATCTGGTGGATTCCGGGGCGACCGCGAAAGCGGTGCGGAATTTGCTGCCGAAGGCGCATTTTGCCACGGTTTACGCCAAGCCGGCGGGTAAGGCGCAGGTGGACACGTTCATCACCGAGGTGTCGCAAGATACCTGGATTTTGTTCCCCTGGGATACCGAGCCGCAATTCATCGCCCCTCTGGCGCGCAAGTCCTGACGATGTCGGCGGCGCCGCCGGCGGTTGCGGTGTTGATCCCATGTTATAATGAAGCGCTGACGATCGCCGAAGTGGTGACGGCGTTCAAGGCGGTGCTGCCGCAAGCCAGTATTCTGGTGTATGACAATAATTCCACCGATAATACCGCGCAGGCCGCCAGCGCGGCGGGGGCCATGGTATTTCATGAGAAGATGCAGGGCAAAGGCAATGTGGTGCGCCGGATGTTCCGCGATGTCGAAGCGGATTTTTACATTCTCGTAGATGGCGACGGCACTTACGATGCGGCAATGGCGCCGGCCATGCTGCGGCTGGCGGTGGCGGAGCGGATCGATCTGGTAAATTGCGTGCGCAGTACCCCCCTGCCCGCTACACGCACGGATGCTTTGCAGGCCGCCGCTTATCGGCGTGGTCACCGGCTCGGCAACAGGCTGCTGACCTCGATGGTGACGATTATTTTCGGCAATCGGCTAACGGATATGCTGTCCGGCTACAAGCTGCTGTCGCGGCGGTTCGTGAAGTCGTTTCCGGCATTATCAGCAGGTTTCGATATCGAGACGGAATTGAGCGTGCATGCCCTTGAGCTCTCATTGCCCATCGGCCATTTGGCGGGGGATTATAAGGGCCGGCCGGAAGGTTCGGCCAGCAAGCTCAATACCTTTCGCGATGGTTTTAGGATTGCATGGCTGATCCTGGCGCTGGTGAAACACGAACGCCCGCTGCAGCTTTTCGGCGCGGCGGCCGGCCTGTTGCTGCTAGCGGCATTGCTGCTGGGCACGCCGGTGGTAACGCATTATCTGGCGACCGGATTGGTGCCGCGCCTGCCAACCGCGGTGCTGGCCACCGGCTTGGTCCTGATCGCGGCGCTGAGTTTTGCCACCGGCTTGATCCTTGATACGGTAACCCGTGGCCGCCGCGAAGCACGGATGCTCGCCTACCTGCAATATGGTTTTCGTGACTTCGGGGAAGTCTGACCAGCCTGCTTGCATGCGGGGCGTAGGCGCGCAATTGCGGCTTCTGGCATTTTGCCTGCTGGCCGGCGTGATCCTGTCCATCATCGACCGCACCGACGTCAATTGGGATTTGCAAAATTACCATCTCTACGGGCCGTTCGCTGTTCTGCACGGCCGGCTCGGCAACGATTATTTTGTCGCCGGGGTGCAAGGCTATTTGAATCCGCTGGCGGATATTCCGTATTACGTTGCCAAATTTGTTCTGTTTCCGGCGCATCCGGTCGTTGTTGCGGGCCTGGCCGGACTGCCGTTTGGACTGCTGGCATTTATCGTCTTCAACATCGCGCGGATCATGCTGCCTGACGCGATTGGCGAAGCGGCCCTTGCCGGCCTCCTAGGGTTGACGGGCGCCACCATCCTCTCGGAAGTCGGCACGGTTTACGATGACATTCTGATCGCCGATATTGTGCTTCTCGGCGTCTGGGCGGCGCTGGCAAGACCTGGCTTGGGCGCCTCGGCGGCTTGTGGTTTGGCCCTTGGCTGCGCCGCGGGCTTGAAGCTTACGGCACTGCTGTTTGCGCCCGGGCTGCTGGTTCTGTGCCTGCTGCAGGCGCCAAGGTTTCGGACGGCAGTGTTATCCGCGATCTTGTTTTGCGTTGCTGTCTCGATTGGTTTTGTAGCGCTTTGGGGCTGGTGGGGCGCATTGCTGTGGGCGCGGTTCCATAATCCTTTTTTTCCGGTATTCGGCACGATTTTCCCCTCGCCTTGGGCCCCGGCGATTGTCATTCGCGATACACGATTTTTCCCACGCGATGCCTTGCAATGGTTGTTCTATCCTTTTTTCTGGCTGCAGGGGAAAAGCTTCATTGCCTCCGAGGAGCCGCTGCGCGACCCGCGCTTTGCTTTGATTTATCTTGCGCTGGCAGGCGGAATGACGGCGATTTTTTTGCGCCGCGCGGCGCGGCCGTCGCGCAGCATTCTGGCGGTATGGGCGTTCTTTGTTATCAGCTATTTCTTTTGGCTGATCGGCTTTTCAATACTCCGTTACGCCCTGCCGCTGGAAGCAATCAGCGGCATTGTCATCTGGACCGCTATCCGTCCGCTTTTGAAACAACCGGCCCGGCTGGCGCTGCTCGCGATCATTTGCGTGGCGGTATTCGCTATTACCAAGCCGATCGGCTGGGGCCGGATCGGTTACGGCAAATCGCTGCTGCAAGCGCCAATTCCAGCAGTAGCGCCACATAGCCTGATTTTCATAAGCGGAGTGCCGATGGGATTTGTCGTCCCCTCCCTCAGTAATCAAAGCAGCGTTTTGGTGTCGCTGGATTGGCTGACACCGGGGACGGCGGAGTTTCCGAAAATCCAGCGTCTTGCCGGCAAGGCAGCGGCGATCCGGCTGCTGACGAATGCGCCGCCCAGCGCCACCAGCAACGCCGCGATCAATGCCCGCCTCGCGCCGTTCGGCCTGGCGTATTCTGAAAGCACCTGCGTGCCGGTCCGCTCGCCGGTGCAACGCAATATCCGGCTATGCGACGTGAAACCGCGCCTGCCATAACGATCTGGCGACCGGGTGGCGCGGCGCGCGGGTTTAGGCTAGATAGGGCACATCGCGCCATGGGGCGTGTTCATGTTCAGGAAATAGGTCCGGGATATGGTTTTAGACTGAAAGCGGCAAACGGGGCGATAGGAACCGCCTTTGATGTTCGCGTTAACCGCCGGCAGGTTTAATCCCGCGGCGTTTCCGGCCACATGGTCCGTGGCTGTGACGAGGTTCTCCCATCACAGCCAGACCCATGCAGCCCGAGGCGCCGCTGCCATTGGTTTTCACGCTCATCAAAGTCCACTCCTGCCTCCGCATTGCCGCGTATGGAGTAGAGTGATGTTTGATCGTTATTTTCGTAAAGAGCTCGACTGGGGCGGCTCCAAGCTGATCCTGGAAACCGGCAAGGTGGCCCGCCAGGCCGACGGCGCCGTGGTGGCCTCCTATGGCGATACCGTGGTGCTCGCCACCGTGGTCGGCGCCAAATCGCCAAAGCCGGGACTGGATTTCTTCCCGCTGACCGTGAACTACCAAGAGAAGTTTTTTGCCGCCGGCCGTATCCCGGGCGGCTTTTTCAAGCGTGAAGGCCGGCCGACCGAGAAGGAAACCCTGGTTTCCCGGCTCATCGACCGTCCGATCCGCCCGCTTTTCCCGCACGGCTACAAAAATGAAGTGCAGGTCATCGTCACGGTGCTGAGCCATGACCTGGAAAACGATCCGGATATTCTGGCGCTGGTCGCAGCCTCCGCGGCGCTGACCATTTCCGGTATCCCGTTTTTTGGGCCGGTGGGCGCGGCGCGCGTTGGCTACATCAATGGCGAATACGTGCTGAACCCGACTACTTCGCAAAAGGAAGAAAGCAAGCTCGATCTGGTGCTCGCCGGCACCATTGAAGGCGTGCTGATGGTCGAGAGCGAAGCCTCCGAGCTATCGGAAGAAATCATGCTGGGCGCCGTCACCTTTGGCCATGCTGCGTTCCAGCCGGTGATCCAGGCGATCATTGATCTTGCCGAACACTCGGCTAAAGATCCCTGGCCGCTGCCGGAAGTTTCGGAAGAAACCAAGACCCTCACCAGCCGCATCGATGCGCTGGCGCGCGACGGCATTCGCTCCGCCTATACCGAGACCGTGAAGCAGGTGCGTCAGGAAAAAATCTCGGCTGCCAAAAAACAGGCCGTCGAGGCGCTGACCGCCGAAGGGCTGGATGCCGATAAGGCTAAAGGCCTGTTCAAGGAGCTTGAGGCGGATATTGTCCGTAACAACATCCTCGATACCGGCCTGCGCATCGATGGCCGCGACACCAAGACGGTGCGCCCGATCATGGCGGAAGTTGGCGTGTTGCCGCGGACCCATGGCTCGGCGCTGTTCACCCGGGGTGAAACCCAGGCGCTGGTGGTTGCAACCCTCG
The DNA here is from genome assembly GCA_965199045.1 of Acidocella sp. GTDB lineage: Bacteria > Pseudomonadota > Alphaproteobacteria > Acetobacterales > Acetobacteraceae > Acidocella. Next base: position 289,324 of record CBDAQL010000003.1, on the reverse strand, counting down.
GCACTGCCCAGGATGAGCAGCTGATCGACGCGGTTGAAGGCGAGTTCCGTGAGCATTTCATGCTGCATTACAACTTCCCTCCGTACTCGGTGGGTGAGACCGGCCGTATGGGTTCGCCTGGCCGCCGCGAAATCGGCCATGGCAAGCTCGCATGGCGCGCCGTGCACCCGCTGCTGCCGGCGAAGGACAAATTTCCGTACACGCTGCGGATTGTCTCCGAGATTACCGAAAGCAACGGCTCTTCCTCAATGGCAACCGTCTGCGGCACCTCGCTGGCGCTGATGGATGCTGGCGTGCCACTGACCCGCCCGGTTGCCGGCATCGCCATGGGCCTGATCAAGGAAGACCGCGGTTTCGCCGTGCTCTCCGACATCCTTGGCGATGAAGACCATCTGGGCGACATGGACTTCAAGGTCGCCGGTACCGAGCAAGGTGTGACGTCCCTGCAAATGGACATCAAAATCACCTCGATCACGCCGGAGATCATGAAAATCGCTTTGGAGCAGGCCAAGGACGGCCGTCTTCATATCCTTGGCGAAATGGCCAAGGCGCTTACCGCCGGCCGCGAGGATGTCTCCGGCAACGCGCCGAAGATCACCGTGATCCAGGTGCCGAAAGAGAAAATCCGCGACATCATCGGCACCGGTGGCAAGGTTATCCGCGAGATCGTTGAGCAGACCGGCGCTAAAATCGATATCGACGATAACGGCACCGTCAAAATTGCCGCTTCCGACGATAAAAAGGCGCAGGCAGCGATCGAGAAAATCCGCGGCATTATCGCCGAGCCGGAACTCGGCGTCATTTATAACGGCAAGGTCGTTAAAACCGCTGATTTCGGCGCCTTCGTCAACTTCCTCGGCGCCAAGGACGGCCTGGTGCATATCTCTGAATTGGCGGCAACGCGGGTCAACAAGACCAACGATATTGTCAAGATCGGTGATGCCGTGAAGGTCAAAGTCATTGGTTTCGATGACCGCGGCAAGGTCAAACTGTCCATGCGGATGGTCGACCAGGCAACCGGTGAAGATATCTCCGAGAGCGTCGGCACCAAAGGCCGCCGCGACGCGGCAGCGGAGTAAGGCGGGCAAGGGTTCTTTTTCTGTAGAAAAAGGACCAAAATGACTTTTCATTCTGGGGATGGGCTGCGGCAAAGCCGTTGCCCAGCCTCGGGATAAAAAGTTACAATTCAACAATTACGCCGTAATTAAAGATTGCTTCTTCGCATCTAGGCCCTACATTTTGTAGCAACGATTTTATGCTGTGAGGAGCTGCAAATGGCCACCAAAAAACTACTGCCGACCAAGAACGACATCCCATCGAATGCCAAGCAGGCGGTGATCGAGATGCTGAACGCACGGGTTGCGGACACCATCGATCTCGCCTTGGTCACCAAGCAGGCGCATTGGAATATCAAGGGCATGTCGTTTATCGGCGTGCACGAAATGCTCGACACCCTGCGCGGCGAAGTCGACACCTATGTCGACAGCATGGCCGAGCGGGTGGTGCAACTGGGCGGCATCGCCTTGGGCACCGTACAGACGGCTGAACAGAAAACCACGCTGACGCCGTATCCTACCGACATTCTGACGATCAAGGATCACCTGACCGCCCTGATCGATCGCTACGCGCAGGTCGCCAACGCGGTTCGCGCCAATATCGATGATGCCGATGAAGCCGGCGATGCGAGCTCAGCTGATCTTTTCACCGAAGTCTCCCGCGGGTTGGATAAGTCGCTCTGGTTCCTCGAAGCCCACCTGGGCGCCTAGGATAATTCGCTGTGGCGGCCATCTGAGGCGCTTTTTTCGGCTTCCGGTGCTTGCGTACATTAAGGTCGCGCCGCTCCGGGTCTGAAAAAGCGCCCTCGGCTTTCTCACCACCGCGAATTAGGCTCATCCGGGTGGTGTGGTAGAGGCCCGCATGGACCGTTCCCTAATCGGATTTGTGGTCGGATTGAGCGCCGAGGCGAGATTGCTTCGGCGTTTTGGCGTCAGGGTCGGGATTGGCGGCGGATTTCCAGCTGGGGCGGCGCAAGCGGCGAGCAAACTGGTTTCGGAAGGCGCTCATGCGCTGGTCAGTTTTGGGTTGGCAGGTGGGTTGAACCCGGCGCTTCAACCTGGAGCGGTTCTGGTGCCCCGGTCGGTGATCGATAATGGCGAGATCTACTCTTGCGACCCGTCATTAATCGAGTGGCTTGGCGGCGCCAATGCCAAATTCATGATGTCTGCGAAACAGGTTGCTGAGACGGCAGACGAGAAAAAAAAGCTGTTCGAACAAACTTTGGCGGAAGCCATCGATCTGGAGTCCGGGGCGGTCGCCAGGGTAGCGGTGGCCGGACAACTGCCGTTCGCGGTGTTGCGTGCCGTGGCTGATCCGGCGCAGCGAAATTTGCCGCCGGCCGCGCTGATCGCTCTGAACGGCGCCGGCGAAATTGGATTTCTTGCTGTTTTGGCCTCGGTATTTAAAAATCCAGCACAGATACCAGGGCTGATCTCACTGGGCCAGGACGCCGCCAAAGCCCGCGCGGCGCTTATTAAAAAACTAGCCGGAATCACGGGATGAGACCGCCACCCCGCACCCGAATAAATGAAAGTTTTTGCATCTTTTGTTAAAAAGAAGCACTTGCTTGCCCTTACTCGGCCGGCAAGGGTGTATTCTTCTTGGCGTGAATTTCAGCCATTTTTTGTTGCACGTGGCTTGAGAAAACGAAATCCGCCTTGCGGGCTTTATCGAGCGGGATATCTTTTGCCATGGCGCCGCTGGTTTTGATGCCGTTCAGCGCTAATCCCGCGAGCTTCCAGGGCTTCTTGAAGGAGTCGATGACGGCGGTGGCTTCAAAACCGGAATGTACCATACAATCGGCGCATTTTTCGTAATTGCCGACACCGTAACGGTCCCAATCAGTGGTTTCCATCAGCTCCTTGTAGGTAGCCGCGTAGCCCTCGCCGAGCAGGTAGCACGGGCGCTGCCAGCCGAAGACGTTGCGGGTGGGGTTGCCCCAGGGTGTGCAGGCGTAGCTTTGGTTGCCGGCCAGGAAGTCCAGAAATAACGGGCTCTGGGTGAACTTCCATTTCTTGCCGCGCTTCTTGCTTTCCGCCCCGCGTTTGAAAATGGCGCGGAACAGTTCCTTGGTGCGGGTACGGTTGAGAAAATGCTCCTGGTCCGGCGCCCGTTCATAGGCGTAGCCGGGCGAAGTCATCACGCCCTCGATATCGAGGTCGGCGATGGTGTCGAAGAAGGCCGCCACCCGGTCCGGGTCGGCGCCTTCGAACAAGGTGCAATTGATGCTGGTGCGAAAGCCCTTGGATTTGGATAGTTTGATGGCATCGACGGCGCGGTCGTAGACGCCGTCCTGGTCGACCGATTTGTCGTGCATCTGCTTGTCGCCATCCAGATGGATGTCAAAGCAAAGCATTTTATGCGGCTTATATTGGTCGATCTTTTTCTCCAGCAGCAGCGCGTTGGTGCAGAGGATGACGTATTTGCCTTTTTTGATCAGGCCCTCGACGATTTGCGGCATTTCCCGGTGCAGCAGCGGCTCGCCACCGGCGATGGCGACGATCGGAGCGCCGCATTCATCGGCGGCATGCAAAGCATCGGCGACGCTGATCCGCTGGTTCAGAATTTCCGAGGGGTAATCGATTTTACCGCAGCCGGAACAAGCCAGGTTGCAGCGAAACAGCGGCTCCAGCATCAGCACCATCGGATAGCGCTTGACGCCGGTGAGATGTTGCTTCGCGACGTAACTGCCGACCTTAATCGCCATACCCAATGGAACCATACTCAAGCTTCCTTAAACGTTGGCCACTTCGGCCGGTAGTTTGAATTTAACATCTTCCGGCGTGCCTGCCAGCAGCTCTATCTCAACCTGGCCGAACTGCCTCAACCCTTCGATGACGCCCTTAACCAGCACTTCCGGCGCCGATGCGCCAGCCGTGAGACCTACGGTGCGAATGCCCTCAAACCAGGAGGCCTGCAAATGCGAGGCGTCGTCGATCAGATAGCTTGGCCGCCCTAGCTCCGCACCGATTTCACGCAACCGATTGGAATTAGACGAGTTTTTGCTGCCTACCACTAAAATTAAATCTACCAAGGCCGCCAGATCATGCACTGCTTCCTGGCGGTTTTGCGTCGCATAGCAGATATCCCGCACATCAGGTCCGACAATTGCTGGAAAACGTTCCTTAAGTGCGGCGATGATACCCCGCGTATCGTCGACCGAAAGCGTGGTCTGGGTGATGTAGGAAAGTTTTTCCGGGTCCAATACAACCAGACGCGCCGCATCTTCAACGGTCTGGACCAGGTACACCGTACCGTCGATCTGACCGATGGTGCCCTCGACCTCGGCATGGCCGGCATGTCCGATCAACACGATTTCGCGCCCCTGGCGGGCGTAGCGGCGCCCCTCCGCATGAACCTTTGCAACCAGCGGGCAGGTTGCGTCGATGACCGGCAAGGCCCGGCCGGCGGCAGCTTTTTCCACCTTGCGGGCAACGCCATGCGCGGAGAACACCGTCATCGCGCCCTCAGGCACTTCGTCCAGTTCGTCGACGAACACCGCACCTCGGGCGCGCAAATCCTCGACCACGTGGCGGTTATGAACAATCTCATGCCGCACATAGATGGGCGGTCCGAATTTAATCAGCGCGCGCTCGACGATATCGATCGCCCGTTCAACGCCGGCGCAAAAGCCCCGGGGCTGCGCCAGAACTACTTTTATCGCTTTTGGCGATGCTTTGGGGGGGTGGGAGCCATCCATCGTTTCAGTCTTCCTGTTGCCGCTCGGTCACGCTGTCTGTCTTTCTGTCGTCAGCAATAGGTCATTGCCTCCACAACCTGCAAGCATCGGCGTAGAATACCCATTTACATTGGCTGGTGCAGATTTGGTAGCGCATTTCCGCATCAGTAAGACAGCATGGCTGCCTTGAGTTTAGTATAGGCGGTCAAACTGGCAATCAAGCGGGCACCACTTTATGTGGAGTCCAGTTTTGGCGACTCGACCTGTGTGGTGTTTCTATGACACAGCCGTCGGGAGATAAGTTCTAATAGGCTGGGTATAAGGATAACTGTAAAAATGGGCATCATAACGCCAGAAAAACCGGCTCATCGGAGCCAAAGCTGATGCCCCCTCGCACCCCGATGCTGGACCGCGTCAATATTCCCGCGGATATGCGCAATTTTTCATCGGAGCAATTAAAGCAGCTTGCCGACGAGTTGCGCGCCGAGACCATTGATGCCGTTTCTGTAACCGGTGGTCATCTGGGCGCTTCGCTCGGCGTGGTTGAGCTCACGGTTGCGATCCATGCGGTGTTCGATACGCCCAGCGATCGGTTGATCTGGGACGTTGGCCACCAGGCCTACCCGCATAAAATCCTTACCGGCCGCCGCAGCCGGATCAGAACGCTGCGCCAGCCGGGCGGCCTGTCCGGCTTTACCCGCCGTTCGGAGAGCGAGTACGATCCGTTCGGCGCTGCCCATTCCTCAACATCTATCTCGGCCGGGCTTGGCATGGCGGTGGCGCGCGACTTGCAAGACGCGGAATCCACCCGCAACGTTATCTCCGTGATCGGCGATGGCGCGATGAGCGCCGGCATGGCCTATGAGGCGATGAACAATGCCGGGGCCATGAGATCCCGCCTGATTGTCATCCTCAACGACAACGATATGTCGATTGCGCCTCCGGTCGGCGCGATGAGCGCTTATTTGTCGCGGCTGATCTCGTCGCGCAGTTTTTTGAGCCTGCGCGATTTTGCCGCCAAAATGGCCAAGCGATTTCCGCGCACGTTGGAGCGGACCGCCAGGCGCGCCGAGGAATATGCCCGCGGCATCCTGACCGGCGGCACCTTGTTCGAGGAACTGGGCTTCTATTATGTCGGGCCGATCGATGGCCATAACCTGGACCATCTGTTGCCGGTGCTGCGCAATCTGCGCGACTCGGAGGGCATGGAACCAGTATTGCTGCATGTCGTTACCCAGAAGGGTAAAGGCTACGGGCCGGCGGAAGCTTCCGGCGATAAATATCATGCGGTTGCGAAATTCAACGTGGTCACCGGCGAGCAAACCAAGGCGCCGCCGGGTCCACCTTCCTACACCAATGTGTTTGCCAAGGCGCTGATTGCCGAGGCTGAGGCCAATCCGAAGGTTGTGGCCATTACCGCCGCCATGCCTGGGGGCACCGGGCTCGACAAATTCGCGCAGAAATTCCCCACACGGATCTTCGACGTTGGCATTGCCGAGCAGCATGCGGTGACCTTCGCGGCCGGCATGGCAACTGAGGGCATGGCGCCGTTCTGTACCATTTATTCGACGTTCCTGCAGCGCGGCTATGACCAGCTGGTGCACGACGTGGTGCTGCAATCGCTGCCGGTCCGCTTTGCGATGGACCGTGCGGGATTGGTGGGCGCCGATGGCGCCACCCATGCCGGGGCCTATGACCTGTGTTACCTCGGCGGGCTGCCGGGCATTGTCATCATGGCGCCCTCGGACGAGGCCGAGCTGATGCATGCAGTCGCGACCGCGGCCGTAATTGACGATCGGCCGAGCGCATTCCGATATCCCCGCGGTGAGGGGCTGGGCGTTGAGTTGCCGGCCCGCGGTACGGTTTGGGAGATCGGCAAAGGCCGCATTCTGCGCGAAGGCACCAATGTTGCAATTTTGGCACTGGGGCCACGCTTGCACGAGGCGCTGGCGGCCGCAGAGGAATTGGCTGCGAGGGGATTGTCGACCACAGTGGCGGATGCGCGGTTCATGAAGCCGTTGGATCAGGCACTGATCAGCCAACTGGCTCGGCATCATGAGGTATTGATCACCATTGAGGACGGCGCCGCCGGCGGCTTTGGCGCCGCGGTGGCGCATTATTTGTCCTGGTCGGGCGCCTTCGATCACGGTCTTAAATTCCGGCCGATGGCGTTCCCCGACCGGCTGATCGACCATAATGCGCCGGCGGCTCAACTTGTGGATGCGGGGCTTACCGCGCGTCATATCGTCGATCATGCCTTGGCCGCTTTAGGTACAAATGCCGGTCACGGCCTAGTCGCAATTCCTGCGCAATGACCCTATATGCGTTCACTATGAAAAATCTTCATAAGCGTCTCAGCGCGCTGGCTCTCTCCGCGGCTTTGGCAGCATTGCCAATTCACGCCTTCGCAACAACGCCGGAAGCAGCACCCATCGTGGCGCTGAATGCTGGCCTGATCGCAACGATGAAGGCAGGCTCAGCTAATGCCAGCTTCATGTCGCGTTATCAGGCGCTGGACCCGATTGTGAAATCCACGTTTAATCTGGCCGTGATTATGAAGAATTCTACCGGGTTTTATTGGGCCACCCTGCCGGCGGCGCAGCAGCAAGAGCTGGAGAAGGTGTTCGAGCAATTTACCGTCGCCAGCTATGTCAGCGCCTTTAATGGCTATAACGGTCAAAGCTTCAAAATATTACCAGAAGAACGCAGTGTCGGCGCCAGCAAGGTGGTCGAGTCGCAGATTGTCCCAGGCGATGGCAGTGCGCCGACCGAGCTGGATTACGTGATGACCAACGGCCCGGCCGGCTGGCAAGTGACGGACGTGCTGCTGAACGGCACCATTAGCAAAGTCGCGATCCAATCCTCTGATTTCAGCTCGGAGGTTACTTCCGGCGATGCTTCGCAATTGATCAGTGCATTGAAGGCAAAGGTGGCTACCCTATCTGGCGGCGCGCTAACCGATTAGTCGAAATGGATCTCAACGCGCTAAATTGTCGATGTGATCTGACTTGATGCATGCAATTGCATGGTTGGCCGGGATTTGCGCCGTGGTCGGCGTCGGGCAACAATTTGTCGGGACCTTGCTGGTGTCGCGTTTTGCCGTCCAACCGCAGCTGGTACCGGCCGTGGCACCTCCGGTGTCTATTTTAAAGCCGCTCTGCGGCGTTGATCCGTTGACCGAACTTGCACTCGAGTCTTTTTTCTTGATCGATTATCCAAAATTCCAGCTGGTTTTCGGTGTGCAAAGCGCAACCGATCCGGTGCTGGAAATTCTGGATCGGCTGCGCGATCGGTATCCGGCGCAGGACGTGGCACTGGTTATCGATTCGACCCTGCACGGCAGCAACAGGAAGGTCTCCAACCTGATCAACATGCTGACCTTCGCGAAATATGATACGCTGGTGATGTCGGATGCCGATATTCATGTGCCGCCATATTTTCTCGGGACCGTCATGGCAGCGCTGGAACAGCCCAAGGTTGGGCTGGTAACGACACTCTACACAGCCCTGGCTGGCACGCCGCATCTGGCGACGATGCTTGGCGCCAATCAGATCAATTACAATTTTCTTCCCGGCGCGCTGCTCGCCCGCAAACTCGGCCGGCGCGACGCACTCGGCGTAACGATGGCGCTGACGCGCCAGACGCTCGAGCAGGTGGGCGGCCTGCAGGCGGTGGCAAATCATTTAGGTGACGATCAGGTCATGGGCCGGCTGGTGCGGGCCAAGGGTTATGCCTTGACGCTGGCCAATGTGATCCCCGCCACAACCGTGCCCGAGGCGAACTTCAAAGAATTGTTTTCGCATGAATTGCGCTGGGCCCGGACCATCCGCGCCATGGTACCCTTCGCCTATGCAACCCTCATCCTGCAGATGTCGCTATTCTGGGCGATCATTTGCGTTGCGGCCTCGGGCGGCTTCTGGGCGGCGTGGATCCTGTTTTTCTCGACCCTGCTGATCCGTCACTTGCTGGCTCGGCGCATTGACGCAGCACTCCGGCTCGCCAAAGCCGGAAATGCCTGGTTGTTCGTGGTGCGGGACGTGTTCTCGGCAGTCATCTATATTGCCAGCTTCCTAGGAAATAACGTGAACTGGCGCGGCCAGCAGATGCGGGCCGACCCCGGCAAGATGCAGGCGCCCAGCAGAACCCCCAGTGCCGAGCCTTTACTGTGAAGCCTTTAGGATTAAACTAGCGCCATGATGAAAACCCTGTTTCTGCAACCGCCTTCCTTTGACGGCTTCGACGGTGGCGCCGGTTCACGTTATCAGGCCAAACGCGAAATCAAATCTTTCTGGTTCCCCACCTGGCTCGCCCAGCCTGCGGCCCTGGTGCCGGGCTCGACGCTGATCGACGCGCCGCCGGCGCGCCTGACGATGGCGGACGTGTTGCCGCACGCCAAACATAACGACCTCCTTATCATCCACACCTCAACCCCGTCTTTCGGCAATGACGTGCGAGTGGCGGAGGCTTTCAAAGCCGAAAACCCGCATATTCTGATCGGCTTCGTCGGCGCCAAAGTAGCGGTGCAGCCTGAAGAGTCGCTCGCTCGGGCCGAAGTAATCGACTTCGTTGCCGGCAATGAATTCGACTTCACTATCAAGGAAATCGCCGAGGGCAAGCCGCTCGCCGAGGTCGATGGCATTATGTACCGCACTGCCGACGGCGCGCTTATTAAAAACCGCGACCGCGCCATCCTGCACGATATGGATCAGCTGCCGTTCGTCACGGATGTGTACCAAAAACATCTGCGGATCGAGGATTACTTCATCGGCTATCTGATGCACCCCTACATCTCGATCTATACCGGCCGCGGCTGTAAATCGCGCTGTACCTTCTGCCTGTGGCCGCAAACCGTCGGCGGCCATACTTACCGCACCCGCTCGGTCGAAAACGTCATCGCCGAAATCCGCAAGGCCAAGGAGAACTTCCCGCAGGTCAAGGAATTCATGTTTGACGACGACACCTTTACCGACGATCTACCGCGCGCCGAAGCCATAGCCCGGGAACTCGGCAAGATGGGCGTCACCTGGTCCTGCAACGCCAAGGCCAATGTGCCGTATAAAAGCCTGAAGGTGTTCAAGGAGAATGGCCTGCGGCTGCTGCTGGTGGGCTACGAGACCGGCAACCAGCAAATCCTTTTCAACATCAAAAAAGGCATGCGAATCGAAGTCGCCAAGCAGTTTACCAAAGACTGCCATACGCTCGGTATCAAAATCCACGGCACCTTCATCGTTGGCCTGCCCGGCGAAACCCGGGAGACTTTGCTGGAAACCATCGATTTCGCCAAGGAAATCAATCCGCACACGATCCAGGTGTCGCTTGCAGCGCCCTACCCCGGCACGTTTCTGTACGACCAGGCGGTACGCGAAGGTTGGCTCGACATCGAACACGCCGAACTGATCGACGATCATGGTGTCCAGATCGCGCCATTGCACTACCCGCATCTCTCGCATACCGAAATCCATGAATCGGTTGAAACCTTCTACCGCAAATTTTATTTCCGGACGCCCAAAATCCTCTCGATCCTGAACGAAATGGTCCGCAGCCCGCAAATGATGAAACGCCGTCTGCGCGAGGGCGTGGAGTTTTTCCACTTCCTCCGTGAGCGCTCCGCGGCTTGAGGTAGGGACGGAAGCACTTCTTTTTGTGGACAAAAAGAAGCAAAAAAACTTTTTTATGCTGGGGCATGGGTGTTGGCATTGGTGACGCTACATTTTCAGCACGAGATTGTTTTTTCAGCGGATGATTTCGGGCTGACGCGATCTGTTAACGAAGCGATCGAGATTGCGCATAGCAAGGGCCACTTGACGCAGGCCAGTCTTATGGTCGCGGCGCCTGAAGCGAAGGACGCAATCTCCAGGGCGCGTCAATTACCAAATCTCAAAACTGGACTGCATCTGGTTCTGGTCGATGGTGATTCGCTGCTTGGCTACGAAAAACTTTCAAATATTACGACTCCGGATGGAAGATTTCGTCGCAATCAAACTGCGCTTGGATTTCAATATTTTTTCTCAGCGGCAGCCCGTCGCGAGCTAGAAGCTGAAATTCACGCTCAATTTTCCGCGTTTGCGGCAACCGGACTTCATCTGCACCATGCAAATGCGCATAAGCATATGCATCTGCATCCCACGGTCGCGGCGATGATGATTTCGATCGGCAAGGAATTCGGCTTGAACCGCATTCGGGTTCCAGCTGAGCCACCAGATATTATGCGAGCTTGCGGCGCGCGGGTTACTTTTTCTGATTATGCGCTTTATGCCTGGACCAAACTACTTCGTGCGCAGGCAAAGCGGGCCAAGCTTGCCGCCAACGACTACGTCTTCGGCATTAAATGGTCGGGCCATATGCGCGCGGAGCGCCTAAAACTGCTGCTTGAGAATCTGCCGCGGGGCTCGTCCGAAATCTATTTTCATCCCGCTTCTTATCGCGACGAAACTCTAAAGATTTTGATGCCTGACTACGAGCATGAGGCAGAGCTACAGGCGTTGTTAACGGATTACGCGTAGTTTTTATTTTCCGATAATAACGTCGGATGATTTGACGATTGCCGTTACCTCATCCCCGACCGAGAGTGCCAAGTCATCCACGGCCTCATTGGTGATTGACGAGGTAATGATGTTGCCGCCAACGTCCACCCGCACATGCGCCGTGGTCTGGCCTTTGACGACGCTGACGACCTTACCCTTTAATTGATTGCGTGCGCTGAGTTTCATTTGACGCCTCCAAAAAAGTTAAGCTGGGGCAGGTGTTCACCACGCCCCAGCTCCAGAGTAACAGAAGTTTTTTGCTTCTTTTTTTAAAAAGAAGCGCTTGCCTTAACGCTTGCTGAACTGGAAGCTACGGCGGGCTTTGGCCTTGCCGTATTTCTTACGTTCCACGACGCGGCTGTCGCGGGTGAGGAACCCAGCGACTTTGAGGATGCCGCGCAGGTCCGGTTCATACAATGTCAAGGCGCGCGAGATGCCGTGGCGCACTGCGCCGGCCTGGCCGGAGAGGCCGCCGCCGGTGACCGTGCACATGACGTCGAACTGGTTGTAGCGATCGGCGACCAGGAACGGCTGGGTGATCAGCATCCGCAGCACTGGGCGGGCGAAATATTGCGGCGCTTTTTTGCCGTTGACGAGGATCTCGCCTTTGCCGGGCTTGATCCAGACGCGGGCGACTGCGTTTTTGCGGCGGCCGGTAGCGTAGGAGCGGCCTTGGGGGTCACGTTTAGGCTCGCGCTTTGGGGCGGCGGCTTCGGCGCTGACCACACCGGCGAGGTCCTTGAGGTCGGCGAAGCTGTTGGTGGTTTCTGACATGCTCAATCTCTCCGGTTTTTGCGGTTCAGCGCGCCGACATCAAACGGCTTCGGCTGCTGGGCGGCATGCGGGTGTTCAGTGCCGGCATAGACGTACAGGTTTTTCATTTGCTGGCGCTGCAGCGGGCCACGCGTGATCATGCGTTCCACTGCCTTTTCGAGCACCCGTTCCGGGTGCGCGCTATCCAGGCGTTGCTGCGCCGAACGGCCTTTGATGCCGCCGGCATAGCCGGTGTGGTAGTAGAGGATTGACTGCTCGGCCTTTTTGCCGGTCAGCTTCACCTTTTCCGCGTTCACGACAATGATATTGTCGCCGCAATCGACATGCGGCGTGAATTGCGGTTTGTGCTTGCCGCGCAAACGAGTGGCGACGATGACAGCGAGGCGGCCCAGTACCAGGCCTTCAGCATCGATCAGAACCCAGTCCTTTTTAACATCCGCCGGTTTCAGCGAAACGGTCGTTCTCATGTCTTCATACCCTTAACAAAGCTGGCGGCTTATCGTGATTCTTGCATAGGAAGTCAAGCGATTGGGCTTGTGGTACTATGATACCACATATGACTGGCCGGTTTTCACCAGGCTTTGCCTGAGGGAATTTGCAGGCTGCCAACCTAATTTCAGCGCGGCTTCCGGGTTGGCGGCAAAGCTGCCTGCAAGGCTCTGCCACATTGCCGACCGCCCCAGCATTTTAGCGGCAGCGGCCAGGATTGATGGCGAAAAGGTTGTTAATTTTGAACGTACGCCCATGCCCTCGGCGAGGGCCTGGATCAGCGCTGGGGTGGCGATTGCATCCGGGTTGGCGGCGAGCAGAATTTTGGGGGGCGACGTGGCCCGCAAGACCGTCAGCGCCAGCCTCGCCAGATCCAGCACATCAATAAACGAACGCCGATTGGCGATGGCGGCGAAGGGCAGAGGCAATCCGTAATGCAATAATTTCATCACCAGTTGCAGATTGCCGGGGCAATCCGGGCCGATCACTGCCACGGGGCGCAGGATGCTGAGGCCGTCCCCGAATATCTCCTGCACCGCGCGCTCGGCTTCGAGCTTGCTGACGGCGTAATCGTCCATCGGGTTGGGCGGCGTGTTGTCGCTGACGATCTGCGCATGCACGCGTCCATGGACATGCGCGGTGGAGATCAGCACGAAGCGCCTGACGCCGGCTGACTTTGCCAGCCGGGCCATGTTGATGGCGGCATCTACGTTGGCGCGCCGCCAGGTGTCCGGCGCAACGCCGCGTCGATGACCGAGGCCAGCTGCGTGCACCACGGCTTCCAATCCGGCTAAATCCACGGTGGCATCGGCTAGATCACCGGTCACCAGCGGTGTCACTAATGCCGGCAGCAGCTGCTGCCGCCGCACGCCCCCGAGGACAGCAAATCCGTTTTCGGCTAGTTCACGGGCAATTGCGCCGCCGATATAGCCGCCGGCGCCGGTGACGAGGATCCTGGAAATCAGTCGAGCCGCGGCTCGGTACGCCGGATTGGGCGCGGCGGCAGGCGCGGCGGCTCCGGCCGGTCACGCCGCTCGACGATCGGCGTCAACGGCGCGGGAGGGATCGGCGGCGCTACCGCCGGCTCGCTATAGGTTTTTTGCGAGGACTTCAGCGTGCCAAAGGTCGGCAGTTGATCAAACGTATCGGTGTCGTCGGTGAATGGCCTGCCGCCAACGCCGCGGGCCCGGAGATTGAGATTACGGAGCTCTTCCTGCACCGCCTCGAGCTGGGATTCGATCGTCTCAAGCCGCGCCTTGACGCCAAAGACGCTGAACGGCATCAGCACAAACGCCAGCACGAACAGCAAGGCCGGGATGGCCAGGAGCAGAAAGGCCCAAGCGGGGAGCCAATCCGGCAGGGTGAATGGCAGGTTCATGGCAGGACTTCTATCATCCCCAATGCGCGCCGCTGCAAGCTAGATATTTGTAAGAGAGCGTTGCGCCGTATTTATAGGCAAGTGCTGCGCGCTAGTGCCGGAAATGCCGCATCCCGGTGAATACCATGGCGATACCGGCTTGGTCGGCAGCCTGGATCACTTCGGCGTCGCGGATCGAGCCCCCCGGCTGGATCACGGCGGCGCCGCCGGCGGCGATGGCGGCTTGCAGGCCGTCAGCGAAGGGGAAGAAAGCATCCGAGGCGACCACGCAATTTTTGGTATCCAGGCCGGCAGCTTCGGCTTTCCAGGCGGCAATCCGGGCCGAGGTGACGCGCGACATCTGGCCGGCGCCGATGCCGATGGTGGCTCCTGCCTTGGCATAGATGATGGCATTGGATTTAACATGCTTGCAGACCCGGAAGGCAAAAAGCAGATCCGCTAGTTCCGCGTCCGTAGGCGCCCGTTTTGTCACCACTTTAAGGTCAGCCAGTTGCACCCGCCCATGATCGCGGCTTTGCAATAGAAATCCACCGGCGATGGATTTGAAACTGGTCCCGAGGTCGCTCGGATCAGGCACCCCGCCGGTCAGCAGCAATCGCAGGTTCTTTTTCTTCGCGAGCACAGATTTGGCGGCGTCGGTTGCATCCGGCGCAATGATCACCTCGGTAAAAATGGTCGCGATTTTTGCGGCAGTCGCCTCATCGAGGGTGCGATTTAGCGCAACGATGCCGCCGAACGCCGATTCCGGATCGCAGGCCAACGCGCTGTCCCAGGCTGCGGTCAAACTGCCGGCCGTGGCGACGCCGCACGGGTTGGCGTGTTTGACGATAACAGCGGTCGGTTCGGTGAATTCCGCCAGGCATTCGAAGGCGGCGTCGGTGTCGTTCAGGTTGTTGTAGGACAGTTCCTTGCCCTGGATTTGGCTGGCGCTGGCGACGCCGAATCGCGTGCCATTGGTATAAAACGCCGCCGATTGATGCGGGTTTTCACCGTAGCGCAGAGTCTGCTTCAAGGTTCCAGCCAGGGTAAATGTTGCCGGATATTCTTCCTCATTCTGGCCGGCGAACCAGGCCCCGATGGCGGCATCATAGGCGCTGGTCCGGGCATAGGCGCTACCGGCGAGTTTTTTGCGGGTTTTGAGCGTGGTGCCTCCATGTGCCGCAAGTTCCTGCAGCACGGTTGCATAATGCTCCGGCGCCGTCAGTACCACGACGAAGTCGTGGTTTTTCGCCGCCGCACGGATCAATGCCGGGCCGCCGATATCGATATTCTCGACGCAGTCCTCAAACGCCGCACCGCGGGCCACGGTAGCTTCGAACGGGTACAGATTGACCGCAACGAGATCGATCGGGGCGATATTATGCGCGGTCATCTGCGCCAGATGTTCCGGCAAATCCCGCCTGCCCAAGATGCCGCCATGAATTTGTGGCACCAGGGTTTTTACCCGGCCGTCCAGTATCTCCGGAAAACCGGTATGATCGGACACTTCCACCACCTTGACGCCCGCATCGCGCAGGGTTTTGGCGGAGCCGCCGGTTGAGAGGATTTCGACTCCATGGGCGGCGAGCGCTTTGGCAAATTCCACCAGGCCGGATTTGTCAGAGACAGAAATCAGGGCTCGGCGGATGGGTAAAATATCGGTGGTCATGGAAGTTCCTTGGGACAACTTTATGGCGCGTTGCTGGCGGGGCTCGCAGGACCAGGCGAGGTTGCGACAACCGCCGAGACAGCATTGGCCGGTGAGCCGCTGATAACTTTTGTGCTGATCAATACGTAGATAAGCGTGTGGTTGGCAGCGTCAACGAAGCGGTTGAGGACGAAGTGCTTGACCAGAAACGAGGCTGATATCGCGCCCACCTGTTGGCGCTGCGGCAAACCGGCGGGAATGCTAACCGGGCCATAGCTGACGCAAGACAGGCCGAAATTGCTGGGATTGGTTGCCAGGCCGAGGCCGCCGGAAACGCCGCCGGTTTGGGCAAACGAGGCATAGCAGGCCACATTGGCAACATCCGGGTCATCAAAGCGCTCGACCACGATTTTATCGTTCGGCCCGAGCAGCCGGAAATTGGTGCTGACGCTGCCAATGGTCTGTTCGGCCAAAGCCGGTGTAGCGAGACAGCATGCGATTATGAGCATGGAGACAAATTTCATGGCGCCCTCCTATGGACGAGGGCGTCATACACTAAAAGCGTCTGCCGGCAGATGATCGCATCGGCAAAATATTGTTCCGCCCGCAACCGGGCCGCAGCGCCCATCGTAGCGCGGAGCTGCGGGGCTTCGATCAATTGGCGCAGCGCCGCGGCCAGCGCTGCCGGATTGCGCGGCGGCACCAATAATCCCGTCACTCCGTCCACCACCGCCTCCCGGCAACCGGGAATGTCGGTGGCAACCAAGGGCTTGCCCGCGGCCATGGCCTCTAATGCGGATTTCGGTAGGCCTTCGCGGTACGAGGACGGCTGGCAAGCAATATGCGCGCCGCGCAGCAACGCGGCGATATCCTTGCGGGCCCCGAGCCAGGTCACCAGCCCTTCCGCCTCCCAGCGGCGCAACTCCGCGGCGGTCACGGTGTTTGGATTGCCGGGATCCGGCGCGCCTACCAGCACAAATTCCGCAGCAATTTTCTGCTCCCGCAACAGCCTGGCGGCATCGACGAAATCGGCCACCCCCTTCTCGCGGATCATCCTCGCGATTAAAATGACCCGAACCGGCGGCGGCGGCTCCGGCGCCGGCGCAAATTGCTCGATATCGACGCCGGCGCCCCGGATCAGGGTGGCAGCGCCGGGGCGGATCATGCCCAAACGCTCAAGCTCGGCCTGATCATCGGGATTTTCGAAAATAACCTGGGCATTTTTCGGCGATAGCGTGATGCGCAGCAGCAGACTGACCAGCGGCTTCAACAGCTTCGCCAAAATCCGGTCCGAGGAAAACACGAACCCAAGCCCGGTCGGTGCGTTGACGATCGCAGGCACCCCGGCGAGCCTGGCAGCAATGCCGCCGACCAGTATCGGTTTAAGTGCGATATGATGCACCAAAGCCGGCCGCAATTGCCGATATAATTTTGCGAGGCGCAGCGTAAACATTAATTCCGCAACCGGATTGGTCCGGCGCCGGATAAACGCAACCGGAATGACCTCGATGCCGGCAGCCCTGATCGCGGGCGTTGCCTCGCCGGAATACGCTACCAGGATCACCCGCCAACCGGCAGCTTTCGCCGCCAGCGCGCGCTTGAGGAAATGGGAGGCAAAAAACCAATCCTCGGTCAGCAGGAAAACCAGGATTTTAGGATGCATCTTGGTTCAACAAGGAGAATTCTTTTTTGAACAAAAGAACCAAAAAACTTCTTTGACTCTGGGGCATGGGTTGTGACCTGGCCAACGCCCGCGACCCAGACTCAATAAGTTTTTTGGTTCTTTTTATTCAGAAAAAGAAGAACTTCCTAAACATCGTTGATCCCTGCCCTTTTTGCTTCCCAGGCCCAAGAGTCGCGGCACATATCGTCGACATTCAAGGTTGCTTTCCAACCAAAGAGTTTTTCAGCGGCGCCGGGATTGGCGAAGTAGCTGGCGACGTCGCCAGGGCGGCGGGGCATGATTTTATGGGGCACGGCGCGGCCGGTTGCGCGTTCAAAGGCGTGCACCAGGTCGAGCACGGAGATACCGATGCCGGTGCCGAGATTGACTGTCACCGCGGTATCGTTGCTGAGCAGATATTCAAGCGCCTGCGCGTGCGCGTTGGCCAGATCGACGACGTGGATATAGTCGCGCACGCCGGTGCCGTCCGGGGTGTTATAATCATTACCGAAGACCTGCAGAAACTCGCGTTGGCCGGTGGCGACCTGGCACATATAGGGCATCAGATTATTGGGCACGCCGGTTGGGGTCTCGCCGATAACCGAGGAGCGATGGGCGCCGACCGGGTTGAAATAGCGCAAATTGGCAGCGCCCAGCAATTTCCCGGTGCGCGCCAAATCGGTGATCAGGTTTTCCATGACAAGCTTGGTGCGGCCATAGATGCTTTGCACCCGCGTTGGAAAATCCTCGAGAATCGGCGAGGAATCTGGCTGGCCGTACACGGTGGCGGAGGAGGAGAACACGATGCGGCGGATATTCTGCGCCTGCATCGCCTCCAGCAGCCGGATGGTCCCGACGATGTTCAAATCGTAATATAATAGTGGATCGGCTTCACTCTCACCGACCGCCTTCAAGGCGGCGAAATGGATCACGGCATCTACCGGGTGCGCCGCCAATGCAGCCGCAACCGCCGGGGTGTCGCGGATATCGGCCTCGATGACCGGAAATTTTTTGCCGGTCAGCCGCTGCAGGCGGTCGGGCACGTCGCGCTCGGAATTCGCGAAATTATCCAGGATGACGACCTCATGCCCGCGTTCGGCCAGGGCGACCGCGGTGTGGGAGCCGATATATCCTGCGCCGCCGGTAAGAAGCACGTTCGCCATTTACGCCGGGTCCTGTTCAGCCGAGTTTGGTGATAGCCCATTTAACCTGTTGAGGTCCGTCCTGAAGGCCGGCAAGGACGATTTGTTCGGCACGACGCGCTTCGGTTGTCCCAAAATAAACACTTTCTTCGATGGTGATCTTGGTGCCGTCGGCACGCAGCCGCCAACCTTGGCCGGAAGGCAGGCGTAGCAGCACCGCTTCATTATCCTGTTGCAGGCTGGCGGTGACGCTGGGGTGCAGATGGAAACGGATTACAAATGGCTGCGGTTGCGCGGCCTCGATCAGGTCCTCGCCGCGCAAATCCTCGCCACTCTCGGATAAATAGAGCCGGCGGTGGTGAATGGCGCCGAACAGCTTGCCCCAGCCGTCGTGGCTGGCTTCCAGCCAGTACGCGCCGCCGGCCGCCTGGCGTTGCCCGGTGACGTGGCCAGGGCGCCGGCCGAGGCCGCGGTCGCGAATTTCCGAGGATGAGACGCCGGCGATGATCAAGGTGGAATGCGCATCTGTGGCGCGCAGCGCGTCGCGCCATTCGGCGCCGGAGGCAGGGGCGGCGCCACAATTGACGATTAACCGTTCCTTGCCCGCGGAAAATTCAAAGCCGAGGGTGCCGGCATGGGCAAAACGGTCGGCCCCCGGAGGTGCTGGCGCCCCGGCATCGACGATCAGCACCGATTTTCCGGCTGCCAGCCGCTGGAAGCCGCTTTCGCCGAGCGCCCCCGCGGCCCGGCCGGAGCGCCCGGCCTGGCTGAGGACGAGGTCGATCAGGCTGGGCAAATCCTCGCGGCTGCCATTGAATAAAGCCAGGCTGCCATCGCCATGCCGGAGCGCGCGCAGTGCCAGCGCCATGCGGTCGATCGCCGCCGGCAAAACTTCGGGCGGCTCGATCTTGGCGCTTTGTAGCAAGGCGCGGATTTCCGTTAGATCCTGCAAAGCGGCAAGGTGGGCGGCCGGGCTGCGTTCGATATGGCAGCCATCGGCCAGCAGTTGCCGATCGATTTCCTGTGGCAGAAAACGCAAGGCGCGGGGAATGTAGGCGGCATGTTCCGGCATTGCCACCGCGGCAGCGATGAGGCCTTTGAGTGCTGTCAGTGCGCGGCCGTCCTGTTCCTCGGCCGGCAAAGCAGCGGCAAGGTTACGGGCGTCAGTTACCAGCCGGCTCATCAGCCGCTGCCGAAAGTCGTCATCGGCGGAAGCGGCGAAAAAATCATAATGGCCTAGCCAGGCTGCAATACGTGCGCCTGTTACGTCGGCACGGCTCGCCATGGGGTCCAGATCCAGTGTGTCCATGAAGTCGGACACCAGAGCGCGGGCGCGGGCGCGGGCGGCGTCGGTGCCCAGAGCGCGCAGATCGCGCAGCCATGTAAAGCCAGAGACATACGCACGCAGCAACGGCGATACTCCGCCGGCATTGCAAAATTGGCCGGCGGTCATAGGCTTGTTGGCGCCCAGTAGACTGATATCGCCCTTGATCAGGCGGGCGCCGCGACTGGGATCCCCCGGCCAGGGGTCGCGCACCGCCAATGACGGCGCGTCAGGGTAGTTGGCGACCCGCAGATTCTGCAGTTTTGCGAACAAGCCGCGGGCACCGCGGGTAAAGCTGCCACGCGGCATCAAGCCACTCATCCGGCGCTTAGAGCGAGACTTGGAGCAAGGCGAGGTGCGGCTGCACGCAAACCGGCAATGGCCTTGGCGTAGTCGGCTGCGCCAAAAACAGCCGTGCCCGCAATCAGCGTATCGGCGCCGGCGGCCAGCACCTGTCCGGCCGTTTCGGAGGTGATGCCGCCATCCACCTGCAAGGCGATATGTCTGCCGGTGGCGTCGATCATGCGGCGGATGGTGGCTATTTTTGAGAGTTGCGACGCGATAAATGCCTGACCGCCGAACCCGGGATTAACGGTCATCACCATGATCAGATCGGCAAGGTCGAGCACATGGGCGATGGCATCCACCGGGGTCGCGGGATTGAGGACGATGCCGGGCTTTTTACCCAGGCTTCGGATCAGCTGCAGCGTGCGATGCAGATGCGGCCCGGCTTCCGGATGAACGCTGATATGATCAGCGCCGGCCTCGGCGAACGCGGCAATATACGGATCCGCCGGCGCAATCATCAGATGCACATCCAAAGGCAGACTGGTATGCGGCCGCAATGCCTTCACCACCAGCGGGCCAAAACTAATGTTGGGAACAAAATGGCCGTCCATCACGTCGAGATGCAGCCAATCGGCGCCGGCGCGCTCCACGGCTCGGGCTTCCTCACCCAGCCGCGCAAAATCTGCGGCCAAAAGGCTGGGTGCGATGATGATACGATCCGTTACACTGATCATCTTTGGATTGTACCTATTTAGTGCAGCATTTCACAAGCCGCTGAATTTTCAATCAGCGTGGCAAAAGGCCGAATTCTTGCGATTTCTTGCGAACGATGCATGCAAGCCACGCTGCCGCGTGCAGGTGCCTGTGTCAGCCGGGTTTGGTCAATCGGGCAATAAAGAAGCCGTCCATTCCTCCGCGTTCGGGCCATAAGCCGGGATGGGTGCGAATATTCTTTTGCGCGGTAACCGCTTCTGGAATGGCACTCAAGCTCAGGCGGTCATGGCGCAGCCCAAGCCGGCTGATCGCGGCACGGATGCGTTGTTCGCCTTCCTCGGCCTGGAGCGAACACACGGCGTAAACCAGCCTGCCGCCGGGCTGTAAATAACTGGCGGCAGCATCCAGGAGCTGGTCTTGCAGGCGGGTCAACGTGGCAATTTCCCGCGGCTTGCGTAAATGCAGCAGGTCCGGATGGCGGCGAGATGTGCCGGTCGCGCTGCAGGGCGCATCAAGCAGGATGGCCGAAAATTTCTGCGCCGGCTGCCAGGCGGTGGCATCGGCTTCGATCAGCTCGGCGGTGAGCCTCAGCCGCTGCAAATTGCCTTGTAATGTGCCGAGACGGGCCGGATCGCGGTCAAGCGCGGTAACGATGCCGCCGGCGGCTGCCAGCTGAGCGGTTTTGCCGCCCGGAGCGGCGCACAGGTCGAGCACGCGTTCACCCGGTTGTACATTCAGATAGCCGGCTGCCAGAGCGGCGGCGGCATCTTGCACCCAGAATTTTCCATCCGAATATCCGGGCAAGCCGGCAACCGAGGTGCCTGCCGGATAGCGGAACGACCCGGTCGGCAGTTTTTCGCCGCCTTGCGGCAAAAAGCCGGGCATCGGCGTAATGTCCAGCGGCGCTTCGCGTTGATGCGCCGTGGCAATGGCACGGGCATCTGCCCCCCAGCTGGTCCAGGCCCAGGCAGGGGTGTCCAGTCGCGGCATATCCAGCGGTTCCAGCAAAGCCGGGCCGCCTGTCGCCACCTTGCGCAGCACCGCGTTGATGAGCCCGGCAAACGGCGTGAGTTTCCGAGTTTTGGCCAGATCGACCGCGGTGCCAACGGCGGCATGGGGAGGCGCTTCCAGGAACAAGCTGGCAGCAGCCCCAAGCCAGAGAATGTGCCGCACTGCCAATGGCGGCTCACGCGTCAGAAACGGTTCCAGCACCGCATTCAAAGTTCCCGTATGGCGCAAAACCGTCGCCGCCAGCCGGTGCGCCGCGGCTTTATCCCTGGCATCGATAGCCGGCAGCGCATCCAAGGCGGTATCCAGAGAGGAATTGCGCGTCAGAACCGCGGTAATAAGTGCAAGCGCTGCCTCACGTGTTGGGTCAGCCATGGAGGGTCCGCTCTAAAACGCGGTGTGGCGGGTTAATTGGGGCGGCTTTTAAGAACCAGACCGGAGCGGACTTTATGTCCGTGAGGACTAAAAGCGCAGACAGCCGCCTCAAATGACCCGCTACAGCGCGGTTTAGAGTGGACCTGGTGGAGCTGTGGGGAATCGAACCCCAGACCTCGTCATTGCGAACGACGCGCTCTACCAACTGAGCTACAGCCCCAATCTGAATTTGGCTCCGATCAGGGTCCATCCGGAGCGCGGCTTCGCGCATCGGCGCCGGCAAGTCAAGCGATGGATCAGCGGAGCATTTGCCTTCATCACCGCGGATCGGTAGTTGAGGCCGTCAAAACAATCTGCACAGGGACGTTTTATGATCGGCGCGGTATTCTGGCTCCTCAGCGAAATCATCCATCTTTATATTCTGGCCATCATCATTGCTGTCGTTATCAGCATGCTGATTTCATTCGGCGTAATCAACGCGCATAGCCGGTTTGTCTACACCGTGGCGGATTTTCTGAACCGGTTGACCGAGCCGGCGCTGGCGCCGATCCGGCGATTTATGCCGGATTTGGGCGGCATCGATCTCAGTCCGTTGATCGCGATCCTGCTGCTGGAATTCCTCGACCGATTACTTGCCTCTCTTTATGTTCATTTGGTCATGTCCGGAGTGACCTTCTGATCGGGAGCCGATCGCCATATCTAGGGATATCAAGGCGGCTTACGGCATCGCCTGAAACGAGAAACAGGTTTCAAGAAGCGCGAGGGACACGGATTTGATCAATATTATCGTTGGGATCGTCAGCGTCTCGCAGCGCCGGGCCGGTTTGGTCGTCATCGCCGCCTTGCTGCTGGCTGGGCTTGGCCTGGTTTACAGCTCCCGGCACCTATCGGTTGATTCCGATACCGACCATCTGTTCGCCGCCTCGCTGCCATGGCGCCAGGCGCAGATTGCCGAGGCCAAGAACTTCCCGCAATTCGATAAGCTGATTGTCGCGGTGGTGCGGGCCAAAACACCCGAGGAAGCCGCCGAAACGGCACAGGCGCTTAACGTCGCGCTGAATGCGGATAAGAAGAATTTTCTCGACTCAGACTATCCCGCCAATGCGAAATTTTACAATAAAAACGGTTTCCTGCTGCTGCCGGTGCCGCAATTGGCGAAGGTGCTCGGTACAATTGTCGCCGCCCAACCGTTTCTCGGCCAGCTCGCGGCGGACCCTTCGGCACGCGGACTGTTCACCGGCATCAGCCTGATCGCCCAAGGCGTGCAGCTCGGGCAGGCCAATCTAACGCCCTATAACGCCGCTCTGAGCGGGGTTGAACACAACCTGCAATCAGTTGCTGCCGGCAAACCGGTGCCATTATCCTGGCAGAGTTTGGTTACCAGTAATCTGGGCGGCGATGCCGAGTTCGTTCTGGTCCATCCGGTACTGGACCAACATAGTATTCAGCCGGGCGGCATTGCCACCGCGGCCTTGCGTAGAATTGCCGACACCCTGCCGGATGTGAAAAGCGGGCGGGCCACGGTTGATTATACCGGCCAAATCCCGCTCTCCGACGAGCAATTTGCTTCGCTGACGCAAGGCCTGGTGGTGGGCGGCATTATCAGCATCTTCCTGATAGCGCTTTGGTTGTTTCTGGCACTTCGGTCCTGGCGGCTGATCGTGCCGATCCTGTTCACCCTGGTGTTGGGGCTGGCGCTGACCATCAGTTTCGCCGCCATCGCGATCGGCGCGCTTAACCTGATTTCGGTCGCTTTCGCGATCCTGTTTATTGGCCTCGCGGTCGATTTCGGCATCCAGTTCTCGGTGCGATTGCGCGATGTCCGGCATCACTTTGGCGATCTTGCGGTCGCCATCCCGGAGACCGGGCGCCAGGCCGGCGGCCAGATTGCCTTGGCGGCAGCGGCCACGGCCTGCGGATTTCTCGCATTCGCGCCAACCCCCTTCACCGGGGTCGCCGAACTTGGGATCATTGCCGGCGTCGGCATGGGTATTGCGTTTCTCTGTACCATCACCTTCCTGCCGGCTTTGCTGCGGATTTTCTCGCCGCGCCCGGAGTTTTTCCTGTTGGGGCTGCCGTTTGGCGAGCAAGTCGACAATGTGGTGTTTCGTTACCGGCGCCAGGTGCTTGGCGTATTCGGCGTTCTGGCCGTGCTTGGACTATTTGCTTCAGTCACCATTGGCTTCGATGCAAATCCCCTGGACACCAAGGATCCGCATACTGAAAGCATGCGTACCTTGCAGGGTCTGTTGAGCGACCCCGCAACCAACCCTTTTTATGCGGATGTGCTGACGCCCAATCTCGCAGCTGCGAATGCGTTGGCCGCCAAGTTATCGGCATTGCCGGAAGTGTCTGGGGTTATCTCCGGTGGCACCTTCGTGCCGCCTGACCAGTCGATAAAGCTGGCAATGATCGGCCAGGCACAAACCATCCTGGCGCCGACCATTCAAACGACTGAAATCTCGGAATCCGGCGGTGGCAGTCCGGTGACCGTGAATGATATCCGGATTTCGATGACGATGGCGCGCGATGCTATTTTGAAAGCCAAGCCACATTTGCCGCCAAATTCGCCAATGCTTGGGATTGCCGACGCACTGAACAAATTGCTTGGCAAGAACAATGCGCAGATTATGGCGATGAACGCCGCCGTTACCCGCTTCCTGCCGGCGGAACTGGCGCGGCTGAATGATGCGCTTACCGCACGGCCCATTACCGAGGCGAACCTGCCCCCGGAAATAGCCCGCAACTGGTTCCTGCCGGATGGCCGGGTCCGCGTGCAGGCGCTGCCCACGGCGGCCGCGGAGCATACCGCCGGGCTGAAGAAATTTGCCGCAGCGGTACTCTCGGTGGCACCGAATGCCGGGGGGCCGGCAATTTCCACCATTGCAACCGCGCGTACGATTTTAGATTCGTTCCGTGAGGCCGCGTTGCTGGCCGCGCTGGCGATTGCCGTAATTCTGTTCATCGTTTTCCGGAATCTGCGCGACACCTTGCTGGTGTTGTCGACCCTGACGTTGTCTTCGCTGTTGACCGCGCTGTTTGCGAAACTGGCCGGGGTGCAGATCAATTATGCCAATATTATTGCATTGCCGTTGCTGCTTGGCGTTGGCGTTTCATTCAACGTTTATTTTGTGATGAATTACCGCGCCGGCATGCGGCGCTTTTTGCACACCGCTACCGCGCATGCGGTTTTGTTCTCGGCACTTACAACGGGCACCGCCTTTGGCACGCTTGCCGCATCGCATGATCGCGGCACCTCCAGCATGGGCGTCTTGTTGTTGTTGAGCTTGCTCGCCGTGCTGATCTCGACCTTCCACTATCTGCCGGCATTGCTGTACTGCCTGCCGGAGCATGATGCTCCGAAAACGTAGCTTCAGTCTTTCCGGGCATCGCACGAGCATCGCGTTGGAGCCGGAATTTTGGAGCGCGCTGGAGGCTATTGCACAGGCGCAGGCGGTGTCACTGATTGCGCTGATCAGCCAGATCGACAGCACCAGGAATTCCACACGCGCCTTGGCTTCCGCCCTCAGGGTTTACGCATTGCAGCAGAGATAAGGTCGAAGGCTTCTTGTTCTGGCAAGTGAACCATAGGTTTTCTGATAGGTACCTCCAAGAGCCAAAATTCCGGCTCAGGATCAAAAAGTTTTTGCGCCGCTTTTTTCAAAAAGCGGCTGCTTTTTCCTAGACACTTTAGCCAGCGAGCATTCGATGCTAGCAGAACTACGGAAATAGATCGCAGAATGACCAGCCCGGATGGTTAGAAAAAGATCCAGGCGGCTTGGTGCACCGATTGGGTGGAAAGAAGTGGCAAGCGGCGCAGAATTCACAGGCTCACCCTCCGGCAAGCCGGCTATTCCGGTTAAGCGGCCAGCGGCTGATCTTGTCGAGGGACCCATTGGCCGTACGCTAGTCGTGTTCTCCCTGCCGATCCTGGCCAGCAATGTTCTGCAGTCGTTAAACGCTTCGATCAACGCGGCTTGGATCGGCCATTTGCTCGGCACCCGCGCGTTGACGGCCAGTGCAAATGCCAATGCCCTGCTGTTCTTTCTACTAAGCATCAGTTTGGGGCTTAGCCTGGCGGCGACAATTCTGGTTGGGCAAAGCATGGGCGCGCGCGATGTGGCGCAAACCAAGCGCGTTATGGGTACCGCCAGCATATTCTTCGCCGCGGTATCGCTTATAATCGCCGTCGTCGGATTTGCCGTGGCGCCGCTTATTCTGCACGCAATGCATACGCCGCCGGACGCCGAGCCGCTCGCAGCCGCTTACCTGCGGATCATCTTCCTTGCCGTTCCGGCGATATTTTTCTCGTTCTTCATGATGATGGCGCTGCGTGGGGCGGGAGATTCCCGCACGCCGTTTTTTTTCATGCTGATCGCGGTCACGCTGGATGTCGGGCTCAACCCGGTATTTATTCGCGGCTTTGGGCCATTGCCCGCGCAAGGCATCGCCGGTTCGGCAATGGCGACAGCAATTGCCCAATGGCTATCTCTGGCATTGCTCCTTATCTGGCTCTACCGGCGCAAGAATGTGCTTTGTATCGGCCGTGGCGAATTGCACTATTTCCGCATCGATGGCGCAATCCTGCGTAGCCTGCTCACCAAGGGCATCCCCATCAGCATGCAGGTTGTCGTGGTATCGTCCTCGATGATTTTGATGATCAGCTTCGTCGATCGCTACGGCTCGTTGACGGTGGCCGCCTACGGCGCGTGTTTCCAGCTTTGGAACTACATCCAGATGCCGGCGTTTTCGATCGGCAGCGCCGTCTCCTCGATGGCGGCACAAAACGTGGGTGCCGGACGCTGGGACCGGGTGAGCCGGATCACACTTGCAGGTGTGATATTCAACGTGCTTCTGACCGGGGCGCTGGTAGCGGCGGTAACGCTGTCCGACAATGCCGCTTTTTCGCTTTTCCTCGGTGGCAATGTGCAGGCAATCGAGATCGCCAAACACATGCACCTTATCGTATCATGGTCATTCATATTTTTTGGAATTGCCTTCGTGATGTCCAGCGTCGTGCGGGCCACCGGAGCCGTCATTCCACCGCTGTTGATACTGCTGGCCGCGATCTGGGGCATTCGAATTCCGACCGCGGCATTGTTATCCCATCTGGGGGTGGACGGTATTTTGTGGGGGTTCCCTGCCGGATCGGTCGCCTCGGTTATAATGACGGCGATCTATTATCGGTACGGTAATTGGCGCCAAGCGAAAATGCTCGCCAACTAACTATTTGTCGATATGAACCCATTCGCGAGCGCCATGCAGCAGGTATCTTGTCATGCGGGCGCCATCCCAGTGGTACCGAAATTGCCGGGCTTGCGATACGGGCAGCGTGATGCAGTCCGGCCAAAAGACCGCGGCGGCCTTTCCCGCCGGATAGCGGACGCTTGGGTACACCACGCCATCCCTGCCCTCGGCTCGCGCCTGCCGGCCAAATATTTGCCCTTTGCCCCAATCTTCCGGGTCCAGGCAATCCTCGGGTGCGGCTACGAAGTCCCCCTTTACGCCAGCGCATAATTCCCGGAAGTCGGCATCGGCCGCCGGCTCATGGGTAAGGCGCATAAACCGTTCGAAATGATAGGCCGTTTCGGCCAGCGCGACTTCGAACCGGTCGCCACAGTACCAGACGCCGTAGGCGCCATCTGAAAACCGGCTGGGCCGCGTTTTTGAGACATGGGTAAAGGCTGCCATCACCAGCGAAGCGGTGGGACCCGCGAGCCGCCGCGCTGCCGGAACCAAAGCGAGGTTGCCAACGGTATCCCTGATGCGCGGGTTGAACCTTGCTTCCGCGGCCACCAGTATTTCCCAGTCTTCGGGCGGCGCAATATCCTCGAACAGATCAACCGGCGGATAAATCGTCCGTATAATGCGGTGCGTCTTTGCCCATTTCACCAGCCGGCTCGCTCGCTATCTAGAAAGGCCCGCACCTCGGCAATATCTGTGGGCGTCCCCTGCAGCATTTTATCCAAAGCAGAATTGCCGCCGAAAGCCTCGTTAGGCTTTTTTACCCATTCGTAACCACGCTCCGGCGCCGAAAACATGTACCGTAACGCTTTGTGGATCCCCAGCAAACAACCGAGGCGAAAGACCGTGTCATGCGGAACACCCGCAATCTGCCCGCTCCGCCAACGCTGCAATGTCCGTTCCGCTGGAGATCCGAGTAAAATCCTGATTTGCGACGGCTTCAGCTGCCATTTGTTGAACATATTCAGTACTGCCCGCAGCATCGCCGCTGCTTCCGGGGCTGTTACTTCAGGCGTGACACGGTTTGCATCGGGAAAGCCTGACTGAACTTCAGCAAAACCATTCATTGCTGTTTGATAATGCATTTCGCCAAATGACGCAAGATTGGATTTTATTTGCCAATTGGCGGACCGTTACGCAGGGGTGCGGGCCAAGGTGACATTCCATCCAAAAAGGAATAGGGGAGCGCCGTTATTAATCGTTGAACAACCTGTTGGAAGTTTGAGCCTTCGGCCCCGCTTCCGTTATGACCGACACAAGGAACACCACGATCATGCGCGTTTATTACGACCGGGATGCCGATGTTAACCTCATCAAAAGCAAAAAGGTTGCCATCGTCGGCTATGGCAGCCAGGGCCACGCCCATGCGCTTAATCTGAAAGATAGCGGCGTTAAGGAACTTGCGGTTGCACTGCGCCCGGGCTCCACAGCCGTTGCCAAGGCCGAGGCAGCAGGCATCAAGGTTCTGGCTCCGTCGGAGGCCGCTAAATGGGCTGATGTCATCATGGTTCTCACGCCCGATGAAGGCCAGGGCGATCTTTATAAGGACCATCTTGCCGCGAATATGCGCCCTGGCACCGCCTTGGCTTTCGCGCACGGCCTCAATATTCATTTCAACCTGATCGAGCCGCGTGCCGATATCGATGTCTTCATGATCGCACCCAAGGGTCCTGGTCATACCGTGCGCAGCGAATACCAGCGCGGCGGCGGCGTCCCGTCACTGGTAGCGGTGGCCCAGGATGCGTCGGGCAATGCGCTCGACATCGCACTGTCCTATGCATCGGCCATCGGTGGCGGCCGCGCCGGCATCATCGAAACAACCTTCAAGGAAGAATGCGAAACCGATCTGTTCGGCGAGCAGGCGGTGCTGTGCGGCGGCGTGGTTGAGCTGATCAAGGCCGGTTTCGAAACCCTGGTGGAAGCCGGCTACGCTCCCGAAATGGCCTATTTTGAATGCCTGCATGAAGTGAAACTAATTGTCGATCTGATTTATGAAGGCGGCATTGCCAATATGAACTACTCGATCAGCAACACCGCTGAATATGGTGAATATGTCACCGGCCCGCGCATTATCACCGCCGAAACCAAGGCCGAAATGAAGAAGGTTCTGACGGACATTCAGCGTGGCCGTTTCACCCGCGACTGGATGCTGGAAAATAAGGTTGGACAGACCAACTTCAAAGCCATGCGCCGCGCCACCGCCGAGCATCAAATTGAAGAAGTAGGCGCCAAACTTCGCGGCATGATGCCGTGGATTTCCAAGCATGCTTTGGTGGACAAAGCCAAAAACTGAATATCAGGCGGCGGGCTTGGAAGTTTACGCCCAAGCCCGTCTGCAAGAGATCAGCGCTTTAGCAGGATAGCTTAGGTTGGATCAGTAAGAAGCCGCTTTTTAGAAAAAAGCGGCGCAAAAACTTTTGTTATTCCGGAGCGGGGATAGTCGAATACCGATGGCCCAGAATGACAAAAGTCTTTTGGTTTGCGGGCGGCTGGTGTTCTGCAGAAAATAGGGGGCTTATTTCTATGGTCCTGCCGATTAACTTAAAAACATTCATATTCTAGACCAGAAACAACATTGAGGCGCCGAAGACCACCAGTGATACGAAAAATGTGATGATCGTGAAACCCATCACCCGGCGCATGCCGATGCCGGCGATTGCCAGCAGCGGCAAAGCCCAGAACGGCTGGATCATATTTGCAACACCCTCGCCGTAGCCGACACCCTGGGCCGCAGCTGCCAAGTTCACATGTAGCGCCACCGCGGCCGGCACGATGAACGGCCCCTGCACCGCCCAGTGACCGCCGCCGCTGGGCACGAATATGCTGATGATGATCGACGAAATATAGCCCCAGAACGGCAAGGTGCGCGTAGTTGAGAACGCCAGAAACCATTCTGCGATCACACCGGCGAGGCCGGTTGCCGTCATCATGCCCATGATCCCGCCATAGATGGGATATTGCAGCAATAATGAGCCGGTCACGCGTGCGGCGCTATTGATCGCCTCGACATAGGCAATTGGCGTCCAGTGCAATAGCAGACCCAGCGCTAGAAAAATCAAAATCAGCGAGTTGATGTCGAGGTGAAATTTGCCGGCGGCCATTTGCATGCCAAGGTAACCAAACGCGGCTGCCACCAGAATAATGTTGAGAATCCAGGCGCGATCCAGCATGCCGCCGAAGCCGATGCTGACCGGGCGCGCCACCACGGCGTCTTCGGTCTCCAGCCTGGCCTGATCGGCCGGCTGCATCTCCGCATCCGGTGGTTGCATGCGGCTGAACAGCACGGGCAGCACGATGAACAAGATAATCGAGGGCACGTAATTGAACGGTACGAGCAAAGAATGACTGAGCGGGATTAGTTGGCCGGTCAGCTTTTGCACAATGTTCAGAGGCGAGCCCGGGGTTGCCTGCGCCAATGCAATCGAGCTGGAAAGCCCCGGCGGAAACATGACAAAGCCGCTATAAGCGCCCGCCAGCAGCCAGGCAAAATCCAGCCGATGCCGTTTTGCAATCTCGCGCGCGAATACTGCAGAGGCGATCAGGCCAAAGCCCCAGTTCAGTGTCACCGTCGTCAAACCCACCAGCACGGTTAGCGCCACGGCTTGCGGCGGCGTTTTCGGCAGCGCCGCCAGTTTTTTCAGCGCCGCCGAAACCGGCCGCGAACTGGTCAGCGCGTAGCCCGTGACCAGAATCAGGACCATTTGAAAGGCAAACGGGAAAATCAGAAATATCCCGCCATACCAGCCGCTGAGAATGTCCGGAACGCTGTGTTTTGGTGCGAAAATTGCTGCTAAAATGGCGGTCAGGATCGTCAATAAAACGGCGAAGACGAAGGGCTCCGGCAATAGCCGCTCAAACATATAAACAAACGCGCCGGTTACTCTTGCCAGCGGCGAGACTCGCTGGCTGCTGATCAATGGTTGTGACGGCATGCGCGGCGTTCCCCCGTTTTTATTGGTGCCAAAACCTGGCGCTCGAAGAATATCGTCGGGCTCAAGCTGGCTAACGTAAATTCAAGCGGCGAAATTGCACAAACGCGGCTGCCGATAACAATAAAGGCAGCGCGAGTGTTGCCAGTGCCGGGTTGAGGTTCAGGAGTATGACGAGATATGCAGTGATCTGCTGAATGAAAAGAAAGGCGATGCCAAGAACGCCGCCGATAACGATCTGTTGGCCGGCACCGCGCGCCCGCGCCGAGCCGAAGACGAATGCAGCTGCGATCAATATCATCGCCAGCATCGAAAACGGAATGCCGATCGTGGCCCAAAGTTCCTGGCGGTATCGCGTCGCCTGCTGATGCCGCTGATCCAGGACACCGATATAATTGAACAAGGCAAGTGGCGGCAACGCATCCGTCGGCAATATCAACAATCTGATCTCGGATGCCTGCACAAAGGAGTGCCAGCTGAGTTGGTTGAAGTGCTGAGTACTGAATTGCGAGTCCGTAACGGTCTCGCGGATCACGTTGCGCAAAATCCAGCTGCCGTCAGGTTGGATTTTGGCAGTGGTGGCATGCGTCGAACTGGTCAGGCTGCCATCCGGCGCGAAGCTATAGATATTGATATTTTCCGGAATATCTCCCCGCAGGCTTTGTACGGAAAGAAAGCTGTTGTTTTTCTGCGCCCAAAAGCCGCCGACATTCAAGCTTGGACCGCCGGCGGAAATTGCAGCCTCGCGCAGGGAGTCTGCCAATGCTTGCGCCGGTGGCACCAGGTATTCCGCGGCCAGGAACAAAATGAGCACCAGCGGTATGGCGAGCTTCAACACGGCGCCGACGATGCGCCCAGCCGACAAGCCAAGACTTTGCATGACTACAAGCTCGGATTGACGGCTGAGCAATCCGAGCCCGAGCAGTCCGCCCAGCAGCATCGCCACCGGCGCAATTTGTAGCGCCCGGGCCGGCACCGTAAGCAGTGCGTAAATCAAAGCGTCGCCAAGATTGTAGCGGCCCTCGCCCACCGCGCCGAGCTGATCAACAAATTCCAGCAGGCTGAATAATGCGACCAGTGCCGCTGCCGACAGCAAAACCGCTCGCAAGACGCATGACGCCACGTAAAGCTCAAGCCTGGTCATGCGCATCAGGCCAAACGGCGCCACTGCGTGGGGCCGAACCAGACTACAGCCATGGCGGCCGCCAACAGCGCCGGCGCCCACCACAAGCCTGGAAAACCAGGCACGATACCCTGTTGCACCAGGCTGCGCGCTGACATGCAGACCAGATAATAGAGCGAGTAAATTAAAATCGCGGCGCCGAATTTTGCGTATTGGCTCTGCCGCGGCCGGACCCGGCTTAATGGCAGGCCGCACAGCCCGAGCAGCAATGTCGAAACTGGCGTCGAGAGCCGCCATTGCAGCTCGGCCAGCGTGCCCGGACCATGCGAGTTTACCAAACTCGCGCTGCTCATCGAAGCGGTGGAATATGTCGGCGGCTGGTTGACCACATCGTTGGGATCAACGACCACCGATGCCGCATTAACCGCGCGGTCCGCACCGGCTTGTGAATAGCCAAGGTCATAGATATGGGTGTTGGTGAGATCGACATGGTTGGCAGCACCTTGATGCGGCGCCGGAACTGCTTTCGCCTCCGCTGCATTGATAACTTCAATGTGATCCGGGTATTTCAGCCATACGAATACCGACTGTGCCGGTGCATGACGTCCGTCCCGGTGCGTAAAATAAATAATGCGCGCGTGATCCTGCCCGATATAAAAAGTGCCGGCGGCCATGGCGCTCACGTTTAGAATAGCGGCATCGGCCTTGGCGAGCGTCGCCAGCTGCTGATAGGCCCAGGGCCGCCCCAGCAAAGACAATCCGGCGACCCAGATTGCCATATACCCTGATACGGTCAGCACGGCTGCCAGCAGGGTAAAAGGGGCGATCGAGATTGAAGCCATGGCTGTTATCTCGGAGTCTGAGTAGAGCCGGCCAAAACCGAGCACCACGCCGGCAAACAGCGAAATTGGGATCAGCACTTCGAGAGAGATCAGCAATTTCAGCATTACGATTTCAGCAATTGCGCTGGCGGGTAACAAACTATCCACCGCGTTGGCTAGCACGCTTGCCAGGCAATAGCTGGAAAACAGGGCCGCCAGAACGCCCAGAATAAACAGAAAGGGCTTGCAGATTTCACGGGCCAGATAGCGGCCGACGATCACGGGCTTGCGGCGCCTGGGTTACACGGACCACCAAACCGGACTGAAGAGCGGGTCCTAACCCGATGCAACGAAGGCTGCCGGGCCCTCAATTTTCCCATGCGCTTCTCTACAAAGACCAAGGATTTGGGTCAATGTACCAGCCTAGCCCCCTAGCGCACAGCTCATATGACTGCTTCGGCTTGCCAAAAAGCCTGTTTACAATTTAGAGACACAGCCTGTAGCGGGTGCATCGAGGCGATTCTCAGGCATGCCGGATGAAATAGTGTTAAACGGCCGCTTCGATTCGGCGTTGTTGCGACGATTGTTGAGAAAAGACACGCTATTGTTACTAATGGAATCTTGTGCCGATTTGGACGTTTGCCCGCTTTTGCGGTCTGATGACTTGGCAGATACCCACGGCGAAGGCGGAAATGGATAACTCAGTCGGCAATATTCGGGATGTGATCTTTGACACCATGCGTTCAATGCTGCGCCAACCCATTGAGCTTACGGACCAAACCAATATAGCCACTGATCTCGGACTGGATTCGGTAGCGGTGATGGATTTCGTCATGGAGATTGAAGACAAATTAAATGTGTCCGTGCCCCTCGACCGGATCGCCGAGGTGCAGACGCTGGGCGATCTGGTCGAGACCTTGCACAGTGTTTTGAGCAACGCCTAACCGATGCCGCTGCTCGATAAGTTCAGCGCGATGGCGGCCCAGTACGCCGAAGCTGAACAAGCTGCCAACAATCCGTTCAGCGTGATTCTGGATCATGTGCTTTCGCCCACCGAGGCAATGGTCAACGGTCAGCGCACACTGTTGCTCGGAACCAACAACTATCTCGGCCTGACCTATGACCCCGACGTCATCGCCAAAAGCACGGCGGCGGTGCAGTTGTTTGGCACCGGCACCACCGGGTCGCGGATCGCAAATGGCAGTTATGATGGGCATAAGCGGCTGGAGCTGAGCCTTGCGGATTTCTATGGGCGGCGGCATGCCATGGTGTTCTCCACCGGATACCAGGCAAATCTTGGCATTATTTCCACCCTTGCGGGGAAAAATGACCATTTGCTGCTCGATGCCGATTGCCATGCCAGCATTTATGATGGGGCCCGGCTCGGCCAGGCCCAGGTGACGCGCTTCCGGCATAACAGCCCTGAGGATCTCTCGCAGCGCCTGCGCCGGCTAGCCGACGCTCCTGGGGACAAGATCATCGTCGTCGAAGGCATTTACTCGATGCTGGGCGATAGTGCGCCGTTGCGCGAATTTGCCGCGGTCAAGCGCGAATGGGGCGCCTATCTGATTGTTGACGAGGCACATTCGCTCGGCGTGCTGGGTGCTACCGGGCGGGGCCTTGCCGAGGCCGCTGGCGTTGAAGCCGATGTCGATTTCACCCTCGGAACATTTTCGAAAAGTCTGGGCGGCATCGGCGGATATTGCGTTAGCGATCTCGATGGCTTCGATGTTTTGCGGGTGGCTTGCCGGCCCTATATGTTCACCGCCTCACCGCCGCCCGGCAATATCGCCGCCACCCTCGAGGCACTGCACCAGCTGCGCGTCCGCCCGATGCTGCGCCGGCAGTTGAACGATCGCGGTAAGCAGCTTTACGCCGGCCTGGCTTCGCTTGGTTTTGACCTGGGCCCGGAGCCAAGTCCGGTAGTTTCGGTGATCCTTCAGGAGCCCCAGGCCGCAATCGAATTCTGGAAACGATTGCTCGATGCCGGGCTCTACACCAATGTGAGCCTGCCACCAGCAACCCCGAAAAGCCTGTCGCTGCTGCGCTCAAGCGTCAGCGCCGCGCACTCCGCCGCGCAAATCGATCACGCATTGGGACTGTTCGCCGAAATCGGCCGGGCCATGGACTTCATTCCCGGTGCAAAAAGCCGCCGCGCTGTTGCCAGTCGCGTGTAGGGAAGAAGCGCGTTTAGGGAAGAAGCGCGTTTAGGGAGAAGCGCGTTTGGGAGACGTAAGTAGAAGCTCTGCTTTTTCCGGAGAATAAGGCTGGACGCACTCGAGGCAAAAACACCTTTTCATCTGGTGCATAAGTGCTCGTATATTCCGGCTTAGCCGTAATGAAGTTTTTACGCCATTATGGCGATCGACCGGTCAAGCTGCACATTCTTCATCTGGCCGCACCGAACCTGCAAACATGCGGCGTTTTTTTATGGATAGTACTGCATCCTGACGTTTATCTGATTATCGCCCAGATGTGCCGGAAACCGGACTTTGGCGATCCCCGGCGGCCCAAAATACATATGTGGATTATTGGAGAACCCGTAACCTTCCGCCGGCACCCCCAAAGCTGTCAGATCGAAATGGTCGTTGTCATTGACGTCGCCAAATAATGCGACGGCATAATAACCAGGGGCCGGCACCACGAAACAGGCTTTTGTTACCGGCAGCACCACCGGTAAGCGTTGTTCGCTC
Organism: Acidocella sp.; assembly: GCA_965199045.1. Classification (GTDB taxonomy): domain Bacteria; phylum Pseudomonadota; class Alphaproteobacteria; order Acetobacterales; family Acetobacteraceae; genus Acidocella. The sequence continues at coordinate 253,473 of CBDAQL010000003.1, read as the reverse complement.
AGCTTGTATCTGCCTTTAAGGAATCCAACCTGGGCGTTCGGATAAATTGTGATCACGATCTGACCCTTGGTGGTGTGCATACCGCTTACGCTCACCTGCAAGCGTACTTGGTCAGGATTGGCGGGATCGCAATTCGCTGCTGCCGCCGCGCCGGCAAAATGCAAGACTGAACATAAGCTCACGACCGGCCACAGTAACCGCTTCATCAATGTCAAATCACAAAGGCTCCGGCCATGGTCGCGCGCCGTTTAGCGCCACCGGTCAGACCTGGCAACCGCTTGCCGCACGCGGCTTGCTTCGTCTAGCGTTCACCCTGGCAAAAAGTAGGAGTTTGGGGTGCGGGAGGTTGCGATTATCCGCCACAACCTGTTCAGAATCTCCGAGCCGTTTATCGCCGCACAAGCGCTCGAGCTACGGCGTTACACTCCGATTTTTCTGGGCCGGATGCGCTACGGTTCAGCGCCGCCCGGCACCGCAGCGCTGGCATTATCAGATAGCGGTCCGGCATGGCCATTACGCGTTTCCTGGCAAATGCTGGGCCGCAGCCCGGCGCCTTTTATCAGGCTGTTGCGCGGCCACCGGCCAGCTTTGCTGCATGCGCATTTCGGTATCGAGGGTGCCCATGCTTTGCCGCTGGCGCGCCGGCTTGGCGTGCCGCTGATCACCACCTTCCATGGGTTCGATGTGACGCTGTCGAACGCGGCTTTGCTCACCTCCCCTGCCTGGGCGTACTACCCGCTGTTCCGGCGCCAGCTCGCGGCACGAGGCGCGATGTTTTTGTGCGCCTCTGGCTTTATCGAAAAGCGGTTGCTGGCGCTGGGCTTTCCGCCGGCGCTGACGCGAACGCATTATATCGGCGTCGATAGCCGTCGCATCAGCTTGCGGGATGCCGCAGAGGAGCGGCTGATCATTCTGCATGTGGCCCGGCTGGTCGAAGTGAAGGGCACCTCACATCTGCTGCGCGCCTTCGCCAGGCTCGGACATGCCCAAGCGGAACTGGTTATCATCGGCAACGGTCCGTTGGCCAAACCGCTGGCCGCCGAGGCGGCGGCGCTCGGTATTGCGGCGCGAGTGCGCTTCCTCGGCGCTTTGCCTCAAGCCAAGGTGCTGGAATGGATGCGCCAAGCGGCAATGCTGGTGCTGCCGAGCGTGCGCACCTCAACGGGTAGGATCGAAGGTCTCGGAATGGTCATTCTTGAGGCCGCAGCCACTGGCGTTCCGGTGATAGGCTCGGACATTGGCGGAATTCCCGAAGCCGTCAGCGATGGTGAAACCGGGTTTCTGGTGCCTGAGCAGGCTGTTGAGGCGCTGGCGGCACGGATGGCATTGCTTATGGAAGATGCTGCCCTTCGGCGCCGGATGGGCACGGCCGCCAGGGCGATGGTTGAACGTAAATTCGATCTGGTTGCCCAGACCAACGCACTTGAAGTGCTCTATGATGAGGTTCTGACGAAAGCAGGGCCGGCATGAGCATTTCAATGCAAGATAATCGGACCGCGATTGTCGTTGCGCATCCAGACGACGAGGCATTATGGCTGAGCGGCGCGCTGGCAAAAGCGGGACAATTTATTTTCTGTTACGGCGACCCTTTTCAACGTCCAAAACTGGCGGCCGCGCGTCGCCGTGCGGTTGCCGCTTTGCCGCTAAACGGGCTTGTCGATTTACAAATACCTGAGAGCGGCGCAGGCTTTTCGGTGGATTGGCCGTTGCCCCGGATGACTGAGTTTGGCGTCGCAATCAACGAACCGCAGGCCAGACAACGTTACGAGGCGAATTTCCTCAGGCTCGTTAACGAACTCCGTCCGCTACTGGCAAATTGCGGGCAAGTTTACACCCATAATCCGTGGGGAGAGTATGGCCATGCCGAGCATTTGCAGGTGTATCGCGCAGTTGCACTTCTGCAGGCCGAACTCGGCTTTACGCTGTGGTTTTCCAATTATGTCGGCAAACAAAATGTGCCGCTGGCACGGCATCTCGCAAGCCGGATTTTCTGGGTGGAACGGTCTGAGCATCGACCGGATGCGGAGTTCGGGCGACGATTGATGCGAATTTATGTGCAAGCCGGCGCCTGGACCTGGACCCGTTTACATCGCTGGCCGCGTTTGGAGGTTTTTTATGCTTGCCGCCCTGGAGCGCCAGCCGGCACATTTGCAAGGCGTTCGCTTGCGGGCGAATGGCTGTTGGATATTGGCAGCCTGCGCTGGTGGCCGGCGCCATGGCGTAATCTGAGGCAGCTTCTGTAGAGCCCCAATATTAGAGCCAGGCCATCGCTTTGTACCAGTCGACAGTACGGGTAAATCCTTCCGGCAACTTTATGGCCGGCTCAAATACGCTGAAAGGCAGGCTTTCCGCTGGTCTTACAATCCAGTCATCGTGCAAGTACTCGCGGGCCTTGCCGGCGGTAAATATCTCAGGCCTGCCCCGCAACCGGGCCTGCCAGCCCCAAAGCGTCCCGGCCGCCTGCAATAAGCTGCCAGGCACTGTAATGAGCCTGGGCTTGCCGCCCACCGCCTGCGCCGCCGCTTCGACCAGTTCGCGGACACTATAGGCCGCAAAATCTGGGCCGGTCAGCGCGTAATTGCCAGCCGGCGCGGCCCCCATCACCACCTGTACAATGGCATTGGCGGCGTCTTCAACATGCATGAAGGCGGCGCGGCCTTTGCCGAATACCGGCGCCACCTTGCCGGTTGCCGCCTTGAACAGCGCCAAGGTCTCGCGGTCCCACGGGCCGTAGATTGCCGGCGGCCGCAGCACCACAAGACGCTCGCGCTGACCGGCAAAGGCTGCCTGGGCCGCCAGTTCGCCGCCCCATTTGCTGGCGGCGTAAGCAGAAAGCTGCGGCTCACGTACCACCAGGGAAGAAATCAACACAAAACGGCAGCTGGGCCTGGCGTCGCGAACCACCTGCGCCAGCGTGGCTGTTCCTTCAGTGTTGATGATGGTGAAACCCGCATCCCGGGTTGATTTTATCAAGCCCGCGGCGTGCACCACCGCATCTGCGCCGGCGACCAGTTGGGCACAGGCAACCGGATCCAACACGCTGCCCGAGACGATCTCGACCGGCAGATCCTGCCAAAGCGGATGTGAGGTCTGCCGATGGGTGAGAATGCGGATTTTAACGCCCGTCATCGCAAGCGCCGCAACCACATGGGCACCGAGAAAGCCGGTGGCCCCGGTTACCGCGACCAGCTCCGGGACCGAATTGTTGCTGGCTTTGGGGCTGGCTTTGGAAGTGTCGCTTAGGGCCTTGCGGATGGGAGGGCGCGGTGAGCGTTTCGCTGCGACCGGCACGCGGTCATTCATTCCGCCGCTTCGCTCGCCGCCGTCAATTCACGAATATCGGCAAAGCCGCCGGCTAGATAAATGGTCCGGGCACGGCTGCGGCTTAATTTGCCGGAAGAGGTTTGCGGCAGGCTGCGGGGCTGCACCAGCACCACTTTTGCCTCCACGGCATACCTTGCCCGGAATATGTTGGCGATCTCCGCGGCCAGTGCCTCGCGCCCTGCCTGATCGCCAACGCGGCATTGTACCAGCGCTACCACGACCTCATCGGTCTCGCCATTTACCGAAAACACCGCCACATCGTTCGATCGCAGTTGTGCCAGCTCGGCCTCAGCCGTCCATTCCAGATCCTGCGGCCAAAGGTTGCGACCGTTGACGATAATCAGGTCTTTGGCGCGGCCGGATATGACAATCTCGCCGTCAGCGAAAAAGCCCAAATCGCCGGTATTGAGCCATCCATCATGGGTCAGGACCTGCGCGGTCTCAGTTGGAGCCCCGAAATACCCCTGCATCAGGCTGGGGCCGCGCGCGTATACATGTCCGATATGCCGATCGGGTAGAATGTTGCCCGATGGGTCACGAATTTCAATTTGGTGGCCCGGCAGTGGATATCCGCAGCGCACGAAGCTGCGCACGCGGCTTTCGGCGTCATGTACCGGCAAAGCCAGATGCCGGCTTTCCAGCAACGCGCTGCCCACCGTGTCCTGCCGCGCGCCACGCCCGGGCGGCGTGAAGCTGAGCGCCAGGGTGGCTTCCGCCATGCCGTAGCTGGGCACGAAGGCACCGGGACGAAAACCTTGGCGCTGGAAGCGGGATAGAAAATTATTAAGCACTACCGGTCGTATCATGTCGCCGCCGATCCCGGCGCTGCGCCAACAGGATAGGTCAAGATCGCCAAGATCGGCGGTTTCGGCGCGGCGGGTGCATAATTCATAGCCAAAAGACGGGCTGAACGACGTGGTGCAGCGGTTTTTGGAAATCAGGCTTAGCCAAAGCAAGGGCCGGCGGGCAAAATCGCGCGGCGACAGAATATCAACCGTCGACTGGCAGCACATCGGCATCAGGAAAAAGCCGACCAGTCCCATATCGTGATAAAATGGCAGCCAGGAAGCCGCGCGGTCGTGCTCATCGATTGCCAGCCCATGCAGGCCTATTCCTTGTGCATTGGCCATGAAAGCGCGTTGGGTGACCGCAATGCCGGCTGGAAACCGGGTGCTGCCTGAAGAGAACTGCAGATAACCCAGAGTGTTTTCATTTTGCTTCGGCAGGCTGCCGGAAATGGGTGTCACCGGTTCCAGCATGTCCAAGGTGCCGGCGAATTTCAGATCGAGTCCCTGGGCGGCCTCGGCTAGCCAAGCGGCGAGCACCTTTGGGCCGAACACCGCCTTGGCGTGCGCGGTGGTGAGCATGCGCTGCAAATGTTCGATATAGGTCTGCCTGCCGCCGAAAGCCGCCGGTAGCGGCAGCGGCGCCGGAACCAACCCTGCATATTGGCATGCATAGAAAGCGCGGGTAAAATCGCCATCGTTCTCCGCGACCAAGCCAACGCTATCGCCCGGCTGCAGGCCCGACGCCAGCATTTTTCGCGCCAGCAGCATTGCCTGGTCGCGCAATTGCCGATAGCTGAGGGCTTCGACAACTTCCAATTTACCGTTATAAAAATTGATACCGGTGACCCCGGTCGCTGCATAATCGAGCGCTTCGGCAATGGTGCGGAAATCAGCGTGGCGTTTCAGCAGCCCGGAATTAGCCGTCGGCGTAGGATTTATCATTCTCAGAGAACATCAATTCACGCTGTGTTGAGGCGAGAGCCGGTAACAGAGATGACCCGGTTTTGCAACGTGGCGTCCACATATGGTGCTGCTGCATAGGCGGCATTCCCTTGCCGGACCGGCTGCCCCGACGTAGGTTCAGCGTCGCCGCCTTCAAGATTCGGGCGGTTTTTCTTGATTTTTCGTAAATGGGGTAATTTATGGCCAATCGAACCGGTATCCGCATCGCCATCGCCGGTGTTGGAAACTGTGCCAGCGCGCTGATCCAGGGCATCCATTATTATACGCCCGAGCGTTGCGAGGAGGGTGTGGTCGGCCTGATGCATCGGGAAATTGGCGGCTATCTGCCTTGCGATATCGCCGTTGTCGCCGCCTTTGATGTGGATGCCCGCAAAGTTGGGACCGACGTCCACCGGGCAATCTTCGCGAAGCCCAATTGCACGAAAATCTTTCAAAACGAGATTCCAGATAGCGGCGTTATTGTCGGCATGGGCCCGGTGCTGGACGGCATTTCCGAGCATATGGATGCCTATGCCGACGACCGCACCTTCATTCGTTCGGATGCGCGCGAGCTCAACAAGGCTGAGATTGTCGCAGAATTGCGCCGCAGCGGCGCCGAGATTTTGCTGAACTACATGCCTGTCGGGTCTGAAAAGGCGGCGCGCTTTTATGCTGAATGCGCGCTCGAGGCCAATGTCGGCTTCATCAACAACATGCCGGTTTTCATCGCCAGCGACAAAAGCTTTGCTGACCGCTTCAAGGCGCGGAACCTGCCGATTATTGGCGACGACATCAAATCCCAGCTTGGCGCTACCATTACGCATCGGGTGTTGACCGATTTGTTTGCTAAGCGCGGTGTCAAACTGATGCGCACCTATCAGATCAACACTGGCGGTAACACTGATTTTCTTAACATGAAAAACCAGGACCGTTTGAAATCGAAAAAGATTTCCAAGACCGAAGCGGTGCAGGCGGTTGCGAAAAAGCGCATCGAGGACGAGGACATTCATGTCGGGCCCAGCGACTATGTGCCCTGGCAGAACGATAACAAAATCTGTTTCATTCGCATGGAGGGTCATCTTTTTGGAGATGTGCCTATGGATATCGAGCTACGCCTTTCGGTTGAGGATTCGCCGAATTCCGCGGGTGTCGTGATCGACATGATCCGCTGCTGCAAGCTGGCGTTGCAGGCCGGCATCGGCGGCGTTCTGGAAGGACCGAGCGCGTATTTCTGCAAGCATCCGCCGGCGCAATATAACGATGATATCGCGTATCAAATGACGGAAACTTTCATTCGGGGTTCAACCGTAAGGGTGCGCGCCGTCGTATGAACTGCCTGATTGTGGCGGCCGGCCAAGGCGCCAGGCTGCGAGAAAAGGGCGAGCTGAAGCCGCTCATTCCGATCAGGGGCAAACCTCTGATTGAATGTGTCATCAGCCGCGCCCGTGCGGCGGGTGTCGATGAATTCTTCGTGGTGAGCGGTTACCGAGGCGCCGAACTGCGTGCGGCGCTCGATAGCTTTGCCGCCCGTCAGGGCATTCGGATCAACCATATCGTTAACGGTGAATGGAACCGGGCCAATGGCGTCTCGGTGTTATCGGCGAAGGCAGAGATCGGATTGCCGTTTCTGTTGACCATGTGCGACCATCTTCTCGACCCGGAAATTCTCCGCGGCCTGATGGCCACATCACCGGCGCCGGAAACGGTGACACTCGCGGTGGATTTTAATCTGGATTGTCCACTGAACGATCCCGAGGACGTCACGCGGGTGAAATGCGCGAATGGGCGGATCGAGCATATCGGCAAGGTGATCCGCAATTATAACGCTTATGACACCGGGGTCTTTCATTGTACCGGGGCGATGTTCACGGCACTCGAAACTGCCCAGGCCGAAGGCGACGACACCATCTCCGGTGCCATAAATGTCCTGGCGCGCTCAGGCCAGGCGCTCATTTTCGACATCGGCGACCGGATCTGGATCGATGTCGATGATCCGGCAGCTTTCACCAAGGCCGAAGCTTTGCTTGACGAAGGCCGGCTCTGACCCAACCGATCCGGCGCGACCTGGAGATTGAAGAGCCGACCAACCGCTTTTTCATTCATCCGATAGCGGGTTGGTTTGCGTTGCGATGCGCGGCTTGGGGGGTTACGCCAAATGCGGTCTCGCTCACCGGCATGGGGTGCGGCATCCTCGCCGGCATTGCCTATTTTCATTATCAATATCACCCCGCTGCGGCCATTGGTTTTTGTTTGATGGTGGTCTGGCACGTGATGGACGGCGCCGACGGCCAATTGGCACGCCTCACCAATACCCAGTCTGAATTTGGCAAGGTGATCGACGGCATTTGCGATTACGTTACTTTTACAGCCGTCTATATTGGCCTTGCGATTGCAATGGCGGCAAAAGATAACGCGGATGTGGTTTGGCTCGTGGTTGTCACTGCCGGTGTCTGCCATGCCGCTCAAGCGGCTGCCTATGAAGCGCAGCGGCAGGATTACGTATTCTGGGCATGGGGCCGCGGCATTGCACCGCAGGCGCTTCGTCTTGCGTATCGAGAAGGAAAAGCGCGAAACGGCGAAGCCGCTGGATTGTTTGCGGTGCTGCTGCGCATCTATGAGACTTTGCAACAGTTGATGGGCAGCAACACCGGACTTGATCGGGCTTTGCATAACAAACTCGCCGCAAATACTGCAGCGGCTGCAACCATCCGTGCCCGCTACGGCGCGCGCTTTGCACCGGCGATCCGGCATTGGTCGATACTGTCGTCAAATTATCGGACGCTTGGGATATTTATTTGTGCGTTCCTGCAGATCCCCATGCTCTATTTTGTTTTTGAAATTTTCGGGTTCAGCCTGATTTTATTCGTTCTTGCCCGGCAGCAAACCAAGCGCGCGGATGCCTTCATTATCGAGCTTAACGCATTCTAAGAAATGGCATCAGCCGGGTAAGAAAAATCACGACTTCGCCTGTCAGCAAGCCGATGGCAGCACCGTCCACACCCCCTATTCGGGCCAGAAAATAGAGCAGCGGCAGAGACAGCAGCATGCCGCCCAAGCGGCCGCGGAATAACTGTTTGGCCTGCCCCAATGCAACAAGCAGAGGTTCAAGCGGCACGTCCCAAATATCCAATACCGCCGCCGCGGTCATCAGCAAGAGCAACGCCAAAACGCCGGAATGGCGTACGCCAAGAAGTTCAGCCAACAGCCAGGGGCCTGCAAAACCTGCCACCGCCAGGGCCAGAATCGAAAATAGCGCCAGCCCATGAAACACGCGGAATACGATGCGGCGCATGCCCTGAACATCTTCGCCGTCGCGCAGTTTTACAAATTCCGGATAGAGCGAAAGGGTCAGCAATTGTGCCGGCTGCGATACGGCTTCGCCGATTTGTGCGGTCACCCGGAACAATGCAGCACTTGTTGGTCCTATTGCGGCGCCAACCAGCAGGATCCCGATTTTTGAGGACAGGTCGATGAGTGTTTGGTTGGCGCTGGTTAAGAAGGTGAAACGCCAAATTCCCCGCGTTCTGCTCCACCAGCGTCTACCGGCAAAGCGAAAGCCGAGAAGGCTTGCCGTCTGCAGCATAATTCTGCGCATGGCGATCGCATCGATCAAAAATGCGGTCACCGTCGAAAGATACCAGATGCATAGGAACGCTGGCAGGCCCCAATGCAGCAGCATTCCGGCAAGTGTTCCGGCAAGGCGAACTGCAGCGCCTGCCGTATCCGCCATTGCGGCAGTTCCGAAATGGTCTGTCAGGCGCATCAGGCCAAGAGCTGACCCCGTGTTCATAAACAGAATGCTGGAAACATAGATAAGCGCGGCGGCGCCATGGCCGCCCCAACCCAAAACGGGGCCGACTAGCCATGCAATGGGGATACCGACCGCGACCCCTGCAAGCGCCCCTGCCCCGTCCAGTAACATGCAATGGCGCAGCAAGTTTTGAAACTCTTCTTCGTCGCCATTCTGGAACAGCGCGCTGCCGAACTGCAATAATGGTTGCCAGGACTGCAGCCGCGTTACCGAGCAAACAGACCCGGCGAAAGCGTGGATCAACAGCAGGATACCAAACCCCTCCAAACCCAACGCGCGAGCGGCCAGCAACGTCGTAGCGAAACCGAAAATGCCGCCGGCGGCCTTGCCTCCGAGCAGATAGCCGGCGTTGCGTAAGGCGCGGCCTAATGGACCCGCCATATTTCAGGAAGCCGCCGGCAGTTGCCGGATATTAGCGCAAACCAGCGCCGAATAGAGCTGGTGGTCGCGATGTTGCTGCACATAATCCGGCGATATCTGTGCGACGCGCGACCTGCCGCGGACCGATGCGTACCAATGCACCACGCGTGTTTCCGGGAGCAGCACTTGTTGCAGCGGCGCGACGGCATTGTTGCGAAACCAGTGTTCTGAAATCTCCGGTCCGAGTGGAAAAAACACTGACGGTTCCTGGACAGCAAATCCAACTCCTGCCATGTGCTCAACAACATCCTGCAATAATTCCGGTCCGAGCGCATAGGGTTGGGTTTGCCGTTCGGCCGGCAGCAGGACCATGGCTTGTAGATAGGCTTGCAACAAAGAGGACTTTGCTTCGGAGCCCATGACGGCATTATTGGCGGCCCTGAAATAGAAATGCTCGATCCGCCTGAAAATTTTCCAACCACCCGGCAAAATGCGCATCAGTTTGCGAACCAGATCGAGTGTTAGAACTCGCGCCCATAGCGCGGGGCAACGCGATTGCAATACAAAATGCGGCCACACCACGAACTCCGAGCTGATAAAAGCCGGCATGTTAAGCAACGGCAGCAGCGAAGCAACCGTAATTGTATCGAGGTCCAAATAAATACCGCCGTAAGCGTACAGGATAGCCACCCGCAAGACATCTGACCGCATCACCGGGCTGGCAAGACGCTGGTACAGGTCCGCCAGCTTTGTTCCCAGACCCAGCTCAGCCGCTGGTAGCGCCAGACAATCCAGCGGTTCTATTTTCGCCAAGGTGACGGCTGCGGCGGATTGTAGCGCGCGTAGCTGTGGGCCGTCCTCGAGCGGATCGGTATGATGGAGAATAACCTCCTGCATCTCGCTGCGTTCCGCCGCGGATAAAATGGCAAAGACGTAGGCCCAAGGCAGGCGAGGTCCGATCCAACAGAAATGCACGCGAGCGGGAATTGTCATCAGGCCTAGCTATCGGAACTCTCGCACAGCTATTCCTCAGCATCCTTCAAAGTCAATGCGGTATCCCTGCCTCGGTGCGCGCCGCGGCTTGCGAAAATTCGGTATTTAAGCCAATGCCCCGCAGATGCGCCTTCTCTTCACCTTCGAAAACCTGCTGCCCAGCAAGGAGGCTGATGCAGAGGTTTTTACAAATACCGCACGCTGCATCGGCAAAAGGCTGACTGATCCAGCGCTTCACGCGCCGGCGGACCCGCGAGGCGAGACTGCGGCAGGGGAGTTGACCGGGATGCGGGTGGTGCGCGCCTGGGCGCCCCTTGGACCCGCCGCCCTGCGGCATTTCTGCTGCGGCCTTACGATCGGTTTGCGGACCGCCTGCCGAGAGGCTGATGTCATCTATACGCGCAATCTATGGGTGGCCTGGATGGCCGTGACATTTGGCAACAAGGTCGTGTTTGACCATTACCGCCCTTGGCCGGCGCAAATCCCGCCGCTGCAGCCGCTGCTCTATCGGCTGTTTTGCCATCGCCAATTGCTCGCCAACATCTGCCACTCTGAATACACCCGGCGTAAATATCTTGAGCTCGGCGTGCCGGCAGAAAAACTGTTCTGCGTTCATAACGGCTTTGAGCCCAGCCGGTTCGCGGCGCCGATCGAGGCTGCCGCCGCCAAGTCGGCGCTTGGGATTCCGGCCTCACAAAAAACCGTCATTTATACCGGGCGCATCAACCATAAAAAAGGCCTCGGCATGGTGCTCGAGGCTGCAAGAGCATTGCCGGAGATCCTGTTCGTCCTGGTCGGCTCCTACGGCGAAGGCCCGATCGAAAGACAGGCGCGATCGCTTCCAAACGTCCGCATTGTCGCGTGGCAGACGCCTGAGACGTTGGGACGCTACATATTTGCCGCGGATGTATTGCTGATCCCGCCCTCGCTCGAGCCACTGGCGGCGTTCGGCTCCACCGTGCTGCCGCTGAAACTGTTTTTCTACCTCGGCTCCGGCCGGCCAATTCTGGCAGGCTCCACCCCCGACGTCGCCGAGGTGTTGCAGCACGATCGTAACGCCTGGCTTTGCCCGCCTGATAATCTGCACGCGATGATCACCGGCCTGCGCCAACTGACAAACGATGAGGAATTATCAAACCGGCTGGCCGCAGCAGCGCAAATAGACAGCGAGGCATTGACCTGGGAAGCACGCGGCGAAAAAATCACCGCGATCATCAATGCGCGATTCCATTCTGGCCAATCCGAACAAGGCAAATGGGGGCGTATTCAATTCAGACATTGGATACGTGAGTCCTGGCGTTGGGGAGCACACATCATTCGGAAACGCTCGCTATTTCTGCCGCCAGCATCGGAAGGGTAAAAAGGCTTTTTCGGTGAACAAAAGGACTGGCCGTCCGCGAAGCAAAAAAACTTCTTTACATTGGGTCATGGGCTTGCCGGAGCCAGCGCCCCAGGCCGCGAGCCAAAGCAGTTTTTTAGTTCTTTTTTTCAAAAAAGAACTGCTTCCTTAAAGCGCTCGATCATAAATACGATAGGTTTTATAAGCGATACCGCCGAGGCTTTCGTTCATGCGCCGCATCGGCATGTTATCCTCCAGGATCCAGGATAACTCGACTTGTTTATAACCCATTTTTGCAGCTTCCGTGCGCACCCTGTCGATTAGCAGGAAGGGTAACAGGCTGCCGATCACGTCGTGGGTCGCTGAACGCCGAATGCCCATCAGCGGGACGCGCGCGGTTTTTACGCCGGCCAGTTTCAGGCGCCATAGCAATTTGGCCCAGCCGAATGGCAGGATTTTTCCGTCGAGATCGCGGATTGCTTCGTTCAAGTTGGGCAGGCCGACGAGAAAACCAACGGGTATGCCGGCACGCTCGACGATGCTGGTCAAGCGCGGGATTAGCAACGGTTTCAGGGATTTGGCGAGGAAATCGGTTTCGATTTCGGTGAGGGGCACGAAACCCCAGTTATCGCGCCAGGCGTCGTTGAAGATATCGGTAACAGTTCGGATTTCCTCATTATAACGCTTGAAGTCCAATTGCCGGACTGTGATTTCCGCCGGTAAGGGCCGGTTCAACAAGCGCCTTGCGCTGGCTGGCAGGTCGGTCGTGATGTCGTAAATATAGGCGTAGACGTCTTTCTCTTTTACCAGACCCTGTTCTTCCAACCGCGCCGCGACATAGGGTTTGTCGTGGCCCATCAGCAGCATTGGCGGGGTGTCGAAACCATCGATGAGCAGGCCGATTTCCTCATTAATGTTGAGGTTGAATGGACCCTGCATTCTCTTCATACCGCGGCCGCGCAGCCATGCCGCGGCGGTATCGAGAAGTTGGGAGAAAATGGCCGGGTCATTCTCAGCGGCGATCATTCCGAACTGGCCGGGCGCGTCGGGGCGGATGGCAAGCGCCTGGTGATCGATTTGCGCGCTGATCCGGCCAACATATTTCCCGTCTCGGCGTGCCAGCCAGAACTGCACATCGGCATGGCCGAAGAACGGATTTTTTGCGGTCAGCGCGTCGCGGCGTTCCATATGCAGAGGGGCGATGTATTGCGGATCGTCGCGGTGCAGACGCTCCGGTAGGCGGATAAACTCGCCCAACAGCTTGCTTCCCTCAACCGGGACGATATCGATTTGCGTCATTTAGCGGCGTTTGGCTCGTACATGTGCCGAGATATCGCCATCCCGGCGCGCGCCGTCAACTTAAGACGCCATTTGGGCGATTACGGATCATCGAAATCTAACGGTCAGCCCAGGCTTTTGAAACACAATCGGTGTTTCAAATAAGCCTGGGCCTTCAAGTCCGTTTTGTTAGCTGGCGGGCCGGGTCATTGTGACGGCCAAAGCCTCGCTGACCACGGCTGTTATTTTGTCGCCGACTTTAAGCATCGATAAATGCGCACGGCGCACCGGGTCGGTGACTTCAATGGTAACAACCGGTCCACCTGAAGGATTAACCAACTGGACCGTATTCGCCGTTAAATCGATCCCGACGACGGTTCCGGTGATCACGGTTTGCTTAACGATCAAGCCACCCGGTGCATGGACGGGGCGCGCCAAAACCGCATTGACCTGATTTTTCGGCACCGGTTGGCCGGGGGTGGAGACGACGAACGCGACGGAACGGTAATATTTAACGTTGACGGTGTCGCCTGCTTTCCACAGGTCAAGCCGCACCGCGGGACCCGCGACCACGGTCTCGGTTTCACCGGACGGGCCGACCAGCGTCACTTCGCGGGTTGTAGGATTGATTGCAGTGATCTTGGCCTGAAAGTATACGGCGACACTTTGTGGGACGACATTGGTTGCCGTCTGCGCCCTGGCCGGCGTTATGCCATTGCCGGCGATCAACGTGAGGCAAGCCGCGACCGCGGCAGCTGCCAGGTTGCGGAAATTTGGTTTCATAAAACGCATGATGGTCCTCTTGTAGTTATGATGGGGTTTGGTCGGCGTCGCCTTGATTGGCAGGCTATCTTTATCCTTCATCCGCCTGCTTTAAAAGTCATTCGTTGCGACCTATTAATCGATTTTTTTTGCGCGCGGCAGTTTAGTCACTTGAATCCCAGCAGCCGTGCCGCCGTTCCAACCGTCCATCCTTGCACGATCAGTGACATTACCACCACCACAAACACCAGATCGAACAGCGCGATGCTGCGCGGCAAGCCGGACAATACCGGTATCAAAGTTAGATAGATCGGCACGGCGCCACGCAGGCCTACCCAGGAAATGAAACCGATTTGCGGCAACGGCACGCGAAACGGCGCCAGGCAGATAAAGGTTGCGAGCGGCCTTGCGATGATGATCAGCAATGCTGAAACAAACACGGCCTGCAGCACCAGCGATAACAGATCATGCGGCGTTACCAGGAGACCCAACAACAGGAAAAGCCCGATCTGTGCCGCCCAGGAGAACGCATCGAAAAACTGCAGCACTGTTTTGGTATTTTTATGAGCGCGGTCGTTGACGATGTAGCCGGCAAGATAAACCGCCAAGAAGCCGCTGGTCTCCAGGGTTTGCGCGCCGCCAAAAATCGCCATCGCGCCGCCAAAGGCCAAGACCGGATAAATGCCAGGTTCCGCTTTCAGGCGATCCAGAAGCCAAACCAGCGTATAGCCGCCGCCAACTCCGATGACGGCGCCGCCGAGCATTTCACGGCCCGTTACCAATAGCGCGTGGGTCACGGTCAAGGCGCCGGGATGCAATATCAATTCCACCCCCAGGACCATTAGCACCACCGAAATCGGGTCGTTCAGTCCGGACTCCAGTTCTAATATCCCCGCAACACGCTCCGGCACTTTAATGCCGCTTTGCCGCATTAGCGTGGCGACCGCCGCGGCATCGGTGGGCGCCACCGCAGCGCCCAACAGCAACGCCTGCGGCCAGGGTAGTTTAAAGGCATGGGCAGCGGCGGCGATCCCCGCGGCGGTAATGAATACGCCTAATGTCGCCAGTGTGAGTGAGGGCCACAAGGCTAATTTGACCACGGATCGATGCGTCTTCAGACCACCCTCGAACAGAATGATCGCCAAAGCCAGGCTGCCCAGCAGGTAGGTCATGTTACTGTCGCTGTAACGGATGCCGACCCCGTCTTCGCCGACCAGCATGCCCAGGAATAGGAACACCAGCAGCAGCGGTGCCTTAAACCGTGCTGCGAAGGCGCCCGCCCAGATGCTGACAATAGCCAGCAGGCCGCTCAGGAAAATCAGTAAATGCGCAGCCTGCACCTAAAACCTTCTTTCTTGGGCTGCCGAAGCTATGGCCTCAGCTTTGGGCTTCCTTCGGCTTGCGGCGTTCATTTAGCCGCTGCAGCACGACGTAGAACGACGGTACAAAGACCACGGCGATACAGGTGGAAGCCAGCATGCCGCTGGCGACGGCGATGCCAATGGATTTGCGCGAATTGGCACCGGCGCCAGAGGCAAATACCAGCGGCATGACGCCCAGGATGAAGGCGAACGACGTCATCAAAATCGGCCGGAATCGGGTTTGCGCCGCTGCCACCGCCGCTTCCAGAATGGTTTTGCCATGCAGGCCCCGTTCTTCGCGCGCTACCTCCACCACCAGAATCGCATTTTTGGCGGCCAATGCGATCAACAACACCAGTCCGATCTGCGTGTAGATATTATTTGCCACCCCAAGCGCCGTGAGCGCCGCCACCGTACCGAGCAACGCCAACGGCACCGCCAGCAACACGCTGATCGGGGTGATCCAGCTTTCATATTGTCCGGCAAGCACCAGGTAGACCAGCAACAGCGACAGGCCGAAAATGATTACCGTGGCGCTGCCGGCGAGCTTTTCCTGATAGGCGGTGGCGGTCCATTCAAATCCAAAGCCGGCGGGGAGAATGTGATTGACCATGTCCTCGACAATGGAAATTGCCTGTCCGGAGCTGAAGCCGGGCGCTGTCGAACCATTAATCATTGCCGAGGGATAGGTATTGTAGAGTGTGATGATCGGCGGCCCGAAATCCGGCTTCAGCTGCATCAGCGTGCCGAGCGGCACCATCGCTCCCTGCTGGTTGCGAATATTGTAATTGGCGATGTCCGACGGCGTCATCCGCGCGCTGGGGTCGGCCTGAACATAGACCGGAAATACCTGCCCGTATTTGGTGAACAGGTTGACGTAGGTTGAGCCCAGATAGGTTTGCAGCGTATCGTCAACATCCGAGATGGAGAGGCCCAGAGCGCGCGCCTTGGAACGATCGATATCTGCAAGAAGCTGCGGCGCCTGAGCGCGATAAGTGGAGAACAGACGCTGTAACCCGGCTTGGTCGTTACCATCGCGGTCTACCAGGTCGGAGACTTGCTGCAATTTCGGATAGTCAAAGCTGCCATCGCGTAATTCGACTACGCCCTGGAAGCCGCCGGAGGAGCCAAGCCCCGGGATCGGCGGCGGCGGAACGACCAGGACATCGGCCTTGGTTTCACGGGCGGCGATTTTGCTTAATTCATTATATAACGGCAGCAGGCCTTCCTTTTTGCCGCGCACACCCCAGGGATCCAGCATTACGTAGATAACGCCGGCATTGGCCAGGCTGGCGCTGTTATCCAGCAGGGAGACGCCGCTGATGGAAATCTGGCTGGAGACGCCGGCTACTTTTGCAACCTGTTTGCCAAGCTCGGCGAGAACTTCGTTAGTGCGGCCGATCGAGGAGCTATCGGGAAGCTGCACGCTTAAAATCAGATAGCCCTGGTCTTCCAGCGGCACAAAGGCGGTTGGGATCCGGCTTAGTCCGAAAATGGCGAGAGCGACCAGGGCCAAACCGAAGAAAACCATCAGGCCGGCGCGCTTCACCATGCGGCCGATCAGTCGTACATACGCAGCTTCCAACGGATAATAAAGGCGGTCAAAACCCCGGAAGATAATGTTCTTTTTCTTGTTCGGATCGGGCAGTTTCAGAAATATCGAGCATTGCGTCGGACTGAGCGTGAGCGCGCTGATCGCGCTGATCAGCGCCGTCGAGGCAATCACGAGCGCAAATTGCGAATACATCTGGCCGGTGATGCCCGGCATGAAGCCGGCCGGAATGAAAACCGACATCAGAACCAACGTGATGCCGATAATCGGGCTGGTCAGTTCACGCATCGCCGCGATCGCGCCTTTTTTGGAATCGAGACCATCAACCTCCATTTTATGGGTGACGCCCTCAACCACCACGATCGCATCGTCGACAACGATGCCGATGGCCAGCACCAGGCCGAACAGCGTCAGCAGGTTGATCGAAAAACCGAGCGCGGCCATGGCGGCGAAAGCACCGATGATGGTGACCGGGATCGTTGCGGCCGGCACCAGCGTCGCCCGGAAACTCTGCAGAAACATCAGAATGACGATCAGCACCAGAATGCCGGCTTCGAACAGGGTTTTATAGACCTCATCAATAGAGGCGGAAACGAAGACCGTGGTATCGAAAGGTATTGCGTATTGGATCCCGGGCGGGAATTGCTTTGCCATGCTGGCAACGGTTTTGCGGACCTCACTGGCGACGGTGAGCGCATTGGCCCCGGGCGTTTGATAGATGCCGATAGCGGCGGCCGGCTGGGCGCTGAAGTTTGCCAGCATGTTGTAGTTGACTGAACCGAGCTCAACCCGGCCAACATCGCGGATCCGCACGATGCGTCCGGTTGGCACGCCGCTGTCGGAATCGTTCGCCGTGGCGGATTTGACAATGATGTTGCCAAACTGATCCGGGTTGGAAAGCAGGCCCGGAACGTTAACCGTCAGCTGGAAGGGTTGGCTGCTCGAGACCGGCGGCGCCCCCAGCTGGCCTGCCGGAACCGCGACATTCTGGTCGCGCAGCGTATTTAGAATGTCCGAAGGGTTGAGGCCGTAGGCCTGCATTTTTGTTGGATCGAGCCAGATACGCATGGCATATTCGCCGGTCCCGAATATCAGGACATTGCCGACGCCGGGCAGCCGCGCCAGCGCATTCTGCATATTGATGATGGCGTAGTTATTTAAAAACAAGCCGTTATATTTATGGTCGGGAGAGGTCAGCGTAATGAATTGCAGGACCGAGGTGGATTTTTGCTGCACCACCACGCCTTGCTTCTGCACCGATGCCGGTAATTGCGCGAGCGCCGCGGAGACACGGTTTTGGACCAGAACCTGGGCAAAATTCAGATCGGTGCCGACTTTGAAAGTAACGATCAGCGTATAGGCGCCGGAGCTGGTGCTGGTGGACTGCATATAAAGCATGTCCTGCACTCCGTTGACCTGCTGCTCGATTGGCAGGGCCACCGTATTAACCAGCGTTTTTGCATCGGCGCCCGGATAATTCGCAGTTACCTGGATCGTCGGCGGCACGATCTGCGGATATTCCGCAATCGGCAGCGTGCCGATTGCAACCAGCCCCATCAGCACGAAAAGGATCGAGATGACATAGGCGAGGACCGGCCGCTCGATAAAAAATTTCGAGATCATGATGCGTTCAACCGGGGTTTGCGGCAGGGGTGGCAGGGGCGCTGACGTCGTGCTCCGTGGGCGCCACGGTAACGCCCGGAGCGGCATTTTGCAGACCATTGATCACCACCTGATCTCCTGCCTGCACGCCGGTCACGGCGATCATTCCGGCATTGTCGACACCGGTTTGAACCCGTACCTGCGATACCACGTTATTGGCCCCGACCACGTAAACATACGAACCGGCTTGATCGCTCTGCACCGCGTAATCGGGCACGGCTAATTGCTGTACCGGCTTGCCGAGCGGGATTTGGGCATGCACGAATAGTCCGGGTAACAGCGCATCATCCGGATTATCGAGCACGGCCCGGGCCTCGATGGTGCCGGTGGTCGGATCGAGACCGGTTGAAACGTAATCGATTTTGCCGGCATGCGGGTAATCGGTTTCCGATTGCAGGCCAACCGCAACCGGCGCGCCTTTGACATTGTTGGGGTTGCGGCCATTGGCTTTCAGGGCGGCGCGGATTTTCAGCAGGTCTAGTTCATTGACGTTGAAATAGACATAAATCGGATTGAGCTGCTCGATCGTCGCCAGCTGGGTGGCGATGCCGTTGCCGACCAGATTGCCCGGATCGACCAGATGGCGGCTAACTCGGCCATCAAAGGGCGCCTGCACATTGGTATAGCCGTAGTTGATCTCGGCCAGTTTTTCGTTGGCGATAGCCTGCAGCACTTGTGCCTGAGCCTCATCGCGGCTGGAAAGCCATTGCTCGACGGAGGCCTGCGAGGTGGCATTTTGCTTGATCATGTCAAGCTGCCGGTCATATTGCGATTGCGCATAGATAACCTGGGCCTGGGCCTGGGCCACCGCCGCCTGCGCCTGCTGCAGTTTGGCCAAGTACGGCTCCGGTTCGATGATAAAGAGGCTGGTACCTTTTTTGACAACGGTGCCGTCGGCGTAATTGACCTGGTCCAGATACCCGGAAACCCGGGCGACCAGATTGACTGAATTTACCGCCACCGTGTTGCCGGTGACGTCCAGATAGGTGGTAATGGGCATCAAGACCGGTTTGCTGGTCACCACGGGAGCCGGCGGCGGCGGTTTGAAGGTATTGCTCTTGCCGCAGCCGTTAAGCGCGGCTGTGCTCACGAGGCAGAGCAGCGCGAGGCGATGTTTATTTCGCATTCATATCACCACGTTGGCACATAGGTCTGTTTCACCTGAGCGGAATTGCTAGTTGGGGCGGCATGGGCGGCCGGCTGCAACAGGCCGCCCCAATTGGTGCGTGCACGCATATCGGCTTCGATACTGGCCGGCACGACATCGTTGTTCTGCGCGATCTGCCAGCCACCACCGAGTGCCGCATAGAGCGAAACCAGGCTAAGCGGCACATTGCCTTGCGCCTCGGCAAGCGAATTCTGGACCTGCAACTGCGCCTGCTCGGCGCTCAGAACCGTGGTGTAATCCGACTGGCCGTCAACATAGCGGATCATCGCCAGCTTGGTGGATTGGATGGCCGATTGCGTCGCCTGATCCAGCGCGGTGACGGTATTTTGCGCCTCTGCAAGATTGTTGATGGCGTCCTGCACTTCCTGCTGGGCCTGCAAAACCGTGTTCTGATAGCTGATGATCGACTGTTCAAATACCGCATCCTGGGCGCGCACCTGGTTGGTGAGCTGGCCATAATTAAAGATCGGGATTTGCAGCGATGGCCCGATGCTGACGGTGCGGTTGGCCCATTGAAACAGATTTCCAAGGGACGCGCCGGGCGCATTGCTGGATTCAAATCCAAATGTGCCACTAAGCGAGAGCGCCGGATATAATTGCGCCTTCGCAACCCCTAGCTCGGCCGACTGCGAAGCCGCCGCCAATTCCGCCTGCACCACGTCCGGCCGTTGCCGTAATAAATCCTTGGGCAACCCAACCGCAACGGTGGTTGGCGCCTGCGGAATGCCATTGCCGCCGGCAATCAGTGGCGGAACCGCATCCGGCGTGGTTCCCAGCAATACCGCCAGCGCGTCTTGTTGCGCGTCCAGCTGGGCCTGCAAAGCCGGCAGGCTCGCTTGGGTAATGCCCAATTGCGTTTGGGCCTGCGTTACATCCAACTGGCTGGTCTGGCCGGCATTGTACTGCACCGTGGCAATCCGCAGGCTTTCGTTCTGCACCGATATGTTTGATTGCGCGACCGCGATCTGCGCCTGCAGCGTGCGGATGGTGATATAGCTTTGCGCAATGCTGGAGGTGAGGCTGACCAGAGCCGCGTCATAGGCCTGGATGGAGCCAAGGAAGGCAGCGTCGTTCGCCTGCACGGCGCGCCGGTATTTGCCCCAGAAATCGATTTCCCAACTTGCCGAAAAACCGAGCTGGGCGACGTTTAGGTAGGTCTCGCTGCCACCGATATTCGATGGCGAGTCACGGCTTTGGCGCTCATATTCATAGCCGCCGGTGATCACCTGTTGTTGCGGATAGAGTTCACCGACGGCAGCCGCCAGCTGCGCCCGCGCCTGCAAAACCCGCAAACCCGCGACCTGCAGCGAAAGATTGTTTTGGTAGCCCATCTGAATGAGCTGGTCGAGAATCGGATCGTTGAAGTTCTGCCACCATATTGCGTTGGCGGCAGCATTTGTCTGCGCGACGCCGGGAGCTGAATATTGCGGCGCCAGCTTAACCGCGGGCTGGGTAAAATTGGGGCCGACCAGGCAGCCGCACAGCGCCAAAAGCGGCGCCATCGTAACGGCGCCATGCCAAATTTTACCGCTTGGCCCAGCTTTCACGCCAGGCACTCATTTTGTAACAAAATTTCGCCCCATTGCCTAACGAGAAGTCCCGTACCGTTCTTAGCACACACGTTTACGTTGTCGATAACCAAACATGCCGGAAGTACAGATAACGAAAGCACGATTTCATGCGGCCGGCGCTTATTGCCGGGTTATGTAATGATAGGCCAGCCCGAAGCCGGTAAGCGGCTCTGCCATCGTGACGGATCGTCCACAACGTAATGATTGTAGGCTGCAGCGTTTGATCTACGGGCGTTGGCCTCAGGTAATGAACGCAAAACGTAGTGTCAGCCGGTTGCTGCCGGCTAGCCTTACATAGGAAATATCCTTGCAGAAATGGCGCAGTAGTTTAAGGCCAAGGCCGCCAGCATCAACGTCGTCCGGGGTCACCGGCTTTGCCGGCACCGGAACGGAAACCGGATCGAATGGAGGTCCATAATCGTCGACCTGCAAAACCGCGGCGCCTGCTTCAGCCTGCAGCCGCACAATGATCTCGCCGGGAGCGCCGGGGGCGTAGCCATGCATCGCCACGTTCATCACAGCTTCCTCAAGCGCGACGTGCATGCCCTCAAGCAGTTTTGCCGGCAGATCAAAATGTTTTGCCGCATCGTCCAGCCATGGATATAAACGGGCAAGATCGGCCGTCACCGAGGTCATCCGCAAAGGCTCCGGCGCGTTATCCGGGATCGCCATGGCGGCTCAGCTGGGGCTGGGAGTAACCGCGGCGATTGCTGCCGGTTCGTCTCTGAAGATCAGGAATAATTCGTCGATGCCGCTGGTGGTAATGACTTCCTCCACCGCTGGCTGCGGCGCAAACAACGCCATCGTACCGCCGCGCCGCATGACCGTCTTACCGGCTAGAACAATACTGCGCAGGCCCAAGGATGAAATGAAATTCACCCCCGACAGATCGACAACCACTGCCCGGCTACTGCCGCCGACAACGCTCATCGGCATATCGATCTCGGCCGAGCCGGCGATATCGATCCGGCCGCTGAGCACGACTTTGGTAATGCCGCCGGCCAGATCTTCAATAACGATGGGCATCCCGGAAACTCCGCTGTTTGGCCTTTTTGAGACCTATACTAAGGAACAATGCCAGACCGCCTTATTTGGCACAAGGCGGCCTGGAGCCAGAAACCGATCTTCTTCGTATGACATTTTTGCGGCGGTACCCTAGGCTGGTTCGGTGTCTGGTGGAAGCGAAGAAATGCAATCAGAAGAAGACGATAGCGAAAGGACGTTGGTGGGCCGCAGCATGATCGCGCCGGTGTCCCTCACTCAGCTCGAAAATTTCCTCCTATTCACCGAAAATGGCATTCTGGTCCGGCGTTCGATACCGCCGGCCGGCTGCATCGTGGGTCGCGCGGCGCCGGCTGAAATTACGATTGCAAGCCCGGAAATTTCCCGGCAGCACTGCCGTGTTGCGGTCAACGATGATCATGCCATTCTGACCGACCTCAACTCAACCAACGGCACCCACGTTAACGGCGCCAGGATTAAGCGGCCAACTTCAATTTCGAGCGGCGCGGAATTTGGCCTTGGCGCCTTCAAGATCCGTTATGAGCGCCGGGATCCGCGAGAGATTGCCGAAGCGGCTGAATTATCCGCGGATTTGCAACGGGCTGAAGATTACGTGCGGGCGATTCTGCCGCAGCCAATCATGGCCGGACCGGTGCGTGTGGAATGGTGCTTTATGCCTTCGGCCAAGCTGGGTGGCGACGCCTTCGGCTATCAGTTTCTGAATGATGAGATTTTTACGGGTTTCCTGCTTGATGTGTCGGGCCACGGGATAGGGGCCGCGATGCACGCGGCCAATGTCGCAAACGCGTTACGCCGGCGCACGCTGCCCGGCGTGGATTTCCAGGACCCTGCGCAAGTTGCAGCTGCGGTCAACGCAGTGTTCCCAATGGAAGAACATAACGGGCTGATGTTAACTCTATGGTATTTTTCGTACCATCTGCCAAGCCGGCAATTGCAATTCTGTGCCGCAGGTCATCATTCGTCGTTTCTGCTGACACTGGAAACATCAGAGCCGGTGCCGCTTTGGCGGCGCGGCCCGGCGATCGGGATGCTGCCGTTTGGCAAATGGACCAATGGCGCGGAAATATTGCCTCCGGGCGCAAAGCTATTCGTCTTTAGTGACGGCGCTTTCGAGATCATCACCGGTGACGGCTATCAATGGGGCCTGCAGGATTTACGGAACGTCATCAAACAGGGCGCGATCGGCGGCTTCGACGAACCACAGCGGCTCTACCGCGCGGTACGCGCGGCTGCCAAGCCGGGACCGCTCGATGACGACTTCTCGGTGATTTTGATCACCTTCGAATAATTTTGCGCTGCCAGGACTACGTTGTCTGTTTCAAAACTTGGCGCTTGGGGCTATTTTGGTGCTGTCACCAGCTGGATTGCGTCTACTTCCAGGTGGCGCTTGCCAGCGGCCACGGTTTGCAAGGCCTGACGCAAATCCGAGAGGTATTCGGTGGCATTTTCAGTTTGCTGGCGCCGTTCCGTAAATAGCGGCGATGTGGTCACGATCGACATAATCATATCGGTGCCGTAAGGCGCGCTAACAGGCCAGGTTGCACCGCCGCCCAAGGGATCACCGAGGGATTTGGTCGATCCGCCAGGTTGTTGCCTGAGCCGGTCGGTAGGGGTGGGATAAAGGTGCAAGACGGTACCATCGCTCAAAAAGTAATCAATCTGTAAATAGCCTGCATATGCCGGCATTGCTGCATTGACGATGATCAGCTGACCAGCATGCAATGTCGTCACTCCGTTCGCCAGACTAAGACTGAGCTGGGTGCCCGGCAGATCAAAGAAGGCGTTATAGGGGCGTATGGTGTTGAGTGCGTCGCAGTAGGGGCCATCGATTGTCTGCACTCTCGATTCAGTGACTACGTTTGCAGGCAGAGCCTTAAGGGCCGCCTTTAGTGCTGCTTGTGGTGCGCCGGCGCCCATCAGGCCAGTAATTTCGTATTTATCCCCGGCATCGGTGGCAGTGATCAAGGTGCAAGGCAGGGCGCTCAGCGTTGATTGGAGCATAGCGTCACGCTGCTCCCCGGTCATCGGCGATGCTGCCGGCCGTGCGGTTGCCGGCGCCGCGCTAAGCGATTCCTGCGCCTGGTCGACAAGCCCACTTCGCCCATGGCCGATCAACATGAAAGCGATGGCGGCCGCAATCACCAGGGCAGCGGCACCGCCGACAAAAGCCAGTGCCGGGATCGGTGTGGCCGATTTGGGGGTTGAGGACGGCGCAGGCGATGCGTGAGCTGAGGACGGCGCAAGCGCCGTGGGCGCTAAGGACGGCGCCTGCGCCGTGTGAGCTAAGGACGGCGCGAGCGCCGTGGGAGCGCCGGCGGCTGGCGTCTCTGTCGCAGCAACCGCGTGGGGTGCGGTCACCCTGGTTGCATCATCACCGGCAAGATCGCTCACCATTGCACCGATCTGCATCTCGGTCCGGTTTTCGAAAGCAGCCTGCAAGGCCCGGGCGAATTCGTCGGCCGAGGCAAAGCGTTGGACCGGACGCTTGGCCATGGCTTTCTGCACTACATCATCGAATGCATGCGGGACCGTCACGGAAAGAACCGAAGGCGGCAGCGGTTCACTGCTGAGCACCTTATGCATAATGGCAGTGAGGCCGCCGTCAAACGGCTTTTCGCCGGTTAGTAACTGATACAGCATGACACCCGCGGAATAGATATCGGTACGGACATCCACGGTCTGGCCCATGAATTGCTCCGGCGACATGTAGCTTGGCGTACCCATCAAGGTTCCGGCCTGGGTCATGCTGCTGCTCTCGATGCGAGCGATCCCAAAATCGGCGATTTTTACTTCACCCGAAGTTGTCAGCATGACGTTGGCAGGTTTGATATCACGGTGGATCACGCCGCGTTGGTGACTGTATTGCAGGCCGGCCAGCAGGCCGCGCATGATCCGAACGACTTCGGCAAGCTCGAAGCGCTCGTTACCATCCAGCACGTGTTTTAAGGTGGTGCCGTCGACAAACTCCATGACGATATACGCAAGCTCCGGCGTTTCACCGTAATCGAACACGCCGACGATGTTTGGGTGGCCGAGCCTGCCCGCGGCCTGAGCCTCGCGTCTGAAGCGCGCCAGCTTTTCCTGGGCTTCAAGATCCTCGACATCCGGTATCTGGACGGTCTTGATCGCCAGACGGCGGCCGATTATCGGATCGAAACCCTCATAGACAATGCCTGTTGCGCCTTTGCCAAGGACATGAAGCAGGTCGTACTTTCCGAGGGTTTCAGGCATCCGCGTTTATAGCCTGGGCCGCGATGGAACGGAAAGAGATCATGCCGGCTTTTCAGAGTGCGCATCAGCCATTTTGCCGTATTATCAGGATTTTTGGCGCGGGATCTCAACAACGATCGCCGTTACATTATCGCGGACCCGGCGCGCCAGCGCCGCACCGATGAGCTGTTCGGACGGTGGTGTCGCGCTCACTGAGCCTAAAAGCTCGATCATTTCATTTGGATCCAGGGTTTTGCTTAGTCCGTCGCTGCAAAGCAGAAAGCGATCCCCCGGTTCGATTAAGCCAACTTCTTGATCGAGCTCCAACCCGCCGGCATCGGCGCCGATGGCGCGGGTGATCACATGCGCGTGCGGATGCCGCTCAGCATCAGCTGCCGACAATTTTCCCAAATCAATCAATTCCTGCACCAGGCTGTGATCTTTGCTGATCTGGCGCAGTTCGCCTTGGCGTAGCACATAGGCGCGGGAATCGCCCGCCCATAGGCAGGTGAAGGTGTCGTCCCGAATAACGAGCGCTACAAAAGTCGAAGCGATCACGATCTCGCTGCCCCGAGCTTGCGCGGTCGCAAGCAGCTCGGCATGCACGTTGCTCAGGACCTGGTGCACCAGCTCCACGATTTTGGCCGTGGAAAACGCCCCGGTAAGCTGGTTCAGTCTTTCGACAATCATACCGGATGCAATGGCGCCGGATTGATGGCCGCCAACGCCGTCGGCAACCACCCATAGGCCAAGGTCGGGGCGGCTTAGCAAATTGTCTTCATTATGGGTTCGGACCGAGCCCGCGCTGCTCAATGCCCAGCTTTTTGTTGGCAAAATGTGACGAAACTCCTGGCTGGCTGGCGCTGAAAGTAGGAACATCCACGCCTTAATTTCTATCACATTGATCAGCTGCTGTCAGTCTGCCTAGCCCAGCCCCCAGATGTCGCCCTCGGGGCTAAGAAAGATGTCATTAGCCGCCGGATGACGGGGCAGACCTGGCATCGTCAATATGCTCCCGCAAAGTGCCACGACGAAGCCCGCACCTGCCGCCAGCCGCACTTCCCGTACACGCAATGTGAAATCGGGCGGGACGCCACCTTTTTGGGTCGGATCGGTGGAAAAACTATACTGCGTCTTGGCCATGCAGACCGGTAACGCGCCGAAACCGTTGGCCTCGAATTTTGCAAGTTGCCGCGCCGCTTCATCTTCGATCACAACGGTGGCGGCGCCGTAGACTTCAGTTGCAATACATTTGATTTTATCGGCGAGCGGCAAATCGTCCGGATATAAAAGCTGGAATTTCGAATCGTTCTGGGCCAGCCGCGTCACAGCCTCGGCAAGCTCTGTCGCTCCGGCGCCACCTTCGGCCCAGTGGCTGCATAAGACGGCCTGCACGCCGATCTTGCGGCAGGCGGCCGTGGCGGCCTCCAGCTCGCCTGGCGTATCGCCGGCAAACTTGTTGATGGCGACCACGACCGGCAATCCAAATTTCCGCATGTTCTCCACGTGGCGGACGAGATTGGATGCCCCGGCTTGCACCGCCGCGGCATTTTCCTCGCCAAGCATCTTCAAGCTGACGCCGCCATGCATCTTCAATGCCCGCAGGGTCGCTACAACCACCACGCAGGCCGGCTGTAGATTTGCTTCACGGCATTTGATGTCGAAAAACTTTTCAGCGCCAAGATCGGCACCGAAACCGGCCTCAGTTACCACGTAATCGGCCAGGCCAAGCGCCGTGCGCGTGGCCAGCACCGAATTGCAGCCATGGGCAATGTTGGCGAACGGACCGCCATGAATGAAGGCCGGCGTGCCTTCCAGTGTCTGCGCTAGGTTTGGCGCCAGTGCATCCTTCAGCAAAGCAGCCATGGCACCGGCCGCGCCCAAGGCTTCGGCCCGCACCAGATTTTTGTCCTGGTCAGTGCCGATGACGATCCGCGCCAGCCGCTCTTCAAGGTCCTGCAGCGATTGCGCCAGACAAAGAATTGCCATGACCTCGCTGGCAGCGGTGATATCGAAGCCGGTTTCCCGCGGATAGCCGTTGGCCGGCCCGCCAAGACCAACAACGATCTGCCGCAGCGCCCTATCATTGAGATCAACAACGCGCCGCCAGGTTATCGAACGCGGATCCAGCTTTAGCGCGTTGCCCCAGAACATGTGATTATCGATCATCGCGGCCAGCAGGTTATGGGCCGCACCTATGGCATGCAGGTCGCCGGTAAAATGCAGATTGATCTCCTCCATCGGCGCCACTTGGGCGTGACCGCCGCCGGTAGCCCCGCCTTTTGCGCCGAAGCAGGGCCCGAGGCTCGGCTCCCGCAGGCAGATGGCGGTGCGCAGACCGCGTTGCCGCAACGCGTCGCCCAAGCCGATCGTGGTCGTGGTCTTGCCCTCGCCGGCCGGCGTCGGGCTGATCGCGGTGACCAGAATGAGCTTACCGGGGGCTTTTTCGGCCGCGGCCTGGGCAGCAAAGCCGAGCGCTAACTTTCCCTTGAACGGGCCATATCGGAACAATGCCGAAGCCGGAATATCGAGTTTTGCCGCAACATCCTCAATTGGCTGGAGCACGGTTGCGCGCGCAATCCCAATATCACTTTGGGGGTCTAAAATCTTCATGACGACATCCTAGGCTCGGGCGGAGATGACCGAAGGGCACGATTCCTCCTTTATGACGATTCGTTCAATGCACCGGTCGTTCAATGCACCGGGAATGCAATCAATAAACCGATACCTCCACCGTCATGCTGAGAAAATCCTCCTTGTCCCCGGCATAGCTGCCGGAAACCGGCACCGCTTGCTTGATATCGCGGGCCACCGCGATGGGGATGACGCTGAAATCACCCACCGTCCGGTTGGTCGGATCGAAAGCAATCCAGCCGGCGCCGGGCAGGTAGATTTCCACCCAGGCATGGGTTGACCCGGTGCCGGCGGTGCCGACCATTCCGGTATTGCGATTGATCAGGTAGCCGGACACGATCCGGGCGCCAAACCCCAACCAGCGGACCGCTTCGATCATCAGCACGGCAATGTCACGGCAGGAGCCACGACGGCGGTCCAGGGTTACCAGCGGCGACTGCGTGCCTTCATCTTCACGGGCTTCATAATCTACCCAGGCCAGGATGGCGTCGTTGATATCTTTCAGCAGCGCCAGGGTGTTGGTGGGCGAGCTTCGAATAAAACCCTGCGCCCAACGCGGCAGGCGGCCGGCCGGGTCGACAAATTGCGGGATCATCAGCGCGCCAAGGTCGGAGACTTCGTCCAGCGCATAGGCAAATGGAAAAGAGGCGGCGTTGCCGGCAATCGCAAATTGCGGATAGGCCGCCGCATTATGCTCAAGCGTCACCCGGCTTTCGATGGTCAATCGGTCGGTGGGTGCAGCAAAGGTGGCGCTGGCAATGGCATTGCCAAAGACGTCATGGGCCCAGGTTACGGTCCCTGGGGGTGTCATCACCAGGTCCATGGCGAGGATACGGATATCGCGATTTTCCCGCGGCCGAAGCTGCAATCGGTGCACACCCAACTGCACCGGCCGGCGGTACAAATACACGGTTGCATGCCGGATACTGAAATTTGCCATGTGCCAATATGGGTGGCGAGCGCATGGCACACCAGGGCTTGCTCGTCATAACGAACCAGCCCCTTCTGCGGTTGCAGACGTTAGATGCCCTAAGATCGGCGCTGGCTCGCGGCCAGGTGCTTTTTTTAAGGGCGCTGGTCTAGCCTTTCTAGCTTTTGATGAATGCCAGCATGTCTGGATTGATCTGCTCGGCGTCGGTCGTCATAAGGCCGTGCGGTTTGCCGGGATAGACTTTAAGGACGGCGCCCTTGACCAGTTCCGCCTGTAGCTTGCCGGCGTCGGCATATGGAACGATCTGATCATCATCACCCTGCATCACCAAGGTCGGCACGTCGACCGCTTTCAAATCGCCGGTAAAATCGGTTTCCGAGAATGCTGCAATGCCGACATAATGCGGCTGCGCGCCGCCCATCATGCCTTGCCTCCACCAGTTCTGCCGAATACCTTCGGAGATTGTGGCGCCAGGGCGATTATAGCCGTAAAACGGAATGGTCAGATCCATGTAGAACTGCGATCGGTTGGCCGCCAACGCGGCGCGCAGGCCATCGAAAACCTCCATCGGCGTGCCGTTTGGATTACTGGCGGACTTGACCATAATCGGCGGTACCGCAGCGATCATTACCAGTTTGGAAACGCGGCCTTTGCCATATTTGACGGTATAGCGCAGCGCCTCGCCACCCCCGGTGGAATGACCGACATGGATCGCATCACGCAGATCGAGCGCCTCAACCACGGCTGCGGCGTCAGCGGCGTAGGTATCCATGTCATTGCCGGTCCAGGTCTGGGTAGAGCGGCCATGGCCGCGGCGGTCATGGGCGACGACGCGATAGCCTTTTGAGAGAAAATAAATGAGTTGGGCGTCCCAGTCATCGGAACTCAATGGCCAGCCATGGTGAAGCATGATCGGCTGGCCGGTACCCCAATCCTTGTAGAAAATCTTCGTGCCGTCTTTGACCGTGACCGTATTACCCATGGAACTATCCTCATGCTCGGGTTGAAAGGCGGCATCCGCCGGGTTCAAATTCAATGCTGCCGCCAATGCGAGCGTTGCGCCGCCTGCAAGCATCCCTCGCCGCGGCAGCTCAATCGTCATGAGGCCGCGCCAAGATAGGTGATAATGGCGCTGGGCCACTGCGCGACGCTCTGCAGCCGGCAAACCGCGCCCGGCGATCGCATGTCGCGGCTAATGCACAGATATGCCTGCGGCGGCATGGTGACGTGCATCATGCTGCCGCTATCCATGGTCTCTGCTGCCATTGACATGTCAAGTACGACCGAGCGGCCGGCCAGTGCGACGCCAGAACAAAGCTGCGGCAGGCCCCCGCCAGTGGCAATTTTTCAGCACGTCCGATATTTCCTTTGAAAATCAGGCTTTCAATTAGGCGTGGGATTATCGGTTGCAGATGTCAGATATAGACTGCCGCGCCTTGCATGATTCCAACATTTTTGGCGTTTTATGACATCATAAGAAGGCATTAATGCAAACTGCGATGTTCAAAACCGGAGAATTTTGCAAGGTTGATTTTGCCTGCCGTGGTATATAACGGATGCATGGAAATACGGCCGTTTGCCTGACGGCATAACCTCGGGCGAAGGAGACGTAATGATTACACCTGCCCCGGTACTAGTCCACGGATTGGCGCAAGGACTGGCACTGTCTTTGGCCCGCGCGCAGTTCGGCTTCACCATCGCCTTTCACATCATGTTTCCAGCGTTTTCAATCGGTCTTGCAAGCTTTTTGGCGGTGCTTGAGGCCGGCTGGCTGATTACCAAGCGTCAGGTCTTTCTGGATGCATATAAATACTGGCTCAAAATCTTCTCGGTCGTGTTTGCGATGGGTGTCGTTTCCGGCCTGATGATGGCCTATGAGATCGGCGCCAATTGGAGCGGCTACTCTGAAAAAGTTGGCCCAATTCTTGGGCCGTTACTGGCTTATGAAACAATGACCGCGTTTTTCCTCGAGGCCGGTTTTCTCGGGATAATGCTGTTTGGCCTGGAGCGCGTTGGGCCGAAATTGCATTTTCTTGCATCGGCCCTGGTCTCAGTGGGCACGATCATTTCCGCATCCTGGATCCTTGCCGCAAATTCCTGGATGCAGACGCCGCAAGGCTATGTGATCGGCGCAAAGGGTGATTTTGAACCCGCCAGCTGGCTGGCCATTATTTTCAATCCGTCGTTTCCGTACCGCGAAGTGCATATGGTTATCGCCGCCTATCTTGCCACGGCCTTCGCGGTCGGTGCTGTCAGCGCCTGGCATCTTCTGCATCAGCGCGACAACGCGATCGCCAGGTTGACGTTTTCGATGGCGATGTGGATGGCAGCGATCGTCACGCCGATCCAGATGTACGCCGGCGATGCGCAGGGGCGCAACACACTGATCTATCAGCCGGCAAAAATTGCCGCCATCGAGGGCGATTTTTCCTCCGGAGTGCAAAGCTTGAACCTGATCGGCTGGCCCGATCTGCCGGCAGCCAAAATGGATGAGAATATCGCAATCCCGCATCTCGGTTCGTTGATCATAACCCATCAATGGAACGGCAGCATCCAAGGCCTCGACGCCTTTCCCCGCAGCGACTGGCCGGTGGTGGTTGCGACCTTCTTTGCGTTCAGGGTCATGGTCGGTCTGGGAATGCTGATGCTGGCCGTGGGACTGCTAAGCCTGTGGCTGCGGCTGCGGCGACAACTCTACAGCACGCGCTGGTTTCACTGGCTGGCCACCGCCATGGGGCCGGCCGGCTTTATCGCCATCGTTGCTGGATGGACCACCACTGAAACCGGACGCCAGCCCTGGACCGTCACCGGATTGCTGCGGACCGCAGAGAGTGTCAGCCCGGTCACCCTGCCTGAGGTGGCGACCTCTTTCGCCGTGATCATTTTCATCTATGCCGTCGTGTTCGGCGCCGGCATCCGTTACCTGCTGCACATGGCGGCAACGCCGCCGGAGCCGGGCGAGGCGCCACCGGCGCCAAACGCGCCGATGCGCACCGCCGGCAAGAACGTGCTTGCCACAACTCTCGTTAAGGAGAGCTAGGCATGGTGCATTTTTTTGGCGGCCCGTTACTGCCGGTGGCATGGGCCGGGATTATGGCATTTGTTATCCTTGCCTATGTGGTCCTCGACGGCTTTGATTTGGGCGTTGGTATTTTGTTCGTCTTTGAGCGCGAAAAGGCCGACCGCGACGTCATGGTCAACACCATCGCACCGCTCTGGGACGGTAATGAAACCTGGCTGGTACTTGGCGGCTCCGGCCTTTATGGGGCTTTTCCGATTGCCTATTCCATTATCCTGCCGGCCTTCTATCCATTGATCATTCTGATGGTCCTGGGCCTGATTTTCCGCGGCGTCGCCTTCGAATACCGATTTCGGGCCTTTACCCAGCGACGCCAAGAGTTATGGGATATCGGCTTCCTCGGCGGCAGCCTGGTTGCGGCGTTTTGCCAGGGCACGATTCTGGGCGCGTTGATGCGTGGGGTCACCAGCGTACAAAACCAATTCGCCGGGCGTATCTTTGCTTGGCTGGCGCCGTTCCCGCTATTTTGCGGCCTGGCCGTAGTGATCGGCTACAGCATGCTCGGCTCGGCCTGGCTATATTGGCGCACCAACGGCGCTTTGCAGCAGCGGATGCGGGTTTACGCAAATCGCTTTGGTGTCGCAATGATCGCCTTGATCGGTATTGTCTCGTTGTGGTCGCCTTTTCTGGATCGGAGCTTTTTCCATCGCTGGTTTGGCTGGCCCGGCATTCTGGCTACCGGGCTCGCACCGATCCTGGTCACCTTGCTCGGCCTGGTGTATTTTTGGCAGCTCTCGGAACGCGCCAGGCATAGCCGGGATGAAACGCCGTTTATCTGCGCGCTCGGGTTGTTCGTCGTTTGCTATCTGGGCCTTGGCTATTCGATCTTTCCTCTGATCATCCCGCCCTCGATCACGATATGGCAGGCGGCGGCCCCACCCAGCAGCCAGTTATTTTTGATCGCCGGCACAGTCGTGCTGATACCGGTTATTCTGACCTATAATATGTTCGCGTATTGGGTATTCCGGGGAAAGGTCGAACCGGGTGCGCATTACCACTAACGATAAACCTAGCTTGAAAAAACGGCTGCTATGGTTTGCCGGAATATATGCCGCATCCGTCACCGTTTTTGCGGCGATTTCTTTTGTACTTGAGATGCTGCTACCCAAATAGTTGGGCTCCCACGGCCGCAATTTATATCAGAAAACGCCAAAAATCTCAGTTTCGGACAATTCCTCAGGGGTCTGTCTCATTTACCCTGGGCTCATAACAGAGTCAGGATGAGGCGCCATGTTCACCCCGGCATCCCCAATTGCGTCCGCAGATTGCCCGCGCCAGCGGCGCGAGCGGGCAGGCAATGTTATGGTCGAACCGCATTCGAGCCGGTTGAACGCTCCGATGCCGCATTATGGCGGGCTTGCACCGTGGCAGTTGATCCAGGTGAAAAGGTTTATCGAAAACAGGCTTCTGGAAAATATCCGCATCAAAACCTTGGCAGACTTCGTAGGGCTCAGCGAAAGCTATTTCTACTCGGCGTTCCGGCGCAGCACTGGCCAGACGCCGCATGGCTTCATTACGCAACGACGCATTCAGCAGGCACAAGCATTAATGATCCATACGGATCTGCCGCTCTCGCGGATCGCCTATGAATGCGGACTGACCGACCAGCCGCATCTGACCCGGCTATTTCATCGGCAAGTTGGCGCCAGTCCAGCGGTATGGCGCAAGCGGCACCGCGAAACTTCAAAAACTTTTGCGACGCTGGGGATATCCCTGCCGGCGTCAGAATAAATCGGCGGGAATGGAAGGCCGATTGCGCTTATATGAATGCCATGCGTCGCAGCGAAACCGCCGCTATTCGTTTCCTGATGGGATCCGATGAGGATTATCCGGTATTATTGCCATTGACCGGACCCGGCGGAAATACTGCGCGGTCGATCGCTTTCTGTCGTGCGGTCCATCCAACCGCATCGCTTCTGGTTCCCGATTTAAAGCGGCTGCAGCGGGCAACACTTGGCCAGAGCAAGTTTAGCGAAGCGGCATTGCTGGAAAAACTTGCAGGATTTTTGACCAAGGCAATCTCGATTTCAGGGCTGGCGCTGTTTCCCATTATTGTGATGGGGCATGGAACTGGCGCTGACCTCGCGGCAAAATTCGCTTTGAGAAAAAATCCCGATCTGGCGGCTGCCATATTATTCATGCCGACGGCCGACGTCGCCTCCGTGCCGGTCGGAAGCTTGAACGGACTGAGCGTTCTACTTGTTACAACTATGCGGGCCGATATTGCAGGTACTGCCGAGTGGAAAATACGAAATGCATTTTCTGCCGGCGGCGCCAGCGTGATTTGTGAATTCGTATCGCCTGGTTCGCGAGCAGGCGACCACGAAGCTGCGCTGGCGCGGGTTTTCATCGCCAGCCAGTTTGGCCTAAGCGACTGAATTACGTTGACGCTCCCGCAGATATTCTCCGGCACATTCTCGCATCCAGGCCGGTCCGGCCCTTTGGTTACCAAATGCGGATTTGGAGCTTATTTGCTTTCGAGCGCGTGCACCTTAGCGAGGCGCCGTTTATGACGATCGGCGCCGCTGAAACGCGCGTCCAGGAATATGCCGATCAGTTCTAGGGCGAGTTGTGACCCGATAACCCTGGCGCCGAGACAGAGCACGTTCATATCGTCATCTTCGACACCCTGACGGGCGGAGAAGGAGTCGTGGATCAGGCCGGCGCGGACGCCGGCGACCTTATTCGCCGCAATCGAGGCGCCAACCCCACTGCCGCACACCGCGACGCCGCGCTCGATGCGGCCGGCAGCCAGGGCCTGTGCCAGCGGAACCACGAAATCTGGATAATCATCTCCGCTATCCATCGTGTAGGCGCCGAAATCCTCGACCTCGTGCCCCTTGCTTTGCAAAAGCTTGTAGACCTCGCCTTTTAGGTCGAAGCCGCCATGGTCCGCCGCGATTCCAATGCGCATCGTCGTTCTCCTTGAATTACCTAGACCCTGGACACCGGACCATTGCGGATAGCGGCAATGGCAGCCGCGTAATCCTGTGCTCCGAAAATCGCCGAACCGGCGACAATAGCGTTAGCACCGGCTTCGACTGCCAGCGCAGCGGTATCTGCATTCTCGCCGCCGTCCACTTCAATAATAATGTCGAGACCCCGGCTGTCGCAGAGCTCCCGAACCCGGCGGATTTTCGGCAGCATTTCCGGCAGGAATTTCTGGCCCGAGAATCCAGGGTTGACGGTCATGACCAGGACAATGTCACAGAGATGCAACACGTATTCGATCAGCTCCACAGGGCTTGCAGGATCGAGCACGACGCCGGGTCTTTTGCCGAGCTCGCGGATCTGCGAGAGCACACGATGCAAATGGGTGGTAGAACCCGGCTCGGCCTGCACCAGGATATGGTCTGCACCCGCCTTAGCGAACGCCGCCAAATATCGCTCCGGTTCGACGATCATCAAATGCACGTTGAGCGGCTTTTGGGTGCAACGGCGGATGGCGGCAACGATCATCGGGCCGAAACTGATGTTCGGCACAAAGCGGCCATCCATGATGTCGACATGGATCCAATCCGCCCCGGCGGCGTCGACAGACCGGACTTCTTCCGCGAGGCGCGTAAAATCCGCCGACAAGATTGACGGCGCAACGATTAGCGCGTTGCGGGACCCGTTGCGGGACGCCGGGTGGGGGAGCGTGTTCAAATGAGGGTCGCCCTTGTCATGCATAAGTCATATGGGATCGCGCACCTGATCGCATAAGGTTTCAACCGCCGTGCCGCCAGAAAATTCGATCCATGCGGCGTATGAAGTTATCAGAAATTTTTCCCTGTCGAGCCGGGAGATTTGCATCACAGTTATTGATCTGGCACCCATTGCGGGCGCATGAAAGAGCGACCAACTATCCGCCGATAGACCGGCCGTTCAGTCGCATCGGATGTTAAAACCCGGTAAGTAACCGGAAGCTGCCAATGGAGGTGTTCTTGAATGCGCTGATCTGGTCGTTGTACCCTCCCCGTGCCATTTCTGAGCCCGCATTCCATTGTTGATCGCGGGCGACATTGGGGCAACCAAAACCCGGCTGGCCCTGATAAATCCGAAGGATGGGCCGCGAAAACCCGTTGCTGAGGAAGAGTTTCACAGCGGCGATTTCAATGGGTTGGAGCCAATCGTTGGCGCTTTTCTGGCCAAGCATAAGGCGCATGCGGAAGCGGCCTGCTTTGGCATTCCGGGTCCTGTTATCAATGGCCATGCGCATTTAACCAACCTGCCCTGGGACCTGGAAGAGCACGCGCTTAGCCGCAGCCTGGAGGTCCGTTCGGTCAGCTTGCTGAATGATCTGGAGGCGGTCGCGCATGCGGTGCCGGCGCTGCTGCCCGAAGAGACCGTCATTATAAACGCTGGCCAGGCTGTGGAAAATGCCCCACTTGCCATCCTGGCCCCTGGCACCGGTCTTGGCGAAGCGTTTTTGATCTGGAATGGCAAGGAATATATTGCCTGCGCGTCTGAAGGCGGGCACGGCGATTTCGCGCCCACCAACCAAGTCCAGGTTGGACTTTGGGCTTACCTGACCGATCGTTTCCGCCACGCTGCCTATGAGCGGGTCTGTTCCGGGTCCGGGGTCCCAAATGTTTATGATTATTTGCGTTCGCTCGACCCGAAATCGGAGAGCCCCGCCTTCGCCGCGATGTTGGACGCAGCATCCGACAGGACGCCGCTGATCATGGACGCTGCCGTCAAGGCGCCGGACAAACATCCTTTGGCCGCTGCCGCCTTGCGCATCGTGGTCGACGTTTGGGGGGCTGAAGCAGGCAATCTTGCTTTGAAGGTGATGTCTACCGGGGGCGTTTATATCGCCGGCGGCATGGCGCCACGGATTATGCCGTTGATAAAGGACGGTTCCTTTATGCGGGCGTTCACGGCCAAGGGGCGGTTTGCCAATTTACTGGGCAATGTGCCCGTCCATGTCATTACCATTAACGCAGCAATTCTGGGCGCCGCCATATATGGGCTGCAGCACACCCACCCTGCACCTAATAAGCGGACTTAGCGCCGCGCAATCCATCCAACTACAGCCAGGAACTCCCATGTCCGAAACCAAAGATATCGACCAGCTGGCTATCAACACCATCCGCCTGCTGGCGGCCGATGCCGTGCAGAAGGCAAATTCCGGACATCCGGGAACGCCGATGGGTGCGGCACCAACCGCCTATACGCTGTGGCAGCGTTTTCTGCGGTACGATCCGGCGGCGCCGGAATGGATGAACCGCGACCGCTTTGTGCTTTCCGTCGGGCACGCGTCGATGTTGCTATATTCCTTGATCCATCTTGCCGGGGTCGAAGGCAGCCCGGAGGTATATGGGGATTCCGAACGAAAAGCCGTGACGCTTGATGATATCAAGCAATTCCGTCAGGCCGAAAGCCGCTGTCCCGGTCATCCGGAGTACCGGATGACCTCGGGCGTTGAAGCGACCACCGGCCCGCTTGGGCAAGGCCTTGCCGACAGCGTCGGCATGGCGATTGCCGGTAAATGGCTGGCAGCAACGTATAACAAGCCTGATTACGACTTGTTCGATTATAATATCTACGCGCTTTGCGGCGATGGCTGCATGATGGAGGGCATTTCCAGCGAGGCGGCGTCGCTTGCCGCACATCTGCAACTCTCTAATCTATGCTGGATCTACGACAGCAATACGGTGACCATCGAAGGCCATACCAACATCGCCTATTCCGAGGATGTGGCAGCCCGCTTCCTGGCCTATGGCTGGAACGTGACGACGGTGGCGGATGCCAACGACCTGCAGTTGCTGGATCGCGCCTATAAGATCTTTCTGAAGAATAACGATCGCCCAACCTTGATCGTGGTGCATAGCCAGATCGGCTATGGCTCGCCCAACAAGCAAGGCAGCCCAAAAGCCCATGGCGAACCTTTGGGCGTGGAAGAAGTCCGGCTCACCAAGGAATTTTTCGGCTTTAATCCGGATCAGTCTTTCGTGGTCCCGCCGGAGGTGCCGAAGCATTTCGATGCCAATATGGGCGCCCGCGGTAAAGCCGCGCATGCGGATTGGGACAAGTTGCTCGCCGGCTATCGCAGCGCCTATCCGGAGCTCGCCAAACAGGTCGAGGCCATCCGTGACGGCACGCTGCCGGAGGGTTGGGATGCTGATCTGCCGACCTTCCCGGCGGATGCAAAGGGTATTGCGACGCGCGAATCCTCCGGCAAGGTTCTGAATGCCGTGGCCAAGCGCGTGCCCTGGCTCGTGGGTGGCGCCGCCGATCTCGCACCCAGCACAAAAAGCAATTTGACCTTCGATGGCGCCGGCAGCTTTGAGGCGCCGGATAGCGGGGTCGGCAATTATAGCGGGCGCAACCTTCATTTCGGTATTCGCGAACATGCCATGGTGGCGGCGGTTAACGGCATGGTGCTGTCCGGACTGCGCGGCTATGGCTCCGGCTTTCTGATTTTCACCGATTATGCGCGCGGCGCTATCCGCCTGTCAGCCATCATGGAGCTTTCGACCATCCATATATGGACGCATGATTCGATCGGCGTTGGTGAGGATGGGCCGACCCACCAGCCGGTTGAACAGTTGCTTTCGCTGCGCGCGATCCCCGGTATGGTGCTGATCCGCCCGGCCGATGCCAATGAGGTAACGGAAGCCTGGCGGGTGATCATGCAGCTGAAGCACCGGCCGGCGGCATTGGCATTGTCCCGGCAACCGCTGCCAACGGTTGACCGCAGCAAATTCGCCAGCGCCGCATTACTGGCGAAGGGAGCCTACATCCTCGCCGATGCGGAGGATGGACCGCCATCCGTTATTCTTATCGGTACCGGCAGCGAGGTCTCGCTCTGCATGGCGGCACGCGAGAAGCTGATCGCGGAAGGGATCGCCGTGCGGGTAGTTTCCATGCCGTCATGGGAACTTTTCGACGATCAGGATCAGGCCTACAGGGACAGCGTCCTGCCGCCGGATATCACCGCCCGCGTGACGGTTGAGGAGGGCTCGCCAATCGGCTGGGATCGCTATGCCGGGCGTAACGGCATGGTAATCGGCATGCATAGCTTCGGCATGTCGGCGCCGATGGCGGCAGCGGCCGAAAAGTTCGGCTTCACTGTTGAGAAGGTCGTGGCGGCAGCGAAAAAAGTGATGACCGCCACCTGATATATTTCGCAACATCCGGTAAAACCCTCGATCAAGGAACGAAACGATGCAGCTAGGTATGATTGGCTTGGGCCGGATGGGCGGCAATATGGTGACCCGGTTGAGTAAGGCGGGCCATGAATGCCTGGTCTACGATACCCACCAGGAAGCCGTGGACGCGCAGGCCAAGAACGGCGTCAAAGGCACCACCAGCCTTAAGGAATTCGTCAACATGCTAAGCAAACCACGGCTGGTCTGGTTGATGGTGCCGGCCGGTGCGGTCGACGCGGTGCTGGAAACGCTGGAGCCGCTGCTGGAAGCGGGAGACATTGTCGTCGATGGCGGCAATTCCTATTATCATGACGACATCCGCCGCGCCCGGGAACTGCATGAGAAGGGGATCCACTACGTGGATGTCGGTGTCAGCGGTGGGGTTTGGGGGCTGGAGCGCGGCTATTGCCATATGATCGGCGGTGAGCCTGAGGTGGTGAAGCGACTGGACCCTATTTTCCACTCATTGGCGCCCGGCGTGGGTGAGACGCCGCGGACACCGGGGACCAGCGGCGAGCCGAGCACCGCCGAACAGGGCTATCTGCATTGCGGCCCGAACGGCGCCGGCCATTTTGTCAAAATGGTGCATAATGGTATCGAATACGGACTGATGGCGGCTTATGCCGAAGGCCTTAATATCATCAAGCACGCTAATATCGGCTTGAAAACCGAGGCCTTCGACGCCGAGACGACGCCGCTGCGTAACCCGGATCATTACAAGTACGATATAGATATTGCTCAGGTTGCCGAGGTCTGGCGCCGCGGCAGCGTGGTTGCATCCTGGCTGTTGGATCTTACCGCGAGCGCGCTGCGGAAAAGCCCTGATCTGGCAAATTTCGAAGGCCGGGTATCAGATTCCGGTGAAGGGCGTTGGACGCTGATGGCCGCCATTGACGAGAGTGTGCCGGCGCCGGTTATCTCGGCGGCACTGTTCTCGCGCTTCAGCTCCCGCGGCGAGAACGACTATGCCGACCGGCTGCTTTCAGCCTTGCGCTTTGAGTTTGGCGGCCATGTGGAGAAGCCAAAGGAGCAGCATTAATGTCCGCACTCGTTTCGGACGCGCTGGTGGTTTTCGGGGTCACTGGAGACCTCGCCTACAAGCAGATATTTACCTCGTTGCTTGGCCTGGTGCGCGACGAGGGCTTGAACGTTCCAATCATCGGCGTTGCCAATGCCGGCTGGAGCCTGGAGCAATTACAGGAGCGGGTGAAAGCAAGCCTCGCGGAGCATGGTGCGGTTGATACCAAAGCGCAGGATAAACTGCTGTCGCTGTTGCGTTACGTCGATGGCGACTACACCGACCCTTCGACCTTTGACAAGCTACATAGCGAACTTGAACATGCGAGCCGGGCACTGAACTATTTGGCCGTGCCGCCCAGCATGTTCGGCGTTGTCGCGGAAGGGATCGCGAAATCCAGCAAGGCGGCGGATGCCCGGCTGGTGATCGAGAAACCGTTCGGGCATGACCGCGCTTCCTCCAAGCAGCTCAACAATGTGCTGCGGCAGAATTTCCCGGAGGAGAATATTTTCCGCATCGACCATTTTCTCGGCAAGGAGCCGGTGCAGAACCTGCTTTACACGCGCTTTGCCAATCCGATGTTCGAGCCAATTTGGAATCGCGATCATGTGCGCAGCATCCAGATCACCATGGCTGAGAATTTCGGGGTTGAAAATCGGGCGCGGTTCTATGACGCCACCGGCGCCAACCGCGACGTGCTGCAAAACCATTTATTGCAAATTCTCGCGCATGTGGCGATGGACCCGCCGACCGGCGAGGAGACCGAGGCAATGCGCGACCAGAAGGCCGGCCTATTGAAAGCGATCCGCCCGATCGACCCGCCGATGTCGTGCGCGGCCAATATCGTGGCTATCGCAATATCGACGGTGTCAGGCCGGGTTCCACGGTCGAGACCTTTATCGCGGTGCGGCTGTTCATCGAAAGCTGGCGCTGGGAAGGCGTGCCGATCTACATCCGCACCGGCAAAAATCTGCCGGTCACCGCAACCGAGGTGATGGTACAGTTCCGGCGGCCGCCGCGCGAGACCTTTGGCGAGCTGGTGCCGGGCGGTTCGGCGCATCTACGGTTCCGCCTCAGCCCAGATGTTGCAATCGGCATGGGGCTGCGGGTGAAGGAAGGCGGCGAGCGGATGATCGGCCGCGACATGGAATTGATGCTGACTGCACAACAGGCAGCGTACCGGCCGCCCTACCAACGGCTGTTGGGAGATGCGATGCATGGCCGCGGCGATTTGTTTGGTCGCGAAGATATTGTCGACGCGCAGTGGCGGATTGTGGAGAACATTCTTGGTGACGCCACGCCGGTTTACACCTATGAGTCTGGTAGCTGGGGTCCAGATGAGGCAATCCAGCTGATCGGCGCTGATGGACCGTGGCGCAATCCGGTGGTGGACACGGTCAAATGACCGAGATCGCCGATTGCGTTTTTCTGTTCGACGTCGATAACACGCTGTTGGATAACGACCGCCTGCAGGCTGATTTCAGCAAGCATCTGACCGAGAATTATGGCGCAGAAGTGCATGACCGTTTTTGGGCGATCTTCGAGGAGCTTCGCGCCGAACTTGGCTATGCGGACTATCTGGGCGCCCTGGAGCGCTACCGGCTGGAGGCCATGCACCATCCAAAAGTTTTGCGTATTGCGAATTGGCTGGTGGATTACCCGTTTGACGAGCGGGTCTATGAAAATGCCATCGCCGCGGTGCAGGCGGCACAGAAAGTCGGAATTACGGCTATTTTATCCGACGGTGACGCCGTGTTTCAGCCCCGGAAAGTTCAGAAATCCGGGCTATGGCCGGTATTCGGCGATAATGTGCTGATCTATGTGCATAAGGAGCTGGAATTAGCCGATGTGGAGACCCACTTCCCAGCCAGGCGTTATATTCTTGTCGACGACAAATTACGCATCCTGGATGCTGTAAAGCGCATCTGGGGGGACCGCGTCACAACCGTGTTCCCACGTCAGGGACATTATGCGGCGGATGCGAAAACTATAGCGGAATTTCCGCCGGCCGACATCACGATTGAACGTATCGGGGATATGCTGGATATCGATCTTGCAGCCCTGGCTAAACGATAAAGGAGACGGAACATGGCATCAACCGCAGCTGCTAAGTTACAGGGCCTCGGCCAGAGTCTTTGGCTCGACAACATCACGCGTGATCTGCTCGATAGCGGGACGTTGAAGAAATATATTGATGAATTATCGGTTACGGGGCTGACCTCCAATCCATCCATTTTCGATGCCGCCATTTCCAAAAATCCTTGGTATGATAAGGAAATCCGCAAACAGCTGGAATCCGGGGCTAAGGGCGAAGAGTTGTTCTTCACGCTTGCTGTGCAGGATTTAAGCCGCGCCGCGGAGCTATTTTTGCCGATATATCACCGCACCGGCACCGTTGACGGTTTCGTCTCGCTCGAGGTCTCTCCAGTTTTCGCCTACGACACCAAGGCGACGGTTGAGCAGGCGAAGGCTTTACATAAGCAGGCGGGCAAGCCGAATTTGTTCATCAAAATACCCGGTACTCCGGAAGGCCTGCCGGCGATCGAGGACTCGATTTTTGCCGGCATCCCGATCAACGTGACGCTGCTATTCTCCACCGACCAATACAAAGCCGCGGCTGAGGCCTATTTGAAAGGCTTGGAGCGTCGCGTCGAGGCCGGACTTTCACCCCGATGTAAGGTCGGTTGCATCACTTTTCGTAAGCCGGTGGGACGTTGCGGTAACCGAGAAGGTTCCAGCCGGAACTGCGTAACACGCTTGGCATGGCGGTGAGTAAGCAGGCATACAAGGCTTATCGCGACATCCTGGAAAGCGACCGGTTTCAGCGTCTGG
Source organism: Acidocella sp. (assembly GCA_965199045.1). Lineage (GTDB taxonomy): Bacteria > Pseudomonadota > Alphaproteobacteria > Acetobacterales > Acetobacteraceae > Acidocella. The sequence continues at coordinate 210,699 of CBDAQL010000003.1, read as the reverse complement.
AAAATCTCGGCGCACGGCCACAGCGTTTGTTGTTCGCCAGCACCGGCGTTAAGGACAAGAATGCGTCTGACACGCTTTATATCGACGGATTAGCGGCGCCGAACACGGTGAATACGATGCCGGAAGGTACGCTGAAGGCGTTCGCAGAGCATGGCAACGCGGTGGCCGCCCTGCCCCGCGACGGCGGCGACTTCCAGGCGGTGCTTCAGAAGCATCTGGATGCCGGCATCGACCTGACCGCTTTGTCGACGCAACTGCAATCCGACGGCGCCAAGAGCTTTGTTAAATCATGGGACGAACTGCTGGAGGCGATTGAGTCTAAAGCCAAAGTCCTGGCGTGAGCGGAAGGCGTCGATGACCGCACTCACCGCTACGCCCGCCTGGGGCGCGCTGAACGCCCATTATGCGCAAGTAAAGGATCTGCATCTGCGCGAGCTGTTTGCCAGCGATGCCGGCCGCTCGGAGCGCTTGTCTGTCGAAGGTGCGGGTATTTTTCTCGATTATTCGAAAAACCGCATTACCGACGAGACAATCAAGTTATTGGTTCAGCTTGCCAAGGAACGCGGTGTTAGTGAACGCCGGGATGCAATGTTCGCTGGTGAGAAAATCAATACTACGGAGCGTCGCGCGGTGCTGCACGTCGCATTGCGGGCGCCGCGCGGGTCCCGCATAACGCTCGACGGTGTGGATGTTGTGCCTGAGGTTCATAAAGTTCTGGACGCAATGGCAGTATTTGCGTCGAAACTTCGCGACGGCAGTTTCACCGGCCATACCGGCAAGCGCATCCGCAACGTCGTCAATATCGGCATCGGTGGCTCTTATCTGGGTCCAGAAATGGCCTATCACGCGTTGCAGCCGTTTAGCGACCGGTCGATGCGGTTTCGCTTTGTCGCCAATGTCGATGGCGCGGATTTCAACGAAGCGACGCTGGATCTGGATGCCGAGGAGACGCTGTTCATCATCTCGTCAAAAACCTTCACCACGCTTGAGACGATGACCAATGCCGCGACGGCGCGCGCCTGGCTGGTCCAAAAGCTAGGTTCGGAAACAGCGGTTGCAAAACACTTCGCAGCGGTTTCGACCAATATCGGCGGTGTCACCAAGTTTGGGATAGATCCAGCAAATATTTTTGGTTTCTGGGACTGGGTCGGCGGCCGGTATTCGATGGATAGTGCGATCGGACTCTCCAACATGATCGCGCTTGGGCCGGACAACTTCAGCGCCATGCTTGCCGGCTTCCATGAAATGGATAAGCATTTCCGGACCGCGCCGCCGGAGCGCAACGTGCCGATGCTGCTGGGGCTTTTAACCATCTGGTATAATAATTTTTTTGGCGCCCAAACCCTCGGCGTGATGCCATATTCCGCGCATCTGGCGCGTTTTCCGGCCTATCTTCAGCAATTGCAGATGGAGAGCAACGGCAAGCATGTCGATTTCGATGGGCATATTGTCGATTACCAGACCGGCCCGATCATATGGGGCGAGCCTGGTACGGATGGCCAACATTCGTTCTACCAACTTCTACATCAAGGCACCAAACTGATCCCCTGCGACATGATCGGCTTTTTCCAGAAATTGAGCCCGTTCGCCGAGCAGCATGACATGCTGATGGCGAACCTGTTTGCGCAGGCCGAAGCGCTTGCCTTCGGCAAAACGGAAGCTGAACTGCAAGCGGAAAATTCTCCGGAACATCAGACGCCTTATCGCGTCATGCAAGGTAATCGGCCCACCAACATGATCCTGGCTGACAAGCTTGATCCGAAAACGCTGGGGAGACTGGTGGCTTTGTACGAGCACAGCGTCTTCACCCAGGGCGCAATTTGGGGCATCAATAGTTTCGACCAATGGGGCGTTGAACTGGGCAAGGTTCTCGCCAGCCGCATCATACCACAATTGGCCAGCAAAACTGAGCCGGAACTGTCGCATGATGGGTCTACTAACGCGCTAATCCGGCGTTACCGGGAACGGCGAGGTTAGTAAGTAGCCGCTTTTTTGAAAGAAAGCCGCGCCAAAAACTTTTGATGCCGGATCCAAGATTTTTGAGCATTCGTGGTCAGGATTGAAAAAGTTTTTTGGTTCTGTTTTTGCAGAAAAGAACTGCTTTCTTTATAAAAGCCTTCCCTGCATCTGAATCAGCAAAGCGACAGCGGCACTCCAGCCGGTCTGGTGGGAAGCGCCTACGCCCCTGCCGTTATCGCCGTGATAATATTCGTGGAAGAGAACGAGATCCTGGGCTGCGATGTCGGCCTGTAATTGCGGGTATACTGCCATTACCGGGCGCTTTTCAGTTGCGTCCTTGATGGAAAGGTTGATCAGCCGTTGCGCGAGCACGGCGGCGACCTGTTGCAAAGTGATCATCGTTCCGGATTTTACCGGGAATTCTACCACGAACTCATCACCGTAATAGAGCTGAAAGACCAGAATTGCCTCGATCAGCCGCAGGTTAAGCGGCATCCAAACTGGGCCGCGCCAGTTGGAGTTGCCGCCGAACGCGCCGGTATCAGACTCTGCCGGCAGATAGCGTAGTTCGGCGTGCTGCGACGCGAGGTTGAAGACATACGGGTGTTGCTCATGATATTTGGAAACCGCACGGGGTCCGTAGTCGGAGAGGAATTCGGTTTCGTCCAGCAGCCGCGATAGCAAGCCTTTCATCCGATGGCCGCGCAGCAAGGATAGCAGGTGCAGTCGGCCCTGGCCGGGAATGTTCCAGTTCGAGATGAGCGCGGCAAGATCCGGCCGGTGCTGCAGGAACCAATTCATCCGCGCTGTAAATCTGGGCAGGTTCTGCAATACGCTTGACTCCAGCACCTGCACGGCGATCAGCGGTGATAGCCCGACGATCGAGCGCGCCCGTAACTGCACCGTTTCTCCGGAGGGCAGCCGCAGGAGATCATAGAAAAAAGAATCCTCCTCATTCCACAGGCCTTCGCTACCCCCTGCCCTGGTCATTGCCTGAGCAATCAATAGAAAATGTTCAAAGAATTTTATTGCAATATCCTGATAATCCGGCTCGATCTTCGCCAGCTCCAGGGCAATTTTCAGCATGAAAAGTGCAAAGCTCGCCATCCATGAAGTGCCGTCCACCTGATCGATTGAGCCACCGGTTGGCAAAGGCGCGGAACGATCGAAAATTTCGATATTATCTAATCCCAGGAAACCACCCTGAAAAATATTCAGGCCATTTTGATCCTTACGATTGACCCACCAGCCAAAATTCAGCAGCAGCTTATTAAAGACTTTGCGCAAAAAACTATAATCAGGTGAGCCGTTCAACCGATGGTCAATTTCAAAAATCCGCCAGGCAGCCCAGGACTGTAACGGCGGGTTGGCATCGCCAAACTCCCATTCATAGGCTGGGATTTGGCCATTGGGGTGCATATAGCGATCGGCCAACAACAGCAGCAGCTGCGCCTTTGCAAAAGCTGGGTCGACCATCGCGAAGGTCACGGCATGAAAGCCCAAATCCCAGGAAGCATACCACGGATATTCCCATTTATCCGGCATCGAAATGACATCGGCGTTGCTTAGATGCTGCCAATCGGAATTTCTGCCTTGCCAGCGTGCGGCAGGTGGCTTCGGCTGGCCGGGGTCGCCTTCCAGCCAGCGTCGCACATCGAAGTTGTAAAACTGCTTCGACCAGATCAAGCCCGCGAGCGCCCGGCGCTGCACCAGGCGCACATCCGGTACCGTGATCTTAAACTGCAAGGCATCGTAGAATTCATCGGCCTCCTGCTGGCGTTGCGCCAGGACCGTATCGAAATCCGTAAATGCAGGTGTCGCGCCATGCGCAGGGCGCAGCTTGAGCCTGACTGTTACTTCGCCTTGCGCCGGAACATTCAAGGTAACATGGGCGGCGCATTTAGTGCCGGCGTCGCGGCGAATTGCATTGACGTCGCCAGAGACGACAAAATCATTGATCCCGTCCTTAAACGGTCCCGGTGTCTGCATGCCGAAAAGACGTTTTGTATTCGTTTCGTTTTCGCAGAATAGCCAGGGCGCTGTCTGGTCGATTTCAAAATCCATCGCGTCCATGCTGGGATGCAACGCCGCGACCACGTTGTTGCGCCGCAATTGCAATTCCGGTTTTACGATACCATCGCCCCAGGACCAGATATTACGCGCCCATAGCTGCGGCAGCACATGCAGTTCCGCCGGCTGCGCAGCGCGGTTGACGATGGTGATGCGCATCAAAATATCGTCGGCGGCCGCTTTGGCGTATTCGACCGAGATATCGAAATACCGGCCATCTTCGAAGATGCCGGTATCGAGGATTTCGTACTCGGGCTGCAGCCGGTCCCGCCTGCCGTTTTCGTCCACGAGCTCGGCATAAGGGAAGGCCGCCTGGGGGTATTTATACAGCATCCGCATGTAGGAGTGGCTTGGTGTGGCATCCATGTGGAAGTAGAGCTCTTTCACGTCTTCGCCATGGTTGCCCTCAGCGTTCGTGAGCCCAAATAGCCGTTCCTTTAAGATCGGGTCTTTACCGTTCCAGAGCGCCAGTCCCAAGCACCAGAATTGTTGATCGTCACTGAAGCCGGCAATCGCATCCTCGCCCCATCGGTAAGCGCGGCTGCGGGCGTGGTCATGGGGAAAGTATTCCCAGGCATCGCCATCTTCACTGTAATCTTCCCGCACCGTGCCCCATTGCCGGTCGCTCAGATAAGGCCCCCAGCGCCGCCAGCCTTGTGCATCGGCATTGCTGATGCGCTGGCCTTCAACGGTGCCTTGCAGATGCCTCGGAATATCTTTTATGTTCAGAGTATCGGTCATGCCGCAGCATAGCCTGGATACCGGTCATTTCGCCAATAGCATGCTTGAAAGAGCCGTATTCTTTGGGCAGGCCCGCCGCATCGCCCGACAGCAGCCCGGCAGCCCTTTTTTAACTAAATAAATCTAGAGCATCGGCATCGGCGCACCCACATCCCGAGCCTCGCATTAAAAGGTGCTTCGTTCTGGCATTTACTTTGGCTGGACAGGAATGTTCTGGGCTTGAATAGCTACAGCAACGCCAGGGCGGATGCTGGATTTGATAATGTGTCTGGCTCCGCCGCTTTGATATCCCGAAAAGTTATAATTGCGCTTTGGATATCTTCGGGCTTTGAATTATGCGATGCCCAGATCCAGATCCGGAGGTTTTTCCCTAGCCCGGGGGGCGGGCGAGAGCGGCAAAGCAGAGACCCCCTAAGGCGCTAAAAAGCCCGAACTGCCGGTTGGAACATGGTTGGCAGGTTTGAAAAACTGCCCGCTGATCCAAGGATCGTCGAACGCGGCGTGGAACGTGCGGCGGCGCAATGCTTCCGGGAGGTAAATGACTTCGCCATATAAAACCGACCATTTCTGGCAGTGTTCAATAATCGGGCGTTCGGATGTCTCCCATCGCGCGAGCGCCGATGGCACTTGGTCAGGGCTGTCAATCTGGTTTAGAAAATAGGCGAGCGCCAGAGCATTCTGCATTGCCATGCCGGCGCCCTGCCCCAGGTTAGGCGGTTGCGCATGCGCCGCATCGCCGATCACGGCAACATGTCCTTGTGACCATGATTTTAGCTTGATGATGCTATATACGTCCCAATGGCCGATATCCTCGGTCACCCGATCGATCAGGTGTGACCACATCGGGAAAGCGCGCTGCCAGTCTGCCTTGTCGAGGGGTAACAGCCTACCGGCATCGCTGTGCAACGCGCTGAAGGCTAGATAAGCCGAATGCCGGTTGATCGGCGTGATAAGAAACCGCCTGCATCCTGCCCATTGCTCGATATATTTACCGTCATCCTCGGGCAGAAAATCGCCCTCCCGCAGCGGCACAATCAGACGCACAGACCCTTCTTCCGTATGGTCGTTGACGTCGGCTAGATCCAACGTATCCCGAATTCTCGAGCCCACGCCTTCAGCGCCCACGATCAGGTCAGCTCTGGCTATGCTGCCATCGGCAAAATGGATTGTTCCTTCCGGCTCGGCGCCCACTACTGAAGAACTGGTAAGGATCTCGGCCCCGGCGCGCAGCGCTGCATCCCGCAATCCATTCAGCAGCTGCATGCGCGGCACCGTGTACAAGCGCATGCCGTCCGGCAGGACACCGGGATCAACGATGCCACCGTCGGAATCACGGATCTCAAAGGCGAAGCCGCGATGGCCGTCCTGAATCACGGCATCGTAGCAGCCGAAAGCTTCTAGCACGCGCAGGCCGTTTTCCCAGATGTAAATGCCGGCGCCGATTGTTTTAATCGCTGGTTGCTGCTCATGTACGCGCACTTGCCAACCGCTTTTTGCCAAAGCGACGGCAGTTGCCAAACCGCCAATACCGCCGCCGGCGATTTCTGCACGCGGTTCCTTCAATGCCATCGTTAATTCCTCAAAGCTGATCGGAAAGACTTGCCGCCGCGGGGTCCGCAGGTTGTACAAATAGACTTTAAGGCCCAAATCCAGTCAAGAAAAAACACCCTTTTGTATCCAATTTTTTTGGATATTGTATCCAGTTTAGAGTTGACGGCGGCCGGCTGTCGGTGCCAGTATTCCAAGCGTCGCATTCGCAAACCGCCAGTGCACGCAAAAATCCGCCTTGCGAAAACCGATCAGCCCGCCAGGGGAAAATAACAGGGGAGCTGTTATGGTTCAGATTACCAGTGTCCACGCTCAAGAGCCGTTGCCGGAATACAACATGCCGTTCTTGCCGGCAGTGATGTCCGAAGGCGGCAAAATTTTATGGCTGGCAGGCTGCGGCCCTATACCCGTATACCATAAGCATCCACATGTGCCGGAAGAAGAGGCGGCGTGGCTCAGCGGCGGCTTTCGTGAGCAGTTCGATCGCACCATTGAAAATGTTCGGATGGTGTTGGAAGCCGGCGGCGGAACGCTGCAATCAATCGTAAAAATGACCGTCTATCTGACGGACATGTCACTGCAGAATGAATTGAACAATGCGATCTTCGATTATTTCGGCCGGGAGAATCCGCCGCCGCGGACGCTGATCGGCGTTGCCAGCCTATCGCATGCGGACATGTTGATTGAAATCGATGTCAACGCTGTCGTTTGAATGTCTGAAATGAAAAGTCTGTTGTCCCGCGTCAAAAGAGCTCTGAAAGCCACAGGTTGAGCATGGGGAAAGACAAGATGACTGCGCCACCGCTGACGACGGTGATCTACGACTATCTCTACTCCGCAATCCTGGACGGCACTTTTCCGCCTGGCCATTTGCTGCGGCAGGAGGAGCTGGCGGCACGGTTCAATATTAGCCGTGTGCCGCTACGCGAAGCTTTGCGCCAGCTGGAAGCGCAGGGCCTGGTGGTGCTGCGTCCGCGGCGTGGCTATGCGGTGCCGCGGCTCGACGCGAAGGAAATCGTCCAAGTCCTGCAGATCAGAATGTTGATTGAAGGTTATGCCGGCTATGCCGCCACTCTTTCCCGCACGCCCAAGGACGTCAAGGCGCTGGAAGCCTGTGTGAGGGAAATGGACAAACTGCCGGTGCACTATCCCAGCCTCGCCGAGGTTGCGCGGTGGTCTTCGCTGAACCTGCGCTTTCACGAAACGCTTGTGAAAGCAAGCGGCCAGCCACATCTCATACAGATCGCGGCGAACGTGCAGGCCAAGATTATCCCTTATATCCGCATGGAAATTTCCATGGCCGAGACTTTGGGTGAAGCGCATGTGCAGCACCATGAAATATTGGAAGCCTTCCGCGGGAAGGATGCGGATCGCGTTGCTATCATCAGCCGCAGACATTGCGAGGCGACTGCGCAACGTTTTGTTGCAATATTGCAGCAAAAAGGTTTCTTGCAGGATATGTCAAGCCGTTCACTGACCAATCTCGGCCCCGCGGCGAGGCTCGTCGAGCGCGTGCGGGCCGGTGTGGAAAAAGCCTGAGACTTATCGACCCAATAGGCTTCCACTTATTGCAACGCCGATAAAAACCTGGAGCTGTCATGGTACAAATCGTTGGAGCGATCAGCATGTCTCATGCTCCCGGGGCGCTTGGCTGGGCTGAGCGGCCTCCGGAGGATCAGAAACAGCGGCTTATTAAAATCCATGATGATTTGCGCAAGTTTATGGAGGCAGCAGCACCCGATGTGATTATCGCTTTTCTGGATGATCATTTCGAAAACCAGTTTCGCAGTCTCATGCCGGCCCTAGCCGTGGGCATCGCCCCCGCTCATAGCGGACCGGCCGATTTCATGATGGAGGCACTGAAGTTCGACCGCAAGCACGTGTTTCCGGGCAAGCCGGAAATGGCGGAAAAAATGCTACGCGGCCTAATAGATGCCGATTTTGACGTCGCCCGCATGGGGGAGATCGAATATGGCAACAACTTGCTGGTGCCGCTGAGCTTCATCCGGCCGGAGTTCGATATTCCGGTAATCCCGATTTTCATCAATGTCTTCTCGCCGCCACTGATCCCCTATGCACGCGCCTTCGATTTCGGCGCCACGGTGCGCGATGTGCTGGACCGTTTTCCCGAAGATCTGCGCGTCTTCTTCCTTGCCACCGGGGGCCTGTCGCACTGGCCGCCGGTATGGACCGAAGGCGCACCGGAAGACGATGCATTTCTGCAACGGATGCGCCGCTATCAGACAGAAGGTAAAACTGTGTTGACGCAGGACCCGGACCTGTACTCCGACCTGGCGCGCTATGAGATCCAGATGATGACGCATATGCAATGGCCGCTTGGCTACCAGCACAAGCTGGTGAACCCAGATTGGGACCGCGAAATACTCCAGGCCTTCAAGGCAGGCGATGCCTGTTATATGCGCAGCCTGTCATTTGAAGATGTTGAGCGGCTTGGTGGCCATGGTGGCCATGAGCTCCTCAATTGGGTTGCGCTGATGGGCGCGATGCGCGGCGCACCGGCAAATTACACCGCCTATGAGCATGTGACAGAATGGATAGGCGGTGTTGGATACGCGGCCTACCATGCTGCAGACCGAGGTGCGGCATGAGCCTTTACGAAGAAGCGATTCAAAATGGCCATCCCAACCTGGCGCCAGGCCCGGCGCTGGAAGCGCAATATCTGATGCGCGCCGCTGTTCCTGCCTGGGCATCTTATATGGCGCAATGGGATCTGGATGCGCAGGCGGTGCTCAGGGATTTCGAGATCCTGCGCAACATTGCCTATGGTGACACGCCAGCGGAAAGGCTTGACATCGTCCTGCCTTTGCAACGCAGCGAAAAAATGCCGGTGCTGCTGCTTATCCATGGCGGCTATTGGCGCGCCTTGGATAAGGATGGCATCTTGTTCGCTGCCCGGCCCATGGCGCAAAACGGAGTAGTCACCGTTAATATAGACTATGCGCTATGTCCCAGCGTCAGCCTTACCGAACTTAACGAGGAATGCCATCGCGCACTGCGCTGGGTACGCGCCAATATCGCTGCCCATGGCGGCGACCCTGAAAACATTCATTGCGCAGGTCACTCCGCCGGCGCGCATCTTTCCGCAATGCTGGCGCTGACGCCGGAATTCTCAGCCTGCATCCGTTCTGTTACTGCAGTGTCCGGCCTGTTTGATCTGAGCCCTGTCGCTTTAGCCTCGATGCAGGCGGATCTGCGTTTGACCGAGCGAGAAATCCAAACCCTTTCGCCGTTGCGCCTGCCGCCGCCGCGTGCCGGCAATTGGATTTTTGCCGTGGGAACCGCCGAAACGCCGTCCTTCATCTGGCAAACCAACCGTTACGCCGCGCATTGCAGCGCCGGCGCCAATTGCCGGGTGATCCCGTTGGCTGGGGCGAACCATTACAGCGCCATTGGCGTTCTGGCGGAGGATGGGTCTGAGTTGCAAAAAACTTGGCTGGATCAAGTGAAGAAGCCGCTTGTTTGAAAAAAGGCGGCGAAAAAAACTCTTTTGTTCGTTAGAGCTAGGGGTGTTCTAAGCTCGCGTCACGGCAGGACTGCGGTTGCGGTTACTTCAACAAGGAGGGTTTCTTTTACCAGGCCGCCTACGATCAAAAGGGTATGCGTGGGGTAGACCAGGTTTGGGAAAAAGATCGGATAGGCTTTGGCGCGATAAGCCATATAATCAGGGATATTTTTGCGGTCGACGAGGTAGGAGGTGAATTGAACCACATGCTGCCAGGCGGCGCCGGCCGACTTCAGCGCGGTTTCGATATTGGCGTACATCTGCGCGCATTGCGCCTCGAACCCGTCCGCAATTTTGCCCTCACCGTCGGCGCCGACCTGGCCGGCAATATAGACATGGGTACCAGCGCGGACCCGCGCGATCTGCGAATAGGGGCCGAGAACCGGGCCCATTTCCGGCGGGTTGATGATCTCGAGATGGCTCATGGGGTGTTCTCCAGCCCGGCGACGGCTTCAACCTCGATGAGCAGTCCGGGCAGGGCCAGCTCTTTGACGCCGATCAACGTGCTGGCTGGCATTGTGGCGCCGAAGAATTTCTGTCGCACTGGATTGATGCGCGTCCGGTCGCTTACGTCCAACAGATAGACGGTCACCCGCAAAATGTTTTGGAAGCCGCCACCCGCCTGCTCAAGAATACGGCCAATGGTGGCGAAAATAAACTCGGCCTGGCCCGCAACATCGCCGGGCGACACCACGTTATTTTCGGTATCCAGCGCGACGATGCCGGAAATAAACAACAAATTCCCGAAGCGGACGGCATCGGTATAGTGGCTGAGCGGCGCAGCCGCATTCGGCAATGCCAACTCCATTCGCAAAGACATTCAGGCAACTCCTGATAAGAAAAAGAGTGGCTGGTGGGCGGCGGAATTTGCCGCCCGCCTCACGGTATCACTCGGCAGCAGTTTCCGTGTTGAAACCAAGATCACCACCCTGAGCCGCCAGTTCCAGCCGCTCGGCAGCGCCGGCATCGCCATGCACACCGCTATGTTCGGGGAAAAGCATGATGGCGGCGCCATAGATCAAGCCGGCGATGACGAAACCGCTGGCCCAGCTCAAATCGACCCCATCGGCCATGTTGGAGAGTGGGCCTGTGTAGAAGCTGCATTGCAGCGCCAGCAGGCCGATGGTGACGCCGACTACGAAGGCGACAACGGCGCGCAGGTTCCAGCCTCCCGTGTACCAGTACACGCCACCTGTCTCGCGGCGGTTGAACACCTGCAGGTCGTGGACCTCGTAATAGCCCTTGCGATGATAGTGACCGATGATGATGATCGCCATCCAGGCTGCCGTACCGACCCCAATGACCTGCAGAAAGGCGGTAACGCTTGCTTCCGCATTGCCGATCATGCTGCCGACTATGACCAGGATGACGGCAATGATGCTGAGCAGCGTCGTTGCCATCGGGCGCTTGAAGACCGGAAAGATCGAGGAGAAATCAAGGCCGGAACTGTAAAGGCAGACCGATCCCTGGCCGAAGGTACCGATAACGCCGATAATCACAAGCGGTACCATATACCAAAGCGGCGCCATGGCGACCAGGCCGGGAACATAGTCGAGCTTGGTGCTGACAATGGCAACGGCGGTGAAGGCCCCGAACAGGAACGGAATGTTCAAGCCAACGAAGCAACCGATCCAGGCGGCGCTGAGGACTGAAGCGCTGCTGTATTTTTTTGGCGATATGTAGCGCGTCCAATCCGAAATAAGCGGCGAGTAACCGTAAGCCGCCACCGCGCAGATTGTCACCGAAAGACCCCAGGTTGGCCAGAATGTTCCAAGCAGGTAGGAGCCGCCTTTGTAGGAGGCGTGAAAATCCGGCGCGTAGACAAACAGGCCGACCACCAGCAGCAGCCCGGCGATCGGGATCATCAGGCGTTCCACGAAGACCATGCTGGCATGGCCCCAGATGGCAACCAGGCTGCAAACCAGGGCGATGATCGCATAGGATACAGCTAGCGTTAGATTATTGCTGGGAAGGCCTGCAAGTTTATGCAGCCCCGCGATCGCGGCCTGGCCGCCGGTCCACACCGCCAGCGCGTAGAAACCAAGGCAGATCAAAGCGCCGATAACCGAGCCGATGATCCGCCCGACCACGCCAAAAAATGCACCGGAGGTAACCGGTCCATTACTGCCTGAACGCACGCCAAGCATTGCAACCGGCGCCAGCATAAATGCACCGATGGCGTTACCCAGTATGATCGAGGTGGCAGCACCCCACCAACTCAGGCCGAAGCTCACCGGCAAAAAGCCAATGACGACCATGCCGATGGCGAGATTGGCGCCGATCAATATCCAGAAAATATTCATCGGCGAGGAATGGCGCTCCGCATTCGGGATGAAATCTACCCCGCGGGTTTCGATATGGCCGACGGCGTCGTATTGTTTTGAAGCGGGATGTGCAGTCATGGGACCTCCTGCGTAAAAAATTGCGGCCGTGGCTAGCGTTTTTTATTATGGAACGAGACATCATCCGGATTGATCAGGTCGGGGACTGTCCAGCCGTCGAGGTCGTATTCAGACATGCAGGTATCGGCAAAGGCTTTCATTTCATCGATCTTGCCAAGTACCGTTAGCATCGTGATGTTTTCGAAGCGGGTGGCTTCGTTATTGCCGGCGTAATTGCGCTCGTAGAGTTCATGGCGGCCGCCGAATTCTGTTCCCGTGGCGTCCCACAGCAGCTTCATCAACTTGGCGCGCTGCTCTCCGGTATAGCCATTCGATCCCCGCATGAACCGGTCCATCAACGGCCGGATCTGATCATTCTTCCAGTCGGAAGCGTGCGAGTTGACATAAATCAGGCCGGAAGCAACCACCTGCTCAATGATTTCCTTGATCCGTGGATAGCAGATTTGCGCCATCACACGGTAGGCGCCGGCTGCTTCCAGGCTCGGTAGCACCGTGCCTTCGACCCAGGGCTCAACCTTCGAACTCATGGCTTCGGTAAGCGACCAGATCATGTTGCGCCAGGCCAGCACTTCGCCGACCTGCACCTGCACGCCGCGAAAATCCTTGGTGCCGGTCATTTCAACGGCCTTCAACAAGCAGCCGGCGATGAAGTCCAGCTTGACGCCGAGCCGCGTGCAACCCTGCAGGGAAAACCGGTGCGTGAAGCCCGAGCCGCCATAAAAATTCGCAGCACCTTCGACATCGCGGTACAGCAATACGTTTTCCCAAGGGATCAAGACCTTATCGAATATCAATACGGAGTCGTTCTCATCCAGCCTGCTGGAAAGCGGGTAATCGAACGGACTGCCCATCACCGCGGCGCTGTATTCGTAGGACGGCCGGCAAATCAGTTTCACGCCGGGCGAGTCCATCGGCACAATCGCGAAGATTGCCATATCTTCCGCCTGCAGCGGGGTCGGCCGTAATACGCTACGAAGTTCGCGTTGGTTAGCGCAGAGCCGGTGGCAACCACCTTGGCCCCGCTTACGATTACGCCGGCATCGGTTTCCTTCTCAACATGCATATACACATCGCGGACCGCCTCCGGCGAAGACTGCCGGTCGATCGGCGGATTGACGATGGCGTGGTTCAGGTAAAGGCAGCGCTCCTGGGATTTTTTGTACCAGGCCAGCGCGTTCGGGGCATATTCCTTGTAGAACTGATTGTTGGCGCCGAGCGTGCCGGTGAAGGATGCCTTGTAATCTGGCGAGCGGCCCATCCATCCATAGCTCATGCGCGCCCAGCCGGCGATGGCATCGCGCGTTTTCAACGTCTCCCCGGCAGTACGGTCGACACGGAAGAACCGATGCGTGAAGCCGCCATTTCCGGTATCGGTTGCGCAGGTCAGCACGTCTTTCTTCGCAGGATCGTGCAGCGCATCATACATGCGGGCCACCATCCGAGCGGAATTGCGAAAGGCCGGGTGATCCGCAACGTTCTTCACGCGCTCACCATAAATATATATTTCACGGTCGCCGCGTAGGGAATCCAGATATTCGGCGCCGGTCATCGGTCTTACATCATTGCGGGTGGCCGCAAGGGCGTCGACGTTCATGGGACTCTCCTTATACTTAAGCGATTCAGATTAAAGCGATCGTGAAATGGCGGAGATTAATTCCGGCATGCGGAACGCGTTCTACTTAGCGGCGGCAAATTGTTGCGCCGCCGGCCTTGTTTTCGGCTCACCGTCATAGGCCAGGTAGCCCATGCCGCAGATCCATTCCATCACTGGCTCGTAGCCAATGACTTCGGCCGGCGCACCGTGCATTGCGCCCATCACGGCAATCCAGTTGAGGATTTCATGGCCGCCATGGCCACCGCCCTGCTCGATTGATTCGTAACTCATGGCGCACAAAGTTCCGACATCGCCGGTGCCGAAAGCCTCCATAACCTCGCGGTCCCAATAAGCATTGACCAGTGGGTGCTGGGTGCGCAGCGGCCATTGCATTTTCGCTGCCATCTGAACTTCATAACGAGCGAGATCAGAATATAAGTCCGGATCATCGGCGGCGACATGTTTGCCTTCCGTTTGGTAGCGCTTCATGCGTTGCAGGAACGCGTCATCTTCCGGAGCCCCCTCGGTCCATACCGGCGGCCAATGCGAAAGTCCGCCGGTTGCCAAAAATGCAACGCGCAGGTCGCCAGGAATGGCTTCCAGCACATCCCGGATGGCGGCGCCAAAATCATAGGCTCGCTTCATGCTTGGCAAGGGTGGTGAGAATACATTGGTGAATACCGGTATCACCGGCAGATCGAACTCAGGATTGATAAACGTCAAAGGTACGAGCAGGTTATTTCCGTATTCAATTTCGCCCATGCGAGCCACGTCGAAGCCGCGCATGATCATGCCGCGGAGCATTTGCTCGGCAATTTCCGGCATGCCCGGAAGCACCGCTTTTTTCTCGAAGCGCAATGCTTCCATCATATAATCCGCGGGGCCGCTATGGCTTTCGGCGATGCCGATGGCGAAAGTCGGCATCAGATTGCGGAAGTGATTCTCAAAATGATCATCGAGGAAGGCGACAATCACATCCGGCCTCGCCTCTTTCAACTTGCGCGCGCAGGCTGCGTGAAAGCTGGCAATCTTGGCCTTCATCTCCGCATCAGGGGCGTCAGCCCAGCCAAGGACGCCGGGTGCATGCGACATGCTTAATGCGGTGACGATCTGGGTCATGGTAAGCACTCCGTAACTGTGGATGCTCATCCTATGAATTTAAAAGCGACACGTGGTCCGGCTTCTCGCATGGTGGAAAAATCCGGATGGCGAAAATGCGCCGGTCGCTGAAAGCTACGGAAAAATCATTGGATGCGGAAATCTGGGGGAATTGCCGGCATCGGGCTCGCCGGCCTATGCGCTCCTGCGCGCTTTACCGGCTGGAATAGAAAGTCGCACTGCATCGGCGCGGGTATTCAACTATGGGAAAGTGCAGATGCTTCAGGTCCTAGGCGCGTCTGAGCACGCAACCGCGTCGGGGCGCAGCATCTACAAATGGCTTAGCGCGGAGGCAAACGGCAATTGGCACGGCAGATGATTGCAAGCGCTGGCATACTTTTGCGGCCCGGCGTTGAATTAAAAGAAACCAATGACTTCTATTCCGCTAGTTCATTGGTGTCGACAAATCCCAGCGCTGAGGTATCAGAAGTTTTTTGCGCCGCTTTTTTTCAAAAAAGCGGCTTCTTAACTCACCGCAATGGTTTGCACCTCGACCAGAAACGGCTCCTCCACCAGGCGGGAGACAATCAGCAAAGTGTTAGGCGGGTAAATGCCGTCCGGAAAGAATACCGGAAACTCGCGTAGTCGGAAACTCATGAATTTCGGAATGTCGCGAGGGTCCACCAGGTAGGTCGTGAATTGCACGATATTACTCCAGCCCAGACCGCAGGCCTCCAGCGCGGTCTGGATGTTTGAAAATATCTGTTTGCATTGGGCATCGAAATCGCCGGCTCCGATAATTTCTCCTGCCGAGTTCGCCGCGAGCTGCCCGGCGATATAATAAGTTGTCCCGCCACCCTTGACGCTGGTTATTTGGGAATATTGTCCCCGAGGTTTGCCCAAGGTCGGGGGTGAGAAGATGGTGATATCTGCCATCGGGTTACTCCAGTGGATTGACCACGGAAGATAAAGGTCTGCTGGTTTGGGGGGCGCAGACTTTCCGCCATCCGGAACTCTTTTGCGCATTGTTGTTGACAAGCAGAAAGCGAGTGTGATTGACTACTAATGTATTCCGTCGACGGACGACGGAATACGTGGGGAAGACGCGCCACCGCCCGGCTCACGCTGGTTGGAAAGGCCATGAAAAATGTCGATACAGATTTCGGAATGCGATGCGGCCTTGCTGCCGCCCAACCCATCCCGGCTGGATGCTCCGGTGCGCGCGCCGCGTCCGCGGCGCCCGGATCGGGATCTTGTGCAGTCGCTGGTCCGCGCCTTGGATCTATTGGAGATTTTATCCGGCAAGGCGTGCCGGCTTACGGAGCTCTCGCAACGCGCCAAGCTGCCTGCCTCGACCACCCATCGGCTTCTGACCACGCTGGAGCAGAAACGCTTCGTCTGCTTTAACCGGGAAGAAAACCTTTGGTCGGTTAGCAGCCATTGCTACGCCATCGGCTCAGGTTTTCTGCAGCGCGAGGCTCTGTTCACCCAAGCGGCGCCTTTGCTTAACAGTCTCGCCAGCGAGGTGGGTGCAGCAGCAAATCTAGGCGTGCTCGAGAGCGGCAGGTTAATATTGGTACGGCAAGCCGTGGGCTGCCAGCGCGCGCCGGTACATCCCCCGGGCGCCAGCCTGCCACTTCATGCCACCGCCATGGGCAAGGTACTGCTAGCCGGCAACGAAGCCCAGCAGATGCGCTTTCAGCTCGCAGGCCCACTAGACCGCATAACGAATAGGACCATCTGCGATCCGTCGGTGCTGTCGCGCGAGTTGAAACAGATTAGAATGCACGGCATCGCTTTCGATGACGAGGAGAGCCTGAACGGACGCCGCTGCCTGGCCGCACCTGTGCATGACGAGCTCGGCCGATGCGTCGCCGCGATCTCCATCACCTCAACCCCCAGCCAGATGACGGATCATAGCCTTGAGCGTCTGCGTGGCACGTTGACCGCAGCGGTGAAGCAGGTCGCCCGCACCATCAGTGCGTATGACAAGAAGGGGCTCGACCAGGCCTTATGTATTTGAAATGAATCGGCAAGCGTTTTATGTCACCGGCGGTGCGTAAGCCGGTGCGGCACCAGCCAGGGCGCATAGGCGAGCCTTGCCGAACAGAGCAACAGGGGAGTTGAACTTTGTCTTCCACATTGTTTTTTGAAACCACGCTGCAGCGGCAAACGCTGTCGGCTCAAATCTACGCGCGGCTTGAAGATAGTGTGCTGAATGGCGAGCTACTGCCCGGTACCCGGCTTTCGGAGGAACAACTGGCGGAGCGTTTCGGCGTCAGCCGGGCACCGGTGCGCGAAGCGTTGATTGCGTTGGAGAGTGCCGGGTTGGCGGAACGCTTTGGTATGCGCGACCGCGCGGTGACCATGCCGACGCCTGAGCTGATCAAACAGAAATATGATCTTTGGTGGATCATCGATGTTGGCCGTGCCTATCTCTCCTCGCTCGACGCCACGCCCGAGGATTGCGACGCGCTTGATCTGCTGGTCGAAAAGGCGGCGCTAGCGGTTGCCCGTGATGATCTTCCGACCTATTTGACGGCGGTCGAAGATTATCACGAAAAAATTCGCTCCGGCTGCCGCAACCCGGATGTGGTCAAGCTGGGCGCCGGATGCGACATCTATCTGCGCTGGTTCGAAGTGCTTTATACCCGGCAGCCGCTGACCTGCATCGAGACCGTGAATGAGCATCGCGCGATCACCGCTGCCTACCGATCAAAAAATTACACGCGGCTTGCGGATTCGATTCGGGTGCATATGCTGCGCCAGCGCGATGACGTGCTGAAACAGTTTGTCGCCGCCGCCAGTTGCAGCGTCTGATCGAGCTTTTCCACGATCCAGAAAAAGCCGGCAATCGTCATCGTAGCGCTTCCATTATCCGGCGCATCCTGCCCGGAGATAAAAATGACGGCTTACACGGCGAAAAACTTCACCTTTGAGGAAATTCCCGTCCACTACTTGGAGGGCGGGAGCGGGCCGCCATTGCTCCTGATCCACGGCTCTGGCCCTGGCGCTTCAACAATCGGAAACTGGCGTACAATTCTAGAGCCATTGGCTGAGCAGTTTCACGTGTTCGCCATGGATTTGATCGGCTTCGGTCTTTCAGGCCGTCTGCCAAAACCGCCGTTTTTCGATATGCAGCTTTGGCAACGCCAGGCCGCCGCCATGATCGCGATGATGCCGGACAGCGCCATCGGCCTGCTCGGCCATTCCATCTCCGGCGCGCTGGCGCTGCGGTTGGCGGCCAGTTCGTCACGTATCGGTTGGCTGGTGACAACAGGCGCCATGGGAGCGCGCTTTCCCATTAACGATTCTACAAGACTATGCTGGACCTTTCCAAAAGATGTGGCGGCATTGCGCAAAACCGCGGAGATGCTGATTTTCGACCACAGCTACATTACAGACGCCTATATGCAAAACCGTATTGAAGCGCTGTTTGAGGACAAGGAATATAAAGCCTATTTCTCGGAAATGTTCTCCAGGCCGGCGGAAGACACCATGGCCGCGACATTGCTTACCGAGGCAGAGCTCAAACGGATCAAAATCCCGGTGACGATGCTGCACGGCCGCAACGACATTGCCTTTCCCTCAAGCATTACGATGACTCTTGCCGAGGCGCTGCCGCAAGCAAATGTCCTCCTGCTTTCAAACTGCGCACATTCGGTGGCGCTCGAGCAGTCCCAGCAGTTGTTGACTCAGGTGCAGCTCCTGAAGCCCGCAAACCGTTAATCTGACCATTGCGACGTTAATTGCTAAGCACCGGCTGTGCGATATCAGCCGACGCTGCGGCATCGGCGATCAGTTCAAATGAATGCAAGCGCGCCGAATGGTCATATATATCTGATACGATCATTAGTTCATCGGCCCCGGTTTCACGGGTGAAAGCGTCAATACCGGCTTGCACCGTGGCAGCCGACCCGACAATCGAACGGCTAAGCATCCGCGAGGCTTGCGCCTTCTCCATCGGCGACCAGTAGGTTTCGATATCGTCGATGGGTGGCCGGCTCAGACCTCTCGCACCCCTGAAAATATCAGCAAAGGACATTTGCTGGGTTGTCGCCAGACGGCGCGCTTGCCTATCGCTATCGGCGGCGATGATATTTATGCCGGCCATCACATAGGGCTGGCCAAGCTGTTTGGAGGGTTTGAATCGCCGCCGATAGATATCAAGGGCGGGCAGAAGTTGTTCGGGTGCAAAATGCGAGGCAAAGGCGTAGGGCAGGCCAAGCTCGGCTGCAAGCTGGGCGCCGTAGGTGCTTGATCCAAGGATCCATAATGGAACTTCCGTCCCCGCTGCCGGCACCGCCTGGACCAGCTGCCCAGGCTGCGCCGGAGCAAAGAAGTATTGCAGTTCAAGTACGTCCTGCGGAAAGCTATCAACCCCGGCTAAGCTGCGGCGCAAAGCCCGAACCGTGGCCTGGTCGGTACCAGGCGCGCGGCCGAGTCCCAGGTCAATGCGGCTAGGAAACAGCCGCGCGAGCGTGCCAAACTGTTCGGCGATGACAATCGGGGCATGGTTTGGCAACATGATGCCGCCGGCGCCAACCCGTATGCTGCGCGTGCCGGCCGCGATATGCGCAATCACCACGGATGTTGCGGCACTTGCAATGCCTGCCATGTTGTGATGTTCGGCCACCCAGAAGCGGCGGTAGCCTAAGCTTTCTGCATGGCCGGCGAGGTCCCGGGCATTGTCGAGTGCAGCGCGCGCATCGGTATTTTCAGTAACTCGGGCGACTTCTAGGATTGAAAGGGCTACCAAAAGAACCTCCGCGGGGTTGCATGCAGAATACCAGGTAAAACAAAGGCGTTGAACTGAAAGATTGCCATTCAGATTTAGGTTGTCTGCATGGCTTATTCGAGGTGTTTCGCCAATGACGTCTGGTGTCCCGGCTTGACGGGCTACCCTGCCTCTACAATCAAAAGGAGGTATATTTGCATGGTGCGCAATATGCGGTCTTGAATTTGCCAGCGCGGATTGAGCGGCGCAAGGCAAAGGTAACGGCAAAGGTAAAAGCAAAAACCAGGAGGATGATATGCCCAATGAAACAGTGATCCATGCAGATGGACGGATGGCGGCGGTGTGGCAGGCCTTCTGCAGCCAGCTTGCCGATGCCGGTGAAGTGTTATTGCGCCCGCAGGCCCCCGCCACAGCGTTGGACCAGGCCGAGGGCTTACGCTATCTAAGCCGTCTAACACGCACTGCTTTGAATATGATGGTGGACTCATCGGATCCCGATTTTCCACGCATTTTTCTATTAACCGATGACAAGATCAAAATTGGCGCGGATAATCCCGACAATATTTACCAGCAGATCGTGGTGCGCGGCGACCGTGACTATCGGCTTTGGGGTAAGCGGGGAACGGTCCCTTATCTTAGCGTCGGGAGCAAAGCTAATCGCTACGCGATCGATGGAACGATGGCATCGACCGGCGAGATAGAGTTCGCCAATATGAGCCTTGATGCTGATGGCACCTTCGAAATCGTCGCCAGCCGTGAACCCAAATCGGGCAATTGGCTGCCGATGGCAGATGACACCACCTTGCTCATCATTCGGCAGACATTTGAGGACAAGGCAAACCAGACGCCGGCCGAAATACATGTGGAACGCATTGCCGGTCCTGCCATGCCAGCACTGCTAACTCCGGAAGCAATTGTTTCGCAGCTTAGCAGTGCGGCCGCCTGGGTCAGGGGGACAGCCAACACCTTCGCGGTTTGGTCAGAGTGGTTCAAGTCGCAACCCAATCAGATCTATGACGGCGACCAGGCGGTGTTCCAACGCGCGGGCGGTGATCCGAAAATCTGGTATGGACATCTCTACTATGATCTGGCTCCCGACGAGGCATTGGTGCTCGAGGTCACACCCCCGGCTGCGTACCGGATGTGGAACTTTCAGGTCGACAACTGGTGGATGGAATCCTTGGATCACGTTCACCAAAAGGTCTGGGTCAACAGTGCGCAGGCAACCTACGAGGCCGATGGCCGGATTATTATCGTGTGCGCTGACCGGGACCTGGGCTTTGGCAACTGGGTTGATCTTGCCGGTCATCGTCAAGGAACAGCGCTATGGCGATGGATTGAAGCTAGCGCACATCCGGTTCCGGCATGCCGCGTTTTAAAGCTGTAGCTGATCCATCGATACCGGCTCCGTTGCGCGTTCAGCTGCGTCGAAGCAAGGGGTGGCGTATGCCGGCGAATACTCTCAAGGTGACCAGGCCGGGCAAGTTTGGCAATCCGTTCCGGGCTGCGCCTGGTCGGAATGCGGCAGTTGTTGAGCTGTTTGTCCAGCATATCGATGCGATGCCGGCAGTCGAACGAACTGCAGCGACTTCAGTCCTGCGCGGCAAAAACCTGGCTTGCTGGTGTCGCCTATGCCCGGATCATGCCATGGGCAAGCCATGCTGCGTGCCATGTGACAAGTGCGAACCTTGCCATGCCGATATATGGCTCGCGATTGCCAACGCATAGAATTTCTAAACGAACCAATTTCCTGAACCAGCATTAATGTTTCGGCGCTGAACCGTCGGTCATTATTACCTACATGTGGTTTTAGCAGGAGGTAGGATTTCGTGGCCAGCACCAGCAAACTCGAGAAATACCGGTCGAAGCGGGATTTTACCCAAACCGCTGAACCCAGCGGCGAGCATGTGATTGCTCCCACCGAACGGCGGCGGTTCGTGATCCAGAAGCACGCCGCTACCCGCCTGCACTACGACCTGCGGCTCGAACTGGACGGCGTATTCAAATCCTGGGCCGTTACCCGTGGGCCCTCGCTAGACCCGCACGACAAACGCCTTGCCGTTGAGGTCGAGGATCATCCGCTCGATTACGGGGATTTTGAAGGTACCATTCCACAAGGCGAGTATGGCGGCGGTACCGTACAGCTATGGGACCGCGGCTATTGGGTACCCGAAGGCGATCGCAAACCGGAAGATGCGCTGGCTCAGGGAGATTTCAAATTTGTCCTCGCCGGCGAGCGGCTGCAAGGCAGTTGGGTGCTGGTTCGGCTGAAACACGACAAAACCGGCAGCAAGCGCACCAACTGGCTGCTGATCAAGCATCGCGATGCCTATGCGAGCGAGCATGAGCAGGCCGAGGCGTTGTTGGCTGAAGACCGGTCGATCGCGTCCGGCCGGAGCATGGAAACAATAGCCGCCGGCAAGGGCAAGCCGCCGAAACCCTTTATGCTGGCCTCTTCGGATCTGGCGCAGCCGGATGCGGTTTGGGAGAGCAATCGGGGTGCAGCCCCGGCGCCCTCCGAAAAAAAGCCCAAGGCCGGCGCAAAAAGAGCTACCGCGTCAAAGACCGTTAAAGCATCCGGCAATGATAGAACGGAGATGCCGAATTTCGTGGCGCCGCAGCTCTGTACGCTCGTCGAGCGGCCGCCATCAGGCGCCGGCTGGGGCCATGAAATCAAACTGGATGGCTACCGGCTGCAGTTACGGGTCGAGAACGGCGCAGCAACGTTGAAAACCCGTAAGGGCCTGGACTGGTCGGAGAAATTTGCCGCTATCATACAAATGGCGAAGGCGTTCCCCAATTGCATCATCGATGGCGAAGTGGTGGCGCTGGATGCGCATGGCTCGCCAGATTTCGCGGCGCTGCAAGCTGCATTATCGGAACAAAAAACCAAGGATTTGATTTTTTACGCTTTCGATTTACTGGTTGAGCGAGGTGCGGATCTTCGCGAGGATCCACTTAGCCGCCGCAAAAGCCGGTTGCAAAAACTGCTGTCGGAATTTGGCGGCTCACGCATCCGCTATGTCGAACATCTAGATACTGGCGGCGATGCAATTCTGAAATCGGCTTGCAAAATGTCGCTGGAGGGCATCGTATCCAAGCGCGTTGACGCTCCGTATCGTTCCGGCCGCAGCGATAGCTGGGTGAAATCAAAATGCCGGGGCGGCCATGAGGTGGTCATTGGCGGCTGGAGCACCACCAATGGCCGTTTCCGCTCGCTTCTTGTCGGCGTGCATCGCGGCGAGCATCTCGTATATGTCGGGCGCGTCGGCACCGGCTACAGTGCTGCAAAGGTGGCGGCGATCATGCCGCGTCTGCAGGCGGTTGCTACCGGCAAATCCCCCTTCAGCGGCATCGGCGCGCCCAGAGACGCATCTGGCATCCACTGGCTCCGGCCCGAACTCGTTGCGGAAATCGAATTTGCCGGCTGGACCGGCGATGGCAATGTCCGCCAGGCGTCGTTTAAGGGGCTTCGCGAGGATAAGCCCGCCGCTGAGGTGGAAACCGAACTGCCGGCGCCTGCAGAAAAGGTGCAGGTGCCACCGGCCGACGCCAAGCTGCCGGTCAGTAAAAAGACCGGCCGTTCAGAGCCCGCGCAGACGCACGCGTCGTCCAAACCCGCCGCTAATATTGATGGCAAGGCTGTCGTCATGGGCGTCCTGCTATCTCACCCAGACAAGCCGTTATGGCCGGATGCAGATGACGGCGTACCCGTAACGAAGCGCGATCTCGCGCAGTATTTCGAAGCCGTGGGATACTGGTTGCTGCCGCATGTCCAAGGCAGGCCTTGCTCGATCATCCGCGCGCCCAATGGGTTTGCCGGCGAGCAATTTTTCCAGCGTCATGCCATGCCGGGCACCTCGAACCTGCTGGAACTGGTTACCGTGTCCGGGGACCGCAAGCCGTATTTGCAGATCGACCGGATGGAGGGGCTGGCCGCGGTCGCGCAGGTGGCCGCCCTGGAGCTGCATCCCTGGAACTGTCAGCCGCATAATCCGGAAATTCCCGGACGCCTGGTGTTCGATCTTGACCCCGGCCCTGATGTCGCGTTCACCATGGTGGTTGAAGCTGCTCTTGAGATGCAGGCAGTGCTGAACGAACTCGGCCTTCTAAGCTTCTGCAAGACCACCGGCGGCAAAGGCCTTCATGTCGTTACGCCTTTGGCATCCGCTAAGAAAAGCAAGCTCACCTGGGTTGAAGCAAAACGCTTCGCACAGGCGGTTTGTACGTTCATGGCGCAGCAAAACCCGCAACGCTATTTGGTAAACATGTCGAAAAAACTGCGCGATGGCCGGATTTTTCTGGACTATCTTCGCAACGACCGGATGGCTACCGCCGTTGCCCCGCTATCGCCGCGGGCTCGGCCAGGCGCGACCGTATCAATGCCACTGACCTGGGCACAGGTGAAGCCGGATCTGGACCCGCGGCGTTACACGATCCGCACTGTGCCCGCTTTGCTGAAAAAAACCAAGGCCTGGGCTGAATATTTCGATAGCGAGCGGGCGCTTGAGCCGGCAATAAAGAAACTTGGCAAAACCGGCTCGGCGCAGTGAACTTCGCACTCCCGCTGGATACCGCGCCAATGGAAGCCCGGTCTGCCGAGGCGCTGCCGGACGCTGACGGTTGCTGGCAATATGAGCCAAAATGGGATGGCTTCCGTTGCGTGGCATTTAAAAACGGAGTGGAGATCGAGCTCAGGGCTAAATCGGGCAAGCCGCTGGGCCGCTACTTCCCTGAAATGATCGCTGCATTGCGCGAAGTAAAGGCGCCGCAATTTGTCATCGATGGTGAACTGGTCATCGAGATCGAGGGCCGGCTCGCCTTTGACGCATTGCAGGCGCGTCTACACCCTGCCGCAAGCCGGATCAGCAAACTGGCGGCGCAAACGCCGGCGCGGCTGATCGTGTTTGATATGCTTGCAGATGGCAAAGTTGCTATTCTGCTCGGCAAAACCCTGCAAGCTCGGCGCGCCGCCCTTGAGCGCTTCATGCGCAAATCCGAAATACCAAAAAAATTCATCCTGTCGCCTGTGACAACAAATATCGAACAGGCCGCCGGTTGGCTAAGCGCATCGGGGGGTGGCACGGATGGCGTGATCGCGAAACGGCTGACAGATGTTTATGTTCCAGGTGAGCGGCTCATGACAAAGGTCAAACGGCTACGCACCGCGGACTGCGTCATCGGCGGTTTTCGCTATGAGAGCGGAAGCCGCGAAATTGGGTCGCTGCTACTCGGACTTTATAATGCCGAGGGCAAGTTAGATCATGTTGGCTTTACTGCAACGATAAGCGACGTCGAACGACCGGCTCTGACACGCCAGCTTGAAAAGCTGCGCGGTCCGCCAGGGTTTACCGGCAAAGCGCCGGGCGGCCCCAGCCGGTGGAGCACGGAACGCAGCGCCGAATGGGAGCCGGTTCGTCCTGAGCGGGTTGTCGAAGTCCGGTTTGACCAAGTAACCGGCCAGCGCTTCCGGCATGGCACCAAGCTGCTGCGCTGGCGGCCTGACAAGGCACCGCGCCAGTGCACGTTCGATCAGATTACTGCCGCATCAGCCGATCCGACATCTTGAAATAACTGGGCCGGCAAACCAAGCGGACTAAACAGTCTTCTCTATCAACCAGCCCGGGGTATTTCAGCTATTTCAGGGCGACGGCGCGGAGCTTGGCATCCTTTCCGGGCGCCTGAGCCGCACCGATTTGGACGAACTATTCAAAGCGGATCCCGCAGACGGTTGAAATGCCAAAAAATGGAAGGCCTTGGCCGCATGGCGGGCGGCATTTGCACATGAGATCAACGATCTCGTTGCCGAAATGGATGGGCGGATTGCTATCGCGAGCGAGCCCGGTCTCGGTACCAAGATCACGGTACTGCTAACCGTCCGCTAAGCGTATGCAGCCACTCCGAATTGCCGCTAAGTCCGCGCTGATTCACCGGCGCAGATCGATGAACCTGAAGCTGTCGATGCGTTCTTCAAGTTCCAGATATTCCGGCATATATTCGCTTGGAACCATTTTGCGCCCCATTTCCACGCTCACCTCTGGGGCATTGTGGTGCAGATGGGCGACCAGTACAGCGCGGATCACCTCGAAATACTTGGCGTCCTCTTCGACCACGGCAGAGATCCGGTTCGAAATCGGAGCGACAACGCCATAGGCGAGCAATACCCCGAGAAACGTACCGACCAGCGCATCAGCGATCATAGCGCCAAGGGCTGCCGGCGGCTGCCCCATGTGACCCATCGCTTTCATCACCCCTAGCACCGCCACTACAATTCCAAGTGCAGGCATGCCGTCTGCCATGTTTCGCAATTCGCGGGCGCCGCGCAATTGTTCATGCAGAATTTTCTTTAGCTCACGCGCCATCAGATCCTCGATCTGGTAGGGATCATCGGCATTCAGCCCGACGATCCGGAGGTAATCGCATACCATTGCGGTTACCGTACGATTTGCCAGAATTTTCGGAAAATACTGAAATGCCGGACTTAGCCCCGCATCCTCGATATGCCCTTCAAGTGCCAGTGCGCCCTTAGCGGCATCGAGTTTGACAAGAAAGAACAGCAGGCAAAGCAGATCGACATAATCTGTCTTGTGGAACCTGCTGCCGACAGTGACTTTTTTCAGGTCGTCAAACGTCTGTTCAATGACGTGACGCGAATTGCCCGCCGCTAATATGCCAACCGAAGCACCGCCTATGGTGATGATCCCGAACGGCATCGCCCACAACAAGGGCAACAATGCTCCACCGGTGATGACGTACATGCCGAAAACGCAAAACAGGACAAATGCAACCCCTCCCACATTCAGCAATCCATTCCACTCCGTCATCTGGCAGGAGGGCCAGCGCGATCTGCCCGAATTTACACGTTTTGCGTAAACTATTGTCTCTGACCGCTACTCATATTGCGCGGAGCGGGTTAACGTTCCTTTGCACTAGCAAAAGTGAGTGTTTGAAATAGCCGGCAGCGCCGGACCAATTGCTTTCGGTAAGCTGCGCGAGCAGGCCGAAGCTGCGGGACAACAACCCGCTAACATTAATTGTCATTGGAAAACCGGTTAAATTGCTCTCGCGGTCATCCTTTTGCTATTCGGCCAATAAAACGGTCAACTCTGTCCTTAATTTGCGCTTCGGCAGCTTCCCCACCCGCAGGATCAAGTTCTTGAGAACAGCTTACGGAATGCCAGTGTCCAGGGGCAAAAAGCGTCTCGCCCATTCCGGTTGCAGTAACCCAATGTTCGATTTTGAGCGCACCATGTTCCGCTATGCTGTATTTGACATTGGCGCCCTCAAAATCTGTATGGTCAGCGGTTCCAGAAATTGATGAGTGAAAAACTGTGATTTTATTAGTCATCTTAACTCCCTGCGGCTACGAATTTGGGGTGTACCCGATCGTTCCTGCATTATCGGAACCCTGCGTTCACCCTCGAACTTGGCTAGCACCCTGAACACAATGTAATTAACCGTTAATGGGCGCGTTCCAATACACTCACAATAATTTAAGCTAAAGGTGTGGGTCATTTCCGCCATTTTTATGAACGCTTTCTTTCTATAGCACCTGAGAAGCCGCTTACAGCCAAAACCGGTCAATTTATAAACGTCCGCCAGACAACATAATGTTGTATTTTTGCTACAGCACATTTTTAAGATTGTCGGCCCCTCGAAATGCGTGGTGGCAGCTTTAGATGGGGCTTCGGGTGATCAACATCCCGAACGCCAGGCCGGTTCGCGATCCGGCCCCACTAAGGAGTAGTTCTATGAAGTTTCGGAACGCGCTATTGACCGCAAGCGTTTTAGCCGCACCTCTGGCTTTGCCGCAATTTGCGAAAGCTCAGCAAGTGAACGGCCTCTATGTTGCCGGTGGCTTTGGCTATAATTCGCAACAAAATGCTAAAGTGACCAATTTTGTCGCCGCCGGTCAGGAACAGCCAGGGTTCGGGCGAATTTCGATCCGCGGCGGATATACCGGTGAAGCAGCTGTGGGCTACGGTTTTGGCGACGGTTTCCGGGTCGAAGTAGAGGGTGATTATTACAATAACCACTTCGACAACGCCGCCTTGTATTTCAACGGCTATCCATCCGTCGGGGCCAAGGCTGGCGGCTATGAGCAGAAATACGGCGGGTTTGTGAACGCCTATTATGATTTCATTATCCCCGGCATAACCTGGGTCACGCCTTATCTGGGTGGTGGCGTTGGCTTGCAGGTTGTCGACTACAACAACCTTGCGATCGACAACCTAAGCGTCAATAAACACAAGGATGCCTTTGCTTATCAGGGCATCGCTGGGCTTGCCTTTCCGATCGTGCAAGTACCAGGCCTTTCTGGGACGGTCGAATACCGGTTCATGGGCCTGGCGAACGACCGTAAGCTGAATGGCAGCGCAAGCAACATTCCAGTTAGCTTCGACATTCACCATGACTATAACAATAGCGTGCTGATCGGTCTGCGTTACGCCTTTGGCACCACGCCGCCGCCTGCACCGCCACCGCAACCGGCGCCGGTAGCAGCCCCGGCTCCGGCACCCGCCAAAACTTATCTAGTGTTCTTTGATTGGGATAAATACAGCCTGACCCCTCGAGCGCTGGACATTATCGCGCAGGCGGCATCTGACAGCAAAACCCAGTCGACCACGACGATTGCGGTCAATGGCTACACCGATACTTCCGGTACTCCGGTTTACAACCAGGGGCTTTCAGTTCGGCGTGCCAAAGCGGTTGAAGCGCAACTTGTCACTGATGGCGTGCCGGCGTCTGAAATTACCGCACAAGGTTTTGGTGACACCGACCTGCTGGTGCCAACCGGCCCCGGCGTGCGTGAACCGCAAAACCGCCGGGTCCAAATCGTTCTCCAGTAACATAAGGCTAAAAGAAAGGCCGGGATACTTCCCGGCCTTTTTTATTGGGTTCTAGGCGCCGCAGCCTGCGCTCCTATCCGGATCACCGCGGAGCCCTAGCAACTATGCTTCCCTGCAATATGCTCCCCTGCAATATGCTCCCCTGCAATTCGGAGACTAACCTGCCAACGATGCTGGCGTATGTAGTTCCTTTCCGAAGAACATTTGAATTATGCGATCAAACAAGTCCGCATGATAAGATGCTGCGCTGAGATCAGGGAGCAGGACCAACGCCATCCATTCTTATTAAGCAAAACTTAAAAGCCCCAAAAGAAGTTTTAGCTTTACTTATCTCTGCAAGCTCTGAGAGATAGCATCAAGGCAGCACCCGGTTGAACAACCGGCATGAACCGAGGTGAACTGCGAATAAGTGGGGAATGAATGGCCGAGCTGCTGACACTTGAGGTCTATCTGGACCTTTGTGCCGCCCGAAAACCGGCTCTGCTGCCAGTTTGCCGAACCTTGGCTGATCTGTCCCACGCCGGCCGCCGGATTGCCAAAACCCTGAGTTACGGACCGTTTGCCGGCGCACTAGGTGCGAGGGTTGGTGAATCACTGGACGGCGATGGCCAAAAGCTCCTCGACGTTATGGCGCATGATATTTTGCGTGCGGCGCTTAACAACGGTTCTGTGCGGGACTTTGCATCGGAAGAAGCCGCCGAGCCGGAAATTTTGGATCCCGCAGGACCGCTCGCGGTGGCCATAGATCCCCTGGACGGCTCCTCGAACATCGATACGCTGGCGCCGATCGGCACCATATTTTCAATTATGCCGGCGACCGGCGAGACGCCGTTTCTGCAGCCTGGCCGCAACCAGCTCGCTGCCGGTTTCATGATTTATGGTCCGCAAACCGCGTTGGCGCTGACGCTGGACCAGGGAACCCGCATTTTTACCCTGCATCCGGACCGCAACGTTTTCATAGCGGCCGGCGATGACGTCACCGTGCCGGCACACACCGCGGAATACGCCATCAACGCCTCGAACCAACGCCACTGGGATCCTGCGATCGTCGCTTACATCGACGAGCTGCTGCAGGGCGCCGACGGCCAGCGGGCGGCTGATTTCAATACGCGCTGGGTCGCCTCGATGGTTGCTGACGCTTATCGGATTCTGATCCGCGGCGGGGTTTACCTGTATCCGGCCGACCGGCGCCCTGGTTATGGTCAGGGGCGGTTGCGGCTGATCTATGAGGCAAATCCAATCGCGTT
This sequence comes from Acidocella sp., assembly GCA_965199045.1. Classification (GTDB taxonomy): domain Bacteria; phylum Pseudomonadota; class Alphaproteobacteria; order Acetobacterales; family Acetobacteraceae; genus Acidocella. Next base: position 180,930 of record CBDAQL010000003.1, on the reverse strand, counting down.
ACTGATGGAACGCGCCGGCGGCGGCGCCACCGATGGCAGATCCGATATTCTGGATATTGTTCCAAAAGAGCTGCACCAGCGCTCGCCGCTTATTTTTGGCGCCGCTGACGAGGTTGGCCGCATCACCGCTGCCTATGCAACGCCGCGTCCGCGGCATTCGCCGTTGTTCAACCGTCGCTCGCTGTTTCGGAATAACGGCATCTCGGTTGAACGGCACGCATGAGCCAGGAACACCCTATCATCTCTGTCACCGGATCATCGGGCGCGGGGACCACCTCGGTTCGGAATGTCTTCGAGCAGATTTTCCGCCGGGAAAAGATCACCGCCGCTTATCTCGAAGGCGATTCGTTCCACCGATACAACCGCGCCGAGATGAAGCAGAAGATGATCGAGGCCGCGAATGAAGGTAACAATCATTTCAGCCATTTCAGCCCTGAGACCAATCTCTTGCGGGAGTTACAAGATGTTTTCGCAAGTTATGCCGCCACCGGCATGGCCCGCCACCGGCATTATGTCCACGACAATGCGGAAGCCGAACTCTATGGCGGTGAACCCGGCTGTTTTACCGATTGGCGCGATTTGCCGGCGCCGACCGATATCCTGCTTTATGAAGGGCTTCACGGCGCGGTTAAGGTCGGCGATGTCGATACCGGCCTATATGCCGACGTAAAAATTGGTGTCGTACCGGTAATCAATCTCGAATGGATCCAGAAGATACATCGGGACAAAGCAGCAAGGCTGTACAGCACGGAAGACGTGATGGATACGATCCTGCGCCGGATGCCGGATTATATTCATTATATCTGCCCGCAATTCACCGAGACCGACATCAACTTCCAAAGGGTGCCGCTGGTTGACACTTCCAACCCGTTCATCGCACGCACCATCCCGACGCCGGATGAGTCGATTGTCGTGATCCGCTTCCGCGATCCGCACGGCATCGATTTTCCATATCTGCTCTCGATGATCAGCCAAAGTTTTATGTCGCGGGCCAACTCCATCGCGGTGCCGGGCAACAAATTCGATCTGGCAATGCAGTTGATTCTGACCCCGGTGATCCTGCAGCTGATCGAACGCAAACGCCGGGTACGGCGATGAGTAAATTATTGAGTCCGGCGATGGCTAAAACGCCGGGTCCGGCGATGAATATTTTGACGGGAGAAGCCGATGGCGCGCATTAGTCTCAGGCAGTTGCTGGATCATGCGGCGGAACGTAATTATGGCGTGCCGGCTTTCAACGTCAACAATATGGAGCAGGTGCTCGGCATCATGGCCGCAGCAATGGCGGTTGATGCACCAGTAATCCTGCAGGCGTCCCGCGGCGCCCGCAGCTATGCCGGCGATATCATGCTGGCCAAAATCATCGAAGCCGCGGAAGCCATGCATCCGCAAATCCCGATCTGCCTGCATCAGGACCACGGCAATGACGAAGCCACCTGCCTGTCTGCGATCCAGCACGGCTTCACCAGCGTCATGATGGATGGCTCGCTACTGGCCGATGCTAAAACGCCTGCAGATTATAAGTATAACGTCGCCATCACAGCGCGCGTCACCGAAATGGCGCACCGTATCGGGGTTTCGGTTGAAGGCGAACTCGGCGTGCTCGGCAGCCTGGAGACCGGCACCGGAGCGGCTGAGGACGGTCATGGCGCGACCGGCAAACTTTCGCATGATCAGCTTCTGACCGACCCCGACCAGGCGGTGGATTTCGTTCGTGCCACCTGCGTGGACGCACTTGCAATCGCGATGGGAACCTCGCACGGCGCCTATAAGTTCTCCCGCCAGCCAGACGGCGCGATCCTGGCCTTGCACGTGATCCGCGCAATTCATGAACGGATGCCACAGCTGCATATGGTGATGCACGGCTCTTCCTCTGTGCCGCAACAATTACAGGACGAATTCAACCGCTTCGGTGGCGAAATGCCGCAAACCTGGGGTGTGCCGCTGGACGAAATCCTGGTTGGCATCAAACATGGCGTGCGCAAGGTAAATATTGATACCGATTGCAGGCTGGCCATGGCCGCCGCCATCCGCAAGATCGCCACCAGACACCGCTCCGAATTCGACCCGCGCGCCTTCATGAAGCCGGCAATCGTTGCGCTTCGCGATTTGTGCAAGCAGCGCTTCGAAGCCTTCGGCGCCGCCGGCCAGGCATCGCGGCTTCGGCCGACCGCTCTGACCGCAATGGCCCGCCAATATTCGAATGGCTGCCTGGACCCGGTATTTTCCGTATCCCACGCCGCCTGACGCGATCGAACTTCTTTCCCAATAAGCTTGAACAGACCGGAGTCTGCCACATGGACACGTCAATTCCCGAAGCCTCTACCGTCAAAGGCCAGGACCGCTACCGGGCCGGCGTCATGGAATACCGCAAAATGGGGTATTGGGAGCCGGATTACGAACCCAAGATCACCGATGTGATTGCGCTGTTCCGAGTGACGCCGCAGGACGGGGTCGATCCCATCGAAGCCGCGGCCGCGGTGGCGGGCGAATCCTCCACCGCGACCTGGACCGTGGTTTGGACCGATCGGTTGACGGCGTGCGAAAAATACCGTGCCAAATGCTACCGTGTGGATCCTGTACCGAACGCCACCGGCTCCTATTTTGCCTACATTGCCTATGATCTAGATCTGTTCGAACCAGGATCGATTGCCAATCTATCCGCCTCGATCATCGGCAATGTGTTCGGCTTCAAACCGCTGAAGGCGCTGCGGCTGGAAGATATGCGAATGCCGGTTGCCTATATAAAAACCTTCGACGGACCAGCCACCGGCATCGTGGTCGAGCGCGAGCGGCTCGACAAATTCGGCCGGCCCTTTCTGGGGGCGACCGTAAAGCCGAAACTAGGTCTGTCCGGACGCAATTATGGCCGCGTGGTGTACGAGGCGTTGAAAGGCGGGCTTGATTTTACCAAGGACGACGAGAACATCAATTCGCAGCCGTTCATGCATTGGCGGGACCGCTATCTGTACTGCATGGAGGCGGTCAACAAGGCGCAGGCCGCGACCGGCGAGGTCAAGGGCACGTACTTGAACGTCACCGCCGCCACCATGGAAGACATGTACGAGCGCGCCGAATTTGCCAAACAGCTTGGCTCCTGCATCGTTATGATCGACCTGATCATCGGCTATACCGCCATTCAGTCGATGTCGAAATGGTGCCGCCGCAACGACATGATCCTGCATCTGCATCGCGCCGGCCATGGCACCTATACGCGGCAGAAAACCCATGGCGTATCGTTCCGCGTCATCGCTAAATGGATGCGCCTTGCCGGTGTGGATCATATTCACGCCGGCACGGTGGTCGGAAAACTCGAGGGTGATCCGAAAACCACGGCCGGTTTCTATGATATTCTGCGCGAGGAGAAAGTGCCGATGCATCTGGAGCATGGCGTCTTTTTCGATCAGGATTGGGCCAGCATGCGCAAGGTTATGCCGGTTGCCTCGGGCGGCATTCATCTTGGCCAGATGCACGAGCTTCTGCATTTGCTGAAAGATGACGTGGTTTTGCAATTCGGCGGCGGCACCATCGGCCACCCGCTCGGAATCGCCGCCGGTGCCACCGCCAACCGGGTGGCGCTGGAAGCCATGGTGCTGGCCCGCAACGAGGGCCGGGACATCATGGCGGAAGGCCCGGAAATTCTGAACCAAGCCGGCCGCACCTGTCTGCCGCTCCGCCAGGCGCTCGATACCTGGGGTGACGTGACGTTCAACTATGCCTCAACCGACACGCCCGACTTCGTCCCGGTCGCCGTGGCATCTCGTTAGTGAAGCAGCCGCGCTTTTTTTAAAAAGTGGTGCAAAAACGTCGACTAATCCGTAGCCGCGCATTTTTAGTATCTTCGGCCCAGAATAAAAAAGTCTTTTCTAACTACCCGTAAGGAAACCAAACATGCGTGTCACCCAAGGCTGTTTTTCCTTTCTTCCCGATCTCACCGACGAGCAGATCGGCAAGCAGGTGCAATACTGCCTCGATAATGGCTGGGCCGTCAGCTTCGAATATACCGACGACCCGCACCCGCGAAACACCTATTGGGAGATGTGGGGCCATCCGATGTTCGACATCCGGGACGCCAAGGCGGTTATGGGTGAACTTGAGCAGTGCCGGCAAATGCATGGCGAATGCTATATCCGCCTTTGCGCCTTCGACTCTACGCATACCTGGGAATCGCTGCGGATGTCATTCATCGTGCAACGCCCGGCCGATGAGCCGGGCTTCATGCTGACGCGGCAGGAGGCCGGCGGCCGCAAAATTCGTTACGAGACCCGCGCCTATGTTGCCGAGAAACCGGCAGGTGCGCGCTACTGATGGACGACCTCTCCGCACCGGATGAGATGATCGATCTGCGCGCCGAGTTCGCGGGCGCCGGACTTGACACCTACCTGAACGCGCTCGAGCAGGACTTGGTCGGCTTGCGGCCGGTGAAGGCGCGGATCCGCGAGATTGCTTCACTTTTGCTGATCGAACGGGTTCGCCAGCGGCTCGGCTACAGCACCGAAGCGCCGACCTTGCATATGTCATTCACCGGCAATCCCGGCACTGGCAAAACCACCGTGGCGCTGCGGATGGCCGGCATCCTGAAAGCGCTGGGGTTCGTCCGTCAAGGCCAGCTGATCTCCGTCACCCGCGACGATCTGGTCGGCCAGTATATCGGCCACACCGCCCCAAAGACCAAGGAAATCCTAAAAAAGGCCATCGGCGGCGTGCTGTTTATCGATGAAGCCTATTACCTCTACCGGCCCGATAACGAGCGCGATTACGGCCAGGAGGCAATTGAGATCCTGCTCCAGGTGATGGAAAACCAGCGCGAAGACCTAGTGGTGATCCTGGCCGGCTATGCCGACCGGATGGAGGATTTTTTCACCCTCAATCCCGGTTTTCGCTCCCGCATCGCCCATCATATCGACTTTCCGGATTATAACGATTCCGAATTGCTACACATCAGTGAGACCATGCTGAAGCGGCAGAATTACCGCTTGAGCCCGGCGGCGCGCGAAGCGATGCATGCCTATATTCAACGCCGCCGCGAGCAGCCGTATTTCTCCAACGCCCGTTCCATGCGCAACGCGCTCGATCGCGCCAGGCTGCGCCAGGCCGGCCGCCTGCTGGCGGTCGATGGCCCGGTCGCGCCGGAAGCTCTGATGCTGATCGAGCCGCAGGATATTCTGGCGAGCCGGGTATTCAGCAAAACGCCCGCGCCGCAGGCCAAAGATGCGTAAACCGGTGGTTATCGCACCCTCCATCCTCTCGGCGGATTTTGCCGCCTTGGGCGAGGAGACCCGCGCCATTATCGCAGCCGGCGCAGACTGGGTGCATGTCGATGTCATGGACGGTCATTTTGTTCCGAACATCACCATTGGCCCTGCCGTGGTAAAGGCAATTCGCCGGCATACCGACGCCATTTTCGACGTGCATCTGATGATTGCGCCGGTGGACCCGTATCTGATGGCGTTCGTAGAAGCTGGGGCAGATATCATTACCGTCCATGCCGAGGCCGGCCCACATCTGCATAGATCCATCCAGGCGATCAAGGCGCTGGGTAAAAAAGCCGGCGTTTGCCTCTGTCCGGCAACTTCGGAAGATGTGCTGCGCTACGTGCTGGATGAAATCGACCTGGTGCTGGTGATGACCGTGAATCCAGGCTTTGGCGGGCAGAGCTTCCTATCCTGGCAACTGCCGAAAATCAGCCGCGTCCGCGCCATGATTGGGGACCGGAACATCCATCTTCAACTCGACGGCGGCATCACCCCACAAAATGCCCGCCAGTGCGTCGATGCCGGCGCCGATGTGCTGGTCGCAGGCTCTGCGGTATTCAAGGGCGGGCCTTCGATGTATGCGCAGAACATTGCAGCGCTACGCGGCCCGGTGGACTGAATGCTGCGGCTTGGCATTTACACGTTGGCAATCTGCATCATGGTGAGTGTCATGATCGGCGCCTCATGGGCGCTCGGCGGCCGCCGCGGCGGCACTGCGGATCGCCACCCGTTTGAATCCGGCATTTTGCCGTTGCACGATACAACCATCCGCTTCCCCAGTCAGTTTTACCTGATCGCAATGCTGTTCGTGATCTTCGATCTGGAAATGGTCTTCGTATTTGCCTGGGCCGTTGCGGTCCGCGCGGCCGGCTGGCCCGGCTATGCCGGCATGCTCGCGTTTCTGACGCTGCTGTTGCTGGCACTTGCCTATGTCTGGCGATCCGGCGCCCTGGAATGGGGACCCGTGCGCAACCAAAGGCTGCGGCAATGAGCGGCGGCAATCAGAAGTTTATGCTGGGCAAGCTGGAGGATCTGGTGGCCTGGGGCCGCAAGAACTCGCTGTGGCCTTATAATTTCGGCCTGTCCTGCTGTTACGTCGAAATGGCCACCTCGTTCACGTCGAAATTCGACATCGCCCGCTACGGTGCAGAGGTGTTGCGCGCCACGCCGCGGCAGGCCGACGTCATGGTTATCGCCGGCACCGTCTTTTTGAAAATGGCGCCGGTGGTGAAGCTGCTCTACGAGCAGATGCTGGAGCCGCGCTGGGTCATTTCAATGGGCTCCTGTGCCAATTCCGGCGGCATGTACGACGTCTATAGCGTCGTCCAGGGCGTCGACAGCATCCTGCCGGTGGATGTGTACGTGCCCGGCTGCCCGCCTCGGCCGGAGGCGCTATTCGAGGGTCTGTTGCTGCTGCAGCAATCCATCGGCGCCACCCGCCGGCCCTTGAGCTGGATGATCGGCGATACCGGCCCGGTGCCGGTACCCGCCAAACCCAGCCAGCGCGACGCCAAACAAGCCGCCCGCATGGCCATGACCCAATTGGATGGCGAGAACAACAATGCCGGATGACGCCTGGCGCCGGTATCTTTCGCCATCCGTCCAGGCGACCAAAGACGGCATCAAGACCATCTGGCTTGATGCCGGCCGCCTTGCCGATGTCTGTGCGATGCTGAAATACGATCCGGCGCAAAACTACAGCATGCTGCTGGACTTAACTGCGGTCGACGAACGCACCCGGACCACGAAAGCAGCTCCGACTGCGAGGGACTTTACCCTGGTCTACCGTTTTCTGCGGCATCAGGACGCCACCGAACTCTGCATCAAAGTGCCGTTGGACGCGACCGCTTTGCAGGCGCCAAGCCTGTGCGCGCTATTTCCCAACGCCAATTGGTACGAGCGCGAAGTCTGGGACATGTTCGGCATCCGCTTCATCGGCCATCCCGACCTGCGCCGTATCCTGATGCCGGAAAGCTGGCAGGGGCACCCGCTTCAAAAAGACCATTTTTCCCGCGCCACCGAACGCGGCCCGTTCGTCATGCCGGAAGAGATGCTGCAGGCCGAGCTCGCGGCTATGCAAAACCTGCCGGTCGCCGCCGGCATCACCACCGCGCAAGATGACGACCCAGAAACGATGGTGTTGAACCTCGGCCCCAATCATCCCAGCCTGCACGGCGTACTGCGCCTGATCGTCAAACTGAAAGGCGAGGAGATTACCGAAGTGCTGCCGGAAATCGGCTTCCATCATCGCGGCGCCGAAAAAATCGGCGAGCGCCAATCATGGCACAGCTTCATCCCTTATACTGACCGTATTGACTACGTCGCAGGCGTCATGAACAACCTGCCCTACGTGCTGGCGGTCGAGATGCTGGCAGGCATCACCGTGCCGGCCCGCGCGCAGACCATCCGCGTCATGCTGGCAGAGCTGTTCCGAATCATCAGCCACCTCGTCTTCTTCGGCACCATGGTGCAGGATGTCGGCCAGCTCTCACCGGTGTTCTACGCCTTCACTGACCGCGAGCGCGCCTTGGAGATCATCGAGGCGATTTGCGGGTTCCGGATGCATCCGGCCTGGTTCCGCATCGGCGGCGTCGCCGGCGACCTGCCGCCGGGCTGGGACGACATGATCACGAGTTTCATCGTCTATCTGCGCAAGCGCCTCGATGAATACGAACCTATGGTGATGCGGAATCGAATTTTTAAAGCCCGCACCATCGGCATCGGTGAATACAGCGCCGCCGAGGCGCTGGACTGGGGCATCACCGGTCCTGGCCTGCGCGCCAGCGGCATCGGCTTCGACCTGCGCAAGGCCCGGCCTTATTCCGGCTACGACCAGTTCAACTTCGACATTCCGGTTGCAAACCGCAGCGATTGTTACAACCGCGTGCGTCTGCGGCTGGACGAAATGCGGGAAAGCCTGCGCATCATCGCGCAATGCGTGGCAGATATGCCGGCGGGTCCGGTACAGGCAAGGCACCCGCTCGCCATGCCGCAGCCGCGCGCCGCAATGCTGCAGGATATCGACAGCCTGATACCGCATTTCATCAATGCCAGCTGGGGTGCGGTAATCCCGGCCGGCGAGGCCGCGGTTACCATCGAGGCTGCAAAAGGCCTTAACACCTACGCGCTGATTAGCGATGGCGGCACCGGCCCATATCGCGTGCGCATCCGCACGCCATCCTTCGCGCATCTGCAAACCATCCCGCTGCTCTGCCGCGGGGTGTTTCTGGCCGATCTGATTGCCATCATCGGCAGCATCGATTTCGTGATGGCCGATGTCGACCGCTGAACTGAAAGGCGGCCCGCTGACAGCGGCCGAACGCGCCGATATCGCGGCAATAGCGGCGCGCGAACCGGTGCCGCGCGCCGCCTGTATCAGCATCTTGTCTAAGGTGCAGCAAAAGCGGCGTTACATCAGCGACGCCATCCTCGCCGAAATCGCCAGCCTGCTTGAGATGTCGACCGCCGAACTCGACGAAGTCGCCACCTTCTACAACCTTATTTTCCGCCGCCCGGTCGGCGAGCAGGTGATTTTTCTCTGCAACAGCGTCAGCTGCTGGATGCTGGGGCAACCGGCCCTTGCCGCCCATCTGCGTGCCCGCCTGGGGCTCCAACCCGGCCAGACCACCGCCGACGGCAGATACACGTTGCTGCCCATCGTCTGCCTCGGCCATTGCGACCACGCGCCGGCGATGCTGCTCGGGGGCGGCCTGCATGGCGACCTCGATCCAGCCAAACTCGACGAATTGCTATGCTTGGAACCGACCTGATGGAACGCCCGCTGACCGGCAACATCCGCCCCGGGCAGGCACCGCTGGACCTGCCCGGCTACCAGCGCGCCGGCGGCTACCAGGCGCTGCGCGCCGCTATGGGCAGGGCTGACCCCGCCGACCTGGTCGCCACCGTCACCGCCTCGGGTCTAGGCGGCTGTGGGGGCGGCGGTTTTCCCACCGGGCGCAAATGGCAGGCGATGCCAGACCGTGCGGCGCGCCCCGGCCCGCGTTATTTCATCGTCAATGCCGACGAAATGGAGCCCGGCACGTTCAAGGACCGCCTGCTGCTGGAAGGCAATCCGCACCAGTTGTTGGAAGGGCTGATCCTAGCCGCCTACGCGGTGCAGGCGGATCACGGCATCATTTTCATCCGCGCCGAGTATGCGGCAGCCGCAAAACTGCTGAACCAGGCGGTTGCGGAGCTGCACGCCGCCGGGTTGCTGGGGACCAATATTCTGGGTTCCGGCTTTGACCTTCACATCCATGTCCATGCCAGTGCCGGCCGCTATATCTGCGGCGAGGAGACCGCCTTGCTGAATGCGCTGGAGGGCAGGCGCGCAATCCCGCGGGCCAAACCCCCACTGCCGCAAACCAGCGGCTTGTTCGGCCATCCGACAGTTATCAACAATGTCGAAACCATCTGCAACATTCCGCATATCATCGGCCGCGGCGCCGACTGGTATCGCGGCCTTGGTCTGGACGGCGAAGCCGGCACCAAAATTTTTGGCGTCAGCGGCCGGGTGAAATACCCCGGCGCTTACGAACTGCCGCTCGGCACGCCGATGCGCGAACTAATCGAGGAACATGCCGGCGGCATGCGCCACGGCTATGACTTGCGCGCGCTGCTCCCCGGCGGCGCCTCCACCGGCTTCATGCTGGACTGCGAGCTTGACCTTCCCATGAGCTTCGCCGCCTTCGCCGCGGCCGGCCACCGGCTTGGCACCGGCACTGCCATTGTGCTGGACGACCGCACCTGTCCGGTCGCCTTCATCGCCAATCTGCAACATTTTTTCGCGCAGGAATCATGTGGCTGGTGCGCCCCCTGCCGCGATGGCCTCCCCTGGGTCCAACAGACCCTGGCCGCCATCGAGGCGGGCGATGGCACCGCAGGTGACCTTGACCTGCTGCTGGAAATGACCGGCCATCTAGGCCCCGGCCGCACCTTCTGTGCGCTGGCGCCGGGCGCCATGGCCTCACTGAAAACCGGGCTGAGCCATTTCGGTCAGGATTTCGCGCGGCATATTCGCGACGGCGGCTGCACATGGCACTGACCCTGTTAGCAGACCAGCAACTGATCCAGGCTGAGCCAGAGCAAAACCTGCTCGCCGCCTGCCTGGCAGCGCAGCTTGATATCCCATATTTTTGCTGGCACCCGGCGCTAGGCGCGGTTGGGTCCTGCCGGCAATGCGCGGTTAAAATCTTCGACGGGCCAGCCGATACCACCGGCCGCATTGTCATGGCCTGCATGACCAAGCCCGCCCCCGGCATGCGCATCGCCATCAACGATGCCGAAGCTGCCGGATTTCGCGAAGCGGTTATTGAAATGGTTCTGACCGGCCACCCGCACGATTGCCCGGTCTGCGAAGTCGGCGGGGAATGCCATTTGCAGGACATGACCGTGCTTACCGGCCACCATGCGCGCCGCTACCGTTTCCCTAAGCGTACTCACCTTAACCAAAATCTTGGCCCCTTCATCCGGCACGAAATGAACCGCTGCATCGGCTGTTATCGTTGCACCCGGTTCTATCGCGACTACGCCGGCGGCGATGATTTCGGTGTCTTCGGCGCCAACCGGAACATCTATTTCGGCCGCGCCGAAGACGGCCCGCTACAAAGCAATTTCGCTGGCAATCTGGTGGAAGTCTGCCCAACCGGCGTGTTCGTCGACAAGCCCTTCTCCGCGCAGTTCCGCCGCAAATGGGACCTGCGCGCCACGCCATCGATCTGCCCGCATTGCGCGGTCGGTTGCAACATCACCGCGCAGGAGCGCGCCGGCACACTCCGCCGGGTCGTCAATCGATATAACCCGACGCTAAACGGCTATTTCATCTGCGACCGCGGCCGTTTCGGCACCGGTTTCGTCAACAGCCCGGCCCGGCTGAAAACCTCCCATGACCGCGCTGGCCATGCGCTCTCGAACAGCATTGCCAAGGCCCGCCTGGCGGCGGTTTTGCGGACCGGCGAGGTGATTGGAATCGGCTCACCACGCGCCTCCATCGAGGCTAATTTCGCGCTGCGCGAAATTAGTGGCGCGGCGAATTTCTACGGCGGATTTTCTACTTCCGACGCCGCCGTACTGCAAACCGCACTCACCATCCTGCAGCAAATCCGCCCGGCCACCGTGCAGCAGGCCGAGCAAGCCGACGGCTTCCTAATCCTGGGCGACGACCCAGCGCTGGCGGCGCCCCGCCTAGCGCTGGCGCTGCGCCAGGCCACTCGCCGGCCCAACGCCGCGAACAGCTTTTTCACCGCCACTTACGGCCCCGGCTGGCTGGATCAGGTGGCGCAGCCAATAGGACAGCACGACCCACTGGTATTTGTTACTGGATTGATCGCGCAGATTGAGACCGCCAGGCCCGGACCGCAGGCCGCCGCGCTGCTGGCCACGAGGCAGCCGGTGATTGTCGCCGGAGGTGATGCGGCGCTGCTTGCTAGCGCCGCCAACCTGGTTCTGGCACTTCGCCGCGCCGGCATCGCCGCGCAGTTGAGCCTGCTGCTGCCGCAAGCCAATAGCATCGGCCTTGGCTTGCTGGATTGCCGGCCACTCGCCGCCGCCTTGGCCGGCTGCGCCGGCCGCCACGTACTGGTGCTGGAGCGTGACCTGACGCGCGATCCGGACCTTGCCGCCGGCATATTCGCCAATGCCAAATCCGTCACCGTGCTCGACCATATCGCAACCCCAAGTACCCGCGGCGCGGATCTGAGTTTGGCGGTTGCCAGCTTCGCTGAGAGCGACGGCATTTTCATAAATCTGGAAGGCCGCGCTCAGCCTTTCTTCAAGGCAGTCTTTACCGCTTCGGATCCGCAACCGAGTTGGCAGCTGCTGCGCGACGCCGCCATCCTGGCTGCCCGGCTGCCGCCGGAGCAGTGGCAGGACCACGCTGCGCTGCTGGCGGCACTGGGCGCCGCTATCCCCAGCCTCGCCGATTGCGCGGCAGCCTGGCCAATCCGAGTGGCCCCCCGGCCAGCCACGTTGTCCTACCGCCATAGCGGCCGCACCGCCGCCACCGCCCATCTGGACGTGCGCGAGCCGATGCCGTTCCAGCACGAAGACTCCCCGCTGGGCACCACCATGGAAGGCCCGCCAAGCGCTGTGTCACCCGGCTGGAACTCAGTACAGGCGGTGCAGAAACGTTCTGCCGTGACCGACGACGCGCAAGGTATTTTCCTCTTCACCGACTCGCCCGGAAAAGATTTCGAGGTTCCTCCGAGCTTCGGTCCCGGTTCCCGGAACCCTGGTGGCGAAGAGTTAAGCGATCTTTCCCCCGCCATCATCGCCCGCCGCGAGGTCGGCCCATGATGGCGGCCGTAGACGCCCTGCTTGCCGCCGTTGCGTTGCTGATCGGCATCGTCCTGCTCGCCGCTTTGTTAACCTGGGTCGAACGCCGGCTGCTTGGCTTCCTGCAGGACCGCCTGGGTCCGAACCGCGTCGGCTGGCACGGCTCACTGCAAATTATTGCAGACATGATCAAGATTTTTTTCAAACAGGACTGGACGCCTGGCTTTTCCGATCGCATCACTTTCATCGCCGCACCGGTCATCGTGATGGCAACCGTGCTGCTGGGCTTCGCGGTGATACCCTTCACGCCGTATTTCGGCATCGCTCCCGATCTCAATGTCGGTCTGCTGTTTTTTCTCGGTATGACCTCGCTTTCCGTCTACGGCGTGGTGCTCGCCGGCTGGGCCTCCAACAGCAAATTCTCGCTGCTCGGCGGCATGCGCGCCGCTGCCCAGATGATTAGCTATGAGGTCTTCATGGGCCTTGCCGTCATCGGCGTCGTCATGCTCGCCGGCAGCTTCAACCTCGACAGCATCGTCCGTGCGCAACGCCATCTCTGGTACGTGATCCCGCAATTTGCCGGCTTCGTCTTGTTCCTGATCGCCGGGATCGCCGAAGCGCACCGGCTTCCGTTCGACTTGCCGGAAGGCGAAAATGAGCTCGGCGCCGGCTTCCACACAGAATATTCCAGCATGAAATTCGGTATGTTCTTCGTCGGCGAATATGCCGGCATCGTTCTTATCTCCGCCATTACGGTCACGCTCTATTTCGGCGGATGGAACGGGCCGTTCCTGCCGCCCGCGCTCTGCTTTGGATTAAAAACCACCGGCTTCATTTTCTTCTTCATCCTGCTCCGCGCTGCGTTGCCGCGGCCACGCTACGATCAGTTGATGTCCTATGGCTGGAAGCTGCTACTGCCGCTCGCCATCCTCAACCTCGCCATCACCGGCGCATGGATGCTGGCATGATGAAGGCCAGAGAAGCATCCGCTGTTTTGAGAAAGAGCGGCTGCTGTTTTCGAAGGGCGCGCTAAAATGTTCATCCTCACCGCTTTGCGCAGTTGCTGGCTCACCTTCCTGCATCTGTTTCACCGCACCGAGACGATCCAGTATCCGGAACAAAAGCCGGTGCTCTCGCCGCGCTATCGCGGCCGCATTGTCCTCACCCGCGACCCGGACGGCGACGAGCGCTGCGTCTCCTGCCATCTTTGCGCCGCGGTTTGCCCCTGCGATTGCATCGACCTGCAAAAAACCGCCGCGGCAGATAATTGGACGCCGGAATATTTCCGCATCAACTTTTCCCGTTGCATCTTCTGCGGCCTTTGCGAGGAAGCCTGTCCAACCGCGGCCATTCAACTGATCCCGGATTTCGAGATGAGCGAATTTTCTCGCGGCAGCCTGGTTTATGAGAAGGAGAACCTGCTCATCGCGGGCACCGGGAAGGTCCCCGGCTATAACTACCACCGTGTCGCCGGGGTGCAGGGTGCTGGTGCCAATGCAGCACCGGTGGATACGCGCGGACTGCTGCCGTGAACGCGGTGTTCTATCTCTCCGCAGGTCTTGCATTGCTGACAACGGCACTTGCTATCACCCGCAGCAACCCGGTGCACGCACTGCTCTATTTTGTAATTTCGCTGCTGTTCATGGGGCTGATTTTCTACACCCTCGGTGCGCCGTTCGGCGCCGGGTTGGAGGTCATCGTCTATGCCGGGGCCATCATGGTGCTGTTCCTGTTCGTCACCATGATGCTGGCGCTGGATAAAGTAGCGCTGCGGCGTGAGCGGGATTGGATCGCCCGGCCGATCTGGATTGCGCCGATCATTCTGGTGTTACTTCTGGCGGTCGAACTGGCGCGCCCTTTCCTGCACGGCAGCCGCCATGTGGCCTTTCACATCGTCACCCCGCAGGCGGTCGGGATCAAACTGTTCACCACCGACCTCGCCGCGGTTGAGTTGGCTTCAATGCTGCTGCTCGCCGGCCTGGTTGCCGCTTTTCATCTGGGGCGCCGGCAATGACCATTGCCTGGCCGGTCCCCGCCGGGCTCGCTTTGGCTTTGTTCCTGCTCGGCCTGCTCGGGCTGCTGACCCGCAAGAACCTCGTTTTCGTGTTGATGTCGATCGAAATCATGCTGAACGCTGCTGGGCTTCTGTTCATTACCGCCGGGATGCGCTGGGGCAATCCGGACGGCCAGATCATGCTGATCTTCGTCTTCAACCTCGCCGGCGCGGAACTGGCGCTCGGCCTGGTTCTACTTCTGCGCCTGCGCAACCGCCTCTCAACGCTTGATGGCGACGCCGCCAATCTATTGCGGGACACGCCATGACATTGCTCTGGCTCATCCCGCTACTGCCGCTGCTGGGCGCCACGCTTCTTGGCCTTGGCGGCGCCAAGCTTGGGCATCGCGCCAGCGCCATCGTCGGCACCTCCAGCGTCGGCCTGGCCGCGCTGATCGCCATCACCATCGGCGTTCGGTGGCTCCAGCATCCGCCAGCTGGCGAGGTCTTCAACCAGTTGCTCTGGAGCTGGGTCAGCCTGCCCGGCCTGTCGGTAAATATCAGCCTCTATCTAGATCCACTGGCGCTGCTGATGACGCTAGTCATTACCATCATCGGCACCCTGATCCACCTGTTCTCAACCGAATACATGCAGGACGATCCAGGCTATTCGCGATTTTTCGCCTATTTGAACCTGTTCGTCGCGGCGATGCTCCTGCTGGTCCTGGCAGGGGACCTCGTCGTCCTATTCGTTGGCTGGGAAGGTGTCGGCGTTTGCAGCTACCTGCTGGTTGGGTTCTGGTTCAGTGATGCTGAAAACGGCGCCGCGGCCCAGAAATCCTTCATCGTCACCCGCATCGCAGATATCGCGATGCTCGCCGGCCTGCTGCTGCTGTCCACTAAGCTCGGCACGCTGAACATCCAGGCGATGCTCGCCGCCGCTGCCGCTCAATGGCCAAGCGGGGGCATGCTGCCGGAACTTGCCGCGGCGTTGCTGCTGATCGGCGGCCTCGGCAAATCCGCCCAGCTGCCGCTGCAAACCTGGCTGCCGGATGCGATGGCCGGTCCCACTCCGGTCTCCGCCCTGATCCATGCCGCGACCATGGTCACTGCCGGCGTCTATCTGGTGGCCCGCACGCATGTTTTGTTTCTGCTGGCGCCTGAGGTCATGCGCGCCATCGCCATCGGGGGCGCCCTGACGCTGCTGGTCGCGGCCCTTGCCGGGCTCATGCAAAGCGATATTAAGCGGGTTCTGGCCTATTCAACGATGAGCCAGATTGGCTACATGTTTCTGGCTCTTGGCGTCGGCGCCTGGTCCGCCGCGATGTTCCACTTCCTTACCCATGCCGTATTCAAGGCCCTGCTGTTTCTCGCAGCCGGCGCTATCTCGATGCGCCTGCACCACGCGCAGAATATTTTCGCCATGGGCGGGTTGCGCGAAAAACTTCCCGCGGCATTCTTGGCGTTCCTGATCGGCGCCGCCTCGCTGGCGGCCCTGCCCGTCGTCAGCGCCGGGTTTTTCTCCAAGGAGATGATCCTGGGTGACGTCTGGTCATCGGCCAGCATCGTCCTTTGGAGCGCCGGGATCATCGGCGCGCTGCTGACCGCGATCTATATTTTCCGCGCCGTGTTCATCGTCTTTTTCGGCCAGGCCACCACCGAACCTTCTGGCAGCTACGGCATTCGCATCCTGTTGCCGCTGGGGCTGCTTGCCATCGCCGCACTCGCGATCGGCTGGCTGCAGACCCCTGATTTTCTTGGCGGAAACAGCGTTTTCAGCCGCTTTCTGGCCGCCAGCACCGGCGTTGCCGGGCGCCATTACACGCCCGCCAACACGCCCGCCCTGATCACTCTGGCTGGCTGCCTGGCCCCGCTCATTGGCGTTGGCATCGCCTTTGGCCTGCACCGTTCCGGCTTCTGGCACGCCCAGGTGCTTCGGCCGCCTGGCCCGCTCAGCCGCCTGCTGCGTAGCGGCTGCGGGTTCGATGCGGTCTACAACGTCCTGCTGGTCCAACCTTATCTGTGGCTGGTGGCGGTTTTGCGCCACGACCCTGTCGATTTGGTATCAACTGGTCTGGCAGGCGCCGCGATCGCCGCGCACCGCCGCCTGCGCGCCACCCAGACCGGCAGGCTACGCCGCTACATCGCCTGGATCACCGCCGGCTCCATCGCCACCCTTGCCATGCTGCTGTTCGCATGATGCTCGTCTGGCTGATCCTTATCCCCATCGCCGGCGGCATCTTGGCTTGGCCGGCACAGCACCTGCATGCCCGAGCCCCGGCCTGCATCAGCCTCGCCGCGCTCGCTTTGACCCTGGCAATCGCGATCCCGCTGCTGCACTCTGGGCCTGGGGGTTGGCTGCTGTCCTATGACGCGCCCTGGATCCCGGCTTTTGGAATGGACCTCCGCCTCGGCCTTGATGGCATGAGCTGGCTTCTCACCCTCCTCACCCTGATCCTTGGCGGCTTCGCCGTCATCGTCTCCTGGCATGAAATCGATGAAAAAACTGGCTTCTTTCACGCCAACCTGATGTTTTCCCTGGCCGGCACTATCGGCGTATTCATCGCGTTGGACCTGTTTCTCTTCTTTTATTTCTGGGAACTGATGCTGGTCCCGATGGTGTTCATCATCGCCATCTGGGGTCATGCGAACCGCCGCCGCGCCGCCATCAAGTTCCTGCTCTACACCCAGGGCTCCGGCCTGCTGATCTTGATATCGATCCTGGCGCTGGCCTTCCACCACCAGCGGCAAACCGGCAGCCTCACTTTCGACTATTTCGCTTTGATGCAGAGCCCACCCGCCGGCCGGCTGGGCTTGCTGATTATGCTCGGGCTGTTCATCGCTTTCGCGGTCAAGCTGGCGGTCTTCCCGGTCCATGTCTGGCTGCCGGAGACCCATACCGAGGCGCCGACCGCCGGCTCCGTCATTCTCGCCAGCATCCTTTTGAAAACCGGCGCCTACGGGCTGCTGCGGTTCGTCGTGCCGCTGATCCCGGATGCCGCGCATGCCATCGCGCCGGTCGCCTTATGGCTCGGTGTCGCCAGCATCCTCTACGGCGCAGTGCTCGCCTACGGCCAGTCCGATCTTAAAAAACTGATCGCCTATACCAGCATCAGCCATATGGGTTTCATCCTGATCGGCGTTTTCATCTTCAATACCATTGCCTGGCAGGGCGTGATCATGCTGCTGGTCGCGCATGGCGTCAGCACCGGCGCCCTGTTCATCATCGTCGGCGCCGCCCAGCATCGGCTGCACAGCAGGGATCTGTCCAAGATGGGCGGGCTATGGACCGACCTGCCGCGCCTGTCCGCCTTCGGCACCTTTTTTGTCCTGGCCGCCATGGGACTGCCCGGCCTTGGAAATTTTGTCGGCGAATTCCTAATCCTGCGGGGCGCCTGGACAGTCTCCCCGTTGCTCACCTCCATCGCAGCCATCGGCCTGATCCCCGCCGCCCTCTATTCCCTGATTGCCATCCAGCGCGCCTTCCACGGCCCAGCCGACCCGGCCCGGCAGGTAGCGGATTTCGGGATGCGGGAAAATGCGATGATGCTAACACTGGCCGCGGCCGTCATCTGGCTCGGCGTTGCCCCCCAGCCGGTGCTCAACATTGCTGCCCCCGCCTTGCAAAATTTGCTGGCCCCGCAAATCGCTGGATTGCTGGATAGGAGGCCGGGATGAACTTGCCGGCAGCCGCGCCGTTGCTCGTTCTCGCAATCTCCGCTGCCGCCGTGCTCGGCCTGCTCAGCCTGCGCCGCTCGTATACACTCACCATTATCACCACTGGCCTTGGTCTACTGGCGGCGCTGGCCAGCATTGCCGATGCCGCCAGGCCGACCGGTGCGTTTAGCGGGGGCGCCGGCCTGTTCGCATTCAACCTTGCCGCCTACGGCTTCATGGCCCTGATCCTGCTCAGCGCTTTTTTGATCCTCGTCATCGCAGCATCCTATTGGCGAGAGGATACCGCGGTCCCGCGCGAGGAGTTTCCACTTCTGCTCCTCATCGCCACACTTGGCGCAGCTTGCCTCGCCGCATCGGGCAATTGCATCACGCTTTTCCTTGGACTGGAGACCATGACCCTGGCGATGATCGGCATGATCGCCTACCCGCGCTACCGACCGCAGGCCGAGGAAGCGGGGCTTAAATATCTTATCCTGTCTGGCATGTCCTCAGCCTTTGTCCTGTTTGGTATCGGCCTGATCGACCTCTGCACCGGGAGCCTCGGCTTTGCCCAAATCCTCGACTGGGCGCCTGCGGACGGGCCAAGCCATGCCACGCTGCTGGCCGGGCTGGCGCTGCTTGGGATCGGCGCCGCCTTTAAACTTTCCGTCGTGCCCTTCCATATCTGGGTTCCTGACATCTATGCCGGCGCCCCGGCACCAAGCGGCGGCTACCTTGCCGTCATCGCCAAAATCGCGGTGCTCGCGGTCATCATCCGCCTGATCGATCAGGCCGGCGGCAAATTGTCCGCGGACATCACCACACTTATCACAATCATCGCCATCCTCTCGATGCTGGCGGGCAATTTGCTGGCGCTCCTGCAAGGAAATATCAAGCGCATCCTTGGCTATTCCTCGATCGCCCATCTTGGCTATTTGCTGGTTGCAATATTGGCGTCGGGTAGCATCGGCCGGACCGCGGTCGTGTTCTACCTGGTCACCTATTCGCTCACCATGATCGCCGCTTTCGGCGTCATCGCCGCCCTCAGCAATTCGGCAGCCTCCGAGGACGAAGATACCGTCATCCAGCTGCGCGGCCTGTTCTGGTTGCGGCCGGCGCTGGCCGGGGTCCTCACGCTGGCGCTGCTCTCGCTCGCCGGCATCCCACCCGCCATCGGCTTCATTGCCAAAATGTACGTCTTCGCCGCCGGCATCCATACCGCGCTTTGGAATCTCACCGGCGTCATGGTCGCCAGCAGCATCATCGGATTATTTTACTATCTCAACATCATTCTGACGATGGCAATGCGCCCCGGCCCGCAAACACAGCCGCATTCGGTGCCCTTTATAAGCCGGATCGTCATGGCAAGCGTCGGCTTGCCGATGCTGATATTCGGAATTGCTCCGCAGCCGTTGATCGCTTTGCTGCGGGTGGTTTTTCAATAGCAGGCGAGCGCTTCTTTTGCTGATGAAAAGGCAGCGAAAAGACTTCTTTTGATTTTTTGGCCATGGGCGCTTCAAGAGCGCAGCGCAGCCTAACCGGAGCTTTTTCGGAGCCTTTTTCAAAAAGTGACCACTTTTGCATGCCGAGGTGGCGCCGCAACGAGGACATTGTAAGCGGATTTAAAACTTGTTAGTTTCAGATTCAGAAAATATGAAACAGGACTTTCGCAACGTCACCCTCCGGCAGTTGCGCGTGCTGGCCGCGGTGGTCCGCAGCGGGTCCGTCACCGCGGCTGCGCAGCGCCTCAATGTCTCGCCCCCAGCCATCACGCTGCAAATGCAGTTACTGCAGGACCAGGCGCGCCTGCCGCTGATCGTCCGCAGCGCTGCGGGCACCGTTGCGACCGACGCCGGTGCCGAGATTTTGCGGACTATCGATCAGATTGAAGCTTTGCTTGAGGACTGCAATGCCGCGCTGGCGTCGATCGCCGGATCGCACCGTGGCAGCGTTTCTGTCGGGGTGGTCAGCACCGCCAAATATTTCGCGCCGCGGGTTTTGGGCGATTTCGTGCGCGTACATCCTGGGTTGGAGCTGCGCCTGGTCATCGGCAACCGCGCTGATATGATCAACGGCTTGCAGCACTGCGAAATCGATATCGCGGTAATGGGCCGGCCGCCGCAAGAGTTGGACGTCAATGCTACCGTAATCGGCGACCATCCGCATGTGATCATCGCGGCATCCGATCACCCGCTCGCCAGGCTAAAGCTGATCACGCCGAGGCGGCTTAACGACGAGGTGTTTTTGGTCCGCGAGCCCGGCAGCGGTACCCGCGCGCTGATGGAAAAGTTCTTTTCCGATAACGGTATCGCGCCGCGTATCGGCATGCAGATCAGCAGCAACGAAACCATCAAACAAGCCGTTATTGCCGGTCTTGGCATCGCCTTCATTTCAGGCCACACGATCGATTCCAGCTTAATTACACATAGCCTTACTATTCTGCCTATCGAAGGCCTGCCGATCATCCGCCAATGGTGTATTGTTCATCTGCGCCAACGCCGCCTGATGCCCGCCGTGCAAGCCATCCGCGACTTCTTCATAGCCGAGTCTGCGAATCACCTTCCGAGCCTCAAAAATTAGCCAAACGCCAGCTTAGTGCCGGCATTTACAATGCCGTAATCTGGCGATCGACGAGCCAGCGGGTCGATCGCCCCGCCGCTCCGCATTAAAAACATATTGCATCGCGCAAAAAGCAATAAAACCAATTAGTTTATATGCCTGCATTTTGGAACAAACTTCTTGACTGTTGAGACCAAACATTTCACTCTCATTAATCTTTGGTTCGTTATGGATCGCGTTCCTAAACTATAAGAGGGCGAAGGCCGTGGGATAGCCGCGGTCATAACCGCCTCATAACTGCGAGTGGAGAGGGCCTTCAGATAGATGTCACTTTGGATATTTTGCCTGGATCAGACCGGCACCGTACAGGGAAGTGAACATGGTGCAGTGGATCTGCGAAAGCGTGTGAACGGCATTCTGCTGCCGCGGTTATATCCAATCAACATTGCAGCCGCCTCGCAGCGCCGCCTGGCGCGTGTTTTTCCTCAATCTTAGAGAGAAGTACGGCTATGTCTCAGGCGCAGTATACCGCGACGCCCCAGCGTTCATTCCCATTAAATTTTACTAAAACGGTTGCAAGCCCGTTAACGTCCATCGTCTATCGTAGCCGCGCAAAAACGCCATTAGGCTTGCCGGCCTTGCAGGAATTGGTCGGACTAGCCCAGCAGCGTAACCAGCTGGAGGCCGTAACCGGGCTCCTGGTCTATGACTTCCCATGCTTCTACCAATGGCTCGAGGGTCCGTGGGATAGTCTGCAGCGGATCGTGCACTCAATCCGCCGAGATCCTCGGCATACGGAAGTGGAGATTCTAAGCGCCACGCCGGTCGAGCATCGCGTGTTCACCGGCTGGAACATGAAACTGGCGACGCGCGACGCCGACCCCAGCTTGCTGCGGCAAGACATCATGTTCCCGCATCTTGAGACTGTGCGAGCGCTCCGCCGCCAACCAGAAGCCGTCCCGGCACTATTAAAAAACCTGGCGCCACATAAACAATCCGCGCACCAGCAATCCGCACTCCGCAATTCAGTTCGTAAGTCTGCCGTCAAAACCCAACCCGCCGCGGTGCTGGAAAATCTCATCCGCGGCAATGTCATCCCGGAATTGCTGCTCCGCCATGGTGCCGCGGCGCTCATAGCGCCACCGCTGATTTTGGAGAAGCAATCGATGGAACTGGCGGGGTTGCTGCTGGCAGCCAACCCAGATTCAGCGCTGGATCTAATCCACCGGCAGATCGGCCGCCATCGATCCGCAGTGCCGCTTTTTGCTACATTGTTGGAGCCGGCGGCGCGCCGCCTGGGCGATCTATGGCAGGCGGATGCCTGCAGCGAGTTCGATATGACGATCGCGCTCACCTATTTGCAGAACGCGGTTCGCCTGCTCGGGACGGAATTTTTGCAGGCGCCGCTGAACCTGGCGAATGCGCCGCACGTGCTTGTGGTGCCCTTGCCCGGCGAATTGCACAGCCTCGGCGCGGCGTTGGATTCCGAGGCGATGTGGCATGAGGGCTGGAGCCCGCAAAGCGAATTTCCCTCAGATAACGCTGCCTTGGGAAAACTTCTGCAAGCGGACTGGTTCGATGTGCTGGACCTCACCATGAGTGTTGCTTTGCAGCGCCAACACTGGTTGCCACGGTTGAAGGAAACAGTCCGTCTCGCCAGGCGCGCATCACGCAATCAGGAGCTTATTGTGATGGTCGGCGGCAGAGTTTTCGCTGACGAAGCCGCCACCAGCAGCAACGTTACGGCCGATGGGCACCACGCTACAGCTTCTCACATCGCGACGGATATATTGCGGATGATTACGGTTACGCACGGTCAATAGGACTTTTGAAAGCTGTTTCGGGTGCATCCGCATCAGATTGCGCCATAGATCACACCATACCAAAAGGCTGATTTGCCAGCTGGAGTTCAACAGTAGCTCCTCGAACCTGTTCGCGCAGTACCAAGGTTTCAATGCCGAACGCGACAGCCGGCGTTCTGATCAGGTATCGCACCGCCGCTAAGCGCCGCGTCAAGTCCCACCATTTTAACTTCTGGCGTTGCCCTGGTTCCTTCCGGAGCTTCGATCAGCCTTCAGTAGCTTGCCGAACGCGATAATGTCGTCGGTGAACAGCTTCGGCTGTTCCATCGCCGCAAAATGGCCGCCATCTGGCATTTCGGTCCAGCGCACCAAATGAAAATGCCGCTCGGCATAACTCTTTGGCCAGAACACAAGTTCACCCGGGAAACGTGCAATCGCGGTCGGCCTTGAAATTGGTTCGGGTGGCACCGCCGGTTGCGTCCCGGCTCCGGCATACATCCAGGATGCGGTGCCAAAACTGTCGGACAGGATATAAACCATGATGTTGTCTAGCAGCTCGTCGCGCGTATAAACTGACCAGGGATCACCGTCTTTCAAATCCGACCAGCTCTTCATCTTCTCGAAAATCCAGGCCATTTGTCCAAGCGGGCTATCAGCCATCGCATAGGACAGCGTTAGCGGCTTGGTCGACTGGATATGGATATAGCCACCCTCAGCCATATACACCCGACCCCAGCACGCCATTGACGCCTGGTCCTCTTCGCTCACGATGGGCGCTCCAACGCCGAGCAGAAAATTGAGGTGCACTGCCTTGCAACCGTCGCCCTCCGCACCGAGCCAGGTGGAGATCGAAGCGCCGAAATCGCCGCCCTGTGCGATATAGCTCGAATAGCCCAGATGCTCTGTCATCAGGATGTTCCATAGCCGGGCGATGTCGCGCGAATTAATCGGCTTCGTGGGTTTGGAGGAAAACCCGAAGCCTGGAATGGACGGGACCACAATGTCGAAGCCATCCTCAGCGTCGCCGCCATGTTTCTCGGGATGAGCCAACGGATCGATGACCTTAAGGAACTCGACGAACGAGCCTGGCCAGCCATGAGTGATAATGATCGGCTGCGGATTGCTGCCCGAACCTTTCACATGAATGAAATGGATATCGTAATCCTCGACCCTCGCCTTGAAGTTCGGAAAAGAGTTCATCGCCGTTTCGCGGGCTCGCCAATCATAATGAGTGGTGGCGTACTGGACCAGATCCTGAAGTGCTGCCGCACTGGCGCCATACTGCCAAGGCTCCCCTTGCGGCACGTCCGGCCAGTCTGCACTCTTCAGGCGGTGCATGACATGGTCGAGCTTCGCTTTCGAGATCTCGATCTTGAAGGGTATTACATCTTTCATGGTGTCGCCTCCATTGAGTGGGGTCTTTTTGATGGCCAGCAAGGTGAATCGGATTGGACGGTCTTCAAGTACAAGAGACGCTTCCCACGCCCGTTGCTCCCATCATCGGTTCCGGCCGATTGGGAGTCAAATTATTGGCGAAAGCGAATAGGTTTTTCTCTCCGCGCACTCGGAATTAATCTGATCAAAATGATTCCATTTGATCAGATGTTGATCTAGCCGTCCGATCTATACCCAGCCGGCACATGCCGCGCGCCGCGGTTGATCCCCTCATCGAACCATTGCGTCTTTGATACAAACCGCAACGCATCTGAGCGCAGGGATTCCAGACCCACCGGCCATTTGCCGATTACAAAGCCATACAGATAAGACCACCATTGCACATGGTTTGTTAAAGGCCGCTGCTGCGCCTCCCAGGCGACAAGCGCAGATGGCACATCATCGGCCCGGTCCATCGCCATCGCCAGCGCCATGACGTTATTAAACGCTGTATTGGCGGCCTGGCCGAGATTCGGCGGCATGGCATGGGCGGCATCTCCCACCACGACGACCTTGCCCTGGCTCCAACGCCGGCATCGCACATTGACCAGCCGGTCCCATCGGCTGGCCTCGGCGAAACGGCCGATGAGATCGGCGGCAACCGGAAATTTTTCCGTCCAAAGCGCGCGGTCAACCGGCATTTGCCTGGCCCGGTCATCGCTCACCGGAGCTGAGAGAAAGATATAGGTTTCGCCTTCGGTGCAGGGATTATACAGCAGGCGCCAAGAATCTTTCCAATATTCCGTGATGATGTCGGTGGGGTCGGATGGATGGCGATCGATCATCATGCGAATGCCGGCTTCGATTCCGTAATCGATCCATGCGGTGCCGAGGATCTGTTCACGCAGCACGGAGTACGCACCGTTGGCAACGATCACGAGATCGGCCTTGCGTTCAATACCGTCTTCCTGAACCAGCGTTCCGTCCGGCCGGACCTCGGTAACGATGGATGAGGTGATGATTTCAACCCCGTTGGCGACACAGCGATCAATTAACGATTGATAGAGGTCGGCGCGCGGCGGCAACAGCATGCGGTCGGTAGCCGTCATTGGCCGCGTCATCAGCACGTTGCCGTTGCCATCGGTAATCCGCCATTCGCGAATGTTTCTGGCACGCGCGGTTGCCTGGTCGTAGGCGCCGAGAACCTGCAAGGTTTTCAGCCCGCTTTCCCAAAGCCAAATGCCGGCACCGAACATGCGCAGATCTTTGGCGCGCTCATGCAAGGTAACTTTCCAGCCGAGCTGCGAGAACCGCGCCGCCGCGCACAGACCAGCAAGGCCGGCCCCAGCAATTTCCACACTTCTCGTCATTTCAACGGGCTCCCGCTTGGGTTGTACCGCGAATGC
Source organism: Acidocella sp. (assembly GCA_965199045.1). Lineage (GTDB taxonomy): Bacteria > Pseudomonadota > Alphaproteobacteria > Acetobacterales > Acetobacteraceae > Acidocella. The sequence goes on along the minus strand of CBDAQL010000003.1, from coordinate 155,612 downwards.
GGCGGAATATGTTCGGCTGAAAAGCCATAGCCGCCGGCAACGGTCAATTTCATCCCGGCGATACGGCGCCAGGAAATTGCTGTGCGGCGCTGTAATTCCGCATTGCGGAACTATCGCCCGCTTTGGGAAAAGCAAGGCTAAAAGTGAAGCCTGCTAATTCATATTCAATTGCGGAGACGCCCAATGCCATCAGATTTGCGCCTCGATGACTTCGACGCCTCGGGCGATGATATCAAGCTTGTCAACGAGAAAGCCCTCAACTGGTTCGATGTGTCTGCCATCGGCACCGGGGAAATGTTGTTCACTGCTGGTTTTGCCTGGATCGTCTACATCGCTAGCCTTTACGGAATCAAATGGACGATTTTCGGATTTATCGGCGGCGCGGTCGTGATCCACTGCGCCTGGTGGCTGTACCGCGAGATGATCACGGCGGTGCCGGAACCGGGATCGCTGCAATCCTATGCGCGCGAAGCTAAATTATTCTCCCTCGGCACCACCTATTTCGTCGGCTACGCGCCTGTCTACGGCGCCTTCATGTGGCTGGAACTGCAGGTGGCGCAAGGGCTTTTCCACGATCTGTTCCCGGCAGTCGCATCTTGGATATGGCCGTATGTTATCATCGGGCCGGTGGTCGCGCTCAACCTGATGGGCAACCAGGTCACCGGCAAGGTGCAATCCCTGCTGGTGGTGCTGACGCTGATCGGTGACGGCGTCGCCGCCATCTTCGTCTGGTTCCTGATCGCCAATCACCATGACTTCGCCGCCAACTGGGCCTCGCCGTCGCCGATCAACTGGCTGTCCCCATTCACGGTCGTCGGCCTGTGGATCGGCATCATGGCGGCGGTGCTTGAAGTGCAGCAGGTGCTGGTCGATGAGTGGAGCGATTTCAACCGCTCGCGCGATGTCGGCCTGCTCTCCGCCGCCTGGCAGCTTTGGGTCCGGCAGATCCCGCTTGCCTTCGCGGTGCTCGCCGGCATGCCACTGGTGGCGTTGTCCACCATGGCGGTGCCGACCGTGGAACTGATCCACGCCAAACTGGGCTCCGGCCCGCTGTTCTACCTGGCGCTGAGCTCGATGCTGATCGCCACCTATACGACCTTCAGCGTGTATTTCATGGCCGAGGGAAAGGTGCTGGCGCTGTATTCGCAACAAGGCGCTTTGCCGCGCGCAGTCGGGCAATATTCTTCCCGCGCCGTGCCCTGGGTGGCGATCGTGCTGCTGGCGGCCTTTGCGCTGGTCGGCGCCTATTTCACCAACACGACGTTCATCATCGATATGCTGTCCAACTGGTCGGCCAGCCTGTATTTCGTGATCGCCCTGTTCTTCCTCGGCATGCGCCGCCGCAAGGACTTGGACCGCCCATTGACGGTGAAATACGGCGTGCCGGTCGCCATCTTCCTGCTGATCTTCACGGCGCTGATCGCCTATTCGATTTTCATCAGCAACTGGCAGGCAGGGCTTGCCTGGTATCTCGTGGTCATCGCGTTCGTGCTGTACGATGCCTTCATCGTGCCGCGTACGAAGCGTGGCGGCCATTACCGCGAGCAGGTGCTGCGCAAACGCACCAGCGCGGTGCGGCTCTAGTGTCCCTAAAATCCATTGGATTTCAGATTAATAGTGGACCTAGGAATTAATGGTGGACCTAGGAAAATCGAAGCTCTAATGCACTTTCTCCGGCTGCCGCATGAATTCGAAATTTGCTGCCACAGCCAACAGAAATAGGGATTTATAATGAACCAGCCAGCCGCCGCCTACGAATATCTGCCAAAACCCGAGACGCCCACCGGGGATTATATGCGCGATGTGCTCGACCAGTATTATCTGCGCAAGTGGAATCCTAACAAGGACACGGTGATTTCGGTTAAATCCTGGAAGGATTGGCCGATGATCGTTCGGATGCCGGATCTGCAGAAAGACTTCACGGTGATGATCCATGAAGGCAAGGTACAGGAAGTTACCAACGGCCAGGCGCCGAACCCGCGCATTCTTACCATCATGCTGGCCGAGACGATGCAGCGAATTTATTATGACGAAACCACCTCCGCGATCGAACTGATTGCCGGCCGCATCAAGGTTCGCGGCAACGAGACCGAACGCCGGCGGATGCTGGCGGCCATTTCCTATCTGACCTGGTGATCATGGATAAAGCCCCCGAACCCCAACAGGCCACGCAGCGCAAGCTGGTTGGCACCTCGGTGCCGCGCACCGAGGACCTGGCATTGCTGACCGGCACCGCGCGGTTCATCGACGATCTGCGCTTTCCGGGCATGCTCTACGCCAAAATTCTGCGCAGCCCGCGGGCCCATGCACGCATCAAAGTGGATACCAGCGCAGCTTACGACATGCCCGGCGTTCATGCGGTGATGGCAGGACCGGAGCTTGTGGGCAAAGTGAAGCCGTGGGGCGATCTGATGCAGGACTTGCTGGTCGGCGATCATTTTCCTTTCGCACTCGATAAGGTTCTGTTCGAGGGCCACGAGATCGCCGCGGTGGTCGCCGACACCAAATTTCAGGCAATGGACGCGCTGGAGGCAATCAAGGTCGAGTATGACGAATTGCCGGTAATGATCGATGCAGAGTCTGCTCTGGCGGACGACGCGCCGCTGATTCAGGAAGGTATTAATTACGAATTCGGCGAAGGCAATATTTTCGATCGCTACCGGGTGCGCATCGGTGATTTCGACGCCGCCGAGGCGGACGCCGATCTGGTCGTGCGGCAGCGTTTCTCCAGCAACCGCCAGGCCGGCGCCGCGTTGGACCCGCATGGCTGCATCGCCAGCTTCGACAGTTTTACCGGCGCGCTGACATTATACTCATCGACCCAGTCGACCTTCATGCTGCGCGACAGCATTGCCGACGTTCTACAAATGCCGCGCAACAAGGTGCGAGTGGTGGCGCCCGAAGTCGGCGCCGGCTTCGGATCCAAGGTGCAGATGTTCCCGCATGAAGTCATCGCCTGCATTTTTTCGATGCGGCTTGGCCGGCCGGTACATCTGGTCCTCAGCCGCGCCGATATTTTCCGGGTCGGCACTGCCCGCAACAGCCAGATCCGCCATGTCGAGATGAGTTTCAAAAAAGATGGCCGCATCACCGGCTATCGCGACTATGTCATCCAGAATTCAGGCGCATTGTCGTTCTGGGGTAATCAGGTGGTGCATATCGGCACCAATGTCGGGCTGCTCCCCTACCCGATTCCCAATCTGCATATCGATGGCGAGATCGTGCATACCAACACCGCCCCTGGCGGCGCGCTGCGCGGCTTTGGCATCCCTCAAATTATCTGGGCAAAGGAGCAGATTGTAGACATGGCGGCGAATGCGCTGGGCCTCGACCCGCTGGACGTGCGTGCCTTGAACACCATTACGCGCGGCGAATGTCCGCTGGTGACGCCGATCGGCCAGCGCGTCGACAGCACTTCCATCGATGAGTGCCTGCAACGCGTGGCAGCGGAAATCCGCTGGAGGGAAATCCGCGGCGACAAGCAGCCCAATGAAGGTGTGGGCATGGCGATTTCGATGAAATACACCTCCTGCCGGCATCCTTCCTTCGATACCGATCTCTCCGCCATCCGGCTGCGTCTGGAAACCGACGGCACGGTGACGATTTTCTCCAGCGACGTCACGCACGGTCAGGGGCACGCCACCTTTTTGGGGCAGATCGTTGCCGATGTTCTGGGCGTCGGCTTCGAGAAGATCACGCTGGCGCCGGCGGATACGGCAAATGCGCCGTTCGGGCTCGGCACCTATGCCTCGCGCGCGGCAGCGGTGCTGGGAACCGCCTGCCGGACCGCGGCCGAGCGCCTGCGTGAAAAAATCGTCGCCATCGCCGCGCATGTGCTGGAGGCCGATCCGCAGGATCTGGAAACCGGCAATGACCGCGTCTATGTGCGCGGCATGGGCGATAGCGGGCTTTACCTTGAAAACCTCGCCAGCTTTTCGGCCTATCGTACGCACCAATTGCCGCCGGGATTCGAGCCGACACTGGAAGCGGTCGCCACCTATGACACGCCGACGGACCGCGAAGGTCCGGATGGTTCGGGCAATTTTTCGGTGACCTATGCAGGCTCCGCGCATGCCGCACATGTACGGGTCTGCGACCAGACCGGCCGGGTGGAAATCCTGGACTATGTGATGGTTCACGACACCGGCGTGGTGATCAATCCGTTGATCGTGGAAGGCCAGCACCAGGGCGGTTTTCTGATGGGCATCGGCATGGCGTTGGGCGAGGATTATGTCTACGACAAAACCGGGCATATGACGAATGCGAGCTTCGCCGATTACCAGGCGCCGCAAGCGGCAGACATGCCCGAGCTCAACCGCATGTTCGAAATCCCCGCACCGTCGCGAACCATTCCCGGCGGCCAGAAGGGAGCAGGCGAATCCGGTACCGGGCCGGTGCCGGCGGTAATTGGCAATGCGGTTGCGCACGCCACCGGCATCCGCTTCACCGAATTGCCGATCACGCCGGACCGGGTGCTGCTGGCGCTGCGCGAAAAATCCCGCAGCGGCAAAGAATTTTTCCGCTATCCGGACGACATGCCAGATTATGAAGGCCCGCGCGACCCGCAATCCTGGCCCAAACCCAAAGGCGAGATGGAGCTGTTCTTTTGACCCCCTTTACCTTTGAACGCCCCGCCTCGCTGAGCGACGCCCTGGCGGCACTGGCGGCCGGTCCTGGAACCAAGGTGCTCGCCGGCGGCCAAAGCCTGCTGCTCGCTCTGAAAGACCGTCAGGCCCGGCCTGCGGGGCTTATTGCCATTACCGGCCTGGCTGAACTACAGGGCGTCCGCCCGGCCGAAGACGGCACGCTGGCCGTAGGCCCGGCAACGCGCTACGCGGCATTGGCAAAACAAGTGCTGCCCGGCTGGCATGCCGAGCTCGCCAACGTAGCCGGCAATCTTGCCGACCGCTCGGTTCGCAACATGGGCACGGTGGGCGGTGGCGTCTGCCAGGCCGATCCGCGGTACGACATGCCGACTTTGATGTCCGGCATCGGCGCCAGCTTCATCCTTGACAGCGTCGGTGGCCGCCGCGTGCTGCCGGCGGACGCATTTTTTAATGCCAGCGGCGGCACCCATATCGCGGCCGACGAAATCCTGACCTGCATCTCGCTGCCCGCTTTGCCGGCCTGGACCTGCGTGGCGTTCGAGAAATTCTGCTTCCGGACTTTCGAGGCCGCCATCGTGAATGTCGCCGGCGCGGTGGCGTTGGACTTGGACGGCAGGATTGCGAACCTTCGCATTGCAGTCGGGGGGATCGCCAACGCGCCTGTGCGCGCCTCGAAGGTCTCGGCACAACTGCTTGGAAAATCGATGGCATCGCTCGACATTGAAGACCTCGCGGCAAAGATCTCCCAGGAAGTTCTGCCGCCTGAGAACGCATTATCCCGCCGGCAGAAATACCAGGCGGAGCTCACCATTTCCCTCGTCAAACGCGTCCTCACCCGCCTTCGCGCCGGAGTTGCCACACATGACTAAAATCTCAATGAACATCAACGGCAAGCTTGTCAGCGGCGACATCGATGAACGGATGCTTCTGATCGAATTCATCCGCGATGTCGGCTTTCTCACCGGCACCCATGCCGGTTGCTACGAAGCCCGTTGCGGCTGCTGCGCGGTCGATATGGATGGAGCCACGGTGAAATCCTGCAATGTCCTGGCAATGCAGGCGCAAGGCGCCACCATCCTCACCGTTGAATCGCTTTCGCAGCAGCGCCTGGCGCCGATCACGCATATCACCACCCAGACCTTGGCCAGTGTCTATAAGCCGCTGGATGCGATGGCCTCCAACAAGAAGGATTTGCATCCGCTGCAGACCGCCTTCCATGAGTGCCATGCTTTGCAATGCGGCTTCTGCACGCCGGGAATGCTGATGGTGCTGAGCAATTTCCTGAAGGAGAATCCTGACCCGACACGAACGCAAGTGCGCGAAGCGATTTCCGGCAATCTGTGCCGCTGTACCGGCTACCAGCATATCGTGGATGCCGCCATGCGGGCCGCCGCGGTGCTGCGGGGGGAAAGCGTTGCCGTGACGGAACACGCTTGAGCACGGCGCCGCCGGCTACGTTGGAGGCCCTCGGAGCAGCGCTGGAGGGTGCAGATTATTTTGCTGAAGAAACGGTAGTCGCTTCGGTCTATCTCGCGCTCGCCATGCACCGCCCGTTATTTTGCGAGGGCGAGCCGGGCGTTGGCAAAACCGCTCTCGCGCATGCTGTTTCCAAGGCGCTGGGATGGCCGCTGTTCCGGCTACAGTGCTATGAGGGGCTGGACGCATCGGAGGCTCTGTACAACTGGGATTTTCCGCGGCAGCTGCTGCATATGAGGATCGCCGAGACCCTAGGCCGGCAGAATGCTTCGGAGCTGGAAAGCGAACTCTACGACCGCAAATTCCTGCAGCCGCGAGCAGTTCTGCGCGCCTTCGAAACCACGCCGAGCGTGCTGCTGATCGATGAGATCGACCGCGCCGACGATGAATTCGAGGCCTTCCTGCTGGAGGCGCTCTCCGAGTTTTCGGTGACCGTGCCTGAGCTCGGCACCATCCGGGCGGCAACGCCGCCTTTCGTGGTCGTCACCTCCAACCGGACGCGGGAGGTTCATGACGCGCTGAAACGGCGCTGCCTGTATCAATGGATCGAGCATCCGAGCGCGGAGCGCGAACGCGCGATCCTGGAGCGCCGCTTTCCCGCGATCCCGCCGTTGCTCGCATCGCAGATATTAACCTCGGTCAACCGTTTGCGGGGCGCCGGCATGTTGAAGGCACCAGGCGTGGCCGAGAGCCTGGACTGGGCGGAATCCCTGATCGCCCTCGGCGCGTCCGAGATCTCGCCGCGCAATGCTGCGCTGACTTTGGGCACGGTGGTTAAATACCATGAGGACCAGGCCCGCGTGCGGGCTGGAAAGTTCGAATTATTGCTGCCGTGAGCGCGGTTTCGGCCAAGGACAACCTTCTTAGCTTCATCGCCGCCTTGCGTACTGCCGGCCTGCCGATCAGCGTCTCGCGCGCCGGGCTGATGTTCGAAGCTGCGGCTCTGCTGCCCGCGTCCGGACTGCAGACAATTTTCCTGGCAGGTAGATCGACCTTATGCGCGACGCCGGAAGATATCTCGCGCTACGACGCTTGTTTCGCGAGATTCTTTTTTGGCGACCCGAGAGCAAGCGCCGAGATTCTGCCGGATCCAACGGCGCCGCCGATTTTGCCCGGGGTCACCGATATCCGCAGGCGCGACCAGCCGGATGAAGACGACGACCGCGATGTGGAGATGGGTGCGGCCAGCCCGAATGAAGTGCTGCGACGGCGCAAACTGTCCACGCTTTCGGCTGAAGAAAAGGCGCTCATCTACGCTCTGATCTCTCGCTTGCGAGCCAGGGTTGCGCTGCTGCCGGGCCGGCGCAAGCGCACCGGCCCGCATGGCGTGATCGATGTGCGGCGGACCGTGAAAGCAGCTCTTTGGCGCGGCGGTGAGCCGGAACAACTGTTCCGCCGCGTGCCGCGTCCACGCATTCGCAAACGAGTATTGCTGCTGGACGTCAGCGGCTCCATGGCGCCGTTCGCACCGGGGCTGTTGCGGTTCGGCTATGCCGCCTATCGCTGCTCGCCGCGGCGTACCGAAGTGTTCACCGTGGGTACCCGGCTTACCCGTATCTCCCGCGCTTTCGATACGCAGGATTGCGAGGCCGGCATCATCGCGGCATCGCGCACGGTGCCGGATTGGTCGGGTGGCACAAGACTGGGCGATCAGATCAAATCTTTCCTCGATATTTGGGGTCAGCGCGGTATGGCGCGCGGCGCCATAGTCGTGATTGCGTCAGATGGCTGGGAGCGCGGCGAGACCGGATTGCTCGGCCAGCAAATGAGTAGGCTCGGGTTTCTGGCGCACCGCATCATCTGGGCCAATCCGCATAAATCCACGCCCGGTTTCGAGCCGTTGACGCGCGGCATGCAGGCAGCCCTCCCAGCCATCGATGACTTCGTCGGCGGCAGCTCGGCCGCAGAGCTGGCGCAGTTGATCAGGCTAATGGGCGACCGCTAGAGTTGGATTGCGGTAGTTTGTTTTGGCTACGCAACAGGGTTCGGCGCCACATCCTCGACCGGCTTGACGCTTAGACGGCGAATGGTGCCGGCCAGAATCGACAAGGCGATTTCGGCAGGGCCAATGGCGCCGATATCAATCCCTGCCGGGCCCTCAATGCGTTGCAGGCTGGACGCATCAAAGCCCTGGCCGGAAAGTCGCTGCAGGCGCGCCGCATGGCTTTTCCGGGAGCCTAGCGCGGCGATATAGCCGGTTTGCATCCGCAACGCCGCGGCCAAAGCGGGATCGTCAAGTTTTATGTCATGGCTGAGGGTAATCACCGCCGTCCTTGAATTCGGCTTCAAAGCTTCGATGGCTGTGTCGGGCCAGCGCGTATCGTGCGCGATGCCCGGAAAACGTTCTGCCGTAAGATAGGTTGCCCGCGGGTCAATCACCGTCACTTTCAATTCAATTTCCTGCGCCAGTTTGGCCAGGGATTGCGCAATCTGCACCGCACCGACGATCAGCAACCGGCGCGGCGCAGCATACAGATTTTCAAAGCCGGTGACGCCAGTATCTTCGCTGGTATGACCGTGCCCATCGGTAACAAGGCGGACCTGCTCGTTATCGCGCTGTGCCGTTCGCAGGCGTTCAAACAACTCAGGCGCGAAACCGTCGGCGGAAACCGATTGAACCATCACCTCGATAGTGCCCCCACAAGGCAGTCCGACCGCCCATGCGGCATCGTTCGAAACACCGTAGCGGAGTTTGCGGAAGCCGCCGTTTGCAATGGTCTCGGCTGCCTCCTCAAGTACGGCATTCTCGACGCACCCGCCGGAAACCGAACCTTCAAATCGCCCGCTCTCCAGCACCAGCATATGGCTGCCACGCGGCCGCGGTGCCGAACCCCAAGTGTTGGTCACGGTCGCCAACGCCATCTTCTGGTGTTTGTTTTGGAGGGCCAGCGCGAGCAGGCGATCTAGGCCCGACATCAGGTCAGTGCCGCCTTTGGAGCAGGTGAAGGCTCCTCAGTATCGGTGATGAGACGATCGGCAATCTGTGGATATACTCGCATAAAGCACATCTTTTGAGCATGCGGCGACAAAGCATGCGGGGGTGATCATTTTCTGCATGGCGGAATACGGTATGGCCGGCGGCCTGGTTCAAAGCGCCCACTTCGCGGTGTGGCTCTCCTAGGATAGGTTTGTAGCTTCTGTAGGAAGACTTTACCAAACGCCGCCACCAAAATTCCCGACTTCGCCGTTTGAGGCAAATTCCTAAAGTCGCAGACTTGAAAAATCTGTCGTATGTTTGCAAAGGCCGAAGACGGCCATAATTACCGCTGCGATCAAGCACCTCGCCTTAATTCCTTTGCTAACGTGGATTTCAATCAATGGCTCGAACACAAGGCCCGCCCCGCGTCCTGATGCTGTTGCGCGCTCTTGCCGAGCCGCTTGCAAAAATTGCCGGTGACAGCTTCACGATCGTCGGGCCATGGGCGGTCAGCGGCGCTTGGGAGGAATGGCTCGACCAGGGAGGCGGCCAAGGTATCCGGGTCGCAATCACTTCGGGAGCCGATCCATTCAATCGCCGGTTGCTTGAGCGGCTGCCGGACTTAAAGGCAATCGTCGCATTTGGCGCCGGGCACGAGGGAGTGGACCTGCAAGCCACCAGCAAACGCCGCATACGTATCAGGACGGCCGGCGCAACGCACGCCGGTGACGTCGCTGACCACGCCGTCGGTATGGTGTTAGCAGCGCGGCGACGGCTGTTTCAGGCCGACCGCTGGGTCCGCGACGGTCACTGGCCTCAATCCCGTTTTCCACCCAGTCATTCAATGGCTAATGCCCATATTGGCATCGTCGGTCTTGGAAACATCGGCCTCTCGGTGGCCCAAAGGTTAGACGTCTTTGGCTGCCAAATAAGGTGGTGGGGCCCGCATGAAAAGCCGGATGTTTTGTGGGCTCGAGCAGAGTCGCTGCTTCAACTCGCGGGTTGGAGTGATATTCTCGTCGTAGCGATCTACGCTCATGATTCCACCCGGAAACTGATATCCCGGGACGTGCTCGATGCGCTGGGCAGCCATGGTTGTCTTGTAAATATGTCTAGAGGGTTCGTGATTGACGAAGCGGAACTCATAGCAGCGCTGAAGGACGGCCGGCTTGGACAGGCAGCACTCGACGTATTTGAGAGTGAGCCGCATGATGGCATGCAATGGCGAGATGTTCCAAACACCATTCTCTCTCCGCATTGCGCGGGCGATACAGTCGAGGCCTTTGTCGCACTCTGTCAGCGTGCCGTAGCATCGGCCCGAGAACTGCTTGACGATCCGAAGTGAATCGGGCCTGAATGGTCAAGGCACCACGTCATCGACCTTGGTTCGATGGTCAGCGCTGATCAAGTCGCAGAACGATTGGCGGGCGTCCTAAAGCGCGACGTCAAAGTCGTTGCGATCCCGCGCGAACATTGGGCAGGGTCGCTATAGCGGCTTGGCATTCCAGAGGGTCTGACCAAACCTTCGGAGAAAATATATGAGAGCGTAAATGCGGATGGATGGACTTGGGCGCCGGGCATACTGAACACGCGCCGGCTACGACATCCGCACGCGATGTATTTGAGGCTGCATAGAACTCCGCAAGGGTGTAAGTTCGGACCTAACGCGGCGTACAGCCCAAATGTCTAGCCGTCGATCACGGTCCGGGTACATGACTCGAATGTGCAATAAGACAACTCTTGAAACTATCTGTTTCAGACCTTTGATCTGGTTGCAGCAGCGCGCAATTATTGCAACCGAAATACGCTACAAATAGCGGTTAGCTGGCGTCTGAAACATGTCGGCGCCGACATTATATGCTGGCGGAGGGTTCGCTCGATACGAACTGCTCCGCGATCTCACGCAATCTTTCCTGCAGCCGGGGTGCTACGTAATCCAGGAAAGCCCTCAGCTTGATCGGCTGTTGCTGGTGGCCTGCGTGGACGAGCTGTACAGGGATCCGCGGTGGCGCCCATTCGGACAATATCGGGACCAGCATTCCGTCCTTGACGCTGGCCGATGCCTGATAGGACATCAATCGTGCAACACCAAGGCCCGCGACGGCACCGCCAATCACGCCGTCGGCCGTGTTGACTGAAAAGCGCGGGTTGATAGGGACCTGCTGGACACCGTTCGCACTGGCGAAAGGCCATTCGCGATAACGCTGTAGCCCTTCGAACGCGATACAGTCATGGTTGGAGAGGTCTGCGGGCGCGCGCGGCTTGCCGCGCCGGCGGAGATAGTCCGGGCAGGCACAAACTACCCAGTGAATTTCGCCCACACGTCGCGCAACGAGATTGCTGTCAGGCAAATGTCCAATCCGCACTGCAACGTCGATATGAGATTCGACCAGATCAATCGTTCGGTCGAACAAGACGAGCCGCACGGTAACGTCGGGATAGGCGGCGAGAAAGTCGTGGATAATCGGTGCTACGTTCAGCGCGCCGAACGCGATCGGCGCCGTTACCAGAAGTTCGCCGCGCGGCGCGCGATATTCACCCGAGACCGCGCGCTCCGCCTCCGCCAGTTCTTCCAACACCCGGCGCGCCGAGGCGACATAGGCGGCACCTGCATCCGTCAGCAGCAGCTTGCGGCTGGTGCGTACCACCAGTTGTGAGCCGAGTTGCAGCTCCAAATCCGAAACGCGACGGCTGACGGTCGGTAAGGGAAGGTCGAGTGTTCGTGAGGCAGCAGACAGGCTGCCGCCATCTACCGCGGCAACCAGCGTGCGCATGGCTTCAAGTCGGTCCATCAAAACCTTCCAAATTACGGAAGCAAGACTTCCGGTTTTATCAGCTTCTGCCGTTCTACGAAAGTAGCTAGGCAGATTTCGGCGGCCCGATGGTGGTCTGCCCCAGCAGAGGTGAAACCCATGTCCCGTATTCCAACGCCTGCGGTCGAGCAAGCACCCGAAAAATCGCGGCCCCTGCTAGCCGCCGTCCAAAAGCAACTTGGCACTGTACCGAATATGTTCCGTATCATAGCCAATGGCCCGGCAGCGCTAGAGGCGTATCTCGGCTTCGCCGACGCGCTTGGCAAAGGTGCCCTGGCCCGCCCGACCCACGAACGCATCGCGCTGGCGATCGCCGATGTGAATGGCTGCGGCTACTGCCTTTCGGCGCATACCTATCTCGCCCGCAACCTTGCCAAACTCGACGACGCAGAGATTACCGCTAACCGCAACGGCGCCTCCAACGACATCAAGGCGGATGTGGCTGTACGGTTTGCCGCCAAGCTCGCACGTGAGCGCGGGCAGGCGAGCGAAGCCGATATCGCAGGGCTCAAGCATGCCGGATATTCAGATGCGGAGATTGTCGAAATCATCGCCCATGTCGCGCTCAACATATTCACCAACTACCTCAATGAAGCGCTTAAGACCGAGATCGACTTTCCCGCCGTAACGGTCCGCACAGCCGCCCGATTTACCCCACCAAGCTGAGCAAAGGTAGAACTGGGCGCTCGTCATCGCGCTCGCGCACCCTTCCTTACGCCGTGACCCTTAAGGAGAATTGTCATGTCCGTTCGTTTCAACACTGTTGATGTAGATGGCCTCAAGGTCTTCTACCGCGAAGCAGGCGATAAAACACGTCCCACGCTGCTGCTGCTGCACGGCTTCCCGAGTGCCAGCCATATGTTCCGCGATCTGATCCCGCAACTTTCCGACCGCTATCATGTCGTGGCGCCCGATCTGCCTGGCTTCGGCATGACCGAGCAGCCGGCGCGAGACAAGTTCACCTATAGCTTCGAGAACATCGCCAAGGTGATTAACCGTTTCACTCAAGTTCTCGGCCTGGATAAGTTCGCAATCTACGTCTTCGATTACGGCGCGCCGGTTGGCTTGCGCCTGGCGGTCAAGCACCCTGAGCGGATTACCGCAATCATAACCCAGAACGGCAACACGTATCTTGAGGGCGTCTCGGATGCCTTCGCTCCGATCCAAGCCTATTGGAAGGAGCCGAGCCAGGCCAACCGCGATGCCTTGCGCGGCCTGCTCGCTCCGGAGACGACTTTGTTCCAATATACCCATGGCGTCGCAGACCCGAGCCTGGTCTCACCCGACGGCCGCAACTTGGATGATTTCTATCTGGCGCGGCCGGGCAATAGCGAAATCCAACTCGATCTGCTGCTCGACTACCAGTCCAATGTCGCGCTCTACGACACCATCCAGGCCTATTTGCGCCAGCATCAGCCACCGGTGTTGGCGGTATGGGGCAAGAACGATCCGTTCTTCATCCCGCCCGGCGCCGAGGCGTTCAGGCGCGACGTACCCTCGGCCGACATCCGCTTCATCGACAGTGGTCATTTCGCCCTGGAGACCCATGCACGGGAAATCGGCGCGGCGATGCGCGAATTCCTCGCCAAACATATCGGCTGACGTTCCATCGTCCGCTAAACTCAAGGAGACCAAACATGACAAAACCAACTGAAATCGTCGCCAGTTTCTACGACAAACTCCAGGCTGGTGATGCGGCTGCTGCGCTCGGCCTGATGGCTCCAGACATCGAATGGATCACGATGTGGCACTACAAGGTAGACGGCCGGGGGCCGGAGCGCGTCGCTGAGGGTTTATTCAAGCCGCTGATGGCCGAGTGGTCGAGCTTTGCGTTCGCCCCATCCGATTTCATCGCCGAGAGCGACAGCGTCGTCTCTCTTGGGGAGTTCATCGGTGTGCATGATACGACCGGAAGGACCGCTCATGCCCGCTACGCCCATGTCTGGAACGTCAAGGACGGCAAGATCACTCGTTTTCGCCAGTACATCGACACCCTGGCGATCGCCGAAGCACGGAAGCCCTGAATTACCCGACAAACCCTTCAACCTTCACGTCACCCCCAATCGCGCCCAGGCGTTACAACCACAAGGAGACGATCATGGCTAAAACACTATGCATCCATGTCACCTTGCAAGCATGGCGTGACCCTAGATGGAGCTGACACAAGTTCGCCATTTCATTGCGCTATGCGGCACGTTCAATTTCACACGCGCTGCGGAACAATGCGGCATCTCCCAACCTGCCATCACCCGCTCGATACAGAGACTTGAAGACGAATTCGGTGGACCATTGCTTTTTCGGGAAAGAAGCCATTCGCAGCTTACTGAACTTGGACGTGCAATGCGTCCACACCTTGAAGCGATGCTCCAAGCCGGAGATGCTGCGAGGGCGCTCGCGAATGCCAAACTTGCAGGCAATATGCCAAGTTTGAAAATCGGCCTGGGTCCTGGTATTGGTGCGTCGAGCGTGGCAGATGCAGTTCGGAAAATAGCAACAAAACTGCCCAACATTCTAATTCAATTTGAGGAAGCGGCTCCAGCCAACCTGACAGAAGCCATGCTGAACGATAGGCTAGACTGCGCGCTTCTTCCGGATAGTTTTCACCTTTCCGAACGCCTCAACCGCTGGCCGCTTTACAGCGACCGGGCTGTAGCTGTCCTGCCGCCTGGTCACAAGCTCCTCGACCAGAAGACAATCGGCGCCCGGGATATCCAAGATGAGACCATACTTGTTGGAGAACTCTGCGGTGGGTTCGCGACTAGGCTTATGAAAGGCACTTCATACCCGTTGCGACTGCAGCGCTGCAATGGCGCAACATCGCAGATCCAGGATCTGGTCGGTGCCGGGATCGGCATTGCCTTATTGTCGGATCGCCTTCGCATCGCTTTGCCGCTTCGGGTCCGTCCATTCCACGAACCGGAGATCACGCGGCATATTGTGTTGAGCTCAGTCTCTGGCAGGCCCCTGAACGTGGCGGCCTCCAGCTTCATAAAACTCTGCCGGACCCAGATATTTGCGTGAACTCATGAAGATGGCGACATCGCTGCCCGGCTTAATCGGTTCGCCGCGCTCCAGCCGCTGGGCGGGCGTTCCACAGAGAAATCACCCGCACCTCCGGATGGCTCGGATTGTTGCCGAGAATACTCAACGACGCCGGCCCAAGCAGCAGATGTTGTGCGTCGTTGACAGGCAGACCAATCCAGCGCGCCGCCAAGACGGCACCGAAATGCGCATGTGAGAAAAGCGCGACATTGCCGGTCATCGCCGTTAGCCGCATGATCAACACGTCGGCGCGCTCAGCAATAGCTTTCGGCGTTTCACCGTTTGGACAGCCGTCGCGGAAGACCATCCAGCCGGGTCGATGTTCGCGGATTTCGTCCGACCGCAATCCTTCGTAATCGCCATAATCCCACTCCGCCAGGCCCGGCTCGATTTCGGCCCTACCGCCTAACCCAGCCAGCGCACAGGTGGTTCGGGCGCGTTGCCGCGGGCTGGTGAGAACGGCCGTGAACGGTATTTGTCGCAGCCAGGGCGCCGGCTTCTTCTTCGCCATGTGCCGTCAACGGAATATCCGTATTGCCGGTATGTTGCCCAGAGCGCGACCACGCGGTTTCACCATGGCGAACGAAATAGAGTTGCGGACCGGTCCGGATGGCGTTCACGCGGCTTCCATCGCTGCATCATATTCTCCACGCCGGGATGCCCGGTTGCAGTTGGCGCGGTGGTAGAGTGCGCTCTGCGCCGCTTCTATATTTGCTTCCTGGCCGCGCCATATCTGCAGTGCGGGTTGCTGAATGGCGCGCGCAAAGGAAAACGCCAACCCCCAGGGCAGCTTTGAGCGCAACGGATTTGACCGCGCGTTCATCGCATTCAGACGGGCCGATGCCAGTTGGCCGGATTGGCCCCCTGACAGAAACGCGATCCCTGGGACAGCAGCCGGCACCGTGCGCAGGAGGCAGGTTATTGACGCCTCGGCAATCGCCTCGGCGGATTCTTGTTCTGCGCATTGCAGGCTAGGCAGCACCATGTTTGGCTTCAGTATCATCCCTTCCAACAGCACGCTTTGGAGATGCAATTGTTCGAAAACGCCGTGCAGCACGGTTTCGGTTGTCTCTCGGCAATTTTGCAGCGAATGCTCACCATCCATGAGAACTTCCGGTTCAACAACCGGGACGATGCCGCATTCCTGGCATAAAGCTGCATAGCGGGCCAACGCCTGCGCATTGGCGTCGATGCAGGCCCGGCTAGGGATACCGTGCCCAAGTGCTATCACCGCCCGCCATTTCGCAAAGCGGGCGCCGATCTCGAAATATTCCTGCAGGCGCAGGCGCAGGCCGTCCAGTCCCTCGGTTATTTTTTCTCCCCTGTGCCCCGCCAGATCCTTGGCTCCCAGATCAACCTTGATGCCAGGCATAATGCCAGAATCTTCCAGGATTCTCACGAAGGCGATGCCGTCGAGCGTCTTCTGCCGAATGGTCTCGTCATAGAGGATCGCGCCGTTGATGCAGTCGCCGAGACCGGGCGCGGTCACGAGCAGTTCACGGTAGCTTCGGCGTGCCGCTTCAGTTTGCGGTATGCCCTCAGCCGCAAACCGCTTGTTGCAGGTCGGCGTGCTTTCATCCATCGCCAGCAGTCCCTTGTCGCCGGCAACCAGCGCGTTCGCGACCTCCGCCAGGGCTTTTTCGTTCATGACGGGTTGCTCCATTTCCAGTTGCGGATTTCGGGCAGGTCTTCGCCATGCATGTCGATGTAGTTTTTATGCTCGATAAGTTTGTCGGCCATCATCTGCTTCAGATAGGTGCCCTTGCTGCCCAGGTTCGGGACCTGATCGATGACATCGCGGACCAGATGAAAACGATCCAGGTCATTCTGCACCCGCATGTCGAATGCGGTGGTGATAGTGCCTTCTTCCTTGTAGCCCCGGACATGCAGGTTGCGGTTTGTCCGGCGATAGGTCAGCCCATGCACCAAAGAAGGGTAGCCGTGAAAACCGAAAATGATCGGCTTGTCTTTGGTGAACAACGAATCGTAGTCGGTGTCGCTTAAGCCGTGCGGATGCTCGGCGCAAGGCTGCAAGCGCATCAGATCAACGATGTTGATCACACGCACTTTCAGCTCCGGCAAATGTTGCCGCAAGATGGAAACGGCGGCGAGAATTTCCAGTGTCGGCGTGTCGCCGCAACATGCCATAACGACGTCGGGATCGGTGTCCTGATCGTTGCTCGCCCATTGCCAGATCCCCAGCCCTTGCGTGCAATGCATCACCGCCGCTTCGATCGTCAGCCATTGCGGCAACGCATGTTTTCCAGCCACAACGACATTAACGTAATGCCGGCTGCGCAAGCAATGATCGAAGACCGACAGCAGACAATTGGCATCGGGCGGCAAATACACCCGCACGATGTCGGCTTTCTTGTTGATGACATGGTCGAGGAACCCAGGATCCTGATGGGTGAAACCATTATGATCCTGCTGCCAGACATGCGAGGCGAGCAAGTAGTTCAATGATGCTATTTTACGGCGCCAGGGAAGTTCAAGGGTAACTTTGAGCCATTTGGCATGCTGGCTGAACATCGAATCGACAATGCGGATGAAGGCCTCATAACTGTTAAAAAGCCCGTGCCTGCCGGTCAGCAGATATCCTTCAAGCCAGCCTTCGCATTGATGCTCACTGAGCATGGAATCTACTACGCGGCCGTCGGGTGCCAGGAATTCGTCATTCTGTTCGGCGCGAGCTTCCCATTGCCGGTTGGTTACCTCAAAGACGGCGCCAAGAAGATTTGAGAGTGTCTCGTCCGGACCAAAGATGCAGAAATTGCGTTTGGAGGCGTTTGCCATTGCCACGTCGCGCAGAAACTCGCCCAGTATCAGCGTGTCCTGCGCTGTAACCGCGCCGGGCGCCGGCACGGTTACAGCGTGAATGCGAAAATCCGGCATGCGCAGGTCACGCAGTAAAATTCCGCCATTGGCGTGCGGATTGGCGCCCATGCGCCGGTCGCCTTTGGGCGCCAGCTCCGCCAATTCCGGCAGCAGCCGGCCGGCCTGGTCGAAGAGTTCTTCCGGCCTGTAGCTCCGCATCCAGCTTTCCAGTTGTTCGACATGTTCCGGATGCGCCGCATCCACCAGCAGAGGAACCTGATGCGAGCGAAACGTGCCTTCGACTTGCAAGCCGTCGACAATTTTGGGACCGGTCCAGCCCTTAGGCGATCTGAGAACGATCATCGGCCAGCGCGGCCGAATAAAGCTGCCGCTCCGCCGGGCATTGTTCTGGATTTCCCGTATTTCCTGGACCGCCTTTTCCAGCGTCGCAGCCATGCATTGATGCATCGCTTCCGGGTCATCGCCTTCAACAAAATGCGGGGTCCAGCCACAGCCTTTGTAGAACTGCTCCAACTCGTCATGCTCGATGCGGGCCAGCAGCGTTGGATTACTTATCTTGTAACCGTTCAGATGCAGGATCGGCAACACCGCGCCGTCTGTTATGGGGCTGAGAAATTTATTCGAATGCCACGCGGTTGCCAGAGGCCCGGTCTCGGCTTCGCCGTCGCCGACCACGCAGGCGACCATCAGATCCGGATTGTCAAAGGCGGCACCGAAGGCATGGCTGAGCGAATATCCAAGTTCGCCGCCCTCGTGGATCGACCCCGGCGTGGTGGGTGCGACATGGCTGGAAATTCCACCGGGAAATGAGAATTGTTTGAACAGCTTCTTCAGGCCCGCTTCATCCTGAGTGACGTCCGGATAAACCTCGCTCCACGTGCCTTCGAGATAGACATTGCCGACCAATGCCGGACCGCCATGTCCGGGCCCAGCGACATAAAACATGTTAAGGTCATGCTTCTTGATCACGCGATTCAAATGCACATAAATGAAATTCTGACCTGGCGTTGTACCCCAATGGCTGACAACCAACGGCTTCACATGCGCCAATGTCAGTTTTTCACGTAATAGCGGATTATCGTACAGGTAGATCTGTCCAACCGACACATAGTTGGCGGCGCGCCAATAGGCGTCCATCTTCGCCATTTCATCTGGAGACAAGGCATCTGCCTGCGCGGTGAGTTCGGCGATGCCGTCACGGTCTACGGTAACCAGCGGAAGATCTATGGTGTCCATTCTGATGCTCTTTCCTACAATTTATTTTGCCCGGGAAGCGGTGTGCGCTTTTTGCATCAGTTGCGGAATAACGGCCTGCGCCCCGGCAGCGTTTTTGAGCATGAAGCAGCCGGCACTGCTGCCCGCGCCACTTCTGGCTCGGCAATGTCCCCGGCGTTCAAGCCCAACTCCGCCTGCGGCGTCTTCGGTATATCCTTCGAATTCAAAGATGCCGTATCATTTGCCATTTCAATTTCCTTCTGCCCGCGCCGGGCGATGCATCAATGGACTCGGCACGCCGAGGATTGATTGGGTGACAATGGCTTCGTGATCGATCACTTCGTCATTGATCCATCCGATCCTATATGTGCCAGGCATGCTCAGTCCGGTAGGCTCGGATAATACTCAGGGCGCAACTACCCAGGGCGGAGCAACCTTGGCGGACCAACGCTTGGCGGAACAGCTCCGGGCGGGCCCGGACCCGTGGCGTTATCGGCATCTCTGCCATCACGATAGCGGATTGTCGTTGATACAGATCAATCAAGCTTTATCCAATTTGCCTGCCGGTATTCCGGCCGGCACAGCGCCGGCAGCAATTTTCCAAAAGCTCCGAGGATAAAATTACGTCTTGCTGAAAACACGGGAAATCAAGGACTGAGCTTCCTCCTGAATGCGTTTTAGATGGTCCTCGCTGCGAAAGCTTTCCGCATAGATTTTATACACATCCTCGGTTCCGGATGGCCTGGCGGCGAACCAACCGTTTTTAGTCATCAGCTTGATGCCGCCGATCGCCTGGTTGTTGCCGGGCGCACGGGTAAGCTTGGCTTCGATCGGTTCACCGGCAAGCTCACCGGCATCAATATGCGCCGGGTCCAGCGCAGCCAGCAGCGCTTTCTGCTTACGGCTGGCCGCGGCGTCGATGCGGGCGTAATAGGATTTACCTAGGTCTTCGGTTGCGGCATCGTAAAACTGCTGAGGATCACGTCCGGTTCGCGCCGTCATTTCGGCGGCGAGCAAGCCCATGATCGGCCCATCTTTATCCGTCGTCCATACCGTGCCGTCACGGCGCAGGTAGGAAGCGCCAGCGCTTTCTTCTCCGCCGAAGGCAAGCGATCCGTCCATCAGCCCGGCGCTGAACCATTTAAATCCCACCGGCACCTCGATCAGCTTGCGCTTGTGCTTTGCCGCGATGCGATCGATCATTCCGCTTGAGACGACGGTTTTTCCAATGCCGCTATCAGCACGCCAACCCGGCCGGTTTGCACACAAATAGGCGATCGCCGCCGCCAGAAACTCATTTGAAAGGATCAGACCGGCCGAGGGGCAGACGATCCCGTGCCGATCAGCGTCGGTGTCGTTGGCAAACGCAATGTCGAATTTGCCTCGCAAGGCGATCAGCTTTGTCATTGCGTAGGAAGATGAGCAATCCATCCGGATTTTTCCGTCCCAGTCCAGGGTCATGAAACGGAACGTCGGATCGATGGCGTCGTTGACCACCGTTGCCGAGAGCTTGTAGCGCTCTATGATGGGTTGCCAATACTGAACAGCAGCACCCCCGAGCGGATCTATGCCAATTCGAATGCCAGCCGTTCGGATCGCTCCCATATCAATAATATTAGCAAGATCGTCGACGTAAGGCGTTATGTAATCACAAAGCTTGATGTTTGCCGCCCGGCGCGCGCGCTCAAAGGGTATGCGCACGACACCGTTCAATTTCTGCGCCAGGAACTGGTTCGCAGCATTTTGGATGAAGCCGATGACGTCGACGTCGGCGGGTCCGCCATTCGCTGAATTATATTTAAAGCCGCCTTCATCCGGCGGATTATGCGAGGGGCTGATGATGATGCCGTCCGCCAGGCCGGTCTTGCGGCCACGATTATAGGAAAGGATCGCGTGCGAAATTACCGGCGTCGGCGTATAGCCGTCTCGCATGTCGATCATGGTCTCGACTTTGTTTGCTGCAAGGACTTCAAGCGCGCTGGCGAAAGCAGGTTCGGATAGCGCATGCGTATCCTTGCCCATATAAAGCGGCCCATTGATGCCGGCTGACCGGCGGTACATACAAACGGCCTGGGTGGTGGCGAGGATATGCGCTTCGTTGAACGATCCAGCCAAGGCCAAGCCGCGATGCCCGGAGGTGCCGAAGGCGACGCGCTGCGCGGCGATTTCCGGATCAGCCGCTAGCGTATAATAGGCGGTCACCAGACGCGGGATATTCACCAGTAGTTGTTGCGGAACCGGCTTACCCGCGAGCGCGCTTATTTTCTCCGGCATGCCATTCTCCTCATCCCAGAACCACCAGAATTTGATGCGTCATTCCGTCGTCCAACAACGAGATCCGAGAATTTGTATCATTGGGCAGAATCTGCTCATCAAGTCTCAGCGAGACGACACCGCCGCACACGGCATTGGGATTCTCTACCTTAATTTCATAGCGCGTAGAGCGATATTGGAAGACGATTTCAAAGCCCGGCCAATTACGGGGGATGCAAGGGTCGATCAGCAGATTTTTGCCCTGTACCCGAAATCCCAGTGACCACTCCAACGCCACGCGGTACAACCATCCGGCCGAGCCCGTATACCAGGTCCAGCCACCGCGCCCGACATGCGGCGCTTCGGAATAGACATCCGCGCAGGCCACGTAGGGTTCAACCTTATAGCGCTGCATGGCGCTTGGGCTATCGGCGTGGCGAATCGGATTGAGCATTGACAGCAACTCGCCGGCCTCGTCGCCATTGCCCCGCATCAGATGCGCGAGCGCCGCCCAGACCGCGCCATGGGTATATTGTCCGCCATTCTCCCTAATCCCGGCCGGGTAGCCTTTGATATACCCAGGATCCCGCGCAGGATTGTTGAAAGGCGGCGTGAACAGCAGGGATAATTTGTCGTCCCGGCGCACCAGATATTTGTCGACCGCCGTCATGGCGCGCGCGCTATGAGCCGGCTCGCCACCACCCGAGATCACGGACCAGGATTGCGCAATCGAGTCGATGCGGCATTCACTGTTAGCAACCGAGCCGAGCGGGGAACCGTCGTCAAAATAGGCGCGACGGTACCAGTCGCCATCCCAGGCATTGGCTTCGAGCGATCGCTTCAGCGCCGCTGCATGCAGGAGCCAGCCCGCAGCTCGCTGCGACTCTCCAGTTTGCCCGGCCAGTTTGCAGAAGGCGGTCAGCGTTGCATACAGAAACCAGCCAAGCCATACGCTCTCGCCCTTGCCGCCTTCGCCGACCCGGTCCAGGCCGTCATTCCAGTCCCCGGTCCCCATCAAGGGTAGCCCGTGCACACCGGTCTCCAGACTCTTGTCTAAAGCCAGCGCACAATGTTCGAACAGCGTGCCGGTTCTGCTGGAAACCGCCGGCGGGAAAAACGCATCCCGCTCGCCTTCCTTCAATAGGGGGCCTTCCAGATACGCCACAACTTCTGCAAGCACGGCAGCATCGCCAGTGACCTCAACATAATGGGCAACGACATAAGCAAGCCAGCCGCGGTCATCCGACACCCGGGTACGGATACCGTTGCCGGTTTCCGGCAGCCACCAATGCTGAACGTCACCTTCAACGAATTGCCGACCCGCCGCCCGCAGCAGATGTTCACGGGCAATGTCCGGCCGGCAGACGCAGAGCGCCATCACGTCCTGCAGCTGGTCCCTGAAACCATAGGCGCCACTGGCCTGATAAAAGGCGGTGCGCGCCCAGACGCGGCAGGCAAGGGTCTGGTAGGGAAGCCAGCGATTGAGAAGAATATCCATGGCGCGATCCGGTGTTTTGACCTGCACCGCGCCAAGCGAATTGTCCCATTGCCGGGTGACAGCAGCGAATACCGCGTCGAGATCGGCGTCGCGGTATTTTTTAATCAGAAATTCTGCCGCCTCGCCGCTTGCCGACTGGCCCAGGAAGAAGACAATTTCTG
This sequence comes from Acidocella sp., assembly GCA_965199045.1. Classification (GTDB taxonomy): domain Bacteria; phylum Pseudomonadota; class Alphaproteobacteria; order Acetobacterales; family Acetobacteraceae; genus Acidocella. The sequence goes on along the minus strand of CBDAQL010000003.1, from coordinate 132,792 downwards.
CCGTTTGCCGAGGCCGAAGCTGAAGCATTGTCTGCAATGCGCCGCACGGATCAAGTCCTGCGCCGCTGCGATTGGACAGCAGCATCCCCGGGCTCAGACCCAAGGGCTGGTCCATCGCGCCGTCGCGGCCGAGAAACTCCGTGCGGTCACAGGTCCAAGAGGTTTGCCGGCCATTCAGATCCGCAAACGCCACCCGCGTACCGAACTGATCGTTCCACGGATTGCGCGCAAAAATCGCGCCGGTTCCCGGGTTAACTTCCGTCAGAATGAAAGGCGCCCCAGCGGAACGATTTGCGCCGAGAACCCACTCCACATAGGCGGTGATGGAAAGCGAGCGGGGCCGGTCGGAGTCGTTGGTTATTTTCAGGCGCGAGATTTTAATGGAATCATCAACCGGCACAAACTGCAGCAGCTCAAGCGCAATTGCGTGCGAGACATGGTTGAACTGGCTAAACCCCTGGCCGTGCCGGATCGCATAGGAAGTGGCAATTTCGCGGATCGGCAAGGCGGTCGGTCGCCAGATTTCGCCGCTATCCTCGTCGCGCAGGTAAATCGCTTCGCCTGGCCGGTCGCAGACGGGGTCATTCGACCATGGCGTCAGTTGATTCTGCTGACTGTTCACCGACCAGGTGAAGCCGCTGCCGTCAGTCGACACCTGGAACCCGAAGGCCGGATTAGCGATGATATTCAGCCAGGGTGCGGGTGTATGATCGTTGTCTTCAAGGATCGTCAGGTAATCCCGGCCCTTATTTGTGAAACCTCCGAGACCGTTACTGAATTCCATCTCCGGCCGCGTCGGCTGGCGTTCATCGCGTGCCGTCAGGGCGTTGCGCCGCGCCGGCGGCGGGCTGGCCGGCTTAAGGTCACGGGCGCGGTTGATCTGATCGGCCAGCGACCCGCGCTTGCCATCAAGGACAACGCGGGCACAGCTATACAGCAGTCCTTGAATTTCAGCGGCAACCAGATCCGCGCGCAGCATGAACACCGCACCTCGCCGATCATCCGCTACCAGTTTGGGCATCGACTGGTTCATCCGCAACAGCGCGTCCAACGCGACTTGCAGCTCCTGCGCATAGGATGCCGCGTGAGCATTGAGAATCACGAGATCGACCGCCAGAAATTTCAGGCGCCAGTATTCATGGGCGCGCATTAATTGCCGGACCAGTTCGAGATGATTATCCGCGTCGATCCGGACCAGCAGGATGGGCAGATCGCCGGAAATACCCTGGGGCCACAGGGTCGAGGCCTTGCCGGCGCCGCGTACAAGTATCTCAGCCGGAGGCCGCAATACAGGATCACTAAAAATGATATGATTGGCAAGTCGTTGGAACAGATGCGCCTCCTCAGTGTCGATGCCGAGATGACGAAGCTGCATTTGTGCCTGCGTCCAGGAAAGCCGCTTGGTACGCTCAAATGCCACTGCGTCGTGATGCTTGTCTGCAAGTGCCAGCACTTCTTCGCGGGTGGCAGCGACGACGGTCCAGAAAGCGATGCGCGCCGTGGCGCCGCGCGCTATCCGCAACCGGCGGCGCAGGCTGAAGATCGGGTCGAGCACGGCGCCCGCGGTGTTGGAAAGCGGCCAGCCATCGGCAATCGCGGCGGGTGAGCGGATGGTTTGCCCGCGCCCGATAAAGCGCCCGCGATCGGTCTCAAACTGCACGTCTCCGGAACTTTCCCCCTCAATGACCGCGAGATGCGCAGCCCATACCAGCGGATCGGCTGAGGAGCGTTGCCGGCGTGTCGCCAGGATGGCGCCGAGCTCGGGCACGAACTCGGTCTGCACGAAAAGAGCGGCAAATGCGGGATGCGCCAGATCGTCCAGCTGCCGCGCCAAGGCAATCTCGAAATAGGAGGTGATTTCGATTTCCCGAGTGAAGGTGCCGTGATTGGTGATCGAAACGCGCCGGACCTCAGCGTCATCCTCCGGCGACACCATGACTTCGAGCGTTATTGTCAGGGAGAAATCCTCCCGAATGATCTGCGCGCGTTCTTCTGCAAAGGTCACATCATAACGCTCGGGCTCAACCACGCTGGGTTGATAACCCGCCGACCAGGTTTTGCCGTTCTGTACGTCTCGTAAAAATACATAGGCGCCCCAGCCGTCGCCGGTGACGTCCTCGCGCCAGCGAGTGATGGCGACATCATGCCAGCGGCTATATCCAGATCCCGCCGCCGTAATCATTACGCAATAGCGACCATTTGATAACAGATGCGAGCGCGGGATGCGTGAATGTGCCGAGGCGTAATGGCGTTCCGTGGCCGCGGTGAGGGTCCCGCTTCGCGTCGCCGTTTGTGCCTGTTCGGGCGGGGCGATTGCAACCGCAACATCGCGGGGCATACGCTCCTGCAGCAGCAGCTCGGCGGCGCGCATAATCGGTTCGCTGTGAAAACGTTCCCGCATCCGCCCATCCTGGAGCGCGTTGGCGATGGCGATGATCGTCATCGCCTGATGATGCGCCATGTAGGCCCGGACAATCTCAACCTTTGAGCCTTCCGGCCGCCGGCTTGGCGTGTAGTCGAGCGCCTCGTACCAGCCATAGAAGCCGCGCGCGCCCATGCGCTCGAGGCGGCTGAAATTGGCTGCCGCCGCGGTAGGATCGACCATCGACGCCAGACCGGTTGCATACGGAGCGATGACGATGTTTTCCGCCAGCTGGCGTTTATATCCCAGATCCGGGACGCCAAAACTGGAATACTGGTAGGTCTGCTCGGAGTCGCGGGCGTTATATTCGGATTCAGACATGCCCCATGGCACACCAAGCCCATTGCCATATTTCTCCTGCCGCCAGACAATCAACCGGCTGGTCTGCTCCAGCAGACTGCCGGCGGGTGCACGCATGACCAAAGACGGCATCAGATATTCGAACATCGATCCGGACCAAGACATCAGTCCGGCGCTGCCATCGATCCGCGTCATCGTGCGGCCAAGGCGAAACCAATGCTTGGCCGGCAGGTCGCCCTTGGCGATGGCGATGAAGCTGGCCAACCGCGCTTCCGAGGCCAGCAGATCATAAAAATTGGCATCCAGGCTATTATCTTCGGGACGATAGCCGATGGAGAGGAGCTGACGGCCGGCATCGAAAAGAAAGCCAAACGCCATGTCATGGAACATTTTCTTCGCGGTATGGTCGATGGCGGTCAGGCGGCCCATAATGGACTTGGCGGCCTCGGATGAAGCCTGCAATGCCTGGACCAGGGGCGCATGATCTTGCTCCGGCATGTCGCCGGGCATGTGCCCGAGCAACGCCAGGATTGCTTCACAGTGACCGGGAAGTGCCGCCAAACTGGGCCAGCTGTTCAACAGCCCGGCGGCGTCATCGCCGCCCAAATGTTCCGTGGACAGCAGTTCTGCCCATGGCATGAGCACAGCGAGGTCCTGGTCATGCCCGAGCAGGCAGTTACGTAACGTCTCGGCCCAGAGCACCCGCTCCTCGCCCGCCCTATCGGCACCCTCGAGCAACCAGGCATTCGCGCAGGTTACCAGCTCATCGGCCACCCGCAACATCTGCTGGAGGCGCCCGGCGGCGGCTTTTAGCGTCGCCGGCAGGTCCCAAAGCAAAGCGGCGAAATGCTTGATGAGTTCATGCAGCCTGAGCCTGGCTGCAGCTGGTCCGCGCGCGCCAGCCTCAGGCATCGCCGCCTCACGCAGCAGCGCCAGGGTGTCGCCAACGCCCATTTGCCAATTCTGATTGCCGACCGGCTCCAGGCTGACTTCATGGCAGGCATTGCCCAGCGCGATGAGGTGACCGGCGAGATTACCGCTATCCACCGAGGAGACATATTTCGGCTCCAGCGCCCGCAGATCGCCGGTATCATACCAGTTATAAAAATGCCCGCGGAATCGCTCCAGCTTGGCCATCGAGACGAGTGTTTCCTCGAGCCTGGTCAGCATCTCTAATGTGCCGGTCCAGCCGAAATCCCGGGCCGCGACGGCGGCGAGGAGATAGAGTCCCAAATTAGTCGGCGAGGTGCGGCGGGCGACCACCGGCTTTGGATCCTCCTGGAAATTATCGGGCGGCAGCATATGGTCTTCGGAAGTCACAAATGTTTCGAAGAAGCGCCAAGTGCGCCGCGCCACCAGCCTGAGCGCCAGCGCGTCCGCTGTCGTGACCGATAGATGGCCGGCCGCGGCGGGTGGCAAGCTGGCCCGGAGTGCCACCCATGGCGAGGCCACCCACAACACTAAAAATGGTAGCGCCAGCGGCCAATTACCGGCTGCAAACATAAACAGGCTGATCCCGAACAGCCCGGCACAGCCAATGCTGGCGGCAACCTGAAGGATCAGAGCACGCTGGTCGAACGTGGAATCACCGTTGCTCTGCGCGCTTGTTACCCATTCCAGCAAATGGCGGCCAACGAGAAGCCGGAACAGGGTACGGCCGACGGCGTCGGCCATGAGCCATGCCTGATGGGCGAGGAAGGTGATGAGAAACGCGCTCTGCAGCAGCCCCAGGACAAAATCGCCACGCAGGCCACGCAGATGACTGTACAGCGACACGCCTGGGCGGGTTGGAACGATGCCGGCAATCGCCGGCAGCAGTGGCGGCAAAGCGATGGTCAGCAGAATATAGCCGGTCCAGATTTCAGCACTTCTCACCGGCTGCAGCCAGCCTAGCAACAGCGCCAGCAGGGCAGCCGGGGCGGCCAGCGAACGGCGCAGATTGTCAAGCAATTTCCAGCGCCCCATCAGCGGTAGCGCGGTTAGCCGGGTGCCATCCTTGGCTTGTAGCCGAAACCCGAAAATCCAGGGCAGCAACTGCCAGTCGCCCCTGACCCAGCGATGCTGGCGCGCTGCCGACACGGCATAGCGTGACGGAAATTCCTCGACCACTTCGATGTCGCTCACCAGACCGGCGCGTGCGAAAATACCTTCCAGCAGATCATGACTAAGTACCGTGTTCTCCGCGATCTGATTTTTAAGGGCAGCCTCGAGGCTGTCGATCTCGTAGATGCCCTTGCCGCAATAGGAGCCCTCTTCGAACAAATCCTGATAGACGTCGGAAACCGCGAGCGCGTAGGGATCAAGCCCGTTCGGACCCGAGAAGGCCCGCTGAAACATCGATCCTTCGGTACCCATCGGCAGCGACGGGGTCACCCGCGGCTGCAGCACGGCATGGCCTCGGGTGACGGTTCCGGTATGTTGATCGTAGTAGGGATGATTGAGCGGATGTGCCATTTTTCCGACCAGCCGCGTGGCCACGCCGATCGGCAGCCTGGTGTCGGTGTCCAGGGTGATCACATAGCGGATCGCTGTCGGAAGCACCGGAAAACTCCCGCCGGTTGCGATAAAATTCGTATCGCTGGCGCCACGCAGCAGCCGGTTCAGCTCATGCAGTTTGCCGCGTTTGCGCTCCCAACCCATCCATGCCGCCTCGCATTCGTTCCAACAGCGGCGGCGATGCAGCAAAAAGAATCGCGGGCTATCTCCGGCTGGCCCATACTGTGCGTTTAATCCCGCAATCGCTTTAGCGGCATCTGCAAGCAGCGCGTCATCCTCGGCACATCGTTCCGTCAATGCGTCGCGCCAATCGGAAAGTAACCCGAAAACAAAATTATCGTCCGGGTTCGAGAGGTGATGTTCCTCCAGCCGGGCAACATCCTTTTCTATGGACGCTAAGTCCGTCAGCATCGCTGGTATGACCACGATGGTTCGCAGTTGTAACGGGATGCCCTCACGTAATTCCATTCCGGGCAGGAGCATGCCGCCGACCTGCTTGGTGATAAACCGATTGACGATTGCGACGGCGACATCCGAGGCCGGAACCAAGCCGGTAAATGCCAGGGCCAGAAGCCACCAGCCGGCAACGCCGCCATGATCGGTACCAAACAATGCCAGAGCCAGAACGATGGCTGTCATGACGGCGATCATGCCGACATAGCTCATTATGCCAAGTTCCGAATGCAGCCTCAGGATACGGGTCCGGATCGACACCCGACAGCGCAGACCCAGCTCGAATTCGGGCCGGCCTTTGGCGATCAGATAATAACCGGGGTCGCATTCGCGAAGGCTGGAGGCTTCTCCGCCTAGGTTTTCACGAGCCCGATTGGCGGCGGCGATCGCGCGTTGCGCAACAGTTGTTTCTTCCAGTCCCGAGCCGCGGGAAAGCTGTTCAATCGCGCGCCGGTACAAATCCCTGGTCTGAAAATCCATCGCCGCAAAAACACTGCCGGCTCGTAATACCGCGTCCACCGGGCTGACACTTTCGAAGAACTCGGCCCAGTTTAGCATCGAGACCAGCCGCATCGAGGTGATGACGTTGCGAACCGTGACGTCGGTCGCACTTTGACTCTGGAATTCCTCCTGGACGATTTTATCGGTGGTTGTCCCGACGGCTGCCAGCCGCTCGTTCAACCAACGCAGCGCCGGCGTGGAATTTGGATCATGGTCGCGCAGGCGCTGGGCAATGGCTACGGCAAACGCAGTCGACCAAGGCGCCTGTGCCAAGCTCCGCAAAGTTTTCGAGGCCGGTTCCGGATTGCTGGTGGGGGTTCCCATAATGTCGTCGGCAACGCGGTCCGCCAATTGCCTGGCTGATAGTTTTTCCGCGATTGACTCTGACAGGCGCCGTAGATTCTCCACCAGCGTGATCCGCAATGTGATTGCCAATGCCCATAACTCGCCAATAGTCAGCGGTTGGACCAATTGATAGGCATCGACGAAGCGGGTAAGCTTTTCAATATCGAAGCCACTGTCGGTATGGGCGACAAGCGCCCACGCAACGCCGAACACCCGCGGATAACCTTGCAGCGGCCCATCCGAAAGTTTTGGCAGCAACCGGTAAAAACCCGCCGGCAGATCATTCTTAATGTCCCGAACCTGCTCATCTACGATATGGAAATTGTCCAGCAGCCACTCTGCCGCGGGGGAGATCGGTTGACGCGCGGAACTCGCGCGTACAATCGTGCGATAGGTTTCGTTGAATACCCGGGTGTTGTCGTGGAGCCGCTTCGCCAGTGGCCGGCCGCGCTTGGGGTACGCTGTAATTTGCTGTGCGATCGCCAAGCTTTGCGCGTGTTGCTCAAGGCGCTCGACACTGAAGAGCTCGGCGCGGATCGGCGGCTCTGGCAAACGCGACCGGCCCAACTTCCAATTGCGAAAGCTTGGCGCGCTCCGGTTATCAAACCTTTGGGCAAATAAGTCTTCCGTAAGCCGGGCTTTCATTCGTACTTAATTTCCAATGCTTTTCTCCGCGGAGCTAACGCAGGATTTTGCGCTCGCCCGCGATACGCTGCCGCCATTTAGCTCCAGCGTTAAACGCGGTCTCGATGCGCACCATAATTTTCGCCGATTATAGCTATGGACGCCTTCATTTCCCCAGCGGTTGTTCGCGAGCAATTTTCCTTACTTACAATAATATTGTTCAATTTTCGGTTTCGTGCGCATCTGAAGTGCCAGGAAACGATTTCATCGAAGAATCGACGCGCGTAACGGTTTGCGTCGCAGTACAGCGTTGGTCGGCCGGATGGATTTGAGCTACGATGAGTTGAGTTACCAGCATGACGCCAAGCGTAAGGGACATCAGGAAGAAGATAAATCGAGGCGCCATCAGTGTTCGCGCCGCGGGATGCAACGCCTGAACGGAAAGACCCGTTACCGGAATTTTGCTGCGCACCGTCGCCGGCAACAACGCGGTGAGGCGGACTGCGATTTCGACAGAATCGACACTTACGGTGGGAATTTCCGAAAAGTGAGAAATCAGTTCAGCCAGCTTTTGGTTGGCTAAGGTTTTTGGCATACGTGAAAGCTTCGCTGCCTCGGCCCATGGGTCTAGGTCAAGCCGTGCCAGAGCGGAAACCACGGTGAGATAGGTGCCGGTCGCGTCAGCGCCGATCGAGGCAAACAGAAAATCATTAAATTCCGGACCCAGAACCGCGGGCTTCAGAACCGTTGGCTTCAGAAACACCGGACCGCGGAAATCTGTAATGTCAACCATGGAATTCGACCTCTTTCAACCGCCAGGCAGTGCTTAACAACGCGCAAATGACCTCCGCACCATTACCGGCGACTATTCTATTTTGGGACGACGGCGCCGCGAGACTAGGTTCGGAAACTACTCAGGCGCCGGATTGCAGCCATTATAGGTGCTTATTTGGACAATTGTTGACGTATCGTAAGCAACTCCTGGCGGCGTTCTTTGCTGGTCTTCGGGTAACGCATTTTGAGGCTTTTCAACGTCTCCATGACGATCTGCGATACAATCAACCGCGCGCTCTCCTTGTCGTCGGCCGGCACAACATACCAGGGGGAGTCCCTGGTGCTAGTTGCGCTCAAGCATTTTCGTAGACCTTCATGTACTGGTGCCAGAAACCACGCTCTTTGATGTCGGCCATGCTGAATTTCCAGTTCTTCTCCGCATCGTCGATCCGCGCGAGAAACCGCTTTCCCTGCTCGTCCTTCGACAGATGGAGGAAAAATTTTACGATATGGGTGCCGTTGGCATGCAGGTGTTTTTCCAGATCGTTTATCGACCGATAGCGGTCATGCCAGATCGCCTTATCGGTGCCATGCACGTGCTCCACCGCTTCTGCACTAAGGAGCTCCTCGTGCACGCGGACAACCAGAACCTCCTCATAATAGGATCGATTGAAAATGCCGATGCGGCCGCGCTCCGGCAGATCTCGAGTGCTACGCCAAAGGAAGTCATGCTGCAATTCGGTCGGAAACGGGTGCTTAAAGCTGAATACCTGGCAGCCTTGCGGGTTCACGCCGGACATCACATGCCGGATCGCACCATCTTTCCCAGCGGCGTCCATGGCCTGAAAGATCAGCAATACCGCATGCCGATTGCAGGCATAGTGCAATTGCTGCAGCTTGCTCAATTGCGCGACATGTTCCTCAAGGAGCTCCTTGTAATCCTCCTTTGACTTGCAGACCGGCTTGCATTGCGTTGGCCATTTATCGAGATCGACGTCCCGACCCTCGCCGACCCGATAATCTTCGGCATCTATTTTCATTCTGACGGTCCTATTGCAACGGGTTGTGCCGTCTTCCGGGGACCTTGTGTCGGCACCGCTTTGTGCGGCTTCGGCGCTGCCGCCTTGCCCGGTTTCATGGCATCGAGAACCTTGTATGCGAGCAGTTTCAGCCGATCATTAATCAGGAACCAGACCAGCGCATAGCCCCAGACGAAGGCGGCCCATTTCCAGCCCAACGGCGTCATGAACAGTCCATATACGGCGATCAGGGTCGCCACCGCCTGGGTGCCGAACACCGCGATTAACAGAACCGGCGCGGGGCGGATGGACCAGAACGGGCCGCGCGTGCGGGAGAGAAAAATCGTGAGGTGCCCTGCAACCGAGAGCATCAGATACATCAGCGTTTGCACCTGCGGCCGGCCGAGATGGAAGACCCTGTCGCCAAGATAGAAAAGGCCAAAGGCAGCGATCGGGCCGATGATGCCGAGCACCGTGGCGATGCTGAGCACCATGCGCATGTCCCAGGCTTCGGGTTGGTTTTTGTACTGAACATTGTCATAGGCAATCGACAGAATCGCGCCATCATTCAGCAGCGCCAGCATGACGATCATCACCGCCGTCAACGGATAGAAGTTGAAGATTAGAATTGCCGAGGTCATGAAAAGGAGCACCCGCAGCGTCTCGGCGATACGGTAGATCGCGTAGCTGTTCATCCGCTGAAAGATCCGCCGGCTCTCCTTGATCGCATCGATAACAACTGACAGACCAGGCGTCAGCAACACGATCGCCGCGGCGGCGCGCGCGGCGTCGGTGGCGCCGGAGACGGCAATGCCGCAATCAGCTTTTTTTAGCGCCGGCGCATCGTTTACGCCATCTCCGGTCATGCCGACGATATGGCCATGCTTCTGTAAAACATCGACGATATGGAATTTGTGCTCGGGGAACACCTGCGCGAAGCCGTCCGCCTTCTCGATCAGCGCGGTGACCGTTTGATTTTCATCTTTTTTTACATCGCCGAGGCTGCCCGCATCGAGGATGTTGGTGCCCATCCCCAATTTCTTGGCGGTTTCCTGGGCAATCGCGAGCGCATCGCCGGTTACCATTTTTACCGTTACGCCCATTTTCAGCGCCGCAGCGATGGTGGCCTTGGCGTCCTCCCGCGGCGGGTCGAACAATGGCAATATGCCGAGAAATTGCCACTTGCCGTTATCCGCGGCCTTTGCCACGCCCAGCGAGCGAAAGCCTCGCGCCGCGAAATCATTCACCGCTTTACCGGCGGCATCTTTGGCCCCGGCATCGTCCACCAGCGCCAGAATCACCTGCGGTGCGCCTTTGGTGACTTTGAATTCCTTGCCGTCCTTGCCTTTCACAGTGGCTTGCGTGCGCTTATGCACCGGGTCGAAAGGCTGGAAATGGACTTGCCGATAATCTTTCAGGGCATCCTTGTTTTTCAAGCCCGCCAGCACCGCCAGGTCGATCGTGTCGTTATTATCGGCGCGGGACGCCAGCGCGCCGTAAAGGATAACCTGGTCGGCCGAAATATCCTTGACACAAAACGGATCACCCAGGCTGAGCTTGTTCTGGGTGAGCGTGCCGGTTTTATCCGCGCACAGCACGTCCACGCCTGCGAGTTCCTCGATCGCCACCAGCCGGCTCACCACCGCCTGTTTTTTGGCAAGCAGTCGCGCTCCCACCGCCATCGTCACCGAGAGTACCGTCGGCATCGCCACCGGGATCGCGGCCACGGTGAGGACCAGCGCGAATTGCAGCGTGGTCAGAATAGGATCGCCACGGAAGATCGCGACGGCAACGATCAACGCCACCAGCGCGACCGCGAGGACGATCAGATAATTGCCGATTTTGAGCACCGCACGCTGAAAATGGCTGACCGTGTGCGCCGTCTCCACAAGCTGCGCCGTCCGGCCGAAATAAGTGTTTCCGCCCGTGGCATAGACCAGCGCACCAGTTTCGCCCCGGCGGACGATCGAGCCGGAGAATACCGCCTCTCCCGGTTTGCAGGTAGCGGGCAGGGATCCGCCGGTCAATGCCGATTGGTCAAGCTCAACAGGGTCCCCATCCAGCAAACGGGCATCGGCCGGTACGATATCGCCGAGGCGAAGGCGGATGACATCGCCGGGCACCAGCTCGCGTGCCGCTGGGTTGATCCATTTACCGTCCCGCTTGACCCGTGCCTTGATTGCCAGCTTCGCCTTCAGAGCAGCAATCGCATTACCGGCCTCGTGTTCCTCCCAAAATCCAACGACCGCGTTGGCGACAAGCAGGAGCAGAATAATAAAGAAGTCAGGCCAGTGCCGGACCACGCCGGAAAGGATCACCGCGATTTCGATCATCCACGGGATCGGTCCCCAGAAATATCCAAGAAATTTCAGCAGCATATTCTGCTTCACTTCCTTGATCTCATTAGGACCATATTTGGTGAACCGCTTTTCCGCCTCGGCCTGAGCAAGGCCGTCTGGCGAAGATTGCAGGCGCTTTTCTACTTCGGGCATCGGCAGCGTTTTGAGTTCATCCTTCGCATCTGGAGCGTCGGGCTTGAGCCCCGGTTTTAAAGCGGAAGGATGTGCTTGGCCGGCTTCTGCGTTCATGGTGATGGTTCTTTCGGTTTTACTTTATCTCGCCCGGGCGCGCTAAACCCAAAAGATAACAGGATTAAGGCTCCGGGGATCGACGCGGCCCGCGACATGCGAAGGAAAATTGCGGGTGCACGCCTACGAATCGATATTCTCCGACATATTTTGGTCGGCGGCGTAATGCGCTTCCGTCGAAACCATGAGACTGTCGAGCAGGCCCTCATAGTCATCGGCCAAAAGACTGAGTGCTGCCTTTGCATCCTGCAAAACACCCGGACCCTCAAGATCGAGCAGGTGTAGTTCCGCTGCCAGACGTTTATGACGCAGTTCCAAATCCGCAGCCTGAGCCAACCGCGAAATTCTATGGGAGGCCCCAGCCGCGAGCATTTGCCGCTGCAGTGCCACCGTGCGGACGCCCAAGATTTTGATGCGGCTTCTCAGGGCTGAATGCGGCACAGTCTTTTTCGTTTTCATTGTCAATCCGCCTTTTTAAATACGGTCTCGCAAAGTCTTTTTGTGTGCAAGGCGATTATGCTCGCGGTTGCGTGGAACAGGATAAAGGCCGCAGCAACAAGGGGCGGACTCAGATAAAATGGTAGAAGAAAAGTCAGCACCTCAAGGATTCCTTTCGGACTATCGGATGCTTCTTGATTTAGACCGCAAAGCAATGAGTACCAGGATCGGAAACTACGCAAAGATCCAAGCGAAGCTGCCTTTTGAGCTTTCGCTGCCCAACATCTCATTCATCCGGCAAATGTTCGAACTTTGCGGAGCCTCAGCTTATCCAGGGCGAGCGCCAGCTCGCCCTGGGAGTGCGAAATTTTACCGGATCCATAAACTTGCCGGCGGTAATCGAGTGAGGTTGGTCGGGCAATCGGGATCTGCGCAACGAATTTCTCTGACGCGACCAGCTTCTCGATGGATCCATTGTGCCACCCTCCATAGCGCGGAGATCGGTTAAAGATGAGAATCATACCGGAATCGTTGCAGTTGGTACGGCCCGGAAGATCGCTTCAAACTCTTTGGCCCTGAGGCTCGCGCCACCGACTAAGGCGCCATTAACTTCAGGCAGAGACAAGATTATTTGAGCGTTCGAAGGTTTCACCGAGCCGCCGTAAAGGATGCGAATGTCCTGGCCGTCGATCCCTAATTTTGCAATCAGGCGTTTGCGAATGGACGCATGCATTTGTGTTATTTCCGCGTTGCTGGGCATTGTTCCTGTTCCGATTGCCCAAAGCGGTTCGTACCCAATGGCAATGCTGGATGCGTTTGCCCCCTCTGGCACACTTCCGTCGATCTGGTCTCCGCAAATCTGCATCGCTTGACCTTGCTGGCGTTGGCATTGTGTTTCACCAATGCATATGATCGCCAGAAGCCCTGCGCGGCGTGCCGCTATGGCTTTCGCTGCGACGTTTGCATCGGTTTCGCCATGATGTTGACGGCGCTCTGAGTGTCCCACGATTACTGCTGAAGCGCCGGCATCCTTCAGCATTTCAGCGCTTAGGTCGCCCGTGAACGGACCGGCGATCTGTGAATGGCAGTCCTCTCCGCCAATCAATATCCGGCCTGCGGCGATCGGTTCGGCCCGCGAGATCAAGGTTGCGGGCAAGCAAATCAGAATATCTGCAAACGGCGGCAAGGCTGTCACCGAACGCGCAATCTCATTGATCTCACCAAGTTGTTGAACCAGTCCGTTCATCTTCCAATTACCAGCAATCAGGGGTAGCATGTCTTCCTCATCTTGATGTTTTCTGCACAGCGATTGCGGCCTTCGGCCTAGCTGCTCGGACATTTGGCGCTTCTCATTCGACCGTCCCTCCAGCGGGTAAGCTCATCGCTGCCAGAGGATTTTTACGTCTTCGAGTGGTATGACCATACCCTCGCCGCGCGGCATGAGTCGCGCGGTATAATCGTTGGCGGCACGTGACGCGGAGACGGCCGCCCTGTAAGTATAGCTGCCGGCTTTGCCGGCAGGTTGGTCGCTCCGCGCCATCTCACACCATGATGGCGTGCTGCCATCGCGACCATCCGCGTAAAGTTCTACCCTTACCGCCTGAGGGTCGAGATCTCCTAGGACTGCGCATATTTCAAAGACATGTTGGCTGGCATCGCCCTCGCATTTAATTATCCCGAATCGCAGCTTATCCCAGCTTTGTTCGAGACGATGAAGCTGATCGACGATTTGTTGTCCGGCCGCGCCGTTATTTGCCGCGCGTGACCGATAGGCAGCGGCGGCCGGCAGATAATATTGCTCTGTATACTGGCGTTCCGATCGGTTGGTCGAAAATTGCGGCGTTAATGACGCCATGCTTTCCCTTACTCTGGCGACCCGGGCCGAGGGTATGCCGGTTGCCTCGCGGGTATAAAATTGCGGAATGACTTCACGCTCGAGGATGTCATAAAGTGCTTCCGCTTCGATCGCATCCCACCTGGGATCGTTGCCATGCTCACCACCATCGCCGAGCGCCCAGCCTATTTCAGGGGCGTAGGCTTCGGCCCACCAACCATCGCGTTCGGACAGATTGAGGCCGCCATTGACCAGCACCTTCATGCCGCTGGTTCCACATGCTTCCCATGGACGTCTTGGCGTGTTGAGCCATACATCGACACCCTGTACCAATTGCTCGGTCAGAAGCATGTCGTAATCACTTAGGAAAATCGCGTGCGGACGCATCTCCGGCTGCCGGATGAAGTTGATCCATTGCTGAATTAAGGCTTGCCCGGGTTTGTCTTCCGGATGCGCCTTGCCGGCAATGATAAGCTGCACCGGACGCTCGGCATTGCTCAGAATGCGCATCAAACGTGCCGGATCATGCAACATTAGATCGGGTCTTTTATACGTCGCGAAGCGGCGCGCGAAACCGAGGGTTAAGACCTCAGGATCGAACAGTCGCTTTGCGGCTGCAACAGCCTCAGGCGGTGCGCCGGAAGCGGCCAATTGCCCGGACAGCCGTTCGCGCGCGTATTCGACGAGCTGCGATCTCGCCGTCTGCCGAAGTTGCCAGAGTTTTTCATCAGGAACGCAACGAATATCCTGCGCCAGGTTTTGTGTTGTCCCCAACCAGCAATCCTTTCCGCAAGCTTCCGTCCAAAGCCTGTCGGCAGCGGCAGAATCCCAGCTGCGGACATGCACGCCATTGGTCACATATCCGATTGAAATCTCGTCCTCAGGCCAGCGTGGAAACAGCGGCTGAAAAAGTTGCCGGCTCACTTGTCCGTGTAACCGGCTGACGCCATTCACCGCTGCGCTACCGTGAACTGCGAGATACGCCATATTGAAACGCTCTTCCGGGTCTGCCGAATCTTGCCGGCCCAGAGCTAGTAAGTCGTCGAGCGTGATACCAAGCTTCTGCTCCGCATATCGACCAAGATATCGCGCGATAAGGGCTGAACTGAAGCGGTCAAAGCTGGCGGCGACCGCGGTGTGCGTGGTAAACAGATTTCCGGCGCGGGTGATCGTAAGTGCCACCTCGAAAGATTGCCCGGAGGCTTGCATGAAGCTATGAGCCCGCTCCAGAACAGCAAACGCGGCGTGGCCCTCATTCAGATGACAGACCTCAGGCTTGATCCCGAGCGCCTCGATCAGCCGCCAACCGCCGATGCCCAGGACCAGTTCCTGCTGCAAACGTAGTTCGGGACTGCCGCCGTAAAGCTTGATGGTAATGCCGCGATGGGCAGGGAAATTTGCGGCATCGTTACTATCCAGAAGGTAGAGTCTTACGCGGCCTATCTGCACCTGCCAGGCGCGAAGCCAAACCGAATAACCCGGCAGCGCAATCTCGATCCGCAGCCATTCGCCATTCGCTTGCCGCAGAGGTGTGACCGGCAATTGCCCCGGATCGTTATAGGGAAACAATGCCTGCTGGGCCCCCGCTTCGTCGATGACCTGGCGGAAGTAACCTTGTTGATAGAGGAGTCCGATGCCGATGACGGGCACACCCAGATCATTGGCCGCCTTTAGCTGATCGCCCACCACGTTTCCAAGCCCGCCGGAATAGATCGGCAATGCCTCGCTCAACATGAATTCCATACTGAAATAGGCGACGCAGGTCAGTTCACACTTCGGATACGTTTGCTGAAACCAAGCCGGAGCCAGCGCGCGCTCCCGCTTCGCCTGTACCAGGTGGTCCACGATTCCACGGAAACCGGAGTCATCCAGCAGATGCCGAAGCTTTGCCCGGGAGACAGTCTGCAGGACCACCCAGGGATTATGCGTGAGTTCCCATAGGACCGGGTCCAGATCACGCCAAACCTGATCTGTGGCGTGATTCCAAGAAGAAGAAAGATCCAGGGCCAGTTCTGATAGCGCATTGTATCCATCTATTGCGCCCGGCAGCAGGTTTTCCGAGGTCCAGCTGGCTGACGATTGCGGGCTCATAGCTGAAGTTTCAGCAGCATCATGCCACGGTCAACTCTCGGAATAATATTTGTCCGGCCCAGCCTTCTCCTTCATTGCGCCGGCCCAGCCGGCGCCGGCGCGCCATTGCTGAAGATCGACATCAGCTGCTGCTTAACGAAAAGCGCCGCCACCGCTTCATCAAGGGTCGGTTCCATGACAACCTTGTCGCCGGTGACGGCAATCACCCGCTTCAGCTGAGGAAAATTCTCTCCTGCGGCCTGCAGGTAGATCGGAACGATATAGAGAAACGAATTCTCGATCGGGGTTACGATCAGTTTGCCACGCAGCACGTGCGAACCCATCTGGTCCCATAGCGTGAGCTGTTGGGAATTCGTTGGGTTTTGGTCGATCATCGCCTCGATCTGGCTTGGGCCATAGGTCAGCTTGTCCTTCGGCAATTCATAGAATAGTTTTTTGCCATAATCAGGGAAGTCGCAGCACGCCGCCATCCAAGAAATCATGTTACTGCGGTTCTGCGGCGTGAACGGGGTCATCAGCAGATATTCCAGTGTGGTACTGCCGGGCAGCTTCATCAGGATATAATAAGGCTGCATCGGCTGTTGCACGCCGTCATAGGTCTCGACCGGTGACACCCATAGATCCTCGCGATTATAGAAGACTTGCGGATCGGTCATGTGGAACGTCTTGTACTCATCCGATTGAATGGCAAATAAATCCTCCGGATAGCGCAAATGCGATTTCAAATCCGGCGGCAACTGATCGAGGTTCTGGAAGACGCCGGGAAAGGCGCGGCGATAGGCGGCAAGTATCGGGTCGGTGGGATCCATGACGTAGAACTGCACCGAACCATCGTACATATTGACGACGACTTTCACAGAATTACGAATGTAATTCAGTGATCCACCGAAAGCGGCCTGATGCTGATCGGCATAAGGATATTGCGGGGATGTGGTATAGGCGTCCTGGATCCAATACAACTTGCCATTACTCAGCACCGCATAGGGATCGCTATCAAGGCTCAGGAATGGTGCCACCTCGGCCACACGATGCTGCACGTCCCGCCAGATCTGAATCCGGCTCTCAGGCGTGATATAGGTGGTCAGAAGAATGTTGATGTCGCCCTGGGTCCACGCAAACAAGGCGCGGCGCCCAAAAGCTGTCGACAGGAATGCCGCCCGTTCCGGCATAGCTGGTATAGACGTTGTCGTTGCCCTGCGGATAGTCGAACTCCTTGGTGCCGGTTCCCACTATCCGGTACCCGCTCTGTGAATCGCCATAGTAAACCGCTGGCTGGGTGATCGCTAGACTGTCGGTCGTGCCCGGCGGAACGTTCTCGATAAGATATTGTGGAAATCCACCACCGACGGTTGTCGAAACGTAATTCATGACCAAGCCATAGCCATGCGTGAATTGGAGTTCCTCGTTAACCCAGGTTTGGGCTGCCGTAGGCAATTGCGGCGAAAGCTCGCGCGTGGCAAGCATCACCTGGTGATAGCCGTCGGCCAAGTGGTATCGATCGACCGTTACCTTATAGAACTGATAATAAAGTCGTATCGCCTGGGTCTGCTGGTACATCTGCAGCAGCGGCCGCGCATCCCACAGTCTGATGTTGTCGATCGTATCCTGATTGCGTGACACCACGGCGGGCGTGAGGTCTGCCAGCGCCGGATAGGATGTCTCCTGGATTGTGTCGAGGTCATAGGCTTTGCGCGTAAAGGCGATATAGTTTTTCAGAAATGGCATCTCGAATGCAAGCTCGCTCGGCACCACGACGAATTGCTGGAACAGCGCCGGGACCAAAAACACCGACCGCATAAATGGCAACGTAGACGCAGACACCCGTCGCCAACAGCCGCAGGCGCGGCCGTAAGACATTAAATGCGAGCGCCGCACATGCCACGGCCGAGACGACGACCATGACCCATAACGCGATCCTGGTGACACGGTCAGCGGTAAATCCCGCGCCGTAAACGACACCCATTGTCGAGTAGACGAGTTCATAATGATCAAGCCAGAATCCCCAACCCAAAATCGCAGTCATAATGAACAGCAAGACAGACAAATGCGAAGCTGCATGGCGCCGCCAAGCCACCATGCCAGAAAGGCCGGCTTTCAGCAGGTAAATGCCGCCTCCCCATAGCATTGTCACGATCGTTAGCATTAATGCGCTGGTCTGCAACATCTGATAGAACGGCAAACGGAACACGTAGAATCCAACATCGATTCCAAACAGTGGATCGGCAACCCCGAAAGAGCCGCCATAGCGAAAGCGCAGAAAGCTGTCCCATTGGGAAAAGAAAACCTCGGCGGCGAACCATGCGACCAACAGACTGGCGATGATAATCCCAGACTGCATAAGACTGTGGGATAGCTCGAATTCGATCTGATCATGTTGTAACCTGGCGGCCTCCTGGCCGCGCGACGTGACCGGGCGCCGCATCTTCCCATCCCCCGTGGCGCCGCTGTACCGAAGCGCCTGGCGAAGGTTGATCCACATGAAAAGAAAGACAATCACGAACGCGGCAGCGAACATTGTCCATTGCACGGAAAGCAATGTCCAAAAAATTCCTGTATAATGCAGCTGCCGCATCCACAGCCATTTCTGCAGGTACCCCGTAACCAAGCCGATCAGGATGAAGAGCAGGATTACCGCTGGTACAAGAAGCTGCAACAGATAGTGCAGCACCCTATGGCTACGCGGTAGAGCGCGAGGTTCACCGACAGGACGCGACGGGATGACTATATCGCGCGGAATCGTATCCATCGTTTTGTCTCTCCAGAGTTTGCCGCTACGACAAAGCAAGGAGGCGATGCACCCCGCGCTTCGGCCATGGCCTAGCAATCTCAGCTCCGTCACGCTTGCGACATTAACGAGCGCATTTTATCAGGGAAGCCTCGGAAACTACTTAGCCGCCTACGCTCCTTGGCGAGCGACCGGGCTGCGAATCCGATCGGCATTCATCCAAACCTTCGATCCGTAACGGAACCGACTTCGCCGCGGCAACTCGCAAAACCCACTATCGCATGGACATATTGGGCGCGAGGTTTTGGCGTTTTCATCGCTGCGTAGATTCCGAGGGTTTGCAACCTTAATCGCCGGTGACATCAACCTTCGGGTTAAACCTGAATTGTGACGCGCACTCTTCGATACCTCGAAGCAAGCGGCGTGCTTTGATATGATTTTTTCGAAAGAGATTGACAATGGTCATCGCGGTGTCGGACTCGACCAACCAACTGGAAACGCGGTTGCGTCAAATCCGGCCCCAGTGCCGACCGGCCCTTCTCAGGGCGGGGCCGCGGGCGCGGCAACTCACAAACTCGGCCTGATTGCGCTCACCTTGCTCGTTATCAGCGCAATGCTCGGCGGCGGAATGTTCAACCTGCCACAGAACATGGCGCAATCCGCCTCACTCGGGGCGGTCCTCATCGCGTGGCTCGTCTCAGGTCTCGGCATCTTCTTCCTGGCACGTACATTCCAGGTGCTCTCCGATGTAAAACCCGATTTAAAGTCGGGGATCTACATGTATTCGCGCAGTGGCTTCGGAAGATTCGTCGGCTTTCAAATTGCCTGGGGGTATTGGCTGTCGGCGCTGTTCGCCAATGTTGCTTATGCCGTCTTGCTCATGGATACTCTCAACTATTTTTTCCCGCCCTATTTCAAAGGTGGCAATACGTGGCAGGCGATCGTCCTGGTGTCATTTGTTTTCTGGGGCATGAATGCGCTGGTCCTGCACGGCGTCAAACGCGCTGCGATGTTGAACATCATCGGCGCAATTGCCAATTTTGTTCCCATCGCTATTTTCATCGTCGCCGCAGCAATCTTCATGAAGGCCGATATGTGGCAGAGCGCATTTTGGGGGCATCTGCGCACCAGCGCGGCAGCTCCGGCTCCGCTCGGCAGCATACTAGAACAAGTGAAGAGTACCATGCTGGTGACCTTGTGGGTTTTCATCGGTGTCGAAGGTGCCGTTGTTGTATCTGACAAGTCCGACCAGAAGACCGTCAGCCGTGCAACAATTCTTGCCTTCGTCCTCGTTACGATTATTTACGTACTGGTCTCCGTGCTTCCCTTCGGTCTCATGACACAGCCAGAGCTCGCCACGCTCGCCCCGCCGTCGGTTGCGGCGATCCTGGGATCACTGGTCGGGCATTGGGGGGTGTATCTGATCAATGGCGGCTTGATGATCGCGGTCCTGTCCAGCTGGCTGGTATGGACAATCCTATTGGCTGAGTTGCCCTGGGCAGGTGCCAAGGATGGCAGTTATCCCAAGGTATTCGCGACGACGAACAAGCATGGCGCGGCTTCGGTGTCACTCTGGGTCTCCACCGCCATCATGCAGGCCATCATGATCCTGGTTTATTTTTCCAACGACGCCTGGAACGTCATGCTCTCGATCACGGGCGTCATGATCTTGCCGGCCTATATTGGCTCAACGGGATTTCTCTGGAAGTTACTTGCGACCCGCCAATACCCCAAGACGGCCAAGATTGGGCCCACACAAGCGCTCGTTGTTAGCGTCCTCGGCACCGTCTACGGGCTGTGGCTCGTGTATGCCGCTGGACTGGAATATATGATTGCTGGTGCGGTCTTTTTTGCGATCGGAAATCTGGTGTTCATCTGGGCGCGCAGAGAACACGACCCACATGAATTCCCCTTTACCAAATTCGAGTTGGCGGTGGCTGTCGGTATCGTTGCGTTGGGTATCATTGCGATTTGGATGCTGTTCGCTGGTCATCTGACCAAAGTGTATACGCCCTGACCGGCCGTCCTCTCCGCCAGCTTTAGCAACAAAACTATTCGGGAGATGCTTTTATGAAAATGAGTGACATTGTTGACGGTGCCATTGGGGCTTTTCCTGATAACTGCGCGGGCTATCTAAATCCTGGAGCAACAGGCCTTGGTTATATTGCGACATTGACCCTCTCGGTTGGCAAGGTAAAGGCTGACATGGATATCGGGCTTGAGGGCATTGTCTCCTATGATCGATGCGAGGCCGACGACGCGTATATCGGGCAGATCAACATGCTAACCGCGTCCTCATTCTGTGGCTTGAATGGTGCGGTGTGTGGTTATGATCTCGCGCGGGCAGACGACCTTACGGAGAATCGTTTGAGCACCCTTCGCCGGCACGATGGCATCGACATTCCAATCTACTCTGCGCAGCCGCTGCTTGACGCCGCGTATCGCCTTTTCGGGAGTCAGTCACAGCGACGTTTCAATCTTCTGCCTGGCGCGATGGTGGTCTGTGCAAACAAGAGCTGGACCACGCTTGCACCACCCGGCAAGACCACCACCGTCTGGTGCGCGATCGCTTTGGCCATCGCGGAGGATAGAGGCAAAGACGCCAATCTCTTCATCGAAGACGCCTCGGATACCGTAACCACGGGCCCGCGTTCGCTCGATGATCTCGTACAAAACATCGCTAAATCGATCCTGCGCTGCGGGGCGGACCAGGGCGTTCTCTATAAGGAAATCTTTGTCGGCCATAAGTCCATCGAAGTTGATGAGGGCACGATTGGCTGTGCGCTTACCTGCGCGCCTTACGTTACTCTGCCTAAGAGTGCGATTCCCCATGGAAAGCCGGCAAGCACGTTGCTCGACCTGACCATCTTGGAGTGGGAAAAAGAGATGAAACTCGTCCCGCTTCCGCCCTACACTGATTACCCCGGATAGCCCCAATCAATAAAAGACCAGAACGACTTTCATGCACGGCTCTATTCTCCGCTACCGACTGTTGGCATTTTGTCAAAGCTGATAAGGTCGGACGCAACGACAATAGCCAGCCGGAGATAACATTAACCGGGGCAATAGCTTCGATGGTTGACCTTGGATGCCGGAACGTCCGCGTTTATCGGCATCTGAGCGTGTTCTATTAACATCTTCTGTAAAGCGGTTGCGGGACCAAGGTTTGAACCAGGAATCTTTAGGTTATCAGCCTGATAGAGTACAATGCCAAGCTATTGAAAATAAACACTAAAATCTACGTTCTTCGGCGATCGTGTTCAAAACCGTGTTCACTAATTGTCCTTCGCTAGGATATCAGGCAAATCGCGTGCACCCAAAGATCACGCCCCAAGGAGTACTGTTCGGAAAAGTATCTGATTTCAACGCGTTGAAAGCTAAATGCTGTTTCTCGATGGGAATTGTCACACAGCAGCCTCAGCGCGGCGCTTCAGTAGTCCAGAAGCTTTTCAGAAGAAGTGGGCGTAAGCTGACCTTGGCGAGCCATTTTAAGCGGAAAGGCATTCTTGCTCCCATACAGGTCGTAACCGTAGTCATTTGCTATTGTCCCATGTTGTTAAAAAAGTCTGCTTACGGTTGAGTTGAAGGGCTGATCTATCCCAGTGCATGCAAAATCGCTTCCTGAATCAAATGGTCGTATTCACCAGAATGCATCAACGCAAGGCGGGACAATCATATTTGCGGTAGCTACAGAGTAGTGGTAGTTCCCGCGCATTGACTTGGGCATTAGGATGTGAAAAACGCGCCGGAAAATAATTTCGACTTTCTCCGGCTTTTTGCCGCGTTAAGCGTATTGGCCAGCCATCAATACGCTTTGTCCGGAATGTCCGAGCCTTATCTGCTATATGATCAGTCGCTTGGAGATATTGGCGTTTTCATATTTTTCTCAATCAGCGGATATCTGATTACTGAAAGTTGGATTGGTGATCCCAGCATCATACGTTTTGCTGTAAAACGATTCCTTAGAATATGGCCAGGCTTGCTGGTCGTGACCATCTTCGCCGCGGTAATCATTGGCCCAATTGCAACAACACTTCCATTGACGGAGTATTTTAGATCACCTCTGTTTAGAGAGTTTTTCAGCTCGCTGCATCTGAAGATCGCCTTAAAGCTGCCCGGCGTTTTTACCAAAAATCCGTTTCCTGTCGTCGTAAACGGCTCGTTGTGGACCATCCCCTACGAGGTGAAGTGTTACGCAGTTCTCGCTGCTGCGGGCGCGGCCCGTCTCCTTAATCGTAAATGGATCGTACTTACTGCGACGTTCGGATTGGCTATCTACTATTTTGGTTTTTTGCACGCAGAGCGTATCACGACTCTCGATTATCTGATGAAGTTCGGGCTATTTTTTTTGTCAGGAACCTGTCTGCAAGTTTTCCGGCGCTGGCGGGAAGATGGCTTGTTAGCAGCGCCGATCGCCATTGCCGTACTTGCCGCATTGGCATTCAATAGTACATTCTTAGTGTATTGGCTTTTGATACCTTTTGCAGCGGTCTCTATTGGCGCCGCGTCGACTCCGTTTCTGCGCCGTGCGGGGCGTTTTGGGGATTTATCCTATGGCATATATATTTACGCATTCCCCGTCCAGCAAACCATATGGTTTGCAACGCACGGACGTTTCTCGTTCATTACGTGTTTGATCATGTCTTCAATATCGACGGTCGCGCTGGCGTTTGCCTCATGGCATCTTATCGAAGCGCCGGCGCTTCGGCTTAAACCTCGCGCCCGAAAAACTACCGAAGCCGTAGCAGATACATTTTCCTGTTTCTCGTAAAACGCTATATTCTAGAATAATCAAGTTTGGCATAACCAGTCTCGTCGAATCACAATGAATAGAATCGATCGCATAAACCATAAGTGGCGTTTTTTTTGAACCCGGGAAACCCATCTCCGCGCGCCATCTGACACGCTATTACGTCACCACTCTGCTCATCATCGCGAGCCTTACCATCGCCTCGCACTTGCTAACCACCTTATGTGATGCAGCACAGTCAAGGAACCGCTGCGATCCTCAATATTTCCGCCCGCCAGCGCATGCTTTCGCAACGTATTGCCAGTTTGGCCGCCCAATATTGGTTGGGAGATACCTCCGCCCGGTCCGCAGGTTGGAGGGTGCCAGCAATGTGGTAAAACCCCTGAGGTGGCTGCATAGTAAGCTGAACAGTTGATGAGAACATGATGGAGAGCATAGCGCCAACCGCGCCGGAATTTAGATTGACCCTTTCCGACGGACCAGCGGCTAGCCCGAACGCATCCCGTGCGAAGGCACGCCAGCGCGTCTGTGTGCTTGGAGCCAGCGGCACCATCGGCCGTGCGACGGTCGCGGCACTCGTGCGCAGTGGGCACGAGGTTGTCTGTTTCGTCCGCATGCGCTCTGGCGTTGGCGGATCGCTTGGGCAAGCGGAGATCGCCAAGCTGTTAGTAGGAGCAACGGTAAAGGTGTTGGATCCGACCGATGCCGCATCGCTTTTTCGCGTTGGATTCGCAGACGAGCGGTTCGACGCCGTGGTTTCCTGCATGGCCTCGCGCACGGGCGCACCCAAAGACGCCTGGGCAATCGACTACCGCGCACACCTCAACGCTCTGGATGCTGCGCGGCAGGCCGGCATCGGCCACTTCGTGCTGCTTTCCGCCATTTGCGTACAAAAGCCGCTCCTCGCCTTTCAGCAAGCTAAGCTTGCCTTCGAAGCGGCGCTGATCCAGTCCGGCATGAGCTATTCAATCGTGCGACCCACTGCTTTCTTTAAGTCGTTGTCAGGCCAAATCGAGCGCGTGCGGCGGGGCCAGCCCTTCCTCATCTTCGGCGACGGTAACCTTACCGCATGTAAGCCCATTAGTGACGACGATCTGGCTGATTACATCGCTGGCTGCCTGCAGGAGGAGAGCCGGTTGAACCGCATCCTACCGATCGGCGGGCCCGGAGAGGCAATCACCCCGCGTCAGCAGGGCGAGGCACTGTTCGCGCTACTGGGTCGCCCGCCCAAATTTCGGTCTGTACCGGTGGCCCTCCTCGACTTAATTGCGGGGGGTCTCGGAGCCCTGGGCAGAATTTCGTCGTCGCTGGCCGAAAAGGCGGAACTGACCCGGATCGGCCGCTATTACGCCACTGAATCCATGCTTGTATTGGATCCGCAAACCGGTGGGTACGACGCAATCGCAACGCCTTCGACAGGAACCAACACCCTATTTGACTTCTATCGCCAAGTTCTGGCTGGAGCGCCGTTGCCCGAGCGTGGGGATCACGCCGTCTTCTGAGACGTTCGTTATGGTAATGTGAGAATGCCCTGCAGATGCAGAGCTTTGTGTGGACGTTGGTCGGACGGTACAGATCTAGCGGACAGTCGGAGTAAGTTGGGTCTGTCACCGCTAGTCTTGAAAGGCTGGCGCGTTGTGGCATCTTGGACAACATCGGAGGTGAATTTGCAGCTTCACTATCAAACCATGCGCGCATGAACCTCAAAGCTGAGCTTGAGGGCGACTGGTGGCAGCACCGCCGGCCCTTCCTGCATTACCGGGCAGAAAACGTATTCAGCCACGACGTCTACGGCCGGCTGGCCGCGGCCTTTCAGGAAAAGATTGGAAGCGCCAGGCAAACCGGGAAGGCTTTTGGCCGCGGCAGAAATTATGACGCTGATATCATCGGTCTCAGCCCCAAATCCGCCAAATCATTCGACCCGCTGCTCAGCCAGCGCTGGCTGACATCCATCTGCAATCTGCTTGGCCTTGCCGATAACCGGCGGATCGATGCGGCGCTGCATTCCAGCCTTCCCGGCAGCCGCACCGGCTGGGTGCATACGGATTATTGTTCGGGCTGGTTTGACGAGTCCGCCGCCGGCGGCCCGTCTGATCTGACCTTCCCAAACCGCGGCACCTGCGCCTATTTCACTGGCGCCGTCAGGTCGGAGACTGCGGTGCCAGTGGAATATGTTCGCGCCGCCACCCTGATTTTTTATTTGTGCAACGATGATTGGCGGCCGGGCGCTGGCGGTGAGACCGGTCTATACGCGGGTGCCAAAGCCACCGAGGAAACGGCTGTTCCGCCGCGCAATAATTCGCTCCTGTTGTTTGCCTGCGGGCCGCATTCCTATCACCGATTTCTCGCCAATGCGGCTGGCACCCGCAACAGCATCATCTTCTGGCTGCACCAGTCCGTGGAAGAAGCGCACGCACGCTGGGGCATGCCGCCGCGGCGCGGCCGTACCGGGTGAGGCGGTGAAGCCAGTTTGTCTTATCACCGGTGCCGGCGGTCGGCTGGGAAGCGCGCTTTGCGCGGCGCTGGCAAATGAATTCGAGGTGATCGCGGTTTACCGCTCGCGCTTGCCGGAGGTGAATTCGCAATTGCAGCAGAAACTGGGACCGGCGCCGCACGACCCCGTCTATTGCGTGCAGGCCGATCTGAGCGAGCCCGCGGATATAAGGCGCGTGGTCGAGGTAGCGGCAGCACGCAGCGGCCGGGTCGACGTCATTGTCAATGCCGCGGCAGATATCAGGTTTCATGGGAACCTGCGCGAAATCTGGGGCAAAGAGCGGCTTGAGGAAAAGCAGCTGCTGCTGAATGCGGTCTCGCCTTTCTGGCTTGTCAGTGCTGTGCACCAACTGCTGTGGAAGGACGATGCCGACGGCAATCACCGGTTCAATCGCAATGTAGTGAATATCTCCAGTGTCTCCGGTCTTTATGTCGGCAAACCGCAGGGGCAGGGATTTTATGCCGCTTCCAAAGCCTCGCTCAATATTTTATCGATGCATCTTGCCTCCGAGCTGGCGCCCTATTCGGTGCGGGTGAACACGCTTTGTCCAGGCCGCTTCGTTAGTGCGGAGGAGACGGCTTTGGTGGTGCGGGAAGTGCAGCGCATGATCAGCGGCAGCATGACCGGGATGGTAACCGCCGCTCCGTAGTGTTCACAAAACGTTTCGCGAAACTCGTTTCGAGATCGTGACGCATTACCAATCGGTTATGTCAATTTGTTTGACTTGCAGTGCACTAACTGACAGTTTTTTGAGGGTAACGTGGACGGTGGAGGAACGATGCCCGAGAAACGCGGTTTGCCCACCGACGGCACGTTGCCCGCGGAGGAATTAGGTCTGTTCGAACAGGAGCTAAGCGAACAGGGGCTGTTTGAGCATTTTCTGTTACGGGGTGCGTTTGCGCAGGCGATGTCCGGGCGCGCTACGGCGATTAGCCTGTTCCGCGAGCCGCGTTTGGCCAGCGATGCCGGACAAGGCCATGCCTCTGCCGCCCCCGGGCCGCACGGCGCGATCGAACCCGCCGTATCGACGCTGCGTGAGATATCAGACTGTGTCTCAAGTGTTGAGACCAATTGCGCGCCCTCAACCGGGCCCAGCACATGCCAATCAGCAGGTACGGCTTGTCCGACGGAAGGGACATGCCCACCACCGTCAGACGCCTGCGTTCACAGTGTGGACGACACCTGCGGCGTATCCGAGGACGGCTCATGTGGCAGCGACGCCGGTTGCCCTGACCCGGATCCCGATCCGGATCCGGATCCGGATCCCGATCCCGATCCCGATCCCGATCCGGACCCCGGTCCTGATCCCGGCCCCGGTCCTGATCCAGGCCCCGGTCGTGGCCCGGTGCGTCCCGATGCGCCCGGCAAGAAACCGGATCATGAAGAGGAAAAGCCGCGTTATGCGCCGGGCGCCGAGCCTTCGCTGCCGGACCGGAAACCGAAATCGCTTTGCAAATAGTAGCGCGATAGGCGCATCGGAGGAAGCATGGCCGGTACGAGGGGTTCCGACCTGAAGGATGCTTCGAGCTTGGATCCGCAGGCGCTGTTCGAGGATTTTCTGTTCAAGGGAGAATTTGCCCGCAGCCTGTCGGCGCGTGCCGCCGCGATCAGCTATTTCCGGCCCGCCTCCCGGCTTTGGCGCGAGAAAAGCGATGCCGGGCTCGGCAATCACGCCTCCGCGGCGCTGCAGCCGCAAGGCGCCGTTGCGCCCATCGCCTCAATTTCACCAGAAGTTTCGGGCTGCGGCCAAACGGAGGGCGGCTGCAAGCCGACCGCGGACGAAAAAGGCCCTTGCCGGCCAACCGATGACAATGCTTGCACGGTTCGGACTGAGGCGTCTGGCTGTGCGCCGACGGCCGGCACTGCTTGCGTCTCCGAAGATACCTGTCCGAACGAGTCCGAGGATAATTGCCCGGGCGCGCCTTCTGACGGATGCGCGCCAAGCGCTGAAAACTGCGCGCCGCCAAGTTTTGATCCTTGCGTGACTTCGGTTGGTCATGTCTGCGGGCCGACCGAACAGAATTGCCTGCCGACGGAGGAAGGTTGCCATACCGACGCCGATTGCCAGGGCGGACCTGATCCGGCGCCGGAACCGGAGCCTGGCCCCGATCCCGGCCCCGCCCCCGATGGCCCTGGCAAGGTTGAAAAAGGCAGGCCGTATTACGCCCCCGGCGCCGAACCCGCATTGCCGGACCGGCAGCGCAAATAGTTCTTCCCGGAATGTTCGACGCGTCAGGGCAGGCAGCAGCGGCACCGGCCCAGCCTGATGGGTTTTTTCCGAAGGAGCGCGCCGCCCAGGATGCCTATGTCATCCGGCTATTGCAGCGCTGCGGCCTGCTCACGCTGCAGGATATTTTTAACAATGGCATTCACCTGCAGCCTTATGAGACCCGTAACCGCAATATTTCGGTACGAATTCAGTCCAAATTAGCCGTACATGTGAAGCTACCCTCCAATGCGGGTTCGAGACTTGCGATCGAGGAGGAAAAGCTTGTGCTTGACCACCTGGCTTTGCATCTCGCGGCGCCGGAAAGGCAATATGTTCCGCTGGTGCGTTCCTATGATGTGGAGACAGGCGCATTGATCACCGGCTTTCTTGAAGGCACTTGTCTCGGGCGCGATGCAGGATTGCTGACGACGATGCCGGTACGCGCGATCGAACAGCTTGGCCGGCTGTTGCGCGCCGCCCATGCCTCTTCGTTCACCACCCGCAAGGGTGGCCGAGAGTTGCCGTTCGCTTCCGGGCTGCTGCGGCCGGCGCTGAGCTATGTGCATAACGCCAGCGCTGCCAACATGCAGCTGCTCCGGCTGGTGCAGAATTCCGCCGCCTTGCGGCAAAGCATCCGGCGCCTTGAAGAAGACTGGCGTCCGGACGGACTGATCCATGGCGACATGAAATTGGAAAACCTGCTGCTCCTTAAAGATAACGATACGCTGGCCCTGCTCGACTGGGAGTATGCGCGGCAGGGCGATCCGCGCTGGGATATCGGCAGCCTGATTGGCGAGCTGATCTATCTCTGGGTCGCGCACACGGTGAACCGCGATCTCGGCGGCGGCGATGCAAACCCCTTGGCGCTGCCGCGGCTGCGGCTTTTGGCCGGCGCGCTGATCGGGGCGTATGCGCGGGCAAATGCCGCCGAGCTGATGCGCGAATGCGCGGATTACACCGCGGCGAGACTTCTGCAATCAGTTTTTGAGGTCCATAAATTTCGTACCGAAATCGATCTGACCGGAGTGCGCGCATTGCAGGCGGCGGAGAACATCGCCGGCGATCCGGCGATGTTCGAACAGTTTATCTCTTTATCAAAATGACAATCAACGCAATCGCCGAAGCCCTGATCGAGGCGCTGACACTGGCGCCGGACCGCATGTCGTTCACCTGGTTCGGAGCACGGCAGACGGTCTCGGCGCCTGGCGTGGAGGTGCTGGCCCGGGATGCGCGGCTGGTGGAATCCGTCCGGCGCTGCATCTATCAAAATTTCTATTGCCGCGGTGAGCCCACGCCGTTTTCCGATGCGGCAAGTCCGGCCTTTGCACGTGAAGACAGTCCATTCGTGCGGGCGCTATTGGAAGCAAATAAATTCCGGCTCACCTGGTTCGACGGCAGCGTCGTCAGCGCCGGGGCCAGGTACCTGACCTGCCGGGTGAATGGCGCCGATGTGGGCATTGAACGCTCGGTCCGGATGATGGCAGGCGGTATGGTGCTGGATGCCGCCAAACGCGCCGAGCTGGAGCCCAGCGCGAAGGTGCGCCTTGGTGTTCCCGGCTGGTCTTTGACCGCCTCGCCCGGCTTTCTCATCCTCTCCGGCCATAGCCGGAGCATGGCATTGCCGCACCGGGTTTACTGGCATATTTCCGCCGGCGCGGCTGACCGCTTCGTTGCGGCGGCAACCGCGGAATTCGCGACCCTGCGGGCACCGGTGCGAATGAAACTGCTGGCCAATCCGGAGCCCTATGAATCGCGCCGGGATTGCGCGGTGACCTATCTTGATCTTGGCAAGCCGGACGTTCTTGAAGCGGTTCGTAACATCGCGGCAGGTTCGAAGAATTGGCTTCGGTATGGGGTTCCAGCTTTTACCCGCGCGCTGGCGGCCGGAGTTAGCATCGCCGAGGACCCGGCCGGACAAAGTTTTGGCATGCACCGGTCCGGCGCCATTGCCGAGGCAGCTCTGGCCGCAAGCAATGAATGGTCGGCGGAGGCGCTGGCAGACTCGATCAAGGTGGCATTCATCCGCGCCGGCATCGACCCGCAAGCGCCGTGGGGCCCGCAATTGGCTTGGATTGAACCATTTGCGGGCTCACGCGCCGCCACGCCGGCGGCTCGGATAAAAGCGCCTGCCGAGACAGCCGCGCCTGATTTTCTTGCCGTGGCAAACCGGATTGGTGAGACCCTTATTGAGCGCTCGCTGGTCCATCAGGGGCACCGGCAATGGATCGGCGGGCTGCCAGGCCTGCATGCCGGCAACGCCACGGCAGCATTGCAGGCCGGGCTTTACGATGGGACCGCCGGCATCGGGCTGTTCCTGACCGAACTTGGTTATGCTGCCGGCAACGATCGCATGATGGCAGCGGGGCTGGAAGCATTCCGTCAGGCTTTGGCTCAGCGGCGGCCCTCGGCGAACTTCTACATCGGCGGCGCCGGGATCGCGGCGGCGGCCATACGAGCGGCGCGCCGCGCCGGCGATGACGACCTTGCCCAGGCGGCGTTGACGCGTGCCCACGCCTGCCTGGATGCGCCGCCGGAAGCAGTTTCCGACCTGTTGACCGGTCTTGCCGGCGACATTCTAGGCTTGTTGACCCTGGCGGAAGTTACCGCGGATTCAGCCTACCAGTTGCGCGCCGTCGCACTTGGCGAAATCCTGCTTGAGCGCGCAGTGCAAAGGGAGGCGGACGAGGTTTCGTGGTGGCATCCTCGCATCGGCGGCGATAATCATCCAACCGGGTTTTCGCATGGCGTCTCCGGCATCGCGTATGTTTTAGCACTATTGTTTGAACGAACGGCGAATACGCGCTTTGCGCAAGCAGCGGCAAGCGGGCTTCGTTACGAAGACCGTTTGCTGAACCGAGCGAAGCTGAACTGGCCGGATTTTCGCTTTGAAGGCGAGCAGCAGATGGGAATGCGGCATTGGTGCCACGGCGCCGGCGGGATTGTGCTCTGCCGCCCATATCTGGTGCAAATGCTTAATATCAGGCCGCATCCCGATATCCTGCCTGCGGCGGCCATGGCCTTCGGCAAAACCATCGAGCGGCAGTCCAAATCGACCGGCAACAGCTATTCGCTCTGTCACGGCTTGATCGGCAATGCCGAAATTTTGGAAACGGTGGCAAGGTCAGGTGCCTTGGCCATCAGTGACGCCTCATTGCTATCTCGTATCGTTATGCAGACCTGGAAACGCGGCGCCGACCGTCATGGGATGCATGCAGCCTGGCCTGTCGGGATGGCACATGGCAATCCATCGCTAATGCTTGGACTTGCCGGAATTGGTTACGCCGCCTTGCGGATGCGCGACCCGACAGTGCCGTCGATCTTGCTGCCGCGGCCGTCTCAATGGCATTCTACCTGAACATCGGTTGCGTCCAAAAGCTTGTTGAATAAGCTGCCGGAATCGACCCCGGTGCGTAAGCTTCCTATAGGATATCGATTGCTTCGATGGCGGGGACTTGCCGGAAGCAAAACGTCCGCTTTAGCAGACTATGTGAGCGACGGTTCCGTCCGTAACTCCGGATCCTGCTCAAACTGCGGCGATAGGTTGCTTATGAGGAAGTTGCTTTGCCGTCTGTCAGGGCTAGGGTTTGATCTGTCAGGTTTCAGGGTATTTCGTTACAACAACGATGAACAACCCCTGACCTGACTTATATGCAGATACTGGGAAAATTGACCAAGTGTGGTACAGCATCATTTCGCTTAACGACCGCTTCGCGGTCCGTAACCGACATACGGATATTCTGGTTGCTCGCTCGCCATCTGCGCCCAGGCATTGTTACTGTTATTGGCGATCGCTGTCGTCAGCCCGTCTTTCCTAAGCAGTTGAAGCGTAACCACTCTGCGGCCAGGCGAGAACAAAATTCGTCCGGCCACGCCAAACCGGGCGCACTATTCCCCATGATAAGTAGAACTGGCACGGCATCCGAGGTGCCGAATTCCTCATAAAACAAGTCCAGGTCGTTCACCTTGGCGGTAGCTTTTTGGACGGCGCATTTACCGCTGATCTGAGCGACACGCCTTAATTTAATCCGCTAGGCGCGTGCCGCCAAGCCTTCACTTCGGCAGCGTGCAGCGCTGCTGTCGAAATGATCCCGCCTTCTTGCAGAGGGCTTCACTGAGCCCATGCTCTTCATCGTTGCATCATAACAGATACCTTCATTCTTGGTATGCCGGCCGGTCGTTCCATCAGCCATCCAGTCGGTCGCGGCTAAATTTGTATTTCGCTACGATCATCTGAGCGCCCGGCTCAGATATTAATCAAACTTTTCCAGTTAAGCGCGCTGCGGCGCGGATGATCGACGGAGATATCAAAGGCAGTTCGGTGATGTCCGGGCAGTCGGTGGGCATGGTGACGTAGATTCAGAGCGTTGCGGATATCCTTCGGAAGTTGCGAGCGCAGGCGGTTGCCGCCTTGCGAGTTCGATCCAGGATGGCCTTCGCCGAAGGCGTTTGAACCGCGGATCCCAGCTTTCTGTTTCAGAAACTGCAATGAATTGGCATTTTCAAGCCCCGCGCCGACTAAGCGGATTGCCCGGCAGCTTCCAGGATCAGCTGGGTGATCTCGCCCGGGTGCGATATCAGCGACAGATGGCTGGATTTCACTTCGATCGTCGTAGCGCCCATGCGCTTGGCCATGAAGCGTTCGAGGTCGGGATTGATCGTGCGGTCTTCGGTTGAAACGGCATAGAAACTCGGTTTCGAGCGCCAGGCCGCGTGCGTCGTCTTGCCGGCTAGAAGTTCCTTTTTGAAAGGCTCTTGAGCCGCGTAAAGGACCATCGCTTTTGCGGTCGGGAGGTCGCCCGCGAAATCATGCAGGAAGGCCGCCTGACTGAGACGGCCCTCATCGCCGTCGAAAATGATACCAGCCGACGCCGGCGGTGTCGGAAACATCTTGGCCAAGGCGGTGTAATTCTCGCCCGCATCCGGCGCTCGCGCTGCTACGTAGACCAGTGAAGTGACATTCGGATGGATGCCGGCCTCGGTGACGATCATCCCGGAGAAGGAATGCCCGACCAGAACCGTCGGACCATCCTGGCGATCAAGCACGCGGTTGGCGGCGGCCACGGCATCCGGCAGCGTCGTTAGAGGATTCTGTACGGAGGTGACATCGAATCCCGCCGCCTGCAGACGCGCGATCACCTCGGACCAGCATGACCCGTCGGCGAACAGCCCGTGCACAAGGACGATGTTGTTTGCCTTCGGCGGGGGGACGGTCGCGGCCATTGCGCGGCAGGTGAGCGCCGAAACAGTGGCCGTGGCCGCCACGGTAGCAGTAAAATTACGCCGGTTCATCGTCATAATTTCCCTTCCTAATGTCACTGGTTAAAAGTTTTTTTTATGATGGTTTGCCATCGGCATTGATATCGAAAGCCCTGCTTCGTTTTCCTTGATTTGCGCGCAAAGTGCCGTTAACTTCTCTTGAATCGGCGCCTTATTGTAAAAATACGTGAGCAGCGCGCGTCTGATCTCAAGCTCGATATTATTGATATCGACCCGCAATACTTTGCCGTATCGCCGCAGTCTGATATAGATCGTCCCCGTATGGTCTGAATTTCTGACGGTCTCTTCTATGACTTCGTGAAGCAACGAGCGAAAGAGTTGAATACTGATCCAAGATGCAACGATGTCGAGTCGATGCGGGTATGTCTCGATGCGGCGTACTCGGCCTGCGAATATGCGGTCAAACAGTGCAATTTCGTCACGCAGTATGGCGACGAAATCCTGCGTATCGAGCTGTGTTGAAAATCGGGCGTTAAAGAACCGCCCAATCTCGTGAACTTCCTTTGCGACCGATTTGAGGTGGTGCCGGATATAAGAATTTTGTTCCGCCTCCCAATGCTGCGTCAGACAAGAGATTGCTGCGTTTAGCGTATTTCGCGTTTCTTTCAACAGCATTTCATATAACAGGCGCGCCTGGATGCAATTCACATCTGCAGACCGGCTATTTTCTGCGCAGCTCGCATCTACTGCGACCTGCTTGGTAAGGCGTAAACCACTATAATCGCGCTTTGCGGCGGTCGGCTCGCGTCCCAAAGCGTTATAATCCATACCAATATCTCCTATATATCCGGCCTTACTACAGATACGCGGTCATCTTTCTGCAGCCGCACGCGACCGCTGGTTCTGCCACCGTTGATCGCGACATCGGCATTGTGGTGCGCAATCAAATAAAACGCGAGCGAGCATCCCGATTTGCGTTGGCGAACTCGTTTTCAAGAGGGCGAAGAAACCAGGGGTATAGAGAATTTGACGAAGCTCATCTATTTCCGTAGCGGCATTTACGCGATTGAGCCGCGATAGCAGGGTATCCAGCTCCTGGCTTTGATGCTGATCTTCGCACATGGTTTTGGTTTCTCATTCTATGGGGCGCTGTTGAGGTCCGGTTTCGAAACCGACAGACCCGGCCCAAAAACGAACGCTGATTTTAGCCTATCGTAAGGGAACACCTCATGCAGGATTAGGCATGGCGCGATTCTTAAAGACTGAGATCGCTCAAAGACGGATGGTCGACCGGGCGCGGCTGCGAGCGGTCCCAGTGAAATTGACGCTGGTCCTCACAAATCGAAACGTCGTTGATGCTGGCATGGCGTTCGCACATCAAGCCGTTCTCATCAAAGGCCCAATTTTCATTGCCATAGGAACGGAACCAGGCATTGTCGTGATCGCGCCATTCATAAGCGAAGCGCACCGCGATTTGGGCCTCGCCAAATGCCCAGATTTCCTTGATCAGTCTGTATTCCAGTTCGCGATCCCACTTCCTGGTCAAAAACGCAATGATCGCCGGCCGGCCTTGAACAAATTCATCTCGGTTACGCCACCGGCTGTCGATTGAGTAGGCGAGAGCAACCTTCTGGGGGTCTCGACTATTCCAGGCATCTTCGCCCTTTCGCACTTTTTCGATTGCAGACTGGCGGGTAAAGGGTGGCAATGGCGGGCGTTGTTGGGTTGGCTGTTTCACCGGCTGCTCCTTTTGGCTGATCTGGCCGCTGTTGGCTGACTAGGCTTGGATGAAAGCCAGCAGATCCTGGTTGATCACGTCGGCATGTGTCGTCATCATGCCGTGCGGGAATCCTGGATAGAGTTTCAAGGTCCCGTTTTTCAGCAACTTCGCCGCCAGCGGCGCCGCGTCCTGATATGGCACAATCTGATCGTCTTCGCCCTGCATTACCAGCGTCGGCACCTTGAGCGGCGGTGGCCGCGACGGTCGATGCCGATCACGCGGTAACCGTCCTGCAGGAAAAACAACATCTGCGCATCCCGATCGTCAGAACTCAAAGGCCAGCCGTGATGGAAGACGATCGGCTGGCCTTCGCTCCAATCCTTGTTGTAGATCTGAACACCGTCTTTGGTTGTGATCGTGCTCATCTCATTCATTCCTTGGTTATGGTTTGGAGCGGAAGAGTGCTTTCAGCTCAAGATAGGCCTGGAGCCCGAAGACGCCGTATTCGCGTCCAATTCCAGATTGCTTGAATCTGCCGAACGGCACTGTGGGATCGTGCACCGTTATAACGACACGCCCAGCCTCGATCTGGCTCGCTACCACCGTTGTCCGTTCCAGATTGGAGGAGATGACATAGGCTTGCAACCCGTAGGGTGTGTCGTTGGCAATCAAGATCGCCTCAGCGTCATTCTCATAAGTCAGCATACACAATACCGGGCCGAAAATTTCTTCCCGGGCAATCGTCATATCATTCGTGACGTTAGCAAAGACGGTCGGCTTTACGAAATCTTTGTCCTCCCCTGCCATTGCGGTTACGCCAGGAATAGGTCCGATTTTGATGAAGTGATGCTGGGATCGGCGGGTGGCATGGCGTCCCTCTCCTCGCGATTGCACAAGTCAACAAAAACTTTCACACGGACAAACGATCGTGTACCACCGAATATGCGACGAGCCACGTAATGTGGTGTTAAGAGCTGTTATTTTTGCTGCCGGGTATCGCCTGTTGCGGCACGCGGTGCGCAAGACCAATGCGGCTCTGTGCCTTGAAGAATGGTGATCAGCGAGCATGCCGATGCAACGAAGCCGCGCCGATCCCTGACCGGCTTAACGGCCGCCTGGTTGTTAAACGCGCTCCACGTCAAGGGCGCGGAGCTCCAAAAGGGCATCGGCCAGCGTCCGCTTGCCCAACATATGCAAGACCGACTCATCTGCCTCCTCAGCCAGATTCCTGAAGAAGCGCTCGACATTTGAACTGACCAGGCAACGGTGGGGAATATCACTGCGTCCGGTCCATAGCCTTTTATCGCCCATCGTCGCCTTATAGATTTCGCCAAGCGTGATCGCTGCAGCATCGGCGTTCAAGCTCACGCCGCCATCTCGCCCCATCGCCGCGCGAACTAGACCGGCTTGGGCAAGGGGCACCAATAATCTTCTGACAAAGGTTGGATTGGAATCGACGCCGGCAGCCAACTGCGCCGAACTCAGCCGCTCAACACCTTCCGCCTGGGCCAGCGCCAGGCTGAGCATGATATGCAAGGCGGTTGGAAAACGGACATCGATCATTATTTGCTCCTGCCTATCCGAATATGTATCTTTGACTATTGCAGATCAAGATGTTTATATGTATCTATAATAGGATCATTTATTCTCAAGGTGACCCACGATGTCTGATGAGCGTGAAATTCAACAGGTGCTGGCACGATACGTTCGGGCCGCAGACCACCGCGACGGTGCGGCAATGGCCGACCTCTTCTTGCCCGACGGCAAAGTCGAAATATTCTACAATAATGCAGGTACGCCTGAACCCCTCGGTGCGTTAGCTGGACCAGAAGCCATTGGCGCCGCTGTGACGACGATGATGAAGCCGCATCCGCCGCGTGGATGGAGCCATCATACGACCCATGACCCGATCATCAATGTGGCAGGTGAGACCGGGACCCTCGACGCCCAATTTGTGGTGTATGACGTCATTGGCGCGGAGAAGCCTGAAGGCGGATGGCCCAAAGACGCCCAGGGCGCGCAAGGCAGGATCGTCCCAATCGAGACTGGTTACTACCGGCCTATCCTGAAGAAGATCGATGGCCGTTGGATGCTGGCGCACCATCGCATCTACCTCGATCTCCCGGCTGCTTTTTAGGAGAAGGAATATGATGGGCGTTTATTACAACCGTTTTGGCGGATCTGAAGTCCTCGAATACGGTGAGCTGCCTGACCCGAAACTGTCGCAGAACGTCGTAATTGTCCGCGTAAAGGCCGCCGCCATCAACCCAGCCGATATCGCGTTGCAGGCCGGTTATGGGCAAACTCTAATGGAGTCTTGGTTTCCGGTCGTGCCCGGATGGGATGTCGCCGGCATCGTCGAGCGCGTCGGGGCCGGCGTCGTGGAATTCCAACCTGGCGACGAAGTTATCGGGTATGTGCATCAGGAAATCTTGCACAGCGGCACCTATGCAGAGCTGGTGAGCGTGCCCGTGGAACGCTTATGTCGAAAGCCAAAGGATGTTGCGTGGGGAGAAGCAGCTGCGCTCCCTCTTGCCGGCCTGACGGCCCACCGTGCGGTGATTGATACACTGGGGGTGTCCAAGGCGGATACCGTCCTCGTCCTCGGTGCGTCAGGAGCGGTGGGCTCGCTGGCGGTGCAGTTGGCGCTTGCATGTGGCGCTAACGTTATCGGAAGCGCGTCTGCCCGGAACCAAAACTATGTGAAGTCGATCGGCGCTGAACCGGTGCAGTACGGCGGTGACGTTGCTGAACAAGTCAGAGCGTATGTTCCCGCCGGCGTGACAGCCATTGTGGATTGCGCCGGTCACGGGTCGTTGGCCGCGGCGATGCCAGCGGCGGCGGCCGGCGCAGGCATCTGCTCGATCGCAGATCCGGGCCCCGGAATATTGCCTGTGTATGCGCGGCCAGATCGGCAGGCGCTAGGACGGCTCGTTACACTTATTGAAGCCGGGTCACTCCGGGTCAGCGTCGCGGCCGCCTTTGCGTTGGCGGACGCCGCGATCGCCCAAGAAGCGATGCAGGCCAGGTCGCACGGGCCAGGCAAGATCGTTCTGGTTCCGAACCTTGCCTAACGTCCTACTAAGCAGATCAGGATCGCAAAGCGTTACAAAAGCGCTTTGGTCTCTCCAAATTTTTGGGTAGTCTTGTTACATGGCTTCCAGAGACGTTATCTCCTTCGGATCCTACCAACTCATCCCCGCCGAGCGCCTGTTGCTTAAGGACGGAGAGGTTGTCGACATCGGCAGCCGAGCGCTTGATATTCTTATCGCGCTGGCTGAAGGCGCCGGTGAGGTTATCGAGCACCGCGAATTGCTGGCGCGCGCCTGGCCGAATGTCGCGGTCGGTGATGGTAGCCTCAGGGTGACCATTGCGGACTTGCGCAGAGTACTAGGTGAGCGCCAGGATGGCGTGCGTTACATCAGGACCGTAACGGGGCGAGGCTATTGTTTCGTTGCAGCTGTCGATCGGTCGGCCGCGCGGTCCACGCCATCGAGCGCAGCTTTGCCTGCGCCCGCGCCTCCCCCGGTGCCGAAATACAAACTTCCAGCGCGATTATCCAGTATGATCGGCCGTGAGGACACGGTCGAGGCATTATCCGCGCTGCTCGTCGCCCGACGTTTTGTCAGCGTGGTCGGCCCAGGCGGCATGGGCAAAACCACCGTTGCAATCGCCGTTGCGCACGCTTTGCTTGGCGACTTCAGCGCCGCTGTCTACTTCATCGATCTTGGTGCCGTCACCGACGCCAACCTGGTGCCAAGCGCTGTCGCCGCTGTCCTGGGCGTCTCTGTGCCGGCACAAGACCCGCTATCGAATCTGCTGGCGTTTCTCGCGGACCGACGGCTCCTGCTGGTTCTCGACAATTGCGAGCATGTCATCGACGCCGCGGCATCGCTAACAGAGCGCCTGTATCAAGAGGCACCGCAGACGCACGTCCTTGCCACCAGCCGCGAGTCGTTGCGCGTGGAAGGTGAGTACGTTCATCTTTTGGCACCGCTGGACTATCCAGTCGCGCGAGAGGACCTGACCGCGACCGAGGCCCTCGCCACGCCTGCTGTGCAGCTGTTCATGGAGCGTGCCTTCGCAAGCGGTTACACCTCGGGCCTTAGCGACGCTGACGCAGCTGCCGTGGCGACGATCTGCGCGCAGCTGGACGGCATCGCGCTGGCCATTGAACTGGCCGGCAGCCGGGTTGGTGCCTATGGGCTCCGCGGCACGGCCCATCTGCTCAGCAATCGTTTCGAACTCCTGTGGCAGGGGCGCCGCAGCGCCCCGCCTCGACAGCAAACGCTGCACGCGATGCTGGATTGGAGTTTCAATCTTTTATCCGATAGGGACCAACGCGTTCTCGGTCGACTCTCGGTCTTCGTTGGCGTGTTTACCCTGGAGGCAGCTCAGGCCGTCGCCGCCGATGATCAAATCGATGCAATGGCAGTGGCGGCCTCGATTGATAGTTTGATCGAGAAATCGCTGATTTGGGTAGTACAGATCAACGGTGCGGCGCACCATCGATTGCTCGACCCCACGCTTACCTATGCAGCCGAAAAGCTTGCGCAAACCGACGAACCAGAAACCGTCGCGCGACAACACGCCCGCTACTACGCACATTACCTTTCGAGCCACGCCGGTCAGGGTGTCGCAACCACCATTGAAGACGTCGCGGTCGCCGGGCCGTATTTGGGCAATATTCGCGCCGCCCTGGACTGGAGCTTTGCCGGCTCCGGCGAGGCTGGGACCGGCGTGAGGCTGGCGGCGGCGGCAGCACCATTATTTTTCCAGCACTCCTTGTTCGTCGAGTGTATTCGCTTATGCGAGCAAGGTCTTGCCGCGCTAGCCGAAAGCGACGAAGGCAGCACGACCCACCTGACGCTGCGGGCATTCTTGGCAGCTGCGGCGATGTTTACCCAAGGTAACAGCAGCGAAGTGCGA
Source organism: Acidocella sp. (assembly GCA_965199045.1). Classification (GTDB taxonomy): domain Bacteria; phylum Pseudomonadota; class Alphaproteobacteria; order Acetobacterales; family Acetobacteraceae; genus Acidocella. Next base: position 92,863 of record CBDAQL010000003.1, on the reverse strand, counting down.
AGTTCCTTCGAGGGCGCATTGAGCTTGGCTGACGCGCTGGGTGAGAAAGTTTATCAGATGCATCTCCTGGTCGGCCTGGGCATTTTTCTCAGCCGGATCGGCGATTTTCGGGGCGCACTAACGGTCGCCCAGCGCGGCATAGCAGTCACCCAGGCAATCGGTTCGCCTGGCGCGATCGCCGCCGGAGAGGCGATGTTGGGCGTCGCCTACCACATGATTGGAGACCAGATCAGCGCCCGGATTCACTGCGAGCGCGGCTTGATGAAAGCTGAAATTGCAGGCGCCGCGCAAGTCACCTTCGCGCGCTACGATCACGGGATCCGCGCCTCGAAGTCGCTGGCACGCTGTTACTGGCTGATCGGGCTTCCCGATCTTGCCGCCAAGACCGCACGGGACGCTATCGAGGCTGCGACGACGCGCGATGACCCGGTTAATCTGTGCGTGGCGCTGATCTACACGGCGACGGTGTTTCTCTGGCGCGGCGACCTTGATGAGGCGGAGCAGCTTATCCGGCGCATGATTGCGCGCGCATTGCGGCATTCGCTTGGCCCCTATCAAAGCCTCGGTTCGGCTCTGGCCGGCGCAGTCTCGATTGCGCGCGGCAATTTGACCGAGGGCGTAACGCGTTTGCAGCAGGCGCTCATCGCGTTGCAGGCGAAAAACTATAACGCCCTAACGCCGGCGCTGCTCGCGGCGCTGGCTGAAGGCCTCATGAGAACCGGAAATGTCGACGCGGCCGCGGTGGAGGTCGAGGCCGGCTTGCAGCTGAGTGAACGCTGCGGCGAAACCCTGAACATTCCTGAGCTGCTGCGCGTGCGCGGGGAGATCTGGCTGCAAACCATGCCCGCCGACCCCAAAGCCGCGGAGCAGGCGTTTCAACGCGCGTTGCAGCTAGCGAATGCCCAGTCGGCCCTTAGCCTCGAACTGCGCGCGACCATGAGCCTGGCGCGGCTATGGTCCAGCCAAGGCAAATCCATGGACGCCGCAAACCTGCTGGAGGGCGTCTACGGACGCTTTACAGAGGGATCTCAGACGACGGACCTCAAACTCGCCCGTCAAATTCTGGCGAGGCTACGGCTATGCGCAAGTCGTCTTGATGCCGCCAGCCGATCGTTCTGACATGACCGGCTGGCGCTGAGGGCAAGCTCTTAGGGACCAGGCAAGATCGTCCTTGTTGCTCACATTTCCTAGGTGCATTGCCAAGACTTTCCTAAGTGGCTTTGGTGCCTTAGTTTTTTTTAGGTAGTCTTGTTACATGTCTACTGGCGACATCATCTCGTTCGGACCTTACCGGTTGATCCCCGCCGAACGCCTCCTGCTCAGGGACGGAGCGCTTGTCACCATCGGTAGCCGGGCGCTGGATGGGACTGGCTGCATTGCCCATAGCGATAGAGAAAGCACGACGCGCCTGATGCTGCAGGCGTTTCTGGCGGCTTCAGCGATGTTTACCCGAGGCAATAACGACGATGTGCGGAGCGCCCTGGAGGAGGCGCTGAGCCTGGCCGAAAGACTTGGCGACCGGGAGTATCAGATGCACCTCCAGGTCGGTCTGAGCATCTTCCTATTCCGCATCGGTGATTTCCGCGGCGCTATCGCGGTTGCTCAATGCGCCGTTACATTCGTCAAGACAATAAGCTCGCCGCGTATGATCGCTGCGGGCAAGGCGGCGCTGGGGGTCGCCTACCACTCAATTGGAGACCAGATAAAGGCGCGCCACCATTGCGAGAGCGCACTGACAAAGGTCAGAGCCGGGGGCGCCGCCCAAGTCTCCTTTTTTGGCTACGATCAGGAGCTTCGCGCGAGGGTCGCGCTAGTGCGGTGCGAATGGGTGATCGGGCTTCCGGATCGTGCCGCGAAGACCGCGCACGAAGTGATCTACCTGGCGACCCAGCGCGACCGACCCGTCGATCTGTGCAATACGCTGGTCTTTGCGTCGACCGTCTTTCTCTGGCGCGGCGACATTGCGGAGGCAGAGCAGCTTATCGGGCAACTCAATGCCCACGCAGCGCGCCATTCACTTGGCCCTTACATTGCTGCAGGTTTGGGACTCACTGGCGAATTAGCCCTAGCACGAGGCAGAGCGGCGGAGGGCGTAACGCATTTTCGGCACGCTCTCGAAATGTCGCGGGCACAGAAATATTACACCCGGACGCTGGCGCTGCACCTGGCACTCGCTGAGTGTCTGTTGCGGGCAAGGGAGATTGAAGAGCTGCGTCGGTCGTCGACGCCGGCCTGGCGCTCGTCGCGGCTGGACGCGCATATTTAAACGAGCCTGAGCTGCTGCGCATGCATGCGGAGATCTGGCTGCAAACGACGCCGGCCGATTTCGATGCAGCCGAGCGATCGTTCAGTCTTGCTGTGCAGAAAGCGAGAGGTCATGCGGCTTTGAGCCTGGAACTGCGGTCAGCCATGAGACTTGCGCGCCTATGGTCGGCCCGAGGCAAATGCCTGGAAGCTGCGAACCGGCTGGAGGGCGTCTACGCACTGTTTACTGAAGGCTACCAGACAACTGACCTGAAACTTGGCCGCCAAGTTTTGGCGGAACTCGGGCGGTGCACCGCGCCGCTTGATCCCGCCCGCAGCGAGATTTGATTTCCGGCGCGCCGATGACAGTATTTAACACCAGATAACATGCCCGCCACGACCTTCACCGGCAATATCGGCCGGGGTCGAACAAGATAAGGCGGTGGGTGACATGTCTGATTCGGAAAAACAACGCGATCCGGATGCAGAGACGGCACTCCACGAAGCGGCGATCGCCGGACTACCCGCGTCGGTCGCCGCCTTTATCCAGGCGACGAACCTTTGCGATCTCGACGCATTGTTGGCGACATTCGTCGATGACGCGCTGGTCAACGATCAGCTTACCGACTACTGGGGCAAGGCAGCAATCACCGCCTGGGCCGCCCGCGACATCATTGGCGAGCGATTGACCCTCAAGGTTGTCAAAGCTGTCCAGCATTACGGCCATTCAATCGTAACAGCCCATGTGAAGGGACTATTCGACAAGCGCGGCCTCCCCGACCCGCTGGTCCTCGCCTTCTATTTTTCGTCCTCCGACCGCCGCATTGTTCAGCTTATTATTCTTCGCAATAATTCCGGACTTTGATCAGTGTTTCACATCCTGCCTGGCTTTTCCAAACAGCCGGGAAATGTGTTTCGGCCGCGGATGAGATGGCATTTGTAGAGAAAAACTTATGCCGCATTTACGTTCACGCGCACCAAGTCGTATCGCGCATTTAGGCGCATTGCGATAGCAGCGCCCGGCTATTGATCAGAGGTTTAAATGGTTTCGCTGAACAGGCCGCCGAAGCGGCGGGATGCAAAGTCAGTCGTCAAAGTTCAGAGCAGACAAAGAAAAATTGGGGATCCATTCCAGATTGACGATGGGCTCGTCACCCTTGCCCTGATTTGGGCGTCGCTGGTGCTGTGGTGCCTGTTCGTCGGCTCGATGATGCGTAACCAGCGTGTCGCTCAAGTAGGTGATATGCTCGAAGTCGATGCCAAGGATGTTTCCATCACCGCCCCGAACACCGCTATTCGAGCAGAGATCCTGGCAGGACCATGGGCGTCCCCGGGCCGCGCATGTGAACTCGACGTGTGGTTGATGGAAAAGCCTGGCGGCGTGGTATCTGTGGCGGCGGTACGGCCGGACGGGGTCATGTTAGACTGGTCAGGTGGCGCCACGGCTGCAGGCCAACGCAATTGTAGCGGAAACCAACCTATTATCGTGGCGAATGCAGGCTATAGACGGCTGCAAATGGCGCTTGTACCAAAACACGCGGATCCCCGGTAAGGCGTTAAATGCACGTTCCGGCGGCTGCCAGGCATCACGCGGAAGCTGGTCCGGGCGGCACACCCAACATGCCAAATTTTCAATTCACGAAACGTGCCTTCTCACCGCTAACGTTCAGCCCGCTGAGCCGACGATCGAATATATCGGTTGCGCATTTAACAGCATTTTACGGCATCTAACGTGCAAATAGGCTGGGACAGATCTAAATTTTCCTACAGCAGTGATCGGCTGACCTGCCTCTCCGGAGAACTTCGAATGGAACAGTTATGCAATCCAGTCTTCGTCAGGGCCCGCTTTGCCATAACCGATAGCTGCGACGTTCCAGTGCAACTGCCGGCGCCTTAGAAAGATGATCCCAGGATCCCATTAACTGAGGATCGCTACAACCAACTCAAAATTTTCCATGATTTCAGAAGGAGACTCATCCGATGTCACGCTTCCATATTATTCTTGCCCTGGGCGCCGCTGCGGCATGCTTCGGTACCCTACCCTGCTGGGCACAATCCAGCCTACCGGACACCAACCCCACAACGACAGCGGCGACCCGGCCGTATATTGTTCCGGTGAAAATGCAGCCGCAACAAATGGCAACCTTGGCAAAAATCATGCGTTCGAAAGATAATTACTGCTATCTTCAAGACCTTCAACCCGAAGACGACTCGAGCATGCTTTTAATCTGCGGCGCAACCCCGCCGACTGCCGTTTCTTTTTCACCTTAGCGCGGCCGAGGTCACGTGAAGCGGCGCTAGCCCCGGGAAGGATTGCGGGCCTGCGCAACCGGGCGATATCGTGGCGAGGACGGGTTACCGACGCCGGCAGATCGCTCTTGCTCCGAGGCGCCGGATTGCCGGTAAAGAATTACGGGCTGAGCTACCGGCTACCGTATTTCCAGATCTGCTCCAGTGCTAGGGCTGCGTAACGACTGAGGCCAAAACTCTTTGCTGTGGTTGAACGGCTGTCTCCTCCCGGCGCGCCTGGCTCGCATTGATCCGGCTGGCCGCGGTTTGACGCTGGGTGATGGACTGTTCGAGACGATCCGCGTTCTGAACAGCCGGGGTCACGTTGTCGAAGCAACGCCAATCCTTGCACTTTAAATCTATTAACGAGAAGGTCGTTTATCATGTCGATCGAAATTTCATGCCTCGTGGGCTCCGCCATTCTCTGTCTCGCCCTCCCCCTTTTCTATGTCGCGCTCTACAATAAGCAGGTGGGTCTTGCCGGCATTTCGGGTACGCGGGAAAATATACCGGAGCCGACCGGGGCAGCCGGCCGTGGTCGCCGAGCACACCATAATCTTATCGAAAATCTCGTGCCTTTCGCCATTGCGGTTACCGCGGCACATTTCGCGGGCATCTCTAATAGCATTACCGTCTATGGCGCATTGATCTTTTTGGTCGCCCGCATTGTTCACGCCATTACATATATTCTAGGGATTCCCATTATTCGTACGCTGGCCTATTTTGCGAGCCTAATCGGCACCGTGATGATCTTCGCGGAACTCTTCTAAAACGGCATATTAGCTGGAGCGTTCGTAGGTGGTGAGGACGCTGACCGCGGCCCCGGATATGTTTGAACGTTTCGACGCGACAAGGGATTTTTCCGAAAAACCCGTTCGTGCCCGCTGCTGCGCGCCGTACACCTCCATTTATTTTGACACGCGCGGAAATGTCCTGTCAAACCGCACGCAATTGGGACCCCCAAATGGAGTGCGCCCCCGAAAGTGGACGAAGAAGGCTTTTTAATTTGACCATGGATGTTGGGCTTTCGGAGAATGAAGGCCATGACCAGACATCGATCATCAGCCGCATGCAAAGCGTTTCCAACGACTTTGAAATTTATGGCTACCGCCGCATGGGCGCTGAACTGCGTCATCAAGGCATTATCGTTAACCATCAAAAGATCCGCCGTCTGATGCGGGAAAATGATCACCGGCCCAAGCGAAAGAGGCGTTACACCATAACAACGGACAGCAATCACGGGAGCCCGATTTTCCGGATCTCTCTCGCAGGATGCACCTCGAAGGCCCGAACCAGCTCTGGGTGGCCGACATCACCTATGTGGCGATTACCGGCGGCTTTGCATATGTAGCTCTCATACTTGATGCCTGGTCGCGCCGTGTCGTGGGGTACGCCATAAGCCGTTCGACCGACGCCAGATTGGCGACAGCCGCGCTTAAAATTGCTTTGCAATCACGCAATGCGCCAACGGGTTGCGTGCATCATTCGGATAGGGGTTCGCAATATGCCTCGGACCTTTACAGGCAACTCTTAGCTGAGCATGGCCTTACTGGCTCATTGAGCCGGCGAGGCAATCCCTATGACAACGTCAAGGCCGAAAGCGGGCACTGATCGATGCTCTGAAGTGTAAGCCGTCCGGCCCACCCTGAACCTAACCTACAAACGCCTGCTCGTCGGCCGCATCGTGGATATCGATCGATTCAAGCCGCGCATGACGCCGGAGAACCTGGGGCGGTTGCCCGAAAGCGCGCAGGAACGCCCTTCGCATCTGGTCGCGATCACTGAAACCGGTCTGGCGCGCCACGACATCAATCGGATGCCGACTCTGCTCCATGAGCGTGCGCGCGCCCTCCACCCGGAGGTTTTCGATCGCCTTGGCCGGGGACTGGCCCGTCTCGGCGTGAAAGGCCCGGCTGAACTGGCGCGGACTGAGATGTGCTGCCTCGGCAAGATCAGGGACCGTCAGTGGCTTGTGCAGGTTTTCGCGCGCATAGGTGAGCGCTGCCTGGATGCGATCCGATTTCGGCGACAACTCAAGTAACGTAGAGAACTGGGATTGTCCGCCGCCCCGGCGATGATAGATGACAAGCTTGCGCGCGATGGCCTTGGCGAGGTCAGGCCCAAGGTCATTTTCGATCAGCGCCAGGCCGAGATCGACGCCGGCGGTCATGCCAGCCGAGGTCCAGATTGGCCCGTCATTGATGAAGATTCTATCCTCATCCAGCTGCGCCTTAGGGTAGGCTCGCTGCAGCTCGCGCGCATGCATCCAATGAGTCGTCGCGCGCCGCCCATCCAACAGCCCCGCCTCCGCCAGCACGAAGGCTCCCGTGCATACTGCCGCGATTCTACGGTGCCGTTTGGGCGCATTGCGCACGAATTCGATTAGGCCAGGTGTGGACGGCGCAATATAGGTAGCACCGCCGACCACAAGCGTATCGAAGGGCTTATCCGTGAATATCTCGGTCTCCAGCATTAAGCCGGCCGAGGTTTTAATGAGACCGCCCTTTTCGGACAGATAGTGCAAGTCGTAAGGTGCTGGGTCGACCATGGAATTGGCGACCTCAAAACCCGCCACGATAGCCAGCGCCATCAGCGAGTAGCCCGGGTAAACGAGAAAAGCGATATCGCGCATGTGTTTCGTCCTGATGTCCTAAATCTCAGTGTATATGACATTTGAGACTTAGGCCTGCAAGGCTATTTTCCATTCACAGGCTCAATCGCGGGCCGCTAGGAATGGAGAAACATGATGAGCAGTCCCTCCCCGAAGGGCGTCGCCCTGATCACCGGCGCATCGACCGGCATTGGCGCGATTTACGCCGATCGCCTCGCCAACCGCGGCTACGACTTGATCCTGGTCGCCCGCAACGCGCAGCGGCTGAACACCGAAGCCGAGCGCCTGCGCGCTGAGACCGGTGTGCAGATCACGGCGCTGCCGGCCGATCTGAATGACAAGGTCGGCCTGGCCTCGGTCGAAGCGGTCCTCCGTGAAGATCCATCCATCACCATGCTGGTCAACAACGCCGGCGTCGGTTCCGTCGCCTCGATCCTGCAGGCCGACGTCGACAAGATGGAAGCGATGATAAACCTGAACATCACCGCGCTGACCCGCCTCACCTATGCCGCCGCCCCAGCCTTCGTGGTCCGCGGCAAGGGCGCCATTATCAACATCTCCTCGGCGGTGGCCATCGCTGTGGAGAACCTGAATGGCGTCTATAGCGCGTCAAAATCCTATGTGCTGAGCTTCGGCCACTCGTTGCAAAAGGACCTGGCCGATAAAGGTGTGCGAATTCAGACCGTGCTGCCGGCCGCAACCGCCACGGAGTTTTGGGACGTCGCTGGTTACGCACCGCAGAAAACGTCCGAAACGACCATGCGGGCGGAAGACCTGGTCGACGCGGCTTTGGTCGGCTTCGATGCCGGCGAACTTGTGACCATCCCCGCCCTGCACGAAACCTCGGCCTGGACCCGCTGGGAACAGGAACGCCGCGAGATGGCAGCAAAATTCCGCAACCCGAAACCCGCCCCCCACTACCACGTCGGGTGAACGTGCCCCAAGCGCTGCCTGAACCGCCGCGCTCAACTTCCCGAAAGCAAACTCATTTTTTTCAGCAAAATCGGCGGCGCTTTGGCGCACGCCTTGAAAGGTGTCTCCCATGTCAAAAGGTAAAGTTCTTGTCGTGATGTCCAGCGCCAACGCGCTCGATTTGAAGGACGGCAAAAAATACTCGACCGGTTACTATTTGAATGAGTTCGTCGTCCCCTACCGCAAGCTGGTCGAAGCCGGGTACGAGCCGGTGATCGCCAACCCGAAGGGCGATCTTCCGGTCATGGACGCCAACTCGAACAACGCCATGTTCTTCGGGGGCGACGATACCGCACGATCGGATGCACTGAACTTCGCGGAAGGGCTCGAGCTGCTGAAGCACCCCAAAGCTTTGGCTGCCGTGGTCGCCGAAGGCACTGAGGGTTACATGGGCCTGTTTATCCCAGGCGGCCACGCGCCGATGGCTGACCTACTGAAGGACAAGAACCGCGGCAAAATCCTGACCAGTTTCCACGATACCGGCCGTCCCACCGGCATCGTCTGCCACGGCCCGATCGTGCTGCTTGCCGCCTTGCCCGATCCAGATGCCTTTATCGCCTCAATGATCGCCGGCGACGGCAAGGCGAGCTCGCTCAACGCCGGCTGGCCTTACGCCGGCTACCGTTTGACCGTCTTCGCGACTGGCGAGGAACAGGCGTTGGAAGGCCCCAGCGGCCTGGGCGGTAATGTCCAATACTACCCCGTCAATGCTCTTGCCGAGGCCGGAGCCCGCGTCGAGACAATCGCCAACTGGCACCCAAACGTAGTGGTCGATCGAGAGCTGATCACTGGTCAGCAGCCGATGTCGGCACCAGCGTTCGGTGACGCTCTGGTGGCAAAGCTCATCGAGCACGCGCAGCGTTAAGCGGATGCAAATCCCCGGCTCCGGCCGGGGGGCTGTCGTCTCGATACGAGCCTCCCCATGACCACTTATGTCTACTCGGCGCCGCAATTGCCCACCGCTTTGCAGCTGGCGACTTCCACATGTTCGTCGCTGGAAGAACGGCGGAGAAGATTAGGGGCGTAGCAGATGCGGTCATTGCCGACGGTGGCTTAGCCGAACCCGTCGTCATGGATGCCACGCTGCCCGCAGATGCTGAGCGCTTGTTGGCACATAGTTTTACCCCGGGTGAGAACATCGAGATGCCCACGGTGGTGGAGTTCAATGCCGAAAATTACAGCTTCACCAGCAGCACAAAGCCGCTTGGACACAGGAACTCGACCTGCGTTCTTTCAGAGAGTCGTTCTGATCTGGTCGTTGCGCTGCTCAACGACCCGTCCCTGTTTTCCCTGGCGGCCGAGCCGCCTTCAACCCTGAACTGGAGTATCTCATGCCCTTAACGCGGATCGACCTCATCAAAGGAAAGCCGGAAAAATATCGTCAAGCGATCGGAGAAGCGGTCTACCAGGCCCTGCTTTCGATCGGCGTACCCGTGGATGATCGCTTCCTGATTGTCACCGAGCACGAGCCGGCCAACTTCATATTCGCCAAGTCCTACCTGGGCGTGGACCACACGGAAAACCTCGTCATGATCCAGACCACCTTTAATGAAGGCCGGACCACGGTGCAGAAGCAGGCTTTGTTTAAAGCGATCGCCGAGGGTATCCACGCCGCGACCGGGCTTCGAATGAGTGATGTCTTTATCAACCTCGTCGAAGTGAAACGGGAGAACTGGTCGTTCGGGGACGGCGTCGCGCAGTACGTCTCGGCGTGAATTGATGCCGGGCGATGGCTACTAATTTGAATCCTCGTGCTCCAGAACTGGGGTTTCTTCGCAGACTGCCGATCCAGCAATGAAGTTCAATAGATTCAAGGAGACCTCATGCCAAACCCTCAACCGGCCGTCGCCCTAGTCATCGGCGCCTCATCAGGCATGGGCAAGGATTTCGCCTTGCGCCTGCTGTCAGAAGGTTACGCGGTTTACGGCGCCGCACGCCGGACGGACCGCATGCCTGATCTTGCTTCGGCGGGTTGCGAGGTGATCGCGCTCGACGTCACCGATGATGCATCGACGGTCGCTGCGGTGGATCAGATCATCCGCGAGCAGGGCCGAATCGACGTCTTGATCGACAACGCCGGATACGGCCAATTCGGTGCGCTCGAGGACTGCCGATGAACGAGGGCCGCCGGCAGCCAGAGACGAATCTGATCGGGCCGGCCCGCCTCATCCAGCTTTGTCTGCCCTACATGCGGGCGCAAAGATATGGCCGAAACTTCAGCATATCCTCGATCGGCGGAAAGCTCGCAACCCCGCTCGGTGGTTGGTATCACGCCTCAGCCCGCCACCAGCGCTTCAAGGAACGCAAGGCCGCGTTGGGAGGCCTCGACGCCCAGCGAGCGAACCCAACTTACTCAGGGTCGAACTTTCGATTGCGATAGCTTTGGGACCCATGCCGGCCAGCGCCCCGGCCTCTGGCGAAAGCCACAGTTCGCGAGAAGCCTCGTCATCGCGCACGATGGCGATGACAAACTCAGCGCCATTGGCGGCCATTTCGGTGTTCCGACTAATCTCGTGTCAGCGGTGACAAGCTCTTCTGCGGCAGCCGGCGTTCTGTTCCAGACGGTAACGGAATGACCCGCCTTAAGCAGGTTGGCGGCCATACGGGATCCCATCGCTCCGAGGCCGAGGACAGTAATGTTTGGCATCGTTCTCTGATCCTATCTACGTAAACAAATGACAACGCACGCATTGGCGCGGATCGCCGCTGAGGTTTAATCTTCGGCGGGTGGCACATCGGCGAGACCGTTAGGTAGTAGCGCTCGCGCGGTCTTGATGACGTTGAGGTATTCGCGCAAGAGCTTGATTTTTCCATTCTCGGCGATCAGCTGGCTGACATAGTCCTGGGCGTAGACCCGCTTTGAGCCGTCGATGAAGGTATCCGTGCGGTAGCGCACAAACAGGGCATCGCCGGACGTTACATCGTGGATATCGATGTCAGATACAGTGAAGGCCGAGAACCGAGCGTTGATCATGCCCAGGACTTGACGCAGCTCGGCCTTGCCCTGGAAGCGCGTTGGCATGCCGAGGACAGAAAAATATGGGAATTCGAATACGCCGTCGTCGGCAAAAAGATCGACGCAACGATCAATCGAATGTTCGAGATCGCGCAGGCAATTGAAGAACGCGTTGAGCAACTCACGGCTTGATGACATTGATTTGATCCTCTTGTTGAAGAGAGCATTGCCGGGCGCTCGCTGCCCTGCTGATTGGTGGGAGGGACGGGTCAGAGTTGGGCCAGTCCGCCGTCGACGAACACTTCGCTGCCATTGACGAAGCTGCTGTCGTTCGATGCCAGGAAGGCAACCACTTTGGCCACCTCATCGTCGCGGCCGGTGCGCCCGAGGGGCGTGATGGAGGCTGCGAAACCGAAGAATCCATCGACCTGCGCCGCTGGCAGGCCTGACTCCGTCCAAGCGGGCGTGTGGATCACGCCAGGGCTGATCGCGTTGACGCGGATATTCTTGCCCTTCAGGTCGGCGGACCAAGTGCGGGCGAAGGAGCGGACCGCGGCTTTACTGGCGCTGTAGAGGCTCCAATTTTCAAAACCCTTGGAACCGACGATGGATGAACTGAGAATGATCGAGCCGCCATCGCCCATCAGAGGCAGCGCCCCCTGGACCGTCCAGATCACCCCTTTGACGTCGGTGTTCAGCAGCCCGTCGACATGCTCCTCTGTCAGGGCACCGAGTGGGGCCGGGGCAGCATAGCCCGCATTAGCGAAAACTATGTCGATGTGACCGACCTCAGCCTTTACCTGCTCATAAAGACGCGCCATGTCGGCGGGCTTAGTGACGTCTCCCTGAACGCCAACTGCGCGCGGCCCGTGCCCGCCCACGTCAGCGCCTTGTGCGGGGCCGGCGGCGTTCAGTGCTGCCACTGCCTGGTCAAGCTCAGCCTTGCGCCGGCCGGTGAGATAAACCCGCGCGGCGCCTTCGGCGAGGAAGAGCTTGGCGGTGGCGAGGCCGATGCCGGAATTGGCGCCGGTGATGATAGCGATCTTACCTTCAAGACGAGACATGCTGTACTCCATTCTGCGCTTCGAAAATTTGTGGTGCCTAAGCGCTGGCGATGAACGGGTCGCCGCTTACCGAAGTGAGCCTGGCCATTGAGGTTCGCCACAAATCGCTCCTGATCGAGCTTAACGATGCCTAGATATGGCTGTCAGAAGAAGTCTCAAATGTCATAAACACGGAGATTTAGGACATAGCCGAATTGTCTTCAACCAGCCGTAGAGCAATGACATGGCCAGACCGATCTAACGCACCGGCAGTGTCGCAAATGAGTCGCCGTTACTCTACAGAAAACACTTGGAAGTCGCCTTCAACCGTCATTGTGTCTTTGCTCATTGCCCCGGTCAGAAGTCCTTTTCCAAGTGGCCAGCGTCCGCCATCCTCGCCCTTTTTGATCGCGCAAAGTTGGACAAGAGCCATCTGATTTGCTGCTGTACCGACCGACTGGCGTTAAACGCGGTGAGCAAGATGCGCCTTCTATATCTTTCGCTCCACAGCCGTCGTTCCGCTCTCAGTTCAAAGCGGACCTTCTCGTGTCATCTGCAATGGCATGAAAAGCGCAAAATTGTAAGAATATATTGTAGGAATACTAAGTCAGCCGAAATGCAATCCAATATCATAAAGCCGTGAGAAGAACGACAAACTCTTTGTTGCACATTCAGATTTTTATTTTTTCGCGTTTGAGTTGCTCGCCCGGTAGTATGTCAGGTTTACCGTATATCCACCAGGTTTTGTCCCTGATCAACATAAAATCTGGGCATCTCTGGTGGCATAAGCCCCGGATTAGATTGCGACGCCGATCGGAACCCAGGCTGTAAAACCGAGCTAACTCTGGCGCGGAGATGCCCGCTTGCGCTCTTTCCCTTCTAAACCATTGCGTGTCCAGCTGGCTGTGGGCGAACAACCCCCGGGCGGGGGCAGCTTGTGCTGCGGTGACCTGGTAGGGACACAGAGCGGACAACAACGGAGCAAAGCTCTTCAGCTTATTTGTTTGAATAACGGAGCGTTCAGTCGGAACGCTCAATTGGCGGATCGAATATCGTACAATTTTCGCAACGGCGCCACGGATTGGGCTTGTTGCGAAAGCGTTCTAGCGCATCCGCATAGCTCCAAAATGCCGATGCGCGGCGTTGTCCTAGTATTGGATTACCCCAAAGGTCGAAAGGCAACGTCAGAAACGGGCTGGCCCGTAAATAGCCCCAGACTTCCACCCGCAAACTGGGTGCCACGCTTACCCCCCGCGCATGAAAACCGGAAGTGTCTGCTACGAGCAGCGAATTTTTCGGAATTGGGAAGGATTTTGGGGGAGGATAACCGAGCGCTGCCAATTCATTTTCAGTAATCCGGAACGAACCGCGTGCTGTTAGACGGGCCGCATTGGCAGCTCTCATGCTGCTTTCCTGCTCCCATTGGCGGCGTGCTGGCGTCATGCGGTGGGAACCCGGCACATAGATAAAAGGACTACCCTGCGCGGCAACGTCGGTCAGCGTGAGCCAGGCCTTTGCGGTTGCGTGAAATGTATCGGTGTGCAGGACCGTTTGTGGATCCGGTGGACCCGGCGCAACGCCCGCCCAAATTGCTTGCAAATAATAAACCGGCGTTCGGTTATGGCTGGCAGCAAAGCGCTGCAGCCCATCCCACTCTGCATTACTGAGCAGTTTTGCAACCGCCGGCATTTGCTTGAGCGCGTTCGGTTCAAGCGCAATACGCCGGGTGATGGTGTCGCCTTGCAACATTTGCCGCGCGCGGCCGCGATATCCATTGACCTCCGCACTAAGTCTATCAAACTCGATGCGCGGCAGAAAATTCTCAACGAGGACAAAACCGTCTCTGGCAAAGCTTGCTCGGTGCTCCGGTCTAACAAGCCGCTCAAGGACGTTCCGACGGCGCGTTGCCGCACGCTGGGCTGCCGCTCGACGCAAAACGTGCAGCCCAAATGCATTCAGCCGTTCATTGCCAATAATCGGATTGTCAATAAAGGATTTCGCACCCGTAAAAAGCTGCGCTGCCCAGAACGGATATTTAGCAAGCCTGGCAGCCCGGCGCGCCAACGTGGAGAATGGTACAGTCACGCAAAACTCCTGGCGGGCCCTCCATAAGAAGCATCTAAAAATCGCCACTGCAGTTGCGCCCTTAGGCGAAGCGCATACCGGACTACGTTATACGTCAATGGAACCCGCTCAACGAAATTTCCAGAGAAAGCCCGATGTGACCCAGGAAAAAATGATGATTGCTAAAACGACCCAAAATGCTTCCATTTTATTTGTGTTTCGAATGCGCATGCCGGAGATCCCTCGAACGGAAATCAAATTATCAGATTTTTATATTGGATGTTCTTCAGCCCCAACAGCTGACCATCCCATTCTGTACCGCGTCGCGCAACACAATATTTCAACACCGATCTCTCAAAAATGTAATCTGGATGATCTTCCAATTGTGCTGTGAGGTTTAAGGATGTTGAGCCAGCAACGTTTAAGCAGAGCGGCGATGCAATTAAGATTTTTACGCGGGTTTTGACCCGTTCAGCAAATCCAAACGCCAATTGACTTCCCTGCAGTGCCCGAACTCTTGTTGCCATCATTCTTTACATCAGGCATGAAGAATTGAATTCAACACTGGCCTTATTCATCCTCAGGAGCAAGCCAAGTGGCTGCAGCGAGCGACGGACATTCAAGTCAGGTCTCGGCCTCCATGCGCATCGCGGTTGGATGGGCCTTTCGGATCCTGCTCGGCCGGCTGCCGGAAAGCGAAGATGTAGTCACGCTCTATTCCCGCATGTCGTCAATTGATGCCTTGGCAAGAGAGATTATGCGTTCGACGGAATTTGCGCTCCGGCATCCTTCTCTCGGAAGGCCCTGGGGACAGCTGCCTTTTGAATCCCAGTTTGTAATTACTGAACTCCCCGATGGCACCAGGTTCTGGGTAAACATGGTGGACGGCTATGTCTCGCGGGCAATCCACCGTGGGGATTACGAACCAAGCGAGACGGCTTTTGTTAGAAACTTCCTGAAACCAGGCATGTCCGCACTCGATAT
Source organism: Acidocella sp. (assembly GCA_965199045.1). Lineage (GTDB taxonomy): Bacteria > Pseudomonadota > Alphaproteobacteria > Acetobacterales > Acetobacteraceae > Acidocella. The sequence goes on along the minus strand of CBDAQL010000003.1, from coordinate 77,700 downwards.
CGGCGCTAATCTTGGCTGGTTTACCGTGACAATTTCGAAACTCATTGGACCACGCGGGCTGGTTACCGCTTATGAACCACGAGCGGATCTTTTCAAATACTTGTCAAAGACAATTTCAGAAAACAACTTGAAGAACGTGACGTTAATCAACTGTGCGCTGGGTGATGAACAGAACAAAGTGCTGCTGCGTTGGGACCCGAGTGGCGTTAATCCTGGTGGCACACAATTATTGCCGAACGGCGCATCCCTAAACGGGCTGGCTTCTAGCACGGTCGAGATGAGACGGCTGGACGACACGGTCAAGGGTCCGGTCGACCTTATAAAAATCGATGTGGAGGGCGCCGAAAAGATCGTTTTTGAGGGTGCGTTAAGGCTACTTTCGGAATGCAAACCGACCATCCTAGCGGAACTTTCACCCGACTCGCTTTCACAAGTCTCCAAAGTCAGCTTTAACGACTATCTTGCTTTCCTGAAATCCATCGGATACGGCGCGAGGATTCTCAACCCGGACGGTAGCATCGGCGACAATATTGCCGAGTGGACTTTTGCGAATGACGCTTTGGTAAGTGCCGTTCTGCTGCCGAGCACTTGATCAACCTACGCAAACAATGTTCGACCGTTCCGCCTAGAATTTTTGGACTAAGCCCTTGCATGAGATATAATAAGTTCATTTTCACGCTAAACGCGGCCATGGTTATCAGCGGCTGCGCTGCGCTACCCTCCAGCGGGCCGACAACAGCACAGCTGGAGCAAACTGCGGAAAGCCAAAATCCGTTAGGCATCAGAATCGTCCCGCTCAACGTTCAGACTATCAATATTTTAAATAGCGTTGAGACCAACCCGCTGGGCGAATTTTCAGCTGCGTCGACAACTGCCGGCGACGGTGCAATCGGCATCGGCGACACGTTGTCGATCTCCATATTCGAAGCTGGAAACAGTCTTTTCTCGTCGAGCTCTCCGGTCATAAGCGCCGCACAGACCGCCGGCCCGTCCGGCTCTGTAAGCGAAATCAACCTGCCGCCGGAGCAGGTAGATGATGCGGGATTTGTTGATATTCCCTATGCCGGAGATGTGTCTGCCGCAGGCTTGACGCCGGATGCGCTTGGGCACCGGATCGAACAGGCGCTTGCGGGCCAGTCGCAGAATCCGCAGGTCATCGTCACGGATGCAAAACCGCTCGCGGACACTATCATAATATCCGGCGCAATCCACACATCGGGACGCTATCCGTTGACGCTGGCCCATGAACGATTGCTCGACATGATTGCAATCGCAGGCGGTCCGACTGAGGACGAGCAAGACGTCTTTGTATCCTTAACCAGGCAGGGTCAAAGCGGCCGGATATTGATGAGCGCCCTGGAAGACGACCCTTCACAAAACGTCTACTTGCAACCAGGCGACCGCATAGCGCTTTCCTATGACCCGCGTAGTTTCACTGTGTTCGGCGCTGCCGGAAAAGTGCAACAGGTCAGCTTCGCGGCACCGCAGCTGAATCTGGCAGAAGCGCTGGCGCGGGCCGGCGGACCTTCCGATGGACAGGCGGATCCCTCCGGCGTTTTTGTTTTTCGTTACGAAAACCGCGACACGGCCGACCGGATGGGTTTGAACGCGAACACAGCCTCGGTTCCGGTGATTTATCAGCTCGATATGATGCAGCCGGCAAGTTATTTTTACGCTCAGCAATTTGCCATGCGCGATCAGGATCTGCTGTATATTGCCAATGCAAAGACCAATCGCCTGGCCAAACTCTTCAACCTAATTGGCAGCCTAGTTTCACCGGCTGGCGCGATCAATAATCTCCGATAACCACTAATGGTTTGCGGCAGATGTGCTTCGCGGCAGCCGCAACATGCTGTTGTCGTAAGCGTGCTCCAGCCTATTGGGCGGCCATCGCGATTGGCTCGATCCTCGTTTGATCTCCAATACTTTTCCCCGGCTCCGAAAACATTGGAACAATATTGTCCAACAAATTCAACCGGGCATTTTGATCATTCGCAGGCGTGATTGCGATGGCCAGAACACCAATATAAAGTTCACGGCCATGCCGATGGAAGTAACCTTTGCCACTAACCAGGCAGATATCGACGATGCCGTCCTCGCCGACTTCCACAGGCGCGGTGCACCAACTAGGAACGGGTCTTAGCTCTCGGATCAACGTATTTTTCGAGCCGGACTTTACCGTACAGTCTGCAATGTCATCGCCCTCCGCGGTTTTTAAGTAAAGGTATAGGACGGCTTCTTCGCCGTGCTGCAACCTCGTACGGAAACGTAGAAAGGCGCGTCGGCGCATTGCCCAACAGCCCCAGCCTTCAAGACCATGCCAACCCGCCATCCGAGACATGCGCGCAGTTGCTATTCGGTGCGGCTCGGAGTCCGGAAACACCAGCATGTCGCTGCCGAAAAATGCGACTTCGCTGGTTTCCAAAATAAAGTTGTTTCCTGTCGCATCCAACTCTCGGTCTTTGGCAAACGAAGTAACCGCTCGGAGAAACTCAAACGAAAACTTTTGCCAGGATTTAGGCGAGAAATTTGTCCGAACGCGCTCAGTCCATTCGGCCAGACCCTTGCGATCTTCGAGGGTTTCGGAGATCGCGTGATAGCCGGTTTCTATATCGAAAGGATCGAAATAACGGCACAGCTCGCCGCCCACTTCCGGTATCGCGGTAACGCCAGAGGCGATGCATGGCTTGCCATATCCTAGGCTCTCACCTACCGGCAATCCCCAGCCCTCAGCGAAGCTGGGATAGACCGTAAATAGACAATTTCGATAGAAATAAGCCAGATCCATATCGGAGATCGCATTATAGATAAACAGGCGGCCGCCGAGATAGTCGGAATTCGCAAGATGTTCCCGAAGGGCATCGATCTGCCAACCCCATTTACCCACCAGGACAAGGTTAGGAACAGTCAGTTTGCCTTCTGCAATCATCCGCTCCCATATTTTAATCAGATAGGCGTGATTTTTGCGGATCTCGATGGTGCTGACGCAGAGCACATACTCTTCCTTGGCGAGCTCAATATATTCTTCTTGAACGGCGCGGATATCTAGGTGCTTTGCACCTAGTTCGGTGGCCAAAGTGATAGCCTTTACCGGGATGTGAAAATTCATCCGAGACGAGAGGTAGTTACGAACTTCCTGCGCCACAAAATTTGAATTTGTCAGAATATAATTCGACACCATCAAAATGTCGACGAAGCTCCGGCGAAACACCAGTTCCGCTTTTGGTTCCACATATTCAGCGTTGGTAATTTGGATAAGGTCATGAATGAACACGGCGACCCGTACGCCGTTTTGCCGTAGAGCGTTCAATAAGTCATAACGATGGTAAATCCAAAAAGCACCGGCAATCATAAGGGTATCGCCAGGCACGGGCGATACCGGCGACCTTGATGCCATTACCAAATCAAGCGCGCTATTTATCTCATCCCGGCCGATTTGCCCACCTGCTACCATGCCCAGCATTCCGTCCAGCAAGCTGATCCGGACCGAGTAGATTTTGGAACCGTTATAATCCGGCAAAACAGGCACTACAGCCAAGCCGCCCGGCCCCTCTGCAAAAGCGGTGGCGTTGAGGATGATGTTGGCTAATACGCGCTGGATACCACTCAACGACACGTTGGAGCGCAAATACTCGGTGAGGTCCGTGATATCCAGGTATATCACAGCGGCATTCGTTGGGGGGGGCCGATCACCCTCCCACGGAGCGAGCATTGTGAGTTCTGACAATTCCTGAATAATCGGCCGTGACGGTGCCTCCTCGGTCACTGAGCCACCTTTTTGCAGCCCCAATAGTTCTTCGAACGCTGGATTCTCGTGCGGGTTCAGCTCAAACGACCGTCGGTAAGCGACCGCGGCTTCTTGCGGTCGGCCCATGAGCTTTAATAGATGCCCGCGTTGCAGAAAGACGTCCGAATCAGCATCGTCGAGCGCGATCGCGGAATCGTATGCCGCCAGCGACTGCTCCAGCTTTCCTGCTTCCTTCAAGCAATTTCCGCATTGTACAAAGATTTTATTGTCGTCGGGCGCCAGTGTTAGATATGCCGAATAATTAGCTGCTGCTTCATTCCAACGTTTGGCATCGCGCGCGGCATCGCCCTCGCGGCGAAACTTAACCTTCGTGCTGGATTTCTTCGGATTGAAAATCCGGGCTAAGAAACTCATCGACAACTCATTCGGCACTGGGCTGCCCTTTCTCTACGACCTAAATTGCATGTTCTCGTACACCCGCAACCAGAAGCCAGATAATTCCATACGCAATCAGCAAAGTGAAGAAAATTGTGGCAACAATCCATAAACGCTGCGGAAACAATGCGACCTGCGGCATGTTGGGTTCCACCACGCGAACCAGGAACAGTTTTTGTTTCAGCGCTTCCTCATTTGCAGCGGTTAAAGCTGTTTGCGCAGCCGTATAGCTTTGCTGTGCAAATTGCAGATGTAACGTCAGTTCCTGGTATTGGGCCAGGACCGGAGCAAGCGCGCCGTTCGCTCCTGTAAGCAAAGAGTTCTGCGCAGCAATTTGCTGCCGGATTGCGCTTATGCGGTTGCGAACCGCTTCCACTTGCGGACTATCCGGACTCAAACCCTGCATTTGCGCCAATTGCGCTTCTGACTGCGCCAATTGGCCGCTCAACGTTGCAATCAGCCCCATATCCGCGGTGCCGCTCAGCTGCGGATCAAGGTCGCCATATTGCTGGCGGAATTTAGTCATTGCAATTTCCGCCTGCTCGATACGGGCCTCGGCAAGCTCCACTTCGGCATTGGCAACTTTCACCGTATCCGCGGTAATCCGATTATTATATTCATTCACCCGCTGCTCTCCCAGCGCGAGCAGCGTGTTTGCGATATTGTACGCATCCTGGGCCGTGAAGGCGTGGACATCGAGCGTTGTGATGGTTGTCTCTTCCTGATATGTCACCACAACTTTGCGATCATAATATTTAAGCAATTTTTCCGCTGGCGGATGGGCATACCAAAGTCTCGATAGCAAGTCCGCCTGCGGCGCGCGAAAAATTGCGGTGAGATTGAGCGTTCGATCCAGCGCTTGAATGGCATCCAGCGACTCCATATAGGCGATGACGCTGAAGGTTTCGCTGGTCGTCGAACCGCCCGCATCACCCAGGCCCAGTACCTGGCCAAGCCCACTCAGACCAGCCTCGCCGCCCTGGGCGCTGTAGATGACGAATTTCGCTTCCGACTGATATTGGTCTGCAGCCCAGCCAAAAAGATACGTTGCCGCAATGAGTGTGGGAAGCAGTACGAACACAAACAGCCCGCGATGTCGCCGATAGATATAAGCCGCCGAATGACGGAACCTGGACCAGGTTGTTTTTTGGCGCCGGGAGAAGCCGGTGAGCTGGTCAAAATTTGGAGGAGTACTATCCATCGTTCAGACCTTCACTCGAGATGGAGCCGTGTACGCACCGACATTACCCCGGCAAGCCCGGTCAGGGTCATCCCCATGCACCAAGCCACCGCATATGGAACATCGATATAGGGGCTATTGTAAATTGCGAACTGGCCTTCACGGATCAGCTCGATCATGTGGATCATCGGCACCCAAGTTAGATAGGTACGGTAAGGCTCGGGAACCCATTCCAGCAAAAAGAAAGCGCCGGAGAGCGGCAGACTGAAATAGATCAGCGGATGGATCAGACGTCCAATGATGGGTGAGACTTCAGACCCGGCGCATACCAATAATGAGAAGCCGAAGGAAAACCAAAGCAACAACCCCATGCCAGCGAACATCAGCAGCGGCCGTTGCGGCAAAGTCCCCAAATCAAATATTGCGAAGCCGCCCAGTAGCAGAAACATAGCGAGTGAGGTTCCGGCCGCTTCCAATAACGCGCGCGAGATCAACATGTCGGTTATTGTTACCGCGCGATGGTAAAGCAGGCTTCTATTAGATTCCAAAGCACTGTCTGCCCGCAACACAATAGAGCGATACATCACAAACGGCGTGTAGCCGGTTATCCAGAATGGTGCCGGATCGATGCCGAATTGAGAATGGCCGATCGAGCCCAAATGCATTGCTGTTACCGTGACGGCCAGGATCATCGGCTCCGCGATCACCCATAGATATCCGATATTGTCCCTACCGTAGCGCGTGTGCAGCTCGCGCATGATCATGGCGCCAATCACCATCATCTGCACGTCCAGGGCCGTCCAGAAATTGCTGCTGGTTTCGAACGTGCTGCGGCCGGTCCTCATGCCGATACGCCTTCGTACCGCGCGCTAAGCAAGAGCGGCCGTCACGTCATCGACAAATGCCATCGCTTCCGCGACACTTTCCTGCCACGGTTTGACATAGGGCGCGGGATGTAAGGATGGTGCCGGCGCAGAACTATAGCGCTCGATTGCGCTGAGCCATCCTAAGCCGTCAATTGGATCCAGAAATTCAGGATAGTTGCCGCCGACTTCTCGGAACACCGGAATGTCGGAACAGATAACCCGAACCCCCAGTGCCATTGCTTCGGTTAGCGGCAGGCCGAAGCCTTCGGCAAAGGAGGGAAATAACAATGCGCGAGCTCCGCATAATAATGCTCTTACCTGCTCATCCGGCATTGAACTATATTCCTGGACCACGCCTTGAAGCGCCTTGCAGCGCTCGATCATGTCGATAACGTTTTCGTTTTCCCAACCGCGCCGCCCGATCAGAACCAGACGCGGTGCATTGTCACCATGGGTCTCAACTAGCCGGCGCCAGATATTCAGCAGCAGCAAATGATTTTTTCGCGGCTCGATGGTTCCAAGGCAGACGAAATACGGCCGGCTTGCATGGTTGGCCGGCGTCACGCGTACCAACTCCGGATCAACCCCGTGCAATACCTTGCGTACCGGGACATGGGACCGGCCGGCCTGCTCCAGATGCATCAACACCGATTGGCGGACCGCCTCCGACGGCACCAAAATGCCATCAGCAAATCGGGATACGGTTTGCAACCGGCGGAGATGCCTGGCAGCTTCTTTTTGTTGCGCATATTCCGGATGATCGTTTGGAATAAGATCATGCAGCATTGGGATGAATGCCTTGGGTCCCTTGGCAATGGTGCGGGCGATAACGTTAGGGCGCGTCAGATGATGATGAGACAGCAGCAAATACGCCCCGTGACGTTGCCTGTCCCGCGGCTGGCGGCCCGGTCCAAACAGGATCTGTCGGTGCAGGCGGCTGCGGCTCGCGGTAATGGCTTGTTTGTCATCCGTTCCTGAACTTCTCCATCGCCTCGCCAGCCTGTCAATGAAATGCCGCGCCGACTCCAAATTTATGGTGCCGGAGTAACCCCATGGGTGTAGTGCAAAAAACTCTGCCCGCGCATTGGATGTTGCCATCAGATATTCCGCGTAAGCCAGCTCTACCCTATCAATCCCCGTCGGTGCGGCGGCGTGAGAACGTGACAACAGACGGGAGATATCCATTGTTAGATAGGACGATATCATAGGCAGCCCGCCAACTGCGCGGCCTTCGGCAGATACGGCGCGGCCATCGCCGCACCAATATCGGCAAAAGCAAAATTCACCTCGCGAGACTGCAACAGTCTGTTGACGACGCCTTCGACCGTGATGTCCAGCGCAAGATCGGAGAAAAATCCGCCCGGGACCAAACAACGATCGACCAGGACGTTGCGAAAAGCCGCGAATATGTCGGTTTCAGGCTTGCTGGGCGAATTCCAAAATGTTTTCAATCCGTTCTGATGGGTAATACCCGGCATATCATACACCGCATAGCCAAGCGTAATCACCGGCACGCCGCATGCCAGGGCCAGCGTACCGGTGGTACTGTTCACGGTAATCAAACCCTGCGCGGCCCTGACAATCAGCGCGATATCGCCAGCCTCCACATACTCGACCCGATCGGCGACATTATGGGCTTTTGCAAGCTTGGCAACCAACTTACGCCAGTTGCTTAAACCATTGTCCAGCGGATGTTCCTTGACCACAAGATGGAGCCCCGGCGGTGCATGTTCTGCAAATGATTTTATAACTTCCTCAACCGCTGCCTGCATGTTTCTATAAGGCGAATGAAACCGTATCTGGGCATCGGAGCAAAGCTGCAACGGAAACAGCATGTATGGCGTGCCGGCGGCCTCCAGTTTGGTGAGTATTGCCGCCGAGAGCGCCTTGGCCGACCGCGCGCTGGCTAGCCGCCGTAGCCAACCCAAACCTTCATGCAACGGATTCCACGGGCGGTGATTGCGCCAATGTGGAAAGCGCCAATGCAGGGCAAAGTTTGCAATATCATACACGATTGCTTCCAGGGACCGCCTTCGGAACGAGAACGGCACTGGAGCATGCGGCCGCAACGGTGCCAAGGTTTTAGCACGCGCTAGATAATATGCCGGGTCGCGCGGCAACTGCGAATAGCCGTTCACGCCGCCATGCTCGAAGGTTACCCAATCAGGGCGGATATAACCCTCATCGAAAACATGCACGGGAACATTCAACTCGCGGCAAACCAGCACCGCGGCACGATGCATCGGTCGACAGTCACCAAACAACATCACATCGGTGATGCCACCTTCGCAAATGGTTTTCATTAAGAATTTCGGCCAATCTGCCTCGGTCCCGGTATAATCAATGCCGCCTCGCGATAGACCCCAAAAAAGCTTGTCGCCGCCGTTGAAGTTGATTTTTCGAACGTCGACGTTTTTACGCCGCAATGCCACGCCGATGCGGTGGAAGAATGGGCCAACCAGGCTCTGCAGCAGCAGCACCTTGCGGCAGCTTGCCGCCCTGTCGAATGTGATGACGTCATGCATCGGACTGCGCCCAAAACTGCGGTCTGCGCGCCAAGCTTTTCCGCAACCACCCCTCCAGATGGCGCAACCGCATCAGCATAGTTGGCCGCCATAGCTCGGGTTGCGCCAATCGGGCAATCAACATCTCCGGACCACAAAGCAGACGACTTACGGGGTCGATATAGTTAGGATACAGAATGAGCGTTCCAGCGACCAACTCCTCGATTTGCAATCGCCGCTGCCGCCGGTTCAACGGCACATTATCCGTTGTGAGCCCCCATCCCGCATAAAACGGCTGCCCATAGGTTGCCACCTTGCGGCCACGCAACAACGCCTCAAACCCGGCAAGCGATGTTATGGTGTGCACCTCGTCGACCAAATTAATCAGTGCCGCGATCGAGCCGCCGGGCATTAACTGGTCGGCCAACCCGCGGTCGACGGGGTTGAGAATCTCACCCTTTCGATAGCCCGCCTCAACATCGGGATGCGGGCGATAAACGATAAAGGCGTTGGGATTTCGCTGCCGAACTTGGCGGAGCAATTCAAGGTTTGTGCGAACCGGCCCGCTTGCACCTAATTGCAGAGAAAGATCATCAGCCACTTGGCCAGGAACCAGAATAATCCTTTGTCCGGCCTTCGCCTCGATAAGGGGGGCATCACCGCCAACACCATATTTCGAGACCCCCTTGGCGGCCAAAAGGTCAATCAACCTTGCCGCACGTTGCTTAATCGCCGCGGAAAACACCGTATCCGACAACAACACTTCGAGATCACTCGGCTTGGTCGGGTCAAAGTAAATCCCCTTGCGATCGGCCACGATCGAAGCCGGAGCAGTTAGCGCGCTTCCCAGTCCGAGTGAACGGATAAAACCGTCTTCCATTCGAATAAGTGGAATATCGCGACTAGTAGCGTTTGATTCCAGCATTGCCGGCATCCGGGTGACCCAGGCCGCGATGCCGGTTCGGCGCGACGTTGCCTTCGCTATCACCGCACTAGTGGAGCGCCTGAATACCGGAGACCTCTCTCCGGTATGCAGCAATTGTTTTACATGCCGGCGCTTCCAGAGTGAAACCCCCGCACACACGCCAATAGCGCGATTTCGGGCCAGAACGCGCCGCCAATCCGACAATATTTCCGCAATCTCTTCAATGCCTGCAGCGGCTCCGGTGAACGGATTCAGATACACCGTACCGGCATCGACTTTTGCCGAAACAGCATGCGGCGAAATTTGCTCTAATCTATTATCGCTTGAGATGAACGATGCGATGTCGGCGAGCGCGGCCAGTGAACCGAGGTCGGAACTGCCGTCTGCGTATACCCTGGTCGCCAGATCGAGGACCGGATAAGCATCCCCCGACGGCGCGATTGTGGCACCGGCTTGCGTAATTCGCCGAAGCAATGGCTGTAGTGCGCGGTACAACGGGTACACTACCAACAGTGTTTCTGCGCTATGCGAGGCTATCGCGTTTCCCCAAAGACGCTGCGCGCGCGCTACGTGCCTAGGGAAGATGATAACTTCATATGATTTTGCGGGAAGCTTCTCGATTGGCATCCAGAAGCAGCCACCAATTCGAGGTCCCAGAATCAGATTGCGCACTTCAGCGTGCCGATAGGCATCCAAAGACGAATCAACCCAGCCGCATTTGAGCTGTGCGATTGGAAGATGGTTTCGGTCGAACGGTGAACGAAGCAGCGGCGCAAGCTGAACTTCGGTATGCAAAAACTTTTCACGCTGGCGAATTCCTGCAATCATCATAAACCAGTTTTCGCCTCCGAGAACATCCCGTGTCTGGTGTGGACTACGTATTTCTGGATATGCATCGTTTAGTTGAGTGCAATAACGCTAATCTAGCGTAAGTAAATACGTCAAATTAAAAACGGATTATTTCTATCAAATTCAGCATAAACATAACATCTAATATTGCGAGTCATCTCTGGTCTGGAATCCTTGTCCTCTCGATTTTGTGTGCTATACCGGAACACTTTTTTTTGATAAATATGACCAATGGTTTTGATCGCGACCGGAATGGCTTTTATTGCTACCGAAGCGATGGATTGCGTATCACGGCCGCGTGGTACTTTTTTCCGCGCCTTCAATACAATGCCTCTACGACTGCTGGTTTGGCTTACTTGTTTTGGCATCTTGCAGGCATTTTTCGGAAATCTTTTGATTTCGTCAATTCTCATTGTTCTATTGTCCGCATCCTTTGTAACCGGCTCTAATCTCAAATTCCGGATTTTAGGAGAACCGCTGGTGTTCTCTGATCTAGCGATCATCGCAGCTGCTTTTCGATTTCCACGCTTATACTTATTCGCCATTCCAAACACCGCTCGATGCGCCATTGTTTTAGGACTTGTAGCTGCACTTCTATGCATCATCGGCGGGTTTGTACCCGACTGGCGAATGCATATACTGGGAATAGCACTTGCCGCCGCCTCCCTAACCATACTTGAGCTCAGCCTCGGCTCCTCACTGATGCAAAAATCGGATTTGTTTAACGACGTTCGACGGCATGGGGTGGTATTGACGCTGTTTTTCTACTGGCGACGCTGGCTAGCCATTAGAAATACTCCGATTGACGCCTGCACAGATAAAGTCCAGGCGAGCGCGGATCTTATCATCATCGTGCAGAACGAATCATTCTGCGATCCGCGGGATTTAGCGGTAGAGAAAACCGCACTGCGAGGTTTGAATGCCGCCCGACAAAAGGCCTGGTCCTGGGGCAATTTGGGGGTAAGTAGTTTCGGCGCATATACGATGCGGGCCGAATACGGTGTTTTATGTGGCGTCGAGGAATCGCAGCTGGGATTCCGGCGCTACGACCCATTTCTGACGGCCGGTTGCGAGGCATCCTTGTCTCTGCCCGCACGTCTGCCTGCGTATCAAAGCATTTTTCTGCATCCTTACGACCTACGTTTCTTCAGCCGGAATGATGTGATGCAATGCCTTGGCTTTGACGAAATTCTCGGCGCAGCTTCAATGCCGGCGCCAAGCATTGAAGAAGGCCCGTATGTCAGCGATCTCGCCTTAGCGGAAAAGCTGACAGCCTATATCAAAAATGCAACTTCCTCCCTCATCTATACGGTGACAATGGAAAATCACGGGCCATGGACCAGAGGGCGTGTCCGCGGACAACCTGGTGGATTGTTTGGATATTTGCATCATCTGCGCAACAGCGACGCTATGTTGGAGATACTGGTAGAGGCCCTGCAAAGAAGTAAGCGCGACGCGGTCTTGGCTTTTTTTGGTGATCACCGGCCATCGATTCCGGGTGTGATAGATGACGGGGCTGAGCGCCATACCCCTTATGTATTGTTGAAATTCAGTAATGGCGAGTGTGTTTCTGGAGCTGGCCGGCTGGATCTGACACCCGCCGCGCTACATCATGCAATATTGGCCGCAGCCTCGGTTGTTTGCGAGGCACCATCGCAATGCCAGAGTTCACAGGTTTTTGATATTTCGAGCGTGCATAGCTAATCCAGAATCATTTGATTATGCATTGCTCAAGAAAAAGCCTCCTGAAATTCAGGAGGCTTTTTTAACAACTGAACGCTTGTTTGATAAATTACGCGGCTTTCGCCTGTGCCGCGATACCCAGTGCTTTTATACGCTCGACCAGCGCGGTCAATTCCGGGCCATCCCAGAGCGGCTGCGCCAACGCACGGCCATCATGCCAAGCTGCGTCTGATCCTGCTGGCCGCGAAGCGACCCAGTCAGTTGCTACATTTGCATTGTGAAAGCGGAACCGGTTGCCGCAATCAAGATAGGACTCAGATTCAACTCCCTCCGCCAGAATAACGCTGTGCCGGTCAAGCTCAATGTTAAGGTAATCCAGTGCCTGATGGCCCTTATCAACGACTATGGAGGCACCGTTGACCAGTAGTTTGGCTGGGACCAGGCGACCGTCCAGGTAGAGACAATGATCGTGCGACACGCGCAAATCGCGGTGCGGCAAACCATCACCGAGTGCACCGGCCCGAACCAGTATCGGCTGCGTGAACCGCGCCGCGCTACCTTCGAAATGTTGCCGGCCGATCCAGCGGATTTCTGCGGTTGGCGCGCTGGCGTAAGGTGTCACAATCAGGTCACCGACCCTCAGATTCTGAATTTCAACTTCACCACGATCGGTGAGGATGTGCGTGCCTGCGGCAAAACATATCGGGGTCGATGTAACATTTGCCGCGCCCGTGGCAATCGGCCCAACCAAAGCGACAGAAATCGTGGCGCTGGATGAGGTTGGGGCTTCGCCGGAATAATTGACCGTGATGGTGGAAAGGCTGTTTGTTCCCGTAAGCGTGTAGTTTCCTGGACTGGTCTCGGTGAGTGTCAGGTCCGTATAAGTCTGCGCTTGCACCGCCCCCGCCGCCGTAACGGAAAGCGAACCAGTAGCGGTATTTGTGGCGCCGTAACTGGCATCGACGGTACCGGTCAGCGTTACCAACCCGGTGTCGATACCTACTAATGACAGTGAACCATCAAATACTAACTGATCGTCCATCCTAATCCTCCATGAAATAAATTACAGCGAAAATTTCGCTATCCTTGGCTTGCGGTAGTCAGCAAAGCTAACCGTCAATAAAAAATTCGGTCTCAACAGAGTGGCGTCGTGATGCCAAACAACGGCATGACGCCGCCTTGAGCGTTCATGTTAGTTAACCCATCCCAACTCCGAAGAGGTCCATAAAAACACTGTTCGTTTTTGCTCCCAAAGATAGCCACATGTTTCAAAATGCTGCCAATCTGAGATTTTCGAACCGCAACTTAACATAGCGTGTTGCTTAAAAAATTAACAACAAGAATGCCGTCGCATCGCAATAACATTTTCGTTAGTATTCTTACGAAAGTAACAGACTTTGCCCTTTTCGATTTAAACCTGAGCTCTGGCTTGATAACGAAAGCTACAACAATCAGTTGGAGGGAAACCAAATTGCATTAGGTCGCCAGTAGTGCTGGCAAGGGTTAGCTACCATTTTCGCGAGATCCGCTGTAGACAACTAGGGGTGGAAACAACAGTCATATGGACTCTACTTGCAGGCGTTTTTTTCAACCTGCTACAACAATGCAGTACATGGGCGGAGCTCCTACTCCGCAAACCCAATTCTGCAGTAGCGCATTAACGGAACAGCTAACCGCGTGTCAGATCCCGACGCGTCGAATCGGTAGCGGTTTTGGCGATGAAGCCGATTCTGTAGATCTTAGTGGAGTTCCTGATCATAGTAGTTTTGTCTTGATCGTACATGATAATGGCAGCCTAACCGAGCAAGACTTCAAGTACATCGCCAATTTGCCGGCACCGCTCCTGGTGCTGCTCTACAATGTTCAACATCGGCAAGCTGATCATTTGCACCGATGGAAAATGGCAAAAGCGGCCTTGGGGATGGATACCATCGCTACACTGGCCCTTCGAAGGGCGGGGTTTGCAACCGCAGCTACGCTAATGCTGGCCGCACCTGAGGAACCCTTGCCGATGAGGCGCGAGGCGAATGGGGCTGACACCAAACCATTCACCATTATTGCCCCGGGCGATCTGACACCGGAAAGCGATTTTTCAACGCTGATCCAGGGATATGCCAGGTTCCGCGAAAACTGGAACCAGCCGAGCCGGCTCTATCTACTCGGCCGGACATTAAATGCGAGGGTTGCAAAAAGCCTGCAGGATGAACTCCGTGCGCGGCATCTGCAGGACGATGTCACCATTACAGGCTCGCTTGATCATGACTGTGTTCGCCGTTTGCTTGAAACAGGCGATTTATGCGTCGTTCTCAATGCCCAGGACCCGGGCCTGCCTGAAACGCTGGTCCCAGCCGCCTCCGCCGGGCTGCCAGTGCTGTCGAGTGGCACCACGGCGTTTGGCATAGCACTCGGAGCAACCGGCTTTGGACCGGCCTTGGAGCCCGTTTCTGTAGATCAGCTGGCTACAAAACTCCTCAAACTGGCGAACCAGCCGGAGGAGCTAGCCGCTCTGGTCGCCGAGCAACGGAAGTTCAGAGCCGATACCGGCGCCCGCGCCGCTGCCGAAACAGCCAAAATCCTCTTCAACGCTTTAGGCCTATGCGGGCTGGCATTGCCAATCCCCGCGGTTGAACGTGCGCAATATATCCAACAACTCGGTTTTACCGTCGCCGGACATTTTGAGGGAAGCTACAGCATTGCCGCCGTCAACCGCATGCTGGCAGCGGCCCTTGAACACCAGCGCCAAGGCAGTGTCAGCGTGCTTCCGATCGCCCATCATCAGATCCTGAACGTATTAAACGAGATCCCGGCCGCCGAGCAGGCGCTGCAACAGCGGTTATTCACCCAGCGCCACCCGAATGGGGAACCGGTGATTGTAATAAGCCAGCATTTCCCGCCTTGGTCCCCAACGATCCCGAACGACCTGGCGCTTAGCCTTTTCACCTGGGAGGAGTCGCTGGTACCCGCTGAAATCGTGGCCACCCTCAATAACGGCTTTACCGGCGTACTCGCCGTCTCGCGCTTTGTCGCCAAAACGCTGATCGATTCCGGCGTCCAACTTCCTGTCCGTGTTGCCGGCCAGGGTGTCGATGTCGGGAAATTCCAGCCATTGGCAATCGCGCGGGCCGAACAAAGTTCCCAACTTGCGGAGGCGCAGCCCACGCGTTTCATTGCGCTGCATGTTTCCTCCTGCTTTCCCCGTAAGGGTACGGACATATTATTAGAGGCCTGGGCGAAGGCTTTCACCGCTGACGACGATGTATGCTTGATCAT
This sequence comes from Acidocella sp., assembly GCA_965199045.1. GTDB lineage: Bacteria > Pseudomonadota > Alphaproteobacteria > Acetobacterales > Acetobacteraceae > Acidocella. Next base: position 62,240 of record CBDAQL010000003.1, on the reverse strand, counting down.
CAAAACTTTTCCCAATCCTCATCAGCGGCTCGCCGATGATTTGGAACACCTGCGTGCCGGGCAGCCGAACTTGGCCGCGGTCGAACTGATCGACCGCGATTTGGCGGAGGAGGAGCTTCGTTCATTATATCTGCGCGCCCATTGCATGGTGCTGCCAACGCGAGGCGAAGGCTTTAATATGGTTGCAGCCGAGGCGCTCCTCGCTGATCTGCCGGTAATTGTCACCGGCTTTGGCGGCCATCTCGATTTTGTTAATTCAGGTAACGCACGCTTACTGGATTTTCGTTTTGCCGCGTCGCGCAGTCACGTTGCGGGCGAAGGCGCATTCTGGGCAGAGCCGGAGCTGAACGACCTTATCAGCGCACTACACGAAGCGTTCGCTGCCCATCAAGGCGGCCGTGATCTGGTCCGTCTTCCTACAACGGCAGAATTTGCAAAGTTCGATACAACTTCCTGGGCGACAAGGACCACCGAGTTTGCAGCAGAGCTGCTGTTCGACCGGCCCCGATCCCTGCGACGCATTGCCTGGATTTCGAGCTGGGCGGTACGCTGCGGCATCGCCGAATATTCCAAAGAGTTGTTGGAGCACCGCAAAATCGGTCCGGGTGAACCAGATGTTCTAATGCTCTGTGATTCGCGTAGCATTCCTGTTATCCGAAGGGAGACTGCCGGCGCCTCCGTGCGTCCAGCCTGGCATTTTGGCGCCGGCGCCATTGCGATAGATATCGCACCGCATCTTAAATCATATGAGCCCCAAGTCCTAATCATCCAGCATCAGGACGGGCTGATAAGCTGGCAGGATCTCGTTGCTATTTTAGAACAGCCGAGCAGCTTCCCATTACGCGTGATCGTCTTTCTGCACTCGACCGAGGCGATCGGATCCCTGTACCACAAATTGCGAGCAACTGTGCTATTTGCCTTAACATTGGCGGACCGCGTGATCGTGCATACACTGCACGACCTTGAAAATCTTCGGCGCTTGGGCCTGTTCGAAAACGTCACCGTTTTACCGCACGGGGCTGCTGGAAAAATGATCGCATCACGCGGCGATGTGCCCGAATTGCTCCGGAGTCCCGTCATTGGTTGCTACGGATTTTTCTTGCCCCATAAGGGCATTTCGAAATTGATCGAAGCGTTCGCTGAAGTACTTAAAGAATGGCCGGCCGCGCGGTTACGGTTGGTAAATGCCGCCTTCCCTTCTGAAACTTCAACAATGGAGACCAAAACCTGCCGGGCTCTGGCGCGGCAATTATCGGTCGATCACGCGATTGACTGGCATCTCGACTACCTGGACAAAATGGAATCGCAAAAGCTGCTGCACGGTTGTGATCTTATCGTACTGGCTTATGATCAAACACCGGAATCAGCTAGCGGCGCGGTACGGCACGCTTTGGCTAGCGGTAGTCCGGTCGCGGCGTCGCATAGTGCGATTTTTGACGAGCTTGGAGCAGCCGTGCACCGCGTGAATGCCGCTGGCGGCCACGAATTATATTGCGATATCGCGGCGTTGCTGCGCGATACCGAGCACCGCCGTTCAACACTGATCAGTGCCGCCGCCTGGCTCGCAAAACATGATTGGTCGGCCATGGCCAAGCGTTTGTTCGACATGGCGGCTGGTCTGTGGCAACTGCGCGGTACCCCCCCGCCGAGCCGATTGACGCTAACCCCACGCAGTAATCTACTGGAAAACCGGATCGGGCGGCGCACGGACAGCCAGCTGGTTTTCACCGGCGAGGGCGACGAGTACGGGCTGTACGGCCCTTACGTCGACCTCGCAGCAGGATCCTACAAAGCGGTGTTCTCGTTTGATCGAATGTCGGAACTAAGCGGCAATGCCAGGTTCGAGATTGTTTCGCATATTACCAGCAACGCGCTGGTGATGCTGGAGCAGACCTTCTCCGAAGGAGGCCAGGGCGAACCTACAGAAATCACTGTGCATTTTTCTTTGCCACAACGCGTCCCGGAAATAGAGTTCCGGATTTTCTGCCATCCAGGGTTTAAAGGCGTATTCAACGCGCTTTCAATTGAACGACTTTCAAGCAGTGTGGCTTAACGTCTGATCATACATTGCGCCGAGCTTGAGTTGATACGCCGATCGCGAAAACTTTGCCGCCTGCGCTGGTCCCTTGGTCCGCAACAACGCGCAAACGTCGCTATCTGTATCCAGTTTCGTTATTCCATCAGCAATGCTCACGGCATCAAAGGCATCGACGAAGATCGCCGCATCGCCGGCCACCTCTGGCAGCGCACCCTCGCGCGATGTCAGTACCGGCGTGGCCAAAGCCAGTGCTTCCAAAACCGGCAGACCAAAACCTTCGCTCAACGACGGAAATAATACGGCCCGCGCCCCGCGGATCAGCTCGATCAACTCGGCTTGGGGTAAGTATTCCAAATGCACTACTCTACCAATTTCTTGAGCACGTTTTAAAAGGCGCAATTCGTCTTCGGTTTTCCAGGCTTTAGCACCCACAAGCACCAACTTTCGGGTCGGGCAGGCAATCAGCATCGCTTCGATCAGGCGGCCGATGTTCTTTTTGGGTTCGAGTGAACCGAAGAAAAGGAAATAACCATCCGCTTCCAAACCATGGAGAGCAGCAGGCCGCTTTTTGCCTTCGGTCTCTAATCGCGCAATTTCCTTGTCGCCAAATCTTAAACTTTGATAGGTATTAAAAACCCTAGGTCCTGCCGCGGGAAAATATGAAATGATATCCCGACGCGACGCTTCGGAAACCGTACAGATGGTGGCGTTCGAACGGATAATCGCCTCAATCAACCGGAAATGTGCTCGCTTGTTGTCCAACGTGGTATATGGCAGGCGCAGTGGTACCAAATCATGGATCGTATATATATTTCTCGCCCCCTCCAGACGGATCGGCAAAGGATAGGTCCAGTGCATGATGTCCGGCGGCGTATCGAGGACAATGCGGAGAAACTTCCCAGTCCGGTTGAAATATCTATTAGCAACGCGGAATACCGATCTCACGTTGAAAATGCGGTCATAAGCCGGAAATCGATCCGTGAAAGCCCTTGCATCAACGCGGCCGCTCATCGGAACCTGTAGCGCCTGGTGACCTAAAAGATTTCCCTTACGCTCCGCAAACCAATTGGCCGTGAACGGCTTTGGTGCTTTGCTGGCATTTTCTTGCTCCAAATTGTCAAAAAAAAGCGTCTCCGCCAGGTCGGGCGGCGTTTGCATCGGAATATTCATGCCATAAATCACATCAATGCCGTGCCCCATCTCGCGCAGGCAATAGGTGAGTGTCCGCGCATACATGGAGATGCCTGTCCCCCGGCCCATCGCCAGGTTGAACCCATCTACGCCGATGCGCATGGACAATCCCGGCAGTTGCTAATCAAATAGGGCCGATGCCTGCATGGAAAGACGGTACGGTCCGTAAAATAGATAAGCATATAGACGATGTCCTTCACCGCCGCACAGCATGCGGTACTGTTCTCATTACCTTAAATTGGGGCACTTTGGAGCGAATTTAAGATGTCTTCGTAAAACCCAGAGACACGCTTTGCATATGCATCAAGCGTAAAAATCTTGCTGCGCTCCAAGCCACGTGCGCTAAAGCCGGCGCAGAGTTCGTCATCCGTAGCCAACGTTCGGATCGCGCTGGTCATTTCAGTCAAATCATACGGGTTCACCAAAAAAGCCGCGTCGCCGGCAATCTCGCCGGTTGCGCCACCCCGGGACGTCATTACCGGCACGCCCAGCGCGAACGCTTCGATAATCGGCAGACCAAACCCCTCAGCAAGTGATGGAAACAGAACTGCCCGTGCCTGCCGCATCGTCTGTAGCAACGCCCCACGCGGGACATAGGGAACGCGTATGACATTGGCTCCCATATTAGCTAGTTCGGTTGCCGCCCCTGCCCCATCCGGTCCGATTATCACTAACGGCTCTGTCACTTCGCTGCGGCGGTGCGCCTCGATTATGGCTCGAATATTTTTTCGGGCTTCCACACTACCGACCACGACGAAGCTTCCCGGCGGGCAGAGGGGTTCTGCGCGATGATCCAGCATTGTTAAGTCCGCGGCCTGGTAAATGGTCCGAACCCGTGCCGGCGGGACGCCGAAATGTCGAATGATATCGCTCCGGACGGTCTCGGAAACCGCGATGATACCATCGAAAGAGCCTAGAATTTTGCGCAATAACCGACGCTGCCTGTCGCCATCAATGCCGGTCAATTGCGGTTGATTTAATGGGATAAGATCGTGAATAGTGACAATATTTTTGCAGCCGCTGATAAAAAGTGGTAGCGGATAAGTCCAATGCATGAGCTCCGGAGGATCAGCGACCCGCAAACGCAACAGCCGGCGGTACAGATTAAAGTGGACCTGCGCCACGCGATAGACATCCGGCGCCGTGAAATTGTTGGCAAGGCGTAATGCAGGCCGCAATGCCATCGCAAATCGGATAATTCCGCTGCTGATTGGCGGCGCCGTGAGGAACTTCGGGGTGTATCCCGTCCGCTGGCAAATCCCGGCCAGGTTCGCCGCATAGACGGCCACACCCGTGCCCTGCGGCAATGCAGTATTGCGGGTATCGAACCCAACTCGCTTTTTTTCTCGCATAGACGAGGTTAACTCACTATCTTGCACGCATGATACAATTTGCAGATGTTAGCAAAACATATCAAACCCCGTGGGGCGAGAAGCGCATTCTGGATGCGCAGTCGTTCACAATTTCGCGCGGCGCTTCAATTGGCGTCGTAGGAATCAATGGCGCTGGTAAATCGACCCTGGCACGGCTGATCGCCGGGGTCGAGCATCCGGACCGTGGCGTTATCCAGCGTAGCATGACGGTCTCCTGGCCTTTGGGGTTTGGCGGCGCCTTCCAGGGCAGCCTCACCGGCGCGGACAATACCCGCTTTATCGCGCGGATCTATCGCCGAAATGCCGTCCAGATTTTGAAAACTGTGGAAGACTTTGCTGAGCTCGGACAGTATCTTTACATGCCGGTGAAAACGTACTCATCCGGGATGCGCGCGAGGCTGGCCTTTGCCGTATCACTGGCAATTGAATTTGAGTGCTATATCGTTGACGAGGTGACAGCGGTCGGCGATACGAAATTCCGCGAACGCTGCGCCGCAGAGCTAAAGAAACGCCGGCAGGACGGAACACTGATCATGATATCGCATGATGCCGCCACGCTGCGAACTTATTGCGATTCCGGCGGAATTCTTCGCAATGGTGTATTGACGTTTTTCGAGACTGTTGATGAAGCAATTCAAGCCTACGATTCCCTCTTCACGACAGAAACAGTTTAGATAGATTGCTGGATTCTGGCTTTCTGTCTTTCGAAATGGGTAATCAGATTTTGGTTAGCGCACTAGAATCGATAGTCCAGTCCAATATTGAAGACTGGTGATGCGTCAAGAAAACTTGCGTCGTGATCAAACACCGTTTGATAGCGACTAAGATCTCTACGCAGCCCCCGTATGCTATTTTCGTTGGCTGAGTATATCTGCATCCTGGCGCCCCCCTCAAGAATCGCCCCCGCATTGACCATAAAACTCCAACGGCTACTGCCGAAAAAAGGATTTCCCCATCCCATCCCAAAATAGGCGGCTACCGGGTTGAAGTGGGTAGTTGCTTTGATCTGACCCACCCAGGCGGCGGGATATCTACGATGATTAAAAACATAAAACCCTGCGGCATTCGGCTCCCCATATGCAACAATTTGCGTCTGATTGATAAAGATACCCGCATCCAGATGAAAATGTGGACCCAACGGATAGGCTGAGAGGTAGATTGGCGCGCCGCCAAGCCGCAAGTTTGCATGATAGCTTTGACCGTCTATCGAACAATGAAAGCCAAGCCCAAAACCAGAGTAACCCGTGGTGAGATTTAGATGATTGCGCCATAGCGGTATTGAAACTTGCACGCCGACGCCCGTGGTGCCGATTTCTGACCCAATGGCCAGCCACCCGGTGGGCGCTGCCTGCGCGGCCACAGCCGACTGGGTCAAGCTAAAAGCAAAAGCACCGGCAACGATCAGACTGCGCAGAATTCCGTACATGCGGAAGTCTAGCCAGCCACTTGCTTCCAATCAGTTAAGTGCCGGCTATTTAGCTCGTAAAATAGGCTAGGGTTAATTTGGACCACCTTGTTCGCGGGGTACTCCTTTGCAGGCCCGTGCGGCCAGCGACGGTTTGGAATAGTCGTATATAAACGAAATGAACCGTTGGGCGCGCCGCGGGTGACGGCGGCAATGATCCTGTGCGCCTGAGCGAGGTCAAGCGGATCGCCGAGCGATCGCGCGCGGCCACCAAACCGATCACGCCATGCTTCCGCAGCAGCGCAAATTCTCAGGCGGAAAGCCCCGGGGCGCTCGTGCAGCACCCCCGTTACCGCCAGCTCGACCGAAATTTCAGCCAACACGGCCGTAGCGAAATTTGCGCTTCGCGTAATCCTGACAGTTTGTCCCCGAGGTGCTAACCGCATCCGCTAACACCGCTTAAAGTGGTCCATATATCGTCGTCTTTATAGCTCCTGAGTAGGAAATCAAAAGCGCTCGAATCCGAATGCTCTTCCGCGACCGCTGCAGCGTCACGAAACTTGCAGCAAAATTTCCAGCAATGTTAAGCTAGCGCTTTAATTCTACAATTAAATACAATAATCTTTTCGCAGACAGTCGACAATTTCGGAAAGCACACTTTCCGTGGCGGCACTTCTTGGCAAACAGCTAGGATTTTATGAATCAAGACTTGCAGGGTTGGCTGCTACCCGCGGGCAGGCGAAAACGCGGTGGCCATCGGATGGCCATCGGGTGACGATCCAGACCGAGCGTTCTATGAAACGGTGCAATAGCCCAGAGTGCGAAAACACATATGAGTATTGTATTGCCCTGCCCAGACTTCCAAAAAGAGGCAAATGAGATATAGTTTAAACCTACAAAACTGGTATAGTTAAAACCTTTAATCTATCCTCGCCGGTGCCGATAAAGATTTAGGAAATTGATGACTGAAAGAATTCGTTTTGAAACCGCATGAGCTGGCGCTGAGCGGGAGCGCACCAAGGACCACGGCGGCGGAAGTTTCTACGACCGTCGCGGCCGGGAGTGCGGCCAACGAACCGACCTCCAAAAGCCGATTGCCGCGCCGCAAGCTGGCCGCCTTTGCGGCGTTGACGCTGCCGGTGACGGCCGCACAGGTGCCGATGGCGGTTTATCTGCCGGCGTTATACGCCCAATATTTCGGGATTTCCCTTGCGGCGCTTGGAGCGATCTTTTTGGCGGAGCGGATCTGGGGTGCTGCCGCCGATCCGATCATCGGCATTTTGAGCGACCGGACTAAGAGCCGCTTCGGACGCCGCAAATCCTGGATTGCAGGAGGTGCTGTGCTGTACGCTTTGGCAACGGTGTTTCTGTTCTTTCCAACCCTGCCCTTCGTCAGGGTGACGCCGCTAGGTTTGACGGTGACATTATTCGCCTTCTACCTGTCCTGGTCGATGATTCAAATCCCTTATCTTGCCTGGTCGGGCGAAGTCTCCAGCGAATATCACGAACGCACCCGGATCGCGATGTTTCAAGCGGTGGCGGCGGCCATCTCATTGCTCCTAATTCTCGTATTGCCGACGATCATCGATCAGATTTCGCCGAAGGATGCGCCGCTCAAGCTTGGCGCGATGGGTGGCGTGATCCTGTTGTCGCTGCCTGTGACCTTGCTGTTCACGCTGCGCGCGGTCCCGGAGCCGGTCGTGCCAACCGAACCGGCGCGGCTGCCGCTGACGACCGCGCTGCGTTTGATCCTGCGAGAAGGCGCGCTGGTCCGCGTCTTTTTTTCCGACTTTGCAGTCTCCGCGGCGCAAGGGTGCCGGGGCGTTTTGTTTGTTTTCTTTGTCACCGATTATATGGGTCTGCCGAAATGGGCGAGCGGGCTGTTTCTGCTGCAGTTCATTTTCGGCATTGGCGCCTCACCCATTTGGGCGGCCATCGCCCGGCGCTTTGGCAAGCATCGGACCGCGGTCATCGGCGAATTGGTGCAGGTGGCGATTAATCTCGGGCTGCTATTGGTGGTCCCAGGGCATTTGGCGCTGTTGCTGGCCTTGACCGTGGCGCAGGGGTTGGCTCAGGGTTCCGGCAACCTTATGCTGCGATCAATGGTGGCGGATGTGGCGGACCATCACCGGCTAGAGACCGGCACTGATCGAACGGCGCTGTTTTTTTCGGTATTCAGCATTTCAATGAAGACCGGCCTGGCTGTCGCAACCGGGATCGCATTGCCGCTGGTCGCCTGGCTCGGATTTGATCCGGCCGCGAAGGTGAATTCGCCGGAGGCGCTGCACGGGCTGCTATTCGTGTTCGCGCTCGGACCAGCGCTGGCGCATCTTATTTCCACCAGCCTGATCTACAACTTCCCGATCGACGAGGCCCGCCATGCTGAAATACTCGACGCGCTCGAAGCGCAGATTTTTCATGACCCGATGAACGCCAGCCAGTGAGGTTTCGCGGATTTGCGCGTAGATCTATGCGCTTCTAATTCCGTTGAACTTCGCCGAACCCAGTGCCCCGACTTTCGCGGTGCCCGATATTTCATCGCCATCCAAAGCCGCATCGAACGCCAGGGTTACCGCAATCGGTTTCTGGATCGGCAGGTTCCAGCTGGCTTCATCACCTTCGTATTTGCCGTTGAGGATCGGACCAGTATCGGTGCCGTTCGAAATCGTGCCGGTCAGCAGCCCGGCCTCGGCGACGGCCTCGAAACGGAGGGTCTGAACGCCTGCCGGCGCAAGCAATTCGATTGTCCAGGTTCCGGTAAAAGACATTTTTTCTCCTAAATTCAAAACTAGATTACGGGGCAACGATTGCAAAGTTGGTTTCCACGGAGTGGATTATTTGAATCAGGCTATGAAAAAGCCTAGCCGTCGGATTCTGCGCGGCACGCGCTGGTCTTACTTCCAGCGATCAGCCAGCCGAGCCCGAGGCTCGGCCGGCTTGCTCTATTCTATTCCGCCGCCTGCAGCTCGGGCTGCGGTTCTGGTTTGAGCGCCCGGCTCGGGACGCCGTCGAGACCGACCGGAAGGCTGCCGTGGATGGTCACGCGGCGCAAGTTGCGCGGTTGCAAGCCAAAATCGGCAATGGCGCGGTGTTGCGTCGCGCGATTATCCCAAATTGCGACATCGCCAACACGCCAAGTCCACCGCACCGTGTTTTCGGGTTTGATCACATGATCGTTCAGGATGCCGAGAATGCGCTGCGAGTCGGCGCTGTTATAGCCGACCAGGTTTTTTACGAAATGACCGAGCACCAAGGTACGTTCGCCCGATTCCGGGTGGACGCGCACCACCGGATGTTCGGTTTCATAGACCGTGGAGGCGAAGATCGCCCGATGTTTCTCGATGTAGTCCTTCGAGAAATTAGAAAAGGCCGCAGCATAGTCATAAAGATTGGTATGCACGGCCCGCAGACCGTCCGCCAGTGTCTTAAGCGAGTCCGGCAGTTCTTCATAGGCGGTCGCGGTGTTTGCCCATAGCGTGTCGCCGCCGGCTTCGGGAACCTCGATCGCGCGCAGAACCGACGCCTCGGGATAGGCGGGCACGAACGTCACATCCGTATGCCAGCTTGCCGCCGCATAGCCTTCCCGGGAATTCAGTTCCAACAGGAACCGTGAGCCCTCGGCAACGGGGATGGTGGGATGTGAAACCGGCTTACCGAGAAGCTCCCCGAACGCCTCCTGCCGCGCATCGGTCAGCGCCGTCTGGTCACGGAAAAAGATTACCTTGTGGCGGACCAGCGCGGCGCGGATCGCCTTAATCGTATCCGCGCCAAGATCGCCGGAAAGCGCGACGCCGCGGATTTCCGCGCCGATCCTGCCGGCCACCGGCCGGATGTCTAGAGGAATTGAAGGGTCGCGAGAATTTACAAAACGTTGTTGCAGTGAGGTCATGTTGGTCTCCTGTTAAGTTTGAAAAAATGCACATCCATATTTATTGTTAGAATTTCCCAGATAGTGTTACCCCGCCGGTGATTGGATCGCCTACTTGCGCGACAATCAGGTTATAGGTTGGAAACGCGCCGCCGCCGCTGGCGCCGCGATAAAGATAGTAATGGGTGTTAGTTACGTTACGGATCCATCCTGAAAGATCCCAGGCGCCGTTTGCCGATTTGAATCCGAAATCGATATTGCCCAGTCCGTAGCCCGGCACATAGCCGTATTCGGAATCATCGGCACCGGAATAAAAGCCGGTGCGCAGGAGCACGTTGCCTCCGGCATATGCTATAATATTGTGATTCCGTATCTGCGGTAGCGGATAATCATATTCGCCGCCGAATGAACCGGTCCATGTGGACACGCCCACCAGTGGTCTGCCCGTCAGGTTGCAGGAAGCGCCGGTATTTTGCAGTTCGATCGGGCATGGCGCGCTGGGATTGGATTGGTTGTAGGCGTCATCATAGATGCCCGAAAAGAACAGACTCAGATTTTGGGTCGGCTGCGCGCGTGAATCGATTTCAAAACCGCGTGACCTTACCTCCGGGATGTTCGAAATATAGGTAAACTCGTTATTGTTGTAATTGCCGATAAGCGTGCCTTGATAATTGTGATCCTCCTCCCAGAAAACATCGCCATCCAGAATCAGCCGATTGTCAAACAGCGTTGTTTTCAAACCCATTTCATAATTGTCGATTGTCTCAGGCGCCACGATTTTCGGCACTGTCGGCGACGAGACAAGATTGATGCCGGCAGACTTGGCGCCATGCGAATAGGTCGCATAGCCCAAAATATTGTCGGTCGGCTTATATGAGAATGTCAGCAAACCCGAGGGCATCGAATTATAGGTCGAAACACTGTAATTGGCGATCGGGGCGAAGCCATTCCGTACCAGCGTGACGGTGGGCTGGAACGGCGCCGGGATGTTGGATAGCGGCGTGCCGCCCTGCTGGACCTGATTAAAATAGCCCTGTTTGGCCTCATAAGTATAACGCAGGCCACCAGTGATATCGAACTTCGGCAGCACGTGCCAAGTGGCCTGGCCATAGGCGGCCAAGCTGTTGGTGTCATATACGCCGTTGCTGTCCTGCGAGAAGCCGTTGGTGGCATCGGTATAAATGGTATTCAGCAGGCCGCTGGCGGAACCGCTTAGCGCCGTTCCGGCATCAGAACCGAGTGTTTCAAGACTTTGGTCATTAATCGATTGATAGAAATAATAGAGTCCGCCGGTGTAATCGACCACACCACCCAGCGGCGATGTGACGCGGAGCTCCTGGCTGACCTGGCGCTGATAGTCGGTGGTATTGGCGGCGGTCAGCAGTGGTAATGCGGTGTCATCGATGTCGTTATGCGGGTACCAGTTCCAGTAACGGACCGCCGAGATCGATGTTAGCGTATAGCCGGTCAGATCATAATCGGCCTGTATCGAAGCGCCCCCTGTTTCCATATCGTAATAGACTGGACTATCGACATCCGTAATGCGGTTATATGGATTGGTCGTCGGCACGCTGTAATTGAACAAATGCGCATAGATATATTGTGCATTTTTCGAATTCGGCAACGCCGCACCGTTGGCATAGTTAGTGACGAACCCGTCCGGCAAATTCACGCAGCAATTCTCTTGCTGATGGCTATAGTCGAAAATGGCGCGGATCGTCAGATTGGGCGTGGCGTCATAAAGAATTTGCGCGCGGATGCCTTTATCGTTCTGATTGCTGTAGCTTTGGTCTCTGGTTGTGTTTTGGATGTAGCCGTCATGCTGCGTCCCCTCGATGGAGAGCCGGATGGCGACCTTGTCACTGCCAAATAGCGGCGCTGATACGCTGGCCTTAACTTGTGCGTAATGCTGGGTACCGAAGGAAACCGAACCCTCTTCCTCCGGCGTGAAGCTGGGCGCGCGGGTCGTGATGTTGATCGCGCCGGCAACGGTGTTTTTGCCGAACAGCGTGCCCTGCGGGCCGCGCAGCACCTCGATATCTTCGATATCCGGGAAATCGAACACGTCCTGGGCAGGCCGCGCCAGCAATACGCCATCAACATAGGTGCCGACGCCACCCTCCAGCCCGTCATTCGCGAGATTAGGAACGCTGCCCAACCCCCGGATGTTTACTGATGTGTTGCGCGGGTTGAAGGAGTCGATCGTAAGGGATGGAACCAGCTGCTGCAGCTTGTTCAAGTTCGACGAGCCGACGAGTTTGATCTGACTGAAATCCACAACGGTTACCGAGATTGGCACGGATTGCACACGCTCGGCACGGTGACGCGCGGTGATCACCACGGACTGTAATCCGGTTGTCGTCAACACCGGCGGCGGTGGGGGCGGCGGTGGCGGCGGTGCGGCTGTAGTCGCCGTAACCTGGGCATGTGCAAACTCAAAATGCGACACGATTGATAAGACGATCAACGAGCCGCCAAGCCGTCTCGTTCGTTTTAAGGTTAAAAAAGACATGAGAGACACTCCTGCGATTTTTTGATGAATGATTTTGTCGATGCTGATGCTGTCGTGAGATCGGCGCGTTAATAACGGCGCGCCACGCCGTGTATCGGCGGCATCAACAGCTCGTCATGAGTCTATTCCATTCATTCATATCGCCGGGGTTTCCATAAACGCTTCAAGCTGCCGCAGAATGGCGGCCTTCAGCGCCACGAATTCAGTGCTGGACCGGTCGCGCGAGCGCGGCAGTTTCACGTCGATGACGGCGCTGACGCGGCCCGGATTCGGCGCCAATACGACCACGCGGTCGGCAAGGAACACGGCTTCTTCTACATCATGCGTTACCAGCAGCATCGCGATTTTCTCAAAGGCCCAGATCCGCTGTAGCTCGCCTTGCAGCCTGGTGCGCGTCAGCGAGTCGAGCGCGCTGAATGGCTCGTCCAGCAATAGCAAACGCGGCCGGTTGACCAAGCCGCGCGCAATCGCAGCGCGCTGTGCCATGCCGCCTGACAATTTGCCAGGCAGGGCATTGGTGTAATCAGACAACCCGACCAGTTCCAAATGCTCGGCGATCAGCCGCTGACGAGAGGCCGCGTCAAATTCCCGGCGCGGCAGCGCCAGATAGATATTCTCCGCAACCGTAAGCCAGGGCAGCAACCGGTGGTCTTGAAAAATCATCCCGCAGTTGGGCGAAGGGCCGGTGACCGGCTCGCCGCCGAGGATAATGCTGCCCGAATCTGCCGTCTCCAGCCCCGCCACCAGACGCAGCAAGGTGGATTTGCCGCAGCCGCTGGCCCCGACAAAGGCGGTGAAGGCGCCATCCTCGACCGTGAGGGTGATGTTGTGAAGCACCTGGCGCTGCCGGTTGCCGAGCGCGAAGCCTTTATTGACCACAGATAAAGTGAGCAACGGACCACTCATGACTGCGCAACTGTCCAGCGCAGGAAATAATTATCGAGGAGCTTCGAAAAACCATCGAACAGGATGCCGATCAGGCCGATCGCGATCATGTCGACGACCACCAGATCGAGCCGGTAGAGTTCACGGGCGCCCATGATATTGGTGCCTATGCCGCCGCCGGCCTCGAACAGATATTCAGCGCCGATGGTTGCCAGCCAGCCAAACAACAGGGATAGCCGCACGCCGCGCAAAATCGCCGGCGCCGCACCCGGCAGCACCAGCCGCGCCAGCCGCGTGAAGGTGCTGAGGCGCAGCAGGCGCGCTAATTCAAGATGCAACGGGTTCAGCGAGAACACGCCTTCGATGCTGCTGAACAGCACCGGCAGCGTTGCCGCCAGCGCGATGAAGGTAACCTTGCCTTCCTCGCCGGAGCCGACCCAGACCGAGAGCAGCGGCACCCAGGTGAAAATCGGGATTGCCTTGGCGGCGTCGAGAACCGGCGCGCATAACTCGCGGGTAAAGCGGGACAAGCCCAAAGCCAGGCCGGCCGGCAAGCCTACGGCAATGCCAATCGCGGTGCCCTCGGCATCCCGCAGCAGGCTGGCGCCGAAATCGGCCCCGAATTGCGGGTCCTGGAGCTGCTGTATGAAGGCCAGCACCACCAATGCGGGCGATGCCCAGACAGTCGGGTCAATCAGCTCCAGCGACGCCGCGGATTGCCAGATGACGGCAATCAGCACCGGCAGCGCCAGGCCGAGGGCGATGATGCTCAGCCGTGAGGCCCAGCGCGGCCGCCAGCATTGCAGCGTCGCGCCGCTCACGCCCGGCCTCCGAAGCGGCGGGCCAGATAAGCCTCGGTCGTGACCAGGCCGCGATCAAGCCCGAAGCCGATGACCCCGATCACCACCATCAGCGCCATCATCGTGTCGAGCTGAAATAATTGCCGCGACATCGTCAGCTGAAAGCCAAGCCCGTTGGTGGAGGCCAGCAGTTCCACCACCACCAGCGCCGACCATGCCTGGATCAGCCCAAACCGCAGGCCGACAAAGACCGGCAATATCGTTGCCGGTAGCAAAATGCGTCGGATCGTTGGCCAGTGGCCAAGGCATAGCAGCCGGCCAAGCTCAAGCCAGGCTTTCGGCACGCCAAGGATCGCCCGCTCGGTGTTGAGGGTGATGGGGGTAAGGGCAGCCTTGGCGATGACCACGAGTTTCAGCGCTTCGCCGATGCCGAACAGCACCATCAGAAAGGGAATCCAGGCCAGCAGGGGCACCCGCGCGACGGCATTGAAGCTGGGGGCGATCAGCCGGCGCGCCAGCGGCGAAACGGCGAGCAGGATACCCAGCGGCACGCCGATGGCCACACCCAGCCCATAGCCCAGCGCCAGCCGCCGCAGGCTTACCGCGATGCCATTCGCAAGCGCGCCGGACACTGCCAATTGGCGCAGTGCTTCAAGCACTTGCACCGGAGCCGGCAGCACCAGCGTCGAGACCAGGCCGCGCGCGGCGGTTATCTGCCAAAGCACCAGCAGGGTCGCAGGCACGATGACACCGCGGCGGATGGCGCTGCCGGCGCGTCGGCCACGGGCTCTGCTGCCAGCACCGGCGATCCGTTCCGGCAGCACGCCTTGCTCGACAATTGTGGACATCAGTTCGGGCCCCGCATCAGACAAGCCGCGTCGTGCCATCGGCGGCAAATTGCGGCCAGTAATGAGTGAGGCCACTTGCCGCCAGCGCGCCATCGAGCGGCGCGTGATCAATCCAATGCGTGGTATCCACGGCCGTGCGGATCAGTCCGTATTTGAAAGCATCCGCTGCCGAGCGTTGCATCTGGGCGAGCTGGAAGGGGTCCCATACCGGCGAGGTGAATTGTTTCAAATCGGTGATCTGATAGATCGCCTTCAGCATCGGTACCGGGTAACCAGATTTACCCCAGATATCGTATAACGCAGCCGTGTTTTCCGGCAGCGACGCCCAATGCGCGGCATTCACCTGAACTTTTGCAACGCGTGCAACCGCATCCGGATACGCGGCAGCAAACGCGCCGGTGGTCAACGCGGAAGCCTGCTGCGTAAAGGCCGGATTATCAGCACCTGCATGATAAATGACCCGGAGCATCTTGGCCGCCTGTGGCGGCAATCCGAAGGCGAGGAAGGTGGCATCGATCTGACCTTCGATAACCGCTTGCGTCGCCGTGATCTGGTCGAGATTGATGATTTGCAAATCCGCCTCGGTCAGATTGACGGATGCCAGGATCCGGTCGACCGAAAGTTCCAAGCTGGTGCCTTGGAAATTCGCGACTGTTTTGCCTTTCAAGCCGGCAAGATCGGTAATCGATGATTTTTTGGAAACGGCCACGTAAACCGGCAGCCGATTACCATCCACCCAAAGCTGCCGTGTATCCAGACCGCGTGAGCGCGCCACATATTGCGGCAGATCCCCCTGCCAGACAAAATCCAGCGCATTGTTTGCCAAAGCTTCGTTAACGGCGGGGCCGGCGCCGGCGTAAAAATGCCATTCGATAGCGGTGCCGTCCTTGCTGAATTCCCGTTCCAGCAAACCCTGCACATGAACCACCGAAACGGTATTGCCGAAGGAATATGGCCGGCCGCCAAGCCCGGCCTCGGCAATGCCGATGCGGATTTTTTCTGGCTGATCCTGCGCGCGCGCAATATGTGGCGCGCTAAGCGCCGACAGCGTTAGTGCGGATGTAGCAACGAGACCAGCGGCAAAACGACGGCGGGTAAGCATTATTCACTCTCCAAATTCGGCCCTGCAAACGCCCCAAAGCATCAAAACCGATCCATCGACACGGTAATGGGTGCCGACCTATGTAAGTAAATTTTTCTAAGATATATTAAACCTATAATCAAGCTATAGAATCGATGAATATGCCGATGAGCATGGCTGCTCTGCGCGTATTCCTAGTCTATTGTTTTTAAGAAGATTCATATATTTGCTTGATATATAAGAACCGTCGAGATTATTTGCGAACCGCGCGGCAGTCTACCTGTGAAGCATCCAATCGATGCGCGATTTCACTCTCTTCAAACCAAAAATTAGAATATTTTTCTAACTTACTATTCAAGCAAGTCTCGGCGGCGGCGCGTTCAGCTGCATATGCTCGCGCAACGTCTTGCCGCCTGCAGCCTCGGCATCGGGATGCCGCCAGGCCGCGATATGATGATCGCTTGGCACCAAAAGGCGTTGAGGATAAGCTGCCGATTGGAATTTGGCATTTGATTTGCGCGATCTTCGCCGATCAACGCAGGTCGAAGACAGCTTTTAAAATTTTGCCGGTGAAGGCGAATGGCACCGCATATTCCTGGGATACCGGCGTCAGCAAATCAGCCCCTATGTTGAAGCTTTCGTAGACGGAAAAGCGGAACGGCGTCGTGTTCGGCACCTCGCCGGCCGCGACCTCATCGGATCCGAACAGCAGCCGGACCTGCGCGGAGGTTCCCGGCATCGGGATGCCAGGGGTAAAATCCACTGCAACCTCGACTTTGCCGGACGGCAATTTCCGGTCCGAGCGTATCACGCTTTGCCGCAAGCCGGCATAATTATACTGGTAAGTCAGATGACCGTCTTTTACGAACAGGCTGAGCCCGCCCATGCTGCCGCCCATCGCATAGATCACGCCTTCCGCGCCGCCTTCGGGAATATCCAGACTTACCGTGGCAAGATGCGAACGTGCCTTGATATCCGGCGCGATCGGCTCGGGCACGCGCCGCACCGGTCCGTGAAAAACTTGCCGCCGCGGCTGCGCGCGATCTGCCTGCAATTCCTGAAATCGCGATGCCACCGCGCCCAAAGGTAGCACGTTGTAACGTCCGGCTTCGGCCCACCAAAGCTCCTTTAGCTGCTGCAGCTTGCGCGGATAGGTCGCCGCCAAATCATCGGCCTGGCTGAAATCCTTGTTAATATTGTACAGTTCCCAGACGTCGTCATCCGGGTTCCAGGGCGTGAGCATGTTCTGAAAAACTTCCCAGGGCAATCTGCCGGTAAAGGCGCTTGCCATCCAGCCATCACGATACATGCCGCGATAGCCGAGCATTTCGAAATATTGCTGGCGGCGTTGGTCCGGGGCGCTTTTCTCGTCGAAGCTATACGCGATGCTGACTCCGTCGACCTTGCTTTGATCGGCGCCATTGACCTGATCTGGCGTGTCCAGCCCCACCAGTTCCATAATCGTCGGATAAATATCGATCACGTGATGGAACTGGGTTCGGACCTCGCCGCGCGCAGCAATGCGTTTAGGATACGAGATGGCCAGTGGCGTGCGCGTGCCGCCAAAATGCGAAGACACCTGCTTGACCCATTGCAGTGGGGTATTCCCAGCCCAAGCCCAGCCCACCGGATAATGGTTATGCATCGCAGGACCGCCCAGCGCATCCGGACCGCCGAAAGATTTAATCGCCTCGCACTGCTGTTCGAAGGAAAGCGGCACGCCGTTGAAGGTCAGCATTTCGTTATAGGTGCCGTCGACGCCGCCTTCTGCGCTCGCCCCATTATCACTCCACACCCAAAGTACGAGCGTATCATCGGCAAGCCCGAGTTCCTCGATGGCTGCGAGTACCCGGCCAACTTCATAGTCTGAATGGGCAACGAAGCCAGCGTAGACTTCCATCATTCTTGCATAAAGGCTCCGCTGCTCGGGCGAGAGCGAATTCCAAGCCGGGACGGCATCCGGGCGGGGCGTTAGTTTCGTATTCGCGGGAATAACGCCCAATGCCTTCTGCCGGGCAAAAACCTCCTCGCGGTAAATGTCCCAGCCCTGGTCGAATTTGCCGCGGTATTTTTCAATCCATTCTTTTGGCGCGTGATGCGGCGCGTGCACGGCGCCGGGCGCGATATAGGTGAAAAAAGGCCGGTCCGGCTGCAATGATTTGGCGCGCTTGATCCAGCCGATCGCGCGGTCGGCTAGATCGGTGGTTAGATGGTAATCTTGCCCATTCGGGCGGTCGATAAGCGAAGTGTTCTCGATCAGATGCGGATGATATTGATGGGTTTCGCCGCCGATAAAACCATAGAAATAATTGAAGCCCATTGCATTTGGCCAATGATCAAACGGGCCTTGGGGGCCGGAGTCGGGATCGGGCGTATTATGCCATTTGCCGAAAATCGACGTATCGTAACCGTTCAGGCGTAGCACCTCGGCAATGCTGGCCGCCGATTTCGGCCACCAGGCGTCATATCCCGGATAGCCCGCGGAAATATCCGAAACCACGCCGAAACCGACGGAATGGTGGTTACGGCCGGACAGCAAAGCGGCGCGGGTCGGCGAGCACAGCCCGGTATTATGAAAACGATTGTAGAACAGTCCGGCGCCACCGATACGGTCGAAGGTCGGCGTCTCGATGCCACCGCCAAAGGCGGTAGGATTTGAATAGCCGGCGTCGTCCAGCATAACGAGCAGGATATTCGGTGCGCCTACCGGTGCCGCCGGAATGCGCTGCCGATGCAACGTCGATTCGTCCACCGTTCTGCCGATGGTACCACCGAATGCCTCGCGCTGCTTCGGCAAATTTTTCCCTTGAATGGAGTTAGCGAGCTCAGACATTTTAATGATTCATTTCGTTAGGTTAGATAGAGGTGAGGATCGATGGAGCTTTTAATAGATATTTTTATTTTTCGCGGCTCAGGCAGTTTTCTCAACCATGCGTTCCGAGCGGGCACGCTCGCCACAGCGCTACCGAATTTCGGCAGCAGCCGCCACCGACAGTTTTCATTTATAACTCAACGTATTTTCGGCGTGAATTTCCCATAGGAGTGCGAGGGCGGATTCCGGATTTGATAGAGTGCCTGGCGCTGCTACTTGAATACCCTGAAACGCTTTAATTGCGTTCGCATTATCACCGGCTTCGAGATTTGCGATCCCCAGATCCAGCTGAGAGCCGCTGGTTTTCGCGTGTTGGATATCATCGGTCGGCGTTTGCGACGCGCTTGCCGCATTTTTGGCGGCTAAGGTTTTCAACCGGCTAGCGTGACCGGAATCGGTGCCGGCATTCAGAATACCGGAAGCGAAACCTTGGCGGATCACCAAATTGGCTTCGGTATTATCGCCGGCCAGAATGGCGCGTTCAACATAATCTTCGTAATCCGCCGGCTCGGTGAGCGTGCCGGTTGCAAACCGTAATCTGTACAAATCCAATGTCAGGCGATCGGGAAAGCCTGGGAACGCCGCAACCAACGCAATGGCGGCCTGCCAATATTGCGGATTGGGGTAGTCCCGCAGCAAGGTTGCAAGGGCTGAAAAATAACCCGCATTATCACCGGATTTTTGCGCGGCACTGGCAAGAAGTTGGAGCTCGGCCTCAGGCAATTTCCGACCGCTCCCATGAGCGGCTTGCTGCTCGCGCAGCACCGCCTGTTCCGCCTGGCCATAATTGCCTTGGGAATAATAGGCCTGTGCCAGCAAAGCGCGCGTGCGCGCATCCTGCCCGTCTGCCGCGATATAGCGGTTCAACCAGATAACGGCATGCGGATAATCCTCGGCCTGATAATAAAACCCTGCGATCGCCTGCACTAATTCCGTTTGCGTCGCGGGCGGCTCGGTATTGGAAGCCAGCACGGTCTGGTAGGCGCTCGCGGCCTGGGTATAATCCCCTGCGCCGGCTGCGGCGGCACCACGCACTTGTGCTACCACCAAGGTTTCATAAGGTGTCAGGCTGCCTACCGTGGCTGCCTTGTTCACCTGTTGCAAGGCGGCATTGTAGTTGCCCCTCTGAATGAGCGCCTCCGCCTGCTGTAACGGTTTTCCCACGGCAGGCCGCACGGTGTTGGCGCCAGCAAAGCACGGCAGCGCGAGGAGTGCCGCACCAATCAGGAGTGAAGGTTTCAGCGAAGGTTTCATGGGGCTGCGGCTCAATTCGTAAACTGGTCATCGCCGATAATGCCTATTTTCTGCACGCCCAGGCGCTGCGCAGTGGCGAGAACTTCCGCGACATATTTGTAGTCCGTCAGTTTGTCCGGACGCACATGCAATTCCGGCTGGGCGGGCTGCGCCGCTAGCCCGGCAAGATCAGCGTCCAACGTTTGGCGGTTCGGCACCACAGCACCGTTCCACAGGATTGTGCCGTCGAAGTCGATATCCACCTCCACCACCTGCGGCTGCACCAATCGCGGTGGCGGGCTAGCGGTCGGCAGATTGAGATTAACCGCATGGGTTTGCATTGGAATCGTAATGATCAGCATGATCAGGAGCACCAGCATCACGTCGATCAGCGGCGTGGTATTGATGTCGATCATCACCTCGGGTTCATCTGCGCCGATTGCCGGGCCAGTGGTCATTGCCATGCATATGTCCTTTAATCAGCGCCAGGCGCGGGGGGTTGGGTGATGAAGCCGACTTTCTGAATTCCCGCACGCTGACAGGCGATCAGAACCTCGCCGACGCTCTCATAATGCGCGTTCTGGTCGCCCCAAATATGCACCTCCGGCTGCGGCACATTGCCGGAAACAGCAAGCAATTTTGCCTGCAGCGCCGGCAGATTGTATAGTGGCGCCTGGTTCCAGTAGATCACACCATTTTTGTCGACCGAGATATTGATCGTCTGCGGCTTGGTCTGGGTCGGCACATTGCTCTCGCGCGGCAAGGTGACCGGCACGGTATGGGTAACCACCGGCACGGTGATCAAAAAGATGATCAGCAGCACCAGCATCACATCGACCAGCGGGGTGGTATTGATCGAGCTGAGGAGCTCGTCCTCGCCGCTGGCTGGGCCGAAGGAGATTGCCACTTAGAAGCTCCGGGCGACGGCGATGGGGCGCGTGGGCGCGGCTGCAACCTGCGCAAGGGCGGCCTCACGGCCAAGCGCCTTGCCACTGATCAGCACCGAGTGCAGGTCGTTGGCAAAGCCACGCAGTTTTTCAACCGCGAGCTTATTGCGACGGACCAGCCAATTATAGCCAAGCACCGCCGGCACCGCGGTCGCCAGGCCGAGCGCGGTCATGATCAGCGCCTCACCCACCGGGCCAGCCACCTTATCGATGGACGCCTGGCCTGCAATACCGATGGCCACCAGCGCGTGGTAGATGCCCCAGACGGTGCCAAACAGGCCGATGAAGGGGGCAGTCGAGCCAACGGTTGCCAGCACCGCCAGACCGCCTTGCAAGCGGCTGATGATTTGGTCGACCACACGCTGGATGGAGAGAGTGACCCAGGTGTTAAGGTCGATGCTTTCCACCAGCGAGCCTTCATGGTGTTCCAAGGCGCCGATGCCAGTGGCCGCAACGGCGTGGAACGGGCTTTTTGCCGGCAGGGTTTCAATCCCTGCCGTCACTGAATTGGCTTTCCAAAAGCTGAGATTGGCGCTGCGGGCCTGGCGCAGGAGCTGGCTCTGTTCGAGCAGTTTGGTGATCAGAATATACCAGGTACTGGCGGACATCAGTGCCAGCACAATCAAGGTGCCGCGGGCGATGAAGTCACCCGCACCCCAGAGCGCTCCAAGGCCATAGGGATTGGCAATTTCAGCGGTGGCGGGGGCCGGGCTCTGCAGCGCCGGAGTCGCCGCCACCAGCGTAGATGCGGGCTGGGCGGCTGTTGGCGCCGGCGTGGCATCGGCGCGGGCTTGATGGGGGGTGGCCATCAAGCTCGCGAGGCTCAGGACAACAACTGTAGCGGTGACGTAACGTTTAAAAACTCGCACGGTAAAAACTCCAAACTTAGAGAATATATGAATCATTTTCGTTGCCGCTTTCAGTCTTCCGGCAGCTGCCAGATATAAGGGACAGTAACCCAACCCTCCTGCGGGTTGCCGTCGGCGCCGATCGCCGGGCTGAATCTACAGAGTGCAATGGCGCCGAGCGCGGCATCATCCAAAACGGCGTGACCACTGGAAACGGCGACATGCTTGGCGAGCACGGCGCCAGTGGTGGATATCAGAAATTGCATCACCGTCGTGCCAGATTGATTGTCATCCTCGGCCTGTTCAGGATATTGCGGCGCTGAGCAGCCCCCAGTTTCCAGCCTTGCGCCGGTGCGCGCCGCCGGTTGCGGTGCAGCTGCAACTGGCCGATGAGCAGCCGGCTGCACATGGGTGACGGATGCAATCACCGGCACCGGCTGCGGCTCGGCGATCTGCACCAAAGGCGGCGGAACATACGGCGGCGGCGGCGCCAGCATTTGCGGTGGCGGGGGTGGCGGCGCCTCCGGTGGCGGGAGCTTCGCCGGTGTGATGATTTTCGCTTCCAGAGGCTGCCGAAACACTTGCACCGCCTGCTCGCCTAGGCCGCTGACCAGGGCGTAAATAATCGCGACATGCAGCACCACCACAAAGCCGATGCCGGCGGCCTGACGCGACGAAAACCTCTGCTCTGCGTAGTGCAATTAATGCGCTCCGATCTGCCCGGCCCCGCTACATGTCGACGGGAATGCCAGCTTAAATATGGGACAACACTTGTTTTGTCTATCGACTCGGTAGAATTTTTTTGCGGTGATTTTCGCGAAGACGCACGCCACAATTGCGAGGCGGGCAAACAATAATTGTCCGCCATCATACAACAGATACTCTATGCTTCTCTGCTAGCTAAAATTAGAATTTTATACGCTGAACCCAGCTTTGAAAGGGAGGATAAACTACGCGCTCAGAACATACCGTTATAGGATATAAATAGTTAGAGCAGTCATCCTTATCCTACAAAACCACTAATCATTCGTCGGGCCGGAATTTGCGAGTTGCCGCGCTCTCCCGCTTGGCGAGAGCCGGATCGCTTGCTGTCATATTCACTGTCCACTGCATCCGGAGGTTCTAACTACTGGGTCCTGACCCGATGAATTGATCCAGTTTGAGCACGAATTCCTGAGTATTTTCTTCCAGACATTATTCGGCGAAGACCTGATCCATTCTGCTTACGGCGTTCTAATTCTGAGCCACCGGTACAATCACCTCAGCCCTTTGCGTGTTGCTTCATGGGCCGAAGCCACCCTTCTCAGTAGGCGGTGCACGTATGCGCGATACCCAGCATCTACATCTTTCTCATTACGGTATAGCACTAATCGATTGAGCACCCGCTAGGGTTCCTTGGCCTATTAGAGATACACCGTAATTCGCAACGAAATGACTGGTGAAAAAAGGCAACGTTTTGGCTAATGTTTTGGCCAATGACTTCTTTGGAAAACAGCCAATGTTTCGGCTGTTGAGTGCCACCGAGAATTGACCCGTTAGGGGCGGAAATTTTCATTGAGAAGTGACCCATGTTTTGACCTCTCCCTGGCTTTGGTCGGGGGACCCAGGAGTGATCGACATGGCGTTATTGAGCGTAATTCGTCGCTGGCATTTCAGGCAGCAAATACCGATCCGTAAGATAGAGCGGCGGACCGGATTGTTGCGGAATACAATCCGGAAATATCTACTGACAGACGCGGTCGAGCCGCAGTTCAACCTTCCCGAACGGCCGAGCAAATTGGACCCATTTGCCGAGAAGCTGACGGGCTGGCTGCGGCAGGAGACCGGCAAATCGCGCAAGCAGAAGCGCACGACAAAGCAGATGCACGCCGACTTGGTGGTCTTGGGTTATGACGGCTCTTATGGGCGGGTGGCGGCGTTTGTTCGCGGCTGGAAGGCCGATCGGCAGCATCAGCAGCAGACGAGGGCGTGGCACTTTCGTGCCGTTGGTCTTCGCGGCCGGCGAAGCCTTCCAGTTCGACTGGAGCGAGGATTGGGCGGTCATCGCCGATGAGCGTACCAAGCTGCAGGTGGCACATACCAAGCTGTCGCATAGCCGGGCCTTCATCGTCCGGGGCTATCTGCTGCAGACCCATGAGATGCTGTTCGACGCGCTGATCCAGGCGTTCGGGGTTCTTGGCGGCGTTCCCCAGCGTGGGATTTTTGACAATATGAAGACCGCGGTGGACCGCATCGGCTCAGGCAAGGCCCAGCAGGTAAACGCCCGCTTCGCCGCCATGGCCAGCCATTATCTGATCGATACGGATTTTTGCAATCCGGCCTCTGGCTGGGAGGTTCTTCGCCACCGTCGATCTGGTCAACGCGCTCGAATAAGAATAGGCACTGAACAAAGCCGGGCTCGGCTACCTGCCGTCCAGCCCGTCCGGCGGCGCTTTGCTCTTCCACCTGCTCTCCAAACTCTACGAGAGCACCAGCGTCATCACCACCAACCTCAGCTTCAGCGAATGTTCCGGCGTATTCGGCGACGCCAAAATGACCACCGCACAGCTCGACCGCCTTACCCATCATTGCCACATCATCGAGACTGGTAACGATAGCTTCCGCTTCAAGGACAGCAAAACCAAACCGAAACCCGAAAGGAAAAACCTCTACCAGCTTGACCGTCCCACGCGAGGCGGGACATATCTTCAGCACGGGTCAATCTCGATGAAAATCCCTGGTCAGATCTCAGTGAAAATCGACAGTGTAAGGCGTTTAGTTGCCTTAGAATGGCGGTCAATGGTGGGTAAGTCGTTGAAATTCTGGTTGCGGGACCTGGATTTGAACCAGGGACCTTCAGGTTATGAGCCTGATAGAGTATAACACCAAGCTATTGATAAATAAGACTAAATTCTCCTTTCTGCGGCCGATCGTGTTTGAAACCGTGTTCACTCAACTCTTCTTGGCTACATTAGCATGAGAATCGTGTTTACGCTTGTATAAACTCATTGGGCAGTCCCGGTATAAAATCAAATTATCTCAATGCCTTGTCAGCTCAAAACAGGTTTCTTCTGGGGAATCGTCAAAAGCAGCCTCACGGCAGCTCTTGCAGAGGATAGAAGCTGACAGCGTTCACAAGAACGGATCGTAAGCTGCCTGGCCGGAAAGGTAGTAGACGACCAACCCAGCCGTTGGAGGCTTTCGTCAAACTCCCAAAAAGCGGACGCGCTTAGCGGGAGAAGTTGACAATTAGATAAGCCGGTCTGCTATCACTTAGAGTTATCCGCTCCGGCGTCGAGATTAGCTTTTCTCTAGGGTCGCCAAATATTCATCACGAGCCGAGGATAGTCGCGATTTTAAACGCGGTGTGACGAAGTCCAGAAAGGCGCGCAGCTTCAATGGCAGATATCCCCCTGACAATCGCACCAAACTGAGCGGCAGTGCCTGCCGCTTGAACATCGGTAGGACGGGAACCAGGGTGCCTTCCTGGAAGGAGGATGCGACATGATGAGAAAAAACAGAAATAATGCCGAGGCCGGCTTTAGCCGCTTCACACGCGGCGTCGGTTGAATTCACCGTTAGGCGATAGCGATCTGGAACCTCGAAGTGACCAGCAAGGCTCCAAAAACTTGGCCCGGCGAAGCCTTGTACGGCGACGCAATCATGCTTTGCGAGATCAGCCGGCCTCTGCGGCGTCCCTCGGGACTTGAGATACCCTGGACTGGCGGCGAAGACGCGATCAGCCGTGCCGATCCGGGTGGCGACCAGGGAACCATCCGGCAAATCGCCCACTCGAAGCGCTGCATCAATTCCCTCCTCAGTCGAATTGACCAATCGGTCCGCGAGTATCAGCAGAATTTGCCGTTCGTCATTGTGTGGCAGCGTTAACGGGGTGGTATTGCGTCAAGTATCCCACGGGCAGCCAGAAGATCAGCGGTCCCGAAGCCCTCCGTGAATCGCGCATGTACCGGCGCCAGAATTTGGTATACCTCTTCATGGTGGTTTCGCTTTATCGCCAAGCGCGCGAGGCTTAGCGCTAGCCGGAGTTCCCAGAACAATGCGTCTTGCTCGCGAGCAACCGCCAACCCGTGGTGCAAGCAATCCTCCGCCGCTGGATCATCCGGATTACGCAATGCAAGCAGTTGCGCCTTGATCCGCCAGGTTTCGGGCACGAACCAGAGATGACCCGTTTCCACCGCAAAGCGCAAAGCCGCCTCAAGCTCCGCCAGCCCCTCGTCGATACGGCCGAGCACACCCAGTGCCGCAGCCAGCTCGACTGCAAAAAATGGATAAAATTGCTGGTAGCCAAGATCTCGCATTTCCGTCAGGCCACGCTTGAGCAGAACGACACTGCCCTCGGGATCATCGCGCCGCGCGGCTAAGCTACCACGGACGCATAGCCCGGCCGCATGGTAGGGCCGCAGCGCATTGCCAAAGGCATGCTCGATCAGTTCATCGCCAAAATGTGCGGCTGTCTCCAGCTCGCTTAGTGTCAGAAACACGTACCCCGCGGCCCATGCAAGCGACAGGCAGAGCACGACCGGCAGGCGGGTGGCGCGCGCCCGCTCGACACCGCTGCGCGCCGAAGCTACCGCGCTATCCAGCAGGCCGCGTGACAACAGACTGACCACGATATGCACGCCGGCCGCGGTCGGCAAGTCGTTGGCGAAGCGGATCACATCCCTGCGGCGCCGGTCGCCTGGATAGTGCTCGATCGCCCGTTGTACGCGCATCAGCGCGTCTGCATGTTCGGCCCGGTAGATCAACACTATACCGATCCAGCAATCGAGCACCGCGCGGGACTGGACATCGCCAAATCCGTCGACGCTTTCAAACGCCCGGACCAGTGTCAGCGCGTCGTCAAAAGCAGATGCGCGGGCCGAAAACAGCCAGAGATTGTTCGTGGCCCGCTGCTGATAGTCGAAATCACCAAATTCCCGCGCCAGTTCCAAAGCGCGTCTCAGCGCCGTCCTCGCATCATCCTTCATCCCGCGCGTGAACAGTAACGAAATTCCGAAGCTGCATTGCAGGACCATTTCGCAGCGCGTACCGGTATCGCCGAGCTGTGCCAGTGCCTTGCCGGCCCACTCGCAGGCCTCCGGCATCAGCGAGGCGGCGGCCCAGAAATCCGCCGCCGCCGCGGTAAGGGCAATGCCCAGAGTGGGATCGCCGTCGGGTGAAAATGCCCACTCCAACGCGGCACGGAGATTATCGACCTCGACCTGATAGCGCCCGAGCTCATCGATCGCGGCCTGCAGCTGGCCTTCCGCCCCGAAAGGGGTAAACAGCGCGAGATAGAATTCCGCATGCAGCTTTGCTGTCTGTCCTACTTCACCAGCCTCCGCCAGCCGCTCAAACGCATAGGCCCGGGTGGTTTCCAGCAGAGTCCAGCGCGTACCGGTTTCGGACTTCTCAAACATGATCAGCGATTTTGCCACCAGGCTGGCAACGCCATCCGTTACCGCGGGGGCGTCCAGCGCGGTATCGGTCATGATCCCGGCAACCGCTTCAAGGGTGAAGCCGCCGGGAAAAATCCCCAGCCTTCGCAGCAATAGCCGTTCCGCCCCGGTCAGCAGGTCATGGCTCCAGTCGAGCACGGCGCGCAACGTGCGGTGCCGCGGCAACGCCTTGCGGCGGCCGCGCGTCAGCAAGGAGAAACGGTTGCGCAGATCGGCGGTCACCTGCGGCACACCCAGCATGGCGGCGCGGGCGGCGGCAAATTCGATCGCCAGCGGAATTCCATCCAGATGCCGGCAGATGGCGCCGATAGCAGGCAGCATATCTGCCTGCGGGGAGAAGTCCGAGTGCAAGGCATTCGCCTTAGCGATAAAGAGCGCCACGGCACCACTCTCGAGGATATGATTGGGCGCTCGTTCACCGAGTGCGGGCACTTCCAGCGGAGGCACGCGGCACACATACTCGCCGGTGACGCGCAGCACCTCGCGGCTGGTCGCCAAAATCACCGCGTTGGGACATAGGCATAAAAACGCCTCGACCAAATCGGCCGCGGCGTCGATCACATGCTCACAGTTATCGAGCAGCAAAAGAAGCCGTTTCGCGCCAACGGCGCGAGCAACCGCCTCGGCCGAAATCTCGCCGCTCAATTTCAACCCAAGCGCACTGGCGGCCGCGGAGGGCACCAGCGCGGGATCCTGCAGGGAGGCCAGCTCAACATACCACACGGCGCCGTCGAAATCGGCGATCAGACTGCGCATGGTCTCGATCGCAAGCGAGGTCTTACCGATCCCCCCAGGACCGGTCAGCGTCACCACACGATAGGCGGAGAGGAGGTCCCGTACGTTTCGGGCTGCGACTTCGCGGCCGATCAGCCGTTCGGCGAGCAGCGGAAAACTATGCGTCAGCGGCGTAGGCGGATCGCCCAGCAGTGGCGTAACGGCTGGCAAGACCGCCGATACCTGCTGCCGGGGCGTCCATTTGCCAAGTAGCTGATAGCCCCGGCCGGACAGCGTCCTCAACATGTTCCGATCCTGCCCGAGGGCCCTGCGGATCGCGGAAATATGAACCTGGAGCGTATTTTCTTCGACCGTTACATTCGGCCAGATCTTGTCCATTAGCTCGTTCTTACTGACCAGATGGTTGGCGGATTGCACCAACGCTGTAACAATCTCGAATGCCCGGCCGCCAATCGGAACGGGCACGCCACTCGCCAGCAACTCGCGCCTGCCGAGATGGACCTGCCAACTGCCCCACTCGTAAACGAGCTCACGTCCCTGCTCGGACAAGCACACTCCAGCTTCAGTTTTTTTCAGCTTTTCAGTTTTTTTCAGGTTTTCCACATTTCCGCAAGCAAGCTGCCCGGTGAGCGCCGCCAAATTGACGCGACTGGATGGTATTGGATTTTGAAGGCTGGCCTACATTTACGAACCTCGGTTGCGGAGTTCTACAGGCGACGCCCGCCCGCCGCTTCAGGTCGAATATCCATGCTTTTCCCTTTGATATGGCGATTATGGAAGCATAATGGAACATGTTCAAAGGGTATCTCGACGGCGCACACGCGCATCAATTGTACAATAGTATCAATGGTCGGTCGGAGGCGGCAGCGCCGCCATCCAGCTCAATTTCGATCCAAAATTGGCGTAGGCTGAATCTACTCGGCTTCAGCCGCCGGCATTGCCAGATAGGTCAGGGCCACAATCACCGCCGGCACCGCGCTTGTCAACAGGATCACCCGGATATCGGCGTCGAGCGACAACATCACACCGGCAATCGAAGGACCGACAGCCGCACCGATCCGGCCAATACCGTTCGCCCAGCCGACGCCGATTGTGCGCAGCGCCTGAGGATAGCTTCTGGCGGCCACGCCATTATTGCAACTTTGACCGCCGGTGATGGCAAGGCCAGCGCCAAAAGCGGCCGTGATGGTCCAGGAAATCGAGCTTCCGGCGAAGCCGATCATCGCGATGCAGGCGGCGCCGATCAAATAGGAAATGGGCAGCACGCGGGATGCGCCGAAGCGGTCTACCAACGGACCGAGCGTGAAAGCGCCCAGCACGCCAGCGATCAGCAATGTCGAGGTCGCGAGTGCCGCCACACGTAGCGACAGACCGGCTTCATGGATTTCCGTCGGCAGCCAATTGGCGAGCATATAGACATCGAGAAGATTCACGAAAAAGACGATCCATAGCAGCACTGTCCTGCGCGTGCCGCCATTGCCGAAAAGCCTGCCGACATGGCGGACATAGCGAGGCCGTAACGCCGCACCGCTCGCGTATTCGTTAAAATGCAACAAGCCGGCCGGGTCGATGGCAGGATCAATAGGTGCCATGCGCTTTTGCTTCAGCTCCGGGCCACCAAGCCGAGAGGCGAGGAAGTCGGGGGATGCCGGTAATAGCAAGGCCAGGCACGGTGCCAGCAAGCCTGTCATGAAACCGCCAGCTATGAACACCGAAGGCCAGCCCAACGCTGCCATCAGCGCGGTTGCCACCGGGCCGCAGGCCGCCGCGCCAAGCGGAAAACCGCACATCAAAAGGGATATGGCAGTCGTGCGAGCGCCTTGCGGACTGTACCCCGCGGCCAACGAGATCGCGTTCGGAAGCGCAGCGCCGAGACTCAGGCCCGCCGCAGTTCGAACCAGGCAGAGCTGACCAAAATCCGTACAAAACGCGGTCGCCAGGGTCAGCACGGCCAAGGCAGCCGTTCCGCAGATGAGCAATGTCCGGTTGCCAAAACGGTCCGCCAAAGGAGCCAGAAGAAAAGCGCCGATTGCCTGCCCGATCAGGCCGATGGCAAAAACCGGGCCGAGCGCCCCCCGCCTCAAATGCCACGCTTTACCTAATACGGGTGCAACATAGCCGATCGCTTGTGTATCAAAGCCTTCGACAAACACGGCCATTCCGCACAAGAGAAAGACCAACCAGTGCCGGCAGCTCATTGGTCCGCCGCCGATGATTTAGGCGATCGAAATAACATTGCTCAGCTAGGTATCCCTCATTTCTGCACAAAGTGTTTTGTAGACAGACAACGTCGAATGCGCCGACGGTGTATGTTACAATGTGCAAGGTTTTTCATTTCAATGCCATCTTTATCGAACTTTGACTTGTAGATGCGGCTGTCCGCACCCTACATCGCTTAAGCAAGCGCCATGCCCCGGTCGGCATGGCGCTTTATCAGGCCGCCGGACTGCAAGCCGCCACGATAGCCTGTGTCGCGGGCCCCGTTGTTGCTGCGGCAATTGCCTTCTACGCCACGTCATATGTGTTGCCGTCAGGTCACCGGCTGTCCATTCTACGGTGTCGTTGGTCAAATCTGGAAAGAAGGTCTCGGTTTGATGCTCGGGCATGCATCACCATGCCGATGCCAATCGAAGACATTCTCTGGCGCAGGCGCAGCTCGGACGACTCAACCACCGATGCCGAAAGCAATTCGCCATCGCCCGCCGCCGGACAAACGTGCTCTCGAACGCACTCGAACCCGGTTGGGCGCGGACAAAATAGGCGGTCCGGGCGCGCCGGACGATATGGACCAGGCTCATCTCACCCAGGCGTGGCGCGCCGCGAGCGACGAGCGGGCAGCCACGGTAACCGGCCGTTATTTTTACCATCCGCGTCCGCGCGCGCCAAATACAGAAGCCAACGACCAAGCACTTTAGAAGCGCCTTATGGCAGTTTGCGCCAAACTATCAGGCATCCCGCTACCGTCTTAGAAGGCCGACTCTGAGCGTACGCGCAAACTACTCGCTTCACGGAGAGGCTAATGCATGATTCCCCGCTATCGGGTCGCCGTGTTAAATAAACCTCCAATCGATACCTTCGTTCAATTGTGGTTGCAGGCGCCCGCAATAAGAATGGCACTCGCGTGAACTCTTCAGTGAAGCGACATGTATCCACGAAAACAATATCGAACGACGCGTTGTTACAGGCCAATCCCGGACTCGAAACGCGATTTAGGAGAATCCAATGAGCTTGATCGATCATGCAATTTCGGCAAATGGCAAGAGATCAGACCATGATCCTTCGCTGGCAAACAAGCCGGCTCCGAAACTCGCAATTCTTACCTGCATGGACCCCCGGTTAAACGAATTGCTCGAATGGCTGGACATCAAACCCGCCGATGCGGATGTTATTCGAAACGTGGGCACGGCGGCAACTGAGGACGTCGTGCGCTCTCTTATGTTTTCAATACATGTTCTTGGCGTGGAAGAGATCATGATCGTCGGACATACTGGTTGTGGAATGGAAATATTCTCGGAAGAGAAGTTTGAGGAACGCCTGCATACACAATGTGGCGTCTGGGCAGTATCTCCCGACAAATTCCATTGTTATTCGGATGTGAACCAGCAGACCGAAAAGCAGGTGCTGAAGCTGCGGTCGCATCCGTGGATTCCTCCGAAGGTGGTCATTCGTGGATTTGTCTTCGATCTATCGACCGGCGAACTGCGGGAGGTCACGCCGAAAAACCACGAATAGAGGATTGCAGCAAAAGTTCGCCGTAAACAGTGGAGGCGTCGCTTTAATCGTCCAGTCTCGACGAGCGGCGCCTTCGACTAAAGGCGTCGAACCGGAAGCACTCCCGCGACGGCATGGCCCACTCGTTTTGGGGTTTCCTTGCAGATCCATCCTGTGCCTGCAGCCGGCTCAGAAAGTCCTTCAAAGCCGCCAGAAGCTCTTTGTCTTGGTCGAGCAGGAAGCGCCACTCGGGGTATTTTAGATCATACACCCCGAGCTCGATATAAATATCGTAGATATCCGTTCTGGTTCGTTTCCCCAGCACCAACATCCCGCAATGCCGAGAGTGGATAAGTCGCTGCTTTCGTCCTGTTGCCGTCACGCTCGGCAACGAAGAACCAGCGATGCTAAAAATCCTCAGCTAATCCCACCCCGTCGGCAAAGGAGCCTTCGTCGTTACGAAAATTGGCGGATAGCGTTGCCAAAATAGTTCTGAGCCGGCGCTGCACGCGGCGCCCGTAGGATTTCCTGAACCATCCGCCGCTGCGCACAAAGAACAGCGTGGGAGCGCCTGCTACGGCGCAAAGGATAACCTTGCCAATGAGCAAGGCCCAGATGACACTCATCCTGCGCCCTAACTAAAGCACCTGTCAGGTGAACGCGGCGATGTCCGCTTTAACCCTAATGTGGGCCGATATCGCAATAGCATAAGAAGGTTGCGGATTGCCCGATTGATTAGCCGAGAATCACGTTATCGAATGGATATAGTAGCGCATTACTGGCAATGATTGGCGTATTGGAGATCCGGGTCGTGGCTGAGAGCCAATCCACGCTCACCCATGTAACTTTGTATGAACCAGGTAGCGTGCCATCAATCGTAATCGGCGTTTCCGCTATCGACAAGAGTCTGGAAACTTTTCCTAAGAGATCCGATAATGGATGCAGACCTGGAACAACATGTGCCCGAACAAACTCCGCTTGATTTGTGGAGTCCGGAGATACGACGTCATCATCGACACGTGTGACTTCCGCAAGAACACGCGGGTATTTACTGAGCGCTATGTTGCTCGGTACGAACGCGGTGAACTTGCCGTTGGCGGCAAAGTACCCTGCCAAGTCAGCAAATTTCAAAGTTTGCACCCAGTAGGAAAACTTCTGATCCGAGCTCAAAAGAGAAAGTGCATCACCGGAAGACGCAGCGGCGTCGGCACGAGATGAACCAGCGAAAAGCGCGGCGACCGTGCCCATCGTCATTGCTGCAAGCGTATCCCGGCGGGTAATATTCGACATTTTGGATGCCGTTGTTTTGAGATTATTAGAATATTAAAAAGAGAGTAATCTGCCTGTCTAAGCTCTCGACCGCGCCAAGAATATTATGCGTCGGTCCGTTTCTCCGATGCATTCTTCTAACAAGATTGCGCTGTCGGCATCGCCATATTCATGACATAGCCAGTGGATTTCTCGCATATGAACAGCGAGTTCTTTATTGTACTCCAGAAGTTCCACCAGGAGGCTACAGGGAGGAGAATTCCTCGATTCCGCGGATGAATTCCTTTGCAAGTGGAGCAAAATCTCGGGCCATCTATGCAACGTGCCGCCCAATTTCTGAATACACTCAGAAAGCATGCCGGCGGCCACAAAAATTTCTTCTCCGTGACTGACCAAATCTGGGAGATGCATGTAAAAGCTTCTATCGGCAAGAATTTTACAAACATCTTTTGTTTTGAAATACAAAGCATACGTATCGGTTAGCAGCAAAGCGAGCGCGCCTGCCACATCCTGGGTTCTGATCGGGACCGCACCACGTGCCTGGACCGGAAGATACTTTGCGTTTTCTAGAAAGTATGTGGATTTCATCTGTAAAGCCAAAACCCCTTTTAGATTTTATTCGCTAAATTTTGCACTTTTGAGACAATGATACTTCGACAGATGGGTATCGAAAGAGCCCGAATAAATCTATTAGACCAACGTATCGACTTAGAATTTTGTTTACCCGTGGAAATCAATTCCTGATGGGCATCCATTGAACTGCTAAGTGCGCCTGCTTCGCAATTTTCCGTCAACGAAATGTCATCGTGAATTGCTACTAAGGTACGATATACGCCCTTGCAGTAGTTGGTGTAGTTCTGGGATAGCGAGGGCAGCTCCATTGGCGGCCGCCGGGAATAGACTCTCAAGTATTTTTGCAGAGAGGAAAATAATGTCTGAAGTGATGGACGACCAAGGGGTGGACGGAATTCAGGCAGAAGACGCGTTTGTTGCGTTCGGTCTTGTCTCTCCTTGCAAAGCATGGAGCGAGCAAATAGGCCGCCGTCTACAAGTCTTGAATTCGTTTTCCTCAGATCTTGAGCGTTTCGCCTTTCTCTCGGATCTTCACACATCAAATCCAGTTCTGCTCGAAGCTCTATTTCGTAAGAACGAAAAATTAGCGATGATATACGCCGAGCTAAACGTCTACTTGCGCAGTGTGACGCCGGGATAAGTCATCTCGCCGATATCAAAATCCTTGATGATCAGAGGCACAAATGAATGTGAAATGGAAACCAAAATGGTATAGCGGCCCATCGGAAGACAGGAAAAGGGCGTGGGACAAGGCGCCTTTGATTGATTTGATTACGTATGGTCTAATTTTGATTTGCACATTTTCCGCCCTGAAACTCCTGCCTCGATGGATATCCGAGGCTGGAGTAATCGTCACGGTTCTTTTGCTTGCCGCCATAATTTCTTATCTCATGATTTCGTCCGGCCAAAAGATCGGCCAGGAATGTCCTCAACCATCATTGCCGGCCAAGGTCCAGGGTGCTCGAAACTCGGCTTTGGATATCGCTCGATTAAGGGGTTCGGAACGGCCGTCATAATAGGCTCCATCTCCGAAACGGAAAACTGTCATGCACCGCTTCCATCAAGTTTCCATCGCAGCTGCATTTTTACTTTGCCTATTCTCTACGGGTGGTTTCGCTCAGTCTCCGCAGCGGCCGCTTTCCTCAGAATGCACGAAGCACATCGTATTGCCTTTAGACCCGTTCGTGACACCCGGTTCTACTATGCTCTTCACAGTACCTCCGAGCAGAGCCATTTGCATGATTGGCAATGAGAAGCCCGGTTCCATTCGGTATTACATTACCGTCGTTCCTCCGCCGGAGTCCGATCTCTCTTCAATTCCGACGGGCGGTTGAGCTAGCTGCTCTCGTCGACGGACGCAGAAGATTCTTACCTGGTTTGCCATGATGCCTGACGGAGCGCACGCTTCGCCCGCCAAGGCCTCAAACAGCGCCAACAGCAGTTCGATCTCGCATTCTGGATGCTCTCGACAGAACTCAATCGCGTTGCAGACCATTTTTTAAGGAGCCAAAGCACCATGACCGATGAGAATCCGCGTATTCCCGATCATCCGATTGAAAGGGTGTTTCTTGACCGCTGGTCGCCGCGCGCCTTTACCGGAGAGCCAATTCGGCAATCAGTGCTTTTTACCCTGTTCGAGGCAGCGCGCTGGGCGCCGTCCTCCTTCAATTCGCAGCCCTGGCGGTTTCTTTATGCCACCAACGGTAATGCGCATTGGGACAAATTTCTCGGCTTGCTGAGCGAATTCAACCAATCCTGGGCGAAGACCGCGTCTGCATTGGTTTTCGTCGTCTCCGAAACAACTATGGCGCATCACGGTGACTCCGCCCGCGTCGCTTCTCATACCCACTCCTTCGACACCGGCGCTGCCTGGGGATCTTTGGCGTTGCAGGCAACAATGCTCGGCTGGTACACGCATGGCATGGAGGGCATCGATTTTGGCTGTGCCTACGCGGAACTTAAAGTGCCGGACGACCATCGTATCGAAGCCGCGATCGCCATCGGCAAGCTTGGCCGTAAAGCCGCGCTGCCAGATCAGCTGCAGGCCATGGAATTTCCCAGCTTTCGTAAGCCGATCGCTGAGTTTGCCTTGGAGGGCGGATTCTAGGACCCTGCGACTTCGGATGTACCAGCAATAAAGCACTGCTTTTTTTAAAAAAGAAGGCTTGCTTTCTTGCCATTAGTGCGCAGCGCCATGCGCGCTGCTTTTTTGCAGTAGAATTATCAGGCAGGAAGCCGCCATCAGCAATATGCCGAGCAGGGCGAAGCAATCGGCATAGGCCATAAATGTTGCCTGGGCTCTGATGGTACCCCCGATGACGTTTACGGCGCGCTCCATTGCCGTATTTGGGTCCGGGACGCCATGCGCAAGGAAGAATCGCTGGAGCGCTGTCACCCTTTGCTGCGTCGTTGGCTGCAGCAGCGAGACATTGGCATTGATAATGAACGAATGGTATTGTTCGCGCTTGGTGAAGAATGTTTCGACCATGGCTGTGCCGACCGCGCCGCCGAGATTTCGCAGCATGTTGAACAGCGCCGATGCAGAACCAGCCTCGGTCGCGGTGATGCCAACCATGGCGATAGCGGTAAGCGGCGTCATCACCAAAGCCTGACCGATCGCCCTTATGACGTCTGGCCAAAAGAGCTGGGGGCCGGAGTAATCCGTATCAAGGTAGAGGTTCATGAAGCAGCTGGCGCCGAAAATAAAGAGACCGAGCGCGACCAGAACGCGCGAGTCGAAGTGGCGCATCAATCGGGGCACGAAGGGGATCAGCAGCAGTTGCGGCAGGCCGGTCCAGGCCATGACCTCACCGCTTTGCTGCGCGTCGAACCCCTGGGAGACGGCGAGGTATTGCGGCAGCAGATAGGCGGAGCCGTAGAGCGCGAATCCCAACAGAAAATTGCTCAATGTACCTAAACCAAAATTGCGCCGTAACAACAGGCGCAGTTGCATCAGTGGATTTTTGCGGACCAGTTCGACGACGATGAAGGCGCTAAGGGAAATGGCCGAAACAACGCTTAGCCGGATGATCAACGGCGAGCCAAACCAATCATCGACATTGCCGTCGTCGAGGATGGTCTGCAACGAGGCGAGCCCGGCGGCCATCAGGGCAATGCCGAGCCAATCACCCTTTCGCAGCAGTCCTGGCTGCGGCTGCGAGCCCGGTAAAGCGTAGATGAGCGCCGCCAGCATGACGGCACCGGGGACTAGATTCATGTAGAAAACCGTTGGCCAGCCATAGGTATCCGTGAGCCAGCCGCCGATCGTCGGTCCGATTGCCGGTGCGAACGTCGCGGTGATAGCGAAACCGGCGAAGCCGAGCGGCCGCTTAGAGGGCGGCAACATGGTGACGATGATCGTGAAGGCCAAAGGGATCATCACGCCGCCGAAGAAGCCCTGCAGACCGCGAAGAACGATCATTTCCGGCAGCGAGGTGGCAAGGCCACAAGCGACCGAGAGGCCCAGGAAGAGCAGTGTGCTGACGATCAGATAACGGCGCATCGAAAAGACCTGGGCAAAAAAATCGGTCATCGGGATCACGATGATCTCCCCGACCAGATAGGCGGTGCTGATCCAGGCGCCGTAGACGCCGCCGGTTCCGATTCCGCCCTCGATGTCGGGCAGAGAGGAATTGGTGACCTGAATATTCAGAACGGCCAGGAATGCCCCGATCAACGAGCCACCGACGGCGATCCAGGTTTTCAGCGGGACGGCAGGCTCGCCATGACCGGCGCCCGGGTTCATGTTCCGTGCTCGCGCGTGTCGATCTCGGGTTCGACCGACATTCCCGGCCGCAACTGGCCGAGTAGAGGATCATTCGGGTTAATGGAGATTTTTACCGGTACGCGCTGGACGATTTTGGTAAAATTTCCGGTCGCGTTATCGGGCGGCAGCAGCGAGAATTCCTCGCCACTCGCCGGCGCGATGCTGTTGACAACGCCGCGAACCTGCGCGCCGGGGAAGGTATCGACGGCGATCGAAACCGGCTGACCGGCGCGCACACGGGTCAGCTGCGTCTCCTTGTAATTCGCGGTCACGTACACCGCTTGCAACGGCACCACCGCCATTAATTGGGTTCCGGCCTGCACGTACTGACCGACCCGCAAGGTGCGTTCACCGACGGTGCCCTCGATCGAGGATTCGATGGTTGTGTAGCTTTCATTGAGTTCGGCCTGACGCAATTGCGCCTGCTGCTGGGCAAGGGCTGCCTGCGCCTGTATAAGCTGCGCGCCGAGCACGCCAAGTTGCTTGCGGGCCGCGCCGACAGCGGCGACGTCACGATCCAGCGCGGCGCTCTTTTCACGTACGCTGGAGCCGGCAAGCTGTGCGCTTTGCAGCGTGCCCGCGCCGCTTCTGGACAGGGTAGCATAGCGCTGCGCATCCTGTTCCGCAAAAATCAACGCGGCCTGGTCTCCATTTACGGCGGCGCGGGCCTCGTCCACGGCATAGCTCTGCTGACCGATCTGCTGCGCCAGATCCTCAATGTTTGCATCGGCGGCGTTGACATTCGCTTGTGCTGAAGCCAGCGCCGTGCGGTAATCGCGGTCGTCGATCCGCGCTACAATTTCGCCCGCCTGGACCGGCTGGTTGTCTTGTACCGGCACCTGCGAGATATAACCGGAAACCTTCGGACTGATGATGACGTTGTCCGCCTGGACGTAGGCATCGTCGGTCGAGACCAGGAAACGCCAGGTATGGCACCATTCATAGCCAAGGATGCAGGCGGCACAAAGAACAATCATTGCGCCACCGACGAGCAGAATGCTGCGCGGCTTAAACCGCCCGCTGCCGGGCGCCTGAAGGCGCTTCTGCTCTACGCCTATGGAAGCGGAAACTTGATCCATGGATTACCTTGCCTTGGATGGCACCAAACAAACCTGAAGACGCTGAGTGGTGCGGCATCAGGTACACAGCGCTAGCGAACGTCCTTTTCTGCCGACAACAAGACGCCAACTGGCAGGCCGGAGCCCCTCGCCTTTCGCCGCTCAGGTTTTGGCTTGCGCCTTAAGCTTACGATATTCTTCGACGGGCATGCCGCCCCAGCCCCAATTACCCAATTCGACCTCCTCGAAAATGACCCAGGTCCATTCCAGTGGTTTGCCAAGCACGTCCAAGAGCACCTGGCTCATCCCCTTGAATATGGCCGCCTTTTGTTCCTGCGTGACGTGATCGACACCCGGCTCTGTGCCCTCGCGGGTAAGCTGAACGGTAACGATCGGCATGGGAGGTCTCCTTCGAGAATATTAAGGTGATTAATGACCGGCGCTTTGGCCGCCGTCGACGTGGAGGATCTCGCCAGTTACAAAATCGGCTGTTTCGAGATACAAGATAGCGTTCACCACATCTGAAATTTCACCCATTCGGCCGAGTGGATGAAATGCCGCGAGCCCCCGATGCGTCTCGGGCGGATTCATCGGTGTCTTAATGATCCCAAGCGCGACCGCGTTCACGCGAATGCCACGATTTGCATATTCAATTGCTAGACTCTTGGTTGCGGCATCGAGGCCGCCCTTGGTGAGCGATGCGAGAACCGATGGAATTTTTGAGTTGGCGTGGTTTACCAGACTGGTTGAGACATTGATGATAAGACCACGCTTCTGGCGCTCCATCGCTTCAATCGCGAACTGCGAGACGAAGAAAAACCCTGAGAGATTGGTGGCGACGACGCGGGCATATTGTTCAGCGGTGTAGTGCGTGAATGGGCTCGATACGAAAACCCCCGCATTGTTGACCAGCGTATCGATCCGGCCGAATCGTGCCAATCCTTCAGCAACCACGCGTTCGCAGGTCGCTTTTTCGCCAATGTCGCCGGCGATGTTGAGCACGTTCCTGTTTGAAGAGGGTCCGATCGAAAGCGAGGTCGCGACGACCTGGTAGTTTCGAGCCAGATAGGCCTCGACCAACGCGGCACCAATGCCCTGTGACGCTCCCGTTATAATCGCTACTTTTTGTTCGACAGCCATCGAAACCTCAAATAAAATCAATCGTCTATCGAGATGACTCTGGCCTTACGAGAAATCTTTCGAAGACTGTTGGGACCGCACTGCTGGATAGACTTGCATTTACTTGGCGTATCGTAACCCCGCGCGTCTATTGTACCATGGTGTCATGGGACGTAATAAGATCCGGTATTTGACTAATCGGTTCAGGGCCATTCGGATATTTTTGTCCGGTTATATCAATTACCAAACGAACCTTTCAAAAGATAGCAGCGTGGGCAATACCATTGTCTAATGGAATACTGGCTGTCGAAATGGCAGCCTTGAAAATATTCGTGTTCCGGAAACACGAAGTTTTCGATAGAAATTTTTCAATGGATTTTACTGGAGCAGGCGCATGGAGCGGAGAAAGACAATTATCATAACGGGTGGTTCCCAGGGAATCGGCGCTGGCGCCGTGAAGGGTTTTTTGGATCGTGACTATAATATTGTTGCGACTTCTCGAAACATCTCAGCTTCAAATATTTTCTCGAAGAGCGACCGGCTAATTGCGGTTGATGGAAATATCGGCGATCCCTCCGTCGCATCAGAGGTCGTGGATGCCGCCATTCGCGGATTTGGCACTATCGACGCGCTTGTTAACAA
Organism: Acidocella sp.; assembly: GCA_965199045.1. Classification (GTDB taxonomy): domain Bacteria; phylum Pseudomonadota; class Alphaproteobacteria; order Acetobacterales; family Acetobacteraceae; genus Acidocella. The sequence continues at coordinate 22,028 of CBDAQL010000003.1, read as the reverse complement.
TGCCGGGATATTTTTTACAAAGCCTTTTATTGACTACACCCGGGAAGATTTTCGGCAGCTTTCGGAAACAAACCTCGAAGGCTTTCTCTACATCACGCAGGAGGTGGTTCGCCAGATGCTTTTGCAAAAGACCGGCGGCAGCATTGTCAGCATAACAACGTCGCTGGTGGATAACCCGATTGCGGGCATGAATGTTTCCGTACCGATGATCACCAAGGGGGGTGTCGATGCGATAACGCGCAGCCTTGCGATCGAGTACGCAAAGGCCGGTATCCGCTTCAACACCGTGGCGCCGGGAATGGTTGATACGCCATTACATGCAAATGACCCGAAGGATTTTCTGAATACGCTTTCCCCGATGCCGGGCATATCGAACGTTCAGGAAATTGTGGACGCCTTGATCTACATAACCGAAGCGCCGCGGGTGACAGGCGAAGTCTTGCACGTTGACGGGGGCGCCTATGTCGGCAGGTGGTGAAGCTCGCTCATCCTGGAGCATTTAGAAGGTCATATCGTGGTCTAGCCGCGCGTGAGAATGTGAACGTCGCGAAGCTGTCAGCCGTGCCCGTCTTCGACCGGCGCGGCTCCGGCCACAGTATTGGGCAAAGTGACGTCTTGCCAGCCGCCGCCAATGGCCTTGTAGAGGTTGACGTTCGCCAGGGTTCGCGCCAGCGAGGCGGCCACCAATGCATCACGCGCGGCGTAGAGCTGACGTTGGCCGTCCAGCACCGATAGAAAACCAACCTGACCATCTCGGTACTGCTCCGTCGCCTCGTCCAGAGCGCGCTGGCTGTCCGATACCTGCGCTGTCACGTCGTCGAATTGCTGCTGCGCGGCGGCCTGATTCGAGAGCGAGTCCTCGACCTCCGCGAAGGCGCGCAGGACGGTTTGCCGATATGCCAGCAGCATCGCTTGTTTGGCAGCCTCGGAGGCATCTACCTTAGCGCTCAGGGCGCCCCCGGTATAAAGATTTTCGGTGGCGAGAAGGCCGAGCTTCCAGCTTTCACTGGCAAGTTCGAAGGCAGCGCCCCAGCTGCTAGCGCTGGGGCCGATGATCAGCGGTATTGAGAAATGCGGGTACTCCGCTGCGATCTCCACACCGACATCGGCATTGGATCGCGCATAGGCGCGTTCAGCCTCGCGAATATCGGGGCGCCGGGCGATAACTTCGGAGGGCAGCGAAGGCGGCAGCGGGGGCGCCACAGGAATGCTGGTATCGCCCGGAAAATTGGACGCCGTAAAAGCTTCGGGTGTTTCCGCCAGCAGGACCGCCATTGCATGGACAAGCGCATCCGCCTGCGCTTGCAGCGGCGGAATTGCGGCTTGGAGTGCATCCACCTCGGCGTCCGCCTCGCTGACATCCAGATGCGAGGTCTGGCCGGCGTTGAAGGAGCGGAGCGTCAACGCCTGGATCTGTCTCGCGGTATCGAGATCTTCGGTGGCGATTTGTAGGCGGGCCTCGGTTCCGCGGTAACTGACATACGTGGTGGCAACTGCGGCGGTCAAACTGACCAGGACGGCACGGCGGTCTTCGACCGCGGCCGCTTCCGTGTCTCGAGCGGATTCCTTGCGCCGGCGCGTTTCGCCGAAAATATCGATTTCCCACGAGGCATCAAAGCCTAGCTGGTAGTACGGATATTCGCCATACAGCGCATCCGGCGGCGGCCAGTCGAGGGTTTGGCTTTGGCGGTCGGACTCAAGGGCGGCGCCAAAGCCGACCTGCGGCAGATCCGCGGCGCCGGCGATCCGGACCATGTCGCTTGCCTCGCGAATATGCTGGGTGGAGATCTGCAGATTGTAATTCCCGGTGATTGCCTGCTGGATCAGCGCGGTCAGCACCGGGTCTCTGAAACCTGCCCACCAGCGTTCGAGCGCGCTGTCATCCGCGGTGACGCCGGCGGAAGTCCCGCCTTTGGTGAAACTTGCCGGCACTGGATCGTTCGGCTTTTCATAGTTCGGTCCCACCGTGCATGCGGAGAGGATCGAGGCAGCGGCGAGAATGGTGCGTGCGAGCTGAGTCATGGTTGTTTCTCGTGTGGGCGCAGCCACTTACCCCAGCCCAGTTCCGCCATGAGGAGAACCATCAGGCAGCTTAGAAACAGGAAGGTCCCGAGCGCCGCCAGGGCGGCCGAGACGCCGAGCGCCGCCGCTTGCCGGCGCGCCGCGTTTGCAAGTACCGCGACGGCTTCGGCTCTGGCCCGAAACGGGTCACTTTCGAACTGTGCAATTCTGGCCGAGAGTACGGCGAGAGCGCTGTTACCGCCATCGGGATAGAAGCCGGTATTTTCGATAAGCCGCCCGAACTTGGCCTCGCTGTTCAAGCGCAGCGAAGTGGTTGCCCAGGCGTTGGAAACCGCGCCGAGCAATACCCGGGAGAGGTTAAAAATAGCCGCCGCGGGAAGACTCTCCGCCGGCGGACGCAAATCGCCCGCCAGCAAGGTTACCAAAGGCAGGGCTATGAAAGGTAGACCGGCGCCCTGGATAATTTGTCCGATATGAAATTCCCCGTTCTCCCAGCCACTGGTGATGGTGAAGTCATAGAATGCACCGATTGCCACAACCGCCAGACCGACGATGAAAAGCGCCCGGACCTCGAAGATTTTTCTAGTTATGATCCATACGCATAGCGCGTAGGCCGGTAGCTGGGGCCAGCATGCGCTCCAAAATTCCCAACTCAGCTGTTCCGGCCGGAAGCCGCGCAGCTGCTCCAGGGCAAAGGGTACAATGACGCCGGACATGCTAATCGCCAATGTGAGCGGCAGCGCACCGATTGCCGTTAGAGCGATGTTTCGCCGGCGGTAGAGTTTCACCCATAGGATCGGATGCCGCACGGTGCGCCATTCACGGACAATGAAACAGAATATGAAGATCGCAGAGGCAAAGAAGGACAAAATGATCGCCGTGCTCTGAAGCCAGCGCATCCGATCGCCTTGATTAATGGCGAAGGCAAAAAAAGCGATTGCCGCGCCCAAATAAAACATACCGGACAGATCGGCATGGATGAGAGGCCGCCAGTTGATGCGCTCGCGCTTAAGGCCGATTAGACCCGTGCCAAGTGCCAGCAGACCCAATGGCAGTGGTGTCCAGAAAACTGCGGTCCAGCCAAAATATTCGACCCCCCAAGCGCCGACAATGCCACCGAATAATTGCGCGGTGGTTGGTCCGGATACGTAAATCGCAAGACCGAGCGCGGTGCGCGTCGGGCCCCAGGTGCGAAGCTGGATGATGATCGCCTGCGGCATGATGGCGCCGCCGGCGAGACCCGCGATTATTCTCGAGACCAATAGCGCATCGTAACTAGTAACGATCAACGGGATCAGGCTGCCGCAAAGAAAAATCAGGACACCGGCCAGAAGCATGCGCCTGAGTGAAAATATAATGCCCAACCACGCGCCGAACAGAACGCCCAGCGGCTCGGCTACCGCATAGGCGGTGGAAAGCCATGAGCCGGTATCAATGCCAACGCCCAGTCCGCCGTCGATATCCGCTGCTTGCAGCGCGAAGTATCGCACCGCCATTTGCACCATCCAGGCAGCCGCGAAGGCCGAGACGCTGGCTAGAATTATGGTCTTGGTGATCGGCGTTGGGGCCGGCGGCGGTGGTGGCGGCGGCTTGACGAATCTGGTCATTCGTTGCTGTCGCCTGTCTGCTGGCCGCCTGTTGTGGAAACCGTAACGATGGCCGACATGCCAGGACGCAGGCGATCGAAGTCGCGTTGGGTGGGATCGAGCAGAATCTTGACCGCGAAACGCTGCGCGACTTTCGTGAAATTGCCGGTGGCGTTGTCGGGCGGCAGCAAAGTCTGCAACGCCCCCGATGCTGGCCCGATGCTACCGACCTTGCCGTAAAAAACACGGCCGGGAAGACTGTCCACCATGATAAAAGCGGATTGACCCGGGAACATTCTCGCGAGTTGCGCTTCCCGGAAATTGGCCACCACCCAGACATTTGGCAGGGGCACCAGCATGTCGACCTGCGAACCCACTGTGACGTATTCGCCGGCGAAGGCGATGCGGGAGGCAAGCTGGCCAGAGGCTGGGCTGATGATATGCGTATATCCTAGTTCGATCTTGGCGAGATTGCGCATCGCAGTTTTGGCCCGCACCGCATCGCGCGCGGCGACGATTTGATCTTCTATCACCTGCAAGGTGCGAATATTCCCGTTGAGATCGGCGGTAGCGGAATCGTTTTCCGCCTGGGCGGCTTCCAGCTCTCGTTGCGATGTGGTGCCGTCTCCGACGAGATTTTTTTGACGGATGAATTGCAGCCTAGCCTGCTCGAACACCGCCCGCGCTCCTGCGACTTTTTGCTGCTGAACCAAGGCTTGGCCTAATAATATTTCGACCGAAGCGGTTGCGGTGGCCAGATCAGCCTCGGCATTCTCCAGGCTGGCGCGATAGTCGTCATCTTCGATCTGCGCGACCAGCTGGCCTTTACGGACCCATTGATTATCCTGCACCGGAACGGACTCGATGTAGCCTGCGATATGAGATGAAATTGCGATCTGATCGGCCCGTATGTAAGCATCGTCGGTGCTCTCAGCGCCAGTCAGCCATCCGATCTCCAAGCCTTGACGAACCGAGACGACCACCGCCGCCAAAATCAGCAGAATGAGCAAAACAGCGATGCCGGCGGAGCGTGCCTTCACCCGCTGCAAGAAGAGCACTAAGGCTCGCCTTATCGGACTGCGTTCGCGTCGATAGGCCATTTTAATCACGCTAAAACCGTGCCCATCGGCGGTGATTGTGCGAGCCGGCATTTTGCATACGCATCAATCACGCACGCTCCGCTGAAAACGGAGACGACCCCGAGGGCGGGCAGAAGTACACCTGAACGGCTCATTCATGACCAACTACGGCTGAGAATAGAGCCTGGAGCGCATTCTGAAAACGCATCAGCCCGAAACGAAGCAGCCCTATCAACAACATGCTTTCACCTTTCTCTTTTCGCTTTGGGCCGTGCCGCAAATGCCCTTGCCGCAGCATAAGTTGGGGCGCCAGATTACGGGCCGCTATTGGACGAAGGTGTCGATGGTGCCGCGCAGGACAGCACCCGCATCAGATCGTAAGCTGCAAGGGCATCTAAGGTTTATTAGATACCTTAGTTTAATAGATTTATGACTCGTCCTGTGACATTTGCTTTTGGTGGACGTGGCGGACCAAGATCTTTGGCATTCGTTTATCGAGTGTTATTTCATCTTTATCACGTGATCGCACTCGGTTCGGAATCGAGCGCGCTTCCGGGGAGCGTTTTCTCCGGCCCGATCAGAAACGAGAAATTTTGGAGGAGCATATGGCTGAACAAGTAGAGGCCAAACTAGCAAATTCTGGTGAGATTCGTCTGGTACGGGTGTCGGCGGCGTATTGGAAAGTGACGTTCGATTTGCCGCCTCTTAATATTTTCGGGCCCGCGAATATTCCGCAGCTTGAAGAAATTATTAGGTCGCTTGAGGCCGATGAGCGCGTCAAAGTGGTGGTATTTGACAGCGCCGTGGAAGGCTTTTTTCTGACCCATTATGATTTTTTTGCAAAACCGGAGGATGCAGCGAATCTCCGGCCGGGACCAACAGGGTTGCAGCCACTGCCCGATCTGCTGGTCCGTCTGAGCCGGTTATCGGTTGTGTCGATTGCACTCATTCATGGACGAGCTACCGGCGTTGGGAGCGAACTGGCGCTTGCATCCGATATGCGATTTGCCAGCCGTGAAAAGGCGTTGCTTTCGCAATGGGAAGTTGGCGCGGGGCTGGTTCCGGGTGGCGGTCCGATGGCCCGGCTGCCGCGCCTGATCGGGCGGGGCAGAGCGTTGGAGGTGCTGTTGGGTTCGAACGATATAGGGGGCGATCTCGCGGAGCGATACGGATATGTCAACCGTTCATTGCCGGATGTGGAGCTGGATGATTTTGTAGATGGCCTCGCTAGGCGCATTGCGAGCTTCGACAAAGCGGCGATCGCCGAAACAAAGCGGCTCGTCGATATTGCGAGCCTGCCGGCGGATGCCGATATTTTGCCTGAATGGGATGCATTTGCGGCTTCGCTGAGCCGGCCAGGTTTTCAAGAGCGGTTGAAAAAGCTGATGGCACTCGGCTTCCACCGTCCCGGAAAGGTAGAGAGCGAGCTTGGTGATTATTTAGGCCAGCTGGGTAGCTGACAAAATCTGTCCAAAGCGCTTGATGCGCGTTCGTTATATTCCCCTGTTTACGGCCGCAACACGAGAACCAAAGGAGAGCCCAGTGAAAATACTTATGGTGGTTACGTCGCATGATCAACTCGGAAATACCGACCGCAAAACCGGGTTCTGGCTGGAGGAGTTTGCCGCACCCTATTACGTGTTCAGCGATGCCGGCGTGCAAATCACGCTCGCCTCGCCGAAGGGGGGACAGCCGCCGATCGATCCGAAGAGCGATCTACCGGAGAATCAAACGCCGGCCATGGAGCGGTTTAAAAAGGACGAGGCGGCGCAGAAGCAACTGTCGCAGACGAGAATTCTGGCCGACATGAGATCCGGGGATTTCGACACCGTTTTCTATGTCGGGGGGCACGGACCGATGTGGGACCTGGTCGATAATCCGGTCTCCATCAGTTTGATTGAGTCCTTCTACAATGCAGGCAAGCCCGTCGCGGCGGTTTGCCACGCGCCCGGGGTGTTACACAAAGTTACGTATGGTGGCGCGCCGATTGTAAAAGGCAAGCGGGTGACAGGCTTTACCAATGGCGAAGAAGAAGCCGTCGAACTTACCAAAGTTGTGCCATTTCTTGTGGAAGATGAGTTGAAGCGGTTGGGGGGCATTTACCAGAAGGCGGCAGATTGGGAGAGTTTCTCAATTGTCGACGGACTCCTGATCACCGGCCAGAATCCAGCCTCATCGACGGCGGCGGCGCAGGCTTTGCTGAAAGTTCTCGCGGGCGAGGCACATAAAGTTCCGCTTCATTTAAATTGAACGCTTAGTTGCAGGACCATCGCACGCTCACGGATCCGCCGGCCGTCCAAACCTGATCCGGTAGGCCAGCCCCAAAAATGATCCTCTGAAAAACCGCGCCTGGCATAAACGAAACAATAGCGCCGGCTCACTGTTTAAGCGGCTCCGGAAGGGGGTTGCCGATCATCGACATGTATGAGACAATCTCAAGCAGTTGTGATGAGGAGGCGACGTCAGATATCCTCGCCTCCTTTAGATCGATAACGCCGACTAAAATCGCGAAATCTCCGGGGTATATTCCACTCTGTTTGAACAGAGCAGATTGTTTCCCTGGTTACAAGATTGTTGAGAATGGCAAACCATTCCGATTACATACTGGATCCGGTCCGCGAGAGGGTGGACTTCACGCTGTACCGGGGTCAAGCCTGCGATAGTCAAACGCCGATTCTAGCAATGGTTGTGGCGGCTGAATTTTCGTCGCCGCAGAGTCTCCGGCGGCTCCAACATGAGTATGGACTGGCGAGCAAGCTCGATGCGGCGTGGGCAATACCACCGCTCACGCTAACTCGCCATCAAGGGCGAGCGGCGCTCATTCTCAAAGATCCGGGAGGCGAACCTCTGGATCGGGTCATCGAGCAGCTCAAGGGATCCCCTCTTGATCTTGCCTGGCTGCTGCGCGTGGCGATCTCTCTGGCGACAGCGCTCAGTCATGTTCACCGACAGGGTCTCATTCACAAGGATGTCAAGCCTGCCAATGTGTTTCTCGACGATTCCGGACGGGTATGGCTCACCGGCTTTGGTATCGCCTCGCAGCTCCTGCGCGAACGCCAGACGCTCTCGGCGCCTGAGGTCATCGCTGGATCACTGCCCTATATGGCGCCGGAACAGACCGGGCGAATGAACAGGTCCATCGATTCCCGGAGCGATCTCTATTCTATGGGCGTCACGCTGTATGAATTCTTCACTGGCGCGCTGCCGTTCACCGCGACCGATCCAATGGAATGGGTGCACTGCCAAATCGCGAGGCAGGCTATGCCCGTTTGCGAACTGGCGCCGAACATCCCCGGTCCGGTCTCGGCCATCATCATGAAGTTGATCGCGAAGACCGCCGAAGAGCGATACCAGACGGCAGCGGGCCTTGCGCGTGATCTTCAGCATTGTCTTAGCGAGTGGGAGCGCTGCGGCTACATCGATGCATTCCCGCTTGGACAGCGCGATAAGTCGGACCAGTTGCTAATTCCAGAAAAATTATACGGGCGAGAAGCCGAAATCGGTGTTCTGTTGGGATCTTTCGAGCGCATCGCTGGTGGCGGCAGGCCGGAACTGGTTCTGGTTTCCGGTTACTCTGGTATTGGCAAATCGTCGGTTGTCAATGAGCTGCATAAGGTGCTCGCCCCTCGTCGAGGCTTCTTTGCGTCAGGAAAATTTGACCAGTACAAACAAGACATTCCTTATGCAACCCTCGCGCAAGCGCTCCAGAGCCTGCTCGATCCGATCCTGGCCGAGAATGAAGAAGCGTTAGCCCATTGGCGCGATGCGTTTCGCGAGGCGCTTTCTCCCAATGGCCAGCTTATGGTCGATCTCGTCCCCGATTTGAGGCTGATTGTCGGTGAGCAGGCGCCGGTGCCGGAGCTTCCGCCAAAGGACGCACAGAGCCGTTTCCAACTGGTATTTCGTCGACTCCTCGGCGTGTTTACGCGCATGCATCCTCTCGTATTATTCCTCGATGATCTGCAATGGCTCGATGCTGCCACGCTGGATCTGATGGAAGATGTGCTGACGCATCCGCAGGTTGAGAATCTGATGCTGGTGGGTGCCTATCGGGATAACGAAGTCGCGCCCACGCATCCGTTAATTCGTAAACTAGAGGTGATTCGACGAAACGGGGCGATCGCACAAGACGTCGTCTTGGCGCCCCTGCCACGCCACAATCTGGAGGAATTGATTGCGGATTCGCTTCACTGCGCGCATTCGCATGCTGGAGCACTCGCAGAACTACTTGAACAGAAGACAGGGGGAAATCCTTTTTTTGTCATTCAATTTATATCGGCACTATTTGAGGAGGGACTGATCACCTTTGATCACATCGAGGAGCGCTGGGATTGGGACCTTTTACAGATTCAGAGCAAGGACTATACCGACAATGTCGTGGCCCTGATGGTAAGTAAATTGCAACGACTTCCGGTCGCGACGCAGAAAGCACTGCAACAGCTCGCGTGTCTCGGAAATAGTGCTAGCTTTGCAACGCTACAGATGGTGTATCAGGCGCAGAGCGTAGCACTGCACCTACATCTCTGGGAAGCCGTACGAACTGGCCTTATTTTCCGATCGGAACAATCCTACCGCTTCCTGCATGACCGTGTGCAGGAAGCGGCGTACTCACTGATCCCTCCGGAATCTCGGGCGGAGGCACACCGGAGCATCGGCACGCTGATGGCTTCAAACGTATCCAAGGAGAAACTCGAAGAAGAGATTTTCGAGATCGTAAACCAGCTCAATCGTGGCTCTCATTTGATCGTCGATGCCGGCGAGCGTAAGCGCGCCGCCAGCCTAAATTTAATTGCCGGGCAAAGAGCTAAGGCATCGACAGCTTATGCCTCGGCGCTGAGATATCTTCATGCCGCCCGGTCGCTATTGCGTACAGAAGCATGGCTGCATGATTATGACCTTTTCTTCTCGATAGAGTGCCTCATTGCCGAGTGCGAGTTGCATACGGCCGATATGGCCGCCGCCGAAGTTCGCCTGAACAAGTTGGCGCGACGCAGCAGGCCTCACCGGCATGACTATGCAGTGGTGACGAGATTGCAGATCACTCTTTATACGACACTGGATCGCAGTGACCTTGCGATTGAAGTGTTTCTCGATTACCTTCGCCGCAACGGTACCGTTTGGCTGCAGCATCCAGGGCGCGATGATGTCATTCAGGAATATAATCGGATCTGGTCGCATATCGGCAATCGTCAAATCGAAGCGCTTATCGACTTGCCGCTGCTCGACAATCCAGACGTCCTTGACATGCTCGACGTGTTCTCCGAAATTGTCCACCCTGCGATGTTTTTCGACGAGAATCTTTCGACGCTCGTTGTTTGCCGCATGGTGAATTTGTGCCTGGAGTACGGTAACAGCGATGCATCTTGTTTCGGATACGTCTGGTTTGGAATGTTTGCCGGGCCGCGCTTCAACAATTATAAGGACGGATTTCGGTTTGGCCAACTGGGCTATGACCTCGTCGAAAAGCGCAAACTGACTCGTTACCAGGCGAGAACCTATATTTCGTTTGGCACGCTGACACCTTGGGCCAAGCATGCGATAAAAGGACGTGAGTTAGTCCGGCGCGCGTTCGATGTTGCATATCGAGCGGGGGATCTGACATTCTCCGCCTATAGTTGGCATGAGTTGATCACCAATTATCTGGCCGTGGGCGACCCACTTTCGGAAGTGCACTCGGAGGCAGAGAAAGGTCTCGCGTTCGTCAAGAAGGCCGGCTTTGGGCTTGTGGCCGAGAATTGCGGGGCGCAGCTGGGTCTTATACGCACGCTTCGCGGCGAGACTGCGATTTTTGGATCTTTCGATGCCCAGGATTACAATGAGATCGAGACGGAGAATCGCCTGGCTAGTAATCCACTTCTGGCATTGGCCGAATTTTTCTATTGGACTCGAAAACTTCAGGCTAGGTTTTTTGCGGGTGATTTCAGCTCGGCTGTCGAGGCGTCTCGAAGAGCGCATCGATTGCTCTGGCCGGCCGCTTCTCAGGTAGAGACTGGCGATTTTCGCTTCTTTGCCGCTCTAGCCCATGCCGCCGCCTGGCATTCAGCGTCCTCTGCGGAGCAGCGTGAACATCTCGTTGCTCTTATTGAGCACCAACGACAGCTTGAAATATGGGCACAGCATTGCCCCGAGAATTTTGAGAACAGAACCACGCTAGTTAAAGCGGAGCTTGCGCGTATCGAAGGCCGTATCCTGGAGGCTGAGCATTTCTACGAAGCGGCAATCCTTTCCGCGCACCAAAATGGCTTCATACATTGTGAAGCGGTGGCAAATGAATGCGCCGCCGCATTTTTTTCAGCTCGCGGGTTTGGTAAAATTTCATATGTTTATCTGCGCGATGCCCGGGCCTGCTATTTACTCTGGGGCGCGACAGGGAAGGTGAAGCAACTGGAAGAACAGCACCCGGACCTGGCGCCGGAGCGGACCGCTATTGTTTCGGGTATCGTGGATCCTTCGGACGGACAGTTGGATGTTGAAGCCGTGGTCAAAGCGTCGCAGGCGCTTTCGGGTGAAGTGGTGCTGCCCAAGCTAATCGAGAAGCTCATGCAAATCGCAATGGAGCACGCAGGCGCGGACCGAGGTTTATTAATTTTGGTTCGTGGCGGCGAGGCTCGGATCGAAGCTGAGGCAGTCGCCGGCCTGCGCGAGATCGAGGTTGCGGCCCGGCACGCGGCGATCACACCGTCCGATCTACCGCTATCCATACTGCATTATGCAATCCGCACGCAGGAGCGCGTTCTGTTAGACAATGCCGCGACCGACCCCTTTTATTCGAATGACGAATACGTGCGGTTGAAGCGCTCAAGGTCGGTTTTATGCCTGCCAATCGTCAAACAGGCGGATCTTACCGGTGTATTATATCTGGAAAATAGCCTAACCCCGGGTGTGTTTACTGCGAACCGCGTTGCCGTGCTGGAAATGGTCGCGGCGCAAGCAGCCATATCATTGGAGAATGCTGCCCTTTACACCGATTTGCAGCTTCAGGTTGGGCTGCTGCACCATCTTCCTGTGTCCGCCTGGACGCTCAAGCCCGATGGGACACCCGATTTCGTCAATCAGGTTTGGCTCGAATTCACCGGGCAAAGTCTTGAGTTTGTCCGCTCGCACCCCGAGGCCTGGATGACCGCGGTCCATCCTGAGGATCTGGAGATCGCCGCCACGAACTTTTGGCGTGGTGTGAATTCTGGACAGGGATTTGCGATGGAAACGCGCAATCGCCGCGCTCACGACGAGGCCTATCGCTGGCAACTTCAGCAAGCTGTGATCTTGCACGATTCCGCCGGAAAAATCCTCAGATTCGTCGGCACGACGACCGACATCGACGACCGGAAACGGATCGAAGAAACACTACGCCAGGCGCAGGCTGACCTGGCGCGTATCAATCGGGCGACAACGATGGGTGAGTTGACGGCGTCGTTGGCCCATGAGCTCAGACAACCTATCAGCGGTGCGATGATAAACGCCAATGTCTGTCTGCGATGGCTGAGCCATGAGAGTCCCGATCTCGATGAAGTGCGCGCGGCCGTCACCCGAATTCTGCGGGATGCGCAGCGCGCGGGCCGGATTATTGATAGAATCAGGGCACAATTCGAGAACGGTTCTGCAAAGCGAGAACCCGTTTCCGTCAACGAGATCATTGAAGAAACCATGGTACTTCTGCGCGACGAGGCAATACGAAATGATATATCCGTGCGGACGGACTTCGCCGCCGAAATTCCACAGATCATCGGAGATCGCGTGCAATTGCAGCAGGTCGTGATGAACCTGATTGTCAACAGCATCGAGGCAATGAGGGAAGCCGATGGCGCTCGGGAGCTCGTTATCCGGTCGGAGCGGGCTATCAACGAACAGGTCCTTGTTTCAGTCCGTGATACTGGCAAAGGGCTTCTGCCGCATATGATAGAGCAGGTTTTCGATGCCTTCTTTACAACCAAACCAAATGGGACCGGAATGGGGCTTCGCATCAGCCGGTCGATCATTGAATCGCATGGCGGCCGCTTGTGGGCCGTCAACGATGCCGGGCGCGGTGCGACTTTCTGGTTCACGCTGCCACACATGGCTGGGCAAGCCGGCGCCAACGCTCAGGCACCGATACTATAGTATTATGGACGTCAGCAGGTCCCGGCATGCATCCTCGGATAGCAATGGGATGACGATGGACCAAGAGCTAAGACGCGATTTCGAGAATATCGGACAGTGCATCCCTGCTTATAGGGTTGCAATAGCTGCCTGCACCGGGCACGCGGGTTGGCCGCGTATGGACTGCCGGTGACGCCAAGCGGCGCCAAAGGGCTGCCAATCCGGATCAAGCATTGAGGAGCGCGTAATGTCGGCTGCGAAGCTGGTTTCAATCGTCGACGATGATGTCTCAGTGCGCGAATCACTGCCGGATCTGCTTCGGTATTTCGGCTTCGAGGTGATACCGTTCCCGTCCGCCGAGTCTTTTCTGGCGTCCGAACATGTGGAGAAAACAGGCTGCCTGATCTTGGATGTCGTCATGCCAGGCATGACCGGACCCGAACTTCAAAATGAGCTCCTTCGGCGTAAGAACAAAATTCCCATCATTTTCATGACCGCCCATTCAGACGACCGCGTGGTGCCGGGCCTGCTCGACCGGGGGGCGGTCACTTGCATTTACAAGCCCCTTAGCGAGAAAGCGCTCTTGGAGGCGGTGAATGCAGCCTTCGCAAGAGGAGAGGAAGTGTGAACGCAAGCTTTTTCCCGGTTGGCGCCTGGATATATTCGCAGGGGCTCCGGCACAGCCGCCGAACATGATGCCGCCGAGGGCGACCGTATTTGTGGTTGATGACGATGTCTCGATGCGAGGGGCGTTGGCGGCCTTGATCTCCAGTGCGGGCTGGGATGTGGTTGCTTTTGAGACGGCCGCGGCATTCCTTGATCATCGGCCGCCGCCGGGACCAAGCTGCCTAGTGCTCGACGTAAGCCTGCCAGATCTGAACGGGCTGGAGCTACAGGCGCGCATTGGCGGCGACCGCGCAGAGATGCCGATCATCTTTATCACCGGCTATGCGGATGTGCCAATGACCGTAAGGGCCATGAAAGCTGGGGCGATAGAATTCCTTACCAAGCCTTTTGATGACGCCACATTGCTCGGCGCCGTCGCGTCAGCCCTAGTTTGCAGTCGTGATGCCCTGCAGCGAGAAGCACCAATACGGGTACATCGAGAACGTTACGCCTCGCTGAGCCGGCGCGAGCGCGAGGTGATGGCGATGGTGGTCGCAGGGCTGATGAACAAGCAGATCGCCTGGCGGCTGGGGATCAGCGAGATTACCGTAAAGGCGCATCGTGGCCGTGTCATGCAGAAGATGCAGGCGCGTTCTTTGGCGGAACTGGTCACGACCGCCGCCGAACTGGACGTGACGCAAACCTTGGCAACTTAGGTTCAGCTGTTTCGTCCAAAAACGCCACCGCAAGTCCGTTGCCGAGCCGAGCGGGGTTTTATTCATGGAATGCGGATTTTGATACGCGTTCCTCCGGTCCCGGTTTCGCCATAGGACATCTCCGCCTCTAAAATCCCCGAGAGGGCGCAGATCATTGCATAACCGGGGCATGCAAAGCTGTAGGACAACGGAACGCTGGTCTCCACGTCAATGGAGCCGCCAAGACCTGCTTCACGGAAAGACGATAGCGTCAGGCGGGTGGGAACTGTTCGCTTTGCACCATGTAGCAGCGAGCTGAGGACGATTTCGCCGATCAAAAGTGCTAAAGCGCGTCGCTTCCTCGCCGGCAGGCTCAAGGACCGCACCTGCATCGCAAGTTCCACCATGCCACCTGCGCTCCGGAACAGGTCAACAAGTCCGGCAACGATATGCCGGATTGCATCTTCGCATCGAAGCGTTCGATCGCGGTCATGAAAATCCAGCAGACGGTATGCATTCATCAGGTGTTTGGTCAGTTCATGCGCGACGGCAAAATCATACGCGAGGCGATGCCTGGATGGCTGCGCCTGCTGCATCGGCAACAATAACTGCAGTAAATTCAGTGCTCGGCGATTTATTTCGGTCGTCCAAATCGGGTCGGAATCGTTCGGAGGCCCGTCAATGCTTTCCAGCACCAATTTCGAGATGGCGCGTCGATGTGACCATTCGGCGTTTCCATGGACGGCATTCCTGGTAAAATGTCGATCTACAACTTTTGGTGGATGTTTCAGCGCGATCAAATTGGTGCTTTGCCGAGCAGCTACCGATAACATTGTCTGACTCCCTTTCGTAACAGCATCACAACCGGACATAAGGGATGCGCCGAAAAAGAAGCGAATTCTATTAAACGATGGTATCAACAATACGTTAGAGCGGGTGAATTTCCCTTGAGGTTCGCCAATGAAACGGCATTGTGCGATTGGACGACGCGCCTGGACCATTTTTGAGAATGGCCATTGAAGTTGACTTCTGAGGCCATGATTCCGGTTTCGGAATGTGCAATTTTGCAGCAATATTCACCAGTTCAGCCAACGAGCCAGCTTGCATTTTTTGCATCACCCGACCTCGATGCGCCTTAAACGGTAATCTCGCTGATGCCGAGCTCACCGCCGACCTGCTTATTCATCAAACCACAGACAACCAGCGCCATCACCTCACGTTCACGCGCGCTGAGCGAGGGAAAGGTGGATCCACAAAGGGACGCATGCGCTCGCCACAGCGATGCCGGATTCAATGTCGTGCTCGGCCGAAAATGCCCAAACCATCACCGATCGCGCTTCATCGACAAGTTTTGATTCGGCCGACATCCGCGGGGCAGCGGCAACCTACGACGATATCGCCCCATCAGAAGCGGATTTTTCGAGGAGCGCTAATATATTTGGTCTGCCGCCGGGCCGTCCGCTCGAAGTCGCCGCTCTCGGTAAGCTTTTTCAGCGCATAGGATCGAGTGGTATCGAGGCGGCGATATTGCCCAACTCCGGTTGTGACATCCGCATTGAGTAGCGACTTCGAGGCCAGGCTTGCGACCAGCTCGGGAATTTCCGAGGTAACGACCACGTCATCTGCCGCAACTGCCGGCGCCGCATCGAGCGTGAAGACACCCGCGAATATCGAGAGGTGGCGCAAGGCGGCCTGTTCGGGTTGCGAAAGCGCGTCGTAGCTCCAATCGAGTGTCGCCGCGAGCGTTTGGTGGCGCGCAAGTGCGGTACGCCGGCCACGCTTTAGAAGCTGAATGCGATCCTCCAATCTTGCCGCAACGCCCAACAGTCCGAATACGTCGACGCGCCCTGCGGCCAGTTCAATCGCCAACGCGATGCCATCGAGCCTACGGCAAATTTCGGTGACTATAGGCGCATCAGCATCGCTCAGTTTGAAACCGGCGATGCTTGCCGAAACCCGCTCAACAAAAAGCCGAACGGCGGGATAAGTAAGCGCATTCTCTGCTGTCAAATCGGTGGATAGCGGAGGAATTTCGAGCGAAGGTAGACGATATACAACCTCGCCTTCGGCACGCAGAGGTTCACGGGTCGTCGTAAGGATGTCGACGCCAGCAGCGCCTTTGAGCAGGTTCTCGGCGAGGACGGCCGCATCCTCGACAACCCGGTCGCAACAATCGAGAATGATCAACATCCGCTTGCCGCGCAGAAATGCGACCAATCCACGGGTTGGATCGTCTGCTGCAATCTCAAGCCCAAGTGCCGAGGCCAGTTTCTGTGCGACCAATGACGTGCCCAAGAGCGATGCACAGTCCACCAAACAGATTCCACTCCCATAGGAGGTGGCCGTTTGTTCGGCGACATCCATGGCGACGGAGGTCTTGCCGATCCCACCACCCCCAATGATGCTGACGAAGCGATTCTTATTTAACCGGCGGACGATGTCCCGAACCGCGCCGGCGCGGCCGATTAGACGTGCCAGGGGGATTGGTAGATCTCGTGGAGCTTCCCTGGGAGGCGGTGGAAGCTTGCTGGGTTCCGGTGTTTCCGTGCGCGATAGGGTCGCCACAAACCGATAGCCTCGGCCGGGAACGGTCATCAGGTAGCGCGCGCCGGACTCGCCCTCGCGCAGGGCCTTTCTGAGCAGGGCTATCTGGGTTCTGAGATTTCCTTCGTCAACCGTAACCCCCGGCCAGACACGCGCAAACAATTCGTCCTTGGTGACCACCTCACTTGCCCGCTCTACCAAAAGGATCAAGAGGTTAAGCGCACGGACGCCTATGTGGACGGGCGCATCATCCTCAAGCAAAAGATGCGAAGCGGGGCGCAGACAAAAAGGCCCAAATCGGATCGCGCGATCGATGGGACCAGCCACTTCGCTCTCGGCGCGCATTGCAAACGCCTCAGGCGACGAATGGGCAGGACAATACGCTTTGCATTCTGTCGTTAGAGGGAAGCGGCGCTTTGACGAATGCGGGCAAAGCTTCGCAATGGTCGGCAAAGGCCGATAGAGAGGGGAATGCCTCCGCAAGCTTGAGATGGGGCCGGGCCAATTTGGCGAACGTGAAGGTGGCGGTGGTTGTTATATCCGCCTGGCTTATATCTTCTGTTCCAGCCATCCAACCGCCGTGGGGGAGTTTCGCGGCAAGCATATTCAGATGTTCAAAGCCGCCGAGGACTTGCCGGTCATTATGCTCGATCCAGGGCGTGTGGACCTTTTCCGCCGGCCGCTTAGCGAAACAGGGTCAGGGGGTCATCAAGACCACCGTATCGACCGGATAGATCAACGCGTTGGATGCAACGATTGGCCTATCGACAACATGCGCGGTTGCAATCTCTGACTGTACACTGACCCAGGTAACAGTATACTTTCCCGGACTTGTTCCATCAATATGAATTGGATTTCCGGCAATCGATGTCAGGGTCGTCGACTTTCCGGAAACTTCCGATAGCGGGTGCAAATCATAAACCGCATGCGAACGAATAAACGTGACGGCCGACGTCGTATCCGGAAACGCCCTTGTCCGCTCTCTCAAAAGGCTTGCGAGCAGGCCGGGGTGATTATCGAAGGCAGCGTTGGTGGGTATGAAGGCGGTAAATCGATCGGTCTGAACGTATTGAACGAGCCCGGAATATTCGAACAAGGCAACCGCGTCGGAGAACTCCGGCCTGTTCTGCAATGCGGACCATGCATTCCCCTCCGAGACAGCGGTTTGTGCCGGCGCCGCGCTGATAACAAGGATAAAAACGAAAAAACTCGCTGCGACTTTCGGTGCCAGATTTCTCAGGATCCCGGGAGCGTAAGATTTCATACGATGAATTTTTTCCGCTTTCGATTCATTACGCTTGCTCGCCAGTCCGTGGATCGATTTGTGGATCATAATTTTCTCCGAGGTGCTTCTGATAGCTCTGCTAAGGACAACTTTAGAAATGGAAGCGTTGGAGTTAGAATCCATTAGACGATAGTATCTTAATACTTTCGTGTCCTGTCGCGTACAGTGCGTGCGTGGGCTCTGATTAAGACGTGCGGGTATCGATACCATTGTCCAATGGATTTTCCGCCGCATTGCGTTCATCTGCGGATTCTAGGAGGGCAGGCCGGGCGGCGACGAAGCCTATCCGGGACGATTTTTGCCCGCGGCCAAAATGAGGAGTGTCCGCACGTGGAACCGCCGAAAACAATCAGCAGCGTTAATCGTAATCGGCGTCGCCTGATCGGGGTGGGCGCCGCGGGTTTGGCTATCGCCGGTTTTTCCGATTGTAGTTCTGCTCAGACCGCAGCGCAGGAATTTTCCAACACCGCGCCGTCTTCCTCTGACCCGAAAACGGGCATGGCGTTTCGCACGGTCCGGCAGATTGAGGCAGGCGACCTGAATGTCGGTTATATCGAACTTGGTCCGTCGAATGGCTCTGTGGTTATCCTGCTCCATGGCTGGCCATACGACATTCACAGCTATGCCGAAGCCGCGCCGCTGTTGGCCGCGGCAGGTTACCGGGTTATCGTTCCTTATACACGCGGCTTTGGGACCACGCGCTTCCTTTCGGACGCTCGCTTTAGGAATGGCCAGCAGGCGGTATTGGCGTTCGACGTAATTGCCTTGCTCGATGCGCTCCTGATTCAGAAGGCAATTTTCGGAGGATATGATTGGGGGGCGCGGACGGCCAATGTAATCGCCGCTTTGTGGCCGGAGCGCTGCCAGGCGATGGTCTCCGTGAGTGGTTATCTCATCACCAATCCAACGATCAACGAGAATCCATTACCGCCGCGTGCGGAGCTTGCATGGTGGTACCAATATTATTTCGCCACCGAGCGCGGCAGGCTGGGCTACGGGAAATACCGGGACGAATTCGCAAAGCTGATCTGGACGATTGCGTCGCCGCGATGGTCGTTCGATGTCGCCACCTTTGATCGCAGCGCTGCAGCACTCGCCAATCCTGACCATGTTGCAATTGTGATCCACAACTATCGCTGGCGGCTCGGGCTGGAGGCCGGTGACCCGCAATTCAATGCGCTGGAGCGGCAACTTGCGCAGGCCCCCGTCATTGCTGTGCCCACCATTACGCTTGAGGGTGACGCCAACGGCGCGCCGCATCCGGCGCCGGTGTCATATCGCGGCAAATTCTCAGGAAAATACGAACACAGAACGCTCTTGGGCGGCATCGGACATAACCTGCCGCAAGAGGCTCCCCAACAATTCGCTAAGGCCGTTATCGATGTCGCCAGCTGAGCCACTGAACGTTTCGCTATTTTGAGAGGGTCGCTGCCATGAGCGAAATCATCATTGCCGGTATCCGCGTGCCGGATAGCGCGATGGCAGGCGCGGCGACGCAACTTATTTGAGACACGGAAGACGGAGCAAATTATTGACCATTTTGCGCGGCGATTCATCAAAAAACCGCAGACAACCTTCGGTAGTGTCAATGCCGATATATTGGCGCGAAAAGATCCTCTTATGAGTGGATGAATTTCTTCTCGATCATTCTGAATTCCGATTGGTCTTGCTGAGACACTCGCCAGCTCCTTACGAAGTTCGCCGGACACCTCTCCGCGCTAAGCCCATGATCGTGCGACAGAGTTTCGCACCGCTCTCTACTCATAGCCGATATCGCCGCGCACTTTTCCCCGGAAGACCCAGTAGGACCAGCCCGAATACATCAGGATGACGGGTAGCAGAAATAACGTTCCGATCAGAAGGAATGTCTGCGTACTGGGCGAGGAAGCCGCCTGCGACAAAGTGTAATGAAAGGGAACGATCATTGGCCACATGCTGATCGCGAGCCCGAGATAGGACATCAGGAAGAGGCCCAGTGCGACAAGAAACAAAGCCGCGTCACCCCCGAAGCCGCTGAGGGCAAGCCAGCCCGCAGCCACAAGCAATGCCGTCATAAGCGGCACCGGCGCAAGGTACAGATAATCCGGGAAGGAAAACCAGCGCGTGGCGATCTCAGGGTTCATCAGCGGCGTCCAAATGCTCACGACCAGAATGGAGGCTACGACACCAACAAAGCAACGAAGGCCCATTTTGCGGGCCCAGCTCTGTAGACTGCCCTCGGTCTTGATCACCAGCCAGCCTGCACCCAGCAGCGAATACCCGAACATAAGCGCAAGCCCCGTGGCCACGGAAAATGGCGTCAGCCAATCCCAGGAAGTGCCTGCGAAATTGCGTCCATTTACGGTAAAGCCTTGCAGAAACGCGCCCAAAACGGCGCCCTGCGCAAATGTGGCGACTGCCGAACCGACCGAGAACCCGCGCACCCAGATCGCCGTGAGCCATGGCTTTGAAAACCGGAATTCAAAGGCCAAGCCGCGAAATACCAAAGCCAGCAACATGATGAGGATCGGAAAATAAACGGCCGGAATGATAATGGCGAAAGCCAGTGGAAAGACCGCCAGAAGCGCCAAGCCGCCGAGAATAAGCCAGGTCTCGTTGCCGTCCCATACCGGCGCGATCGTGTTCATGATTATGCTTTGGTCTCGCCGGGGCGCGAAGCCAAAAAGCATCCCTACCCCCAAGTCAAACCCGTCGAGCAAAACATATAGAAAGACGCCGAGGCCCATAATAATGGTCCAAACTGGAACGAGACTAAAACCGCTTCCCTCCATGATCATCACTCCGCCGGATTCGATTTAAAAATGGACTTCGGCACCAGTCCGCCCAGGCGAGGCTCCGACGCAGCTTCGTCAGCTGGACCGCCGGCGACTAATCGGGCCATCACCGCGACACCTGCCGGATACATCAGCAAATAGAGGATCATGTAGCAGCAAAGTGACAACAAAACGTCGGGTCCGGTGAGCGAGGGGGAGACGGAATCGGACGTGCGCAACAGCCCGTATACGGTCCAGGGCTGCCGCCCCACCTCGGTTGTCGTCCACCCCGCCAGCACTGCGACAAAGCCCAACGGCGCCACCCACTGGCAGAGGGTCAGATACCAGGATGTCGTGAATAATCTGCGCCGCCAGGCGAGGATCCATCCGAGCAGCACCACGCCCAGCATGGTAAAGCCGATTGCGACCATCAGACGAAACGCAAAGAACACCGGCGCCACGGGTGGCTGCTGGTCGGCCGGCCACTCCTTGAGCCCATGGATCTCGCCGCTCAGGGTATGGGTTAGCAGGATGCTGCCGAGATAGGGTATTTCCACGGCATAGGCATTTCTCTGTTGTTTTTGCTCCGGAATGGCAAACAGCGTCAAAGGCGTCGGCGCCACGGTGTCCCAGCGTCCTTCGATCGCCGCGAGCTTCGCCGGCTGGTATGCAAGCGTGTTCAAGCCTTGCATGTCCCCGAAGGCAATTTGCAGCGGGACCATGACTGTCAGAAATCCCAGGGCCATTTTCATGATGCATCTGGCTTCGTTGGGATGTTGGTTTTTGCGGACCAGATAAGCGCCCACACCCAGCACCACGAACCCGGTTGTTATGTAAAACGCAGCGACGTTGTGGCAGAACCGGAACGGGAAAGAGGGATTGAAAACGATTTTTAGCCAATCCTCGGGATAAAACCTGCCGTCTCGAATGACGTATCCGGCCGGGGTCTGCATCCAGCTATTGACGGACAAAATCCAGAACGAGGAAAATAACGTACCTATTGCCACCATGCAGGCCGCGAAGAAATGGGCCCAGGGTGGCACCAGCTTGCGGCCGAAAAGCAATACCCCGAGGAATGAGGCTTCCAGGAAGAAGGCCATGAGATCCTCATAGGCCAGCATCGGCGATATCACGTTGGCGACCGCGTCAGAAAATCGTGCCCAATTGGTTCCAAATTGGAAAGGCATAATAATTCCGGTGACCACACCCATCCCGAAAGCGACCGAGAATATTCGCGTCCAATAGCGCGATATACGGAGCCAGATTGGATTTTTTGTGAGTAGATGAAGTCCCTCAAGCGCCGCAATATAGGAAGCCAACCCGACCGTGAATGCGGGCAGCAAAATATGCCATCCGATAACCCATGCCCATTGAATGCGCGA
>CBDAQL010000002.1:900000-902618 GCA_965199045.1 Acidocella sp. | reverse complement strand
TGCCCTGCAGCGTCAGATACCAGTCTGTGGCGATCGCCTCCGCGGCCTTCAGACTTTCCTGCCTGGTCGTCTTCCGGCGCTGCTTGCCGTTTAGCCGGGTCGCGCACCACCAGAAGCTGGAGTCGGGGCGGCGGTAGAGCTGAACCTTGCCGCCTAATATTTCAAAACTTTCCATCGAGCATGTTCCCATGATTGGGCCGCTGCTCGAGCGAAGCGCTTCATCCGCACATACGCGCCCTCACCCGAACAACAGCAAATGTTGATTTCGAGGAAAGCTTGGCGTGTGGTCTATCAGGATTTGAACCAGGGACCTTCAGGTTATGAGCCTGACGAGCTACCGGGCTGCTCCACCCCGCGTTGGTATGTTTTGGGTTGTTATTGTTTTTGTTTACGACCGCAACCGCCTTTGGACTTATGATGGTTGGGGGGCGGTTGGTTGTTTCATGTTACGCGGCCCGATTACGCCTTGGCGACTTTATCGCCACATTATCGGGACGCGTTTGATAGGTTGGAGGACCTGGCGGCGACCTACTCTCCCGTGCCTTAAGACACAGTACCATGGGCGCTGGGGATTTTCACGGCCGAGTTCGAGATGGGATCGGGTGTAGGCTCCCCGCCAAAGCCACCAGGTCGTCCAGCCTATCAAGCTGTTGGTGGGTGGGGTTGGGTTTTGGTGCAGTTGTATGAAGTATTTTGCGCGGCCCGATGCAGATCGAGCAATGCTCGACCATCGGGACGCGGAATTTCTTGTACGACGATCCGATGGATCGTTGCTGTTCATGATGGGTTGATATGTGTGTTTTGTATTGAACTCTATCGGGTGATTAGGACCAGTTAGCTGCGCGGGTTACCCCGCTTCCACACCTGGCCTATCGACGTGGTGGTCTACCACGACCCTCTGGGAGGCCTAGTTTTGAGGTAAGTTTCCCGCTTAGATGCTTTCAGCGGTTATCTTTTCCGTACATAGCTACCCGGCTGTGCCGCTGGCGCGACAACCGGTACACCAGAGGTACGTCCATCCCGGTCCTCTCGTACTAGGGACAGATCCTCTCAAGCCTCCAACACCCACGGCAGATAGGGACCGAACTGTCTCACGACGTTCTAAACCCAGCTCACGTACCACTTTAATCGGCGAACAGCCGAACCCTTGGGACCTGCTCCAGCCCCAGGATGTGATGAGCCGACATCGAGGTGCCAAACCTCCCCGTCGATGTGGACTCTTGGGGGAGATCAGCCTGTTATCCCTAGAGTACCTTTTATCCGTTGAGCGATGGCCCTTCCACGTGGAACCACCGGATCACTATGGCCGACTTTCGTCTCTGCTCGAACTGTCGCTCTCGCAGTCAGGCGGGCTTATGCCATTGCACTCAGCAGCCGATGTCCGACCGGCCTGAGCCCACCATCGCGCGCCTCCGTTACTTTTTGGGAGGCGACCGCCCCAGTCAAACTGCCCACCATGCAGGGTCCCGGTCCCGGTTAGACGGGACGCGGTTAGATATCAGAAGCGTTCAGGGCGGTATTTCAAGGTTGGCTCCACACAAGCTAGCGCCCATGCTTCAATGCCTCCCGCCTATCCTACACAGCTCACTCCTAATACCACTGCAAAGCTGCAGTAAAGGTTCATAGGGTCTTTCCGTCTGACCGCGGGTACCCCGCATCTTCACGGGGAATTCAATTTCGCTGAGCCTATGCTGGAGACAGTGGGGAAGTCGTTACGCCATTCGTGCAGGTCGGAACTTACCCGACAAGGAATTTCGCTACCTTAGGACCGTTATAGTTACGGCCGCCGTTTACCGGGGCTTCAATTCAGTGCTTGCACACCTCCTCTTAACCTTCCGGCACCGGGCAGGCGTCAGACCGTATACGTCGTCTCTCGACTTCGCACAGCCCTGTGTTTTTACTAAACAGTCGCTACCCCCTCTTTTGTGACACCCAACAATGGTTGCCCACTATTGGGTCTTGCTTATCCCGAAGTTACGCAAGTAATTTGCCTAGTTCCTTCAACATAGTTCTCTCAAGCGCCTTGGTATGCTCTACCAGTCCACCTGTGTCGGTTTAGGGTACGGTCTATATGCTAGAGCTATTTCCTGGAATGCTCAAAAAGCCCGGTCAATCCAATAAGACCGAACAACATCTCGCATTCGTCACTTCTAGCAGGCACAGGAATATTCACCTGTTTCCCATCGACTACGGCTGTCGCCCTCGCCTTAGGAGCCGGCTCACCCTGCGCGGATTAACCTTGCGCAGGAACCCTTGGACTTTCGGCGACACTGTTTCTCACAGTGTTTGTCGCTACTCATGTCAGCATTCGCACTTCCGATACCTCCAAGGCCTCTCACGAGTGCCCCTTCACAGGCTTACGGAACGCTCCGCTACCGCGTGAATATAAATATTCACACCCGCATCTTCGGTGCATGGCTTGAGCCCCGTTACATTTTCGGCGCAGGATTTCTTAATTAGACCAGTGAGCTATTACGCTTTCTTTAAAGGATGGCTGCTTCTAAGCCAACCTCCTGGTTGTTTTGGAATTCCCACATCCTTTCCCACTTAGCCATGACTTGGGGACCTTAGATGGCGGTCTGGGCTGTTTCCCTCTCGACGATGGACCTTAGCACCCA
>CBDAQL010000002.1:0-895000 GCA_965199045.1 Acidocella sp. | reverse complement strand
TGTCTGCCGTCAGCCGAGCCAGCCGAGCCTGCTTCAGCCGCACATCATAATAAGGGTTGCAGTCATCCACCCCCAGCACATCCAAGCCGCGCGCCAATAACGCGGCACTTACATGATAGCCGACAAAGCCCGCGGCGCCGGTTACCAACACCCGCATCAGCTCACCAGCCGATCTTCCAGCAAGGTCAACACGGCGTGCCCAAGCGTGATGTGACACTCCTGGATCCGCGCGGTCTCAAAATCCGGCACCAGCAGCACATGGTCGCAGAGGGCAACTGCGTTGCCGCCATCGCCACCCAGCATCCCAACCGTGGTAATGCCCATGGTTCTTGCCGCTGCCAGTGCATTGATCACATTGGCGGATCGGCCCGACGTGGTAATGCCGAACAGCACGTCGCCGGCTTTGCCGAGCCCCTGCAAAGGCCGGGAGAACACCTGCCCGAAATCGAAATCATTGCCGGCCGCGGTCAGCATGGTGGCATCCAATGTCAAAGCCAGCGCCGGCCAGCTATCCCGGGAAACACTGGTTCGAAGCCGGATCAGCAGTTCAGTTGCCAGATGCTGTGCATCTGCCGCCGAGCCGCCATTGCCGCAAAACATGATCTTGCCGCCCGCCAGGATCGCCCGCTCGCAAGCGCCCACCACAGCCAGCACCGGCCCCGCATCTGCCGCCAGGCTGAGCGTCAATTCGGCCGAGCGGCGCAGCATTGCAGCAAACCGCCCAGCCTCCGTCTCATCGCTTAATATGGCTTAACTCCGACGGATTGAGGGATCACGCTTACTATCTAATGCGCGACCCAGCCGCCATCAATCGGTAACGGCACGCCGGTGATGGTTGCCGCACCATCAGAGCATAAAAACACCGCTAAAGCGCCGATTTTCTCAGGCGTTGTAAACTTCAGCATCGGCTGAGTCTCCTGCAGCATCTTTTTCTCTTCGGTCGGCACATCAGTGCCCGCTTGCCTGGCCCGGTCCTCCAGCTGATGCTGGACCAGCGGCGTTAACACCCATCCCGGGCAAATCGCATTCACAGTGATACCGTCATTCGCCAGCTCAATTGCGGCGACCTTGGTTGCCCCCACAACACCATGCTTGGCCGCCACATACGCAACCTTGTGCGGGCTCGCCACCAACCCATGCACCGAGGCGACATTAATAATCCGGCCCCATTTTTTAGCCTTCATTCCAGGGATCGCCGCCTTCATGCCGTAAAACACCGCCGACAGGTTGATGGCGATAATCGCATCCCATTTCGCTTCGGGAAACTCTTCCACCGGCGCCACGAACTGGATCCCGGCATTGTTCACCAGAACATCCAGGCTACCAAGGTCGTCCTGCGTCTTTTTGACGATAGCCGCCACCTGGTCCGGCTTGCTCAAATCGGCGCCGTCATATTCGACCCTTACCTTGAATTCGGCCGCCAATTCGCTGCGCAGCTTCTCAATTGTCCCGGCATCGCCAAATCCGTTCAGCATGATGTCAGCACCCTCGGCCGCCAGCGCCCGGGCGATGCCAAGGCCAATCCCACTGGTCGACCCGGTGACCAGCGCCACCTTTCCTTTAAGAGCCATTTCGTTTTCCTTTCCTTAATTCAGCCGCGACACGGTTCAGGCCAGATGTTCGTGCAAAACCTTGCCATAAGGCAGAGTCAGATCAGCGCAGAGAGGGTTGCCGTACAGAATTTTTCGTACCGGCAAATCCGCCAGACGGCAATTCGCACGCGGTACCAGATGCAGCCGCGCTGGTCCGGCAAAGGCGTATTTCAAATCAATGTCTTAAAGATGATACCCCACCGGTTGCGCAATTTTGAGCGACCCATCAACACCCGGAATGAAATCAAGCTGACATTGAGCTTTTTAATTCCCTCCAGCGTTATTCGGTGATGGCTGCGCCGTCCCACGGCATCTTGGCGGCGTGGGCTGGTCGTGCCAACTCATGCTTCGATCTACATATGACTACGGAGTCGAAGGCTTGAGTGACTTGTTCGATAGCGGCGGTGGGGCGGAGCAGAAGTATTCCGCCAAGGATATCGAGGTGCTCGAAGGGCTGGAGCCCGTGCGCCGACGTCCCGGCATGTATATCGGCGGCACCGACGAGTCGGCGCTTCACCATTTGGCTTCCGAAATTCTCGACAATTCAATGGACGAAGCCGTGGCCGGCCACGCTACCCTTATTGAAGTAACGCTGGCGGCCGGCAATAGCCTGACCGTTCGCGACAATGGCCGTGGTATCCCGGTTGATCCGCATCCAAAGTTCAAAAACAAATCGGCTTTGGAAGTTATTCTCACCACCCTGCACTCCGGCGGCAAATTTTCCGGCAAAGCCTATGCCACCTCCGGCGGCCTGCACGGCGTCGGTTCCTCGGTCGTCAACGCTTTGGCCTCCAGCTTCACCGCCGAAGTGGCCCGCGACAAGCGGCTCTGGCGCCAGGATTTTGCGCGCGGCGTCCCAAAAACCAAGCTCATCGACGCCGGGCCGATCCAGAACCGCCGCGGCACCATGATCCGCTTCACTCCGGACACCGAAATTTTCGGCGACAAGCAATTCATCCCGGCCCGGCTTTACCGCCTCTGCCGCTCAAAAGCTTATTTGTTTCGCGGGGTCCGCATCAAATGGTCGGTCGATCCCGCCTTGTTAAAAGGCGACTCCGAAACACCGCCCACCGCCGAATTGCATTTTCCCGGCGGTCTGCGCGATTCGCTAGCGGCGGAGCTGAATGGCTCGCCCTTCGTCCTGCCCGCGATCTGGGCCGGGGAAGCCAACCTGCCAAACCTGCCAAACGGCACCACCCAGGGCAAACTCGAATGGGCCTGCGCCTGGCTGGAACGCGGCGAGTCCATGCTCGATACCTATTGCAACACCGTACCGACCCCATTGGGGGGCACGCATGAGGCTGGTTTTCGTAGCGCATTGCTAAAAGGCCTGCGGGCCTGGGCCGAGCAGCGTGGCAATAAACGCGGCGCGCAAATCATCGGCGAGGACGTCACCGGGGCGCTTGCCGCCAAATTCTCCCTTTTCATCCGCGAGCCGCAATTCCAAGGCCAGACCAAGGAAAAACTTACGAACCCCGAAGCCGGCAAGCTCACCGAAGTTTCTCTGCGCGACCGTTTCGACCATTTCCTCGCCGGCGACCCCGCCGCGGCTGACAATCTGTTAGCATTCGTCATCGACCGCGCCGAAGACCGCATCCGGCGCAAGGAAGCCAAGGATACCCCTCGAAAGTCAGCAACCCGCCGCCTCCGCCTGCCCGGAAAACTCGCGGATTGCTCCACCGAAAACGCCGAGGGCACCGAACTCTTCCTGGTCGAAGGCGATTCCGCCGGCGGCTCCGCCAAACAGGCCCGCAACCGCAACACCCAGGCGATCCTGCCTTTGCGCGGCAAAATCCTGAACGTTGCCTCGGCGTCCGCCGACAAACTGCGGCAGAACCAAGAGTTGAAGGATATCATCGAGGCCCTGGGCTGCGGCGTCGGCAACAGCTTTAACCGCGCCAGTCTTCGTTACGAGCGCATCATCATCATGACCGATGCTGATATTGACGGCGCCCATATCGCAAGCCTGCTAATGACGTTTTTCTATCGCGAGCTTCCCGAACTGATCCGCCATGGCCATATCTACCTGGCCCAGCCGCCGCTCTATCGTCTTACCCAGGGTGCTAAAAGCATCTACGCGATGGACGACGCCGGGCGCGAAAAGCTCCTAAAAACATTCAAGCCTGGTGCCAAAGTCGAAGTCAGCCGTTTCAAGGGCCTCGGCGAAATGCCGCCAGGAATGCTGAAAGACACTACAATGGACCCCGGCAAAAGAACCCTGCTACGGATCGTCGCAGCCCCGGAAAACCGCGCTCTCACCTCCGAACGGGTCGAAAGCCTGATGGGAAAGCGACCGGAACTGCGGCTTCAGTTCATCCAGGAAAATGCTCAGTCCGTACAGGATCTGGATATTTAAGCAGCTACTTTTTTAGAAAAAAGCGGCGCAAGAAACTTTTTTTACACCGGGCCTGATTGTAATGTCGCCAACGCGCAAGGGCTTCAGGTTTTTTTCAGCATCGCCTTTTGGAGCTCCCTTAGGCAACAAGCGGGTCGAGCGCGAAATTTACCTCGATTAAAACCGTATCGGTTTCGAACATCGCGCTGTGCCACGTATTCGGTTCGAAATGAATAATCGTACCCGGCCGCAGCTGAAACTCGCCATCGGCACAGGTTAAAACACCTGTTCTGTCCTCAACCAAAGAGAATTGCTCAAATGATGCTGATGCCGATCTGCAACATTGCCATCCGCAATGGCAACTCTTTTCAGTTCGCCGCCCATGCCTGCAATGGCGCGCTGATCGGCTTTGGCATCGCCTTGCGCCGCAATATCATCTCAATGGAAAAACTTCGTTCCGGTCATCGCGCCTCACAAAAAAATGCAGCCCAAAAGCTAGGCTGCATTTTTCGAAAACTGAATGCGTGCAACCGGTCGTTAGACGACCTTCTTCAGCGACGGCGATGCTTTGAAGCGCACGGTTTTGCCGGCCTTTACCTTAATCTCCGCGCCGGTGCGCGGATTTACGCCTTTGCGGGCCTTGGTCTTGCGCACGGTAAAGGTTCCGAAGCTCGGCAATGTAAACTTCCCGTTTTTCTTCAAATCCTTAACAATCGCTTCAATCAGGTCCGCAGCCGCGCGATTTGCGGCAACACCTGTGATTTCCGCAGAATTCTGAATGACTTCTGCAATAAACGCTTTCGACATTGGCTAGCCTCTTTCCTGCTAAACGGCGCCGTCATGGCAATGCCAGCGGGCCTGAATTATAGTATCTAACAACCGACGAGCCCCGGGTGCAAATCGGCGCGTCCCCAAACAAGTAGCCTCAGCCTACAAAAAACGCTAGGCCATTTATGTGGCGTTGAGCGCATATCCGATGCAAAAAGCATGATTATTTTGCGCCAGCCGGAAAAATCTGTGGAAAAATGGTGCCCAGGACTGGAATTGAACCAGTGACACTGCGATTTTCAGTCGCATGCTCTACCAACTGAGCTACCTGGGCACGACATCTCTGGCCAACTGGTGCTGTCACTGGGAATTGAACCCAGGACCTCTTCATTACCAATGAAGTGCTCTACCCCTGAGCTATGACAGCGCCGCCGGCGCCCCGCCTATATCGCCCAGCACCTCAACACGCAATACGCCGCGGTTGACGCCAGGTCGTATCTGCTCTTGACGCAACCCGGTGCTCCCGGCTTGAACATCCTATGCCACCCAAACCGGACGTACCCGTCTCTGCAGTTGAGCCAACAAAAGCCGAGCGCGCCGCTGCCTTGCGGGCCGCCCGGCGCGCTGCTTTGGAAGCCGCCGCATTGCGTGCAAACCTGCTCCGCCGCAAGGCGCAATCCCGCGGCCGGCAAGAACCCGGGCAGGAAGCCGCGCGGCCGGGAGAAAAACCTTGCCCGTAATGCCCGATCACTGGATCCGCGAGCAGGCTCGCAACGCCGCCATGATCGAACCCTTCGTCGAGGAACAAAAACGTCAGGGCGTCATTTCCTACGGCCTGTCCTCTTATGGCTATGACGCGCGCTGCGCCGACCATTTCAAGGTTTTCACCAATGTCGACAGCGCCATCGTCGACCCCAAGGCCTTCAACCCCGCCAGTTTCGTGGATCGCACCGGGCCGGTCTGCATCATCCCGCCGAATAGTTTCGCCCTCACCCACACCATCGAATATTTCCGCATTCCGCGGGACATTCTCGTTATCTGCCTCGGCAAATCCACCTATGCCCGCTGCGGCATTATCGTGAACGTCACCCCGCTCGAGCCGGAATGGGAAGGCCAGGTTACCATCGAAATTTCCAACACCACCCCGTTGCCGGCCAAAATCTACGCCGGCGAGGGCATTTGCCAATTCTTGTTCCTGCAGGGCTCGCAGCCTTGCGAGGTCAGCTATGCCGACAAAGCGGGGAAATACATGGGACAGCGCGGCGTGGCGCTGCCAAGAATGTAGGCCATGGACCGTATCAGAATAACCGGGGGTGTCCCTTTATCGGGCAGCATCACCATCTCCGGCGCCAAAAACGCCGCGCTTCCGCTGATGACCTGCGGCCTCCTCACCGATGACCGCCTGGTGCTCTCTAACGTCGCCAAGCTGGCCGATCTCAAAACCATGGCGGAACTGCTCGCCCAGCATGGCATCGCGGTCGAGCCTGAGGGCCGATCGCTTTCGATCGGGGGCCGCATCACCAATACCGAGGCCCCCTACGAAATCGTCCGCAAGATGCGCGCCTCGATCCTGGTGCTGGGCGCCTTACTCGCCCGTTGCCGCGAAGCCCGGGTCTCGCTCCCCGGCGGCTGTGCCATCGGTACCCGTCCTGTCGACCTGCACCTCAAGGGTCTGGAAGCCATGGGCGCAAGTATCAAACTCAACGCCGGCTATATCGACGCTACCGCGCCGTCCGGCCTGCACGGCGCCAACATCGTCTTCCCCTTCGTCTCCGTCGGCGCGACCGAAAACCTGTTAATGGCGGCGGCGCTCGCCGAGGGCACCACGATCCTTAAAAACGCCGCTCGCGAGCCGGAAATATCCGACCTGGTGCGTTGCCTGGTCGCAATGGGCGCAAAAATTACGGGCATGGGCACCGACACCCTGACCATCGAAGGCCAGAAATATCTCCACGGCGCCCACCACGCCATCCTGCCCGACCGCATCGAAACCGGCACCTATGCCTGCGCGGCCGCGATCACAGGCGGCAGGATCTTCCTTGAAAATGCGCGTGTCGACGACCTGGGCGCCGTAATTTCCTCGCTCACCGAAGCCGGCATTGCCATCACCAGGGAAGCAAACGGCTTCTGGGTGGAACGCAAAAATGGCCTGCACGGCATCGATGTCATGACCGAACCCTTCCCCGGCTTTCCGACCGACATGCAGGCCCAGTTCATGGCCCTCATGGCGGTTGCCGAGGGCGCCTCGATGGTTACCGAAACCATTTTTGAAAACCGCTTCATGCACGTCCCCGAGCTCAATCGCATGGGTGCGCGCATCAACGCCCATAACTCCTCGGCCATCATCCGCGGGGTCCCGCATCTCTCAGGCGCCCAGGTCATGGCAACCGACCTGCGCGCCTCGGTCTCCCTGGTCCTCGCCGGCCTCGCCGCCAAAGGCGAAACCACCATCAGCCGCGTCTACCATCTCGACCGTGGGTACGAATCCGTGGAACAGAAATTAGCCGCCTGCGGGGCCAGGATCGAACGTTTGAATTGAAGCGGACCCTTCTTTTTTTGAACAAAAAAAGCAAATAAGCTTTTTATTCCGGGTCCGAGCGTGAACTCGGCAACGCCCCAGGTTCAGATTAAAAGAAGTTTTTTGGTTCTTTTTTCTAAAAAAGAACGGCTTCCTTGCTATCTGCCCCGCTTTCTTCAATCTAGCTTGCGTTGATGGGCGGTGCTAATGGCCCGGCATGTCGATTGTGCTCGCACTCCCCAAAGGCCGTATTCTGGACGAGTGTGCCCCGCTGCTCGGGGCCGCTGGCATCATTCCCGCGCCTGATTACGCCAATGAGAGCAGCCGCCGCCTGCGCTTCCCCACTAACCACCCCGGCCTTGATATCGTCCGGGTGCGCTCGTTCGACGTTGCCACATTCGTTGCCTTCGGCGCTGCTGAGATCGGCATTTGCGGCGGCGACGTGCTGATGGAATTCGATTACCCTGAGGTTTACGCGCCGCTGGACCTTAATATCGGGCATTGCCGGATTTCCGTCGCCGAGCCCAAGGACGAAGCCGGGCTCACCAAGCTCTACGAGCTCTCCAGCATCCGCGTTGCCAGCAAATACCCCAGCGTTACTCGCAGGCATTTCGCCAGCCGCGGCGTGCAGGCCGAGATCGTCGCGTTGAACGGCTCGATGGAACTCGCCCCGGGCCTTGGCCTGTCGCGCCTGATCGTTGATCTGGTGCAAACCGGCAGCACGCTGAAAGCCAACGGATTGGTCGAAACCGACATCATCGCCAAGGTTTCATCCCGCTTGATCGTCAACCGCATCGCCTTCAAAACGCGGCCGGACGAGATCGGCGCCTGGATCGAGCGTTTTCGCACCGCATTGACCCAAAAATGCGCCGCTTAAATGCCGACGCGGCGGATTTCGAGGTCAATTTCGCGCAATTACTGTCGCGCGCTGTAACCGAACCTCAGGTCACCGATACCGTCCGTGAGATTATCGCCCGGGTTCGCCGGGATGGCGACGCCGCCGTGGTCGACCTCACCAATCAGTTCGACCGGGTACAGCTTGACCTAGCAACGCTCACCATCCGCGAAGATGAGATTGCCGAAGCCGCCGCCAGCATCTCCGCAGATCTGCGCGCCGCTTTGACTTTGGCGGCCACCCGCATCGAGGCATTTCACCGCGCGCAACTACCTGCCGATCAGAAGTTCACCGATGCGACCGGCACCACGCTCGGCCTGCGCTGGGGTCCGCTGGACGCCGTTGGAATTTATGTCCCCGGCGGTAAAGCCTCCTACCCTTCCTCGGTGCTGATGAACGCGATCCCGGCGAAGGTTGCCGGCGTCAGCCGCATAGCAATGTGCGTCCCGGCACCCGACGGCATCCTCAACCAACTGGTCCTGGCCGCTGCCCAGCTCGCCGGCGTTACCGAAATCTACCGCATCGGCGGCGCCCAGGCTGTCGCCGCATTGGCCTATGGCACCGCGCTCATATCGCCGGTCGACCGCATCGTCGGCCCAGGTAACGCCTATGTCGCGGAAGCCAAACGGCAGGTGTTCGGCCAGGTTGGCATCGACTCGATTGCCGGTCCTTCCGAAGTGCTGATCCTCGCGGATGCCGCCAACAATCCGGAGCACGTTGCCCTTGATTTGCTGGCCCAGGCCGAACACGACGAAGCCGCCCAAGCCATCCTGATCACCGACGATGCCAATTTCGCCGCCGCCGTGGCCGCAGCGGTTGATAAGGCGTTAACCACTCTACCCCGCGGTAACATCGCCGGCGCCAGCTGGGAGCAACATGGCGCCATCATCCTGGTGCAGGATTGGGCTCAAGCCATCAGCCTCGCCAACCGTGTTGCACCCGAACATCTGCAGCTCATGGTGCAAAATCCGGAAGCTGTCTTCGCCAATATCCGCCATGCCGGCGCTGTCTTCCTCGGGCCCAACTGCCCGGAGGCCATTGGTGACTACGTCGCCGGCCCCAACCATGTTCTTCCCACCTCCGGCACCGCCCGCTTCGCCTCGGGCCTTTCGGTATATGATTTCCTCAAGCGCACCACCTGGGTCGCCCTCGACCGTGCGGCGCTTAACAATATTGGCCCTGCCGCAGTGGCCCTAGCCAACGCTGAGGGCCTCACGGCCCATGCCCAATCCGTCGCCGTTCGCCTGGGAAAAACTTGACCTGCGGCAGATCTCGGCCCATCTGACCCGCCAGCGTCCATAAATCCGTTTCAATAATTCCGCTTTCACCAGTTCGCTTTCACCTTTTCGCTTTCACCAGTTCGCTTTCACCAATTCATGAGGTTTGTTTGTCTAAAGAAGATATGATCGAGTTCAGCGGCATGGTCACTGAGCTTCTGCCCAACGCGATGTTCCGCGTGAAACTCGACAACGAGCACGTCATCCTGGCGCATACCAGCGGCAAAATGCGCAAGAACCGCATCCGCGTTCTGGCCGGCGACCGGGTCAATGTCGAGATGACCCCCTATGACCTCTCCAAAGGTCGGATCACATTCCGGTTCAAATAATACTCGGCTCCGCCAGTCCGCGACGGCTGGAACTTCTAAGGCAAATCGGCATCGAGCCGGACGAGATCATCGCGCCGGATATCACCGAAACCGCACTTCCCCGAGAACCCCCGCGCGCCCACGCGCTGCGCCTGGCCTGCGAAAAACTAGCTGCCATTCGGCGCGAAACCTATGTCATCACCGCCGACACCGTGGTTGCCGCCGGCACTCGCATCCTGCCCAAAACCACTTCGGTCGCCGTTGCCGAAAAATATCTGCGCCTGCTCTCCGGCCGCCGTCATCGCGTTTTTACCGGCGTTGCCATCCGTGCACCCGACGGCAGACAGGCATCGCGCGTCGTCACCTCCATCGTCGGCTTTGCCCGTCTCGACGAGTTGCAAATCGCCGCCTACCTGGCTTCCAACGAATGGCACCAAAAGGCCGGCGGCTATGCCATCCAGGGCAAAGCTGCGGCTTTCATCGACTATGTTGCCGGCTCCTATTCCAACGTCGTCGGGTTGCCCTTGCATGAAACCGCGAACCTGTTGCGTGGCCTGGGCTATCAGCCGCTCCGTGGCTCTGATTACCGCTGATGATCCAGATTGCGATCTCGGCTAACAACACCACCGCCCGGATCGCGCTCCTCGACGGCGACATACTTGCCGAATACGCGATCTGGGATTTCACCAGACCCGGCGACATCGGCGACCGCTTCACCGCCCGCCTCACCGCCAAAGCCCCTGCAATGGCCGGCGGCTTCGCCGATATCGGGACCGCCACAGGATTCCTGCCCGATAGCGCCGGTGCCGCCGCCCTGACCGAGGGTGCCTATTTTGCCGCCCGCATCACGCGCATGGCGCAATCTGGGAAAGGCCCGCGCCTTGCCATAATTGCCGAACCCTGCGCCGACAAACCCGGCCTCATCGCCCAAAGCCTCGGACCGTTGACTGATCTCGCCGCACGCTTCCCGAACGCACCCATCGCCATCGACGACTACGGCCTTATTGCCGAAATTTCCAAACGCTGCCGTGCGGAATCAAATTCCACACTAGCCGCGCGCGTCAGCCATCAAAATACCACCTTCGATGCGGTTTTGAGAGACGAAGTCGCTGCCCTCGCTGAACCCGCTGCCCAGCTCCCTGGTGGCTCGCAAATGCACATCGCCGTTACCCCGGCGCTCACGGCAATCGACATTGACGCCGGCAGCGCCAGCGCTGCCAACACCCCAAAACAACAATCTCAACTTAGCCTTAACCTCTCTCTGATCCCTGAAATCACCCGCAACATTAAACTCCGCAACCTCTCCGGGGCCATTCTTATCGATTTTGCCGGCATGAAATCCGCCGCCCGACAAAAATTGCTTCCGGCGCTCAGCGCCGCTCTCAAAAACGACCCGCTTAAACCCCAGCTCCTGGGGTTCTCCCATCTCGGATTTGCGGAAATCAACCGCCCCCGCATCCGCCCTCCTTTGCACGAGTTCCACGAATGACACCCCAAAAACCCAAATGCCCGGTCTGCGGCAAACCTCAAACCCCGGAAAACAAACCCTTCTGCTCCAAACGCTGCGCCGATATCGACCTCGGACGCTGGTTGACGGAATCCTACGCGTTACCAGCGCGGCCCGATAACGATGAAGATGAGGCTTAAGAGTTCTTTTTCTGAACAAAACAGAGATCTGGTCCACTCAAGCTCAAAATTCCGAGCTCCGGCGTGCAAAGTTTTTTGCGCCGCTTTTTTCCTAAAAAAGCGGCCACTTGCTTTGCTTGACGTCCACCGCCCCGCCCGTCACATCTGCGCCGCATGAAAATAGCTGCGATTCTTGTTGGCGCGGGCACCGGCTCTCGTTTCGGCGGCGCGACGCCCAAGCAATTGCTGCTGCTCAATGGCAAGCCGGTGATGCGCCACGCCGCGGAAGCCTTGCTCGGCCATATTCATCTGTTGCAGCCGGTGGGTGACGCGGCGCTGATCGGCGCGGCGCTTGCCGGCATCCCGCATTTGCCCATCGTGCCTGGCGGTACCGAGCGGCAGGATTCCGTCCGCGCCGGCCTGGAAGCACTGCGGGCCCATGCGCCGGACATTGTGCTGGTGCATGACGCAGCGCGCCCGGTTATTCCAAGCGGCACAATCGAAGCTGTCCTCGAAGCGCTGAACAACTACCCCGGCGCGATTCCAGCGCTTGCGGTTTCCGACACACTGAAGCGCGGCGCCAATAGCCGTATTATGGAGACGGTGCCGCGCGCAAATCTGTTTCGCGCTCAGACGCCGCAGGGATTTCGCTACCAGGAACTGCTGAGCCTACATCTGGCCGCCGCCGGCGAGCCTGCACTCACGGACGACGCTGCCTTGCTGGAGGCGGCTGGCATGGAGGTGGCTTTAGTCCCTGGCGCCGAACACAATATCAAACTCACGCTTCCGGCTGATTTTGCCCGGCTGCAGCATGTTTTAGGAGCGGGCATGATCCCTCGTATTGGCAATGGTTTCGACGTGCATGCCATGGCGGAAGGGCGGAAGATGACCCTTTGCGGCATCACGATCCCGTTCGAAAAGGGCCTCGCCGGCCATTCCGATGCCGATGTCGGCATCCACGCCTTATGCGACGCTATTTACGGTGCTTTGGCAGAAGGCGATATCGGCCGGCATTTCCCGCCTAGCGAAAACACATGGAAAGATGCCGATAGTGCTCGTTTCCTGCTGCACGCCGCTGAACGCATTGCCGCCCGCGGCGGCCGTCTTTCCAATGCCGATATTACCTTGATCTGCGAGCGCCCGAAAATAACCCCCCACGCCCCGGCGATGCGCGCCAGATTGGCCCATTTGCTCGGCGTTTCGACGGATCTGATTTCCGTCAAGGCCACCACCACGGAGCGGCTTGGCTTTGCCGGTCGCGGCGAGGGTATCGCGGCACAAGCATCGGTGATCATTCTCCTACCCGGCTAAAGCGCCATAGCATTGCTGCACTGCAAAATTTCGCTTGCGCATCTAGCTGAGTTTCACCTATATGATGCACTGCAGCATGAGCTTGCTCTGCTGCTTTCTTGGACGTTTCCTCCCTAAACTTGGCGGCGCTTCGGCGCCGCCTTTTTTTTCCCGTGCTCAGCCAGCGTGTTGAACAGCCGTTCCGGCCAGCTCAAGCGTTGCTGCATCGGATGTGCGCCGTACCTCAATTTTCCCGGCAAATTTTGCGGGCACAAGAAATTCGAAGCCCTGATAGCCGCTGCCGTATCCAGCCGCCCGTACGTCAGCCCGATATAGATTAGCAAGCACGCGCCCAATCGGACGGCCGCCGCTCAGGATATCCAGGCTTACCGGCACGTCAGGCGCGCCCAAATCCTGCGCCCAGCCAAAGCACCCCGCCGGGCCGCATCTGTCTAAATAGCCCCGTAGCGCGCCGGTTTCGGCCGGCTCACCAATCCCGGCCCTGGCCGCTACCCGGCGCTCGATCGCATGCAGCTGAAAACCGCTATCCAGCCGCGGCAGGCACGGCACCGTCGGCGCCACCGCCGTTGGATAGCGTAGCTTGAAATCCGCGGCATTACCGAACTGCTGCCGGAAATGCTCATCCTGAAAACTTTCTGCCGGGCAATTCTCGGCGAAAACTACCTCATGGTTTTGCAGCTCGACGTGGTAATAAGTGACACTATCCACCTGCGGCGCCTGCACAACCGAAACCCCGTTGACCAGCCGCGCGGCATGCACCAACACGTTATCGATTGCAATTGCGTGCCCTGGCGAGACCCATAAATCCTTCTCAGGCACGCCATCAGCAATCGCATTCTGCCTGATGCAGACCGGCAGCGCCGCCAGATTGCCATCGATCGTTGCGCCGTCATATTGCCTCCAGCCGACCCATTTGACCGGTTGATCCCCGGCATGCAGGGTTCGCACCAGATCGCCGATCTGCAAGCGCTCGACCGCGACTTTGCCGCCGGGCGTGGCAATGCCAGTCCCAGCGGCAAAGCAGGTCACATCAGTAATAACCGTATTTTCACCGGAAAGCGTCACCTGCAAACCGTTTGAAAAACTGCCCTCGATATCCAGCGTCACCGTGGCTGAACCATTTGAAATCTCGAGCCCGGTACCGCTGACAAAGCTGTCGGAAACCGCGGCAAAACCGTCTACGACGATCGTATCAGGGGCCCCCATTCCGGTAATGGCGACGCCATTTGTCAGCCCAGCAACGCTTCCCGCGATCAGCCAGTCGGCGCCGCCGCTGAAACCGATGGTGCCGAAACCTTTGATTTGAGTGCCGATGCCGCTTAAATTTCCGACCCCGGCGCCCGCCAAATCGAGCACGCCTGGACCGTTTTTATTCACCACATTTCCCGAGAAGACCGCGCCCGGCTCAACGCCCAGCGTTATGAACGATCCATAGATGGCATCTTTGCTGCCGGTGATGGTACCGGCATTCATGACCATGCCGCTCGACATCAATATTCCGTAAGACGCGCCGGAAATCATGCCGAAATTGGTTATGCCGCCGCCAAAATCCGCTACACCGTATGTTGTCCCGGAAATTTTGCCGTAATTCGCAAGACTTCCCCCCGTCAGCACGGCGCCGTCCATTCCTCCCGAAATGCTTTCGAAATTGGTCACCGTCGCGCTGGTAATCGAGATCCCACCGATCCCGCCGGTAAGCGTTCCGGAATTTACAAAACTGCCCCCGGAAACGGAGGCTGCCAGATTGGAGCTCGAAATCGAACCATCATTGATGAACAATTCGCCGGCGACGCTAACGCCAATATTGCCGCCACCGATGCTGCCGGAATTCTTAAAATAAGCGCCAGAGATCCTGACACCTTGGTTCGGACTATAGATCGATCCGGTATTGACGAAACTCTCATGGCCCGCATTCGCCGGTCCGGAAATAACCACGCCGTAAGACTGCCCGTAGATATGCCCACTATTTGTCGCGTTACCGCCAACACCCAGTGAAACCCCGGTGATGCCTGAGATACGCGCAGCATTATCCAGCGCGCCGCCGGCAACGATCACCCCGCCGGAAATACTTCCCTCATTGCTCAGGCTGCCGCCGGCATCGACATTTGCAATCAACACACCGACCGCGCCGGAGATCGTACCGGAATTAATGGCAGTGCCCCCCGCCAGATAAAGTCCGTACTGGGTGCCAACGATAGCACCCGTATTCGCCAGCACGCTTTGTTGCGAACTTACACCGGTTTGGCCGGTCACCGTACCGGAATTCATGATCGTTGAAGAACTCAAATGAATGCCAAAATCCACCGCGGCAACGACACCGTTATTGGTCACATCGACATCAGTGCCCTCGATACCAAAATTCCCGGAGATGGCGGCCGAATTAACAACCAGATTTGGCCCGCCGACGCCACTGTCCAAATACAAGCCGGCCTTGCCGCCGTGAATCGTGCCGTTGTTAAAAACGGTAACTGCATACCCGACGGTATAGATACCATCGGTCTTGCCGATGATCGATCCGTTATTGACG
Organism: Acidocella sp.; assembly: GCA_965199045.1. Lineage (GTDB taxonomy): Bacteria > Pseudomonadota > Alphaproteobacteria > Acetobacterales > Acetobacteraceae > Acidocella. Next base: position 879,843 of record CBDAQL010000002.1, on the reverse strand, counting down.
ATGGTTCCATCGTAAGCGCTCGCGACCAGGATCGCATAGCCGCCCGCGTAGTCGATATCGCCGGCATTGGTGATGGTAAGCGGGCTGAGCGTAACGCCGTAGCCTAACGTCACTTGATGGGTAATGGTCGAAGAAATCGTACTCCCTGCCACTATCCGTACTCCATCACATCTAGGCGTTGGAAGTCAGCATGCCTGATCTGGCACCACTTAGCGCCTTAATTCGGATTTTGCTACGCAAAAGAGGTTAATAGGGAAGTATCCGGTCCTACCCAACCAGATAGCGCTTTAGAATGGCGCACCAAAACTCTGCACCAGTACAAAAACTGATTTCTTAATATATTTCGGTCATTTTTATCATTTTAACAACAAACCGTTCTAATCTGCGCGCTCACAGCCACGGTCGCGGTGGTAGGTTATCATGTCGAAGCTAAAATGTAGTGCAACGCATTTAGCAACGAACTAAAAAATGGACTGCGCCGGTATCAAAGCCTCTTGCTAGCGCAAGCGGCGAGACTGCTTCTGCAAAACAAAGAAATACTTTTTCTAAGACTGGTTCCAAGACTGGTTCTAAAACGGATTTTAAGACTTGGCGCCGGTCCAACCGCCGCCCAGCGCTTCGATCAGGTTGACGCTGGCTTGTAGCCGCCGGGTGGAGATGCTGAGCGCGGTCCGTTGCGTATCCAGCAAAGCGGTCTGCGAGGTCACGACGTTCAGGTAGGTTATCGCGCCGTCTTGATACAGGGTCATCGACAGGTCCTGGGTATGCGCCGCTGCCTGCACCGCGTCCGCCTGCTGCGCTGCCTCGACCGCCAGCTCATTGGACAGCACCAGATTATCCTCCACCTGCTGGAACGCGGTCAGCGCAACGGATTTATAATTCGAGCTGGCTTCATTGAAGGCGTCAATTGCCGCCCGCGCCGCGGCGCGCCGTTCACCGCCATCGAACAGCGTCAGCGCCAGGCTCGGCCCCAGTGACCAAAATGAATTAGATAAATTGAACAGATTTATCCCGCCGCCCTCAGCTTCATACCCGCCTGTCGCGCTGATGCTGATGGTCGGGAAAAATGCCGCTCGCGCCACGCCGATCTGCGCATTCGCCGCTGCCGCCCTGCGCTCCGCGGCAGCCACGTCCGGCCGCCGTTGCAATAACACTGCAGGCTCGGCTACCGGAACCGGCGGCGGCAACGGCAGGTTTGGGTTGGCCGCAAGAACGAATGACGGGGCCGGCACCCCGATCAGGGTGGCAATTTCATGCTGGTAGAGGGCCCTTTGCGCGACGGCGTCCGATAACTGCGCGACTGCGGTATCATATTGGGTCTGTGCCTGGCTGACGTCCAGGCCGGAAACAATGCCGCCAGCGTGCTGTTGCTGTGTCAGCTGCAAGGCGCGCTGATAGTCGGCTCCGGTCTGCGTCAATAATTGCACCTGCGCATCCAAACCGCGCAGGTTGAAATAGGCATCGGCAAGTTGCGCCTCCAGGCTAAGGCGCATCGCCGCCGCATCGGCGCCGCTGGCCTCGGCCTGCGCTTTGCCCTCGGCCACCAGATTTCGCACCCGCCCCCATAGATCCAACTCATAGGAAAAGCTGCCGGCCAGCTCGTTATCGCCGTAGTTATTCGGCCCCAGCCCATTGCGCAGCGGCCGATCCTCAGATTGCCGATTCTGGGTTGCATAACCGTTCAGATCGACCAGCGGATATTCCGCCGAAGCGGCCTCTGTAGCGGTCTCGATCGCGGCGTCGTAGGTAGAAAGCGCAGCCGCATAGGTCGGGTTGCTGGTGTCGATTTTTTGTTCAAGACCGTCCAGCGTGGTGTCGTTGTAAATAGTCCACCAGGCGCCGCGCGGCGCCGCATCATCGGGACTGGCCGGCGCCCACGGCCCCATATCGGTATACGCCACCGGCGTGGTGAAGGCGGGCTTTGTGTAATGCGGCGCCAGTGAGCAGCCGGACAGGGCATTGCTGCCCAACACCGTGCTCATGATCAACAAGCCAACGCGTCGCTTAATGGGCATTCGCGCTTCCGCTGGAATTGCCGTTCTGCGCTGGCAGCCTTACCAGGTCGCCCTGCTCCAGACTATCCGGCGGATTATCGATGACCCGGTCCGCATGGGTAAGCCCGCTCGAGATTTCCACCACTGTTCCCAAATCCCGGCCGATCTCAACCTGTTTCAGTACAACGTGATTGCCAGGCCCAAGGGTCGCCACCTCCATCCCGGTATCCCGGAACATCAGCGCGCTGGGTGGCACCGTCACCGCCTTATCATCTACCGGCAAATTGATATGCACCTGGGCGTAGTCACCAGGATGCAGCATGCCTGCGGAATTATCGGTCTGGAACTGCACCAGCAAACTGCCGCTGGCCGGATCAATGGCGCCGGCCGTGGAGACAAGGGACGCGGTGAAACTCTGCCCGGGATATTCCGGAACCGTAAAGGTGGCGTTCTCGTTGGTCTTCACTTCAGCGGAATAAACCTGCGGCACCTCGACATAAATCCGCAATTTGTGCACGTCATCGACGACAAATAGCGGCGTCTGGCCGGGGCTGCCGACAGAGACAAGCGCGCCCACATCGATATTGCGCGCCGTCACCACGCCGTCGAAAGGTGCCAGGACTTTCTTGAATGCTTCCAGCGCCTCCAGCCGCTCTACATTGGCGCTTGCCGCCTGCACGGCCGCAACCTTGGCGGCCAGGTCGCCGTTTTTCTCATCGGCATCCTGTTGCGATACTGCATCTTTCTGCAGCAGCTCGTTCCATCGCCTGGCCGTGGTGGCGGAGAGTTCCTCATTGGCATCGGCGCTGGCGAGATCAGCCTTGGCCTGCACCAGTTGCTGATCAAGATCCGGCGTCTCGATCACCGCCAGCACATCGCCCGCCTTAACCGCGGCGCCGATGTCGAAATTCCATTGCTTCAAATAACCGCTCACCTGGGCGTAGATCGGCGCCTGGTAGAAGGCTTTGACATTGCCCGGCAGCACCAGGCTGCGCGGCGCGCCGTTATCCTGCGGACGGATGATGCTGACCACCGGCGTCGATGCGGTATTGGTTGCCGCCGCCAATTGATGATTGGCCGTCAAACGGCTGAGCAACCCCCAAATCAGCACCAGCAAAAAGACACCGGCGACGATGATGGCAACAAGCTTCAGCCGTTTCGGGGGCGTATAGCGCAACGGGTCGCTATGCGCTTCCCGGGCTGGCCTGTTTGCGTCCGAAGGCTCAATCACGGCCGGTACTTTCGCCGGTTGGAAAATCGCGGGCGGCTCAGCCATGGGCGGCGGCTCCTGTTTGAGGTTCGGTTCCGTAGACCGGTTCATGACCGTTGCCGGGTTCATCAGGTGGGGTATGCCCCCGTCTTTTGGCGTCATCGCGGCCATGTAAAATGCTGAACACCACCGGCACGAACATCAGTGTTGCGGCGGTGGCGAAAATCAAGCCACCAATCACGGCCCGGCCGAGCGGCGCGTTCTGTTCGCCGCCCTCACCCAGACCCAGCGCCATCGGCGACATGCCTATAATCATCGCCAGCGCCGTCATCAGCACCGGCCGGAACCGGGTGGTTGCGGCTTCCACCGCCGCCGCGGCCGCCGAGGCCCCCGCGGCCAGTTGTTCACGCGCAAAACTTACCACCAATACGGAATTCGCGGTGGCCACACCCATGCACATGATAGCGCCCGTTAAAGCTGGAACCGATAGCGTGGTATGAGTGGCAAACAGCATCCATAATATGCCCGCCAGGGCCGCCGGAAGTGCTGTGATAATGATGAACGGATCGAGCCAGGATTGGAAATTCACCACGATCAGCAAATAGATCAGCACGATCGCGCCGAGCAGTCCGAGGAACAGGCTGCTGAAGGCAGTGTTCATCGTCGCCACCTGTCCGCGCAGAACTACCTTGACCCCCTTCGGCACCGCTTTCGACGTCGCCGCAATGTCCCTCTGGATATCATGCGCAACGCTACCCAAATCGCGATCCTGCGCGGTTGCGAATATATCGATCACCGGGCGAATATTATAATGGTCGACCACGGCATCGGTGTGGGTCCGCGTAATCTTCGCCAGGCCGCCCAGCACTTGCAGACCGGCTTGCGATCCAGCACTCGTCACCGGCACGTTTTCAAGATCGGAGAGCGTATCGAGCCGGTATTCCGGCATCTGCGCGACAATTGGGTAAACCACGCCGCTCTTAGGGTCCAACCAATAGGTCGGCGCGGTCTGCAGGGTGCCGGCCAGCGAAGTATCCAGCCCATTGGTGACGTTGAGCTCGTTCAATCCAAGCTGGGCAATCCGCGAGCGGTCGACCGCGACGTTGAGCTGCGGATCATCAGCCGATTGCTGGATCCGCGCATCGGCAATGCCCGGGATGGTGCGCATTTTGCGCAGTAAGTCGACCGCATAGGCCTGGTCGGCCGGCAGGCTGGTGCCGATCACCTGAACATCGATCGGCGACGGCGAACCGAAATTCAAAATCTGGCTGACGATATCCGCCGGCAAAAACGAGAAGGTGGCGCTGGGAAAAGCATAAGGCAGCCGCTTGCGCATTTCGCGCACATAGTTCGCCGTTGGCGCGTGGCCTTGATTGAGGCTGATAAAAATGTCCCCATCCTGATATCCGATCATGCCGTTATTGCTGTAGATCGTGTTGATCGAACTAACCGGCAGACCGATATTATCAACGATCGTCCCAAGCTCCGCCGGCGGAATAATCTGCCGGATGGTCTTCTCGATCTCCCCGAACATCGCCGAGGCATCCTCGATCCGCATTCCCACTGGCGGCCGCACATGCAAATCGATCTGGCCGGAGTCCACCGACGGGAAAAAGTTGGAGCCGAGAAACGGGTACAGCGCGAACGAGCCGAACGCGATCAGCAGAAACCCGATCACAAACCTGAACCGAAACGCCACCGCCATCGCCAGCAGGTTCCGGTAACCCTCGCGCGTCCGTTCGAACCGTGTCTCGAAACCTTGCTGAAAGCGCACCAGGGGATTGCGCGAGCGCTGCTTTGCACCTGCTTCCTGATGATACGGCTGCAGCAGATACGCCGCCATCGTTGGCACCAGCGTGCGCGACAGAATGAAGGACGCCACCATGGCGAACACCACCGCTTCCGCCAACGGTTTGAACAGATAGCCGGCGACACCCCCCAGCATGAACATCGGAATAAACACAATACAGATACACAGCATCGAAACAAAAGCCGGGGTCACAATTTGCGCGGCGCCGTCCAGTATCGCGTCGTTGACCTTCTTACCCTGCTCCAGATGCCAGTTGATATTCTCGATGGTAACGGTGCCGTCATCGACCAGAATACCGACCGCAAGTGCGAGTCCGCCCAAGGTCATGATATTCAACGTCTCGCCGATCACCCAAAGTGCCGCCACCGAACTCAAGATCGCCAACGGGATCGAGGTTGCGATAATCACGGTCGAACGCCAGCTGCCGAGGAACAATAAGATCATCAGACTGGTCAGCGCCGCCGCGATGATGCCTTCGCGGATCACCCCGGAGATTGCCGCCTTCACGAAAATCGACTGATCATTGATCAGCGTCATTTTAAAATTCGGCGGCATGGTAGTCTCAATTTCTGGGAGCATGGCCTTCACCCCGCTCACCACAGCCAATGTGGACCCCTGGCCGGTTTTCAGGATCGACGTCAGCACCGCCCGGCTGCCGTTCACATGCACGATGCTCTGCTGCGGCGGATAGCCGTCCCGCACATTGCCGACGTCGCGGATATAGATGGTGGTGCCGTCGACGGTCTTGATCGGCAGATCGTTCAAATCGGCGATCGTCACCGCCGCGTCGTTGAGATTGATATTATATTGGTACGAGCCGATCTTCACCGTGCCTGCCGGCAAAACCTGGTTCTGATCGGCGAGCGCCACGCCTACATCCTGCGCCGATAACCCTCTTGCCTGCAGTTCCTGCGGATTGAGATCGATCTGGATCTGCCGCACCTTGCCGCCATAGGAATAGGGGATCGCGGTGCCAGGGATCGTCGTCAGCGCCGGCCGCATGAAATTCTGCGTCAGGTCCAGAATTTTCTGCTCTGTAAGGCCAACGCCCGAGGTCGTGACCTGGATCACCGGCACCGTGGATGCATCGTAGTTCAAAATCAGCGGCGGCGTGATGCCGGCCGGCAATTGCCTCAGCAATGTTTGCGAGATCGAGGTCACCTGCGCGGTCGCGGTGCGAATATCCACATCCGGCTGGAAATAGATTTTCACGATCCCCATGCCGGGAAAGGACTCGCTCTCGGTATGCTCGATATTATCGACAGTCGTTGTCAGCACCCGCTCATAAGGTGTGATGATCCGGCCCGACATCTGGTCAGGCGACAGACCGGTAAAGGTCCAGGCGACGCCGATGACGGGAATGCGAATGGCCGGAAAAATATCGGTTGGCATCGTCAATGCCGCCAGCGGCCCGACGATCAAAATCGCCAGCGCCAACACAACAAAAGTGTACGGCCGCGACAGCGCGACGCGAACGAGCCAGATCATAGCGAAAGCGTCTCCGGAAAACCTGACCTAATCAACCCTGTTGCGCTGCGATATGACAGCAGCCGTCCCCTATTCCCAGCCATGCGTTCTTTGCAATCCGAGCTCTTAACTCTATGGTTTTCTTAGGATAAGGTTCCCCACATGGCGCTGAAACAAAGTGTAACCCGCTGTGCCTGGGCGGAAGCTGGCGATCCGGTGATGCAGCAATACCACGACGACGAGTGGGGCGTTCCTGAGCACGATAGCCGTGCATTATGGGAGATGCTGATGCTGGAGGGTTTTCAGGCCGGACTTTCCTGGCGCACCATCTTGCATCGCCGCGAGGGTTTCAGGGCAGCCTTTGCCAATTTCGATCCCGACAAAGTCGCTGCATTCGACGCCGCCGATGTCGAACGCCTGATGGGCGATGCCGGTATCATCCGCGCCCGCGCAAAAATCCTTGCAACCATCACCGGCGCCAAAATTTATCTTGGCATGCGCGACACCGGCGAGGATTTTGGAAAATGGGCCTGGACACTGGTGGGCGGCAAACCAATCAGAGGAGACGGCAAATCCCGTCCCGCCAGCACGGACTTATCGACAACCATTTCCCACGCCTTGAAAAAACGCGGCTTCAAATTTGTGGGTCCGGTGATCGTCTATGCCTGGATGCAAGCCGTCGGCATGGTAAACGACCACACCACAAACTGTTTCCGGCGCCGCGGTTAGCGCTGCGCGCCGAACGCCTAGCGCCCGTTGATACGAGGTGCGGAGACGCCTTTATTGGCCTCGTTGCGTGCGTTCTGCGGATCTAGAACCGCATGCGCGGGCGCCGCGAGAAAACTGTCGAAGCGTCGCTTTACAACCGCGTAGCATTCGCAGGCAGTCTGTTCCATGCCAGGGCGATCAAGGATTTGCATGATCCCGCGGTGATAACTTATCAAGCCGGCCGCCTGCATCGACTGCGCCGCAAGGGTTACTGACTTACGATTATAGCCCATGATCTCGGCAAGAAACTGATGCGTGTAGGTCAGGTAGTCACCTTTGGCCCGGTCATGCATCATCAGAAGCCAGCGGCATACTCTTTGCTCAACCGTATGCATGGCATTGCAGGCGACGGTCTGCTGCACCTGGGAGAGCAGCGTCTCGGAAAAACTGACAAACAGGTCGCGAATATGGTCGCTTTGATTAAACTCTCTTTGCAGAAGTTCGATCCTACATCGAACCATTGGACCTTCCAACTGCACAATGCACCGGTTAAAGGACACGCCGCTATACATTGCGGCGAACAAGCCAAACGCGCCTTCACGACCGATATTCGCAGTCTCGATTGCATCACCGCTTTCCAGCTCCGTGAGCAGCGACAGGACTGCCCCTTGCGGAAAATAAGCATGCCTGGGCATACCTCCAGCTTCGCATACAACGTCGCCGAGCTTGAGAGTTACAGGCTCTAAATGCGGGTCAATCCGCTTTCGAGCCTCAAGCTCGAAAGCGCCGAGCAGCTGATTAGGACGTGCCTGAACGTCGTTTTGACCTTTCGCCACACCCATACCTACCCCGGAACGATCGATATGTCTCGTTTCATTCCGGTAAGAATACGAATATCACGGCCACGTGAACTAAATTGCGGCGATTCCCCGTTATGTGACTTACCACACCGACAAGACCCAAAATCCGTGCAAGTTACATGTTTTAGTTACGAAATAATTACCAACATGAGATTTGAGGTTGATAAATGACATGGAACGATGATCGCGATGTCTCATGCAACGAAGTCAACCCTTTAGTATCCAACAGCGCAAACAACGCGTTGAACAGCCTGGCCAGTTTTCTGGATTATGTCGAATGTTCCAAATCCTCTGAACAGGTCAGAAACTTTCGAGATATATTAGAAAATATCTTGCTCATTGAGCAGCGGGAAAAACTCGTTAAGAGAGCAAGCGCCCTCAGCCTGAAAATCGAAAACTGCTTATGGACAAGCCCGCCGCTTAATCACGACGGATAGGTCTGCGCGCCGGCGGCTGAAACTTGGCGCGCGTTATCCGTGAATGACACGGCTGACGTAATTCAGGGGCAAGCGACACCAGCGTTGTCATCTTGGCGTTTCGAGACAGAAAAGAAGCCGCAAGCAGACTTCGCATCCCGCATCGCCAAAAAATTCAAACTTCGCTATGCTCTGAAAGTTTTGCGCCGGGCGCGCAGCCGCTCTTTCTAAGCAAAGCGGCTGCTTTGCAGGCCTATCGGCGCAGCTTGAGCCGGCCGATCAAGTCTTCATAGCGCTTAACATTCTTGCGCTTCAGGTAATCCAGTAGCGAGCGGCGCTGACCGACCAGTACCAGTAGACCGCGACGCGAATGAAAATCTTTCGCATGGGTTTTAAGGTGCTCGGTCAGGTTGGTAATGCGCTCAGAGAGAATCGCGACCTGAACTTCGGGGCTGCCGGTGTCGTTGGCGGCAGTGGCGTACTCGGCAATAACAGCGGTACGGCGTTCGGCGGTAATCGACATCGTGATATCCTTCACGAAAGATGTTGAATGAGGCGTTCAGGTTTCAGCCAGCCGTCGGTTAGGCGGGCCAGAGCCAGAACGCGCCCCGCCGCCAGAACCCGGACCAATCCGTTATCCGGATTGGCGTTGTCTGGAATCCGCCCCATCAGATCGACCAGGTTGATCGCCTGACCGTTTGAAAGGGCGTGAACCTCGCTCGGCGTTACGGCCAGTGCCGGGATGTCGTCCAGCGCGGTCTCAACGGCAAGCAGAAATTCGGCAAGTGCGGAGGGCGTATGCGCCGGATCGAGCAAAGTGTCCAGGGATACCGCCATGTCTTCGGTGAATGGGCCTACGCGCAGGCGGCGGAGCACAACGATATGACCGACCGTGCCGCAGGCGCGGGCCAGGTCGCGGGCGAGCGAGCGCATGTAGACGCCTTTGCCTGACGAGACCTCGAACTGCGCGGTGTCGGCATCCGGACGCCCGATCAACTCAAAGCTGTCGACCTGGGCCGGCCGCGGCGGCAAATCCGGCGGAGCGCCGGCGCGGGCCAGGTCGTAGGCGCGTTCACCGTCTACCTTAATAGCTGAGAATGCGGGTGGAACCTGCATGATCAGGCCGCGAAAGGCCGGCAGCGCGGCGTTGATCACGTCGTCGGTGGGCCGGTGGGGATGCGTGCCCGTAATCGCTCCCTCGGCGTCGTCGGTGTCGCGGGACTCGCCAAAGCGGATGGTGAAATGGTACCGCTTGGTGCCGTCCATCACGTAAGGGACGGTTTTGGTGGCGGCACCCAGCGCAATCGGCAGAATGCCAGTCGCCAGAGGGTCCAGTGTCCCGCCATGTCCGGCCTTCTGCGCATCCAGCGCGCGTTTGACCTTGTTCACAGCCTGGGTGCTGGTAATGCCTTGCGGCTTGTCTAGGATCAGCCAGCCGTCAAGTTTGCGGCCGTGCTTTGGGCGAGGCATTGAAAAAATCCGATACGAAGTGAGGGCGGGTGATAGCGAACACGAACGCGCCGCGGAAGCCCGCGCGTGAATATCGGCATCGCCAAGTCTTCGGGAGCCGGCCGTTTCTGACCCGGCCGCATTACAAATCCCATAAAATAAATATCTTAGCGTCTGGTAATAAAAAATTAACGGGCGAGTCGGATAGAACAAGCCATATAGCAGCGGCCGGGCAGTGGTGCCGGCGTTTGACGTGCGTAAGGAACGTGATGTGAAAAATTATTCGAAAATCAGTCTACCGCAGCCTCTCGCTGACGCTGAAAACGCAACTCCCGTCCAGTTTCTGCCGTCGGCCATGCTAGCCTGGCGCGCCCCCATCATGGCCCGCAGGCCGCAAGCTGATACACCACCAGCGCCGCCGAAAACGGCTTGTTCGCGGCTCAGTGAGTTGGACGCTTGCGCGGCCAGCTGAACCAAAATGCGTGATGGGCATAATGGTCGCTTGAGTGCCTGGAGAAAACATAGCCAGGGTTTTTAACGCGTTGCTAGCAATCACCGTCTTCGAAGCTGCCGGCTGATCAACATAATCGGCACGAATGCCGCTGAGACGACTATCGCCGCGGCAATCAAGCTGGCCGGCGTGGCGCGCGCGCGGCCCTCAATTACCAGCGGGCCAAGGCGCACGCGGCCCGAGGCCTTCATCTCCTCAGGATGTGATCCATTAATCTCTTCTGCTGGCGCATCGCGTTCCAAAGCTATCTCCTAAAACCAGGTCCATGCCTGTTTGCCGCCAGCAGCAGGCCGCCGGCAAGCAGCGGCAGCAGGATATCCATGTAGAATACCAGCCCAGCATTTCCCGGTGCAAAGTTGCCCGATATCAGCATCTGATGAATGTGGCCGGCCGCATCGCCCAGCAGGAAAATAGCAATGGCAAGCACGGTCGCGGCCTTGAACCCAAAGCTCGACCAGAACGCCGCCACGCCCAAAATCCCGAACGCCAGATCCGCAACACCAACCTCAAACTGGAACGGGCTATTCTGCCAGCCGATGTAATGTGCCGCCAGCGCTGGAAAGGCCAGATGGAAAACCGCCGCCCACAAGGTGCCGACGCCTACCGGCAGGAGCAAGATCCAGTTCAGGAACCGCTGCGCGGCCGGACGTTTTGTCGGGATCGCCGCGCAAATCAACGATATAACCAGCAAAAAACCTGGCAGATTGTTTAGCACATAGGCGATCATTTTGTTGGGCCCTGTCCAGCGGATTTTATTTCGCCAATCATATGCAGATTTTGGCAAAGAAAAACCCCTCCGAAGAGGGGTTTTCCATTTAGGTATTCTAGCGATCTCGCGGCAGCATCCGCCCCAGAATTCGGGGGGACGCTGCGCGTGAGCAGGCGGATTAGAAATCCATATCGCCCATGCCGCCCATGCCGCCCATGCCGCCGCCGCCGGGCATACCGCCCTGCGCCTTCTTCTCGGGACGTTCGGTCACACCGGCTTCGGTGGTGATGATCAATGCCGCCACCGATGCCGCATCCTGCAATGCAGTACGCACTACCTTGGTCGGATCGATAATACCGGCCTTGACGAGGTCTTTGAACTCGCCGGACTGGGCATCGAAGCCGTAAGCGTAGTCGTCCTTGTCCAGCACCTTGCCGGCAATGACGGCGCCGTCTTCACCGGCGTTCTCGGCGATCTGACGCAACGGCACCTGGATCGCCTTGCGGACGATCTCGATACCGACGCGCTGATCTTCGTTATCCGATTTCAGCTTGGCGAGGATCAGCGAAGCGCGAGCGAGAGCAACGCCGCCGCCCGGCACGATGCCTTCTTCGACAGCCGCACGGGTGGCGTGCAGTGCATCGTCAACGCGATCCTTGCGTTCTTTCACTTCCACCTCGGAGGAGCCGCCGACGCGGATAACCGCGACGCCGCCGGCAAGTTTAGCCAAACGCTCCTGCAGCTTCTCACGGTCGTAATCGGAAGTGGTCTCCTCGATCTGCGCGCGGATCTGGTTGACGCGGCCGGTAATGTCGGCCTTCTTGCCAGCGCCTTCGATGATCGTGGTGTTTTCTTTCTCGATCAGGATCTTCTTCGCCTTGCCGAGCATGGCAAGCGTCACGGTCTCGAGCTTGATGCCGAGATCCTCGGAGATCACCTGGCCACCGGTCAGGATGGCGATGTCTTCAAGAATCGCCTTGCGGCGGTCACCGAAGCCCGGCGCCTTGACGGCGGCGATCTTCAAGCCGCCACGCAGCTTGTTGACGACGAGGGTGGCAAGGGCTTCGCCCTCGACATCTTCGGCAATGATCAGCAACGGCTTGCCGGTCTGCACGATGGCTTCGAGCAACGGCAGCAGCGGCTGCAGGCCGGAGAGCTTCTTCTCGAAAATCAGGATAAAGGGGCTGTCGAGGTCGGCAACCATCTTCTCCGGGTTGGTAATGAAATACGGCGAGACATAGCCGCGGTCGAACTGCATGCCTTCAACCACGTCGAGTTCGGTCTGGATGCCCTTGGCTTCCTCAACCGTGATCACGCCTTCATTGCCGACTTTCTGCATCGCCTTGGAAATCATGTCGCCGATCTCGGTCTCGCCGTTGGCGGAAATGGTGCCAACCTGGGCGGTCTCGGAAGGGGTGGTGATTTTCTTGGTGCGCTTCTTCAGCTCTTCGACAACCGCAACAACCGCGCGGTCGATGCCGCGGCGCAGATCCATCGGGTTCAAACCGGCCGCAACCGCCTTGACACCTTCGCGCACGATCGACTGCGCGAGCACGGTGGCGGTGGTGGTGCCGTCGCCGGCGAGATCGTTGGTTTTCGACGCAACTTCACGGATCAGTTGCGCGCCGAGGTTTTCGAACTTGTCGGACAGCTCGATTTCCTTGGCAACCGTCACACCGTCTTTGGTAATGCGCGGGGCGCCAAAGGATTTCTCGATGACAACATTACGGCCTTTCGGGCCCAGGGTAACTTTTACGGCGTTAGCCAAAATGTCCACGCCACGCAGAATGCGGTCGCGGGCATCGGGCCCAAAGCGTACGTCTTTAGCAGCCATGTTATTTTCTCCGTTTTTTAAGAGCGGCCCGATTCAGACTACGCGACCGTGTCGCGTCATCATCGGGGCGCTGAGTTCCGGGATCTGGGTAGATTAAGCAGCCTTCTTCTTCGAAGGTGCCGCGGCCGGCGCTTCAACGATGCCGAGAATGTCGGATTCCTTCATGATAAGAAGGTCTTCGCCGTCAATCTTGACCTCGGTGCCGGACCATTTGCCGAACAGAACGCGGTCGCCAGTCTTCACTTCGAGCTTAACCAGCGTGCCGGCATCGTTGTAGGCGCCGGGACCGGCGGCAACAACTTCGCCTTCCTGCGGCTTTTCCTTGGCGGTGTCGGGGATGATGATGCCGCCCGCGGTCTTTTCCTCGGCGTTCAGCCGGCGGACCACGACGCGGTCATGCAATGGGCGGAATTTTGCCATATGGATCGCTCCTATTCAAAAATCGATCTGTTTCTAGCCTCGACTTGCAACCCGTCCGGCCCAAAATGCGGCACCGCGGCTGCTAGCACTCCCCCTTAGAGAGTGCCAATCGTCTATAAGTTGCAGCAGGCCATGTCAAGCACAGCAGCACTCTAATGACGTGAGTGCCAACATGTTGTTATTGCTCGTTTTTTACTTGCCTTGCTTGGCGATAATCATGACATTCCGATGATACAGGGGCCTTAATAAGCGCCAGCACGGATGGAATAACGGAGTAACACCACGGAGTTAAATGGATGAGCCTTGCCCAGCAATTACGCGATTATCGCCTGACCACCGCCGAAATCCTCTATCATTTGCCCGATCATCCAGCCGTTCTGCAGAGTTTCGTGTGGCAAGAGTTGGACATCGCCCCAAAATTTCCTCGATTACACCAATTCCTGGATTTCTGGACCTCCAACCTGGATGGCAAACTACACTCAGTCAGGGTCGGCTCAGCCACGCTCATCAGCCCGCCAAAATGGCACCATCAGCAGGTGCTTACGCTGCAGTAGTCGTCGTGCGGCGCTGCGCGCCCGCCTGCAAGCGGCCCAGGGTTACCAGCGCGGCCGAAAGTAGGATGAAAAACGCGCTCAACACCGCGATATTGATCGCCACCTGCGGGTAGCCATACGTGCCTGCATCTAAAAACGGATATGGGTAATAACCGGTAAGCGCGCCGCGCAGCATCACAACGACGGCGTAGGCGATGGGGAAAATCTGCCAAGCGATGATTTGCCGGTATTGCAGGCTTTGCTTGGGCACGAAGGCAATCCAGTCAAACACGTAAAGCGGCGGCATAATGTAATGCAGCAGCACGTTCAGCACCGCCCCGAACCCGGGCGGATTATAAATTTTGCGGAGCAGCAGGTAGAAGATCACGTCAACCACAATAATATAGACCGCAATCGCCGTGCGGACGCCTGGCCTGGTGAAAAACCCGGCACCTGGAAACCGCGGAACTAGCGGGGCCGCGAATGCCATAGCCACCTGGATATTTCCCAGCATTGTGAAAAAGCCGAAATAGGTGATGGCGGCGAGCACCAGGCCGAATTGCTGGGTGTTCGAATAAAACTGCGTCACGCAAGTAAACCAGCCGAGTGCCGCGCCAAAAACTCGGTATGACTTCATCAACGTCGGACCTCCTGTTGCGCGCCGCGCCAGCAGGCCTAGCTATCACCCTGTGAAGCAGGCGCAAAGCGCGCTAAAATGCGAATTGAAGGAGATCGATGTGTCGCAGGCTGTACTAAACGCAATCGGCACCGCGGCCAGCACCCGCAACCGCCGGGCAGTTGCATTCTGGCTGTTTGCCGTGTGTTTCATGATCTGGGTGATGGTCGGCATCGGCGGTTATACCCGCGATACCGGCTCTGGCCTCTCGATCATGGATTGGAAGCCGATTGTCGGCACCCTGCCGCCGTTGAGCGCGGCCCAGTGGAACCATATTTTCGGACTGTACCAGCAGATCCCGCAATATAAACTACTGCACCAGGGCATGGATCTGGCCGGCTTCAAATCGTTATTCTGGCCGGAATATATCCACCGGCTCTGGGGCAGGCTGATCGGCATCGTGTTTTTCGTGCCCCTCGTCCTGTTCGCGCTCACCGGTAAAATCGAGGCCCGGCTGCTGCCCTGGCTGGCGCTGCTGTTCGTCCTCGGCGGCCTGCAGGGCGCAATCGGCTGGTTCATGGTGGCATCAGGCTTCGATCCGAACAGCGTTGCGGTCGAACCCTGGCGGCTGAGCCTACATTTTTCATTTGCGGTGTTTTTGTACATCGCCACGCTATGGACCGCATTAACGGTGCGCTACCCGGTGGCGGCGCGCTTGCCCGGTCAGCTCGGCCTGCGTCGCTGGGTTATAGGTACGGTGATCTTGCTCGCGATAACCATGGTGGCCGGTACCTTCGTCTCCGGCACCCATGCGATCGATGTATTCAACCCTGCCACTAAAGCCGGCATGGGCATGCCGCCGCCGAATTATTTCGCCTTGCACCCCTGGTGGCTCAACATGTTCGCCAACAAGCCAGCCGTGTTGTTCGACCATCAGGCGCTCGGCACGGCAACGGCGTTGGCGGTTCTGGTGGCCGCGGTAATGGCCTTGCGCGGCAGTGCGCCGAAACCGGTAAGGGACGCCGCACTCGTAATCGCAGCCTTGGTCTTATTGCAGTATATCCTCGGCCTTACCGCTTTGGTCTCAAAGCTTTTGGATGTCGGCGTCGCGCACCAAATGAACGCCGTATTGTTGCTCACCGCGTTCCTGGTAATACTGCATCAGCTGCGGGGTGCCGTAAGGTGAAGCTCACATGAAGCAAGGCGACCGCCTGGTCGGGCTATGGCTGTTCATCCTGTGCGGAATGGTGTTTGGCATGGTGGTGGGCGGCGGTCACGCCCGCACCATCGGCGCCGGCTTCGTTATTCAGGTCTGGCAGCCGGTAACCGGCTTCATCCCGCCGCGTACCGCCTCTGACTGGACCCGGCTGTTCGGGCTGTACCAGCAAACCGCGCAATACCAAGCCCTACACCCTGCGATGACGCTGGCGCAATTCAAATCCCTGTTCTGGCCTATGTTCTTCGACCGCGTCTGGGGCCGCCTGATGGCCCTGGTCTTCATTATTCCCCTGGCCGGTTTCTGGTTGAGCAACCGCGTTTCCACCCGCCTCGCCGTCTGGTTGCTGGCGATATTCGGCGCCGGCGGCGCGCAGGCGGCGTTCGGCTGGTACATGGTTCAAACCGGCATGCGGCCCGGCGTTCTAAACCCGCCCCCCGCCTGGCTGGCGCCGCATTTTCTCTCGGCCATGCTGATTCTTGCCGCTTTGCTATGGACGGCGTTGACCGTCCGCCAGCCGGCGCCGGACCCGATCGCGGGCGCGGCGTTTTTGAAACCCTGGCTGAATGCCTGCATCGGACTGATATTGGTGACCATGGGCCTTGGCGCGCTAGTCGCCGCCACCAACGCCATTACCGTCTTCAACACGTTCCCCACCATGGACGGCCGTTGGATCCCGGCAGGGTTCTCCAATTTGCAGCCGCTGGTTATGAATTTCGTTGCCAACCCGGCCACGGTGCAATTCGATCACCGGCTACTCGCTACACTGACTGCGCTGATCACCATTATAACTGCTATTCTCGGCCTGCGCACCGCATTGCCGCCGGGCCCGCGAGATGCCTTCCTGGCGCTCGCCGGCCTGCTCTTCCTGCAATATGTGCTTGGCATGGTCACCATCATCTCCGGCTCGGCGGAGCTGGGCTTTGTGCATGAGCTGAACGCGGTGCTGCTGCTCGCGGCGGCGATTATCGCCCGCCACGGTTTGCGTGGCGCTACCGGCGCGCCCATGTATAGTGCTGAAATCGCCGCTGCGGAGTAGTCATCAAATGTCTGAAGCGCTCACCATTGCCCATAAACTTTTCCACGAGACCGGCGGCCTCGACCCGCATGTCGCCGCCCGCCATCTCGCCACCACGCTCGACGGCGCCGATGACGGCGAGCTGTTTCTGGAATACCGCGAAAGCGAATCTATCAGTTTGGAAGACGGCCGTATCCGTTCCGCGAGCTTTGACACCCGGCGCGGCTTCGGCCTGCGCGCCGTCCTTGGTGAAGCCAGCTATTACGCCCATGCCGGCGAGCTGAGCGAAGACGCCCTGGCCCGCGCCGCGCAAACCATCAAGGCCGCTAAAGCAAATGAACACGGCATGATCGCCGGTAGCCCGGCGGCCGCGGGTACCGCTCTTTATGGCGGGCTGAATCCGTTGGCGGAAATGCCCTTCGTCACCCGCGCATCGCTGCTGGCTGAAATCGACGCCTATGCCCGCGCCGCCGATAGCCGCGTCACCCAGGTGATGACCAGCATCTCCGGTGAATGGCAGGTGGTGGAAATTATGCGCGGCGACGGCAGCCGCATGGCCGATCTCCGGCCGCTGGTCCGCCTGAACGTCGCGGTAGTTCTGGAACAGGATGGCCGCCGCGAATCTGGTAATCATGGCGGCGGTGGCCGCACCACCTATGCCCCCCTGGTTGAGCCGGCCTACTGGCAAGCTGCCGTGCATGAAGCCTTGCGCCAAGCCAAGGTGAACCTTGAAAGCGTCCCCGCTCCCGCTGGCGAAATGCCGGTGGTGCTCGGCGCCGGCTGGCCTGGCATCTTGCTGCACGAAGCTATCGGCCACGGCCTGGAGGGCGATTTCAACCGCAAACAAACCTCCGCCTTCGCCGGCCTGATGGGCAGCCGTGTGGCCGCCAAGGGTGTCACCGTCATCGATGACGGCACCATCCCGGACCGCCGCGGCTCCCTCACCATCGACGATGAAGGCACCCCGACCTCACGCACCACCTTGATCGAGGACGGCATCCTGGTCGGCTTCATGCAGGACCGCCAAAGCGCGCGCCTGATGAACATGCGGGCCACCGGCAATGGCCGTCGGCAGTCTTACGCCCATTCGCCGATGCCACGCATGACCAACACCCTGATGCTGGGCGGCGATGCCACCGCGGGCGACATGATCAAATCGGTCAAGCGCGGCCTCTACGCTGTCAACTTCGCCGGTGGCCAGGTCGACATTACCTCCGGCAAGTTCGTCTTCTCAGCTTCCGAGGCCTATATGATCGAAGACGGTAAAGTCACCGCCCCGGTCAAAGGCGCCACCCTTATCGGCAACGGCCCGGACGCCCTGACCAAAGTTGAAATGATCGGCAACGATCCTACTTTGGACCCCGGCGTCGGCACCTGTGGGAAAAATGGCCAAGGCGTCCCCGTCGGCGTCGGCCAGCCCACCATGAAAATTTCGGGCCTTACCGTAGGCGGCACCGCAGCTTAAGCAAGCCGTGCTTTTTTGAAAAAAAGAACCAAAAAACTTTTTTAATTCTGGCCTGGGGCTTTTGCATCGCCAGCGCCCATAACCCGGCGTAAGAAAGTCTTTTTGCTTCTTTTTCTTCAGAAAAAGAAGTGCTTAGGCTGCCTTTCGTTCCAGATTGGGAAGGAAGGCGGTCAACAGCCCCAGCAGGGGCAAGAAAGCGACAACGTGGTAGACGAATTCTATACTCGTCCAATCCGCAAGTTCGCCCAGCACGGCTGCTCCAATCCCGCCCATACCGAAGGCAAAACCGAAGAACATTCCTGAGACCATGCCGACACGGCCTGGCATCAATTCCTGCGCGAACACCACAATCGCTGAAAAGGCTGACGAGATTATCAGCCCGATAACGGCGCTGAGGATAATCGTCGTTGGCAAGCCGCAATAGGGCAATGCCAAGGTGAACGGGATAACCCCAACGATCGATGCCCAAAGCACCGACTTGCGGCCAAACCTGTCGCCGATCGGACCACCGGCAAAGGTGCCGATCGCCGAGGCGCCAAGGAACACAAAGAGGTCGATCTGCGCGGTCTGCACCGATAGATGAAAGCGATGCATCAGGTAGAAGATATAATAACTCGTAAAGCTCGCCAGATAGAAATACTTAGAGAACACCAGCGTCAGCAAAATGGCAACCGCAGACCGGACCCGCCCAGCCGATAGCGAAGCATGTGCAACAGGCTTGGTTTTTGCGCGACGTTGGGCGTGGCCGTTGCTTCGATACCAATGCCCTACCGTCACTAATATCAGAATGCCCGCAAGCGCTGCCAATGCGAACCACGCCAAACTGCCGCGGCCATGCGGCAATATAAAAAACGCCGCCAGCAATGGCCCCAGAGAACCGCCGAAATTTCCCCCAACCTGAAACACCGATTGCGCAAAGCCGTGCTTGCCGCCGGAGGCAAGCCTTGCGATCCGCGACGCTTCGGGATGAAATATCGATGATCCAATGCCAAGCAAGGCGGCGCCGGCCAGCAGCAATCCGTAGCTTGGCGCCACCGCCAGCGCCACCATCCCCAGCAATGTGAAGCCCATGCCAACCGGCAGCGAAAACGGCTGCGGCCGCCGGTCTGTCGCCAGCCCGACAACAGGCTGCAGCAGGGAGGCCGTAATCTGATAGGTGAGGGTCAATAAACCGATCTGCCCGAAATTAAGATTGAAACCGCCTTTGAGGATCGGATAGATCGCCGGCAGCAGCGACTGCATCATATCGTTCAGAAAATGGCAGAAACTGACTGCGCCCAGTACTGGCGCTATGGTCCCGGCCCGGTACGGGGCTGCAAGCGTATTACTCATGGTATTCCTTCAGGCCGCCTTGCGCGGGGTTGTTGCATGCATTGGACCGAAATATTAATTAGCCGGCACCATGCCTGCAACCGCGATCAGGCCCTTTACTTATGAGAGTGGGCCATAATGGTCAGAAACACGCTGGTTGAACTTATCGACGACACGCCACGCCCTGTTATTGCTCTGGGTAACGATTATCCCGACGGCTACGTGATCCCGCCGCACCATCATCGGCGCGGCCAACTGCTATACGGTGCGTCCGGCGCAATCATGGTTTCGACCCCTCAAGGCACGTGGGTGGTGCCGCCGCAACGCGGCATCTGGATCCCGGGCGGCGTCCAGCACCAAGTCCTGATGCTGGGCGCCGTCAGCACCTTCAGCATCTACCTTGAAGCCGCCGATCAGGAGCATCCAGATGGCATGCCGGACCGCTGCCAGGTGGTCGGCATCTCGGTTTTCATGCGCAACCTGATGGCGCAGGCCCTCGACCTGCCGGTGGATTATACCGCCGGGAGCCGCGCCGGCGCATTGATGGCGCTGCTGCAACATGAAATGCAGCAGCTTCCGGTGCTGCCCTTGGCACTGCCACTTCCAGCAAATCCGGCCTTAGCGAAACATTGCCGACAGTTCCTGGAAAACCCTTCACCACGCGACACAATTGATGATTGGAGCCAAGCCTTGGGGATGAGCCGCCGGGCGTTCACTCGGCAGTTCAAACGCGAAACCGGCCTTAGTTTCGTTAGCTGGCGGCAGCAGGCCTGCCTGTTCGCAGCGTTGCCCCGCCTGGTGGCGGGTGAGCCGGTAACAACGGTGGCGATCGATCTCGGCTATGAAAATCCGGCCTCGTTCACCACCATGTTCAAGCGCATTCTAGGTGCGCCGCCGCGGGACTACCTCCGCAAGAATATCTGACGCGATAGCGTAACATTGCGGTAGCTTCTCGCGGCTGCTGAAATCTGCGAGAATGGGTGACATGGATCAGACAACGGCGACCGTCGAAACACGGTATCAACCCGCCAATCTCTCGGGCATGTCCCGGCGCGCGGTCGTGGATTTGGGATCGAACTCAGTCCGGCTGGTGATTTTCGAAGGCGAAGCCCGCAACCCCGTCCAAATCTTCAATGAAAAGGCGGTTTTACGGCTTGCCAGGGGCATGACCCGCACCGGCCATCTGGACGCCGACGCCATGGAGCAGGCGGAAACCGTGCTGCGCCGCTACGCCGCGATCGTGCGGGCCATGGGCGCGCATCCGTTCGAAGTATTGGCAACCTCCGCTGTGCGCGACGCCGAAAACGGCCCGGATTTCGTGGCGCATCTGATTGCACGTATGCCGGACATAAAAATCAACGTGCTCTCCGGCCACCAGGAGGCCCAGCTTTCAGCCGAGGGCGTATTATGCGGCATTCCAGGCGCCGACGGCGTGCTGGCGGATCTGGGCGGCGGCTCAATGGAGCTGGTGCGGCTGGATGCCGGCCGGGTGGGAGAAGCAGCGACGATACCTGTCGGCGTGATCCGCCTGGCGGACCGCTGCGGCGGAGATTTGCTGAAAGCCCGCGCGATTGTCACCGCGGCCCTTGATGAGACACCGTTCATCGGCGCCGCCACTGGGCGCGATTTATACCTGTCCGGTGGCGCCTTCCGGGCGCTGGCGCGGATCCACATCATGCAGACCGGCTACCCGCTCAACATGGTGCACCACTACACAATCGGCCGCGAAGAAGCGCGCGACTTGGCCGGAGTCATCGGCGAGGCGGGCCGCAAACTGATCGAGCGGATGCCGGGCGTGCCACGCCGGCGGATCGAAGATTTACCTTACGCCGCGCTGATCCTGCGCCGCCTGCTGCGCTCATCTGGCGTCAACCGGGTGGTCTTCAGTGGCAACGGCCTGCGCGAGGGTTGGTTTGCCCGCATGCTGCCCCCCGAAACCCGCGCCGAAGACCCGCTGCTTGCCGCCGGCCGTGATTTAACCCGCGGTATCCTGCGCGACCCCGGCCTGCCGCCGGCTTTGCTCGCCTGGACCAATCCGCTTTTCCCAACCGAAACCGGCGCGCAACGCCGGCTGCGCGAAGCCGCATGCTGGCTGTCCGACATCGGCAGCCACGAACACCCTGAATACCGGGCTGAACAAGCATTCCTGCGCGTGCTGCGGCAACCCGGCATCGGCCTGGACCACCACGCCCGCGCCTTCCTGGCCCTGACGCTGGCGCTACGCTACGAGGCGCCGTCCGACAGCCCATTCCTGGCGCCGACCCGCTCACTGCTCGATCTGCACGCCGCCCGCCGCGCCGAAACCCTGGGCGTCGCACTACGTCTGGCTTACACGCTCTCTGCCGGCACCCCACAACTCCTCGCCGGCACCAGGCTAACCATTGCCCCGGGCCGGCTGATCCTTGGCCTATCGGAAGCTAATGGCGTGTTCGCCGGCGAATCTGTTCTGCGCCGCCTCGACCGACTGGCGCAGATGTTGGGATTGGAAGCCGAGACCGAGCGGAATTAGCGAAGAAAGCCGTTCTTTTTTGAAAAAAAGAACCAAAAAATTTCTTTGAATCTGGGGCATGGGCGTTGTCGCCGCCTTAGCCCCAGTTCCAGTCAGCAAAGTTTTTTTTGCTGCTTTTTGGTCAGAAAAGAAGTGCTGCACTTTTATTCCTCTACCAGAATGTCCTTAACGCGGGCGCCGTAGCCCGATGGACGGTAGAAGACGATACCGATCAGCAATCCGCCGATGCCAACAATTTTCGTGGTAAGATTATAGCCGGTAATGGCGTAGATTCCGAGTACAAATAGTGCGATCGCGCTGAGAAACGGGAACACTGCGTATCCAAGCCAGGTGCCGATATTTTCGCTGTAACTCCGGCGGTACAGCCAGGCGCAAACCAAACCTGCAAGGCCGTAATAATAACAGACCTGCACTGCGATCGCACTGACGGAATCACCCAGGATGGTCGCAATCGACGGCATGAAACTGGAAGCAAAAATCATGACCAGGCCAACCAGCAGCAGCAAGTACATGGTGCGTACCGGCGTTAGGGTTTTTTCCTGCACCACGCCGAAGGCAGTGGGTAGCGCCCGGTCACGCCCCATGGCGAACAAGGTGCGAGAAAACTGCAGCATCGTGGTCTCCAGCGTAGCGACGCTGGAGAGGATCAATGCGAGGGAGGCCGCCAGTCCGCCAACGCGGCCAAGACCGGCTTTCAACGCCACATGATAGATCAGGTTATCGCTGAACCCCGACGAATCCTTCAGGCTGAACATCATCAGCGCCGCAACGGTGAAGGCAACGAAGGAAATGATGGTGATGAACACGCTGTAAAACCCGCCATTGCCGGCGGCGTTCGGCGGATGGCCCTTGGTCTCCTCACCGAGGTTGGAGGTGACATCCCAGCCCCAGTATAAAAATACCACGATCAGCGCCGAGCTGGCGAACGTACCGGAAGGATAGTTAAAGCCGAACCACGACCAGGAAAACGGCGTCACCGTGCCACCGCTGCCGGAATGCACAAAGGCGGCAATGGAAATCACCAGCAGGATCAAAATTTCGATGGAGCTCATCACCACCTGGATTTTGCTGGTGAGCTCGATCCCGGCAATCAACACCACGCCAATGGCAACAAACCAGATCGCGCCGATGACCGTGGTGAGCAGAACATTGGTGGCCAGCGCGGGATTGATGAGATCGATGGTTGCGGTGCCAAGGGGCACGCTGCCGGTGACCATGAATACCATGGCCGCGATCAACAGCGCCCAACCCGAGAAATAACCGAAAAATTTACCAAAGCCGCGTTTGGTCCATTCATAGGCAGCCCCGGCATCGGTCATTTTCTGGCCAAGGCCCTTATAAGCCACCGCGATCCCCAACATTGGCACCGCGAAAATCAGCAAGGCATTCGGTGATACTGTACCGGCGGCGCCCAGCAATCCGGCAATTGCGACCGCAATCGAAAATCCTGGCGCGCTGCCGGCAACGCCCATGATAATCGATTCAAAAAAAGTCAGCGAATCGGCCTTAAGCTTTACATCCCCTATTACGTCGCTCATTCGGAAAACCCCCTTGCTAAATTTTTGTGCCAAGCGCCCTGAACCGCCTTTATTTTGAGTTTGGCGGCATTTTATTCGTTTCGCCAGTATTTATTGGATTCACGGTTTCGGTTGTTGTTGCGTAATGCAGTGGATATTGCCGCCGCCAAGCAAAATTTCGCGCGCCGGAACCATTACAACTTCGCGATCCGGAAAACATCGGGCCAGCACCGCTTGCGCCGGTTCGTCGGTCGGAACATCGAAGGCCGGCGCGATTACGGCATTGTTCGCGATATAGAAATTCACGTACGACGCCGCCAGCCTTTCGCCGGCGCCGCGGATCATTCCGCTGTCACCTACGTCAATCCCGGCTGCCTCCTCACTTGCGAAAAACATTGGTGTCGGCATTGGAATTCGTTCAACCGCAATCGGCCGGCCCTTGGCGTCGCGCGCCTCCAGCAAGCGCGCTTCGGCTTCGCGCGACACCGCATAATGCGGATCAGACGGATCGTCACACCACGTCAGCAGCACCAGCCCCGGCTTCACGAAACAGGCAAGATTATCGATATGGCCGCCAGTCTCATCTCCCGGAACACCCCCACCTAGCCATACAATATGCGAAGCCCCAAGATAATACTTCAGCACCCGTTCCATCTCCTGCCGGGTTGCACCAGGATTACGATCCTCCGACAGCAAACAAGCCTCGGTCACCAGCACGGTGCCCTCGCCGTCGACATGGATCGCGCCGCCCTCGACAATCTTCGGCGCCCGGTAGCCGACGGCCCGCTCCAACTGAAGCATCTTACCGGCTACCGCATCATCCAAATCCCAAGGAAAATACAGGCCATTTTGCAAACCGCCCCAGGCGTTAAAGGGCCAGTCCACGCCGCGTAGTTCGCCGGCACCATTTACCAGGAAACTACACCCAACATCGCGTGCCCAGGCATCATTGGTACTAACCTCAACCACCCGAACCCGATCCGGCAACAACCGTCGCGCATTCGCAAACTGCCGGGCGCTCGCCATCATCGTCACCGGCTCGAACCGCGCAATTGCGCTCGCCACCCGCACAAACGCCGCCTGCGCCGGCTTCGCCCCCAGCCGCCAGTTATCGCTCCGCTCCGGCCAAATCATCCAACACCCCGCATGGGGCTCCCATTCCGCCGGCATGCGAAACCCATCCTGCAGCGGAGTGCTCAAGGCTCAGCGCCCGGCGGCATGACGCGTTTTCCCATCCAGTGTCAGCAGCGACCCATACATGTCCGGCCTGCGGTCCCGGAACACCCCCCAGGAGGCGCGGATATGCGCAATGCTGTCGAGGTCGAAGGTCGCGGTCAGGACAGCTTCTTCGTTGCGGTCGGCTTCAGCTATCTTGCCTCCGGTGTGGTCGGCGATGAAGGAGGAGCCGTAAAATGTGATGTAGGTGCCACCAGCCCCAGGCTCGGTGCCGATCCGGTTGGAAGCAATGAGAGGGGTTAAATTGGCGGCGGCATGGCCCTGCATGGTGCGTTGCCAATGGTCGCGGGAGTCGAGCGTCGGATCTTGCGGTTCCGAGCCGATTGCGGTCGGGAAAAATAACAGTTCCGCGCCCATCAGGGCCATGGCGCGCGCGGTTTCCGGGAACCATTGGTCCCAGCAGATGCCGACACCGATGCGCGCGTACCGGGTGTCCCAGACCTTAAATCCTGTATCACCCGGCGAGAAATAGAATTTTTCGGAATAGCCGGGGCCGTCCGGAATATGGGTTTTGCGGTAGAAGCCAAGGTTGGTGCCATCAGCGTCGAGGATCACGATGCTGTTGAAGAAGCTTTGGCCGGCGCGTTCGAAGACTGAGATGGGAAGAACGACGCCAAGTTCTTTCGCAATCGGCGCAAAGTGGGCAATCGCCGCGTTTTCGGCAAGCGGCCTGGCGAGGTTGAAAAAAGTGTGGATTTCATCCTGGCAAAAATAGCGAGACTCAAAAAGTTCCTGGATCAGGATAATTTGCGCACCCGATGCCGCCGCTTCGCGCACCAGTTTCTCGGCGCGCGCGATATTGGCGGCCGCATCGGTTCCACATGCCATCTGGGTCGCCGCAACGGTAACGTTTCTCATGCTGCCCTCACGCGGTTGCTGCCCTCACGCGGTCTTTAAATAGGCGTCTATTTCAACATCAGAGATGCGGCGGCGGAATTCGCTGATCTCCTGACGCTTGCATGCGGTAAAATATTTTTGAAACTCGGCCCCGAAGATGCCCGCAATATGAGCGGAATTAGCGAACTGATCCACCGCACCCGACCAGGCGATCGGCAGCCTCGGCGCCTGCGAACTCCTGGTATGCCCGAAGGTTTCAGGACCAGGATCAGCTTTTGTTTCGATACCGTCGAGCGCGGTGCCGAGCAGCGAGGCAAACGCCAGATACGGGTTGCAGTCAGCGCCCGCAACCCGGTGCTCGATGCGCGAAGCGGCGGGATCCGCGGTAATAACACGCACCGCGGCCAAGCGGTTATCATGACCCCAATCGCCATAGGTCGGCGCGTGCACGCCAGGTGCGAAGCGGCGGTAGGAATTGGAATGCGGCGCCAGCGTCAGCATGGTGTCCGGCATAGCTTGTACGATACCGCCGAGCGCGTGATACAAAACATCCGAGGCCCGGGCTTCGGTGCCGACAAAAATGTTTTTACCGAGCTTATCCAGCACCGACATATGCACATGCATGCCGCTGCCGGCCCAATTCCCGTATGGCTTGGCCATGAAGGTCGCGGTGAGGCCGTGCTTGCGGGCGACTTGTTTGATCGTGCGCTTGAACAATGTCGCGCTGTCGGCAACGCGCAATGCGTCGGTCGAATACTTCAGCGTCACCTCGAACTGCCCTGGGCCGCTTTCACTGACCAAAGTTTCCAGCGTAATTTCCTGTTGGCGAGCCGTTGCCATCATCTCCAGCAAAACCGGTTCGTAATCATTCATTTCGCCTAGACCAACAGCGTCGATCTGCCAGCCTTTCCAGCCGGATTCGTCAGCGCCGCGCGGCGCAATCGGCTGCCCACCGGTATGGCCAGGATCTACCAGATAGAATTCGAGTTCCACACCCAAAGCCGGCGTCAGACCAGCGGCAGTATAACGGTCGAGCACACGCGCCAGTACGCCGCGTGGGTCCAGATAGAAGATGCTGCCATCGGCTTCGCGCATGGTCAGCATCGCCTGCGCGGCATTGCCCTTGGCCCAGCCCATGCGAGTGATGGAATGTGGCACGGCAACGCATAGCCCGTCCGGGTCGCCGGTATCGTAAGCGATCCCACCCTCGACAATATCCCGGCCCCAGATATCCAGCAGATATGCCGATCGCGGCATGGCGATACCGGTGCCAAGCAGAGCCTTGGCCTTGTCCGGCTGCAGCCACTTGCCCCTCGGCACGCCGTTCACATCGATGATGAAAGCTTCGATAAACTCGCATTCCGCCATGATCGCCGCTTTAGCGGCGTGCGTTTTTTGTGTCGCCTGCGCGGCGTGCCCAGGTTTGGATGATAGGACGTTCATGTCAAAAAGCGCATGATGAAATGCTGCTCCCTTTGCCGGCGGCGGGGCAATCCGCGTTGCCTTTCCCGCCGCGCTGTCTGTTAAAATATGCCGTATGGGGCATCGAAAACTTCAAACAGAAACCTCGTGCTTTACCCGTTCAAAGGTTTGATGAACGGCATTCGTAACGCGTTCCACAAGTAAATCTATTTCGGGTTGAGAGATCACCAAAGGCGGCGAGAACACCATGGTATCACGTACCGCACGCAAGATGACGTTGTTTTCAAAACAATAATCCCGGCAAATCGTGCCAACGCGGCCGCGCTTGTCGAAAAACCGGCGCGTGCGCTTATCGGCGACCAGCTCAATTGCGCCGATGAGGCCGACGCCGCGGATTTCACCCACCATCGGGTGATCTCCAATTGCATCATTGAGTTTCTGGCGGAGCACAATCCCAAGATCATGCGAGCGCTGCACCAGATGTTCGTTTTCGATGATATCCAAATTGGCCAGCGCCACCGCACAAGCAACCGGATGCCCTGAATAGGTGAAGCCGTGATAGAATTCGCCAACCTCGTTAATCAGCACATCCGCCACGCGGTCATGCACCAGCAATGCGGAAAGCGGAATATAGCCCGAGGTAATGCCCTTGGCCGTCGTCATCATATCAGGCTTGATCCCGAATGTATCGGAGCCGAACATCTTGCCGGTACGGCCGAACCCGCAAATGACCTCATCGGCGATCAGCAGAATATTGTTCTCAGCACAAATGCGATTGACCTCCGGCCAATAAGTCGCCGGCGGAATGATAACGCCGCCGGCACCCTGGATCGGCTCGCCGATAAAGGCCGCGACGTTATCGGCGCCCAGCGCCTTGATTTTATCTTCCAGCTGCCTGGCAGCGTAAATGCCGAACTCGGCCTCCGACATCTGGCTGCCATAGCCGTACCAGTACGGCGGCAGGACCTGCACAAAATTCGGCAGGTCACCAGCTTGGCGATGCATATCCACCATCCCGCCGGCCGAGGCGCCCAACGTCGTCGATCCATGATAGCCATATTCGCGGCTGATAATGATCTTCTTGCCGGGCTTGCCCAATGTTTGCCAATAAACCCGCGCCAGCCGCAACGCGCTATCCACGGCCTCAGAGCCCGAACTCGCAAAAAACGCGTGATCCATACCGGCCGGCGCCAGCTTCGCCAGGCGCTGCGCCAGCGCCACCGCCGGTGTTGTCGTGGTTTTAAAAAATGCATTGTAATACGGCAGCTTCGTCATTTGCGCCGCCGCAGCGTCGACCAGTTCACGCCGGCTATATCCGACATCGACACACCATAATCCGGCCATGCCGTCGAGAATGCGATTGCCTTCATCATCATTGATGAAAACGCCATCGCCGCTGGTAATAACCCGGACTTTACCCTCATGCAGGGATTTATGGTCGGTAAAAGGGTGCAAGTGATGGGCAGAGTCTAAACCGTGCCAGTCTACAGTCCCCGAAATTTCATCCAACATTATACTGCTCCGCTTCGCCTGAAATCGAACCTTTGATTGAGCGTGGGCCACGCCAAACGCAGCCTAAACCAAAACGTTTAAATTTCAGGCGGGCTGAAGCCGATGCGTGCACACAGAAGCAGCAACTCCGTGCGCAGACTGAGCTCAAATGGGGTGGATGAGCGATACATAATCAACTTTGTCGCATGGGCGTGAGGTAAGTTCAAGGAAATTTAAAGCCAGGGCTCCGCCCTACAACCCGCCGCGCCCCGGCTGCGAAGCAGCCTATTAACCCCCGGCTGCGGAGCAGCCTATTAATCCTCAGCTGCGGATCGGATTAAAAGCTTGGTGGACTATTCGCGCTTACCAGAACGCAGGGCGTGGTACCGGGGTTTCTGAACCGGTGCGGGATATCGCTATGAAAATAATAGGCGTCGCCGGCGGCCAATTCCTTCTCTTGCGCGCCGACCGTAACAATCAGGCTGCCGCTGACGATAATACCGCATTCCTCGCCGTGATGACGCAGCATTGCCTCGCCGGTATCCGCGCCTGGCTGGTAGGTTTCGAAAAGCATCTGCAGCGCACGATCTTTGATGCTGCGGCCGACCATGCGGAGCGAGATATTTTCTCCGAAAGCAATCTCGGTCAGTTCGGATGCGGTGTAGAATACGTTTTCCGAAGGCGAGAAATTGAGCGTGAAGAAATCCGCCAATGAAAGCGGGATACCGTCGAGGATCTTCTTCAAGGAAGAAATTGACGGGCTGACCCGGTTTTGTTCGATCAGCGAGATGGCGCCATTGGTAACACCGGCGCGGCGGGCCAACTCGCGTTGGGTAAGACCATAAATTTGCCGCACCATGCGCAAGCGGGTGCCGATATCCTCGCCAAGGGCCTCCTCGGCCTGCGCCAATGCGGCCATTAGCCGTCCTTAATCGCCAATTCGGCCGGCAACAAGGTTTCGCCAAGCGCGTCCGCAACAGCAGGGTGGTTAATCCGGCCTTCGGCGACATTGAGGCCGGCGCGTAGATGTTTGTCCTCCGTCAAGGCCGCTTTCCAGCCATGGTCAGCCAGTTTCAGCGTATAGGGAATGGTTGCCTGGGTGAGCGCGAACGTCGAGGTTCTGGGAACCGCGCCCGGCATATTCGCCACGCAGTAATGCACCACGTCATCAACGATATAGGTGGGATCTGAATGGGTGGTGGCGCGGCTGCTTTCGAAACAACCCCCTTGGTCGATCGCTACATCGACCAGTACACTGCCTTTGCGCATATGCGGCAGCATGGCGCGGGTGACGAGTTTGGGCGCGGCGGCGCCTGGCACCAGCACCGCGCCAATGACGAGATCGGCGTGAAATACTGCGTCCTCAACCGCTTCCGCGGTGGAATAAGCGGTTTTGAGATGCGGCCCGTACAAATCGTCCAGCAGTGCCAACCGGGGCAACGAACGGTCGAAAATTGTCACATCCGCACCCATGCCAAGGGCAATGCGCGCCGCATTGGTACCGACCACGCCACCGCCAAGCACAACCACCCGGCCAGGCGGCACACCCGGCACGCCGGCCAGCAGCACCCCAAGACCGCCATGGGCCTTTTGCAGGCTGACCGCACCGACCTGAATGGCCATCCGGCCGGCTACTTCGCTCATCGGCGCCAATAGCGGCAACCTGCCAGAACTATCAGTTACGGTCTCATAGGCAATTGCAATCGCGCCGGATGCCTGGATCAATTTCGCCTGTTCCGGGTCCGGCGCAAGATGCAGATAGGTGAACAAGATCTGCCCCGGCCGCAGCATTTTGCATTCTTCCGGCTGCGGTTCCTTTACCTTAACGATCATATCCGCGGTGGCAAAAACCTCTGCGGCGCTGCCGGTGATTTCAGCCCCGGCTTTCATATAAGCCTCATCATTGACGCCGATGCCCAGACCGGCGCCCGCTTCCACCAAAACCCGGTGGCCATGGGCTTTAAGTTCTCGCACCGAAGCCGGCGTTAAGCCTACGCGATATTCGTTATTCTTGATTTCCTTCGGCAGTCCGACGAGCATGATATAGCCTTTATGCAGATTTGAGTGCTGGTTAACCGCGCAGCGCGTTTAGAATTATCAACACACTTACAATTTATGCTGATCTGTTGCCAACTGGAAAATGCTTCGGCACCGCCGTCTAGTGCGAGGGAGCCGCTATGCATTCCCTGAATGCCAAACCAAAACAACCCAGTCTTTCATACCAAACGCGTGTGAAGGCGTTGAAACTCTTATGAATCCCGTTACCTTTTGTGAATTTATGAAAAACCTGGAGAACTCTCGTTAATTATTCTTGACGGCCTTTGCCCGATTGGCGACAATCTGTGTTGGGAGAGACATGGGTTAATGTCTCGGGGCCAGTTGGGTAGCGGGTACAGCTCCGCTTACGCATGACGGGTCGATCCTGAACGGGGCTTACTCAGAACGGGGAATTTTGTGCCATTAAAACGAAATGCTGAACCTCTTTCCTTCTTAAAGCCGGCTTCAGGGCCAATTCGCGCCCCGGGAGCATAAGATGCTCGAAACCGTCGCGGGCCCGCCTCAATCCCCCAAAACCACCCCTACTCATCGTGGCGCCATCAGCCTTTCCGACATCACCCGCATCTTTGCGGGCACGGTCCCGGCGGTGGACGGCATCGATCTTAATATCGAGGCCGGCGAGTTCTTCACATTGCTCGGCCCGTCCGGCTGCGGCAAAACCACCCTGCTGCGGATGATCGCAGGCTTCGAAGCGCCCGATAAAGGCCGCATCCTGATCAGCGGCCGCGAGATGCAGAACGTGCCGGCTTATAAACGCGCGGTGAATACGGTGTTCCAATCCTACGCCCTGTTCCCGCATCTAAACGTCGCCGATAATATTGGCTTTGGACTGCGCATGCGCGGCATCAAAGGTGCCGAGCGCGCCAAGCGCGTCAACGCCATCATGGAACTGATGCAGATCAGCCCATTTGCCAGACGCAGCGCCGCCCAACTCTCCGGCGGCCAGCGCCAGCGCGTCGCCCTGGCCCGCGCATTGGTCAACGAACCCGAAGTGGTGCTGCTCGACGAACCGCTATCCGCGCTCGACGCCAAATTGCGTAACGAATTGCAGATCGAGCTTTTGCGTATGCAAAAACGCCTAGGCATGACCTTCATCTTCGTCACCCACGACCAGCACGAGGCACTTGTAATGTCCGACCGCATCGGCGTGATGTCGAAAGGCAAACTACAACAAGTTGGCCCGGTGCTCGATGTCTACGAAAAACCGCGCAACGTCTTCGTCGCCGAATTTCTCGGCCTCTCCAACATCTGGCCGATCCAGCCCGCCGGCGCCGGTATCGCCGATACGCCGATCGGCAAGCTGCAAATCTCATCACCGATCGGCGCCGAACGCATGGCAATGATCCGGCCCGAGAAAATCTGGATCTATAACGAATCCCAAACGCCGGACCATAAACCAAATATTTTCCGTGGCACCGTTACCGAAGCCATCTACATGGGCGCTTCCACCCAATACCGCATCGAAACCGCCGGCGGCCACACCATCCTCGCCCTCGACACCAATAACGCCGCCGCCGAACGCAGCTGGCAGCGCGGCGAAGCCGTCAGCGTCGAATTAAAGCCCGATAATATCATGCTGATCGAGGGCTGAAGAATGAGGAAAGGAAGCACTTCTTTTTTGCAATACAGAAGCAAAAATCGTTATTCTGCTCGCGCATGGGCGCGGAATGGCCGACGGCCCCAGGCCCAGAATCATAACAGTCCTTTTGGTTGTTTTGCTGCAGAAAAACAACGGCTTGCCTTGGCGTTTTCCCTATGAGCGCTTCGGCCATTCCGCATA
Source organism: Acidocella sp. (assembly GCA_965199045.1). Taxonomy (GTDB): domain Bacteria; phylum Pseudomonadota; class Alphaproteobacteria; order Acetobacterales; family Acetobacteraceae; genus Acidocella. The sequence continues at coordinate 847,446 of CBDAQL010000002.1, read as the reverse complement.
CGGCAGTGCAGACCGAAAGCCGGGCCAGGGCGTTCAGACTTTGGGTTACGGCGGGGCCCGGGTTATTCTGGATTATTTTGTTTTTGCTGATCCCGAGCGCGGTCTTGCTTGGCATCGGATTTTTTTCTTCCAACGATTACGGCTCGCCGGTTATGCCGATCACATCGCAGCCTTTCCAGCAGGTTGCCGGCTTTTCGCTGCTGGGCTGGGATGACGGCAATATCATCATTTTTCTGCGCTCGCTCGAGCAGGCCGGCATTGCCACCATCGTCACCGCGCTGCTGGCTTACCCGCTGGTGTTCTTCATCATGACCCGGCCGGAATCGGTGCGTCCGTTACTGATGCTGTTCATCGTGCTGCCGTCCTGGACCAATCAGGTGGTGCGCACCTATGCCTGGCTGGAATTGCTTGGACCGAACGCGCCACTTACCTGGGTTGCGCATGCGCTGCACATCGTACCGCCTGATCTTGGTATTGCGCCGGGTGGTTTCGCGGTGACAACCGGGCTTGCCTACAACTATCTTCCTTACATGATCGTGCCGTTATACGCTTCCGCGGAGCGGCTCGATTGGACATTGGTTGAAGCCGGACGGGATTTATACGCATCCGGCTTTAAATTGTTCTGGCATACGGTAATGCCGCAAACGATCCCGGGCCTGCTTTCGGGCATCATCTTCGTCGCCATCCCCGCCTTCGGCGACTATGTCGTGCCGCAATTGCTGGGTGGCGACCGGGCCTTGATGATCGGATCGCTGATTGCCAACCAGTTCACCGAAACGCCGGACTGGCCTTACGGCGCAGCGCTCACCATCATCATGCTGGTGTTCACGGCCGCCGGGCTCATCGCTTTTCGTTTATTGAGCCGAAGACTTGGCGGCGCCGGTGAGGCTACGATATGAGCAACGTCGGCGCGCCGTCATGAGTAGCGTTGTACCGCGCAGCGTACGTACCGCGCTCTCGGCAATATCCTGGCCGGTCTATATCCTGCTGTATACGCCGCTTGCTCTGGTTGCGTTGTATTCCTTGGCACCGGCGCCTAACCAGACCGGACATTCGCTGCATGCCTACTCGGTGCTGTTCGCCGATGGCGATGTCGGCGCCGCACTCCGGCGATCCCTCATCCTGGCCTTTGGTTCCGCAACCGTTTCAACCGCACTGGGCACCTTGCTCGGCTACGGCCTGTGCCGATTCAGGACCCCAAATGCACGCGGCGTCGCCGCCAACCTGCCGAGCCTTATCATCTACACCCCGATCATCATGCCAAGTCTGGTCTTCGGTATTTCCGAACTGATTTTTTTCAACTTTGTGCACGCCACCACCGGCCTGCTGGGTGCCGGGCTGATCACCATGGTAATCGCCCATATCACTTTTCAGGTCCCCTATGTGGCGCTCACCGTGTTCGCCCGTCTGGCCGGACTTGACCCCAACCTGTTCGAGGCATCGCACGATCTTTACGCGAACGGTATCAAGAGTTTTTTCTATCTGACCGTTCCGGTGGTGCAGCCTGCCATCATCGGCGGTTTCCTGTTGGGCATCACCCTATCGATCGACGATTTTACCATCAGCTTCTTCACCTCCGGCCCCGGCAGCGTTACCTTGCCGATCTATATTTACGGCGCAATCGCGCGCAAAGGTATTTCACCTGAGATCAACGCGCTTGGCACCCTGATGATCGGTACGATCATCGTTCTTGCCATTCTGCATTTTTTCATCAACCGGCATCGCCAACGTGCGAGCCAGCTACCCGTGTAAGGAAACCAATGATGCTGAAAATGAGGATTTTACTCGCCGGCTGTCTGCTCGCTCTGGGAATGTCATCGCCTCGCATCGCACAGGCAGATAGCAAGCCGGTGCTCAACCTGTTCATCTGGTCGAGCTATATCGACCCGGCATTGCTGACGGCGTTCGAGAAAAAATATAACGTCAAGGTGGTCGAGACCGATTATGCCAGCAACGCCGAAATGTCAGCCAAGCTAAAGGCCGGAGGTGATTCGCAATATGACGTCACGGTGCCTTCGAGCTATTACGTGCCTGAGCTTGCCGCTGAAGGCCTGATCCAGCCGGTGGACCATAGCGCTTTGCCGAATTTTAAAAACCTTGGGGCAAAGTTTCAAAACCCGAGCTACGATCCCGGCGATAAATATTCGATACCTTATCAAACCGGCACCACCGGCATCGTTTACGATCCCGCCAAATTGAAAAACGTGCCGCAAAGCTGGGGCGCTTTGTATGACCCCAAGGTCAACCCGAACTTTCCCTTCGTGTTGCCAAAGGGTGAAGGCCGCGACCAGATCGCCTCGGCCTGCGCCTATCTGGGCCTCGGCTTCACCTGCGCAACAAAAGCAGATTGGCTGAAGGCGGCCAAGCTGATCGTTGCCACCAAAAAACGGCCGAACTTCGCAGGGTTTGTCGATGAAACCCCGGCGCGTGACCAAATGAAAAGCGGACTGATCGCGATTTCCACCGCGTATAACGGCGATATCGGCCAATGCTATGCCGATGGCAGCTGCAAAACCCTGAAATACTTCCTGCCCAAGGAAGGCACCGAGCAATGGGTCGATACAATGGCAATTCCCGCGCATGCGCCAAATCCTAAGCTGGCGCTGGAATTCATCAACTTCATTCTGGATGCCGCCAATGGCGCGGACTTGTCGAACTGGAACCAGTACGCCAGCCCGAACCAGGCCTCGCAGAGCCAGTTGCAGGGTATTTTGCAAACCGAGATGTTCACGCCGTCGGCAGCAGACGAGAAGCTCCTGCACTTCCTGCCGCCGCTTCAGGGCGCTCAGTACAAGCTTTTCAACGATATCTGGACCAGCGTTCTACAGTAAGCGCGTTCTGCGGTAAGCGCATGCTACAATAAGCAATTCGCGCGAGATTACGCACATTGAAGTGGAGCACCCGGATTTCGGGTGCTCCACAATTGAGGGTAAAATGAGTAAAATCGATCTTCACGAATGGTTCGACGAACATCGGATCACGGAAGTTGAATGCCTGGTGCCGGACATCACCGGCATCCCGCGCGGCAAAATCATGCCCGCGCAAAAATTCTTCCAAGGCGGCGCGCCGCGACTTCCAGAGGCTATCTTCATTCAATCGGTCACCGGCGAATATCCGGAAGACCCTGAGGATGCGCTGACCGATCCCGCCATTATCGACATCAAGCTGATCCCCGATGCCAACACCGTACGGCTGGTGCCCTGGGCGCATGAGCCCACTGCGCAGATCATCCATGATTGCGAATACGCCAACGGCACGCCAGTGCCGATGGCGCCGCGCCAAGTCCTGCAAAAAGTCCTGGCGCTGTATGAAGCCAAAGGCTGGAAACCGGTGCTGGCGCCGGAGTTGGAATTCTATCTGGTCGGCCGCAACACCGACCCCGATTATCCACTGGTACCGCCAGTTGGCCGTTCCGGAAGGCAGGAAACCGGTCGGCAATCCTACTCCATCGACGCGGTTAATGAATTCGATCCGCTATTCGAGGAGATGTATGATTTTTGCGATCAGCAGGAGCTCGATCTTGATACGCTAATCCATGAGGAGGGTGCGGCGCAGGTCGAGATCAACTTCCTGCATGGCGACCCGCTCAACCTTGCCGACCAGGTGTTCCTGTTCAAGCGTACGGTGCGTGAGGTGGCATTGCGGCATAATATCTACGCCACCTTCATGTCCAAGCCGATGGGCACCGAGCCCGGCAGTGCGATGCACGTACACCAGAGCATCGTCGACCCTGGCACCGGCCAAAACTTGTTCGCCAGCGAGGATGGTCTCGCCAGCCCGCTGTTCCTTTCCTACATCGCCGGTCTGCAGAAATACATTCCAGCCGCAATGCCCATTTACGCGCCGAACGTTAATTCCTATCGCCGCCTGACACGGTTTTCCAATGCGCCGATCAATCTGCAATGGGGCTATGATAATCGGACCTGCGGGCTGCGGGTTCCCTTCGGCGACCCATCCGCGATGCGCGTTGAAAACCGTGTGCCGGGCGCCGACGCCAATCCCTACCTTGCCTTCGCCGCCACTTTAGCCTGCGGCTATCTCGGCATGATCGAAAAGCTCGAGCCAACAGCGGCACAGATCGGTTCCGCCTATTCCGGTGAGTACACGCTGCCGCGCGAGCTCTCGCACGCGCTGGATGTGATGGATAACTCGCAACCCATCCGCGACGTCCTCGGCGAAAAACTCGTCGATGTTCTGGTTGCGGTAAAACGTCTTGAATACGAAACCTATTTGCGCGTCATTAGTTCCTGGGAACGTGAACATCTGCTCCTGAACGTGTAGAGCGAAAAAGGGCTCTGCCGGCCGGGGCCTGAGGCCCCGGACCCCCATGACCTAACTGCAGCTTTGCCCTGTCTCAGCGGCCAGTGTGTCGCAAAATCCAATTAAGAAACAACTCATGCAGAATAGATATATTGGCGATATCGGCGACTACGTAAAATTTGCTATTCTACGAGCACTATCGCCGGGCCGGCGTCTAGGTGTGGCTTGGTGGCTCTATGAAGATGAAGATCACAACAAAAATGGTCGGCATATTTCCTATTTAGACGCCCCCGAGAAATGGCGGTCTTTAGACCCCGCGCTGTATGATGGATTAAAGAGAATCGTCGATAGTGGGGTCCGTGACGTCAGATTGTTTGAGCGTGCCAATTTATTGCCTGGCGCAAAATATCACAATGTCCTGATACCAACTCTCGGGCCCCCTGCTGAACGTAAGACCCAGAGAGCCAGCTGGTACGAACAGTTAAAGGTGGAGTTCGCTGAATTAGATCTAATTTTTCTGGACCCCGATAACGGATTAGAAACCGAAGGCTTCAACGCAGGCGCCAAAATCGCCGGTAAATCCATAAGCATTGCGGAACTCGTCGGTTTGGCTCGTGCCGGGCGCACTTTAATTGTATACCATCATCAAACGCGCCGAAGGGGTGGCCATTTCGAGGAAATTCGACATTGGCGGTCGAAGCTTACAGAAAATTTTCAGTCCGTTGATGCGATTCGATCGAAATCATACTCTCCCCGGGTATTTTTCATCCTGAATGCCACGACTGAAATGCACGAGAACGCAAAGCGATTGGTTCACATTTGGGGTGATCGTTTGAGTTGGCATTCGCTCCTATGAAAATGGCGCCATGACACTTGGAAATTATTACGAAGCCACCAAAAAGCTCGAACTTGCCACCCATCCGTTAACAGGTGATCTCAGCGTTGACGTCGCCATTATTGGCGGCGGGATTACGGGCGTTTCAGCGGCGCTGCATCTGGCCGAGCGCGGCTATCATGTGGCCCTGCTTGAAGCAGAGCACGTCGGCTGGGGCGCTTCCGGCCGCAATGGCGGCCAGGCGCTTCCCGGTTTTGGCGCCAGCCAGACCAAGATCAAATCCCTGGTCGGCGTAGAGGCCAGCCGCCGGCTTTGGGGCATGTCGATGGAGGCCGTCGATCTGTTGCACGGTCAAATCCAGCGTTTTGGTATTCCGTGCGATCCGGTTCGCGGCTACTTCCACGCCGCCCTGAAGCCACGCCATGTGCGGGAGCTGGAAGAGGCGCAAACCGAACTGGCCGAACTCGGCGCGCCGGCGGGACGGTTATTGACCGGTGCCGATCTACGCGCCCGACTGGACAGCAAGCGCTATCTTGCCATCCTCGAAGACAATATCTCCGGCCATATCCACCCGCTGAATTATACGCTGGGCCTGGGTCTGGCGGCGCAGGCGGCCGGTGCAAAACTGTTCTCGCAAACCCGCGTCACCAAGGTCGAGCCCGGCAACATCATCAAGCTCCACACCGCGCGCGGAACAGTCTCCGCGAGCTTCCTATTGATCGCCGGCGGCGCCTATCTCGGCGCCCTGATGCAGCCGATTTCCGGCTACATCATGCCGGCCGGCACCTACATTATGGCGACGGAACCGCGCTCCGACATCGCCGCCCTGATCCCGGGCAACGAGGCGGTTTGCGATCTCAACTTCGTCCTGAATTATTTTCGCCGCTCGCCCGACGACCGCCTGCTGTTCGGCGGCCGCGTGTCATATTCCACCTTGCCGCCGCCCAGCCTTGGCGCCTCCATGCTCAAGCGCGCGCAACAAGTTTTCCCGCAACTGCATAATGCACGGATTGAGTATCTGTGGGGCGGCAATGTCGATATCACCCGCAACCGCGCGCCGCATTTTGGCAAACTCGCACCGAACATCCTCTTCACCCAGGGCTTTTCGGGCCATGGCGTAGCCTTAACCGGGCTTGCCGGCAAAATTGCCGCTGCAGCCATCGCCGGCCAGGCTGAGCGCTTCGATCTGTTTGCCAGCATCCCGCACGCCCGCTTCCCCGGCGGCCGGCGCTTTCGCGTCCCCGCTTTGCTCCTAGCCACCACCTATTTCCGGCTGCGCGACATGCTGTAGAGGCAATGGTATTCTAAAGCGCGAATCCCGTTTAATGTTGAACCATGAATGGAGCAGTCCTCATTACCGGCGGCGCCCGCCGTCTCGGCGCAGCCATGGCCCGGGCCATCGCCGGCGCCGGCTATATTCCCGTCATCCACGCCAACCGTTCGGCGAAGGAAGCCAGCGCGCTTGCATCGGAGCTCGGCGGCCACGCCATCCTGGCCGACCTCTCAGACCCCGCCACTCCGGAAAAACTGATCCAGGAGGCCATTGCCAAGGCCGGACCGCTTTTCGGGCTGGTCAATAACGCCTCGCGTTTTGAACTCGACCTGGCCAGTACCGTCACCGCCGACGCTATCACCGCCCATGCCGGACCCAACCTCGCCGCCCCGGTGCTGCTCACCCGATATTTTGCCGCCAACCTCACTTTGCCGCACGGCGTCGTCATCAACATGCTGGACCAGAAACTCGTCAATCTAAACCCGGATTTCTTCTCCTATACCCTGAGCAAGGCGGCACTCGCCGCCGCCACCGAAATGTTTGCCATGGCGCTGGCCCCGAAAATCCGCGTCTGCGGCATCGCCCCCGGCATCTCGGTCCGCGCCCCCAACCAAACCGAGGAGAAATTCGAAAAAGCCTGGCGCGCCAACCCGCTGCAGCGCGGCAGCACCCCGGAAGACATCGCCAGTGCCGCCGTCTTCATCCTGCAAACTCCCTGCATGACCGGAACAACCCTCTTCATCGACGGCGGCGAACATTTGATGCGCCGCTCGCGCGATGTTGGGATGCTCTGAAACGAAGCACTTCTTTTTCGGAAGAAAAAGAAGCAAAAAGACTTGCTTATACTGGGCCTGGGGCTTTCGGCAGCAAATGCCCCGGTCCCGGAATATCAAAAGCTTTTGGTCTTTTTCAAAAAAGAACTGCTTACAAAACTAAAAAGGAGGCGTTGAATGTCTGTCCGAAAATTTCTGTTGCCGTTTAGCAATCCTGCCTCGGGCGAGGTTGCCTTACACACTGCCTTGCTGCTGACCAAAAAATGGAATGCGCATTTGCAGGTCCTGTATATTCGCACCGATACCCGCGATATTGCCCCGCTTGCCAGCGAGGGGATGTCAGGCGCCATGATCCAGGAGATGATCACCTCGGCCGAAACCGAGAGCCGCTCGCGCACGCTCCAACTGCAGCAGTTATTTACGGCCGCCACTGAGGAGCACGGGATCAGGATCGGCGAGCCGGAGTTCGGCACGCACAGCCCGAGTGCCAGCTTTACCGGCATTGCCGGGCGCGACGAGGAGATCATCGCCCACCGCGCCCGGCTGGCTGATTTAACCATTGTCCCGCATCCGGGGGCGGGCGAGGATGTCGCGAACGCGGATGCCTTGCATGCGGTGCTGTTCGATAGCGGACGGCCGGTTTTGCTGGCGCCATTCACTCGCCCGGTTTCCATCGGCAAGCGCATCGCCGTGGCCTGGAACGGGCTGTCCAATTCAGCAGCCGCGCTCGGCTCAGCCATGCCGCTAATTCGTGAAGCCGAGGCGGTACGCGTGCTCACCTCGCCGGAATATTCCCGCCGCGGACCAGCTGCCGAGGAGGTTGTCGACTATATCGCGCATCAGGGAGTGACCGCCGATATCGTAACATTCAGCTCAATCGACCGCGAGGTTGGCGCTGGGCTTTTGCGCGCAGCCGAGGATTTCCAGGCCGATTTGATGTCGATGGGCGCTTACTCCACATCGCGTCTGCGAGAGCTGATCCTTGGCGGCGTCACCCGCTACGTTCTGGAAAACGCCAATCTGCCGGTGCTCATGAACCGGTGATGTTCGGCGTCGATAACCCCCGTACGATTGCCGCCGTCCGGGCCTACGTAAAGCTTTCGCGCGCCAGCCGGGCCGTCAATGCCGGCACCGAAGCCAGGCTGACCGCCGCCGGCATTACCCACACCCAGCTTGGGGTGCTGGAAGCCCTGCTGCATCTTGGCCCGCTCACCCAGCGCGCTTTGATCGATAAGGTTCTCACCAGCCCGGGCAACATGACGGATGTGATCGATAAACTTGAACAGCGCGGCTATGTCGCCCGCTGCCGCCCCGCGGCCGACCGCCGGAATGTCGAGGTGGCGCTGACGGAGGCTGGAACGGGTTTCATCGGCAGCCTGTTCCCCGCTCATGCCGGCGACATCGCCGCGGCCATGGATGCCCTCACCGATGCCGAAATCGCAACCCTGGACCGGCTTTTGCGCCGCCTTGGGCAGCATGCCGCCGCTTGCAATAAGGCCCAAAAAGATTAAATCATTCGATATCGAACGAATGAGCGTTATGACACGCTTTTAGGAGAGTTCAAATGATTGACATTCGACCCTTCAATAGCCTTGGCGCCTTCCGGAATGACTGGCTGAACGCCAGGCACCATTTCAGCTTCAGTGGTTATCACGACCCCAAACGCATGGGGGTCGGCGCCTTACGCGTCTGGAATGACGATGAAATCGCGCCTGGCACCGGGTTCGGGGCGCATCCGCACCAAAACATGGAAATTATCACCTTTGTCCGCCAGGGGGCGATTACTCATAAGGACAGTCTCGGCAATGTCGGCGCCACCCGCGCCGGCGATGTGCAGGTAATGCATGCCGGAACCGGCATCACCCATGCTGAGTTAAACCAGGAAACCGAGGCGACGCGGCTATTCCAAATCTGGATTATTCCGGACCAAACCGGCGTGAAACCCGGCTGGGAAGCGCGCGAATTTCCTCGCAATGCCGGTGCGGGGCTGCAGATATTGGCAAGCGGCCGGCCATCGGATGCAGGCTCCGGCGCGCTGGCCTTGCATGCCAATGCGGCCGTCCTCGCCGCCAAGCTGGGGGCGGGTGAAAAGGCCAACTATAGCCTGAAATCCGGCCGCGCCGCCTATCTTGTAGCGGCAACCGGCGACATCAAGGTCAACGGCAACCTAGCGCATGCCCGCGACGGCGTGGCGCTGCAAGATGAACCCGAAATCATCATCGAGGCGGTCAGCGACGCTGAAATCGTGCTGGTGGATGTTCGTGAGTAAAGCTAAACGGTGACAACAAGCAGATCCTGCATGTCGTTGGAATGGTCTTCTTCGTCCTGTAAAATATCCTGCAAAATCCGGCATGTTTCCGGATCATGCTGGGCGAAGAAGGCCGCCAGCCTGCGATAATTCTCGATCACGCAACGCTCGGCGGTCAAATTCTGCGCCACCCGCACTGCAAAACTGCCGGCGCCGCTGCCGAAAGACGCGAGTTCGGATACCACTCCCGGCGGATTGTAATTCGGCGTCCCGCCCAATTGCTCGATACGTTTGGCAATCATCATCATATGCCTGCGCTCGTCGTTGGCCTGGGCCTGAAACTCGGTCCCAAGCCAGCCGTTGCGCAAACCATCCGAGGAGACAGAGATCATGGTGTAGCGCAGCACGCAGACGATTTCGGCGGCCAGCAAGGTCTGCAGCAGGTCAATCGAAAGTGCCGCGGCCTGCCGGTTCGGCGCCTCCTGCAATATCCATTTGCCGCGCTCCTCGAGCGCTTTCATATCCCGCAGAAAGAAGTTCTCCACGACCACAGACTGTTCAAACATGCCGCTCCACCCTGTAATTGCGATTGATTCTTAATTAGCATACATTACTCGACGCTATTCGCAAGCCTTTTCGTAGCCGGCATGTTCGACGCGGTCTCAAAATTAGTTATCAAAGTTCCCGCGATAAACGAACAGCGCGTGGTAGGTCAGCAGCACAACCACAGCCCCGATAATAGCAATCAGCATGCTGGGACCATTGAAACCGGCCAGGTTTACCCCACCAAAGGTGTTGAACATAACGCCGCCGCCAAAGGCCCCGATAACGCCAAGCGTCAGATCTAAAAGAATTCCGCCACGGCGAAAGCGGCGGCCATCGACAATTTTATTCGCAACGACGCCGGCAAGTAACCCAAATGCCAGCCAACCGATAATCGACATTCCCTACCACTCCTGCACCTTAAGCAGATATGACAGCAGGCCGGAAATTTCCGGCCTGCATAACACTGTTTCTTGTAACCAATGATTACTGACTAACTGATCCCAGAAACCAGCGGGTTCGATCAGCTATTTCTTGACGGCGTCCCGCGCGGCATCCTTGGCGCCGCCGACGCTGTTCTGCAGTTTGCCTGCAGCCTTTTCAGCCACGCCCTCGGCCTGGGTTTTGCTATCGCCGGTCACTTTACCAACCGCTTCCTTGATGGACCCCTTAACCTGTTTGGCGGCGCCATCGATACGATCTTTATCCATCGTCAACTCCCAATAAATCCGCCGCTCAACGCTCGAATGCTTCGGGGAATCGAAGCTTTCGCGTCAGCGGATGCAATTTACTTAGGATTGCGCAACGGTTGCCCACAGAGCGAAAAATACTAATTCGACTAGTGCAACTAGCTGGTGTCAACGCCGTTTGGCAGCTTTTGCTTTGGGCCCCGTGATGCCGCGCTCGCGCGCCCATACCACTGCAGCGCTGCGCCGGTGCACCTCGATCTTGCCGTACAGTGTCGCCACGTGATTTCGGATAGTGTTACGCGATAGCCCAAGCTTTTCGGATATCTCACCGTCCGTAAGGCCTTGGCAGATCAACTCCAGAACCTCGCGTTCGCGGTGCGTGAGCGCTGCCAGTTCGACGCGCGGACTGGAACGATTTGGCTGCCGCAGATTTGCCAGCTTCTCCATCACCGTCTGGCTGAACCAGGAGGTATCCTTCATCACCGCCTCGATCGCGGTAACCAGATCGGCTTCCGAGCGTTTGCGTTCCGAAATATCGAGCATCACGCTCAATACGCAATCCTGGCCCTGGATCGCCACTACCTCGGCCGAGATAAGACAATCGGTGGCGATATTATCCCGCCCCTGCAGCCGCGCCTCGAAATTCCGCATCACAGCGTTTTCGCGCAGCGATTTCTCGAAAATCTTGCGTTGCTTGCTGTCTTCCCAAAGCTCTAAAGCATCGGCGGTTTTATCCAGCGCATCGGCGGTTGCCACCCCGAAGGCCGCCGTGAATGCGTCATTGGCGTCCAATATTTTCAATCCGTCCAGCGTTGTCAGCATCATCGGAACCGGCGCCAGCCGGAACGCCTTCGCAAAGCGCTCCTCGCTCTGGCGCAACAGGGTCTCCGCCTGCTTGCGCGGCTCCAAATCCATGAAGGTAAACAGCATGCAGCGTTCATCGTTGAGGTCGATCGGCTGTCCCGCCACGATTACCGGTTTGCGGCCACCGTCCGGCAGCCGCAGCAGCGACTCCGTCTGTGGAATGGTACGCCAATTATTCAACCGCTCGATCGCATCGGTGCGATTTGCCGCCGCTTCCAGCACATCGATTTCATAAACCGAGCGACCGATCACGGCTTCGCGGGCAAAGCCTGTCATGTTGAGAAAACCTTGGTTGACCTTGACGAAGCGCAGGTCATCGATCCCGCAAATAACGGCCGGCGCCGGGTTGGCATTAAAAGTGCGCTCAAACCGGTCCTCGGCGTTGAAGCGATCGGTCAGATCATGCACCACCAGCACCAGCGATTCCGGGTCGCCGCCGGCATCGGTCAAAATTAGCCCGCGCAGGCTATGCACGCGTTTGGCGGTTTCGGGATCGCCGGCGCGCGTGACCTCGACGATCAAATCGCTGAAAGGTTTACCCGCCTGCAGCCGGGCGATGGGAAAATCGCCCTCCTTCAGCTCGTGATGGTTGCGGTAATGCAGTTTGAACCGCTCGAAATACTCGGCCTCATTACGCCCCAGATCGGCTAATTGTTTGACCCCGCAAGCCGCCAGCCCGGCCTCATTGGCCCATACGATATGGCCGTCGGTATCAAACAGCATCACCCCTTCGCTAAGACCCGCGATGATCTGCTGTAGCTGCCGCCGGTCGGGCTGCGGCTTCTTGTCGGCGTTCATCGCGCCCTGGATAAGGTAGGCATAAGCTTCCTGTGAATGCTTTGCATGCCACGGTAGGAGGTTTTCATGCTATCCACAATTATGCGGCCGAACCCTGCAAATCCCGGGTTTGCACGTTTAACGTGCGCTCCAATGCACGTTGCAATGCATGTTCAAATGCACGTTCACATGCACGCTCACATGCACGCTCACATGCATGTACCAAGGCTGATTTCCGGTGATACGGAAGTCCGGCGAGTGCCGTTGACTGTCAAGCCGATGCGCATAGCTTATGCCGCATCGCTATCTGAAATTCCCATGACGCCTCGCCGTAGCCCGGCCGCAAGACGTCAAATTAGCGTCGCAACGTGTTTTCGAAGGAGCAGCTTATGAGCGCCACACTCGACTATCCGGTCTACGATGCAGATACCCATCTGTACGAAACCAAGGAAGCGTTCACGCGTCACCTGCCGAAAAAATACGAACGTGAATTTCAATATGTCGAAGTCAACGGCCGCACCAAGCTGGCAATCGGGAATGTCATTTCCGACTATATCCCAAACCCGACCTTCGATGTTGTTGCTGCCCCCGGGGCACATGAGAAATGGTTTCGGGGCCAAAACCCCGAGGGACTGTCGTTGCGCGAACTGACGGGCAAAGCCGTGAAATCGGTGCCGGCCTACCGCAATGGCGAGGACCGGCTGAAGGCGATGGACCAGCATGGCATTCACGCCGCGGTTGTCTTGCCGACCCTGATGTCGGCCATCGAAGAGCGCATGCAGTATGATCTGGAAATGATGGCAAACGTCATGCATGCCGGCAATGCCTGGATCCTCGACGAGTGGGGCTTTCATCGCCAGGAGCGGATTTTCGCGGTGCCGATGATCCCGCTGGCGGACTTGGATCTGGGCATCAAGGAGCTCGAATGGGCCTTGAAGAACGGTGCGCGGATCGTCGGTGTGCGGCCGGCGCCCGTGCCCGGGTATCGCGGCAGTAGGTCCTTTGGCTTCAAGGAATACGATCCGTTCTGGGCGCGGGTAAACGAGGCCGGCATTTGCGTTGCCATGCATGCCTCGGATTCCGGCTACGACCGCTTCTCACGCTACTGGCAGGGCGGCGGCGAATGGCTCGCATTCAAACCGGATCCGTTCAAAAGCTGCACCCAGTCGCTGGAACGCGCGATCCATGATTCCATCGCGGCGCTGATCTGCCACGGCGTATTTGCCAGGCACCCCAATGTCCGGGTTCTGGCCCTTGAAAATGGTGCCAGATGGTGCCGCGGCCTGTTCGAGGTCTTGAACCTGACCTATGGCCAGATGCCGCAGGAGTTCCACGAACACCCGATCGAAACCTTCAAGCGCCATGTTTTCGTCGGCCCATTTTACGAGGAATCCTTCCCCGCCTTGAAGGCTTTGCTCGGCGCCAACCGGATGCTGTTCGGCAGTGATTTCCCGCATCCCGAGGGCCTCGCCGAACCGCTCGACTATTTAAAGGAATGCGTCGGCTTTACCGATGAAGAAACCAAGATGTTCATGAGCACCAATCTCAAGGGACTGCTGGAGGGCAAACGAGACTAAGCGATTTTGATAACAACCTCAAAAGGAAAAGTGCCTAGTGGAAAGCCCGCCAACATTGGAAGCGTTGACATATGAGGTACAAATTCTGAACGAAGTCGTGACGATTTTGTTGGCGGACGCTGCCGCGAAAACCAGCCATGAAGCCGCCACCGCAATCGTCAAATATATGTCGACGGATACCAAAGAGATGATGGACCGTCCGGAATTCTACCGAATGCAGGAAGTCGCCGTGACCGTCCTGCATCGGTATTTCCCGAACGGACTACCGGTGTTTCAGCTTGGAAAAAACCAGCGCTTTAAGGCCTAATCCGGCTTCATCCACCTCAGGTCAATTTGCCGCGCGTCACGCCGCGCCAAGATCAAAAACAGTAATCGGATTGGTGCCGTCCCAGTTCCGCGTGGCGGCGAGGCCGGCCTTCACCATCTCGCGGGTCTGAGCACTTTCGATAAACTCGAACATCATACCCGGCTGATCGTCGATTTCCATATAGGCGACGCGGGTGCCGGGGTTGGCGGCCTTGAACACCAGCTTCATTCCATCCGCCGTCGCTTGCGCCATGGACTGTTCGAGGTCGTCCACCAGCCATGCAACGTGATGCATGCCGAGCAATAAGTTGCCGGACTTGTTCCGATAGGGCGAAGCCACATCACTGGTCATTTGCATCAGCTCGATTTGTGTCTCACCCTGATAACCCATGGCAACCTCGAAGGTCACGGAGCAAGGCTGGCCCCGCAATTCGCCGGTAATCCGGACGTTCTTGAAAAGGGTCCACGGTCCCACGCCCATACGCTGCGTCCATGTCTCAATCGCGGCATTGATGTCCGCGACCACAATCCCAATTTGATCGATCTTTCCAAACCTGGCCTGGCTCATTTGTTTCCTCCGGCTATTTTGTCCGTTGGCGGCAAACGAACAATCTGATTGCCGCGTTAAACAGGCATGCCACCCGTCAATAGGGCGTACTGGGCGTTCAGGCAATTTTTCGTTGCGCTTTTTCGGAGCAACTGACAAACAAGCGTTAAGAATTTGCAGCGGGCTTAAGCCCGCGCGAAACATATCCAGGAGGAAATATTGGCGGCATCCCTACAGCTTGTCTCCGTTGCCATCGCGCATGGCGTGCTGGAAGCAACCCAGGACCTCGAGGCTTTGCTCGGCACCATGGAAGGTGAACCGGTCTACGAATTTTTTCCGCTGCGGCAGCGCTTCAGCGGCATGGAAAACACCCGGCGCTATTATGAGCATTTCATGCGTGACGTGCAGCCGCGTATCCTCAATGCAACGCCGCTCAGCGAGTCGATCGGCGCCGCCGGCGTGGTGCAGGAATTCTCCATTACCGTGCAGCACGCAGGTGAAGACCAGCCAACCGAGCATCGCATCATGGCGATCCTCACATTTGGGAAAGAACGCCTATCTGGCGAGCGCATGTTTTCCGATGACAAATTCTTCAAGCTGCTGGTCGGCCCGCTATGGGACGAACTGGAGCCGATCTGATCTGGCAACGATCACATCGAACCTTGAGCGCAGCTTGATTATTCCGGCGCCCCGAAGGCCGCGTGAATTTCGCCGAGCGACGGGTTCCGCCGCAAGGTCTGGCCGCCGCTGACATGGATCACCTGTCCGGTGACAAAAGCAGCGTCGTCGCTTGCCAGCCAAACCGCCGCATCGGCGACGTCCTTGGCAACGCCTGGCCGTCCCAGTGGGATCTCGCGCTGATACAGCCGCTGCAACGCCGGCAAATTCAGGCCGCCGCCAGACATCGGCGTATCGGCGATGCCGCCGGGCGCGATCGAATTGGCGCGAATGCCGCGATTGCCAAACTCGCTGGCGATGGTGCGGATAATATGATCCATGCCGGCTTTGGTGCCCATATAGGCGGCGTGGTCCTCCATCATGATCGTTGCCGTCACCGAGGAGATTTGAATAATCGAGCCACCGCTGGTCATGGTCCGCACCAGCGCCTGGAAAAAACGATAGGGACCGATGAACTGGATCGCCGACATAAGCCGCAAATCCTCCTCGCTGGTCTCCAAAAAGGGCTTGAGCAGCCCCCAGCCCGTGGTGTTGATGCCGATATCGAGGCCGCCTAGCGCCGCGCCAGCGTCCGCCACGGCGCGGTCGATTGCGGCGACGTCGGTGATGTCGCAGGGGAACGCGGCCACCCCAAGCTCTTTCGCCAATGCCTCGGCAGCTTCCGGACGCCGGCACGCCACAGCCACGTTGGCTCCTTCGGCGAGAAAGCGGCGTGCGATGACCGCGCCAAGATTTCCCGGCGCCGCGCCCAGCACCAAAGCGCGTCGGTTTTTCAACCGCGCCATTTAAGCAACGCCTTTCGCGGCATTGGCAGCATGCCGCCCGGCACGCCGTCCAAAAAAGGAAGCTTCTCCCAGGCACGTTCCTGAAGAGTAGCCGTTGCTGTCCTGCGCGATGTTGGAGGCGCAGGCGCCGGCGGCGTAAAGGCCCGGAACCACCGCGCCGCTCGCCGACAGCACTTCACCATCCGGCGAGACTTTCAGGCCGCCAAGCGTGAAACCGGTATAGGTCGCGCGGCCGAAAGAGATATCGAAGGCAGCAAAAGGACCCTCGTCAAGCGGCTTCAGCCATTTCGGATATTTGTGAAACTCCGGGTCCTCGCCCTTCGCGGCGTGCGCGTTATAATCGCGCATCGTCGCCTGCAGAGCGCCTTCGGGAAGCTTGAGCGCTGTCTCCATCTCCGCGATCGTCTCAAACCCATCGACCAGGCTTTGGTTGGTCAGCTTCGAGAAATGCGGATAGGCAAAAATCGAGGCATCCAGGATCAGATAGACGATGCCGTCCGGCTGCTGCGTCGCAAAAATACTGGACCGGCTGTGGTAGGAGTCTTCTGCCACAAACCGCTTGCCCTCGGCGTTGACCAGGATGCCCTTGAGCAGATCCTCAGGCGGATAAAACGGCGAGGTCAGGAACGCGCGGTCCATATGGATCGCCTCGCCGCCTGCCGCCAATCCAAAACGGATGCCGGCGCCGTCATCATGGGGACTGCCCTGTATATAAGCGGATTTGAGGATCGGGACATAGGCCTCGACCATCTCAGGATTTTGTCCGAAGCCGCCATTTGCCAGCACCACTGATCCGGTAGTTTGCGACCCGGTCGCCCGAAGATAACTGTCAATACCAAAGCGCCGCACCTTGACGCCGACAATCCGGCTGCCTTCGCGCACCAGGGCCTCGACCTTGGTATCTGCAAGGATTTTGGCGCCGGACTGCTCCACCCGCTCTGAGAGGATACGCAATGCGAGCGCGCCACCGCCTTCTTCGCCGTCAAAAGCAACTTTATGGCCTCGCGGCGCCGGCTTTGCCAAGTCCCGATACGGCCAGACCTGCTCGTTACCCGTCCAGATCAGACATTCGCGGCCAGGTTGGACAACATTTTTCTGCGGATAAAAACTGCGATCGAATGGCACGCCCTGGCGCTCCAGCCAATCGAAATGATCGACGCTGCCCTCGGCGTAAAGCCGGATTTTCTCATGATCCGGATCAACCGATGAAGCCTCCAGGTAACGCGCCATGGCATCCGCATCATCCTCAAACCCACAGGCCTTTTGCACCGCGGTGCCACCGCCGAGATAGAAATGGCCGGCAGCCGCGGATGTGCTGCCGGTGCAGCCACTGGTGCGCTCAATTACAATTACCGAAGCGCCGGCCGCGCGCGCCTCAATCGCCGCGCAGGCGCCCGCCATCCCGAAACCCACAATCAATACATCCGCCGTATCAGCCCACTCACGCACCTCGCTTGACTCGACGATCAACCCATCTTCAGCTTGTTGCATGGCCATTTCCCCTTTATTTATTAAACCGAACTCGAGCGCAGGCTCGGCTTTTTGTCCTTGTCGGAAGCCAGCTTCAAGACCTCCCGCCGATCTTGTCAAATCAGACCATCGGCAAACCACAAAGTCCTCAGGGCTGTACCTCGGCAATCTGCCCGGCGGCGCGTGCTTGATCGATCCCGCCCAGCATGAGCAAGGCTGCGGCGCTGACCAGGGCAGCTAGCGTAAGATAGTACCCAACCCAGGCAAGCCCGCCATGTTCAAGCAGCAATTGCGCGATATAGGGGGCAAAGGAGGCGCCAATAATGCCACCCAGACTATAGGCGGTAGCGGCACCGCTATAGCGGACTTCGACCGGAAAAATCGACGGCAGCAGCAATCCCATCGGCGCAAACAGAAAACCCATCAAACCCAACTGGATCAGCAGGAACAGCAGCGTCTTCATGGCATCGCCACTGCCCAGCAATGGCAGCGTGGTAAAGCCGGCCGCGGCCGTCAGCACACAGGCGCCCAACAGCACGGTCCGGCAGCTCAGCCGGTCCGCGAGCTTAGCCGCAAGCGGTGACGTCGCGGCCATCGCGAAGATGGCGATACATAACAGTCCGAGAAATTGATCATGTGGAATCGCATGCCTGTGCGCGACATAGCTGGTCGCAAAGGCGGTCGAGATATAGAAGGTGGCGTACGCGGCAACCATCGCAAAGGAACCCAGTACCAAGGGACGCCAGTGGTTTAATACCAAGCCGGAAAGCGGCAGCTTCACCCGCTGCGCGCGGGCCGCCAGCCGTGTAAATTCCGGCGTTTCCGTCAGCTGCAGCCGCACGTAAAGTCCGACGATCACCAGGATGGAGCTAAGTAGAAACGGAATGCGCCAGCCCCAGGCTGCGAATTTCTGGGCCCCCAATGTCAGGTCGAGCAGCAGGAACAATCCATTCGAAAGCAAAAATCCCGCCAGCGGACCCAATTGCGGAAACATGCCGAACCAGGCGCCGCGTCCTGGCGGTGCGTTCTCAACCGCGAGCAGTGCGGCGCCGCCCCACTCACCGCCAAGACCGATGCCTTGGCCCAGACGCATCACGCACAACAAAGCCGGCGCCAGCCACCCGATGGCATCGTAACCCGGCAGCAAGCCGATCGCGGCGGTCGAAATGCCCATGGTCAGCAAGGATGCAACCAAAGTCGATTTGCGCCCGATCCGGTCGCCAAAATGCCCGAACAGCATGGCGCCAAACGGTCGTGCAATGAAAGCTATTCCAAAGGTCGCAAGGGCCGCCAAAGATTGCGTTCCAGCGGCATATTTCGGAAAGAACACGGTTCCGAAAACCAGCGCCGCCGCAGTGGCATAAATGTAGAAATCATAAAACTCGATAGTGGTTCCAACCAGGCTCCCTATAACAATACGTCGCACGCCTTTATGTCCCTCCCAATCGAATTTTTTCGGCTTAAAAAGCCGCTTCACATTTGACCTGCCGCCGGCCTAAGTTTGCCGGCCTGCAAAGATTAACCATAAAGGGAACTTCAAGAAAATGTCGGACACGGAAATATCGAGCCAACCGCGCCTGCCCTATCCGGATACCAAAGCGGAACCCGGCATATTAAACATCGAACGCATGTTCGGGCATATTCCAGCGGATCTAGGGGTCCCTTTCGGCATGTTTTCCAAAGCCGTGATCACGGATACGACGCTGCCCCCGTTGTTGCGGGAATTAGCAATTCTGCGGGTCGGCCACCTCTCGCGCTGCGCTTACGAATTGCATCAGCATAACGCCTTCGCGCGCTATCTCGGCATGCCGGAAGAAAAAATCGCCGCGATCGAAATCGGTCCGGATGCCAAAATCTTTGACCCGCAAGAGCGCGCAGTCCTTAACTTCGTCGATGATCTGGTGCTGCACGTGCGCCCATCCGACGCGACTTTAAGCGCCGTCCGTGAACACCTCCCGTTACCGGCACTGTTCGCGCTGTTGCTCACCACCGGACAGTACATGCTGGTAAGCAGAATCCTGGAAACCACCGGCGTGCCGATCGAACCCGTCGAAGGCCTGGCGGTGTCACGGCTGAAGGGCTGAAGGGCTGATAGCAGCTGCCTGCTAAATACCCGTGCGCCGAAACGCGCCGTGCGAGGAGCGTATAGGCGCATGTCGTAACGACGTTTCTGCAATCCGGCTTTGTTAGAGCAGCTCAAGCTTCGTCGATTGCTCCGATCGCATGGCTGCATTTATAGCAATAAACTTGGCCTACACTTGCTGCATGGCAAAGCAGGTCGTGCGGCTTTAATTGACACCGCGTTTTCCAATGTGTTCTCCTTGTTGTCGTACAGACCCTTTGGAGACACCAATGTTGGAACCGGAATGGCCACAGGCAGGTTACCAGAGAAAGATTGCACCACCGCCGGTTGCACTACTTGGCAGCGGCCAAGCTGATCCGGAACCGGATCTGCTGGCGCATCTCGGCGGCAATTATGTCATGATGATGGGCGATAATCAGGCGCTGCAGCGCATGCCCAAAGCCCCTTCGTTAATGGATTTTTTTAGCAAGCGGTTTATGGGTATTTCCGAGCGCCACCTGCTGACAAGCGCCGCCCGGGCATTGGACGAGGGTCAGGATGAGAAGATCGTGCTTGCCTGCCTTTTGCATGACATCTCGGTGGGATGCCTGATCAGGACGGACCACGGCTACTGGGGCGCGCAAATGATCGCCCCCTATGTCACCGAGGAAATTGCCTGGGCAGTACAAAATCACCAGGCGCTACGCTATTTCGCCGATCCGGAGGTTGGATACGAATATCCTGAAAGCTACGTGCGTTTCTTCGGCGCGGGATATATGCCGCCGGAGTATATTCGTAAGGATGCAGAGGCTGCCCGCAAGCATCGGTGGTACATGTCCGCGCGGCTGATCACACTTTACGACGTCTACTTCTTCGACGATGCGCCGGTGCCCGATCCGGATCTTTTCACCGACATCATCGGCCGCCATTTCCGGCAGCCCAAGGAAGGTTTGGGCTTCGATGGGTCGCCCGTGGCTCACATGTGGCGGACCGCTATTTGGCCAAATAATTTTCTTTAGCGCTTGAGTGCTTAAAATATGATCCGCACATCTGGCCTTGTTAGTACTCGGCATCAGCGAAGTGGCGCACCCGGAGAGACTCGAACTCCCAGCCCCCAGATTCGTAGTCTGAAACTAGTCCATAATCTGACGGAACATGGGTAACAACCGGCCGCCCAAAAAGTCCTTCGTTAGCCTTAGTATTTATTGGATTAAGCCACCTGATATAACTTGACTGAACATGGCTTAACTGGCTATTCTGTTACCCATTCGCCACCCGCCAAACCTCTTTGGGTAACAATCTGATGGTTCAAAAGCTGCTCACCGATAAAGTGCTTGAGAAGATTGCGCCGCCCACAAACGGCCGGCTGGAGCTGTGGGATGCTCACCTGGAGGGGTTCGGCTACCGTGCCTCTCAGGTCGGCCGCGGAAGCTTTTTCGCAATGTATCGGCTCGACGGAAAACAGCGCCGGCTTACTATAGGACGCTATCCCGCCATGAGCCTGGCAATCGCAAGGGAAAAGGCTGGCGCCGCATTACAAGCAGCCCGGGAAAATCGAGACCCGGCCCTGGAAGAAAAAGATAGGCAGCGCGAAGAGGGTGAAAAGCGATCAAAAACCCTAGCGATCGAGGTTGAGAACTTTTTACGGCTTTATCCTCGATATCGTCCATCCACGCGCGCCGAGGTGGGCCGGCTATTGAGACGGGAGGTTGTCGCAACTCTTGGAGAGCGGCCGATATCGAGCATCACGCGCCGCGACATTGCAAAAGTCGTTAATGCGGTGGCGGACCGCGGCGCTGGCACAACAGCCAATAGAGTATTAGCCTATCTTGGCTCCTTTTTCACGTGGCTCGTTGAACGCGGCGAGCTCGACACGACACCTATTCAAAACCTGGCTAAACCGTCCGAGGAACGCTCACGCGATCGTGTGCTCACCGACCAGGAGCTTGTGGCGGTGTGGCAGGCAGCTGAGGAGATGGCTTATCCATTCGGGCCTCTGGTGCAGCTTCTATTTTTAACCGCACAGCGCCGGGACGAGGTAGCCAGCGCGCTTCGGGCCGATATTGATCCAAAAGCCGGGATCTGGACGCTCGCCCGTGAGCAGACCAAGTCCGATCGCAGGCATGAGGTTCCGCTTTCAACATTGGCCCAGTCGATTTTTGAAGGACTGCCCGATCGTGGAGAACTATATTTTCGTGCGATGTCCGTTCGCAGAAAGACGAACGCGGCAGGCGCAAAGAAGGAGGCGCCGCGCCACATCTCTGGCTGGAGTGCTTTCAAACGCACGTTGGATAAAAAAGCGCTCGAGGCGCTACAGGAAGCTGAGGATGAAGCTGCAAAGCAAGAGCGCCGGCATTCGAAGACGGTCACCCTCCCCACCTTCACGCTGCATGATATACGCCGCACCGTCGCGAGTGGCATGGCCCGTCTGGGGATAGCGCCGCATGTGGTTGAGCGATTGTTGAACCATTCCACCGGTACGATCCGAGGCGTTGCGGCGGTGTATAATCGGCATTCCTATGCCCCCGAAATGCGACACGCCGTGGATCTTTGGGCGGCTCATATTACTAGATTGCTCGAGCCCTCGCCGTGGAATGTGGTGGCAATGCATGAGCATGTGGCATGAGCAAAACATCCGCTCAGGCCGTCACGGTTAGCCTGCGCCCCGGATTTCAACCGCCTTCACTTCAATCGTGGATACAGCTTTGTGCTAAGCTTGTTGAAATGACGCGAAAACCCAGTCAGGAACCGGATAACGACGGCGAGACCCCGATTGATTTTATCAAGGCAAGGGCCGCGCTTGCGTATGTTCTTGAATATCTATCGAATACTCATGGCCTGATAGAAGAGCGAGCTCTTCATCCACTCGGAGCTCTTGCCGAAGCTTTACAGGAACTTTCAGACGGCCGAAAACCTGCGTTGCTTGCGCTCAAACCGGTCCCCCATAATCCAGGGACCAGGCGTCGAAAAGCACACATGATCGGGCTAGCGGCAAGATGCATGGATGACCTCATTAAAGGCAAGGTGAACCGCACTGAAGCTGCCAAACAGGTCGTGCGCGCGTTAGACAAAGGCCGCGCAGTCGACCATGCAAGTACAAAATGGAGTACGGTCGCAAAATGGCGCGACCTTTGTAATGCGGGGCCAGGCTCGGGTATCGCCCTGGAAGCAATCAAAAAGTTCAAAGATCCAGTGGTATTAGGATGCGGACAAGAGGGGCCTGAGCGCGCCCAGATCATCCTTAAGATCTTATCAGACGCGTCTAACCGCCTGCTCGGCGACTAATTCTCGGAAAGCCCCGACTAATCGTAGATCGGTATGTGTTTAGTTGCTGACCATGTTTCAACATGGAGCAACCTTGATGCAACGCCGCTTTATTTCATATCCCGAGCTCAAAGACCGTTATGGCCTTCCATGGACCCGCCAGCACGTCGACCGGCTGGTTAAGGCCAACAAATTTCCTCAGAAAATCAACCTCACTGAACACCGTGTCGGCTGGTGGAGCGACCAGGTTGAGGAATGGCTTGAGAGCCGTCAGGTTGCCGCCTAATGGATACCGCCCGCGCTTACGCAGCTAGCGATCCGGATCACAACTGGAATTTCCGCCGTCGCTGGGACGCTCCGCCTTTAAAAGTGAAGCGGGCGCCGACCTCGCCAAAGGTCGAACGCCCGGAATTCAAAACTAGCAGCAGCGATCAAGACATAGCGCGGATCTTCTCCCGGTTCAAGCATCTCGTCGAGGTGGCTGAATGAGCGTTTATCCGGCTAGCCACATAAAACGCATCCGCGCTACAGGCGCAGAGATCGAGAGCAGGCGCGCGGCTCTCGTTCAGATCGTGTCCGAAATGCAGCCTATGACGGTTCGACAGGTTTACTACCAGGCCACCGTCCGGGGCATCGTCGAAAAAACTGAAGCCGGATACAACAAGGTGCAGACCGATCTGGTCTGGCTCCGGCGGGCGAACCTGCTTCCATATTCCTATCTCGCTGATAGCACCCGCTGGCAACGGCGCCCTGTAACATATTCCAGTATCGAAGCAGCACTGCTCGAAACCGCAAAGTTTTACCGTAAATCTTTATGGGACAATGCGGGGAGCTACGTGGAAATCTGGCTCGAGAAGGACGCTCTCGCCGGGGTTATCCATCCCGTTACCTCCATGTTTGACGTGCCATTGATGGTCGCGCGCGGATATTCGAGCCTGAGCTTTTTGCATTCGGCAGCGGAACATATCGCAGCCCTCAAGGTGCCCGCATATATCTACCACCTGGGGGATTATGATCCGTCTGGAGTAAACGCCGGCGAGAAAATCGAGCAGACCCTGCACGAGCTCGCACCAGATGCCGATATCAGATTCGAGCGGCTTGGGGTTACCCCTAAGCAAATTGAAAAATGGAAGTTGCCGAGTCGACCAACAAAAACTACGGATTCCCGGGCAAAAAAATTTGGGCTTCAGGATTCTGTTGAGCTTGATGCTATCCCGCCAGAGCAGCTTCGGGCCATCGTAGAGACCACAATCCTCCGGCATCTACCGCTTGAAGAATTTGAAATTTTGAAGGTTGCAGAGGAAAGCGAACGCCGGCTGCTCACTGCCTGGGTGAGCGAGGTGTCGGCATGAGGGCAATCGGACTGGATAAAAAGTCGCGTGACCGACTAAGCGCAATACTGGCGTTGGCAGAATCGGAATGCAACCAATTCGAACCGGAACGGATCGCGGCAATCGACGCCGCAGAAAAGTTACTGAAAAGGAACGGTATGCGATTGCGTAACCTGGCCGTCGCGGGCGCGCCCGCTGTTCGGCAAATGCCGGAGATGGGCACCTGGCGAGAAACGTGCCGGCGATGTTTGGAACGTCGTCAGTCATTGCGGCCGTGGGAAGTTAACTTTCTGACTGACCTTCCAAAGTTTCAGCGGATATCTGCAAAGCAACGCTGGATTGTTGATGAGATCGCGGTCCGTATCGGGGTCAAAGAAGCCAGGAGGCCGGCATGAGCGACAGCATTACCATCCTGCGGTGCGCCCGCGGACTACGGCTCGCAAAGCTGATCCGGGCTGATGGTGTCATCATCTCGTACGACGACACCAGAACCTTTGATGCCTGGACTGTTCCGATTCTCGGACTTGCGGATATCGGAGACCTATTGACCAAGATCATCTACCAGCCGCGTGTATGCGTGGTGCGTGGCGATCTAACCGCCGGCGGGTACGTTCGGAGAATGCGAAGGCTGCTCCATCAGGACAAAAAAACCGGCGACAATCCGACCCTGATCGACGTACCTCACCTATGGCTGGCGATCGACGTGGAAGGCATAAAGCGCCCAGCCCATGTGGACCCTGCCGACCTGCATGCATGTGCCTTTGATGTGCTACGCCATTTTCCGCGGGCGTTTCGGACAGCCGCCTGCATCGTTCAGGCTAGCGCTTCACATGGTCTAAAGCCTGACCATAGGCTTCGCCTCTGGTTCTGGCTTTCGCGCCCAATAACCGGCGCAGAGGCAAAGCGTTGGCTGAAAGGATGCCCGGCCGATCCTTCCATCTTCAATGCAGCGCAATGCACTTACACCGCGGCGCCTGTTTTCGAAGGATGCAGCGATCATCTGCCCCAACGGTTGGCGGCGATCGCAGGCACTGACGCGGTTGCAGTGCCTGCGCCTGAAAAGCTTGCACCATCTCCGCGGAGGCAGGAGAAGCAGATTCCTGACCAGGACACGCCCGGCGCCAATGCCTATGCTCAGGCCATCCTACGCAATGCCGGTATTCGCGTGTCTCACGCCGCCGAGAATAGTCGGCATCCCACCTGCATGGCGCAAGCCCGCAAGCTTGCGCGCTTTGTGTCAGCCGGCATTCTGTCCGCCAGCGACGTCAAGGACGTGATGGGCCGTGCTCTCGCTGAAGCTGGCAAAACAAAAGAAGAAGGCGAGATGATCGCGTGCTGGGCGCTGGACCATGAGGGCGTTGCCTGATGGATGCGCATAATCAAACGACAGCGGACGCTGAACCGATCGGCGTCTGGTTCGATGACGAGGCTTGGTTTGAAGCCTCGATTCCCAAGCGGCCTTGGGTCGTCAAGGGCTACTTGATGCGCGGATCCGTCACCGTAGTCGTCGGGCCGCCTAGCACGATGAAGAGCAGCCTCATGCTAAGCTGGGCGTGTGCGGCAGCATTGGTACGTGATCATGGGCGATTTCACCCGCATGAAGCCGTTCGCTCAATCGTCTACAATGTTGAAGACGACAAGAATGAACAGCGCCGGCGCCTGGCGGCGGTTGTAAGGCAATTTGATGCCAAGCCTGCCGACCTTCGTGACAAGGTAATATGCACCGGTCCTAACGGCGTGGGGACGCTGCTGGAACGTGGACAGGATGGTATCGTTGATCCGTCACTTGCCATGTCCCAAATTCGGCTGCGGCTTGATCAGGCGAAGGCTGAAGGTAATCCGTTCTCAATCCTCATCGTCGACCCGCTAGCAGAGCTGCACAACGCTGAAGAAAACGACAACACTGCTTTGCGATCCATTGTCGCGCAGTTCCGCAGCCTGGCCGTGACATACAAAATCGCCGTCGTCGTAGTACACCATACCCGCAAGGGTGCCAGCGCATCGCCCGGTGACCCAGACATCGCCCGTGGTGCTAGCAGCATCATCGGCGCCGCGCGCATCGTGGTGACGCTTACCGGCATGTCGGAAGAGGACGCTAAAGCCCTCGGCATGCCGGCAGACCAGAAAAGCCGGTCGCACTTCATCCGGCTGGACGACGGAAAGCAGAACTATGCACCGATCGGCGAAGCAGCGTGGTTTGAAAAGACCGTCTACGAGCTCGACAATGGCGAGCATGTTCCGGCCGCTGTGCCGTGGTCACCGCCTGTGGATTTGGTGTCGCTCGAGACCTTGACGGCGATCGAAGCGGGAATCGCACTCGGATGCGGCGGCGAACCGTGGGCAACTCAGGGTCCAGGGGAGAGAGACATTAAGAAGCTTTTCGTAAAACACGGCGTTTGTACACTCGAAGGCCAGGCCAAAGTAAAACAGCATCTTGTCCGGGTCGGAATTGAAGTGTCGGTTTACCAGAAGAAAGGCGGGAATCGCATCAAAGCCAAAGGGTACCGCACCAAGGATGGACAGCCAGCCGGCGTCGAGTGGGCTGATGGCTAACGAAATCAAAAGATCTAACCCGCCGAAACGCCGGCATCTAGGAAAGAGAATAACATGAAGATGACATCCATCATTGACACTGACGAATATTTCGGCGGCTGCCCCCATTGCGGCAAAAGCAATGGTTACATCACCCTCGTTCGCAACGGTTGGCCAATACATTATGGCGTCTGCGATGCACATCGCGTCCGGTGGACTATCGGGGAGAACCTGTTCAGCGACAACAGCGCTAATGACCCGGGGGTTCAAGCGGCCATCTTGTCTTACCGCCTCGCTAACCCGGTTTATCCCCTCAGCCATGACGACTGCGAACACTATCCAGCGCTTGACGACGACTTCATATTTTGACGTCCCCGCGGATGTCTCAACCTAGTGCAAACCTAGTGCAAACCTAGTGTGCACTACTAGGTGAGGTGCCCTAAGGAAAAAGTACCTAGTAGTGGTACTTTTACCTAGTGCGGCACCTCGTGCAACCTAGTGCAAAAGCGCCGGTAATTTTGCCCATTGCCGCAAGCCGCAACCCCGGAGAAAACAACGCCGAAAACGAAAAAAGTTTGGAGTAAAACATACTTCCTTCACCGCTACGAAAAGCCCTGTTTATCCAAGCGCTTCGCCACTGCCGCCGAATGAAATCTCAGATGTTCAATCAGGTGCTGTAAAGTTGCAAGCTATTGTAATTGCGTATTATTTTGTCGCGGAGTAGATTAGCAATCATTTATTGGGTAACCACTGGGTAATATAGTGACTGACAAACCGAAAAAAGCACGCACAGTAGGACCAGAAAGCGGCCCGAATCGCTTGGCGATGCTGGATGGTCGCACGCGTGAAGCGGCACTGGTGCGAAAAACCCGCGCTGACCTACTGGCCCACATTAAGAATCCAACAGTGGTTCAAAGAGCGCTGGTAGAGCGTGCGGCATGGTTAACGCTGCGACTTAACCTCATGGAGGCCCGCCTGGCCGGTGGCGAGGAAATGTCGGACCATGCGTCCCGCCAGTATGTCGCCCTGTCCAACGCCCTAAGGCGCGTTCTGGACGCTATCGGCATTCAAGCCGCAAAGACGCCACCCCCCACAATCGCCGAGATCATGTCCCGACCAGCGCCGCGCGTGTGTGAAGCTGCATGACAGCCCCGACCATCCTCGAAGCAATGGACCATCCCGACATGTTCGGCCCGCACTTTAAGGGTGCCTCTTGGGACTTCTGGCGCATGTTCCTGGCGGCTTTGTTCGCCTTGCCGATGGATGGCGACGCCTTGACCCTCTACCGGCGCCACACAGGCCGCCAGAGCCTTCCTGACCGCCCCTTCACCGAGGCTGAGCTGGTAGTGGGCCGCAGAGGCGGCAAAAGCCGTGTCCTGGCCCTGGTGGCGACCTACCTGGCGACCTTCCGGGATTACGCCCCGCACCTGGCGGCCGGTGAGAAAGCGACGATCGCTGTCATCGCTGCCGACCGGAAACAGGCCCGCTCCATCTTCCGCTACGTGAAGGGGTTGCTCAACGCGGTCCCGGCGCTGGCTGGAATGATTCAGGACGAAACCAACGAGATCATCACGCTGACAAACAGCGTCGTGATCGAGATCGCAACCGCTTCCTTCCGCGTCACGCGAGGGTACACATTCGCCGCGGTCCTGACAGATGAGAGCGCCTTCTTCCGCGATGAGACTGGCGCCAATCCCGACGTCGAGCTGTTCCGAGCATTGCGCCCCGGCCTTTCCACCATCCCCGGATCCATCCTCCTCAACGCCTCCAGCCCCTACCGGCGCGCCGGCGTGCTCTGGACAACCTATCAACGCCACTATGGCAAGGATGATGCTCGAGTACTGGTGCTGCAGGCGGCGACCAGCGAAGCCAATCCAAAGATCGATCCCGCCATCATCGCAGAGGCTTACGAGGACGACCCAGAGAGCGCCGCCAGCGAGTACGGCGGCCTGTTCCGTAGTGACCTTGCCGACTTCGTGTCGCGCGCCGTGGTGGAGGCTTGTATTGAGCCTGGCGTTCACGAGCGGCCGTACACTGCTGCCATGGGACGGTACTTCGCATTCATCGATGCGGCTGGCGGCTCCGGCTCGGACAGCATGACGCTAGCCATATCCTGCAATGTCGACGGCATCCCGACGCTGGCTGCTATCCGTGAGCGCAAGCCGCCTTTCTCACCTGAGAATGTTGTCCTGGAATTTGTCGACGTCATGAAGGCCTACCGAGTGTCACAGGCTGAATCGGATAAATGGGGTGGGGATTGGGTTGGCGAGGCCTTCCAAAAGCATGGTATCAGAATTGAACCGAGCGCCATACCTAAAAGTGATATCTACAGAGAATTACTGCCATCTTTGAATGGCCACCTCTGCGCTCTGCTGGACCATCCCCGGCTGGTTTCGCAGCTGTGCGGTTTGGAACGGCGTACGGCCAGGTCGGGCAAAGACTCGATTGATCACGCGCCCAAAGGGCATGACGACGTATGTAATGCCGCCGCAGGGGCGATCCGGCTGGCCTCGGTCAAGAGAGGTCTGAAGATCTCAGACGAGGCGATCGCAAGGATGAGATCGCAGCAAATTTCACGTGAATACGATCTTTCCAACTTTTGAAACACGAAAGGACTTAACCATGAGTACCGAATATTACCGCAAAATCGCAATGGATGCCGCGCTGGAGATTGAACAAGCCCGAAATGATACATACCCGTATCTGGGTGCGCTTGCGCATGACCCTTCAAAGAAGCCCGAAGACCTTTACCGCATGGTGCTTGAAGGTCGGGGCGTCGATTGCACCGGGATTGATCCATCTGCATATCCGAAGATGCTCGAGATTCTCCGTAAATCAGGCTCCACGAATGGCGCCGAAGTCGCGAAAGCTGAAGATGCCATGCTGCAGGACTTCCCCGACGTGGCGCGCATCCGATGAGCGCGGTTCGGAAAGAAGCCGCGGCGCCGGCTGGACTGTCGCCAGAACGGCAAGCTCTTGCCGAGGCCATAAAAGCCCGCAAGTCATACGATGTTGAGTTGATGACCGCAGAGGCCGGGATGCGCGACTTGCAGCGTCAAGAGAGTGAGGCTTACGCCGCTCGTGGGAGGGCCCGTGAGGCGCTGGAAACAGCACAGGCGGCAGGCGTTGCCCACTTAATTGATGTAGCCAGCGGCCGGGCTACAGCTGGCACTGGGCCCGTCTCGGCCAAGGAGGCGCGCGACGCTATGACCGAGGCAGAAGACCGGCTGGCGATGCTTCAGCAGGCTCAGGCAGCGATGCTGGAGCGAATTGGCAAAATGCATAAGCCACTGTTTCCGCCCGAGGAAAAGGTGAAAGGGGCCGCAAGGGCGGTGCTGCGCTCGGAGATCGATGCGCTGGCATTGTTCGCAGACATTAACAAGCTCCAGAATGAGCTTGTCGAGAAGCGGTTGGTCCTTTGCGCGTTGCAGGAGATCAAATCGGTCCTGCCCGATGACGCCAACCCGAATAAAGACTGGGTGCTACCGACCACCCAAAGCCAGTTTCCTAATTTGCTGCGCCCAGAATGGCTGCATAATCCGTCGCCAACTTGGAGAGATGCGTTTGCCGCGTTGTGCGAGGATGCCGCGGCACCGCTGCCGTCGATCGATAAGGCGAATGCCTAAGTGAATTCTCTTGTTCGCGAGGAGAATCGTGCGTCAGTCGGAAAGTGGCACGGCAAATTAACCCCGACAGCCTGCGGGCCCGGGCCTTTCGGGGCCGTGGCAGGCAATTTTTCAGACCGCGATCGGCAGGATAGAGAATGAGCTCCACACTGGGCCCGCAATCGACGCTCACGGCCGGCGCTTCATCATTCCTCGAACGACAGCTTACCGTAACGTTCTACATCCGCGATGGGCAATCAACCGAGTATGTTGAAACCAAATTTGGCGGCTGTCGTGTGAGCGCTTCTGTCTTCATTAGCGGCTTGGGTCAATCGCCTGTAATGAGTGCCATCATTTACGGGTTACCGCTGGCGTTCATGAACACAGCATCGAACCTTGGAACAAATCCCGAGCGGTTGGTTCCGAACAAAATTCGGCTCACCGCGGGCGATCAGGTTAACGGATTTAGCCAGGTCTATTTCGGCAGTCTTAACATCTGTACCGTCGACACCGACGGCGCGCCCGATATCGGACTGAATATACAATCGGTCGCGCTGTATGATTACTCGTTAATGCCGATCCCGCCGACCTCTTTCAAAGGCATTGTGCCTGTTGCTACGATCATGCAGGCAATCGCCGGGCAGATCGGCTTCAAATTCATCAACAACGGCGTAACGGCGACGCTCAGCAATCCGTATCTCCACGGAACGGTGATGAATCAGTTGCAGGATTGCGCCGATGCCGCAAATTGTACGCTCAACACCTTCGCGATGATGCAAGGCATCGTGGAAATTGTCCCAGTTGGACAGCCAATTACCAACGGCCCCACACCGCTGATATCCTCGTCGACTGGCATGATCGGATATCCGTCTTATGCGTCTACCGGGATCACTGTGCGCTGCATTTATAACCCCGCGATCGTTCTGTGCGGCCTGATCGAGGTGAAAAGTCAATTTCCGCAGGCGACCGGGTCTTGGGTCGTTGCAACCCTGACCCATACGCTCGAGAGCCTGACGCCTGACGGGCTTTGGGAGACTGAGATACAGGCGCTTTATCCGTGGAGTGTGCCGCAATGAGTGGATCGACTGGCGCGCAGGCTTCCGGCGTTGCAACGTTCTTTGGCAACACGATGTTTCTTACCGAAACGACCGGAACCTGGGCCGTCGGACAAAACGTGTTTGGGGTGGGGGTTAGCAGCAACTGCACGATCACCGCGCTGGTCACTGGCACCGGAGGCAATGGCAGCTACACGGTAAGTCCCGCGCAAACCGTGTCGGGCTCGGTGGCCGTTATGGCCATCCAGGCCGGGCAAACGATCGCCGGCCTTCCCGCCGCCACCTCGGTTCAGCCGACCGATATTACCGTTATCGTTCAAGGCGATGGCGTAACCCGAAAGGCAACGGTCTCTCAGGCTGGCGCATCGACAATCATTCCTGGAGCGGCGCTTGCCTTTACAGGGTCGACATTAAATGTGGTCCTCGGTACCACGGCTGGCACGGCGGCGGATGGTGGTGCCCTAGCCGCCACCACTATAACAGCCAACGCAGCCATTCCTCAGTCAGCCGCCGGTGTCACCATTGCGCAGCTTACTGGCGGCGTATTGAATATCAACCAGATCCCGCCTGCCGTTCTCGGCAGCACGCATTATGTCGGCGTCTGGAACGCTTCGACCAATTCCCCCACAATTACCAGCGGTACATCACCCGGCGGATCCAATCCGGTCGGGGGGTATTACGTTGTCAACGTTGCTGGCTCGACCGCTGTCGATGGCAATTCGACCTGGGGAATCGGCGACTGGATAATCTGGAACGGCACCGTTTGGAATAAGCTGGACGGCCAGGCCAATCCGGTTTCGAGCGTTGCGGGCCTTCAAGGAACGATCACTGCAGCGCAAATTGCTGCTGCGCTTGGGCTAGGGCAGGCGGCTTTACTCAACGTCGGAACGACGACAGGCACGGTGCCGGACGCCGGAGCTGTTTACGCGGCCGTCTCGGGTGCCACTACCACAGCGACAAGCGCTGCGGTTGCGGCAGTTACACCCATAGCGGCCGCGGCGGTAAGTTCGGCTGCATCCTCTGCTGCAATTGCTCAATCTGCCGCCAGCTACGTCGTCAATAAATCGCCCGTAAACCACATGTCGCTGGTCCCGCTTGCCGGCAACACCTACGCTAACGGCACCGCAGGCGTCGGCGCCACGCTAACAGCAACGGCCAATGGCGTGCTGACCGTCGACGGCGTTGCCGTGGCGCTCAACGACCGCGTAGCTGTCTTTGGCGAAGCGACCCAGGCCAACAACGGTATCTATCTCTGCACGACCGCAGGCGCCTCTGGAGCCGCCTACGTGCTGACCCGCTCCACCGATGCCAACACCCCGACGCTGCTCGGCTCGGCATGTGCCCAGGTGCTCAGCGGCACGCAATACACCGGCTGGGCGTTCCTGGTGGCGCAAGCGGCTGGGGCGATCACCATTGGAACCACGGCGATCACGGTTACCGCGCAGCCAGCTTCGGTGGCGAGTGAGGCGGCGACGCGGGCGGCGGCCGTCGCAGCGCTGCAAGCAAATACCCAAACCATCACGGCTCGCGGCGCATCAAATCTCAGTTACGCTATCGTAGACAAAAACGGCTATGTCGGCGAATACGTCACTAAGGTGGGCATTCGCTGGCAGCTTAGGTCATCCGGCCCTGGATCAACGCCCGGTTATTCCTTGCGCGCGGCCACCAACTTGCATTTTGCCACGGTAGACAAAAACGGCTATGTCGGCTTTGCCGTCACTAAGACGGGGCTTACCTATACGCTGCCCGCAGCAGCAGCGCCGCCCAATGGCTACAGTTTTCGGAAAGCATCTCTGCTGACATCAACGACCGTTGACAAAAACGGCTATGTCGGCTTTGCCACAAAAAATGATGGCACCACTGTATCTGCATCACGGTCTCTGGAAATTCCGAATTTCACCGGCCCTGTCGGCGACATCATGGGGATCATCACGAATGGTCAGAGCCTTGCCGTAGGGACTGAGGGATGCCCGCCGCTGATCACGACGCAGCCCTATAACAATTTGATGTTCAACACTGGCATTGTCCAGACACTGAACATTCCGAATGCTCCCTACGCAAAAACCTCGTTCGTTCCGGCAATCGAACAGACCACCACTAGCGGTGCTAGCCATAATTACGGCGAAACTGGAATGTGCGCCGGGTTCAATACTTTTTCGGCACTGCTGCCACCCGGAAACACCTACCCGTTCTTCCTATGCTCTGGCGCTCAAGGCGGCGAATCGCTTTCTGCCCTCTCTAAGCCGGGCGCCTACTACTCGAATTTCATTAGTTGTTTTCAGGCAGCGATGACAATTGCGTCTAGCTTGGGGTTGTTTATCAACTTCCCCTATGTCCCCTGGATACAGGGCGAGGCCGACGATGCGGCGATGACGGCGCCAGCGACCTACTCAAGCGGCTTGCAGACGCTAATCAATAACATCAACACCGATGTTAAGGCGATGCAGGTCACGACCTATGGATATTCGCAGGCAAACGACATTGCGCTGATCGTATCACAGCCGAGTTCGTGGCAATTGGCTGGCCCAAGCACAACGCCATATGCTGCAATTGGGCAGATGCTTGCAGCGGCGGCGCTACCCGGACGAATTAAAGTTTGCGGACCGAAATACCATATCGGGCAATACTTTGTCGGCGATGTGCACATGGCAAATTATGGCTACCAGCGTATGTTTATTGACGTCGTAAAGGTTGCGATTTCGGAGATCATTTACGGAAAGACTTGGCTACCTCTTACCTGCACCACCGCGTCTCATTACACGCCGGCAGGCGCAAGTTTCAGTGTCGTAAGGGCTGCGTTTAATAACCCAAGCGGCACCCCGCTGGTTTTGGATACGGTGAACGTGACCGATCCGAACGGTCAGAAGGGCTTTGAGATCGTTGATAGCATCGGTGCGTGTGCGATCACAAATGTTCAAATTCTCGGGCCTGAACTGCTACAACTCAAAACAGCCCGCGCGCTGGCCACGGATGGCAGCGTTCGACTGCGAGCCGCATATACAGCGGTGCTCGGCAATAATGCAGGACCGACCTCAGGGCCGCGCTGCTGTTTGCGAGACAGCTATAAGCTGCCGACCCCGTACTCGGCAGGAGTCTCGGTGCTTGCGGGGGGAAATACCGTATTACCCTTTCTAAACCCAGTCGGGCCGTACCAGACTTTCAACTGGTGCACTACTTTTGATATTGGAGTTTCATAATGTCCACCGCTGTAATCATCACCGATCCAAATGCAGATTTTTCGTCGGCTTATGCCAACGCCGGGCTAACCCCGATCACCGTCGCCTCGTTCGATATCCTTACCCATACGAATTTGATCGCATACTATCCGTGTAACGAAGGAAGTGGCCTCACCCTCATCGATCAGTTTGCCGGCAACAATGCCACGCTGACTGGCTCGGTTGCCCCTGCCGTCGGCTCGGCAGGTGCTGCATCCGGGCAAGCAGTAATTCCCTTTGCGAGCACAACGGGAATTTCAACTGGCATGGCTGTTTCCGGTCCGGGCATTCCTGCCGGTTCGACGGTTTCTTCATTCGTTACCAACACTTCTGTAACTATCAGTAATAACCTCACGGCGGCAATCGTTGCTGGTCAGATTATCAACTTCGGCGTCACGTGGGATTCGACGACTGGATCGTTGATCCTGCCCGGAACCGCCGGTATGCACATCGCGCTGCCATTCGCCTACAATGGCAGCATCGAAATCGACCTCATAATGAAAACGCTGGCGCAGCCTAGCTTTGGTGCTGTCATCGGCCCGAGCGGCACGGCGGGTGGCGCTGGTTATATTACAAGCTCCGGCACATTCTTGCCCACCGCAAGAAATAGCCGCATTTCGACGACCGGGACGCCTGACAGTCCGCAGGTAAACGTCTGGCGTGCAAACGCATTTCAGATGGTCAACGGCGCGACAGACTGGACGCCGACAGTCACGAGTTCGACGGGCAATATTTTGACGGGCGCAACAAATACCGTGAACCCGATAGTCTCGGCCTCGCAGCTAATCACGATCGGTGAAGATCTGACGAATACCGGCGTTGCAACCACGCCGCAGAACATGAAAGTGGGCGGGATTGCGGTCTATTCAGCGCCGAACTCGCTGAGTGTGCTGAACAATTCCGTTTTTCCTGGCCTACTAATCGGCAAAGCCATCGCTTTAGGCAACGCGTAGCGTCCTGGCGACTGGGAAAATCTGATAAACGGGAGTGCTTAGACCGCTACCAGGTGCCCCGATGCGCTCGACGGCTTCATCAATGGTCCGGTTATAGAAGCCACCAGCATCGACCGCTCGCAGTCGCTCAATGAGCGTCTTAGGGGCGTCGCTCATTTGAAACTCCATCTATCTTTTACGATCGCCAAGGGCCGCGCAATGTTTGTCCACTCACGAGACCGGAACCGGCGCTATTGGTGTTTGGAATGCCCAATTAACCCCGACGCAGCGGGCTGCGGCATTTGCCTTTATCATCGGGACGATTTTGCCTGCGAAGGGGATAACTTTAGGAACTTAAGCTAGGCTCATTTCCAATCATCTTCTTCGGCTGGGATATGGATCGCGCCAGCGCGATTGAAAAAGCTCATAATTTGGTAGATTTAGGGTTTTTTGAAGCAAGAGGACCTAAGGCAGAGCCTACATTTTGGGTTCCTTTTTTATACCGGGACGCGCTGCGATTGGTGCAAGGCAAGGCTGAAACCGATGATTCCCCTTAATAGGTTAGTGCGCCGATAAAGTCTTAGGCTAAATAGTCAGCCTTTCCGCAACCTCGCCCCCGTTCTCGGGATGAACCGAGGGCGGCGGCCTAGTTCTAACGTGACCTGGGTCGACGCATCTCAGCATGGACACCCGTTTGAGCCCCCCCGCCAGGAGAGGGATCCGGACCCTCCAATTCTACAGCGGGCGAGCCCGAAATCGACAACGGCGGTCGATAGGCCAACCCGAGTTCAATAAGCCGGCGGATTGCTTCTCCGCGTGACGGTAGATCGTCTTGCTTACGACGCCAGGCGTCTAAGGCTGCAAGCTCAGAAGAGGCCATCATTATGGGTACCCGTTGATCTTTGAGCTCTGCGTTCATGCCTCAGAGTAACGCAACATGCCAACTTGCGCAACTTGATTGACAGCCACCAATGTTTTGTGCATGTTGCACAACATGCCATATCGGCATACCGACCGAGCGGGGAGGTGGAAGCTCCCGCGCCCGGCCTAACCCTAGGCATTGAAGGAGTCTAAAATGCCCAAAGCTACAAGCACACTTACACCATCTCCGGTGGTGGTAACCAGCGGCAAGGCTGCCTTGGCAAAGTTGGAAATAAATGAACAGTTGGCCAAGTTCGCCACCACGCCAGCGAATCATCCGGATGCTGAGCTCATCAGGCTATGCATCCGGCATCCACAAACCTCTGTGGACGCCGTCGAATTCGGAGTGATGGAAGACAAGCGCGACCGCTACTGGCTGGCATATTTCGCATCGTGTGACGCGATCCACGATGCGAAACCTCAAACAATAGAAGGAATGCTTGCAAAGGCCTGGGCGGCGAAAATTGAAGCGGTCTGGCTGGACGGTAGCGAGCACCCTGCTAACTGTCCTGCTGAAACCTGGTCATGGGATTTGTTAAACGACCTGATCCGACTGAACGCGGCGCCGAGCCCGGATGCAGAGTTGATCCGGCTCTGCGGTCAATTCATGGCTTTGAACAAAGAAGCAGACGCGGCCTTTGACGAAGAAACGAACACGCTGGAGGCCCACCTCGCCGTAGAATATCCGGCATACCTGGACAGGGCGCGGCCGTTGCTTCAGCAGATTTTGGAATTGCGAGCCAAAACGCCAGCGGGTTTGGAGGCTCGCCTCAACATGGCGCTGCTTTGGCTGGGCGAGTTGGAGGATCATGTCGTCTTCCCCGCCGACTTAAATCACCAATCTGATTGGGCCAATGCGATGACGGCAGCATTCTTTCGTGATGCGATTGGACATGATCCGATAATTCCTAGCAGATCACAGGTGGAAGGAGGTGCGTTATGAGCCGCGATGAACGCTGCGACGAGATAGAGACTGCCCTCATGCGCGCGCATTGCTTGTCCAAGGCCATCAACTTCATCCTCCTGACCGATGAAGGCGCGCTCGAGGACCGTCACGGAAGCACCTTCAGGGCCGCGATCGAGGAGGTGAACGAGTGTGCCCACGAGGCCATTCAAACAGCCATCAATCTCGTGGATAAATTGTCGGGCGAGCTGGGGAAGGAGGCAACGGCATGAGCGCCACAATTGAACCCGCGGCCGCGGAAGGCTCTTCTGCAGCCATGGAACGCGCCGATACTATGTACACCGCCATTACCCGAGGCCTAGCACTGACTGACGCCCTCCACTTCATGACCCAGGCCACCATAAGGCAAGGTGGCGTTCACGCGGACGCATTTCGAGCCGCGGTGGAAGCACTTGCAGAGAGCCTGCAAGAAACATTGAAAAAGGCGCTGGAGCCGTGTGACGATTTGGTATCGGAAGAACAGGCGAAAACCGCCGACCGGGTGATGGTATGAGGCCCTTCCGCGCGCCCGGCGAACCGGCGCCGGAGAAGCCGCCGGTGATGCCGGTGTGGTCACGCGCCGGCATCCCGCCGCGGCCACCACGAGAACCGCCGGTCTACGTGCTCGGCAAGTGGCCCGTGAAGGGATTTTGAAACTGTACCGGTAATAATTGACATCTGAGGGCTTACCTCTACGGTCAAAAACACAGAGAACCTACAACCTTAAAGCCTCGGAGCGATCCAGGGCTTTTCTTTGCCGTCCGCCTGTTCCAGATACCGGTCGATTATTGACCGCGCCTCTTGAAGTACACACTAGGCTCAATTCCGCGCTTTCTGTTCTTACTTTTCTCATGACAGGCAAGGTCAGCGCTTTGGCAGAAACCGCGTTATCTCAAAGTGTCCAATGTTAACGGATACCAACCACCCATTGGACAAGGCAAAATCGATGTCCCCTGGTTGCACATCACTGTTATAGACAGACCCGCCGTTCTTGGCCGCAGCCTCCCGGATTCGCGCTGCTATTTCCGATCTGCTCGCTACTGCCATGCTACTCAATTCGTAGTTGGGCAGGCAGAGTTTTAGATGCTCTTAAAAAGTTAATCGGTTGGCCGGACATTCAGACAAATAGCGATTCGACTCCCGCGTCAATTTGCGCTTTGTTCTTAATTTGTTCTCATGACGGACCCTGCGCTTCTTACTACCAAACCTGAGCATTGGAAGGGCTGGTTTATCGTACCCACGTGCGGCTGTCCGCCCGGGAGAACTCGGATGTATTCAATGCTAGATTTCCAAAAGCATGACACCCTTGGCGCCGTTATCAGCCGGATGCGCTGTAAGACATGCGGCCAACAGCCGAACCGCGTCGAGATGTGGTCAAATCAGGGGCAGACGTTTCAGCCTGAGCCGGCTAAGATATGGGTGGCTTAAGCAGTATAACGTGGTAGCGTCGACGTGCAGACATGCTGCGGCCGCGGAATGATTAGACAGCTAAGCCACCTAGTTCGCTTCACTGCGATCGAAATGAAAGTTGCTGTCGCGTATGGCAAAATACTCTGCTGACATTATCTGCGCAGTCCAAAGAGCTATCGCGCTCGATGATTGGCCATCTGCAGCGATCGCTATGGAAATTATTGAGCGTGATGGGCTCTGGCGGCAGGCATTTCTAGGAATACGCAGAATGCCCAGGGGTTGCTGTCCCCGGGTAGCTGAGGGCTTCCATTCCGACTGGACTGTGAGGGGGCATCGGATTCGGCAACTAGTTGCCGATGATGCTTTGCTGATCGATGCACTTCACGTCTTGCTTCCATCCTACAGTGGCCCTGGTCTGATGCTCTATCGAGGTGAAAGCACCCAACGGTGGCGCCAAAGACGAATTGGTAGCGCATGGACGTCTAGGATCGATATCGCTCGCATGTTCGGCAGCGGCCTCAACGCTATAAACCCCGGAGGCGGTGTTTTACTCGTTACCGAGGCACCCGCCGAAGCAATTATCGTTGGGCCAAGCGACCACAGCATTTATTTAGACGAGCACGAATATGTCGTTGATCGACGCCTGCTTAATAAAATCAGTCTGTTAACTCGATTTCCAGCCCACGAAGAAAATACATAAATCCAGTGTTACCCAAACCGTTACCCAATGCGCCAAAAAAACCAAGAAGATCCTGGGATTATTTGATAACTTATTGATTTCCTTGGCGCACCCGGAGAGACTCGAACTCCCAGCCCCCAGATTCGTAGTCTGGTGCTCTATCCAATTGAGCTACGGGTGCCCTGGCCGCAGGCGGTGTAGCCGAACCGCCTTCGAACGGCAATAGTTCAGGCCGCTTCCAATTCCGCCAAAAGCGCATCCCCCATTTCCGAAGTACTTATCTGGGGCCGGCCCGGAGCGGCAATATCCGCGGTGCGCCCGGCCTTGGCCAGCACGCGCTCCACTGCTTGCTCAATCAGCGCAGCATCTTCCTCCATGTCGAACGAATAGCGCAACAGCAGTGCCAGGCTCAGGATTTGCGCCAGCGGATTGGCCAGGCCCTTGCCTGCGATATCCGGGGCGCTGCCGTGAATCGGCTCATAAAAGGCATGGCGGCGCCCGGCTTCATCTGCCGCACCCAAAGTCGCGGATGGCAGCATGCCAAGCGACCCGGTTAACATCGCCGCGAGGTCGGAGAGGATGTCGCCGAACAAATTTCCGGTGACAATAACGTCAAACTGCTTCGGACTTCTCGCCAGCTGCATCGCACAGTTATCGGCATACATGTGGCTCAATTCGACATCCTGATATTCGGCATCGCGCAGCGCCGTCATCACCTGGCGCCAAAGCAGGCCGCTCTCCATCACATTGGCTTTCTCCACGCTGCAAACTTTACGGCTGCGCTTGCGCGCCATTTCGAATGCTACCCTGCCGACCCGCTCAATTTCCGCCGTGGTGTAGACTTCCGTATTAACCCCACGCTTGCTGCCGTCCGGCAAGGTCTCAATCCCGCGCGGCTCGCCGAAATAAATGCCACCGATCAATTCGCGCACGATAAGAATGTCTAATCCACGCACCAGTTCGGGCTTTAACGAGCTCGCATCGACCAGCGCATCGAATACCTTTGCCGGACGTAGATTAGCGAAAACACCGAGGTCCTTGCGCAACCGCAGCAACGCCGCCTCCGGGCGAATATCAAACGGGACCGAATCCCATTTCGGGCCGCCCACCGAGCCAAATAAAACCGCATCTGCCGCCAGTGCGCGCACCATTGTTGCTTCGGTTACTGGCACGCCATGCGCATCAATCGCCGCACCGCCCACCAGATCCTCGGAAATCTCGAAGCTGACACGGTTGGTTTTTTGCAGCCAGTTCAACACCCGCTTGGCCTGCGCCATCACCTCGGGCCCAATGCCGTCGCCCGGCAGCAGCAGCAGTTTCTTGTTTGCAATCATCAATCAAACTCCGGAAATTACGGGCTGCCAGCTCTGTTCCTGATGCAGCCGCGTCTCATATTTATCGATCG
Source organism: Acidocella sp. (assembly GCA_965199045.1). Classification (GTDB taxonomy): domain Bacteria; phylum Pseudomonadota; class Alphaproteobacteria; order Acetobacterales; family Acetobacteraceae; genus Acidocella. Next base: position 806,467 of record CBDAQL010000002.1, on the reverse strand, counting down.
CCGCGACATGCTCCAATGTCAGCCCGATATCGTCCAACCCGTTCAGCAAACAATGCCTGCGGAAGGCATCGACTTCGAACGCAATTTCCTGCCCGTCCGGCCGCACCACCACCTGCCGCGCCAAATCAACGGTGATCCGCGCGTTATTGCCAAGTGCCGCATCCGCCATCAACTGCTCGCAAACCTGCTGTGGCAGCACCACTGGCAAAATCCCGTTCTTGAAGCAATTGCCATGGAAAATATCAGCGAAGCTCGGCGCAATCACGCAGCGTATGCCAAAATCCAACAGCGCCCACGGCGCATGCTCGCGCGATGAGCCGCAACCAAAATTTTCCCCAGCGACCAGAATTTCCGCGTGCCGGTATTTCGGTTGGTTCAGCACGAAATCAGGTTTTTCGGAGCCGTCATCCTCGTAACGCATTGATGCAAACAAATGCACGCCAAGCCCGGTGCGCTTGATGGTCTTCAAGAACCGCGCCGGGATAATCTTGTCGGTATCGACGTTCTCCATGTTCAACGGCGCCGCAACGCCAGTCAGCGTTTCGAATTTTTCCATCACACCAGCTCCCGAACATCGGTCAGTACACCGGTCACCGCCGCCGCCGCCGCCATCGCCGGCGATAGCAGATGTGTGCGTCCCCCCGGCCCCTGCCGGCCTTCAAAATTACGGTTCGAAGTGCTAGCGCAGCGCTGCCCCGGCGTCAGCTTGTCCGGGTTCATACCCAGACACATCGAGCACCCGGCCTCCCGCCACTCAAACCCGGCATCAAGAAAAATCTTGTCCAGGCCTTCATCTTCGGCCTGCCGCTTGACCAGTCCGGAACCCGGCACCACCAAAGCGCGTACACCGTCAGCAACATGCCGGCCACTCGCAACACCCGCGGCCGCCCGCAAATCCTCAATCCGCGAATTGGTGCAGGAGCCGATAAACACCACGTCAACCTTGGTGCCGGCCAATTTCTGCCCCGGCGTCAGATCCATGTATTTCAGCATCTGCACCAGCTGGGCGCGCCGCGCCTCATCAGGTTCGGCAGCCGGGTCCGGCACCACCCCGGTAATCGGCAACACCGCTTCGGGGTTGGTCCCCCAGGTCACCTGCGGCGTGATCTCGGCCGCATCCAGCACCACCACCTTGTCGTAATGCGCGCCCGCATCGCTTGGCAATGTCTGCCAATAGGCAACGGCCTTCGCAAAATCCTCGCCCTTCGGCGCATAAGGCCGGCCCTCAATATAGGCGAACGTCGTTTCATCCGGCGCAATCAACCCAGCCCGCGCCCCAGCCTCGATGCTCATATTGCAAACCGTCAGACGCCCCGCCATGTCCAGTGCGGCAATCGCTTCACCCGCATACTCAATCACATGACCGGTGCCCCCGGCAGTCCCGATTTTCCCAATGATCGCCAGAATAATATCCTTGGCCGTGCAACCAGCGGCCAACTTGCCATCCACCCGCACCAACATATTTTTCGCAGGCTTCTGTTGCAGCGTCTGCGTCGCCAGCACATGCTCCACCTCAGAAGTGCCGATGCCAAACGCCAATGCGCCCATCGCCCCATGCGTGCTGGTATGCGAATCCCCGCACACAATCGTCATGCCAGGCAAGGAAATCCCCTGCTCCGGCCCAATCACATGCACAATTCCCTGCCGTACATCCGTCACCGGAAAATACGGCACCCCGAACTCCGCAACATTATGCACCAAGGTCTCAATCTGCAGCCGGCTCTCAGGCTCGGCAATGCCGCCGCTGCGATCCTCGGTAGGCACATTATGATCGGCCACCGCAATGGTCCCATCCACCCGCCGAACCCGCCGACCGGCCATCCGCAACCCCTCAAAAGCCTGCGGCGAGGTCACCTCATGCACCAGATGCCGGTCGATATACAGCACCGCCGTACCATCCCCCATCTGATCCACCACATGCGCTTCCCAAATCTTGTCGAACAAAGTCCGTGGCGTGGTCATGGCAACCTCCAATAAAGTAAGTCCAGGGGACACTGTCCCCTGGACCCCTGCCAAAGGCATAGCCTTTGGAAACCAACTTAGGAAAAGGGGTGGCGGGGTGCGGGGTTTGCACTTGCAAACCCCGCACCCCGCCACCCCTTTTCCTAAGTCGCGGGTTCTAAGGGCTCAGCCCTTAGTGGGGGTTAAGGGGGCAAAGCCCCCTTATCTTGCTTACTCGGCAGGCGCCTCGACCACCTCACGGGCTTTTTCGGCGATGCGGGCGGATTTGCCGCGGCGGCCGCGGAGGTAATACAGCTTAGCGCGGCGGACGTCGCCGCGGCGCATCACGTGGATTTCGGCGATGGTGGGGGCGTAGAGTTGGAATACGCGTTCGACGCCTTCGCCGTAGGAGATTTTACGGACGGTGAAGCTGGAATTGATGCCGCGATTGGAGCGGGCAATGCAGACGCCTTCGAACGCCTGGATACGCGAGCGCTCGCCTTCGACCACTTTTACGCTGACGCGAAGCGTATCGCCGGGGGCGAAAGTGGGGACGGGTTTGCCCTCGGTCAGTTTGGCAATTTGCTCGGCGTCGATAGTTTGGATGATGTTCATGTTAAAAAAGTCCTTCTGGGGAGGCTGTTTAGGGCGCGTCGGCGCCGGATGCAACGTATCTTGAATAAAGGTCTGGTCTTCGCATTTTGGTGATGTCGGCGGCGGCCTTACGGCGCCATTCGGCGATGGCTTTATGGTTGCCCGAGGTAAGCGTTTCCGGGACGGCGCGGTCCTGCCAGATGGCGGGGCGGGTGTAGTGCGGATATTCCAGGAGGCTGGCGGCAAAGCTTTCCTCATCGGCGCTGGCGGCAGTACCCATAACGCCCGGCAGCAGGCGGATGGTGGCGTCCAGCAGCGCCAAGGCGGCAATCTCGCCACCTGAGAGAACGTAGTCGCCAATGCTGATTTCCTCGGCCTTGCGGGCTTCGATGACCCTCTGGTCGATGCCTTCGAACCTGCCACAGAGCAAAATAACGCCTGGCCCGGCCGCCAGTTCCTGCACGCGCTTCTGGGTTAACGGCGCGCCGCGGGGGGTCAGGACGATCAACGGCCTTTGCGCATCTTCAACCGAGCCGATGGCTGCATCCAGCACATCCGCGCGCATCACCATGCCGGCACCACCGCCGAACGGCGTGTCATCTACGGCCCGGTGCGCGCCCAAACCAAATTCGCGAATATCGGTGGTTTTGAGCGACCAGATGCCCGCGGCAAGCGCCCTGCCCGCGAGGGAATCCCCCAGCGGCCCCGGAAACATCGCCGGAAACAGCGTCAAAATATCCGCCCGCCAACTCACGGCGCTGTCTCCGCTTCCGTCTCGGCCGGCGGCTCGACGACAATATGGCCGCCCGCCAAATCCACCACCGGCACCGCCTGCCGGGTAAACGGCACAATCAGCGGCATGCCGCCGCCGCCGATTTCCAGGCTGACCCCGGCGCCATAATCATGCACGGCGATCACCTTGCCGATATCAGAGCCGCCGGCATCACGCGCTGCCAACCCTACCAGATCCGCGAGGTAAAACTCCTCCTCTTCGGCTTCCGGCAACGCCGATCGCGGCGCGAACAGCTCAGTATTGGTCAGCCGCTCCGCCTCATTGCGATCGGTAATCCGGCGTGGCCCGGCAGTGGTAAGCTCGCTCAACTGAGCGATATTCTCCGACACCCATTCCAAATCAAACTTCCGCCCGGTCTTATCGACAAGCGGCGCGTAATCCACCAGCGCGCCGGGATCCTCGGTGTAGGCGTTCACCCGCACCAGACCCCGCACGCCATGCGGCCTGCCGATCACGCCCATCAATATCAACCGATCGTCCATCAGCTCCGATTAAGCCGCTTCGGCTTTCGCCCGCTCAGCCGCCCGCTCCTGCGCCTTCTTCTTCGGCGCCGACTGCTTCGGCTGCTCAACATAAACCGGCATTTCAATCAGGCCCGCTTTGCCCAAAAACCGCGCCACACGATCAGTCGCCTGCGCGCCATTGGCAATCCAATGCGTCAGCCGCTCGGTCACCAGCTTCACACGATCCGCATGATCAGCCGGCAGCATCGGGTTATAGGTACCAACCCGCTCAATAAACTTGCCATCGCGCGGGCTGTTCGCATCCGCCACCACAATATGATAAAACGGCCGTTTTTTGGCCCCGGCACGCGCTAAACGAATTTTTAAAGACATTACATAACTCCTATAAGAAACAAAAAATAAGCACTTCTTTTTCTGCAGAAAAAGAAGCAAAAAGACTTTTCTACTCTGGGCCTGGGGCTTCGGCGGCATAACGCCCATGCCCCAGATTCAAAAAAGTTTTTTGGTTCTTTTTTTCAAAAAAGAACCTCTTTCCTAAAATGGACGGCGACCGCCTTTCGGGCCTTGGCCGCCCATTGCTGCCTGCATTTGGCGCATCATGGCAGCTTGGCCGCCCATTTTATTCATGCGTTTCATCATGGTGGACATTTCATCAAACTGTTTAAGCAGTTTGTTCACTTCCTGGACCGAGGTGCCGGAGCCGGCGGCGACGCGTTTTTTGCGGCTGGCTTTCAGCAGGTCCGGGTTACGGCGTTCGGCGACGGTCATCGAGCCGATGATGGCGGCCTGGCGCTTGAACATCGTGGTTTCGAGATTGGCGTCTTCCAGTTGCTTCTTTATTTTGCCAACGCCTGGGAGCATTCCGAGAATGCCGGAGAGCGAGCCCATTTTGGCAATTTGTCTAAGTTGCGAGGCGTAGTCTTCCAGGTCGAATTTGCCTTTCGCCATTTTCTTGGCAAGCTTTTCGGCTTCGGCCTGGTCGATGGTTTCCGAGGCGCGCTCCACCAGCCCGACGATATCGCCCATGCCGAGGATCCGGCCGGCGATCCGTTCGGGGTCGAAGTTGTCCAGCGCATCCAGTTTCTCGCCGGTGCCGACCAGTTTGATCGGCGCGCCGGTGACGGCCCGCATTGAGAGGGCGGCGCCGCCGCGGCTATCGCCGTCGAGGCGGGTCATGACGATGCCGCTGATGCCAAGCGCCTCGTTGAAGGCGGTGGCGGTGGCAACTGCGTCCTGGCCGGTCATGGCATCGACTACCAGCAGAGTTTCCACCGGGTTGACCGCTTTGCGGATGGCTTTGACCTCTTCCATCAAGGCAAAGTCGATCGAGAGGCGGCCGGCGGTATCCAGGATAACGACGTCAAAAACTTCGCGGCGGGCGGTGTCCATGGCCCGGATGGCGATCTGCATCGGGCTTTGGCCGGCGATGATCGGCAGGCTCGCAACCTCGGCCCGCTGCGCCAGTTGCTCCAGTTGCAATTGCGCCGCCGGCCGCTGCGTATCCAGGCTGGCCAGCAACACTTTTTTACGCTCGCGCGTCTTTAAGCGGAGCGCAATTTTGCCGGACGTCGTGGTTTTGCCTGAGCCTTGCAGACCGACCATCAAAATCGGCAACGGCGCCGGCGCCAGCAGGTTGAGCGGCACCGCGGTGCCCCCCAGGGCCTCCGTCAGCGCATCATTGACGATTTTGACCACCATCTGGCCAGGCGAAACCGAGCGCAGCACCTCGGCGCCGACGGCTTTTTCCCGGACCTGGGCAATGAAATCCCGCACCACCGGCAGCGCCACGTCGGCATCCAGGAGTGCCAGGCGGATCTCGCGCAGCGCCTCGGTCACGTCCGCCTCGTTCAGCGAACCGCGGCGGCGGAGCTTCTCAAAAACTTCCGAAAACTTGCCCGACAGCGAGTCGAACATAGGCAACACTCCAAAAACGGACCGCGCCACTCAGAACGCGCCACAACAGAAAACGCGCCGTGGTGCGAACCCTCGCAGCACGACGTAACCAAATTTCTCGGCTCCCTCTGCGCCCGGCTTCTCGCCAAGTCAAGGTAGACTCCCGTTCCGGCCCACAAACCCACCCAAAAGTAAGCCTTTATTATCCTTTTACCCCGATCCTCCTCGCATGAACAATTTCAACCCGATTGCCTATTGGAAGCAGCGCTACCAAAGCGGAGGCAATTCCGGTGCCGGCTCTTATGGCCGCCTAGCCAAGTTCAAAGTGGACTTCATCAACGGTTTCACCCGGTCAAACAGCATCCTGGACCTGCTGGATTTCGGCTGCGGCGATGGCAGCGTGATGCAGTTGCTGCAAGTACCCCGCTATGTCGGGGTGGACGTGTCGGAAACCGCCCTCGCCCATTGCCGGGCCTTGGTCCTGAACGACTGCTCCCGGCAATTCTATTTACGCTCCGAACTGGCGCCTGAGCGCCGTGCCGCAATGACCCTGTCCATGGATGTTATCTACCACCTCACCGACGATCCCGGCTTTGCCGATTACATGACGGCGCTATTTGAGACCTCGATGCGTTTCGTGGTCATCTATGCCAGCAATACCGATGCCGCCTGGTCATCGCCACATGTCCGGCACCGCCGTTTTACCGAATATGTACAGTGGAACTTTACCGAATGGCGGCTGGCCGCCCATTGCCCGAACCCGTACCCTTTCGATCCCAACCAGCCGAACGACACCAGCTTCGCCGATTTTTTTATTTTCGCCCGCCAAGGCGAAGCCTGTACCATCCCGGTCCCCGCTTACGGGTGAAGGCCACCTGGTAACCGCGTTGGCCTTGCGCGAAAATTATCATAATCTAATCCGCGATGATGCGGGTGTTGATACTCTTCACGGTCTTGATGGCCGCCACGCTGGCCGCCCTGCCCGCGCATGCAGCCAATTTCTGCCAGCATGACGACGCCACCCCCCAACCGCTCCCGTCGGCGTTGGTTCCGGAAGTCGAAAAAATCTTTGGCATTCACACCACCGATTCTAGCTGGGTAGCGCGCAGCACGGTGGTCCGCTGCATGGGAGGCAGGCTTTGGGCCTGCAACATGGGCGCCAACCTGCCCTGCGGCAAAGCCAATACCGCCCACTCCCTGCCGGCCGGCGATGACTGGTGCAAACAAAACCCAAACTCGGACTTCATACCCGCTTATATCACCGGCCATGACACTGTTGAGCAATGGCGCTGCAGTAACGGCGCGCCATCGATAACCGGCCGCCCGCAACCAACAGATGCCCAGGGTTATCTATCGAACTACTGGAAAATCCTGCAATAATTTGCGGGTTCTTCAAACCTGTTGAACTCCTGGCGCAAATCAATGTATGGACGGTTCCGGAGCGTCTTTAAATAAACAATAAGGAGCGGTGCGCGTTGTACCAGCCGGATATTGACGGCAGCTGACACAGCCAAGGTCACGGAGAAGCTATCCTTCTGCCGCATTTGCATGGGCAGCTGCGGCGTTGTCGTCAGCGTCGATGAAAAAGACCGGATCGTTGCCATCCGCGGTGATCATGACGACAGCCAAACCCTGGGTTATGCCTGCTTCAAGGGCATGCGTGGCGGCGACGCGCATAATAGTCCGGATCGGATCCTGCGGCCATTGAAACGGTTGGAAGATGGCAGCTTCCAGCCCATTGCGTTGGAACAGGCGCTGGACGAGATCAGCAGCAAGATTGCGGATATTCGCGATGCGTACGGAGCCGACGCGCTCGCCGGCTATAAAGGCGGCGGCGGCTACTTTACGGGCTCTGCCAGCATGTTGCTGTCCCACTGGCTGCAAGCGCTGGGATCGCACAAGGCATTTTCTTCAGCGACGATCGATCAGTCGGCGAAATATGTATCTGCCGGCAGGCTTGGAACCTGGCCGGCCGGACGCACGCCCTTTAACCGCGGCGATGTCTTCATGATTGTCGGCGGCAATCCGCTGGTATCCATCACCGCCCCCGGCTTCGATATCCGCAACCCGGCAAAGCGGCTGAAGGATGCCAAAGCCCGCGGCATGAAGCTGATCATTATCGATCCGCGTGACACCGAAACGGCAAAATTCGCCGATGTGTTTCTGCAGCCTTTGCCGGGCGAAGACCCGACGGTGCTGGCCGGCCTGCTGCATATTATCTTTGCCGCCGGCTGGGAGGATCGCGCGTTTTGTGAACGCCATGTCGCCGATCTCGAGGCGCTGAAACTCGGCGTGAAACCCTTCACGCCGGCCTATGTCGCCGCCCGGGCAGACGTGCCGGTCGCGAAACTATATGAGGTCGCCGAGGTCTTCGCGCATCAATGCCGCACCGGTGCTGCCACCAGCAGCACCGGGCCGGACATGTCGGCGCATAGCAACCTTGCCGAACATCTGGTCGAATGCCTGAATATCGTATGCGGCCGGTTTGTGCGCGAAGGCGAGCCGATCGATAATCCGGGCGTCTTGACCCCGCGCTGGCCACGCAAGGCCGAGGTGAGCCCGGCGGCGCGCTGGTGGGAGCACGGTCATAAAAGCCGCATCGGCAATGTCGGGATGATCGGCGGCGAATTGCCGACCGGCGTGATGGCCGACGAAATCCTGACCCCAGGGCCAGGCCAGGTGCGCTTTCTGCTGGTGCAAGGCGGCAATCCGGCCGCCGCGGTGCCCGGTCAGCAACACATTGTCAACGCGCTCAAATCGCTGGATCTATTGGTTTCGATCGAGCCATTCATGACGGCAACGGCACGATTGTCGCATTATATTCTGCCGCCGAAAATGCCCTATGAGCGGCCCGATCTTCCTCTCTTTCTGTATGAAACCATGATTTATGCGGAGCCTTACACGCGCTACACCCCCGCGGTATGCGCCGTGCCCGAGGGCTCTGACCTCGCCGACGACGTCTATGTTTTTTGGTCGCTGGCGAAGAGGCTGGGCGTCAAACTTCACTCGTTCGGGGTTGAACTCGACATGGACGCGCCGCCCGGAATTGATGATTTCCTGAAAATTGCCGCCCAGCATTTACCCATACCGTTCGACGCACTGAAGGCGATGCCGAGGGGCGCTCTATTACCTGGCGAGACCCAATATGTTGAGCCGGCGGATGCCGATGCCGGCGGTCGTTTTACGGTCGCACCTGCCGACGTTCTTGCAGAGATTGCGAGCGTGCTCGCCGAACCGGGCAACAGCGCGCTGCGAGACGCCTATCCCTACCGGATCGCCGTGCGGCGCCAGCGCGACGTCGTCAACTCGGCGATGCGCAACATTCCGTTAATTCGCAAACGCATGCCCTATAATGTCGCTTATTTGAATCCCGAAGACGTAGCCACGGAAGGCCTGCAGGAGGATGATCGCATAGAGATCATCTCCGAAGCCGGATCTATCGCCAGCCGGGTGAAGCTGGACCCCACAATCCGGCGCGGCGTGGTCTCCATTACGCATGGTTTTGGCGGCCTGCCGGAAGACGGCGCGGATTTCGATCAAAACGGCGCCAATACAAACCTGTTGATCGACCCCGCAACCCCGCGCGAGAGCATCAATGCGATGCCGCGAATGAGCGGGATCCCGGTGAGAATTCAGGCTCTGCCGCGTTAACTTCGCTTTATTCCCCGCCCGCGGCTGGTAGCAGCTTAAATTCTTTCAGTGCGGGAATGAAATTCACGTTGTCGTGGTTTTCATAGGAAAGTTTCATCAGCGTAAAGCGTTGTAGCGCTGAAAGCGAGCGCCATTGGTCCAGGTTAAGGGGTGTAACGCCCAATGTTCCAGCAAAGGCGTTAATCTGCTCGGGCACCGCATCAAGATTTTCCGAAACCATGGCAGGTTGCACCGGCAGGAACACAGGCGCCTCGCCGGCGCGGCTGGTAATCAGCGTTGCCAGCTGGTCGCGGTATTGCGCCGTGTCGGGTGCCGTCTCGCATGGCAGCGCGAGCAGATGGCGGCGGTCGTCCTCGGTAAATTTCTTCCACTGGCGCAATGAAAGTTTAACCCCGCTGCGGTCTAGCTTATAGCGCACCGCCATCGGGATGCATTGAAAAGCCCCTGCAAAATCCTTCTCGAACTCAAAACGCTGGCAAAGCTCATGGTTGTCTCCATGCCGGTTGACCCGGCTACGCCGCTGCCTGAATTCTTACGGGCACGGATTTATAGCCAGGCGTGCCGCTTTGCGCATCGGCATAATCCAGCGGCACCAGGCAATTGGCCTCCGGGTAATATGCGGCAACCGAGCCGGGCGGGATATTATACGCCACCGCCGTAAAGCCCTTCAGCACCCGCGGCGACCCATCTGCGAATGCCGCCGCCACATCGATGACGCTGCCATGTTCGAGACCGCGGGCGGCAAGATCTCCCGCATTCACAAAAACCACATCGCGACGGCCAAAAATGCCGCGATAACGATCATCCAAACCGTAAATGGTGGTGTTGTACTGGTCGTGACTACGCAAAGTCGTCAATTTCAAAACATCCGCGCCGGTGCTCTGCCCATCCTCATTAATGCCTTTGAAATGCTGGAACATTGCCTTGCCCGTGGGCGTTTTCCAAATCAGCTGATTAGGCGGTATCGGCAGCTCAAACCCGCCCGGCACCCGAATACCCGCATTATAATTGGCAAATTCCGGAAACACGCGCTCGATCGCATCGCGGATCCGATCGTAATCGGCAACCATCCCATCCCAGTCAACCCGGCTATGAAGCAACGTTGCTTTGGCCAACCCGGCAACAATCGCCGGCTCCGAGCGCAGATGCTCGGACGCCGGCGGCAGCGTGCCACGGGAGGCATGCACCATCGACATTGAATCCTCGACCGTCACCGCCTGCTGGCCGCTGGCCTGCATGTCGCTTTCGGTACGTCCCAGCACGGGGAACAAAAAGGTTGTTCGTCCCACCAGCAAATGCGAGCGATTGAGCTTGGTCGCCAGATGCACCGAAAGCTCCAACCCGCGCATCCCGGCAGCGCATTGCACCGGATCCGACATCGCCACCGCCAGATTGCCGCCAACGCAGACCAACGCCTTCGAGGTGCCGGCAACGATCGCCTGCATCGCCGCCACCGCATCATGCCCATGCGCGGCCGCAGGCCGGAAACCAAACGTCCGCTCAATACCATCCAGCATCTCGGCACTCGGCTTTTCAGTGATGCCGACCGTACGGTTGCCCTGCACGTTGGAATGGCCGCGCAAGGGGCAGATGCCAGCGCCCCGCTTGCCAAAATTACCTCGCAGCAGCAGCAGGTTTGCAATCTGCTGGACGTTTTCAGTGCCATGGACGTGCTGCGTAATGCCCATGCCGTAAGTAACGATGGTGGCGTTGGATGCGGCATAGGCCTCGGCGACATTTTCCAGCGCCGCTCGCGCCAGCCCGGACCCGGCGACGATGCTCTCCCAGCTGGTGGCGCCAAGATCAGCCGCCAGTTCCTCAAAGCCCATTGTATGCGCCGCGATGAACGCGTGATCCAGCACGCCGCCTGTTGCCGCTTCCATCTCCAGCAGCGCTTTCATAATGCCCTTGAGCGCCGCGGCATCGCCCCCCACCTTGACCTGCAGATAGGTCGAAGCAATCGGCGTCGCCCCCATCGTCGCCATTTCCAGCGGATCCTGCGGATCTGCAAAACGTTCCAGCGCCCGCTCCCGCAACGGGTTGATGACGATGATCGGTACGCCCCGCCTGGAGACCTCATGCAAGGTCCCCATCATGCGCGGATGGTTGGTCCCGGGATTATGGCCGATCGAGATGATCAGCTCGCAATGATCGAACCCGTCCAACGGCACCGTGCCCTTGCCGAAGCCCAGCGATTGCGGCAGGCCGACGCTGGAAGCCTCGTGGCACATATTCGAGCAATCCGGAAAGTTGCTGCTGCCGTATTCACGGGCGAAAATCTGATACAGGAACGCCGCCTCGTTGGAGGTGCGGCCCGAAGTATAAAATTCCACCGCATTCGGGTTGAGTGCCCGTAACTTCGCACCGATTTCGGCGAAAGCGCTTTCCCACGCTACCGCCTCGAATTTATCGGTCTCGGCATTGTACCTCATCGGATGCGTCAGCCGCCCCTCGTCCTCGAGCTTATAGTCCGACCATTGCAGCAATTCGGTGACGCTATGCGCTGCGAAAAATGCCGGTGGTACGCGCTTTTTGGTCGCCTCCCAGGTCACAGCCTTGGCGCCGTTTTCGCAGAACTGAAATGTCGAGCTGTGTTTTTTGTCCGGCCAGGCGCAGCCCGGGCAATCGAACCCATCGGGCTGGTTGGTGCGCAGCAAAGTGGCCGGCGCCTCCGTCACGTTCATTTGCTCGGCAACCGCCTTGGCCGTCGCCCGCAACGCACCCCAGCCGCCGGCTGGATTTTCGTAGCGTTTTACACCGGTGACCGATTTATCCGTGGGCATGGCGATCTCCTCTACGGCGCCATGATGGCGCCGAGGCAGTTTTCAGCGCAAGCGGCTTTGGGGATTTCAGGTATGGCATTACATGATAGATGCGATGCGATATTTTTGGGGCGGAATTTCCGAGGCTAGCCTATGACGCCAACGGCAGGCATCAGCCTTCTGCCGGAACGCGCCTGGCGGCATGGCGCGTCCCATCCTGGCGAACGCAGCCTGGCGGAAGAATGCGCCATCGCCATTACCTATAACGACCTGCCCTACGCGGTGATGATGGCAAGCCCCCTCGACCTTGAGGATTTTGCCCTCGGCCTCACCTTGACCGAAGGCTTCGCCGAGCATCCACGTGACATCCTCAGCTGCAAAACCGTGTCACATGACCTCGGCGTGGAAATGCGCATGGTGCTGACGCGGCCGGCGTTGGAGCGCGTGCTGAACCGCCGCCGCCGCATTGCCGGCTATACCGGCTGCGGCGTGTGCGGGCTGGAAAGCCTGGAGCAGGCAATGCGCCCGTTACCGCGGGTTGCCGGCGGCACCATCATCCAGGCAGAAGCATTGCGTACCGCTTTTCCCGGCCTCACCGCGGCGCAGCCTCTCAACAACGCAGCCCGGGCAGTCCACGCCGCCGCGTACTGGTCGCCGCAGGCCGGTCTGGGGCCGGTGCGCGAGGATGTCGGGCGTCATAACGCGCTTGATAAACTAGCGGGCGCCATGGCGCTGGCAGGCCTCGCCGCCACCGAAGGGGCGGTCTTGTTGACCAGCCGCATCTCAATCGAGCTGGTGCAAAAAGCCGCCATCTTGCGCATCCCGCTACTGGCGGCAATCTCGGCTCCCACCGCGCTGGCGGTCCGCGCCGCCGAGCAGGCCGGCATCACGCTGGTGGCGGTCGTCCGGGCGGACGGCTTCGAAGTCTTTAGCCATGGCTGGCGGGTCGACATGGATTAGCCCAATATCGGTTGGCCGCTCGGTTTAAGAATGAAAAAAGGCCACCAACACGATGCCCCCCAGTTTCTACAGGTTCAGACTGACCGGCTTCTATCTGACGCATCTATTCAAATCAGCAACCCGGCAGGACCACGCCAGCCTCACCACAATCATCCGCCGATATCTCCCAATCGATGGCGTCGCTATCGATATCGGCGCGCATGGCGGCCAGGTCACGCGCTTGCTGGCGGATGCAGCGCCTGACGGGTTGGTCGTTGCGGTCGAGCCGAGCGGATACGCGCGATCAATCCTGCGCCTGGCGCTATTCCTCCGAGGCTATAAAAATATCGTCATCGCAGCCATGGCGCTCGGCGCCACGGCCGGAACCACGCTGATCCGAACCCCTCTGAAGCGGCGCGGAGATATGGGCTATGGGCTTGCCAACCTGGTCGATGCCGGCAGCAATTTCGTCGCCGAGCCGGTTGCCGTCGCCACACTGGATAGCCTGGTTGCTAGCTTAAATCTTTCCAGATTGGATTTTATCAAGGCCGATATTGAGGGTTTCGAAGACGAGATGATCAAGGGCGCAACCGGCGTCCTGCAAAAGATGCGCCCGGCGATCTACATGGAAATGGATGACGGCTGGTTAAGGCGCGCCAACTCTTCGCTCGAGATGCTTTGGACCCGCATGACCGATCACGGCTATGTCCCCTACCAGACCTCGACGCAGATTGCGGGCTCTTTACGAACCATCGCCACGCCGTGCGCAGGCGATATATTATGGTTGCCGTCCGAGACGGCTGATTTGCAGCGTTGACGGTTAGCCTAGCCGTTTAGCAACGCCTGCCGCAGCAGCACTGCGTTATCGCCTTCAACCAATCCGAAGCGGATGAAAAGGTCGATTAACACCAGGTTAACGTTGAACTTGAAGGCATCTGTGTCCCGCACCGCTTCAAACACGCGTGCCAATGGCCAGAGCTCGAAATGCTCGACCTCGCCATCCACCGGGCTGGGCTCGAAATCTTCCGGGAGCAACAGATCGTACACATATAAAACATCCCGTCGCAGCCCTTCCGGGCGTTCCATATTGTAACAGAACTGCCCCTGAAGCCGGGCCGTTTTTGCCACCGCCTCCGGCAACGCCGCCTCCTCCGCGGCTTCCTTCACCAGGGTTTCAAACGGCGTATGCCCGGCGGCAACGCCGCCGCCAACCAGATTATCAAGTTTGCCCGGATCGAGCTTTTTATCTGCTGCCCGCTTGCCTACCCATAAATGCCAGCCATCCAACCGCCGCACCAGGCCATTGACGTGAACGCCGACGCCGATGACGCCGAAATCAGGTAGCGCGCCACGGTCCAGCACCGCCAGAACCGGCTGATCCAACGCCGCCCGTACATCGAAATCCTCGCCCCGCACCCGGCAGCCAACCGCCACTGCAATTTCGTTCAATCCAGCAGTTGCAGATTGCGCCAGCACCACCCGATCGCTTACCGAAATGCTGCGCGATACCGCGGCCAACCGCTCTGCAAGTTCCGGCCGGACATAGCCGACCAGCTGGCTGCCGATATAAAAACCCAGCCGCTCGCCGGGCAGGCATGCGGTTTGGCAGGCTGTAATATGTGATAAGAGCTTTGCAATGCCGGGGTCACATGCCATGTCCGTCACATGAGCCCACATATGCGTCCTGCCAACCCCCAAGCGATGGTATCGCCAACGGGGACAAAAAACCCCCGCGGTTCCTGGTCAACAGTCTTCTCACTTCTGCCCTATCTCTGGCCCAAAAATGAACCGGCGTTAAGACTTCGCTTCATCCTAGCCAGCATCGCGATGCTGCTCGCCAAAATTGCCACCGTCTATGTCCCGATCCTGTATGCGAATTTGATCGACCGGCTGGCGCACAAGCCAGCGGACGCTGCAATTGTCGTACCCGCCGCCATAATTGTAGCCTATGCGCTGGTGCGCATCGCCGCCGCCGGCTTTGCCGAATTACGAGACGCCATTTTTGCGGCGGTGCAAATGCGCGCCTCGCGCGTCATCGCCCGCCAGACCTTCGAGCATCTGCATGGGCTGTCGATGCGCTTTCATCTGGACCGCCAGACCGGCGGTCTCTCCAACATCATCCTGCGTGGCACACTCGGCATCCAGACCGTGCTGCGGCTGGCGACTTTCAACGTCGTGCCGACAATTATCGAGCTGCTGCTCACCGTCGGCATCCTCTGGCACATCTTCAATTTCTGGTACGCCGCGATCACCTTCGCCGCCGTCGGCTGCTACATGACCTTTACCTTCGCGTTCACCGCATGGCGGTCGAAGTTCCGCCGCATCATGAACGAAACCGATAACGAGGCGCAGACCAAAGCCATTGATAGCCTTATCAACTTTGAAACCGTTAAATATTTCGGCAATGAAGCGCATGAGTCAAAGCGCTTCGATGAAAGCCTCGCGCGCTACGAAAAAGCCTCGGTCAAATCGCAGGTCTCGCTCAATACGCTGAATATCGGCCAGGCAACCATCATCTCCATCGCCCTTGGTGTCATGATGCTGATGGCCGCCAACGGCGTCGCCCATCATCACATGACGGTCGGCAAATTTGTGCTGGTCAACACCTATCTGATGCAGCTCTATATCCCGCTCAACATGCTGGGCTTCGTCTATTTCTCGCTCAACCAGGGCCTGGTCGATATGGAGCAGATGTTCGCCCTGATGCGGGTCAACCACGAAATCACCGACAAGCCCGGCGCCAAGGTTCTAGCAGCGCACGGTGCCCCCGCCGCAATCCGCTTCGAAAACGTGCATTTTAGCTACAATCCGGACCGTGAAATCCTCAAAGGCGTCTCTTTCGCGGTGGCGCCCGGCCAGAAGATTGCCGTGGTTGGGCCAACCGGCTCCGGCAAATCCACCATCAGCCGCATGCTGTTCCGCTTCTACGACGTGACCGGAGGTGCCGTGATGATCAATGGCACCGACATCCGCGATCTGACCCAGCATTCTTTGCGCGGCGCCGTCGGCGTGGTCCCGCAGGATACCGTGCTGTTCAACGATTCCATCTACTACAACATCGCCTATGGCAAACCTGGCGCCACCGTCGAGGAAGTCGAGCAGGCCGCCCGCCTTGCCCAGATCCATGATTTCATCACCCGGCTCCCGCAAGGCTACAAGACCAAAGTCGGCGAACGCGGCCTTAAGCTCTCCGGCGGTGAAAAACAGCGGGTCGCGATCGCCCGTACGATTCTTAAAAACCCCCGGATCCTGATCCTGGACGAAGCCACCTCGGCCCTCGATACCGCCACCGAACAGGAAATCGGCGCCGCGTTGAACTCTGTCGCCCATGACCGCACCACCTTGGTTATCGCCCACCGCCTCTCCACCATCACCGATGCCGACGAAATTTTGGTGCTGCGTGACGGCGCTATCGTCGAACGCGGCAGCCATAACACTCTGCTGGAAATCGACGGGGTGTACGCTGCCATGTGGGCTGCCCAGGCCGAACTTGACGAGGTCGCCGAGGAGATCGGCGTCGACCCCTTGCAACTTCAAAATTCCGTGTCAGAAACCGCCGACTGATCCGCGGCCGCTGCAATCTGGCTTAGCCGCCCCACATAGGAGCGATAACAGCAGTGGAAGCGACCATGACGGCACCGGAAATCCCCGACCGCGACCTCTCGCTGGCCGGCTCGATTATCGACAAGGCCATCGAGCATATGATGGGCAAAAACATCAACTCGATCGCCATAGCCTCGGCCTTGCTAGGCGGCGCCATGGGCATGCTCAGCCGGGCCTTGCCGGATGAAGTCGTCGTGCAAATCCTCACCAACGCCATTGAAAGCGTCGAATCCGGCGAAATGCGCCAGAACGCCGGTAAGGATCACGCTGGGGAAGCGTAGCAACCACTTCTTTTTCTGAAGAAAAAGAAGCAAAAAGACTTTTTTGACCTCGGACTCCAGGTGGGAATCCGACAACGCCCCTCGCATTACATCCGACCACCGCTACCCTTGACCTCCCCCCCGATTTTAGCCATAAGCCGCCAACTTTCGGGCCAGTCACCGCTGGCCCGCTTTGCGTATTTAAGGATGATCCGATGGCCCGCCGCTGCGAACTAACCGGGAAGACCGTGCTCTCTGGCAATAATGTCAGCCACGCGAACAACAAAACGCGCCGCCGTTTCCTGCCCAACCTGCAGGAAATCTCGCTTACATCAGAGCTGCTCGGCATCGTGCGCCTGCGCCTTTCCACCCGCGCCATCCGCACGATCGAGCATAATGGCGGCCTGGATGCCTTCATCCTAAGCAAGTCCGACGCCAAGCACACCACCGAGGGTGTTGCGCTGAAGCGCCGCCTGCTGCGCGCCACCGCCAAAAAAGAAGCCAAAACCGCCGCCTGAGGCGCGAGGGGGCGCCGGCTCCCATCGACGGGTGCAGGATGAAAATTCAAGTCACCCCCCGGCTTTCAATCTCCGAAGCGGATATTGAGGAAAGCTTTATCGCCGCATCCGGCCCAGGTGGCCAAAACGTCAACAAGGTCGCCACCGCGGTTCAGCTCCGCTTCAATTTGAGCGCCAATAATACCTTGCCGGACGCCGTAAAAACCCGGCTCGCCAGCCTAGCCGGGCGCCGGCTTGGCAATGACGGCACTCTTCTCATTACCGCCAGCCGCTTCCGGACCCAGAACCGCAACCGCGCGGATGCCCTGGAACGCTTGCTCGATCTGATCCGCGAGGCAGCTATAGCGCCTGTCTACCGGCGCCCAACCAAGCCGACCAAAGCTTCCAAAACCCGCCGGCTGGTTGCCAAAAGCCATCGGTCCGACACCAAGCGCCTCCGTGGCAAGGCCCTCACTGATTAGACAATTCGAACGCTGACGTCGCCCACGCCTTCGATATGCCCCTCGGCCAGATCGCCCTTATGAAGCGGTCCGACCCCATCGGGGGTCCCGGTAAAAATCAAATCCCCAGGCGCCAGCCGGACCAGCTTCGACAGCGCTGCAATCACTTCCGGCACCGCCCAGATCTGATCCGCCAAATCGCCTTGCTGGCGAACTTCGCCATTCACCTTTAAAATAATGCCGCCCTTTGCCGGATGCCCACACGCCTGCGCCGGCACAATCTCGCCTACCGGCCCGGACTGGTCGAACCCCTTGCTCATATCCCAAGGCCGCCGCGTCGCTTTTGCCTCGTCCTGCAAATCGCGCCGCGTCAGATCAAGGCCGGCGGCATAGCCAAACACCAGATCCAGCGCGTCAGCCGCGGCCACATCCGCACCGCCGCGGCCGATTGCCACCACCAGCTCCATCTCATGATGCAAGTTCGCGGTTGCCGGCGGGTATTTTACCGCATCGCCCGTCACCACGGCATCAGCTGGTTTACAGAAGAAAAACGGCGGTTCGCGCTCCGGATCACTGCCCATTTCGCGCGCATGCGCGGCGTAATTCCGTCCCACGCAAAACACCCGGCGCACCGGGAAAAATCCGCCCCCAGCCACCGGCACAACCGTTGGCGCCGGTGCCTGCACCACATATTCCGTCATCTCAAAACCTCCGTCAGGCCCGTCCGGAGGACCCTGACAAATTAACCGGGTCGATCCGCAACTTTGCCAGCGCCCGCTGCCATTTGGTTTTGTAATCCTCGTCGAACACAATCTGCGGATCAGCCGGCGCATTCAGCCAGCCATTTTGCAAAATTTCGGCATCGAGCTGCCCCGGGCCCCAGCCGGCATAACCCAGCGCCAGAAAGCCGTTCTTCGGGCCGCCGCCTTTAGCGATCGCTTCCAGAATACCCATGTTGGCGGTCAGCACATAGGCGCCGTCAACCTCCAGGCTGCCCTCGGTCGTCCAATCCGGCGAATGCAGCACAAAGCCCCGGCTATCTTCCACCGGGCCGCCGCGGGCCAGCCGGATTTCGCGCGCCGGCGGCACCGGCTCCACCCCCAGCTGCTCCAGCAAATCAGCAAAGCGCGGTTGGTTCAGGGGCTGGTTGAGAACAATCCCCATCGCCCCATCCGGCGTGTGCGCGCATAGAAAAATTACGCTCTGGCTAAAACGCGGATCGCTCATTGACGGCATCGCGATCAAAATCTGCCCGGTCAGCGAGCTGTCCCCGAAAACATCGGCATCGTCCAAACTCATATCCTGAATTTGTGCCACAGCTGGCGTTGACGCAAGCCAAAAACAGCGAACCTGCACGATCTTCACGTCCAGCCTGGCTTCCGCTAGGAGAAGGCCACGTACCATCAGGGAGAGACCATCAGATGATAAAACCAGGCGACAGGCTTCCGGCTCTCAAACTTATGGCCGCCACCCCGGACGGCCCGCGCGAGGTTGATACCGGCGAACTATTTGCCGGCAAAAAAATTGTGCTGTTTGCCGTTCCCGGCGCTTTTACCCCAACCTGCAGTGCCAAACATCTGCCAGGCTTCCTTACCCACATGGCGGATTTCAAAGCCAAAGGCGTGGACAAAATCATCTGCCTTTCGGTCAACGACGCGTTTGTCATGGGCGCCTGGGGCAAGGACCAGAAGGTCGGCGAAAACATCGTCATGTTGGCGGACGGCGCAGGTGCCTTCACCAAGGCGGTTGGTCTAGAGCTTGATCTCATCGCCCGCGGCATGGGCGTGCGCAGCCAGCGCTATGCATTGGTCGCCGAGGACGGCATTGTCACCCATCTTGCCGTCGAAGAGCCTGGCGGTTTTGATGTCAGCCGGGCGGAGGCAGTGCTAGAAGCCCTGTGAGTTCGCCCGCCGGGCCGGTTAGTCCCACGGCGGCACAGCCGGTTGGCGCTCCAGCCGCGCGGCCGGTTGGTGCCCCGGCCGTAGGGCTGGTTGGTGCTCCGGCCGCAGGGCCGGTTGGTGCCCCGCCGGCACGGCCAGTTGGTGCCCCGCCGGCACGGCCGGTCAGCCTGACAGTGGTCGTCCCGTGTTACAACGAGCGTGCCAATGTCGCGCCCATGGTCACCGCCCTTGATGCCGCGCTTGCCGGCATCGACTGGGAAGTGGTGTTTGTTGACGACGACAGTCCGGACGGCACCACCGAGATTGCCCGCGCCATCGCCGTTGCCGATCCCAGGGTCCGGTGCATTCGCAGGATCGGCCGCCGCGGCCTGTCATCGGCAGTAATCGAGGGCGCAATGTCTTCCTCGGCCGACTATATCGCTGTCATCGATGGCGATTTGCAGCATGACGAAACTCGCATCCCGGTCATGCTGGACGCCTTGCAATCAGGCGCCGATCTCGTCATCGGCAGCCGCCACGTCGCCGGCGGCGATGCCGAGGGGCTGAGTTCGCCACTCCGCGAAAAACTCTCGATCACCGGCATTCGCATCGCCCAGCGCCTGACCGGTGCCGATATTTCCGATCCGATGAGCGGGTTTTTCGCGTTGCCGCGGCCACTTTTTGAACGCCTGGCCGCCAACCTCACCGGCCAGGGTTTCAAGATCATGCTGGATTTGGTGCTGGCAGCGCCGGCGCCGCTTAAAATCACCGAAATCCCTTACCGTTTCAGGCCCCGCACCGCCGGCGCCAGTAAATTGGACGCACTCGTGCTTGCCCAATTCGCCGGCCTGCTGATCGACAAAGCCCTGCACCGCACCGTGCCGCTACGCTTTATCAGCTTTGCGCTGGTCGGCGCCTTCGGGGTGCTGATCAATATTCTGGTGCTGGAACTGGCGCGCCGCGCCGGCATGACATTCGCGGGCGCGCAAACCCTCGGCACCGTTATTGCGATGGTTGCCAATTTCCAGCTCAACAACCAGCTCACCTATCGCGCGCAGCGCCTGAAAGGCAAAAAAGCCTGGGCCGGCCTGCTACTCTTCCTGTTGGTCTGCAGCCTCGGCGCGATCGCCAATATCGGCATTGCCCGCGCGCTCTATGCCGAAAATGGTCACGACATCCTGGCCGGTGCCGCCGGCGCCGCCATTGGCGTGGTTTGGAACTACGCGGTGTCAGCGACACTGGTGTGGAGAGTACGTTGATCCCGCAGCATCTCGGCCGGCACTGCTAGCAGCTAGAGCATATTCATTGAAAACCGCTGCAATCGGGCAAACGGAAACCATGTGGCTGGCAGCGCTCCTCAGCCTTACCACCCTGCGACTGATCCTTGCCGGCACGCTGCCGCTGGCGCCGGACGAAGCCTATTACTGGCTATGGTCTCAGCATTTGCAGGCCGGCTATTTCGACCACCCGCCCATGGTCGCGGTCTTCATCCGCATCGGCACCGCGGTATTCGGCGCCACCCCGTTTGGCATTCGCCTGTTGGCTCCGCTTGCCGCCGCCGCCGGATCGCTTCTGCTCTGGCGCGCCGCCGAGGATTTCTGCCCTGGCCGGCATGCCGGATTGATCGCCGCGGGTCTGTTGAACGCCACTATCATCGCCGGCGTCGGCGCCATCCTGATCACGCCGGACACGCCGCTGCTCTTATTCTGGACCGCCGCGCTGGCCGGCATCGGCCGTTTGCTGGCTACCCGAAATCCGCGCTGGTGGCTCGCCATCGGCGCCGCCGCCGGGCTCGCCTTGCTGTCCAAATACACCGCCGGCCTCCTGCTTGCCGGCATTGGCTTATGGCTGCTGACCACGGCAGATGGCCGCATTGCGCTGCGGACCCCCTGGCCGTGGGCCGGGCTCGCTCTGGCGCTCATCATCTTTGCGCCGAACATCGCTTGGAACCATGCCCATGGCTGGATCAGCTATTTCAAACAAGGCGGCCGGGTCACGCGCGCAGACCCGGCGCGCTCGCTGCAATACCTGGCGGAATTGATTTTTGGCCAACTTGGCCTGGTAACGCCGATCAGCTTCGGGCTAATGGCCGCCGGCATCTGGCGTCTCGGCAGCGCCCGCAATGCGGTGGCGGCGTTGCTGCTTTGGCTGACGTTATTACCCATTGCGATTTTTCTGGAAAACACCTTTGCGGAACGGGTGCAGGCCAACTGGCCGGCCATCATCTATCCCGCCGCCTGCATCGCCGCTGCCTGTCTGCCGACCGCGACCCTCACGCGCTGGCTGAAACCCGCCTTGGCCTGCGGGTTCCTGATGACGCTGTTGGTTTACGCGCAAGCCGCCGCGGCGTTGTTGCCAATTCCACCGGCTCGCGACCCCGCCGCCCTGCAGCTCGCCGGCTGGGGCGACGTCGCCAACCAGCTCGCCGCCCGGCACGCCGCGTTTGTAACCTCCGACAACTACGCCACCCTGGCCGAGCTTGCCTATCACGCGCCCAACGGCATCAACGTCGCCGCTTTCGATCCGCGCTGGCAGTATTTCAATTTTGCCGCCGGCAATCTGCAAGGCCGTAGCGGCATACTGATCACCCGCCGCGCTGATACCCCGTGCCGCAACCTGCTCGGCACCATCACCCGTCAATCCCGCCGCGGCCCCGTCATGACCTACCGGGTATGCGGGTTCACCGCCGCCACCCAGGGCGTCATCTTGAAGTAAGGCGTCACGCCGGGTTTACGCCGGCTTTACGAAAGCGTCACGCCCGATAGTTCCTCGCAGATTTCAAACAGCCGATCCTGAAGTGTCACTTCACGCGCCTCGGGATTAACTTCGCGGCGCCGCAAATGATAAAAATACCCCGCTGTGACCTTGGCCTTCTCATCTTCGCTGGCTGCCAGCCAGACCTGGGTCCGATGCGCCTGATCCAAATCGTCGGGAGCACCGGCGCCGCCCATTCGCGTTGCCACCCATCCAGGCTCCACCGCGTTTGACAACACCTCCGGCCAGCGCCGCGCCATGCCGAAGGCCAGCATAACATCGTGCAACTTGCTCTCCGAATACGCCATCCCGCCATTCCATCGGCGCTTCACCCATGCGAAATCGCCAAGCTTGGCGCTAGCGCCGCGGTGCAGGCCGGAGCTCAAATACACCAGCCGCCGTGGCCGCTCGATCAGCGCCGTCAAAATATAAGGCGCCAGCGTATTAGCCGCGAACACCTCCGGCAAACCGTCTGCGGTCACCACGCGGCGTGGCTCCTGATAGCCGATCGCGACGTTATGGATCACCGCATCGAACCTGCCATTTGCGTTCGCCTGCTGCGCTACGGCTTTGGCACCGGCAATCGTGGTCACGTTGCCCACCAGCACCGCTTCGGCCTGCGGCAGCGCTTGCCGCGCATCCTCCGCACGCGCCATATTGCGCGCATGCAACACCACCGCATGGCCCTGCTCCACCAGCAGCCGAGCCGCCATCAATCCAAGTCCGGTTGACGAGCCCGTAATGAAAATGCGCGCCATGACCAACTTCTCCACTTCTCCACCGTTGCAAATCAGCCGCCGAAAACCAGACCGCCGCTTACAGCATCTGGCGCGGCATTCGACTGATTTCAGCGTCAAGGCAAAGGTCATTTTGTGAATTCTGCTCTCCGCATTCCCACCGCCGATGACGTTCTGGCCGCCCGCCGGCGCATCACCTCGCATATCATCCGCACGCCGATGCTGCGAAACGCCCAGCTTGACCATATCATTGGCGGAACAATTCTGCTTAAGCCGGAGGTTCTGCAGCGCACCGGCGCTTTCAAGCTGCGCGGCGCCACCAATGCCTTGCGATGCTTAACCCCTGCGGCATTGCAGCGCGGCGTCGTCACTTATTCCTCGGGCAATCACGGCCAGGCCATCGCCTGCGCCGCGCAATCCTTGAACGTCGCCGCCACCATCGTGATGCCGTCCGACGCGCCTGCCATCAAACGGCAATCCACCGAACGCTGGGGCGCCAAAATCATCGCTTATGACCGCGGCCGCGAAAACCGCGAGGCCATTGCGGCGGAAGCCGTCGCGCGGTCCGGCGCCACGCTGATCCCGCCTTACGAACATCCCAACGTCATTGCCGGCCAGGGCACGCTGGCATTGGAACTGGCCGATGATGCGGCGGCGGCCGGTCTGCACCTCGATGCGCTGCTGGTGTGCACCGGCGGCGGCGGCCTGATTGCCGGTTGCGCCCTGGGCCTGTCCGCCGTGGCCCCTGATACCAAACTCTATGCGGTCGAACCCGCCGGCTGGGATGACACCGCGCGCTCGCTGAAATCCGGCCGGCGTGAAAAAAATGACGGCGCCGGCTCCAAATTTTGCGACGCATTATTAACTCCCACACCCGGCGAACTCACCTTCAGCATCAATCGAAATTTGCTCGCCGGCGGCTTTGCGGTGACCGACGAACAAGTGGTTGCCGCGATGAAATTCGCAGCGGAAGCGCTGAAGCTGGTGCTGGAACCGGGCGGCGCCGTTGCCCTTGCGGCATTGCTCGCCGGCATTTTCGATGCGCGCGGCTCAACCGTCGGCGTGGTCCTTTCCGGCGGCAATATCGACGCTGCCGAATTCGCGCGGGTGCTTACCCTAAAATAAAGAACTGCTGCCATGGAGACCGTTTCTTAACGTCCCTCACGCATAAAAAGCCCTCACCTCATCAGGTAATAATGCATGGCGGCGAAGGCTAAGGCGGCTAAGGGAGCAGGTAACGCCCGGCCGATTGTGATTATCCGTAAAGAAGAGGTCGTCGAGGGCGGACATCACGGCGGCGCGTGGAAAGTGGCTTATGCCGATTTTGTCACCGCGATGATGGCGTTTTTTCTGCTGATGTGGCTGATCAACGCCACCACGGAAGCGCAACGCATCGGCCTTGCCGATTATTTCAGTCAGGCCAATGTGCTAAACCGCGGCGCATCTGGCGAGGGCAAACCCTTCGGCGGCAGCGACCCGTTCGATAGCGGCGCACTGGCCTCCAATATGGGCACCGTGCAAATCATGCCCGGCAAGCATCAGCCGCAAAGCATTCATCCGCCACGGCCAACCCCGGGTGGTGCCAACCCGCAGGCCAGGCCGGCCGCCACGCATGTCTATACCAGCGCCATACAGCAGGCTGATGTGAAAGCCGAGCAGGCCGCATTTCAGGCTGCCGCGCAAAAAATGCACGCCGCGATCGACGCCGACAAAGACCTGAAACCCTATGCCGATCAGATCTCCATCACCGTTACGCCGCAGGGCATTCAAATTCAGATTATCGATTCGCATAATCAGCCGATGTTTGCCCTCGGCTCGGCGCAGCCAGCAACCGCAACCCAGATCATACTTACCAAAATCGCGCCGGTGCTGGCGCAACTGGCGCACCCTATCAATATCGCCGGCTACACAGATTCGAGACCCTACGCCGATGCTTCACAAAGTAACTGGCTGCTTTCAGTCGAACGTGCCGATGCCACACGCGCGATCCTGGTCACCGGCGGCCTGCCCGAAACCGACCTGACCCAGGTGGCTGGCTTTGCCGACCGGCAGCTGCTGCATCCCAATGACCCGCTCGGCGCCGCCAACCGCCGCATTACCATCACCGTCACCAAAGGCCCCGTTCCCGCTTTTGGACCCCCCGGCGTCACTACCCCTTGATTGCTGAACGCCTATGCTGAGCCTCGGTGGAATCGCATTTTTATTGGCGTGCGTGTTCGGCACCTTCATCGTCACCGGCGGCGCGATCGGGCCGTTGATGGGATCGATGCCGTTTGAGCTGCTGACCATCGGCGGCGCCGCGATCGGGGTGCTCGTAGCCGGCAACTCGATGCATGATCTGAAGCACACGCTCGCCGATTTTAAAAAAATCATCAAGGGCAGCCAGTTCCATCAAGCCGATTATGTCGACCTGCTGTGCCTGCTGTTCTATCTCGTCAAGCTTGCCGCCACCAAAGGCTCGATGGCGTTGGAGGCGCATATTGAAAACGCTTCCGAAAGTCCCGCTTTCAAGAATTTTCCAAAAATTCTCGCCAATCAATACGCAACGAATATGGTTTGCGACTATCTGCGCATGGTCGGCATGAACGCGGATGATCCGCACCAGATCGAAGATATCATGGCGCGAGAATTGAAAAAAACCCTTAAGGAATCGCTGCACGGCGCGCATGCGCTGCAGAATATGGCGGATGGGCTACCTGCTTTGGGTATTGTCGCGGCAGTGCTGGGCGTGATCAAAACCATGGCCCATATCAGCCAGCCGCCTTCGGTTCTGGGTGCAATGATCGGCGATGCGTTGACCGGAACGTTTCTTGGCGTGCTGCTAGCCTACGGCGTTGTCGCTCCATTTTCCGTCCGGCTGACCGCTGTGGTGGAGGAAGATTCCAAATATTTTGAGGTGGTCAGAGCCGTGCTAGTTGCGCATCTGCACGGCAATGCACCGCCGGTAAGTGTGGAGACCGGCCGCAAAATGGTCCCCAACCAATACATGCCGAACTTCCAGGAACTCGAGGAAACGCTGCAAAATCTAAAAATTCCAGGCTAGGAAGCACTTCTCTTTCTGAAGAAGAAGCAAAAAGACTTCTTTGTATCCAAGCCGGGAGAGTTGGAAACTCCCGGCGATAGCAACAAAATTGTCGAGCTATGCCGTTCTGCAAACGCCAGACTTCTTTACTCTGCAACACTGGCGCTGGCCGAGCCAACGCCCCAGTCCCAGGCCTAGTCCCAGTCCCACTCCCAGAGTAAAAAAGTTTTTTGCGTCGCTTTTTTTTCAAAAAAGCGACCGCTTCAATTAACCCAAATGGTCGATTTCAGCTTCCGGCTGCAGCAGCACGACGGGGATCTCGCGGTCGGTTATTTGTTGGTACTTGATATAAGGCGGGAAAATCTTCGACATCATGTCGTACAAGCGCTGCCGATCCGACGCCGGCGCCAGCACCGCCTTGGCGGTATGTTTTTTGTCGGCCACCTGAATTTTAACATTCGGGTCAGCCTCGAGGTTCAGGTACCAGGCAGGATCTTTCGGAGCGCCGCCCT
Source organism: Acidocella sp. (assembly GCA_965199045.1). Taxonomy (GTDB): domain Bacteria; phylum Pseudomonadota; class Alphaproteobacteria; order Acetobacterales; family Acetobacteraceae; genus Acidocella. Next base: position 779,704 of record CBDAQL010000002.1, on the reverse strand, counting down.
TGGAGGCGATAATAACGTAATTCTTGCCGTCCTCGCCATAGATCAATGGCAGCATCTGTTGTTTGCCGGATTTGCGGCCGGTGGTTTCAAGGATCAGGCAGGGTACGTGGGGCGGCCCGCCAAAGGCAGTAAAATCACAGTAATGGCCGTGCTCGCCGTCAGTTTTGAGATAGGCTTCCAAATGGTGTTTTGGAAAGTCCGATCCTTCGGCTTTGAAATCCTCACTCATTTGATCCACTCCCTTGAGGTTGTCCTATGAAAATCGTCATTCGGAACTCTAATCACAAGCGCCGGGTTTGTCAGGCGGTTAAAAATTTATAGATGATCGTCTGTTCATAGCGCCCGCCGGGCCGCAAAACCGAGGTCGGGAAATTCGGTTGATTAGGTGCGTCGGGGAAGTTTTGGGCCTCAAAAGCAAAGCCTGAGGATTGCCGGTAGCTAACGCCGCCGCGTCCCGCGATCGACCCGTTCAGGGAATTTCCGGAGTAGAATTGCAGCCCCGGCTGGGTGGTGTGCAATTCCAAAACCCGGCCGCTTTGCGGATCGAAAGCCCGCGCGGCAAATTGCGGTTCTGCGTGCAGCGATTTGTTGAGCACAAAACAATGGTCATAGCCGCGGGCGATAAGCAGCTGGGGATCGGCGTTGCGGATATCCTGCCCAATACATTTGGGCTGGCGAAAATCAAAACCAGTGCCGGCCACCGGCCGCATCTCCCCGGTCGGGATCTGCGCTGCATCCGTCGGCAGAAAGCTATCCGCGTTGACGGTAATGTGGTGGTCCAGAATATCGTACCGGTCGACACCGGCAAGATTGAAATACGGATGCGAGCTGAGATTGATCACGGTCGGCGCATCGGCGGTTGCAGACAGATCGAGATACAAGCTTGCCCCTTCCAGCCGGTAGACTGCGCGGGCCTCAAGCGTGCCTGGAAATCCTTGATCGCCATCGGCGCTACTCAGCGCAAGCGCGAGTTGCGGCGCGTCACCTTGGGTACAGCGCTCCAGTTCCCAAAATCGATTGCCGAACCCGCCGGCGCCGCCGTGCAAAATATTGCCGCCATCGTTGGGTTTTAGTTGAAAATTCTTGCCGTCCAGGACAAAGCGCGCATTGGCGATCCGGTTGGCATAGCGGCCAAGCACCGCGCCGAAGGAGCCGCCTGAATGCTCGTAAGCAGCGACATCGTCAAAGCCCAGCAGGATATGGCCCAAGGCGCCGGCGCGATCCGGCGTTTCAATAGATACCATCCGGGCGCCATAGCGGGTGATGCAAACCCGTATGTCCTGATTCTGCAGGGTGAAAAAATCCATCACCCTTTTTGCTGCTGCAGCCGGAACGCGCCGGCAGGGTAGACGCCGAGGATCTTGGTTTCCTGCGAGAAAAAATTAAGTTCCTCGAAGGCAAGCCGCAAAGCCTTGTCTTCCGGATGGCCGTCGACTTCGGCTAGAAACTGGGTTGCGGTGAAGCGGCCATCGACCATGTAGCTTTCCAGCTTGGTCATATTGACGCCATTGGTCGCAAAGCCACCCAGCGCCTTATAAAGTGCCGCCGGAACGTTACGAACACGGAAGACAAAAGTCGTCATCAAATTCGGCGTGCTGGGCGGCTGCAAACGCGGAGTCTTGGCCATGATGTAGAACCGCGTCGTATTATGGGCAGCATCCTCAACGTTGTGGCGCAGAATTTTTAGACCATGCAATTGCGCCGCCAGGCTGGAGGCAATGGCAGCGTCTTCCGGATTGTTGAGGCCGGCTATAATTTCAGCGGCGCCCGCGGTATCCGCCTCGACGACCGGAATAGCGCCCAGCTCGCGGATCAAACCACGGATCTGACCAAGGGCGACTGAGTGCGAATGCACGCGCTTGATGCTTGCTTCCGTCGCCGCCTGCGGCGCCAGCAGGCAGTGTTCAACGCGCAGGAAAAACTCCCCGATGATCGATAGGCCGCTATCAGGCAGCAGCGCATGCATATCCGGCACCCGTCCCGCCAGCGAGTTTTCGGTTGGAAGCATCGCAAGCTCAGCATTGCCTTCGCGCACAGCATCGATCGCCGCCTCGAAGGTCTCGCAAGGAAGCGTTACAAAATCCGGATAAGCGGTGCGGCAGGCGAGATCGGAATAGGCGCCCGGCTGGCCTTGGAAGGCGATCTTCTCAGGGTTCATGTTCTACGTTCCAGGCTCTTCCGCGCATGTTCAAGGTCCGCTGGGGTATCCACCCCGAACGGCGCGTGCGCAACCCGGGCGACGCCAATCCGCATGCCGGCCTCGAGCGCCCGTAGCTGCTCCAGTTTTTCGCGGCGCTCGAGCGAGGACTCCGGCAGGCTGACAAATTTCTCCAGCGCGCTGCGCCGATAGGCATAGATGCCGATATGATGCCAAAGCGGGCCATCTCCGGACGGAATGACATTCCGGGAGAAATACAAAGCCGGCGCGATTTTTTGCCCGGCGCTAAAAGCGCAGGCACATTTCACCACAGACGGGGACATCGCTTCCGCCGGCGTCGCGGCGGCAACCAGAGTGCCAATGTCGTATATTGGCTCCGCCAGCGGAGCCAGCACGGCTGCCAGGTAATCCGGCGGAATGCCCGGCAAATCTCCCTGCAGGTTGATGATGACGTCATACGCGCCGGCGGCATCGAAACTCAGCAACGCGGCGTGAATACGGTCAGAGCCCGAGGCCAGCGTCGGATCGGTCAGGATGGCCGTGCCGCCGGCATCGGTAACGGCTTGCGCAATTTCCACCTCGGCGCAGGCCACCACAACCGGCCCCAGCGCCGCTTCCCGCGCCCGGTTCAACACCTGGACGATCATCGGCAGCCCGCCAATATCGGCCAGCGGCTTGCCTGGCAGACGGGTCGAAGCCATGCGGGCGGGGATCAGGATGAGCGGGTTCACGGCGATGTTCTATGGGTCCGCCTGCCCGGTGTAAATCGGGCGGCGGTTCTTGTCGCGACCGTCCAATTCGCTATACCGGAGCCAAGACGGGTCAATCGAGAGGTACAATGAGCGAGACGGGTAAAGACGGGCTGCTATTGAACAAAATCATGGCAGGTTTCCTCACCGCGGGCATTGTGCTGTGGGGTGCCAATCGAATCGCATCCGTCGTCATCCACACCGAGGCGCCCGAAAAGACCGCCATCGCCATCACCGGCATGCAGACCGCAGCGCCGCCGGCCGCAGCGGTTGGATTGGCCTCCATCATCCCGCTGATCACCGCCGCCAGCGTATCGAAGGGCGAAGCCTTCGTGCAGCAGCAATGCTCCTCGTGCCACACCGTCAACCAGGGCGGCGCCGCCGGCGTCGGACCTAATTTATACGGTGTCATCGGCGGCCCAATGTTCGCGTCAGCCGGTTTCGGCTACTCCGCCGCGGTCAAAAGCAAAGCCAAAGGCAACTGGAACTACGATAATATGAATGCCTGGCTGGCCGACCCCGCAACCTTCGCGCCGGGGACTGAAATGTCCTATCCCGGCATCAAAAATACCCAGGAACGGGCCAATGTCGTGGCTTATCTTCGGACCTTGTCCGCAAACCCATTGAAGCTGCCAACGGCGGCCGAAATCAAGGCGGCGAGTGCCCCAGCCCAAGCCGCTGCCGCAACCGCTGGCAGCCCGGGGCCAGCGCCGGCGCCGACGCCCGGCATCGACACCATGTTTGCCAATGCCGATATCGCTAAAGGCCAGTCTTTGGTGAACGAACAGTGCTCGTCGTGCCACTCGTTAGCGAAAGGCGGCCCGGTCCTGGTTGGACCGAACCTGTACGGAATTGTTGGCGAAAAAATGTTCTCCAAGCCGGGCTTTAGCTATTCCAGCGCCGCGACCGCCAAGGCCAAGGGCAACTGGGACGCCGACACGATGAGCGCCTGGCTGCAAGACCCGCAAGGCTTCGCCCCTGGCACTGCAATGGCCTATCCCGGCGTGAAAAACACCCAAACCCGCGCCGACGTTATCGCCTATCTCAACAAGAATTCGGACAGCCCAATAAAACTGCCCGGCACGAAGTAATGGCGCCAGCTGCGGAGCAGCATAAGGGGCAGGGTGCGGAGCAGCATAAGGATCAAGCTGCGGAGCAGCATAAGCATCAGGCTGCGGAGCAGCATGGAAAAAGCGCGGCGTCCGCCTGGATTGAAGCCGCGCTGACCGCACTTGATGCTTCCGGAACCGCAATAAAGCCGTATTTCCGTTCAGGCGTCACCGCGGACTTAAAAGCCGATGAGAGCCCGGTCACCGTCGCCGATCGCCTGGCTGAAGAAATTCTTCGCGAGAAGCTAGGCCGGAAATTTCCGGATTTCGGACTGCTCGGCGAAGAGTTTCCGGCAACCCGTCCGGATGCCCGCTACGTCTGGGTCATCGATCCCATCGACGGCACCCGGGCATTTCTGACCGGCCGCCCAAGCTTCTGCACCTTGCTTGGCCTGCTGGAAGACGGCGTGCCGATCCTCGGCCTCATCGACCAGCCTATCACCGGCGAGCGTTGGATCGGCGGTCGCGATATCCCGCCAACTTTCAAGGGCAGCCTGGGCGGGAAAATAGGTCCGCGCCCTGTAACCCTTCTCGCCGATGCCGAACTATCCTCAACTGCCCCCGAAATGTTCAGCCCGGAGGCCGCCACACGGTTCGCCCGGCTACAATCAAAATGCCGTCGTGTCTATTGGGGCGGCGACGCCTATGCCTACGGCCTGCTAGCCCTGGGACAAGTCGATATCGTTGCTGAAGCCGGACTGAAACCCTGGGATTGGGCGGCCCTCGCACCTGTCATCGAAGCCGCCGGCGGCGTTATAACAGATTGGTCCGGTGCCCCACTGCGCCTAGGCTGCGACGGCAGCGTCCTGGCAGCAGCCAACGCCGAACTCCACGCCGCGGCGTTGGCCGCTTTGTAAGCCCTGCTTTTTGTGAACAAAAAGCAGCAAAAAAACTTTTTTATTCTGGGCCATGGGCAATGTCATCGCCAACGCCCATACCGCAGATTAACAAAAGTTTTTCGGTTCTTTTTTTCAAAAAAACACGCTCTTGTGCCGGCTGTATTTTTTTCTTTCCTATCCTTGGCGCAGGCGCGAACTGATTTGATGACGTTGAGTACGGTGCCGCAGCCGCCGGTGGGGTTTACATCGCTGCCTTATGTCAACGCGGCGGCGCCAAAGGGCGGGTCGATTACGCTTTCCGCTGTTGGCGACTTCGATAATTTGAATCCGTTTATTCTTCGCGGTACCGCGCCGGACAGTATTTATCGGGTATGGCAGACCTTGTTCAAGCAATCCGATACGGATTCTGTAACGTCCTATGCGGATCTGGCGCAGTCGGTGGATATCAGCGCGGATGGGTTGAAGGTAACGTTTCATCTCGACCCGCGGGCACGGTTTTCGGATGGGACCAAGGTGACGGCCGGCGACGTGGTATGGACGTTCAATACGCTGATAACGCAGGGGCAGCCTTTTTTTGCGGGCTATTATGCCGGTGTCGCGAGCGTGGCGGCAGCCGATGATGAGACGGTGGTGTTCAAGCTGCATCCGGGCGCCGGGCGGGATTTGCCTAGCAATCTTGGCGGACTTTATGTGCTACCCGAGCATTTCTGGAAGGGCCGTAATTTTGCCGATCCGTTATTGGCGCCACCGGTGGGGTCGGGCCCGTATCAGGTTTCCAATGTCAGCTTCGGCAATTCGGTCACCTATACCCATGTGAAGAACTGGTGGGCTTCGAACCTGCCCGCGGATCAAGGCTTTTATAATTTCGACACGTATAAGGAGGAGTTTTTCCAAAGCGATGAAGTGGCGTTGCAGGCGTTCAAGGCCGGTCAGATTGATGCGCGGATCGAGCCTTCGGCCAAGCAATGGGCAACGGCTTATAATTTTCCGGCAATACGTAATGGCGAGGTACGGCGAGCACTGCCACCGGAGAGTCTGCCGGCCGGGATCGATGGATTTGCGATGAACACCCGGCGGCCGCAATTTTCCGACCCGAGAGTTCGGCAGGCATTGACGCTGGCTTTCGATTTTCAGTGGATGAACCGGGTTCTGTTCTATAATTCCTACGTGCGGTATAATAGCTATTTCACCAATTCCTTTTTGGCCTCGTCCGGATTGCCGTCGGCCACCGAGATCAAGTTGCTGGCGCCATATAAAAACCAGATACCAGCTGCAATATATACCACACCGTTCGCACTGCCGGTTACCGATGGATCCGGCTATAATCTGCCGCAGCTTGAGCAAGCCATGAAGCTGCTCAATGCGGCTGGCTGGACCGTAAAGCACTTCAAACTAGTGAACGCGCAAGGCCAGCAGATGAGTATCGAGATTCTACTCTACGACCAACTGTTTGAACGGATCGCCATTTCTTACGCGGCGGATTTAAAGCTGTTGGGCATCAGCGCCGCTGTGCGCACGATCGATACCGCGACCTACGAGCGCCGCTTGCAGAATTTCGACTTCGACATGGTCTTCACCTCCTATCCGGAGTCCGATTTTCCCGGCACCGAGCAAAGCGATTACTGGGGTTGCGCGAGCGCCAACACACCCGGCAGCAATAACCTGATGGGGGTCTGCGAACCCGCCATCGATGCGATGGTGAACGCGCAGAACACAGCACCCGATAACGCCAGCAAAACCACCGCGATCCATGCGCTGGACCGGCTGCTGCTGAACGGCTGGTATCTGGTGCCTGGTTGGACCAGCACGCATGTACGGGTCGCTTATTGGAACCGCTTGGCGATGCAGAGCGCACCAGTGCAGCAAGGCGTGGATTTCGATTTATGGTGGGCCGCCAAGGCGGCGGCGCATTAGATGCTGCGTTATCTTCTCAAGCGCATTTTGCTGATTATTCCCACACTTTTCGGGATCATCGCAATCAACTTCGCAGTGGTGCAGCTGGCGCCTGGCAGTCCCATTCAAACCGTCATCGCCAAGGTCAAAGCCCAAAGCATGAGGGTCAGCGACACGCCCGAGCATGGGCTGTATCGCGGGATGCAGGGCCTGGACCCGCAAATGGTGGCGCAGCTTAAAAAACAGTTCGGCTTCGACAAGCCGCCGCTGACGCGATTTTTCATCATGCTGCGCGGCTATCTAACGTTCAATTTGGGCACCAGCTTTTTTCAGGGCCAGAGCGTGCTCTCCCTCGTATGGCAGCGCTTGCCGATTTCCATCTCACTGGGGTTATGGTCGACACTGATCGTCTACATGATTTCAATTCCGCTAGGTATTAACAAGGCAATTCGCGATGGGTCACGCTTCGATCTGGCCAGCAGCCTGGTTATCCTGGCCGGCTACGCCATACCCGGATTTCTGCTGGCGATCTTCCTGATCGTGCTGTTCGGCAGCGGCGGCCTGGCGCCGGCGTTTCCATTACGCGGCCTGGCATCGCCCGATGCCGCCAGCTATTCCTGGCCCGGCCGGGTTGCCGATTACGCCTGGCATCTGATCCTGCCGACCATCGCGATGACCATCGGCGGCTTTGCCTCCCTGACCATGCTGACAAAAAATTCGTTTTTGGAGGAAATAAGAAAACTATACGTCCTCACAGCACGCGCCAAAGGCGCCTCCGAAGCTCGGGTTCTGTACGGGCATGTATTTCGCAACGCCATGCTCCTCGTCATCGCCGGCTTTCCTGCAGCCTTCATCTCCATACTATTCACCTCCGCGCTGCTCGTGGAGATTGTGTTTTCGCTGAACGGCCTAGGGTTGCTCGGCTATAACGCGGTACTGCAGCGCGACTATCCAGTGATGTTCGGAACCCTGTATATCTACACGCTTACCGGCCTGGCGATGCAAGTAATCGGCGATTTCCTGTACACCATCATCGACCCCCGCATCGATTTCGATACCAGGCCGTGAGTAAGTAAGAACTTCTTTTTGTGAACAAAAAGGCTGGCCGCCCGCAAAGCAAAAAAGACTTCTTTACTCCAGGTCCGGAGCGCGGCCGAGCACAACGCCCATGCCCCGGATTCAAAAAAGTTTTTTGCGCCGCTTTTTTTCCAAAAAGCGACTGCTTGCTGGCGTCAAGCCGCCCGCTTTGCAACTTCCTCAGGCTGCATCAGCACCAGAGCCGAGTAGTCGTCGATCAACGTCTGGGTGATTTTGCTCGGCGTGAAATTCTGATCGTCGATCTGGCGCACCGGAGTTACTTCCGCGGCTGTTCCGGCGACGAAGCATTCCGTTGCTTTGGCCATATCGTCCAAAGTGATGTGGCGTTCGATGATCTCATAGCCGCGGGCGCGGGCCAAGGCGATGACGGTGCGCCGGGTGATGCCGTCCAGAAAACAATCGGGAATTGGCGTGTGGATTTTGCCGTCGATGACAAAGAAGATATTGGCGCCGGTTACTTCACCGACATAGCCGTCCCAGGTCAGCATCAGCGCGTCGTTAAAGCCCTTCGCCTCGGCGGCGTGTTTAGCCAGCGTGCCGATCATGTACAGGCCGGCGGCCTTGGCCGCGGTGGGGGCGGTTTGCGGGTGCGGCCGCCGCCATTCAGCAAGGCACAGGCGCACACCTTGCATGCGGTCGGCGCCGAACAAATTCGGCCAGGGCCAGCAGGCAATCGCGAGGTGGATCTTGGTCAGCTGCGCCGACACCGCAATCTGCTCGGAGCCGCGATAGGCAATCGGTCGAACATAAGCGTCGCTTAGGTTATTGGCCTTCAGCACAGCGTAACAGGCATCATTTATTTCGGCGGCGGTTTGCGGGATTTCGAAGCCGACCAGTTTCGCGGAGTTGATCAAGCGTTGCGTGTGTTCTTCCAGCTTGAAGATGGTACCGCCATAGGCGCGTTCCCCCTCAAATACCGAAGACCCGTAATGCAGGCCGTGGGTTAAAACATGCAGCTTGGCGTCACGCCAATCCACCATTTTCCCATCAAACCAAATTACGCCATCACGGTCGTCGAACGGGATTAAAGCCATAAAATGCGGTCTCCGATATCAAACGGGCCATAAACCCGACACAAAGCTGTTCTCAATATGACAAATAAAGCTTGCATATAAGTCAGTATTGCTGTCATATACAGCGCAAAAACCCGAATAAGATCGAAAGCCTGCCATGCAACATAATCCACCTCAAATTTCAAGCGGCACAAAATCCGAGAGCAGCACGCTTTCCGGCCACCCGCAGGCAGGCGCTGGCCTGCTGTTCCTGCGCGAGGAGGAATTTCGCATTGCCCAGGACAAATTGTTTTTTGCACTTCGGGATTTGAACGCCGCGCCGGACGCTATTTTGCATGAACTGGGCTTCGGCCGCGCCCATCATCGGGCGTTGCACTGGATCGGCCGCATGCCGGATCTAAAGGTGGGGGACCTGCTGCTCATTCTGGGGATTACCAAGCAAAGCCTGGCGCGGGTGCTGGGGCCTCTAATCCGCGAGGGCTATGTGGATCAGTGCAAGGGCAAGGTGGACCGGCGGCAGCGGCTGCTGGCGTTGACCGAAAAAGGTGTTGCCCTGGAGCGCAGGCTGTTCGAGGCCTCGCGCGAGCGGCTGGCGGCGGCCTATCGCGAGGCCGGGGGCCAGGCGGTCGAGGGTTTCCGCAAAGTGCTGCGCGGCATGACTTCCGATCAGGGCCGGAAATATTTGGATGCGCTGGAAGCTACCCGCAACCAGAAAGGCCCGCGCATTCTAACCTGAGCCCAATCATGCCATAATCGACACGATGACCTCGGATCCAGCGCATATTCTTCTCGTCGACGACGATGCCAGGCTGCGTGGCCTGCTGAGCCGTTTTCTAGGCGAGCAGGGCTTTCGGATCACCACCGCGGAAAGTGCCGCCGACGCCAGGGACAAGTTGCGGTTCCTCGACTTCGACCTGATGGTGCTCGATGTAATGATGCCGGGCGAAACCGGGCTCGCCTTAACCGAGGATCTGCGCGGCGACCGTTCCCCGGCAATGCCGATTTTATTGCTCACCGCGCGCGGCGCGCCGGAAGATATCGTCGCGGGTTTTGAGGCCGGCGCGGATGATTATCTCGGCAAACCCTTCGACCCCCGGGTGTTGCTGGCGCGCATCAGGGCGATGCTGCGCCGCTCAGCGCCTTTGCCTTCGCCTGCCGGACCGCTGCGCCTCGGCGATGCCGTGTTCGACCCTGCCCGCGCCGAATTGGTCACGCCAACCAGCCGCATCCGGTTGACCGGCGCGGAAATGGCCTTGCTGGTGGCCTTTGCCGCCCGGCCGCACGAAATACTGACCCGCGAATATCTGGCCGGCCTACTGGAAATGGATGAAACCAGCGAGCGAGCCATCGATGTGCAGGTAACCCGGCTGCGGCGCAAGATAGAACCGGATTCGCGCGAGCCGCGGTTTTTACACACCGTGCGGGGCAAAGGTTACGTTCTGAAGCCGGGTGCATGAAATTCCGGCCAGGCGGCGTTTCTCTGGATTTTCTGTTCCGCAAAGTCCTGCCGCGCGGCCTGTTCGGGCGTTCGCTCCTGACCGTGCTGATCCCGCTTATTTTGCTGCAGGTGGTGGCCCTGGATATTTTCTACGGCAGCCATCTGCATGAACTGTCCCGCCGCCTGGCCGAAGCCGTTGCCGGCGAGGTTGCTTTCGAAATCGATGCGATCGACCGCGAGCCGGCAACGCGCGGGCTTGTCTTTGAGGAGGCCAGCGCGCATTTCGGCTTTCAATCGCATTTTCTGCCAAACCAGATATTGCTGCATCTGCCGCGCCCCGACGCGCCCGGACCGGTCGACCAGGACCTGGCCTACAGCCTGACCGATAACCTGCGCCGCCCCTTCAACGTCGCCTGGTATACCGCGCCGGAATTCATCCGCATCAACGTGCAAATGGTCGACGGCGTCATCAGCGTCGAGGTGCCGCGCAAGCATCTGTACGTCGGCACGCTGTATCTGTTCCTAATCTGGCTGCTGGGAACCGCGATCATTCTGTTTGGCATCTCGGCGCTGTTTTTGCGCAATCAGGTGCGCGGCATCAGGCGGCTGGCCGTCGCTGCCGAGACCTTTGGCATGGGCCGCGACCCCGGGCCGATCAAGCCGGAGGGCGCGATCGAAGTCCGGCGCGCTGCCGCGGCTTTCAACCGCATGCAGGAAAGGCTGCGGCGGTTCGTCGCCCAGCGCACCACCATGCTGGCCGGCGTCTCGCATGATCTGCGAACCCCGCTTACCCGGCTGCGCCTGACGCTTGCCATGCTGCCGGAGACCCCCGCGGGCGATTTGGCGGAAATGACCAGCGACGTTGAGGAGATGGAAAAGCTCATCGGCATCTACCTGGCTTTTGCGCGCGGCGAAGGCAATGAAGGCGCGCAACCGACCGACCTCGCATTGCTGCTCGACGATGTGGTGAGCGCCGCTCGCCGCTCCGGCGCAAAAATTAGCTGCAGCGTTCCAGAGACCCTGTTCGTGACACTGCGCCCCGAGGCGATGCGGCGCGCCATTACAAATCTCCTCGATAACGCCCGCCAGCACGCCAAAAATATCGATTTATCCGCAAACCAGGTGAGCGAGCGGACAATACGGATTACCATTGACGACGATGGACCAGGTATTTCAGCCGAGAAACGCGAAAACTTGTTCCGGCCGTTCGAAACCACCTCGCCCGGCGGCACCGGTCTCGGACTTGCCATTGCACGGGACATCGTCGGCGCCCACGGCGGCAGTATCATACTCGCCGATAGCCCGATGGGCGGCCTTCGCGCGGTAATTGAATTGCCCATATAAAAACGCTGGCGGTCAGTTATCCCCATGCCCGTGCAGGGACCGCGGACACCGCCAATTCGCAAAATTTTATGAACTAGATCAATCCACTATAATTTTTTCTAAATCTCACATTTGATGTGATCGACGCATTAACGCACAGAGTTATCCACAAGGTCGCCGTAATATCTTTGGGCGAGTTCCACCACTAGATCGGCACGCTGAGCCGCTTCAGCGACCGGCGGATAAATCCTTACCGTAATGGTGCCGGGGTATTTTTTAAACGCGCGTTTGCCCCAGTGCCGGCCGGAATCCGTGGCGGCGGCGATCACCGGAAGTTTCAACGCCCGCGCCAGCGCCACGATGCCAGGCTGGATAACGCCGCGTTCCCCAGGCGCCACCCGTGTGCCCTCCGGGAAAATTACAATTTGCCGGCCGGCCGCCACTGCTTTCCGGCAATCCGCCACCATCTTGCGCAGGCTGCGGGCGCCGCCATCCCGGTCAACCGCAATAAAGCCGGCTTTTGGCAGCGTGGCGCCGAGGACCGGAATGCTTACGAGCTCCTGCTTCAACACATAGGCCGGCTGCGGCAGCAGCGTCAGCCATAGAAAAATGTCAAACGCGGACTGGTGCTGGGCCGCGATCAGCGCCGGACCGGTTTGCGGCAGGAACTCGCGGCCTTCGACCTCGACCTGGATATTGCATATTATTTTGAGCGCGCGCAGCGAAATCCGGGACCAAAGCTGGCCCATGCGCGTCACGTAAATCGGTCCTTTTGGAACCAAACGGCTCCAAAGCCCAAGACAGATGCCGACGCCGAATAACACGATGTTAAAGGCCAGCGAGCGCAGAAACAGCATTGTTACCCGGCGGCGGAGCCGCCCTCCAAATTCCCGGCGGCGAAGCCGCCCAAACTACCAACTACGGAGCCGCCCTGAAAACTACCAGTGGTGTCTTCGAACAGGCCGCTGCGCACCGCCAGATATTTGCTATATTCCACGGCTAGCAAGCGCAGTGTCGGCAGCCCGAACAAATGCGAAATAGCAGGCGGACGCACCGGCACCTCAATCAGTTTCACATTTGGCAAACGGCGCTGAATTTCCAGGCTGGCACGCGGCATATGATAATCGGCGGTGACGATAATCAGCGATTGCATGTGGTGCGCGTTTGCCCAGGCGGCGGTTTCAACGGCATTTCCCCGCGTGCTCAACGCCGCATGGCCAAGGGTGATCTCGCTGGCATAGCGGGTCGCGGCATCGGCATCATCGGCGGTAAAATCTCCCAAATAGGTTCCCCGGCCGGCGCCGGATATCAGCAGCGCCGGCGCATCTTGCTCGGCCAGCAATGCCAGGGCCGCGGCAACCCGGTCATCACCACCGGTGAGTGCGACAATACCATCGGCATGCGGAATTGGGTTCGGCGGCGAGGCTGCCCATACCACCACCATAAATGCCAGAAAACCGACAGCCCAGGCGCCGGCCAGCAAAACGAAAAAGTTAAAAAGCCATCGCAGCGGATAAAAGCGGCGGCTTCTGAAGCGGCGGCGCTTTGGCATCAGGCGAGCCGCCGCAACCAGCCACGCACGGTGAGTTGGGCGGTGCTCCAGCCGATCAGCGCTGCGGCGGCAGGCAATGCCGGCAACGCCACCCAGAGCGGCGCCGGCAATACCGGGAGAGTTGTTTGCGGCAGAATACCGGCGAAAGGCGCTGCCAGCCGTGCCAGCCAGAACAATACCGGCAAAGCAATCAGCGCGCCGATAGCAGCCCCCGCCGCCGCCAGCTTGGTCGCCCGCAGCGCGAAGCTGCTGGCGATGTCGGAATCCAGCGCGCCCAGTCCGTGCACAATCTCGATCGCCTCACGGCGCTGTGCCAGCCCGGCGCGGGTCGCAACCGAAATCACCGCGCCGGCCACCGCGGCGACAATCAGCAGCACCGACACCGCGGAGGCCTGAATGCTGCCGGTAAGCGCCGCCACCCGCGAGGCCCAGGCCGCACCGGTTTCAGCCAGCGTGCCGGGGGCAACCGTGTCGAGCGTCGCGGCCAGGGCGTCGGCCGGCCCCGCCTGGTTCCAACTGGCGGCAATAACGGCCGGCACCGGCAGGTTTAATTGCGACGCCGTTGAGCCGAGCCATGGTTGCAACAGGCTGCTCACCTGGTCGTCGCTGAGTTGATGCGGATCCACAACATTAGGGCTGGTTTTTAGTAGGGACATCACAGCTTGCAAGCGCGTCCCGTTGCCCGACGCGGCCGGATCAGCCGGGTCGGTCACCTGCACCGTCAAAGCCGAGCCGGTATCGCCCTGCCAATGCGAAGCCAGCGAGGCCGCCGCCAAGGTACCGGCGATCGCCAAAGCCGCCAGAAAGCTCATTGCGCCGACCAGCGTCGGCAACAGCCGGTCAGCCATCGCCGTTCGCAGGCCAAGCTGGTCAATCCGCCGCCGTGCCCGCGGCGGCACGCTCCCGGCCCGCTTTGCCATTACCCGTCAGCCATCATGAACCAGGCGTCCACCAGCGATCTCCAGGCACGGCGCCGGATAATTTCTAACCAACGCCAGATTATGCGTTGCCACCACCACCGTCGTACCAAGCCGGTTGAGCGACGTTATAAGCAGCATCAGCCGGTCCGCCTGCTCATCGTCCAGATTGCCGGTCGGCTCATCCGCCAACAGCAGATGCGGCTGCCCGATGACCGCACGGGCGATCGCAATGCGCTGCTGCTCGCCCCCGGAAAGCTCGTACGGCCGGCGATCGAGTTTATCAGAGAGCCCGACCCAGTGCAGCAATTCGGAAACATCGGCGCGGATTTGCTTTTCCGGCCGCCGCGCCAGACGCATCGGCAGCGCCACATTATCATACACCGATAGATGCGAGAGCAGCCGGAAATCCTGATACACCACACCGATGCGCCGCCGTAACATTGCCGCCTCGCGCCGGGAGATGCGCGCCGCCTGCACCCCCAGAATATCGATCCTGCCGCGATAGGGATGTTCAGCAAGATACATCAGTTTCAACAGGCTGGTTTTGCCGGCGCCGGAAGCGCCGGTGAGCCAGCGAAAGCCGCCGTCCGGGACCTCAAACGACATGCCGGAGATGACATCCGCCGAGCTTGCGGATGTCTCCCCATTATGCCGGTATTTAAGCCAGACATCGACGAATCGGATCATAAGCCTCGCTCGCTCCGCCCCTTCTCTGCCGTCACTCCACCGTAACCGGCAAGACAAAGGCGAGTTTCAGCGGCAAAATTCGTTTTAATCCCCGCCGTGTTGCACGCCGCAGGCAAAAATGTCATTGCCACCAATATCATGCATCTCACCTGCCCCCAATGTCAGACCGAATATGAAGTGCCCGATGCAGCACTGACCGGCCGGATAAGAACGCTGCGCTGCGCCGATTGCGGCGCCACATTCAAGTCTCCGGCATTGCCGGGTGAGACGGAAATCGAGCCGGAAGCGCCCGAAGTCACCGAGCCTTCGTCCGAAGGCGTTGCAGAGGCGCAAATAGCCCCCTCGCCCGAGACCGTGGACCCCGTCATGACGCAAGTGGCGTTCACCGAAGTGCCTGCCGAAGTGCCCGCCGAAGTGGTCGAAGTTCCACCCCCGCTGGCCGCAACCCGAACAACTCCGCCGCCACCCAAACCAACGGCAAAACCGGCGCAGGCGCCAAGCCGGGCCTTGGGCATTTCAATCCTGATTGTCCTGTTGATTATCGCTGCGGTGCTCGCCGAACACCGCCATATCAGTCACGCCTGGCCACCCAGCCAGCGGCTGTTCAATGCATTGGGGCTGCATTAAGCCAAGCAGGCGCTGTTTAAAAAGCGCCGCAAACTTTTTTGAAGTGTTGACCCAGGATTTGGCGTCCCCGCAGCCCCAGATAAAAAAAGTTTTTTTGCTTCCTTTTGTTCACAAAAAAAAGTGCTTGCTCCCCTATGGCTAAGCCGCAGCCCGGATTGCCGCGGCTTTTACGTCGTCGCCCACCAGGTCGGAGAACGTGGCAAAGTTTTCTTCGAAGCGTTCCACCAACGCGGCGGCCGCCAGGTCGTAAGCGGCGCGGTCGGACCAGGCGGCGCGCGGGTCCAGCACTTCGCTTGGCACGCCTGCCACGGTTTCGGGGATTTGCAGGCCGAAGAACGGGTCGCGCCGGTAGCTGGCTTTTTCCAACTCGCCGCTGAGCGCGGCACGCAGCAGCGCGCGGGTATGTTTGATCGACATCCTGTTGCCAACGCCGTAAGCACCCCCGGTCCAGCCGGTATTGACCAGCCAGCAGGAGACGCCGTGTTCGGCGATCAGGGATTCCAGCAATTTGCCATAAACGGCAGGATGCCGCGGCAGGAATGGCGCGGCGAAGCAGGTGGAGAACGTCGCCTGCGGCTCCGAGCCCATGCCTTTCTCGGTGCCGGCAACGCGGGCGGTATAGCCGGAAAGGAAATGATACATTGCCTGCGCCGGTGTCAGTTTGGAAATCGGCGGCAGCACGCCAAAAGCATCGGCAGTCAGCATGAAGACGTTCTTGGGTATGGCGCCGCGCCCGGAGAGTTCAACGTTGGGGATGAAGTCAACCGGGTAGCAGGAGCGCGTATTCTCGGTAAACGTCTGGTCCGTGAGGTCGAGATTGCCTTGCGCATCGGCAACCACGTTTTCCAGCACGGTGCCGAACCGGTGCGAGGCAGACCAGATTTCCGGCTCCGCCGACTGGCTCAAATCGATGACTTTCGCGTAGCAGCCGCCCTCGAAATTGAACACGCCATTTGGGCCCCAACCATGTTCATCATCGCCGATCAGGCGGCGGGCAGGGTCCGATGACAGCGTGGTTTTTCCGGTGCCGGATAGACCAAAGAACAAGGCGGCATCCTCATCCTTGCCGATATTGGCACTGCAGTGCATCGGCATGATGCCGCGCTCAGGCAGTATCCAGTTCATTACCGTGAAAATTGATTTCTTGATCTCGCCGGCATACTGGGTGCCAGCAATAACAATGGTTTTCTCGGCAAATGAGAGCACGACGGCCGAGCTGCTTTTAACGCCGTCAATTGCCGGATCGGCTTCGAAAAACGGTGCATGCAGAATAACATAATCAGGTGTGAAGCCGGCGAGCTCGGAGGCTTTCGGACGAATGAACATGTTGCGGGCAAACAAGGCCTGCCAGGCGCCGGTGGTAACCAGCCTGACCCGGATGCGGTTGGCCGGATCGGCGCCGGCAAACAAATCCTGCGTGAACAGCTCGCGGCCCTGCAGATAAGCCTGCACGCGGCCTTTAAGGACCTGGAATTTGGCTTCCGGCAATTTCTGATTAACTTTACCCCACCAGACATTTTCCGAAGTCGACGGCTCGTCGACCACGAATTTATCGCCCACCGAACGGCCGGTATGGATGCCGGTGCGTACGATGATCGCGCCATCGGCAGACAAACGGCCCTCGCCCTTGCGCAAGGCATGCGCCATCAACGCCGGCGCCGTCAGGTTGGCGTGCAGCGATGCCGCGATGCGGATCCCGGTTCCCGCCAAGGGTAGAGCATCGTGGATCAGCGCGTCGTCAGTCGGATGGGTCACTTTTTGGTCGTTCCTTTTCGCGATGGTCTAATCCGGTCGAATATCCTGCTTGTACGGCATCCCCACCGTGAACGGCACTGAACCCTACGCCAGCAATTCATAGCAATTTTCTGCGCCCCGGCAACAGCTTTAAAATGCTGCGCCGCAGCAGAATCTAAGGCGAAACCATGAGCTTAGCGAACTCCAGGTTGGCGGCAGCGGCAAAGCCGCCAACATAATACGCTTGCGTTACGACGATTCTCCAGAATGCGAAATCGGCAAAGTCGACGTAAACCGAAGCGTAGGGATGGCTGCTCAGGAATACCGTGCGAGCCATCGGATCATCAGTTTTGAGCGCGGTGCCGGACAGGCAAATGCGTGGCGTAGTCTGCGGGTTGGCGCTGTTGGGTGCGCCGCTCAGCAAAAGCGCGCAGGCCGGATTAGCCAGCAATTGCCGCGTGTGGATCGCCAGCTGCGACAACAGCAGAATTGGCGACAGGTCTGCCAGATAGGTCACGGTCACCAGTGCCGCATGCGGCAGGCCGGCCTCGGCAGTCGCCAAGGTGGCGGTTTTCGTATTACGAATAAGTAAGCGGGCCTCGTTATAATAATCCCGCTCTTGCGTTGCTGCCATAATCCCGTCACTCCCCGCTACCATACTCCTTAATATGAGCCAAAAGATGAAGCAGACGATCGCCTTGGTTGACGATGACCGGAATATCCTCACCTCGGTCCAGATGACCCTGGAGCAGGAGGGGTTTCTAGTACGCACCTACACCGACGGCGAGTCCGCGCTGCAGGCGCTGCTGGCCAAGCCGGCCGACCTTGCCGTACTGGACATCAAAATGCCCCGGATGGACGGCATGGAGGTCTTGCAAAAGCTCCGCGCCCGCTCCGCCATGCCGGTGATTTTCCTCACCAGCAAGGACGACGAGCTGGATGAGCTGATGGGGCTGCGTCTGGGCGCTGACGACTACATCACCAAGCCCTTCAGCCAGCGCCTCCTGCTGGAGCGGATCCGGGCCCTGCTGCGCCGTAACGAGGCCTCGAAAGCCGAGGGCTCCGGCGCCGCCCCTGCCAGCGTTCTCACCCGCGGGCATCTGACGCTGGATGAGACCAAACACCAATGCCTGTGGAAGGGCCTGGATATCCAGTTGACGGTCACCGAATTTCTGCTGGTGAAGGCACTGGCGGCGCGCCCGGGCATGGTGAAATCCCGCGACCAGCTGATCGATGCGGCTTACGGCGAAAACATCTACGTCGATGACCGCACCATTGACAGCCACGTCAAACGGCTGCGGAAAAAATTCCGCAACGAGGACGAAGAGTTCGACCAGATCGAAACCCTTTACGGCATCGGTTATCGCTACAAGGAAGCCTGATCTTCATGGCTCGGCGGACCCGCATGTCGCGGCTGTTGCGGGACATTCTGCTGGTTAACCTGCTGCCGGTGGCGCTGATATTCGTAGCACTGTTCTATCTCGACCAGTATCAGCAAGGTCTGCTGGCCAATGAGGTCGCCGCCTTGCGCGAACAGGCGCGAATATATGCCGGCGCGCTGGCGCAGAGCGCGGTGCAGAACCAATCCAACCAGCCGGTATTGGATCAAGACCTGGCGCAGCCGCTATTGTACCAGTTGATCGAGCCAACCCCGAATGCGCAGGCTTTGATATATGGGCCCGATGGCCAGGTGATCGCGAACTCCCGCGTCCATCCCGGGCCGGGTGGCGCCATCATCACCGAACCGCTGCCCCCGGTACAATCGACCGGTTTCCTCAGCCGGCTGGTCGGCTTCGTGTACGACCATCTCTCCGGCTCGGTCGCCGGACAGGCCGATGATACCGGGCTGGTCGGCTCCGGCGCCGGCGAAGACCCCAACACCCTGGGCTGGCAACCGGACGCGCGCGAGGCCCTGCAGCTCACCAGCGCCTCGCCGAACCAGGAGGCGGCACCCTTCATTCGCCGCGGCGCCGAAGGCCAGCTGCTCATCACGGTGGCCGAGCCGGTTACCAGCAGCCAGCAGAATGTCGGCACCGTGTTGCTGACCAGCGAAGCCAGCGAAGTTGACCGCGAGGTATTCGCTATCCGGATTTCG
Organism: Acidocella sp.; assembly: GCA_965199045.1. Lineage (GTDB taxonomy): Bacteria > Pseudomonadota > Alphaproteobacteria > Acetobacterales > Acetobacteraceae > Acidocella. The sequence continues at coordinate 760,469 of CBDAQL010000002.1, read as the reverse complement.
ATCCTCGGCCTGTTCGCGCTCGCCTTGGCACTGACCGTGCTGGTTTCGATTTATCTCGCCGGCACCATCGCCAACCCGATCCTGCGCCTGGCCGGGGCGGCAGCATTGATGCGCGAGGGCCGCGCCCGCGCTGGCGCCCTGCCCGAAAAAATCACCGACCGCAACGACGAAATCGGCGAACTGGCGCGCGCCTTGGACGGTTCGGCAAAAGCGCTCTGGGCCCGTATGGACGCCATCGAACGCTTCGCCGCCGACGTTGCCCACGAAATCAAGAACCCGCTCTCCTCGATCCGCTCGGCCATCGAAACCCTGGCGCGGGTTGAAGACCCCACCCGCGCCTCCCGCCTGCTTGCAATCGTCACCCAGGACGTGGCCCGCCTCGACCGTCTGATCACCGATATCTCCGACAGCTCACGGCTGGATTCCGAACTCTCCCGCACCACCATGGAAGTCATCGACCTGGCCCCGATCCTCTCCACGCTTACCGAAATGCATGACGCCACCCGCAAGGCCAACGGCCCTATCATGGTGCTGGACGCGCCCTCAATGGGCCTGATGGTGCGCGGCGTTGAAAGCCGGCTGGTGCAGGTGCTGCGCAACCTGATCGGCAACGCCATCTCCTTCAGCCCCGAGAACGGCCATATCTGGCTGCGCGGCCGCGAGACCGGCGGCATCATCGAACTCGCGATCGAGGACGAGGGCCCCGGCATTCCCGACGGCAAACTCGACGATATTTTCGACCGCTTCTATTCCGAACGCCCGACCAGCGAACAATTCGGCAGCCATTCCGGCCTCGGCCTATCAATCTCCCGCCAGATCGTGGAGGCCCACCAAGGCCGTATCAGCGCTGCAAACCGCCGCGACGCCGAAGGCAACATCATCGGCGCACGTTTCGTCATCCGGCTGCCGAAAGCCGCCTATTAGGAAGCACTTCTTTTTCTGAAGAAAAAGCAGCAAAAAGACTTTTTTATGCCGGGCTGGAGGTTGTGGCCAGTTGGTTGCTACTGCCTTACGATGGGGTTGAACAAAAATGAACCTTGTTACGGTTATCGATCATCCGCTGGTGCAGCATAAACTCACGCTGTTGCGCAAACGCGAAACCACCACCGGCGAATTCCGCCGGGTCTGCCGCGAGATCAGCCTGCTGCTTGGCTACGAGGTGCTGCGCGATCTGCCACTGGAACCGATCGATATCGAAACGCCGCTGGAGAAAATGACGGCCTATCGGATCCGCGGCAAAAAACTCTGCTTCATCTCCATTCTGCGTGCCGGCGCCGGAATATTGGACGGCATCCTCGACCTCGTACCTTCCGCGCGCATTGGCTATATCGGACTATACCGCGATCCTGTTACCAAGGAGCCCGTTGAGTATTACTTCAAAGTTCCGGACCTGATTGCATCGCGGCTCTGCATCGTTGTCGACCCCATGCTGGCCACCGGCCATTCCGCCGCCGCCGCCGTCAGCCGACTGCAAACAGCCGGCGCGACGCAGATCAAGGTGGTCTGTCTACTGGCAGCCCCCGAGGGGATCGACGCCTTCCACAAAGTCCACCCCACCATCCCGATTTTCACCGCATCGATCGACCGCCGGTTGGACGATCACGCCTACATCCGCCCAGGTCTGGGAGATGCGGGCGACCGCCTGTTTGGAACCAAATAGCCCCTTGGCTTTAACGGTGGATTGGCGCTACTGCGTAGCCTGCACCGCCTCCTGTTGATCATGCTCGGTGTGCATAGGCCCAGCGCCACGATGGCCGCCGGTATTTTTCAGCGGGCACAGCTCATCCGTTCATCCGCCGGCCGGATCACAATCCTAGATCGCATCAATCTTGAGGCTGCGTCTTGTGAGTGTTATGCGACAGTACAAAAACGGTTCGTAATGTTAATGGAAAAATAATTCCTTGAATTTATGTGAAACATTACAGCCGCAGATCACGACGCAAGTCACGTAACTTTTGTATTCGATGAAGCCATTAAATAGTTGAAGATGCTAATCTGTCCGTGGTCGTACCAGCCGGCATTTGAATTAAGCTGAATTTACCACAGCTCCGTTGCATTTCTTCCGAACTGGCTTTTAGATTGACGATGACAGGATTGGTGAACAACGGTCCCGCAATCCGGTACAACATACTTTCGGTATCGTCTCGAACTGAAGTACGTGAATAATTTATCGTTACGGTACGTCCGCGCGTGGATTTTGCCATTTCGCATCAGGGCAGGCTGACGCTACATGCTGCAGCAATGAAGTATTCTGGCTGCGACCCGACTGCCAGTGCAAAGGTCTACGGCATTGTTTAAACGTTACGTTGTACAAATAAGCATTCTGAAACCAGGGATTGGCGGTACGACAATCAAATTTCTCAAACCGCAGTCATTACCTAATGTTCAAAAATTACAACCCTGAATTTCTTGCTCAACCAAAAAAAGGATGTTCTTATCCGTTGGGTTGCACAAGCTAAAACCTAGAGGCTGTGCAGCTAAAACCTAAGGATGCTGCGGCTTACGAAAGCGTCATTTACGCTCTGAATACGTGCTTTGATATCAGGATTGGCTTCAGGTTGGGAGTATTTTGAATGTCGGCGCGAGCTTCTGATAGGTTGGCGGCCAAGCCGATCAGGGCAGGCGGACTGTGCGCGATAGACGGTGACAACGGCTATTCCTTTGATCCGACTGAAAAACTTGGTCGCGTTGGCCATTGGTGGATCAACCTCTCGACCCGTACGATTAATTGGTCGGAGGACGCCTACCAGATTTACGGACTGAACAGCGCGAATTATACGCCCGACTTAGAAAGCACCTTTAACTTTTATCACCCGGACGATCGCGGTCTGTTTGCCACTGCGATCAATACTGCGGCGACCGAGGGCATCCCTTTCAAAATCCCACTGCGGCTTAATCGCGCCGACGGCCGGTGTCGCGACATCATAGCGCGCGGATACACCATTACCGAACCGAACGGCGTCGCCACCCATATTTTTGGGGTCCTTATCGATATCACCAGCGACCGCTACACCGAGGAGGTGTTGCGGGCGGAAAATTTCAGACTGCAGCAACTTGCGTATGTTGACGCGCTGACCCTGCTCGCTAACCGGCGGCAGTTTGATGAGGCGCTGAAAACCGAGTGGCTGCGCGCCATCCGGGAACAGTCCCCTTTATCATTGGTCATGCTCGATATCGATCAATTCAAACTCTTCAATGATCTTTACGGTCATCTGGCGGGGGATGCATGCTTGCGAATTGTGGCCGAAACCCTGTCTGCGAACCTGCGCCGCCCTGGGGACCTGGTGGCGCGCTACGGCGGTGAGGAGTTCGCACTGCTATTGCCGGGCACGACCGAAACCGGCGTGCTAACCCTGGCGCAGACCGTGCGAGGAGCGATCGAGGCCTTACAGCTTACCCATGCCGGCAATGCTGCGCTTGGCGGTATTGTCACAGCAAGTTTCGGCGTTTCCACGGCGTATCCGGCGATAGACGATCCCGATAATTGGCTCTCGTTAATCAATATTTCAGATGTCGCGCTGTATCAGGCAAAACGTGCCGGACGGAACACGGTCGTTGCTGGTTCTGCAAGCTCGCTTGTGCTTCCGGCATGCTCGTCCATCTCGGGATCACAAATATCGATCCTGTGAACGCAGTGTACGCAGCCGAAATGACCGCGAAAATCACCGTTTTTCACGCTGCCAGACCAGGCGCTTCCAAGCCAGGCGCTGCCAAGCCAGCTGCTGCCAAGCTAGCTGCTACCAAGCCAGCTGCTGCCAAGCCAAGCGCTGCCAAGCCAAGCGCTACCAAGCCAAGTATTGCGACTAGCACCGATTTTGAAGGCGCCAGCGTCGAATATCGCATGGAGCAAGGCGGCGCCCTTAGAATAATGCACTGGGTGAAAGATAACCAAACTGGAGATACGCTTTTTGCGCCCGGCCAGTGGTCCCATGTGAGCCGATCTGCGCAATCCACCAGTGCCGTCAGCGACGTCAGCGCGGAGGCAATCAAAGATCGCGTGGCCCGCTTCATTGGCCGGTGAATTTTAACCTGCACGCACCAGCCAACGCCGCGTGCCCAGATCAAGCTGGCATTAAAAACTCGGCGGCTACTATCTTTGCCACGGGCCTTCTTTGTTACGGGTCTTCACGCTGCAACGCCCCGTTTGAAAACCAACAAACAATACCGCATTGACCGGGTCCGGTAGGCAAGTAGCAACCTGAACAGAGTGACCGCAAAAATTCTGTTTGTTTCCGCTTTGTCGAGCAAAACCTTGATGTACCTGGGCTGGCTGAAAAGCCGCTTCATGAACCGTCCCGCGCATATCGACCAGGTACGGCTGACGCGATCGGAAAGATCCTCGACGCTGACGATATCAAAGCCGGACCCGCGGGCCAGCGCAAGATAATCGGCTTCGTTGCCCATGCCGGGAAGCCGGCCCTCGCGGCAGATCGGTTCCAGCAGATGCCGAACCTGCCATGCAGTGGGATTGTCGCAGGCAAGCCAGGCGCACACCGCAAACAAACCGCCGGGCTTCAAGGTACGAAAGGCCTCGTCAAAAAACATCTGTTTGTCCGGCATGTGCTCGGAGCTCTCAATCGCGTAAGCGCGATCGAAAGCGTTTGCCGCTAAACCATTCGTAAGCCAGTCCATCTGGTAAATCGACACGTTGGCCTGGTCTGCCGCAACGCGCGCTTGCGCTTGTTGTGCCTGCGCTCCCGACACGGTAACTCCGGTCACATGAAGATCATAGCGGCCCGCCAGGTACCGAGCGGTCGCCCCATAACCACAACCGATATCGGCAAGCTCCTGGCCTGGCGACAAGTCCAGCCGCTCGGCCAAAAGGTCGACCAGTGCCTCAACCGCCTGCTCAACGCTCTCTTTGCCGGTCACCCAGTAACCGTGATGAACATGGTCGCCCCAGATCTCGCGGTAATAACGGTCAAGCTGATCATAATGCGCGGCTACGGCCTCGGTCGTCTGCGTTTCCTGCGGCAGGATCATTTCAGCACCTCCAGGCCCCATCTGATGGGACATTGGCTGCGCTGGCAAGCGCGCCGAAAGCGCGCTACTGGGAAAGCGCGCTATTGGGAAAGCATGAGCATACCGGCCCTGGCGGTCAGCTTGGTCACCAACGGGTGTGCACTTATCTGCTGCGACCTATTTGCTCGCATCCCAACTGCCAAGCGCGGCATCATAGGCATCGAAAACAAGGGGATCGAACAGCGCGAAAATGACCTCTAAACCTGGCACCTTATCAATCGAACCGCCAACCGTTGCAATGGCAATTTCGGCAGCCTGATCCAGGGGATATCTGTAGACGCCGCAGCTGATGGCCGGGAAAGCGATCGACTTTATGTTATGCTCGGCCGCCAATTCCATGCAGCGCCGGTAGCAGGATGCAAGGTTTTGCGCCTCGTCCCGTTTGCCGCCGTTCCATACCGGGCCAACCGCATGAAACACGTATTTAGCGTGAAGCCGGAAACCCGGCGTCGCCTTGGCGTCTCCGGTTTTGCAACCGTTCAGTTTCCGGCACGCCGCCAGCAACTCCGGTCCCGCGGCGCGATGGATGGCGCCATCAACACCACCGCCGCCAAGCAGGGACGTATTGGCAGCGTTCACGATGGCATCGACTTCAAGCGTCGTAATGTCGGTCTTCAGTAGTTTCATCTTCGCAGCTACCGGTTAACTACGCGGCACGGAGCCCCCATTCTGCACAAACGGCGTGAAGGGTTTCGGCGGGGTTGCATTCGGGTTATTGACGTTCAGCGCAATCGACGCACCGAGCGCATTGGCCATGTCGGTCGGGACCAGAATGGTGACCCCGCGGTCTTTGTTCATATCGTAAATAAGCCCCATCTGCCGGATTTGCAGGGCTACCGGATTTTCCTGATAAATTTGCGATGCCGCGGCAATTTGCTGGGCAATGGCAATCTCCGCGCTGGCCAGCGTAACGCGGGCTTGTTTTTCCTTCTCGGCCTGGGCATTGCGGCTCATCGCGTCGTTAAGTTCGGGCGGAATTTTCACATCGCGAATTTCAACGGCGATATCGCCTATACCCCAGCCCTCGGATTTGCGCGTGATATATTCGCGAAGTTTGGAATCCATGGCTTCGCGTTCGGATAGAATATCGTTAAGCGTGGTGGCGCTGATCACTTCACGCAGCGAGGTCTGCGCGACCTGCGCAATCATGCCGCGATAATCGGTAAGCTCGGTGGCGGCACGTTTCACGTCGGAAACGCGCCAGAACATGATGGAGTCCATGGTCACCGAAACGGCATCCGCTGTAAGTGTGTCTTCAGCTGAGATCCGGGTGCTTTGGCGCCGCGTATCCACCGTTGCATACACGGTTTCGAAAGCCGGGATCAGAAAATACAAACCCGGCCCCCGAATACCGGCAAACCGGCCCAGCCGCAGCACCACCGCGCGTTCCCACTCCGCTGCCGTGCGCAAAGTAAGCGCCAGGATAATACCCGCAAGGATAATAACGCCGCCAATAATCGGCTGGCCCAGCAGCTCCAGCACCGCCGCACCGACGGCAATAACGATGATGGAGATAACCATGACGGCACTGTTCATTTTTTTAATTCTCCGGCCTATGCGCGCAGCCTACACCGAGTGGCCTAAATTAGCACGCGGGGCGCTGCATCCGACTCGCATGACCAGTTTAAGATATGGGGATGAACCTAGAGTTTACCATGCTCGCGGCAGCCTTGGCGGCCGCAATTTTGGCTGCCCTGTTTGCGTTGCTGGCATGGCGCCGCGCCGTCGGGGCTGAAAAATTCCGTTTGCTGCTGGAACAATCCCTGGCCGGCGGCCGGGCTGAGGCGGAAACCACGCGGGCGGTGCTGGCCGCCACCGAAGGCAGGCTGCGCGAGGCCATCCAAAGCGGCACCACCGACGCTCTTTCCAAAGCCTTCGCGCAGATGAGCGCGGTCACCCAGAACGTGCAAACCACGCTGGACGGGCTGCGGCGCCAGGCCGCCGAGGAGTCGCAAAAAACCGTAACCGTCCTGGAAACCAGGCTCTCCGCCATCCAAAACTCGGTGAACGAAAAGCTGCACGAGGCGGTGGAGAAGCAAATGACAACCAGCTTCGCCCGCGTGCTGGAGCAGTTTGCCCAGGTGCAGCAGGCAATGGGCGAGGTGCAATCCGCCGCCGCCCAAATCGGTGATCTGAAGCGCATATTCGCCAACGTAAAAACCCGCGGCGGCTGGGGCGAAGCGCAGTTGGGCGCAATGCTGGAACAGGTGCTGCCGCCAGGCTCCTTTGAGAAAAACTATGCCCTGCGCGACGGCTCCAAGGAACGCGTTGATTTTGCCATCCGCATGCCCTCCCGCACCCCGCTCTGGCTCGCGGTCGACTCCAAATTCCCGACCGAGGATTACGAACGCCTGCTGAACGCCGCCGAAGCGGCGGACCTTGAAGCCGAACGGATGGCCCGCGAAGGTGTGGCCGTCCGCGTCCGCCTGGAAGCCCGGAAAATCCGTGAAAAATACATCTGCCCTCCGCAAACCGTGGAATTTGGCGTCATGTACCTGCCAAGCGATGGACTCTTCGCGGAAGTCGCCCGGATCCCTAACCTGATCGATGAAATCAGGGTGCGAGAGAAAGTGATCGTCCTCGGCCCCACCCTGCTACCGGCACTGCTGCAAACCATCCATCTCGGCCACATCACCTTGGATCTGGAAAAACGCTCAGCTGAGATCGGCAAATTGCTCAGCGCGACTCGCCATGAGATGACCAAGATGGATGATGTGCTCGGCAAACTCGCTGCCAGCGCGTCGACAATGAGCAACAACATCGAGAAAGTCCGTGTCCGCACCCGCCAAGTTGGCCGCGTACTCAAAAATGTTGAGATGGTGGAAGCCAATACCGCGCAAGAACTGCTTGGACTTGAAGTCTCGGAAGAAGATGAGGCAAGCTAAGGCAGCAGCCGCTTTTAAAAAAGCGGCGCAAAAATTTTTTTATTCTGGGCCTTGGGCGTTGGCACGCCAGCGCTCATAGTCTCAGAATAGCGAGTTTTTTGCCTCTTTGTTTCAAGAAAAAGTGCTTTACTCGTCTGTCTTGCGCCGGCGGCCCATGCCGGGCACAACGCGGCATGGTTCGAGGTTTTGTTCTAGCGTTCTTACTATTGCTTGCCGGTTGCAAGCATAATCTTTCGCCGCAGGATGTGAATATTGCGGGGCTGGTGCCCCCGCTCGAGTTCAGCATGCAGGATGTTAATGCCGGCAAACCAGTAACCGCGGCGGATTTTCGCGGTAAGGTGACATTGCTTTATTTTGGCTACACCAATTGTCCGGATGTTTGTCCTGCGACGCTGTACAATGTCGACCGCATTTTACGTCGGCTGGGGCCTTTGGCGGCACAAGTGAATTTTCTGTTCGTAACGGTCGATCCGGACCGCGATACGCCTTCGGTGCTAACCGAATATGTCAGCTTGTTCGGACCGCATATCACCGGTTTGCGCGGTGGACCGAACCAGCTTTTCGCTTTGGCCCGGCGTTACCGGGTGGTATTCTCGGTGACCAAACCAACCGCCACGACGCCGTATGAGGTAACGCATTCGGCGGCGATTTACGTATTCGATGCCAAGGGGCAGGCGCAGTTTCTAATCGCCGGGTTGGATACTTCCGCACCTGATATTGCAGGGATCAGCGCCGATTTGCGCAGTCTCATCAACCAGCACGGCGCTGTTAGTTGGTGGGACCGGCTGGGGAATTTGCTGGCGGCAGACTAGCTATATATTCAGCAACCGCCTTGGTTTCGTCCGGGCTCAAGGCTTGCGCAATAAATTGCATGGTCGCATTGCCGCCCTGCCCGTTCGCAAATAACGCCAGGTAGGTTTCAATTGCGCTCGCCGGAAGCGCCGCAAGCCTAGGCGCGCCGGTGGCACTATTGCCTTGAGCTTCTTCGCCATGGCAGGCGGCACACGGCAACGCCCCATTGGCATTGCCGTGCAGGAAGATTTCGTGGCCGTCCGGCGTCGCCGCGATTGCCGGCGTGGCCAGCGTGGCCAGCGTGGCCAGCGTGCAAAGCGCCAAAAGCAACCACCTCATGGCGCGTTCTGAGGGCCGTAAACCGGCATCGTTACCGCCACAGTGGAACCATCCTGAAAAGTCAGCTTAACCGGTACCTGGCCGCCGATTTTCATTTTCGGCTGCATGCACATCAAATGATAGCCGCCCGGTGCGAAGCTCACACTTCCGCCATTGCCCGGCACGGTCACGCTTTGCATGTCCATCATCGTCGCCATGCCGCTATCGTCCTCACTTTTATGCAGCATCAGCATGCCGCAATCTGGTGAGGCAGCGGCGGTCAATACGGCTGGCGCATTTCCTGAATTATGCAGCGTCAGATACCCGGCCGCGGGAAGACTTGGCAGCAGATAGCGCATCCAGGGCTTATCAACGCTAACCGCGGGCGTTGCGGCCTGGGCCCAAGCCTGTCCGCAATTTTGGTCCAGCACGGCCAGCATTGCGAGGATGCATGTCGTGCACAGGCTTAAAGCGGGCAAACCGGAAATCGAGCGCCGCAATGTCACCTCCATCCTCAACTACCGGCTCAATACGCTCAACCTTCCCGAATTGGAAGGTTCCCTTGCAATATTCCAGGCACGCTTTCTTCGCAGTTGCGTCAAAGCCGGGGTAGGCGCAGAAATACGCCATGGAACAAGCCCGCTTTGCTGACACCGCGCGCGCTACCCGCCACATGTTTATCCGCGATCTGGTTCTCAACGCCTCGATCGGCGTGCATCAGCATGAGCACCGGGCGCCCCAGCGGGTGCGGATTAATATTGACCTTGCGGTAACCGATGAGGGCGCCGCCGGCAATCTCTCGCGCCCGGCGGTCGGCCATGACGACCTGGCGCGCGTGGTGGATTACGAGACCATCGTCAACCACGCCCGGAATTTGCTGGCCAACGGGCATGTGCAGCTCGTGGAAACGCTTGCAGAACGGCTGGCGGAAGTCTGCTTGTCCGACCCTCGCATCCGGGTCATCCGGGTGCGGGTTGAAAAGCTTGACATATTCGCAGACGCAGCATCCGCGGGGGTCGAGGTAGAGCGGCGCAATAACTAGTTGTCCACTCCAAAAAACCGCGCTGCTCCAATGGGTTCCCAACCTCAACATGTCAGTTATATGACGTAAATTTTAACTAGTTATCCAATAACATCAACATGTTAACTCCCAGGCATCGAATTTCACGTTCCTCCAAGGGCTTTGCTAGAGTTGCCGCCCTGGCCTTGCCACTTGGCCGTACTCCACAAACTTATCCACAGGCTTTTGCCCGATGAATGGGGATAACAGTGCCACGCCGGCGGCCCTGACCGGCGTTTCGATCATCGAAACCATGCTGGAAACCATGCCGGCGAACCCCGGTGTCTACCGGATGCTGGATGCCAAGGGCGACGCGCTTTACGTCGGCAAAGCCCGCAACCTGAAAAAGCGGGTGACCTCCTACACGCTACTCTCCCGGCTGCCGGAGCGGTTGCGGCGGATGGTCAGCGACACCGCCAGCATGGAGATTGTAACCACGCATACCGAGGCGGAAGCCTTGCTGCTGGAAGCCAACCTGATCAAACGATTAAAGCCGCGCTTCAATATTTTGCTGCGCGACGATAAATCCTACCCCTGGTTGATGATCACCGAAGATCATCCGTATCCTCAAATTGCAAAACATCGCGGCGCGCAAAACCGCAAAGGCAGCTATTGGGGGCCGTTCGCCTCGGCGTGGTCGGTAAGCGAGACGGTCAAAGCGATCCAGCGGGTATTTCTAATCCGCACCTGCGCCGACACTGTATTTGCCAACCGCACCCGGCCTTGCCTGTTGTACCAGATCAAACGCTGCTCGGGACCCTGCGTCGGCCTGATCTCCGACGCGGATTACGCCAAGCTGGTGGCGCAGGCCAAATCCTTCCTATCAGGAAAATCCGGCTCGGTGCAGAAGGACCTGGCCGCGGAAATGGCAGCCGCCTCGCAGGGCATGGAGTTCGAGCGCGCTGCCGCCATCCGCGACCGTCTGCGGGGCCTGGCCTATATCCAAGGTGCCGACATCATCAACCCGGCCAGCCTGACCGATGCAGACGTTATCGCTTTGCATCAGGAAGCCGGCTTGAGCTGCGTGCAGGTGTTTTTCATCCGCGGCGGCCGCAATAACGGCAATCGCAGTTTCTTCCCGGCACATAGCAAAGGCGAGGAGGCAGCCGAGGTAATGAGCGCCTTCATCGCGCAGTTTTATGATGACAAACCGGCGCCGCCGTTAATCCTGCTCAGCCATGCGCCGGAAGAACATGAATTGCTGGCCGAAGCCTTGTCGCTGAACGCCCGCCGCAAAATCAGCCTGCTGGTGCCCGCCCGGGGCGAGAAGCGCGACGTCGTGCAGCACGCGCAGACCAATGCGCGCGAGGCGCTGGAGCGCAAGCTCGCGGAAACCGCCGGCCAGGGAAAACTGCTGGCGGCCACTGGCGAGCTCTTCAATCTGCCCGACCCGCCAACGCGCATCGAAACCTATGACAACTCCCACATCATGGGCACCTCGGCTTACGGCGTGATGGTGGTGGCCGGTCCTGAAGGCCTGACCAAATCCGCCTATCGCAAATTCGCGATCAAAGGGCCGATGACGCCGGGCGACGATTTCGCAATGATGCGCGAGGTGCTGCAGCGGCGGTTCTCCCGTGCTTTGGCCGAAGACCCGGACCGTAGCGGCGATAGCTGGCCGGACCTGGTGTTGATCGATGGCGGCGCCGGACAGCTTTCGGCCGCAACCGCGGTGATGGCCGAACTCGGCCTGTCGGACATAGCCCTGGTCGCGATCGCCAAAGGTCCGGACCGCGATGCCGGCAGGGAGTGGTTTTTCTCAGCCGGGCGTGAAGCGTTTCAGCTGCCGCCGCGCGACCCGGTTCTATATTTTCTGCAACGCCTGCGCGACGAGGCGCATCGCTTCGCCATTACCACCCACCGCAACAGCCGCAGCAAAAAAATCACGGTCAGCGAGCTCGATGAAGTTCCAGGAATTGGCGCCGCCCGCAAACGCGCATTGCTGATGCATTTCGGATCCGCCCGCGGCGTCAAGGCCGCCGGCTTGAAAGAGCTTGAAACTGTGACCGGGATCAACCAGGCGACGGCACGGCAAATCTACGCATATTTCCACCCCGGCGTCCGCATGGTGGAAAAGACCTGAGATTCGAGTTGCTGGCTATTGCCCGGACCGAATTACTTGAGGCATGAACCAACGACCACGGTTATCGGAATTACCGAATAGCAAACCCGAGTTATATTCTGCCAATCTCGCGATATTTGGAAATATGCTTGGGCCGAGCATCGTTGGATTACATCGGTTCAGGAGGAATAGATGAAGTTTGCCACGCTCGGCACCCTCAGTGACAACAAAACCGCTTTGATCGATACCGATGCCCAGCGCTGGTGGCCAATCGAGGCAATGCTGGACCAAAAGCTCTCGATGCAGGACCTCATCAGCGGCTTTGAGGAATACCGGCCGCGCATCCATGCGCAAGGCCCCGGGCATCCGTTGGCGGATGCGATATTCATGGCGCCGTTGCCGCGGCCGATGCGCAATATCATGTGCGTCGGCAAAAATTATCGTGAGCACGCGCATGAATTTTCCAAAAGCGGTTTCGATGCCAGCGCAAAAGGCAAGGATGACGCTATCCCGGAAGCGCCGATTGTTTTTACCAAAGCTCCGGAAACGGTGATCGGACATCGCGCCGAGATACGCTACCCGCATGGGCTAAGCGACGCCGTGGATTACGAAGCCGAGCTTGGCGTGATCATCGGCCGCGGCGGCCGCGGGATTAAACGCATTGATGCACTCTCCCACGTGTTCGGCTACACGATTATCAATGACATGACGGCGCGTGACCTGCAGCACCGGCACCGCCAATGGTTCATCGGCAAATCGCTGGACACGTTCTGTCCGATGGGACCGTATATCGTGACGGCGGATGAGATCGATCCCAGCAAACTTGAAGTGCAATGTTGGATCAATGGCGAGCGGCGGCAACACGCCAGCACCGGCGACCTGATTTTCGATGTGCCGACATTGATAGAAACGCTCTCGGCCGGCTTGACCCTGCTGCCAGGCGACGTGATTGCAACCGGCACGCCGGCCGGCGTCGGCATCGGTTTTACCCCGCCTCGCTATCTGCGGCCCGGCGACCATGTGCGGATCGCCATCAGCGCTCTCGGTGAACTGGAAAATAGTCTGGCCTAGCAGGGCCGCAGTTGATGTAAGAAGCGTCCCATCTTTGCCGAGGTAAAAATATCGCGGGAAACCGGCGCTCTTCGAAGCCACTGGGAAAATTGACGCCGCAGGTGACCGGCGGACAGTTTCATCCACATGAAACGCCACACGCTCTGCAACTGGACAGTGTACTGATATCGGAAGCTGCCGCACGCTGCAGTATTTGCTGCGGGTGTCTTAATTCATACGATAGTTTAAACAACGGATTTGCACCTTGTAAGCCCTTCGGCTGCTGGCCACTCTAACCCCTCCCATGAATGGGCGATCTTAGAATTGGCGCTGGAACAAGGCAGTATTGTTGACGAACATAAATTCACCTGCCGCGTTCGAAGTTGTTGATCACGCCGTGGTTTCACCGCGCGCCGCTCGTCGCGAACTGCAAACGCAGGTCGTAGCGCGTCCACCTCCCGCGGTTACCGCCGTAATCCTATCGCGGGACCGGCCACTTGAATTGGCTAGAACGCTATCTGCTGTCCTCGCTCAGCAAATGCGTGCTTGTCTCGACGTGGTGGTTGTCGACTCCAGCCAGGAATTCAATGCGATCTCGCGTATCACCGGCTGCCACGCCAATGTCTCGGTCGTGAGAAGCACGGTGAACCTCGGCGGCGCCGGTGGCTTCGCGCTCGGCATACTGACCGCGATGGCCGGCGGCGCCGAATGGCTTTGGTTGATGGACGATGACGGCCGCCCGCATGATGAGGCTGTGCTTGCCGAGCTTCTCAGGACCGCCGCGCTGCGTGGTCTATACGCCGTCTCCCCCGCGGTGCTCGCTGCAGACAATGTCGCCCGTTTTGCATTTCCATACGCAGTCGACGGTCGCTATGTTTTCCGCCGTGACGAAATACCCGCTGACGCCTTTCTGTCGTCTACCGCTCACCTTTTCAACGGGCTGCTGATCAAGGCAAGCTCGTTCTTTACGGTCGGGCTGCCGGATCTGAGGATGTTTGCACGCGGCGACGAGGTTGATTTTATGCACCGGATGCGGCGCGCCGGGCTGCGCTTTGGCACCACCGCGGCAGCCGCCTTCCTGCATCCCTCTTCAGATAACGAAATCCATCCCATTTGGGGCGGCCGGCTGCACGTGGTTATTCCCGAAACCTCATGGAAACGCCGTTGTCAGTTTCGGAATCGGAGCTTCAACCACGCCCGGCACCGGCTGTGGTGCATCCTCATTGTCGACGCCGTTCGCTACCCGTACTTCTTTCTAATCTCGCGGCGGGGCGACGTCGCCGGATTGAAGGAATGGCTTTCCTGCACTATGGCCGGTCTGCGCGGCCGGGTTGGCGTGCACGCGCAGCCTGATGCAGCAGCAACCCCATTGGACCGGCCCTCCTGATGGACCTCGGGAGCGGTGTCAGCCATGTGGTGCAGAACGTCATTTTTCCGGGTCTTGTTTTCGATGCGCCGCCGGAAATGTATGTCCGGATAAACCCGCAGGTCCGTCTGCATTTATCGCAGCCTCTGCTTGTTTTTACGGCGCGTGGTCGGGCTTCGTTCGATACCTTCTATAATGGGTTGACGGTCGGCGCCTGGCAAGGACAATGCGATATCCATAACTTAAGCCTGAACCTGCACGGCACCGGGAGCTTTTTGTTGCGCATCGGCTTGCACCGCTACGGCTATGCGCGCCGCTGGCTGGATGAGCGGGAGATCTCGCTTAGCGAAGGCGACTCATTCAATCTGCCGCTGCCGTTTTGGCCGCAGCTTGCGGACGGCATGTTGTACTTCAGCGTCGAGGCGCTCGGTCCGGCGACGCTGACCGGGGGGAGTTTTGAGACCACAAGCCCGGCCAAACGAGATGTGAGCCTAGGTCTCGTGATAACACATTTTCGGCGAAAACAATTTGTGGTTCCCGCAATCCAGCGGATCCGGGAGCATCTGCAAAATGCCGGCCTAAATCGCGAGATCAAACTGATCGTTGTTGACAACTCCCAGGATATTACTTTTGCTGAGGCCAGGGGTGCCGTTTTAATTCCGAATCGAAACCTTGGTGGATCAGGTGGTTTCATGCGTGGCTTGCTTTATTTGCAGGATAATGGCTTCAGTCACTGCCTTTTCATGGATGATGACGCGTCATGCGAGGTCGAATCTATCCTGCGTTGCGCCATGCTGCTGAAATTTGCCAAATCGGATCAGCTCGCCGTGGCCGGGAGCCTGCTGAGGGAAGCAGAACCGTACCGCCTCTCGGAGAAGGGCGCCAGGTTCGATGGTATTTGCCGGCCGCTAAAACAAGGGTTCGACATGCGGCATGTGCCCGACCTGTTAGGTGCGGAGCATTTGGACGTCAATCCGGATTATGGCGGCTGGTGGTTTTTTGCATTCGCAATTTCCAGCGTGAAACATTTTGCGTTTCCGTTTTTCGTACGTGGCGATGATATACAATTCTCGACGCTGAACAAATTTTCAATCCTGACAATAAACGGCATTGCATGCTGGGGAGAAGATTTCTCACTTAAAAGCGGCCCGCTGACCGAATATCTCGATGTTCGCTACCACATCATGCAAAACCTCTGCATCCGGATGGCCGGCAGGTTGGCTCTAATCAGAATGCTCTGCCGGTTCTTCTTCTTCCACGCATTTTCATATAACTATGCCAGGGCGCAGGCGGTCACGCTTGCCATGCAAGATGTCATGAAGGGTCCGGACTTCTGGGTCCAGGATATGAACATGCAGCACAAACGATCCCAAATTCAAAGTTTCTCGGCGGGTGAAGTAATGTCTCGGCTCGACCGGGATGCAGTTTCGGATTTGCAAAGACTGTCTGAATATGAGCCTCCATTCAGACGCTTAATGCGGATCATCACCTTAAACGGCTTTCTGCTGCCATCGATTTTCTTGCATGATGGCCTGGTATTCCAGCATAAGGGGTTCACCGGTGCGCTTCGAAATGTGTTCCGGTTCCGCCGGGTGCTCTACGAGCACGAACCCTCGCAAACCGGCTATATCTGCCACCATGACAAGCGCCGGTTTTTTGGTGCCTGTTTTGACTTTATAAAAACCCTGGCAAGATTTGCACTTTCTTGTTCACGTTTGCGGGCAGATTACCGCCAACAATTGCCGGCTATGACAAGCGAGACCTTCTGGCGCCAGGTCTACGCCACCGAGCTTTCCGGAACGGTGTTGGCGCCGGCTGCCGCGTCCGGCCGCGCTGTCGCGAGCGTTGACAATTGAAACCCTTGCTGGTCGTTGGCGCCGGTTTCGCAGGCGCGGTGCACGCCCGGGAACTAGCCGAAGCGGGGTGGGCCGTCCACGTCATTGATAAACGTACCCACGTCGCCGGCAATGCCTACGACTATGTCGATAATAACGGTATTCGCGTGCACGCCTACGGTCCGCATCTATTCCACACCAGGCAGCGGCGGGTTGTCGAATGGATCACGCGTTTTGGCTCATTCGTTCCTTATACGCACCGGGTGCGCGCTGCCCTGCCGGGTGGCGGCTTTGCGCCGATGCCGATAAATTTAGATACCGTCAACATGGTTTTCGGTGAGAATTTTTCCCAGGCTGAAGAGGTCGAGGCGCATCTGCGCCGGGTTTCGGTTCCGATAGAGGAACCTCGCAATGCCGCCGAATACCTGCATTCCAGAATCGGCGTGGTACTGACGGATTTGTTTTTCCGGCCCTACACAAAAAAAATGTGGGCGCTTGATCTGGAAGAAATGTCCGCTGCGGTAATTAAGCGATTGCCGCTTCGGACTGACCGTACAGATACTTATTTTCCCACCGAAGATGTGCAAATGATGCCGCAGGACGGATACACAAAGTTATTCGACAACATTTTTGATCATGCAAACATTACTCTCATGCTGGGAACTGATTTCAGCAGCAAAAATGAGCGGGATTATGAGTTCTGCTTTAACTCAATGGCGATCGATGAGTATTTTAATTTTGTGTTTGGCGAATTGCCCTATCGATCCTTGAAATTTCACCACCTGAGCGGCGTGACGGTTCCTGATCAGCACTGGAGCGTTACAAATTATACCGATGACGACATTTTCACGCGAGAAACAGCCTGGCACATTCTCCCGGGCCATCTTGTCAGCGATACCGGCAAACGCACGCTCACGCGCGAGGAGCCATGCGATTACCGTGACAATAATCGTGAAAGATTTTACCCGGTAAAGGACGCCGACGGTAGGGCCAATGCGGTCTACCAAAAATACCGTATGCTTGCGGAGCAAAAGCCGGACCTTGCGTTCATCGGGCGTTGCGGGACCTATCAGTATCTGGATATGGACCAGGTCATCAACCAGTCCTTATCCCATGTCCGCGATTGGCTCAGCCAGCACTGCATGCTTGCATGATCAGGCGGATTCTTCATTGGCTTTCCCGGCGCTGGAACTTTATCAGCCGGTTTAAAAACAACCGGCGAGGCGCCTTCACAGCGCCGCCGTCGGCCGCGGCGGTTTTTGAACAGAAGCTCGCAAATCTTCCCCTTACGCATCATTGGTGGCGTTTGTACCGTCCCGGCGGCGAGGTTCTGCGCGAGCGGATCAAATTCTATCCCGATGGCCGCGTCACCGGTTTTCCAAATGCAGATCTGGCTAAATGGAAAATCGAGCATGCCGCGCTGCACATTGTTTCAGCCGGTCTGGTAACTACTACGTTCAACGAACTTGAGGGCGCTGATCCGGCCCCGGTCCTCAAGAGCAATCCGGTTCCAAACCAGAATGAAACCTACCTTCTCAGCCCAAACCTCACGGACCTGCATGTAGAGATATTTCAAACCAGGTTTTGCGGCGACATGCTCGTCGTTCCAACCTCGCGCGGCCGGCCGTTTGACGGGATGTCGACCCGGTGGGAACTCTGGCACCTGCCGCGTGAAGCCGGCATCGACCACATGCGTCTTGCCGAGCATGTTGACTCGCGGTGTTGGTATACCAACAAGACCGCCAGGATCATGGCCCAGCTGCGTATTTTCGTTGCGCAAGGTTATCGCTCTTTCTGTTTCTTTGGTCTGAGCTCCGGCGGGTACGCGGCAATGTTACTGGCGGAGCTTCTCGCATCTGAATTTGCAGGATTGCAGATCCGCAGCGTCGCGATCAACCCGCAGACCCAGCTTGGCGATGATGTGAAGTACTATTTTTCCGCTGCCGGTATAGCGCGTGAGTTCTGGCCGGATCTCATCACCGACGAAGATCTTGCTCAAGCCGACATCGCAGTGGTTAACCTCAAAGATGCGATCCATGCCGAACATAGGAAGTCAGATGTCCAGCATCACGTATTCTACGATGCCGGTAACGCGTGCGAGCAATATTTTGCCGGCTGCATCGATGCGATAAGCAGCGTCAAGCTGCACCGATTCTGGTATGGCTTGCCCCACGCTGACGGCATTGGCAAAATTTACCAAGATAACAGAGATGAAATCGAGCGCTTGATTTTGGAATCGATGCACGCCGTCGACCTCGCGAAAATCCCCTCCATGATGCCGGCAACCGCAAACGCCCCGGAACACCAGGATATAAGGCAGGTGCTGGCAACGTAATAGCCTGATGCAGCAGATCGCAGCCGACGCGCTTAACCTGCCGATCAGCGCGGTCTCCGTGCAAATGGGCAATACGGACCTGCCGCCCGGCAATATCGCGGGCGGTTCGATGACGACTGCGTCCAGCGGCTCTGCCGTACATATGGCGGCACAAAAAATTGCAGCGCGATTCGGCAACCAAATGCCGCAACGAACAGATCTGGCCGCTGCCTTTGCCAGATTGAACACCGGTTCGATTGAGGAATACGCGGAGTATATTCCCGATGGCGAAGGCCAGGCCGCCATCAGCCGGCTTTATGCCGGCAACCAGTCGCAACCAAATGGCGGCGATACCGGAGCGCCGCTGAAGTTTGCCTTCGGCGCCAATTTTGTTGAGGTGCGGGTGCATAAACTAACGCGGGAAATACGCGTACCCCGAATGACCGGCGCCTTTGCCGCTGGCCGCATCGTCAATCCGCGAACTGCCCCGCAGCCGTTATGTGGGCGCCATGATCTGGGGCATGGAAATGGCACTGATGGAAGCAACGGAGATGGACCGCAGACGGGCCCGCTATACCAACGACAATTTTGCGGATTATTTGATTGCGGTGAATGCAGACGTGCCAGAGGTTCAGGTGCTGATGATACCGGAGATCGATGGCAACGTTAATCCGCTCGGCGTCAAGGGCATTGGCGAGCTTGCAAATGTGGGCATGCCCGCGGCGGTCGCAAATGCCGTGTATCATGCAACCGGCCTACGCATTCGGGACCTGCCGATCACTATCGATAAATTGATCATGGCCTAGCCCGCCCCAAGCGGCACTGGCTTTTATCACTCCCGCGATAGCACGCGGTCGTTAAAAAACCGCGCCAGCGGATTGGATTTAAATGCCGCCTGCAACGCCGCCGCGTCATAATCCTCGGCCACCCAACCAGCGAAGGATTTGTTGCCCTTATAGCGGTCCCAGGCATCGATGAAAGCACTCAAAATGCCGGCCCTCGAATGCCGCATATGGCCAAAACGAAGCCGCATCTGGCTGCGTGCCTGGGCCGCGCTCGCCCCCTCCATCAGCAGGAAAACCGCTGCCGCAAAACCGGCGCGGTCGGCGCCGGATTTGCAATGTACCAGACCAGGGCGCCGCATCGTCCGGTACAGCCGCATCAACTCAATAACCGTGTCACGCGGCGGTGCCGCGGCGCTGCGAACCGCCAGATCGATAAAGTCAAGACCCAGCAAAGCCGCGGCCTCGCGAGAGAGCGCATCGGAGCCGTTACCCGCGACACCGCGCAGGTTGATCACGGTCTTGATCCCGTTATCCCGAACGAACCGGCGCAAATTGCCAGGGGTGGGATGATTGGAACGGTACAATACACCCGGAACAACCACGTGAAAATTGGTCCAGACCGTCCGCAGCGCGGCGTGATCGTCGAACAGCGAATCCAGCCAGGCTCGCCGCCGCCCTTTTGGAGAGTTCAAGTCCATGCGCCGGCTTGTAGCCGAGCCCGGCAGTTTCACAAAGGCGGGCCGGCAGGTTAGGATTGGAATCAATGGACCATCTCCTCACTCAGACCATCGGCCTGCTAATTATCGCCGTGCTGGTGGCGCTGGGCGCGCGCGCGCTGCGGCTGCCCTACACCGTTGGGTTGGTTGCGGTCGGCATGGCACTGGCATTGCTGCCCGGGGCTGCAAATGTGGTCCTCACGCATGATTTCGCCTATGATTTCATTCTGCCGCCGTTACTGTTCGAAGCAGCCATCAACATTCACTGGCATGATCTGAAACGCGACCTCGCCGTCGTGCTAGGCTTGGCCGTTTTCGCCACCCTGATCGCCGCAGCACTGGTCACTGCTGGACTGGTTGCCGGCTTGGGATGGCCAATTAAATCAGCCCTGCTATTTGGCATTTTAATTGCCGCCACCGACCCGGTAGCCGTAATCGCGATGTTCAAGGACAATAATATCGGCGGCCGGCTCCGACTGCTGACAGAAAGTGAAGCGCTGTTCAACGACGGCGTCGCCGCGGTGCTCTTTACCTTGACGTTGATCTCAGCCACCGGCGGTACCGTTACGCCAGAATTCGGCGCAAAAATTCTACTGCTCACCGTCGGCGGCGGTATTTTTGTCGGCATACTCTGCGCCGGCACAGCCCTTGCCATTGCCGGATACACCAAGGATCATCTGGTCGAAAGCACAATCACCGCGGTAACAGCCTACGGCTCGTTCGAACTTGCCGAGCATTTTCATTGCTCAGGCGTCCTGGCTTGCATAACCGCCGGGCTGCTGATGGGAAATTTTGGGATATTGGCCGATGACGAACGCAGCCGGCTGACCCCGCAAGGCCGTGAATTCTCTCTGGCGCTGTGGGAATTCATCGCCTTCATCGCCAATTCACTGGTATTCTTGCTGATCGGCATTTCCCTCGAAAAAATCCGCTTCTTGCAGCTTGGCTTCACAGATTTGGCAGCCATCGTTATTTTGGTACTGCTAGGCCGTGCAGCCGGTGTCTACCCGCTCTGCTGGTTGATTAAAAAATCGAAGCGCGCGGTCTCAAACGGCGAACAGCACGTCCTTTGGTGGGGCGGATTAAAAGGTGCCTTGGCCCTGGCGCTGGCGCTGGATTTACCAACCTCCCTGCCGATGCGTAACGAAATGCTGGTGGCCGCCTTCGGCGTGGTCTCGTTCTCCATCATCGCACAAGGCCTTACAATGCCGCTACTGCTCAAGCGCCTGGGATTTATCGGAGCCAGTGTCAGTTAAGTTCAAGAAAGCAGCCGCTTTTAAAAAAGCGGCGCAAAAATTTTTTATACTGGAGACGGGAGTTGCGAGCGACAATGGCCCCGAATAACTAATCTTTAGACCTCCGCAAACCACTACAGAACATTTAGAAGGAAAAAGGATTCTTTATATCAGCCACCGGTTTTTTCAAATTCCCGGCGCCTGCATACCAAAAGTTTTTGCGCCGCTTTTTACAAAAAGCGGCTGCTTCTACGCTAACTCTAACAAAGCTATGCTGTTCTGCTCAGAACTCGTCTTCGCGGTTTCGAAGGCCGCTAACCGAATTTTCAGAAACGAATCGCTCAATAATACATTGCCTTTTTGCCAATATCGCGACGGCAAAATCCATCCGGCCATTCGATCATATCGACCGCCGCATAGGCGCGCCCCACAGCTTCAGCCAACGTATCGGCGGTTGCGTTAATGGCAAGCACGCGGCCGCCATTGGCCAGGATCGACCCTTCCTCCGCCATTGTCCCGGCATGAAAAATATTGACGCCGGGCAATTGCGCCGCTTCCTCCAGGCCGAAAATTTCACTGCCCGTAGCGTACGCGCCGGGATAACCCTTGGCACACATCACCACCGTTGCCGACGCCTCCGGTTTCCAGCGCAGATCGAGATTTGCCAGCTGCCCGTCGGTCGCGGCAAGCAGCGCTGGCAAAATATCCGAGCGCAACAAGGGCAATAATGTTTCGCATTCCGGATCGCCAAACCGAACGTTGAATTCGATCAGGCTGGGTCCGGCCTCGGTCAACATCAGCCCGGCAAATAGGAAGCCCCTGAACGGCATCCCGCGTTCAACCATGGCGCCTAGCGCCGGACGAATAATCTGCTCCATCGCGGTGTCGATAACCGTCTGCGGTGCCCATGGCGGCGGCGAGATCGCGCCCATCCCGCCGGTATTAGGACCAATATCATTGTCAAAAACGCGCTTATGGTCCGCGGCACATCCGAGATACAGCGCCTCCAAACCATCGCAAAGCGCGAATACCGAGATTTCCTCGCCGACCAGGCATTCCTCGATAACCACAGACATGCCGGCCGCGCCATGGATCTTGTCTTCCATAATCGCGGTAATGGCCGCGTGCGCCTCAACCAAAGTTTCGGCCACCACCACGCCTTTGCCGGCCGCCAGGCCATCGGCCTTGATGACAATTGGCGCGCCCATTTCCTCAACATAATCATGCGCCTCATCGGCATCGGAAAAACTGTCCCAGGCAGCGGTCGGGATGCCGGCCAGATCCGCAATCTCCTTGGTAAATTTTTTGCTTCCCTCCAGTTCGGCGGCCGCGGCACTCGGGCCACAGCAACGAATGCCGGCAATGGCCAGCGCATCGGCAATGCCCGCCACCAGCGGTGCTTCCGGGCCTGGGATCACGAGGTCGATGCGTTCCATCTCCGCAAAAGCCACCAGCGCGATGATGTCATTGGCGCGGATCGGCACATTGGTCGCAATCGCGGCGGTCCCGGGATTGCCGGGACAGACGAACAATGCCTCCAGCAGTGGCGATGCCGAAATCGCCCAGGCCAAAGCATGCTCACGGCCGCCCGAACCAATAATGAGTACCCGCATTTGATGCTCCAGCCTTCCACTGAATCGGCTCCTAACATACTCTGTACCGATGAGCGATTTAGGGAATACGCCGGAATTCAGCGTCTCCGACCTGGCGGGGGCAATCAAGCAGACCCTGGAAGGTGCCTTCGGCCGGGTCCGGGTGCGCGGCGAGATTACCGAGTTACGCGCCTATTCCTCAGGCCATATCTATTTTGCGCTGAAGGACGAAACCGCCAAAATCCGCGCCATCATCTGGCGCGGCGTCGCCGGCCGCGTCGGCCTCAAACCGGAAAACGGCGTTGAGGTCATCGCCACCGCCAAAATCACCTCCTACCCTGAACGCTCCGAATACCAGCTCATCATCGAGCGTCTGGAATATGCCGGCGCCGGCGCGCTACTGGCGCGGATCGAGGCCTTGCGGGTGCGGTTGCAGGCTGAAGGGCTGTTCGCGCCGGAACGCAAGCGCGTTATTCCATTACTCCCGCAAATCATCGGTGTGGTAACCTCTGCCCAGGGCGCGGTGCTGCAGGACATCAAAACCACCATCGCCCGCCGTTTTCCCCGGCCGATCCTGCTCTGGCCGGTCGCCGTGCAGGGCGAGGCGGCGGCGGCGCAGATCGCGGCCGCGATCAACGGGTTCTCGACACTCTCGGAAACCGGCGTCATACCCCGCCCCAACGTGCTGATCATCGCCCGCGGCGGCGGCAGCCTGGAAGACCTGATGGCCTTCAACGACGAGGCCGTGCTGCGCGCCGTCGCCGCCTGCTCCATCCCCGTGATCTCAGCCGTGGGTCACGAAACCGACACTACCCTGATCGATTTCGTCTCCGACCGCCGCGCCCCGACCCCCACGGCGGCGGCAGAAATGGCGGTTCCGCCGCGCCTGGAACTACTGGCCGACATTGCCCAGAAAACTGCGCGGCTAACCGGCGCGCTTTCGCACATCGCCACCGGCGCCCGCGCCCGGCTCGACCGCGCCGCCGGCAAGCTACCGAATTTGCCCAACCTCATCGGCGCCGCCCGCCAACGCCTGGATGACCGTTCAGAGCGGCTAAGCCTCGCACTGCCCAATTACGCAGCCGCCAGGCGCAGTGCCCTGGAACGCCTCGCCAACCGCCTGATCCATCCCCGCGAATTTTTAGGCCGCCAGCGCAACAGTCTTTCGCTACTCGATCACCGGCTGCAGGTGCCGCTACCGGCGCGCATGGAGAAGTCCCGATTAATTCTGGAGAATATTTCAGCACGCCTGAATTCGGTATCTTACGAAGCGGTTCTGCGGCGAGGTTTCGTACTTGTAACAACGCCAAAAGGTGCGCCGATTATTTCTGCTACGAAAATCATTCCAGGTGCAGCTCTGAACCTGAAATTCCACGACGGCGAAATCGCCGCGACAGCTTCAGGTCAGCAGGGTATCCTTGATTTATAAAACTGGCGTGGCTTCAAAACTAGAACGGGAGAACAGCGGCTCTGGACGGCAAACCTACATCACTAACCGGCATCACCGGCAGCCTGCTCCGCACTATTGGGGTCGAAATGATCAACTTTCGCTGGCAGCTTGCGGTGTTTTTGCTGGCACTGGCACCACGGCTAGCTGATCTCGCGAGCAAAGCATTTTACTCGGACGAAGTAACGACGGCGCGGCGGGCGGCCTTGCCTTTGGTCGCCCTGATTCACGATTCTTTTGCATGGCACCAGACCCCGGTCTATTTCCTTTTGGTGGCGCCGCTCTCGCACATGCCGGATCCGCAATTTTGGCTGCGCCTGCCGTCTGCAATTCTGGGCGCTTTGAACGTTGTGCTCGTCTTCTCAATAGCCGCGCGCGCTGGCGGCATCACGAGTGGCATCGTCGCGGCACTCATTATCGGCCTGGCCCCCACGGAAATCGATTATTCGCAGGAAGCTCGCAGCTATATGCTGATGATCTTCTGTCTGCTTGTGGCGTTGCAGGCGCTCATCACCCTCGCTCAAAGCGGCGAGCGCGCAGCATTGTCTTGGCGCGCAAGCGGGCAGGCATCGATTTGGCTGCAATTCATCGCGGGCTCCGCCGCCGCATTATGCACACTTGGTGATGCCCTACCCTGGCTGCTGGCGTCGGGGACGACCGCCCTTGTCATGGTCTTGCAGACGCAGAACCGTAGCGGGATGCTACGCAATTTTTTTGTCGCCGACCTGATATGCCTCACTTGCTGCGTGCCGCTCTATCTCATCATGCGATCGATATCAGGTACTGTGATCCACGTGAATATGCCGGTGCCGATGCCAGCTCTCATATGGTACGATATTGAATCGGTCTATCTGATGCGCGTTTGCGATTTCGTGTCACCGCATTTCATGACAGTGCCGACGCCGCTAGCGGTCCCCATCTGCATCGGCACGGCGCTGGTCGTGGCGGCTTTAGGCGGCATCTGGCGGTTGCGGCGGGACCCGATGGTGGCAGCTGCAATCCTGCCGGCAGCATTGACACTGCCGGTATTCGTCGGCGTTTTTTTGATGTGGAAACCGTTGCTGACGGCTCGGTATCTGTTGTGGGGCGCGCCACCTTTTGCAATCCTTTGCGGAATAGGCGCGGCAGCGCTTCTTGAAAACTGCCGGCCCGTCATACGATCAGGCGTGCTGACCGCAATTGCATTGCTCCTGCTGATCAATTTGATGCCCTATTACAGTGTCGAGACAAGACCGCGTTGGGACGTTGCCGCTCAAATTTTCGCAAGCCACGCTGAGCCGCGAGATGTTGCCTATTACTGCAACCCCGGGGCCGAAAAAATTATGCGCTACTATCTGCCCGGGAAATCCCAGCCTTATCTGCTTCGCAATTTTGCAGATGACCTGCAGGATGCGGAGCAGGCACGTGCCCAAGGCAAACGGGTATGGGCAATCTATGGGGACGAATGGGACTCCAGACCTTGGAAAAGCCTGGCTGATTTCAAAACCATTTTAGCGCCGATGGGCACGCCCAGCGCCGAGATCCACGCCGGCGGCAGGATAATAATGTGGGTTTATGATCCGATAAAAGAGTAACCGCTTTTGTTAAAAAAACTGCTTTAACCCGCGTCCGGTACCAGTGCAGCGGCCTTAATGCCGGCAATGGCAGCGGCCTCGTCATTGTCGGAGGTATCGCCCGAAACGCCGACCGCCCCCAGCAGCGTGCCGGATGCATCTTTTATCAACACGCCGCCCGGAACCGGCACCAGCGACCCGCCAACGGCAGCGGTAGCGGCGGCAATAAAATAGGCTTGTTGCTCGGCGCGGTTCATCAACGCCCGAGATCCCATGCCCATCGCCACCGCACCGTTGGCTTTGCCCAGCGCAATCTCACCGCGCTTCAGACTGGTGCCGTCCTGGGCTGCAAAACTTTTCAAAGCACCGCGCGCGTCAACCACCCCGGCGGCCATCGGTTTGAAACCCTGTTCGCTGGCATAGGCCAGGCTGGCTTCGACAATTTTCAGCGCCGCGGACAAATCCAAAACTCAATTCTCCAATTCAGAATCCCAGTATAAAAAGTCGCGCCAGCTCTCGTGCAGAAAATTCGGCGGAAAGCCCCTGCCCCGATCCTGCAACTCCCAACTGGTCGGCCGCCGCGGCTCGTGCCGCGGGATCATATGGCACTCCTTCGGCAACTTGCTGCCCTTGCGCAAATTACAGGCGCCGCAGGCGGTCACCACATTTTCCCAGGTGGTGCGGCCGCCGCGGGCGCGCGGGATCACGTGGTCGAACGTCAGCTCCTGCGCCGGCCGCTTGGAATTGCAGTATTGGCAGGTAAAAATATCCCGCAGAAAAACATTAAACCGGGTGAAAGCCGGCATCCGCGCCGAAGGTATAAAATCCCGAAGCGCGATCACCGATGGCAAGCGCATGGTAAAGCTAGGGCTATGCACCTCGCGCTCATATTCCGACAGCACGGAAACCCGATCCAGAAACACCGCTTTAACGGCGTCCTGCCAATTCCACGTCGATAAGGGAAAGTACGACAGCGGACGGAAGTCCGCGTTCAGCACCAGGGCGGGATAATTATACCCGCCCTCAAACACTACTGAAGCGGTCCCAGAACGGATTGAAAATTGCGCTTAAAATTGCGCCTGATACTGCGCCTGCTATTGCGCTTGATATTGCCGGAGGATTCAACCGCGAACTTAAGCGCGAACCCAGACAAAATGGGCAGTTGGTGCGAACCATTGCACACCTTATGACAAACCTGATGATGCGCCGCAAGGTCGGTCCGGCATTGTCAACGCTTTGTCATTTCGCTTGGCCGCGCCCTAATCAGCCGAGGCTTGGATGGTGGTGCCGCTGGCATCCGGTATGAAATGCATCAGAACCCGCTTCGGCGGGGCGCATAAATCCAGCGTCCAGATTTCCTTCCATGGGCCGATTGCCGGCCCGGCCTTGGGGTCGTCATAGCCGGCAAATTCGGTATTCGCGACATATCCATCCTGGCAGCCAGGGGGCAGCCCGCCCGCCGCCTTCAGCGCAAAGCTCTGCGCGTAATTCTGCAGGATCGGATCGGCGATGGTGGCCCCCGGCAGCAGATACCCGGTGGCCAAAGTTGCTGGAGCGGTGATTTGCGTCAGCACGTTAAGCGTAATGGGCGCGCCGCAGCCGCTGGCAACCAGCCCCTCCCGCCATTCTCCGGAAATCGGCTCGCCGTTTTTGGCAAACTGCACCGGCACGTAAACGCCAATCTCCGGCGCCTGCGCGAAGCTTGCCGCCGCACATGACATATGGGTCCAGGCCGGGCTCTCCTTGGCGGAGTCCAGCACCAGCTGCCGGTGGCCTGGATCTTGTAATACCGCCGCAAACTGCATCGCCGTCGGGTGCTTCGCCGTTTGCGCCACGGCCATCGCCGGCAGCACCAAAACCGCTGCCAAAATCAGGTACTTAATCACATATGTCTCCGCACTTGCCGGGTAAGGCAGGGTTCGTTAACCCCTGGGTCCATGAACGATCTAGACGCATTATTAAAGTCCCGCGGCGTCACGCGCCCGCTTGGCGCCCATATCACATCCTGTATCTTCGACCGCGCCGGCAATATCGCCGCCTTCGCGCTGGGCGACGGCGCGGTGCATTTCGCGCAAGCCGACAACTGGAGCCATATCCAAGCCCATGACGGCGCCGTTCTGACGCTGGCGCAGGACCTCTCACCGGATGGTTTCATCACCGGCGGCGATGACGGCAAATTCAACCGGATCAGGCTCGAGGAGGTTTCGCAAATCGCCGATTTCGGAATGAAATGGGTCGACCACGCAGCCTCCTTCGCGCATCCGAAAAACGGCCTGTTGGCCTGCAGCGCCGGCAAAAATCTGGCCATCTTCGACGCCAAAGGCGAAAAAATTCGAACCTTCCCACACCCCTCCACCGTTACCGGCATTGCCTTCGATGCCAAAGGCAAACGCGTCGCCGCCTCGCATTATAACGGCGCCTCGCTGTGGTTTACCGCGTCCACCTCGGCCACGCCGCGGCTGCTGGAATGGAAAGGCAGTCATATCGGCGTCGCCCTGCATCCCAACGGCGAGGCGCTGGTTACCGCCATGCAGGAAAACGCTTTGCATGGCTGGACTCTGCCAGAGGGCAAGCACATGCGAATGAGCGGCTATCCAGCAAAAACGGAATCCTTCGGCTTTACCAAATCCGGCAAATTTCTAGCCAGCAGCGGCGCCGACGCTATCGTCCTGTGGCCATTCTTCGGCGGCGGCCCCATGGGCAAGGCGCCGTTGGAACTGGCATCCAGCAATGGCAAAATAATCAAGCGCGTGGCTTGCCACCCAATTCATGAAATGGTCGCCGCCGGCTTCGAGGACGGCCTGGTGGTGATGGCCGATATCGGCCGGGAAACCGTGCTGCCCATCGCCGCTCCCGGCCGCGGCGCCATCTCAGCCCTGGCCTGGAACAGCTCCGGCTCGCATTTGGCCTTCGGCACCGAAGCAGGCTTTGCCGCGATTGTCGATTTCTCGAAGCAGGATTGAAAGAAGCAGCTTTTTCTGCAGCAGAGACCGGTTTGAAGCAAAGGCCGGCGTCCGCGAACCAAAAGACTTCTGTATTCTGGGCCCGGGGCAGCGTCGCCATGATGTCTTACGAATGCAAGCGCAATCGATGATTCGTCACCTACTGGTCAGCATCAGTAAAACCACCAAACCAATGGCGACACCCTGCAGCGCCACCCTGGCACGCATCAGCTTGTTGGAGGTTCTGGGGTCGCGGTTTACATTGGCGAGGCCGATGGCGCCAACCAGCATCACGACAACCACCGCCACCATGTCGACCCCAAGAAGGATCATCAAAAATATCTTCATCCGGCGATATATAGGCTTGCGCCCCGCTTTTGCACCAATTGACTTGACCGCCGTTCCGCCGTCTGGGTGCGCCATGCGCGGCCTGTTTACGCTTCTCCTGATGATGTTTGCGTTGGCCCTGGCAATGCCGGACCAGGCTCATGCGCAAGCAGCCGCAACCCATCCCGCTCCCGCGGCGGCAAAGGCCAGTCCGGCTCCATCGGCCCCGAGCACCATTATCCCTGGCTCACCGCTGGCGGCACTCACCGGCGCGGCTGCACCCGCCACGCCGGCAACCGGCAATAATCCTGCCTCGCCTTTTGGCACCGCGGCACTCGGACTGTCGGTAACTAAAATCCTCGATCACGACGCTGCCGAGCCAGTCAACGATTTCATTACCGCCATCCGCAAATCAACGACACTTACCCCGGTATGGAGCTGGCTCGGCAGTTTCGGCAACAATCCGGCGCGGCAGCAGGCGCTGCTGGGCATTGTCGAAGGCCTGGCGATCACGCTGCTGCCGGCCGCGGTCCTGGATGTCCTGATCCGCCTTTTGCTGACCCGGCCACGCGCCATGTTGGCGCGCCGGGCGCGGACGCCTTCCTCCGTCCTGGCGGCGGAACCGTTTGAACAAGTCCCGGCGGCGGAGCCGCTTGAAGAAGTCTTGGCGGCGGAGCCGCCCGAACAGATAACCCCGGCGGCGGAGCCGCCCGAACAGATTACCTCGGCGGAGCCGCTCGAACAGACAACCCCGGCGCCAGCCGCACAGATAACCCCGGCGAAGCTGTCCGGGCGCATATTGGTGGCAAAGCGCTCCGCCGTTGCAACCGAGACCGAAACCCGGCCGCGCCGGCTCGAAATCGTGCTGGCCTGGTCGCATCGGCTGATGTTGGCGGTATTGGTTTTACTGCTCAACCTG
This sequence comes from Acidocella sp., assembly GCA_965199045.1. Classification (GTDB taxonomy): domain Bacteria; phylum Pseudomonadota; class Alphaproteobacteria; order Acetobacterales; family Acetobacteraceae; genus Acidocella. The sequence continues at coordinate 730,249 of CBDAQL010000002.1, read as the reverse complement.
TTGCCGATCGTCGGCTTCGGTCTGGCCGCTGGACTGCTGCTGAATTCCGGCCTGATCACCGCGCGGGACACGCGCCTCTCGATCGTCGGCGCCGGCAACGCCTATCTGGTCTGCCGGATCTCGCTGGAAATACTACGCTTCATAACCGCGCCCTGGACACCGCCGCTACGGTTGTTCGCAATGCGCGACGCCAACGCGCTCTGGCTCAATAAATGGATGCGCATCGTACTCGCAACCGGCGGCTTCTCCTTCGCGATCATTTCGATCAGCGAAATCCTGGGCCTGCCCGCGAACGGCGCCAAAGCAGTCACCCGCCTTCTGGTACTTGCCCTGCATATCGAGCTGGCGGCGATGATCTGGCTCGGCCGCAAGGTGGTCGCCAAATGGATCAGGGGCAAGCCGGATGCCAATAGTCATTTTTCGACCTGGCGCCGGCGGCTGGCGTCGATCTGGCATTACCCGGCGCTGTTCTACATCCTGGCGCTCTGGGTCGCATGGGCCGGCGGCGTACCGCATGCCTTCGGTGTTCTGCTGCGGGTGGTGCTGTACTTCATGGCAGCGCTGTTTCTGGGACGGCTTGGCTGGAGCGGCAGCGATCGCGGCCTGGAAAGGATTTTCCCCGATCCCAAGGGACGCGAGCTAAGGCATCCCAACCTGGTCGGCCGGGCGCGCGCCTATAACCCGCTGATCCGAACCCTGATCAGGATCGTCATCGGCATCGCCGTGCTGGCCGTCATTCTGATGGGCTGGGGGATCCGCCTGCTGCCCTGGCTGCTGCGAAATCCAATCAGCCGCAGCCTGTTATTCGCCCTGATTTGGGTCGTCGTCATTATCGCCATCGCCTTGGTGATCTGGGAAATCGCCAATAACTGGCTGGACGGCCGCATCGAACAGCTATCGGATGCCGGCAAGACCCGGCAAGCATTACGACTGCGCACTTTGGCGCCGATCTTGAAGGCAACCATCGGCACGGTAATTGGTTTGCTGGCTGGTTTGTTCAGCCTCAACCGAATTGGCGTGAACGCAGCGCCGCTCCTGGCCGGCGCCGGCGTGCTCGGCATCGCCATTGGATTCGGCAGTCAAAAGCTGGTGCAGGACATCATCACCGGGCTATTCCTATTGCTGGAGGATACCATGCAGGTGGGCGACGTGGTGACGCTGGCCGGGATGTCGGGAACGGTGGAGCGGCTGTCGATCCGCACCATTCGCCTGCGCGGCGGCGACGGCTCGGTCAACATCATCCCTTTCTCAGCCGTGACAACCGTCACCAATCAGACCCGGGATTTCGGCACTGCGCAGATTTCGGTCGGTATCTCGTATGAGGAAAATGTCGACCATGCCTGCGCGGTGCTGATGGATATTGCGCGCCAGATGCGGGCTGAACCAACCTGGGGTTCGATGATGCGCGATGACCTGCAGATCAACGGACTGGACCAGCTTGGCGCATCGGCTTTGATGATCACCGGCCAAATCCGGACCGGTCCCGGGCAGCACTGGGCGGTCAGGCGAGAGTTCAACCGGAGAATGGTGCAGCGCTTCGCCGTCGAGCATATCGAAATACCCTACACCTACCTGGCGCCGGCACCGCCGCCAGTGCCGGCAACGCCGACGGTTCCGCCATCGCAGGAGCCGTCGCAGGAGATTGCACAGCAGCCGCAGGATGCAGCAACCAACGCCTCCGGCGCGGCAGTGAAGTCTTAACGATGGACAACCTTTGGATTGCAACCGGCGCGCCGCTGATTTTGATGCTGCTGGCGGCAGCGATGGGGATGCGCATTCGTCAGGACCTGAAGGAGCATCATAAAAACGTCGAGACCACCGACCTGCTGCGGGTGACGGTAACAATGCTCGTTACGTTCGCGGCCATCGTGCTCGGCCTGCTCATCACTTCTTCAAAAACCAGCTTCGACGCGGCGAACAGCGCCGTGCAGAATTACGCCGCGGCATTAAGCCAGCTTGATGACACGCTGCGGGAAGCCGGGGCGCCGGCATCGTCGATCCGCCAGGACCTGGCGCAATACACCGCCGCCGCCATCGCCTCGACCTGGGTGGAACAACGGCCGCCGCCCGGGAATTATTATCCGCGCAATGTTGGCGACGAGGATAACGGCATCGCCTATGAAAGTGCCAAGCTCGGCAGCAGATTGCGCGCCATCGACGCCGAGATTTCGCAATTGCCAAGCCAGAGCGCAACCCAGCTCCAAACCAAAAAAGCCTGCGCGACGGCGATGACCGAGGTGTTGCAGCAACGCTGGATAACGATCGCCGCCTCCCAGGTCTCGCTCTCGACGCCGTTTTTCATCGTCCTGGTATTCTGGCTGTTCATTGTCTTTCTCTGCCTCGGCTTGAGCACCCCGCTGAACGCCTTATCGGTAATAACGATCTCTCTGAGCGCGATCGCGCTGGCTTCGGCTTTATTCGTCGTGGCGGATTTGAACGGCCTCTATTCCGGCGTCTTCGTCATCTCAAGCGCGCCGATGCGCGGCGCCCTGGCGCTGATGTTGTCAGGAACCTGACAAGAACCAAGCCCTGTTACGCAATCGGAAACATTACAAAGTGTAACCGGAAGTTTGTCCGAAGCGGCGCACGGTTGGTCCACGAACACCGCGGGATTTCAGCCGATTTGGATTTTGTGAAGTAAATTACATAAAGCCTTTATGACGTTATCAGAATAGTTACCGAGCTCTAACAATTATCGGGGTCGGCTCAATCCAGACGAAACCTTTCTTATTGACAATAAACGTCGCGGCGCCCTTAATTCGAGGTTGACAGCCACGAAACCGAACGTTCAGTCAGGCATATAACTCTAACTAGGGTAGCAGAGGGTATGCATTTAAAACACTTTAAATTGTTAGCGTTTGGCACCTTTTTTATCCCCCAGCTATCTGTGGCATGGGCAGAATCGGGGCCCGAAATTGCGGTTGGTCCGGTGGTCAGCTCAACTGGCATCGGCATTCAGGCTTCGGCGCCGCTGATTGCGCAGAAGCTCAATATTACAGCCGCCGTTACCGGTTTTGGCTTCAGCTTCAGCGTGAATGCGGATGATGGCGAAGCTGGCTCGAACTACCGAGCCAAAGTGAGGCTCGGGGCCGTCCCGGTTTATCTCAGCTATTATCCAGGCGCAGGCTGGTTCAATCTGGAGGGCGGAATTCTGTTCAACAACAACCGCGTTTCCTACACCAGCGATTACGTCGCGGACGGCCGCAACTACGGCGACGTCACTGGATCCACACATTTCAATACCGTCGCACCCTTTATCGGCATCGGCTTCGGCCAGCCGTTTTCCGGAACCCGTTTGAGCTTCACTGGTAATCTTGGCGTGGCATTCGCAGGCGGCCCAGGGATCACCCTGCAGCCGTCACACGCGCTCGTCGAGGAGATTCCAGGGGTGGCAGCTGACATCCAGGCCAATCAGAATGAACTTAACAACAAGGCCAAATGGGCCGAGTTCTTTCCGGTATTAAGCCTGGGGCTGGATTATAGGTTCTAAGTAAAAACTGTTTTCCAAAAAGGATTGGGCAGCCGACCCTCAATCCACCCGGCGCTTATATTTTTTGGGTTTTTCATGGAGCATTCCGTGCAAAGCCGAGCCTCGGCCTGACAGCGATGGATTGGTCATAAAGTAGTCATGGGCGGAGAATGCGGGGTGGCCTGGGGTGACGCGGATCCAGGAGCCGTCGGCGTGCAGCTCGGACGAATGTGCGTCATCTCGCAGGTTGACCACCATGATCTGGTCAAGGATCTGGGCGTGGACGGTTGGATTATGGATCGGCACGAAGGTTTCGACCCGGCCATCCATATTGCGCGCCATCCAGTCGGCGCTCGACATGAACACCTTGTTCTCGCGCGAAGGTAGTTTGTGGCCGTCTCCAAAAACACAGACGCGGGCATGTTCAAGGAAACGGCCGACGATGGATTTAACCCGGATGGTTTCCGACAGGCCGGGCACGCCGGGGCGCAGGCAGCAGATGCCGCGCACCACGATGGTAATCGGCACGCCGGCGCGCGAGGCGTCGTAGAGGTGGTCGATCAGCCGGTCATCGACCAGCGAATTCATTTTCAGCCAGATGCCGGAGGGTTTGCCGGCTTTGGCATTGGCGATTTCCGTATCGATCAATGCGACGATGGTTTTGCGGGTGGTGAGCGGCGAGAACGCCAATTGCTCCATGGCTTCCGGGCGGGCGTAGCCGGTCATGTAGTTGAACAGCCGGGCGGCATCGCGGGTGAAGGCCGGATCGCAGGTGAAGAAGGATAGATCGGTATAAATCCGGGCGGTGATCGGATGGTAATTGCCGGTGCCGAAATGCGCGTAGGAGCGCAGTGTATTGGCTTCACGGCGAACTACGTAGGAGACCTTGGCGTGAGTTTTCAGCCCGGCAAAGCCGAAGACAACCTGCACCCCGGCGGCCTCCATGGTGCGGGCCAGGCGGATATTGGCTTCCTCATCGAAGCGGGCCCGCAATTCAACCATCGCGGTGACGGATTTGCCGGCCTCGGCGGCCTCGATCAGGGCTTTGACGATCGGCGAGTCGCGGCTGGTGCGGTACAGAGTCTGCTTGATCGCCACCACCGCCGGGTCAGCTGCGGCCTGCCGCAGGAACTGCACGACGACGTCGAAACTCTCAAATGGATGGTGGACCAGAATATCCTTGGCGCGGATGGCGGCAAAACAATCACCGGCGAAATCCCGGATACGTTCGGGAAAGCGCGCGGTGTAAGGGGGAAACTGTAAATCGGGGCGATCGTCGACGATCAGCTTTTTAACGTCGACCAGGCCGATAATGCCGGATTCGGAATAAATTTCATCGACCGGGGCGTCGATGGCGTCGATCACCAGCTCGCGCAGATCGTCGGGCATGTCGGCCTGCAGCGTCAGCAGAATGGCGACACCGCGGCGGCGGCGCTTCAATGCGGTTTCGTAGGAGGTGACGAGGTCCTCGGCTTCTTCCTCGAATTCAACATCGGTGTCGCGGATCAGGCGGAACAGGCCGCTGCCCTGGACCCTGAAACCCGGGAACAGCCGGGTCATGAACATGCCGACCAGGTCTTCAAGCATGACGAAGCGGATCGGCGCGCCGGCATCCGCCGGCAGCCGCACGAAGCGCTCGATCTGGCTGGGCAGCGGGATCAAGGCCGACATCATGCCCTGATCATCGTCGCGAGCCAGTTTCAGCGCCAGGACCAGACCCATATTCGGGATGAACGGAAACGGATGCGCGGGGTCGACCGCGAGCGGGGTCAGGATCGGGAACACCCGTTCCATGAAATAGGAGTCCAGAAAATGGGCGTCGTCGGCGGTAAGCCGGGCCGGGGAGCAAATGAAGATGCCGGCGTCTTCTAAAAGATGACGCAGGTTGCTAAATGCTGCCTGCTGGGCGCCGATCAGCTCATGCGAGCGGATGTTGATCGCACTTAGCTGCTGGGCGGCGGTCAGGCCGTCCGGCGAGCGTTCAAGAATGCCGGCGCGAGACTGCGCGATCAGGCCGGCGACCCGCACCGAATAGAACTCGTCGAGATTGGAGGCGCTGATGGAAACAAAGCGCAGCCGCTCCAATAAAGGATGGCCAGAGTTTTCCGCCTCCGATACCACACGGAAGTTAAAGTCGAGCCAGGATAGTTCCCGGTTGATGAAACGGGACGGGTCTTCGAGCTTGATTTCGGCGGCGGGTACGGTCGCGTTCTGGTCCATTGTCCTTCCTTACAGCAAATGCGGCGCCTCCGGCGAGTGACCGTTGGATAACATTTGTGCAGCGGGTCCGTCCGGGTGCTCAGGGGTCAGCAGATCGGATAGCGTTCGACCGGCAAGCTGTCGCGTCACCCGGCCACCGCTCGCCAAGGCGGCGCGATCCAGCCGGGCTACCGCCTCGCGCAGGACCGCCGGCGTCCGGGGCAACCGCTGCAGCAGGAAATTAACCATAAACTGGTTAAGTCGCAGCTGCCGAGCCGCCGCCAGCCGCAGCAACAGCGCGCCGAGCAACGTATCATCCGGCGGACCGATTTCGACCGCAAGGCTGGCGCGCAGGCGACTGCCCAGATCAGGCAAAGCATGTTTCTGGCGGCTGGGTGGCAGGCCGGTGGTGAGCAGCACCGGCTGCCCGGCTTCCGCGGCGGCGTTGAGCAGATGCAAAAGTGCGGTTTCCTCCGGCACGATATCGGCGTCGTCAACCGCAATCGCGGTGATCGGGGCTGCCGGCAGCCCGGACAGACCGCTGCCCTGGTAGATGACGGCGTTCATTTTTTGCGCCCAGAGATGCAGCATCAGGGATTTGCCGCAGCCGGGGTCGCCCCAGAGCACCATGCGGCCATTGGTCCACGCATCCGGGCGCACCAGCCAATCCCGCGCCAACGCGTTGCAGGGTGCTGCCAGGAAATCCTCCGGGTTGTAGCTCGGCGTTTCATCGAAAGGCAGCGGCAATTGCCGGGTCATGGCGATCAACGTTCCGGCAGGGTATTCTGTTTCAGGTCCACCGCGGTGCCGGTATCGAGTGCCGGATTGAGCGGGGTATCGAGATACAACGAACTTTGCAGATAGCGTTTCAGCCAGAAACGCGCCAGCACGCCGATGGTGGCGGTGACCGGAACCGCCAGCATAATGCCCAGAAAACCAAAAGCCGCACCGCCGGCGAACAATGAGAAGATCACCCAGACCGCCGGCAGGCCGACGCGGTCGCCGAGGAAGCGCGGCTGGATGACATAGTCGTTGAGCGCCTGGCCCAGTGCGAATACGGCGCTGACAGCGATAACCCCGTGCCAGCCCGGGGACTGCGAGAGCACCAGCAACAGCGCGCTGCAAACCCCGACCAGGGTGCCGACGTAAGGAATAAAGGAGAGCAGGCCGGCGCCGATGCCGATGACCAGGCCAAGATCCAGCCCAACGATGGTCAGGCCGACGGCGTAGATGGCCGCCAGCATCAGGCAGCAAATGGCCTGGCCCCGGATCCAGGCGGCGAGGATGCGGTTTACCTCGATCGCCTGCGCCCGCATCACACCTTCGTATGGGCGCGGCAGCCAGGTATCGACATGGCGGATGATCCCGGGCCAGTCGCGCAGGAAGTAGAAGGTCACGATCGGCGTGATTACCAGCAGGGTCAGAACGTTCACCACCGCAAAACCGCTGCCGATGATGTTGGTGGCGGCGGTGCCGGCAAAGGCGATAATGGCGCCTGCCTGGTTGGCGGCGATGTCGTTCAGCTTTTGGCTCATGGCGCCGGGGCCGAGGCGGCGTTCGACCTCGGCGACGATTTTACCGAAATCCGCCTGCGCGGTTTTGATATAGGTGGGAAGGTTGGTTGCGAAACTGATCGCCTGCGATTCGATGATCGGATACAGCACCAGCACAAAGGCGACAAAAACCAGGACCGCGGTGGCGAGAATGATGAAAGTGCCAAGCGGCCGGCGGATGCCGAAGGTGGTCAGCTTGGTCACCGCGGGGTCGAGAAAATACGCCAGGCCGGCGGCGACCACGAACGGGGTGAGGATGGAAGAGAACAGCCGCAGGCAGAACCAGACGATCAATATAAAGGCGACAACCAGCGCCAGGCGTTGCCAGTGCACCGGCCGCTGGCCGACCATTATATTCCCTGGAGAGCGCATTTACGCGGCACCTGGCCCAGACATTGCGCGGCAGGGTGGGCTATGGTGAAAGGCGGCTCTAATTCAACGGCATTCGCTGGGTGTTTACGACCTGAACTCATGACACCGGCTTAGCGCATCGGGGGCTAATATGACCAGCGTGACCTATCGGGATGCCGGCGTCGATATCGAGGCTGGGGACGCGCTGGTAGAAGCAATCAAGCCGCTCGCCAAGGCCACCGGCAGGGCTGGAGTGCTGGGGGCGCTGGGCGGATTTGGCGCCTTGTTCGACCTGAGGGCGGCCGGTTTTTCCGACCCTATTCTGGTGTCGACCACCGACGGGGTGGGAACCAAGCTGAAAATCGCGATCGAGACCGGGATCCATGATTTCGTCGGCATCGATCTGGTGGCGATGTGCGTTAATGATCTGATCGTGCAGGGCGCGGCGCCGCTGTTTTTTCTGGATTATTTCGCCACCGGAGCGCTCGATGTCGGGGCGGCGAAACGCGTGATCGCCGGGATTGCCGAGGGCTGCAAGATTGCCGGCTGCGCGCTGGTGGGCGGCGAGACCGCGGAGATGCCGGGCATGTATGCCGCCGGGGATTATGACCTGGCGGGGTTTTCGGTGGGGGCGGCTGAGCGCGGAGCCCTGTTGCCGGCAGGGGTTGCGGTTGGGGATGCGATTTTGGCCCTGCCCGCATCCGGGGTGCATTCCAACGGGTTCTCGCTGGTGCGGCGGATTATTGCCGATGCCGGGCTTGGCTGGGACGCGCCGGCGCCGTTCGCCGCGGGTTCGTCCCTGGCGCAGGCGCTGATGACGCCGACGCGGATTTACGTGAAGCCGATGTTGGCACTGCATAAAGCCGGGCTGCTTAAAGGTGCGGCGCATATTACCGGCGGCGGCTTGCCCGGTAACCTGCCGCGGGCATTGCCGGCGGGCACCGGGGCGATATTGCAGGCGCCCTGGATTATGCCGCCGGTTTTCAGCTGGCTGGCAAAAACCGGGAATGTGGCGGCGCCCGAGATGCTGCGGGTGTTCAATTGCGGGATCGGCATGACGCTGGTCGTGAGCGACGCCGATGCGGCAATTGAGGTTCTGATCGGCGAGGGCGAAGCGCCGTTCAGGCTGGGAACGGTGAGTGCTACCCCCGGCGTTGCGATCAGCGATGAGGCCGGGCTGTTCGCGTGAAGGCTCGGGTGGCGATTTTCTGCTCCGGCCGCGGCTCCAACATGGAAGCGCTGCTGCGGGCGGCGGCGGCGGCGCATTATCCGGCCGAGATTGCGCTGGTAATTTCCAACCGGGCGGATGCGCCGGCGCTGCAAATTGCGCGTGGATATGGGGTGTCGGCGCAAGCGGTGGCGTCCAAGCCGTTCGGCAAGGACCGCGAGGCGCATGAGCGGGCGATCGACGCGGTATTGACTGCCGAAAAGATCGAGATTGTGTGCCTGGCCGGATATATGCGGCTGTTGACCCCGTATCTGGTGGAGAAATGGCGCGGCCGGATGCTGAATATCCACCCTAGCCTGCTGCCGGCCTTCCCCGGGCTGGATACGCATGCAAGGGCGCTGGCGGCGGGCAACAAGCTGCATGGCTGCACGGTGCACCTGGTGACCGAGATTATGGATGACGGGCCGATTTTGGCGCAGGCGGCGGTGCCGGTTTTTAACCATGATACCGAGGCGGAGCTGGCGGCGCGGGTGCTGGCGCAGGAGCATTTGATCTACCCGGCGGCATTGGCGGCGTTTGCCAGCGGGGCGGCGGTGTGGGCGGGAGCAACGGCCGCGCTGCAAAATCCGCTGCCGTAGAATTAATTCGATCAATTTCATTGATCTGCGAGCCGGCAACAATTAAACAGCTGGCCAATACGCATTCAGACAGGACGGATTTCAGGCCATGAGCGATAACACGACCGTACCGGCCAGCGATAATGTCAAGCCGGACGAATTCGACAAGGCATCCCAGGCCGGCTGGGCCTGGTTCACCAAATTCCTGCTCATCAACGTTATCCTGTGCGCCCTGGGACTGATATTTGTTGGCGCCTTGACGGTCTGGTCCTAGGGACCGTTTAAACTTCCCGCAGCACTGTTGATCCGTTTACGGAATGTTACACGTGTAACATTTACCTCATAACGATTTGTTATCTATACTAACTTTGGAAGTTATCCACAGGCTGGCGCAAGCGGCCAGAGACGCGGTTTGCGCGGCGGCGCCAGCTAAGAGACGCGGTTTGCGCGGCTGCGCCGGCCAGAGGCAACTTCCTGGCCGGCGCAGCCCGCAGCGGATTAGCGCAAGCCGCCGCTTACAACTAATTTTTCGCCGGTGATCCAACGCGAATCGTCGGAGGCGAGGAATACGGCGACACTTGCGATGTCGTCCGGCTGGCCGGCGCGGCCGAGCAATGTGCGGCCGACGAGGCCGGTTGCGAAATCGGATTCTATGATGCCGCCCGAATGCGTGCCTTCGGTTTCCACGATGCCGGGGTTGATGGTGTTGACACGGATTTTACGCGGGCCGAGTTCTGCCGCGAGCACGCCGGCAATGGCGTCAACCGCGCCTTTGGTGCCGGTATAGACCGCAGATTCAGGTGTCAGGACGCTGGTGACGGCTGAGGAGATGTTGATGATGCTGCCGCCCTCACCGAGATGCTTTACGGCAGCCTGGGTGGCGAGCAGAACGCCGAGGACGTTGACGTCAAACATTTTGCGATATTGGGCTTCGGTAACGGAATCGATTGCGCCGAATTCATAGACGCCGGAGTTGTTGACCAGGATGTCGAGGCGGCCAAAGCTGTTGACCGCGGACTCAACCAGGCCGCGCGCCTGGTCCAATTTGGAGACGTCTGCCTGGGTTGCGATGGCCTTGCCGCCGGCCTGGGTAATGGCGTGTACCACAGCTTCCGCGCCGGCCTTGCTGGATGAATAGTTGACGACAACGGCGGCACCTTCAGCGGCGAGCGCCTTGGCGATGGCGGCACCTATGCCCTTCGAGGCTCCGGTGACGACAGCAACCTTGTTGGTGAGTCTGGACATGAGTTTGTTCCTTTGGCGAAAGACGGCAGCCGGGATGGCCGCCTAGTACAGTAGTTCGGTATATTAGAACTATTGAACTTAGCGACAAGTCCCCCTAGGTTACAAAATTATGAGACCTTTATTTCACCCTTCGATGGAGGAGGTTCGGCTGGAGGCGATCCTGCACGCGCTTTCCGATCCGACCCGGGCGGCCATTTTTGCCGATATCGCCGGTGCCGATTGCTCGCAGACCTGCACTGCGTTCGCTAGCATCGGCGACCGGGTTATTCCGAAGTCTTCGTTGTCGCAGCATTTCAAGGTTTTGCGCGAGGCGGGATTGATCCGGTCCGAACGGCAAGGGGTGGAGATGCGCAATAGTTCGCGTTGCACCGAGGTGGACCAGCGGTTTCCCGGACTGATCCCGGCGATTTTGAACGCCCACGCCCGCAACGGATAGCTGACTTATAGCTTAAAGATAGCTAACGGATAGCTAACGGATAGCTAACGGATAGCCGGTGGCGCAACGATGAGCCGGCCTGGCGCTGTGCCATCCCGCGCTTCCACATCGGCGCGATTAGGCCGATACGAGAGGCATTACGCAACTAATTTTATAAGGTTATCGGAACGATGGAAGCGCTGCATTTTCTGCATTCACGGCTGAAAGAACGCGAGCAGCATGGACCGCATGTGACGGACAATGAGCATGTCGGGCTGAATGGACGGATTGCCGTCATCATCACCGATGTCGTTGGCACCATGTGGTGCGCATATATATTCGCGGCGATCGCTTTGGTGAGCTTACCCGACGCGGTCAAAGGTGGATTGGCGACGCTTATTGCATGGGTGGCGCAGACATTCCTGCAGCTGGTGTTATTGTCGGTGATCATGGTGGGGCAAAAGGTGGCCGCGGCGGCTTCGGATAAGCAGGCGCTGCAAACCTATAACGATGCCGAAGCTTTGCTGAAGATCCAAGATGAGGTTCACAAACTGATCCAGGTCAATAACAATCTGACGGCCGAGATCCATCAGATGGTTACGATGAAGCGGCAATCGGAGACCGGCGAATAGGATTAGGGGCCGGAAAGGCGTAGACGCTTTGGACGCGGATGGGATGGACCCTGCCGCCGTCTCGGCTCAGTGCTGAACGGCTCGAAGCTACAAGGTGCCAACCTAAACAGCTCGCCCGAGCGAACCCAGCGACCTCGTAGCCAGGTGATCGAGAATACGTTTCAATGCTGCGATATTGCTCTCGTCCTCGGCGCTTTCGAGCGCGTCCTGGAGCACTTCGCGGATGTCGTCGGCACCGACCCGCTCCATCTGCCAATTCGGATACAGACGCTCGCGCTTTTCCTCGCTCTGGTCCAGCGAGACGATATCGTAATGGCGCGGATCGCCATGCAGGCTTGCCACCAGCTTCCGCACCTCGGCTGCCGGCCCCTCGATCCATTGGAAGAAGACTCCGCTGCCGAAAACGAGCACCCCGGTGATGCCGCAGGTGAGATTGTGGCGTTGCGCCGCCTCGATGATGCGGTTGACCTCGGCGTCGTCCACGCCATCGGCGGCACGACTGCAATAGACGAAAGTGTACAGCGTGGGCGCGGCGGCGTCGTCGTCGGGGTCGATTGGAAAACCGGGTTCGTCGAACATGGGCATGGGTTGGCTCGCTTTGTAGATGTCAGGCAGGCCGTCTCACACGGTCGGAGCGAGTGAGGTTAGCGCATTGATCTGATTTGTGTAAGTAGGGCCCAGTCACCTGATAGGCTGAAAAACGGCCAAGTTGCGGAACCGAGCGGCAGCAGATGAGCGGTTTACTGTTGCCATTGCTAACCTGAATATCTGGCGAACAGTCCGGGATGGCGACGTCGATGGTAGGCGCTTTGGACGCGGACGGAACCCTGGCCGCGCGCTTGAACCTTCGCTTTGAAGCAAGAAGTAGCAAGAAGTAGGATGGGCAGAGCGGACGGCGATCATGGCATCGTATACCGAGAGCCGGAACGTTCGGCCAAAGCAAGTCCGGCCGCATCAGGAGTTCCCGCATCGATTTCCCGTAAGGCATTAAGCCCGCTTTGCGCCTAATCTCAGTCATTAACCGGCCCGAGACAACTTCCCGAAAGCAGCCATATCGCGATCGAGCGACTTTGATCTGGTAGATTTTCCAAAAATTCAATTCAGAATGAGTAATTGCGGATCAATGGTGGGAATGTGGCGACTTACAAAGCAGACTTTTGGGCTTCGTCTTGGCGACATCTGACTTCGTCGGCTTCGCCGGTTTCGCCGAATGCTTCTTAGCTTTTGTCACAGAGGCCGGTGTGTCGTTGGCCTCGGCAAATGGCCGGTATGACGGCAGTGCTAACGAACGGTATCAGAGCATGAGCGACGACAACCCACTTCATAATTTTTTCTGGATTATACGTTTGGGATGTTTGACCTGACTATCTGGTTTCGTCGTGCTAAACGGACGGATACACCCGAGGTGTGGAGACTTTTGGCCCGTGCCGCTAACACGAGCACGGGCCAAAAAACGGCTTTTTAGGCGTCTACTCGCCGTGCGCCTGCCCATACGCGATACCTTCTTGTACCTGCGCAATCGCTTCGGCGACCAGATGTCGCGCCTTCGATGCATGGCCGCCTTTATCCATCGTCACCTCGTTCAAGTAACCCTGAGCGTTCTGTAGCGAACTCAGTGCACCACTCATTTGTGGCTGCCCTGCCATTGCAATTCCAGCACCCAACCCAACCACGGCGGCAATAACCGCAACACCCGACATCCGTGCAATGTTGTTCTTAAAAATCGACATGATATTTTTCCCTCTTTTTAAAAAATGGCGCGGGGCCAATGATTACACAAATGTGCATCGACTTGAACTGCAATGACTATTCAATAAGCCTAGTAATAGAGAAATCATAATAATCACTTAAACGTGACGCATTAAGACGGACTTTTCAATGATTCGGAAATTCCGCTTTGCGCTTCTAGTCGGACATTAATCGTCGATGCAGATGTCGCAAAAGCTGACATAAAGTAGACGAATCGTAGGATGGGTAAGCGTAGCGTAACCCATCGATCTATAGCCGGTTCAAGAAAAGCGATGGGTAGCGCTTCGCTCACCCATCATACGCTTGTTACAGCCCAGGTTGATAACCCGGGAGCCGCCGTTGCCCACAAAAGCGGTATACGGAAATCAAGATTACGGACCGGCGGGAAAGGCTTCTTTATAGCTCCGCAGGCCGTCTGCCCGGGAAGTTTTCCCGGCGTAACCCAGTTCGCGCCGCGCCGCGGCATCGTTGGTCGTGAATGCCCGTCCGATCATCCGAACCAACGAGCGTGAGAGTGGCGGGTCGCTTTTTTTGAAGGTCATGGCGGCGAGGAACTCCATCAGCCGTCCCAGGCCAAAAGCGAGCGGGTAAGGTATGGAGCGCAGTTTTTCTATCGACAAATTCTGTACGCTTGCGATCATTCCGATAAATTCACGGAAGGTCTGTTTTTCTTGATCGTTGACGAAGTAGGCACGGCCACCCGTGCCGCGTGCAAGAGCGCAATGAATGGCTTCGATCACGTTATCCACGTGACATATTGCAACTGGGTAGTCACCGCGATTGATGAAGGCAAACTGGCCAGATTTGATGACCCGTGGAAGCTCTTGGCTGAACATATCACCCGGCCCCCAAATGGCCGGCGGGCGAAGCGCTATCGTCCGAAAGCCAGACTTGTTCGCCGCTAGCACGGCCGCTTCAGCGCGCGACTTACTCGCGAGGTAAGCCGAGAAGCTGTTGGGGTGGGTAGGAGTGCTTTCATCCGCATCGAAAATTGGGGAGCCTTGATCGTCCATGATGATGCCGGCCGCACTGACGTAGATGAAAGTCGAAGCACCTGGTTTCTCTGCCGCGTCGAGCAGGGCGATTGTCCCTTCGACATTGGTCTGGAAATAAGGCGCGCGCGGCCCCGAGAAGCGAAAATACGCCGCCGCGTGCACGACAGCATCGACCGAAGGCAAAGCAAGGGGCTCGGAGCTTTCCAGGTCGCTCCAGAAGGGCGTTGCACCCAAGGCGCGCAGCTTTCGCTCGGACGAAGGTGACCGCGCCAAGGCCAGGACCCCGTGACCGTTCTCTATGAGCTTTGGGATCAGACGCGAACCCAGAAAACCGGTGCCACCGGTGACTAGTAGTTTCATTTGCGTTTGCCTTTCGCTCTGGGGGAAATGATGAATTGCATGGCTTGATCACGCAGTGCGTCGATGACTGCGGGGTCGGGCTGTGCCGCGTTGCGCAGCTTCGCCGTCACATGCAGGAGGGCGGCGGCATTTACAGACGCCCACGCGACATCGGCGGCAGTCTCCACTGCCGCCGCCAACCGCCCCTGGGCGGCAATCGCTGTAATCTGCTGCATCAGTAGTGCGAACCCTTGCTCGGCGGCTGGGATATCGCTGCCGCCGAGGATCCGGCTCATCATCGCCGCGTAAAGCAGCGGACGCGCTGCGGCGAACCGCACATAATCGTCCCAACCGTGCCTGAGGGCAAGTTCTGGATCGGACGACTGGATCGCGGCCTTCTTGCTACTGAGAAATTTCGCAAAGGCTTCCGCGATCGCAGCGCTCAACAGGCCGTCGACGTTGCCGAAATGGTGATACAAGGTTGGAGCAGTTACATTCGCGATCGCGCAAATTGCGCGAGTAGAAAACTGCGCCTCGCCGTCCTGTTCCAAAACTTTCAATGCCGCATCCACCAGTATGGCGCGTGTATCCATGCCGCCAATATAGCAGTGATATAGCAGCGGGTCTATAGCGATGCTATATGACGAGTCGGGTGGGCTATCTGACCCCTCGCCACACGGGTTCGTTAAGCCGATGGTCCGCTATTTGAATTATCCAAACTACAGCGGCCGTTCCGCTTCCTGGCATTTGGCAACATCTGCCACGCACCACCAACATATTCTCAGTGAGGAAAAAGCAAGAGGTGATGTGAGCGGAGCGGTGTCAGCGCATTCTACTTTATGGTTAATTGTTTAACAGTTTCTCGATCCGGGCCTGGGTGGCGGGGGTGCATTCGGATTTCATTCTGGCGATGGCTGGGGCGGGCAGGTTTTGCAGGATTTTTTGGCGGGTTGCGGCGTCGCTCCATACCTGGGATTGCTGGGCTGGGGTCATGCCGATCTGGGTGAAGGCGGCGTCGTAGGTGGAATGGATTTTGCTGTCGAGGTTCCACTGGCAGAAATCACTCTGGGCCAGGAAGTAGCCGATGTCGTTGCCAAACAGGCCGGTGATCGAGCCGGGCACGGCGGCAGCGGCGGGCAAAGCCGGAATCACCAGGCAAAAGCCGGCCAAAATGGATCGCAGACGCATAGAGTTCCTCCCAAAGGTTGTTTTTGTTATCAGACGTATTGAGACGTTAGCGAACCAAATGCCCCAGGCCCAGATTCAAAAAAGTTTTTTGGTTCTTTTTTTCAAAAAAGAACTGCTTGCCTTGCTCAAGCAGCGCAGGATTCAAACCCTTTGCGCAGTTGCGGGCGGTTCAGGTCGCGGCCGATGAAGACCAGGCGGCTGGTTCGTGGTTCGTCCGGTTTCCAGGGGGCGACGTAGTCGCCGTCGGCGATCATGTGGACGGCCTGGAAGGCGAAGCGGCGGTCATCGCCTTGGTAGCTCAGGATGCCTTTGGTGCGCAGCAGGTTGGCGCCCTGGGTTTGCAGGATGTGGCTGATCCAGGCGTTGAACTTGTCTTTATCGAGCGGCTTTGGGGTAGCGAGGCTGATTGAGTTCAGGTGTTCGTTATGGGTGTGGCTGTCTTCTTCCAGGAAGTCCGGCACGGCGGCGAGGACGCGGTTCAGGTCGAAGGCGTTGAGGCCGAGGAGTTTGTCGATTGGAACGTCGCCGCGGGTGGCGTGGTGGATTTCGGCGAAGCGGTTGATGGCGCGGATTTTGGTTTCGACTTCGGCTAGTTCGGCGGGGGTAACGAGATCCAGTTTGTTCAGCACGATGACGTCGGCGAAGGCGATCTGGTCGGCGGCTTCGGGGCTGTCTGCCAAGCGCTGGCCGAGATGTTTTGCATCGACCACGGTGACGATGGCATCGAGGCGGGTTTTGGCCTTGACGTCTTCATCGACGAAGAAGGTTTGCGCGACCGGCGCCGGGTTGGCGAGGCCCGTGGTCTCGACGATGATGCCGTCGAATTTGCCGGGGCGTTTCATCAGGCCGCCGACGATGCGGATGAGGTCACCGCGCACGGTGCAGCAGATGCAGCCGTTGTTCATCTCAAAGACTTCTTCATCGGTGTCGACGACGAGGTCGTTATCGACGCCGAGCTCGCCGAATTCGTTGATGACGACGGCATATTTTTTGCCGTGGTTTTCGGTGAGGATGCGGTTGAGCAGCGTGGTTTTGCCGGCGCCGAGATAGCCGGTGAGGACGGTGACGGGAACGAGATCAGGCATGGTTGGGTTCCGATTTAAGGAGGGGGCCGGGATAAGGCGAGCCGGCGCGTTCGGGTATTATATTGGTCGAGGCGTCAGCCAGGGCAAGGCCGAGGCCAAGGACGAAGAAGAACCAGCCCAGCATGTAGAGGGTTGGAAAGGCGTCGGTGGTCTCGAACGGCCAGACGAAGGTGAAGAAGCCGATGAAAACGCCGACGCGGATCGGGTCGGGATTTTTAAGCAAGCCGGAGGCCAGGGTTTTGAACCAGATGGCGATGAGAAGGACGAAGAGGATGAGGCCGGGATAGCCGGCATCGGTAAAGCTTTGGATGTAGTAGCTATGCGGATGCAGATTGCAGGCGCCGAGTGCGAGCTGGGTGGGGGCGAGGCCGAGCGCCTGCAGGCCGGCGCCAAATTGCGGTTGCGGGCAGAGCGCGCGGAAGCCGTTATAGCCCCAGCCGTGCCAGGGCGAGGCGAGGCCCATGACAATGCCGCGGGTCCAGATTTGGCCGTAGGGGCTGAGGGCGAAATGCACCACCTGGCGCGAGGTTTCGCCGATCAGCTTGCCGTAAGTGGGGGGTGAGATGATCGGCGTGGCGGCCAGGAAGGCGACGGCGGCGATAAGCGCGATTACCGCGATGCGGCGGAGCTGGGGGTAGAAGAAGGCGGCGGTTACCAGACCCAGGGCGACCAGGATTGTGGGTGAGCGCTGGCCGATGAGAACTGAAGTGACGACGCCGAGGACCGCAAGCGCCAGGCCGGCGAACTGCCAGAGGCGGCGGTTAGTCGCGGTTTTCGTATATTCGGTCTTCGCATAGCCGGCCTTCGCAAAGCTGGTCTTCGGATAGCCGGCCTTCGCATAGCCGGCCTTCGCAAAGCCGGCCTTCGCATAGATGGCCATTAACGGCGGCAGCAATGCCAGGAACAGCAGGTGGGCGTAGAGCGCGCCGGCGCGTGGCTTGAAGAAGGGGCCGGTCAAGGCGCCGTCGCCGAAGCGGCGGTTGCCGAAAATATTTCGGCCGGTGAGGTATTGTTGCCAGCTCTCCAAGCCGATCCATAAGCAGGATAGGGCGAGGATCCACCAGGCGGCACGGCGCGAGGCGGCGGTGGTGAGGAGCCAGTGCTGCAGGGCCACGGCAAAGAGCAGCATGCGGATGATGACGACGGCTTCGATGAAGCCCATCCGCCAGCTGGCGGTGGTGAACATCAATGGGTCCGAGCAGAAGACCAGCCAGACCCACCATAGGGCGGCGGCGATGAACCAGGGTTTACGGGCCCAGGTTAAATCGCGCCGGCGCAGCATTTCGATGAGAAACAGCAGGTCGGTCAGGCCGATGGTTACTTCAGCCAGAACCCAGGCATGCAACAGGCCGAGCGGCACCAGGAAGGCGGTGATGAGGGCGACCGGGCGCAAATTGTCGGTTGGCGTTTTGGTTGGCGCTTTGGCTAGAAGTTTATCTGGCACTTTGGTTGTCGCTTCAGCTGACATGAGACGGGTTCAGGCTTTGGTAGTAGGTGATCCATTGTTGCGTCACCGCCTCGCGGGTGAAGTGGGCGCGGTAATCGGCGAAGCCGGCTTCAACGATGCGGTTGCGCAAGGCGGGGTCGGAATTGACGGCGCGAATGGCGGCGGCCAGGGCGGCGGCGTCGCCGGCGGGGACCAGCATGCCGTTTATGCCGTTCTGCAAATGGGCGCGGGGGCCGGCGCTGTCACAGGCGATGAAGGCGCAACGGGTGGACCATGCGTCGAGTATAACGGTGCCGAAAGGCTCGTAGCTAGAGGGCAGCAGGCAGATATCGGCGGCGCGCAGCAGGGCGCCACGGTCGGTGCGCCAGCCGAGGAAGCGGACGCGGCCGATGACGCCGGATTGGCGGGCCAGCGTTTCCAGTTCGGCACGCATTGGGCCCTCGCCGGCGATCCAGAGATAGCAATCCGGCAGGTCGCGTAATGCCATCAGCAGGGTGTCGAGGCCCTTGGTTGGGTGCAGGCGCGACAGGGTCAGCAGCAGTTTGGCGTCGGCTGGGGTGTCAAGGGTTGCCCGGTGCAGCGCCGGTAGATCGTCGACCGAGGGGAAGGTTGGGATGTAGGCGGTTTTTTCGGGCGGCACGCCGCCTGCCCGCATATGCCGCACCAGGTCTTGGGTGCAGCCGGCGAAGTGGGTACAGTTGGCGAAGTTCGGAACGTCCTCGTAATCTCCGAACCAGCCGATAACGGCGGCGGCTTGGTCGCGCGGTACCAGGCTGGCGGCGCGGCGCATCCAGCATTGGATGATGCCGGGGTTTTCATGCGCGATCAGCTTGCGCATTTGCGAACGCTGCCAGGGGCGCAGCATTAATCCGGTGTGTTGAAGCGGCGCCATGCGCAGGCCGGCGGCTTGCAGTTCGGCAAAACGCGGCGCATCGGGACGCATCGCTATGCATTGGTCGATGCCTTGCTGGTGCAGGCTCAACATCACATCGGTTGAGTATAATTCGGCGCCGCCGTTGCCTTTGCCCGCCATCACCTGAAGGATACGCATTGTTCAAATTCCGGGCATTGTCATCGATATGGGCGCAAGGTTGGGCGCTAGGCTAGGGCGCGGCCGGCTATTACAACACTATACCGGCCGCGGTAAGAGAGCTTTCAGCCCCTGACGGTGACGTCACCCAGGGGATGGAATTGTCTGCCCCTGCACGTGCCGCGGACGCAGCTTCAGGATCCTGGGGTCTCGTCTGCGGTGCCACCCGGGCAGGCATTCAGTCTTTGGCTAGTCCGCCGCGCAGGGTTGGTTCGGATTGCCGGGGCTGCGGCGCGCGCGGGAAATCCATGATTCGGTTTTGCACCGGCTGGAGCAAAAGCTGGACCTGAAGAGATGGCGGCCCGGCGCTTCGCGGGGGAGCTTGGGCGGCGCGAGTTCCGGCTGATGCCGACATTTTAGCTCCCGCCATTGGCATTGCGGGCCAGGCTTGCCGCCGCAGGTTGGAGCGCCAGGATCTGTCTGGCCTGCAGGCGCACCGGTTCGTCCACCATCTTGCCATCGACGGTCACCGCGCCGCTGCCGCTCGCCAGAACCCGCTCTGCCCAGTCGACCTGCGCGCTGGTCGGCGCAAATCCCGCGCGCAGCGGAATAATCTGTTTCGGATGGATGCAAAGCTTGCCGCCAAACCCAAGCGCACGGGCATAACGCGCCTCTTCCTCAACCTGTGCGGCCGCATCGAGAATGGTGCACACCCCGTCCAGCGGTGCTGGCAAGCTGGCCAGGCGGGAGGCCAGCACGATTTCCGCGCGCGCGGTGAGAAGCATTTCACGCTCATGTGCGATGCCGAGATCGGCGCAAAAATCAATTGAGCCGAAAGCCAGCCGGGCTGCGTGTTGCGCGATCTCCCGGACATTGGCCAGCCCATATGCGCTCTCGATCAGCGCGATGATGGACTTGGCTGGCAGCATTGCCGCCAACCGGGCAACATCTTGGCCGCTCTCCACCTTCGACAGCATGACCCCTGCGAGTTCCAGCCTTGCAACCGCCGCGACATCGTCCTCATGCCAGAGCGTGCCGACAGCGTTCAAACGCACGAAAAGCGGGATGCCCGCGGGCAGCGCCGCCGGTTGCAAAGCGGCGCGCGCCGCAAGCTTGCTTGCCGGCGCAACCGCGTCTTCGAGATCGATGATCATGGCATCCGCGCCGGAGGCGGCTGCCTTTGAAAACCGCTCCGGCCGGTCACCGGGCACGAAAAGCGGGGTGATGCAGAAGCTCATGCTGCTTCTCCTGTCATGGTCTGCACGTCATCCTCATTCTGTACCCATAGGCTGAGCGCTTCGCCGTGCCGCCGCGCCGCCAGCGCAAAGCCCTGGAAGTCGAACAACGGGCTGACACCGCGAAAGCTGAATTGTTTTGGATGCCGCCCTAAAACGCCGGCCGCGAAGCCGAGCAGAAGCGTTGCCTGCAGCGGTCCGTGCACGACCAGGCCGGGATAGAATTCCTGCCGCATCGCGTAATCGCGGTCGTAATGGATACGGTGGCCATTGAACGTTATGGCGGAGTAGCGGAACAGCAGCACCGGGTCGGCACGCAGCTCTTGCCGCCATTCCGGCGCCGGCCCGTCATAGGCGATAGGCGGTTTAGAATCAGCGGGTGGCGGCGCCAGCTCACGGTAGACGACATCCTGGCGCTCAGAGACGGCAAGGCCGCGTGCGGAGAAAATCTGATGCTCCAGCGTGACGAAGCAAAGCGTGCCGGTGCGCCCATGTTTCAGCACAACGTCGGCGATGCGGGACCGCCGCTCCACGTCATCGCCCACCAGCAGGCCATCATGAAATTGCAGGCTGCTCGCCGCCCACATACGGCGCGGTAATGGGACCGGCGGCAAAAAGCCGCCACGAGCGGGATGGCCGTCAGCGCCCAAACTGCCGGCAGCGGCGATTGCCGGCGCCAGACACCAATGCGCGCCGTAAGGCGCGGGAGCGCCAAGGGCCGGCAATGCGTCACTGCCGCCAAGCGTCGCACTCAGCTCTCGTGCCAGACGCGGCGTCAGGGTATCGTGCGCGGTTTCCGTTCGGCCGATCGAGGCCCGCAATTCCTCGACATTAGGGATCGCTGTCTGACGCATCATTCATGCCTTTCATTATCATTTGCCCTGGCAAGCACAGTTTTGGTGTGTTCACCTAGCGCTGCAACGCGTCCGTATTGCGATATCCCACCGCTGGATCCAACGAGCCCAAGGTAGATTAAAAATTACAGCGGTCATATCGGGTTGCCGGGCATGCTGGCTGCCGACTTGGTTCTTGGAATTTGTAGCCGCATTTTATTGGCCGGGATATGCGCGAAGGGTGAGACAAAACGCTCCGGTGTTGCAGCTATAATCCGCTCCAATCCATCTCTTATCTGCAACTGGGCCCGAATGTTTTCTGATGGATAAACAGGTCCATTGATGGTGATGCAGGCAATCGCTGCCCCGGTCTGGTCTCGCACCGGGATAGCAATGGCGGAAAATCCTGGTGACATCTGCAACGCTTCGGCATGCACGCCGCTTTCGCGGGCGATTTGAATGGCTTTCTGCAACCCCCGCCATTCTTCAGGAGGCGGCGCTTCGTTAAGTTCCTGCTTCAGAAAACTCAACAATTCCTGCAACGTTTCATCAGGCAGAAATGCCAATATGGCGCGGCCGGACAACGTTTGATGCAGTAATGCGAGTTCACCAAGCCGGTCACGATGATAGATATCGCGGCTGCCGTAAATTCCCGAAAGCCGCAGGCTGTACCAGCCCAGCCGCACATTCAGCGACACAGTCTCCCCGGTTTCCTGCGCCAGTTGCCGCAGGAATGGCCGGCTTGCAGCGGTCAGTTCAAATTGGTTGAGCAAGGCGCGGTTGAGCAGATAGGGCATCATTCCGAGCTCGAATTGCGGCAGATTATGGTACCGGCTGAGATAACCGGATGCCTCCAACGTCGTCAGCGCACGAAAAACCGTCGAGCCGATCAACGAAAGACGGCGGCTGATATCGGTAACACCGGCTGGCTCGGCGCCGTCGCTGACACTTCGGAGCACGTCGAACACATGGACCGCGGACGAATTGATGGCCGGTCGTTTCGGCTTTTTTGTTGCCTTCATAAGGTGATTTCGGATCCGGCAGCATTCGCGGAATACAGCCTGGTACGCTGGCAGAGCGTATTCATAATCGTCAGTATCTGCGGCAGCAGCCCATCGAAGCGCGGCCCGAACCGCTCACTTGGGCCGCCCACCGACATCGCGCCATGCAGAAAATTTTCAGCGTCCCAAATCGGCAGCGCCAGCGACAACATCGGCAAGGCGCCCGGCCTTATCGATGTCGCATAACCGTCTTTACGAATCTTATGGAGATCCTGCCAAAGCAGTTCCGGGTCCAATGGCTTGTCATCCTTCGCCGGAACATCATCCTGGTGGCGATTGATATAATCTTCGACCTCGGCATCATCGAGGAAAGCCAGCATGACATGGCCGGTTGTATTCACATGAAGCGGCCGCAAAGCGCCGATCTGTAGTCGCCACACACCGGGCTGGCGGGTTTCGATTCCGTCGATGAACACGGTATAATCATGGGCGCGCACGGTCAGACTTACCGTCTCGCCCGTCAGCTCGTGAATTTGCTGCATGGCGGGCGCGCATAGGGTCCGGAAGGTCGGCTCTGGCGAGAAGGTATTCTGCAATTCGAGCACCCGGAAACCGAGCTGATAACGCTGCCCGCCGGGATCGCGGATGACATAATTCTGTTCCTCCAGGGTTTTGATCGCCCGGTAGACCATATTCTTGGTCATACCCAGATGCTGGCTGAGTTCGGAGATACCGAATTGACGGATATTCGAGGCAAAGCTTGATAATACGGTCAGAATCCGGGCTGTCGCTTTATTTTGCTCACGATTTTCAATGCTCGAGTTTTTTTGAAGCAAGCGCTGTCTCCGGCAATTCGTATCTGACCTGTATCATCATAACTCTATGACAAAATTAGAATATATAGCTGAGGCCAATAAAAAAAGCTATCCGGCGCGCGCGGTTTGACCGGCCTCCAGATGAATTTTCCTCATCAAGGCCTTGCGATAATTTAGTATTTCATCAGACCGCGATTCACCCGACACAAAGATCGCCGATGCGCCGCCGGAGAGCTTGCCGTTGAAGCCGGGCGATCAAGCGCCACGATTGAACCATGCCCAGGCCATGTAGAAGGGATGAGGAAGTGACGGAGGGGAAAATCAGGGTCGGGCTACTGGGCGCCAACCCCAATAAAGGCTGGGGAACATCCGTGCATGTACCGGCCATTGCCGCCCTGCCCGGCTTCACGTTGCAGGCCGTGGGCACCACAAGACTGGAAACTGCCCGGGAAAGCGCCGAGCTGTTCGGCGCCAAACTGGCTTTTGACGATGCTCGCCAGCTGACCGAACACCCTGAGGTGGATCTGGTTGCGATTACCGTGAAAGCCCCCGAGCATCACCGCCTGGCAATGCTGGCCTTGGCCGCGGGCAAGCACGTCTATTGTGAGTGGCCACTTGCAGCAAATACCGCGCAGGCCAAGGAGATGCGCGACCTGGCTGCACGCAACGGCGTGCAGGCGATTGTCGGGCTGCAGGCGCGGGCCGCTCCGGCCATTCTGCACGCCCGCAATCTTATTCGTGATGGCTATGTCGGCCGGGTGACCGCCGTGCGCATGGCCTGCGCGCTGCCAGGCGGTGGCAGCCGGCGCAGCGCGGAAGGGCTTTATGTGATCGACAAGGCCAACGGCGCCAGCACCTTGGCGATCCAGGGTGGCCATGCCATTGACGCGCTCTGCTTCATCACAGGCGGCTTTGCGGGCTTTTCGGCCGTTGTGTCCAACCAGTTCAGCAGCGTCGAGGTGATCGAGACCGGCGAGATCCGAGCCAAGGACGCGCCGGACCAAATTTTGCTCAGCGGCCATCTGACAAACGGCGCCGTGGCTTCGGTGATCATCAATGGCGGTGCGGTTGCCGGCCATGGCATTGAAATAAGGGTTTTCGGTACGGCCGGCACGCTCGCGATCTTTGCCGATGGCACCCTCAACTTTCAAATGAGCGAACTGGCGTTGACCGGCGCCCGCTTGCCGCAACGCAAACTCGAACCACTGGCGATTCCGGCGGATCTAGACTCCGCCTATATCGGCAGAAATTTGGAATTCCGTCAGCCTTATCCTGGCGTCGACGTGCCGCGCGCCACGATTGTCAACGTTACGAAATTCTATGAGCGGATCGGCAAGGCCATACTTCAGGATGCACCGCTCGATCCGGATTTTGCCACCGGCGCCGAGTTGCATGCGCTGCTAGACAGTATCGAAACGGCCAGCAGCACTGGGCTTTACCAGAGTCAACAAGCATGACCGCACCCGGTGATGCCAAATAAGCTTGCAAGCGCGCCGCCTTGCATTGGGCGGTTGCGCGCCGGACCGTTTATCGGCGCTGCCAATATTGAACTTTGAAGGATAGGGGGACGATAAAATGAAAGAATTCTACACAGGCAAGGTTGTTCTCATCACCGGTGCTGCGACGGGCATGGGTGAGACCACTGCGATCGAATTTGCCAAGGCGGGCGCCAAGGTTGTTGTTGCGGATTGGAACGAAAAAGAAGGCCAATTAACGGTTGATGAAATAACCAGAAATGGCGGCGAGGCCAAATTCGTGAAAGTTGATGTGAGTAATTCAACATCCGTTAAA
Organism: Acidocella sp.; assembly: GCA_965199045.1. GTDB lineage: Bacteria > Pseudomonadota > Alphaproteobacteria > Acetobacterales > Acetobacteraceae > Acidocella. Next base: position 705,092 of record CBDAQL010000002.1, on the reverse strand, counting down.
AACATGGTGGATAAAACCATTGAATGGTATGGAAGATTGGACTGCGCCTTCAATAATGCCGGGATAATGGAAGAAAATTCAAAACTTGCGGATGTTGAGGAGGCGATGTGGGACCGGATTATTGATATTAATATGAAGGGCATTTTTCTTTGCATGAAATATGAGCTGCCGGTGATGGTGGCGCAGGGTAAGGGGGCCATCGTAAACACGGCCTCGGTTTGCGCTGCGCGGATTTTGCCGAATTGCGCGGCCTATACCGCCAGCAAGTTTGGCGTGGTGGGGCTTACCCGCATTGCTGCCGTTGAATATGGTGGTGCGGGCGTGCGCGTTAATACGATTCTGCCCGGCGCAATTGCGACACCGATGGCGAAAGCGGCGATTGAGGCGGACCCGGCGCGGCTGGAGCGGATTAAACATACACGGCCATTGGGCAAGGTTGCAGAGCCGATTGTGATTGCGAGAGCTGCAATGTGGCTGTGCTCTGATGACGCTGACCATATCACCGGCCATGCTCTGCCGGTTGATGGCGGCTATGTTGGTGCCGCGTAATAAATAGGCGAGACTGACACTGGTCCTGATAAAGTGCTTTTGCGCTTTCGGTGACCGGTTTTCAAAGCTGAAGGAGTTTGACGATGAATGCGATAAAAAAATCCGGCTTGAGTGAATATATATCGTCCGCTGCCGAAATAATCGATGAGGCCCGGGCCGGCCGGATTTTCATTCTGGTGGATGATGAGGACCGTGAAAACGAAGGTGATCTGATCATCCCGGCACAGTTCGCAACGCCTGACGCAATCAACTTCATGGCCAAGCACGCCCGCGGGTTGATATGTCTGGCCATGACCAAAGCCCGCTGCGAAAAACTTGGGCTGTCGCTTATGAGCCAGGCCAATGGCTCAAGGCACGAGACAGCCTTCACCGTCTCGATCGAAGCGCGCGAGGGGGTGACGACGGGGATTTCAGCGGCGGACCGCGCCCGCACCATCGCGGTTGCGATCAACTCGGAACTTAACCGCGACGACATCGTCACCCCCGGCCATGTGTTTCCGCTGATCGCGCGCGATGGCGGCACATTGATCCGCGCGGGCCACACCGAGGCGGCCGTGGATATTGCCCGCCTGGCCGGACTCACTCCGGCCGGCGTGATCTGCGAGATCATGAATGATGACGGCACGATGGCCCGGTTGCCGGAACTGGTTGCCTTTGCGCAACGCCATAACCTGAAGCTCGGCACGATCGCTGACCTCATCGGCCACCGTCGCCGGACCGAAAAACTCGTGAAGCGGGTGGAGCAGGGTTTCGTTCCCAGCAAGGTGGGCGAGCCGTGGCTGCTAATCGCCTATGAAAACCTGGTCGATCATGTCGAGCATATGGTGCTGGTCAAAGGCGATCTTTCCGACCCGGCGCCGATTATGGTGCGCATGCATGCCGTGGATACGATGGATGATGTGCTGGTCGGTGAGCATCTTGCCAGCCTGCAAGGTGCCAGAAATCTGATCAGGGAGGCCGGGCGCGGGGTGATTGTGCTGATCCGGGAGTCGCGGCCGACCGCGGCTTCCGAGAAGATCCGTGCGATGATCCAGGGCAGCTCGTCGACGCCGGCGTTGCGCGATTACGGCATCGGCGCCCAGATTTTGAATGATCTTGGCGTGAAGGATATGATCCTGTTATCCAACCATAAGCGCAGCATCGTCGGGCTGGAAGCATACGGATTGAATATTGTTGAGCAGCGGGAAATCCAGGTAGAGCCGGCTACGACGGTATGACGACGCTGACCGGATGACGACGCTGACCGGCAGGGCGGCTTCAGGAAGGACGCCCTTTGCGCGGCACCGCCTTCGCGAACGCAGTCGAATTTACCGACCGGATCAGGGCGAAGCCAAGACGCCACCGTCCACCGCCAGTGTGTGGCCGGTGATGTAGGAGGCGCCATCGGAGCAGAGCCAGAGCACGGCCTGCGCGGCTTCCTCAGGCGCACCAAGGCGCCCCATCACCCGGGTTTTAGCGACGTTACGGCGCCGTTCTTCATCATCGCCCAAGCCGGCCGCAAGCATCGGCGTATCAATTCCCGCCGGAGCAATGGCGTTGACGCGGATCCCGAATTGTCCGTTCTCGGCAGCGGCAATCCTGGTCAACGCGACGATGCCGGCCTTGCTGCTGGAATATGCAGCGGATTTCAGTACCGTACGGAAGGCGGTGACCGATGTGGTGTTTACGATAGCACCCCCGCCTTGCGCCAGCATCTGTCTGATCTCGTGTTTAAGGCAGAGGAAAACGCCTTTTAGATTAACCGCGAGGACACGGTCCCATGCGCTATCCTCCATCTCCGCAATGGCGACCTCCTGGGCCAGCATTCCGGCATTATTAAGGGCGTAATCCAGCCTGCCATACCAGTCGACTGTTTGTTGAATCATGTTGGCGACAGCATCGCCATCGGCCACGTCGACTTGCAAAAACCGCGCCTGGCCTCCGGCCTTGGTAATTTCCAAGGCGGTCTGCGCGCCCGCTTCTGACGCAATATCCGCGATCACAACGCTCGCCCCGGCCTGCGCAAATGCCAAGGCGGAGGCCCGGCCGATGCCGGTCGCCGCACCGGTGACAAGGGCAACGCGGCCAGCAAACGAATTGTATTGCGGTACCATCACGCGATCTTCATCGGCAGCGAGCGCAATCCGCGCTCTTTCGGTCCGCCAATGATTTCAGGATAAAAATCAAGGTCCGGGAGATGCAGTTGCGGGAACTTCTCAACCACCTGCTGTACCGCAATCCGGCCGGTCATTTTGGCGAGCAGCGAGCCGATGCAATGGTGAAACCCATGGCCAAAGGACAGCAGATCCTGCGGCTTGCGGCGAATTTCAAAGCGCTGCGGGTCCTCGTAAACGCTGGGGTTATAATTTGGCGCGGCACACATGAAATGGATCGGCATGTTCTCAAAGAATTTCAGCCCGGCATATTCAAAATCCTGGGTTGCCCAGCGCAGCACGGTCCAGGCATTGGTATCCATGCGGACGGATTCCGCGACCGCGGCCGGCACCAGCGAGAGATCAGATTGCAGAAGCTCAAGCTGCGCACGGTCCCGGCACAGCCGCCAAAGGGTGTAGGAAGCGGTGTTCTGAATGCCGCCGAAACCGGCGGTGAACAGCACCAGCATGGTGGCGAACATCTCCTCGGTGGAAACGCGGCCTTCCTGTTCGCCGGCAGCGACGATATTCCCGACCACATCGTCCTTCGGCGTGCGGCGGCGCTCTTCAATCAGCTCGCCGCAATATTTATAACCCTCATCCCAAGCCTCAAGATATTCCGCCGGCGGCTCGGAGCCGGGCGCCAACTGGCCAAAAGCAGCCATGCCGCGGGCAATACGGACAAAAATCGGCCAGACAGATTCCTCGAGGTCCAGGCATAAGCCAAGCAAAATAAACGCCGCCAGCGGATGCGTCAGATCTGTGACGACATTGAAGTCCTCTCCCTGTGAAGCGACCTCTTCCAGCCGCCGGGCGGTGAATTCCTTTATCTTACTTTCCATGGTGGCCAGTTTGCGCGCCGAAAAGGCCGGCGCCATCAATCGGCGCAACCGTATCTGCGTTGGCGGGTCGCTATCGGTGATGATCGGCAGGCCGCGGTAATAGTAAAATTTTTCAGTGCCAGGCCATTTGCGTTTGGCGCTGGAGAAGCGGGCGTAATCCTCATAGGCCGGCTTCTGATCCTCGTAGCGCGTCAGCACTGCCTGTGGCAGCCCGGCAACCATCACATAAAACGGCGGGCGGGTTGACCATTCCGTCATATACGGTTCCGGCCGCTGTTTGACCGCGCCGAAGAGATCCGCATCGACGATATTTCGCGGGTCTAAATTAAGTCCGTCTGGCATTGCAATTTTCCCCGATCATCTGGCCGTTCAACACGCATTCCATCTCCAGCCATTGGTAGGCTTTGTTATAGGTTGATCTGAATCCGCGAAGTCACGAGTTTTTCTCATCAAACAATGAAGTTCAAATCATTTTTCCAAATTGCAGACAAACGAGATCTTGCGGCGTTTCTGCTCTGTTTTTCGCGCGGATATTCGCGCAATGGGCGCGTTTTTGCGCGAATATTCGCGCAGTGGGCGCGTTTTCGCGCGAATATTCGCGCGATGGGCGCGATCGAGAACGCTGGATCACTCAGGCCATGCGGTCAGTCAAACCTGGTCCCAATCTCCATTAGCAGCTTTACCAAAGTCTCGGGCTGCGAATAAAATGGTGAATGATCGGTATCGATCGCGGCGATAAAATCGCAAGGCAGTGCCGACTGCATTTTGCGCTGTACCTCGATCGTCAAAGCCTGGTCGCGCAGGCATTCGATATAGGCGCGTTTTACCATGCCGTAACGACCGGCACTCAACTGCAAGGGCATGCGAGATATTGCAACCGGCTGCGGCACCAGCCGCGCTAGCGCGGCTTCTCGCCATGACGCCGGTGTATTACCGTAAAACGCCGCGACGGCTGCTTGCGGTGCCGCCGAAATCGTTTGTCCATCGGCCGAAAGCGTTACGTCGACGCGGGATTTTTCCTGCGGCAGATCCTTGGAAGCTAAGCCGTCCGATAGCAGCACAGCTGTAACATACACCAAGGCCGCGACCTGCGCAGGCGCATATTCCGCCGCCTGGCTGATCGCGATACCGCCGAGGCTATGGCCGACAAGAATCGTTCGTCCGGGAATGTTGTTCAAAATATCTGCAACAAATTTGCCCCAGTTTTCAAGCGTCACTTCGGCCGGGGGAACATTGCTGCCGCCAAGCCCCGGCAGGTCCGGCGCCACCACACGATGGCCATGCTGGATCAGTTGTGGCGCCACCAGCTCCCAGCACCAACCGCCGTGCATCGCACCATGGATCAATACAAAATTTGCCATTGGGTTTACACCTATCCCGTCTGGGCGATGCTGAAATGACGCGTTTGCAAATGCAGAGCTGTTCTGATGTAGGTCAATTCAACCCGGTGCAGGCTGCAGCTTGCTAAAGCGCGGGATAAAGGCGGCCAGGAGACTGGCGGAGGCAAGCACTAGCGCCAGGACCAAAAACATGTTTTTCATACCAAATGCCGCATGCAACGGTTCGACGACCAATGGAATGGAGAGCTGGCCGATAAAGATCGAGCTGGTGATCAATCCTACCGCCCGGCCCCGCGCCTCAGCCGAAGCGCGTTCAATAGCCACCGAGGAAAAATGCGGAATCATCAACCCGGTCGGCAAACCAATAATCAGCAACGCAAGGCCGATGCCATAAACGTCGTTGGCGATGAAGAATCCGATATATGCAACCGCGGCCGTAGCAAAAATCATGATCAGGACGGCGTTGACAGAGAGATACCGACGCATGATCGGATAAAGACTGCCGGCGGCAACCGCAACGCAAGCGGAAAGCGCGATCAGGACCGAGGCCGTGGTGGCATGGGTGATCCCGATCGCGCTTAGCAGAAAGGGCAGCTGCACGGCAGGTAATACGGCGGTGCAGGCTTCAAATATCGTGACTACGCAAAGCAGCCAGAAAAGCCGTGGCAGCGTGCCGCTGCTGGTCAACACCTCAGCCGGTACGGTGGGTTCCTCGATGAGGAATAGGGCGGCAAAAAATACCGGTATCGCGAGCAGATAAGGGACAAACGCCATATGCCAGCCGCCCCAATCGACCAGCACGCCGCTGATCAATAGCACCACGACCGAACCCGGTGCGGTTGCCATGCCCACCAGCGCCACCGCCCAGGTCCGTTTGGCACCGGTGAAATAATCCCCGGCCAGCGTCATGCAAATGGTGGTGATCGCACCACCGCCGGCGCCCAGCAGCACGCGTTCGCCAACCAGCGCCCAGAAACCATTGGTGAACAATTCCGCGGCACCCGCACAGGCATAAAGCCCGATCGCGGCCAGCAGCGGCACCCGCCGGCCATAGTTCTTGATCAAAACGCCGATCAAGGGGGCAACGAAGATCAGCGCGATATAAGGTGCCAGCAGCAGAATTTGGGCATGCAGGTCAACTTGCCCAAGTGCACTGAAATTCCGGGCGATAGCGCTGGAAGCCGGCATTACCGAGCTGATCATCAGCGTCATCAGCACATTGCCGCTCATCAGCACTGCGAGTTTTGCGGTTGGGTGCCGCAGCCCGCCATCTTGGTTGACCATGGGCGTTTCCAGTTTTTTAATTAGCCGTAGAACTTTGGAACTTTAGGCTCGTGAGCGGATTCCGCCCGTCGCCAGATCAGCGAGCGTTTTTTGGTCCGTTTTTCAGAAAGGACCCCTTGTTCAATATTTATAGTGTCGGCACCAGCACGGCGCGGCCACGCAGTTTTCCATGGTCAAGCCGGTCATAGGCTTCGAGTACGTTATCGAAACTTACCCTTTCCACTTCCGGTATGATAAGGCCGGATTTGGCGAGCTCCAGAACCTCATACAATTCCGGCAGGGTCCCGGCGTAAGGTACCGTTACGGAAGAATCCCGCGCCATGTCTTGGAACCGTACCGGCAAAGTTCCGCCAGCAACGCCGATGATTTTCAACTCACCCCGCCGGGCCAGCACTTTCGCGCCGAGCGCCAGCGTCGCATCGTTGCCCACCATGTCGAGCACGACCGCAGCGCCAATGCCGCCGGTGATCTGCTTGATCCGCGACGCCGCATCGGGGCCGGGTTTCAGGGCACGATGCGCGCCGAGCTCAAGCGCATGTTTCAGCTTCTCTTCGTGGGTATCGACCGCGACAATCTGTACCGCGGTCATCGCCTGCAAAATTTGAATGGCGATATGGCCGAGCCCGCCAATGCCGATCAGCACGACGGTGGAACCGGGCGTCATTCGCAGCAGCGAGTCCTTGATGGCGTGATAGGTGGTGATCCCGGCGCACATCAGCGGCGCCATGGCGATGGGGTCAAGCGTACCCAGTGGCACCAGATGCCGCGGGTCATCGACCAGAATATAGTCGGCCATTCCGCCATCTTGGCCGGCACCGGGCCCGGTGAATTGCTCCTCGCAAATATTTTCATGACCATGCGCACAGCGACCGCAATGGCCGCATCCCCATGGAAAATACACCGCATAGGCATCGCCCTCGCGGATGGATTTAACGTCGGCTCCGACAGCATCCACCCAGCCGGTCGGCTCATGGCCGATGGTCAAGGGCAGAGGAAAATAGGCAGGTTTGGCATGGATGACGTTTAAATCACTATGGCACAGACCGGAGCCCGCGGTGCGCAGGCGCACCTGACCGGGGCCAGGCTCGGGCAGCGCCACTTCGACGATTTCCGGCATCACGCCAGCTTGCAGAATCTGCAAAGCGCGCATCATTTTTGTCATTCAGTTGTCCCTCTTCCGGAAGCCGAGCCGTTTAGCCCGCCAGATCAATATAAATGCTCTTCATCTGGGTATATGCGTCAATCGAATGTGGCCCCAGCTCGCGCCCGACGCCGGATTGCTTGTAGCCGCCGAAGCCGGAGATGGGGTCAACTTTCAAATAAGTGTTCACCCAGACCGTGCCCGCTTTTAAGGCGCGGGCGACGCGATGCGCCCGCTTGACGTCCTTTGTCCATACCGCTGCGGCGAGACCGTAGATGGTATCATTGCCTTGCAGCACCGCGTCATTCTCATCCTTGAATGGGATGGCCGCGGCGACCGGGCCAAACACCTCTTCACGCGCAATGCGCATGCCGTTCCGCACATCCGCGTAAAGGGTAGGCTTGATGAAATAGCCTTTGCCGCCAAGCGTCGCCGCGCCAACGGCGACGCGCGCGCCATCGGCTTTTGCAATGTCGAAATAGGAAGTGACGCGCTGGAACTGCTCGGCGGAAGCCACCGGGCCCATGGTCGTCGTCGGGTCGAATGGGTCACCGACCTTGAAATTCGCCGTGTAATCGGCAAGCTGCTGCACGACTTTGTCGTAAATTTTTTCCTGGATAAAAATCCGGCTTCCGGCAACGCAGATCTGGCCGGAAAGAGCGCAAAACCCACCGACGCTGGCTGCCACCGCCTTGTCGAGATCGGCGTCCTCGAAAATCACGTTCGGTGATTTTCCGCCAAGCTCCAGGCTGAGCTTTTTTAAATTGCCGCTGGCGGCGCGGGCGATCATCTTGCCAACGGCGGTTGAGCCGGTGAAGGCAACCTTGTCGATGTCCGGATGCTCCGAAATCGCCGCGCCGGCGGTCTCGCCGAAGCCGGTCACGACATTTACCACGCCGGGCGGAAAGCCGGCTTCCAGAAACAGCTCGCCCAGGCGGATGCTGGTCAGCGGTGTTTGTTCAGCCGGTTTCAGGATACAGGTATTGCCGGTTGCCAGCGCCGGCGCCAGCTTCCATACGGCGCTGGAGATCGGCCCGTTCCACGGCACGATCAGCCCGCAAACGCCCAGCGGCTCACGCAGGGTATAATTAAAGAAAGCCGCCTCGGACGGGTTGGTTTCACCATAGATTTTGGTGGCCCAGCCGGCATAATATTCAAAGGTCTGAGCGCTGGAGAGCATCTGCCCGCGGGTGATCACCAGCGGCGTGCCATTGTTCAGGGATTCAAGCTGGGCCAGTTCCTCGGCATTTTCCTGCAGAAGCCGCGCCAGTTTCAGCAAATAGGTGCTGCGCTGATGTGGGCTGATCGCCGACCAGTTCGGGTTCTCAAACGCCCGACGCGCGGCAGTTACCGCATCGTCGATATCGGCTTTCGCGCCGGCAGAAAAGCTGCCGATGCTCTCTTCGGTGGCAGGATTAAACGCCTCAAAGGTTTCGCCTGAGCGCGCCGCAACCCATTTATCGCCGATCAGGAGATGTTTCGGGCCGGCCAGGAAGGCCCTCGCCGCAGCGCCCAGTGCCACGGTACCGGCGGGAATTTTGCCGTGATCACCATCCATCCTTAATCTCCTCAGACCATCGTTTTACGTGCCGAACATGGTTAAAACGGCGGACAGCACGCCCGCCGCCCGCTCCGGCGCTTATTATGCCCCACATTCCGGGCTCCGGCATTTAGCCACAAACCATTTTTTTGTATGTTCAAATGTGCATGCCTCATTCAAGCCGTGAAATCAGGCTGGAGCTATCCAGCGCGCCGCCGCCCTGGCGCTGGATTTCGGCGTAGGAGGCGCCCACCATCTCAAGCAGAGGTAATTTAGCCTGCAGCCTATCGGCTTCCGCCAGTGTCTGCCGGATGTTGTTGACGGCGAGGTCGACCGTGAACTGCGCCGGTAGATGTGTGCCCGCGGCCATTGCCGGGCCTTTGTGTCCTAAAATATAAGAGTTGCTAGACCCAGCCATTAGAATCTCAATCAACTGAGCCATGTCCAGCCCGGCGCGCCGGGCAAAGGCAATGGCTTCAGCCACCGCCTGGCCCATGCCGATGCCGCAGATGACATTGACGAGTTTGGTCATGTGTCCGGCGCCGGCCGCACCCATATGGCTGATTTTTTGCGCATAGCTTCGCAGCACCGGCGAGGCTTTCGCAACAATCGCGGCGTCGCCGCCGGCCATGATCCCAAGCGTTCCGGCCTTGGCGCCCGGCACGCCGCCGGTTACCGGCGCGTCCAGAAAACCGATGCGGTGGTTTGCCGCCTCGGCATGGAGTTCCCGCGCGAATTCAGGCGTGCCGGTGGCATGGTCGATCAGGATGGTCCCGGGGCGCATGTGTGTCAGGGCGCGGTCATGGCCCAGCAAAATCTCGCGTGTCGCCGAAATATCCGCCAGGCACATGCAGACAATATCCGCCGCCGCCGATGCCTGCGCTGCCGTCGCCGCGATGCGGCCGCCATATTGTTCCTGCCAAATAACGGCTTTTGCGGTTGTGCGGTTATAAACGGTAACATCATGGCCATGGCGGCTGAGATGACCGGCCATCGGAAATCCCATCTGACCCAGCCCCAGAAAGGCAATCCGCATTCAGCGCAAATCCCGGTAGAATTCCCGCAGATCGTTGACCAGGACTTCCGGCTCCTCCATTGGCACAAAATGGCCGCCGACAGGCGCCACATTCCAGCGTTTGAGGTTGTAATAGCCCTCTGCCCAGCGGCGCGGCAGTTTCACGATATCTTTCTCAAATAGCAGGACGGCGGTGGGCGATTGTACCACCGGCTTGCGGTCATGCGACGCCGTCCAAGGGTTGCGGCGCGCTTCGGCGTAGAATCGCGCGGCGGTGCCAAAGCTCTGCGTCACCCAATAAAGGGTCATGCTGGTGAGCAGATCGTCCTTGCTGAACCGGCGCTCAACGTCGCCGCCGCAATCACTCCAGCGCCAGCGTTTCTCCAGCAGCCATGCAGCCATGCCGGCCGGCGAATCGTTCATGCCGTAAGCCAAGCTCTGCGGCTTGGTGCCTTGCAGCCGGGAATAGGCGCTCTCCTGGTCGAAGAACAAGGCATTCGCTGCGGGCCAGTGCGCTTCATCGGGGCTGAACATGGAGTCATCGGGCATTCCGCCGGTGATCATGCCGAGCGGCCCAGCCAGGTGAATGTGAATGCCGGGCACGGAATTGGCATATTTGTGCCCGAGCTGAGCGGTAACAAACGCACCGAAATCGCCGCCTTGCGCGAAGAACTTATCGTAGCCCAATTCCTGCTGCATCAACTGCATCCAGATATCGGCGGTACGGACGAAATTGACGCCGGTTGTGGTGAGCGGGGTTGAAAACCCGAAGCCCGGCAGAGACGGCACGATAACGTCGAAAGCATCCGCCGGGTCCCCGCCGAAAGCCGCCGGGTCGGTGAGCGGGCGGATCACTTTTTGTAGATCCCAGAATGTCCATGGCCAGCCATGCGTCATGATCAAGGGCATTGGCTTTGGCCCCCGGCCGCGCTCATGGATGAAGTGCACCGGCACCTCATCAATCACGGTGCGGAAATGCGCGAAACCATTCATCTCGCTTTCATGCTTGCGCCAATCGTAGCCCTCTGCCCAATAGCCGATAAGCTCGCGCAGGTAGTCGCCATTGGTGCCGTAGCCCCAATCTGCATTGCCAAAATCCGGTGCAAAACGGGTTTGCCGCAACCGGGTCTTCAGATCCTGCAGGATTTCATCCTCGACTGCGATTCTAAACGGCTCAATCATTTTCCTGCCCGCGGTTGAGATGTCATCTTTGAATTTTTCGGAGGGTTCTAAAAAAACTGCGAATGTCTTCAGCCAAAGCCTGAGGCTGCTCCATCGCCGCAAAATGGCCGCCGCGTTTCATCTCGGTCCAGCTTTGCAGGTTATAGACCCGCTCGACCCATTCGCGCGGCGGCACCGCGACCTCGCCCGGAAATGCGGCAAATCCAAGCGGCGGCAAAATACGTTCACCCGAAGCAAATTTAAGAGGCTGTGCGCGGGCTTCCTTATACAACCGAATGGCGGAGGTAATGGTCTCCGAAAACCAATAGACGGAAATGTTGGTGAGCAGCCGGTCCAGGCGGATGGCCGATTCAATATCACCGTCGCAATCGGCGATCATCCGGAATTTGTCGATCAGCCAGGCCGCCAAACCCACCGGAGAATCGTTCAACCCGTAGCCGAGGGTTTGCGGGCGGGAGGCATGGATGCCGACATGAGTGCTGCTTCCGCTGCTGGCCGAAGCTGCCATGGCCGCTTGGAAATCCCGCTCGGCGACGGAAAACGCTGGCTCGCCATTACCCTGCGGCGGTTGGTAGGAGCCTGGAATCCAGTTGAGGTGAAGGCCAATGATCCGCTCTGGCCATTGACGGGCGATCAATGTGGTAACGGTGGCACCCCAATCACCGCCTTGCAGAGCGTAACGTTCATAACCTAACGACGCCATCAGCTCGGCATAGAGCGCGGCCATGGCTAGCGGGGTCATGCCGGGTTTTTGCGGGCGGCCTGAAAATCCATATCCGGGCATCGAGGGTACGATGACATCGAAGCAATCCGCTTCGTCGCCACCATGACGCGCGGGGTCGGTCAGCAGCGGAATGATATCCAGCATTTCGACAAAGGAGCCGGGCCAGCCATGGCAGATGAGCAACGGCAAAGGATTTCGACCATGCCCGCGCTCATGGATAAAATGGATATCATGGCCATCGATGCTGGCTTTGTAATTGCCCAGGTTATTGATACCGGCTTCGGCTTGCCGCCAATCGAACCGATCCCGCCAATGCTGCATCATCCGCTGCAGCTCGGCGAGGCTGGCGCCATAGGCCCAAGGCTCGGCGTCCAGCTCATCTGGCCAGCGCGTCCGGTCCAGGCGTTCATGCAAGTCCGCGATCGCACGATCGCTGATATGCAGCGCAAAGGGCGTGATCGCCGTTACCAATTTGATGCGCCGGAAATATCGCCGCCAAGCCTTGCCATTGGTTCAGGATGCGAAGCATCAGCTTGCGGGCGCAACCGAATTTTTCGTATGCGGAAGTGACCCCAAATCACGTGCCGGCCGTGGCGAAAAGCCAGCGATCGATTGCGGGTCATGGCTTTATCATAAAAACTCGGTTGCGGTTGAGGCGGAACGGGTTTGAGTCATGCCCAGAAAAAACAGTCAAAAGGGACACGCCGCTGATGTTCGATTTCGCAGGAAAACGCGCCATTATCACCGGCGGCAGTCGTGGCATAGGCCGCGGCATTGCACTGGCTTTTGCCCGCAGCGGCGCCGCCGTTTCAATCTGCGCCCGCGATGCGGCAGCCCTTGATGCCACAGCCAAGGAGCTCGCAGCCTATGGCCCGGCCCACGCCGCGATCTGCGATCTGTCGGATGCGGCAGCCATTCAAGATTATATCGAGGCCGCCGCCGCCGCTTTGGGCGGCATTGATATCCTCGTCAACAATGCCTCCGGCTTTGGCCGGGCAGATGATGAGAGCGGCTGGCATACCGCCTTTGAGGTGGATATGATGTCGATTGTACGGACCTCACATGCCGCCCAGCCTTGGCTGGAGCGTTCGGCAGGCGTTATCATCAATATCGGCTCAACAGCAGCCACGCGGCCGTCCACCAAAGCGCCCGCTTATGGCGCGATCAAGGCCGCTATCAGATATCATACCGCGACCCAGGCGGCCTTGCTGGTGAAGTTCGGGATCAGGGTAAATTCGATCGCGCCCGGCGCTGTCACGGCGCCCGGGCATTTCTGGGAGGAGCGCAAAGCCGCCAATCACCCTTCTTATTTTGAGGCGATTGCAACCATCCCCGCCGGCCGACTTGGAGAGGCCGACGAAATTGCCGATGCCGTGATGTTCATGGCTTCTCCGGCAGCCCGATGGGTGTATGGCCAGACCTTGATAGTCGATGGCGGGCAGACCTTGTTTGGAGGATAAACCAACGATGCCGGAGGCGGTGCTGAACGAGACCATGGGCAATGTGCTGGTGGTGACGTTGAACCGCAGTGAGCGGCGCAATGCGATTGACTACCACATGGCCTGCAGCCTGGAAGCGGCCTGGGACCGCCTGGATGCCGATGAGAACCTGCGCGTTGCGATATTGACCGGTGCCGCCGGCTTTTTTTCAGCCGGCGCCGATTTGAAAGCCGCCGCTGCCGGCGCGCCTCCAGCGCGCACCGAACGGCGGGGCCAGTTTGGCACGATCCAGAACCCGCCGGCTAAACCTGTTCTTGCGGCAGTGGAAGGCGATGCCCTGGGCGGCGGCTGCGAGCTGGCCTTGGCCTGTGATTTGATTATCGCATCCGAGGCCGCCAATTTTAGCTTGCCGGAATGCCGTCGCGGCGTGCTGGCGGCGGCGGGCGGCGCCATCCGCCTGCCGAACAGAATCCCGCGTAATGTGGCGATGGAGATGGCGATCACCGGCCGGCCGCAATCCGCCGCGCGTCTATTCGCTCTGGGCATGGTAAACCAGCTTTGCCCGCCAGGCACCGCACTTGCCGAGGCGCTGATGCTGGCAAACATCATCGCCGGCAACGCGCCGCTGGCGGTGGCTGCGGCCAAGCTGATGATCTCCACAGCCACCAGTGAAGGCGAAGCCCAGGCCTGGATATTGCAGCAGCCGGTATGGGAAAAACTTCGCGCCAGCGAGGATTACCGGGAAGGCATCGCCGCTTTTGCGGAAAAACGGCTACCGATGTGGCGAGGCAAATGACATTTTTTAGGACCACGGGGCGGAGATGACAACGGAACCGGCAGCAGTTGCGGTGCAGACGCGATCCATGGCGGCATTAAAAACCTGGCATACACGCTATAGCGAGGCCGCGATCGTCCCGGAGCTGCCGATCATCGACGCCCATCATCATATGTGGGATCGGCCGCCGGAGCATTATGGACTGCCCGAATTGCTGGAGGAATTTGCCCAAGGCCATGACATCCGCGCCAGCGTGTTTGTGGAATGCACCGCCATGTTCAAGGCAGAAGGGCCGGAATCACTGCGCCCGGTGGGGGAGACCGAATATGTGAACGGCGTCGCGGCGATGAGCGCAAGTGGCATTTATGGCGATACCCGCCTTTGCGCCGCCATTGTCAGTTATGCGGATCTGCGTTGGGGGGCGGAGGTCCGGCCCTTGCTGCAAGCCCATATCCGCGCCGGAGGCGACCGGTTTCGCGGCATCCGCCAGCAAGCGCAATTCGATGAGGTGCTGGGCAGCATGGCGCGCCGCAAGCCGCCCCGCCGTCTGTTGCTGGATCCGGTGTTCCGCGCCGGTTTTGCCGAACTAGCACCCCTGGATCTCAGCTTCGACGCCTATATCTATTTCAGCCAGTTGCATGAATTGCATGATCTTGCAAAAACTTTTCCCGGTACCCGCGTAATCTTGAACCATGCCGGCACGCCGCTCGGCCTGGGTCCTTATGCGGCGGAGCGGGAAAAAGTAATCGACACCTGGTCGGACGGCATCAAGCGCCTGGCGGAATGCCAGAATGTCTCGCTGAAATTCGGCGGTCTCGGCATGGCAGCTTGCGGGTTTGATTTTCACTTGCGGGAAATACCGCCAGATTCCGACACGCTCGCACTGGCATGGAAGCCCTATTTCGATGTTTGCATTGATGCCTTCGGCGCCTCGCGTTGCATGTTCGAAAGTAATTTTCCAGTAGACAAACAATCTTGCGGCTACCCGGTATTATGGAACGCCTTCAAAAAAATAAGCGCGGAATGCAGCAGCGAAGCGCAAACAAATTTATTTAGCGGCACTGCAAGGCGCGTCTACCGGATTGCGCCCTGAACAGCGGCACCGCGTCTGCCTTTACATAAAGTATTTCAGCAAAGACGCTGCACTTTTTTCGGCGTGCTGAAATGGGCGCGGCGCGACCGATCGCATTTAATCCGGGCTTTGTTGCAATTTCGGTAGAACGGATCGGGCAAAGAGTTCCAAGGATCGCCAGGCGATTTCAGGGTCCAGTCCGGCGATCAACGGCTGCATCACCAGCGAGGCGCCGGTGCCCGCCAGTTCATGCGCCAGTGCGATACAGGCATCCGGCGTTAGAATCCGGTAGCGCCCGGATTTCCAGACCACTGCCGGGTCTTCCATGCCCGTATAGTTGGAGGTGCCAGTACTGCCTTCCGCCGCCCATTTTGCATAGGTTTGCGCATGGTGAAGAACATGCGGTTCCAGTTTCACCTTTTCAGCTTCCGGATCGTCCGCAACATGGATGAAAATGGGACCATAAGGGCCAATCTTGCGCCCCGGTTGACGCCCCATACGGCGACATTCTTCGTCATATACTGCGAACAGGTCCCGCCGCATCGGCACAAAGCCAAGATTGAATCGCGCCGCCCGTTTTGCCGATGCCGCCACCCCGCCGCCCGCGTAGAGCATTTCGTGCAAAGGTTGGATCGGCAAAGGGCGGACAAAAACCTCCCGCCCGTCCACGGTAAACCGCTCTCCGGACGCCGCGCGTAGAATCAGCGCGATACCCTCATCAAGCAGTCGCCCGCGGTTGCTCAAAGAGACGCCGAAACGTTCGAATTCAGCTTGCACATAGCCAGCTGCAAAGACCACTTCCAACCGACCGCGGCTGATCAGATCTAGCACACCAATCTGTTCGGCAATTTCGACGGGGTTATGCAGGGGCAGCACAACCGCATTCAAGCAAATTCGGATCGACTTCGTTCTGGCCGCAAAGGCAGCGCCGAGCAGGAAGGGCGCCGGCAGGTAATTATCTTCAGCACCATGATGTTCCGCAATCCAGATGCGGTGAAACCCGGCTTCATCGGCAAAGCGCGCCATTTCAACCGCGGCAGCATAAAGCGCCGGCAGTCCGGTACCGAATTCAGGCGCCCGCATATCGAATAAAAGAGTGGCCGGGACCAAGGAGCTTCCGCTTTCCGTCGTCGTTGCAAAGATGTTGTTGCATTCACTAACGCGTAGCAGCTTTGACGGATCAAACGAGTTTTGGTCATGCCAAGATGAGCCTTGCGGCCAGCTAGTTTCATTGACACAGTGTTTTTGAATGCGGTAGGCAAACAATCTGGATTGCAGTAGCTGAAAAGCTTTCGCCGCAATGGCAGCGGCACTAAACGCCCTACCGAGATTGGAAAATTTGAAGATGTCCGTCGCTGCAGAAAAAACCTGGTACGGTGCCGAGCACGACAATATGGCAGAGGGTTTCAAGCTGGCCATGCGCCGGCTATCGGCAACCGTCACGATCGTCTCAACGGGTGATGATGAGGGCTATCACGGCTTGGCCGCGACCGCGGTCACCTCGCTCTCAACCGAGCCGCCGGCGATCCTTGCCTGCATCAACCGCAGCGCCAGCCCGTTTGAAAAACTGCTGCAGCGTAAGCGGTTCGCCATCAACATTCTGCATACGGATAATGCCGGTCTGGTGCCGATTTTCAGCGGCAAAATCAAGGGCCCGGAGCGCTTCAACCACGGCGTTTGGAACCATCTCGACGGCGTGCCGATTCTTGGGGATGCACAGGCGGTGATTGTTTGCACGCTGGCGCAGGATTTGGATTTCGGAACGCATACCATCATCATCGGCATGGTCGAGACGATTCGCATTCGCGATGATATCGACCCACTAATCTATCAGGATGGTTATCTCGGCAAGGTTGTCCGCCTGGTTTAAGATTAAAACCAAGCCTATTTTTCCGAATAGATTGATGAAATTTTTTGATGCTGAGAATTGCAAGCACCTCTCCTAATGTGCTCAAGGTTTTTAGTGAATGAGCCTTCCGGGCAATGTGTTACCAAAAATTCTGCCGCCCTCAGCCCCTCAACAAAAACTATGATGCAGCCAGGGATGAATGTGTTGGCGTATAGCTTGATAATTTCAGTTCGGGGCGTTGGTTTTGTTTTAGTTCGACGGCGGTATAATGAGACTTCAGCGCCATGATGTTGCTTGAACACCACGCGAAGACGCTGCTTGCGGCGGCGGGGGTTGCAATTCCTGACGGTATTTTGGTCACCGCTGCCAATGTTGCTGAGACTCCGATAACGCTGCAATTGCCATATATGGCGAAGGCGCAGGTCCCGGTCGGCGGCCGCGGCAAGGCGGGCGGTATCCTAAAGGTAAAAACCGAATCCGATTTACACCCGGTCATCGAAAAAATCCTCGGCATGAGCATCCGCAACCACCCGGTACGGTCCTGCCGCCTGGAAGCCATGGTGGATTATGTCTCCGAGGCCTATCTCAGCCTGGCCTTCGACGCCGATAGCGGCACCATCAAAATTCTCGTCGCTGCGGAAGGTGGCGTGGAAATCGAGTCACCGGAGATGCGGGCAAAATTATTGCAGGCATCGGCCGTGCCCGAGTTGGAAGCTGCCAAAGCTGCTTTGGAAACTCTGATCCCAGCTTTGCCTGATGCGTTGCAGACGCCCATTCGCGAGGCGGGGCAGCTTTTACTGCCGTTATTTTTTGAGAAAGAGGCGCTGCTGATTGAAATCAATCCGCTTTTTATCACCCGTGACGGCGGTTGGGTTGCCGGTGACGCCAAAGTATTGACTGATGATAATGCATTGCCGCGGCAGCCAGAGATGCGAGCACTGATCGAGCGTTGCCCGGACCTTTATCCCGAAGCGGCTTTAAAATTGGCGCAGGGCTTTGATTTTGTGCAGTTGGACCCGCAGGGCGATATCGGCCTGGTAACCACCGGGGCCGGGCTAAGCATGCAACTGGTCGATGAGATTGTGCAGCGCGGCCATCGGCCCTTTAATTTCTGCGACATCCGGACGGGCGGCTTTAAAGGTGATCCGTCGCGGTTGATCCAGGTCCTCAAATGGGTCGCCTCCGGACCGAATGTTCGATCTGTACTGATGAATTTTTTCGCCGGCAATACAAATTTGGCGGAGCTTGTCCCGTTGATTTTGCAGGCGCTGGAAGCTGTGCCCGAGTTGCGGCAGCCGATCACGTTGCGGATGACCGGCAACGGATTGGACGCGGCGCGCAAAATTCTGACGGAGTCGAACAACCCGATTCACGTTGAAACAGATCTGGAACGTGCCGTGGACCGCGCCTTGGCAGCCGCGGAAGCCAGCGGCTCGCCGGCCGGTGCCGCGGAGGCCGGTGCCGCGGAGGCCGTGCATGTTTAATTCGTTCATAGACCCGGCGATTCCGGTGCTGGTACAAGGTGCTACCGGGCGCTCCGGCCGCAGCCAGACGGCGCAGATGGTCGCGTACGGCACGAATATCGTCGCCGGCGTTTCCAGAAGGGATGACCCGGAGGCCAAGCTTCCTCTATTCCGTAATTGCGCTGATGCGGTGCGGGCCAGCGGCGCCCGCGCCAGCGTCGCCTTCGTACCGCCATTGGACGTTTTGCCCGCCATCCTTGAAGCGATCGATGCCGGGATCGAATTGATCGTCACGGTTGCGGAAGGCGTGCCCGTGCATGACGCGCTGAAAGCCAAAGCAGCCACCCGGGAAGCCGGTATACGCTGGGTGGGCGCCTCGACGCCGGGCCTGGCGATACCTGGGAAATTGAAAATGGGCTTTTTGCCCAATGTTTCACTGGCACCTGGCTCACTTGGGGTAATGTCGAAAAGTGGCACCCTGTCCTATGAAGTGTGCTACCGGCTGGTGGAGCGCGGTTTTGGCCAGACCCTATGGGTCGGTGTGGGCGGCGATGCCGTAAAGGGCGTGCGCTTCGCAGATCTGGTGCCTGTCTTCGCCGCCGATCCGGCAACCCACGGTATTGTTGTTGTGGGTGAAATCGGCGGCAGCGAAGAAGAAGAACTTGCAGAGGCGTTGCTTGCCAGCGGATGTAAAAAACCGGTTTTTGCCTTGCTGGCGGGCCGCAGTGCGCTGGAAGGCGTCACCATGGGCCACGCCGGCGCGCTGATTCAGGAAAATGCAGGAACAATTGAAACCAAGACGGCCGCTTTGCGCAAAGCCGGGGCTGAAGTTTCACAAACGATTACGGATTTAGTCGAAGCGGTGGCTGCTACGTTGGGCCATCCACTTAAATCCTAGCTTGCCCGGTGGAACTTCCGCCGGGCTGCGCCAATTGCCATGCGCTTCTCACAAAGACCGGCGGCAACGCGATCATGCGTTCTTACCAGAGGCATAAAACGGTTCGCATCTAAAAGATTGCGCCTCTGCCCATGAGCTTACCTCATGGGCACGAGACATCATACGTGTTGCAGGGACTGCTTCTATTCGGTAAGCTCATGACCATAATAAAAAGTCATAGGAGAGCCTGACTTCATTCAGGCGCGTCGCGGCAATAAACTGAAAATCAAATCGTTGTTTGAATGGCTATCGAAATGAGAAGTCAGAAATTGTCTTTTTGGAGTTAATTAATAATGGAAAAAGACCCGCACACGAGGACAGTCCGGCGAATTGCACCCCTCAATCCCCTGCGTGCCTTTGAGGCGGCTGCGCGTTATTTGAGTTTCACGCAGGCGGCAGACGAATTATGTGTCACTCAGGGCGCTGTTAGCCGATCCGTCAAGGCGCTTGAGGATTATATGGGTGAACCGCTCTTCGAGCGTTGTCATAATGGCCTGGTATTATCTGAAAAGAGCGATATGCTGGCGCATCGGCTCACCGATATTTTTGACCGGTTAAGTGTCGCGACTGCGGAATTCCGCGGTCAGAAAAGTACGTCCATACTTACGCTGCGCACTTACACCAGCTTCATGATCGGCTTTCTGATTCCGAACCTGGCTAATTTCCAGATGCACAACCCTAAAATAAAAGTTCGTCTGATTTCCGGAACGGATTCGGTTGAGTTAAGCCGCAGCCAGGAAGATGTCCGAATCCGCTATGGTCACGGCCAATGGCGCGGGGTCGAAAGCACCCTGCTCTTCAGGGACCAGCTGCGCCCTGTCTGCAGTCCAAAGCTGCTCGATCCGGCGAAACGGCCATACCCGATTTCGGTCCTTAAAGATCATGTTTTGCTGCATCAGGAATTTCGCCATAACGACTGGCCGGACTGGCTGGCTTGTGCCGGCGGTGAAGGCATTACCGCAAAGAGCAACGTAACGTTCGAAGAGTTGAGTGTGGCTTACCAGGCCGCTATTTCCGGTGACGGAATCGTTGTTGCCCAGCGTCCCTATTTTTCACGTGAGATTGAGGAGGGCCAGCTTTTCGAACCGTTCGATCAGGTCCTGCACAGAGATCTTGGCTATTATTTGACGATTCCGCACGAACGCCGGGATGCCTCTCAGGTTGTTGCGTTTAAAGACTGGCTGGTGCAGCAATTCCGGCAAGCGGATGTTAAGGACAACACAGCGCCCGAAATGAAAACGGCGCAGTCCGCAGCCGAAAAAAATTCGACCGCAAGTTTCAAATTCAGCCAAAGTCGCGCCGCGTAAAAGCCGCTATTTTCGATAGCCACTGGTTTTCGATAGCCAATGGTTTTCGATAGCCAATGGATCGAGAGGTAGCGGGAGGCGTGCTCCTGTCTAAGTCTCGCCCGGAATCGCTAAAACGATCTTTCCCCGAACATGGCCGGTCCGGCTTAGTGCAAGCGCCTCCGCCGCATTGGCATAAGGAATAATGGCGGCAATGGTTGTTTCAACCTTGCCGGCATCTATCAACGCCGCGATCTCCGTCAACTGGGCGCCATTTGCTTCGACGGCAACCTTTATCGCACGTATCCCCGCCGCGTTTGCACATTCCTCCATGATGGTTCCCCAGGCGTTCACCAGTATGCCGCCTGGCCGAAGCACAGCGTAAGACCGCCGCTGAACATCCTCCCCGATCAGATCGATCACGACGTCAACATCCGTGAGCACTTCCTCAAATGCCTGCGCACGATAATCGATCACCTGGTCTGCACCCAGCGTGCGGACATATTCCGCGTTGCCGGCCGACGTCGTGGTGATGACATAGGCGCCGGCTTCCCGGGCAAATTGAATGGCGAAACTGCCAACCCCTCCTGCCCCGGCATGGATCAAAATGCGCTGGCCCCGTCGCACGGCCCCACGGTCGAAAACCGCCTGCCAGGCGGTTAATGCGGCCAACGGTATCGACGCCGCCTTCACATGGTCCAAACGGCGCGGTTTTACAGCAACATCCGTTGCCTTCACCGTGACATATTCAGCAAATGCACCGGCGCGATAGCCCGGCGTGCTCGTCATGCCGAAGACGTCGGTTTCTGGTCGTAACGCCGTAACGGCGGAACCTACGGCCGCCACCGTGCCGGAGAAATCGCCGCCAGGAATAAACGGCATTCGCATAACCAGCTTCTCTTTTAAAACCCCATCGCAGACTTTCCAGTCCACCGGGTTGACACTGGCAGCATGCACGCGGACGAGAATCTCGTCAGCTGAAAAATTTGGCAACGGCACGGTGTCCAGCGTTAGCCTATCACTTGTCCCATAACTGTGCACCCGTATGGCCTGCATCGTGCTCATATTAGAGCTCGTGACTAACCGGAACCTGCTTTGTTCGAGGCCGCGCAAGTGTCGAGACGTAGGGAACCGGCGTTTTGAACAAGCGCTGCGGCAGCAGAAAACATGCCAAAGCTGGTAGCAGGATCAGCGCGCCCAGCATGTTCAATAGGAACATGAACGCAAGCAGCAGCCCCATATCTGCCTGAAATTTAATTGGCGCAAAAACCCAAGTTACAACACCGGCGGCCAAGGTGAAGCCGGTTAGCAGCACCACTTTTCCGGTGAATAGCAAGGTGTGATGATACGCATCCGACAGGCTGGCGCCGGCGCGCAACTGTCTGAGCACGATGCTGAGCACATAAAGCGCGTAATCCACACCGATACCGACGCCCAAGGCAATCACCGGCAACGTTGCGACCTTGATGCCGATGCCAAGTAACACCATCAAGGCCTGCGCCAGGATCGAGGTTAAAACCAGCGGCAGCACCGCGCATAGTACCGCTCGCCAAGAACGGAAGGTAATGAAGCAGAAAACAATGACCGCCGCGTATACCAGATACAGCATCTGTTTATTTGCCTGGGCAATAACAATATTGGTCGCCGCATCGATGCCGGCATTGCCCCCGGCCAGGGAGAATTTGAAGTCCGGACCCTGATTGGCAGGATTAACGATAAACGCTTTAACTTTATTCACCACTGCATTCAGCGTTGCCGCCTTGTGATCCTGCAGGGAGATATATAGTGGATCAAAAGTGCAATCGAGATTTGTCAGCGAGCGGGGAATCCACATCTGGAAATCGGCAATCGAGTTCTGATCAGGTACCACGGCGTACCATTTCGGCGAGTCTTCCGTCATCAGCATCGTCGCCATCTGCGCAAACGAGCCAAGTGAATTGGTCGATTGTACTTCCGGCATTTGGTCAAGTTGCCATTCCAAATTATTCATCTTGGTCACTGCGTCCAAACCGATACAGGTGGTTGGCTTGGTATCGACGAGCACGACGAGCGTATCGCTGCCGGTGGCGTAATGGGAAAGGATGTAGGCATTGTCGTGATTGTAGAGTGACGACTGCCTCAACTCCGGAGCGCCCTGGTTTAAATCACCCACCTGCACATGCCGGCCAACCGCCCAGCCCGCCGCGCCTAACCCGACCGCCGCGACAATGACCAACATGGCATAACGCGGCTGCGTAAACAGATCGAGAAAATTCCACAGCGGGTGGGAAACACGTGACTCGTTATCTGGCGTTTCATTCTTCAAGGCGCGCCTCGCCGCACTTCGGCTTACGCCGGTGTAGCTGAGCAGCATCGGCAGCATGATAAGATTGGTAAAAATTAGAATGCCGACGCCCAGACTGGCAATCAGCGCGAGTTGGCGGATCGCCGTGATGTCGATGGTCATCAGCACGGCAAAACTGGCAGCGTCGCATGTAAGGGCCGCGAAGCCGGCAAGAAAAAGCCGGCGGAAGGTATATCGCGCAGCCACCAGCGGATGTGTGCCGCGGCCGATATCCTGCATGACGCCGTTCATTTTCTGCGCACCATGGCTCATACCGATGGCGAAGACCAAGAACGGCACCAGCACCGAATATGGCGTCAGGTTATACCCCAATAGCGGCAGACAACCGGTCTGCCAGATCACCGCGACCAGCGATGCGGCCACCACGAGTGCCGTGCTGCGCACGCAGCGCGTATACCAGTACAAGGCGCAGGTTGCGATCAGCACCGAAACCGCGAAGAAAATCAAAATCTTCCCGATCCCGTTGATCATATCGCCGACAACCATGGCAAAACCGACAATATGCAGGGTTACCCCTTGCGTCGCATATTGGTCGCGGATCCGGTTCATCGACTGCGCCAGCTGGCCGTAGTCCAGTGGCTTGCCGGTGAGGTTATTGGTCTCCATCAACGGCACATAGATCATGCTGGATTTGAAATCATTGCTGACCATCTGCCCGACCAAGCCGGCTTTTTCGATATTTTGCTGCAGCAGGTCGAGCATGGCCGGGCTGCCATCATAATTTGGATCGATCACCGGCCCGCTGTTTAACCCATCCGAAGTCACCGCCAGCCAGCGCGTCGATGAGGTCCATAAGGACGTCATGAACGGCCGATCAACACCCGGCAGCAGAAATATTTCGTCATTTATATGCTGCAACGTTGCCATATATTGCTTGTTGATGATCGTGCCCTGATTTGCGGTGACCACGACGCGCAGCGCATTTCCTTGGGATTGCAGATCATTATAATGCTTGAAATAATTTACGATGAACGGCTGGTTCGTCGGAATCATCTGATTAAAGCTGGCGTTTAATTTTACCGAGAGCGCCTCGTAACCGAAAAACAAGGTGGCAAGAAGGCAGGCCAGCAGCACCCAGGGACGATTGTTGAACAGCAAACGCTCAAGCGTCGAACCGGACTCCAGATTAAAATCTGCAATCTGGGAAATAACGGGAGAGGGTTCTGCGGAGTGGCCAGCCAAAATTCAATTCTCCAATTCTAGCTTCACAGAAAATCTTTGGCTGGAATCACAATGACCCCAGCGCTTCCGACGGCAACAACATTGCCATTGGATGCCTGGGCCAATCCAAAAATTTGCATCGGTTGAAATCCTGGCAAAACTGAGAATGATTTTGCGTGATCGGTGCTGATCGCAACGGCGCCCGCCTCGTTACCTATGATCATGGCGCCATTCGCGAGCACCGCGCCGGCGGTCAGGTTAGATGTGGTATTGAAGTTGATCGGCGTCCAACTCTGCCCTTTATCGGCACTGCGGAACGCCAGCCCGGCAACGCCACAGGTAAACACTCCGCCATCGCCTGTTGGCAGTACCACGAACAACGTAGACGGTGCGGGGGTTGTTGCGCCACGGAAACTTGCCCCGTTATCGGTTGAGAGAAAAACCGAGCCGGCCTCGCCGACCAGGTAAATATCGGCACCGACGCGCGTGACATCATACAAGTTATGGCTGATCGGATCGCCGATATGCAGGTTCCAATCGGACCAGTCTTTCCCGCCATCCGTGCTCATTTCGGCCATCCGGTAGGCACCGAAAACAATTACATTGTTTGCATTCAAAGCCAGGATCGTCAGGAATGGATTCTCCGGGCCACCGGCGATGAAATGGTTTGCCCGTGCCATGGAACGCGCCGTACCCACAGAGGGGTCATTATCCGCAACCGCCGCTTGTGCTGTTGCCATCGTCATCTGGTTAACCTGATTACCGTCCAGCTGCTTCTGCCAGGTCGCACCGCCATCCGTACTGTGCAGAATCACGCCGAAATGTCCTACAGCCCAGCCATTTCGTGAATCAACAAAGCGCACTGCGGTCAGGGTCAGATCAACTGGCACCTTCGCCTGGTGCCAATTCTGACCATTATCATCCGAATAAATGATAACACCATGGACGCCGACCGCTACCAGCCGGTTACCTGCATTTGCAATTGCAATGAGCACCACCTTATCCGGCACCTTCACGGCAATGGCCGGCCGGCTGAGCGCGGTTAGATCAGTAGCACCCGCCACATGTGTCAATAACAGGCAGCAGACAGCAAAGATAACGGCTGGAAAGCGGAATATGCGGTTGCTCAAATCGGCCCTTACAAAAAAAGTATGACTGATGGCTGGACATTCGAAAAATGTACAATCATCAGCCTATCCTGCGGTTTATCCGCTGCGCTAGAAAGATGCCCGTGCCGCCATATCCTGCGGATTGACCATGCTTGGGGCAGGGACATTAACATAATCCTGAGTACGCTGTGACGGCGGCAGACTCAACTGTGGTGTGAATGACGTGATATAGCTATCGCCTTGGAAATCCAGCGTGGCATATGACTGCTGAACGGTGCCGGGCAAATCCGGACGCACGCAATTGTAAATTTGCGAGCTACGCCAGAAATTGCCGTTGGAATCATACTCATCGGTCACCATCACAGTCCAGGTATCCTCGTCGACATAGAAGCGCCGATGCGGCAAAATATTCCGCTTGCCGGGGTGCAAAATCGCTTCCACGACCCAGCATCTGTGCAATTCCCAACGAACCACTTCTGGGTTGAGGAAATGCGGATCGTAGTCGCTAAGCCCCATGAAGTTTGTCCGGTTGTTGTTATACGGGACGTAGATTTCCTTCTTGCCGATCAAATTCCAGTCAAAATCATCTTCGGCGCCGAGAAATGCAAAGGCTTCATCATAGGTCACAATACCATCGACGGAGGAATCCGGCACGTCATATTGTATCTCGGGAATCCGCCGCACTCGGCCTTGACCTGTCAACAATTCCCAACCGGAATCCGGAAACACCAGAGAATTTGTGGAATCATACACGATGATATTCGCGCCAACCTGGTTTGCCGGCGCGATCGGGTTGTAAAAGCCCTTGCTGAAAATGCCGTCAAACGTCGCGACACTTCCGTTCGGGTCATAATACGGAATGATCTGCCCGAAATTATCGTCCAGCACCAATGTGAGCTGTCCGTGAGCCATCGCATAGGTACTGTTATTGTACTGAGTATGTTGCCCCTGCCAGCGGCAATTATGATTTTGCAAAACCTGAGCCCCAGCAATTGACGGATCCGGGTCGAGGATCGGGAAAGGTACGCCGCCGTAGGCTCCGGTAAAGCCGAGCCGCGGCCCCCCCGCAACAGCCTTAGCATTGAGCGCGTTTTGATAGGTGAAGTCGTATACCCATTGCGGCAATGCATGCGTCCGATGGCTCGGATAGACAATGATACTATAGCCGCGCTGTTGCATGAGTATTTTAACCGAGTCCGGCAATTTATCCGCATATTGCGCCATATTGCTGGAATTGATGGTCATAAGCGGCTTCTCGTCTGCAAACATATCCGGCATCAATGCCGGCGACTGCCAGCCGGCTGGAATTTCCGTATAACCGCCGGTCCAGGGCGGAATGGTGCCTTCGGCATTTCCCTCTTTCTGCGAGCCCATCGGAGTTAGTGTGGTTTTCAGCTGGTCGGCCAGCGCTTGTGATACCCCCGCCATGGCTCGCCGCGGAAAACCGATTCCGGCTCCTAATGCAGCCGAACTTACGGCCGCGAGAAAATTGAAATTTCTTCTTTTCATTTTCGTTTCCCTTAACAATCGTTTCTAAAAGGTATGCTGGAGGTTGAGCGACACATAGCCACGGTCAGCGAGCGGATTTAACGTGACGTCCGCCTTGCCGAAATAATCCTTATAGGTGAGTGCAGCTATCCACGTTGTACGATAGGTTGCCGCTACGCCGACAGTGAAGTTGCCGGTACCATGGTTCATGGTCGAATCAATTTCCGAACGTCCTAGAAAATCATAGGTGATGCCGATGGGAAATGACACGTCCAGCTTTGGAAAAACCGAGTAATAATTCGGTGTTATCGTGAACTCCGTCGCCGCGGCTGTTGCTTGCCTTCCCTGTGCGAGCATATCCCGATTCGCCGTCACCGAGATGAGGTGGTTCATCGCAACCTCGCCGGCGAAGGAAATGCCGCCCGGGTCCAGCGGAAGTCCCGCCGAAGCATAGATGACCGAGGCCTGCGCCGCCAATGTGGAACCTACGGGATAAAGCGCACCAGCATTGGCACTGCCAGGATTGGTCGCTGATGCAAAGGGTGCATTGCCAACAAGATTCATGTTTCGCCGGCCGGAGATCTCCCCCGCGACGTTGGCCGGGCCTACATCAGTTGAAAGCGAGGCGCCATAAATTTGAATATCGCGCGGATAAACCAGCCAATAAGACCCGACGTTATTTGCCTGCCCATTCGGCACCGGAGCACCATCGTAAAGCGATGGCGACTTCGAATCATAGCGCAATGCGTACAAGCCTAGATCGTACAGACCCACCGTGGCCTGGACCGAGGCGCCAAACTGCCCATTATCGATCGGCGGGCTGAGATCCTTAGTCCGGTATAGAGCCGCGACCTGCGGGTCAGATGGCGGGCCGGCCAGAATACGCTGTCCGCCTTTATCCAAAATATCAGCGCTGCTGAAATAGGCGCCCACACCCTGAAAGGTATCGTGCTCCCATTCGAATTGATAATAAGCCTGGAAGGTCAAAATCTGATTGGGCTGATACGTCGCGACAAATTGGCCAACCGGCAAGTATATTTGCTGGGCCTGGGCGTTGGGAAGACTTTGCGCCTTGATGATATCCAACGGCGCCTGACCAGCAGAAATACCATTATTGGCGAAAAACAGGCTCTGGCCCCAAAGCAGCGTCTGCCGACCGAATTTAAACGTCGCGGTTTGCTGATCATTGGCGCCGAAATTTGCGCCGCCATATACGAATGCGTCGAGCAAGACCGCATTTTCACCGTTAATGTTTCGCGTGGCGCTGGTAAAATCCGTATTCTTTCCAGTCGAATAAGGATTGTAGGTGCTGGGAGAATCATTCTGATTGGTGCCCAGATATGGCGTGTCCAAATAAAGTTCACCGCTGAAATGCGCGCCGAAATTTCCGTATTTCATGTCTAGAACCGGCAATGCGTCGAACGTGTTGTCGACAAACCCATGCTGGAAGTTGCGGTCACCTTCGTCGCCGTTCGTATTATTCAGCAGTACAGCAGAAGGATCATTGACGCGGTAGAAGGTTGAATATTCGACCGTTGTCTCAAGGTTGATTTCGAGGTTTTGGTTATTCACGGTCCCGCTGTAAAGACTGAATGCATTTGCCCGCTGTGGGGACATCAGCGCCAAGGCGCCGGTCGCGGTTCCCAAAAGCATGAGCGAGCCGAAATGTGCATACCGGGCCGGAATACTGGAGAGCAGTTTCCCTCTGCTAGGCCTGCCAAGATTATTGCCTGTTTTTGTCACGTTATATCTCCCTTTTTATTATCCAGTGCTTTTCGGCATAGCGACCATTCGGCCTTTAATTCTAGAGCGGCGGAATCATCGACCCAGACATAGTATAATATTGTGCTAAAGATTGCCGCGCGCTAAGATTTCTCATATTGTTATGACGAGATACCTTACAGCTTGCGACGGACGTTCATATCGGCGCTTTCGCCCCGTAAAGTTTTTGCCGAGGTTCAAAACATTTCTGCTTGTAGCGATCACCTGGAAGATCGCCTAAAACGACACGAGATTTTCCCACGGTCAGCGCGGATTCAGCGCCATTGCAGACACCGCTTCCACCCATGCCGTAATTGCAAATAAGCAAGTAGAGTCAAAATGCGGCCCATCCCAGGGCCAATATTGATGTTATCGCGTCAACGTTTTTCTAAGCCGCTGAAACCGCGCTGGTAGTCGGCGTCAGCTCGCCTTGGCGCCGATCATCCCGGTTTTGCGCGCCGCTTCGACACCCTGTGGGCTTATCCCAAATTTTTCCAGCGTCGCCTTCGCAGCCGCGCTGGTCTTTCCGCTTAATTCGACGGAATTATGCTTCCAGTTGTTATAGGATTCCTCGCGATTGGCGTTGGATCCATTAAAATGCGGGATGACATAACGCATGTAGAGCTCATAGGACCGCTTGGTGTTCTCCCAATTCGCCCAGTCATGGGCCTGGTGCAGAAACGCGCCGAAATCGCCCTGCTTGGCTTGCAGTTTCTTCAAGACTTCTACCGAGTCATCGGGGGTTCCGATCACGATATGGCCGGAATCGAGCATGACATCCACCGGATCACGCCCCTCGAAATTGCCGAAGCGGCCAGGTGTGATCGTGCGCGCGTAGTCAATATATTTCATCAAGCCCCACCGCACATTTTCCCGCGCCTGTTCACGCGTCTCAGCGATATGCATGGGTCCCATCAAGCGGAGCTTGGAACGGCTGAGGATATTGCCGTATTCCTTGGCGGTTTCGCAAGCAAAGTTCCAATTGATATCAAGAACGTTGTAGCCGCCAGTTGGGTCTGTCGCGGCCACACAGAGCATGCTGAGATTATGCTTTCCGGCCAGCTTGCCGCCGGATGGCGTCGCCGCGCTGGCAACCGCTATTTCCGGCCGGGGCCGCGAATAGGGCAGCAAATGCACCGTCGCATTGTTCAAATCATACCAATCCGTTTTTTCGGTCACCGCTTCGCCATCCAGCAGGCGCAGGATGACTGCCAGAGCCTGCGCCATCCGGTCGCGCTGCGTGTGCGGGTCAATCCCCAGCATCTCGGCATCGGATACCAAAAGGCCAGGGCCGAAACCGAACATCGCACGACCGCGCGTTTGATGATCAAGCTGAATAATGCGGTTCGCCACCATTAGCGGGTTATGGTATGGCAACGAAATTACCCCGGTGCCGAATTTAATATGCCGGGTTCGCTCCGCCGCCGCAGCAATGAATAATTCCGGCGAGGATATGGTTTCGAATCCGCCGGAATGATGTTCGCCGATCCAGGCTTCGTCATAGCCGAGCTTATCCAGCCATTCCATCAGCTCAAGGTCACGGTGAATCACCGAGTTTGCATCTTCATCAACCGGATGAAGCGGCGCCAGAAAAACACCGTGACGAAGCTGCGTCTTCAACATATTTTCTCTCCAAAGGAACGATCACAAACTCGGCAAGTGACTGCCTTAGCCACGGCAAGCCCCGTTGATACCGCCAATTGCCGGACTGATCTCGACTCGTTAAATATATCCGTTATAGCGCTAAAATATCATTTTTATCCAAAATTGAACAAACTAGTTTTATTCAGCGGCCTGAACAATTTCCTCATTCTTTTGCTTCGCGTATGCCCGTAGCCGCGGCGCCACTTCATTTGCAAAAATCGTCAAGGTATCCACTGTCTCATCATGCGACAGATACCCCGCTTGTGATAGCATCAGCATATGGCCGATGCCGCCGCACCGGTCGCTGAACTTCACCATTTGGTCGTAGAGCTGATCGGGGGTGCCTGCGAACATGATGCCGCCTTCTGCCATATCCTGCAGCGTGGGATTTGGCGGTAGACCAAAGTTAATCCGTCCGGTAACGCCAGATTTCAAAGCCCCGGCGTTCAATTCGACACTCTCATAACCCGGTGGATTCGACCAGGCTTTCGGTGTCCGCGGCTGCACTTCCAGATAAGGTTTAACTTTTTTCACCCGCTCCTGCACTTCCGCCTCGGTGCGGCCGCAAACAACAATCGCCAGATAGGCAAACCGGTCCAAAGGCGCCGGCCGACCATGGGTCTTCAGAAATTCATCCTTGTACGCTTCATAGAGCGGGCGGGTGCCGGCACCGTTGAAGAAGGTCGCCATCGTATAGCCGAGCTGGGCCACTTTCCGTCCAGTGGAGGCGCCAGAAGCCGTAATCCACATCGGCGGCATCGGCTGCTGAAAGGGTCGCGGCCACAAATTAACATTGCGGTATTGGTAGAACTCGCCCTCCCAGCTGAACGGTGTGCCTTTATGGGTCAACGCCTTAACGACAAAATCATGCGCCTCCCAATACCGGTCCATAATCCGGGCTGGGCTCTGGTTGGACATGGCCAATTCAAACGGCGAGGCTTTGACCAGGCCGATTTCGAGCCGGCCACCGGAGATCACATCGATCATGGCCAACTCCTCGGCCACGCGGTACGGGTCAGTCCGGTTCGTGATGGGTACGCCCAGACACAGCAGCCGGGCTTTTTTTGTCTGCCTCGCCAAAATACCCAGTGTCAGCAGGCAGGACGCCGACATGCAGTTGGCAGAGGCGTGATGCTCATTGACGAATATGTTATAGCCGAGCTCATCGGCGATCATCCATTCATCCAGGTACCGATTATACAGCTTGTGGGCGACCTCCGGGTCGCAAAGCCGGTTATCCACCAGCACCTTTGTTGGGCCGTCGATCTTGTCCCAGGCGGGGTGCATCGATTGTTCGCTAAAATGCCAAAATTCCATCATCACTCCTCCTGCCCCTTTCGGGGGCAATGATTAAGCAGCGACCCGTGTCTTTGCCGCCAGAAACTCTAAAACTTCTGTCGCATAGGCAGCGGGCTGCTCAAGATAGCCGTAATGGCCTGCATCTTTCACAACGCTGAATTTCGCATCTGCAAAGGCGGCGGCGTATTTGCGGCCATATTCCACGCTGACAATCCTATCATCGGCGCCCCAGAGCACCAGAACGGGCACATGAACACGATGCAACCGGCCAAGCAGTTTTGGGTTGTATAAAGTCGGCGACCAGCCGAACAGCAGCAACGCCTCACGGTTGCGGGCAAACCGCGTTGTTGTTTCCAACGACATGTTCTTGAAATCGAAGTGACCCAGCACCGCCATGGCTTTTTCATTGTCATGAAAAAACAACTCTGGAATCTCTTCCAGCGCGGTTGCAAAAATATCAGTAATATCGCGGGTCTCACGATCGGAGAATTTAACCCCAACAGCATCGATAAGGACCAGTTTCGAAATTCGCCCCGTACCCCGCGTTGCTAACTCGGCGGCGATCCAGCCTCCAAAGGATACGCCAGCAACAATGATATCCGTGAGGTCGAGTGATTCCATCAGATCCAGATAGAAAAACACCAGGTCTTCCATCGACGTTATACTGTTCGGGCGGCTAGTGGCGCCGAAGCCTGGATGCGACGCCGCGATCACCCGGTACTGCTTGGAAAGAGCCGCCAGCAAAGGATCATCCGCTTGAAATCCATGGCCGGCATGCAGAAACAATAAATTTTGCCCCTGACCCTTGATGAGTATTTCAACCGTAATTCCGGCAATAACCCGTGTCTCTGGCAGCGAAGTTATAAACATTGACCAAACCTCGTCTAATGAAACTGATCTTTATAAACGAGCCCAATCGCCACGATTGCGTCGGTACACGCCCTACCCAACATTGGACCGCTTTTGGCGCGGTCTAGAATACGTTATCTATTCCAAATAGCATTACGGTACGATGCGGTCAAGATTCTTTTTTGAAGTCGGGGACCCGCTGAAATAAGTGTTTGACGACGCAGAAAACCCGTTTCGGGGCATCAAAGATCGGTAAGGCGCTGAATTTCCGGCGGCCCGTCAAAGCATTCCGCGAGTTTTGTGCGGTGCGCCATAAAATGCTCGCTGGCCGTATGTGCCTTTAATGCCGCCAGATCCGAGAACGATTCCAGCATGACATATTCACCGGGCGTGCCTGAGCGAAAGCCCTGATAGAAGCGAATTCCAGGCTCATTGGCGTTGCTTGCAGCCGCCAATGCGGTGATGATCGATTCAAATTTGGCTTCCCAGCCAGTCTTCACCTTTATTTTGATGACTGATGTCGACAAAACATTTCTCCATTACGGCATTTCAACGCTCATGCGGGAGACGAGCCTCATCGCAAGCCGATTAGCCGTCAAACCACCAGTTCTCATCCGGCGATGCCAAATAATGATCCGGCGGATCCTTGCGCCGTTGAAGAAGTCAGCCATTCTTCCAGCCGAGGCGATGTCTTTTCGACGGCAAAAAGTATCAATTCGGAATTAGATCAAAACCCCGCTTTTGTTCAGTTAAGGGGGCGTGAGCGCGGCAAACGCGATGCGAGCACCGGATACCCATAATGCCCCTAACTGGTTTGACGGCCAGGATAAATGCAGCAGCAGGCGGACCCCATGAAGAATAGCAAGACAGATTTTGACGTGATCGTAACAGGCGCCGGGATTGGCGGCCTTTATGCCCTGCACCGCTTCAAAAGCCAGGGTCTCTCCGTCCTAGGGCTGGAATCCGCTAAAGGGGTTGGCGGCGTGTGGTTTCATAACCGCTATCCTGGTGCCCGGGTGGATGTCGAAAGTGTCGATTATTGCTATTATTTTTCCACGGAACTCTACCAGGATTGGCAGTGGAGCGAGCGTTACGCCGCCCAGCCGGAACTGCTCCGTTATTTCAATCACGTGGCGGACCGCTTTGACCTGCGCCGCCATATTTTATTCGAGACACCACTAAAAGCCGCCAAATGGGACCAAGCCGCTTGCTGTTACCGTGTGGAAACCGCGACTGGCGAGGGCTTCACCTGTCGGTTTCTCGTCATGGCCACCGGCAATCTCTCAGCCGCCCGCAAGCCGGATTTTCCAGGGCTGGACCGCTTCAAAGGCGAATGGGTACAGGCCTCGCACTGGCCGGAACGTGATGTGCAAATTGCCGGCCGGCGTATTGCGGTGATTGGCACCGGTTCGTCAGGCGTGCAGGCGATTCCGGTTCTAGCCGAAAAGGCAGCGCATCTATATGTGTTTCAGCGTTCGCCAAACTTCTCCGTGCCGGCGCAAAACGGCCCGCTTGATACGAAAAATTTCGCGCTTGCCGCGCAGGATGTTCCAGGCCGGCGGGACTATCTGCTGACCACCCGCGCCGCCATCACCAGCAATCTTGGCGTGGCGTTGCCGCTTGACGCATACAGCCCCGCCGAACAACGCGACCGGCTGGAGCGCCAATGGGCGCTGGGCGGACAGGGGATGAACCGAGTTTTTGCCGACCAAGGCACCAACCAGGCGGTGAATGATGTTGTGGCTGAATTTGTCCGCAGCAAAATCCGGCAGACGGTGAAAGACCAGGTCACCGCGGAGCGGCTTTGCCCTTATGACCACCCGATCGGCTCGCGCCGTCTCTGTGTCGATACAAATTACTATGCCACCTATAACCGTGACAACGTCTCGCTCATCGACATCGCCGCCGACCCTATTGAGGGCATGACCGAAACCGGCATCCAGACCCGCGATGCCCATTACGAGGTTGATCTGATCGTCTTCGCCATCGGCTTTGATGCATTCCGCGGCGCGCTAGACCGGGTGGACATTCGCAACGAGGCCGGCGAAACGCCGACCACGCATTGGGCTCGCGGCCCGCGCACCATGCTGGGGCTGATGACGACGGGGTTTCCTAACCTGTTTTTGCTAACCGGCCCCGGCAGCCCATCGGTGCTGGCGAATATGGTGATCATGAATGAGGAGCATGTGAACTGGGTTGCCGATCTCATCGGCTATATGGACCAGCATGATTTTGCCAGCGTGGAGCCTAAATCCAGCGCACAGCAGCAATGGACCGAAGAAGTGGCGGCGGCCGCTGCCAAGCTGCTGCGCCTGGGGGTTAAAAATTACATGGTGCATTTGAATCCGGATGACGGTTCGCGGGTGTTTATTCCCTATGTCGGCGGGTTTGACCGCTATGTGCAGATATGCCGGGATGCTGCGGCAAACCGGTATCAGGGATTCAGCTTTAGAGAGGCCGCCTCGGCAGCGCCTGAACCGGACCAGGGCGGCCTTAACGCGCATGATGACATCGCCGCGGATGCCTGCCGCAGCGCCCATGCTGATTGACCCGATCATGGTTGATCCGGCGCTGGCTTCGCAGTTAAAGGCTGAGGGGAGTTTCATTGCGCCGCGGCTGCAGGACATCCCCCTCGCGCAGGCCCTTGCCCAGCTGCGGGCGGCCAAACCGCCCGCCATGCCTCTGCCGCAGGAGACCGCGCTAACCCAGGACATAACCATCCCCGGCCCGGATGGCGGAGCCATACCGGCGCGGCTTTATCGTCCCCCCGGTGCCGGACCGTTTCCGGCTATGCTGCATTACCACGGCGGCGGCTGGGTTGGCGGCGGTATCAGCAATGACGATCTACGCTGCCATGTCACCGCCCGGCGGGCCGGTATCGTCATTATCTCAGTGGATTACCGCCTGGCCCCTGAACACCCATTCCCTGCCGGGCTGGAAGACGCTTACGCGGCCTTGATCTGGCTCCACAGCAATGCGCTAGGCCTTGGGGTAGATGGGCACCGCATCGGACTAAGCGGGTCGAGCGCGGGCGCCAACCTTGCGATTGGCGTGACCTTTCTTACCCGCTCCCGGGCCGGGCCG
Source organism: Acidocella sp. (assembly GCA_965199045.1). Lineage (GTDB taxonomy): Bacteria > Pseudomonadota > Alphaproteobacteria > Acetobacterales > Acetobacteraceae > Acidocella. The sequence goes on along the minus strand of CBDAQL010000002.1, from coordinate 669,783 downwards.
CAGGTTAAATTCCAGCTGCTCGCCTATCCGGTCTGCGACACCAGCCGGTCGCAACCCTCGCATCAGGAAAATGCCTCGGCCCCATTGCTCACCTCGGACATGATGGCATGGTTTATCGAACAATATCTGCCATCGGGCATCCCTGCGGACCACCCGCTCGTTGCCCCGTTGCGCGCAACAAATTTCTACAACCTTCCCCCGGCGCTCATCATTACCGCTGAATGCGACCCACTGCGTGATGAAGCCGCCGCCTTCGCCGTTCGGCTGCGCGACGCCGGTGTCCCCGTTACCTACACCTGCTATGACGGCATGGTGCATGGTTTCATCACCCGTGCGCCCAGCCATCCGCAAAGCCAGTCGGCACTTGCGCAGATCATTGGCGCCATCACCGAATATCTGTGAGCCTCTACGACTTTCCGAGCCGCTTGGATCTGCGGCATTTGCGCTACTTCATGGTGGTGGCTGAAACCCAGAACTTCCACCGCGCCTCGGACCTGCTGAATATTGTGCAATCGGCTTTATCGCGGCGGATTTTGGATCTCGAAAAGCAACTGGGTCTGACCTTGTTGGAGCGCACCGCCAAAGGCGTGGCGCTGACCGAAGCCGGCGAGGTTTTTCTAGGCCATGCACGGACGGTCATCAGCGAGGCGGACTTCGCCAAGACACATTTGAAGAAACTTGCTGCAGGCGAGCTTGGTATGCTGCGGTTAGGGCTTAACCGTATCGCGCCACAATTGCCGGTGGTCTCCCAGGCTTTACAGAAATTCCGCCAGAGCCATCCCGGCGTAGAGTTGGAGTTACGTTCCATGACGACACCGCAGCAACTCGATGCGCTGCTTACGGGGACCATTGATTTCGGTTTCCTTACAAACGGTGCCGCCGCTTCAAAAACTCTGGAATACCTGAGCGTATTCAAGGATTATTTTATTCTGGCCTTGCCCGCTGACCACCCTTTGGCGCCGCCTGAGATAAAAATCCGGCTGGCGGACCTGGCCGATGAAGATTTTATCTTTATTTCGCGCGCCACCAGCCAGAGCGCCTATGACAGCTTGTTATCGTCATTTGCCGCGCACCGCATCACGCCGCGGATCGTGCAAGAGGGCCATAGCGAGGACTCGCATCTGGGCTTGGTTGCGGCTGGAATGGGCCTTACCTTCACCTACTCATCCATCACCGCCCGCTACCATCGTCCCGGTCTGGTTTTCAAGCCGGTTGAGGATCTGGATATCGACGTTGATATCGACCTGGTCTGCCGGCGGACTGACCGTTCTCCGTTGAAGCGCGATTTCCTACAACAAATGGCCGCGGCGATTACGGCAGAGGGCTAGCCGTATGCTGAAAAATCAGCATTTCGCAGGACTGCCGCACCGCAAGGCGCCTTCAGCAAATTGCTGCATCAGTTTTGCAACCCGTATTAGGAATCGACCTTTGAAAAGAAGCTGTGTGTCGCATCTGCTTCACCCCGGCCAGATGGGGCAAACACCGCCTGGCGAGGCCAGGGCGCGCCATCCAGGTGCTTCGCCCAGTCGATGACCACTTCGCGCTTGGCGCTTTTCCATTCGCCGTTGCGACGTTCGAAACGATCAAGATAGCGGCCGCCCATGAACATCAAGATGAAGTTATCATCCGGGTTCCTTACTGGATTTTGCGCCAGGAAATAGCTTTCCACATTGGCTCGATCATCCTCGATCGAAATCATGATGTTGGTGAGATGGTGCTGCATCATGTAAGGATAGACGGCCGAACGTTCGACAACCCGGTCGATCAATTCGAAAACCGGCCCGTCGAAATCACCATGATGGTCGGTTGCCTCCGGCCAGAAGCAGCTTTTTGCAATCTCCGCCCTGCCGCGATCCACGCCGTGACAGTAACGGTACAATGCCTGCTGTATTGCGATGAAATCTTCGGCTTTGCCATTCGCCACAGCAATCCTCCTCGTTCGGTCATAAATCTATGGTGACATCGACCCGATCTCGATCAATAGATCTGCGCTGACGATGCCAAGCACAGCCATATGCAGGCGCAAATTGACCGGTGCAAGTTGCTAGTGCGAGGCAGCGTTGCGCTTAAGCCACCGAAATCTGCGGGTTTTTAAGGCATGCTTGCAAAATATCGGGTACGAATGAGAAATTATATTTGTTACTCTTCCAGGCGCAGGGTTCCGCTGCCGCTTCGGCCGGGCGTTGCTGTTCGATGCCGCCTACCCCTGCGCGATACGCCAGCCAAACCGCTGAAATGGACCACAAATTAGATTGCAGCCCAGGCAAAAACGTCGCCGGTTTCTTCCAAAGGCACGAAGCTCGCCGACCAGGCCGGCAGGAGCTGTTCACTCAGCGCCGCGACGGTCCAACCATCAGCACGATGCAATGTGCGCACCGGGCGCGGCTGGCTGTACAAATACAGCTCATTACGCCGCACACCGATAATCTGACCATTGATCTTTGCAGAAGCATCGCTGGCGAGAAACACGGTTATCGGCGCCACCTGGTCGCTTCGTACAGTATTGCGAAAAGCCTCCTCTTGCGCGGCAGTCGCGCGCTTTGGCGACATGCGTGTTGCCGCCGCCGGGGAAACACAATTCGAACGCACGCCGTATTCGGCCATGTCCAGCGCGATTGATCGCATCAGCCCCACCACACCCATCTTAGCAGCGGCATAGGCCGAAAGATTTCGCCGGCCGATCGTCGCAGTACTGGAGGTCATGTGAATATAGGCGCCGGATTTCTGCGCTTTGAACAAATCTGCTGCTGCCCGCGACAGATAAAAGCTTCCATATAAGTGGACTTTGACGGTGAGATCGAAATCCGTCGGCGACGTGTCGGCAAAGCTGAGTTCGCGTATAATGCCTGCATTATTTACCACCACATCAAGCCGGCCGAAATGGTCCATCGCCAGCGCCACCATGCGCTGCGCGCCCTCCCAATCCGCTACACTGTCGGTGTTCGCCACCGCCTCGCCGCCCTCGGACTTGATCAGTTCAACGGTCTCATGCGCCGGGCTGACGGCATCTGGTTCGCCGGTAAGTGAGACACCAAGATCATTGACGATCACTTTGGCTCCCTGGCGCGCCATCAGAACCGCGACATCGCGCCCGATACCGCGCCCGGCGCCGGTAACAATAACGACTTTGTCCGCAACCGCTTTCGACGTCATGGCCTTGATATCCCCCAGTTGTTATGGATGCCGTTTATTGCGCCGATAGATGTATGGTAGCAAATTCCGAGTTGGAGCGCGTGTTTGCCAAAATGGCATCACCCGTGCGCGCAGCTTTCGACCTGGAGATAGTTTGGATCTGCATCACTTGAAATACGTTGTGGTGGCCGCGGAGGAAGGCAGTTTCCAGCGCGCTGCCGAACGCTTGCAGATCGCCCCATCGGCGCTTTCCAGGCGCATTCAGGATCTGGAATCCGAGCTCGGCATCGCCTTATTCGAGCGGATCAGCGGCGGCATCCGGCCCTCTTACGCTGGCGGCGTGCTGATCGATTACGGCAAGCGCATTTTGCAGGAGGTGGGAGCAACCGCCGAGCATTTCAGCCGCCTTGCCAAAGGCCAGACCGCCGTATTGCGCGTCGCCCTCAACGGTATCGCGCCGCAACTTCCCATTATCCCCGCGCTGTTCCGCAGCTTCCGCGCCAGTCATCCAGAGACCGAGCTGAAACTGCTCTCCCTGCGCTCGGATGAGCAATTATCGGCTTTGCGCAATGCCAGCATCGATGCCGGATTTCTCTTCGCCCGGCCGGAAAACGAACCTGACCTGGCTTATCTTCGCCTCGCCTCGCACCGCTTTGTCCTAGGCCTGCCGGCCTGGCACCGGCTGGTCGAACAAGCTGAAATCCGCCTTGATGATCTGGCCGACGAAGATTTCGTCCTGTTCAAGCGCGGTTATAATAGCGGTATTCATGATCGTCTGCTGGATAATTGCCGCGCCATGGGCCTGGTGCCGCGGATCATCCAGGAGACCCCCAACGAACATATGCAGCTTGGGCTGATCGCGGCGGGTATGGGGATCAGCTTTGTGTTCGACTCGATCGGTACGCGCCTTAACCGGCCGGACATCGTAACCAGGCCGATTGCCGGCTTGACGGTGGAGGAGCACCTTGATCTGGCATGGCTCAAACATAATGGCTTGCCGGCCCTGGCCCAGCTGATCCTATTAGCCGAAGCGGAACTGCTGTGATCCAAACGCCGCCATCCGTACCGCATTCGGTCCATGCAACCAACTCATCGTACGATCATGAAAAATCGCTCGTTTCCACCGGGCTTTCACTGCACAACGGATCATGTAATAGCCTGGGTAATCCGGTGCGTAACCGGACGACGCTGCGTTGGCTAATTTATTAAACTAATTATGGATGGAACTATGCCCAAAGTCACCTTCATCACCCATAATGGCGAGGAATCGACCGTCGAAATCAATAATGGCGAAAGCTTGATGTTTGGCGCGACCAACAATAATTTGCCCGGCATTGTCGGCGAGTGTGGTGGCTTCTGTAGCTGTGCGACCTGTCATGTGTATGTCGACGATGCCTGGATCGCCAAACTCCCCGCCATATCCGAACATGAAGATGAAATGCTTGAAGGGACCGTTTCTGAGCGCCTTCCCGGCAGCCGTTTGAGTTGCCAAGTCAAGGTGACTGAGGAACTGGATGGGATCATCGTTCGGACACCGGAATTTCAGAGTATCTGATCTGCGCTTGCGATGTCAGACCTGCTTACGAGCATTGCACAAGGCATCGCGGTTCTCACGATCAACCGGCCGGACCGCCTGAATGCGATCGACGGCGCGCTTTGTGATGAGTTGCTGGCCGCCCTGACTGCTCTTTCGGAAGATGCGGAGATCCGCGTTATCATCCTGACCGGGGCTGGAACCAAGGCCTTCTGTGCGGGTGGCGATGTGAAGCACATGGACGGCATCGCCAAGCAAAGTTTCGACTTCAGGTTGGCAAATTTACGCCGCTGGGGCGGCATTACCCTGCTGCTGCACAACATGCCGAAAATTACCATAGCGATGGTCAATGGTGTTGCCGCTGGTGCCGGACTTTCCCTTGCCGCTGCCTGCGATCTTCGTTTCGCGGCACGCTCAGCCCGGTTCGCCACCGCCTATGCGCGCGTCGCGCGTTCGGGAGATTACGGCGGCAGCGCATTGCTCACGCAACTGATCGGCGCCGCAAGAGCCCGCGAACTCTACCTTCTGGGCGAGACGATCGATGCCGCGAAAGCAGATTCCTTTGGCTTGGTGAACCGAGTTTTTGAGGATGCCGAGCTTGGCGAGCAGTGCATGGCGATTGCCCGCCGGCTGGCTGATGGGCCGCCGATTGCCTATGGCTATATCAAGCAAAACCTATCCGCTGCCGAAACGCTGTCGTTGCGCGAGATGGTGGAGATGGAAGCGCTGCATCACGCCCGGACCGGTGAAACGGCGGAGCATCGTGAGGCTGTCAGTGCGTTTCAGCAGCGCAGGGCGCCAAACTTCAAGGCGCTTTGAACGTCGCTTATGTCTGCCGCCGGTAGGCATTTGCAGGATGTGTCGCCGGAAGTCTGGCGCCGACATTGCCCGTTAATTTCTGCCTAAGCGAACCCGCCTCGTAGTCCAGCTTATATCTGCCGCGGCGCTGTAATTCCGGCACCAGCATGTCTACCACATCCTCAAACGTCGCGAAGCTGATCCCGCGCGAGAGGTTGAAGCCGTCAACGCCGGTCTCGTCCATCCAGTCTTCCATGGCATCGGCCACCTGGCTCGGGGTGCCGGCAAAAATTGCGCCGCGACCGGACTGCAGATGTTCCGAGATCAGCCGCGGTGTCCAAACCACGCCCTCGCTGCGTTTGGTCAAGCCTTCCGCAGTTGAATTATTCGCTTCGTTTTTGACAAAGCTCAAAGGATTATCCAGCCCGTGTTTGGCAAGATCGTTGCCGGTGGCTGCACTGATCATGGCCAGTGATCCCTCCGGGATCAAATACCGCGAATGCTCTTGCAGCTTTTCCTGTACCTCAACATCGTTGTGGCCCAGCACGGTCAGCCCATCGACGACAATTTTTAAATCTGCGGGATTGCGCCCCGCTGCCGCCGCCAGGTTGCGCAGATCCTCGGCGATTGCCTTGGCGCCAGACTTGGTCTGCCCGGAGACGAATACGCATTCGCAATGCCGCGCCGCGAAAGCCCGCCCTGGGCCGGATGACCCCGCCTGATAGAGCACCGGGGTGCGCTGCGGCGATGGCTCACTGCGATGGATCGCCTCAATATCATAGTATTTACCGTGATGGTGTATTTTATGTACTTTCTCAGGCAGCGCGTATATTTTACGTTCCCTGTCACGGATGACCGCACCATCCTCCCAGCTGCCCTCCCAGAGTTTATACATAATCTCCATATATTCTTCTGCCGCGGCATAACGCTCATTATGCGGCAATTGCGCCGGCATCCCGCAGGCTTTGGCCGCGCTGTCCAGGTACCCGGTGACAATGTTCCAGCCCAGCCGACCCTTGGTTAGGTGATCCAACGTCGACATGCGGCGGGCGAACATATAAGGCTGCTCATAAGAAAGATTGCCGGTAATTCCAAACCCCAGATGCTGCGTGACCTGCGCCATTATCGGCACCAGCATCATCGGGTCGTTGCAAGGTGTCCAGCCTCCGGCCCGGATCGCCGCATCCGCATTGCCACCATAGACATCGAGATTACCAAGGACATCCGCGATAAAAATGCCATCGAACTTGCCACGTTCCAGGAGCCGCGCCAACGCCGCCCAATGCTCGATGTTCAGATAATCCATCGCCCGGTCGCGTGGATTGGTCCATTGCCCAGGCGGGGTGAAGCCGGGTGAATTGGTTTCAAAGGCATTAAAAATGATTTTCTTAGACAATGAGCACTTCCTTTCCGTCAGCCTGCGTCAGCCGTTGTATTTCGCCGAACCATTTTTGTTCATAGTTGAATGATGCATATTCGCGTGACGCTGGGCCTTATGCGTATAAGCTTGCAAGCTTACCCGGCAGCTTCCGGGCCATAAGAATTGCGTTGAATGCACGGAGGTTGCATGCGTTCGTCCGGCACTGCCGAGGCCTACAGAATCGAATGGGATCGCTCCAAGCTCAAAAATATCGATCTCTGGAACCCGGCCGTCAAACATGACCCGAGTGAGGCGTGGATAAAATGGGCGGTGGAACCGCCGTTCTACGTCGAGGTGGGCGGCGCGCCGCAAGCCGTTGTGACCCGCTATGAAGACGCCAAAATCGCGTTCGAGGACCATGCAAGGTTCAGCAATGTCAAGCGCCCCTGGCCGGGCACCGAGAAGTACTATTACTGGCAGGGCCTGCCGGTTGTTACGGATAATGATCCGCCCACGCATACCAGGCTGCGCATGTTGCTGGCTCCGGCTTTCGCTCCCCGCCGGCTCGCCACCGTTGAAGCTGGGATCAGGGCATATATGGAAACGCTCTTCGACACGCTGGCGGCGAAAGGCGGGTTCGACGCGGTGGCAGATTTGGGACGAAATTTGTCCAGCCACACTTTGCTCGGCCTATTGCTTGGTCTGCCGAAGAAGGACTGGGCGGTATTTACCGATATCTCGGACGGACTTGCCGCTTACGCCAATCTGCCTGCGGGTTCGCCGGCGCCGGAAGCTTTCCTGAAACCATGGAGCAGAGGCCAGGAATATTGCTCGGAGCTGATCGACTATCGACGCAAAAATCCCGGCGACGATCTGGTGAGCAATATCATCGCATCGCATTACGATGCCGGCAAAATCACCACGCCAGAGCTTTATGCCACCTTCATCATTCTCTATGCCGGCGGCTTCAGCAGCATCGTCACCTATATCGCCTGGACACTCTGGCGACTCTGCCGCGATCCTGAACAATTAAAGCTGGTGCAGGAAAATCCCGCTTTACTGAACGACGCGCTAGCAGAATCCCTGCGCACGGATCCGGTAGGCTGGACCGCGCTTCGCTACGCTACATGCGACTTCAATTTTTCAGGCCTGGAACTGAAAACCGGCATGCCGGTCATCATCGTCGAAGGCGCTTCGAATTACGACCCGCGGATCTACGAGGATCCGGCAAGATTCGACCTGCGCCGGGAGCAAAAGCGCGAGGTCTTATCATTTGGCGCCGGGGTGCATCGCTGCATCGGCTCCACATTGGCGCGGTTCTCTGCCCGCATCGCCTTGAATGCCTTGATTGCGCAATTTCCGAAACTGCGCCTGGCCGACCCTGAGTTCCGGCCGAGTGCGGTCGGGGGGCCGAAAGAGCGTGGGCCCAACGCAGTGCCGTTACGGATAGATTGAGCAGATGAGCCTGTTTGATCTTACTGGCCGTGTTGCGATTGTTACTGGCGGCAATCGCGGCATCGGTCTTGGGATCGCCGAGGGCCTGGCAACAGCCGGCGCCAAGGTGATGATTGCGGCACGCGACCCTGCACTCGGCGAAAGCACCGCCGCACGGCTTCGCCAGCAAGGCGGTGACGCCGCCTTCCATAGCACCGACATCACCGCCCAAGAGTCTTGCGTGGCGATGGTGGCAGAAACGTTGCGGGTGTTTGGCCGTGTGGATATCCTGGTCAATAATGCCGGCATCATGATCGGCGGCCCGCCGGAACACGCGATGCTGGCGGATTGGGAGCGGGTGATCTCAACCAACCTCACCGGTGCTTTTTTATGCGCCCAGGCGGTCTTTCAGGCGATGCAACGCCAGGGCGGCGGGAAGATCATCAATCTCGGATCGCTCGCGTCCAGCTTCGGCACGGCGCGCGGCGCTGCCTATGCTTCCAGCAAAGGCGGAATTGTGCAGCTCACAAGATCCTTGGCGGTAAGCTGGGGGCCGGAAAATATCCAGGTCAACGCGATCCTCCCGGGTTACATCGAGTCCGAACTGACGCAGCGCGCGGAACTTGAGAAACCGGGCTCCTTTGCGGCCAAGCTGGCCCGCACCCCGGCAGGCCGCATCGGCACGCCTCAAGATGTCGCGGGTGCGGCGATATTTCTCAGCTCTGCCGCGTCGGACTATATCACCGGCGTATCGATTCCGGTCGATGGCGGCTATGCCGTGCAGATTTGAGGCTCAAAATGATTGAGTTGAGTGGCAAAGCCGCAATTGTCACCGGCGCCGGCAGCGGCATTGGCCGTGCCACGGCGCTGGCGTTCGCCAAGGCCGGTGCGGCCGTACTGGCCGCCGATATCAGCCCGCAAAGCGCCGGCGAAACCGTTGCAATGATCATTGCGGCAGGCGGCGCCGCCATTGCCTGCACCGCTGACGTTTCGCAGTCAGCCGATGTCAGCGCCATGGTGGAACACGCCGTGCAGCATTTCGGGCGGCTGGATTACGCCTTCAACAATGCCGGTATCAGCGGTGGCAGGCCGGGCTTCGATGATTTCGATGAGGAGATTTATGACCGGGTGCTGGCCATCAATGCGAAAGGCACATGGCTCGGCATGAAATATCAGATCCCGGCAATGATGAAAACCGGCGGCGGCGCGATTGTCAACATGGCCTCGGTGGCGGGTCTTACCGGCGTGGGAGCGTTTGCCTACACTGCCAGCAAACACGCCGTTATCGGGCTGACCAAGGCCGCCGCCACCCGTTATGCCAAGCAGGGTATACGAATTAATGCGGTTTGCCCCGGCGTGGTGGATACGCCGATGGTGGCGCGCGCCGCTGCCAATAACGTCGCCGCCGCGATGCCGGACCCCGGCTTAATTGGGCGCGCCGCCGACGCTGATGAAATTGCCAATGCCGTCTTGTGGCTTTGCTCCGAACAGGCGAGTTTCGTGATTGGGCATCCGCTGGTGGTGGATGGCGGCATGCTGGCGGGCTGAATTATTTGAGCACCGCTGACAGCTTATCCGCGCCGCCCACCGATACCCCGATCCCGGACGGCATTGGTATTCCGCGCCGCTATTGGGCCCATTTTACCATTGGCCTCGCGGTCGTCATGTCCTCAATGGACGGTTCCATCGCAAATGTTGCCTTGCCGACTTTGGTGCGCGTGCTGCATGTCTCGCCCGCCGATTCGATCTGGGTGGTGAATGCGTATCAGCTATCGATCTGCATGGCGTTGCTGATCGTCGGCTCGCTTGCCGATATCTACGGCTATGACAGGATGTTTAAAATTTGCCTGGCGTTGTTCACCGCCGCCTCGCTGAGTTGCGCGCTGTCGCATAATCTTACCGGCCTGGCGGCGGCCCGGTTTGTGCAGGGCATTGGCGGGGCGGGCGTTCTTGGCGTTACCAATGCCATGCTGCGCGGCATCTATCCACAGCGCGAACTTGCGCGCGGCATTGGATATAATACCATGATTGTTGCTTTGTCGCTTGGCATTGGACCGACCGTTGCATCGCTGATTCTGGCGGTTGCCTCCTGGCCGTGGCTATTCGCCATCAACGTGCCAATCGGTATCTTCACCTTGCTCCTCGCACCCCGGGTTTTGCCCCGCTTCCCGCGCAGCGGACACCGTTTTGACCTCCGCAGCGCCGGCTTGAGTGCTGCCACTTTCGGGTTGCTCATTTTGAGTATCGACGGGCTTGGCCATCAGCAATCCATTTTTCTGATCGCCGCTGAATTTTGCTTCTTTCTGATCTTCGCGACCTTGCTCATTCGCCGGCAGACATCCTTAGCCTCGCCGTTGCTACCGATTGACCTGCTGCGCATCCCCTTGTTCAGCCTTTCGGTCAGCACGACCTTTCTGGCCTCGATGGCACAGCTGATGGGATATGTTGCGATCCCGTTTTTGTTTCACGAGCTTGGCCGCAGCCAAACGGATATCGGTCTGCTCGTCACGCCGTGGCCGGTGATGGTCGCAATAATCGCGCCGGTTGCCGGAAGGCTGGCGCGACGCTTGGCACCGGGCCCGCTGGCGAGCACCGGGTTACTGGTTCTTGCCATTGGTCTCAGCCTCATTGCAATGTTGCCGGCCCATGCGGGTACTCTGAATATCTGCTGGCGGATGCTGATATGTGGATTAGGCTACGGCATTTTTCTACCGCCGAACGCGGCCACCCAGATTAGCGCCGTGCCGAAAATGCGCAGCGGCGGCGCCAGCTCGATGGGCGCCACCTGCCGGGTACTTGGCCAAGCCATCGGCGCTGCGCTGGTCGCCGGGCTGTTCGGCTTTTATCCCGCCAGCGGTAGCGCCATTGCCCTCTACGCCGCCGCTGGAATTGCGGTCTTTGGCGCAGCCGTCAGCGGTTTTCGCCGATCGTCACAGCCAGCTTAGGTGATGAACCGGCGAGGTTCCGCGATTTACCGGTCAAGAAAACAGCGGTGTCAGTTTCTGCCGGGTTGCTTCCGCCAATTTGTCGAGATCCTCCAGATTCTGGTGTCCAGCGACAAAATCATTGATCGGGTTTTTGTTTTCGCCCAGCACCAGCCAGATCGGCCGTTTGGCGATCGGCGCCGGCTGCGCCTTGCCGGACCCCATGGCCGCACCAAAACTGCGGTCATAAGAATCTTCTGCTGCCATATAGTGAAATGTCAGCCCGGCGCGGCGGCGGCCGGACACGTTGGCGTTCGCGCCATGCACCACATATAAATCATGGCAGGAATATTTGCCGGACGGTAATACGCCATCCACCGCTGTCGCTTCGTTGATGGTTTTACCATCAACTTCGAAATTCAACAGATTAGTCGCATTGTCGCGAGCGACATAACTCAACCGGCCCGCCTTGCCACTACCCGGAATGAACCGCAGGCAGCCATTATCAACGCCGACATCGTCTACCGCAATCCAGATCATCACGCTACGCGGCCGCTCCCGGCCCGGCCCAGCCTGCACCGCCGGTGTATAGCAGTCCTGGTGCCATGGCGTACGGACGCCGGTACCCGCCGGCTTGGCAAAAATCTCTCCGCCCCAAAGGATGAGGTTTTTGCTGATTAAGCGCCTGGCGGCAGCAATAAGATTAGGATGCAGAGCGATTTTAAAAATCGCCTCGCCGCCGATCACCCCTTCAATCTGCCCCGGCCGGATCGGGATATGCGGCATCCGTACAATGCCGGCCCAATCCGGATTATCCGCAAATACCTGTTCAACCACTTGGCGCATTTGCATGGCGGCATCTTCCGGCAGGCCAGTATCCGGCAGTACAAAGCCAGATTCATTGAAATAGGCGATCTCTGCATCCCGCATCACTTGCTGCGGCGCCGCTGGACGTAGCTGTGCATCCTCCATCAACATGTTCTTTTCCTCCGGATTTGGTTTTATGACTACTCTTGGCGCCATGTGCCGTCTAATACATATATGAGCAATATTTATTAGATTTGGCATATAAATGAATCGCCCCGAAATCGAACTCCGCCAGCTTTACGTGTTCGCCGTGGTTGCCGAGGAGCGTCATTTTGGCCGCGCGGCCATCCGGCTTGGCATCTCGCAACCGCCGCTCAGCCAGCAGATCAAGAAACTCGAAACCCAGATCGGTCATCTTCTGTTGCAGCGTGATACGCGCAGTGTGCAGCTTACTGAAGCAGGTGCGGTGCTGCTTGCACTGGCCCGCAAGCTCCTGGAAGATGTCTCGGAAGGCATCGTCCGGACCAAACGCGCGGGCAACGGGGAGGCTGGCAGCTTGAATTTGGGCTTCACCGCCACCACCGCCTTGCAGATGATACCTAAAATCCTGACCGCTTTGCGCCAGGCATTGCCTGACGTGCATATCGCCTTGTTCGAGCTTTTGCCGGACCCTTTAACGGAAGCGTTGGACACCGAAAAGGTCGATCTTGCCATTGGCCGCGAAATAATCGACATCGATAAATTCGATGCCGTAACGCTTTTCAAAGAGCCGTATGTGGCGGTGCTGCCTGCACAACACCGTTACGCCGCGGCGGCCGGAAAACTGAAACTCAAAACCTTGCGCGATGAGAATTTCATCCTGTTTCCGCGCGATCAGGCTTCTCGAAATGCGGATAAGGTAGAGCAGATGTGCCGTGAAGCCGGTTTCACGCCACGCATGATGCAGCAAGCGCCGGGCTGGCAGACTGCGGTCACTTTTGTCGGCTCCGGGCTCGGCATCACAATTCTTCCGAGTTGCGTACGGAGCTTCAAACTGCCGAACGTGACCTACAAAGATATTGAAACCAGCGTTACCTCAACAATTTACTTGATCCGCCGGGGAAATGACCGCAGGCGGTTGGTTGACCAGGTTTTCCGGGTGGCGCAAAAATCCGTAAAATCATTTACTGCAATTGAATGATGAATTTCACGAGCATGATTCATCTGCATGCCAAAACGGCAAAAACTAGCTTGCATGGCGAACCTCGCTCTGCTCTGAACCGATGAAAGTAATTCGGGAGACGCGTCCAAATGAATCGATTGGAGGGACGCATCGCGGTTGTCACTGGCGGTGCCAATGGGATCGGCAAAGGCTGCGCGCTGCGCTTTGCGCAGGAGGGTGCCACGTTGGCGATCATCGACCGTGAACAGGATGCGCTGGCGGAAACCAGAGCGGAACTCGAAGCTGGCGGCGCTCGCGTTCTGGCGGTCCAGGCGGATTGCACGGATCTCGCTCAGATTACGGAATTCATCAAGCGTGCTGAAATTGATCTCGGTCCAATCGACATTCTCCTGAATAATGTCGGCCAGGGCGCGCGCGAGCGCAAAACCAGCTTTCTTGAATCAGATGAGGATGTTTGGCGCTTCGTCGTCGAGATTAATCTGTTCACCACGATGCGGTTCACAAAGCTCGTCACGCCTGCAATGGTTGCCCGCGGCTATGGCCGGGTGATCAATATGGCTTCAGAATCCGCCCTGATCGGCCCGGTCGGCAGCCATGACTATAGCGCCGCAAAATCCGCGATCATCGGGTTCAGCCGCGCCGTTGCGCGAGAATTCGCGCCGCACGGCGTCACCGTCAACGTGATCTGCCCCGGCCCCATCATGACCCGTGCGCTTGCTCAGAGTGCGGGGGACGAGGCCAAGAGAGCGATGGCTTCCATCCCGGTTGGCTTTATCGGCGAAGCTGAAGATATCGGCGCCATGGCCACACTTCTGGCCAGCAGCGAAGGCCGGTTCATCACTGGCCAGACGATTTTAGTGAATGGCGGCAGGTGGTTTGTTTAAGGCGTCGGGTGCAAATCCAGTTTTTGAAAAAACCGGTTGCCGCTTTTCCTGGAACGCCGAATAGCCTTCAACAAATTCGGGACCCGTCAGGCAGGCGGTCTGCGCCGTTGCCTCGTAGGTGAGGTTTAAGGGGTCAGGCCGGTCGGCATCGCGCAGAGATAGTTTCAGCCGCGCGAAGGCGGCCATTGGTAATGCGGCAAGACTTTCAGCCACGGCCAGCGATTGCGCCATCACTTCGGCATCATCCACGACCTGATCGGCCAATCCGATCGCCGCTGCCTCGGCACCGTTAACGTTGGCATTGTCCATGAAAATGCGCATCGCGTGACGCAGCCCGACGCGGCTCGCGACCGTTCGCATCAGCCCCCAGTCGGGAACCAGACCCAGCCGCAAAAAAGGAAAGAGCAGATTGGCTTGCCGACCGATAATGACCCGGTCCGCCAGCAGCGCCAGGCCGGCGCCGGCACCCGCAGCCACCCGCTCGATGGCGGCCACCACCGGCTTTGGATATGTCCACAACATCGAAACAATCCGATGGCCGTCCTGCATCCGCGCCAATGCGGCAGCTTCGCTAATACCCACCAAGCTCGGCAAATCGCCACCCGCCGAAAAAGCTCCGCCGGTGCCGCCCAGCAGGAGCGCCCGGACATCCGGATCCTTACCTGCATCGCAGAGCGCAGCAAAAAGCGCATCGCGCACCTCCTGGTTTATCGCGTTGCGGGCATCCGGCCGGTTGATCAGTAAACGCCGGAGATGCGGCCCAGGCTGGTCGATCAACACCGCATTCGCGCTCATCGCGTTTCTCGCTGTAGCGACAGGCCCAGCATTGCCCGCCGGCGCAGCCACAGGCTTGGCCGGTAGCGCGGATCGCCGGTAATCGTTTCAATCGTTTCGAGAATATGGAGTATTCTTGCGGCGCCAATCTTGTCGCCAAGCTCCAGCGGTCCGGCCGGATACCCCAGACCGATGCGGATCGCAGGGTCGATCTCGGCAGCGCGGGCAATTCCGCGCTGCGCAATTTCGCATGCGATATTGACGATCATCGCAATGACGCGCTGGCTGACAAAACCCGGACTATCGGCAATCACCTCTACCTTGGCGCCACCCGCGGCAAGCAACGCATGGACGCCATCACGGGCCAAGGCAGTTGTGATTGGCGAGGTCATCAGCACCCTGCGCTTGTCCCAGTGCAAAAGCGGGTCAACGCCGACGGCAGCGCTTGCATCCAGCCCCATGCGCAAAGCCGCCGTGGTGATGTCTTCGCCCCATGGCATCAGCACCAATGCAGCGGCCGCATCCGGCTGCGCCACAATTTGCGCGCCGGCCTGCTGAAAAATATGCAAAAGCTCCGTGCGCCGCTCACCTTCGCCAATCCATATCGGCGTTTCTTCACTTGCGGCCGGTATTGCAGGCTCGTCAGGCTCAATTTTCTGCGCGCCGCTATAGGTATAAAACCCTTCGCCGGTCTTGCGGCCAAACAACCCCGCCGCCAGCCGCGCCGGCACCAGGGAGGATGGACGATAGCGTGGCTCCTGTTGAAACTGCTCGAAGATCGACTGCATGACTTTGCCGGAAACATCCAGCCCGGTCAGGTCCATCAGTTCAAACGGGCCCATGCGAAACCCGCAGCAATCGCGCATGATCCGGTCGACGGCCGCAAAGTCTGCGACCTGCTCTTCAACAATCCGGAAGCCTTCGCTGTATAGACCGCGCCCGGCATGGTTGATCAAGAATCCCGGCTGGTCACTGGCGGTTACCGTTTTATGTCCGGTCGCCTCGATGAGCCGCCGCAGCGCAGCCACAACCGATGGCGCCGTGCGAATGCCAGGGATGATCTCAGCGATTTTCATCAACGGTACCGGGTTGAAAAAATGCAAGCCGGCAACCCGCTCAGGTTTTTTACATAAGGCGGCAATCGCGCTGACGGTCAGCGAGGAAGTGTTGCTTGCCAGAATTGTCTCGCCCGCCACCACTTCTTCGAGTTCATGAAATAATGATTGCTTGGCACCAAGATCTTCAACAATGGCTTCAACAACCACATCGCAGCCCGCCAGTTCCGGCAACCCGCCACAGATCTGCATATTCTCGATCTGTGCCGCCAAAGCCTCTGCTTTCAACACATTTTTCGCCACCAGCCGCTCCAACAAGCCGGTGACGATGCCTTTGGCATCCGCCGAGGCACCCGCGCGGGCATCGAACATGCGCACTTGATGTCCGGCCTGCACAAAGAGTTGCACAATGCCACGCCCCATGACCCCGGCGCCGACCACGCCGATTATTTTCGGGGTCGTATCCAATGTCTTAAACTCCCTTGAAATTCGGTTTACGTTTTTCCAGGAAGGCCGCCATGCCTTCCTTCTGGTCCTGTGTATCGAACAGCCGCAAAAACGCCTGGTTTTCGAGCGCCAACGCGTCCGGCAACGGCAGATCTGCAGCGTCAGCCAATGTCCGCTTGATCGCGGCGAGGGCCAAAGGGGGCATTGTTGCGATGCGTCCGGCAATTTTCCGCGCCGCCTCGACGCAGCCGCCGGAATCTGCCAGTTCACTGACCAGGCCAAGGGTGTAGGCCCGCTCCGCATTCAGCATTCCGCCGGTCATCAGCAGGTGGCTCGCGGCCGCCTTGCCGATGGCGCGGATCAGGCGCTGCGAGCCGCCGGCCCCGGGCATCACGCCAAGCTTACACTCCGGCTGGCCGAATTGGGCGGTGCTATCGGCCACAATAATATCGCACATCAGGGCCAGCTCGCAGCCCGCACCCAGCGCGTAACCGCTGACGGCCGCAATTACGGGTTTTGGCGATTCAGCAACTGGCCGCCATAAATCCAAAAAGCCCAGGGCCCGCACCGCCGCCGGTCCCTTATCGGCAAGCAGCTTGATATCAGCCCCGGCGGCAAAAACCTTGCTACCCCCGGTGACGACGATCGCTCGGATGCCGGGATCGTCATTCAGCTTCTTAAAGCTATCCGCAAGCGCCTCGCGCATTTCGAGATTAAGCGCATTTAACTGATTCGGCCGGTCGAGCCAGACGGTTGCAACCGGGCCTTCAATGTCCAGCCGTACTACCGGACCGTTTTGCTCAATCGCCATGGCCGCTCAATTGGCGCCCGTCAGCAATCCGCGGGCGATAACCTGGGCCTGAATTTCTCCGGCACCTTCAAAAATATTCAGAATTCGCGCATCGCATAATACCCGGCTAATTGGGTACTCCAGCGCAAACCCGTTGCCACCGTGGATCTGCAACGCATTATCCGCATTCGACCAAGCCGCCCGCGCCGCCAGCAATTTCGCCATTCCCGCCTCAATATCGCAGCGTTTATCAAGGTCTTTCTCACGTGCGGCGAAGTAGGTGAGCTGACGCGCCAGCATCGTTTCGACGACCATCCAGACCAGCTTATCGGCCACCCGCGGAAAACCGAAAATGGCCTGACCGAATTGCGTGCGATCCAGCGCATAGTTGAGCCCGAGCTCCAAGGCATTCTGCGCCACGCCCACCGCCCGCGCTGCGGTCTGAATCCGCGCGCTCTCAAAGGTCTCCATCAACTGCTTGAAACCCTGGCCACCCACACCGCCGAGTAATGCATCCTCCGGAACCTCAAAGCCGTCAAAGCGGATTTCATATTCCTTCATGCCGCGATAACCGAGCACCTCGATCTCGCCGCCGGTCATCCCCGCCGCCGGGAACGGGTTCAGATCATCACCGCGTGGCTTTTCAGCCAGCAGCATGGATAGACCCTTATAGCCTTTTTCAGCAGGTTCGGTACGCACCAGCAATGTCATGACATCGGCGCGGGCGGCGTGAGTTATCCAGGTCTTGTTGCCTGTCACCCGGAAAACTTTACTGCCATCCTGCTTGGTGACGTGCTCGGCACGGGTGGCCAAACTCGCCAAATCCGAGCCGGTGTTTGGCTCCGTAAAAACGGCTGTCGGCAAAATCTCGCCGGATGCGATTAGCGGCAGGTATTTTGCCTGTTGCGCCGGCGTGCCGCCCAGCCGGATCAACTCCGCCGCGATCTCCGCCCGCGTTCCAAGCGAACCGACCCCGATATAGCCGCGTGACAATTCCTCCGAGGCGATGCACATTGCCAATTTGCCGAGGCCCGAGCCGCCGAATTCCTCCGGAATGGTCAACCCGAAAATCCCCAGTGCCGACATCTCATCAATGATGGGCAGAGGGATATATTCATTCCGGCAATGCCAGCCATGGGCGTCGGGCACCACCCGCTGCTCGACAAAGCGGCGCAGATTGTCCGCAATCTGGTCGAGCGCCTCATCACCGCGCTCCAAGGCACCAAAATTGCCGTGCTCGATCAGTTCGGCGATCCGCGCCCGCACCGCAGTATTGTAGCCTTCCCGGCGTAATATTGCGCAAGCCGTCGATTGGAAGATCGAGTCCGCTTGGTCGGCTAGGTCAAAGTCACTCGGCCGTATGAATTCGACCTGCGTCATCGCGATGCCGCCGGAAATCTGGTTCAAATATTCACCGAATCCGGCGACTAGGATCAATCGTTCAAGCTCATCAAACCTATTTAGCGAATGCAACGACTTGGCCCAGCCGAGCAAGGCCCGCAGGCTGCTGGCATACGTCGCCAGCCAGGCCAGGCCATGGGTTTCATGCTGACAACGCGCAGCCTGCGCGTTGTCCCATTTACCGTGTGGAACAACCTGCGTGGAGACGGCCTGGCGAACCAACGCATAATAGCCATCCACCGCCGTTAGCGCCGATTCGCAGGTGGAGATCAGTATCCCGGCAGTTTGCTGATGCAATGGGCGGGCACGCAGGGTCTGTTCCAACGTCTACTGGCCTTGGCTTTCTGGTTGCTGCTTCTTCGCGCGTTGTTTTTCACGCCATGCAGACATCAACCGCCGCGGCTCATCGGTGGTATGCGACAAGCCAACGGCCCGCACGCCGGCCTGCACCGCATCGCTGATCGACATCCGCTCCCAGTCGCCGATCAGCTGCTTCTGAGTGCGGATTGCACGCGGACCGGAAATACAGATGGAATGCACCCATTTTTCGACCTGCGCATCCAGTTCATCGGACGGCACCATTTTTTCCATATAGCCAAAATGATAGGCTTCAGCAGCGTCAACGATGTCGCCCGTAAAGACCCATTCGCGCGCTTTGCCCCAGCCGACAAGCAGCGGAATAAGACAAGCTTCCATCCCGGAAGGTACGCCATAGCGCACTTCGGGCATGCCAAATTTCGCGGTCGTAGAGGCTACCCGCATATCGCAGGAGGTAGCGATTTCCATGCCGGCGCCAAGGCAATAGCCATCGATCCGCGCAATTACTGGAACCGGCAAGCGCCGGATACTGTCGCAGGCAGCATGGGTCGTGGCACTGCCGCTTTCTGCAACGTTATGATCTGGAAATTCCGACATCTCGGAAATATTGGCGCCGCCGATGAACGCCTTCTTACCCGCGCCGGTTAACACAACGCAGCGCAAATCGGGATTGGTGGCAAGCTCATTCATGGTTTTTGCTAGCAGCGCGCGGCCTTCCACCGGTAGCGCATTATGTTTCATTTCATTGTTTACAGTCACGTAAGCAACTTGGCCGCCCTCGGCACGATTCTCAATGCGAACCAAAATCAACTGATCCGGCGTTTGCGCTTGGAGCGCAGAAGTCATGACTTACCTCATCCTTACAAAAATATAACAGCCCAAGAATTCTAGCCGGAGCCCAAAATTGTGACGTACAGCAAACCTCCAGTCATAGCCGGACATTCGATTACTAAGCCATCATCGGATTATCCCGGACAACGAATTTTCATGATGTTGAGATGAGGTTCACTCAGTGCCGGCTAATGCCGGTTGGCCGCGTAATCCCTGGCAAGATCAATGCATAGATCGGCCGCTGCTGGAATGTCGTGAATAGCGCCCACCGCTTGTCCGGCCGACCAGATATCCCGCCAGACTTTGCCTTCGCGGGCGCCGTTCCGCACCATCCGGCTTTTTGCATCAATCGGCGCCGATGCTAGGTTTTCCGGATCAAGGCCCCAGGCTTTGAGACTCGGCACCAGAAAACTTGCAGGTACGCCGGTCATATAGGGTGTGTAGATGATATCCTTGGCATGGGCCTGCACGATCATCTGCTTATGCGCTTCGGGCGCCGTGCTCTCGCGGGTAGCGATGAACCGGGTGCCCATGGAAACCATGTCCGCCCCCATCAGCTCCGCGGCAACAATCTGCCGGCCATTTACGATCCCGCCCCCCAGCACAACAATACCGTCATACCAGCAACGAAGCTCAGCTAAGAATGCAAACGGGTTCAGCGCCCCGGCATGCCCGCCGGCGCCGGCGGCCACCGCGATCAGTCCATCGACACCGGCGGACACGGCTTTTTCCGCAAAGCGCAGATTGACCACATCGTGGAATATCAGCCCGCCATAATCATGAATTCGCGTCACCACATCCGACGATATGCCAAGCGAGGTAATCACCAGCGGCACTTTATGGGTGACCGTACTCCGTAAATCTTCCTCCAGCCGCGGGTTGCCTTGCCGCAGGCTGAGGTTAACCCCATGCGGGGCGCAAATCTGTCCCGCCGCCGCCAGCCGGCCGATTTGTTCCTCTACCGTATTCAAATAGGCCTCAAAGCCGACATTGTCGCGCTGGTTCAGCGCCGGCGCGGTACCAACGATACCGGCGCGGCAGCATTCCACCGTGAGTACTGCATTCGAGACCAGGAACATGGGTGCTGCAATCGCCGGCGCCGATAATCTGCCGGCCCATGCCGCTGGTACCCGCATCAGGGGTACAGCAATACTTTTGAAGCAGCCCGCGTATGCGCGAGGTCAAATCCCGCTAGCGCGTCTCTGAGTGGCAGCCGGTGGGTGATCATCGGCAGAAATGCCCCCGGATTTTCCACCAAGGCGGCAATCACAGCATGCCAAGCGCTGTCGGGGGCGCGCGAACAGCCGATCATTTGGTGCCGTCCGCGGACCATCAGCATGACATCCAGGCTGGCCTGTTTTTCCGGCATTCCGGCCAGCACGAACACGCCATAGGGCTTTAGAACCCCAAGTCCGGTATTGATCACCGCCGGCGCGCCGGAAGCCTCAAGGGCCACGTCAAACCCTTTTCCAGCAATGCTTGCGAGTCGCGCCGGCCCGTCTGCCGCTGCCAAATCGACTAGATCCTCAAACCCCAGTTTGCGCAGCGTCTCAAACCGGGCGAAATCGCCGTGGCCAACCACGACAACCTGCGACGCTCCAGCCCGGCGGGCAAATATCGCGGCACCCTGGCCGATGGGTCCCGGGCCGAACACCACCACTCGGTCGCCGGGCACAATCCGGCCCAATTGCGCCGCATGCGCGGAGGTGGTCAGCGGCTCGATCAAGGCGCCCAGCTCGGCATCAATTTCAGCCGGGACATGAAGGCAATGTTTCGCCGGGACCTCGACATGGCTGGCAAACCCGCCAGACACCTGCATGCCCAAACCCAGCCGGTTTACGCAATCATTATGCTGCCCGGCCAGACAATACGCACAGTTTCCGCAGGACAGGGCCGGTTGTGCCACAACGCGGTCACCGAGCTTGAATCCCTGCACTTCATTTCCAATCGCCACAACAGCGCCGGTGAATTCATGGCCAAGCGTGACCGGCAAAATATCCGAGATGAACTGAAAGCCCTCCGCCCAATGGTCCAGATGCAGATCTGTGCCGCAAATTCCGGTTGCCGCCACCTGTATCAGCAAATGTTGCGGATTGTGCAAAACCGCCGGTTCAACCTCATTCAGTACGACGCCTTTTCCTGGGTAGCTTTTTTGCAAGGCCAGCATCGGTGTTCCTCTCGTCAAATATCAACGGCTGTCTTCAGACCATCGAGCCTGCCGCCGTCAAGCGTTTCCATGGCATGATGGCATGAGGAATTCTCCCCTTAATTCCCAAACCCAACGCTTCTACCAAATTCAGATATCCGAAAGCGCGAAAGACCAATGGATGAACCGCATTTCCAGACTTGGATCGGCAGGACAGAACCGTGAGGTAATATCGTCATCCCGGCATGGCGGGATGCTGCCATGGTGCCATTGCTGCGCCGCATGGGGGCGGCCAGCTAGGCAGGCCAGCTTAAATTGATCCGCGATCACGTGCCTTGATCGACCAATGCCGAAGGAGAATTGATTAATGCGTGATGCCGTTATTTGCGAACCACTGCGCACCCCGGTTGGCCGCTTTGGCGGACAATTCCGCAATCTCACCGCCCAGCACCTCGGCACAATCGTGGTCAAGGCGCTGATCGCGCGCAGCGGCATTCCGGCTGCCCTGGTGGACGACGTTATCTTCGCGCAGTGCTACCCCAGCATGGACGCACCGGCTTTGGGCCGTGTGGTCGGGCTTGATGCAGGTCTGCCGGTTGAAATCGGCGGGCTGCAGCTGGACCGCCGCTGCGGCTCGGGCCTGCAGGCTGTCATTTACGCCAGCATGCAGGTAGCCACCGGTGCGAGCGATGTCGTGGTCGCCGGCGGAGCGGAATCCATGAGCAATGCGCCATTCTACTCAACCGCCGCCCGTTGGGGCATTTCCGGCAATGCCTTGCTGTGGCATGACGCCTTGGCCCGCGGCCGCGTGACGGCGGGGGGCGCCAATTATCCAGTTCCCGGCGGGATGCTAGAGACCGCAGAGAATCTGCGCCGTGAATACGCAATCCCGCGCGAGGAACAGGATGCATTCGCCTGTGAATCGCATCTCCGCGCCGTTGCCGCACAGGAAGCCGGTATTTTCGAGCAGGAGATCGTGCCGGTAACCGTGCCTGGCAAAAAGGGCGACATGGTAATCGGCCGCGATGAGCATCCTCGACCGGAAACGACGCTGGCCAGCTTGGCCGCGCTGAAACCGATCCTCGTAAAATCGGATCCGGATTCCACCGTCACCGCCGGTAATGCCAGCGGGCAGAATGATGGCGGATCCGCCTGCATTATCACCACGTCCGAGCTTGCGGCCAAGCATGGACTTCGCCCCCTGGCGCGGCTCACCTCCTGGGCAGTCGCCGGCTGCCCGCCGCGCATCATGGGCATCGGGCCGGTTCCGGCCACTGCCAAAGCGCTGGCGCGCGTTGGCATGAAACTCGCCGATATCGACCTGCTGGAAGTCAATGAGGCCTTCGCCGCCCAGGTCCTGGCCTGCACCCGCGAATGGAAATTGCAGCCATCCGATTTCTCCCGGTTGAACGTGCATGGTTCCGGCATCTCGCTCGGCCATCCTGTCGGCGCTACGGGGGGCCGCATCTTAGCCACCTTGCTGCGCGAAATGGACCGTCGCCAGGTGCGTTACGGGCTGGAGACCATGTGCATCGGAGGTGGCCAGGGACTGGCGGCAATCTTCGAAAATTTTTCGTTGAAATAATGTCTGGCGCTACAGGCGTTCGTTTGAGATTGCAAAGGTTTACGAAGTCGCGCCGGCGCAGCAGACTGCAGGTGCCGATGTGCGACCTCACAACAAACACGCCCGCGCGCCGCTGGAGCCAACCTAAGCCCAGATATACGGCCAGCACCTACGATTGATATTGCAATCTCGTTTATAAACCGAGTTGACATTGCAATGAATTTAAACCGAGAGGATCTCTATCATGTCGAGAAAATGGCTGAAGTCAGAAGAATTCATAAAATTTGAGGTAAAGGAAAAGGTCGCATATATCACGATGAACAGACCCGATAAACGCAACGCCTTGTCGCCCGAACTTATCCGCGAAATCCATCAGGCGATGCTGGAGGCTGACGATTTGAAAGATGTCAGCGTCATCGTCCTGCAGGGCTCTGGCGACGATTTTTGCGCCGGCTACGATCTTGGCTACGGCTATAGCCCCAATAATCAATATGACGCGACGGGCGCCTATCGCTCACGTATGGGCAGCTATGATGATGACGTTTGGACCATGACCCGGAAGATGGGCCAGAATTGGATCATTGCTGACGTGCACAAGACAGTCATCGCTAAGGTACAAGGGCGGGCCCTGGCCGGCGGGGCTGAGTTGGCATTGATCTGTGACATGATCATTGCTGCCGACGACGCATTGATCGGTCATCCGGGCACACGCGGCCTGGGGTCACCGCCGGTGAATTATTGGTTCTACCATGTCGGCCCACAATGGGCGAAGCGGTTACTGCTTACCGGTGACAGCATTACCGGCAAGGATGCTGCAAGGATCGGCCTGGTGCTCGACTCCGTGCCGCCCGCGGAACTCGATGCGGAAGTCGAGAAGCTCGCAAAACGGATTGCGCTGATCGATCCTGAAATTGCCGCTGCACAAAAGCGCGCGGTGAATCTGGCGATGGAACTGGCTGGTTCTTTAACCTTCCAAAAACTCGCAATCGAGCAAGATGCTCGCGCGCATCTGTCACAAGGACCGGGCCGAGCGACCTGGCGCGCCAATGTGAAGGAGCATGGCGTGCGCACGGCCATCAAGATGCGCGACGCCGAGTATGGCCCGGATCCCGTCCGCCTTCGCTTTAACGAATGAAATATTGAGGATTAAGGTTTGCTTGGCGTTCATCACCACGGTGATGAACGCCAATGCAACCATCAAACGCCGCACTGCTCACGCGCTGCTTCTAAACTGACCCAGCCACGCGCTGCGACCTGCACATACGAGAAGTCCGAGAGAACGTGTTTTGGCTGTTGTGGTAGCCTGCATCCTTTCGGCTTGATCCTTCAGCCTTATAAGTTCGCGCTCTGCGCACCGGCGATAATGCCACGGTCATGCAGGATCCCGATCTCACCGCAGCTTAATTTCAAAACCTCGAGTAAAACCTCATCGGTATGCTGACCGAGCACCGGTCCTACCAGCTTCGGTACTTCATCCGTCCCGGAAAAATCAATCGGGCTGCCTGGGGTTAAGGTTGTGCCGATGCCGGGATGCTTAATTTCAGCAAATAAGGCATTCGCCAGCGAGCAACGCGGGTCTTCATGCACCAGTTGCTCGAAGGATTGATAGGGCCCCCAGCAAACCCTTTCCGCATCGAGCAGCGCAGCTGCCTCGGCCAGCGTGCGCGCTGCGAACCAAGGTTGCAATAACGCCACGATCGCCTCGCGGGCGGCAAAGCGGTCGGCCTCGCGGGTGAAGTCGCTGCCGCTGCCTTGCTCCAGCGCCCTGATGGCTTCCGTAATTCCGGTCCCCTTACACAACGCTTTCCATTGCCCGACGCTGACCGCCGCAACCATGAGTTTGCGACCATCCTTGGTGTCGAAATCATGTCCGAAGGCGCCGTAGATATCGTTGCCGTAACGTTCTCTGGCGTTGCCGTTTATTTGTACCTCGGAAATGAATCCAAGGTCGCCCACAATCGCCAGCGCGACATCCGACAATGCGATCCGCAGCAACTGCCCCTCGCCATGCAGCCGCCGGTGCCGCTCCGCCGCCAGCAATCCGGTTGCCGCCGTCATTCCGCAAAGCAAATCCCAGGCCGGCAGCACATGGTTCACCGGAGTGGCATCGCCTGGCACGCCGGTCACCAGCGGAAAGCCGACCGCGCAATTGACCGTATAATCGAGCGCGGTCGAGCCATCGCGATTGCCGACGATGTTGACCATGATGAGGTCATCGCGCCGTTTTTTCAAAGCAACGAAATCCAGCCAGCCCTGAGCAGGGAAATTGGTGAAAAACAAACCTGCCTCCGGTCCTGGAGCGGTAATGATCGCCTGTGCCAGTTCGCGCCCCTCGGGACGTTTGATATCGATGCTGACAGATTTTTTACCCTTATTCAGTCCGGCCCAATATAGGCTGCGCCCCGCCGCGGTGACCGGCCACCGATAATAATCCAGCCCGCCCTCAACCGGGTCGATGCGGATCACGCTCGCCCCCAGCTCCGCCAGCGACATGGTGGCGAAGGGTCCAGCTATGAAGGCTGCGCATTCCGTAATTCGTAAACCTGACAGTATCGCCAATGCCCAATCCTCTTTTAATCGATATTGCGGCCGGCTATAGCATTTCCAAAGGCGGTTTGCGTATGCGTTTTTCTGCCGACGCGATGAGAAAGCCTGTTAGCGACTTCGCAGAATTAAACTCTATCTTCCGCATTGCCTGCGATATTCACATTGAGCGAGCGTATGCATCAGCCGGATGATATTGACCCCGAGATTCTGCGGGCGCGCGCTTTGATGGCGCAAGCCGCACCGCCCCAGGATATTACGAAATTGCCCGCAGCCGAGGGGCGCCGGTTAATTAATCTCGCCGCTGAAGTCATCAATGACGGAAAGCCTGACCTACCGCATGTCGAGACGTTCCATATCGCCGGGCCGGGCGGATCGTTGCGCGTAAGGCTTTATAGGCCGCAAGCTGCTTGCGGCCCGGGCGCAATTTACTACATCCACGGAGGTGGCTGGTTCGCCTGTAATATCGATACGCATGACCGCATGTTGCGCTTTCTCGCTGCCCGCAGTGGCCTCGCCGTATTTTCGCTGGATTACCGGCTATCCCCTGAAAATATTTATCCGGCGGCGCTGAAGGATTGCATCGCCGGTTGGCAATGGCTGCGCGCCAATGCGCCGCATTTATGCATCGACCCTAGCCGGATCGCCATTACCGGAGATAGTGCGGGCGCCAATCTTGCACTGGCGCTGTGCATTTTTGAACGCGATGCCGGCCGGCCGCTTCCTGCCGCCAGCGCGCTGCTTTATGGTTGTTTCGCTCCCGGTATCGAAACCGCAAGCCGGGCGCGCTACGGCACCGGCCAATACGGCCTGACCGGGGCGCGGATGGATTGGTACTGGTCCAATTATCTGGGCGGCCACAAGCCCGCGCCGCCTTACCTCGCGACGCCGTACAATGCTGATTTGCGGGGCCTGCCGCCGCATTACATCGGCATCGCCGAATGCGATATTCTGGCCGATGAAAACCGCATGATTGCCGAACGCCTGGCCTCGGCCGGCACACGGGTTGACGTGGCTGTCTGGCCAAAACTGACCCACGGCTGCCTGCAAATGACTCGCGACGTCAATGCCGCGCGCCAGGCCGTTACCGCTGTCGCAAACACTTTGTTGGCCCTGGTTCAGAATTGATGCGCGGAGCCTTCCCAGGCGAAGTCTGACGGCATCTGTAACGCGCAGCCATCGGCCGGTTGGTTAAAAATTCCAATCCACCGATATTTCTAGCTACGTTTTATGATCAGACCATCAACCGCGACGGTGCGCGAAGGGGTGCAAATGATCGGGTTAACATCGATCTCGGCAATCACATCGGACATGTCCGCCGCCAGTTCGGAAATCGCCACGATCACCTCCGCCAGAAGCTCGATCTGCACCGGTTCGGCACCACGAAAGCCCTTGAGTAAGGCGCTGCCACGCAATCTTTCCAGCATCTCGCGTGCTTGCCGCACGTCCACGGGCGCCAGTTCGACGGCGGAATCCTTCAATAGCTCCACCATGATGCCGCCCAGACCAACCACCACCAGCGGGCCGAAGGTCGGGTCCAACTGGCTGCCAACCACGATTTCCAGCCCGGCCGACATCATCGGCTGCACCAGCACGCCGGCGATCTTAGGTTCGGGCTGCACTCTGCCAGCCGCGGCCATAATTTCCTCGAAGGCGCGCTCTACGCCGGCGGCGTCGCCAATGTTCAAGCGCACCACGCCGGCTTCCGTTTTATGCGCGATATCCGGAGATTCGACTTTCAGGACCACCGGGAACCCTGTTTTTTTTGCCGCCGAGACCGCTTCCGCCGAAGTTTGTACAACCTGGTCGGTCAGCACCGGTACGCCATAAGCGGCCAAAATTTCCTTGGCCTCACGCTCGGTCAAATTTGGTCCCGTCCGGGCCAGCATCTGTTTTACGGTGGCAAATTCCGCCCGCTTCGCGCCCTGTCGCTGCCGCGGCGAAGGGCCGGTGATAATCCGTGCCCGCTCGTGCCACGCCGCCAGCACCCGGAAGGCGCCGGCAGTCGACTGGAATCGCGCCACATGAGGGTCCATCTCGCATTGCTGCGCGCCCGGCCCATCCTTCCATTCCGATATCCAGGAAATACAAACAGGTTTCTCTGCTTTTGCCGCCAGAGCCGAGAATATCTCGATGTTCCCCGGTGTCACCGCCGGATTGATGCTGGGGGCCATCACCACCAAGGCACTGTAGCCAGGATCCTTCAGCAACGCTTCCGCGCAGGCGGCATATGAGACAGGGTTCGTCGCCACCTGTGCGGTAATGTCGCAAGGATTGTTCGGGGCGCCGAAATCCGGCACATTGGCGTCCAGAACCGCTTGGGTTTGCGGCTGCGGCGGCGGCAGATTGACGCCAAACTGCTCAGCCTTGTCCAAGGTAATGATACAGGCACCGCCGGAAGCCGCAACAACCGCCACACCATCGGCTTTAGGGCTGCCGGCTTTCGCGAGGAAACTTGCGGTTTCGTAAACATCCTCGAGATTATCAACCTTGATG
This sequence comes from Acidocella sp., assembly GCA_965199045.1. Lineage (GTDB taxonomy): Bacteria > Pseudomonadota > Alphaproteobacteria > Acetobacterales > Acetobacteraceae > Acidocella. The sequence goes on along the minus strand of CBDAQL010000002.1, from coordinate 641,382 downwards.
ATGCCCATCCGCCGGTATGCTGCGTCAAACGCCGCTTTAGATCCGGCCAAGGTACCCGTATGAGACATCGCCGCTTTTGCCGCCGCGCCGCCGGTCGCGATTTTGTACATCACGATCGGCTTATCCGCCGCCTGCGCGTAGGCCGCGGCCTCCAGCAGACGCTCGCCATCCGCCAGGCCTTCAGCGATACAGGTAATCACTTTACAACCGGGATCACCCGCCAGATAGCTCACATAATCACAAACATCGACATCGCAGCTATTGCCGGCTGCCATGTAATGGCTATAGGCGCCGCCGCGCTCCGATACCTGGGCAATCGCTTGCCCAAGCCCACCGGATTGCGAGGCTATGCCGATCCCGCCCGTCCGCGGCAAACGCACCGCGTAGCTGGACGAAAAGCTCAAACCAGCCTTCGAAATATTGTTGATCAGTCCGATACAATTCGGTCCGACAATGCGCAATTGCGAGCCTCGTGCGATCGCCGCCAGCCTGGCCTGCAGGGCCACCCGCTCCGGCTTTCCGGTTTCGGCAAAACCGGAAGCATAAATAATGCACCCGCCGATGCCCGCCGCGGCGCATTCTTCAACCAAACTTTCGACCGCCTCCAGCGGCACCGCCAGCACCGCACAGTCCACCAATTCCGGCAATGCGGAGATGGAGCTGAAACAAGGAACGCCGTACAACGCATCGGCCTTTGGATTGACGCCAAAAACGCGGCCCGAAAAGAACGAGAGATTTTTCGCGGTACGCGCGCCAAATGATTGTTCATTGCGTGACAAGCCGATCACGGCGACGGTTTGCGGATCAATCAGCCGTTTTAGTTCGGCATAGGTATATGCCGGGCGGTGATGGTCTAACCAGGTCATACGGCTTCCTTGCGATAGATGACGGCTCGTTTTGCCTAACGACGAAGCTTGAATAGCGTTACCGCGTGCCCGTTGGTATCTTGTTGAATGGCATCCCTTTATCGACGCGCAAATCCGGCGGCATTTTCAACACACGTTCGGCGATGATATTCCGCAGCACCTCGTCGGTTCCGCCAGCAATCCGTTTCCCGGGCGCATAGAGCAAAGCATTTTGGAACCACGCATTATACGGCGCCAGCTCAGCATCCATTACCGCCCCGGCCTGCCCCAGCAGATCGATCCCGAATGCCGCAATCTCCTGCAGCTTCGTTGCACTGACCAATTTACCGATCGAGGCTTCGGGCCCCGGCGTTTTACCCCGCGAGAGCGCGGTTTGCATCCGCAGCCTCGTATATTTCAACCCTTGGGACTGGCAGTACCAGGTGACGAGATTTTCCCGGACGGCCGAATCTTCAATCGCAGCCTTGCCGTCCAACTGCACTTGCTTTGCCAACTGCAATATATCGTCAAAATCGGGGCCTTCTGCCTGGGCAACGGCAAAACGCTCATTGGCCAGCATGGTCATGGCCACCTTCCAGCCCGCACCCACCGCGCCCACCCGGTTGGCATCCGGGATGATCACGTCACTTAAGAAAACTTCACAGAAATTCGACGTGCCTGAAATTTGTTTAATCCGTCGCACCTCGACACCCGGTGTTGACATGTCGAGGATAAAAAACGTCAGCCCTTCGTGCTTCGGCAGCTCCGGATTGCTGCGCGCGACCAGCATCGCAAATTGCGAAAAATGAGCATTCGAGGTCCAGACTTTCTGGCCGTTGACCACCCATTCATCGCCCTGTTGCTCGGCCTTCGTGCGTAGCCCTGCCAAATCCGAGCCTGCGGCGGGTTCGGAAAAAAGCTGGCACCAAACTTCTTCACCGAACAAGGCCGGTCTGGCGTAACGTTCGGCTTGCGCCGGCGTTCCGCAGCTCATGATCGTCGGCAACGCCATGCCGACGCCCTGATTGAAAATGCCGGGCGGCACGATGTATTTCTCTTCTTCCTGTGCGAAAATAATCGCCTGCATCTGCGAGCCTTCACGGCCGCCATATTTCTTTGGCCAATGGAAGCCGGCAAATCCGGCTTTGGCTTTGGTGGCCTGCCATTGCTTTGAGCGCTGCACGTCTTCATGATTAAAGGCGCGGCTGCGGTATGCATCACTGCCCTGCGGCCGCAATTCTGCGTTTGCAGCCAGAAACGCCTTTGCCTCGGCGCGGAATTCCGCTTCCCGTGCTGTGTCGCTGAAATCCATTTATGCCGCCTTGATGTGCTCGTTTTGCGTTAGCAGCCGGTCGATCAGCCGGTCGCGCCAATATCGGGCACTGCCGATGTTGCCGGCGATCTGCTTGGCCCGCCGATAAAATAAATGACAATCGGAGTCCCAGGTGAAACCCATGCCCCCGTGGATCTGAATATTCTCTTTAGCCGCCTCAAAAAATGCCTCGCTGGCGGATAGGCGCGCCGCCGCCGCGGCCGCCGGCAACTCGGCGGCGTTGGTATCCAGCGCCCAGGCGCCGAAATAGGCGTTTGATCGCGCCAACTCCGTCAACACATAGATATCAGCCAGCTTATGTTTAATTGCCTGCAAGGCTGCAATCGGCCGGCCGAAAGCAAAGCGGTCCTGGGCGTAATTCAGAGCCATCGCCAGCGCCCGCTGCGCACCGCCCACCTGCTCGAAGGCAAATAATATTGCCGCCCGGTCCAGCAGTCCAACAACCGCACTCCAATCCGACGCCAACGGCAAAATCTCCGCCGGCGCGCCCGCAAATTCAACCACCGCTGCCTTGCGGCCCAAATCGAGCGATTCAAGCGCCCGCCGCGCAACCCCTGGACCGGTAAGATCAACCCTATAAAGCCCCGGCTCTCCAACCTCGCTCTGGGCTGCAACAATTGCAAAGTCGGCAATCAAACCATCAAACACCGGCAGCTTTGTGCCCGATAACTTGCCGCCCGCCACCTGCGCGCGCACCGCCTTTGCCGCCGGGTCGCCAGCACCTTCCGCCAGCGCAAATGTTCCGATTACCGAACCCGCGGCGATTCCAGGAAGATAGGTTTTTTTCTGTGCCTGGCTGCCAAAAAGCAATATTGCCTGAGCGGCGAGATAGATCGACGAGCCGAACGGAACCGAAGGCAAGGCCCGTCCGATCTCTTCGGCAATCATGCAAAGCGCCTCATAGCCCAGTTCCACGCCGCCGAATTCTTCCGGTATGGCAGCCCCGAGCCAGCCCATTTCCGCGATTTTGGACCACAGGCCTTGATCCAGCATCTCTCCGGTTTCAATCCGCTGCCTTACCGCCCCAGTTGGCAACTGTTCCGTGAGAAAGCGGTTCACTTCCTCACGCATCATCGTCACATCGTCGGAAAACTCGAAGTTCATCCTGCCTCTACCCAAAAACCGGCAAGTCAAGCCGCTGCGCCGGATCAATTCTTGATACGGTTCTATTATGCTTTCATACAATCTGGATGTTGGGCGATTTTATTTAATTCGCCAATCGCAATCACTCATGAGCCGCGTTCGCGGCGGCGCAGGCAGATCTGGCTTGAAGCGGTCAGTGAGTTGAAACTCCTGTATTTTCCGCAATCAAGGCGCAAACCGGCCGGCGCCGGGCACGGGCCGCGGGCGATTGTGTTATCTTGCGTGTCCGCAACTGTCAGCCTATCTCGCTGTCGAGAACTGCTGGCCAGACTTGCGCCCGGCACCATGCAATCGCGTCAGGTCTGAGGTGAATGGTTTGAAATATCCTGAACTAAAAATGTTTATCGGCGGAAAATGGCGGTCGTCGGATCAAGGAGAGCCGGTGATCAACCCGGCCGATGGCTCGACCATCGGCACGTTGCCACATGCCAGCAAGGCCGATCTTGACGATGCCTTGCAGGCTGCCCAGGCCGGGTTTGAAAAATGGCGCCGCTTCGCACCGGCTGAGCGTGAGCGGATTATCCTCAAAGCGGCGGATTATCTTAAAGCCAACGCCCAGGACATCGCGACGGGGCTGGTACTCGACCAAGGCAAAACGCTGGAAGAAGCGCTTACCGAGGTCCAAATCGCGCAAGACCGCATCGCCTGGGACGCGACCGAGGGGCGCCGGCTTTATGGTCGAATTATTCCTGCCGCGCCGGGATTGCGCAAAATGGTAACCCGCCATCCGCTTGGCGTGGTTGCCGCTTTCACCCCCTGGAATTACCCGCTGGCTTCACCTACCCGCAAAGTTGCGGGTGCATTGGCGGCCGGCTGCGCCATCATCCTCAAAGGTGCCGAGGAAACCCCGTCCGGCCCGGTGGCGCTGATCCGCGCATTCGCCGAGGCTGGGGTGCCGGATGGGGTGGTCAATCTGGTTTTTGGAAAACCCGCCGAGATTTCCGCCTATCTCATTCCGCACCCGCTCATCCGCCTGGTTACCTTCACCGGCTCGGTTCCCGTCGGCAAACATCTCGCTGCCCTCTGCGGCCAGCATATGAAACCCGCGATCATGGAACTTGGCGGCAATTCGCCGGTGATCATCTGGGAGGATATCGACGCCGAGTTTGCCGGCAGTCTCGCGGTGCAAGGTAAATCCCGTAATGCGGGTCAGGTTTGTGTCTCGCCGACCCGGTTTTTCGTGCATGAGCGGGTCCATGACAGGTTTGTATCGGCCTTCGGTGATGGCGCTGCCAGACTAAAAATTGGCACCGGACTGGACCCTGCCATTCAAATGGGACCGCTTGCGAATAAACGCCGGCTGGACGCCATTGAAGGCTACGTCGCCGACGCCATGGGCCGTGGCGCCCGGCTGGTCGCCGGTGGTGAGCAGGTCGCCGGTAATGAGGGCTTTCTGTATCCGATGACGGTGCTGGCAGATGTACCTCCGGATTCGCGCGCCATGCTGGAAGAGCCTTTCGGCCCGCTCGCGCTGGTTACCAAAATCACCTCGCTGGACGAGGCCATCGCCCGCGCCAATGAAATTGAGTTTGGGCTTGCCGCCTATGCTTTCACGGATTCCTCAAGCGTCGCCGAGCATATCGCAGATGAGCTTGAATGCGGCAGCCTTTCGATTAACCATTATACCTCCTCGTTCCCGGATATCCCGTTCGGTGGCATCAAGGATAGCGGTTACGGCCGCGAAGGTGGCGTCGAGGGGCTGAATGAGTATACTTTCACCAAATCCGTCACGCATAAAAGGCTAAGATTTTAGAGCAATATCCCGGCCGGGGTGCGCGCCGGCGCGGCCGAGCGCAAAACTGTGTTTTGGTCGACGATCCACATGAACCAGGCCGACAGGCCAAAACTTGCGATGCCCCCGAACTCGGTCAATAACGGCGACACGGGCGTGTTGATGACAAGCCAGGATGGCCAGCCGACCGCGGCATTTACCGCGACACTGACCGTCAATACCGCTGGGATAATCTGCAATTGCCGCCAGCCATGCGTCAAAAATGCCTCGCAGCGCAATACGACAGCCGCGGCCGCCATCGTCGTCAACGCATTGACCGCCGCCCACCATAACGGAAATTTAAAAATCATCAGCGGCTGCGGGCCATAATACATATACGGTTTGAACTGCAGCAGCATTGCCTCCAGGATAAAATCCGCCATTATCGCGGCGCCATATAATCCCCAAAGCTGGCCTCGGCTTAGCCCTTTGCGCATGAGCCGCCATGTCACCCCGACCCCGATACCGAAATAAACAAAATACACCAGGCATAGCCAGACCGGTATCGGCCGGCCATAAGCCTTGAAGGCGGTCCAAGCGGTCGCCGGAAACCAACAGCCACCGACGGTATCGATCATCGGTTCGATGACCATCATCAAGCCGCCGCTCAAAAACAGCAGCAGAAATGTCGGCTTACCTGAGCGCCGCCAATCAGCAAACGTGTAAACTAGCCCCAGGATGGCAACCAGCGCGGTAATGCCTGTCACCCATAATTGCACCGATGGATCGACCGTGGCGGCGAATGGAGGTGGGGGAAGCAAAATCTGGTCCTGCATGTTCAATCCGTCTCCATGTTCCGGTGCGCGATCCGGCCGGCTCGCAACCGCGGCCGCGGCTTGCAGTCGCGCGTACCGGCAATCTTGGTTGCTGAAGGCGGTGCGCCACCGGCAGAAGGGGATCTGCCCGCGGCGCGCAGCGGCGCGCAACCATCTCCATACCATCCAGGCTTCAAACAACGTTGTAAAGTATGGGTTTTCCGATGACGCAACCTCATTCCAGTACCACGAAAATTCATTCGTTCAGTTTGGACATTCGTAGCAAAAGACGAATTGATGGGAAGCCGCGCTTCGGGTCAAAGAGCAAAGCTTTTACTGGACGTAGAAAATATGGGAGCATTCCGGATGTTTGATCAAATTGATACGAATTTGACCGATCCTACATTTTTCGCAAATGGGGATCCGGATGCAGCCTATCGCATCATGCGCCAGGAAGACCCAGTGCATTGGACCAAGGGGCGCCTGACCTTCGGTTTCTGGTCGATCTTCAAATACAAGGAAGCTCAGCAGGTTTATGCCGGCGATAACCGCATTTTCAGCATTCAGGAATCCGGCAACGTACTGCCTGCGCATCCTGAATTCGAAGATCCGAACTTGGAATTCCAGCGCCTCACCCGCGAGGGCGCCAATCTGTCCGCAATGGATGGAACACCCCATACGGTTTTGCGGCAGGCATTCAACGCCCGCTTTACCGCACCGAATGTTGCCACCCTTCAAGACCTCATCCGCGGCATCTGTGTCGATATTTTAAACGACGTGCTGCCTAAGGGAAGTTGTGATTTCGCAATCGATGTCGCTGCCCGGCTGCCGTTGATGGTGATTGCCGACATCATGGGCATCCCGCGCGAGGATTGGGACGATCTCTACCACTGGACCAATATGTTCGCCTCCCCGGATGATCCTGAATTTCTTCAGGGCACGCCGTTGGAGACCACGATGTACGGGCTGCAGCATTTAAATGGCTACTGCCTGAAACTGGCGCATGAGCGGCGCTTAAATCCCGGCAATGATCTCATCAGCACCATGGCGCTGGTTGAACTGGACGGCAAAAAACTTACCGACGAACAGCTCGCTTTCAACGGCCTCATGTTTTTCAATGCTGGCCATGAAACCACCCGCAACACGCTGTGCGCCGGCCTCGCCGAACTGACCCGCCAGCCGGCAGAACTCGCCCGGCTGCGCGAACTGCGCGGCAATCCGCAAGCGCTGAAAACCGCGGTCGAAGAATTCGTCCGCTGGATGACACCGCTTAACCACCAGCTGCGGACGGCGACCGAGGATACCGAGCTTGGCGGCAAGACCATTCGCAAAGGCGACCGCGTCGTGGTCTGGAACGTTTCCGCCAATCGGGATGAAGATCAATTCAAAGACCCTTACCGCTTCGATGTGCAACGCAGCCCTAACATTCATCTCGGCTTTGGCTTCGGCAAGCATTTCTGCCTCGGCGCGCATCTCGCCCGCCTGGAAATGCAAACCATGCTGGAATATCTTCTTGGCAGCATGGCAGACATCCAGCTCGTCGCCCCACCAGAAGTTTCCGCATCAAATCTATTTCCCGGCATCAAACGCATGCCGATCTCCTTTACCCCGCACGATAAAATTGCAGTCTAAAGCGCGATGACGTTGAGAGAACCGCGAGCGGTTCATCTTAATGTCTGGATCGCCCTGTAGAATATTTGAGCGGCGTCATCCGGCTCTAAGAAGCCTTCAATATAATCACAAATCTGGCCAATGGTGCAGCGCCGGATGAACCGACAAGCATGAGGCATCACGCGCGCATACCTTGGTCCGCGGTTCGGCATTAATAGCCGGCTAAGTCCAAGCCGTCCGACAGGCTCTCCCAGGTCCGAATTTCGGCCTCGGATTGCCGCAGATCCTCCAAAGCGGCCGCCACTGCATCCATTCCGAGTACCAGCCGGCGCGGCGGGCTCGGCGCCTGCGCCGCTGCGATGATTGCCTTGGCTGCCTTGGACGGGTCGCCCCGCTGATGGCCGCTCAAAGCCGCAAGCCTTTCCCGCCTTGCCATGTTCTGCGGCAGGTAATCGGCGATGCTATCCTCAGCGGAGCGGCGGCTCTGGCCAAGATCGGTCCGGAAGGCGCCGGGGACCACCGTCATCACATGAACCCCGAACGGCGCAACCTCCTGCGCCACTGCGCGGGACATGGCTTCCAGTGCCAGCTTGGCGCTGCCATAAGCACCGATGCCGGCACCGGCGACGTAACCGGCGATTGACGTTACATTTATGATCAGCCCGCTTTGCCGTGCGCGCATGATCGGCAGCACTGCTTTCATCACCGCGATGGGGCCAAAAAAATTGGCGGCGAACTGGGCGTAAATCTCCGCCCACGCGGTCTCTTCCAACGTGCCCTCAAAACTAAAGCCGGCATTGTTAACCAGCACATCAATGCCGCCCAAAGCCTCATTTGCCGCGCGAATGGTGGTTGCGGCCGCTTCATGGTCGGTGACATCCAGCAAAAACCCTTGCGTCAGACCCGGATGCAATTCGGCAAAATCCTGTTGCGCCTTCCTGGTTCGCACCGTTCCGGCCACTTTATCGCCTTGTGCGGCAACCGCCTGTGCCAGCGCCCGGCCCAGCCCGCTGGAGACCCCGGTGATCAACCATTTCCGCATTTCAGTTTCCCACCAGATTTAGCATAAACTACGCACACCCTCATTTTAGGCAAATCGACTCCTCTCATCTTGCAATGAGGATTAATCAATCGCGCCGTCCGCCGCTTGGTGTCTATATCGATGGCAGGGAAGAAAAGAGGTTAAAGAATGCCGGATGTATGTCCTATTGATCGCTTCCGCTATCCGGCGGATGAAGTTCTGGTCGACCCTTATGAATTCTACCGTGAGCTGCGCACGGATGCGCCGGTCTATAATGTGCCCGGCACGAATGTATACATCATCAGCCGTTATGATGATGTGATGTATGCCAGCCAGCACCCGGAGATTTTTTCCAGCAAACGCGTCTGGATGCCGAGCGACGATCCCGAGGTCGCCCGGATTCGCGCCCGGGGCTTCCCCGATTCCAACAGCCTAACCGGCACCGACCCGCCGGAGCATTCGCGGTTCCGCGGCCTGGCGGTGAAGGTTCTTTCGCCCCGGCGTTTTGCATCGCTTGAGCCGGCTGTGCGCACGCTTGTGAACAAACTTGTAGATGCCTTCATTGCCGATGGCGAGGCTGACTTGCAACGCCAGTTCGCGATCCCGCTGCCGCTCATCGTCATCGCCGATCTGCTCGGCCTGGACCACGCCGATACAGCCGATTTAAAGCATTGGTCGGATGATTATACCGAGGCGATGGGTTCGAACTCGAAGCCGCTGTCGCATGCCCGGCTTCTGGAATGCGCGCAAAGCCTGACCGACTTGCAGCTTTATTTCTCAAGCAAAATCAAGGAGCGTGCGGCCAACCCTGGCAATGATACGATCAGCGAGCTGATCAAGGCCAATGAGATGCTGCCCAATCCGGTCGAACATATCGTGCTGGTGGATATTCTACGGATCTTTCTGATCGGCGGAAATGAGACGACGGCTTTAGCTATCGGCACCATGATGTACCAACTCCTTTCAAAACCTGAGCGTTTTAGCCGTTTGGTTCAAGAGCCGTCGCTGATCTCAAAAACCATCGAGGAATCGCTGCGCTTTGAATCTCCCACCCAATGGTCGGGCCGCAATACCACAATGGACACCGTGGTTGCAGGGATTACCATTCCAGCCGGGTCGCGCGTTTATATCAACTGGGGGGCCGCCAACCGCGATCCTGCAAAATTCCCTACGTCGCCGGATGAATTCATTCCGGAACGTGGCGAGCCCGGCCAGCTCGCCTTCGGGTATGGACCGCATTTCTGCGTCGGCTCGCCGTTGGCGAGAACCGAAATGCGGATCACGTTGGAGGTCTTCATTGCGCGCCTTAAAAATCTTCGACTGGCGGATGATGAGGGGCCTCATTTTCATCCGCATTCCATCCTGCGCGGCCTGAAAAAGCTCAATGTCAAATTCGATCCAGCATAACCGATACCTACTCACCGAGCGAGCTCGCACAATGCGTTCCACCGAAAGCAGGAGGTCATGATCGGCATGATGGACATGGTCATCCGGCATTGCACCATCATCGATGGGACTGGGCGGGACGGTTTTATTGCCGATATCGCGATTAAAGATGGCCGTATTGCAGCGATTGGTGACATCGCGGAAAGCGCACGCGAAGAGATCGATGCGCGTGGGCTGATTGCGACCCCTGGTTTTGTCGATATTCACACGCATTACGACGGCCAAGCAAGCTGGGATCAGCGGCTGGTCCCATCTTCCCTGCATGGGGTCACTACGGTGGTCATGGGCAATTGCGGTGTCGGGTTTGCACCCTGCCGGACCGATGCACATGACGCGCTGGTGCACCTCATGGCCGGGGTCGAGGATATTCCTGAGGTAGTGATGGTGGAGGGCGTTCCCTGGGCCTGGGAGAGCTATCCGGAATATCTAGATTTTCTCGGGGCACGCCAGTTTGATATCGACATCGCCGGCTACGTCCCGCACGCCGCTTTGCGGCTTTACGTGATGGGGGAGCGCGCCTGCCGGCTGGAGCCGGCGACCGCTGAAGACCGCGCGCGCATGGCCGGCCTGCTTCGAGAGGCATTGGAGGCCGGCGCGCTTGGTCTCGGAACCTCGCAAACCATCAACCACAAATCCAGCGATGGCGCCCCGATACCGACCCTGAAAGCGACCGAAGAGGAGTTGACGGCGCTGGTCTTGGCAATGCGGCAAGCCGGCAAGGGGGTGTTTCAATATGTTACGGATCTGCAAGACCCTTTGCTGATCCTTGACCAATTCCAGATGCTCGAGAGGCTGGTTGAGCGCTCAGGCCGGCCGCTGACATTCACGGTGACTCAGCAGCATCAAAACCCGAATAACTGGGCCTTTCTTTTGGACTGGACGCGCGCGGCACAGCTCCGCGGTCTGCCCATCACCGCGCAATTCTATCCCCGCCCGGTTGGCGTAATTCTGGGGCATGAGCTGTCCCTAAATCCCTTTTACTCAACGCCTACGTATCAACGGCTGAACGCGCTGCCTTTTGATAGCCTCATTGAAGCACTGCGAGATCCCGCAACACGGGCAACGATTCTGGGCGAGCGGCTGGATCCGAATCCGGCGACATTGCTTGGCTTGCGGGTTGCGAATTACGACGAAATATTCCCGCTCGGCGACCCTCCGGATTATGAACCTAGGCCGGAAACAAGCATTGCCAGGCTGGCCGCCGAGAAAGGCATTGCGCCAGCGGAATTTGCTTACGACTTGTTGCTGCAGAATGGCGGCCGCACCCTGCTCTACATGGCCACCGCCAACTACGCGGCCGGTAATCTCGATGCCTGCCGGGCTGCGTTATGCCATGAGGGCAGCGTTATCGGCCTGGGTGACGGCGGCGCGCATATGGGGTCCATCTGCGATGCCAGCTACCCCACCTTCATGCTTACGCATTGGGTACGGGACCGCTCCCGCGGTCCGCGTCTGGAGCTGCCTTTTGTTGTTGAAGCCCTGACCCGCCGCACCGCGCGTGTCGCCGGCTTGAATGACCGGGGTGTGCTGGAGCCCGGCTACCGGGCCGACATCAACCTCATTGACCATGCAAGGCTGCGCCTCGGAACCCCCTATATCACGCGGGATCTTCCGAGCGGCGGACGCCGGTTGATGCAACATGCGGAAGGCTACGTGGCCACCATCGTGAATGGGCAAATCATCTATCGTGAAGGCCAGTCAACAGGCGCCCTGCCGGGCCGTCTGGTGCGCGGACCGCAAAGTCTGCACGCATGACTACGCCGAAAACCGAACGCCTGCCTTGGATTGCCGATGACCAGATGACACCGGCCCAGCGCGAAGCCGCGGCTACTCTGGGTAAAGTCTCCGGCGGTACAACCAGCGGTCCGCAAAGTTTTCTGCTTCGCAGCCCCGAAATGGCGGGGCATCTGCACGAGCTTATTCATTATCTGCTCGGCAAAAGCCCACTGCCAAGGCGGCTGGCGGAATTAGCGATCTTGATTCAGGCAAAATTATGGGACCAAGCGTATGAATGGTGGGCGCATTATCATCTGGCACTGCGTAATGGCATTGCGGTGGAAGCTGCCGACGATCTGAAGGCCGGTCGCCGCCCCGCAGCGTTGAAGCCCGATGAAGCCGCTGTTTACGATTTTTGTATGGAACTCTCAACCGCTCACGTTGTCAGCGACGAAACGTTTGCGCGCACGCGCGACCTGCTCGGCGAACAAGCTCTGGCCGACCTCACCGTGATCAGCGGGGTTTATGTCACCATCTCAATGATCCTGAATGTCGCGCAAGCGCGGGCGCCGGAGAGTGACCCATTACCTTTCTCGGAAAGCTGACCCGCGCAATGTCCACCGAAACCGACGAAGCCCTGATTCGCAAGTTGATGCTTTGCCAAGGCAATTACGACTGGGACGAAATTTCCAACCTGCTCGCAGATGACGCCGTATTTGAAATGCCGTTCATCTCCGAGCGTTTTACCGGTAAGACACAGATTATCGCACGCTGGCGCCCATCGCTGGAGCGGATGGACGGCGTCAAATTCTACGACATCGAGATCAAGCCAATGGCCGATCCCGGTTGGTATATCGCCACCTTTCGCAATACCTGCATGGTTCAGACAACTGGCATGGAATACGACCAGATGTATATCAGCATGTTTCAGGTGAAAGCTGGCAAAGTCGTGTATTTCGCCGAATATTTTGATACATTGCGGCTGGCCATCACGCTTCGGCGCGTGCAGGCCGTAGCTGCTTGAACATGGTGGCCGGGCCGAGCCTGGCGGGCCGCGTCGCACTCATCACCGGTGCCGGTTCCGGAATTGGCCAGGGCGCCGCTTTGGCGCTCGCGAAAGCGGGCGCGGCTGTTGCCGTGGCTGACATCAACCCCGAGGCCGCGGCGGAGACAACCCGCCGCCTGCATTCTGAAAATGCCCGTTCGGTTGCCATAACCATGGATGTAACCGACATCGACAATGTGCAATCCGGTTTCGCTGCTGCGGTCCAGGCCCTCGGCCCGATTGATATCCTTGTCTGCAGCGCCGGCGGCAACGAGCATTCCCCAGCCGGCAACACGGTCTTGAACATGGACCTGGATAGCTGGAACCGGTTGATCAACCTTAATCTCAACGGCACGGTCTATACCTGCCGGGCTGCAGTTGCCGGCATGGTGCCGCGCCGCGGCGGCCGCATCATTATCATCGGCTCGGCCTCCGGTTATCGGCTGGCTGCCGGCGGCGGCGCCTATGCCGTCGCCAAGGCAGCCATCGCCGCCTTCACCAAAATCCTTGCCAGGGAAGTTGCCGCCGACAATATCACGGTCAACGCTGTCATCCCCTTTTTCGTCGATACACCAATGCTGCGCAAGCAATTCCCCAGCGACGAACAACTCGCCGCGCAAATGCAGGAAGGACCGCTCGCCAACCCCATGCATGTCGTGTTGCAGGTGCAAGATCAGGTCGAGGCGATCCTCTATCTTTGCGAGGACTCCGGGCGATACATCACCGGCCAAGCTCTGCATATCAATGGCGGTTCCTTCATGCCTTGAGCAGCCGCTCAACAAACTCAACCGGCACCCCGTCCGGATCAACGACGTAAAAACTCCTGATCGTGCCACTTTGGTTTGGCACGATCTCAGACGTAATTTCGACATCGCCCCGGGCGATCAGCGCCTGATATTTTTCCCCGGCATCCGCGACAAAAAATGAGAAATGCGGACTTCCCGCATTATTATGCGCCACTGCCAGCGCTACCCCACCTTGCGTGAAATATTGCAATAGCTGCAGCGTGAAACCATCCAGTGTTAAAAAGACGCTCGTCAATATTGCGCCAGGATTGTTCACCAGCCGGCCAAAGGCCGCGTTGCTACTATGCTGCCGCTCGCCTTCTTCCATGCCAACAATATCGCGATAGAACGCGGCGGATCGATCGATGTCGGTAACGGTCAGTCCAATATGCCAGAAGGCCGCAGTCACTATGCAATCGCCAGATTCTTTGCTCGCACGCGGACCGGCATGGACTTATATCCCGGAAATTGATGCGAGGAGACACGTTGAACCGGGCCGACCAGTTCAATCGTTTCGATACGGTCAAGAAAAGCCCGCATGATATGCCGGATCTGCAACCGCGCCACCACGGCGCCTAAACAAAAATGGTCTCCCGCGCCGAACCCGACATGCGGGGTTGCGCACCGGCCGATATCAAATTCTCCAGCAGCCGCAATACCCTCTTCGTCACGGTTCGCCGAACCGTTCCACAATACCACCCAATCTCCGGCGCGGATCTGTTTCCCGCCCAGTTCGGTATCCGCCGTCGCAGTACGCATTACATGCGTCACCGGGCTTACCCAACGCACGAACTCATCCGGCAACGTGTCCAGCAATCCCCTATTGGCGCGCAGCCGCGCCATCTCACCTGGCAGCCTGATCAATTCCAGCATGCCGCCCGCAAGTGTATTGCGCGTCGTCTCCTGACCGGCGGCGATGAACATGAAGCCGTTGAAGCCAATCTCATTTTCGGTCAACTTAACGCCGTCAATTTCTGCACGCGCCAGAATACTGATCAAGTCATTTTCCCCGGAACCCTGCCGCTTGGCCGCCAGATTGCGGATATAAGCAACCACCGTCTGCACCGCCCGGCTGCGTGCCTCCAAAGCGTTCGCCGCGCCATAATCCTGATCCGCCGGCGCGCTGCCCATGTTCGCCATTTCGAACATCATCGGCCAATCTTCACGCGGAATCTGCATGATTTCAAAGATCACCGCGGAAGGTAATTTTGCGACGACGTCATTCACAAAATCACATTCTCCACGTTCAATTAGCTCGGCTACCAGGCCGGCGACCAGATCGGTCACAAAACCATCGAGTTGCGCCACGGCTCTGGGCAAGAAACGCTGATGCAGCGCCTGACGCATCTTGTTATGCCGGGGCGGATCGTTCGAGGCCAGCATCGCCCCTTCGATCGCCAAGCGCATGCTAGGTGAGCGTGCCGGGTCGGCGAATTCCGCGCTCAGCGGTAGCGTTGCGCCAGATCTTTGTGCGCTGAACAATATCGGGTCGGTATAGACCGCTCGTACATCGGCGAGCTTCGTAACCGACCAATAGCCGCGCCCATAATTGGTCTGCGTCCAATGCACCGGATCATTCGCCCGCAACCGCCGCCACAATTCATGCGGATCGCCCGTTGCAAAAAACTCTGGGTTTGTCAGCGATAAATCATCATATCCTAAATCTGCGATTGCCGGCTTTTTTTTCTCACTGGTCATCCGTTTTTCCTCTGAAATAACATCATCGCCATGCGATGATCGCGAGCTGCCGGTAAATTCGAGGGCAATAATTTTATCGAAAACCGTAGAACAATTCATCGGCCAGACAAAAATTTATGATCTGTGCTTGAGAATTACTCACCCATTGCGACGCCCATGCAGATCGCACTTTGCTATCGTCTCTGCGTAGATTTTGCAAGATCAAAACGCGATTCATGCAGTTAACGACGCCACCAAAATCATTTTTACGGGAGCTCGAACATCCGCGTCAAAACGACCTACCGCACTCGTCAGCTGTGGCAGCCGCGGCATCAGCATCGGCATCGGCATCGGCGATCGCGCTTGCGCTTGCGTCCAGCCATGACATCGTCCTGAATTACCGTTCGCGGCTGATCCGGCTCGCCGATGCCAGCCTGGCGCATTTTGGCCGTATCGACAGCCTCATCACCAACGCCGCCACCGGACTGCATTGGCCGATCGGCGTTTCCGGCTGACAGCAAGTGCAAGCTTCCGTGCGGGCGATCGCCCGGCAGCTTTGCCACATTGGTCTCGCGTGTCAGCCCTGGCATGCAGGCGGGCGACAGGTCGTCGCCGTCAGCGGGTTGGATCGCAGCTTCGCCGTGCCTGATTACGGGTTGGTCGGCGCTTGTGAAGCGACGGTTGAATCCATGGTCCGCAATCTGGCTATGGAGCTCGGCCGATGGCAAGCCGAAGGATATAGGCGGGGTTGTTGCGTTTTTATGTTCGGCCGCCGCATCGTATGTCACCGGCACTTCCATCCTCGTCGATGGCGGATTCAGCGGCGGTAATTTCTGGACCACGCTGCAACATGTCTCAACGCAAAAGGGCGTGTGGTAAGACGCCCCTCTCAGACAATAAGCCTCTCACGCAAACGCTCTAGCCCGCCGGTATCCTGCCGCCGGGTGGGTTGCGGGCATGCGGCCATTGCCATGGCCCATCAGCTTTTGCCGCAACGTCCCTTCACGATAAGCGGTTTTAAACAGACCACGGTCCTGTAATTCCGGCACCAGCAGATCTGCGATATCGGCAAACGTTCCAGGCGTAAACGCGCGGCAAATATTAAAGCCATCAATATCCGCCTCCGCCTGCCAGGATGCGAATTCATCCGCCACCTGCGAGGGCGTGCCGACGATGGTTGAACCGCGGCCTAACATCAAATCTTCGGCAATGGCGCGCGGCGTCCAAATCTTGCCGCCGGTCTTCTTGGCCATGCTTTCCGCCGTGGACCGGTTCGCCTCGGTCTGCTTGAATGGGATGGGCTCATCAAGACCCAGCTTCGCAAGGTCGATGCCCAAGGCGGCACTTATCATGGCCAAGCCACCCTCCGGCAATACCGCCCGCTGATGCGCGGCCAGCTTTTCTTGCGCCTCACTCTGCGTCGGCGCCACAATCACCACCGCATCCACAATCACTTTTAAATCCGCCGGGTCGCGGCCATTCGCCTGCGCGCGCCTGCGAATATCCTGAACCAGCGCGCCGGCCGCCGGCTTGCTGGTGCCGCCGACGAAGATACATTCACAATGCTTGGATGAAAATTCGCGCCCGCGCTCAGAGGTGCCAGCCTGATAAAGCATCGGGGTGCGCTGAGGCGACGGCTCGCTCCGGTGGATGCCCTGCATATGGTAATATTTACCGTGATGTTCAACTTCATGCACCAGGTCAGGCCTGGCATAAATCCCGGCGGCGCGATCGCGAATTACCGCTCCATCCTCCCAGCTGCCTTCCCATAGTTTATAGACAACTTCCATGAACTCATCGGCCGCCTCATAACGCTCATCATGCGGCAACTGCGCCGGCCGGCCCAATGCGCGGGCGGCGCTGTCCAGATAGCCCGTCACCACATTCCATCCCATCCGGCCATTGGTTAGATGGTCGAGCGTGGACATACGGCGGGCAAATAAATAGGGCTCCTCATAGGAAAGGTTGCCGGTGACGCCAAACCCCAGATGCTCGGTCACAAACGCCATCACCGGAATAATCAACATCGGATCGTTCTGCGGAAAATAAGACGCGCTGCGGATCGAGGCATCGGCATTACCGCCATAAATATCCAAAACGCCGATCAGATCCTGAAAAAATATCCCGTCGAATAGCCCGCGTTCGAGCACGCGGGCTACATTGGCCCAATGCGCCATGGAGGTATAATTCATCGCTTGATCGCGCGGATCCGTCCATTGGCCAGACGGGGTGAATCCGATCGCGTTGGTGTCGAACGCATTCAAAATTAAATGCCTGCTCATAAAACATTCCCCTCTAGACGTAGCGCTTTAATTTCTTTGGATTTGCGAACAAAAAATCCCGCTCAGGCATCGCACGGCTTGCAAATTAAATCAAATGATTTAATATGGCAAGGGTCGATAGCAACGGCAACTAGGCGCCAGAACATGCTATCTTGGAGCTTGAATTGCCAGAACGGTTGACGACAGAAATTAGCTCGCCTTTGACGCATGACATGCCGAACCCGGCGCGCCTGGTTTTGATTCTGGCTGCGGAGAAAATGATAGCGATCCACGGCTTGAGCGGCGTCTCTCTTCGGCAAATCAATGAAGCTGCCGGGCATAAAAACTCTGGGGCAACACATTATCATTTCGGCTCTCGCGAAGGTTTGATCCAGGCCGTTTTGAATTATCGCGTCGCCGCGATTGCGGCGCGCCGCGATGCCCTCGTTGAGCGCCTGAAACAGCGGCAGGCTGGGCTGGACATTCGTGGCCTCATCAGTGCTTTAGCCCATCCGCTGGTCGAAGAGCTGCAGCCCAGGCCGGAAGGCAATTATTTCTTGCGTTTTTCGGAACGCATCCGGCGCGAACGCAATGAATTTCAGGTGGATTACAGCTTCCCCGTTCAATCATGGCGTTTCGCGCAACAGGAATTGCTAGCCCGCCTGGCGCATCTGCCGCATGCCCTGGCGGCGTTGCGGGTACAGATGGTACTTGATCATATCATTTCCGGCCTTGCTGGAATCGAGGCGAAACTGGGCAACGGCCCTTGGCCGCCTGAGACCCGCATCGCGATTGAGACCTTGATCGATTT
Source organism: Acidocella sp. (assembly GCA_965199045.1). GTDB lineage: Bacteria > Pseudomonadota > Alphaproteobacteria > Acetobacterales > Acetobacteraceae > Acidocella. The sequence continues at coordinate 623,162 of CBDAQL010000002.1, read as the reverse complement.
CGTCGCCGCCGGCGTCAATTCACCGGTAGCGCCTGAAATAACGGCAGCTTTACCCGCACGGCTTACCCCGCTGGTTGAACCAGCCAGTATTCCTTCCATCAAGAAAACCAAGCAACGGAAAACATAATGCAAAAACTCGCTGGGAAGATCGCCTTCATCACCGGTAGCGGCGCCGGCATCGGCCGGGAAGCCGCCCTCCTGTTTGCGCAGGAAGGTGCCAGTGTCATCGTCGCCGAATGTGCCGAACCCGCGGGGCAGGCCACAGCGGCGCTGATCCGCGAAGCGGGTGGCCAGGCGCATTTCGTCCAGACCGACGTTACCGACGAACACAGCGTCGTCCAGGCGATCGCGGAAACCATCAAAACCTATGGCCGGCTCGACATTCTCTACAACAATGCGGGAGGCTCCTCGGCCAGTGACGGAACTGTGACCGAAATGTCGATCGAGGCGTTCTGGCGCCCGATTAAGGTCGATCTCTTCGGCACCTTCCTATGCTGCCGTTTCGCGATACCCGAACTGATCCGAGCCGGCGGTGGCTCCATTGTCAACAGCAGTTCCACCACCGCATTGCGCGGCGTTCCGGGCGTGGAGGCTTACAGTTCGGCCAAAGGCGCCGTCATCTCCCTCACCCAGGCCATGGCGATCGACTATGCGGAATACGGCATCAGGGTAAATGCCCTTGCCGCCGGCGGCATCCGCACCGAACGCACCGCCCAGCGGATTGCAGCATCCCCCCATGCGGCCGCCACCCAAGGCGCGCATCTGCTTGGTATCGGCCAGCCGCGCGATGCCGCCAACGCCGCGCTTTTCCTTAGTTGCGACGACTCCCGTTATGTTACCGGCATCGTTCTCACCGTCGATGGCGGCTGGTGTGCCGCAAGCCCCGGCGTCAAGGCCAAACTGCGCCCACAGCTTTAAAATTTGGAGCGTTCATGACCCAAGATACCATAATAGACCGAAGCCAGGTTCTCGATATCGATTTGTACGGCGCGGTAAAGCGCGACCCGTATGAGTACTATGTGGAATGGAACCAGAGACCGCCATTCTTCATCCTCTCTGACGGCCATCCGCAGGCGGTCTTTACCCGCTGGGAAGACACCAGGGTAGTGCTGGAAGATTATGAACGCTTCTCCAGCGTAAAGCGGCCTTATCCAGGAACCGAAGGTTTCTATTTTTTCAATTCGATGCCGTCGGTTACCGATTCCGACCCTCCCGTTCATACCAGGCGCCGCCGACTGATGATGCCGGCACTCACCCCCCGGAAATTGTCCAAAATTGAAGCCGGCGTAACCGTCGCTGTCGATAAAATACTTGATCAAATTGCCGATGCCGGGACCAGTTTTGACCTCATCAAGGATCTCGGCTCACCGCTGGCCATGAACACATTGTTGGGCCTGGTATGTGACCTCCCGGCAGAAGATTGGCCGATTTTCACAGGACTGGCGCAGGCCCAGCGCCGCGCATTCAATCAACTAGCCGGTAATGCGGAAGGCATGGCCGCCTACCAGAAAGCCTGGGCTGATGCACAGGATTATTGTACCCGGCTGATGGAAAGCCGCCGCCGTCAGCCGCAGGATGATCTGGTTAGCAACATGCTCGCCACGCAAAGCCGGGATGAAAGCCAGTTGACGAGCGAGGAAGTCATGGCGACGTTGATCATTCTGTTTTCCGCCGGCTTGGGCGGTGTCACCGTCACCCCGGCCTGGACGCTGTGGCGCCTAGCGCGGCATCCGGACCAGATGCAATTATTGTTGCGCGACCCATCGCTGATCAACGGTGCCGTCACGGAGTCGCTGCGCATGGAGCCGTCGTCTTATGCCTCCTTGCGCTATGTAAGGGGCGATTTTGAATTTGCTGGCCTGCAACTCACCGATGGCATGCCGGTTCATACACTGAGCGCCGGCGGCAATTATGACCCAAGAACCTATCCAAACCCCTTGCGGTTTGACATTACGCGGCCAACCGATTGGATGAAGCTGACCAGCTTTGGCCATGGAGTTCATCACTGTATCGGCAACGCTGTGGCGCGGCTGGGCGCACGGATCACCATCGGTAAAACCGTGCAGCGGTTTCCGAATTTGCGCTTGGAGAGCCCAGATTTCATGCCGGAGATCGAGGGTGTTCTGAAACAGCGGGCCCCGGTTTCAATCCCGGTGCTGATCAATTGAACGGCATCACCAATCCGTCTGCGGCGCGTAAAATAGATAATACCATGACAAAAATTCGCGCCGCATAAGCATCTCAGTCCGGCTATCATGCTTGCAAAGCAACCAACGTCGCGTTGGTAATTTCGGGTTTGGGGGCAGCATTGGTAGATGTGTCAATCGGGCTTTGGGGAACACCGCAATGGAGCAATGGCGACATTCCGGGGGTAATTGAATCTGTAAAAATCGCCGAAGCTGCGGGGATCGATTGTTTTGATGCCGGCGATCACTTGGCCTTCTCCGCAGATGAAATTGTTAATTATCCTTTCAGCGGCGGCCGCTTTTCAAGCCCCGACGAACCCTTCCTTGAACCGATGATCATGTTGTCGGGCATCGCTACCGTCACCCAACGAATGCGGCTGGCAACCACCCTTCTCCTCTCCCCGCTCCGCTCGGCTTTGTTGCTGGCAAAACAGGCCGCGACGCTTGACGTGCTGTGCGACGGCCGATTCGACCTTGGCGTTGGCGTCGGCTGGCAGAAAGCCGAGTACGATGCCGGCGGAGCGGTATGGGACTCGCGCTTCGCCTATCTTGATGAGCAGATCGAGGCTTGCCGCGCGCTCTGGTCCAACTCCCCCGCCAGCTATCATGGCAAGCTGATCGCGTTCTCGGATTTGCACGCCAAGCCCTTTCCCCGGCAATCCGGCGGTGTCCCAATTTGGCTGGGGGTCAAGCCTACGCCGCGCAGTTTCCGCCGCATCGCCGAGCTGGGCGATGGCTGGCTCTCGATGGAGCCGGATCCGGAGCTGCTGGCCCATCAAGTTGCCACCTTGCGCGCCGCCATTGCGGCGCAGGGGCGCGATCCGCTCAGCGTTAAAATCCGTGCCCGTCCGCCCATCATCCGGGATGCCGGCGGTAAGGCAGATCTTGACGCTACTCTAGCGCTGGTGCCACGCTTTGCCGCGGCTGGCGCCTGCACACTGCAATTTTCTCCCTTTGCCTACTGCACCAATCCTGATGATTTTGAGCGCGTCGTCAAAAAGATTGTCGCGGCGAAGTAGCACGCCGAGAACGCATCCATGAAGTATCGCAGGGCTGGCGACAGTGAACGCAACGTCTCGGAGATTGCATTCGTTTCCTGGCTCACCACCTCCGGCGGCGTTACGAAGGATATCGCCTTCGCCTGTGTGCGCCGGATGCTGAACCTCCGGATCAACCTAATCGACACTGCCAATGTCTACGGAAGGGGCGCTGCGGAAACGGTGTTGGGCGAGGCCCTGGCTGGAGTGCAGCGCGATAGCTACATCCTCGCCACCAAGCTCTATTTCCCGATGAGCGAAACCGCCCGCCGATGATCCTGGCCTCAGCATCGCGCAATTCGCCATTGCCTGGGCGCTGCGTGAACCTGATGTTGCCGGCGCCATCATTGACGCCTCCCGCCCGGATCAAATCTACGAAAATATCGCTGCATGGGGTCAAGCCAAATCATCCGAACTTTTCACCAAGGCCGAACAGCTGATCGTCGGCGCATTACAGGAGAGCGCAATGTGGCTTGAAGATTTCCGCGGCATCGTCAGCCAGGGACGGATTGTGGAACTATCGCATGTGCTCACCATGGACATGCCGCACAGCCCCAGCCATCCGCCCTTTATGTTTCGCCTGACCAAGCTGCATGGCGATGCAAAGGACGGCGACATCTTCACCGTCTCCAGCGATATGTTCACGATGGGTAGCCATAACGGAACGCATATGGATGGCCTTGGACATGTGGGGTGCTGCGGAATGGTCTATGGCGGCGTGCATGGGGATAGCGTGTCGACACGCCGCGGCGGTTTCGAGGGGATCGGTATCGAAACTGCTGCCCCGGTTTTTTGCCGCGGCATCCTGTTGGACGTGCCTTTGTTGCATCATGGCCAGAGCCTGCCGGCGGCGTATGAAATCTCGGCCGATGAATTGCAGGAAACCGCACAACGTTGCAATGTCGAGATCCACCCCGGCGATGCGGTTCTGATCCGCTCCGGCTGGGAGCGCTACTGGTCCGACAACCGCAAATATGTCGGCCTGCAAGACGGCGGTCCTGGCCCTAGCCAGGAGGCGGCGATTTGGCTGGGCGAGAAAAATATCCGTGTCACCGGTGCCGATACTTTTGCCTACGACAAACGCCCTTCGAACATGCCTTGCCATATCGAATTCATGGTCAACCGCAACATTCATATCATGGAAAACATGCGTCTCGACCAATTAGCGCACGACAAGATCTACGAATTCATGTTCTGCGCACTTCCCCTGCCCATCAAAGGCGGCACCGGTTCACCGATTCGGGCAATTGCATTGTATTAATGCGCTGAGTTTGCCTAAGGCGCGCCCGTGGATTTTTGGAAAACATCAACTTCGCTCGGCAAGGACCGGCTTTGCCCGCTCACCAGCTTCGACGGCAAGCCGCTTGGCGGCATTGTCATCGATACGGGCGCAAGGTTGGGCGCCAGGGTAGGGCGCGGTCGGCTATTACAACACTATACCGGCCGCGGTAAGAGACCGGTTTTCAGCCCCTGACGGTGACGTAAGATCCAGGTGCGGCCTCAATGGCTTTTAGTTTTCCCTTGCCGGGGACGCGTGCCGGAACCTCGGACTTGTCAAAGCTGGTTATCCAGCGTTGCCAGTCCGGCCACCAAGAACCGGAAACCTCGGTAGCTTCCTCCAGCCATTCGGTTGCGGTATCCGGAAATTCCTTGTTGATGAAGTGATTGTATTTGCCGCCTTCAGGCGGATTGACGACGCCGGCGATATGGCCGGATGCCGCCAGAACGAAACGGACGTCGCCGCCGAAATGCTTGGCGCCCTGGTAGGTGCTCTTCCAGGGCGCGATATGGTCTTCGCGGCAGGACAGGAAATAAACCGGGATATCGATATCGCCGAGATCGATGGGGACGTTTTTCATCGAAATGCCGCCCGGGGATGCCAGCAGATTATGCTGATACATGTTCCGGAGGTAGAACGAATGCATTTTCTGCGGCATCCGGGTGGAATCCGAGTTCCAGTAGAGTAGGTCGAAGGGAAAAGGTTCGTTGCCGAGCAGATAATTGTTGACGACGAAACTCCAGATCAGGTCGCTGGCGCGCAGCATGTTGAAGCTGGCCTCCATATGCGCGCCTTCAAGGAAACCCTGGCGCTGCATTTTTTCTTCCAGGCTGTTGAGCTGTTCCTCATCGATGAACACGCCAAGCTCACCGGCATCTTCGAAATCGGTAAGGGTGACGAGGAAGGTCGCGGTGCGGATCCGGTTATCGGATTTGCGTTTCATGTAGGCCAGCGAGGTGGCAAGCAAGGTGCCGCCGATACAATAGCCGACTGCGTTGACCTCATGCTGGCCGGTGGCTTTTTCGATGGCGCCAAGGGCGGCAAGCACGCCGTCCACCATGTAGTCATCGAAATCCTTGTCGGCGAGCCGGGCATCGGGGTTGACCCAGCTGACGATGAAGACGGTGTGGCCCTGGGCGACCATGTAGCGCACCAGGCTGTTTTTCGGGCGCAGGTCGAGGATGTAGAATTTGTTGATCCAGGGCGGGAAAATCACGACCGGGCGGGTGTAGACCTTGGCGGTGGTGGGGGCGTACTGGATCAGCTGGATCAGGTCGTTTTGAAAGATGACCTTGCCCTCGGTGACCGCAATATTCTCGCCGACCTTGAAGGCATCGGTATCGCTGAGCTTGATCCGCAGGTTGCCGCGGCCGCGCTCCAGATCCGATAGCAGGTTGTTGAGGCCGCGGACCAGGTTTTCGCCGCCGGATTCCGCGGTTTTGCGCAGCACCTCGGGATTTGTGAGCAGGAAGTTGGTGGGGCTGAGGGCGTTGACGAACTGACGGGAATAGAAATCAATTTTCTGAGTGGTCTTCGGAGACAGACCGTCGACCTTGCTCACCACATCGTTGATGTAGCGGGCGGAGAGCAGGTACGACTGCTTAATGAAGTCGAAGACCTCATTCTGGTTCCAGGCGGCATCCTTGAAACGCTTGTCGCGCGGATCGCTCTCGATCACCGGGTTGGTTTCGATACCCATGATGCGGCGCGTGGTGTTCTGCCAAAGCGTTAGATAGTCCTGCCAGTAACCCAGCTGGGCCTGCACCAGATGCGCCGGGTTGGCCATCAGCTTGGCGGTCATTTCCAGAAAAGCGCCGCCGACATTGAAGGGGTCGAGCGCGATACCCTCCTTGGCCTGGCGCTTCAGCCAGTCGTTCACCAGGCGCTGCGAGCGGCCGGCAACATCGGACATCGAGAGGGTGAGCTGGGTCGGGTTCGGCAGCTTGATGGTGCTGGACGGGGTCGGCCCAGGCTCGAGATGTTGTAGGGGTTTTTCCGGGCGATTGGGGTTAGGCATCATCATCCTTTCCGTATCCGCAAATCTCAGGCAAACAGGGCCCGCAGTTGCGGTATCGAGGCTTTTTTATTGAAATGGCGCGGGTGACAAATTTCTCAAGGGCGGTTTCCGTAGGCGGCCGGCGGCCTTCGCCGGTGCGGCAAAGCGTGAAGTTGCTGATTGTTTTGAGCGCTGCGTTTGGCATGACCGGATGTGCTAGTCCTGTGAGCCTATACCACGATGCCGAAGGCGGCGATATTGCCCACCTGAAGACACCGATACCCGGTTCGGAACTACCTTACCCTAATCTGGCATCCGTGCCAGCGGCGCCGGCAGCGCTGACGGCGACCGAAAAACAGGCGGTGCAACAGCAGATGGAGGCGGCGCGAACGTCGCCGACCGCGCCGGCCGGTACGCCATTGACGGCGTCCCCCGGGGCGCTTGGCGGATTGACGCTTCCCCAATCGGCGCCGCCGGAGCCGGATGTGCCGGGGATAAATTGGCAAGGCCTGCCGGAAGCCGAGACACCGGTGGAGCAGGCTACAGCGCCGCCGCCGGTCGCAGCCAAGCCGGATGGACCGCCAATTTTGTTGGCATTCCAGCCCAGATCCGCAGTGTTGAACGCCCAGGCGCAAACCGCGCTGAACGCGCTGGCGAAGGCGCGCGGGTCGGCCGACATACGGGTTGGCGGTTTTGGCGAACAGAACGCGGCGGCAGACCCGGTGCCGGATGCAGCGGCACTCAGCCTGGCGCTGTATCGGGCGCGGCGGATTGCCGATGCGCTGACCGCAGCCGGTGTGCCGCCGGCAAATATTACCTTGGTTGCCGCCGCCGCCGGCTCTGGCGGCTTCGCGCAACTGGTATATTAATCCAGCCAGGGCATTGCGCCCTGCCCGTTTTCCAGCTGCTTGAGGTGCGATAAGTTTCCCATGTCTGAAGAATTTCACCGTATCCGCCGGTTGCCGCCTTATGTTTTTGCCGAGGTTAATAATGCCAAAGCGAAAGCCCGGGCCGCGGCTGAGGATATTATCGACCTCGGGATGGGAAACCCGGATAGCCCGACGCCGCCGCATATTGTCGCCAAACTGGTGGAGACGGTGCAGGATCCGCGCAGCCACCGGTATTCTACCAGCAAAGGCATTCCTGGTCTGCGCCGGGCCCTGGCGGGGTATTATGCGCGGCGGTTCGGGGTGAAGCTGGACCCGGAGACCGAGGTGATCGCGACCTTGGGTTCGAAAGAGGGGCTGGCCAATCTGGCGACGGCGATTACCAGCCCGGGCGATACGATTTTAGTGCCCGACCCGTCTTATCCGATCCACCAGTTCGGCTTCATCATCGCCGGGGCCTCGGTGCGCTCGATCCCGGCAATGCCAGGCGAGGATATGCTGCGGGCGATCGACCGGGCGGTGCGCCACTCGGTGCCAAAACCGACCGCGCTTATTGTCAATTTTCCGTCGAACCCGACCGCTTACATGGCGGATCTGGATTTCTATCACGAGCTGGTGGCGCTGGCGAAGAAAAATGACCTCTTCATTATCTCCGACCTGGCTTATGCGGAGATTTATTTCGGTGACCAGCCGCCGCCATCGGTGCTGCAGGTGCCGGGAGCCAAGGACATCACGGTGGAATTCACCTCGATGTCGAAAACCTATTCGATGCCGGGCTGGCGGATGGGGTTTGCTGCAGGAAACCCCAGGCTGATTGCGGCGCTGACGCGGATGAAATCCTATCTGGATTACGGCGCCTTCACGCCAATTCAGGTGGCGGCGACGGCGGCGTTGAACGGGCCCCAGGATTGCGTCGCGGAAATGCGGGCGCTGTACAAAGAACGCCGCGACCTGATGGTGAACGGCCTGGCCGCGGCTGGCTGGGATATGCCGATGCCCGATGGGTCCATGTTTGCCTGGGCACCCATCCCGGAACGCTATGCGCATCTGGGCAGTGTCGAATTCTCCAAGCTGTTGCTGGCGAAAGCAAAAGTGGCAGTGGCACCGGGAATAGGATTCGGCGAGCATGGCGACGGCCATGTTCGGATCGCGTTCGTGGAGAATAATCACCGCCTGCGCCAAGCAATCCGGAATATCAAAGGCTTCCTGCAAACCGATAACGGCGGCCCGGTGAGCGAGCCGGTAGCGGCGGAAATATGACGAAGGAAGAAGTTCTTTTTTGTAAAAAAGAACCAAAAAACTTGTTTTATTCTGGGACATTGGCGTTGGCGATGCCAGCGCCTCAAGCCCAGTTCCAGTATAATACAAGTGTTTTTGATGTCGCGGACGGCCTGCCTTTTACTGCAGAAAAAGCACTCGCTGCATGAGTTCATTACGTGTTGGCATTGCTGGGCTGGGCACAGTCGGGACTGGGGTGGTTCGGCTGTTGCGGGATAATGCTGCGCTGATCGCGGCGCGGGCCGGGATGCCGATCGAGGTGACGGCGGTTTCGGCGCGCAATCGCGGGTTGGATCGCGGGGTGTCGCTGGCGGGGCTGCGTTGGCATGAGGACGCGCTGGCGTTGGCGGATGACGCGGATGTGGATGTGGTCGTCGAACTGATCGGCGGCGCCGAGGGAACAGCCAAAGCGCTGGTTGAGCGCAGCATCATCGCGGGTAAGGCGGTGGTGACGGCGAATAAGGCGCTGCTGGCGATCCACGGCACGGCACTGGCACGGGCGGCCGAGGAAAGCGGCGTGGTCTTGGGGTTCGAGGCCGCGGTGGCGGGGGGCATTCCGGTTATCAAGGCGTTGCGGGAAGGGCTGGCCGGCAACCGGATTTCGCGGGTGGCGGGGATTTTGAACGGCACCTGTAACTACATCCTCACCGTGATGCGGGTTGAGGGTAAGGATTTTGCGGAGGTGCTGGCGGATGCGCAGGCACTTGGTTATGCCGAGGCGGACCCGTCCTTTGATGTCGACGGGGTTGATGCGGCGCATAAGCTGGCCATTTTGGCAGCGCTGGCGTTTGGCCGGGTAGTGGATTTTGCTTCGGTGCATGTCGAGGGCATCCGGCGGATCAATGCGTTGGATATTAGTTTTGCCGAGGAGCTCGGCTACCGGATAAAGCTGCTTGGCATTGCGCAGGAAACGCCGGCCGGCGTGGAGATGCGGGTGCATCCGGCGATGGTGCCGAAAGCGGCATTGCTGGCCTCGGTTGATGGCGTGTTCAATGCGGTGCTGGCGCAGGGCGATTTTGTCGGACAAGTGTTCTTGCAGGGGCGCGGCGCCGGCGCTGGGCCCACTGCTTCCGCGGTCGTGGCGGATTTAATCGATATTGCGCGGGGCACCAGAATTCCGGTTTGGGGGGCGGCGGGGGCGCAGTTGTTCGCGGCGCCGGCGGTGCCGATTTCGCGGCATCAGGGCGCGTATTTTTTACGGTTGATGGTGGTGGATCAGCCCGGCGTGCTGGCCGATGTGACGGCGATTTTGCGGGACCATGGGGTGTCGCTCGAATCCATGTTGCAGCACGGCCGCAAGCCCGGTGAAGCGGTACCGATTGTGCTGGTGACGCATGAAACCGATGAAGCCGCGATTGAGAAAGCCATTGCGCGAATCGCGATGCTTGAGGCCGTTTTGGAGACGCCTGCGTTGATCCGTATTGAACCCGCCGAATAAGGAGCCGAGCCAGATGATTATACGCAAGCCAGAAGATGTTTGGGACCGTAATCTTGCATTGGAGCTGGTTCGGGTAACGGAAGCCGCGGCACTGGCGGCATCGCGCTGGATCGGCCGGGGCAAGAAGAATGAGGCCGATGGCGCTGCTGTGGAGGCGATGCGCAAGGCCTTCGATACGGTGGCGATCGATGGCACCGTGGTTATCGGCGAAGGCGAGATGGACGAGGCGCCGATGCTGTATATTGGCGAGAAGGTTGGCATGGGCGGCCCGGCGATGGATATCGCCGTGGACCCTCTGGAAGGCACGTCGATCACTGCCAAAGGCGGCCAGAATTCGATTGCCACGGTGGCATTGGCAGAGAAAGGGAATTTTCTGCACGCGCCGGATATTTACATGGATAAGCTGGCGGTGGGCGGCGGCCTGCCGGAGGGCGTGGTATCGCTTGATGCGCCGGTTAAGGAGAATTTGAAAAACCTTGCGCTGGCGAAGAAGATCGATGTTTCCGAGCTGATGGTTTGCATGCTGGATCGCGAGCGCCATGCGGAACTGATTGCGAAATGCCGGGAAGCCGGGGCGCGCATTACGCTGATCGGCGATGGCGATGTTGCCGGCGTGAATGCGGTTTCGCAGCCCGAGACCGGGATTGATATTTATATGGGTTCAGGCGGTGCGCCGGAGGGCGTGCTTTCGGCGGCGGCCTTGCGCTGCATCGGCGGGCAGATGCAGGGGCGGCTGCTGTTCGAGGATGAAGCGCAGATTGAGCGGGCGCGGACCATGGGCATTACGGATCCGAACCGGATTTATACCATTACCGAAATGGCCAAGGGCGACGTGATGTTTGCAGCAACCGGCGTGACCAGCGGGCCGATGCTGCGCGGCGTGCTGCGTAGCGGTACCGGTGCGGTAACGCATTCTATTGTGATGCGCAGCAAGTCTGGCACCGTGCGCTACGTTGAGGCGCGGCATAACTTCATTACCAAGACATGGTCCCCGGATTAGCCGCGGCCGGCGGCGGCTTATTGACGGTTCTGGGGATTGAGAAAAGCCTGACCGGCCGGCGCTGGGTCTGGCGCGCCGCCGAAGAACGGTTAGGTCTTGGACTTGCAGAAAAACTGGCGGTGCCGGAACTGATCGGGCGGATGCTGGCGGCGCGCGGTGTAAGCATAGAACAGGCCGTGGATTTTCTGGACCCGACACTGCGGGCGCTGCTGCCGGATCCCTCCTGCATGGCCGATATGGATGTGGCGGCGGCGCGGTTGGCAATGGCTGTGGAACGCGGCGAATGTGTTGGTGTGTTTGGCGATTACGATGTCGACGGAGCCTGTAGCGCTGCCTTGATGGTGACGATTTTGCGTGCACTGGGCTGCAAAGTTCTGCATCACGTTCCGGACCGGATCCTGGAAGGCTATGGGCCCAATAGCGAGGCGATGCGGAGCATGGCCGAGCGCGGAGCGAGCGTTTTGATATGCGTCGATTGCGGCACCACCGGGCACGATGCCTTTGCGCCATTGCATAACATGGCGGATATTCTGGTGTTCGATCATCATAAAGCCGATGGGGCGCCGCCGCGGATTGCGGCGACCGTTAATCCGAACCGGCTGGACTGTAGTTCCGGGCTAACCGGCATTTGTGCGACCGCGGTAGCGTTTCTGGTTTGCGTGGCGCTATTCAGGGTGTTGCGTTCTCGCAATTATTTTGCCCAGCGAGCGGCGCCTGATTTGCTGGAGACTCTCGATTTAGTGGCGCTGGCAACGATTTGCGATGTGATGCCGCTAACCGGACTGAACCGGGCTTTGGTGACGCAGGGCTTGCGCGTAATGGCAAAGCGGGCGCGGCCGGGAATTGCGGCGTTGCTGGAGGTGGCGGGGCTAAGCGAGGCGCCGACGGCGATGAATTGCGGGTTCGCGCTGGGTCCGCGGATCAACGCTTCCGGCCGGATTGCAGAAGCCGATATGGGGTTGCGGCTGCTACTGGAGCAGGATGCGGACCAGGCGATGCGGCTGGCGGCCGTGCTGGATACGGTGAACCGGCAGCGCCAGGACGTGGAGGCGGGCATGCTGGATGCCGCCATGGCGCAGGCAGCGGTGCAGGTGGCGGCGGGATATCCGGTTATTCTGGTGGCGCAGGCCGGCTGGCATCCGGGCGTGGTCGGGATTGTGGCCGGGCGGCTGAAGGAGAAATTCAACCGGCCGGCGTTGGTGGGCGGCATTACGGACGGATTGGTGAAGGGTTCCGGACGGTCGGTGGCGGGGCTGGATTTGGGCGCGGCGGTGATTGCGGCGCGCCAATCGGGGTTGTTGCTCAGCGGCGGCGGCCATGCGATGGCGGCCGGGTTTTCGTTACCGGTTGCCGGATTAGGCGGGTTGCATGCGTTGCTTAATGAACGGCTCGCGGCGGCAACGGCGTTGCCGGATGCGGCGGATTTGATGCTGGAAGGGATGTTGGGCTTGAGCGGCGCCGACGCCGCATTGGCGCAGATGGTGGCGCGGCTTGGACCTTTTGGGATGGGCAATGAGGAGCCGCAATTTGTGTTGCCGCGGGCAAGGGTGGTGAAGACTGATCGTATCGGCAAGGATGGCGGCACCATCCGGGCGATGGTGGAAGGCGAAAGCGGCGGCCGGATCAAGGCGTTGCTGTTTCGCGCCAAGGAAGGCGGCTTGGCGGATGCACTCTCGCGCGTAGGCGGCGCGCCGCTGCATCTGGCGGGGCATTTGCGTGCAGAAAGCTGGAACGGCCGGATTTCGGCAGGGTTTTTCGTGACGGATGCCGCACCGGCCTGAGGCGAAGCTTGATACAGTTTGCCAAGCTTGACCTAAGGGGTTGGCCGGGTTAGCACGCCAGCGCGTTTGTCCCGTTCGTCTAGAGGCCTAGGACGCTGCCCTCTCACGGCGGTAACAGGGGTTCGAATCCCCTACGGGACGCGTTTGAAAACAGAATGATTGGCTATCTTGGTTCCGGCCAGTGAAGCTGGGGGCATGGCGCACCGCGTCACTTGAGGAGGCGGAGGATTTGCCGGGTTTTACGCACTGCGCTAGGCCTGCTTAAAACACCTACGAACAAACGCTGATGTGAGGAGAAATCACCTATGACCACTTATGCTGTTTTCATCCGGGACCGTACCCTCGATGTGGGCGAATTGGCGACGTACGGGGAGAAAGCGGCAGCGGCCAGTGCAGGTTTTTCAGCGGTGCCGCTCGCCGTGTATGGTCAACTTGCGGTGTTGGAAGGTCCGCCGGTAGAGGGGGCGGTAATTCTGAGCTTTCCTTCAATGAGCGAGGCACTCGCCTGGTATGAAAGTCCGGCCTATCAGGAAGCGCGGGAGCATCGACTGAAGGGAGCTGAGTATCGGGCGTTCTTGATCGACGGCCTTGACATTCCCACACCGGACTAGCGCCTTGCACCGTATTGCATTGATACTTTTCCTGGTCCCCCTAGGTGCCGCCGCGCAGTCCACACCCCAGCCGAAACTGGTGTATCAGGGCCATAATGGTTCCGTTTGGGTCGGGACTTATGGCTGTGGGCCATACACGGCGGAGACCCAACAACTTGTTGCAGAGCTCAAAGCAGCGGTGGCACAAAAATCGCCAGAGGCGACTGAACAGGGAATTCACGAAATCGAGCAGCAGGGGTTTACCGGCTGCATTGTTGGGAAAAGCACCCATTGGAGCCCGACCGCCGAATTTCCCTGAGGGGCGTACGACGTGCCCAGAAGGCAGGTATTGCTCCCGGCTAATTTTCAAAAGCCCCTAGTTTTTCCTATTGCTGACCACATAAACCGGCGACTTTGGTGACGGCCGGGCAACTGAACCGTGGATAAAATTCACATGGATTGACATCGATTGCACCGGCACATCAGATGCAATCATTGTCATGCGGATTGCGCTGTAATGCGGATTGCGGCGCTATCAGCAATTTTGCGAAGAGAACATTTTGAGCACAAAACGCTGGCGGCGCAAGTAGACAAGTCCTGAAGGATGCCTGACTATCATGCCATGATGTGTAGAACAGACGCGACGACCAAGGGCGAGCCGGCAAGCGCGATTATTCGGAAGCGCGACAATCTAATTCAGAGGTGCCAGCAGAAGACTTTGGCCGATGGAGAATGCTCACATCGTCGTCGCTTAGCGCCGATTGTGAAAGGCCGCTGTATTTCCGGCGGCCTTCAAGGACGATCTGGAGGATAAATAAATGCGTTTTGCTTATCACGCCACAATGTGCAACCCAAAATTCTACGCGCCGCTGGCAATTGCCGCCGAGGCTGCCGGGTTCGACACATTCACCTTGCCGGATAGCATCTGCTATCCAGAGCATGCTGATTCTAAATATCCCTATAACGATGACGGCTCGCGCGAGTTCCTGGACGGCGTTCCGTTCATTGACCCGTTCATCGTCACAGCCTGGATGGCGGCGGTCACCACCACGCTGAAATTCTCGACCTCGGTTATCAAGGTGCCGATCCGCCAGCCGGTGCTTCTCGCCAAGCAGTTGACCAGCCTGAATGCACTGATCGACAACCGCTTCGTGTTCGGCATCGGGCTTAGCCCCTGGGAAGAAGACTATGCCGCCACGGGTACGGATTTCCATTCGCGGGGCAAGCGCATGGAGCAGATCATTGAAATCATCCGGGGGCTCTCGACCGGCGAGTATTTCGGTTACGAGAGCGAATATTATTCGATCCCGCGGATCAAATTATCCCCAGTGCCGAGCCAGCCGGTCCGCATCCTCTATGGCGGCCACAGCGACCCGGCCCTTAAGCGCACCGCCCGGCTTTGCGATGGCTGGATCAGCGCCGGCGGCCATATGAACGAGCTGGCCGATATGATCGACCGGCTCAAGGACTATCGCAAGCAATTCAACCGCGAGGGCACGCCGTTCGATATGCAGATCATGGGACCCGAGGTTTATAATCCCGACAGCATCATACGGCTGGAAAAGCTGGGTGTTCAAGAATGCCTTGCCGCCTTCCGTGACGCTTATGCCGGCGGGGCGGATGACAGGACGCTTGAAGGCATGATCGCTGAATTAAATTACTATGCCGAGACGGTGATTGCGCCGGTCCGCAAGGCCTCACGCTGACCTGACGCATTAGTATTCACAAGGGACGCAGGTGGCCCGCCTTGGCCCGCCTAACCGCTCGCTATCGCCGCGTAGCGGTTAGGCGCGACGCCGATATCGTGGAAGGAAGAGTGGCCGCTATGCTTTCGTATGCAACGCGAACGGCATGCCGCCAATTGCCATTGTATCTAGCAAGGTCATGTTCATTTCCGGGCATGACCATAAGGCTTCAATTCCTTTGGCACGCATATCGTCTACCGCTTCGTTGAGGTCATCGACGGGCAACCGCAAATGATGCATCCCTTCGCCGCGGCTGGTCAGGAATTCAGAGAACGGGCTTTCGCCCTGCAATGGCTGGATCAGTTCAAGCCGGCCGTTGCCGATATCAGAAAAGCTCGCCTTGAACGTCGCGTCGATAAGTTTGCTGCCATAGGTGGCATTCTTCATCGGGAAGGTATTGGTCCGGAACGCCGGCAGGCCGATAACGTCGCGGTAGAATGCGATTGTTCTATCGGTATCGGCGACCGCCAGTCCGAGATGGTTGTGGCCCTTTTTGCCGGCATGGCCGCTGCCCCGCATGATCTCGAAGGTGATGCCGCCAATCGGGTCGCTCGCCACATAGCAGAAGCCGGTATGGGGAAAGCCCCAAAAGTGATGGATCCCCTGAATGTGCAAGGTCAGCATTCGTTCGAGATAAGCCTCGGCATCCCGGTAATCCAGATTGAGATGGTTCATGCCCTCGCCGCGGCTTTCCAGAAACTCCATATGCGGCGGCCGGCCGGCGAGCACCTCGATCAGCTCGATTTCACACAAGCCCAAAGGCGCCGAGGCGACACGTAGCCGCGTTGGCGCCTGGCGGCCGTTCCAGTTTGCTCCCTTGGCGTCGATTTCATCAACCTCGAACGGCCCTAATCCGAAAGCCTTGCTGTAGAATTCGGTTGTGCGATCGATATCGTTTACGACCGAAGCGATAACACTGGCGGCCGCCGGGCGGGGGCGGTTGGAACTATCCTCGAAATCGAAATGCATAATGATTTCCCTATATGTGCTGGTCCACCATTTCGGAAACGGCACGCCAGTTTGCTAAATCGGTGTCGACATTGGCGTGTTTTTCCGCCACCCGGATCAGCGCCGCTTGTCCCAGCAGCAGCCGCAGCGGCGGATCATCCGAATCCACAACCATCCGCACCGCTTCTGCAAGTTTTTCAACCGAGCAGCCGACCTGCCCGGCATCAGGATCGGCCGCCACGCCCGACACATAGGCGCGGGCGGCGCCCACGGTTGCATGGTAGTCGTCCAGCTTGGTCTTGGTGAGCACGAGCGAGCTTCCGGCCAGAAAATCGCTGCGGAAGAAGGCCGGCGTGGCGATCGTCACCTTAATGCCGAGCGGTGCGCACTCACGGTGCAGCGCTTCGCTGATGCCCTCCACCGCCGCTTTGCTGGAGCAGTAGATCCCCCAGGCCGCCGTCGCCTGATAACCGCCGAGCGAGGAGATATTGATAATATGGCCCGAGCGCTGGCGCCGGAACACCGCCAAGGCGGCGCGGGTGACGTTCAGCAATCCGAAAACGTTGGTGCGGTAAATCCGCTCAACCTCTGCCGCCGAGGATTCCTCGATCGCGCCGAGCAGACCATACCCGGCATTGTTGACCAGAACGTCCAGCCGCCCATACCGCGCCATTGCCGCATCGATCGCAGCCTTGGCATCGGCTTCAACCGTGACGTCGAGGCGCAGCGGCAATAGATTGGGCTGCTCGCCAAACCGCTCTGTCAGGGACTGCGGATTGCGCGCGGTCGCAACCACGGCATCGCCGACGGCAAGTGCTGCCACCACCAGTTCGGCGCCCAGGCCGCGCGATGCGCCGGTAATGAACCAGATGCGCAAAGACCTTTTCCCTTCCCAATGCCAGCGGTATCAGTTTTCTCAGAATGCGAGGCCGGGACAACCCGGCGGGCTGTTGAAAAGCCTGCATGCAGCACTTTTCCTGACCAAATCCAGGGTCGATCTTTTGTTTCCGGCGCCGGCGGCATTTAACCGCGTTCGCCCTGGTGTAAGCATCGGGAAATCCGGCTCAAAACTCACGCCGGCAAATCCAACATCGGCAAATCCACCGCCGGCAATAGCGACGCAGGCAAAAGCAACGCAGGCCAAAGCAACGCAGAAAGGAAAAACCATGGCGCGGCGCGTAGAGGGCAAGATCATATTCCTGACTGGCGGCAGTGAGGGCATCGGCCGCGCCACAGCGTTGCGGCTGGCTGAGGAAGGCGCGCATGTGGTGATCGCGGCGCGCCGTCCCGGTCCGCTGGCGGAAACCGCGGCGGCCGTCAAAGCGGCCGGCGGATCGATTGAGACCATGCAGTTTGATGTCGCCGATGCCGATGCCTACAGCAAGGCGATTGCCGATACGGTGGCGCGGCACGGCCGTCTCGACGGGCTGGTCAACAACGCGATGTCGTCCTACCGCAACTCGATCTTGGACACTACGCTGGATGCCTGGCGGCGCGATTTCGCGGTCAATTCCGAGGCCGTGTTCATCGGCACCCGCGAAGCGCTCCGTGCCATGTATCCGCGCAAATGCGGTTCGATCGTCAATATCGCTTCAACCTGCGGATTGCGCGCTTTGGAAAATATGGCGAGCTATTCGGCATCGAAAGCAGCGCTGATCCATTTCAGCGCGGTCGCCGCCATGGAAGCGGCGAAACATGGCGTGCGCGTCAACGTCGTCTCGCCCGGTCAGGTGCTAACCGAATCGCTGGCTCTGATCCACAAGGACGCCGCGGCGCGGGCCGCCCAGGTCGCCGCCACCATTCCGATGTTGCGCGGCGGCGAACCGATCGAACTTGCCAACGTCATTTTGTTCATGCTCTCCGATGAGTCCAGCTACATCACCGGCACGGTCCTGCCGGTCGATGGCGGCAAAACTGCCCAGCTCTACGCCCCGCCCGCCGATACCCAACCGGCGGCAGCATGAGCGGCAGGCTCGCCGGCAAGGTCGCGATCATCACCGGCGCGGCGCGCGGCATCGGCGGCGCCACCGCGAAGCTGTTCGCCGCGGAAGGCGCTAAAATCGTTATCGCCGATCTGCTGGAAGATGAAGGCCGTGCCTTGGCCAAAGCCATCGGCGATGCCGCATTCTATTGCCGGACCGACGTCACCGACGAGGATGACTGGCAAAACCTCGCCGATGCGGCGCGGGAAAAATTCGGCGCCGTAGATGTGCTCGTCAACAATGCCGGCATCGGCCTGTTCAAAACCCTTTTCGATACCACCAAGGCCGAGTTCGAAAGGGTGCTCGCGATCAACCTGACCGGTGTTTTTCTCGGCATCCACACGCTGGGGCCGCGGATGGTCGAACTCGGCCATGGTTCAATCGTAAATATCTCCTCCAACGAGGCGATGCGCGGTGTGAACGGATTGGGGGCGTACGCCGCCAGTAAATGGGGCGTTCGAGGCTTGACGAAGGTTGCGGCGATGGAGCTCGGCCATAAAAATGTGCGCGTGAATTCGGTTCATCCCGGCGGCACTGATACCGATCTGGCCAATCCGCTGAAAAGATCGGCCGACGAATTACAGCCCACCTATACGATCCAACCGATCCAGCGCATCGGCAAACCCCATGAAATCGCCGCGGTCAGTCTGTTTTTGGCAAGCGATGAGGCATCGTATGTCTGTGGTGCCGAGTTCGCCGTCGACGGCGGGTCAAGCATCGGCCGTTATCGCGGCGCACTTCCCGGCAAACCGGACGACGCCGTCGGCATTATCTGAGCACTTCCAATCGGCCTCGCCCAAACGCTAATGCGTCTTCAGGCGGCGGGCTTTTGCCGGGAGCTTGCGCAGTTGTTCGCGAAAACTGCTGGGCGATCTTCCGGTCGCGCGTCGAAACGCAAAGGAGAAGCTGCTGGGCGTGCTGAACCCCAGCTCGGCGGCAATATTCTTGAATGGCAGCGCGGTCTCGCATAGCAGGCGTTGCGCTTTGATCAAACGGACGCGCTCGACATAACCATGCACCGTTTCTCCGGTGGTCTGTTTGAACGCCCGCATCAGATGTCCGCAGCTGATGCCGCAGATTTCAGCCAGATATGCAATCGATATCGCGGTATCGGAGACGTCTTCGACATGTTCCTCGATGCGCCGCAGCTGCCATGGCGCCAGGCCGCCTTTGGCCTTTGGCGTATCGTCGCCGGCCTGCCGGAAGTAGCGCGCCAGGTCGATAATCATCACATGGGCCAAGGCCTCCACCAGCATATCCGAGGCAAAGGAGGGTGCCAGCGCTTCATGTGTCAGCCTGAGAAACGCGGCAGCCAGTTGCGGCGTGCGAATGTTACGGCAGGCGTTCAGCAAGTCGTCATTCCAGCCATCCTTAAGTCCGGTCGCGGTCTCAAAGGCGCCTTTATCAAACCGGCAGGTAACATGCCGGTAGGGGCCGCCGAGACCCTTGTACTGCAACGGGATCCGGGCCGGCACCAGGAACATGTCGCCAAAGCCCATGAACCTGCTGGTACCGGTATTGGCGCTGTAGCTGGCCGGCGCCAGCGAGCGGACCAATGTATGTTCCGGCCACGCCGTCACCTGTTCCAACTGCCGCGATGGCGGCCGGTAATTGCGCACCTGAACGGTGACGTTAGGCGCGGAGATCTCACCCTCGATCGTCAAGTAATCATTCGCCATCGGACAATTTGCTCCATTTTTTATTTGTCGCGCCTGCGCGTTCTTTTGGCGCAATTCTCAACAGCCGGTGCAGTTGCCCCTATTTACCTCCAAACCGGATTACCTTCAAACCGGCTACCTTCAAACCGGGCTACCTTCAAACAAGGCCTATGCGCCATGCATGCGCCGCCCCCGCATGCCGGGATGGATCAACTGGGTTGAGGGCGGCGGTACGCCGTGCTGTAAGGATTGCAAATATCATCGGCGGCCACCACGGCAGGAAAAACCATGATGCGACGCATAGACGGCAGGATCAGCTTCCGGTGGCCATGAAAACCATTGTTCTATTCCGGCGCCGGCCGGAGCTGACCCCGGCTCAGTTCCAGGACTACTATGAAACAAGGCACGCGCCGTTAGCTGTGCAGCACATCCAATTCAGCAAATACGTCCGCAATTATCTGATCAGCCCTGCCGCCGAATTCGACGTGCTTTCCGAGTTTTGGCTGGCCAATCCAAACGCCGCGGCGGCATTATCCGCCTCTGCCGCCGGGGCGGCGCTGAAAGCGGATGAAGCACGCTTCATGCGCGCCGAAAGATTTGCCGCAAGCGCCGAGGAAACACTGCTCGCCGGCCCGCCGCGTGGGGTTGAGGCCGGCATGGTGCAAAAATACATCGTGATGTTTCAGCGCCGCGCCGGTATTTCCGAACCCGACTTTGCCGCGGCTATTCAGACCTGGGGCCAACATCTGGCGGCAGATCTCACGCCCGCACGGGTCACCGCCGATATCGTCAAACCACTCGGCAACGGCAGCTTTCCGGCCGATGCCATTGTCTCGATCTGGCCAGGCGGCAGCTTCGACGCCGGCAAGTTGCAGGCGTGGCCAAACGCCGTGGAATCCGCCCGGACATTAACCGTTGCCGCCTGCGAAACTGCGTCCGATAACCGGGTCCGGGCGAACTGAGCCGGACGTGAATATGACCGGTATTTGCATCAATCTCAGCCACATGCAGGATTGGTTCGCCGGAGATTTCTCGGCGGTTATTCCATTGATCCGGCTGGCCGATGAACTCGGACTGGATCAAGTCAGCCTGGCGGAACATTTACTAATCTCCGAGGCCGGCGCGGCGAATTATCCCTACGGCGATTACTACCAGGCGCTGACGGATCCCTGGCCCGAGCCGATCGTTTATCTGTCGCTGTTAGCCGGGATCACCCACCGGATCGAACTCTCGACCGGCATTTTGATCGCACCTTTGCGCCCTGCCCCGCTACTGGCCAAGCAGTTGGCAACGCTTGATCTGTTGTCACGCGGAAGGCTGGTGGCCGGGCTTGGCGTTGGCTGGCAGCGCGAGGAGTATGAAGCCTGCAACATGAACTGGGACGGCCGCTTCAAGCGGCTGGAGGAACAGATCCTTGCCTGCAGAACCCTCTGGCGCGACACGCCCGCAAGCTTCGAGGGCAGAACCGAGCGTTTTCGAGACGTCTATGCCATGCCCAAACCGGCGCGCCCGGGCGGCATCCCGATCTGGCTCGGCCTTGGCCTCGGCGAACACAACCTCCGGCGCGTGGTCGAACTCGCCGACGGCTGGCTGCCGCTCGAAACCGATCCCGATAAATTGGCGCCTGAGATCGACCGCCTGCGACAAGCCTGCGTGGCCGGCGGCAGGGATCCGGCAACGCTCAGCATTCGCGCCACCGTGATGCCCGCGGATTTTACCACGATGCAAGCGGTGGCCCTGAAGCTAGTCGCAGCAGGCGTCAGCATGCTGCAATTCTATCCGGCGTCCTGCTGCGCGGGCCCGGACGAATGCGCCAGGCTGTTTGAGGACCTGCTCGCTCTGCGCAATACGATCAACGGCGAAACCTAACTTGCCATGTACTCGCCGCCGTTCACATCGAGGACGGTACCGGTGATCATGCGGGAATAATCGGAGATGAAAAATAGCGCTGATTTCGCGCATTCCTCATCGGGCGGGATAACACCGAGCGGAATCCTGCTAACAATAGGCGCAACGAAGTCGTTTTCCGTAACGCCCAGACTCTGCGCCTGATGCGCGATATAGTTCTGTAGCGGCGCGCCCCATAAATAACCCATCCGGGTGCAGTTGACGCGAATGTTGTAAGGCCCGAATTCCTTCGCCAACTGCCGGCTGGCGCCTTCAAGCGCTGCCTTGGCGGTGGCGTAGTCGTACTGGCCCGGCGACGGCTGCACGGCAGCGAGCGCGGTGACGTTAACGATGGCGCCGCCGGGTGCCTGTTTAAGCGCCGGCAATGCCGCCTTGATCATTCTGAGCGCGCCGAAACACGTAACGTCCATGCTCCCGAGCCAGGTTTCCAGATCATCGGTCTCGAACGTTCCGTAGGATGCGTGCTTGTAGGCGCTGTTGACCAGCCCATCCAATCGCCCGAAGGCCGCAACTGTTGCCTCAACCAGCCGTTCGCATTGGCCGCGGTCGGCGATGTCGGTCGGCACCGCAATGCATTCGCCGCCGGCGGCGCGGATTTCATCGGCGACCTGCTTTAAAAAATCCGGCGATCGCGCCGCCAGCGCCACCTTCGCGCCCTCGGCGGCGGCGATGCTGCCAAGCTTGCGCCCCATGCCGGGGCCGACGCCGGTAACGATAATGACTTTATGTGCGAGTAACACGGGCGTTATCCTTTACGGTATCAGAAGAATTTTGCCATGCAGGCCGCCGGCCTCAAGCAAAGCATGGGCTTTTGCGGCCTCGGCCAGCGGCAACCGGTGCGCGACCGGTATGGTCCACCCTTTGGTCACAACGTCATTGAGGAACTGGCTGAGGCGCGGCCCATCGAACGCAACCCAGACCGGAACCGAAACGACGCTGGATCCGACCGGGGCCAGCGGCGCCGGCGAGACGACGCTGGCAAGCTTACCGCCAGGCTTTATATGAGCGCTGAGACGCTCGGCCAGCCGGCCGCCAATGGTGTCGGCAATGGCATCGAACGGTCCGGCAGCGGCCACCGCTGCGGCGTCACCAAGGTCGACGGCGGCGGCGATCGGCAGGCCCTCCACGGCCTTGCGGGCGCCGGCGCGGATGCCGGCGACCACCGTCGCACCGGCTGCAGCGGCGCTGTAAACCGCCGCCCGGCCGACGCTGCCGGCAGCACCCGTGACCAGGATGCGATCACCCGGCTTCGGCTTGATGCCTAGTTCAATCAGCTGCGCCCCGGTCAGCGCCGCCATCGGCAGTGCGGCGGCATCCACCAGATCGAGCGTGTTCGGAATTTTAACAAAGGCGTCCGCCGGCGCTACGATCTTTTCGGCATAGGCGCCGTCCTTGGCCGGGTTGATCATGCCGATCACGCGATCCCCAGGCGCGAAATTTGTAACCCCTGCCCCCACCGCCTCGACCGTCCCGGAAACATCGCCGCCGAGCTGCGCCGGAAATTCCAGCGGCAGGAACATCGACAGGCCGCCATTGCGCAATTTAACATCGACCGGGTTCACCGCCGCGGCGGCGACTTTTAGCAGGAGTTCGCCCGGACCCGGCAGCGGCTCCGGCACTTCACGATAGGTCAACACCTCCGGCCCGCCATAATTTTCCGCAACCGCCGCCTTGATGTTACGCTCAGCGTAATTCCGCGGCGCGGCCACCGGCGCTGGAGGCTGCGAGATATCCACCCGAAGCCGCGTCAGCAGGTAGGATTTCAGCCGCCAGCGGCCGTCCTGCTGCTTCTCATAGGTCTCGTGATAATGACCCGCCCCGACCAGATCGACCGTGCCGCCGCCGGCGAAGAACCGCAAATAATCCTGCATCGCCCACAGGCCTTTTGCAGTGGTCGGCGAGGTGATCTCGATTTCCGGCATATGCGCGTGATGGACCGATACCGCGGCGTCCAGCGACCGCCTGATATTGGCGACAACATCTTCGGCGCCGACCCACATCTCGGTGACGACAGTGCCGTCCCGGCAGTCGAATTCACAATCATCGGTGATCGTATCCTGCATTTCCTGCCACTGCTTGGTGTCCATGCAGCGCGCAAAGCGGGCGCGCAGTTGCTTTATCTCTTCGATCGCCAGCAGTTTTTCAACATTGTCCATCGCGTTTCCCCTAGCAAGCGGCGTCTGCAGCCATAGCGCAAGTTTGTCTAAAGCGCATTTGTTTAAAGCGCTTTTGCTTAAAGCGCGTTTGCTTAAAAAGCATGCACAAGCTCGGCGACATCCCGCAGCGTTTTTTCCAAATCGCCGGGGCCGTTGCAATCGCCCGCCGAATGGACCGCAAGTACGGATGCGGCAAGTTGTTGCGCCAACGCGGTTCCGCTTATTTTAGCAGCGCTGATGATCACCTGGTCGAAGGCCTCGCGCCGGATGCTGTCATCGCTGTCCTTCCAGCTGACTTCGCCGGCATTGATTTTTATGTCCGCCGCATGCGGCGCCAATACCACGCCGTTATGCTGCAGTTCAAATAACACGCGCGCCCGCCTGACGATCGGCAGACCGGCGCCGAGCTTTGGCGCGGCATCGATCACGGTAACGCTGCGGCCATTCCCGCTCAGCCAACCGGCGATCTGCAGCCCCGCCATGCCGCCCCCGATGATCGCGATCCGCTGTCCAAGCTGCTTCAAATCACGGTTTTCGATCATCCGATCAAGCGCCTCGCCGGCCAGCACCGCAGCGGCATCGCCGCCCGCGATCGACACCGGCGCCGGCGCCGCCCCGGTGGCTACGATGACGATATCTGGATTGAGCGACTGCACCCGTTCCACCGTCGCCGCGACGCCAAGACGCACATCGATCGGCGCCGCCGCAACCTCCCGCAGCAGCCAATCGAGAAATTCTCCATTCGGTTCGTAGGTCACCGCGGCAATGTTGAGATCACCGCCAAGCCGATCGGAACGTTCCAGCAGCGTTACAACATGGCCGGCGAGCGCCAGCCGCCTTGCGGCCTCCAATCCATTCGGGCCGCCGCCGATGACGACAGCGCGCTTCGGCGCCGCCGCGGGCTGCAATGCGAGTTCACGCTCAAATCCCATTTCCGGATTGACGGTGCAGATCACCGGCCGGCGGAAATAGGCCTGGCTGATGCAACTGTAGCAATAGATGCATGGGCGTATCGTCTCGGCCTTGCCTGCGGCAAGCTTGTTCGGCAAAGCCGGGTCCGCGAGCAGCTTGCGCCCGAACGCGACAAAATCGAAATGCCCCTCGGCAATATGGCGGTCGGCGGCGGCGGGCTCGATCCGGCCAGCGGTGATAACGGGAATATCGACGACCGATTTAATCGCAATCGCATTCGGCACCAACAACTCCGGCTGCTGCGGCGTGTGCGAGCCGGAATGGGTATATGCCTTGGCGACATCGGAATAGGCGCTGACACTGATCGCATTTGCCCCGGCCGCCTCGGCCAGCCGCGCGGTAATCATCGCATCCCCGATCGTGATGCCGCCATCGAGTTCGAATTCGGTTGCATCGATCTTGCACCAAACAGGAAAATCCGGTCCCACCGCGGCGCGAACCGATTGCAGCACCTCGACCAGGAACCGCGCACGGCGCTCCGCCGAGCCGCCATAGTCATCAGTACGCAGATTGGTTACCGGCGACAGAAAGCCCGCCAGCAGATAGCCGTGGCCGCCATGAATTTCCACCGCATCGATACCGGCTTGCTGGCACCTGACCGCCGCGGCGGTGAACATCTCGACAATCCGGCGAATACCGGCGCTGTCCAGCACCTCGTATTTAATTTCCCCCAGCACCGGATTGCCGGCCGCCATCGCGGCCAGCTCCTCCGGCAGCAGGCTATCGGCCAGGTCGCCACGCTTCAGCACCGGCAGTGACGGTGTCGCGAGGGGGCGCCCGGCCGCCCGGTCGCTGCCGGCGGATAAACCGTTATGATTAAGTTGCAGCACCAGCTTGGCGCCATGCGCGTGGATCGCTTCGGCGAGCCGCCGCAGATTGGGAAGATATCTATCATCAGAGGCGGCGATCTGTTTGTTATCGACGCTGCCTTCAGGATAGCCAATCGAAACGGTACCGATATTAATCAGCCCGGCCCCGCCTTTCGCCCGCTCGGCGTAGTAGGCGATATACCGATCGCCACAGGTGCCGTCACCGGCCCCCAGCCCCAGCGACATCGGCGCATGCACGATGCGGTTCCTGAGCGCCATCGTACCGATCCGGCCGGGTGACAAAAGGTGGTGGTGGCCCCTGGTCATTTCATATCCGGCTAGTTCGGTTTGAAAGTGATCGGCAGACGTTGGAAGCCCCGGAACATTTCCGAACGTATCCGGTAGGCCCGGCTTTCATCGACCTCGTAATCGGGCAGCCGGGCGAGCAGTTCCTGCAGCATGATCCGGCCCTCGAGCTGGGCGATATGGATCCCCAGGCAAACATGGCGGCCAGGATTGAACGACACGATGCGCGGCGCCCGGCGATGAATATTAAACTGGTCAGGATCGGGGAACTCGCGTTCGTCGCGATTCGCCGAAGCCCAGAGATGCATGATCTTCTGCCCTGCCCGCACCTTGACCCCGTCGCAGATTTCGGTGTCCGCATCAGCCGACGCGCCCAGCATCAACGTCGGCATATCGGTGCGCACCGCCTCCCAGAACGCATCCTGCGCCAGCTCCGGATTGGCCGCCAGCTCGGCCCGCTGGTCAGGATTTTTCAGCAACTGATAAACCGCGCCGGCAAAGGCTTTCGGTACGGTCTCGCTGCCGCCGATGATCAGCAGAAAGATGTTGGAGATCAGCTCCTCATCCGGCAGTTTCTTGCCCTGAAATTCGAAGTTCATCAGCTTTTCCAGCACCCCGCTGCCTTGCGGATTACGGCGGCGCGCCTCGACCGCCTGCCAGGCGTAGTCGAACAGGTTCTTATTGGCCTGGTTCGCCGCCTCGGTCGGGCCGCGCACCCCGGGCTCCCGATGGAAGGCAAGCTTGACCTGGGCTGCCACCCAGTCCGCATCCTCCACCGGCAGTCCGATCACCAGCAGCGTCAGGTACACCGCCAGGCGCTGCGCGAAATCGCCGTTCACATCGAAGCTGCCCTGCGGCACCAATTCATCGAGATAGCCGCGCACCACTTCGCGTGCCCGCGCCTCCATCGCCCGCGCCGCGCTCGGCATGAAATCGGGGTTGAGCGATGCCCGCAAAGCCGTGTGCTCCGGCGGCACCAGGCTGGACAGGGCCCGGGTTGGCACCGGATAGCCCTGCAGCAATGTCATTGGCGTGGTGCCACGGCTATGGGAAAAAATCTTGTTCCGGCAGGCGTTATGAACATCATCGAAACGCGACAAAAAGAAACAATCATATTGTTCCAGATACAGGCCCCGCGCTTCATCGCGCAGCCGCCGGTAAATCGGGAACGGATCATCGAAAAGCTGTTCGGAATAGGGGTCGAATTCGACCAAGATTTGCCTCCAGCATGGTATCGGCGCCCAATGCGCGGTAGCCGAGGCTAGGCCGGCAGCATCATCGCCGGCAACGCCGGCGCCTCGGCAGTTCGTCAGTTGGTGTTCACTTATGTTAAGTCCGGCATATTTTCGACGCCGGCTGCGAAATCGCAGGCGGAATAAAAATCGACCGTCGAAAAGCCGTCATTCTTGGCATTTCCGAGCAAATGAATAATCGAAACCGCTTTCCCCTCTTCGTCCCGCGCGGCAACCGGCGGTATGTTCCGCAAAGCCGTTTGCCAGACGGCCCGGCACTCATGGGAGAATGATCGATGAAGCTTGGAACCAGCATGCCCGAGCATCTGATCGGAACCGACCCAGGCGCGTTCACCGAGTTTCTGCAAGGCGTCGAACAGCTCGGCTACGGCTATGTGACCATCGGCGACCATATCCTCGGCGCCGATCTCAGCGTCCGTCCGGACTGGAAGCCATACCTTGGCCAAACGCCCATTTATGACAACCGCACGCCATGGCACGAACCGCTGGTCCTTTTCGGCTACATGTCGGCGATCACCAAAACCCTTGAAATGTGCACCGGCATCCTCGTCAGCCCGCAGCGCCAGGCGGCGGTTTTGGCCAAGCAGGCCGCCGAGGCCGACATTCTCTCCGGCGGCCGGATCCGCCTGGTCATCTCGGTCGGCTGGAACGATGTCGAGTTCGAAGGGCTTGGCGTCAACTTTGCCGACCGCGGCAAAATCATGGATGAGCAAATGCTGGTCATGCGGCGCCTGTGGACCGAGGAAACCGTTACATTCCACGGCGAGTTCCATACGCTGAACGCCGTCGGGATCAGTCCGTTACCGGTACAGCGGCCGCTGCCATTATGGGTCGGCGGCCAGTCCAAGCCGGCTTTGCGGCGCGCCGGGCAGCTCGCCGACGGATGGTTTCCCTATTACCCCTTTCACAGCGAGGCTCAACTGCACGCCGATCTTGAGACCATCCATGCCCATGCCCGCAGCGCCGGGCGAGATCCAGCTTCGATCGGCATTGAGGGTGCCGTCTATTTCCACGACCCGCGTTTCGAAATGCCGCCCGGCGCCCGCAAGCAGCCGTACTCGCTGGAGGAATGCGTGGAATATGCAAAATGGTGGCAGGGATTTGGCGCCTCGCGCTATTGGGTAACCGCCCCCTGGGTCAATCTCGGCCCCGAGGAAACCGGTGTGCGGGCCGCCGGCAAAAAATGGACCGGTGTCGAAACCCGCCTGCGCGCGCTCGAAGAATTCAAAACCGCCCTTGACGCAACTGCATGAATGCGGGCTTGCAACGCCAATCCTGAGAGGTTGGAAAATCACCCGCTCCACGCATTGCGTTGCTGACGCTAGAGATAGTTCCTGGATGCAGTTCGGAGACGTCGATTTACAGGGGGATAACGCATCATGACGGATCTGAGCGCGGAACTGGACGCATTCCGCCGCCGCGGCGAGGCCTTTGTCTGGCAGCAGCCGGAAAATTTTAATTTCGCCCGCGACATCGTTGACCGCTTTGCCGCCGAGCCGGAGCGCCCGGCGACCCTGTACCGTGATCTGCAGGGCGCGCAGACCCGCATCACCTTCGCGCAGATGAGCCAGTGGATCCACCACTTCGCCGGCCTGCTGGAGAGCCTCGATATCAAAGCCGGCGAACGCGTTATCGTTTTGCTGCCGCGCATTCCCGAATGGCAAATCGCCACCGTCGGCTGCCTGGCCGCCGGGGTTATCGCGGTGCCGACCTCGATGGCGGTGTTGAGCGCGCTCGATATCCAGCATCGCGCCAATCATAGCGGCGCCGTTGCGCTGGTCGCCATGCCGGATGCGGTCCCGATGCTCGATCATCTACGCCCGGAGCTGCCCCATATCCGGCATTATCTGGTGGTAACAGCGCCCGGCGAACCCGCACCTACTGGCTGGATCAACTTCAACCAGGCCTTGGCGGCGGCACCGTATTCAAACGGCCGCGAGACCCGCACCAGCGACCCGGCTCTGGTGTTCTATACCTCCGGCACCACCGGCAAGCCAAAGGGCGTGCTGCATAACCACACCTACACCATCGGCAACCGCAAGGGCGCCAGCTGGCACGGCATTCGTCCGACTGACCGTTTCTGGCCAACCACCGGCTGGGCCAAGGCGGCGTTCGACCCGTGGTCGGTCGGCGCTGAAATCGTTATCGTCGACGGACCCTTCGATCCGGCCGAGGAACTTGCATTACTGGAAGCGCTGGCGCCCGACGTGTTCTGCGCGCCGCCGACGCAATACCGGCTATTGGTAAAACACGGCATGGCCGGGGTTCGGCTGCCCAAGCTGCGCCAGTGCGTTGCCGCCGGCGAACCCTTAAACCCGGAAGTGATCCGGGCCTGGAAAGACGCCACCGGCATCACCATCCGTGACGGCTACGGCCAGAGCGAGACTGGATTGCTGATTGCCAATTTTGCCGACATGCCGCTGCGTGCCGGTTCGATGGGCCTGCCGGAACCGAGCCGCCACGTCGCCGTTATCGATGACGCCGGCAACGAACTTTCGGCCGGCGTCGTCGGCGACATCGCCGTGCGTTACCCGGCCCCCGGATTATTCATCGAATATCTGAACAACCCGGAGGCCACCGCCGCCTGTTTCCGCGGCGACTGGTATCTGACCGGAGATCGCGCCTCGATCGACGACGACGGCTATTATTGGTTCGTCGGCCGGGCCGACGACGTCATCATTTCGGGCAGCCTGCGGATTGGCCCGTTCGATGTCGAAAGCCTGCTGGTGCAGCATCCATCGGTGCTGGAGGCCGCCGCGGTCGCGCATCCCGATCCCGATCTTGGCCAAATCGTCAAAGCCTTCGTGGTTCTCAAATCCGGTATCGAACCCACCGCGGCGCTGATCGACTCGCTGCGGGCGCTGTTCAGCGGCTCCGGCGATGATCACAAACAGCCGGAAATTTTCGAATTCGTCGGCGCGCTGCCAAAAACCGCCACCGGCAAGATCAAGCGCGCCGAACTGCGCGCGAGAAGTTCTCAGGCCGTCCAAACCCCATAACGAAAGCAGATCAATGACGAAAGCAGAGCAATCCATGGCAAAATTCTCAGATAAAATCGTCATCGTTACCGGCGGCGCCGGCGCCATGGGCGCCGCCACATCGCTGCTGTTCGCGGCCCAGGGCGCCACCGTGATCGTCGCTGATGTCGCCGAGGAAAAGGGCCGGGCGATCGCAAAGGAGGCTGGCGGCGGCTCGATATTTTCACGTTTGGACGTCAGCAACGAGGACAACTGGCGGCAGCTCGGCCGCGAGGTCATCGAACGCTTCGGCAAGGTCGACATCCTGGTCAACAATGCCGGCATGCTGCACTTCGCGCTCCTGGTGGATACCGAGCTTGCCGATTTTGAGCGCCTGCTGCGGGTCAATCTCGTCGGCTGTTTTCTTGGCATGAAAACCATCGGCCCGCTGATGCTGCAGCGTCGCAAAGGTGCTATCGTCAACATCTCGTCGGTGTCGGGCATGGAAGGCGCGAATTGCCTGTCGGCCTACGCCGCAACCAAATGGGGCGTCCGCGGCCTTACCAGAGTCGCGGCCCTGGAATTCGGCCATCAAGGCGTGCGGGTAAATTCGGTGCATCCGGGCAGCGTCAATACGCCCATGACCAATCCGAATAATATGCCCCTGGACGAGCTCAACAAAGACTATGCGGATGTTTCCCTGCAGCGCGTTGCCCAACCCAATGAGATCGCCGGCGTCACCGTGTTCCTGGCCAGTGACGACGCCTCCTACATCAACGGTTCTGAATTTGTGGTCGACGGCGGCTTGCTCGCCGGCCACTACCTCGCCGGCTATCCCGGCGCGCCGGGCCGCTAGGTTCAAGTCAAAATCGTCATCATGGCGCGTTAGCGGCGGGGCCATATAGCAGGCGGGCGCTTTAAGGGCAGCGCGAGCCGGTTTGATATTCTTGTGCCGTGCCCCGTATTTGGCGATCATGCAGCACGGTGATCTCTTGCTCCGTATCCGGAGCCCATTAGTCTCGCTCCATGCCGGGTCCGGCGGCAGCTTGTCACTTTAAGATAACTAAAAAGCAATGCGGGAATAGCGACAGAGGTGCCGAACGATCGACCCATCACTGGACACCCGAATCATCTGAACACTTCAATCGCCTGAACGCCCCATCGAATTTTCTCTGTTGATGGGGCTGCCGCTTGAAGGCTACGAACATGGCGGATGTACCAAAACTTCGTTTTACGCCAATCCTCTATCGCCAGGACTTGCATACAAGGAGGCCGCTGATTTGTGGAAAAAAATTCTGGCGGGCGTTGCCGTACTGCTGCTGATCCTGGTGGCCCTGGCGTGGTACCTGCTCGCGCATCTTGGCCTTACAATTCAGGCCTCCATCGAGAAGAACGCCGCCGCCGCAACTGGAACACGGGTCGCCATAAGGCGGGTAGAGGTTTCGCTGTTCACCGGCACCTGCATCATTTCCGGGCTGACCGTCAGCAACCCGCCGGGTTTCAACACGCCTTACGCGCTGTCGCTCGGCACCATTACCGTTCATGCCACAACCGCAAACCTGCTGGAGGCTATCCTGGCGGCCAGCAAGTTGTACCGCCCCGGCCACCCCATTGTGGTCGACGAGATGAACATCGACCGACCGCATATCCACTACCAACTCAACCTTGGCGGCAGGCCGATTTCGTTGACCAGCCTTGGCCTGGGCAGCAGCAATCTTGCGATCCTGCAGCATGATACGCAGGTCCGTTCCGCCGCCGCTCCGCCGACTGGCCCGTCGCCAAAGGAAATCGTCAAGGATGTCACCATCACCAATGGCGGCATCAGCATCTCGACTTCGTTGATCAAGGGACCACATCTCGTCGAGAAACTGGCCCCCATCCACCTTACCGGCATCGGCGCGACCACCGGTGGGGTCACTACAGGCGAGCTTTGTGAAGAGGTCCTTACCGCCATCACCAGCCAGTCGACCATCACCGGCGCCGCCTCGCTGGTGAAAGCCGTCGGCAGCGCCGTTACCCACCCGATAATCGATAAATTAAAAAGTCTTTTCTGAGATCGCCGACGGGTTGAGCACGCCCAGGCGGAACGCGGGCGGAACGCATGCGCGCGACCGGGGGCGCTCCCGGGGGCACCTGATTGCGCCTTAACAGGCCGGCTTGCGGTAGTTGCACTGGGGCCCACATTGAAACCATGGAACGTCTGACGTATTTGCCGGAAGAAACCATCACAATTCCGGTGTCTGTTTGAGATCACATTTCTGCCCGGCAGGTTTCTCGCCAATCGTCGTAGCCGGCGACCTGAACCATTACCCTCGCTGACTGGACCAAAGCATGAATGACGACGGCACGCCTTTGTTGACGAACATGCGGGAGCCCTATGATGATGCCGAGCTGGACCTCCTCGACTTAGAGCCTGAGTTGAATTGGGATCCGATGCGGATTGTACCGCCAGAGCCCTGGGTCGGACATATCCCGTTTGCGTTCTGGTTGATAAAGGCCCTTCGCCCTAACAGCCTGGTCGAGCTTGGTACCCATTCCGGTAATTCTTATTTTGCCTTCTGCCAGGCGCTGGCGAGGTTTTGCCCTGGCTCCCGTAGCTTCGCGGTTGATACCTGGCGTGGCGATGAACATGCGGGCCATTATGACGATGACGTCTTCAGGGACGTGAACGCCTTCAACCACATACATTTCAGTCAGTTTTCAACCCTCCTGCGCACCACTTTCGACGATGCGCGGCAGTATTTCGCGACAGCCGAAATCGACCTGCTGCATATCGACGGCATGCATAGCTATGAGTCGGTGAAGCATGACTTCGAAAATTGGAAGAGCGCAGTTTCGGCTAAAGGCGTCGTCATCTTTCACGACACCAATGTCCGCGAGCGCGATTTCGGGGTCTGGCGGCTTTGGAAGGAACTGAGCGAGACCTATCCCGCGTTTGAATTCACGCATTCCAATGGGCTAGGCGTGCTGGGTTTGGGTGCTGATCAGACCCCCCTGATGCGCCAGCTTTTCGCGATGGGTGGAGATGCGCAGGCGAGCGTTCGCCGGCGTATCGCCCGGCGCGGCGAGACCTTCCAGCGCCAGGTCGAGGCGCAGGCACTAAGGCGTGAAATTGAGGGCTTGACGCAGCAGATCGAAAATTTGCGGGCGCTCGATGCCGAGATCGGCTGGCGCGACGTGGTGATCGCGGAGCGCTCCGCGACGATCAGCGCCAAGGACGATCTGGTCAAGATTTACCAAAATCTGGCAGCAGCGCGCAGTGCTTCGATCGCGGCGCGGGATGCCGTCATCCTGGCGCGCGAAAATCAGATCATGCATATGATCGGCCAGGCTAAGGATTACGAAGCGCGCATCGCCGACCTGGTGGCGCAGGCCGCGGCTGCCCAACCACTGGTCGCCGCCACGCTGGCCGAGGCGTCGCGGAACGTGGTTGCGCTGCAGGACCAGCTGGACAAGACGGTACAGTCCTACGTGAACTCCACTTCCTGGAAACTCACCCGCCCGCTGCGTGTCGCAACCCGCCTGGCGCGCTCCGGACGGCTTCGTCCAGCCGCAGCGAGCCAATCGCCTGGAAGCGCGCTGCCGGCGCCATTGGAAGCGGCGGGTCCGGTGTCGACGCCGGATGTAACGGCCGTTACGCCCCTGAAGGCTGCGATGCGCGGCATGTTGATGGCGCGGCTG
This sequence comes from Acidocella sp., assembly GCA_965199045.1. Classification (GTDB taxonomy): domain Bacteria; phylum Pseudomonadota; class Alphaproteobacteria; order Acetobacterales; family Acetobacteraceae; genus Acidocella. Next base: position 589,315 of record CBDAQL010000002.1, on the reverse strand, counting down.
GAAGCGTTTCTAAGCGGTACGGCAAGATTGCGTCTGCCGCGATCGGATACCCCGGCCGTCAGCGTTCTACTGGTGCTGTTCAATCAGGCGGAGCTGACATTTGGTTGCCTCGGCTCGATCCTGGAGACGTTGGGCGAGCAATCGGTTGAGGTTGTCATTATTGATAACGCATCAAGCGATCTCACCCCGGCATTGCTCGACCGGATCGACGGCGCCACCATTATCCGAAACCCATCCAACCTGCATTTTCTAAAAGCGGTTAATCTGGGCGCGAAGTCGGCCGGCGGCCGTAATCTGTTGTTGCTGAATAACGATGCCCAGCTGTTGCCGGACGCCGTCGCCTCAGCGCTGCGGACACTTGAATCCGTTCCGGATATCGGCGCCGTCGGCGGCCGCATCATCCTGCCGGACGGCACCTTGCAGGAAGCCGGTTCAATTATCTGGCGGGACGGCGCGTGCTCCGGTTATGGCCGTGGCGCTGATCCCGCCAATCCGGATTTCATGTTTCAGCGGGACGTCGATTACTGCTCCGGTGCGTTTTTGTTGACACCCATGGAGGTCTTCAATGCCATGGGCGGGTTCGATGAGCGGTTTGCCCCGGCCTATTACGAGGAGACCGATTACTGCGTGCGGCTGTGGGAAAGCGGCAGGCGCGTTGTCTACGATCCTGACGCCGCGATCATTCATTATGAATTCGGTAGCGCATCCGGCGCCTCGGCGCTGGCGCTGCAGGCCAACAATCACAAGATTTTCGCGGCCCAGCATGCAGAGTGGCTTGCCAGGCAATTTGAGCCATCGCCGGCCAATGTCTTTGCCGCCCGCAATGCGCGCTCGACGCAACCGCGCATTCTGGTGCTTGAGGATCGGGTACCAAAAATTGAATTGGGTACCGGGTATCCGCGGTCGAACCGCCTGCTCCACGAACTGGTTGCAACCGGAGCCCAGGTGACGTTGTTTCCGATGTTCCGGCACCGGGAAAATTGGCAAAGCGTGCGCCGCGCGCTCGACAAACGCATCGAGGTTCTAATTCTCGCCGAAAGCAGTGAGATCCGTGCCTATTTGAGCGCGAGGCGCGGGTATTTCGACGCCATCCTGGTGTGCCGCCCGCATAATATGGAGACCCTGCTGAACGCCATCGGCCCGGAGCGGGATCTTCTGGGCGACGCCAAAATCATCTACGACGCCGAGGCGCTGTTCGTTACCCGCGCGCTGCAGCAGATGGCAGCCCAGGGTCAGCCGGCCTCTGATACGGAGCGCCACAGGCTTAACGCCAATGAGGTCACGTTGACGCGACTAGCCGACGCGGTGATCTCGGTTTCAGCGGCTGAGCGGGCAATTCTGGAAGACTATGGCGCCAAAGAAGTCTACCTGCTTGGCCACGCAATTGACGACACCCCTTTGGCAACCGGCTTCGAGGCGCGCGACGAAATTGTGTTTCTGGGCGCGATCCCGGACGATGCCGCACCCAACGCCGATGCCGTCCGATGGTTTGCTGCCGAAATCCTTCCCGAAATTCGCAGTTTGCTGGGCCGGGATGTGTGCTTGACCGTGGTCGGGCGCGTGCGGGCAGCCTCTGTTGAGGCGCTTGAAGCTGGGCAGATTACGCTCACCGGCATGGTGGATGAGCTGGCGCCGGCGCTGGCACGGGCTCGGATTCTAGTAGTGCCGACGCGCTTTGCCGCCGGCATTCCACACAAGGTGCATCAGGCGGCGATGCTGGGCATTCCCATGGTCGTTACGGATTTGATTAATGAACAATTGGGTTGGGATGCCGGTTCGGATGTGCTGGTCGCAAGCGACGCGGCAGCCTTTGCTAAAGCCTGCGCGCAATTATACACGGACCCTGCGTTATGGGAGCGGGTGCGCGGCAATGCGCTCCGGCGCGCGACGGCGGATTGCGATCCGAAAATTTTTACGGCGACAATCCGCAAAATCGTCGGCGAAATTCCGCTGACCCGCAAACGTCCCATCGCCCTGCATGACGCGCGCGATGAGATGACGGAGCGCCGGCCTACCGAGCCCGCCGACCCTCAGGAGCCGCAGACGAGCCGGCCAGCCGAGGCCGACTTCGCGCTTGCGGTGCCGTTCGATTACCGGCCATGCAAGTCATCGCCGCGGGTCGCGGTCATCTGCCATATGTTCTATCCCGCTTTGGCGCCGGAGGTACTGTTTTATCTCCGGCATCTTCCGGTGCCGGCTGATCTGCTGATAACTACGGATACGGAGGATAAGCGCAAAAGCCTGGAGGCCGTTTTCAGCAAATGGGAAAACGGCGCGGTCGAGATCAAAACCACGCCTAACCGCGGCCGTGACATCGCGCCGAAACTCATCGCCTGGGCCGAGCGTTACGCCAATTACGACCTGGTGCTGCATCTGCATTCGAAAGTCTCCGACCACGCCGATTTCCTGACAAACTGGCGCAGCTTCCTGTTTGAGAACCTGGCTGGATCGACCGCGGTTATCGAATCTATTTTCGATGCGTTTGAGCGGCTTCCCGATCTTGGGATGGTGGCATCCCAGCATTACGAAGCGATCCGTCGCTGGCTAGGCTGGAACGGCAATTTCGAACAGGCGCAGCAGTTTGCAAATCGCATGGGGATCAGCCTGTCGCCGCTGCGGGCGTTGGATTTTCCGTCCGGCTCGATGTTCTGGGCGCGGCCTGCGGCGTTGCAGCCGCTCCTTGACCTTGAGCTCTCCTTCGATGCGTTTCCGCAGGAAGGCTCACAGGTGGATGAAACACCGGCGCACGCGATCGAGCGGCTGTATTTCCATGCTTGCGAACGCGCCGGCTTGACCTGGGTAAAAGTCGGCCAGCGCGCGTTATTTATGGACAGTACACGGATTGTTCCGGTGCCAAGCCCCGAAGCGCTGAGCCGGTTTATCGGTGAGTATGCCGTGATGCTGAGCGGGCCAAGTGAAATCGCCAAGCTGACCGAGCCGGCGCCGATGATGACCCGTGTTCCGCCAGGATTAAAATCGCGCCTGGCACAGCGGAAGTTCTAAGGTGCTGCTGGATTTTCTGAAGCGGCCGCGCCAACCGGCGGCGCCGCGGGTATCCGTAGCCGTGCCGCTATATAACCATGCCCGCTATATCGAAGCGGCGATCGACAGCATTCTGCAGCAGGGCTCCGTGGTGCGGGAGATCGTCGTCATCGACGATGGCTCAACCGATGGTTCAGCGGCGGTTATGCAGCGATTGGCGGCTGGCGATGCGCGGATCGTCTTTGAGATGCAGGCCAACCAGGGTGCGCATGCCACGATTAATACTGCGCTGGCCCGCTGCACCGGCGAGTTCCTGACCATCCTCAACTCTGATGATGCTTATTTACCAGGCCGTCTGGCGGCTTTGGTTGCGGCACTCGATGCGGCGCCGGATGCGGATCTTGCCGCCTCGGCACTGGCGTTTATGGACGGCGCCGGCAAGCCGATGGAAAACGCCTGGTATGCAAAGGCCCTGGCGGAGGCTGGCAGCGCACCCTCGATGGGGGTGGCGCTAATCAACGGCAATTTTCTGATGACGACCTCTAATTTTCTGTTTCGGCGCGAATTGCTGGCGCAAACCGGCGGCTTTGCCGCACTTCGCTACACCCACGATCTCGATTTTGCCTTGCGTGTTCTGGCAATGGGCAAGCGCATTCTGCTGCTGGATAAGAAGTTGCTGCGTTACCGCATACATTCAACCAACACGATTCTAGAGGACCATCAGCGCGTCCGTAGCGAATGGGCAATCTGTGCCGCCGCCTTTTTCACATCTCTGCTGGACCAGCCCGGGACCGCCATCGACTGGCCGCTTGCGGCAGCACTCGAAGATGTTTTCAAGGAACATCAGCTGGCCAAGGCGGTACACCTGGTCATGGCATATCTGCGGCGGCACGGAGCAGGCACGCTCGATCGTCATCCGCTGCTCGAGGATACGGCGTTCTTGCAGCTTGTAGCGGGCTGGATCTGATGCGGATCCTGATCATCAGCAATCTCTATCCGCCGAACGTGATCGGCGGATATGAGCGGCTTTGTTTCGAGGTGACGGCCGGGCTCGCGGCGCGGGGCCATGCAATGACGGTGCTGACCAGCCGCTTCGGCGGCGGCGAGGCGGACTACCCGCCACAGGTTATCCTGCGCGAGCTTGAGCTTTTAACCGGGCCGGATATTTACCAGCCGTTTGCAGGGAGTTCGGAGGACCGGGCACGCATTAACGCGGCCAATCTGCAAACCTTGCAGCGGGTCTTGAACGAGGTCCAGCCGGATGTGGTATTTTCCTGGAATTTGTTTTTCCTGGATGCATCGATGCTGGATTATCTGGAGCGGTCACCGTTTCGGACGGTTGTGATGCTCACCGATAACTGGCTTCTTGTGATGCGCAACGGCGCCTATGTCGCCGCGTTCTTCGCCGATTACGTGCACGGCGCGCGGGATTTTACGGCCCCGGTACTGCCAGCTTCACCATCTGCCGTCGCGTTCGATGCTGCGGCGCCTGACGGACCGGCTGACAGGAGGCAGCAAAATGGTACCCCCCTCAGCGCCTGCAAATAGCCGGCTCGAGGCGATTTTCGGCGCCGCGTTCATGCGTGATTTCTATGCATCCGGCGGCATCAGGTTCAGCCGGGACCGCATTATCCATAACGGCGTGCAGCAACAACCTTATGCCGGTGCGACACCGGCAGATCGCTCCAAGCTGGTACGCGACGGCACCTTGCGGCTGCTGTTCGCGGGACGGCTGGTGGATTTGAAGGGCGCGCATATTGCCGTTGCGGCCTTGCAATTGCTGGCCCCGGCAAAGCTTGGCGTTGAGAAGGTTGAACTCACAATATTGGGAGACAGCCAGGATGCCGCCTATTTGCAAAGCCTTGACGCAGCAATCGCCGCAAGTCCGGTTGCCACGGCCATTGTGATGCGGCCGGCAGTGCCCGAAACAGCGCTGTTTGAGCTTTTCAATGACCACGACATCTATCTATTTCCCTCGCTCTATGAACCTTTCTCGCTGACGCTGATCCACGCTCTGGCCTGCGGGATTCCAACCATTGCCTCCAGGGTCGGCGGCAACCCCGAAATTATCGACGACGGCATATGCGGATTGCTGTTCCGCAAGGCGGACGCGCAGGACCTGGCCGACAAGGTGGCGCGGTTGGCGCTCGACCCCGCCTTACGGAGCCGCCTTGCCGATTGCGGGCGGCAGCGGGCATCGGCGTTTACGTTTGAAAGAATGGTGCAGGAGATGGCCGAATTTCTGGCGCCGCAGAACTCAAAGGCCGATGCGAACCAATAGCCGGTCCAGCTCCGCCTGCCAGCCCGACAACGACAATGCACGGTTGGCGTAGCCAAGCGCGCCCGCCGAATGCGACAGCCATGCCTCGGCATCGCTATAGGCGCGGATCACCGCATTTGCGAAGGTGGTCGAGCCATCCGCGATGATAACGCCGTCGGCACCGCCGAGCATCATCCCTTCGGCCGCGACTTTTGTGATCACGCATGGCAAGCCGGCCGCCAGGCTGGACGCGACTTTGCCCTTGGCGCCGGCGCCGTAGCGCAGAGGTGCTACGGTCAGGCGTAGCGATTCAAACCATGGCCTCACATCGGGCACATGGCCTAGCAATCTTACCTGTCCAATCACGCCGTCGAGCAGATCAGCCGGAGCATCGGCACCGACAATATCGAAACCGCAGCCGGGAATACTGGCATGGATCTGCGGCCAGATTTCCGCGAGAAAATACCGCACGGCGTCGATATTGGGCGCATGTGCAAAACCACCGATGAACCCGATATTGCTGCGGTCCGCAAACGCGGTGATGGGGACGTTGACCTCGCGCGCAAGTGGCAACATCACCGTCATGGTTTCTGGATGCGTAAGCGCCAGCATATTATGTTCAGCTTGACTTACGACAATTGTGGCATCGCAGTTTGCCATCAGATGCTCTTCCCGACGGCGGATATGGGCGGCGATTGAAAATAATTTAGCGTCATCGAGCAGCCGCGCCTGGCCTTCCACGCGCATGAAGCACAGATCGATTGAGTTGAAGAGGATCCGCGCCTTGCGGCAATGTTTTTGCACGAGCTCCAAAAACTCGCCGCCGCAATATACCCGGCACAACACGACGAGATTAAAGCTGCCGCCCTGTTCAGCAAGGAAGCTTTCGACCGATTGGGTTGTCTCGGGCTTCAGGCAATTTATACCTTGCGCAAGCAATGCCTGGCGCATCGGCTGCGCCCCATCATGTTGCTTGGCGGCTGCGAGCATCGCATCGAACCCCAGTGCGTTAAGACTACGCATCAGGGTGACGATCTCAATCGAACCGGCGTCGCGGTCCGGCGTCGGCCAATGATTATCAACCACCAAGGCGCGCCCACGGCTGTTTGCTTTGGGTCCTGGCAAATTCGCTGATCTTTCGGAATCGTCCAGGGCAGAGCGCGGCCGGCGGTTTATGACACCTACCCTGCGGAAGCCGGATTTTAGACGACGCGACACCGCCGCCTGCGCCCGATAGGCAAGGCTGCCTTCCAGTTCAGAGACGCGCAACTGCAAAGCCTCGATTTCAGCCTGGGCGGAAGCAAGGCGTTGGTGATCGCGGCGGGCCTGCGCGGCTGCGGTTTGGTCTTCGTTGACCACATCGCTTATCGTGAGGCGCCCTTCTCCGAAATCCGGGCTCATCGCCGTGCCGATGCCGGGACATTGCTTGCAGTTTCACAAGCGTTTGCAGCTTTAAAAGCCGCTGCTCCGAACCAAGAGCCGCTGGTCCACCAGCAAGAAGTTCGGCGCCAAAAATGCCGATTTCCGGGAACTGCCGTTCTGAATTTCGCCGTCACCCCGAACCACTCCAAAGCCTTGCCCCCGTGGCAGTGTAAGGACGGCGGCGCGCCCACGATTAATACCGGTCTTCCTCATATAGTTGGAGTTAAAGATGATTAAAGTAAGACCTTGTTAGTCACCAAAGTTACATTAATCGAGGACAGGGCGGCAACTTGTTTGATCGCTGGCTGCATCCTCGGCGGCGATAACACAGTTCCTTAAATAAACATTGAAGCTTCGTTACCGCTGATTAATTTGCGAAGCGGGTGCGATATCCGGCTGCAATATCCTGATCGCAACCTGTTGCAGACACACCCAGTTTCTACTGCCGCTCGATGGATGAACCGTAAGCAAATAGTCGCCGGGCGGTGCGGTCAGCTCAGTTTGAAGATCGAACCCCGAATATTTCAGATCCGGTTGCTTGAAGACCCTAGCAACGTCGGTGCGAATAACCCGCGAGGCGACTGCTGATTTTTTGCTGCCGTCTGCGGCAATCAGGGTGATGGTCGTTTTTGTGGAGGGCATGCCGGCGCCAAACGAGATCGCTGCCCATCCGGTGACGTGCAGAAAGCCGTCAACCTCGACCGGCAAATGCTTGATAAGACGGTTATTGATCCCATCGATTGAACAAGCCGAGGTCACCGGCTCCGGTACCGAACTTGGAGTGACAGGTTCAAATACTTTAAATAGATATTGGCCAATCGATGACTGCACCGGAAAGTTTATCGCCGATAATCGCAATGAAAAATTGCTTTGCCAAAACCAGCTGCCGCCATATTGGGGCATCAAACGAATGGCAATCGGCACTTCTGGCGATGCATAATCGCGCGCTCCCGACAGCGACAATGCCATGAAATCCCGCGTGCTCTGGACCAGCGGGCTCAGCAGGAACCCGGTCTGGCCCATGCCGGCAACATAGCGAAACTGGACCGGCGGCGCGCCTGAAAAATAATACTCAATCTGCAGTTGTGGAGGTTTGAAAATTATCCCGAAAACCTTACCGAGCAACGTCGGCTGAATACGGAGCTCAGCCCAGATAAAAGGTGCGTTCGGTGGCAGTGCTACCTTGGCGCCGGTTTGATAGCTTGCCGATACCAGCGGCGAAATCAGGACGGGCGTGGGCCGGGCTTGCCGGCGCAGCAACGCAAAATCCCCGTACAGACCGGTGAACCGATAATCTGCCAGCAAGGCCGGCCATGACGCGCCGTCATCCAGCGCCGGCAACCGGTGGTCGATTGGCTGCACCTGGAACAGGATGTTTGCTGGAGCACCTGGCCCTATGAGATGTCTGGCATCGGCGGCCGCTAATCCCGGGGTGTAGGCAGTATAACTCTGCAGAACCGGCCGCGGGTCCCAGTTCAGGCCGTTTGCCAAAAGTATCGACTGGTCAACGGGGTAGACATCGACCGTTCCTGAAATTTGCGGCAAAACCTGCGCCGCCCGGATTGTCGCCAGACTGGTATTATAGAGCTCTTCGAAGAAATCGGGGTCGTTGATCCGCGAATGGATCGACGCTGCATCTGCCTCGAACCTTGCGGCAATCGGGCCGCTGATTGGAGCCAAACCGATCGGGATAGCGTTGATCGTCGTAAACCCGATCAAGCCTGCCAAGCAGCCCAAAGCAGCAATAGGCGTTTTTTTGAGCAGGGCAAAAGCAATTCCGCTCACGCCCAGCATGCCACCGGCGACGGCGTCATGATCGGCCCGCACGAAACCTTCCTTGAAGGCTAGAAACAGGATCATCGCTGAACCGAGAGCCAGCACCAGCCCGGCATCGCCTTCTTTCTGCAACCGGAGGTTTCCAAAAATCCATACCGCCAGGCATGACACAAGAAACACCCAAAGCTGCCATGCCGGGCCGCTCAAAGCCATGGCATCGGTGTAGCCGCCGACGACCGGTAACTGCGCCATGAAGAAATTCGGCAAAAATTGAATAGGCTGAGCGGCGGCTACCCACAAAACAGCCAGCCAGCCGGCGGCAAGCACCACGAAGCAAAAAGCCAGCAGAAATTTACGGCGCCTCAGGAGCAGCGCAAACGCAAAAAAGCCAACAATATCCGAGCAAAAACCAAACGTGCCTTTGACCAATAAAAGCACGCCCAACGCAAGAAACGCCAGCACGAAGGTAAATCTAGTGACCGGCGACATCGCGATCGGGACAGCAGAGGCATTTGGCAGCGCCACCCGATAGATCAGCATGAGCGCCAATAGCGGCAGCGCAAACAGCTGGGTATCTACTGGCACCAGCAGTAGGATCAAGGCCAGCGCCAGTGCGATCAGTCTGCCATAGCCCTCACAAAGACACAGCAGGAGGAAGCCGCATGCTGCAGCCATCAAGGCGCTGCCACCGAACATCATCGCGCTTGTGGCCGGGTGGTATTGCCTGAAAAACACCGCGGCGTACGGGCCCATGGTGAAGAAGATGTCCTTGCCGAACACCAGCCGCTTTGCGACCGCCGCATTCACTGCCAGCTGCCAGCTACTATCAAGCTTATCAACCGGAAAATATGGCAAAAACGGAATATAGACGACGGCGCAGACGAGCAAAATCAAGCCCGAAATCAGGCCAGTAAAAATGCGCTCAAAACGCCAAGAAACCAGCAGCAGCCTGGATCTTAGGCCAGCTGGAGGCAGGGAGGCAGGATCGCGGCCGGTTGCCGGTTGGCTATGCCCATGCGCGTCCAAATAGATCTCTCCAAAACTAAACTGGCCGTCTCATGATTTATCCCGGTGCAGCGGTCAACCGGTGGGGCCCAAGCTTTCGGCGGTCTACCGATTGCTGAATCCGCTATTGTGATTTAGTCACTTTTGCGGGGGAAGGCTTGACCCATGTGAGAGCCGGAAGACGAATGTTTAAAGCTTGTTTTGATGTCTAGGTTAGTCGTTCCCGCCGAATTTGCCGTTCCCGACATCATCACCGAGCTATCTCCGTCGGACAGCATGTTTGATGGGCGCTCGCACCATTATCTGGGGGTCGGCATTTCAGCCCTCAACGTTATCAATACGGCGCTGGAAGGGTCAGACCCAAAAACCATTCTTGATCTGCCTTGCGGATTTGGCCGCGTCACCAGGATGCTGCGTGCACGATTTCCGGAGGCCCACATAACCGCGTGTGACCTCGACCGCGATGCCGTAGATTTTACGGCTGCGACCTTTGGTGCCAAGCCGGTGTACTCGGTGCCGGATTTTCAAAATTTAAACCTTGGAGAGAAATTCGACCTGATATGGGTCGGCTCGCTTCTGACGCACATGCCGGAGCATCTTACGCGAACCTTCCTGGATTTTGCAGCGCGTCACATGCGGGCTGGATCCCGGCTGATTGTAACCACCCATGGAGAATTTGTCGCCGAACGCTTGCGGACAACGACCTACGGGTTGACCGAAGCGGCAGCGCGCGGATTGTACGGGCAATACCTGACCAGCGGCTACGGTTACCGCGGCTATGACGGCAACGTCTCCTACGGGATTTCACTTTCGGCACGCGCCTGGTTTGAGACGCTGTTGGCAAATAGCAATCTGCGCTTGCAGTCTTACCATGAGCGCGGCTGGGACCAGCACCAGGATGTTCTTGTTTTGAGACCGGCAAAGGCCCGCCGTAACGCTTTCTGGCGCAAGCCGCCTCAGCAGCTTTTTGCGCAGGAGAACTGCGCTCCACCGTTACCCGATGCAGAGCAGGCACGGCAGGATGCCGAGACGGTTCCAGGCTTTGATGAGCAGTGGTATTGCGAAACCAATCCGGATGTGAAGGCGGCCAAAAATAGCGGTGTGTTGCCCTCGGGTTTATTTCATTACTGTGCGTATGGATGGAAAGAGGGCCGCAATCCTTTCAATCCTCAGCGCAATTACATGCACCGTCCGGTCCCGGTGCCATCGGGTGGGTGAACGGGTTGCCCCGCGCCAACGTCGAAAGCTACGGCGTGGTCGCCCAAGTCGCGGCATTGTCATTGTCGGTAGGTGCGGCTCCGTCCAGAGGACCACTCGCAGTGCCGCCGGGCGCCCCTGCAGAGGGATTGTTACTGCCGGTTGGGTTAGCAATATCCGGTACGGAAGAACCCGTGAGCGAATTGTCCTGGTAATATCTTGAGGCGCCGGCCGCACCCATGAAAGGATTGGCGTTTGGCCCGGGCGTGGTGGCGTCAGGTGAATTGATATCGGGTGTCGCCGCGGAACTACCGCCCAGGCCGGGCTCACCTTGCAGAAAATTTTGCCCAAAAGCTTGCATTGGGACGATGCTTGTCGACATCGCTAATCCGAAAACCATGAGATAATATTTCATCGGTCAGACCCTGAAACTTGCGGAATATAACTTGGTTCCCCGGTCTAAATCAAATCACAGATTTACCGATGTAACAAACCCGAAACGAGGGCCGGCGGCGGTTTGATGCCAAGCCGTGGCTGTCATCCTCTGCAAAGCGAGATATCTGCCGAAGATTTGACTAATTCGAGGTCCATCCCCGGACCGCATCGCCCGATTGCCAAGCGACATTCCAGGCGGAGTACGGTATCCTGGCTGACAGGAGGATCCATGCGCATAGAGATAATTTGCACCGGCGACGAAATTCTGACCGGCAAAATCGTCAATACCAATTTCAGCCATATCAGCCGCAAACTTGAAGAATTTGGCTTATCGGTCCTTTGGGGAACGACGGTCGGAGATGACCCCGACACCTTGCTGGAGGCCTTCCGGCAAGCGGCAAGCCGGGCTGATGCCGTTATCGTCAATGGCGGCCTGGGACCCACCGTCGACGACCTATCCCAGGAGATTGCGGCCAAAGCCGCCGGCGTCGATTTGGTCATGAACGAGGCGTGGCTGGCGCAGATCGAGGCTATGTTCCAGCGCTACGGCATGGTGATGCAGCCCAACAATCGTAAGCAGGCTCTGTTGCCCTCAAACGCCGACTTAATCGACAATCCGATCGGCACCGCCTGCGGCTTTGAGCTGGATATCGGCCAGGCACATTTTTTCTTCACCCCGGGCGTGCCCAAAGAGCTGCATCTGATGCTCGACGCGCAAATCATTCCGCGTCTACTGGCGCGCGCCGGCAAGCCGACCGCGGTCAGCCTGAAGCGGTTCCACCTATTTGGCCTTGGCGAATCGCACGCGGATGCGCTGCTGGAGGGCCTCGAAAACCTTGACCCCGAACGCAGCGTCAAGCTTGGATTTCAGACCCATTACCCGCAACTTGAAACCAAGCTCAGCCTGCGCGGCAGCGATCCCACTGAACTTGCGCGGCGATTGGCGCCGATTGAGCTGGAACTTCGCCGGCGGCTTGGCAATTTCATCGCCGCCGAGGACGATGAGACCTTGGAAGGCGTTATTCTGGCGGCGCTTGCAAAAACCCACGCTTCGCTGGTGGTGGTTGAGACCTTCACGAGCGGCTTGATTGCTGCGCGGCTGGCGCAGCTTCCCAACGCGGAGGCCACGTTCCGGCGCGGCCTGGTAGCGCCCGCAGCCAAAGAAATGGAGGCCGTCCTTGGCCTTGCCGAAGGCTCGTTATCCACCCGCCCGCTTGATGATGGAGCGGTCACGGCTGCCGCCCGCGCCGCAATGCTGCATAACGGCGCCACCCATGCATTGGTAGCGCTCCTGGACCCGGCTGAAAATGGCGATCCTAACGCCAGTGCAACCATTTGGTTCGCCATCTGCACCGCTGAGCGCGTTGCCATCCGGCGCAGCCGCCTGCGGCTGATCATCGATGACATGCTGCGTATCAGCGCCGTGGAAATGGCGCTCGATAGCTTGCGCCGTTTCCTGCAAGATCTTCCGGTTGCAGAAAAAATCGACTTCGAAATGCCCTAATATGCGGGGAATGATCATCGCGGTCGTAGCCGAGAACATATTGACCAATTTCGCCAACATCGTCGCTGGCACCGAGATCAACTTTCCGGTCGTGCTTACCGCGCCGGCAGCTTGATCGCCTGAAGGTTGGCGGCGCGTGCCGCCGCCAACCGGATTGTCTTCATGTGGCCGAGCGAGTTGCCGGAGCCGTCTTCACCAAGCCTGGTTCACCAAGCCGTGAAGCGCGGCAATACCAGCCGCGCAAGGAGGGTAACGCTGCCGCAGCCGACGCTGTACCAGGCGGCGATGTAAAGCGGGTCGTCAAACGGGCAGGCAAACACAAACACGAAAGCGCCCCAGGCCGCGGCCGCCAGCCCGACCAGGAGTGCCGTACGGCTGGTATCGGTCGGCGCGCCACGGTGCATCAACACGCTAAGGCCCACAAGCGGCGGCATGGACAGCGCAATCATTTTGGATGCGCATTGTAATCCATCCCGCCAGTTCAGCCGCTGGACGATGGCATCAAGGCTGTGCGGACCGGCACTTATACAAAAACCGAAGACCAGGCAGATCGCCACGATGACCGCGAGCCACCGTATCCCAAGGCGCGGCGAATAAACCGGATTGAAGGATCGGATGGCGAGCGAGCCGCTGATCACTGAGATTAGCCCGAGGCTTGCGAGACGCCACCAGACGGTAGGCTGCTGCATCATCATGGGCATATCCGGACGCGCCAAACCCAGTGCAAAAAACACCGCAAGTTCAACGGCGCAGATGGCGGCAACAATAAAAACGTCCCGGCCCAGGCGCCGGCGGCGCACCGGTTTCAGGTCCTCCGCCAGACGATCGATCAGGCGGTCATAGTTCATCGGCTTGATCCTGGGCGAGGAAACTAAGGCGCCTCAAACCTCGATGGATGTTGACCTTTACCAGCGAGATCGTCTGGCCGGTCCGGGCCGCTGCTTCGTCGATGCTAAGACCCTGCAGTTTCACCAGGCGGATTACCTCGGCTTGCGCCGGCTTCAGCCGGTCCAAAAGCAGTTCCAGCGAGCGCGCGCTTTGCACCGCCTCGCCATGGTCCAGGATCGACAATTCGTCCGAAAGCTCCTCCATTGTTGCCGCCTTCATCGCGCGTAGCCGGTCGATCCATTTATAGCGCGCGATGGCCGCAAGCCACGGGCCGAACGGCTGCGCGGGATCGTAAGTATGCCGCTTTTCATGCAAGGCAAGAAGCACTTCCTGGACCGCGTCGTCCACCATCGCGGCAGGCAGGCGTCTGCCGTAATAGCGATGCAGCCAAACCCCCACTTCGGTAAGCAATCGACGATAGACCCCGGCATTGCCAGACTGGGCTGCAACCATCAGCGCGCGCCAGTCACTATCCGTCAAACGAGTTCCTCCCAGGCTGGTCCGCGCCGGCAAAAGATATAAGGGCGACGGAATGGACACCCTGCTGGTTTGCTGCGGCGGATTGTAGCTCACATATTCCTCTGGGTGTAGCTTTGGATAAGGCTGGGCAGTACCCGCAAGGAGATCCCGGGCGGCGGGAGCGCCGCTAATTCGAACCGGCCCCTAAAATCGTGCCGTTGGGATTTTGCACCAGCACGGCAAACTTCTCGCCGGCTGGCGGCCGCAGGTTGAACAGCATCGACTGCCCGTTCCAGGTGCCAAGCGGCGTAATGCTGCGCACCACGTTTACTTCGCTGAGAGTGGCACCACCATTTTCGCCGCCCAGAACATGGGTGGTCCGTGCCGGATCGAAACCGAATAACGATATCGCACCGGTCTCCTGGCCCTGGGCGGGTCGCTGCGGCGCCTGTTCATCGACCGGCCCGATGCGGACCAAGAGCTTATTGCCTGCGGAGGCAATAGAAACCGGGACCGCCGGCCCGGCGGCAATGCTTGTTCTTGCCTGGTCGATGGCGGCCGCCATCGTATCAGCATCGGAACCGACGAACTGTGCCTGGCCGTCGACCACGGCTTCAGGCGTGTAGACCTCCGAGTTTTGCCCTAGCGCGGCGTAGAATTGCTGCAACTCCGTAGCACTTTGCAATGCATAGGGATCGGTCCAGGCAGCGGCGTCCCAGTACGTCACATGCAGGTCCAAAGCCAGGATATCGGGATTTTGAGCCTGCACGCGCTTGAGCAGCGCATCTGCCGGCGGGCAATCCGAACAGGCTTGCGAGGTGAAAAGTTCCACCACCACCGGGCGTGGCGCGGCAAGGGCAGTGCCGGTTGACAGACCGATCAGGACCAGGCCTGCCAGTAGTTTCATTTGCGCTCTAGCCTGATCCGGCTGGTACGAGCACCGGGTTAGGCGAATAAAGCTGCGGAAACAGCTGTGCCAGTGCGGCCAGCTTCGGCGCGTCATAAATCGCGATGTACAGACTGCCCGGATTAAGCGTGGCGTAGTTCTGGTGATAATCCTCGGCCGGATAGAACGGCATGGCGGCGTCGATACGCGTTACAATCGGCGCTGGGAATGTATGGGCCGTCGTAAGCTGGCTGATATAGGCTGCGGCGACATGACGTTGTTCCGCGTTTTCGGCCCAGATCTCGCCGCGGTATTGCGGGCCATGATCAGGGTCCTGGTAGTTCAATTCAGTCGGGTTTGCGGCGACCGAAAAATAGATCCGCAGCAGCGTCCCGTAGCTGACCACGCTCGGATCAAATATGATCTTGAGCGATTCCGCATGCCCGGTTGTACCCGTGCTTACATCCGGATAGTCGGCGGTGGCCGCAGTGCCGCCGGTATAACCGGAAATTGCCTCACGAACCCCCTTCACATGCTGGAACACCACCTGCATGCCCCAGAAGCAGCCGCCTGATAGGATCGCGGTCTGGTTACCCGCGGTTTTTGCAAGAGGCTGGTCAAGCGCCGGCGCCGGCACGGCGACCGCAGAGTCGGCCGTGGCACTTTGTTGCGAAACTGCGACCAAGCTTGCGGCCAGCACGGTTGCGAGCAGAAGTTTGCGCATCATGCCGGCCTCGGTGTGAAGGTAAGGGCGACGCCATTCATGCAGTAGCGAAGCCCGGTGGGTTGCGGGCCGTCCGGGAAAACATGGCCGAGATGACCGCCGCAGCGACTGCAATGCACCTCGGTGCGGTCCATGCCGAAGCTGTTATCGTCGGAAGTCTCAATGGCCCGCGGCAAATGGTCCCAGAAGCTGGGCCAGCCGGTGCCGCTGTCGAACTTGGTGGCCGACGAGAAAAGCGGCTGGGCGCAGCCGGCGCAATTGAATATACCTGCTTGCTCTTCGTGCAGCAGCGGCGATGTGAACGCAGGTTCGGTGCCGGCATTACGCAGGACATCATAGGCGGCCGGGCTCAGCAATTGGCGCCACTGCGCATCCGTATGTACAACTGCATAGTGCTGTGCCGCCGGTTGAGCCGCGGCATCGGCACGACGTGCGGCCCGCAGGCCAAGGAAGGCAACACCCGCGCAAGCGCTGGTAGCGTATAGAATCAAACGACGGTTCATTCGGATTTCCTTATTGGTAAGCGTTTATTCGTCGCTGAGCCCGGCGCGGTTACAGATCCGGGATATTACAGCCTAAATTATTCGACATGTTGTGGAGCCTGGTTGCCAGCTCCGGCGCACGGCGCAGGCGCCGCACCGGTGATGGTGATGGCGATGGCGATGGCGATGGCGAAAGCGATGGCGCGAGCCAGGTCCGGCCAATGTCCCGAATTGCGATGTGGTATCGGTTGTCCAAGGCATGATTTCCATGCCTAAACGGCATTAGTTTAAAGCTGCGGGCTGCTGTCACATGGGCGCATTGTAAAACTGCAGCGAAACCTGTTTCTATGGGATATCAATGGTGAGGCCGTTGCACGCGCTCGTCGGGCATGTGGGACGGCCGGGGCCTGCTCTCGAATTGCAAGTAAACGGCATCGGACATACTGAATGATTGAAGACGTGGCTGCTGGGTCGCTCAAGTCTCGCATTGCGGCGCTGTGCGATGCCCGCAAAGATTTCGCGATGTGGAACACCGTGTACGAAGAGTCTGTCGCGGACCTTAATCGTAGCGGCTTCCTGCAGCACGCGCTTAAGGAAGGTGAACCGTTCCCGGATTTTGTTTTGCCCAGCGCTGAGGGCAGACTTATTTCATTGGCAAGTTTTCTGGAGCACGGACCTGTCATAATCACCTTTTTTCGAGGTGAATGGTGCCCGTTCTGCCAGCTTATGTTGGCGGCGCTGGCAGAAGCCCTGCCGCAAATAGAGGCAGCCGGCGCCAGCCTTTTAGCTTTGACGCCAGAAACCGGTGGACTGCCGTTGACCATGAAGCGCGAAGCCCAGGCGCGCTTTGAAATCCTGTCCGATGTCGATTGTGGCGTCGGTTTGGCGGCGGGGATTATTTTCCGTACGCCCAAGCTGTATCGAGCCCGCCTCGAGGCAAGCGGCATCAACATTCCAGAACGCCACGGCAATTCCGCATGGTTCTTACCAGTGCCCGCGACCTTTATCGTGACGCCGGATGGATTGATCGCCTGGCGGTTCGTCGACGCCGACCCCACGCATCGCGCCGAGCCGGCTGATGTCATTGAGACGGTCCGCAGTCTTTTCAGGCGGCCGTAATCTCGTATGGAACTCACGCAGGTCCGCTATTTCATCACGCTGTGCCGCGTCCTTAACTTCACGCGGGCAGCCGAGCAGTGCAATGTAACGCAGCCGGCATTTACGCGATCGATCCAAAAGCTCGAAGAAGAATTCGGCGGATCATTATTGTTCCGCGAACGCAATTTGACGCAGCTGACCGAGCTCGGGCGGGCAATGCGCCCGCATCTTGAGGCGATGCTTGACGCGGCAGATGCAGCGAAGACACTGGCTTTGGCAAAACTCACGCGCTCTCCGGCAAGTTTGAAGATCGGCCTTGGTCCTGGGGTAGGTGCCGCAGATGTCGCCGGAGCGGTCCGGGAGGTAACAAGAACACTACCGGATGTTACCCTGCATTTTGAAGAATCCGGGCCAGGCGCCTTGGTCGAGGCGATGCTGACGGATATGATGGATTGCGCGCTGCTGCCTGATCACTCCGACATACCCGAGCGGCTTAACCGCTGGCCGCTGTACACCGATCGCGCTGTCGTGGTGCTGCCGGCAAACCATAAACTGATGGCACAAGACGCCATTACCGCCCGTGACATTATGGACGAGACGATTCTGCTTGGCGAACGCTGCGGCGATTTCGTCGATCGGCTTACCAAGATCACATCGTACTCGTTGCATCTGCAGCGTTGCCAGGGTTCGACGTCGCAGATACTTGATCTGATAAATGCCGGTCTTGGCATTGCGTTGCTTTCGAACCGCCTACTGTTACCGCCGCTTCTCGGCGCCCGACCCTTTCACGAGCCAGAGATCACCCGGCGTATCCTTTTGACTGTCGTCGCCGGACGGCCGCTCAATCCGGCGGCTGCAAGCTTTGTCAAGCTATGCCGAGCACAAAACTTTAGCTGAAGCTCTCGGCACTTTCTGAATGAAAGTCTGGCAAGG
Source organism: Acidocella sp. (assembly GCA_965199045.1). Lineage (GTDB taxonomy): Bacteria > Pseudomonadota > Alphaproteobacteria > Acetobacterales > Acetobacteraceae > Acidocella. The sequence continues at coordinate 571,264 of CBDAQL010000002.1, read as the reverse complement.
CTGCATGTTATTCGATGCGTCGGCGTAGATGCCAAATTATTTTCGATAAGGCATCAAATTCATACCCAAACGGCATTGGATTTAATTCGATCAAAATGTTGTTTAACCCACGGGTTCCCGCAAGCCGCTGGACCTTCTTGGAGAATAATTATTATGAAACATGCTTTATTTGCGCTGGCGCTTTGCGCCGGAATGGCTTCGGCAGGCTCGGCATTCGCAGAGCGGTGGGTCGCACCGATAAATGGCACCTTGAGCACCATCATGCTGCCGGATGGCGATGTGATGATGAAGGTTCAGATACCGGCAAAAGAATTTGCCGCGATCACCGGGATGATGGAAACGAAACATAATTCCTGCACCGTATTCCATAGCACGAGCCAGGGTGATGAGCTGAATTCACTCATCCTGGTCTGCGGCCCGAACCGGCAATACATCCCGAACTACTGAGCCTGCAATTCTCGACCGGCAGTTAACCGGTCGAGGCGCCTCAGTAGCGCCACCGCCTTGCGGGCGATTGCGCAGGCGCCATGGGAAGCAGCGGCCGATCCGTTGGAAGCCGTGGTGATGCACGAAATCGCAGCCGGCAACTAGGCTTTCGCGCGGGCCGGCGATTTACCGAGGGATGCGACGCGCATGAAGGTGGTAACGATGCGCCACGAGGCGCGGATCGAGCCGCGCACTGATCCTGCCACTTTTGACTGGCCGCCGGCACGGCATCGATAGGGCAGCGGAATTTCGAGAATTCGCAAGCCCTGCTGTGCCGCCTTCATCTGCATTTCGATGTTCCAGCCATAGGTCATTTCCCGCATGGCCAACCGGTTGAGCGCGGTCCGGCGGATCGCCCGGAAGGCGCACATATCGGTATAGCGCACACCCGTCAGCAAGCCGATCGCAAAGCCGAGCCCCTGGCCCGCGGCAACCTGATGCAGGCTCATCGAGCCCGGTTCCCGCAGGCTCCGCACCCGTGCCGCAATCACAAATTCCTGCAGTCCATCCCGGATCGGGGCGACCAGTTGTTCCAGCAAATCAGCCCGGTCGGCGCCATCGCCATCCATGAACACGATGATATCGCAATCCGCATCCGCCTGCGCCGCAGCGTAAGCGCAGGCCCGGCCATAGCCGCGCTCGCGCAGTTCCAGTACCCGTGCCCCGGCAACGCGCGCCGCATCCTGCGTGCCATCGGTGCTGCCGCTATCGGCGACGATAATCTCCCGCACCATCGATCGCGGCAGTTCGGCGATCACCTTGCCGATTGCCTCCACCTCATTCAGCGTCGGGATAATCACCGCCACGCCCGGCATTACGCTACAGGCTCCACCGCATGCCGCAACCCTGGCAAGGTTTCGGGGGCGCCTCGCTCAACAGCGTGGTCCGGAAATCGCGATAGGCCGGGCTGTTCCAGATGTCGCGCAACGACTGCTGGGTCGCATCCCCCAGGGTATAATTCTCGTAGCCGCGAGCCGAGAACGGCGCGATGCAGCATGGCAGCGCCCGGCCATGCGCGGTGAAATACATCAGCGACCACGGCCGCCGGCATGTCGACCACGGCCGTTCCTCCTCCGAGGCCTTCAGGCTAAGCCCGGGCTCAGTGGCGCCGGACGCATTCAACCGGACACCCAAAGATGCTGCCACCGCCTGGGCGGCGCCGACAGCATCATCTTCCTCGGCCTTGGTGTCTTCAAACAAAGCTGATTCCGAACGCGCCAGACCAAAGCCGGCTTCATCGAATACCAGTCTTTGCAAATGCACTTCCCTGACTCCGATCGCCGCTGCCAGGCGGACAAAATCCGGCAGCTGCCCGATGGTTTCCTTCAAGCCCGTCAACCACATCGACACCAACGGGCTGGTGGCGCCGATCTCCTTTTGCAACGCGGTAAAACTGCTGACGTTGCGCACGATCCGATTGAACATGTCCTTGCCGCGTACCGCCAGAAATGTCTTCGCATCGGCCGCATCCAGCGAAACCCGCATCTCGTCCAGCCCGGTCTCGATCAGCTCACGCTGCTTGCGCGGCACCAGCAGCGTGCCGTTGGTGTTGAACAATGCGTAAATGCCGCGTTGCTTCAAGTAACGGATCATCTGCGGCAGGTTTTTCACCAGCATCGGCTCACCGACGCCGTGCATCACGACGCGCGCAATATTCGGCACCTGGTCGATGATCGAGGTGAATAATTCCCAGCTCATGTCGGCCGGGGGTTCGAGATCCTCGAAAGTGCGCGGACAGGTTTCGCAAAGCAGGTTGCACCGGTTGGTCACTTCCAGATACAGGCAGACCGGCGGGCTCAAGGCCTCGGCCGTGCGCGACGCATCCACCGCCTCGAAGTAACGGCGCGGATCTTTCAAAGTCGTTACGGTCACGTTTTATCTCCTTCAGCCAGTTGCAGGCTCATTAGCACAGGCAGTTTTCCGGCACGCGCATCCAGCAATGCCAGAACCGCGAACGGCCCGTATAAAAAAGCCGGCCAGAACAGTTCGGTATGGATCGGATTGAGGTAAAGCAGGAAAGTCGCCGTCACCAGATACAATACGCTCGACCAGGGCAGGATGCAGGCCGGGATCAGCAGCCAACAATAATACCATGGATAATGCGGCGACAATCCGGCCATCAACACGCAGCCCAGCAATAGGCTGCGCTGCGCGACCACTCTGGTTGCAGCCTCGCGCGCCGCCGGCAACGGCCGCCCAAACACCATTACTATGGCCATGGCCAGCAACACCATCGCCAGCAGCAACAAGTATATTTTCGACGCATACACCGGCAGCCCGACCAGCTGGCCGAAAACCGCAAGCAAAAATATGCCCTGGCCGCTATCGATGCCTTCCTGCGCGCCATAGCCGCCGAGGAACCCCAGCACCGCCTTGCCGACGCCAAGATACGGCGCGTACAGCAAAGCGATCACCGCAATGAAGATGGCGGCAAATTTCCAGTCCCATCGCCGCCATAAGGCCGGCAGCAAAATCACCGGCAAAAACTTCGTCAGCACCGCCGCGGCGAGTGCTGCAGCCCCCCAGCCCCGCAACCCTTTGCAAACCGCCAGCAGCGCCAAAGCAATAAAGCAGATTGCAATGGCATCCACATGGCCGCTGCCGGCGAATTCCCAAACCGTCACCGGGTTCCAGGCATAGATGAGAATGCGTTCCCGCGGCAGCCCGGCCAGATCCAGCAACTGCAGCATGGCCCAGATCCCGACGCCCTCGAATCCCAGCATGAAAACCTTCATCGCCAGTACCGGTGGCACCGCCAGAAATTTGGCGGTACCGGAGACCAGGAAAAAGATCATCTCCGCCGCCGGCGGATAGATCGTATGGGCATAATCGGCGCGGTTGATATTCGGAAAAACCGCCGCATCGCGCAGGAACGTCAGATGCGGATCGGCCGGAATAAACCGGTACGGGTTGATCCCGGCGCCCTGCACCCAGCCATCCCAGATATAGCGGTACATGTCGTTTGAAAGAAACGGCGGAAAAACGACAACCATCACCCGCATGATCGCGGCGCTGCCCAGGATGATCCAGATCGTCCGCGCCGATCGCGGGCTGCGCAGCATCAGCGCGACGGCTACAAGATAAACCAGGCCCTCGACACCTCCAAGGATAACAAAATGATCCAGCGCCGCGCCATAGCCGATGCCGAATTGCCCAATCACCGGCTGCGGCAATGTCAAACCAACGGCGGTCAGACCCATCAGCAGGACGCTCAGGGCCAGCAGTAGCTCAGGCCTGTCGGCGCGCATCAGACGATCTTTCCGTCGACACTTCCAGGCTGTGACCGAAAAGTTCCAAACAGCTGGCGGTCGCCGGCGCCGCATAGGGCAGCAGCGCTGCATCGGCGGACGCCGTTGCCCCGAGATCATCGATCAACCGGTACAGAGAGGCAGCATCGTCGACGTCATACCAGCGCGGCAGCAGCACCAGTTCGAGACCAATTTCACGGGCCCGCAATGCCGTCTGTTCGGCCACGTTTTCAGTGCTCCATGCAATGTCTTCGAACAGATGGGCATGCGCCGCTTTCAGGCCAAGCAGATAATAGCCGCCATCCTCGGCCGGCCCCAGCACCGCGCGGTCACCCGGCTGCGCCAGCAGCTTAGCGGTTCGCGTTAGAATACGGGTCGGCAAGGTCGGACTATCGGAATTCAGCACGCAGGCCGAGCCGTACCCGCTCGTCAGCAGCGATTGTACGGCGTGCAGCAGGCAGCGCCCAAATCCCTGCACGCCGGCCGGCATATCCGGACTGCCATCGGCGAGCACCAGCCCGGTCCCGGCTGCCAGATGACCGTCGAACAGCGCTTCCAGGCCCAACGGCGCGTAGGCGATATAGCCATGGATCGCGGCAATGCGGCCGGCTGTCGCGAGATTCTCGGTGACGTCGCGCAGAAAAGCCGCACTTAACGCGGCGGCCTGCTCCGGCGTCAAAGGCGGCACCAGCCGGGTTTTACTGCGCCCGGCCTGCGGCGCTTTCGCCATCACCGCAATCGCGCAGCTATTGGCGTTCCGGTGCAATTCAGGCGCGCCGGCAACGCGAAACTGGCTCATTTTGCAACCGCCATGTCAGCCGCATCCGCGGCAACCTTCGTGAGGGCCGCAGCCGCGGCAACCGCCGTAAGGGCCGCATCCGCGGCGATGCTGATCAAACTCAAAGCGTCATGCGCGCCGTTGGCCTCGCCCTTTTCAAAGTCACCATTGATCTGCCCCATCTGGTTCGTCACCTGGGCAAAACACAGCACCCGGTTGCCGGACGCTTTGGCGAAGGCGTAAAGCGCTGCTGCTTCCATCTCCACCGCGAGAATGCCTTCGGCCCGGGCCGCCGCCACCGCGGTCTCGGTTTCGCGGAAAGGCGCATCGGTGGTCCAGGTCGCGCCGCGGTGAACATGCCGCCCCATCGCCTGCAACGCGGCAAATACCGGTTGCGTCAACGCCGGGTCCGCCTCGGCATAACGCGATGCCGCCAGATAATGATAGCTTGTGCCCTCGTCGCGCAGCGCCCGCTCGATCAAAATAAAATACGGCGCCGGCTCGGATGCGGTAATTTGCCCGGCCGATGTCAGGCTGATCAGCAATTCACAGCCGGAAGCAAAAGCCTGTTCGGCCAGCAGCACCGCGAATGCGGCGCCGACCGCCCCGCCGATAATACCGAATTTTCTGCCCGCATGCTCAAAGCCATGCATCGTTGTGTGATAGCAGGCCCAGCCGGTGCATTCTGTGGTACGCTTCGCAAGCTGCAGCTGCGCCAGCAAATCCCCGTCCGGATCCAGAATGCACACCGGCGGTACCGGCGTATCAGCCAGATTTTTCTGCCGCCTTGCCTCCCGCAACATGTTCCCGGGTAGAAATATCGAAGGCGCAGCGTGGCTTTTAAGGTCCAGTATCGGCGCCCGGCGCGGCATCTGCTCAATTGCCGACCAGATTTCGTCGAAGCTTGCAGATTGATCCATCTTAAATCCCACTGAACCAGTTATAGCCGCGATCCACCCAGAAGCCGCCGGGATTGCGGTTCGTCACGTAGATTGCGGTGACGAATTTCGGCTGCTTGAAACCAAGCTTGGTCGGGATTCGTATTTTAAATGGAAAGCCATATTTGGTCGGCAAAATATTGTCGGAAAGCTGGAATGCCATGATCGTCTGCGGCTGCAGCGCGGTCGGCATGTCGATGCTCTCATAATAACCATCGGCGCACACAAACCCGACATATTTCGCCGTGGTATCGGCGCCGACGATGTTAAGAAAAGTTTTGAGCGGCGTGCCGGTCCACTTGCCGATCATGCTCCAGCCTTCGACGCAGACATGCCGGGTCACCTGGCTCTTCTGCGGCAGTGCGTAGAGCTGTTGCACCGTCCATGGCCGCTTATCCGCGATCAGCCCGGCAAGTTCGAGCTTATAAGTCGAGGCGTCGATAACCGGCGCCAGCGGCGCCTGATACCAGGCATTATAGCGGAAATCCTTGACCGCCATGCTCTCGGGATATTCCGGCGCCAGCTTGGTGCGGCTGAACAGCTCGGCCTGCACAAAACTGTTCCAGCGCGAAACCTCAGCGAACATCCGCTGCACCACGTCGTTATCGCTGATATCGCAGCCGGTTAGCAGCGTCAGCGCGCCAAGGCTCATGCCATTGCGAAGAAATTTTCGGCGATCCACATCCAGCGTCAATTTTGGCCGCTCAATCAAGGATGTTCCCGGCGCCAAAGCCACCGTTGTTTTTTTCTCATTCACCGGCATGCGGCGCTGGCTCCTGTGGCTGAATTGGGTGCTCGGCCGGGTGAGCGTGCGAGGCGCGGCCAAACACCATGGCGACGAAAGTCTTCGGCACAATGATCACCAGCGCCACATGCACGACCATGAACAGGCAGATCGCCGACATGAAAAGAAAATGCAGAACCCGCGCGGTCGGGTAGCCGCCGAACACCCAGGTAAGCGGGCTCAACTGCACCGGCTTCCAGATCGCAAGACCGGTCAGGAACATCATTAGAATGCAGAACAGCACACCCCAATAGGCCAGCCGCTGCACGGCGTTGTACTCGCCCAGCCGATGCGGCAGCCGGAACGTCGCGGCGGCGATAAAATCATGCCACACATCGCGCGGCCGCAACGGCAGCAGATGCCGCCAGAAATGGCCGGAGATCGAGCCATGCGCCATGAACAGCAAATAGCTTATCAGCAGCAGCCACATGCCGGTGAAATGCCAGTTGAGCGCATTGGCGACGCCCGGATCCATATGCGCGATTTTCGACAGCATTGGGTTGCCGCCCAAGGTGGCCCAGATCGGGAAACGGTAATAGCCGAAAATCGGCTCGGAATTGTAAATCCGCCAGCCGCTGCCGATCATCACGATAATCGCCAAAGCCTGCAGCCAATGCGCAATGCGCACCAAAGCGGGATGTTCCTGAATGTCATGCGTGGCGGGCGTCGGCTTCGCGCGCTTCAATTTCACGACGCCATCTCCAATCCGGCCGCCCGCAGCCGGGTACTGCCGGCAGCGCTGCGCATCACATCCAGAAATGCCTGCGCGTTCGGGCTCACCGCTTTGGCGTTAACGGCGCCTGAATACTGCGTCAGCGCCGGATCGGCGCCAAGCATCGCCAGCACCGTCAGCCGCGGTTCGGCTTTGACATCGGTCAAATAAACCAGGCCGACATCCGCTGCCCCGGTCGTCAGCATGAACACCACATCGGCGGTGGTGGCAGCGCCAATGACGCGACCGGTGGGCAGCCCGTCGGCACTCAAAACCGCGCGACCGTCGAGCCCCGAGGCAACCGTATTATCCGTGACCGCAAGTCTGCCGCCCGACAGCGCGCTCAACAATCCGGCCTTATTCACCGGCGCCGTGCTGTTGCTGCTCAATGTCGCCAGCACCAGCGGGTTCGAAAACCCATCGACCCGGGTCCCTGGCCGCACCAGTTGCAATTGCACGGCTTGATCCATCGCCGCACTTAAGGTGAACAGCACGTCGTTGCGGGTATGCCGCTGGATCTGCGCCAGCATCGACATCGCCGGGGCCGATAGAACGCTCACCGGCGCACCGGCCTGCGCCCGCGAAATCGGGTCCAGCGAACGCATCGCCGGCCGCAATGTCGGGTCACAGAAAACCGTGACGCCGGGCGGGATGTTATTGGCAGGAGCCGTACTCATAATGCGAGCCTCACCAGGTTCTCACGGAACACTCAAAATACACTGAAGAAACACTCAAGACACACTTAAGATACCAGAGCATATATCTGGCCAAGTTTGGATCGCGGTGCGAACACCGGCCTGCGGTTTAGCAAATGATCCAGTCCCAGACTTTGCCCCGCACCGTCGGCGGCAAACATGCCATGCGCACACATAATTCCGACATAGGTCCAGACCCATTCGGTCGGATCGTTATAGAGCCCGATCAACAAATTAAAAATGAACAGCGCCGCGACCACACCGGTAAACCGGACCGCAAACCCGAGAGCGAGCGACGCCGCAAAGAAGACTTCCAAAAGATAAATCATCGGCTGGACAATGGCGATATGGTTCAGGAACACCTGCATGAGATCAGCATGCCACTGGAACGAGCTGTAAGTCACGGTATTTGTCAGCCAATCCTTGAAGCCATGCGCGACCGGCCAAGGCAGCTTCCACAAAGTTCCGAGATACCACATGCCGGCCGACAGAAAGCGCATCAGGAAAACAAAAAAGTGATGCGCCGTCCGCTGCTCAGGATCCTTCAACCAAATGGTTCCGGCAATCGCCAGGCCGCCGAAAAACAATACCCACGCCATCGCCACCGTGAACCAGCGCAATGAGCCAAGCGCCAGCTGGTCGTGGATCTGCCCGGTCAGCACCTGGTATAGCGAGTGGATTGAATTATCGCGCATGCGGAAAACCTTCCTGTATCAAACCAAGCAGGGCTAAGCGACGCTCCGCTTCATTAATGTATTCGGCAAGACAAACTTAAAAGTTACAAACTGTTTTTCGGGCTGCAGTTAAAAACGGCCTTCCACCCTTGAACGCGAGGAGTACGGGACGCGGCAAACCTGCGTCCAGGCATGGTTTCAATGCCCTTACGGCATGACGGCACGGTATCTGCTCAATCCCATCTCCGAACCGTTCGCAACCCGCTTGATCTGATCAAAATCCAAAAGATCGCGGGTCATAGGTGGCCCAGGGGCGAAGACATCTTCACACACGCCGCTTCGCGAGCAAGCGGGTCCGGCCTGGCCGGCGAGCTCTGCCGGGATGGTTCAGGACGAGACTTGTCAAACAGCCCCAAACCATACATATGTATGATTAGGTCGTCCATTTGCAGAAACTATAATTCGAAAAAAGCTCAAGGTTTTTCATGTTCGTTGCTATGCCGGAAATTCTGAAACCATCCGCCGTTGTTATTGCCGCGCTGCGGCCGGCGTCAGGGCCGCAGCGACATTCGCTTTCAGACGACCGGCTGGAAGGTTCAGGATTTCTGCTGCCGTCATTGGTAACGTCTGCGCGGCAGCCGGCGTAAAAACTTGAGGACGGTAAAAACTTAAGGACGCAGGTCAATTCAATAAAGTTAGGGGACCCAGAATGAAAAGACGCGAATTTGGGATGTTCACCGGAAGTGCCGTTTTAGCCGGCAGCGCTGCTGTTGGCGCGCGGGCTGCTACTCCGGATGTCAGCTTGCTGAAGACAACGCTGACCCCAATGGGGGCCGAGCGTGCCGGCAACGCCGATGGCAGCATCCCAGCCTGGACCGGCGGCATGGTAGATCCAAACTCTCCAGTCCTGATCGATGTTTTTACCGATGAGAAACCTTACCTAACCGTCAACTCCGACAATATGGCCCAATATCAGCATCTGCTGTCGGAGGGGGTGATGTCGCTGATGACCAAAACCGGCTTCAGCATCCAGGTTTATCCGACCCATCGAACCGCGGCCTGTCCACAATATGTTTATGACAATACCGCGAAAAATGTGGCGACCGCGGCCCTGAACCCAAATGGCGGCCGTTTTGGATTTACCGGCGCCTATGGGGGCGCGCCCTTCCCGATCCCCGACCTCACCGCCGACCCGCTGATCAGTGGCGCGCAAATCATCTGGAACTTCCTGACGCACTGGACCGGATATTGTATTTCACAAAATTACCAGGCGAATTTCGTGATGTCCGGCGGCCAGCTCGAATTATCCGAAGCCGATAACTACCGGGCAAAATACCCATATTACGACCCGAATGGGAGCCTGGAAACATTCGAGGGCTATTTCAGCAAAACCCTGTATTCGTTCACCGCGCCGGGCTCAATGGTCGGCCAGGAAGATCTGCTTTGGCATACCGTGAACGTTCAGATTAAGCCAGATATCACCTGGGAATTATTGAACGGCCAGGGCCGGGTCCGCAAGGCGCCGGACCTACAGTTCGATGCGCCCGATGCGGCCGAAGACGGCATTACAAATGAGGATGAAACCCAGGGCTTTGCCGGCAACCCGTCACAATATGATTGGCGTTACATCGGCAAGCAGGAGATGTTTATCCCCTATAATAACAATCACTTCAAATTTGTCGAATATCACGGCAACGTATTAGAGAAATTTATTAATCCTGATATCGTTCGCTGGGAGAAGCACCGGGTATGGGTGGTTGAAGCAACCCTTCATCCGGGCATCCGCAACGTGATTGCCCGCCGTCGCGTGTATATCGATGAAGATACCTGGATCATCGGGATTGCCGATGAGTGGGATGGCGGCGGCACCCTGCTTAAACTGACACAATGCTACAACAATATAATACCCTCGCTCCCGGGACTGCTGGATGCCGGGTCTTCGGCTTTCAACTTGAGCACGGGCGACTGGGTCGCGGCATTGTCCTGGAAAACGCCGCCCTATGACATGGCTTCTAATTTTTCATTCCTTCCGGATACGTATTTTGATCCGCAGCAAATGGCGGCGAATGCGAGCTTCTAATTTTAAGGCTTCGCCACCCAATGCTTCGTCACCTCAAGGCTTCGTCACCCAAGGCTTCGCCACCATGCGCCAGCGCTGATAAACGCCCGGGAGTTGTTTAAGGGCTGTTTGCCGCCCGCAATTTGACAAAAGGTTGTTGCTGTTTCAGCAATTATTCATGGACAACCTTCAAGCCATGCGCATATTTGTCGCGGTCGCTGCGCGAGGCAGCTTCACGGAAGCTGCCCGGCGCATGCGGCTGTCGCCTTCCGTCGTTACTAGATCGATCTCACAGATCGAAGAGATCTCACAGATCGAACAGAAACTCGGATTGTTATTGCTCAACCGTACCCGCCGGAGTTGACGCGGATCAATGCGCACTGGATCTAGCGGGATCAACTAGCCTGCTGACAAGCCTGGTGTCCTGCTATCCCATTCTGACTTTTTGAAAAAGAAAGCGCATGCAAAGTGAAGATACGCTATTCGATCTTGGTTTTTCCGTTCATTGTCCTTTGCGGATGCAGTACGACAGCGCAGGCGCCGGAGAACTCTAATCTTTCGCCTACGGATGTGAACGTTCTAACGGCCGGATACCAACTTATCCAGTTCGATCTCATGGAATGTCAGGAAATGCCGGGCCTGTCTGACAACAAAGAGGTTCTGTCGATCGCCGCCCGGCTCTGCGCGGACGCAAACAGTTACGAACCTGGGCTGGAAGAACTCGGCCGCGCCCATGATGTGACCCTGCCCAATACCTTGCCGGATGACCTGCTCAATCGCTACCTGTCCCTGCACTACCAGAATACCAACGCCGACGCGCAGTACTTGAACGACCAGATCTATAGCCACGAAAATGCACTTGCAATTTTTGAGCAAGAAGTATCGCACGGCCAAAACCAGGAGCTCATCGGCGACTCGCGTCGTGTTATTCCCGTCGTGCAGGAAAATCTGCACATGCTGCGGCAGGCGCAGCAATCAGAAAAATAGGTTCATTACCCATCCAGCGAATAACGACGATGAACCGGCAACAAACCGGCGCCATTGTTTGCATCAAATTAAACCGTTTTTGCCGGCACTGGTTTGACCGAGATCAACGCGCCGGCGGGTGCGACGGTCTAGCGGTCGCGATAAGCGCATAATAAAGGATCATCGCCATGCCCGGTTCGGTTGCCAATATCATGACCCACGACGTCATATCGGTTGCTCCGGAAACCGGCGTTGCGCAGATCGCGGCTTTACTATCCAAACATCGCATCAGCGCGGTGCCGGTAATCGATGCGGGCGGCCAGATTGTAGGCATGGTCAGCGAGGGCGATTTGCTGTCGCCCTTTATCACCGCCAACCAGGCCAGGCGGTCCTGGTGGCTCGACATTCTCGCCGAAGGGGAAACACTGGCGCCGGATTTTGTACAGTATATCAGCATGGATCACCACGTGGCGAGGGATCTGATGACCAAAAAAGTCATTACCGCCACGGAAGATATGCCGATTGCGCAGGTCGCCGACCTGCTTATCAAGAACCACATAAAACGCGTTCCGATCATACGGGATGAGCATGTAACCGGCATCGTTAGCCGCGCCGATATCGTGCGCGCGCTCTGCCTTCAATGATCAAGAAATTTTAACTGCCGGGCGAAGAAATCACTTTTTAAAAAGAGCTTTGCGAATTTTTTATTTTTGGTCGTAAGCGCGATCGTGCCTTCCGCCAGGCCAAAATTTGGAGAAGTGCTCGCGGGCTTTGCATTTGCTTCAAGAAAAAGCGGGACTTCCGGCATCAGATGCTGCATCGGGCGCCGCCTCCAGGCCTGCCGCAACCGCATCCTCAACCCGTTCCAGCCAGATAAACTCCAGCTGGTTGCGGACGTCCTCCGGAATATCTTCAAGGTCGCGGCGATTGCGCGCCGGCAGCATCACGCGCGTCACGCCCGCCGCCGCTGCCGCGATTACCTTTTCCTTGATACCGCCGACAGGCATGACCAGGCCGCGCAGGCTGATCTCGCCGGTCATCGCGGTGTCGGCGCGTACCGGGCGGCTGGTAAACAACGAGGCCAGCGCCATGAACATTGCAACGCCGGCGCTGGGTCCGTCCTTTGGTGTCGCACCCGCCGGCACATGCACGTGGATATCGGTCTTGCCGAAAACCTCCGGATCGATGCCGAGGCCGGCGGCGCGGTTCTTCAACAAGCTTAGCGCCGCCTGCGCACTTTCCTTCATCACGTCGCCCAGCTGGCCGGTTAGCAGCAGGCCGCCTCGTCCTGGCGATCGGGTCGCCTCGATAAACAGGATATCGCCGCCTACCGGCGTCCAGGCTAACCCGGTAGCAACGCCCGGCACGCTGGTGCGCACCGCAACTTCATTCTCAAAGCGAGGCGCCCCCAGGATCGCGGCTAAATCAGCCGCCGAGATTTCGATTTGCTGCGCGCCGCCTTCGGCAACCCTTACCGCCTCATGGCGGAGCAGCCTACCAAGTTCGCGCTCCAGTCCGCGCACGCCGGCCTCGCGCGTATAACCGTGGATCAGCGCTGCCAGGACCCCATCCTGCAATGTCACCTGGCCCGGCGATAGGCCGTTTGCCTGCAGCTGCCGCGCCAGCAGGTAACGCTGCGCGATCTGCAGCTTTTCGGCTTCGGTGTACCCCGCCAGGCTGATAATTTCCATCCGGTCCCGCAACGGTCCAGGTACGCTGTCCAGCATATTGGCAGTGGCAATGAAGACCACGCGCGAGAGATCGTAGGGCACCGCGAGGTAATTATCCCGAAACGAATTATTCTGCTCGGGATCCAGCACTTCCAGCAGCGCGGCCGAAGGGTCGCCCTGGATACCGGAGCCGAGCTTGTCGATCTCGTCCAGCATCATCACGCAATCGCGCGCCCCGGCCTTGCGAATGCCCTGGATGATGTTGCCGGGCAACGCGCCGATATAAGTCCGCCGGTGGCCGCGAATTTCCGCTTCGTCGTGCACACCGCCAAGACTGACGCGAACGAACTTACGGCCCATGGCCCGGGCGATCGACTGCCCAAGCGAGGTCTTGCCGACGCCGGGCGGTCCGACAAAACACAAAATCGGCGCCTTGCCTTCCGGCGCCAGTTTGCGCACCGCCAGAAACTCGACAATGCGCTGCTTGATCTTTTGCAAGCCAAAATGATCATTGTCGAGGATCTGCCGCGCCTCCGTGAGATCGATCGGCTTTGGCTCCGGCAGCGCCCACGGCAATTCGATCAGCCAGTCCAGATAGGTGCGGACCATGCCATATTCGCCCGCGGCTTCCGGCATCTGTTCCAGCCGGCGGAGCTCCTTCACGGCAGCTGCCGCCACCTCGTCCGGCATGCCGGCCTTTTCCACCGCTTCCTTCAGGCCGGCGATTTCCTGGGCCTTGCCGGTATCGCCCTCGCCAAGCTGCTTCTGGATCGCCGCCAATTGTTCACGCAGCAATACTTCCCGCTGGCGCTCGTCCAGCGAGGTGCGGGTCTGCTGGCGGATTTCCTGCGACAGCCGCAACACCTCGACACGGTGCGCCAGCAGGCGCGACAGCTTTTCGATCCTGGGCGCCACATCCGTGGTCTCCAGCAGCTCCTGCTTCTCCAGCGCAGTGATATCCATGTAGGCTGCGACCATATCCGCCAGCGCCGCCGGGGCGTCGGCGGCTTGCACCGCCGCCATCAGCTCCCGCGGTACCTGCGGCAGCAGTTCAAGTGCCTCTATCGCCTGGGCCCGCAGGTTCAGGAACCGCGCCTCGACATCCGGTGTCACCAGCTTCTGTTCTTCGATACGATCGACACTGGCTGCAAAAAATGGTGTCTCGCGCGAAAATTCCGTGACCCGGAAGCGCTGCTCGCCTTGCAGGATCAGGTGATGACCGCCATCCGGCGCCGTCACGAAGCGCAGGATATTGGCAATGGTTCCGGTCCGGTGCAGGTCGAGCGCCGCGGGATCAGGGTTGTCGGCCTCACGCTGCATCAAAACCCCGACCTGCCGGTTCTGGCGCACCGCCTCCTGCGCCGCCGCTACCGATTTCGGCCGGCCGATCGCCAAAGGCAGCACGGTTCCGGGAAACAACACGAAATCGCGCACCGGCAAAATAATCAGCGCGTCCTCCGGCAGCGGCTTGCTTGCAGCGGGGCTTGCAGGGGGGCCGGAAGCGGCGGCGCTTTCGGAAGGGCTGCGCGCTATAAAATCCTTACGCATCATGCTGTTCTCATCGGCTGGTGATTTTGCGCAGGGTGACGACCAGACAGCCATTGACCATGCTGCTGCGGACATCGCCATAGGCGCCGGGGGGTAAGCGCAGCTGCCGCTTGAAGCAGCCTTGCGGCAGCTCCAGCCGGTGCACGATGGCCCCAGCCAATTCCACGGGCAGGCCGCGCTCTGCAAAAATCTCGAGCACGCCATTCTCGATGGTTACCCTGGCGGCGGCGGCCTCGACACCGGGCAGGGCCACTACGGCAATCAACTCCTGCGCGGTCTCGAACATGTCGGCGGGCGGCTCCCAGCATACCGGCTGCGCCGGCTCCCGCAGCCGTGGCTTGAATAATTGGCGTTGCATCTGCTCGGCGCGCGCCAGCATGTCCAGCGCCTCCGACCACATCCAGTCGCGCGGCCCGGAATTCATTGCAATGGTTCCCTGTGCATCTTCCCTCTCCAACTTGCCCGGCGCAGCATCAATTGGGCCGCCTTCAGCCAGCGGTAAGGAGACGCTGAAAGCGACGGCGCCCGGCAGCATAGCCATCCCATGCTCATAAGAACATGGCCTTGAGCCAAATCAAGATCCCGCAGCGTTGTATAAAGATCTACCCGGCAATGTTCGTTGCAAAAAAGGCCGGGATTGCTCCCGGCCTGGTTTCATTCAAATGCTGTGTTTCATTGCTTAAACCGCTGCATCCGGAACCCTGGATTTCAGGATTTCCGAGCCGGGGGTGCCGGCCTCAGGTCTCGGAGGACCCGTTTTTTCCGGGAATTGCGCACCCATGGCTCTGTCAGCAATGTCGAGGGACGCGCCGCCGGCTGGGCGTGATCGCACTGCGGCGGCACCGCAGGGTTCGGACTATTTTCGTTGTGGGGGCCAATATGGCTAGATTTGTTGGACATGTTTTCCTCCATCCAGCAGGCAGGCATCATACGCCCTTTCGTGCATGTTTCAACAAACTTACTAAAATTTTTTTCGTCACCGTAAAGCGCGCATGACACCGTGTGAGCTTTCAGCAATCCAATCCGGAATTCAATCCGGACCGTTGACCGGATGATCCTGCCGGCTCAAATTCAGCGCTTGCGTGAGCCAGTAAGAATAAAATTTTAAGAACACCAGGAGGAACGACACCATGCAACGTCTGGCAGGCAAGATTGCAATCATTACCGGGGGTGCCGGTGGACTGGGCTCGGCATCCGCGGAACGGTTTGCCGCAGAGGGTGCAACGGTTGCTGTCGCCGATATTGCTTTTGCTGCGGCGCAGGAGGTGGCGGCACGGATTGGCAATAATTCAATCGGATTGCAGTTTGATGCCGGGGATCCGAAGTCGATCGAGAACGGGATTGCGGAAGTGATCGGCCGGTTCGGAAAAATCGACATATTATTCAACAACGCCGCCGCAACTTCCCTGCAGGTTAATCAGGCGGATACTACAGCGCCTGAAATTCCTATCGAGATTTGGGACCTGGTGATGAACGTCAATGTGCGCGGCGTCATGCTTGGCTGCAAATATGCAATTCCGCATATGATCGGGAACGGCGGCGGCTCGATCATCAACACCTCATCGGATTCCGGGCTGGCCGGAGATAACGTCCGGATTGCCTATGGCACTTCCAAGGCCGCCATTATCGGTCTGACGAAATATGTGGCGGCGCAGCATGGGCGGCAGAATATTCGCTGCAATGCGATTTTGCCGGGCCCGATTTTGACGCCGAGCCTGGCGCTGTACCCGGAGCTGATTAAAAAGGTCGCCCGGCAATCGCTGACCCCGCGCATCGGCAAGCCGGAGGATATCGCCGCGATGGCGGCGTTTCTGGCAGCAGACGAATCTGAGTACATTACCGGCCAAGCTTATTCGGTCGATGGCGGCTGCCTCGCGCACCAGCCGTTTATGGCAGACATGCTCGAGCTCGACCAAGCGAACGGCTAAGCTGCGTTTGCTTGCTGCGGCACTTCATGCCGGAGCGCGCTAGGTCACCGGGCAGCTGCCGCCATCGACCATCAGCGTGTGGCCCGTGACATAGACGCTGTCGGGAGACAACAGGAAACGGGCGGCGCGGCCGATATCCTGTAGCGGGTCACCCAACCGCGCCAACGGATTTCTTCCCATGACGCGCGCCTTCATCGACGGATCGGTAACGAATGCCCGGTCCATCGCCGGGGTTGTCGCCAGCGGGGCCATGCAGTTGACACGAACCCCATGCGGTCCCCATTCTCGCGCCAAGGCGCGCGCAAATCCCCGCTGCGCTGCCTTTACCCCGGCATAGACGGGCAAATTTGCTTTTCCTTCAAAGCCGGCTTCGGACGTTAGTATGAGCAACGCGCCGCCGCTGACCTGCAGATTTTTGTAGGCATACTGCGCCAGAAGATAAGCGCCACGCATCGATACCGCGATATGCTGCCAGATTTCTTCCACCGAGAAATTGGCCAGCGGCGCGCTCTTTGCGGCAGTTAGACCGCTGGTCGCATTATGGACCACGCCGTCCAGGCGGCCATCTGTTGCCATCACGAGCGACAGCGCCGCGGCGACCGATTTTTCATCCGTTACATCGCAGTGAACAAAATGGCCGCTGCCACCCAGCTCCGTAACCTCGGCGGCCACCGCCTCACCCTCGGCGGCGCGGCGGGCGGCGATCCACACGCTCCAGCCCGCCTCGCCCAATGCCAGCGCGATGCCGCGGCCAACACCGCCGCTGGCGCCTGAAATAAAAGCAGTACGACGTTGTGAATTCACCATGACCGGCCCCGATCCGCCGGCAGGCAATGCCCGGTAAGATACGCCGTATCCGCCGATAGCAACAGCCGCACGCTGCTCAACACATCCTCGCCGAGCGTACCGGGGAAACCGCCAAGCGGCGGTGCCGGCGCCACGGGAGGCTGCTTGATCAAGCGGCTGGGTGTGAGAACGCCGTTGGTGCGAACGCCGCGCTTGCCTTCTGAAAGTGCCAGCGAACGGACCAGGGCCGCCACGGCTTGGCCGACCGCCGCCTCAGCTGCAAAGCCGCTGGCATCGAGCGGCGTCGGGTCATCGGTAACGGCAACGATGGAGCCGCCGTCGCGGCACAGTAGGGCTGCACCGCCAAGGGCAACCATCCAGTGCATCAGAGGCTTCTCGGCACGGTGGTACCAGCTTTCCAGGTTCATTTCCGCCAATGCCAGCGACGGGCAGACATCATGGAACAGCGCGACAACCAGCTGGGTCGCGCCGGTGTCGGCAAGCAGGCCGGCGCGCCAATCCGTCCAGTCCTGGTCACCGCCGGAGCCCGGTGCCTGGATGAAGCGCGCACCGAGTTGGTTTGCCAGATGTAACGTCTCGGGATCGTCATAGCCTATGAGCGCAAGTTGACTGTCCATCTAGACCTCCTGACGATTTCGCATCGAATGCCGGATCAGCGCCGGGTCCGTTCAACCACGAGATCGAGGCGCTCGGGACCGTATTCCATGGGATGATCAACGCAATGCCAGACGAAGCCCGGCGCCAGAGAGAGACTTCCGGCGGGAAAACAGGCGATCAGCTCTTCCAGGATAACCCGCCCGATCATGCGCGTCAGATGGTTGCCGAGGCAGATATGCGGGCCGTAGCCAAAGGCGATATGATTGCGAGGATTCTCGCGATCCAGCCGGAAGCTGCCGGCATCGGGGAATATTGCGGGGTCACGCTGAGCCGCCAGGATGTTGAGCATCACGTGCTCACCTTTGGCGATTGGGCAGCCGCCGAGTTTTACGTCTTCCAGTGCCGTGCGGTAGAGGAACGCAACCGGCGGTTCGACGCGCAGGGATTCCTCTACCGCATTCGGGATCGCTTCCGGCTGGGCGCGAAGCTGCTGTTGAAACGCAGGGTCCTTAACGAAGCGATAAGCCAGATTGCCGATCATGTATGTCGCGGAGAGCGAGCCGGCCAGCATATTGACCATCAGCGTGCGGATATGATGCGTGCCAATCGACCAGCCATCCGCATCGCGGGTGTTGACCATCGTCGTAATAACGTCATCGGGAGCGTTGGCACCGGCTTGCACGCGCGCATCGATCAGACCGTCCAGCAGCGTTGCAAGCTCCGGAAAACCACCGGCGATGCCGGGCCCGCGCTCGGTCTTGCCCAGCGCCGGCCAGGTGCTGTGCAGCAGCTGGCTGCACCAATCCATGATCTCCTCGTGGAGGGAGTCGGGGATGCCCATCACATGTGCCGTGACCGATCCAGGCGCCGGTGTGGCGAGCACTTTCATCAGGTCGCCGCCGCCGGCTTTTGCCAAGTCCTGCAGGCGCTGGCGGACAAATTCACGGGCCCAGCCTTCGGCGGCAAGGGCTTGCTTCGGCGTGAAGGCGCGGAGCAGCACGGCGCGAATTTTTGGATGCAACGGAGCGTCGAGTTCACCAAGAAAGCTCTCTTCGGTCGGCATCACGACGCCGGGCGCCCGGAAGTCGCCCACCGACGAGAACTTTTCCATGTCGCCGAAAACGGCGCGGGTTTCCGTCCAGCCGGTGGCAAGTACGAGGTCGGCGGCAGGGCGGCTGACCGGCTTGCTGTTCCTGATCTTGTCCATCAGCGCGGGATCTTTCGCCGAGGCGGTGTCCTTCGGATCGAAACCAAATTGATCGTCGATGGGCTGGGTGGCCATGGTGCGGTTCCCTGTCAAAAAACAATCGGCGCGTGCGCAATGCCGCGGGTTGGCACCAGTTGATTTCGGATCAGGCCAGCTTCCTCAACGCTGAAATCTGGGATCGCCTGCAGCAGCACTTCAAGCGCAATCCGGGATTCGAGCCGCGCCACTGCGGCGCCGACGCAAGTGTGGATACCTTGTCCGAAAGCCCAATGCGTCTTCACACGCGGCCGGTCGAAGTCGAGCTTTTCGGGATGCTCGAACACGGTCTCGTCGTGATTTGCCGAGCCGTACAAAATGAGTACCTGATCGCCGGCCGGGATGGTCACGTCATGCAATGTGACATCGCACGTGGTGGCGCGCGCCAGCCCCTGCACCGGCGAGACAAAGCGCATCAGTTCCTCGATCGCGGTCGGCCAAAGTGACGGGTCCGCAATCAGTTTCCGCCGTTGGTCCGGATGCCGGCCAAGTGCTACCGCGGCGTTGGCGATCATGTTCATGGTGGTGTTCTGCGACGCGTCATGCAGCAGTGAGCAGAAGCCTGCGATCTCCTCGTTGGAAAGTTCAACACCGGCTTTGTCATGGTGCAGGATTTGCGAAATCAGATCAGTGCCTTTTTGAGCCCGGCGCTCGGCCACGATATCTTGCCAATACTCACCCATCTCGCGATAGGCGTTAAGCGCGACCGGGCCGGTAAAGTCGCCGCCCGCCAGCGTATCCATGTTCCATTGCAGGAAGCGCTCGCGGTCCGAAATCGGCAGCTCCATCAGCGTGCACATGGTCAGAGTCGGGATCAGCTGGGCATAGTCGGTTGCTACGTCCAGCCTGCCATCGGCGACCCATTTGCCGAGGATTTCGCGCGCCGATCGGGTGATTTCCGGCGCCAGGTCGGCAACCCGCTTGGGCGTCAGTACGCGCGCAATGACGGCGCGAAGTTCATCGTGCCGGGGCGGATCCATGTTGAACATGTTGGGCGGAATGAGGCTGATATCGACGTCGATCAGCGTACCCTTGGCCGACGAGAAACGCCGCCAGTCCTTTAACGCGGCGTCGACATCGGCGGCCCGGCTCAGCATCCAGTAATGCGGCCAGACCTGATGGTTTGGGGTGGCGCGCTGGTAGACCGGGTGGTCCCGGCGCATTACCTCATAGGACGAAAACGGATCCTCGAAAAACGCCGGGTCGAACGGATCGAAGTTGAACGCTTGATCCGTCAGATCGTCCGCTATTTGCCCCGCTTGATCAACGGCGCGACGCTCCATCTGGTTCATCAAATCCCCCCTTATTCCGCCTGGCTCCGTTGATCGAAGGCCGCGGCGTCACAGACCGGCGAAAATCCGCCGCCCTGCGATCAGCCGAAGAAGGCTTGGCCGCCGTCGACCGGAATGACCGTGCCGGAGACATATTTTGACCCCGGACCGGCCAGAAATAATGCAACCGCGCCAATATCATGTTCGCAATCGCCGACCCGGCCAAGCGGGATGGTTTTGAAGAATTCCTTGGCCTCTGCCGGGTTGGCGTCGATCCAGCCCTTCAGCCCGGGGGACAGCGCGTGCGGCGCGATGGTGTTGACGCGGATGTTGTCCTTGCCCCATTCGGAGGCAGCGGCACGGCTCAAGGCCTCGACGGCACGTTTGGAGGCGGCGTAGAAGCCGTAATTCGCAGCGTCCCACCGGCGGGTTGCCGAGGTTGAAAGGTTTATGATCACACCTTCGCCAGATGCTTTCAGATGCGGGTAGCATTCTTTCATGTAGCGAAAGGTCGATAGCGCGCTGCCGTTCATCGAGCGATCGAAATCAGCGTCTGTCAGCGACAGCAGCGGGCCGATGGCGATACCGTAGGCGTTGTTCACCAGGATATCGAGGCGGCCGAACTTGTCGACGGTGGTCGCGATGGATTGGGTGATGGCAGCACCGTCCTGGACGTCAGCGACAATGGCCATGGCGCTGCCGCCAAAGCCTTCGATTTCGCCGCAGGTTTCCTGCAGCTTGGATTCCGTTCGGCCGATGGCGGCGATTTTGGCGCCCTCGCGCGCCAGGGCGAACGCAATGCCCTGCCCCACCCCTTGGCCAGCACCGGTGATGAGCGCGACTTTACCGTCGAGAATTCCCATGGTTTTTCCTCTTTTCTAATCGATTGCGTAGAACGCTTTCTTGGATAATGCGCGATTGTAGCATTCGGACGCGATCCGTAAAGGCTCTTACCAAAGCTTTGGCTTTCGCATCAGCATGGTTTGGACTGCAAGAATTGGTTGCCGCCGGGTTCGCATAAGCGGTTCAACCGATCACCACATCGCTTGAAGCATTTGCAGACCGCAAGGGTGCGGCTTTCTAACTAATCCTTTCCTAACCCGATGAAGCGCCGCCTGGCTGCTTCAGAGCCGGCACTGAACATTGCGCCGTCGCGCTGCTGCACCAACACCATTGCCGCGCGCGCCCGCGCTACCGCCGGCCGCGCCTCCAGCTCATCGCGCCAACGCTGGATGTGCGGGAAGTCTGCCCGCGGCAAGGACTGGCGCTCAAAATAGTCGGTCCAGGGCAGTGTTGCCATATCGGCAATCGAGTATTCCGGCCCGGCGAGATTTGCGCTGGTTGCCAGCCGTTGGTCGAGCATGGTGTAAATCCGCATCGCCTCGCGCGAATAGCGGCCGACGGAATAATCCTCACCTTTCGGAGCGTAAGTACAAAAATGGTTGAGCTGCCCGAGCAGCGGCCCCACGGTTGAAACCTGCAGCGTCAGCCATTTGATGACGGCATATCGCGCCGGACCCGCCGCCGGTAGAAACTTGCCTTCGACTTCCGCGAGATACTGCAAAATTGCGCCGGATTCGAAAATCGGCTGATTGTCGTCGCCGCGCTGGTCAACCAGAACCGGCACTTTGGAATTGGGATTGAGCGCCAGGAAATCCGGGTGAAA
Organism: Acidocella sp.; assembly: GCA_965199045.1. Taxonomy (GTDB): domain Bacteria; phylum Pseudomonadota; class Alphaproteobacteria; order Acetobacterales; family Acetobacteraceae; genus Acidocella. Next base: position 549,194 of record CBDAQL010000002.1, on the reverse strand, counting down.
CTGGCCCTCCGAAAACAAGTCGACATGCACGAAGTCGTAGCTGAGCCCGAACTCTTCCAGCGCAATCATGATCTTGAGAACATTCGGGCTGCTCATGCCATAAAGTTTTATCATCGGTCTTCCTTAAGTTTTCTGCGGCACAAAGTTTTTCGTAGCGTTGTTTTCAGAAAAGCGACCGCGCCTCAAATCACCACCCGCCGCCCCGCCAGCGGTCCCAACATCCCCGCCATCAACGCTTCGCGGTAACGCGCCTGTGCCAACAGTTCCTGCAATACGGGTGTGATTGCCGCGGGTCCCTGCGCTATCACTGACACGTAATCCTGCGGCGCGGCGGCTGCCGGCGCCGGCGCGCTCGCCACCACCTTGGCGATATAGCCCACCAGCGCCTGCGCGCCGTCCAACCGGTAGCGGCTATACGCATCCGTCAGCGCCGGCCGGATCACATCGCCCAGCATCGCGGCCAGATAATTCAGCTCAAAACCGATTGCCGGCGGCGTGCCTTCCGGCGGGCTGGTGTCATCCACCGCAATCCCTTCCGCCGCCGCAATCAGCGTCAGGATGGAGATTTGCGACAACCGGAAATAGGCGCTGGTAAGGCCATAATCCAACGCCGTCGTGCGGCTTTCCAGTGCCAGTTCTATCGGCACGCTGAACCGCGTCATCAGCAGCACCGTCGCGTAAATCAATTCATCGCGCGCAACTTTCTCGCCGCTCGCCGCCTCATATAGTTTTATCAACCGGCCGGCATCCATCATCGGCTGCATCAAGGAACGCGCCAGCACGCAGCCCAGATCCTCCAGCGGGTGCCCCAGATGCGCCATTTCCCAATCGACCAGCCCGGTAACGCCCTGGTCGTCAAACAGAAAATTCCCGGGCCCGGCATCGCCTTGCACCAGCACCGCCGCACGGTCACTCGCCGGTAGCCGCGCATTCAGCCAGGCCAGCGCGAACAGGGTTACCGCATCGGGCGTTGCCACGCCCGCCAGCAATTTCTGTTTCCAGGCAGCAATATCCGCCTGCATCGCCGCCAGCGCCGTGCGGCCTGGCGGGATGGCGTTAAAATGCATTGCCGCCAGATCGACGCGGTGCACCTCGGCCAGCGCGCCAACGAAATCAGCCTCCACCCGGGCGCGCCAGGCAGTGTCCTCGCCAAGCTCGGCATAGGTCGCGTGTCCGGGCAGGCATTTCATCGCCATCGCCTTCCACTCGGCGCTGAAGCCGAGCACGACCGGCGTTCGCACCGGCAGGTCATTCAAGGCACGCAGCAGTTCGTATTCGCGCTGCAGGTCGTAGCCCGTGGCCGGGGCGGAGCCGAGATCGATTTTCAGGAATATTTCGGAGAGCCCAGCCGCGCCGTCCAGTTGTAGGCGCGCAGCGGCACGGAAGGCGCCGCCACCGATCCGCTGTACAGCCCGAACGGTGCCGCCAGTAATCTCGCCGATCCACTGGCACAATCCGGCATCGCGGGCCGGATCATCGATGATTGCAACGCTCGCGGCGGCGCTCATCGGTCGCTCATTGCGCGTACATTCGTGCGTACATTCGAGCGCTCAATCGGGCGCGCCCGGCAGGCCCTTGTAATAGCGCCCGGCCATGTAGCCGCCATCGGTGGTAATCTCGGCGCCGCTTATGAAGGATGCCGCGTCTGAGCATAGGAAGGCCACCAAATCGGCGACATCCGCCGGCTTGCCCATGCGCTGCAGCGGGAAATCCAGGAAGCGGGATTTTGCCACCTCGTCGCTTTCATTATTCGGATTGCCCATCACGGTATCGATGCCGGCCGGATGCACGGAATTGACGCGCACACCGTGCAGCCCGGCCTCCAGCGCGGCGACCCGGGTCAGGCCGCGCGCGCCCCATTTGCTGGAGCAATAGGCCACCAGACCGTTCGCACCCTTCATGCCATCGACCGAGGACATGTTGACGATGGCGCCTTTGCCGCGCGCCTTCATCCCCGGCAGCACGGCTTGGATGCCAAGGAAAGCACCGGTGAGATTGACCTCAAGGATGCGCCGGTACAGCGCCACCGGTGTTTCCTCGATGGTGGCGAAATGCAGGATGCCGGCATTGTTCACCAAAATGTCCACTTCGCCGGTCGCCTTGACCAGCGAGGTCCAGGCGGCCTCATCGGTTACGTCATGACGGATGAATTGCGAGCCACCACCGAGCTCTGTTGCCAATGCGCTGCCTTCCGCCTCCAGCAGGTCCGCGACGACAACGCGCGCTCCGGCTTTTGAAAGGGCGCGAGAGATGCCCTCGCCAATGCCGCGGGCGCCACCGGTGACAATTGCGGTCCGGCCTGAAAGTTCGATGCTGATGCTCATGTTCCCCACTCGTTTCTGATGAATTGCCGGTATTTGTCCGGATGCCAGGTATCCTGCAGCTCGCCATGGGCGGTCAGCCCGCCGAATTGCCAGCGCGCCAGCGACGACCAGTTGAACATGCCGGGCTGCAGCTGGTAGGCGAATTTCGTCAGGCTTTGGCCTGTTGCGCGCAATTCCCGGCCAAGCGCATCGGTTGCGGTAATGATGCAGCTTGCCGGTGAGCCGTCCGCCAGGCGTTCGATGGCGGCATTGCCCGTGGTCAGCGCGGCCTGGACGCTATCGCGCACCAGATAGCCGGTGATCAGGGTCGAGCGGTCATGCGCAGCACTGGAATCAGTCACCACCAGGAACGCATTATCGGCATCCGCACTGGCGTGATAATAGCCGACATGCATGCCGAAATTGTCGTTCCGACGCGGCCCCCACGAACGGTCGCGGATCCAGTGGCAATCCACATCATGCCAATGCTCGCCGACCCGCACGCGCCCGGTGTAGTGACCGGGCTGGTCGATATGGCCGGCATAGAGTTTTGAAGTTCCGACCTCGCGGGTGTTGACGTTGATTTCGCGGGCGCCGGCAAACGTCACGTCCAGCGCCAGTGCCGGGTGCTCGTAGCGGACGCGAAATTCGGTGCCCGGTTTAAGACAGTCGATGCGCACGCCCTGCGGCAGGTTCAGAGTGTCGCCGGCAGCCATGCCGTCCGGGTCGCCGAGCGGCTCAGCCCAGCGATAGTCGTTATGCAGCATGGTCCAGGCGGTTTGGCCTTTGCCATCCCAGGCCAGCACGCCACCGCCCCAAAGCCCCATGGCGGCGCGAAACCAGGGATAAACGTATACGGTGAGCTCAATTTCCGGCACGATGAAGGCAAACCAGAACGCCTCGAACCATGCCGGATCACCGTCATGGGGGTGCAGCCCGTCGTGCAGTTCCAGCATGTGCGGCCTTCGGTTTTTAAAAGACGTTTCGTTAAATCTTGGCGGTCCCGGACATTATTGCTTCAGGTGAATTTTGCAATCACTTCGTCGGCGTAACGGCGGATCGCGTCCTTCTCCACTTGCAGATCTTTGGTGCCCGGGCTGTAGATCATCCAGGGCTGCGTCATGATGCGGGTGACGCCCTGGTCTGCCAAGCGCTTGTAGCCGTCGACATCGTAGACATCCATCGGCGTTGCCAGCACGTCGAAATCATTCGGGTCGCGGCCGAACTCCTTGCGGTATTCACGGATTTTGGCGATCGATGCGACGATCTCGGCGGCCGGCTGCAAATCGGTCAGCCAGCCATCGCCGATGCGCGCGGCGCGGCGCAGCGCGGCATCGGAAATACCGCCGACCCAGATCGGGATCGGCTTGCTCGGCGGCGGGTTCATTTCGATGCGGTCGAAATTATAGTGCTTGCCGTGATAGGAGACATATTTGCCGGTCCATAGCAGGCGCATCACCTCCACCATTTCGTCGGCGCGCTTGCCGCGGGTGGAGAAATCCTGGCCCAGCAACTCGAACTCGTCTTTCGACCAGCCGACACCGATGGTCAGCACGACGCGGTTGTCGGAGATTACGGCGGCGGTGGAGATCGCCTTGGCGGCCAAAAACGGGTTGCGCATCGGCAGCACAAAGGCGTTGGTGGTGAAGCGCAGCCGTTTGGTAATGGTGGCAAAGGCGCCCATCATCACGATCTGGTCCGGCCAGTCGGTAAATTCGGGCCAGCGCCGGGAGCCATCCGGGGTGTACGGATAGGGCACCTTCAACGTTTCGGGGTTCACCGTGTGATCCGACAGGGTGATCATATCCCAGCCGGTCTCATCGGCTGTAACCGCCAGTTCCGGCAAATGTGCGACGGTCGTGAATGAGCCGGAGAGAACGAATTTCATGAGTTCACCAGCCACTCCGGATGTTTGGCTTCGACCAGGCGGCGCAGCCCGTCCTGCCATTTGGTTTTGAAAGGCGCGGTTATGCTGAACAGCTTGGTGGTATCGACCATGACGCTCTCCAGCGGCCCCTTATCGGAATATTCGAGGATCGGCTTGGTGCCTGTCAATTCACCAAGATACGCGGTCCAGTCCTCGATCGCGACGGTCTCGGTGCCGCCCCAGTTGACGATGTTGGCCGGCACGGATGCCGCCTTCAGCAGGTCGGGGATGCTGGCGACAATGTCGTCTTCGTGGATCAGCGAGTACATCGAAGGCTTGTCCGAATGCAGGTGGATCGGCTGGCCGTGCTTCATGGCCAGCAGATGATAATACGGCCAGCCGCCATTATTGCCGTACGGCACGCATAAACGCGGGATGACGGTCGGCAGGTTGAACTCACGCGCCGCGAACCGCACCACCGCCTCGACCGCGATTTTGGTGATCGAATAGGTGGTCATCATGGCGCGGTGGTTATCGCCAAGTTCACTGGTTTCCTTGAGCATATTATGCCCGGCCGCCTGGTAGACGCCGGTGGTCGAGCAAGCAAGAAAGCCCTTGGCGCTGCGGCAATGGCTCATCAGCAGGCCGGTGCCCTCGGCGTTGTTGCGGAAGTCCAGGTCGAAATCGTCATCGGCGGCGCGGAATACGCCAAGATGGATGACGTAGTCGAAATCCTTCGGTACCGCTGAGAAATCACCCTTCTCCAGATCGGCGGCGACGCATTTGACCCCTGCAGCCTCCAATACCTTTTTCTTTTCGGCGTCGGAAAAGCGGGCGACACCCCAGACCTCGTTGTTCTTCGCCAACGCCTGGGCGACGACGAAACCAACCTGCCCGGTGGGACCGGTGACCAGAATTTTGTGACCGCTGAACGACATTGTTTCCCTCTCCACGAACTTTTGATTTAATTTTTAAAACGGTAGTCGCGATGTTCTTTAAGCGCTTTCAGTGTTGGGCGCTGCTCACCGCGGCGCCAATCACCTCATAATCGCCAAATCTAGGCATTGCCATCTCCGCGGCAAAACGGCGGTAACTCCATGGCCAGGTCATCGGCACGCCGTCGGCATCCAGATACCAGCTGTTGCAACCCGAATTCCAGACCGTGTGTTTGGAAGCTTCAATACGTTCTTGTTCGTAACTTGCCATCGCCGCGTGGCGGACGCTGATTTCCCGGGCGCGGCGGCTGGCAATCATGGTGATCAATTGGGAAATATAGCTCCATTGGCGCTCTGCGACGTCGATCAGCGAGAAATTACCGATCGGCGAGGTCGGGCCGTTCAGCATGAACAGATTAGGAAAATCCGGGATCGAGATCGCCATATAGGCGGTCGGCCGTTTGTCCCAGACCTGGTTCAGTTCGACGCCGCCGCGGCCGACCACGTTCATCGGCCGCATGAACTGGTGCGCATTGAAACCGGTCGCCAATACCAGCAGGTCAAGCTCGTGCAATTTTCCATCGGCGGTGCGCACGCCTTGCGGCTCCACGCGCGTAATGGTTTCGGTTACCAGTTCGGCGTTCGGGTGCTGGATCGCCCAATAATAGTCCGGCGAGTGGATCAGCCGTTTGCAGCCGGCCCGATAATTCGGACGCAGTTTTTCGCGCAACACCGGGTCTGCCACGTTGTTATCCAAATTGGCGCGGCCGGCAGCCTCGGTCGCGGCCATCATCGGCGATCCGGCATCGACGATCGCGTCGGCAAAGCTCCATGCGATTTCCAGATACATCGGCTCATTCTGCATGCTTTTCAAAAGCATGGGATCAGCGCGGAACGCCGCAATCTGCTCGTCGGCAAACGGCTCGTTGGCCATCGGCAGGACCCATTGCGCGGTGCGTTGGAAATGTTTGAGCTTGCCGGCGCGCGCGGCCAGTGCCGAAACGATCTGCACACCGGTAGAGCCGTTGCCGATAACGCCGATGCGTTGGCCATCCAGCGGTACGGAATGATCCCAGCGCGCGGAGTGAAAACTGGCGCCGGCAAAAGTGCTGAGGCCGTCGATTGCGGGCAAAGTGGGGTGATGCAGTACCCCGGTCGCCACAATAACGACGTCGGCGACATCGCGCGTGCCCTGATTGGTCTGCAGCCGCCAACGGCCATCCTCAAAGACGCAGCTTGTCACCTCGGTATTGAAAGTGATCGATGCATCGATGCCGTATTTCTTTGTGGTACGTTCGAAGTACTGTTGAATTTCGCTGCCCGGCGGCATGAACAGGGTCCAGTCCGGATTGGGCTCGAACGAATAGGTGTAGGCATGGGAAGGCACGTCGCAGGTGAGGCCCGGATAGCTGTTCTCGCGCCAGGTGCCGCCGATGCGATCGGCTTTCTCATAAATGGTGAAGTTCGTTAAGCCTGCCTCTTTCAGCTTGATGCCGGCGAGTATGCCGGACATGCCGGCACCGATTACCACCACGCGAAATGTCTCTTCGTCCGAGCCCGTAGCCATTAATATGTAAGCTCCACCCACTAAGAATTATGCTAATTTGTGCCGTCCAACCTTGCAGCTTCCCCTTATCTTGTCAAAAAACATGGGTCCATGCGAAGCCGCTGAAAGCAGCGTGGATTGCATCGGCCGCGCCCCGTTATGGTGTTTTCGCTTGCGACAAGCTGGGCGGTCGGATACCGTTGCCGGCCAGGAGCGGAACCTATGGATACGGCCAATAAATATGCCGTTAGCGCGAATGCGGCGTTGGAAATGGTGAAACCATTGCACAGCGCAGATAAAAGCGCTTTCGATTTCTGGCCACAATATTCTTTCGATTTCCGGCCAAAATATTATGCGCATTGCTTTATTATGCTTCGGTTCTTTGCCCATCGGTGGCCCGCCCCGGCCGGCGTATCTCAGTCGTTATGATAGGAAAATTGCATGGATGACGTTCCATATCTGCTCCGCGGCGTACTGCCGGTCGCAACCGAAAGCAGCGTGCTTGTCTCGTCCTCGAAATATCTAAACAGCCCGCGTCTGCGCGAGTGGGTCGCCATGATCCTTCTGAAAAAGAACGGACCGGATTTTCCACCGCCGGCGGAGATGCATGATTTCCAGGAGATCCTCACATCCCTGCGCGACTTCGAGCATATCGAGGCGATGTTCGCCGCCGAGCGCAAGGTGAACCCGGCGCTCGATTGCTGGATGGAGGAAGGCTTCGTTTCCAATTACACGATCGAGGATTTCAAGGATTACGCGCCCGGCAGCCTGGGCGGTACGTTCTATCAACATATGACGGCAGGCAATTACCAGCTGCAGATTACTCCCTGGATGCAACCTAAAACCCAGCTGGAATTCTTTAATCTGCGCTCGGGTCAGACCCATGATTTCGAACACCTGCTCACCGGCGGCGGCTTCAATTTTATGGGCGAGCTGGTGCCCTACTGGTATCGCCTTACCAACACGTTCAAATTCATCAAAAACCCGGAACTGGCCGGCGAGCTCTGCGTCAACTATATCTTTGGCTCGCTGCGCTACACCGTGCGCACGGTGTTGCATTATCCGCAGGTTTGGCCGACGGCGGTGAACGCGATTCAGCGCGGCATGCGCGTCGGTCAGGAAAGCGACGCGCTGTTCATGGCTAAGCTCGAGACCGTGTTTCATCTGCCGATGGAAGAGGCCCGCGCCGCCCTTGGCGTACGTGGCGCCGAAGACGTCGACACCGAGCGCGAGGGTGCGATTTTTGCCGGCCGTCTGGTCGCCTGAGCGGCAACCTGCGGGTTGTAACGCGCAGCTCAGCAGCTCGGCAGCTCGCTAATGCACAACCGGTTAAGGTAACCGCGGCAACACGCGGTTGCATCCAAGCGCCCGGCGCCATTGCGGTTCAAACGGCCAAAATGTTCCGCAATATCTCGGGGCGTTCGACGGCTTATCCATCACACTTGAAACGTAACTTGTTTTTTAAATCATTGCGCTTCGTTACCTCTGCGCCCGCTAACAGCATAAACAAGACAGGGGAGAAAATCCGCAATGGTCCGGGCTGTATTAGTTTTGCTGTTAGCCATTGCCTGCGCAAGCTGCACTGCCAGTTATCCCCAAACGGCGACCTTCCCGGCATGCCCAACCGGCAGCCCGCAGGATGAATGCCCGGGTCAATCCACCGCACCGCTCACCATTCATCTAGGCGCTACCGTGAGCAATACCGTCGGGGTTGCTGTTCGGTGATGGGTCTGCAAACCTGTTGTAATATTGTAACAATACGTTTTGCATCCTTGGAGCCTTTGCCTGCGTAGCTCCATTGTCCTTCCCAGACGGGACAAGGTCACACACCAGGAGCTTCAAAAAATGAACCTACGCCCCTCCCACGTGCTTTTATTGTCGGCATTCTGCGCGGCCGCTCCGGCGATCGGTCTCGCGCAATCGATGTCGATGAGCAGCGGCTCAATGTCGAGTTCATCCGATCCAATGGTCGGCGGCGCCGCCATGTATCCAAGCAAAAACATCGTTGAAAATGCTGTCAACTCGAAAGATCACACCACGCTGGTTGCAGCCGTTAAAGCCGCCGGCCTGGTGACGACGCTGGAAGGTCCCGGTCCCTTCACCGTTTTTGCGCCGACCAATGAAGCGTTCGCCGCATTGCCGGCCGGAACTGTCACCACGCTTCTGAAGCCGGCAAATAAAGCCATGCTGACAAAAATACTGACCTATCACGTGGTCTCCGGAAAATACGAGGTCGCCGATCTCAAAGCCCTGATAATGAAAGGCAATGGAACCGCGATGCTGCCGACCGTTGATGGACCCGATCTTACGTTCAAAATGAACGGCATGGGTGTCGAAGTTATCGATGCCAAGGGTGACACCGCCGATATCACAATCGCGGACGTCAACCAGTCCAACGGGGTGATCCAGGTCGTCAACAAGGTGTTGCTGCCTTGAAGCACGGCTCTCGAAACCAAGGCTTCTGAACCAAGGACACACTAAAAAGGCCGCAAGCGATCCTGGCCTTTTTAGTGCCGCCTCCGGCAATATCGGTTAGCTGCTCACCGGCCGCATAAGTTCTATCCTTATGCCATCCGGGTCGGCGCCGTGCTGTAGCTCGATCACCGGCGTACGAACATGCGCAGCCTCGACGAAGTAGCCCTTAAGCTCGGTCAGCCCGGCCACCGTGCGCTCGAGTTCGTCGTCCCAGAACGCCATGTGCGTCAGGCCAAAGCGGTTTAAAGGCTGGCGTTCGCGCGGCCCAAAACTTGCGGGTTCGGTGACCTTCAACAGTTCGATGGCATTGCCGGCGGCATCGCGTATCATCTGGCCGCGCAGTTTCAGACCCGGCACTTCGTTGAGCGTGGCAATCCAGGGTTCTTCGAGAACAAAGCTCTCGGCAGGTTGGAATCCTAAAGCGGCATAATACTTCGACGAGATATCGAGGTCCTGAACGCAAATTCCGCTATGGGAAAAACGCGGTTTTTCGCCGGGTATGCTCACCAGTTCGATACGCACGCCGTCCGGGTCGGTGCAGTTGAGCATGGTCACATTTGCTTGCGCCATATGGGTCCGGGTCTGTTCAAGCACATGACCGCCGGCTTGCGTAATACGCCGCGCCTGCGCATCGATATCCTCCACATAGAAGCACAGATGGAATAAACCGTGCTGCAGCGGCGAGCGCGGCTCGCGCGGACCGGATGCAAGCGGCTGTTGAAAGCCCAGCAACTCGATCACCTGGCCGCCGGGATGCTTCAGCATCTTGGCGTAAACTTCAACATCCGGAAGTTCCATGGTCTTCGCCATATCCGGGCCCTGGATCAGGCCGTAGTCCTGATGGTCGGCGAAATCGAGTGCGTCGCGGTAAAACCGTTCCGAAGCGGCGATATCGCTAACGCAGATGCCGCGGTGTGAAAGCTGGACCATGTCGTTCCCCTTCAGTCGTTTCTTTTAGCGTCTTTTGTCTTGCCACGCCGACAGGCATTTTAATCGCGCACTACCCCATGCTTCAAGCGGCGCGTCAAGCAGCGTCAAGCTGGCATCGCAATCTTCCATGTCTCGGCCAAGTCTCGGCGCAATCAAACTTTAGCTTGCCTGGAAGATCAGGGCCGAATCAGCACCTTGCACTGGCTGCTTGGTTGCCGCAGGCCTTCGAAGGCCGTGGGCAGTTCGTCCAACGTTACTGTCGATGTGTGGATCGGCCGCGGATTGACCTTACCCCCGGCGATTGCATCGATCACGGCTTCGAAGTCGCGTTCGGTATAGCATTGGCCGAAACGGATGGTAACTTCCTTGGCCAACGCCGCCACCGGGGCAAAGGTATCCTCCTGCATCACCACCCCGGCGACGACGACGATACCCCTCAGCCCAACCAGGTCTACCGCCTGGCGTAATATTCCAGGTACGCCGACACATTCAAATACCACTTGCGGCCGGCGCCCTGCATGCCGGGCAAACGCGGCCGCAACATCCTCCGCATTCGGATCGATGGTGGCGGTGGCACCAACTTCGGCAGCCTGCTGGCGCCGTCCCGCCGCGCGTTCGCTAACCACCACATGGCGCGCGCCCGCCGCCCGCGCGAATAATGCAACCGCAACGCCGATCGGACCGGCGCCGATGATGAGCACGGAAGCCGCGGGCGGCAGCTGAGCGATATCGACGATATGATGGGCAACCGCGAGCGGTTCCACCATCGCGCCCTCTTCGAAACTTACCCCCTCCGGCAGCCGTTGCAGCATGGTCCCGCGGGCGCTGACATATTGTGCGTACGCCCCCGGCGCGCTCAGATGCGTGCCGGTAAACAGGTTCTGCGTGCAAAGCGCCGGCAGATGGCTGTCGCACGCCTCGCAATTATTACAGGCATTCAGCGGCAAAGCGGTCACACGATCGCCGACTTTCCAGGCGCCGGTCACAGCCGCGCCGAGCGCCGCGATGGTGCCCGCAAATTCATGCCCCAGAATAGTTCCCGATGGCAGAATGCCCGGATACTGAGTGATATGCAGATCCGAGCCGCAGATCCCGGCATTTGCGACCTCCAATATAACCTGATCCGGCGCTGGGGTGGGATCGGCAACGCTCTCGATGGATAACGGGGTGCCCGCTTCATGAAATATCGCTGCTCGCATTAGCTTCTACTCCCGTAATTTATTGATAGCAGCAAGGTCGATCAGGTCTCGCGCCACAGCGCCAAGGCGTCCAGGACCTCGACGCCCGCGGCGGAAATTGCCAGTGGATTGATCTCGAGCAAGGTCAGGCTGGGACCGAACTGAAGTGCCGCCTCGACGATTTTCTGTATCGCCGCCACAATCGCGTCGAGGTCGAGAGCAGCACGCCCGCGGCCGCCGGTCAGCAACGGCGCGCCCCGCAAGCTGCGCAATGCGCGCTCAATCTGGGACGCGTTCGCGGGCAGCGGCAGCAGCTGGGTATCATTGAAGGCTTCAACCCAGATGCCGCCCATGCCCAGCGTAAGCATCGCCCCCCAGGTCGGATCAAAGGATACCGCGACCAGCAGTTCTGTCTCGATCTCCCGCATCGGCGATACCGCCACGCCCTCGAGCTCGCCAACGCCCTGGATCGCCATCAATTCGGCGAACGCGCTGCGCAGGTCCCTGGCATTTCCAAGCTTCAGCCGGACGCCGCCAATCTCGGTTTTATGCGCCAGGTTTGGAACCACGATTTTGAGCGCAACCGGATAGCCGAAGCTCTCGGCAGCGGCCACCGCGGCATCTTCGTTAACGGCGACCACGCCGGGAATAATGTTCGCGCCCTGCGCCGATAGCGCGTCCAGCAACGCCCGCTCATGGCGCGGCCGCGCCAAGCTGCTTGGCGCGGGTTCCGCAAACAGGCAAACCGGCCGCGGGTCGCGTATGCGTGCGCTCCAACTATGCAGCCGCGCCAGCGCGTTGATGGCCGGCTTCAGACCGCCAATCGCGCCTGGAATGCCGGCCGCAAGCAGTGCTTGCTTGCCATATTCGGTCACCGGCTCGGCCACCGCCTGTACCAAAGGCGGTACCGCGGAATAGGCGCTGTAGCCGCGGGTGATGGCGGCCAGGGTCTGCCCCATCCAACCCTGGCTGGCGGCAGCGGGTGGATCCCAAAGGCATAATGTCAAGCCGATCGTTTCGTCGGCGGCAATCGCCTTCAGGCAACGCTCCCATAATTCCGGATCCCGTAATCCGGCGCCGGTTACGTCCAGCGGGTTATGCGATTGGCCGAACGCACTGACGCTGGCATCCAGCTGCGCGCGGACCGGTGCTGAGAAAGGCGGGAAGGAAACGCCGGCGGCATTGGCAAGGTCGGACAGGATCTCGCCGGAGCCGCCGGAGATGGTCAGCGCTGCCACACCGGGCCGGTCGGTCGGGCCAACCGCGCTCAACAATGCGGCAGTTGCGATCATATCCTCGTAGCAATCGACCCGCGAGATGCCGAGTTCAGCGGCAACTGCATCAAATACACGATCGTCGCCGACCAGGGCGCCGGTATGCGCCGCAACCAGGCGCGCCGTGCCATCGGAGGCGCCTGCCTTGATCACGACGATCGGCTTGCGGGCGATCAAGGCGCGCTGCGCGGCGGCGGCAAAATGCTTCGGGTCATACACGGTCTCAAGGAAGACCGCGATGCTGAGGGTGGCTGGATCATCGACCAGAAAATCGATGGCATCCGCAATGGTAAGGCCCGCCTCGTTTCCGGTCAGCACCAGATGCGAAATGCCCAGGCCCTGCGAGACCAGCGCCTTTTCCAGGTAGGAGCCGACCGAGCCTGAAACCGAGGCAATGCCGATGCTGCCGCTTGGCCCGCAATTACCGATCACCGACAACGAAATCCGGTCCACATAGTTGACGAAGCCCAGCGAGTTCGGCCCGAGCAATGTGAGATCGTAGCGGCTGATAATCTCCCGCAGCCGCTGTTGCTGGGCCGCACCCTCGGCGCCGACTTCAGCAAAGCCGGAGGCGACGACGACAAAGCCTGTAACTCCCGCCGAAGCCGCTTCTTCCACGGTGTCGAGCACCATCGCCTGCGGCACGCAGACAAAGGCGGCATCGATGCCGGCATCCAACTCGGCGGCGCTGCGCAGAACCGGCCGGCCGTTGATCGGTTCGCCCCGTGGATTGACGAGCACGATTTCACCATTGAAGCCGATGCGCTCAAGATTGCCGAGAACCGGCGCGGCAAAAGGGTTACGCTCGGAGGCGCCAATAATGGCGACGCGCCGCGCGTGCAGCATGCGCGTTAAGCCGGCCCGGCGGCGGGCGGCCAATTCAGCGGCCGCGCTGGTCAACGCTGTTCCCCGTTTTGGTTGGATGCGCGTAAGGATGCGCGGTTTGGACGGCCGGCGCCGGCAGGGCTTCGAGCTGCGTCACATAATTGCGGAATAAAGCGATCACCCGGTCCTCGGCTTCATAGTCAAAACTGTCGAACATGCGCTGTTCGATAAAGCCGCCGCGCTCCAGCGGATTTTCGAAATAATAACGGATGGTGCGGCTCAGCGCCTCGACCGGCGGCACCACATCGCGATAGCCGAGCTGGTTCTTGATCAGGGTTAAATCCAATACCACCGCGGTGCTGGGCGCTGTCACCGCAATCGCGCGCGTAATCGGCAATTCCGGTACCGAAATAAGTTCCAGCTTGACGCCGAGGGTGTCGGCGGCGACCTCGATTTGTTGCCGCAGGTCCAGTTGCACCTCATCGCCGCAGTTGAAAACCTGAGCGCAAGCCGCCGCCGGTTGATCGACCGCCAGCATGACCGCATGCGCCAGATTTTCGGCGTAGCCATGCATCATCAGGGAAGCGCCGCCGTTGAGCACGACGATCTGGCGGCGGCCATCGATGACGCGCCGCACGATCGACCATTCCCGCGGCACCAGTTGCCGTGGCCCATAAACATAGGGGTAGCGGAAGACCGTGGCGTTAGGATGGAAGCGAAACACGGCGTCTTCGGCAGCGGCGACCAAAGCCGAGAACCGGTGCTCGGCGACATCGCGCACCAGCGGGCGGTCTTCAGCCGTGGGCACCAGCAGACCGGTAGGACGGTTTGCAGTGGGCACATAGAAGCCGCGATAAGCAACGTAGCCGCCGACGCCGATGAAGCGCTCTGTCCGCCCCGCCAGTGCCTCGGCCACCAGCGCCAGCCGGCCGTAGCTGGCGATCACCACATCGAATTCGCGGTTACCGATTGCCGTTTGCAGCGGTTCCAGAAAATGCGGGTCGCCGATGATTTGCTCGACATCAGCGGGCATCGGCACCGGATGGACGCCACGGTTAAGAACCGCAACCTGAAAGCCGCGTTGCCGCAGCCCTTCAACGATGAATGGACCTGTCGGGCCGCCGCCGCCGATAACCAACGCTTTCATAGGTTTTGTGTCCATTGCGCCAGCCGATCGAAAAGCCTGGCGCGGGTTACGTAAGTAAAGTGATTATGCCGGGTTTCTGGCAACACCAGGAGCGTGACATCGTTGCTTTCGGGATAATGGCGGACATTGTCATGCGGCAGTCCGTGCAGATCCCGGTCGCCGAAGGCCAGCAGGACCGGCACATCGATGGCCGCTGCGTCGGCTTGGAACAGATACGGCAGCATGGTGGAGTAGGCGGTCGTCGCCAGCAACCGGTCATTGGCGCGAACCAGGATTTTGGCGCGCTCGCCGCCGGTGGGCTCGATGTCCAGATAAGGTTTTTGAAAAATTGCGCGGACCGCCTGCGGCAGCCTGGCACGACCCTCCTCCACCGGTAACGCGGCGTCGGGAACGGCATGCTCCGAGTTTCGATCGAAACGCGGCATCGGCGCCACACCAAAGCCGAACAAGGCCAATCCGTCATAGGTCGGCTGGCGCGCCTGAATGCCGACGCTGAGCGCGGCACCGTAGGAGTGCCCGACGCCAACGATGCGAATGTCGGGCAGCGCCGGCAGGCCTGAAATATCGCCGCTCCGCACCCGCTGCACCAATGCTGCAACCGCCGCGGCCAATGCTCGGGCCTGCACCTCCGGGGTCAACTCATAGGGGTCGGCCGGCACGCTGCTCTCGCCAATGCCCAATGGATCGAGCATCGCAACCGCAAAGCCTTTTGCCGTCATCGCGTCGGCGAAACTTGCGGTGGGTTCGCCCTCCGGGGTGGGCAGATCGAAATAGTTGCGGTTCATGCCGCCGCCAGGCAAACATACCAGCAGAAAACTCGGCGTGGTGTTGGATGGCGCGAGGATCTCGCCTCGGATCCGAAGCTCGGTTCCCAGTAAGGCGGCGATGTCCGCTCCAACCTCCAATTCGACAAATGTCCGGGCAGGCGTCATTCTTGTTCTTCCTCCGGCCAACGGGTATCGGTTGGAAAACAGGTTGTCAAACAAGCAAGCGGAGGAAATCATGGCGGAAAACTACGACTTGGTGATCCGGGGCGGATTGCTGGTGGATGGGTCCGGAGCAGCACCACGCATGGCTGACGTCGCCATCAGCAATGGCATGATTGCCGGCGTTGGCGAGATCACGGGCAAAGGCCAGGAAGAACTCGACGCCACCGGACTGATCGTGACGCCAGGCTTTGTCGACCTGCATACCCATTATGACGGCCAGGCCATCTGGTCATCGCGGATCAACCCATCCTCATCGCACGGCGTGACGACAGTCATCATGGGCAATTGCGGGGTGGGTTTCGCACCGTGCCGCAAACAGGATCAGGATCTGCTGTGCCTGACCATGGAAGGGGTTGAGGATATCCCCGGAGTGGTGATGCGCGAAGGGCTGGCCTGGGACTGGAGCAGCTTCCCGGAATATCTTGATGCGCTCGAGGCGCGGCCGCACGACATCGATATCGGGGTATTTGTGCCGCACTCGCCGGTGCGGGTGTTCGTCATGGGCGATCGCGGCGCCAACCGGGAGCCTGCCACCGATGACGACCTGGCGAAAATGGCAGAAATCATCACCGAGGGTGTTCGTGCCGGCGCGCTTGGCTTCGCCACCACCCGCTTGCCGATCGACCGCCGTGCGGACGGCGAAATGGTACCCTCGTTCAACGCCGCCGAACGCGAGGTCGTGGCGGCCGCGAAAGCGGTTCAGGCGGGCGGCGGCGGCCTGGTGCAGATGCTGCTGGAAAACGGCATGACCGGCCTGTCCGCGGCTGAAGAGGTGCAGCTGATGGTAAAAGTCAGCCATGAGTCGGCGCTGCCCATCACGTTCAGCATGATGCCGCATAATGACGGCGCAGAAGTACCGCGCTGGCGCGAAACGATGGCCCTGATCGCCGAACATAATGCGACCGCCGCCGCCAAGATCCATGCGCAATACGCGTCGCGGCCAATCGGGGTGCTGGCCAGCTTCGACCTTACCAGCAATCCCTTTGTCCATTGTCCGACCTATAAGTCGATCGCCCATCTGCCGTTGCCGGAACGCGTCGAAATGTTGCGCAAGCCAGAGATCCGCAACGCGATTGTCAATGAACAGCCAGACGACGCCTTGCTGCCGCTGACCACGCTGGCGCGCATGTTTCCAATTATTTATCCGTTATCCGATCCGCCCGTCTATGAGCCCGTGCCCGGCACCAGCGTGGTCGACATCGCTACCAAACAGGGCCGCACGCCGGAGGAAGTGGCGTATGACCTGCTGCTGGAAGATGATGGCAAGGCGACATTGTTTGTGGCGGCGGGAAATTTCGCCGCGCCGACGCTCGACTATCTGTTCACGTTCTTCGATGATCCGAATTCCGTGATGGGTCTCGGCGATGGGGGCGCGCATTACGGTCTGATCTGCGATTCCAGCTTTCCAACCTTCGTGCTCGCGCATTGGACCCGCGATCGGGCCGGCCGGCGGCTGCCATTGGAACAGGCGGTGCGGGAGCTGACATCGGTGCCGGCCGCCGTCATCGGCTTGCATGATCGCGGTGTTATCGAAGTCGGACGCAAAGCCGATTTAAACGTTATCGATCTTGCAAACCTGACGCTACATGCGCCCTGCATCGTCGATGATCTGCCTGGTGGCGGCCGCCGGCTCGATCAGTTCGCTTCCGGCTATCGCTGGACCATCGTGAGCGGCGAGATCATCGCATGCAACGACAAGCCCACCGGTAATTTGCCGGGACGGCTTATCAGAGGCGCGAAGCGGCGGCCGGAGATGACCGCCGGCAAAGGCAGCGCGGCAGTCGGCGCGCTCTAATGCAAATTAATTTCGGGTTATAACCAAATCCGCAGCGCCGCTTAACTATCGAAGACCGCCACTTCGGCCGGTGCCGGCGCGGCGCGCCCCAGGATCAGGTCCGCCGCCTTCTCCGCGATCATGATGGTGGGCGCGTTGGTATTGCCGCCGGGGATGGTGGGCATCACCGAGGCGTCGACGATGCGTAGGCCGGTCATACCCTGCACCTGCAGCGTCTCATCGACCACCGCCATGGCGTCGCCGCGAACGCCCATCGGGCAGGTGCCGACCGGGTGGTAAATGGTCTGCGCATTCGCCTGCACAAAGTGATCGATCGCGGCATCGGAAACGGCATCGGCGCCGGGTTCGAATTCTGCGATGCGGAACTCGGCGAGTGCCGGCTGCATGCCGACATTTCGGGCAAGGCGAATGCCGTCACGCAAGGTTTTTTTATCGTTCTCGGTGCTTAGAAAATTTGGAAAGATCATCGGGTCGGCCATCGGATCCGCGGAGCGCAGGGTGACCTTGCCGCGGCTTTCGGGGCGCAGCGGCGCGACCGCAATCGAAAAACCGTCACGCGGGGAGACCGCCTTGGTCTGCCGGTCCATGATTGCAAGGATGCAATGAATCTGGATATCCGGCCGGTCGAGTTCCGGCCGGGTTTTAACGAAGGCCCCGGCTTCCAATGAGTTCTCGGCACCCAGACCGGTTCGCCGCAACATATATTCCAGCCCGATCAGCAAACGGCGATAGCCGCGAGTGCGGGAATGCAGGGTGATTGGCTTGGGGCAGGTAAAGGTGACCGGCACGTCGAGGTGATCCTGCAGGTTCTCGCCGACACCCGGCAGCGCATGGCGCACCGCGATGCCGTGTTCCTGCAGGGCGGCCGGATTGCCGATGCCGGACAGCATCAATGATTGCGGCGATTGCAGCGCGCCGGCGCAGAGAATGACCTCCCGTTCGGCGATTGCCCGCTGTGTCTGCTCGCCACCTTGCATGTATTCGATCCCGGTGGCGCGGTTCCCTTCAAGGATGATATGGGTCAGACGGGCGTCGGTGGCGGTGTGAAGGTTCGGCCTGGCCAAAGCAGGTTTCAAGAACGCGGCCAGCGCGCCGGCGCGTTTGCCATCTTCGATGTTGATTTGATAGCGCCCGAAACCCTCCTGGCGGTAGCCGTTGAAATCCTCACTCACCGGATATCCCGCCTGGCGACCGGCCTCGACCAATGCGGCATAGATTGGATTGTCGGATTTGCCCCAGTTCACATGCAGCGGGCCGGCGGCACCGTGATAGGCGCCGGCGCCATCCTCGAAACGCTCGGAGCGTTGGAAATAGGGCAGGATATCGGAATAGGACCATCCAGACAGGCCCATCTGCCGCCACTGATCGTAGTCGCGCGGATTGCCGCGCACATAGAGCATGCCGTTGATCGAGGAAGAGCCGCCCAGCCCTTTGCCTCGCGCCCATATCAACCGCCTGCCGCCGAGCCCTGGCACCGGTTCAGTTTCGAAGGCCCAATTATGCCGGCTGCGGGTCTTGATGATCTCGCCGATGCCGGCCGGCATTGAGATCATGAAATCGTTGTTTTTGCCGCCGGCTTCCAGCAGGAGAACGCGATGGCGGCCATCTTCGGTCAACCGATTGGCCAATACGGAACCGGCTGAGCCGGCACCGATGATGATGAAATCGTAACGATTATCACTGCCTGACGTTTCGACAGTTTGGCTGGAATTTTTTCGGGTGGGCATTTCAGATTAGTCCTGGTGCAGTTTCACACGGCATTTATTTGGAAATGCCGAGCCTCGACGAGGTCCCATACCGCGCTTCGTTGGCGTGCACCAGTTGCGTCAGACTATTTGGTTTCCGGAGTATTATGCCGGATTTCCAGACGGCCCCGATCTAGCCGTACAAAGTAAGGCTTTATTAATGTGGAATTGAAAAAGGCCGGGCTGGGTCCCGGCCTTTTTCAGGTAAAGCTTCTTACCACCAGCGGCCGCGGCCGTAAAACCCGCCGCCGCCAAATAGAACAATAAGCAGAACAATAATTAGAATGGTGGTCATGGCTGACTCCCTTGATTAAAGTCTAATCAATATGGGATCGCGGCCAGTATTTATCAGGCCTTTCGCAACCAATCCGGTAGAGCACGCCATTGTCGATTAAATCTCAGCAATGTTTTGCGCGCGCCCTCGGATTTGTTTTCGGAAATCGCCGGGCCTTAAGCGTTACCCCCCACATCATAAAACCGGGAGTACCAGCGGCGGAAATCGCCGATCGGGCCGTCATCCTTGCAGATCAACGGATTCATCTCGTAGCGCTGGCGCTCCCAGATGACTTTGTCCTGATCGAATTGCTTGACGATATCCCTGATCAGCGCCTTGGCCAGGTTAGCCGCCGGGCCCTCGGCCTGCGTCTTCAATTGCAAGAAGGCGAAACGGGCGTGCACCACGTCTTTTTCCACCGGCACCACCGAGGCGACCAGCAAGGTTTCGGAAATACCGGTGAACCGGGTCCAGGACTGACCGGGCCCATAACTACCGTTGCTGATCACACCATCGACTTCGCCGCGCGGCGTGCCGAGCTTTGCTGCCACCCGTCCGGCACGGACATGCCCGTCATAGCTGACCGTCGCGTCCGGATAAGTGGCGGTGCCATGAACATATTTGAAATGCGCATTATCGGCGGCGTTCTCGGCGAGCAACTGCAAGCCTGCCGATACCCGCCATTCATAGCGGTCAAACCCGGTCCAGGCCGGATCGCCGACTTCCGGAACGACTTCCACTTCCCATAGCGGCGCGGCGCCGGCCGGATGGTACCACACCCAGATGAAGCCGTTGGCTTCCGTCACCGGCCAACCGCCGCACGGCGCCTTGGCCTGTGGCGGGATCACATTGGAATAAGGGATTTCATTCACCGCGCCGGTGCCGTCATAGCGCCAGGCGTGGAACGGACATTCCAGCAGATTGCCATGAACCTTGCCGCCATAACCCATATGCGCGCCGAGATGGCGGCAATAGGCATCCACCACGCGGGCTTTGCCATCCTCGCCGCGCCACGCCGCGAGCTCGGTAGCAAAGTAGCGCATCGGTTTGACCTCGCCGATCGCGAGCTCATCGGAATAGCAAACCGCATACCAGCCAAAGGCGAAGGGAAGCTGGTCGAGTCCGCGTTCCTTGGCGCTGCGATTACCGGGAATTTCCGCAAGGCGCCAAGCCGCCTTCTGCTCAGGCGTCATCCGCGCCAGCACATGCCCGGTGGCAACGGCCGCCGTGCGGCTATCCTGATAAGAGGGATTGGTACTGTCCATGTCTCGTCTCCTCGAAACCATAGGCCGCAACGTAGCAGGTCAACTGCGCGGCATTTATATAATGCATTATAAAAATAAACCGGCCCGGCGTCAATCTAAATCCACGCGCCTGCCGCAATAGATTGGGAAAGCTTACAGGCCGTATACGCGCTTGGCATTACCGTACAGGAATTTTTCCCACACATCCGGCTTGAAGGGCACGTCGCGCATTTCGCTGAAGATGCGATCCAGGGAGAGCCCCATTGGAAAATAGCCGGCGTACATCACCTTATCGGCGCCGCGCGTGTTGGCGTAATTAATGATGGCCTTGGGATAATGTTTCGGCGCGAAGGCGCTGGTGGAATAAAATAGGTTAGGCCATTTCAGCATCAATTTCACTGCCATCGCCTCATGCGGCTCGGCGCCGTGGCGCATCACGAATTTTAGTTCCGGGAAGAACCAGCAGACCTCGTCCACCAATTCCATCATCTGCGGCGCCATCGGCACCAGCGGTCCCGGCACGCCGACATTGACCGAAATCGGCAGGCCCAGCTCGACGCAGGCGGCGTAGGTCACGAACATGCGCTTGTCGTTGATCGGCACCTGCGGATTGCATCCGCAGGGAAATACACTGACCGAACGCACATCGTATTCTTTGGTCAACGCCTTGATGCGGCGGATTTCGTCGACGCCGTAATTAGGATCGGTGGGAACGTCGAAAAAGAACCGGTCGGGAAAGCGGTCGCGGGCAATCGCCGGCAGCTTCGAGTTCGGATCGATCCCGATCAGCGCCCGCTCGATGTTGAACTTGTCCATCTGCTCGACCGCCCAGCCCACCGGATCGGTGACGTTGGCGATATCGGGGATGTTTTTGAACATGTACTGCGCCGGAAAAGCGAACTCGCGCGCCTGGCGGTCGCGGTAAAGCGGCTTGAAGCTGTCATAGGCGGCGGCCAAGGCCCCCGCGTCCGGCAGGCCAAACATCAGGTCGATTACTTTGCTGCCATCGGGATAAGACATGCTGCACTCCTTGTTATACGTTGTTTATGCGTTGTCTGGGTGTTGCTTTAAGCTTTGCAAAGCGTGGCTCAAGCCTGGGACTGTTCGAGGTACAGGGTCCGGAGCCGGCGCTTGTCGATCTTGCCAACCACGTTGCGGTGAAATGGCGTGGTAAAAAACACATCCGAAGGCTGTTTGTAATCCGCCAGCCGGCCGCCGCCGTAAGCCAGAATATCCATTGCGTCGATCTGCTCATGCGGATGCGGCACCACCGCCAGAACCACCCGCTCGCCCCAGCGTTCATCCGGCACGCCGAACGCCGCCACCTCATGCACGCCCGGATATTCCTGAAAGATCCGTTCCAGCTCAGCGCAGTAAACATTCTCGCCGCCCCGGATCACCATGTCCTTCTTGCGGTCGACGATGGTAAGATACCGGTCGGCATCGAGGAAGCCGATATCGCCGGTGCGCAGCCACCCATCGGAGAAAATCTCCGCGTTGGCGGCATCATTGTTCCAATAACCAGCCATATTGACGGCAGCCCGCGCCCAGATCTCACCGGCCTCGCCTAACGGTTGGTCCTGGCCGTCCTCACCGACGATGCGCAGTTGCACGCCCGGCAGTACCCGGCCCGAGGCCTTCACATTGGTAAGAAACTCAGGTCCCATGCAGGCCACCAGAGAACCGTTGGTTTCGGTCATGCCGTAACCGGTGCCGAACCCGGCGCCAGGAAACCGCCGTGCCAGCGCCTCGATCAAGTTCTGCGGCATCGCCTGGCCGCCGACGGCAAGACTGGTCAGCGACGAAACATCGGCCTGGTCCAAACCTGGATCGGCAAGCAAATCCCAGAAAATCGAGGGTGGACCGCTGATCATGGTAATTCTCTCAAGCGCGATCAGGGCCAGGGCCTGCTCGGTGTTCCAGCGCGACATCAACACTATTTTGATGCCGCTCTGCAGTGCGCCAAGCACCATCGCGCAGACGCCGCTGACATGAAACAACGGGAAAATACCGAGCGTCGCCTGCGGTGGCAGCACCGCAATCAACGCTTCCGCCGTCATGTTCAGGCCGCGGGCGGTATGCGCCAGCATGGCGGCACCATGATGGCGCATACCGAACACAAAGGTGCAGATGCCGCGATGGGTCAGCACGGCACCCTTCGGCCGGCCGGTGGTCCCTGAAGTGAACAGGATCAACGCCGCATCATCCGGGCCGGCCTTGGACAGCGTTACCGGCGCTGGCGTCACCTGCAGCTTGGTGCCGTCGGGATCGGTGAAAATGCCGTATTCGGCCACCAGCATCGGACCGGAATAGCCGGCACTTAACGCCGCAGCGCGCTTGCCGTCCGCTACCACCAATGTGCATTCGGTATCTAAAACCGCATGTAGCATGTCTTCAGCCGTACCGCGGCTGTTGACGGCAACGGCGGTCGCGCCCGCCAGCAAGGTTGCGACAAAGGCAATGACCCATTCCGGCGAATTGGTCATGGCGATGGCGACGCGTTGTCCCGGCCCAATCCCGTAGCGGCTGCTGAAACAGCCGGCGAGCCCGGCAGCTTCACCCAGTAATCCGGCGAAGCTGTAGCGGCGCTCGCCATGAACGAGAAATTCGCGGTCGCCGAAACTGACCGCCTCGGCGATAATCTGCGTGACGTTTAAGGGTAAATTTTTATAAACCGGCAACGGCGTGCCATTGACCTCGGTTTCGACGAATTCAAACGGCTGCCCCGGCATCGAGAGCGCCGAACGGATTTGGTCGATGTCGCGCAATACGGACATTTTTTTCCCCGGTAATTTTTAGTTTCACCAACAGGCTCTGGTTCAACGCATTTTCTAAAACTATAATGCATTTTATTTATATGGCAAGTTTGTGCCGGTGCCAAGCGGCGCGTGGTTATTCTAATTGGCGCAACAGAGTATCTTTGTCTTTCGGATGGGCGCAGCCCGCCAGCAGCAAAATCATACCATTCAGAAGCTCGCGGCGCAGCCGGTCCTCGGAACCGCGCTCCATCAGGCAATCCTGCAGCGTGACAACGACACTGCGCGCCAAATGCCGCGCAATGGTTTCCACGGGCGGGCCATCGGGCAAGGCGCCCGCCGCACGCAGGCGGTGCAGCGCATCCTGGAACAGGCCATAATTCAACGTATTAAGCTCGCGCAACGCCTCTGCGGTTTCCTGCGACACCAGGGTAACGATCAGCCGGCGGTAAAAATGCCGGTTGGCGTAGAAAACCCGGGCTAAAATGCGAGCCGCGTCCACCGCCCACTGGTCCAGCGCCACAGCTGACACCCGGTTGATTTCAACGCCACGCTGAAAAATATCGGCACGGGCGATTTCCAGCAGAATATTGGATTTGGAACCGAACAGATTATACGGCGTTACCAAACTTACCCCGGCCTTGGCGGCCAGGTCGGGCATCGAAAAATCCTTGCTCTTACCCTGCTGGATCAGCGTGCGCGCGGCGTCCAGTATCGCAATGCGGCGCGCGTTCTTGTTCAATTCTCGAATACTCATATCATCATGCCCTATCCCGCGCTGGGCAGCGCGCGCAAGGGGCCGGGGTTGCGCGGGCGCGGGCCCGATGATAAAGATATAATGCATTATGTTTTTACACAAGAAACAAAGATAAACGACTAAAATAAATAAATAGAATAAACGACCAAAAATAAACGAACGTGCAAAGATAACCAACGTTAAAAGATAACCGACGTTAAAAGATAAACCAACGAGAAAAGATGACCAACAAGAAAAGACTGGGTTAATGAACGCGATCGAAAACTTCCGGACGGAAACCAGAGCTTGGCTGGAGGCAAATTGCCCACCGTCAAAACGCGGTGCCATGAGCGAGGGCGACCACTGCTTCGGCGGCAAACGCTGGGTATTCAAGGACGAGGCGCAGCTTTTATGGCTGCAACGGATGGCAGCCCGCGGCTGGACCGCGCCGGAATGGCCAACCGAGTACGGCGGCGGCGGCCTGGATGCGGCGCAGGCAACGGTTTTACGCGAGGAAATGGAGCGCATCGAGGCGCATGCTCCCCTAACCAGCCTTGGCATCTGGATGCTGGGGCCGGCGTTATTGAAATTCGGCACCGAGGCGCAGAAGAAGCTGCACCTGCCGCCGATCGTGCGCGGCGAAATACGCTGGTGCCAGGGATATTCAGAACCCAATGCCGGTTCCGATCTGGTAAGCCTGCAAACCCGGGCCGAAGCGCAAGGCGACGAGTACGTTATTAACGGTCAGAAAATCTGGACCTCCTACGGCCATTTATCAGACGCCATGTTCTGCCTGGTGCGCACCGATCCCGCCAAGCCGCGCCATCAGGGCATCAGCTTCCTGTTGATCGACGACATGACCACGCCCGGATTGCGGGCAACGCCGCTCCGCCTGATCTCCGGCGCCGAGCATTTCTCGCAGGTATTTTTCGATGACGTGCGGGTGCCGAAGGAAAATCTGGTGGGCACGCTGGATCGCGGCTGGGATGTGGCGAAATATCTGCTGCAGTTCGAACGTGCGGCGATTGGCGCGGTGCATGCCCGCATGGAGGCACCGGCTGAAGTTGCGTTACAGCGGCTGGGCTTTGAGGCATTGCGGGCCGAGCCGATGCTGCGGGCCGAGGTCGCAGAGCTTGACCTTGAACTGGCGGGATTTGACGCATTGCTGGAACGTTATCGTGATGAAGCCATGGCCGGCATCCAGCTGGGCGCCAAGGCCTCGCTGCTGAAATATTACGCCTCCGAGCTGGACCTGCGGCGCCAGGAGCTGACCCAGGGGTTGACGAACGGAGCCGCCCAGGAGCTGAGCGGTCCGGGATTGCGGGATGCAACCGACTGGCTCACCGCCCTTAGCACCCGTATCGGCGGCGGCACTTCGGAAATCCAGCTTAATATTATCGCCAAGCGCGTGCTCGAATTGCCGGACGGCTGATTGCGCCGCCTGTTTCCACCGCCGTCCGGGAGTACCGTCTAATGTCGTTGCTGATCGATGATGATGTTAAAATGCTGCGCGAATCCGCGGCCAAACTATTTGCGGATGCGGAGCCGGTAAAAAAGCTGCGGCAGCAGCGCAGCACGCAAGATGTCGCCGGCGCCGGGTTTGGCGTCTGGCAGGATATGGTGGCGCTTGGCCTGCCGGGCATGCTGCTGCCGGTAGCGGCTGGCGGCGCCGGGCTTGGCATGATGGCCAGCGTGCAGATCGCCGAAGTACTGGGCCGCAACCTTGCCGGCGGCCCGTTCCTCTCAACCGTGATCATGGGCGCCGTCGCCCTGCGCGACAGCGGCGATGCGGCGCTGCTGGAACGCCTGGCTGCCGGCGACCTGCTGCTCGGCATCGCCACCGATGAGGCCGCGCGCCATCATCCCGAAGAAATTTCCAGCCATGTGCAACGAGGCTCCGGCGGCTTCGTCCTCAGCGGCCGCAAGCTCGATGTTATCGGGGGCAATATCGCCGATTTTCTGATTGTCTCCGCCCGCGATGAAAATGGTGCCCCCGGACTTTTTCTGGTGCCGGCGGGCGGACCCGGATTGGACATCAAAACTAGCCTCGGCCTGGATACGCGGCCGGTGGTGAGCATCGATTTCAATAACGCTCCGGCAACGCCGCTCTGTGCGCCGGATCTTGCTGAAAACTTACTTGCCCGGATGCTCGATGCCGGGCGGCTGCATCTGGCTGCCGAAATGTTGGGGCTGGCGCAAGAGGCATTCGACCGGACTGTGGAATACCTGAAGATAAGGGTGCAGTTCGGCCGCCCGATCGGCTCGTTCCAGGCGCTGCAGCACCGCGCTGCATTGCTGTTCGGAGCCCTGGAAATCTCCCGCTCGGTGGTCGCCAAGGCCGCCTGGATCTGCGACCACAGCCCTGCCGAAGCGCCGCGCTATGTCGCTCTGGCAAAGGCCAAGCTCAGTGCCGTCGCCCGCCATGTCACCGCTGAAGCCGTGCAGTTGCATGGCGGCATCGGCGTCACCGATGATTTCGATCTTGGTTTCTATTTGAAGCGCGCCCAGCGCGCTGCCAACCAGCTGGGCGACTATGCCTGGAGTCTGGAGCGCTACGCCCAACTGCGCGGTTTGTAGCAAGGCTGCCCGGTCAGCGCCCGCTTAGTCTCGCGCGATTCCGGATCGCTCAAACAAGCTGTTCTCGTGCTTTCGGGACGGCAATGGTTTTCATTTCCATGTTTTTCATTTTTAAGTTTTTCATTTTTAAGTTTTTCATTTTATGTTTTTCATTTCTATCATTGAACTGATTAAAGGCCTGTAATAGATTCGCGATGACGGCACCGGCGGAACCGCCGGTAATGTCAAAAAGGCGGACCGAGCGATCAATTACACGTACCGCACCGATGCTACAGGTTCGTGAATCAGTCTGGGAGAATTGGGGTGAAATCAAAAAGCAAGCGGACGGCGTGGCTATTTGCGCTGTTTTTGGGACTCGCCGCCAGCATGGCGCAGCCGGCCCGCGCACAATATTTTTCCGATCATGACGGCTACACCGATAGCGGTCAGGCGCGCGTGCAGTTGGAGCTTTCGCCGTATCTATGGCTGCCGGCGAGCAGCGGCAGCATCGGCTTTTCCCGCCAGGCGGTAAACGACCATATCTACGGACATTTCAGCACCGGGGTGCCGTCGATCAACAAACTCGCTAATTCATTGCATTTCTCCGGCATGGGCGAAGCTTTGCTGCGTTATGGCGCATTTTCCGGCGAAGTGGACTTGCAATACGTCAACGCCTTCGGCAGCAAAACTTTGTATACCGCGCCCAATGGCAGCTTATACCGGATCCATCTGCAGGCTTCGTACGTGCGGGTGGCACCCGGTTTAGGCTATCAGGTTTATAGCGGCGATGCCATCGGCATTCCAACATCGGTCGATGCGCGCGTCGGCTTCGCCTATTTTGAGCGTTGGCAGACTTTGAAGGGCGAAGGCAACCTCGTCGGCGAAATCGGCGGCGACGGCAATTTCATCCAGCCTTGGTTTGGCACCCGGATCGACTTAATTCCGGCGCCGCATTGGCGGATCGAACTTGCCGCCTTGGCGCAGGGCTTGGGGGTCGATGGCGGCTCCTGGGGTTGGGGCGCCTCGGCAGTGGTGTCGTACGCGGTTACGGACTGGTTCGCGCTTGATGCCGGTTACCGTGCGCTCAACACCGACCGTAAAGGCTACCGCGATAACGCTGCCGCGGCCGACGGTTCCGAACGTTCGTTCGATCTAACGGCGTATGGACCGGTAGTGGGCGCCAGTTTCAGGCTGGGCAATTCCCCGCCGCCACCGCCAGCCCCGGAACCGGCACCGGTTGCAGCGCCGGCGCCGGCGCCCGCCAAAACCTACCTGGTGTTTTTCGATTGGAACAAGGCGGATCTGACGCCGCGGGCAACCACTATTATCGCGCAGGCCGCCGCCGACAGCAAAACCCAATCAGTGACGACAATCGCAGTGAACGGATACACCGATACCTCCGGTACGGCCGTGTATAACCAGGGCTTGTCGGTACGTAGAGCCAAGGCGGTTGCGGCGCAGTTGGTGACTGACGGCGTTCCGGCATCCGAAATCAGCGCTCAGGGTTTTGGCGACACCGATTTGCTGGTGCCGACCGGGCCTGGCGTGCGGGAGCCGCAAAATCGGCGAGTCGAGATCATACTTCAGTAGCCATCTCGATTTGACGGCAGATTTTGCCGTGAGCACGGTTAGCTGGCAGCCAATGTACAAGCGCGTTAGTGCGTAGGAGCAGCTTTACGCAGGAGCCTTCTAAATGAGCGATCAAAATGGAGGATCGGATCGCTTCGCCGTGCATGCGACGGCAGATAGCCATTTTTCCTGGCTTCGGACCCGGCTGGCGGTTGAAAACACCTTGCTGGCCTGGGTCCGAACGGCGACATCGCTGATCGCTTTTGGTTTTACCATCGTGCAGTTTTTTCAACGCTTCCACGACTTTCCCGGCGCCAAACCGCCATGGCTTCCGGGCGCGCCGCGCGATCTGGGGCTCGGGCTTATTTTTGCCGGCATTCTCTCCCTGACAATTTCCACGTTGCAATACCGGTCGATTAATCGATACCTGCGAAGCGGAAGTTTTGCAGCGCTCGCCGTTGCGCAAAAAGAGCGATATCAGACGGCGACGCCGATTGTCGCCGTCTTTCTGCTGATCATCGGTATTTTTGTGTTTTTTGCGTTACTGTTCCGGCTGACCTGATCGGTTTTTATTCAAAAGCGGCTGCTTCCTGCTTAACTGCCGGTTTAGCCAGACTTGCGACCAAATGCAGCATTTGCTGGTGCGCGGCCGCTGCCGGATCAGACAGCTCTCCCAAGCTGTGGGCATCCGCGAGCCGGCTCAGTTTGGTTAGAGCGCGAATGCGCTGACGCCGGGTCTGCTTTACTTGGCTTGGACGCCGGGTGAAGAGTATTTTGTGCAATTCACCATCGCCGAACAGCGAATTCAGTTCGTTGAAAAAGGTGTAGATTAGGAAAAGCGTCAATATCCAGATCTGCACCGCGAGAAACTGGTCCCATTTGAAAGTTGTTGCCACATATTGAGAAATGCCGCGGAGGTGTCCGCCATGCGCCAGAAACTCGATCAGCTTTTCGATGATCCGTACCACCGCAACCGCGACAAAGAAGATGGCGGTTTTGAACAGAACCGGACGGATCAACGGGCCATTGTCCATCCGGCGAAAAAACGGCATCGCCTGCGCAATCAATACCGATTTTCCGACGATCAATGCTCCCGTTGTCGCCAATAAAAAGCTGGAGTATTTGAGCCGGTATTCACCCAGGATCAGGTTTGTCGTGAATAAGACCAGGTTGAAGCCAACCGCAAAGAAGATCGTCGGCGGGATCAGCTCTTTAAATTCCTTAACGATGAAACCAATCGCGGAGGATTTTGGCATCTTGCGCTTCCTGTAGCCGGATTTGACCCTAGGGAGAACTTAAAGCCAGACGCGGGAGCTTTGAAAGCCTTAAAAAAGCTTTAAAAAACCACCGTCATCTGCGCGCGAATTTGCCATACCGGACCGTTTTTGGGTCTGAGCACGTTGCTATAGGCGCCCAGCGACAAGTTGATCGGAAGCGTGCCGCCCAGCCTCACCAGCCGGCCGCCCTGGCCGCCAACCGGCAGGGTCCAGGCATTGTTTCCCGCTGTTAGCCAATTCGCCGTGATCACCGGTGAGGTGCCCATGAACCAGCCATGCGCAAAGTTATAATTGAAAAATGGCTGCAGCAAAAAGTTATCATAACGGGTACCGCCGGGGCCGGAAGTGCCGCCCATGGACCAGATATTATTCACCAGCGCGCCAGTCACAATCGGGCCTTTAAGGACCACCACCACCACGCTTGGTCCGGCGCCCCAAACATTCGAGCCCAAGGTCTTGTCGCTGATGGTTGGCACTTGGAAAATTGGCCCTGCTCCCCATACCACGCCATTTGCTGGCTCGGCGGGCGAGAGCAAGGCTGAGAAGGTGGTGGGACCAGTGCCGAAAGGTACGGTGTGCGCCGGCGCCAGCGAGGGCTGCCAAATGAGCGGCAGAATGGTGCGGGTGATGACGTTCCAGTTATCGGTTATATGAATTGGAATAACCGGTTGGATATTTAAAAGTTCCTGGGTGCCTTTATTGGGGCCATAGCCAAAATTCGTATTGCTCTGGAAGGGAACGCTGTAAACATTGCCGACCGGATTCTGTAATTTTTTCGCCAGCGCTTCGGCGCTGTCAGAGGCGGCACCGTCGCCGGTTACATCCGCTGAACTGGCGGTCGCAGATAGGTTATCGGCATCCTGTGCGTGCGCCGGCACGGCAGTGGCAAACGTTGCGGCGGAAAATATGATAACGGCGGTGATGCGGGTGAGCTTCACCGCAAAGGCCGATCTGACAAGCATCATATGCGCGTCGCTCCGTTAGTTTTCCGGATTTCTATATTGTTCCGGAATGTTTTGCGAGCGGACCTAATACATTAATTTTTTTTTCGCTATCGCCAAACAATCGCACCCGCGACGTTGCAGGCCTTCAATAAGGGTCGACCCTTAAGCTTGATTGGCTGATTGCTGCGCGCATAGGATCGCCACCTGATCGATAAATTGCGCCCACAGCGTACTCATGGTGGCGACCGTGTTGGTAACGTCGGCGCCGGCGGGCGTTGCGCTGCGGCTGAAGGTCTGAACGGTTAGCAAGCGATAATCCTGGCCAGATTTCACCGCGACCTGCACCGTCAAAGTAATCGATCCGCTGCTATCGGGATCGAAGCGCAGAACATTTGCTTCAATCAGCAGGTCGGCGGCGGCAGCGATGGAGCCGCCGTTGCCAATCACCACGGCCTCCGGCAGTCTTTGTGCCAATTCCTGAACCGCAACGTCCTGCAGCATGTCGTTAAGCGGCTCGGCCCACACATCATTGGCATAGCTGCTGAGCTCATAGGCGCCGCCTGCTTTGGCGATGCTGTTCTGATCGAGATAGCCAGGAATATTGATGCTGCGAACGCCGATCCTGGGCGCCGGGCCGCTATTCACCGAGCCTGGAACCACAGCAAGCCGGAAGTAATTGGTAGGCGCGGAGGCGCATCCCGCTACGGCCAGGGCGGTGGCGGCGGCACCGCCGCGCAGGAACAGGCGCCGGCTGATGTTCATTGGCCACTCCTGCCGCGCAGAAGTGCCGATGGATTGCGGTTGAGGTAGGCGGTGAGAAGGTCGACCGACCTTAGAGTCTGATTTGCCTGATCCATAAGCTGCTCCAAATTGCGCTGGAAGTCGGAATCGTTACCATAGTTCTGACGCAACGCGCCAAGCGAGGTGTTCGCATTTTTCAACGTTACCGTTAATGCCGCCAGTGTTTGCTGAATATGCGCGGTGGCGATGGTGTGGTTAGTGGTGACCAGCAGCGTATTCAGATTATCGGCGATTTTATCAAGCGGTACTTTGTTGAGTTTATCTGTAAACGTTTGGACCGAGGCCATGATCGCGCCGAAGGCGCCGGGGTCGCTCGGCAAAACATAGGCATTGCCTTCACGCGTGACCGCAACAGGTTTCGCATTCCGTACAATTGTAAGGGCAATGACTTGCTGGCCGGTGATGTAACTTGCAGTGTCAAGCTCCGCCCGCAATCCTTTGTTCACCATGCCTTGCACCACGAAGGGTAGCATGCTTGGCGGCACCATGCGGTCGCGGAATAAACGTTCCGGTTGCAGTTCCATCGCTACCCTTACTTTGACGATGTGGGCGATCGGGTCGAATATCAGTTTAACATCCGTGACCTGCCCGACTTGCAGGCCGAGCACATTGACGGGCGCGCCCGCCGCGAGGCCGCTGACCGATGTATTGAAGTAGGTCACCAGCGGAATTTTAAGACTGTACCCTGCTGCCTCGGCGTCGTCCTGCGAGTCATATAGGGGGAATACTGCATTATCGGGGCTTGGCGGACTGTTCACAGCCGCCGGCGGCAGATCGAACGTGACACCGCCGGCAACCACGGCCTGCAACGACTGCACCACGACATGGAATGCGCCGCCTTTGAGGCTAACCGTGATACCGGATGAATTCCAGAAATGGCTCTGCGCGCGCACCAGCGCATCATAGGGGGCGTGCACGAAGATGCCGATCGTCACCGGTCCGACGCCGTTGCCGATGCTGTAGCCGAGCACCTCGCCAACTTCAACATCGCGATAGAAAACCGGTGAACCGCTGCTGAGTGAACCAAGTTCATTGGCTTTCAAGGTGAAGGTGCTGCCAGGTTCATCGGAACGCACACCTGGCGGATTTTCGAGACCGACGAAATCATGTTGGGCATGGCCGCCCGGCAGACCCGGATCGAGCGTGATATAGGCGCCTGAGACCAGCGTATCGAGCCCGGAAACACCGGCGGCTGATAAACTGGGACGCACCACCCAGAAGCGGGCATGGCTGGTAAGAAAAGACGCGCCGTCGCTGGTCATCCGCACCTTTACGATGACGCGCTTATGATTACGGCTGAGCGCAATGCTTTCAACTGTGCCAAGCGCCACGTCTTTATATTTCAGCTGGGTCTGCGAAGCGCTGAGGCCGGTTCCGGTTTCGAAGGACAGGGTAAGCAGTGGGCCTTCCTGGGTCAGGGTGCGATAGCCGAGATAGCCGGCGATCAGTACGGCAACAATCGGGATGAGCCAAACGAACGAGAACCGCGGCGCCCGGATCTGGCCGACGGGCGCTTGGTCTATCTCGTTCATATTTGTTCTGCCTTGATACTGGAGTCGATTTCAGGGTTGCTTCGCGGCCGGGCGCGAGGGCGCTTGTCCCACATCAGCCGGGGGTCGAACAAGTCGACCGCAAACATGGTCAGCACCACCACCGCTGCGAAACACGGCGCGCCTGGCTCCGCCTGGACGTTGGCAAATTGCCCGAAACGTACCAGCGCCACCAGGATCGAGATCATGAAGACGTCGATCATCGACCAGCGGCCAATGAATTTTATCACCCGGTAGGCTTTGGTATTGCTTTTGGTATTGCTAAGGAGATGCGCAAACCTTCCGGTTCCGGTTTGCAGCAGCAGATAGGCCAAGGTCACCAGCTTGGCCAGCGGAATGGTGATGCTGGCCAGGAACACCAGTGCCGCCAGAGGCCATAGATTGGCCTGGGCTAGCTCAACGATGCCGGCCATGATGGTAAACGGTTCGGCAACGCCAAGCGTGGTGATGGACATCACCGGGAAAACATTGGCGGGAATATAAAAAACCGCGGCGGCGATAAGAAAAGCCAGGCTGTGGCCAAGGCTGTTGGCCTTGCGCAGATGCAGGGTCGCATGGCAGCGGGCGCATTGCGAGCCCGGGGCGGCAAAATTTACCAGGTCGCAGCGATGGCAGCCGATGATCTTGGCGGCAGCGGAGTTTGGCGGTGTTGAAATGCGGTCCGGCTCGCGGTTATGTGCCGATGGATGAAACTGGTTCGATGCCTTATCGGCATCGTCAAGCGCGGTCCAAACCGTTTCCGTATCAAGAGCGGCATCCGCAGCGGCGGTCGAGATCATTACGCCGATAAGCGCAAATAATGCGGTATCGAGATGGACCGACGCCATCGCGATGAGCCGCGTATAAGCCACCAGGAAGCCCAGCAGATAGACGTCGATCATCGCCCAGGGGCGTATGGGTTCATACCAGCGGAAGATCGATTTCAAAATACGCGCCGGCAGGAATTTGGTTTCAACGCCGATCAACGTGACCAGCAGCATGGCGATTTTGATGCCCGGAAATATCACGGTGACTGCCAGCACCAGCAGCCCCACCAGCTCGAAACCGGTTTGATAGAGCTGGCCGGGCCCGGTTTGGATTTTCGCCAATTGGAACCGGCCATAGGCTGAAATTTCCAGAAAAGGTGCTGCCAGCGCAAAACAATAGAACACGGCGGCGGCCAGGCCGCAGGCAAGAACGTATTTGAACGGATGCTTCTGATGGCGCCAAAGCGCGTGACCGCATCGGGGACAATCGGCAACCATGCCGATCCGCAATGCGGGCATTTTGCAGATCAGGCCGCATTGCGGGCACTCGCGTAGTTTTTTCAAAGTATTTTCGTCAGGCGACGCGTTTTCGCCAGGCGACGCGTTTTCGCCGGAGGAAGCTCTTGCTTCCAGCGGTTCGCCTTCCTCGAACGGTGCAGTCCCGGGAATCGGTGGCGCAGGCACGCTAGGGGCCAGGTGAAATATGCGTGATTTTTGAGCCTTCGATCCCCAGGCCGGCCATCAGTCCCTGCTGGCCAAACGGAATAGCGTAGACATCCTGCGTCAGTGTGCTCGTGGTGAAGCTTTTGGCGGCACCCTTGTTGAGCACGACAACACTGGGCCCGGCACCCACGGACCAACCGTTGCTGGAGGCCAGATAATTCACGGCGGCGTCATTCATGAAGAATAATGCGTAGCTAAAGGACTGAATTCCCGCCTGCAGCCCGTATGATCCAGCGGAGATATTATAGAAAGAGGTCGCGACGCCATTTTGGTAGAATACACCATCGCCGGTCTGCGCACCAACGATAAAGCCGGCTTTCACAATCTTTGGAAATACCAGTATCCCCTTTGCCATTTGCGCCAAAGCGAACGAATTAGGCTGGATCGTATAAAGGCTCTGCAAGGCGGCATTCGACGCGCTTTCAAGCGCCGCGGCGGATGCAGCCGCGGCCGGCCTTGGCATTGCAATGCCCAGGCCGGCAATTGAAGCTATTCCAAACGTGGTTTTACGGCGGCTGATCATGATTTGTCCTTCGCTTTTTTTCTTCATCGCATTTTCAGCCGCGCGCCGTATTGACCAACGTATCTGAAATTTTGACCGTTAAAGCGGTTTTTGGGTCATGACGAGGTCGCTCAACCACGGTTGCTCGAGGGCATGTTAGTAGCCCTTGTGCACCACCACGGCGCCGTTGGCACCGGCGCAGCCGGCACGGTAGGGGCCGCTGGCGCAGGCTACGCCGCCCGGCGGTCGATAATAAGGCGCCGGCGCGTGATAGACGGGTGCTGCATATGCCGGCTTCCTAACAGCGACAGCACCATTGGGGCCAGCGCAACCGGCTGCGTAGACGCCGCTGGCACAGCCTGCAGCGCTTGCCAGTGTCGGCATTTGTATCATCAAGCCGGAGCAGGCTATGACGATCAGGGCGCGCGCGCCGATCATTTCGCGTCTCCAGAACCAGAGATACCCGTCCAAAAACACCACAAATAAGTCATTGACAATTTTCCCCATTTTATTGACATTTCGCACCCGAACGTAATAATTTTTAATTTGGCGGTAAGCCAAGTCGCAAGGGGTCTTACATGTTCAACACCGGCACCACCAGGGTCGGCGGGATGAAGACTGTCATCTCAGTGGTCGAGATGCTTGGTTTCGATCACCGGCCGATAATCAGGCATGTAGGTTTGACCCCGACTATGCTGTCGGACCCTGATTTTATCGTGCCCAGCGCTGTTTTCGGCAGGCTGTTCGCGCATTGCGTCGAGATCACCAAATGCGAGCATTTCGGGCTCCTGGTTGGCGCAGAGGGCTCCCTTTCATGGATGGGCCGCGTCGGCTTCATTGCCCGCAATTCGGAGAATATCGGTGAGGGCCTGCGCGTTCTGGGTGAGTATTTCTATCATCACGACCGCTCGGCTGTGGTTGCACTCGACCAGGAAGGCGAGATGGCGGTCCTCAGTTATACACTGCTGTTCAAGATGGAAGCGCGTAATCATTGGCTGGGCGGTGTGATGTGCTGCGGCGTAAACATCATGCGCGAATTGTGCACCCCCGGATGGGCGCCTGCGGAAGTCAGGCTGGCGATACCCCGCCCTTCGGACCAGCGTCCTTATGAACGGTTCTTTCGCGCCAAGCTCACATTCGATGCGCCGGTAACCGCTCTAGTTTTCGATGCGAAACTATTGGGACGGCCGATTGCAAATGCGCAGCCCGAATTACGCCGGATTTTATTGAAGGACATTGAAAATTCCAGCTCGTCTGAACCGGAGAATTTTCCGTTGGACGTGATGCGGATCGTCCGTGCTAATATCGGCACCGGACATTGTAGCGCCGATAAAATCAGCGCGCTGCTTGGCATCAGCGTGCGGGCTTTATCAGGCAAGCTCGAAGAGCACAAAACCAGCTTCAAGCAGATCGTCGAGAACGTGCGTTTCGAGATGGCCAAGCAGATGATGGAAAATACCGATATGCCGCTCCGGGACATCTCCGAATTGCTGGACTACTCGGAGATCAGCGCTTTTACCCGGGCATTTACGCGTTGGGCAGGAACAGCGCCTGGAAATTGGCGGCGCAGCGTACGTGCCTCGGGTGGCATGATGATGAATGCCGTCCTGAACTGAGGCCAAGAAGACAACGCAATAGTTTTCTGGAAAACAACCCAAAAACTTCCCGCATCGTGGTGGCAGACTTGGTGACATTGGCAATGCCCGGCGAACGCCGAAGGGCGACCTTTACCTTTCGGCAGGCGCCTTTTTTACGCTAGCGGCGCTTATGGGAAGCTACGTGCCGGAAATGCGTTTAATGTCAAAGAAGATGACATAACGGTCGAGACATCTAAAAACCGGTTATGTAAAAAAAGCGAAATGATATTTTTTCACTCCGCTGCCGTTTCTATACCATGATGGATATGGGCGCGACGGATGACATGGCTGCAATCAAAAGGCCGAATGTTTTATCGCAGCCGATCGATATGACAACCAGCCATATCGGCTCTCGAGCGTGCGCCGCACTGGCGAAACCGGATCGACACTCGAAAAAATCAGAGGTTGTGAAATGAAAAGAAGGCAGTTGTATGCAAACACCGCCAAGGGCGCGCTTATCGCCGCGGTGGGCAGTACAATGGGTTTTGGCAAGGCGGTGGCGCAGACGGTGAGCTCGGCGGCCTCCAGCGCCGGCAATGTCATTCGCGGTAAGCTTGGCAGTCCAAGCGCGACCATCAGCATCGACGGCAAGTATCTGCCGCCCGCTGCATTGCCTTTTGGCGGCACAATTAATGAGACTGCGGATAAATCGACGCCCTGGTGGCAGCCGACCATCGTGCCTCCCGCCGGGGCGCCGAATGTATTGCTGATTATGACCGATGATCAGGGTTACGGGGTATCGGGTACTTTTGGCGGCGTCATACCGACCCCGGCACTCGACCGCGTGGCGCAGGCCGGGCTACGTTATACTCAGTTTCACTCAACCGCTTTGTGCTCGCCGACGCGCGCCGCTTTAATCACTGGACGCAACCATCATGAGGTCGGTTTCGGCGTTATTTCCGAACTCTCCACCGGTTTCCCGGGATATGATTCATATATCGGCGAAGACAATGCGACGGTTGGACGCATTTTGGGTGAACACGGC
Organism: Acidocella sp.; assembly: GCA_965199045.1. Lineage (GTDB taxonomy): Bacteria > Pseudomonadota > Alphaproteobacteria > Acetobacterales > Acetobacteraceae > Acidocella. Next base: position 511,885 of record CBDAQL010000002.1, on the reverse strand, counting down.
TACGCAACATCATGGTTCGGTAAGAACCATAATACGCCGGGCTCTCAATACGGTACCGCCGGGCCGTTTGATCAATGGCCCTCCGGCATGGGTTTTGACTATTTTTACGGCTTTATGGGTGGCGAAACAGATCAATGGACGCCGTATTTATTCCGCGACCATACGCAAATTTTTCCGTGGCTCGATAAGCCCGGCTATAACCTGACCACTGATTTGGCCGATGAGGCCATCGGCTATCTGCAATCGGTGAACGCATCGGCGCCTGATCAGCCATTCTTCCTGTATTATGTTCCTGGCGGCAGCCACTCGCCGCATCAGCCGAAGCCCGAATGGATCGAGAAGTTTCACGGCAAGTTCGATAAGGGCTGGAATGTGCTGCGTGAGGAGATCTTCGCAAACCAGAAACGCCTGGGCGTCATTCCGCCGGATACGGAATTGACAGCGTGGCCGGATGAATTGCCGCAATGGGAATCGCTTTCATTCCTGGAGAAGAAATTATTTGCCCGGCAAGCCGAGGTGTTTGCCGGCTATACCGCCTATACCGACCACGAGATCGGCCGGGTGATCCAGGAGGTCGCGGATCAGGGCAAGTTGGATAACACCCTGATCATCTATATTTGCGGTGATAACGGCACCAGTCCCGAGGGCTCACTTCGGGGTACGCCGAACCAATATACCGCTTATAACGGCGTCCTCGACGTGCCGATCGCGCTGCAGATGTTGTATTATGAATCCTGGGGCTCGGCGGAGACCTATCCGCATATGGCCGTGGCCTGGGCCTGGGCGTTCGACACGCCCTTTAAATGGACCAAGCAGGTTGCATCACACTTTGGCGGTACCCGGCAGGGCATGGCAATATCCTGGCCAAACCGCATTACCGATACCGGCGGCATTCGCACGCAGTTCCACCATATTATCGATATTGTGCCGACCATTCTGGAGGCGTCCGGCATTACCGCGCCGTTGGAAGTTGACGGCATCAAGCAGAACCCTATCGAAGGGGTGAGCATTGCCTATACCTGGGACAAAGCCAATACCAATGCGCCATCGGCGCGCACCACCCAGTATTTTGAAATGGTGGGGAACCGCGGCATTTATCAGGATGGCTGGTACGCCAACACCACGCCCCCGGTTGCGCCGTGGCTGCTTGGCGCCGCGATGCCGGCGATCGGCGATTATAAGTGGGAGCTTTATAATATTGCCCAGGATTACTCGCAGGCTAACGACCTGGCAGCGAAGATGCCCGACAAGTTGAAACAGATGCAGGCGGTGTTTGACCAGGAGGCTAAAAAATACCAGGTGTATCCGCTCGATAATTCCGGCTTCTCAAGAGCGATCTCGCCGCGGCCCAGTGCGACAGCCGGCAAGACCGTCTTCACCTATTCCGGCGCCATTGCAGGAATTCCCACTGGCGATGCGCCCAACATCTTGAACCGGTCTTATAAAATCACCGCCGAGATTGACCTCGGCGAACAGACTGGTGACGGCATGATCGTAACCGAAGGCGGCCGCTGGGGCGGTTATGGACTATACATGCATCGCGGCGTGCCGATCTTTCATTACAATCTTCTGATGCTCGAGCACACGCGTTGGAGCGGCCCCGCCATCGGCCCGGGCAAGCATATCCTGGAGTTCGATTTCGCGTATGATGGACCCGGCGTTGCCAAAGGCGGTACCGGCGTGTTCACCGTCGACGGGGTGGTGGCTGATACCAAGACGATGAAACACACCATCCCGTTCCTGATCCCGGTGGACGAGACCTTCGACATCGGTTCGGATACGCGCACAACCATTAATGACGACTACAAGGCGCCATTTGTTTTCACCGGCAAGATCAACAAGCTCACCTTCCGGTTAGGCGAGATGAAAATGAGTGATGCGGAAAATATGAGTATGCAAAAAGCGCTCGCCGTGGCGAATGACTAACCGGTTCGAATAAACCGGGTCATTTTGTTCGCAGATTGGCCGGCAAGAGAAGAATGATGGCATCGTCGACCGGATGGTTAATCCTGCTTTCGGGCATTGTCACATCGGTCGGCGGTCTTGCCGCATTTCTCTCACCGGCGATTTTTCTGCGGCTCACCGTGGGAGACCAGCACCAAACCAAGACGACGATGTTTTTTGTCCGGCACTGGGGCGTCCTCATTTTCACCGTCGGCGCAATGATCGCCTACAGCGCCTATGTCCCGGCCGTCCGCTTGCCAATACTGGCCGGCGCTTCGGTGGAAAAATTTGCGGTCGGGCTGTTAGTCTTTTTGGGCCGTCTAACACCAACACGTTTGATGACCGCCGTCGCAATCGGGGATGGAATTTTAGCTATCCTGTACGTTTGTTATCTATCTTAAACGCGCAGGCTTTCTAAAACCGGGTGTCTTTTCAAACGCGGTTGTATTTTTATGCCAGGCGAGTGTATTGCGGACCGGATTTTGGGTTCGAAACGAGGCAGGGGTCTTCAGATGGCAATGCGGTTTATCGTAGGCTTGCTGGTGATAGCAGCTGTGTGGGCGGGTGGCTTGCATCCCGGCGTGGCGCAGACGGAGGCAAGCTGGCCATCGACTGTAACCTCGAACGGCGCGACCGCGACCATTTACGAGCCGCAGCCGACTTCCTGGCCTGGCCGCACCACGGTGTACGCCACCGCGGCGATCATGATCAGCAAGCCGGGCGCGAAAACCATTGTCGGCACCATGGACATCTCGGCGGCTACCAGCACTGATTTGACGCAGCGTTGGGTTACGTTCTCGCATATCCAGGTGCTGGCAACGCATTTCCCGATGCTCGATACCGGCCAGGCGGCAAAGGTCCAGGCCAGGATCGTCAGCTTCGCGGCGACCATGGGCGGCCGGCGGATACCACTGGATACGTTGCTGCTGGCCTTGAACCAGACCCCGCTGCAAACCCAACCGGTGGCAACGCAGAACACGCCGCCGGTTATTTTTCACAGCAATTCACCGGCGATCCTGGTAGTAACCGATGGCAAGCCGGTGCTGACGGCGCTGCAAGGCACCGGCCTCAGCTTCGCCGTCAATACCAATTGGAGCCTGTTCCAGCAGACCGCGGCCGGCGAGTGGTTTCTGCTCGATGGATCAACCTGGCTGTCGGCGCCGGACTTTACCGGCCCGTACCAGCCGGCCGGTGTTCTGCCGCCGGATTTCAACAAGCTTCCGAATGATGCAAGCTTCGCCGACGTCAAAAAATACGTGCCGAATGGGCCAGCACCGGCTGACCCGCCGACAGTGTTTGTTAGCACCAAGCCGGCGCAGATTATCGTAACGAAGGGGCCGCCCGTATTGGCGCCCATTGCCGGCGCCCCGCTGCAATTCGTTAAAAATGCCAGCGCCGAAATTATCTTCGATCCAGCCAGCAAAAACTATTACGTGCTGTTTTCGGGCAGATGGTTTTCAGCGCCGGGTCTGACCGGCCCCTGGGCCTACGCCACGCCTAATCTACCGGCAACCTTCGCTCTGATCCCGGCCAATGGCCCGCAGGCGGATGTATTGGCAAGCGTGCCCGGTACCGCGCAGGCGCAGGAGGCGGTGATCACCGCGCAGATCCCGCAACAAGCCAGCCTGCCGAAAACCAGCACGACCACCGTGACCTATGTCGGGCCGCCCAACTTTGTTCCCATTGCCGGAACCAGCATGACCTATGCCGTCAACACCTACGCCCAGGTGATTGCGGCTAACGGGCGTTATTACGCCTGCGTGAATGGCGCCTGGTATGTCTCCAACACGGCCACCGGGCCGTGGCTGGTTGCAACCAGCATACCGCCGGTGATTTATACCATCCCGCCGAGCAGCCCGATTTATCCGGTAACCTTTGTGCGGGTCTATTCAGTGACCCCAAGCGTGGTGGTGGTGGGATACACCGCCGGTTACACAATGGGGATGATCAGTGCGGCCGGCGTAGTGGTTTATGGCACCGGGTATTACTATCCGCCGGTGGTGATTGCAGGCGTGGTGCCGCTGTATTTTCCGTATCCGTATACCTATGGCGGCGGCATCCGGTACGTATCGGCAACCGGCGGCTGGGTGAGCGGCGGTGCGGTCTATGGGCCGTATGGCGGCGTTGCGGCGCGGTCTTACTATAACCCGTCTACCGGTGCCTATGCGCATGGTAGCGCCGCGTGGGGGCCGAATGGCGGCTACGCTCACGGCAGTTTCAGCAATCCCAGCACCGGGCGCTACGGCAGCACCTCGCAAAGCTGGAGCCCGTATGGCCGTTCCGGTTCCAGCACCGTTACCGGGCCGAACGGGACAGTGAACACGCGTAGTCAAAGCAACGCCAATGGCGCCGCCGGTGGCTTCAGTGCCAGCAACGGCGCCTATGGGGGAGCCGTGCATAACTCGGCCAACGGCAACAATACAGCCGCGGTCAAATCCGCGAACGGCGATGTTTATGCCGGGCATAATGGTAATGTATATCAACATTCTTCCAGTGGCTGGTCGCAATATGACAATGGCAGTTTCAAGCCGGTAACGCCCCCGGCAAAGTCCACTTCGACAGCTACCGGATCTGCCACCCAAACGAAGCCGTCAGGATCATATGATCAGTCCAAACCGGCCGGGTCGAATGCGCAAACTAAACCCACCGGATCCTATGGCAGCGGCTCGCAGAACGCGGATCGGTCCAACGCCGGCACGCGCTCACCCAGCAGCAGCACGGATTTTGGCCAACTGAACCACGACTTCAGCGCGCGGCAAGGGGGCGCTCAACGGCAATTCGGCGGGGGTGGCGGATTTGGCGGCGGTAGCCGCGGCTTCGGCGGCGGCGGTGGCCGGCTTCGCTAATAGCTCAGCGCTAAACCGCGCTAGGTCTGCGCGCAGTTCGGAGGTAGAACGCGCCCGAGCCGGGACGACCGATTTGCCTTGATCCGGCGCGCGTCGCAGCGCTTGGCCAGGGCCGCAACGCGGGTCAGACGATTTTTGACAAAGCCGGTTAAATCGCTCTTCTCCTACGCCGGTAGTTTGTCGGCGCAACGCGCCGCGCTGCTGCGCGAGCGAAAGGTTAACCATGCCGGCCAATACCACGGCCCCTGCCACCAGCCATGCAATGCACGGCACCGCTTTGATCGTTGTCACGGTCTGCGCCGCCATGAGCACGTTGATGCAGGCGCTCGACAGCACCATCGCCAATGTGGCGCTGCCCTATATGCAAGGCACCGTGGGCGCCAGTCAGGAGGAGATCAACTGGGTTCTCACCAGCTACATCGTAGCAGCCGCCATAATGACGGCGCCAACCGGCTTTCTGGCGGCGCGCTTTGGCCGCACCCGGCTCTACGTTACTTCGATCCTCGGTTTCACTGCAGCCTCCGTCCTTTGCGGCATGGCGCAAACCCTGGACCAGATCGTGCTGGCCCGGGTTCTGCAAGGAATGTTCGGGGCAGCTTTGGTGCCGCTTGCGCAGTCGGTCATGTACGAGTTGTTCCCAGGCAATCGCCGCGGACCGGCAATGGCGATGTGGGGCATGGCGGTTCAGGTCGGCCCAATCCTGGGCCCGATCCTGGGCGGCTGGCTAACGCAGCATTATAGCTGGCGCTGGGTGTTCTACGTCAATGTGCCGTTCGGCCTGATGACGGCAACCGGCCTCACTCTGTTCATGAAGGATGAGCCGGCGCCAACCGCCAGACCCAAACTCGCCTGGGTCGGCTTCGCCTCTCTCAGCCTGGCGGTTGGGGCACTGCAAATCATGCTCGACCGCGGCGAGCAGCTGGACTGGTTCTCCTCGCCTGAAATCATCGCGGAAGCCTGCGTCACCGGCCTCGCCTTTTATATCTTTCTGGTACATTCGTTTCTGGCCCCCGCGCCGTTTCTGTCGCCGAAACTGTTTACCGATCTGAACTTTGTGCTCGGGCTGATTTTTGTTTTTATCATCGGCCTGATCCTGTTCGCCACGTTGGCGCTGCTCGCCCCGTTTCTCCAGATTTTATTGAATTATCCGGTAATCACCGCTGGCGTGGTACTGGCACCGCGCGGCCTTGGCACCATGGCCTCCATGGTGCTTGCAGGCCAGTTGGTAGGCCGTTTCGGGGCGCGGCCGCTGGTCGCGGCCGGTTTTGTCTGCAGTGCGTACTCCCTGTACCTGATGATGCAGTGGAATGCCGGCATTTCAGAGCAGGCGATCGTAGTGGCCGGCATTATCCAGGGGCTCGCGGTTGGTCTTGTTTTTGTACCGCTTTCAACGATGATGTTCGCGACCATGGCGCCGAAGGCACGGACCGAAGCTGCCGGGGTGTTCTCTCTGGTTCGCAACCTTGGCAGCGCCATCGGCATTGCGGTCACAGGTGCGCTGCTGACCATTAATACCCAGGTCAACCACGAACAGATCGGCGCCGCCGTCTCGGCGTTTAACCGGGAGCTGCAGACCGGCGCGGTTTTCAAATACTGGAACCCGCATACGCTCGCCGGCGCCGGCGCTTTGAACCAGGTGGTGACAAGGCAGGCCAGCTTCATCGCCTATCTCGACGATTTTAAACTGATGTTCGTGTTATCCCTGGCTGCCCTGCCGCTGTGTTTGTTCCTGCGGCCGCCAAAGTCCACGCTTGCGAGCCAAACACATACGCCGGCAATGGAATAGTGTGCCGGCTCAACACAGGTTTTAGCGCACGACGGATCAGGGCCCAGAAGCCTACCTGTGGCTTAATTTTCCGATACAAAAATCAATAGCATCCTGCCTTGCTTGTAGCTTTTCCAAGCGGGTCCCACATGCCGGTCTCGGCACTTGAAGAGGATGTCATGGCCAAGAAAACCGCGCCTGCAAAAACCCACTCGGAATCACTCACGCCGGCAGAGATTGCTGATGCTACCGTCATGCGCGGACCTGGTGGCGAGACGCACCAAATATCCGAGGGCGATGTGCCGCTGCTCACTACGGCCCAGGGCATTCCGGTTCTCGACGATCAGAACTCCCTGAAAATTGGCGACCGCGGACCGGTTCTGCTGGAAGACTTCGCATTGCGGGAAAAGATCTTTCATTTTGACCATGAAAGAATACCGGAGCGTGTGGTCCATGCCCGTGGTTTCGGCGCCCACGGCTTTTTTGAAATCACGGACCCGATCTTGTCCAAAATCTCCACCGCCGATGTGTTCCAACGCACGGGCGAGAAAACCCCGGCCTTCGTTCGGTTCTCTACAGTGGCCGGCAACAAAGGATCGGCGGACGTGGCCCGCGACGTGCGCGGCTTTGCTGTGAAAATATACACACAGCAGGGCAATTGGGACATCGTCGGCAATAATATTCCGGTGTTTTTTATCCAGGATGCAATTAAATTTCCGGATCTGATCCATGCCGCCAAACAGGAGCCCGATCGTGGTTTTCCGCAGGCGCAGACGGCGCATGATAATTTCTGGGATTTTATCTCCCTGTCGCCGGAAGCCATGCATATGGTGATGTGGATCATGTCGGATCGCACGCTGCCGCGCAGTTTCCGGTTCATGGAAGGGTTCGGCGTTCACACCTTCCGGCTGATCGACGCCGAGGGCAAGACGACCTTTGTGAAATTCCATTGGAAGCCGAAGCTTGGCCTGCAATCGGTGGTCTGGAATGAAGCCGTAAAGTTGAACGGCGCTGACCCTGATTACCACCGGCGTGACCTTTGGGATGCCATCACCACCGGAAATTTCCCGGAATGGGAATTTGGCGTGCAGCTGTTTGACGAGGAATTTATCGATAGCTTCGATTTCGACGTGCTGGATGCAACCAAGCTGATCCCTGAAGAGCTGGTGCCTGTGAAAATCGTTGGCCGCCTGGTGCTTGACCGTGTGGTAGACAACTTTTTTGCCGAAACCGAGCAGGTGGCGTTTTCCACAGGCAACGTGCCGCCCGGCATCGGCTTTACCAACGACCCGCTTCTGCAGGGGCGCAACTTCTCCTATCTCGATACGCAGCTGAAACGGCTTGGCAGTACCAACTTCACGCATCTGCCGATCAACGCGCCAAAATGCCCGTTCCATACCTTCCAGCAGGACGGCCACATGGCGATGATCAACCCGAAGGGCCGAGCCAATTACGAGCCAAATTCGTGGGGACCCGAGGTTGGGGGGCCGCGCGAATCTCCCACGCTGGGTTACAAGCCGGCTAACGAACAGATCACCGGCGACAAGCTGCAGGCCAAAGGCCCGCTATTTGCGGATCACTACAGCCAGGCCAGGCAGTTCTACGTCAGCCAGACGCCGTTCGAGCAGGTTCACATCAAGGACGCCCTGGTCTTTGAGCTCAGCAAAGTGGAAACACCGGTAATCCGCGCGCGCATGGTCTCGCATCTGCTCAACATCGACGAAGATCTGGCGGCGCAGGTCGCCGACGGCCTCGGTTTGCAGGAGATCCCAAAAGCCGCCACACCGGCCCGGGAGGTCATCAAGGATCTACCGCCCTCCAAAGCGCTTTCCATCATCGAGAACGGACCGCAGAGTTTCGAGGGCCGTAAACTCGGCATCCTGGTAACCGATGGTGTCGACATGACGTTATTGGGCGCCTTGCAAAAAGCGGTCGAGGCGGTCGGCGGCGTGGTCGAACTGATCGCCCCCAAAGTTGGCGGCGTCGTGTGTAGCGACGGCATGCTGATGCCGGCCAAGCAGAAGATCAACGGCGGCCCGTCGATATTATACGATGCGGTGGCGTTACTGCCTTCAGCGGAAGGGGCGGCACTCTTGGCAGGCGAGGCTACGGCCAAGGACTTTGTGAACGATGCTTTCGCCCATGCCAAGTTTATCGCCTATGGCCCGGACGCGGCGCCGCTGTTCGAGAAGGCCAATCTTACGTCAGATATCGACGAGGGCTTCTTTGCGTTAAAGAAACCCGCCGATGCCAAGGCCTTCATTGAACTTTGTGGACAGCTGCGCTTCTGGGCTCGTGAAGCGAAGGTTCATGCGGTCTGAAGCCTGACAACGAGAGCTGGAATCCCCATGCCGAAAAAAGCTGAGCCTGCACTGAAGGCAGGCGACGAGGTTGCATGGGATTCCAGCGGCGGCCATTCCAAGGGTAAGGTGATCGAGAAAGTGACCCGCCCGGTGAAGATAAAGACGCATAAGGTGGCAGCGTCACCGGATGAGCCGCAATTCATCGTAAAAAGCGATAAGTCTGGCAAATTGGCGGCCCATAAGCCGGGCGCCCTCAAAAAACGCTAGTTCCAATCGCCACAACCGGCACTGCTCAAGCGCCTGGTAACCATGGCGCACGCCCGCGTACTTTAGGTTGACAACCTGGCATAGTAAGTATTAATAATCACTTTATTATCGATTTATAATACAACTTCGGCCGGGCCAACCTTTTTGCGATAGGTTTTTGTACAAAATGCCGGGATTTTCTCATGTATTTTGGTCCAAGGCAACGGGGCACGAGCCGATAAACTACCAATATCTCGTTTTTTGGACAAGTTTTTCTGGCTGCTCGGGAGGAAATTCTGATGTTTGTTAAAACATTAGCGCCCCGGCGCGCCGATGGTTTGGGTTCGGGCTTTGACCCCAAAGCTGACCAATCCGGCATTGTGGTCGGTTTGGTCAACATTATGCCGCCGGCTGCCATGCGAACCGCGGAGTCCATGTTTCGGCGATTACTGGAGGGTTTCGGCGCGTCCGCCAAAATACATCTGCGGGTGTTTACCCTGCAAAACAATACAAGCGAGCCCTGCACGACATCTGCTGTTTACGAAAACCTGGATAAATTATGGGATTCACCAGATAGCGCGTACCCCCTGGACGCGTTGATTGTTACGGGTACCGAAGCCCGTACCGATTTAATGACGGACGAAACCTGCTGGCCAGATTTACAAAAAATCTGTGACTGGGCCGCACAAAATACAATCTCGACAATCTGGTCCTGCTTTTCCGCGCATGCGGCGGTGCTCCATATGGATAATATTCGCCGCCAGCCGCTACCTGAAAAGCTCACGGGCGTGTTTGAATGTCAGAAAGCTTCGTCGCACCCAATCTTCAAAAATATGCCCGCCCGGTGGGCGGTGCCGCATTCCCGCTACAATAACTTGAATGAAGCCGAACTTGCAGCAAGCGGCTATGAAATCCTATCGAGATCGCCAAGCGTCGGTGCCGATACATTCATCAAGCAACACGGCAACAGTCAGTTCCTGTTTCTGCAAGGCCATCTTGAATACGGAGCGGAGCAATTGTTCTCCGAGTACTGCCGGGATTCCAAGCGGTATTCGCAGGGCCAGCGCTCAACGCCGCCGAAGCTTCCCGAAAATTATCTCGATCAAACATCAATGACGGCGCTCGCAACGCTGCAAGCATCAATCCCGAGCTCACCGGCCGCATCGTCACAAGCCGATTTCGCCAAAGCTTTGGCGGGACATGTGAACATCGACTGGCAGGCCCCGGCGCAACAGCTTTTCACATCATGGCTGTCCTATATCGCAGAACAGAAATCGGCTGGTTCAGCTGAGCAGCCAGACACAGCATTTCCGCCGGCTTATACGCCTGCCTTCATGGATTTGGGTTCTTCTGATATACCCGAATATATTGCACCTTCATAAGCTGCGGCGACTTCAGATCTTTAATGGGCCAGCCGCCGCCGATCGCAAGATTGACCAGCATATACATCGGTTGCTGATATTGCGGGGGTGTTGGCGTCGACCATATTAGTTCGCGATTGAAATAGAATCGCGTTGTATCCGGCTCGATTAAAACACCATAGGTATTGAATTGTTTCGATAACAGCCCGGGTGTCACCTCCTGCATATGATCCCTTGGCATCACATCCGAACCGTTTTTCCAGAGATGTTCCACGGAATGAAAATAGCGATCGGATTCGCCATAATATTCCACGACATCAATTTCCGCTGACGAGCTGGATTTATCGACGCCGATCAGCCAGAAAGCCGGCCAGGTGCCGGGGCCGCCCGGCAATATCGCCTTCATTTCAAAATAGCCGTAGCGCTGGGCAAAGCCATGCTGGCCGGCGCCGTCACGATCCATTGAACACAGCAAGCCGGAATGCCAAAGCCCGCTAGGATCCTTATGGGCAATGATCGTCAAGCCGTCCTTGTCCATGACAAACGGACCATTCGGCCCGGGATTGTCGAACACATCGTTGCCAAAGTCGCCATGCCACGGCGTGTGGGCAATCCAATTGGTTCCACGGCCATTAGGGCCATCGGCAGAGACGTCCATTTTGCCGAAGGTTTCGTTATAGGTCATCGAATAGCCGGAGAGATTAAGCGTTGGATCTGCGGCAGGAGCAGCTATTCCCGGGTGAGAAGCACTGAAGCCAGCCGCCAGGAACAATCCGAGCCCCCCCAGCCAGGCAAAATAGCCTCTTCGGTTTCGCAAATTTGAGCGCAGATTTTCTTTATGCATCACGGTCCATTAGCCAGCATTCACCTACACTTCAACAAATAAGGCTATTCTCTTTAAGGTTGTCCTGGTTATGGACCTTGATCAACTATGGATTTTTATCCCCCAGCCGAGCCCGCACCCTGAAGCCGCAAGGTTAAGAAAATATCACTTATATTTTACCACATGCGCCAAAAAAACACTCTGTTTAGTCTTTTTTGCTTTGCAAATCCCAACATCATGCGCTAAAGGCTGCATGTAGCTAATCGCTATTTTTATCTTATTTTTTAAACATTCTATTTTGCGGTGCTCAATATTTACGCCGCCAAATGCTTTTGTTGCCTCGACGATTGATCTTATGGAGTTGCGCTTCGTGCTCGAGAGTTCTCTCAAATCATCGGCATATTTCGACCTCAGCCAAGGATCTTTTTACGAAGCCGAGTCGCAATTTCTTGAGGATACCGACGCGACACGGACCGGGTTGAAAACCAGGGCGGTACTGCGCCATTTCCCAGCATTCTCGGTGTTCTGCGATTTTGCGTTTTTACTGGCGGCATTCGCGCTTTCCCCGTTGTCTTTCGGCACAATCCTCAAAGCGCCGTCCACCTCCAATGATGCCCTTATTGGCATATTCCTCACTGTGTTTTCGGTGGTTATATTCTATTTCGGTAAGTTGTACCGCATCGAAACCACCGCAAATTTCCGGTTTTTCTGCACGCGCTTTGCAATGATATTGTTTAGCGTGCTTGCTGCCGGCGAAATCGAAAATTTCATGGTGTCATCCGGCACATCTCATACTGCGGCATATAACCAGTCATTTTTCCTATGGGCCGGCGTTACGCTATGCCTGTTCCTGGCCTTGCGTTTCGTAATATCAGAGGCCTTTCGCTTTTTGGCGGCACAGGACATGCCAGCCATAATGTCGTGGTGATCGGCACCTCCGCGGCTGCCCAAGCTTTCATTGGTAAACTTCATGGCAGTGGTTTAGGCGTGCGCGTTCGCGCCGCCTTTGAAGAGAATTTCAGCAGCAACCGCGCATTGGCTGTAGCTGGCGTCCCCGTAAAGGGCGGGATTCCGGCTTTGCTCCAATATACCAAGCATCATGCCATCGATACGGTGGTCATCGCATCCGAATCGCCGATCAGTTTCAACTTGAAAGTTCTGGTCGAGCAAATCTCGGTCCAACCGCTGCGTATCGCTATCCTGCCGCCGCAACTAATTGGCCAGGGACGGACAAAGAACGCGCGGTTCGCCTGGTGTGCCCCGGTCGGCGAAATGCCGGGCGTTAGTTTGGTTTATCTGGCCGATGTCCCCATTCGCGGTGTGGGAAGTTTTATGAAGGCCGCGATGGACCTGATGGTGGCATCAGTCGCTCTGCTGCTGTTCGGCCCGGTGATGCTGATCTGCGCCTGCGGTATCAAACTGGCGAGTCCCGGACCGGTTTTTTTCAAGCAGCAGCGCATTGGCTATCGCAACAAGGTGTTCTGGATCTTCAAGTTCCGCACCATGCATCTTGCCGATTGCAACACCGGCATCCTCACCAAGCGCAACGACCCACGCATTTTCAAGTTTGGTGAGATCTTGCGCAAGTTCAGCCTGGATGAGTTGCCCCAACTCTTCAACGTGCTGAAGGGCGACATGTCCCTCGTCGGTCCGCGCCCGCATATTCAAGAGGCGCGCGCCGCCGGCGTTTTATACTTCAAAGCGGTTCCGAATTATCCCGCCCGGCACCGGGTAAAACCAGGCATCACCGGCCACGCCCAGGTCAGCGGCTGGCGCGGCCCGACTGAAACCATTGAGCAAATTGAGAATCGCGTTGCCCATGATCTGCACTATGTCGAGAATTGGAGCTTTTTCGGCGACATCAAAATCTTGGTAAAGACGGTATTTGTCGGCTTTTTCGGTGAAAACGCTTTTTGACAAGTCAGTATTTCAAACATAGCTTCGCTTTGAATAAGCGAGCAAACCGTCACCGAGATGAAAATTGCCATAGCCGTCGCCTCAATTAGACGCCCGGAGGAAATCGGGCAGTTACTGCATCAACTTGAGCGCCAAACGGTTAAGCCCGCGCAAATCATTCTATCACTTGAAACCCGCGCTGATGCGCCGGCAGATTTACCCGTCGCGCTGGAGATTATCCTAGGACCCAAAGGCCTGACCTCGCAGCGAAACCGCGCGCTAGATGCAATGCGGCCCGATTGCGACGCCGTGGTGTTCTATGATGATGATTTCCTGCCCTGCGACGATGCATTGGCCGGGATCGCCGAAATATTTGAAGCGAACGCAGAGATCATGGGTGCCACCGGCCGGGTGCTCCAAGACGGTATCACCCATGGTGGACTGTCCTATGAGGATGCGCTCACATGTCTCGCCGAATACCGCGCCAAAACCGGCACCGACGCCTTGGTCTATTCCGACACCGACGCGCTGTACGGCTGCAACATGGCCTTCCGCGCAAGCGCCGTGCGGGCATTGCGCTTCGATGAAAAGCTACCGCTTTATGGCTGGCAGGAAGACGTCGACTTCGCCGGTCAATTGCTGGCCAAAGGCCGCATTGTCGAGACCAATGCTTTTTCCGGCGTCCACCGGGGTGTCACCCGTGGCCGCACCCCGGGCGTTGCCCTCGGCTTCTCGCAAATCGTTAATCCGGTGTATCTGGTAAAAAAAGGCACGATGCGGCCCGCCAAGGCGATCAAGCTGATGCTTAAAAACCTTGCCGCTAACCACGTAAAGTCGATCCGGCCGGAGGCCTATATTGACCGCGCCGGCCGCGTCCGCGGCAATTGGCTCGGCCTTTGGCATGTCATGTCTGGCAAATCGGACCCGGGTGCGATTTTGCGCCTGTAAACTCCAGGGCAGCAAGCGCCAAAACAAAGCTTGCTTTTTGACCCGTCTTCAAGAAGATTCCGATTCATTCCTGTAGAGATTTCAAATGATTGACCGCTGCGCGTGTTTCACGACCGATCTTGGTTACATATTTCCAACCGTGCTAGCCGCCATTCAGGCCCGAAAGTTTCTAAATCGCGAAATCGCCGACGTCGTCATCATCTTGTTTGGTTCGCCGCCCGAAAAGACCGAACAAATCCAGAAAATCTGCGAGCAAAACCAGATCATCCTGTTAGATACTTCGAACGAAATTCTCCGGGACTACGGCGTATTATACGCGCGCCTGTTTTTATCCGAGTTGTTGCCCGGTAAATACCGGCGCGCCATGTATATGGATGGCGACATTCAGATCACAGGCTCTTTGAACACGTTGATCCAGACCGAACTTCCGAGCGACTGCGATTTCGCGGCGGTTCCCGACCCCATGGCGATTGAGTTGCATGAAGCCAAATCAGCTCCGAAAATCCAGTCTTACTTCGATGGACTCGGCATAAAAAGCTCACCTGAGAAACCTTATTTCAACTCCGGGACGCTTTTGATCAATCTGCCGGAATGGGCAATCATCGGCCGAGACGCCATCAACTTTCAAATCGAAATGCCCGACAGATGTATGTTCCAAGATCAATCCGCGTTGAACTTTGCAGGCCACACGAAAATGACGCCAATGTCCTTTCGATGGAATTTCCCGATCTTTTTTAGAAATTGCGGCGTTGAGCAAACCATTGCACCATCAGTCTATCATTTCATGTCGAAACCTAAGCCGTGGAATGGCGTGTTTCCGCCTTGGAACCATGATTTCGCCGACCCCTACGCGAAACTGATTTCGAAATATCCCGAACTGCGAGGCTTCTCCAAAACATTCCCGGCATCGGCGCGCGCCAAATATCTGGGCCAGCAATATTATAAGCGCATCATCGAAACAATTACCTGGCGATATTCAGCTCGCCGGCCAGCTATTCTGGAGTTCAACGCAGCCACGAGACTTTAGGTGAAGCAGTAGTTTTTTTGAAGCAAAGCGGCGCAAAAATTCCTTTGTATCTAGGACAAGGGCGCTGTCCGCGATCACCCCCTTGCCTCAGATAAAGGAGTTTTTGCATCGGCGGCGGCCTGTCTTTTATCACAAAAAGAAGTCTTCAATAATTCCATTCATTTCTTCGCCGCAGCGTTGCCATGTCATACCTTTTGTTTGCTCAATCCCGGCCTCGCTTAATTTAGCCTGTAATGTTTTGTCGGCGAGAAGCTGCATTACTTTTGCCGCGATATCGTTTGGCGATAGCGGGTCGCAAAACAGCGCGCTTTGCGGAAAAATCTCGCGCAGCACCGGGATATCGGATGCAACGACCGGGCAGCCGCATGTCATGGCTTCCGCGACCGGCAGGCCGAAGCCTTCATAACGCGATGGAAACACAAAGCAGGATGCGGCGCGGTACAAGGATTTTAATTCCTCGTCGCTGACGCGGCCGATATAAAGCGCAGGTTCGGGCAGTTTCAGTGCGGCGACGTCGCGGAATGCTTTGCCGCCGAAGCCGCCGGTAATAACGAGTTTGACGCCGCTCTGCGCCAGTGCTTGCGCAAGTGCGCCAAGTGCGGCCAAATTTTTATGCGCCGCCAGATTGCCGACAACCAAGACAAATTCACCCGGCCGGAGATTGTTCGCGTCCAGGATTTTTTCATCGGCATCGATGCGGCCGATATGGTCGGCACCTTCGCTCACAACTTTTACATCTTCGGGCCGGGCTCGTAGATTTTGGAGTATTTCCCGGCGGGCGAATTCCGAGACCGTTATAATTGTCGTTCGGCGCAGAATCAGGGCTTTTTGCATCGCCTTGTACCACACGCGCAATTGCCAGGGATACGTTTCGGGTGTTGTGAACACGCCGGCGTCGTGAATGACGACAATCTGTTTGCGGCCGAATAACGGCGCGGTATTGCCGAGGTTCAATAACAGCCCGTTGGCAGCGCGCCGCGGCAGTTCGAATTGTTCCCAACCCTGGCCGTTCAACCGGCCGATCTGGACGCTGCCCGCGATTGGCGCCGCGATCGGGCCCGGAGGGGTTAACAATTGAACGCCTGGCCGCAAGGACTGCAGGGCCTGGGTAACTTCAGTAGCAAATCGTTGCACGCCCGAAAATTTCTGGGTGAGGAACCGGCCGTTGATATACACTTGGCTCATGCCGCTGCCTCATATCGCACGCGTGCCGCGGTGGCGATAAGCAGTGCGACCAGCAGAAAAAAATCCGGTGAAGTAATCGTTGGATCGGAGATCGCGGCTGCGGTTAGCGTGCCAATAATCGCGCCAACACAGCCATGCATTACCCCGCGCGGTTCATCGGAGACGGCCAGCCGATGCGCCAGCCTCACATGCAGCGTAATTGCAATGACAAACCATAACAGTGCCGCCACACCCACGACCCCCACGCCGGCTAACAATCCGGGGATCAGACTGGACGAGCGGTTGCTGCCCCAGCCAACACCAAGACCATAGCTCTCCAGGGCCTCATGCACACTGTCCTTATCAGTTCCGGTGCGGTCATTATATGAAGATGAAGACTGCTTATTCAGCGTCGCATTGGTAATTGTCGCGACTGTTTTCGCCACCCCGGGTGCGACAACGGGTACGGTGACAACGCAAGCCACGCCAAGAACCGCGATGGCGGTAAAACCGACAATCACACGCCGGCGCAGAGCGGCCGATCCTATCAACGCGGTATAGGCAGCCAACATGCCCGCCATCAATATAAGAGCCACGTATCCTGTGGTCGAAGTGCTCAACAAGACGGTAAAGGCCGCCGCCGCGAGCGTTATGCGGGGCAGCAGACCGTCATGCCCGTTCAAAATCAGCCATCCAGTGCCGCCAACGGTACCGCAAAGGTATGAGGCTAATGCGGAGGGTTCGCTAAACGGCCCGGTAATGCGAATGAAAGAGCCCACACTTTCGCCGGTTAGCAGCGCCCAGCCGGGATTGGAGAGGAAGAAGTTCGTCGGAAACCAAATCCCGATGGTATTTCCTGCGAACTGCCACAGTGAAATAAACACCACCATCAACCCGCTGATGAAATATACGTCGAGCAAACGCCGCAGGTTGAAGCCTTCGCGCGTGAGATAGATGCCCGCGCTTATCGCCAACGCCGAGGCTGCGGTGAAATAGGCGTCCTGAGTGTAGTTTCCGGAATTTGGGGCAAGCGGGGTCAACACCATGAAGCTGGCGGCTTTTTGCGGCCATACCAGGATCTCTGATTGAAAAAACCTCGGCATCAGCAGTGAGCTGATCAAGGCCCAGGCGGTGACCAGAATGAACGGCAGAAATACCTTCAGCACCAGGCGTTCCGCCGGATAACGGGTGCCGAATAGCAGTTTCAAGATAACAAACGCCACAAATAGCGCCGACGGGACCAGGCCGGGGGCAACGCCAAATCCGCCGAATACGAGCACGGCCGCAGCCGCAAAGGCCGATCCAATGAAGACCAGCTCCAGCAGGCGCGCCGGGGAATTCAGGAACACAAGGCAAAGCGGAAGAAATACAATGCCAAGGCCGGTAATCATTCGAACGGCATGTCCTTTTGAGCGTCGAAAACAGAACCAGGGTGTCGATTAGGGATGCGAGCCAGGTTTGCCACTAACACGCTACCCCTAATTGATGAAGATTGCTTAATTGGTTTGCCCATCGACGCTCGTCAAAATTGTGTTTTTCCATCTGTTTAGGTCAGTTTCAGCTGACAGTCACCTGAATATCAAACAATAACGGCTAGCCGAATCAAAATTGCTCCGATAACATGGAGACACGGTAAATAGACATTTAATGTTTTTTGGGTAGTTCCGATCTTAAATGCATCCTGGATCGACATTTAATGGTGTTTGACATCGTTTGCCGCGGCGCACGCTCTCAGCTTTGGGTTTCGGCTATCTTGTCCATTTGCCTGTTGTCGGGATGCGCGGGCAACACCCCTTCACCCAATCCCATTGGCTTGCCGGCAAGCGGCAGCGCG
Source organism: Acidocella sp. (assembly GCA_965199045.1). GTDB lineage: Bacteria > Pseudomonadota > Alphaproteobacteria > Acetobacterales > Acetobacteraceae > Acidocella. The sequence continues at coordinate 493,728 of CBDAQL010000002.1, read as the reverse complement.
GTTGAGGCTGTATCGTCTGCCATTGTTTCGTCGCAGACCGAATCGCTGACACCTGAGCAGCTTGCATCTATATTAAGCGCCAATGAGGATGATTCCTATCAACTCGGCCCGAATGATCTGATCATCGTTACCGTCTATCAGCACCCGGAACTTTCGGTGCCGGCGCCGGGATCGAGCAATAACAATGGCGTCCTCATCACCAGCGACGGCACCATTGATATGCCGCTGATCGGTCAGGTTAATCTGAACGGGCTGACGATCCCGCAGGCATCGCAACTTATCACTTCCGATTACGCATCGTTGATCAGACAGGCAAACGTCACCATCCAGCTGGTTAATCCGCAGAGCCTTCGCTATTATCTTTTGGGCGCTTTCACGGCGCCAGGCGTGAAATATCCCGGCCATGCAATGACGCTGCTTGATGCGCTGGCGCTTGGCGGTAGCGTCGATATCTCGAACGCCGATCTGTATCAGGCCTATGTCGCCAAAGGCACGGTAAAGCTGCCAATTGATTTACATGCCCTGCTCGTCGACGGCGATCTTACGCAGAATATCACGCTCGGCTCCGGCGATGACATCGTGATTCCGCCTTCAACGAACGAGGACGCCTTCGTGTTCGGTTCGGTCGGCAAGCCGGGCGCAGTGCAGTTCAAATCCGGCGCGCTGTCGTTGCTGCAGGCCCTTTCCTCGGCCGGGCTCGATCTGCCGAATTACACCCAGGCCGAGCTTTCGAAAATACATCTGATCAGGGCGCATGGGGCTTCGGCCGAGCTTATGGTCATCAATGCCAGAGCGATCCTGAACGGCACCGCACCCAATTTCGCGTTGGAGCCCGGCGATATCGTGTTCGTGCCGCCAACCGGAATCGGCTCATGGAACCAGGTTCTGAACCTGCTTATTCCCTCGCTCAATACAATCTCCGGACTGCTTAATCCCTTCGTATCGATCAAATATCTATCGCAGAGGAATAATTAAGGCTTTGGACGCAGCGCTTCGCCCGCAATCGCTCAAACCCGCGAATGACACCGTGGACTTCGCCGAGATCGGCAGCCTGCTGGCGCGCCGCCTATGGACAATAGTGCTGTTTGTTATTGCCGGAACGTTTTTGGCGCTGATTTTTGTGTTGACGGCGGCGCCGCAATTCACCGCGACCGGCACATTATATCTGGGCGACGCACAGAGCGCCTCCGGCAACTCCAGCGACTCATCTGGGCTGTTCAGCCAGAATTTTGCCTCACAAAGCGATATCGAGACACAGATCGAATTGATCACTTCGAAGGCCATTGTTCAGCAGGCTTTACTGGAAACCGGGCTGAATGCGAAAATCGCTCCCGTCTATGCCAGAAAGCTTCGTTATTGGCGCTGGCGGATCCGCGATCACGGCAACATCGATGCCTACATACCCAGCCCGATCGCACTGCGGGCGCTCTACGCCACCGTACCCGGCACTTACAGGGTGGTTTTGGGTGACGCCGGAACCTACCGCATTTTTGCCGAGGACGGCAGCGGTAAGCCAATCCTTAATGGCACCCTCGGCCAGCCGGCTGCCGGCGATGGCATTCAAATGCTAATCAAGCCGGCGGCCGCCAATTTCCAGGATCAGCCGGGCCGCGTCTATAAGTTGACCGTGAGCGAGCCCGGCGCGCTGGCGGAGAACCTGCTCGGCGGCGCAATAACCGTGAATGCCGGCGGATCCGTCGCAAACCCCACCAAAATCGCTTTTCTGCAATTTCGCTGGTTCGATCCGTACCAGGCGCAAACGCTGCTTAACCAGATTATGCAGAATTTTATCGCCACCCAGCTCGATTGGAAAACCCAATCAGCCTCCACCACCGAGAATTTCGTTGCCAGCCAACTTAAAAAAGTCAGCGCCTCGCTCGCCAATGCCGACCAAAATCTCGCCCAGTACCAGGCCAAGACCGGCATTATGGAGGTGCCGCTAAACGCCCAGTCGGTCGTCACGACGATGTCGCAATATCAGACGCAACGCTCAACCATGCAGCTGCAGGTTTTCGCGTTGCAGGAATTGAACAACGATCTCAAACAAGCTAGGGGCCCGTTAAATCCTTATCTTGCCAGCCAGGCAAATGATTCCGTGCTGGCGAGTCTGACCAGCGCACTTGCAGCGTCGTACGTGAAACTGGCGGCGCTGCAGACCCAGTACTTCGATAATGCGGCGGAGATCCAGACCCAGGAAGCGCAGATTTCCCGTGAGGAATCGGCGATTAGAACGATTGCTGAAAACGATCTGGAAGCCGCCCGGCGCAACCTTGGACAGTTGGATCAGCAGATCGCAATATTTCAGCAGAAAATCTCCTCAATGCCGGCGGATTCGTTACGGGTGATCTCCCTGCAGCGCTCCGTCGACGTGCTGGGGAAACTTTACGTATTGCTGATGGAGAAAGAACAGGAAGCAGAGGTTTCCAAAGCTGAAGCCATTGTGAATACGCGGATCGTCACGCCCGCCGCCCCGCCGACCGCGGCCACCTCGCCCAAGGCCGCTATCAGTGTTGTCTTCGGCGCCTTTGCCGGACTGGTCGTGGGAATGGCGCTGGTGTTCGGGCAGCACGCATTTTCGGGCCGCTTTGAGAGCGAGGAGCAGGTACGAAAATCGGTATCGTTGCCGGTATTCGCAGTCGTGCCGGCGCTTGCCAAGGCGAAAGCCGGCTTTAGACTTTCTGGCCAGGAACGCGGTGAACCGTTTTCAGAGGCATTCCGGTTGCTGCGCGGCAGCTTATACCGAACCCAGAGTTTCAGCCGCTCGATGGTGGTATTGCTGGTCGCCTCGGCGGAAGGTGACGGCACCAGCACCATGGCCTTGAATTTGGCTCGGGCACTCGCCGAGGACGGCTACCGCACAGCGCTTGTCGCAGCTGATTTGTACCCTACTGAACATGATCATATCGCCCTTGAACCACCGTTGAGCGAGGTCCGTCCGGCAGCGATTCCAGCGCCGCATTGCACGCGATTGTCCCTGGTCGAGTTGATGACCATTGGCCAGAGCTTGAATACCGGCCAGCCCGTTGCGCCAAACGAACTGGTGCTGAAGGCAGTGTTCGACGTTCTATCTTCCAAGTTCGACTATATCATTCTGGACTCCCCGCCTTTACCGGGTGTCGCCGATGGCATGACGCTCGGCGGGTTCGCCGATATGATTCTATCGGTGATCAGCCTTTCAAAGACCTGGCGCCGAAACTTTGCCAATCATATCCAGCTTTTAGCCGTGCTGGATCGCCTGCATGGGGTCATCATCAACCAGGCGATCGGACCCGTGGCGTACAAATCTCGGCGCAGGTCAGTCGCCGAGATGATATTGCGCCGTTAAGTTATCCAGCGTTTACTCCGGGATATGGAGCCGCACGAGGATATTTTGGCGGAAACTCTCGTTTTTGCATCGACATGCTAGGACATAAGACCGCGATAAGCGGTAGCTTGATGGTCGTTGCCCGGCTGATCAGCCGGGTGATCGACCTTGCGATCATGCTGGTGCTGGCGCGGCTGCTTTCGCCATCCGATTTCGGCCTGGTCGCCATTGCGATGATTATCGTGCTGATTACCGAGGCAGCGCTGGAACTTCCGTTAAGCCAGGCTTTGGTGCGCCTGCCGATCATTCATCCTTCGTATTATGATACCGCCTTTACGCTTAGCCTGCTGCGGGCGTTGCTACTGTGCATCATCATTTGCAGCTGCGCGGTACCATTCGCGCATTTCTACAAACATCCGGGGCTGGTGCCGCTGACCTGCGCTTTAAGCCTTGCACCTGCGGCGAGGGGTCTCTTCAATCCGCGGATGGCGCAATTCGCCAAGGATTTGAACTTCAAATACGAATTCTTTTTTGAGCTTGCGGGCAAATCAAGTGCGTTTATCTTCGGCACCGCAACAGCGTTTATTACACATAGCTATTGGTCGATTGCCATCTGCACGATCGTGGCGCCACTCATCACCACGTCGCTTTCCTACTGCGTGAAGCCGTTCAGGCCCCGGCTTACCCTGGCCGATTGGCGCGTGTTTGCAGATTTTCTTGGCTGGATCAGCCTGTCGCAAATCATTATGGCGCTGAACTGGCAATCCGATCAGCTTCTGCTCGGCAAGCTGATGTCGCCTAACCAGTTGGGTTTGTTCAGCAACGCCAATAATGTCTCAAATATTCCGTCGCTGGCGATTTTTTCGCCGATCATACGGCCGCTGCTATCCGCCTTCGCGATGGTCAAACATGAGTCGGCCCGGCTGACGCGGGTTTATCAGGATGCATCAACTGCAATCGTTGCCGTAGGGTTACCGCTGATGGCGTGGGAAAGCATGGCCGCCGCACCATTGGTCCGCCTATTGCTTGGGCCAAAATGGTTGGGCGCGATCTTCATGCTGCATTGGTTGGCGATAAGCTTGATCCCGACGTTTTTTGGCATCGCCATCGTACCGCTCAGCATGGCGATGGATCAGACCAAGGAATTGGCCTGGCGGAACTTTGTTCAGTTCTGCTTCAAACTCCCCGCTGTCATCGCCGGCGCCTTGCTGTTCGGCTTTGCCGGTGTCGTGGCCGCCCGCCTTCTGTCGGAAACCGCCGGCGCGATTTACTGCATGATCATTGCACGGCGGCTGGTCGGGCTGCCGGTCATCAGCCAGTTGTTGAATTGCTGGCGCTCCATCGTGGCGGTCTGCGTAATGACGATAATTTTGAATTTATGCGCACCCCTGTTCGTGCTCGGCACGTCCCCGCTTATGCAGGTCGTAAGCCTTGCAGTTACGGGAAGCATCGCCGCCTGCAGTTATTCTGCCACACTGCTCCTGCTATGGCTGACGGTCGGCAGGCCATCCGGCGTCGAAGCGACAGCCGTGCGGATGATACCGCATTTCTGGCGGCGTTTGCGGGGCAATGTGATACAGACCTGATGCTTGATGGCGTTTGAGCAGCCGCTTTTTTGCAAAAAAGCGGCGCAGAAAACTTTTATAACTTCAGGCCTGGGCGGGTGCGCCATCGCGAGCTGGCCGCGAGCCCAATGATTATCCCAATAATTATTTGGTGCGCTTTATATTCCGGAAATAAAATCGATCATCAGCGCCGCAGCGGTTTTGCGCGCCGATGTCTGTCCTACAGCTTCGCCGAGGCCTGGAACCATCTGTATGTCGGCACCGGCGAAAGCTTTCAAGCCGGTACCGCCTTTGCCAAAAAGATTCTGAATTTCGTAAGCGCCGGCGTGCCCGGGGTCGAACAGAAAAAGTGTTTTCGTTTTGGCTCGGCCTAAAGCAGCCATCAGTCTGCGCGCGAAGGACACCGGATCCATCGCCTCCAGTCGGCTTTTTCCATGTCCCGGCCAGCGGACCAGCTTTGTCAGACGGGACAACTGGCCTTTGACGGTGCCCAGCACGTCACTCTCGCCGCGCAACAACCTGGCCCAATAGGCAGGTTCCACCAGCTTCGTTCCATAATGACTGAATGAGTAGGTGCGCTTTTTGGACTCAGCGATGGAGTCGCCTTCTTTCCATAAAAACAGCGGCAGATTGATCATCAGAACCGCCTCGATCCTGGTCTCTGCCGCAGCCGCATGCAGCGCGTGGTAGGCGCCCGAGCAAATGCCGTGGACCACGAAGCGGCGGCATCCCAACTGTTCAAGCGCATCGATCGCAGCGCTGATATCGGCGCCGCGGTCATCCTCGAACACGTCGCTGCGCATATCTTCCTCGCCGGCAAGACCTAGGCTATCGCCCAGTCCGGCAAAGTCGAACCGTAACGAGGTGATGCCCACGTCCGCGAGCCGCCGGGCGAACTCGACGCCGAATCGGCCGATGCCGGCACGTGGATTCCGGCCTGTGTTAACAATTATCACAGCGGTTTCGCTGATGCGTCCATCCGGCCGGCACAGGACTCCGAAAAGCTTTTGCTGCTGGCCAAAAAATAACGGCGTTTCCAGGCAGCCGGATAGCAGCAAATCCTGCTGCATGGCATCGCTGCGCAAATCAGCCAAATGCGGCTGCGCGGCGTTTGCTTTGGTCATCCACTCGATTATACCGGCGGCCGCAGCCGGCTCCTTATAACCTTGCGTGTCGGGGCAAAGCAGCGGCTCCAGTCCCTCGAAACCGTAACTCTCAACGGTTACGGCACGCTCGGTCCAGGTGGAAACGCATTCGGCAAGAGGTCGGGTAGGTGTTTCGGAAAATATCGCCACCTGTAGCCCGGCCCGCAGCTTAACCTGGCGTAGTTCAATTGCGCTGATCAGATCCACGGTATCGGGGGCAAGAGACAATTCGTGGAATTCGAGTCCAGCATTTTTTACGGCTGCTTTGCCATGGCCTAATTCACTCTCAAGCCGCAGCTGACGAATATACGAACGGCCGCGCAGAACCGGCGCCAGCAGCATCAGGCCCACCACATCTTCCCGGCTTTCCGAGACAATTGCTGCCAGCGTGGCGCCGATCCGCAGGCCGCAAAGGATCAGACGGCTGGCCCCGGTAATCTCGCGTAGCTTGTCGGCGGCGTCATGAATATTGCGTTGCCAGATTGCCCACAGCTCGCTCGAATCGTCTGCGCCTTGTTCTCCGCCGCGGGGCAGATCGTACGAATCTCCGCTACCGGCATAATCAAACCGCATCGTGGGATATCCCGCTTGCGCGAAAGCATCCGCCAGGACCCGCAGAGAATGATGCGAATCGAGCGCTTCCCGGCTTAGCGTCCCGCAAATGAGGACCGCAACATCCGCTCCGCCGCCTGACTGATCTGCATGATACCAGCCAAACAAGCCGTCGAACACAAATGGCCGCGCGACGCGGCTAACCTCAGGGGTTACGCGCAAGCATTCCGTAACGAGGCCACCATCCGCCACGGTCAGACCACGCTATCGCCGAGCACTAACAGTTTGTTGCAGCTTTGCATAAGCGTCTAATATTTGACAATTTCGTCGTCGTCCAGTCAAAAATATGGCCGAAAGGCGCTTTAAAACCTGGCGCGGTTTTCATTTAAAGTTAGTGGCAGTTTATACCTTGTTCTGGCCACAACAGCGTGCCGGCGTGAGCAATCCCACCTCAGCTTGGCAAGGTCCGTATCCGCTTGGCTGGAATACCCAGATAAAGGCCATCCGGCTCAGTACTTTTTGAAACGACACAACCCGCTCCGATAACACAACCACGGGCAATGGTCACACCCGGCAAGATGGTTGCGCCGGTACCGATCCAGCACCCATCTTCAATCGTGACCGGGGCGGTAAAATGCGTGCCGCATCTGAAAAGTGGATTTGGGTCAATTTCATGAGAGCCGGTGACCACCATCACCGATGCTCCAATATGAACATTCATTCCAATTGTCAGACGATCACTGCCATCGTAATAAAAATTTCTATTGATAATTACGTTGTCTGCGATGGAAAAGTTTTTCGATCCGAATAACGCACCGGACCAGACCAGACTGGTCCGGTGCGAAACAGCGCAACCGGACCAGTGCAGCAAGATCATCCGAAGCCGAACCGGGAAAACTTCGCTTGCAAGGGCATTGCTTATGAGGCGCCAAAGATAATCCACAGCTAACCCCTGTCCGAATGTTCCGGAATGATAACCTGGTGATGACGCTTAACGGAACATAGACTCAAAATACACACTCGCTGCTAAGGAACGGCTTGAGTACTAAGCCCGTTCGCACGACTGCAAAAGCGAGATGGAGCGTATATGACCAGGATTTTTTGGAAAGGCGACCGTTCAGGCAAAAAAGTGGACAAATAAACCGACCAGCCCGGCCCAGATGAGCAGCGATACGATAATCATCAACCTGAGTGCGGTTCCGGCCGGAAGACGGCGCAAAGCTTTGCGCCGAACGCCAAAACGCGAGTGTCCAATCACATTCTCGAATTCGGGGAAGACCACCTCGGGCGATCGATTATCTTTCAAAAAACTTCCTCAAAATTGCCCTGCGTTTGAACAGGAGATCACTCACTTCGTCATTTTAGCGAATCGTAAGCGTATTCGGCAAACAAAAGCAACCTTAACTCGCATAGCCCCAAATGGATTGTTACTTAGGCTTGCCTAGCGAATGCTCAGAAGGCGGCACACAGCGCCTCCACGGTTAAGTAATTTCGATTTGACGATCTAATGCGGCAACGCTAGGTCAGGTCAGATAACTATAATTAACCTAACGTTCTCAGGGGAGCCTTAGATGTCACGTATTTCTGCGATACTCGGATTTGTATTTGTAATTGGATGTGGCCAGGCGCTGGCTCAAAACAATCCCAATTCCGGCCAAAACAGCGCCAAGTCACCAGTTTGTTACAATGACCAGCTTATTAATACCAATGGTCAAACCCTCCGCATGAGTTCGGGACAAATATTCCAGGGATTTCCGGGTTCAAATCCTACCCTTTCGTTCTGGCTGCCGCTGGATAAAGTGAAAATCTGTCGACTAGGCGGCTCTGGGTACGAAATAACCAACCTCAGCCGGCACAACCAGATTAAAGCCCTCCGGAGATATACATAAGTCGTTACCGGGACGCCGTATCCATGTGCGGCACCCATGGCATGAGAATTGCGTGAAATTCCGGGGTTGAACCGCGTAAACACGCCTGCTCGTTAAGGTAATTCTGCCACGGCTGCCGCCAAGGATGACAAATGCCGGAACCATTGCCGCCCGCCACCGCTCTGGTGGTTGAAAATATCCACAAAAGCTTTGGGCCCGTCGAGGTTTTGAAAGGTGTCTCGGTCACCGCGCATGACCATGACGTCATCGCCATTCTGGGCAGCTCCGGTTCCGGCAAGAGCACGTTCCTGCGCTGCATTAATCTGCTGGAAATGCCGGATCAGGGCCGGGTCATTATCAAAGGCGAGCTGATCGAAATGCGCAATTCCAAGCATGGACGTGGCGCCGCCAGCCCCAAGCAGATCGAACGGCTGCGCTCGCGCCTCGCCATGGTGTTTCAGCAATTCAACCTATGGGCCCATATGACGGTTTTACAGAACGTCATCGAGGCGCCCATCCATGTGCTCGGATTGGACCGTAAAACCGCCGTCGCCAGGGCCGAGGCAATGCTCGAGAAGGTCGGCCTGTCCGCCAAACACGACGCCTACCCCGCACAGCTCTCGGGCGGCCAACAGCAGCGTGTCGCAATCGCCCGGGCGCTGGCCATGGAACCCGATGTGCTGCTGTTCGACGAACCCACCTCCGCCCTCGACCCCGAACTGGTCGGCGAGGTCCTGAAGGTGATGCGTGACCTCGCCAAGGAAGGCCGCACCATGCTGGTCGTCACCCACGAAATGGGCTTCGCCCGCGAAGTCGCCAGCCGGGTGATGTTTCTGCACAAGGGTCAAACCGAGGAAGAAGGGCCGCCGGATGAAGTGTTCACCAACCCTAAATCAGACCGCTTCCGGCAGTTTTTATCGTCGACGTTGAAGCATTGAGGAAGCAGTTCTTTTTTGAAAAAAAGAACCAAAAAACTTTTTTGACTTCTGATGCGGGGCGCTGGGCTACCAACGCCCACTCCTGGAAAATAAAAAAAGACTCTTTGCTTCGCGGGCGGGCAGCCTTTTTTCTCCAGAAAAAGACTTTCTCTGCTTACCTCTTTTGAAAAGCCAAAAAATGCGCTTCGGCTTTTCGGAAGCTGAAGATCAATGTGAAGGAGATGCAGGCATATAGCAACGCCGCGACGGTGAAGGCTGCGAATGGATTGTAGGTGGCGGAATAGGCGTCGTTTGCGATTTTCAGAATATCCGGGACGGTTGCCGTGAAGGCCAGGGTTGTTGAGTGCAGCATCAGAATGACTTCGTTGCTATAGACTGGAAGGGCCCGGCGCAGGGCCGAGGGCAGGATGATGCGGCGGTAGAGTTTGGCATTTGAATAACCAAGCGAGCGGGCTGCATCCACTTCGCCAAAATTCGTATCCTTGATCGCGCCGGCAAAGATTTCGGTGGTATAGGCGCCGGTATTGAGGCCAAAGGCCAGGACGGTGCAGTCGATGCCGGAGCGGAAAAATTGGTTGAGGCTTGGCACATGATGCACAAATTCTAGGCTGTAGATGCCAGTATAAATGACCAGCAACTGCACATAAAGCGGCGTACCGGTGAAGACGAAGCAGTATACCCATACCGGTGCGCGCAGCAGCAAATATTTGGAATTGCGCACGATTGCCAGCGGCACTGCCAGGCAAAAGCCGATAATACAGGCGGCGACCAGCAACCACAGGGTCATTGCGACGCCGGTCATGTTATAGCCGTCGGAGTATAGAAACGCTTTTCCGTAGGTTTGGATGATGCTGATCAAAACACCACCTGGCGCACGCCAACGCTGAACTTCCGGGTTAGGTAATATTGCACGAGTTTCGAAACCGAGGAGAGAAATAGATAGATCAACCCGGCGATACTGGTGAAAAAGAACGTCCTGAACGTGCCCTCGCCGGCGTTTTGCGAAGCCTTCACCACATCGGTCAAACCGATCAGCGAGACCAGGGCTGTGGATTTAAGGATCACCTGCCAGTTATTGGCAAGGCCAGGCAAAGCGTAGCGCATCATTTGCGGGAACAGGATGCGGCGGAACGCGTGCAGCGGCTTCATGCCAAACGCCCGTGCCGCTTCCATTTGGCCTTTTGGCACCGCCATGAAGGCGCCGCGGAAAGTTTCGGTAAAATAGGCGCCGTAGATGAAACCCAGCGTGATGACGCCGGCGGTAAAGGGGTCGAGATTGATGTCGTTCAGGTTGAAGTAATCGGTGGCATCGTTCAGCCAGATCTGCAGCGAATAGAAAATCAGCAGCATCAGCACCAGATCCGGCACCGCTCGGATCAACGTGGTGTAGGCAGTCGCGATGCCAAACAGTGTCCGGCTATTGGATAATTTTGCCGAGGCGCCCAGCAATCCGAGAAAGAAGGAACCTAGCAGCGACAGGAGGGAGAGTTCGACGGTGGTTACGGCGCCTGCAAAAATCTGTGCTCCGTAGCCGTCGAGTGAAAACATCTACCCCCCAACCATCGTGGCGGGCCGGCGGCTTTTGATGCCGCCGGCCGCCTTTTTTATTATTTATTGCTTTCGCCGTAGACGTCAAAGTTGAAGTATTTGGCTTCGATCTTTTTATAAGTGCCATTGGCGATGATCGTGGCGATCGCCTTATCAATCTTCGCTTTGAGCTCGGGTTCATCCTTGCGAATGCCGATCGCGATATAGGAGCCTAGAACATCCTTTGGATCCGAAGTGACATTTCCGGCCAGCTCGTAACCGGCACCTTTGGGCGTCTTCAGAAATCCATAATCGGCCTCGACAGAATCCTGTAGCGAGGCATCCAGACGGCCGGAGAGCAAATCCGCGTAGACCTGATCCTGGCCGGGATAGGAGACCACGTTCACGCCAGCCGGTTTCCAGTAGGTGTTGGCATAGGTTTCCTGGATGGTACCGGATTCGACGCCAACGGTTTTGCCCTTAAGGCTGGCCGCGGTTGGCACCAGGCCAGAGCCCTTTTTCGCGATCAGGCTGGTAGGCTCGTTATACATCTCGGACGAAAAATCGATTTCCTCGGAACGCGCCGGCGTTACCGTCATCGAGGATAGAATGGCGTCAAACTTACGCGCCTGCAGCGCCGGGATAATCCCATCGAAGCCTTGGTTGACGAAGACGCATTTTACCTTCAGCTCGGCGCAGATGGCCCTACCGAGATCGATATCGAAGCCCTGAAATTGGCCGCTCGGCGAAAGGCTTTCAAAGGGCGGATAGGTCGCATCGACGCCGAATTTGATTTCAGTAAAGCTTTTAGCCTGAGCCGGCAGATGCGCGTTGACCGCGAATGCCATGCACGCCAGTGCAAAAGTCGTGAGCAGTTTCCTCATAAAATTCTCCCAAAATATGCCAGCCACCCTGCCTGAACACGAATTTACGCTCAGGCGCGGGCTTGTAACAGCTTAACCCTTTAGGCCAGCCTTGCAACTCTTATGCCGGATGGGATGGGTCAGACAGCGCTGGCGCAAGGGTAAGGAAACCGTTGCTCTGATATATTCACGCGCGTTAAGGCGCAGGACAGTACGGATGCCGTAAACCGCCGACTTTAAAGATAGCCACCTGGCGGCGCGGCAGGCTCAAAGCCGGGACGAGGCAGAATTTGCTTTTATGTCGGCACTAATTTGCCGGCACTAATTTGTGTCAGCACTAATTTGTGTCGGCACTAACGAGCGGTCGGGCTCGGGGCACTCTGAATTTCGTTGCGGACAATGTTCAGCGCTCGCCAACGTTGCAACGTTGCTTCGCGCACCGGCCCTGTATCGCTCAAGCTGGCGGTGATCAAACGGTCGATCACGTTGCGGCGAAGTTCGGCCTCTAGGGCAATGGTATTGGTCATTTGCAGTCTCCGGTCTTAAGGGTCAAACACATCTTCTCTGACAGTCCGAAGTTCGTTCTTAACGAAGGCGGAATTACGGCGCCTCTCCATCATCATTAAGGCATGATAACAATCGCTCCGCCACAAAGAAAATATATTTTTGTTAAGCATTCGCGGCGCGCTCACTCCATCCACCCGGTACCGGTTAACTTTGGGTTGTCTCAGAATGCCCGATAGGACAACGCTCTGGAGCACTCAGCCTCATCCTGTTAGGTAGAATTAAAGACCAACCCGAGGATCAGATGTCTGGCTTGAAAGTGGCGGTCCAAATGGACCCAATGACGACCGTCGATATCGATGGCGACTCAACCTTTGCCCTGATGCTCGAAGCCGCCGCGCGCGGCCATACGATGTGGCATTACGAGGTTGGGCATATGTGGCTGGATGGTCCTACCTTGAAAGCCCGCGCCCATCCGGTAACGGTGCAGCGCCAGCCCGGCAATTTCTATCAATTTGGCGCGCCCGCTACCGTTAACCTTGCAGAGATGGACGTGGTGCTGATGCGCCAGGACCCGCCTTTCGATATGGCCTACATCACCGCCACGCATCTGCTTGAGCACATCCACCCCAAAACACTGGTGGTCAATAATCCCTCCGCGGTGCGCAATGCCCCGGAAAAGCTCATGGTGATGCGCTTTCCCGAGCTGATGCCGCCAACGCTCATCTCCCGCGACGTCGCCAGCATCAAGGAGTTCCGGGCCAGGCATCACGACATTATTATCAAGCCGCTATTCGGCAATGGCGGCATCGGCGTGTTCCGCCTGAAGCCGGAGGACGAGAACCTCGGCTCCCTGCTGGACATGTTCTTCGCCCAATCGCGCGAACCGTTGATGATCCAGCGGTACGAACCCGCGGTCCGCGCCGGTGACAAACGCATCATCCTGATTGACGGTGAACCGCTGGGCGCCGTCAACCGCGTCCCCGCCGCCGGCGATAGCCGTTCCAATATGCATGCCGGCGGCCGCCCGGAAAAAACCACCCTCACCGCCCGCGAAGCCGAAATCTGCGCCGCGATCGCGCCCACCCTTAAAGCCGAGGGACTGCTGTTCACCGGTATCGACGTCATCGGCGATTATCTCACCGAAATAAACGTCACCTCGCCCACCGGCCTCCAACAAATCGCCCGCTTCGATAACCTGAACCTCGCCGCGGAAATTTGGAAAAAAATCGAAGGCAAGCGGAAGTAGTTCTTTTTTGCAGAAAAGAAGCGCTTAGCTTTACTTCAATATTAGCTCCTAGGGTCCGTCATGAAATATAATCAGCTCGGCCGTACCGGCATTTTCGTTTCCGAAATTTGTCTTGGCGCCATGACGTTTGGCGGCAATGCCGATGCCGGCATGTGGAAAGCCATTGGCGCGGTGGGCCAAAGCGAGGTTGACGAGATTATTGGGCGCGCGCTGGCGGCGGGCGTCAATTTCATCGACACCGCGGATGTTTATTCCTTCGGCAAGTCGGAGGAGCTGGTCGGTCAGGCGATCAAGAACCTCGGTGTCGCCCGTGCCGACGTGGTCATTGCCACCAAGGTTTTTGGAGCGATGGGCCCGCAGCCGAATAACCGCGGCGCCTCGCGGGGCCATATCATGGACGCGGTGCATGGCAGTTTGAAGCGCCTGCAGACCGACCATATCGATCTTTACCAGATCCACGGAACCGACGTGGTGACGCCGATCGAGAAGACCCTGCGTGCGTTGGATGACCTGACGCGCCAGGGCCTGGTGCGCTATGTCGGCGTGTCGAACTGGACGGCCTGGAGAATTGCCAAGGCATTGGGCATCAGCGAAGCCAAAGGCTATGCCAGGTTCGAGACCTTGCAGGCCTATTATTCCATCGCCGGCCGCGACCTGGAGCGTGAGCTGGTGCCGATGTTGTCCGAGGAAAAGCTTGGCTTGATGGTCTGGTCGCCTTTGGCCGGCGGCTTACTCTCGGGCAAATTCGGCCCCGGCGCCTCCGGTCCGGAGGGTTCGCGCCGGACCGGCTTCGATTTTCCGCCGGTTAATAAAGACCGCGCCTGGGCCTGCGTTGATGCCATGCGCGCAATCGGCGATGCGCATGGCGTTTCGGTGGCGCGGGTGGCGCTGGCCTGGCTGCTCTCCAAGCCGGCGGTCATGAGCATCATCATCGGCGCCAAAACCGTGGCTCAACTCGATGACAACCTTGCGGCCACCAGCCTCGTGCTGACCGCGGATGAAATCTCGAAACTCGATGCGGTTAGCGCCTTGCCCGCAGAATATCCTGGCTGGATGCTGCAATTTCAGGGCGGCGCCAGAATTCCTGAGCCGTTCGTTAAAAGTTAAACGCCGACATTATCCAATAACCGCACCGAACCGGCCCGCGCGGCGCAGATCAACCGGGCTGGCCGCGATAAGGTTTCCAGAGGTGCAAGCGACTGCGCGTCTACCAAGGCTAGATACTCAGGCTGCATTCCGGCGGCTATGACAGACGCATCGGCTTTGGCTAAGGCGGCGGCGACCGGTGCGCCGGCCGCTATGGCGTTTGCCGCGGCTCGTAAAGCCACATGCAGCGCCGGCGCTGCAGCGCGCTCGGCCGCGGATAGAAATCGATTGCGGGATGATAGCGCCAGGCCATCCGGCTCACGGACCGTGGGCACCGGCACTATTTCCACCGGCAGCAGCAAATCCTTGACCATCCGGCTGATAACCTGAACCTGCTGCCAATCTTTCTCGCCAAAGTAAGCAGCCTCTGGCCGCACCTGGCCGAATAGCTTAGCAACCACGGTTGCAACCCCGGTAAAATGCCCGGGTCGCAACGCGCCTTCCCAAAGTGTAGCCGGCCCGCCCACGGTTATGGTGCTGACGGCATCGGCCGGATACATCACCGACACGTCCGGCAGCCACACCAGATCGCAACCCGCCGCTTCCAGCTTCGCGAGGTCGCCCGCCTCATCGCGCGGATAGCGGGCAAGATCTTCGTTTGGACCGAATTGCAGCGGATTGACGAAAATCGAAGCCGCCACCCGCCCCACCCGTCGCGCCGCGGTTACCAGTGCCAGATGACCCTGGTGCAGCGCACCCATGGTTGGCACCAGACCCAGCTTCGGCTTGAAACCAGCTCGGGCATCACGTAGCTCAGACAATGTTCTGGCAATCAGCATGGCGCCGCCCTTGCGCGAATTTCGCAGAAACGTCTAGAGGAAGGGCGCTGTTTCATCATCGCGGCGCGCTAGTTCGGAGCATTCCAAAGGCATGAGTGCAGAATCAAAGGCATGGATGGCGGCGGAACAAAGGCGCGGCCGCCGCGCGGCGATGCTGCCAGTTGGGCTCGGCGCGGCGCAGATCTTAGCCGCGATCGCTCAGGTGTTTTTCGCAGCGCAGTTATTATCGGCGGTGCTGCTGCCGCAATCACGTCAGTGGACGGCAATTCTGGGCGACGCCATTGGTTTTGCTGGTTTCGCGCTGATGCGCGCTGTCATCGGCCATTGGGCAGCGCTCGCCGGGTTTGAGCGCGGCGCCGCGGCCAGGCGGCGGCTTCGCAATGGCGTGTTTTCCAGCCTGTTCGCCAGCGGCCCCGGCCTTGGAGGCATGCGGCGGCACTCCGCCGAATTAGCCGCCATTGCCATCGACCGGGTCGAGGCGATGGAAGGCTTCCACGCACGTTGGCTGCCGGCAACGATGCTGGCGATCATCGGTCCCGTATTGGTCGGCCTTGCGGCATTCCGGACCGATTGGCGCTCCGGGATCATCCTCGCGGTAGCCGGGCTATTTGTCCCCTTTGCCATGGCCGTTGCGGGAATTGGCGCGGGCGTTGCCGCAAAACGCCAATTTGTTGCACTCACGCGCCTGCAGGTTCGCTTTCTCGACCGCATCCGCGGCATTTCCACCATCATCCTTGCCGGCCGCGCTAATGATGAAGCAGTTGCCTTGCACGACGCCGCCGACGAGCTGCGCCGCCGCACCATGCGTGTGCTGCGCGTCGCTTTCCTGTCTTCCACCGCGCTGGATCTGGCTGCCGCCGCGGCCCTGGTACTAATTGTCATCCGGTTCGCCGGATTGCTGCATCATAATATCGCCGCCGCCCCCGCCGCCTTGTTCGTCCTGCTGCTGGTACCGGAATTTTTCGCACCCTTGCGTAATTTCGCCGCGGTCTACCAGGACCGGATGTCGGCCGAGGCAGCCGCTGAGGATTTTGCCGGCCTGCCCGCACCACCGGCGCCGGTGCCGGCGGTCGAAATCCGCAGCGTTACTGCGCACGGTGTCACCTTGGCTTTTGAAGACGTGTCCTTCGCGTGGGACGCAACCCGCGGCAATGTGGTGGAGCATCTATCTTTCCGCGTGGTTGCCGGCGACACGCTACTGCTGACCGGCGCCTCGGGTTCCGGCAAATCCACCATCATCGACCTGATCCTGGGGTTCATGGAACCAGCTTCCGGCAAGGTCACCTTCAACGGCGCCGAGCTGAAAACACTGGTCCCGGCGGCCCGCGAAAAGTTGATTGGCTGGATCGGCCAGAAGCCGATGATCTTCGGCGGCACGATTTTGGAGAACATCAAATTCGCCAAGCCGGAAGCCAGCGCCGACGAGGTCGATGATGCCATCAAGCGTGCCCGCCTGACCGAGGTGATCGCCGGTTTGCCGCTGGGATTGAACACGGCAATCGGTGAAGCGGGGTTCGGTCTGTCCGGCGGCCAGGCGCAGCGTATCGCCATTGCCCGGGCCTTTCTGAAAGATGCACCGCTGCTGCTGCTCGACGAGCCGACTGCCCATCTCGATCCCGCCATCGAGCGCGACGTGCTGGAAAGCCTGAAGCGCCTGGCAATCGGCCGCACCGTCATCCTGGCCACCCATTCAACTCTGGCGCAGGATTTCGCCCGCGAGACCGGCGCCCGCAAACTTGACCTGGATGCAATCCGGCATGCCAGATTGCGCGGTGTCGCGTGAGCGACACGATACATAACCGTTGCGTGAGCGACACATCAACCAAGCGTTGCGTGAGCGACACGATACATAAGTGTTGCGTGAGCGACACGATATATAACCGCTGCGTTAACGACACGAAGTCAGGCTGGATCGCATGAGTCCCATTCGCAGAATTCTTAGCCTCTGGCGGGGACATTTTGCCTATCTCGGGTTGGGTGCGTTGCTGGCTTTGGCGGCGCTGGCCGCTGGCATCGCGTTGATGGCGAATGCCGGCAGGTTCATCGCCGTTGCCGTCACCGGCGGCATCCTTCTGGTCCCCATTATTTTGCAGGCAACCGGTACTGCCCGGGTGTTGTTGCGTTACACGGAGCGCGTTGTTTCCCACGACGCGATGTTCCGGGCTTTAACGAGCATCCGCATCTGGTTCTTCTGCGGTCTGGCGCATAGCGCCGCCGGCGGCCTTGGGTTCCGTAAGGCGGGTGATGTACTGGCAAGGTTGGTCAACGACGTTGAAGCCCTGGATGGACTCTACCTGCGCATCATCGTGCCGGGGCTAGGTGCCGTTTTGCTACTGCCGCTGCTGACGGTATTTTTATGGCGCGAGAGCATCTGGGCGGCTATTTTGATCCTGCCCATCTTCGCCTTTATCGCCTTTATTCTGCCGCTGCGCGCCGCTCGCCTCGCGGCCAGCAATACCGGCCAGACCGGCATTGCAATGTCGGCGCTTCGCAGTGCCGCGCTCGACGCGCTGACCGGGCTGCGCGAAGTCAAAATTTTTGCCGCGGAAGGCCGGATGCTGGCGCAAATCCAGTCGCAGGAAGCTGCCTACCTGGCGGCCCAACGGGATTTTTCCCGCCAATCCAGCCGCCTCAACACCACCAGCTTTCTGGCCGCTCAAGCCGCCACCCTGCTCGCGATCCTGCTGGCATTGATCATCACCGGCGCCTCGCCGCTGGCCGCCGTTATTGCCGTATTCGTGCTGATAGCGGCGTTTGAGGCCACTGCGGGACTGCCGCGCGCCGGCATTCTTTTCGGACAGGCACAAGACGCCGCGGCCCGCGTTGTTGCAGCAGCGACCACGGCGCCACGCGTGCCCGACCCGGCAACGCCCGCGGCACTTCCCAGCAGCAACGCACTGGCCTTCGAACATGTCAGCTTCCGCTATGCCGACAACCTGCCCTATGTTTTCGAAAACCTGTCGCTGCAGCTGCCAAGCAATACGCACACGGCCATCCTCGGTCCCTCCGGCGCCGGCAAGTCCACCATCGCGGCGTTACTGCTGAAACTGGTGGCGCCGGATGCCGGCCGCATTCGCCTTGGCCCCACCGATATTGCTGCCTTGCCCGCCGAGGCCCTACGCAGCCGTATCGCCTATCTCTCGCAATCCACGCATCTGTTCGCCGACACCATCCGCAACAATCTGCGCCTCGGCGATCCCACCGCCGACGATGCCAGGCTTTGGGAAGCCCTTGCCGCCGCGCAGCTTACCGAAACAATCCACGCTCTGCCCGACGGCCTTAATACCTGGCTCGGCGAATCTGGTAATACGCTCTCGGGCGGCCAGGCCCGGCGCCTCGCGCTGGCCCGCACCTTGCTCTCGCCGGCCCCCATCCTGATCCTGGACGAACCCTGCGCCGGCCTCGACTACGCCACCGAAATCGAATTTCTAAAAACCCTCAATAACGCTACAAAAAACCGCACCATCCTACTCATCGTCCACCGCCTGACCGGCGTCGAACAACTCGACCGCATCTGGCGGCTGGCCAATGGCACATTGATGGCGGCTACCGGGTGAGCAAAAGGCAGCCCAATGCAGGTTTTGGCCGCAATTCAAGCGAGGCATCAACCAAGGAGACGTTCTTTAAAGATGCAGCCTCACCTCACTTGAAATTATCCTTGGCGGTTCTCAACCTCCCCAGGCTTGGAGCATCCAACGCGCGGAGGAATGGGTTGGTTGCCACCTCAACGCCAAGGGCAATCGGCAGGGTCGCTTTGTGAGCACGGCGGAGACCGTCTACCTCCGCGACCCTGGCCTGTAGCGCGGAGTTTTCCGGGTCCACCGAGATCGCGAATTTTGCATTCGACTGGGTATATTCATGGCCCGCGCAAACCAGTGTCTCCGGCGGCAGCTCCGCGAATTTTTGCAAACTCTCATACATGTCGCCGGCCGTGCCCTCGAACAGCCGGCCGCAGCCCATGCTGAACATGGTGTCGCCGCAAAACAGCAATCCGCCATCCGCAAAATAATAGGCAATATGGCCGAGCGTGTGCCCGGGGGTGTCGATAACCCGCGCCGAGGCAGTGCCAAAAGGCACTTCGTCACCTTCGCGCACCTGAATATCGAGTTTCGGCAGCCGATGCGCGTCGCAGGCATTGCCCACCACTTTAGCCCCGTACCGACTGACCAGTGCCGGCGCGCCATCGATATGGTCACCATGGTGATGCGTCAGGAAAATAAAATCCAGATGGCCGCCGGCGGCGTCGATCGCCGTTATAGCAGGCGCGGCTTCCGCCGGATCGATGATACCGAGTTTTCCACTGGCCTGGTCCTTGATCAGCCAGGAATAATTATCGGTCAGCATTGGGATGGCTATCACTGTTACCGTCACTTCGGCTGGCTCCTTTTCCAGGTTCGCATGCTATATAAGCTGCATGTCCATCGATGCGCGAGATGCCGCGGAATTTTACGCCTCCACGCTGGGCGGCCTGACCGCCAACCTGCTGCGCCGGCGGTTGAGCGAAATCTGGCCGGATTGCTCCAACCTCTCCTGTCTCGGCCTCGGCTATACCGGGCCGTTTTTGCGGCAATGGCGAGAGCAGGCCACCCGCACCATTGCCGTGTCGCCACAGAATTTTGGCAATGCCGTGTTTCCGGCCGCCCGCGCCAGCCTAAGCTGCACCGCCGAGGCAGACGCCCTGCCCTTTCCGGACCTGTCCTTTGACCGGATTTTGCTGGTCCACGGCCTGGAACATGCCGATAATGCGCGCCAAACCCTGCGCGAGGTCTGGCGCCTGCTCAAAGACGACGGCCGGCTGATCGTCGTCGTTCCGAACCGGCAGGGCATGTGGGCCTATTGGGAAAACTCACCCTTCGGCTACGGTCAGCCCTATTCCAAAGGCCAGCTCGCCCGGCTGCTCTCCAGCTTGTTCTTCCAGGTCGAACATCAGAGCTCAGCGCTCTGCGCGCCACCGCTCAACTGGCGCCTGTTGCTGCGCACCTTCAACCTGTGTGAGCGCCTGGGCACCACGCTCGCCCCGCAATTCGCCGGCCTCACCATCGCCGAAGCCACCAAAGACCTGCACGCAGTCATGCCCATAAAGCGCCAACCGGCGCGGCGCCGGGTAATGGTGGATGCAAGCAATTAAGTAAGCAGCCGCTTTTAAAAAAGCGGCGCAAAACTTTTTTATTCTGGGTCATGGGCGTGGTGACGCCAACGCCCCCCCCCCCAGGCCCGCGCTCAGGCTCAGGCTCAGGTAAAAAAGTTTTGCTGCTTTTGGTTCAAAAAAGCAGGGCCGCTTGCCAAAAAAAGGGAGCCGAAGCTCCCTTTTTTATTAGCTTGCCCTTGCTTTTAGGACGAGTAGTACATTTCGAATTCGACTGGGTGGGGGGTGTGTTCGAAGCGGTACACTTCTTTCCACTTCAATTCGATATAGCTTTCGATCTGTTCTTCGGTGAAGACGTCGCCGGCCATCAGGAATTCATGGTCGGCGTGCAGCGCGCCCAGGGCTTCGCGAAGCGAGCCGCAGACGGTTGGGATGTCTTTCAGTTCTTCCGGCGGCAGGTCGTACAGATCCTTGTCCATCGGGTCGCCCGGATGGATTTTGTTCTTGATGCCGTCGAGAGCCGCCATCGTCACGGCCGAGAACGAGAGGTACGGGTTCGCCATCGGATCTGGGAACCGCACTTCGACGCGCTTGGCTTTCGGGCTGGTGGTGTAGGGGATACGGCAGGAAGCCGAGCGATTGCGGGCGGAATAAGCCAGCAGCACCGGCGCCTCGAAGCCCGGGATCAAGCGCTTGTAGCTGTTGGTCGACGGGTTGGTGAAGGCATTGATGGCTTTGGCGTGCTTGATAATGCCGCCGATGGCGTAAAGGCACATCTCAGAGAGATCCGCGTAGCCGTTGCCGGCGAATAGCGGCTTGCCGGCCTTCCAGATGGACAGATGGGTATGCATGCCCGAGCCGTTATCGCCATAGATCGGCTTTGGCATGAAGGTTGCGGTTTTGCCGTAGGAATGCGCAACGTTATGGACGCAGTACTTATAAATCTGCATCTGATCGGCGAGTTTGGTCAGCGTTTCGAACCGGGTTCCAAGCTCGTGCTGCGACTGCGCAACCTCATGGTGATGCTTTTCGATCGGCAGGCCCATTTCGCCCATCGAGGAGAGCATTTCAGCACGTAGATCGCTGTCGCCATCCACCGGCGGGACCGGGAAATAGCCGCCTTTAACGGCTGGACGGTGACCCATATTGCCTTCCGGATAGTCTTTCATCGAAGACCCTGGGCCCTCGATGCTGTCCAGATGGTAGGTGCCAAAATTGCCGCCGGTACCGAATTTGACGGAGTCGAAAATGAAGAACTCGATTTCGGCGCCGATGATGACGCTATCGCCGATGCCGGTGGATTTGACATAGGCTTCAGCCCGTTTCGCGGTTGAGCGCGGGTCGCGTGCATAGCCCTGGCCGGTTGCCGGTTCGACGATATCGCAGAACAGGATCAGGCTCGGTTTGGCCGAAAACGGGTCCAGCACCGCGGTCGATACGTCGGGCTGCAAAATCATGTCGGATTCGTTGATCGCCTTCCAGCCGGCGATCGACGAGCCATCGAACATGAAACCATCTTTCAGCGCATCGGCATCGACCGTCGAAATATGTTGAGCCGTATGCTGCCATTTTCCTTTCGGATCGGTGAATCGCAGATCGACGTATTCAACGCCGTTATCCTTGATCATCTGCAGAACTTTCGATACGCCGTCGTCACCACCAGCGGGCTTTTTCGCCATGCTCAATCCCCGTAATAAAGAATGCAATCATTGCAATTAGGAAACCGCACCATGCGGCCCCCGATGTTTTAGTAATTTTTTTCTTCGGTCAACGAAGAAATCGGAAGAAACCGCGTTTACTGAAGTTAAGCGGCCAGAGGTCAGATCGCCGCATCGCCCTTCTCGCCGGTACGAATGCGGATGGCTTCCTCGATCGTCGAGATGAAAATCTTGCCGTCGCCGATCCGGCCGGTGCGGGCTGCGTTGGTAATCGCGTCGACCGCCCGTTCCACGATGCTGTCCTCGCAAATCACCTCGATTTTTACCTTGGGCAGAAAATCCACCACATATTCGGCACCGCGATACAATTCGGTATGACCTTTCTGCCGCCCGAACCCTTTCGCCTCGACAACCGTAATGCCTTGCAGCCCCACTTCATGCAGGGCCTCTTTCACTTCGTCGAGCTTGAATGGTTTAATGATCGCTTCGATCTTTTTCATGTGGTCCACGCCCGGAAAAGTTTCGGGCGTCCTCCTTTTGTTCCTGCATGCCAGCGCGTCCGCGCACCAGCCAATGCCAGCGCGTCCGCGCACCAGCCAATGGGCTGGCGGGGTTTAGCCTAGCATGAGCCGTGCCAGAGTCGGTTTGAACCGGGCCACCGCCAATTGCTTAATGGTGAAGCACAGCTCTATTTGGGCGTTGCTTATCTGCCGTCTTGTAGCTGCATAATAAATAAGCAGGTTTGCCTGATTGATTTTGGCATGTCATGCAGCGGGCTGATCCATTCAGGAGCCCGATGAAGACCCCGAATATTCTGCTCAGCCAGACCGGCACGACCATATTTACCTTGATGTCGGCGCTTGCCGTACAGCATGGCGCGATCAATCTCGGCCAGGGTTTTCCCGACACCGAAGGCCCGGCGGACATCGTGCAGGCTGCCGCGGATGCGTTGCTGGACCAGCGTAACCAATACCCGCCGCTCACCGGGGTGCCGGAATTGCGGCAGGCGGTGGCCGCCGCGAATAAGCGGTTTTACGGCCTGGATATCGACCCGCAGAACGGCGTCCTGGTTACCTCCGGCGCGACCGAGGCGATTACCGCTTGCTTGATGGCGCTGATCAATCCGGGCGATGAAGTCGTATTGATCGAGCCGCTTTACGATACCTATCTGCCGGTGGTGAGGATGCTGGGCGGCATCGCCAAGCTGGTCCGCCTGACGCCGCCGCAATGGTCGCTGCCCTTCAATGAGCTTGCCGGCGCTTTTTCAAAGCGCACCAAACTGCTGTTGCTCAACAGTCCGATGAACCCGAGCGGCAAGGTTTTTTCCGAATACGAGTTGAGCTTCATCGCCGATCTGCTGGAGCAGTACGACGCCTATGCGGTGTGCGATGAGGTTTACGAGCATCTGGTGTTCCCGCCAGCCATCCATCTTCCATTGATGACCTTCCCCGGCATGTTTGAGCGGTGCCTGCGCATCGGCAGTGCCGGCAAGACGTTTTTGTTGACCGGCTGGAAGGTTGGCTATGTTTCCGGTCCGGCCGAGTTAATCGAATTGGCCGCCAAGGCACACCAGAACCTGACCTTTACCACGCCGCCCAACCTGCAGCGCGCCGTGGCTTTTGGCCTGGGCAAACCGGATGAATATTTTGCCTCGCTGGCAACCGGTCTTGCCGCCAAGCGGGATTTGCTCGCAAACGGCCTGAGAAATCTCGGCTTCGAAGTGCTGCCCGCCGATGGCAGCTATTTTCTTACCGTCGATTTTTCCCCTTTCGGCTTTGATGGCGTCGACATCGAATTCTGCCGCGCCATTACCGAACATGCCGGCGTTGCCGCCATCCCAGTCTCGGCGTTCTACGATAGTGACCCACCGCTGCACTATGCCCGCTTCGCCTTTTGCAAGCGCGAAGCCGTGTTGCAGGAAGCAATTTCCCGCCTTGCAAGCTATTTAACCCCCAAAACGTTGACGGGCACAGGGTGAGCGCAGTACGAGCCACCTCGCTTGATGCAGCGCATCTGATGGCGGACGTAGCTCAGTTGGTAGAGCGCCGGTTTGTGGTACCGGTTGTCGCGGGTTCGATCCCCGTCGTTCGCCCCAGTTTGATCCCCGCTTGATGCCCGCTTGATGCCCGGCTTGATCCCCGGCTTGATCAGAACGTGATTGCCGGTTTGATCCTCGCCGGTGGCGCCGGGGCGCGCCTGGGCGGCACCGATAAAGCCTTCGTGCAGTTGCGGGGCCAGCCTTTGATCACGCATCTTCTGGCCCGGCTGGCGCCGCAGGTGCAAAAAATCGCGATCAGCGCCAATGGCGATGCCAGCCGTTTTGATGCCTTCGCGCTTTTGGTCCTGCCAGATGGTCCGCTTGCCGGCTTCGGGCCGCTCGCCGGCCTTGCCGCCGGGCTCGAATGGGCGGCCCAGCAGAATGCCGATAGCCTGATTACGGTTCCTGTCGACACGCCCTTCATACCGATGGATCTGGTCAGCCGTCTGACACCGCCGCCCGCGGTCGCGGTATACCAAGAGCGTCAACATCATCTGGTCGCGCATTGGCAGGTCTCGGCGTTGCCAAGCTTACGGCAATTTCTGCAGGCCGCCGCACCCTATAAAGTCCGGGACTTTCTAACGGTTTGCGGCGCCGCGCGGGTCGCGTTCGATGCCGTGAACGATCCGTTTCTGAACATTAACGCACCGGAAGATCTAGCCCTCGCCGAGCTTCGAGATAAAGCGGCGAGATAAGGCGTCGCGATAAAAGTTTGAGTGCGCCTCAGAAGCGCTCTACATCCCCCGCCGGCCGAACAGTTTTTCCAAATCCGCTTTGGTCAATTTCAAAAAGGTCGGGCGGCCATGGCTGCAGGTCGCGGCCCGCGGCGTTGCCTCCATCTCCCGCAGCAAGGCTGACATCTCGGCGACATCAAGCCGCCTGCCGGCGCGGATCGAGCGATGGCACGCCAGGCGCGCCAGTGCTGCATCCAGTTTTGCTTCCAGCGCCACCGGGGTATCGGATTCCGCCAGCTCCTCGGCCAGATCTTGCAGCATCGCGCTGGCATTGGCTTCCCGCAACGCCGCCGGTACCGCCCGCACCAGTATTGCACCGGCGCCGAAAGCCTCGATCTCCAGACCGAGCAATTGCAGTGTCGGCGCGTTGCTCAACAGCCTGGCGGCGTCGCTTGGCGCCATATCCACCACCACTGGCAGCAATAAAGACTGCGCCACCACCGCGCCTGCCGCGAATTCCGCCCGCAGACGCTCCTCGGTCAACCTTTCATGCGCGGCGTGCTGATCGATAATGACCAGCGCGCCGTCAGCCGCCACCGCCAGCACATAAGTGTCCAGGATCTGCGCCACCGGCGCTCCCAGAGGATGGCTCTGCTGAGTTGGCTCCGGCTCGAACCTCCGGGCCAGTGGCGGTGCACCAAAGGCCAGCTCGGCCTCGGCAAAGCCGCGCGCTGCGAGCGTTGTTCGCGGCTCCGCCGCAGATGTTGTTCGCAGCTCCGCCGCGGATGTTATTCGCGGCTCCGCCGCGGACGCTATTCGCGGCTCCGCCGCAGGTATTGTTCGCAGCTGCAAGGCTGTTGCAGTCGCGGCAGCCGGCAAATGGCCCGGTGCATAGGCCGTCGGCGCGCCGGCTAGAGTTATGGGCCGCGTTAATAACCGGCCGATCGCGCCGATTACCAAGCTGCGGATGCCGTTGGCATCGGCGAACCGCAACTCGGTTTTCGCCGGATGTACGTTCACATCCAGCTGCTCCGCCGGCACGCTCAACCGCAAAGCTGCCACCGGATGCCGGCCGGCGGCAATCACGTCGCGATAGGCCAGGCGTAACGCCATGCGCAGCAGCGGGTCCACCACCGGCCGGCCATTCACGACGAAACTCTGCAAAGCCATGGTGGCTCGCGACAGACTGGCGGGGCCGGCCAGCCCGCTTAACACCACCCCGTCCCGTTCGGCCTCCAGCATCAGTAGCGCCGCGGCGGTATCGCGCCCGAACAAGGCGGCCACCCGGCCTGCCTCATCTTGCGCCGGCAATTCGAACATCACCCGCTGATCGGATACCAGGCGGAAACCGACCGCCGGTGCGCTCAGGGCCAACCGCCAGACGGCCCGCTCCGCCGCATCCGCCTCCGCCCGCACCGAGCGCAAAAATTTACGGCGCGCCGGTGTCGCATAGAATAAGTCCTCGACAATCGCGCGCGTGCCAAAACCTGCGGCGATAGGCGCCACCTCCCCAACCTCGCCGCCGGCAACGGTAATCTTATACGCCTCGCTTTGACCCTCCGGCCGGCTGATCAAGGTGAGCCGGGCCGCCGCACCTATCGAGGGCAAGGCCTCGCCGCGAAAGCCCAGCGTGACAATCCGCACCAGCGCCTCATCGCCAAGCTTGGAGGTCGCATGCCGCTCAATCGCCAGCGCCAACTCGGCGGCCGCTATCCCGGCGCCATCATCGATCACCTCGATCCGATCGATCCCGCCACCTGTCAGGATCACCTCAACCCGGCGGGCACCGGCATCCAGCGCGTTTTCCACCAGCTCTTTGACGGCGGCCGCCGGACGCTCGATCACCTCGCCGGCGGCAATCCGGTTGACGGTCTGGGTGCTGAGCAGGCGGATCGGCATGGTGAAAACTCTAGCTTGCGCCCCCTTAAGAAGCCATCACCCCCCTTAAAAAGCCTTAACCCGGAATCCGATATCTAAAGCGCTCTGGCAAGAAAGCCTTAGCGCAGCGTCGCCACCAGGCTCGGTTTTGCCGCGGCCTGCACCGCGGCAAAACCGCCGGGCTGCAAGCCGGTGGCCGGCGGAGCAATCGCATGCGAGGTCGGCCGCGCCAGATGATGGCCCTGGACAAAATGGCAGCCCTTCTCCTGCAAATAAATCAGCTGCGCCTCGGTCTCGACGTCGCCGGCCATGACCTCTGCAAGGAAATTCCTGGCCAGCGCCAGAATTGCGCCCAGCACCGCGTCGGCGTTTTGATCCTCGCCCAAGGCCCGAATGATGCTTTTCTCGATTTTTATCTTGTTGAACGGAAACCGCGATAAATTGGTGAGGCTGGAAAAACCGGTGCCGAAATCATCCAAGACGATGCCGATGCCGATCGCGCGCAGGGCCTCGATTGCCTCCAGCCTTTGCTGCGGTTCCGCGTTCAACACCGCCTCGGTCACTTGCAGCTCCAGCCGTTCCGGCGGCAATCCGGTTTTGCGCAGAATTTCCCTAACCCGGCCCGGAAAGCCCGGATCCTGCAGCTGCATCGGCGAAAGATTAACGGTCATCAGCGGCGCCTTGCTGCGGATCGCTTCCATGCAGGCTGCCTCCACAATGAAACTACCGAGTGCGTCGCCCAGGCCGGCTTCCTCGGCCAGGCGCTGCAGTTGTTCCGGCGGCAGCGGCCCCGCTTTGGAGTGCCAGTGCGGCAACGCCTCGAACCCCGCCAGGCTCAAAAATTTCGCGGCAAAGAACGGCTGGTAATCCAGGCCAACCTCGCCCCGCGAAATCGCCTGGCCCAGCTCCTGCGCCAGGCGCTGCGTCGAGCGCATGGTGCCGCGAAAATTGGCGGGCGCGGTATCGGCATTCGGCCGCAGGGGGTTGGCCTGAACCACCGTCTTCGGCGGCAACGCGGCCTGCGCGTCTTCATGGGTGAACAATCGCGACCCTCCGCCGCCCGCCTGACGTACTCTTTTCATCGCCAGATTGGCCGCCCATAGCAGGCCTTCGGCATCCGTTGCATGTTCCGGATAGATCGCCATCCCGATCGACAAGCTCGCGGTAATTGCCCTGCCATCGATGATGAACGGTTCCTCGAACGACATCTCAATCTGGTTGACCAGGCTGGCGTTACGATTGGGGGCGCCGGCATGCGGCTGGATGATGCCGAATTTGTCACCGTCCAAGCGGCCGACGACATCGCTCTCATGCATGTAGCTGCTCAGCCGCGCCGCAATCTGCCGCAGCAGCCGGTCACCGCCACTGCGCCCAAGCGCCTCGTTGATCGCCTTCAGATGATCGACATCCATCAGCAAAACCGCCGTGGTGCCGCCATTGCGATCATTGCCGAGCATGGCCTGCTCCAGCATTTTAGCAAAATGCTGGCGGTTCGGCAGGCTGGTCAGCGCATCGTTCTGCGTCACATGCTCGAGCCGCTCCTCCAGCACTTGCAGCTGCGTCACATCACGGATCGCCGTGACCGTTGCGGGAAGACCATTAAATTCGAGCGTATGGCTGGCCATTTCTACGATGCGCTCGGTCTTGTCCGCACGGATCAGCGTGAACCGGGTTACCAGCGGCTGCGGCGCCTCAAGCTCGGTCCGCAACGAAGCGGCTTGCGCGGGATGACTCAGGCTGGAAAAATTGGTGCCGAGCAATTCCGCTTCCCGGTAGCCAAGCAAATGGACCAACGCGTTGTTCATCTGCAAAATCGTGCCGTTGCGATGGACCAACAGCCCATCGAACGCGGCATCGGCCAGCCGCCGTGCCCATTGCCGGCGGGCTTCCGGAAGGTTGTCTGATCGCTTGCGCCCGCGCTGTACCCAGGCCAATACGACCAGCCCGGCAAATAACAGCACGCCGACCCCAACCCCCGCCGTCTCACGCAAATGAAAAGTTGCTGCGCCAATCCAGCTCAATAAACACTCCGGCCCGGGGATAAAAAAGACTAAAGAATGCCGGGACGATCGCAGTCTCTCTTGCTATTCTTAATAAGGCATTAAGCCGGACCTTAAGCAGCGCATTAAGCCGGCGCACCAAGCCGGGTGAACTCTCATTGTTTGGAAAAACTTGCCTCTCAGGAATGGATTTTAACAGAGGTGAATGGTACGACGAAGCCGTACCGAACACCAGATCGATCGCGCCACCTTATAGTCAGTTTGCCCCCCATCTCGGAGCCATCATGAAAATACTTGTCTTCCAGCACGTCGCTTCCGAACATCCCGGCAGCTTTCGCGATATCATGGCGGCCCGCGGCTGTTCCATGCACCAGGTTGAGCTCGATGAGGGCGAGCAAATTCCGCCGCTGGATGGTTTCGATATCATGCTGGTAATGGGTGGCCCCATGGATGTCTGGGAAGAAGACAAGTTTCCCTGGCTGGCGACCGAGAAAGCCGCGATCCGCGATTGGGTGTCGGCGGGCCGGCCCTATCTTGGCATGTGCCTCGGCAACCAGCTGCTGGCCGAAGCCATGGGCGGCCGCACCACGCTGATGACAGCACCGCCGGAGGTTGGCATGAGCCAGGTTCAACAGCTTCTGCCGGATCCGATTTTCAAAAACGTGCCTGAGCTATGCACCTGCTTTCAATGGCACGGCGCTGAAGTGGTGGACCTGCCGGACGGCGCCAGGTTGCTCGCCACCAGCCCCGGATGCGAGGTGCAGGGCTTTGCCCTCGGCCGCAACGCCTATGGGCTGCAATTCCATATGGAGCTGACTGAGACGACCGCCGCCGAATGGGGCGCGCTTCCGGAATATGCAGCCGCCCTGGAGCGGGTCAAAGGTCCAGGCGCGCTGCCTCGCTTGCAGCGCGAGGTCGATGCCCAGTTCAACGAGCTCAAATCCAACGCGCATCAGATTTTTGCAAATTTTCTCGATATTGCCGAAGATATTCTTGCCCAAAAGGAAATCGGGACCACGAAAATCGGGAGCCATTAGATGTCGACAGGGTCGCAACCGCCGGAGACCGCCGCCTATTTCAAACATACCCCCGAAACCGCAAAGGCGCTGGCCGAATCCCTGCGCGAAAATTCGGTTGAATTCGTGCGCTTCGAATTACCGGATCTGGCCGGCCTGTCACGCGGCAAGACCGTGCCGATCGACCATGTCGAATCCTATACATTGAACGGTCTCAACCTGTACGGCGGCACCGTCACCCTGGATACCTACTCCAACCCAATTCCCGGTGTCGGCTACAACGAAGACATCAATTTCGTCGACTGCCTGATGGTCCCAGATCCCGCCACGGTCAGCAATGTGCCCTGGCTCGCCAACACCGCCCGCGTCATCTGCGACACCAAATGGTATGACGGCAGACCGCAGCCGGCAGCCCCGCGCACGGTGTTGAAAAACGTTCTGGCTGCCGCCGCCGAGGCCGGATACGGCGTTAAAATGGGGCATGAATACGAATTTTACGTGGTTGATCTTGCTACCCGGCAACCGATCTATTCTGGCCAGCCGATCTTCGTCACCGCCGTCGCGCATCGTTATCCGCAATTCGACAAATTGATGCGCATGCTGGCGTTAAGCGGCGTCGACATGATCACCGGCAACAGCGAGCACGGCCCCGGCCAATGGGAACTGAATTTCGATGCCCTCAACGGCATCGCCGCCGCCGATCGCGCTTTTGTGTTTAAAAACACCGTCAAGGAATATCTGCGCACCGAAGGCCTGCTCGCAACCTTCATGACCAAACCCTATAAGGGCCTGTCCGGCTCCTGCTCGCACTTCCATGTCTCGCTGTTCGATCTCAAATCCGGCGAAAACGTCTTCCTCGACACCGCAAACAAGGACGGCATGAGCAGCATCATGCAAAGCTTCGTGCAAGGCATTCTTGATCACGCCCCCGCCGCCCAGGCGCTTTGGAACCCAACACCCAATTGCTACCGCCGGATCCGGCCCGCCACGTTCGCGCCGAGCAATATCTCCTGGGGCGTGGAAGACCGCTCCGCCTCGGTGCGGATTAAAGCCAGCAAGGATAAGCGCCAACACCTCGAAGTCCGCGTGCCCTCAGCGCTCTCCAACCCCTATCTGACCGCCGCCGCCACCATCGCCGCAGGCCTGCTCGGCATCAAAGCCAATGCGACTTTGGCTCCGGAACGCGCCGGCCTCAAGGAAAACGATCCCTCTTTCGCCAAACTGCCAACCGAGATGCACGAATCCCTTGCCGCCCTTGCCGCTGATGAAGCCCTGGCCGGCATGCTCGGCGCTGAATTCATCAAAGTCTTCACCGGCGTCAAAGCCGCCGAAATTCGCCGCCTGCGCGATGAAATCCCCGCCGCGGAGACCAATGAATATTTCGATCTGTATTAAGCGGGAGAAGAACTAATTCTTTTGAACAAAAAGGCTGCCCGCCCGCGACCGCAAAAATACTTTTTCATTCCGCCACGGGAGCGTTGATGGCGATACCGCCTTTTCCTAAGCTGACCAGGTTTCTCCGGTTCGCGCGCCGCGGCTTGTTTTCGGAAAAGAACATCTGAATGCCTACTGCAATCGAAATGCTGGCGGCTTATCGCAGCCGCAAGACCTCGCCGGTTGAGGTGGTTGATGCAGCACTCGCCGGTATAAAGTCTGACCCGACGAATGCCTGGGTTTACGTTGCGGAGGCGCAATCACTGCAGGCGGCCCGGGATTCGGAACAACGCTGGCGGCGCGGCGAGCCGCTGGGTTTGCTCGATGGTGTTCCCATCGGCGTCAAGGATCTGCTGGCCGTTGCCGGCCAACCGATGCGCCGCGGGTCGCCTGCTTATCCGCCGGATTATCTGCCTACCGAAGATGTTCCGATCGTCGCGCGGCTACGCGAAGCCGGCGCTATTTTGATCGGAAAAACCTCGACGCCAGATGCAGGCTGCAAACTGGATACGACAAGCCTGGTGCACGGCATGACCCGCAACCCGTTTGCCTTGAGCCTGACCGCCGGCGGCTCCTCCGGCGGGAGTGCGGCGGCGCTGGCGCTCGGCCATGTGCCAATCACGCTCGGCACCGATGGCGGCGGCTCTATCCGGGTCCCGGCTGCCTATTGCGGCGTCTTTGGGGTGAAGCCTTCCACCGGCCGCATTCCGGCCCTGATCGGCCCATTCTGGCCGCATGCCGTCACTGGGCCGATGTCGCGCACGGTGCTGGACACGGCTTTGGCCTGGAACGTTGCAACGCTGCCTGACCCACGTGATCCCTACGCTTTTCCGGGACCCTCGACCGACTGGCTGGAGCAGGCAGGCCGCGGCGTTGCCGGCTTGCGCGTCGCCGTTGCGGAGCGCTTCAACGGCATCTGCGCCACGCCTGAGCTAACCGCGGTATTACACCAGGCCGCCGCAATTCTGGCTGCTGCCGGCGCCGTCGTCGCAAACGCCGAACCGTCCTGGCCATGTGATCCGCTCGAGCCGTTCATGGTATTCTGGCGCGCCATGTATGCAGGTTCGTTTGCCATGGCGCCGCCGCCGCTGCCTGAACGCGTCGACGCAGCCGTCAAACGCATCATCGAAGCAGCGGCCCCGATTACGCGTCAGGAATTCCAGACCGCCATCCAGCAGCGCGACCTGCTGGCGCTGGCGATGGCGAAGTTTCACACGCGTCATGACTTACTGCTCTGCCCGGTGATGCCGTGCCAGCCCTGGCAAGCTGGCCGCGCCACGCCGCCGCCATGCCCTGAAGACGACTGGTCCTGGTGCCCATTTGCCTATCCGTTCAATCTCACTCGCCAGCCCGCCGCCAGCATCCCGCTCGGACGCGATGCCAACGGCCTGCCGCTGGCCGTGCAACTGGTTGCCGCCGCCGGTAACGATGCGCTCGTGCTACGGGCCGCCAAAGCCATCGAAGGCATGCCTTGAAGGTTTTTGCGTTTCAAAATTTCGCCTGAAGTCGCATGGCGATAAAGGCTTTCACGATATCACGATTCATCGTAAATAGTTTCTAATCTTAGGTAGCGGCGGCAACTGGAGGAAACAAATATGGCGCGTGTAGCTTTGGTCACCGGTGGCACCCGCGGCATCGGCGCTGCGATTAGTATTGCATTGCAGCAAGCAGGCCGGCTTGTCATTGCCAGTTACGCTGGCAATACCGCCGCCGCCGAAGCCTTTTCCAAGTCGACCGGAATTGAAACCATGCAGTTCGACGCTGGCGATTTCGATCAATGCGCGGCCGCCGTCACCGCCATCGCCGCCAAACACGGCACCATCGAAATCCTGGTCAACAATGCCGGCATCACCCGCGATGCCGTGATTTCCAAAATGACGCGCGATATGTGGGACGCCGTCATCGACACCAATCTTGGCTCCTGCTTTAACCTTTGCAAACTTACCTATGACGGCATGAAAGCCAACAAGTTTGGCCGCGTGGTCAATATCGGTTCCATCAATGGCCAGGCCGGCCAATATGGCCAGGTCAATTACGCCGGCGCCAAATCCGGCATCCATGGTTTCACCAAAGCGCTGTCGCAAGAAGGCGCGCGCTACGGCGTCACCGTGAACGCCATTGCACCGGGTTACGTCGATACCGAAATGGTTCGTGCCGTACCGGCCGACGTGCTGGATAAAATAATTGCCAAAATTCCCAGGGGGCGCCTCGGCACCGCTGAGGATATTGCCCGCGGCGTGCTGTTCCTAACCGATGACGCCGCCGATTTTGTAACCGGAAGCACGCTCTCCATCAACGGCGGCCAACATATGTATTGAGGGCTGAATTGTACTATGCTAGCCATCTGAGGCGCTTTTCCGGCTTCTGGTGCTCACGCGCAACTGTTCACGCCTAACTGTTCACGCGCAGCAACACGCTGCGCTCCGGGACCGAAAAAAATCGCTCAAGCTCACTCACCACAGCAAATTCCAGAGGCCGGTGCTGCGGAAATGTTGATCCGCCCTGCAACTGACGCCGATTACGATGCCATTTGGGAAATTCTTGAGCCGGTTATTCGCGGTGGGGAAACCTATGCGCTGGCGCGTGATATGGTGAAGGATGATGCGATTGCCTATTGGGCCGGCGCGGATCGAAAGACGTTTGTGGCTGAGTGGGATGGGAAAGTCCTTGGTACATACTATATCCGTGCCAACCAGGGCGGTGGCGGCGCGCATGTTGCGAATTGTGGGTATGTTACCGGTGCCGCGGCCGAAGGCCGCGGGGTGGCGCGGCGGATGTGCGAGCACTCCCTGGATTATGCCAGGCGCACTGGGTTTCGGGCCATGCAATTTAATCTTGTTGTCGCAACCAATATCCGGGCTATGAGGCTTTGGCAGTCGTTTGGCTTTGCAACCTTAGCCCGGCTTCCTGGCGCTTTCGACCACCCGCGGCTCGGCTTTGTCGACGCGCTGGTCATGTTCCGCAATCTATAAAACGGCGTCGGCGTCCAGCTTCAGAACTTCCCCTGCCAGATACAGGCTGCCGCAAATCAAAACTCGGGCGGGAATACGGATTTGCCGCAACGCTCCAGCCACATCCGGGCCCGGTAGGGCGACGCCGCCGGAGGCCTCAATGACCTTATCGACAGCTAGCGCCAGATGCTGGCCGGGCTCGGCAACCGCAAAAATTTGCGCCGCACGGGGGATGAGAGGGGCTAGAAATTCCACCACATCCTTCGACCGCTTCATTCCAACAATCAGAATGGTTTGATCGTCCCAGCGATCGAGCTGATCCGCCAGTGCCTGGCCGCCACCCGGATTATGCGCGCCGTCCAGCCACAGCGTTGAGCCTGGCGGCAGCAGCTTTAGCAAACCTCCGTTTAACTGTTGCAAACGCGCCGGCCATTCTGCCTGTGTCATGCCATTGGCGTAAGCCGGTTTCTGGATGCCGAGGCGGCAGGCCTGCAAGGCGGCGATCGCGATCCCTGCATTATCGGCCTGATGCGCGCCGATCAGCGCTGGCCGGGGTAGCCGCATCGCGCCGAAAACCAGCCCCTCCGCGTCGTCCGTGACCTCCCAGTCGCGGCCGCGTTGCAGCAGAACCGCACCCTGCAATGCCGCTTCGCGCTGGATCTCCGCCAACGCCTCAGGCGCCTGGCGACCCGTCACTACAGTTGCACCCGGCTTGATAATGCCAGCTTTCTCGGCTGCGATTACCGCCAGACGATCGCCCAGAAAATCCTGGTGATCCATTGATATCGACGTAATCGCCGCCACCAGCGGCGCCGCAATGACGTTGGTTGCATCAAAGCGGCCGCCGAGCCCGACTTCCAGCACGCATAAATCCGCCGGCACACGCGCAAATAGCAGAAACGCCGCCGCCGTTATCGCCTCAAACACCGTGATCTGATTGCCGGCATTAACCGCTTCAATCTCATCCAGCGCACCAGCCAATACGTCGTCGGCAACCAGTTGGCCCGCCAGCCGGATGCGCTCATTAAACCGCACCAGATGTGGCGAGGTATACACATGCACGCGCCGGCCGGCAGCTTCGGCAATGGCACGGATGAAGGCGCAGCAACTGCCTTTGCCATTAGTGCCGGCCACGTGGATGACCGGCGGCAGCTGCAAATGCGGGTTGCCAAGCGCTGCAAGAAGCCGGACCAGGCGGTCCAGGCTAAGGTCGATCAGCTTTGGATAGAGATTCTGAAGCCGGTCTAAGCTTGCTTCGTAACGGCCAATCAAGCCGCCACTTTCGACTGGTTGGCAGTTAACAAGGCAATTAACCGCGCCAATGTTTCCGTCAGCTCGCCACGCTTGATCACCATGTCGATGATCCCGTGCTTGAACAGATATTCCGCCCGCTGGAAGCCATCCGGAAGCTTCTCGCGCACCGTCTGTTCGATCACGCGAGCGCCGGCAAAACCGATCAACGCATTGGGCTCTGCGATTTGGATATCGCCCAGCATTGCAAAGGAAGCCGAAACACCGCCGGTGGTCGGGTCGGTCAGCACCACGATAAAGGGCAGTCCGGCCTCTTTTACCATCTGCGCGGCAATGGTCGTGCGCGGCATCTGCATCAGGCTGATCGCGCCTTCCTGCATCCGGGCGCCGCCGGAAGCAGTGTAGACGATCAAGGGTGCGGCCTGCAGCACCGCCAGTCTCGCCGCGGCTACCAGGCCGTCACCGACCGCGGCACCCATCGAGCCGCCCATGAATGCAAATTCCATCGCCGCGACAACCGCCCGGTTGCCGCCGATCGTACCATGCGCGACCAACAATCCGTCTTCGAGCTTGGTGGCGTCGCGGGCATCTCTGAGGCGGTCGGTATAACGCTTCTCGTCGCGAAACCGCAGCGGGTCCGGAACTGCTTTTGGCAAATCTATGCGCGTATAGCTGCCGTCATCGAAGGTCCAGGCCAGCCGCTCCGCCGCCTTCGCCCGCATATGAAAGCCGCAATGCGGACAAACTTTTTTGCCGGCTTCAAGCTCACGCTTGAAGATCATTTGCTGACAGCTAGGGCACTGATGCCAGAGATTATCGGGCACCTCGGTGCGGCCCAACAGGGTGCGGATTTTCGGGCGAACAAATTCACTAAGCCAGCTCATGGCGCCGAAATACCCCTTATTAGCCGATAATGAAAGTCACTTGAGAGCGCGTTGACATATGGCGGACCGCCTGCGGGCCCGGCATACGTCAACGCGCTCCATTATTTGGACAGACCCTCCAGGCTGCCATGCAGCGCGCCAACCAAAATTTTCCGCATCGCCGCGGTATCCGCCGCGCGCGGATTATCGGGCGTATTCGGATCCAGGAATGCCTCCTCGGCCAGGAAATCCAGCGCGTCCTCCGTCACCTTCAAATCGGCGATCGTGTGAGGAATTTTAAGCTGCGTGCGCAAATCCAGCACCCAGTTTAAAAAACCCTCAAAGCCGCCGGAAATCCCCAGGCTCTGCGCCACTTCGGCGATGCCAACGTCGATGGCGGGCCGGTTAAAGGCCAGCACATAGGGCATCAGCACCGCGTTGGTAAGACCGTGATGGGCGTGGAACTTGGCGCCGATCGGGTGGCTTAGCGAATGAATTGCACCCAAACCCTTCTGAAAGGCGGTCGCCCCCATCGCCGCGGCCGCCAGCATCTTGCCGCGGGCAGTCACATCGTTCGGCGCCGTGGTTGCCGTCGCCAGCGCGCCTTTAATAATCCGCATGCCCTCGACGGCGATGCCGTCGGCAACCGGATGCCAGGCGGGCACGCAGAAGGCTTCAAGATTATGGGCCAGGGCGTCCATTCCGGTCCAGGCGGTCAGGCTGGCCGGCAGGCCGAAGGTGAGTTCGGCATCCAAAATCACCAGCTTTGGCAGCATTTGCGGGTGCAGCAAAATAATTTTTCGGCCCAGCTCCGGATCGGTCACCACGGTGGCGCGGCCAACCTCAGACCCGGTTCCGGCAGTGGTGGGAATGGCGAAGATCGGCGGGATCGGACGGTCGAGCTCCGGCGGCGTGCGGGTAATTTCAAAATCCCAAAGCGGCAGCCGGGTGGCGCTGGCCAAGGCAACCGATTTACCGCAATCGAGCCCGCTGCCGCCGCCGATGGCGATCACCATCTCCGCTTCATGCGCGGCAAACGCCAAAGCCCCGGCGGCGACATCGGCCGCAACCGGGTCTGGATGGACGTCCTTGAACACTGCAACAGCGATGTTCTCTCTTTCCAGCGCGGCGACGATGCCGGGAAAAAACGGCAACGCGGCAACACCTGGATCCGTAACGATCAAGGCGCGCTTGATGCCAAGATCGCGGACCCGGCCTGGCAGTTCCGCAATACGGCCGGGGCCGGCCAGGATTTCGGTTGGAATACGC
This sequence comes from Acidocella sp., assembly GCA_965199045.1. GTDB lineage: Bacteria > Pseudomonadota > Alphaproteobacteria > Acetobacterales > Acetobacteraceae > Acidocella. The sequence continues at coordinate 456,170 of CBDAQL010000002.1, read as the reverse complement.
CAATTACCCTTCAGCATTTAATCACATCCTCTCAAATGAGCGAAAACGTTCCCAATCTGTAACGGCGCTGTTGAACGCGTCCAGTTCGACCTTGGCCATATTGCCGTAATGCGCCACCACATCGGCGCCAAAAGCAGCTTTGTTGAATTCGCTCGCGGTGAACAGTCTTGCAGCATCCGCCAACGTGCTTGGCATCTTCGGCAGATCCGCAACGTAGGCATTACCGGCAAACACCGGGACCGGCGCGAGGTCGCGCTCGATCCCGTCCAGCCCGGCCGCGATCATCGCGGCCATTGCCAGATACGGGTTAACATCACCCCCGGGCAGCCGGTTCTCGACGCGCAACGATTTGCCGTGGCCGAGCACCCTGAACGCACAGGTGCGGTTATCCATGCCCCAGGCGATGGAGGTCGGCGCGAAAGTGCCGGCGGCATAGCGTTTATAGGAGTTGATGTTGGGCGCAAAGAAAAACGCCAGCTGCTCGGCATGGGCAATCAGCCCCGCCAGAAACTGCAGGAAGGTTTTTGAAGGACTGTGCCCATCTGCATCTAGAAACACCGCCTGGCCGGAAGCATCGCGCAGGCTGAGATGGGTGTGGCAGGAATTGCCCTCACGTTCATTGAACTTTGCCATGAAGGTAAGCGCATGGCCGGCCTCGGCTGCAATCTCCTTGGCTGCCTCTTTGTAGATCACATGGCCATCAGCTGCTTCCAGCGCTTCACCGTACCGGAAATTGATCTCATGCTGGCCAAGATTGCACTCGCCTTTGGAATTTTCGACCTGGATGCCGGCGGCTTCCATGGCGTTGCGAATTTTACGGATCACCGGTTCGACACGGGCGGTGCCGAGCATCGAGTAATCGCAATTATACTGGTTGGCCGGCGTCAGGTCGCGATAGCTGCGGTTCCAGGCATCTTCGTAACTGGTTCGGAACAATATAAATTCGAGTTCGGTAGCGGCATAGGCGGTCAGCCCGTGCTCCGCCAACCGCGCCAGCTGCTTTTTCAGCATGGTTCGCGGCGCCATTTCCGCCGGCTTGTGGCCCAGCAACTCGATATCGCAAAGCACCATCGCAGCCCCCGGCTGCCAAGGTGCAAGCCGCAGCGTTGCCATATCCGGGACAAAGACAAAATCGCCATAACCTTTTTCCCATGAGGTCAGGGCGTAGCCTGCGACCGGCGAACATTCGATGTCGGTTGCCAGCAGATAGGCGCAGCCCTCGGCGGCATCGGCGGTAACGCTTTCGAGGAAAAACCGCGGCATCACCCGCTTGCCCTGCAATCGGCCCTGCATATCTGGCGCCGCCATCAGAATCGTATCGATCTCGCCCGTTTCAGCCAACGTCCGCAATTGCTGCAGCGTGAGCATTCCCGTCTGTGCCATCCTACCCTCCAAGCGGTTTTCCGCGCCAAGCCCTGCTTAAGCCATGCTACGACCTCGCCGCCACACCCCGTGACCCGACGCTTAAAAGTCTTTTTGCTTCTTTTTCTTCAGAAAAAGAAGTGCTTGCCTTATTCGCTGATCAGCGAGATACGAAAAGGTAACAAAAACGCGGTTCAGCGTGATTTCAGACTAAGGGTCGGCTTTAGGGAGAATAAAAATGGCGACACCGAGCAATGACAGCATCCTCGCCGATGACACGGCGACCCTGCACAAAATGGGATATGCGCAGGAATTGTCGCGGCGGATGGGCGGATTTTCGAATTTCGCGATATCGTTTTCGATTATCTGCATTCTAGCCGGCGGCATCACCTCGTTTCAGGTCGGCTTCTCAACCGGCGGCGGCTTTGGCGTATTCGTCGGCTGGATCACCGGTTCCATTTTTGCGATGATCGTCGCGCTTTCGATGGCGCAGATTGCCTCCGCTTATCCGACTGCGGGCGGGCTATACCACTGGTCATCGATTTTGGGTGGCAGAGGCTGGGGTTGGGCAACCGCCTTCGTTAACCTGTTGGGACTGATCTTCGTGGTCTCCTCGGTGGATGTGGGCGTGTGGCTGCTGTTCCAAAGCCTGATCCTGAATAATATTTTCGGTATCAACACGGCAAACTGGGCAACTTACCCGCCGGTCTGGGCCGGCGGCTGGCCACAGATTTTGGCGGTGGCACTTATTGTCTCCAGCCAGGCGGCGTTCAACCATCGCGGGATCCGGGTCACTACCATGCTGACGGATTTTTCCGGCTATTTGATCCTGGTGGTTGCCGTGGTTCTCACCGCGACCATGCTGTTTGGGGCGCCGCATCTGAATTTTTCGCGGCTTGTTACCTTCACCAATAATTCAGGCGCGCCGGGCGGCGGCGTGGTGCCCGGCAATGGGCATCTGCTTTATGTGTTTCTGCTGGGCCTGCTGCTGCCGATTTATACCATTACCGGCTTCGATGGCTCGGCTCACACCTCGGAAGAAACCAAGGACGCCAGGCGGGCAGTGCCGAAAGGCATGATCAATGCGGTATTCTGGTCTTTCGCCTTCGGACTGGTGATGGTGTCGTCCTTCGTGCTGGCGATGCCAGATACGGCAAAGGCGGCATTGCAGGGCGCCAACGTGTTCTTCAACCTGTTCGCCAACCTGGCGGTTCCAACACCGCTGAAGGATTTTCTCTACATCGCGATCGTGCTGTCGAACTATCTCTGCGCTCTGGCAGGGGTGACCTCAACCTCGCGCATGATCTTCGCCTTCTCGCGCGATGGCGGCCTGCCCGGCCACCAATTCTGGCGCCATGTCAGTCCCATCCATCGCACGCCGGTGGCGGCGATCTGGCTGGCGGCATTCCTGGCCTTCCTCTCCACTTTGTACTCTTCGGCTTTCAGCGCACTGGCCGCCGGCTGCGCGATGTTCCTTTATGTCTCCTACGCCATGCCGATCGCTGCCGGCATTTTCGCGGAAGGCAAAACCTGGACCGAGTTTGGACCTTTCAAGCTTGGCATTTTCTCCAAACCGCTTGCCATACTCGCGATCCTTGGCACGCTGGTGGTTATATTCATCGGCATCCAACCGCCGAATAATATCCTGATCAATTACGGCATCGGCCTGATCGTATTGATGCTTGTATTATGGTTCGGGGTGGCCCGCCGGCACTTCCCCGGCCCGCCCATTGGCGCGGCCGCCGTCGCCGCACGCGCTGCTGAAATTGCAGCGGAAGAACAGGCGGTGGGGCAAGGCTAGAAAGCACTTCTTTTTCTGCAGAAAAACAAGCAAAAAGACTTTTTTACGTTGGGCGCAGGCCTCGGGGAGGCCGTGAGGAATACCACGCCTCGCCTGGCGTAACAGAGTTTTTGGAGAACGCTATGACGACCGGGCTACAAGAAATCAAAGCAGGGGATGGCGAAGAAGCCGTATCGCCCTGGGTGGTCATCGACCAGGCACTGATCAACGGGTTCGCGGACCTCACCAACGATCATAATTTCATTCATGTCGATCCAGAAAAAGCAGCGCAATCGCCAATGGGGGGCACCATCGCCCACGGACTTCTAACGCTTTCAATGCTGCCGCATCTGGCTGAAGAAGCTATCACAGCCAACACCGATTTCAGACTTTCTTTGAATTACGGCTACGACAAAATTCGTTTTCTAGCGCCTGTGCACAGCGGCAAACGTATTCGTGGCCGTTTCAAATTGCTCGACCTGATCGAAACCCGCCCGCATGAGTGGCGCCAACGTTTCGCACTTACCGTAGAAATAGAAAACGAACCCAAACCTGCCCTGGCCGCAGAATGGATCGTCCTGCACTACACCTGAAATATCCCAACATGCCCGAGAATTCGCTTTGGTGAGTGAGCTGGGGTGAGTGAGCTGGGGTGAGTGAGGCGGGGTAAGTGAGCTGTGGTGATTTTTTTGACCCGGAGCGGAGCGGCCTACCGGCCGTGAGCACCGGGAGCCGGAAAACAGCGCCTCAGATCGCCGCCAAGGTGGATTTCTTCTAAGTTTCGAAGGGGGTTTCGCTGGGGGCCAGGCTCTTCATCAGGTCAAACATCCGCTTGCGCACCGCGGGGTCGGTTATGCGGTAATAAGCCCGGACGAGTTCCAGAGTTTCCCGCTTGGTAAGGTTCTCGTCGACACCCGGCGAAAACGGCTCTTGAGCTTCCGCAAAACCGTACATCCGGCCGCGTGGGCCAGAGATCGGCGTTGCATCCATGCCTTCCGGCATATCGTCGAAAAAGAAGCTGATCGGTACATCGAGCACCCGGGAGATGTCGAACAGGCGGGATGCGCCGACGCGATTCACGCCTCGTTCATACTTTTGTACCTGCTGAAAAGTTAGACCCAAGGCGTCGCCAAGGCGCTCCTGAGACATGCCCAATAATGTGCGTCGCAAGCGGACGCGCGCACCGACATGAACATCGATGGGACTTGGGCGGCTTTCGCGCTCCGGCCGTTCTGCGGTCTGTTCGGACATAAGCAATTTCAACTCCAGGACGTATCGAGCGTTATCACACAAACGTCAATGCGTTAATAAAAATCCGTTTAGTAGCCATTTTGGCCGCAAGTTACAGCCTTACATAGTCAAGTCACCACCACGACACGGCCAGTCACGCGCTGACCGTGTAGTGTTAATTAACCCATTTACCCGAGGTTAATCGCTTCTACAATACAAAAACAACGAAAAAATTGTATTAAATAGACAAATGAGCCAATTTATTTATTAAATCACCATTTTTTAATGTCTCTTAGCCTTAACGCAAAGCCCAGGATGACAAACAGTGCTGCCAGCAGGGTCGGAATAACGAGGCCAAACCGACCGTAAATTGTTAGCGGTAGGGCACCTGGCAACGCGGCAACAAGAACGCCCTCCGCTCCCAAAGGCAGCGACGCGGTGACCCGGCCGAAACTATCAATGACCGCCGTAATGCCCGAATTAGCGGCTCGCGCCAGCGGCATCCCTTCTTCCACGGCACGCAGCCGGGCATCGGCAAAATGCTGCCGAGGGCCGGCGCTGTTGCCGAACCAACTATCGTCAGTGACGTTGACGAGCCATTGCGGCCGGTCTTTCTTATCGACGATCTGACCCGAAAAAATAGCCTCGTAGCAGATCAGCGGTCCGAACGGCGGCAGCCCCGATACATGTAGGGTGACCGGCCCAGGGCCAGGCGTGAACCCGCTACCAAGAACGTCGGGGGTAATTTTCACCGGGATCCACCTCGGCATATATTCGCCGAATGGCACCAGCTTCCACTTATCGTAGATAGCGACAACGGGACCGGATCCGTCCGTGACGACCAGCGAATTGCGGAAATCGGTATTGCTGACCTCCCGCAGAGAACCTGCAAGTATCGGGGTCGGGCCGGTGACCGCGGCGAGCTCGGCGCGGGCGCCGGCATCGGTGTCAAGCAGCCAGGGACTGGAGCCTTCCGGCCAAATCACCGTGTTGGCGCCGGCATTAATCCCAGCGCGGCTCATCGCCAGCAGCGCTTGCCAGCGGGCGATCAAGGAGGCGCGATCGTAACTCCCGGGGACGGGGAATTTTGGCTGCAGCAGCGCCAATGTGATGCCGGTGGATTGTACCGGCAGGCGCAGATGCATAACGCCAAAGCCGGCCCAGGCGAGAAGCATTGCAGCAGCGGCGGCAAGTCCGCGTTTTCCGAAAATGGGTAATCCTGCAATGAACACAGTCAGCAAGGTCAGACCATGAACGCCGATAACGGCGGCAAGCTGGATAAAGATATCGCCGGGCTCACCCGGCATTGCCCAGTCGCTACCCCAGAGATTCCATGGAAAGCCCGAAAAGGCGAACTGGCGCAGCAGGTCGGAGAGCACCCAGGCGCCGGAAAATACCAGTAGCCGGGCTAAACCGGGGCCATCCCGGCCGGCACCAACCAGGGACGCGGCAAAAGCCGGGATAATACTGTAGAAGGCAACTGCGAACGCCAATAGCGGCGCAGCCAGCGGCACCAGCCACCAGAAGGTAGAAACCTCCGTCAGGATGGGTTCGGTAATCCAGTACAGACCGCCCAGATTAAGGCCAAAACCAAAAGTCCAACCGATCAGAGCAAGCTGCTTTTTGGAAGTGGCGCCGCCGATAAGACGCAGAAAACCGGGGACGGAGAACAACAAAACCGGCAGCAGATGCACCGGCGGCAACGCCAGGGCCGAGACCAGGCCCCAAAAGAACGCCTGAACCGTGGGGCGCTTCACCGGCTGGACGCGCTGCGCGGCAGTCCGAACATTTGTGCAACCGATTCGAAATCCTCAGCATTTGGATGCCGATCCGAGACGGTTGTCGCATCCTGCGGGCGTACCAGCTGGCAGGTTTGCAGACCGGCCTGCGCCGCGGCATCCAACTCCGCTTCTATATCCGATAAAAACAGGCACTCCGGCGCGGCGATGTTGGCGCCCCGGCAAATCGCCGTATAACTCGCCGAATCACGCTTCGGTCCAACTTTGGTATCGAAAAAGCCCTGAAAAAGCGGGGTTAAATCGCCATCTTTCGTATACGCGAAGATGAGTTTTTGCGAGGCTTCGGAGCCGGAGGAATAAACATAAAGCCGCAGACCGGCTTTCGACCAGCGCCGCAACGCCGGCGGGACGTCGGAATAAACTTCGCCTAAAAGTTCGCCGGAGCGATACCCCTCCGCCCAGATCAACCCCTGAATGGTTTTAAGCGGTGTCACCTTGGCATCTTCATCCATCCAGCCAAGCAATGTTTCAAGCACCGGCCGCCCAGGACTTAACTGCGCAACTTCATCCAATACCGCATGCGGTTGCGCGCAAAACAGCGGCAGCCTGGCACGGGCATAAGGAAACAGCACCGTGTGAACGAAGCTGATCGGCGTCGTCGTGCCCTCGATATCCGTTAGCACCGCCGCTGGGGGGATCATAAGGCTTCCTGTAAATCTGACCCAAGTAAGCCACTTCGTTTTGTGAACACAAAAGCTGGCCGCCCGCAAACGCAAAAAGACTTTGTAATTTTGGGCGAGGTGTCATGGCGCTCCCACGGCCCACGCCCAAAAGTCAAAAAAGTTTTTCGGTGTTTTTTTGTAAAAAAGAACCGCTTGCCCTGGTGCATAAATTCTATTGCTTTAGCTAACCGGAAACCGTTCGGAGATCGCATCACCGGTGTAATGCGGCACCCAGCCGGTGGTGTCGGTGAAGACCCGCAAAGCGGTGAACAAGGGTTTTTCGCCGGCGTCGAACCAGTGTTTGGTATTGGCCGGTACCGATATCAGGTCGCCGGCTTCGCAGAAGGCGTCGTAGATGCGGTTATTCACATGCATTACGAAGTGGCCGCCGCCGTGCACGAAGAAACGGATTTCGTCTTCGGTATGGATATGTTCGGCCAGGAACTTTTCGCGCAAAGCGGCAGCGTTGGGGTGGTCGGGAGTGAGCTTGATCACGTCCGCGGAACCGGCGCCGGGCTCGCCTATCAGGCTGTCGAGGTACGGTTTATACGCCGCCAGAATACGCTCGGCATCATCTTCGGGTTTAAGCGCGACCGGGCTCTGCCAGCGCTCGAACTGCACGCCAATTGCGGCGAGTTCCAGGGCAATGGCTTCAGCGTCTTGCGTAACGATTACCGGCTGCGCGGGGCGGAGATCATCGAAGATGGTTAACTGGCTCATGTATCTGCTTCCTTTGGAGCTCGCATTCCAACAAGAACTCCAGCGCTTCCAGTCGCCAGAAGGCGTGTTCAACGCTGGTCCCCCAGGCATATAGGCCGTGGCCGCGAATAACGTAACCGATCGGCGGTTCGGCCAGCAGCGCCGGTTCGGTAACGGTGGCGAGGCGGGCAATATTTTGATCGTTTTCAAAAATCGGCAGGTCAACGTCGATATCGTGCTCGGCAAAGCCGAAGGCCTTGATGATTTCGTAGCCGGAAAAACTGATCGATCCTGCCATTGAAAGCACGGTAGCTGCTACCGAATGGCCATGCAGCACGGCGCCGATTGGCGGAAACAGCCGGTAGAGCTGGCAGTGCAATAAGGTTTCGGCACTAGGTTTGGTGCCTGGTTCCCGCGCCATGCCGTCAAGCCCGACTTCAATGATGTCATTGATATGCAGCCGGCCTTTGTGAACACCGCTGCGGGTGATGGCGATGCTCTCATCGTCGATCCGCGCCGAGAGATTGCCAGCCGAGCCAGGCACCCAGTTGCGAGCGTCCATGCGCTGCCCGGCCTCGACCAGCGAGGCCGCGGCTGCCGCCAGCCTTGACATGATCAGCCTTGGTTGACGGTCGTTTTCTGCGGGTCGGTGATCGGCGGCAAGGTGCCGGGATTTGCCATCGAGGCGTCAGGCTTTTTATCCTCATCCGCGACGCTCTGTTTGAAATTCTTAATGCCCTTGCCGAACTCGCCCATCAGCCCGCTCACCTTGTTGGTGCCGAACAGCAGCAACACGACCACGAGAACAATCAGCCAATGCCAGATGCTCAAACCGCCCATCGAAACTCTCCAAAACCCTAAACTTGATGGCGTGCAAATCGCGCGCCGGCGTATCTAGCGGGGTAGTCTACTGCGTTCAGGGGCAGATGCCAAATGTTGCATGCGCGAACCCTAGGACCAGCGTAGTGAGCGCGTGAAATCAACAAAAGCGCGAAGCGGCGCGGGCAGGTGGCGGCGCCCTGGATAATATAAAAATGGTCCCTGGAAAACCTGCCACCAGGGCTCCAGTATCGGCTGCAGGATGCCGGCATCAAGATACGGGCGCAGCCAATCCTCGAATATATGGATGATGCCGGCGCCGGCGATTGCGGCGTCGACGGCAAGATCGGTGCCGGTGCCGGCGCTGACGGTCAGCGGGCCGGTCGGTTCGATCTTGATGATTTCGCCGCCGCGTTCGAACTCCCATTCCGTCATGGCGCCGCTGGCAAAGCGGCCGCGCAGACAAGCGTGGCCGAGCAGGTCGCGCGGATGTTCGGGCCGGCCATGGTAATCCAGATAGGCGCCGGCAGCCGCGGTTGCGGCGCGCTGGGTGCGGGGGCCAATGGGGATCGCAATCATATCCTGTTCCAGCCGTTCGCCGTAGCGGATGCCGGCATCGCAGCCGGCTGCGAGCATGTCGACAAAACGATCCTCGGCGACGATATCCAGGCGGATATCCGGATAGGCGGCGAGGAATTGCGGCACGATGCGGGGTAGCACCAGGCGGGCCGCGCTGACCGGCACGTTAAGCCGGAGCGTGCCCGCCGGGCGGCCGCGAAAGCGATTGACGACGTCCAGTGCGGCTTCCACTTCGCCGAGCGCCGGGCCCAGGCGCTCGAGCAGGCGCGCACCGGCCTCGGTCAAGGCAACGCTGCGTGTTGTGCGGTTCAAAAGGCGTACGCCGAGTTTGGCTTCAAGGCGGGTTACGGCTTCGCTTAAGCTGGAGGCGCTGCCGTTGTGAACGCGAGCCGCCTCACGAAAACCACCGGCGCGAGCCACCGCAACAAATCCGGTAAGGTCACCTAACTCAGCGCGCATTGTACGGGATCCCGAACAGCTTGTACCTATTAAAGTCCATTATCATACAGGGCGCCCCCGTCTATAGTCTTTGCATTCAGAGGAGGTTGCCATGACCGACATCAGCAAAGCTGGAAGTTTCACGCTTGGGGGCCGAAAGGTGCACCGGCTTGGCTACGGCGCCATGCAACTCGCCGGTCCTGGCGTATTTGGGCCGCCCAAAGATCGCGGCGCGGCGATTGCAGTGTTGCGCGAAGCGATATCGAACGGCGTCAATCATATCGACACCAGCGATTTCTATGGCCCGCACGTCACCAACCAATTGATCCGCGAGGCATTGCAGCCGTTCCCGGATAATCTGGTTCTCGTAACCAAGGTGGGCGCCAGGCGAGGCGCCGACGCCTCGTGGATCCCCGCGGCCTCGCCTCAGGAATTAACCGATGCGGTGCATGACAATCTCCGTAACCTCGGTCTGGATGTGCTCGAGGTGGTAAATTTTCGCTGCACCTTTGGCGTCCATGGTTTGGTCGAAGGCTCTATCGAACCGCAGGTGACCGTTATGGCGGAGTTGCAGCGTCAGGGGCTGGTGCGGCATATCGGCCTGTCCAACGTCACGCCGACGCAAATCCAAGAAGCGCGGCGGATCTGCGAGATCGTGTGCGTGCAAAACCATTATAACGTGGCGCATCGGGAAGATGACGCTGTGATCGATGGGCTGGCCGCCGACGGCATCGCCTATGTGCCGTATTTCCCGCTAGGTGGATTTACGCCATTGCAATCCAAAGAACTTTCGCAAGTTGCGGACGGTTTAGGCGCCACGCCAATGCAGGTGGCTTTGGCTTGGCTGCTGCAGCGGGCGCCGAATATCCTGCTGATCCCGGGAACCTCTTCGGTTGCGCATTTGGCGGAGAACCTTGCGGCAGCCGAGCTGATGCTGCCAAAGGACGCCGTGGCCACGCTGGACCGTATCGGGCTCTGAACAAACCCACGGAGCGTGATCGCGTTACCTGCGATCATGCTCCGGTTTATTTTTATGGCGCAGGCGCATTCCGCTTGCTCAATACAAGCGTCAGTACAAGCTTCAATACAAGCTCGCCTGAACCAATCGCGTTCTACAGCGTCGCGTTCTGCCGGTTCGCGATCCGCAATTGCGCAAGTATGCTGGCGGCGGAAATTCCTGCTTCGCGCATGCTGCGCAAAGTCGCGGCGCCATCTCGCTTCGCCAGCCGGCGGCCCTCGGCATCGGTGATCAGCGGATGGTGCGCATAGGTTGGGGTCGGCAAGCCCAGCAAACGCTGCAGCAGCACATGGGTATGGGTGGCGTCGAACAGATCCTGGCCACGCGTGACATGACTGATTTTCTGCACTGCATCGTCATGCACCACGCATAGATGGTAACTCGCCATGTTGTCGCGGCGGCCCAGCACCACGTCTCCCAGCGTTCCTGGCCGGCCATCGATATAGCCGATATCTTCCTCGTAAAAGCCGACATCCCTGACCGCCTCCAGCGCCAGCTCGACATTCAGGCGCAGCGCGTAATTGCTCCCGATTGCGGCGCGGGCGCTTCGCTGGGCAGCGGTAAGATGGCGGCAGGTGCCGGGATATTTCTGCTCGCCGCCATGCGGGGCCGCCAAGGCACGGGCAATTTCCGACCGGCTGCAAAAACATGGATACACCACGCCGCGCGCCTCAAGCTTTTGCAGGGCGTCGCGGTACTCCGGCAAATAATCGGACTGCACCCGAACATCGCCATCCCAATCCAGTCCCAGCCACCGCAGGTCTTCCATTATGGAGGCGGTAAATTCCGGCTTGCATCGGCTGCCGTCGATATCCTCCAGGCGCAATAAAAAACGGCCGCCGGAGATCCGCGCCCGCTGCCAGCCAAGCCAGGCAGAATAAGCATGACCCAGGTGTAAATGCCCCGTGGAGCTTGGCGCGAAGCGCGTTATCACTTCCATCTTAGATGGATTATTACACGCCCTGCTTGCGCGGGCGCAATAACCGAGTCAGCCTGGTACCAGCCAGCGAACCTTTATCCCGGCATTTGTAATTATTAAATTTAAGGAGCGACGATGGAAACTTCCGAAAGTCCGCGGTGGGGGCCAGCCGCCAAGGGCAGGCCGCGGCAGCTGGTTATTCTATGCCATGGCGTCGGCGCGGATGGCCACGACCTCATCGACCTTGCACCCTATTGGGGCCAAGCCCTGCCAGATGCGGTTTTCGTGGCGCCAGATGGGCCCGAAACGTTCGATATGGCGCCGGTCGGCAGGCAATGGTTCCCGATCGGTGACCTGGACCCGGCCAAGTTTGGCACCGGCGTGCGCCGCGCGGCGACATGGCTGGACGCGTTTATCGATCAGCAACTGCTTAAATACGGCCTTCCTGATACCGCCTATGCGCTGATGGGGTTCAGCCAGGGCGCCATGACGGCGCTGTTCGCCGGGCTGCGCCGGCCGCACGCGCCGCGTGCGATTTTGGCCTTCTCAGGAGCATTGATCGACCCGCACACGCTGGCCGCCGAGTTGAAAAACCGCGCGCCGGTGTTGATCGCGCACGGCGAAATGGACAGCGTCGTGCCGGTTTTTCGCTCCCGCGACGCAGCCGCGGCGCTGCAACAGGCTGGCGTGCCGGTGGAGAGCGTATTCTCGGCGAAGTTGGAGCACGGTATCGATGACATCATGCTGAGCGCCGGCGCGCTGTTTCTGCAAAAAGCCTTTGCTGAGCCCGCAAATTAGGCGCGTTGCTCTGTAAACAAAAGCTGTAGCCCCCTGGCCCGCCGGCAGAGATCACGGATGCTCTGGGCCGAGTGCGCCGCGGAGACTGCGGCCCAGAGTTAGAAGGCTACTGGTTGGCCTGGATCTGGTTGATCTTGTTCTGCATCACCGTCAGCAGCGCCGAGACCTGGCCGCCATTGCTGGTGATGACCGAAGCGTAATCGTTGCGCGTGGTAATCCGCAGCGAGGTGCCGGCAACAATAACATCAACGATCTTGGGTGTGCCGCCGATTTCATCGACCGCCCAGCCCACATCCGCCGGCGCCTGCCCAGGACGGCTGATGGTGGTATCGACCACGGTATCGTTGCCAACCACCGATGCACTGTTCACGACGAAAGTGATGCCCTGATAGGCCTTGATCTGATAAGTGATGTTGTTGGCGAGCAGCTGGTGAAACAGCGTCTGGAACTGGGTGTACTGCGCCGGGGTTGCGACACTCCGATAGCGGCCCAGGACGTAGTCCCCGACATTATTAACAGCAACCATTTGATTGACCAGCGTTTGCAGCTGCTGGGCCTTCACCGCGGTTGAGGTGTCGGCATTGACCACGGCGACGAGTTGCTGGCCCGAGGTTTGGATAAAGGCTTTGGCGGCGTCAGGCGAAACCTGTGCCTGCGCCAGTGTTGCGAGGCTGAGCATCGGCAGGGCGGTGATGGCGCCCAGAACGAAACGTCGGATATGCATTAGGAAATGTCCTTACAAGTTGCAGCTATTATTGCGCCGCCTGGGCTGCCGGTTGGGGGAACCAATCCGGGACAGTTGGGGTGTCGCGCTGATCAATCAACTGCAATTGTGAGGCACGAGATTGGCGATAAAGGCTCCGAAATGTGGCATAGGGGTCAAGTGCTGTCGACTGCACCTGATCAATCGCATCCATAAACTGGGCCCGGGTGTTAACCAGGTGCAAAGCAGTTTGCGACCAGCCGAAGGCTGTCATGGCTGTACTGGCGGGGGCGGCTTCCATCGGGGTTAGAAAAAACGCCACCGGGATGGAGAAGGCGTCACGCGTTCCGGACGGTCCGAAAGCAGGCAGATACAGATACGGCCCGGCGGGGACCCCCCATTCAGCCAAGGTGAGGCCGAAATCGGTATCGGTTTCCGGATAGCCAAGATGGGTCGCAGGGTCGAAAATACCGCCGATGCCGATTGTGGAATTGACCACAAAGCGCACCAGGGCGGTGCCGGCAACGCGCGGTTTACCGCCGGCGGCAAAATAGATCAGCCGGCCAGGCTCGCCGATATTGGTGACAAAGTCGCCGACATGTCTGCGAATACCCACGGTGGTGATCGCGATATAGCCCTTGGCAACCGGCTTGAAGGCGTAGCGGTCGAGCTTGTCGTTGATGCTATAGAATACCCGGTTCGTTGGTTCCAACGGGTCATTCTGGGCCTGATAGGCCTGATAGTCGGCAGTATCGGAGACCGGTGGTGCCTTGGCACAGCCAGACATCAAACCAGCCATGACCAGGAGCGGCGCGGCAATGGCGGCAATTCGCCCACGGCTACCCCAACCCGCGCTTATAATCCTGTTATGTACCACCCAAGCCTCCTTTATGGCAGGCGTTAGCCGGCCTCACTTCGCTAATATGTAACTCAGATCGCCGACGGATCAACGGTCAGGCAAGCAATATTATTGCGCTGCACCCCTGCGCGCCTATCTTGCATAACATGCATCCTTGGTTGAGGAAGAGCAGCCGGAACTTCTTTACTGAGGAAAAAGAAGCAAAAAGACTTTTTAACCACGCTATAAGCGTGGGTCCTGATGTCTCCCCAGGCCCAGAGTATAAAAGTTTTTTTGCTTCTTTTTGTTCACAAAAAGAAGATGCTTCAATGACTTACCTAGAGGGCCTGAACCAGGCCCAACGCGACGCTGTGGAGGCGACCGAAGGGCCGATCCTGGTGCTGGCTGGCGCCGGCACCGGCAAGACACGGGTTTTGACAACCCGTTTTGCGCATATTCTGCTGACGCGGCGGGCGTTTCCAAATCAAATCCTGACGGTCACCTTCACTAACAAGGCAGCGCGCGAAATGCGCGAACGGGTGGCCAAGATTATCGGCCAGGCGGCGGAGGGCTTGTGGCTCGGCACCTTTCACGCGCTGGGGGCGCGGATGTTGCGGCGCTTTGCCGAGCGGGTCGGATTGCAGAGTAATTTCTCGATCCTCGACAGCGACGATCAGCTGCGTTTGCTGAAGCAGGTAATGGAGGCTGCGCGGATCGACGCCAAGCGCTGGCCGCCGCAGGCCTTGATGGCGCAGATCCAACGCTGGAAAGACCGGGCTTTCATGCCACATGAAATTCCGGCCGAAGAAGATTCCGATTTTGCGAACGGCCGCGCCAGAGATTTATACGCCGCCTATCAGGACCGGTTAAAAGCATTAAACGCGGCGGATTTCGGCGATTTGTTATTGCTGACCACAAACTTGCTGAAGACCGACGCTGAGGTGCTGGCGACCTATCATCGGATGTTCCGCTATATTCTGGTGGATGAGTATCAGGACACCAATCTGGTGCAATATTACTGGCTGCGGCTGCTGGCCCAGGCCAATAAAAATATCTGCTGCGTCGGCGACGATGACCAGAGCATTTACTCCTGGCGCGGCGCCGAGATTGAAAACATCCTGAAATTCGAACGGGATTTTCCGGGCGCGAAGATCGTGCGGCTGGAAGCGAATTATCGCTCGACGGCGCCGATACTTGCCGCTGCCTCGCATCTGATTGCGCATAATGAGGGCCGGCTGGGCAAGACGCTGCATTCCGGACGAAACGATTCCGCCGGCGAAAATGTCGAGGTGGTGGCATTATGGGATTCCGAGGAAGAAGCCCGGATGGTCGGTAATCGCGTGGAGACCTACCGGCGGGGCGGCGACAGCCTGGCCGAGATGGCCATTCTGGTGCGGGCCGGATTTCAGACCCGCGCCTTTGAAGAGCGCATGATCACGTTGGGGCTGCCGTATCGGATCATCGGCGGCCTGCGGTTTTACGAACGTGCCGAAATTCGCGATGCGCTGGCCTATTTACGGGTGCTGGCGCAGCCCGCCGACGATCTGGCGTTTGAGCGGATTATCAATACGCCCAAACGCGGCGTCGGCGATGTCTCGCTGCGGGCTATTCATGAGCGCGCTCGCAGTGCGCAGGTGTCGCTCTATGCCGCCACTGAACTCCTGCAAAGCGAGAACGGCTTCAAAGGCAAAATGCGCGATGCGATGCGCGAGCTGCTGCAGGGCTTTGCGCGCTGGCGGGTGATGCTGCCAAGCGAGGGCCATGTGGTGACATTGGCAACGCTGCTCGACGAGTCCGGCTATACCATGATGTGGCAGAACGATAAATCGCCCGAAGCTCCGGGCCGATTGGAGAATCTGAAGGAACTGGTCCGCGCCATTGCCGATTTCGAAACACTGCAGGGCTTTTTGGATCACGTCGCGCTGGTGATGGAAAATGAGGAGCAGAGCGAGGACGCCAAGCTC
Source organism: Acidocella sp. (assembly GCA_965199045.1). Lineage (GTDB taxonomy): Bacteria > Pseudomonadota > Alphaproteobacteria > Acetobacterales > Acetobacteraceae > Acidocella. Next base: position 440,562 of record CBDAQL010000002.1, on the reverse strand, counting down.
AGCATGATGACGCTGCACGGCGCCAAGGGTTTGGAGTTTGACACCGTTTTTCTACCGGGCTGGGAAGAAGGCGTGTTTCCCAACCAACGGGCGCTGGATGAGGGCGGGCTGAAGAGCCTTGAGGAAGAGCGGCGCCTAGCCTATGTCGGCATCACCCGGGCCCGCAAACGCGCGATCATCAGCCACGCCGCCAATCGCCGGATTTACGCCAACTGGCAATCCAGCATCCCAAGCCGGTTTATCGAAGAACTGCCAGCGGAGTTTATCAATGTCAGCGGCTCCGCCTCGACCGCGCGGGCGGAACGCATGGCCGCCCCCGTGCAGTTTCCGTTGATTGCGCGGCGCCCGCAAATGGCCGATGCCTGGGAGCAGCCGTCGCGCCCCGCACGGGCTGATAAAATACCCGTCGGGGCCCGGGTCTTTCATCAGAAATTCGGCTACGGCATTGTCATCGCGGCAGATGACGACCGGCTTGATATCAACTTCGAGACATCGGGCGAGAAGCGCGTGCTTGACCGTTTTGTAGAACGCCATGGCAGCTGAACTGCTCGATTGCATCACGCTGACGGTGCCGGATGACGCGCTCGACCATTTCGAATCTGCGTTGAGTTCGGTCTGCCGTGCGGTTTCGTTTTTTCAAAATGAGGAAGAACGAAGCTGGGACATCAGTGCCGTGAAGGAGCGCGGAGCGTTTGAAAGCGATCTGCTTTCTGCCTTGATGCTTGCCGAGATGTTGACGGGCTACAGCCCTGCCCTCACCCGCTCTCTGGTGCCGGTCGGCGGCTGGCTGGCACGCACCAAGGCAGCATTTCCGGAACAGCGGATCGGCAGGCGCTTTGTGGTGCGCGGCACCCATATTGAGGCACCGCAAATTCCCGGAAAAATAATGTTGACCGTGGATGCCGGCATGGCCTTTGGCAGCGGCGAGCATAATTCCACGCGGGGCTGCCTGGTCGCACTGGAACAGATCTCCAGATATTGCCAACCGCAAAGAATTCTTGATCTCGGCACCGGCTCCGGTTTACTGGCGATTGCCGCTGCAAAAATTTATCACCGAAAAATCCTTGCTACGGACATCGATGCGCGCGCCGCCCGCGTCGCCGCCGCCAACGCCAGACTGAATGGCGTCGCCGGGCAAGTTCGGGCGATCAAGGCGGATGGCTGGGTCAATAAAACCATCAGGCGCAACGCGCCCTACAATCTGGTTTTCGCCAACATCCTGGCCCGGCCGCTTTGCGCGATGGCACATGGGCTGGCGGTTGCCTTGGCGCCGGGCGGCATCGCCATCCTTGCCGGCCTGCTAACCGTACAGGCCAACTGGGTGCTGTCCGCGCATCGCCGCGCTGGCCTGGTGCTGGAACGGCGGATCATCGACGGCGCATGGACCATACTGGTGCTGCGGAAACCCGGCTAAACGACGCCGACATGCTTTCGAATAAAGGCAGCAGTTTGCTCCAACATTTCCAAATCTTCGGGAGCGCCGAAAAAGCCGCCATGCGGCATTGCTTCCCACACATGCAGCTCGGTCTCAATGCCGGCCCGGCACAGCGAGCGATGCAGCCGAACCGTATTGGAAAGGAACATATCGCGCGTGCCCGACATTAATATTGTCGGCACAAAACCTTTGGTGAAATCCGCAAACACCGGCGAGAGATAGGGATCACGCAAATCATGGCCGTCCGCATATAACGCGATTGACGGCGCCAGCGGGCGCCGTAACACCACGTCGATGACGGCGTTCGTTACAACGGTGTCGCCGGATTCCGTTAAATCGGCTTCCGGTGTGGCAAGCACACAGGCCGCCGGCATCGGCAAACCGAGATCGCGTAGTTTAAGAATGAGCGACGCTGCCAGGCCGCCGCCCGCCGAAGCGCCCATGACCGCGATATGCCCGGGTTCAAAACGTTCGAGGAGCCGCTGGTAGCCTGCCACCGCGTCCTCAAGTCCCACTGGAAACGGATGATCCGGCGGCATGCGGTAATCGATGGCAAACGCGGTAAGCCCGGTTTTGCATGCGATAGGCTGCGCCATATGAGCGCCGGTGAGGCCGGCGCCGACGATGAAAGCACCGCCGTGCAGATAGTAAATAGCCCGATCGGAGTTGCGGCCGGATCGTGTCGATGGCGTTACTTCGTAGAGCGTCGCGCCGCCAACCGGATGCGCGGCGATATCGCAGGGGTTCGCAGCAGTACCGGGCGCCATCATTGCGGCAATGCTCTGCTCACCATTCGCAATATAGGCTCGCCAAGCCGCTTTATCGGCTGGATCGGGCGGATCCGAAAATCCGACACTGGCTGCACTGGCTAAAAAAGCCTGGGCCTGCGCGCTGATCGTCGTGGGCGGCGGGACCCGGCGCTCCGGCACCCTTAGAGCTGTTTCGGAACCAGCGGGGGAGACGGACGGTTTTTTACCAATCTTGTTCATGCCAAACCCCTTGCTGGTTTTTTTTACAGCAACGTCGCCAGTTTTCGCCAAGCCGCCTGGTCGTAGTCAAGCTCGGCGGCCATCCCGCCGGGTCCGATGACCTGCAAACATACATGGTCGGCCCCGGCCTGCAGATGCTCCTGCACGCGCGCGCCGATCGCCTCCAGATTGCCCCAGGCGATCAGCCCATCGATCAAATGATCGCTGAGGGTCTCAATATCGGTGTCGGTATAGCCTTCACGGCGCCAGTTATTCGCGTAATTGGGCAAGGCAGCATAAAACTTGACGACACCACGCGCCAATTCACGGGCTTTACCGGGATCGGTTTCCAGCACCACCCCTTGTTCAGGGGCTAACAGCGCATCCGGGCCCATGGTTTTGCGGGCAAACGCGCTATGCCGCGGTGTTACCAGATAGGGATGCGCACCGGCGGTTCGGGCTTGCGCCAGCTGCAGCATTTTAGGGCCAAGTGCTGCCAGGCACATTTGGCCGCGCGGCATCCCGGCCTGATCCAGGCCGTCCAGATAACCGCGCATTTTGATGAGCGGCTTTTGGTAAGCCTCGCCAATCAACATGCTATGGCTGACGCCGAGCCCCAACATGAACCTTGCCTGGGCCGCAGCCGGCAGGCCGCGCCACCAGGAAACAACATCTGCGGGTTCATGCTTCCAGATATTCAAAATGCCGCTGGCGACAATGAGGGAGGCGGTAACCTCGAGCAGCTTCTCGGCCGAAGCCAGCACCCCATCATCGGCGCCGCCTGGCATCCAGACTGTTTTGAAGCCCAGTTTCTCCAGCTCCTGCGCAGCCTCGGGCGCACCAGGTGAATACCGTAGCGAGGCCGCCCAGATGCCGATCCGGCCGAGCGCCGATTTTGCCATGCCTTGTTCCGCCATCGCGTCCTCCGCTTGGTCTTGCAGTTTGTTGGATTGCATAAATCCTAGAGGCGGACGCATCCAGACGTCAACGTGCCCGCAAAGCGCGTTAGCGAAATCTTGATGCGGCAATGCGAGGCTGGCCTGCATGACCCAGCACGCGCCACGCCTCGCCTTGATGCTCCTGCCCGGACTGGATCATTTTGCCCATGATCTGATTTCGTGCCTGCCGTTGACCGGCGCATTGGAGGTAAGGGCGTTCTCCCTGCGCGGCGTGCCTGATCTGGACGCGGCGTGTGCCTGGGCGAATAATCCCGCACAGGACGCCATCTGGTTTGAATTCTGCTGGCCACCCGCGCCGGCGTTGATCGCGCAATATGATTTTGCCGGCAGGCGGGTCATCATGCGGATCCACCGCATTGAAGCCTATGAAACCCGGCATGCGGCCACAGCGCCGTGGCATAAAATCGACGACGTTATCGTGGTAAGCGAAGATATGGCGGCCCGGCTGCGCGCGCAGGTGCCAGCGCTGGAGCCCTCAACCGCCTTGCATGTCGTGCATAATGGCGTCGATGTGGCGCGCTTTACGCCACGCGCCGTGGAGGCTTTCAGCATCGGCTGGTGTGGATTACTGAACATGCGGAAGAACCCCTTAATGGCGCTGGAGATTTTGCATCTGCTGCGGCAGGACGATCATCGCTGGCATATGCGCATCTCCTCGAAGGGCGGCGATCCGGTAGCACTGGACAATTTCAGTTACCTACGGCGCCGGCTCGGATTGGTTTCGGCAGTAACGGTGGATGGCGATGTCTCCGCCGCCAATATGCCAGCCTGGCATGCCCGCAATCTGGTCCTGCTTTCGACCAGCCTGCATGAGAGTTTCGGCTATGCGATGGCCGAAGCGGCGAGTTGTGGCTGCGATATTGCGATGCTGGACCAGGTAGGCGCGGCAGAATTCTGGCCCGAAGAAATGCGGTTCGGAACTGCGGCAGAGGCTGCAGCAATGATAAAGGCGGCGCGGCCGGGCAGATGGCGCGAGCTGATCGTGCAAAGATTCTCTCTGGATGCACAGGTGGAAAAATTGCGCGGCATATTGCGGCCGCTTTCCAATGCAATGGATATTCTCAGAATCGGCGTCGCCGACGAGCTGCTGGATCACCTGGCAAGCGGCCATCGCGCCATCAGACTGGATATACGGGCAACCGACGAGATGGATGCCGCGGAATTTCTGCTAATTAGCAGCGGATTTAAACGGGCGGGAAAATGTCCCGGCGGCGTTTTATTTGAAGTCTAAGCAGTTCTTTTTCTGAAGAAAAAGAACCAAAAAGACTTTTCTACTCCGGATCTTGGCGTCGGCGATATCGCGCTCATCCGTCGGATTCAAGAAGGTTTTTTTAGGTGCTCATTTTCAAAAGGAGAACTGCTTGTTGCACAGTAATCAACCCATGCTTGCCTTAACACCGCGCCCAGATTTTTGCCGAAACGGGGCGCATCGCATAGCGGGCTGGCGGTCATTTGGCCGCGGAGGTCGGCACGTAGTTGAGCCAGTGCGGCCACATCAGCGGAAAGAATTTTGGCTTTATTTATATAGTCCCCGGTATTGTGGGCGATCCAATCCTGCAGGCCGGCATTGGCAAGATGCGTAACCGAGTGCCGGGCAGCAAAAATTTCGCCGGCGCGGGTCAAAACCGGGACGCCCATGTACAGGGCTTCGCAAGTGGAGAGACCGCCGGAATACGGAAATGGGTCGAGGGCGATGTCGATCTGATTATAGGTTGCAAGGAATTCACGGTGTTTGGCGCGGCCGGAGAGTATCAGGCGATCGGGTGCGACGCCGAGCTGGCCAAGAAAATCCGTGATGCGGGTGCGTGGCCCCGGGTCGGAGAATTGCGGGCAGCGCAGCAGCAGGCGTGAATTCGGGATGGCGGCCAAAATCTCGGCCCAAGCGGTGAGCGTAGCCGGGGTGATTTTCATAAGATTGTTCAGGCATCCAAAGGTAACGTAGCCATTTTTAATTGCCGGTAATAGCGCGATTTCTGGCGCATAAGAGGGCGGCAGATAGCAGACATAGCCATCCGGCAGGCGCAACAATTTCTCGCTGTAGAACGCTTCGAATCCCGGTGGGGTTTCTTGCAAGTCAGTAAGAAAATAATCGATAAAGTCCAGGCCGGTACTATGATATTGCATACCTACCCATTTTATTTGCACCGGCGCAGGTCGGTACGCGCAGACATTAATGCGCCCGGCATCGCCGAAACCGCCAAGGTCGATAAGGATGTCGATTTGGTTGTCACGGATCAAATTCGCAAGACCTCGATCATCGATAGCCTCGGTTCGATGCCAGGTATTGGCAAAATCGGCAAAACGGTTGGCGAGGCGGTCCGTGGGGTCGAACCGGCCGAAGCAATGGATCGAAAAATTATCGCGATCCAAGGCTTCGAGGCCGGCTAGAGTAAGCCAGCCGACGGGGTGCGTGCGCAGCAGGTTGGAGAGCAGGCCCACGCGCAAAACACGGTCCGATTGGAGCGAGACTCCAGTTGAAAGTTTTTCGAACTTTGGCAGCAGACTTGCAGCTTTTTTCAAAGCGGCAAGCAGTTCGACCGGTGAAATCCCGTCCTGGTACGGTAACAAGTTGCACCAAGCCCGGGCCGGCCCGGGATCGTCCGGAGCAAGTTGCAAAGCTGCCTGCGCTGCCGCGGAGGCGGCCGCCATTTCGCCCAACGCCGCTTTGGCGGTGGCGAGGTTGCTTAGCGAGACGACGCTGGGGCCAAATTTGGCGATGGTTTCCTCAAGCAACGCCACACCTTCTTCGTAGCGGAACAATCTTGCAAGCGTTACCGCGAGATCGTTGGCGACGCCGGCATTGCCGGGGTCACGATCAAGCGCCAGGCGCAATAGCGGCGCCGCGCGCGCCGGCTGCAAGGCCAGGGAATAGGCCATGCCCAGAAGCATCGGTGGCTCCGGGGCACTGTCATCCAGTGCCAGCGCCGCTTCCAGCTGATCGATCGCAGCGTCGATGCGATGCTCACGGATATGGATTAAGCCCAGACCCAGCAAAGGTGCCACGGCGAGCGGATTTGCCGCGGCTGCAGTTTCAAATTCGTGAAACAGCCACGCTGCATGCCCGCATTTTACCGCCGCTTCGGTCCGATGCAGCAGAAATGGCAAGTACGCCGGCGCCAGACGGCAAGCTTCGGTGAATGCCTCGAAGGCGGATTGATCTGCACCAAGGGCGCACTGCACGTGACCCAAAGCGTCCCAGGCTTGGCTATCGCCGGTGCGCAACGCTAAAGTTTGTCGCACCAGCGCCAACGCCGCTTGCGGCATATTCTGCTGCAGATGGAGCACGCCGAGTGAGAGCAAGGTTTCCGGTCGGCTGGGATTTAGCCGGCTGGCCGCCGCCAAAACCTCAATCGCCTGCAGCCGCTGGCCGGCGGCGCGCAAAGCCTGGCCGTGCCGGAACAAATCCGCTTCATCGGCAAAGTTTTGATCCATCACAGCCGGCGGAAGACGGCAATGACGCCGTGGATTGGAATGCCTTCGAGATAGCGCAGGACCCCGGCGCGCGAGATCTCAACAGCAAGCCCGGCAGCAGCCGCGTATTGCGCGATCGCCGTCTCGGAATGCGTGAACAGTCCATGGCCGTTAAGTCCAGGCCGGCCGGTTGGGATTGCAGCAAGTGCTACACCACCGCCTTGGAGGTTAGCACAAGTAGCGGCGAGAAAGGATTGCGGCGACGCCAGATAGGCTAAAGCTTCGTTCAACAGGATGATAAAGAACTGCGCGGCGGCGACCGGTGTTTCGAACGGATTGGCTGGTTCGAGCGTGGCATAAATGCCAAGCTCAGCGCAGCGCTTGATCAGCGCCGCATCGGGATCAATGCCCGACCACGGGCCGGCATTGAGGCCCTGTGCGGCGATCGCATTAAGGCCGGCACCGCAGAATACATCGAGCACCGGGCCGGTGGACGCCTGTTCCGCAAGCAACGCGCGAAATGCGCCAGGGATGATCGTGCCGCCGGCAATCGTTCCAGCGTCGGCAGTCAGCGCATCATTCGGAAGCGGCATGAGGCGGCCTGTTTCGCGGCTGGCCAGGGCCGCCAGCAGTCTCGCCGCCCAAAGATTGCCTGGCGCCATGCTTTGCGCGCGCCTGGCGGAGCCGGCAGCCTCATCCCAGCGCGATTCCTGTATCTGGGCGAAAGCCAGCAGACAATGGCTTTGCGCATCCGCAATCCCATCCCCGATAGCCTGAAGTGCCGCCCGCATCGCCTGTTGCCAATTCCCGGCATTTAAATAACGGCGCGTCAGCGCATTATGAAGTACCACCGAAAATCGGTTGCACGCGATAGCCTGCTTCAGAATATCGATGGCGGTTGCCGGCGATAATGCCGCGAGCGCCAAGGCAATTTCAACATTGGTCGGGTCTACCGAGAAGCTTTCAGCAAGACATGGCAGTGCCTTATCGAATTGTTCGAGCTGCATCAGCGCCAAAGCAAGTCGAGATCTTGCGGCGTTCGAATCAGGCGCCAGCAAAACGGTTTGTGCGGCACTTTGCACGGCGTCCGCGGATCGGCCTTGCCCGAAAAATATCTCTGCCTGGCGCAGCCATAAAGCGGCATCGGACGGCGCCTGCAATATTGCTTGGTGCAAGACCGCCAGCGCCTCGGGGATGTCGCGCATCTCGCACCAGTAGTCGGCGCGCAACAGCGGCAGTTTTTTATGCTCTGGCGCAAGTTTCGCCAAGGCTGCCAGCAGCGGTTTTACCGCACCAGGCCGATGCTCCGCGAGCAACGCGCTAATGCGGCTGGCGACAATATCGGGGTTGACAGCGGAGGGTCGGATCTGCGTCGTGCCATCCGGCATGGTCAGTTTCTCCTTGGCGTTGTCATGCAATCAGGCTGGCAATCGAAGACGAGCTCGAGCTGCTGGAGGCACTGGCCTGGAGTTGCACGAGATATTGATCGGTGATGGTCTGCACGTATTGCGAATTGCTCAACTTCGAAAAATCGAGCGCGTTGCTGATAACGGCTTCCTGAGCTTGCAAGGGTTGGTAGGCAATCTGCTCCGGGATACCGAAGGCGGTGGTGACAACGGTGCGTGCAACCGAATTACCTAGCACCAGATCCGGCGAGGTCAGGGTCGAGGCATTAGCCAGGAAATACAGCGCGTTGGAAAGTCCCGGCGTCTGCTGATCGAGCGACTGCCGCCACAGTACCTCGGCATAGCCGCTGGTAATGGTGGAAAGCACTTTCGGGTTTTGGATCGCGGCCAGACCGTTGGCGTAAAAATTATAGGTTTTCGCCGTCGAGAGCCAGGCTGCATTGGTACCGGAAAGTTGGCTCGCCAGGCTGGTGGAACTGGCAGGATTGGAGGTTAATGCCTGCTGCGCCAACGCCGTCTCGTCCACCGCGGCGCCCAAGCCATTGGCAGTAAGAAACACCTGGAGAAAATCCCGATTGGAGAGCAACGACTGCACTGAAGTGGCTGATTGGACCGCCTTGGTAAAAGCCGCGATCTGCAATTCGACCGTCGGGGTTTTCGCCTCGGTGGCGATAGCGGTGGTCTGATTGGCCTGTGCCAATTTCAATGCGTCGATCGGATCCAGACTGCTGGTGCCGGTGGTAGCGGTAACAGTGCCACCATATAGCGCCTGCAAAATTGATGTAGCGTTATTGGTGGCAGATCCCGCACCAGGAAATAGCGATGCATAGTTGATCGTCGAACTGCCGATCGCGCCGGACATGTCAGCCGGCCGCCGGTCCGCCGGCCGCCGGTCCGCCGCTCGCCGGTGCGCCCGCCAGAACACCGGCCGGCCGTGCGCGTGCCGGAGCGGTGCCGCGTAGCCCGGCAGCGATATTATCGTTGATCTCGATCAGTGCGCGAATATTCGGTGCCGAGGCCTGCATCTCCCGCAGTACCGAGGCCGCCAGCGCCAGCAGCGACCTGCGTATATGCGCGGGTTGCGGATTGTTGCTGTCCAATGTGATCGTGGTGACCGTTTGCCACAGAGTGCCGTTATCAGCGATCGCCTTGGCGAGCGGGATTCCGCCGAGCTTTTCGGCATCCCGGAGCCGGGATGCAAAAACATCGAATACTTCCGCATCGCGTTCACGTAGCGAACGCAGATTGACCGCCGACTGATAAGCCTTTGTGATGTCGCGATAGCCGCTCATAAAATCGATACCTCATCGGTTTCGGAAATTTCTTCCATTGCGAAGTCCGGATGGTTGCGGTCTGCCGAGGCCCTGGCGGCGTTCTCGAACACCGCCGTTTCATGCCTGATGATGCGGCGGGCCAGTTTCAGCGCGTCATAGCAGGCACCTTCCTGCGCCAGGATCAGTGCCCGGTCGAGAATCTCACGCGCCAAAGCCGACGTCGTAGCAGCCTTGAACGCCGCGACCAACGAGGTAGCGGAAATCAACGCCGCGTCGCGCTCCGCTTCGGTGCCGACATAAACGGCCTGTAGGGCAAAATAAATACGCTTGGCCGGCGTATTGGCTTCACCCGGTGTCAGAATTTGCTTGCCAAACAGAAACCTCGCCTGACCGGCAAGTTCAATGCGCGAACGGGTTTTAAACCTGATCGGCGCGCCGTTGATAATCATCAGCTCGCCTTGCTTAAGCTCAAGTACGAGTGTCGACATTTTGCAATATCAATACTGGGTCGATTAAAAGACGGGCAATCACGGCTTGGGAGATAACGGCTTTAAAGAACGATGCTTTGTGGAACGATGCTTTGCAGATCGCGGTGTAGCAGAACTCAGCTTTGCAGATCATAGCTTTGCAGATCGCGACGTAGCAGAACTCAGCTTTGCAGATTATTGCTTTGCAGATCACAATCCGTGCCATCCTTAAAAAACTTGTATTAAAACTCACACGGCAGGTTCTACCCTGCCGCGTGAGATGGCGAGATTACTGGATCAGTTTCGTCAGCAAAGACGGGGTCTGCTCGGCGATCGACAACGACGATGTCGCCAACTGCTGCTGGATCTGCAGCGATTGCAGGGTTGCAGATTCCTGCGCTTCGTTGGCATCCACCAAGGCGCCGACACCGGTTTGCAGCGAGGAGATTTTAGAGGTGTTGAACGAGATCTGGTTATTGATCAGGTTGGTAAGATTGCCGTAAGTATTAAGGGCGGTACTCACACTGTTGAAATTACTGGTGAAAGTGCCGCCGGTGGCAAGATAACCGGCAACCGTGCTGGCGCCGGAAAGCTCCGTCGAGGTAAACGACAGTGCGGTCAGGATGGTCGAACCACTGAACGCGGTAAGGCTGATGGTGTCGCCTTGCTCATCCGACGCAACCGTTACCGCACCGTAGGTAGCATCGGTTTTGGCAGCGGTGGTATCGCCGATCAGCGAAGCACCGTTGTAGTTAGAGCCTGTGATCGCATCCTTAACATCGGTAATATAGGAGTTGTACTGCGCGATATCCTGGGTACGTTCCGATGAGGTGACGGAGGAACCCGCCAGCCCGACCAAAACGTTTTTGGCAAGTGTCAAGGTGTTCGAGATGCTGGTGAGGCCGGTCGAGGTTACGGAAACCAGGCCGGTTGCGTTGCCCAGCTGCTGGTTGGCCGCGGTCAGCGAGCTGACGCTGCTGCGGACATTCTGCGCAACCGCGAAAGCCGCGCCGTTATCGGTTGCATCGGCGACGATATAGCCGGTCGAAACAGCTTTCTGCGTGCTGGCAAGCTGGGCTGATATGTCGTTGAGGGAGTTCAGGGCGACCTGCGCCGAGGTATTGGTGATAATGGAATTAAGAGACATCGGGGTATCCTAGATTAGGTATTCTATCGTGTTTTGAAGGCATTTTGCCGACCTATCGAGCTTTAGGCGAGAATAGTTAAGGCGCCGTAAACAGCGCGTGGCGGCTTACAGATAATATGCGAGGTTCAAAGTCTTCATGCCGGCGATCAGCTGATAGGAACTCTGCAGCGCGGTTTGTACGCTTGAGATTTGGGTAATCGTGGCGGCTGCATCGACGGTATCCGCATTTGAAACCTGATTGGTAAGTGCGGTGACGGTGGTCCTAAGATTCGTTGCCTGGGTGGCAAGCTGGGATTGGGTATTGCCGAGCACCCCGGCATCCTGGTTCATGCTGTCATCGGCGTTTCGCAAGCTGGTTTCAGTCGATTGCAAAAAGCTCTGGAAGCCGGCACCGCCGATCTGCGCCGGCGTCAAACTGGCAATACTGGCAATGCCGGCGAGAATATCGCGCATATAGGAACCTGTGGAAGTCGTGCCGGTACCTGCGGAAGCAACGAACGCGTTGCTGTTGGCGGCAATGCCGGTGGTGACCTGCTGACCATCGGCCAAAGTAAGGCAAGCCAAGCCAGGTGCCGCGGTCAATCCGGCGCTGAACGGCGTTGTCCCGGCGGCATTGGAACTGGCGATGCCCAGTACCGAAGCAGTGGTGCCGGCCGCGCCGTTGACCGCAAGGTTGGCGACCGCGGCCTGGATTTGCGCATAAAATCCGGAGCTCGCGATATCGTCCGGATCTGGCACCGGCGGCTCGCCGCTATCCTGGCCACCGAAGACGTAAACATCGCCATCCTGCGTATCAAGCAACGTCGCGACCTGCGCCAGAGCTGCCTGCGCCGCGGCGCTTACGCCGGCGGCGCCGGAGCTATCAAGCGTGCTGAGGCTGCTAAGCTGCGAGACGATGCCAGTGGTGAGTGAGCTGATCGCGTCCAACGCATTCTGCTGCACGGTCATCGGTCCGGACGTGGCGGCGATTGCGGCAATCTGCGCATTAGCCGAGCCGATTTGCGGCGCCACCGACAATACGGTCTGCGCCGCGCCGGCGCCAAGCCCGGCATAGGTTTGCGAAATCAACCCGGTCGATGATTGCTCGGTCAGCTTGTTGAGTTGCGCCAAAGTTGCCGCAGAATTCTCGATGATCTGCGTCAACGGGCCGTAAGTCTGGCCACTTATTCCGCCAACTGCGCCGAGGCCGCTCATATCATCTGCTCCAGAATGCCCCACATCGCTTGAATGGTGGTGATCACTTTGGCATTCGCCGCATAGGCGTTCTGCAGCGACACCAGATTGCTCATCTGCTGGTCGACATTGACGCCGGCCGATTGCGCCAGCGTGCTCTGCAGCGCGCTTTGCAGCGAAGTGGCGGCGGCCGAGCTGGCGGTGGCCTGCGAACTCTCGGCAGCCTCGGCGCCGGCAAAGGCGGCGGCGGTACCCGCCAGGGTGGATTGACTGCCATAGGCCAGGGCCAGCGTGCCGGCGGGGCCGAGGCCCGTGGTGTTGCTGGCCGGTTGCGCCACGCCTGCTTGCGCATCGTTGCCGAGGGCATAGGTCAGAACGCGGTTAATAAGGGTGGTAAAGCCACTGGGTCCACCAACTGGATTAGGCGTGAAGGCGCTGGCGCCAGTAACTGAACCGGTCACGACGTTGGTGCCGTCGCGAACCAGGCTCGGGGTCGCCACCACCGCCGGGTTTACGGTAATCTCGGAAGCAAAGCCGACATAATTGCTCTGCGCCGGGGTGCCGGTTTGCGGCACATTGCCGTTCGGGTCGGTGAACAGGGTCAGGCCCTGAGCCTGAAACTGGCTGGCCAGATTTTGCGAAAATTCATCAAGCCCAGCCTGCAGCGTCGGCAAGGTGCCATCGCGCAAAGTAAGATCGGCGCCAATCGTGCCCTGGGTCAGGCTGGCGGTGACATCGGCGCCGCCCAGCATCACGCCGGGCAGGCCCCCGCCGGGCAGGCTCCCGCCGGGCAGGCTCCCGCCGGAATAATACGCGTTGGCGCCGACATTGGCATTGGCGATGGAGAGCGGCGCCGAGCCGTCGACCGGCAGCGACAGGCCAGTGCTGGTGAAGGCGAGCACGCTGCCGTCGGTTTGCGGTACGAAGGTCGCGCCAAGGGCGCTGGAAAGGCTTTGTTCGGCTACCGCGCGCTGGTTCTGCAAATCAGCGGTACTCTGGCCGCTGCTTTGTAGCGCCACGATCTGCTGGTTCAGCGTGGCGATTTGCTGCAGGCTGGAATTGGCGCCGGCTACCGTGGTGACCAGATCGTTTTGCGCGCTCTGCCGGGCGGTGCCGATGGCGCCGGAGATGGTGTTGATCTGGTTGGTGAGGGTCTGCGCGGCGCCCACTACAGCCTGCGCCTGGGTCTGGCTGCCGGGGTCGGCATCCAAGGCGGAAAATTGGCTCTGCAGGTTGCCAAGCAGGCTCGGCAGGTCCGTGCCCGCATCCGGCGCACCCATAACCTGGTCGATCCCGCTCAGCGCCGCAGCGGCGGTACTTGCGTAAGCAACACTCGCGCCTTGGGCAAAGACCTGGCCCTGCACGGCAGTATTGACGGTAAGCGTCGCGGCATTGCTGCGTACGCCAAGCCCGAGGCTGCCGGCGCTGTCGGCCTGCAGGGCGGCCGTCTCATTGGTGTAATTAGGGCTGTTCGCATTCGAGACATTCTGCGAGATGACCGCGAATTGCTTACTGATCGCCGCCAGCCCGCTATTGGCAATCGATAGCGAGACATCAAGACCCATTTTACTGCTTCATGTCGATCGTGGTGGTGGCCAGCTGATCGGCCGTGGTGACGACCTTGGCGTTGGCCGAATATGCCTCCTGGGCGACGATCAGCTTGGTGAACTCAGTGGCGATATCGACATTGGAGCCTTCAGTGGAGCCAACGATCAGCGAGCCGGCGCCATTACTGCCAATCGCATTGGTGAGCGGCTGACCGGAGGCATTGGTGGCGGTAAACGCCTGTCCGTTCTGGTTCTGCAACGCATCCGGCGCGTTGAAGGTGGTAAGCGGCACCTGCGCGATGGTCTGCGACTGGCCGTTGGTGTAGTTTACAATAACATTGCCCTGGGCATCGAAAGTGACATCGCTGAAACTTCCCTGCGGCACCCCGTTTTGGGTGATGCCGAGGAGATTGAAGGCGGTCCCCGCATATTGCGTGAGCCCGGTGGAGCCTCCAAACGTACCTAGGTTAAGCGTGATCGGCTGCGTGCCCTGGCCGAGATTGGGCGACAGCGTAAGGGTGGCAGCGCCGCCGGCGGTATAGGTGCTGCCGGCCAGCGCCCCGGTGGCATTACTAATGCTGCCGATGGTGCCGGCCGGAACATTGTTGCCGCTGCTGGTACCGAAGGTGATATTCGCGGAACCTATGGTGGTTGTTGGCGTATTGCTCGGCGAGGTTACCGTAACGGTCCAGTTATTGGCGGAATTCTGAGTATAATTGAACGTCAGCGTATGCTGGGTGCCAAGCGAGTCATAGACATTGATCTGTGACGTCACCGGGGTGTTCGCCGCCGGCGTCGCCGGCAAATCCGCCGAGAGATTGATTGTGCTGGTCGCTACCGGTTGAAAGGTGTTTTGCGAAATCTGGATCGGCGCCAAGGCGGTCTGATTGACCACGCCACTGGTCGGATTGACCGACCACCCATCAAGGTATTCACCCGATCCATTGACAAGATAACCATCGGCATTGGCTGAGAAGTCGCCGGCGCGGGTGTAGTATTGCTGAGCATCGAAGCTGGTGGTTGTGGTGGTGGCTGTGGTCGTGCCGGCGGCCTGACTGACCGCGAAAAATCCCTGGCCGCTGATCGCCAGCGCCAACGGGTCGGTGCTTTGCGTAATGGCGCCCTGGACGCTGTTGGTATATTGCGGTAACGCAACCACCGAGCCGCTTTCATTAATCGTCGGCGTACTCTCGGTGAGGTAATTGATGAAGTCGGTGTCGACGCCTTTATAGCCGGTGGTCTGGCTGTTGGCGATATTGTCGCTGATGTTCGAAAACGCCGCTGATTGCGAGCTAAGGCCGCTGACCGCCGTTGTTAAGGCACCGAATAATGACATCCAACTCTCCTGTATCGCGCCTTGCGTGACAACCGATGCAAACAGGTTAAGCAGAATACGTGCCAATACGAATTTGAACGATTGCACGGCTTTAGATCGATTTTGGCATAAGCTCACCGGCAATAATTGCCTGGCCGCGGCACAGTCTGCCGATACGCGGAGGGAATATGGCGCAACAGCACCAGGAATTCCCTGGCGTAAAACTTGCTTCCGACACCTGTCATGGACGTCACGCCAACATTTTCAACTGCGCTTCTATCCAGCAAATTGCCGATGCCCGCTTCGGCGGCAACGCCGGAAGCAGCGACCAGCAAATCCGCCGCGGATTTTCTGCAGGTATTAGCAGCAACCCATCCCGCGGACACGGGTAACGCAACGCTTGTCAACGCAAAACCAGGACCGGCGCCGGTAGCAACGGTTGCATTAAGCACGGCTGCATATGCACCGACAAAAACGGCAGCCGGTTACCCGCAAGTCGTCTTGAAATCCTTAGGGACGCTGCAGCCCGCTGGCGGCAAACGTGGAAAAAAACCAGCCGATGAGATTACGCAAGCCGAGAGTACGCAAGCCGGTCCCGCGATCGTAGCGTCACCCCAACAAAGCGCAACGGCGGTAACCACCGCAGCTGGCGCTCAAATGGAGAAAATAACGGCGCAGTTGCCGTTAGCCGCGGCGCTACCTGCGTTGCAACCGCCGGTGCCGGAACCGGTTCAAACCACTGCGCCGGCCGCCCCCGTTATATTTGGCAACCTCAAACCGACTCCTGCAATAATTCTTAAAGGCGATCAGCAGATTCCAACGGCTGCAGCTTCGGTAAAAACGGTCGGCGTCGCCGCGGTCACGCCAGACATTCCGCTTAACCCGTTATCAATTGCCGCAACGCACACCGCACCAGCGCTAAATGTAACCGCCAAGGCCGCCGAAATCATAAAGCAAATCGCGGCGGCGCTGCCGGCGACCAGTTTGGTGCATTCGCCGGCAAGCACCGGGCTGCATATTTCGCTCAACCCCGGAACGCTTGGCACCATAACGGTTAAAATCTCTGAGCACGCCTCAGGAGAAACCACCATCATTCTATCTGCCAGCCAACCCGACACACTGGCGGCGCTAAAACATGATGCACAAAGCCTGAATCAAGTTCTCACCAATGCCGGAATTCCTGAAGCAAACCGGCAAATCGATTTTAAAATCATGCCCGCAGCGCAGATCAACACCGGACTGGACAATGCATCTGGGCAGCCGGCGAGCACCGGCGGTCAATCGGGACAAGGCAATGCCAATGGACAACCGCAACAATCTGGCACGGCGTTTGCTAACCTAGGTTCGAAGCCAACAGCCGCCCCGGTCGAAAGCCGTCTGCAACAGCAAGCGCGGAGCAACCCCCGTGGCAAGGTCGATGTCATTGCGTAAGGAAAGTAAATTATGACTGTTACCACCATCACGCCGAACGCCGCGACCCTTAACGCCGCCCAGCTTGCCGCCAGCAACGGCACCAGCGCAACCACCAGCAGCGTTGGTGGCAGCACGAGTAGCGGCAGTTCGGCCGGGACCTCCGCCCTGGGTTCGCTCACCTCAAATTACAATGATTTCCTCTCGCTACTGACAACGCAGCTGAAAAACCAGGATCCTACCAGCCCAATGGACTCCAGCCAGTTCACGACTGAACTGGTGCAGTTCTCCGGTGTCGAGCAGCAGATCAACACCAATACCAACTTGGCGCAGCTGGTATCGCTGACGCAGGCCGGGAATATCAGCCAGGCAAGTTCGATGCTGGGGGCAACGGTAAGCGCCACATCAACCCAATTGCCGCTACAAAACGGCAGTGCCGCGCTAAGCTTCACGGCACCAGCCGCCGGCCCCGTAACGATTGCAATTACCAATAGCGATGGCGAAAATCTCTACGATGCCTCGGTCAATGCCAGCGCCGGCGCCAATAACTGGACCTGGGACGGCACGGACTCGAGCGGCGGCACCTTGCCCGATGGCGCCTATAACGTGGCGGTCACCAGTACCGCTGCGGATGGCAGCGCCACCGCCGTGCCGTTCACCGTCACCGGCACCGCGACCAGCGTCGATTCCGAAGCCAATAATCTTACCCTGAACCTCGGTGCGGTGAACGTACCCTTCACTTCGATCACCAGCGTGAACCGCCCGGCTACTACAAATTAGATCTGTCATCACACGCCCCGGCAAAATTTGCCGCACGCGTTAACTGATCCGTAAGGCTATTTGCAATACTCTGCGCCTGAACATTGATTTTAGGTGGGCGTAGGTTCATGGCGGATTCACGACCACAAGAGTTCCGGCTACAAAATTACTGGCTAGGAAACTACCGGCTAAAAAAGCCCCTTCCTGTCATCATACCAGCATTTGCGCCGGCATAGTTTGCCGTGAGCGCATTTCTTAAAGGTCTTCTCGGGCTGGGCGCCGGCCGCCTCGCGATGCTTGGGGCAACCGGGCTGCTCCTGGCCGGCAGCGTGCTGGGATTAAGTTTCTTTTCGGGCACCCCGGCGCCGATTGTTCTGTACAGTAATCTAAGCCTCACCGACTCTGCCAGCGCTGTCGCCGTGCTGGCGGCTGATCATATCGCCTACACGCTAAGCGATGGCGGCCAAACCATCCTGGTTCCCGGCAGTTCTTTGGATACGGCCAGGCTGGCTTTGGCGGCTAAAAATCTGCCGAGCGGCGGCTCTTCTAGTTATTCCTTATTTGATAGTTCATCCGCCCTCACCGATTCCGACTTCCTCGACAATATCAATCAAACCCGGGCATTAAACGGCGAACTGGAACAGACCATCGAGCAGATGCAGGGCATCAAGCTCGCGCGCGTCAATATCGTGCTGCCGCATCAGCAGCCATTTGCACAAAATCCAGACCCAGCCCAGGCCAGCGTGCTGCTGACCCTGGATGGGCCGGAAGCACTCGATCAGACCAGCGTCAATGCTATTTTGAATTTGGTCGCCTCGGCGGTACCGGGGCTTAAACCGGATAATATTTCCATCGCCGATGACCGCGGCGATTTGCTGGCGGCTGCCGGTGGGCCGGCGGGTGGCAGCCAGAACACCGGCAATACCGACCTCGAAAAAATCACCGGGCTGCAAATGGGGCAAGCGGTGGAATCGATGCTGGACGCTGCAATCGGACCCGGACATGTGCATGTGATCGCGACCGTTGCGATGAGCTTCGATGCCGTGGATCAGACGCAGACGACCTATGATCCGAATGGGCAGGTTGCTCTCAGCCAGCAGAGTTCAACCAACAAAACCACTTCGACGACAGCACCGCCATCGGTTTCCGTGCAGAATAATCTGCCCAACCCCGCCGCACCCGGCGCCGCCGCCGGCAATAGCGCGACACAGCAAAACCAAACGACGAATTTCGATGTCTCAGCCACCATCCGTCATTTGGTGCAAACCGCGCCGCAGATATCCAAAATCAGTGTCGCGGTGCTGCTGGACGGCGTCTCCACGACCACTGCCAAAGGCGTCACCACATGGGCGCCGCGCAGTCCGGATCAGGTCAGCGCCATTACCGCGTTAGTGAAAAGTGCGGTTGGTTTCGATGCCAGCCGCGGCGATGTGGTGCAGGTGGAAACCATCCCCTTTGCAGATGATCAGATGGTTGCCGCCGCAAAACCGGTCTCAATGCTGCAGCAGGTGCTCGGCGGCAGCACCGGGCTGTTCTTGATCAAACTCGGGGTGGTGAGCCTCGCGACGTTGATCGGATTGATGACCGTGGCCAAGCCGGTGATGATGCGCATCGCCGAAGGCGGATCCGAGCTCGCGGATGGCGCTGGCATGCGCAGCCTCGGCGTTGAGCGTTCCAAGGCCATTGCAGCGAGCAATGCAGCGCTGACCAATCAGATGGCAGCAACTTCCGACAGCCCCAGTTATGAAGATCCCGCCGTCATCGCCGCCAATTCGCCGGCCGGACAAATTGCAGCGTTGGTGCGCAATAATCCCAGAGAATCCATCGCCACCATCCGCTCATGGCTATCGCAGGGACAAGACGCATGAATGTGTTGAACAGTTCGGCCTCGATGACCGGGGTGCAAAAAGTTGCCGTGCTGATGCTGGCGATGAGCGAGGAGGAGGGCTCATCGCTGATGGGCATGATGTCTGAGTCCGAAATCAAGGAAGTCTCCACCGCAATGGCGCAGTTGGGTGCGGTCCGAGCGGAGACGGTCGATGCGTTATGCCGCGAATTCATTACCGTTGTTGGTACCAACGGCGCCCTCATCGGCTCGATGGATAGTACCGAGCGGCTGTTGCAGGCCAGCCTGCCTTTGGACCGGGTGCGGCAGATTATGGAGGAAATCCGCGGTCCGGCAGGTCGGACGATGTGGGATAAGTTGAGTAATATCAACGAAACATTGCTGACCAACTATCTCAAGAACGAATATCCGCAAACTGTGGCCCTGGTATTGTCGAAACTAAAACCGGACCACGCAGCCAGGGTAATGGCCGCCATGCCGTTTGACACCGTTCCTGAAATTATCAGAAGAATGCTTAATATTGAGACCGTCCAGAGAGAGGTTCTCGATGGCATCGAACACGTCCTGCGATCGGAATTCATGGTGAGTTCGGTGCAGTCCGCCTCGGTTGATCCACATCAGTTCATGGCGGATATTTTTAACAATCTCGATCGTCAGACCGAAAATAAATTCATCACCTCGCTGGATGAACGCGACCATCCGGCGGCCGAGAAGATCAAGTCATTGATGTTTACGTTCGAGGATCTTGCGAAGCTCATGCCGTCGGCAATACAGGCCATCCTGCGCGATGCGCAGAAGGATAAGCTACCGATTGCGCTGAAAGGTGCAACCGAGTCCATCCGCGAAATATTCTTTAAAAATCTCTCCGAGCGCGCCGGCAAAATGCTGCGTGAGGACATCGCATCCCTGGGACCGATCCGGCTGCGCGATGTCGAGGAGGCACAGATTGGCATGGTGAAACTAGCCAAGGAGCTGGCCGCCAATGGGCAGATCGAGATTACCGAAGGCGGCGCCGACGAAATGGTGCTGTAACACAGGCGCGTTAATACAAAGGATAAAGCAGTATGGCGCAGGAAGACTCGCAGATCGACCCGTTCGTAGCACCCCCGGCCGCTACCGTTACGGAACATGAACAGCTTGCGCCGCGCGGACCGCGGGATTTGGAAGCCGTTTACGATATTCCAGTGGTGGTTAGCGCGGTCTTGGGGCGGGTGTCGATGCCGATTAACCAGTTACTGAAGCTGGGGCGCGGCGCCGTGGTGGAGCTGGACCGGCGTCTCGGCGAGCCGATCGAAATCTACGTCAATAACCGGCTGGTGGCGCGCGGCGAGGTGGTGATGGTGGATGAGGAACGACTAGGTGTTACCATGACGGAAATCGTCAAATCGGACCGGGCGAATTAGCAATGCGGTTACTTGTAATCGGCTCGCTCGGAGGTGAATTAGGAACCGCCGCTAAAATGGCGGCAGCGCGAGGTGCGATTTTGCATCATGCGGAATCCACCAGGGATGCGATTAATCAGCTGCGGTCAGCGCCCGGCATCGATCTTGTTATTTGCGAGTTGAGCCAGGACATTGCCGGGCTGCTGAAAAATCTGCAGGACGAACGTATCGGTGTCGCCGTGGTTGCTGCCGCGTCGGCTGCTACCGAAACGCAGGTACTGGATGCAATTCGCGCCGGTGCGCAGGAATTCCTGCCGCTGCCGCCGGACCCCGATCTCATCGCCGCTATCCTCGAAGCCGCGACGGTGAGCGATCATGCCATGATCGCGCGTGACCCGGTTATGCGCCATACCGTGCATCGCGCCGATCAGGTTTCAATATCCGATGCCTCGGTCCTCATCAGCGGTGAGTCCGGTACCGGAAAAGAGATCCTTGCACGCTATATCCACCGGAAATCAAAACGCGCCAACGGGCCGTTTATCGCGTTGAACTGCGCGGCGATACCTGAGAATTTGCTGGAATCCGAATTGTTCGGCCACGAGAAAGGGGCCTTTTCCGGCGCCGTCGCACGGCGCATCGGCAAATTCGAGGCAGCTAACGGCGGCAGCCTGTTGCTGGATGAAATCAGCGAAATGGATATCAGGCTACAGGCCAAACTGCTGCGCGCTTTGCAGGAGCGCATCATCGACCGCGTCGGCGGCAGCCATCCTGTCAAAATTGATGTTCGCATCATCGCGACGACAAATCGCGACCTGAAAACTGAAATCAAAGCGGGACGCTTCCGCGAGGACCTATATTTCCGTCTGAATGTGGTGACGATCACGGTGCCTGCCTTGCGCGAACGGCCCGGAGATATTCCGGTACTCGCAAACCATTTTGCACTTCGATATGCAGAACTGAATGGTCTGCCGAAGCGGCCCCTGGCGGCGGCGGCACTTGCTAAACTGGTGCGTAACAGCTGGCCGGGAAATATCCGCGAACTGGAGAACACCATCCACCGGGCGGTACTTTTTGGAAATGGCGAGCAACTGGAGCCCGAGGTAATCGAAACCGGACCTACCGAATCCCAGGTCTCCTCGTATGCCTCGCCACTGCCGCTGCAGGGCCGTTCCGTCCATGACGTCGAACGTGAGCATATCTTGCGCACGTTGCAGCATTGTTTCGGTAACCGCACCCATGCCGCAACCATCCTCGGCATATCCATCCGCGCCCTCCGTAATAAACTAAACGAATATGCGGCTCAGGGAATGAACGTACCACGACCGAACGCCGGCATTGCCGCCTAAACATGCGAAATTGCAAAAACCGCCTGCTACCCTGGGCCGTTGGCGTTGCAGCCGCCACAGCCTCAGACCCGGATTCAAAAAGTTTTTTTTACTGCTTTTTTTACAAAACAAGCAGTTCTTCCTTTAAATTTTGTAGCGCTTAAACATGCCCGCATTTGCTTCGTTGCCGAATATGATTTCTTCGCTTCGGCGACTGCGGGTGGGTACCGATATCGGGCTGGCTTTAGGCGTCGTGTTCATTCTATCGATGCTTATTCTGCCGCTGCCACCGTTTTTGCTGGATGTTGGCTTATCGCTGTCATTCACCTCCGGTGTGCTGGTTCTGATGGTGGCTTTGTTCGTGGTCAAGCCGCTCGATTTTACCAGTTTCCCGACAATTTTGCTTTTGACGACATTGCTGCGGCTGGCTTTGGACGTCGCCGCGACACGGCAGATTTTAGCGCATGGCAATGAAGGCACGCTGGCGGCCGGCCATGTAATCGCCGCCTTCGGCGGGTTTCTGATGGGTGGCGATATCGTCATCGGCCTGATCGTATTCGCAATTTTGCTGGTCGTGAATTTCATCGTCATTACCAAGGGATCAACCCGCATTGCCGAGGTTGCGGCGCGCTTTGCGCTCGATGCGATACCGGGCAAGCAAATGGCGATCGATGCGGATTTGAATTCCGGCACCATCAACGAGAAGACGGCGCGCCGGCGGCGTTCCGAGCTGGAACAGGAAAGCAGTTTTTACGGGTCGATGGACGGCGCCGCGAAGTTTGTCCGGGGCGATGCCATTGCGGCGCTGATTATCACGTCGATCAATATTATCGGCGGCCTGGCAATCGGCGTTGGCCAGCATGGAATGAGTTTCAGCGACGCCGCCTCGGATTTTTCGACGCTTTCAATCGGCGAAGGCCTGGTCAGCCAAATTCCTGCATTACTTGTATCGGTGGCGGCCGGAATGGTAGTCGCCAAAGGCGGTATGGAAGGCAGTGCGGATGCCGCCTTGGTTTTACAACTTGGACGCAATCCGAAGCCGTTGGGATTGGTTGCAGGCGTTGCGGGCATCTTGGCATTGACCCCTGGCTTGCCGTTTATTCCATTCGCCGCGATCTCCGGATTGGCGGGGACGGCGGCTTATTACCGGCACAAATTTCCGGCCAGCAGCGCTGTGGAGGAACCACCCGTGGCGGTGGCAACGGTGCTGGAAGCGCCGATTACCGATGCGCTGAAGATGGATCAGATCCGGTTGGAATTGGGCTACGGATTATTGGCGCTGGCGGGCGGCGATACGCCGCGGCTGACCGAACAGGTTAAAGCGCTACGGCGTTCCATCGCTACCGAAATGGGCTTCATACTGCCCCCGGTTCGAATTCAAGATAACATGCAATTGCCAGCCGAGATCTACAGCGTGCGGATTAAGGAAATCGAAGCCGGCCGCGGTGAGTTGCGGGCCAATAAATTGCTGGTGATGAGCCCCACCGGCAAACTGGACGGCTTGCAGGGCGAACGCACCACGGAACCGGCTTTCGGGCTGCCCGCGCTGTGGATCGAGCAGGATCAGAAGGCGAATTTTCTGGCCAAAGGCTGCACCGTCGTCGACCCCGCGAGTGTGCTGACCACGCATCTTACCGAATTGGTGAAAGAGAGCATGGCGGATTTGCTGTCTTATTCCGAGACCCAGAAATTGCTGGACGATATGCCGCGCGAGCAACAAAAACTGCTCGCCGATATGGTGCCTTCCCAAATTTCGGTGGGCGGCATCCAGCGCGTTCTGCAGGCCTTGTTGGGCGAGCGTATCTCCATCCGCGACCTGCCGACAATCCTGGAAAGTATTCAGGAAGCCTGCGCCAACCAGGCAAAAACAATTCCCGCCATCGCGGCCCATGTCCGCACCAAGCTGGCGCGTCAAATCAGTGATTCGCTGATGGGCGCCAACGGCTATCTGCCGCTCATCGTACTCTCCAGCGAATGGGAAACCGAGTTTACCGAAGCTCTGGTGGGGCCGCCGGAGGCGCGGCAGCTGGCGCTTTCACCGGCCCGGATGCAGGATTTCATGCGCCGCTTTGGGCAGGCCTATGAGGAAGCCGCAGCCGGCGGCGACACCCCCGCCTTGTTAACCGGCGGGGCCATCCGCCAGCATGTGCGCGCGGTAATCGAACGTGTGCGGCCATCGGTTCCGGTGCTGGCGCAAACCGAAATATTCGCCCGCGCCCGCATCCGCACGCTGAGCACAATCTGATGCGGGTCAAACTTTTTTCTGCCCCCAACATGGCCGAAGCAATGCGCAAGGTGCGCTCGGAGCTTGGCGAGGAGGCGCTGATCCTCGGCAACCGCCGTGTCGCCGGCGGCGTTGAGATAACAGCAGCACTTGAGCCGGCCGAGATCGTTGCGGTAGCGCCGGTCGCGCCGGCGCTCCAAAATCCTGTCCCGGATCCGGCGCAGCGCCAACAAAACAGCCTGGCGAGGCGCGTCAGCGGGCTGCAATACGGCGTCTTGGATTGGGCCAAGCCGATCATGCTGGTGGGCACGCCAGGCGCCGGCAAAACGCTCACCGCCGCCAAGCTGGCAACCCGGCTGGTGCAAATGGGTGACAGACCCATGGTCATCACCGCCGATGGCGACAGAGCAGGCGCTACCGAGCAGTTGGCGGCGTTTACGCGCATTCTCGATCTAGATCTGATCGTCGCGGAAAATCCTCTGCTGATGGCACGTGTTTTAGCGTCCCGTCATCCGAGCGATAAGACGATTATCGATATGGCAGGCTTCAATCCCTTCGAGGCTGTGCAGAGAGAAACGCTAATTACCTATGCCGTGGCCGCTGATGCCAACCTGGTGTGGGTATTGGCGGCGGCGGTAAACACCGAGGATGCGGCTACAAAGGCCGAGATATTTGCGCAGCTGGGCGCACGCTTTATGATCCCAACCAAGCTGGACATTACCCGCCACCTGGAAAGCGTGTTGCGCGCGGCAGAAATCGGCGCCTTTACCCTGACCGATGCCGGCATTGGGCCCGGCATCGCCGATGGCCTGATCGCGCTTGAGCCACAAGTTTTCCTCTCCCGGATTCAACCCCAAACAATGACAGGGCAGTTAGCATGACGCCATCTCGATACTCGCACCGTCTTGTCGCCATCGCATCCGGCAAGGGCGGAGTTGGCAAAACCTGGTTCTCCATCACGCTCGCACATGCTCTGGCCATGCAACAGCAAAGGATATTGCTGCTCGACGGTGACCTTGGGCTTGCCAACGCAGATATTCTGCTTGGTCTGATGCCGAAGCTCGACCTCGGGCACGTGCTCTCCGGCGCTCAGGCGATCGGTTCGGTGATCGTAAAGGTGAGCGGCGGCGGTTTCGATTTGCTTCCGGGCCGTTCCGGATCCGGGAGCCTGGCTAATCTCGATGCCGCGACCTTGGACAAACTGAGCGATGTACTCGATGAAACGAAACAGGCTTACGATGCGGTGCTGCTGGATTGCGGCGCCGGTGTCGACCAAGCCGCGCAGCTGATGGTGCAAAAAGCGGATACCTTGCTGCTGGTCATCACCGAGGATCCTTCCAGCCTTACCGATGCCTACGCGGTTTTGAAATTGCTATCGATCGCGCGCCCGGCGGCGGGGCTCGACGTGCGGGTGGTGGTCAACATGGCCGGCACAATTGCAGCCGGCCTGCGCGCCTACGAAACGCTTGCCGCCGCGGCCTCGGGATTTTTGCATTTTCGCCCGGCACTCGGCGGCATCGTCCGACGCGACGAGCGGGTCAAGGACGCCATCCGCCGTCAGAGCCTGCTGCTCGCCCGCACCCCGCAATCCATCGCCGGACAAGACGTCGAGCAAATCGCCAGCAAGTTATTGCAGGAGCAAAGCGAAACAGTCGCTTTTTAAAAAAGCGACGCAACAATTTTCATACTTTTCAGCCGGGATTTTTAGGCGTCACCGGCCCAGAGCGGCCTAGCCTGGCATCGCGGGTATCAAGCGGCCGCCCATGCGCAGCGGCTCGATGCGAATGGCAGCACCTTTGTCATTGGTCTCGATGAAGGCGCCGCAGATAGTGGCGGGGCCCTCGGCGGGGGCCAGGCGCTCACCCGGCATTTTGCGGATGAAGCGGGTGACGGAGGGTTCCTTGATCATGCCGATGACGCTGTCGTAATCGCCGCACATGCCAAGATCGGCACAAAAACCGGTGCCACCGGGTAGGATCTGATGGTCGGCGGTTGGCACATGGGTATGGGTGCCGACCACGGCGGAGACACGGCCATCAAAAGCGTGGGCGAAGGCCATTTTCTCCGAGGTAGCTTCGGCGTGAAAGTCGATCAATGCAGCCTGGACGGTGATGCCGAGTTTATGGCGGGTAAGCAATTCCTCAACGGCGCGGAACGGATCGTCGAGGGCTTCCATAAAGAGCCGGCCCATGGCCTGAGCGATAAGCACCTTGCGGTGATCCGCCAAGGTGATGACGGCAGCGCCGGCGCCAGGCGTGCCAGGCGGAAAATTCAGCGGCCGCAGCAAACGCGGCTCACGGGCGATGTAGGGGATAATTTCCCGGCGGTCCCAGGCATGGTTGCCTAGCGTTATAACATCGGCACCGGCGGCAAACAGCGCTTGCGCCATCTCTGGCGCCAGGCCAAAGCCGTGCGAGGCGTTTTCCGCATTCACCGCGACAAAATCGGCGCCGGTCTGCGCCCGCAGGCCCGGCAGCGCGGCAATCACGGCATCACGGCCGGAACGGCCGACTAGATCGCCCAAAATCAGCAGGCGCATGAGAATCCGCGTTTCATGTGGCAGCTATCATGCGGGCTCTATACGGCTATCGCGCACTTTGTAATAGGCGGCCGCCAGGGGTTTGAACGGCTCGGCATCGGTACCGGTCAGAAATGCGTGCAAGCCGCGGCCGCTAAGGGCTACAAACAATGCCTGGCGCCTGGCTTCGTCCAGATGCACCAACGGCTCGTCCAGCAGCAGCAAAGGCGGTGCGCCGCGGGCAGCCGCGATCAATGCTGCATGGCCCAGAATGATGCCGATCAACATGGATTTTTGCTGGCCCGTCGATGACAGCCCGGCCGGCCTTGCCGTGCCGGCATCGGCAATGGTCAAATCTGCGCGCTGCGGCCCAAAACTGGCGGCGCCACGGGCAGCGTCGGCGCTGCGGGCATCCCGCAGCGCCCCCCGCAACCAATCTTCGACCGCCAGCGCCGGGTTTGCAGCCAGCCGCTCGGCAATCGCACAATCAAGCGCCAAATAAACCGCCGGGAACGGCTCGGCGGCGCCTGATTCCAATGCCGCGTTCAAGCGCGAGACCAGCACCATGCGGGCGGCGGTTGCGGCGACCGCGTGGCGAGCCATGCTGTCCTCCAAGCCCGCCAGCCAGTCCGCATCAGCGCGCGGCTCGGCCAGCAGGCGGTTGCGCTGCGCCGAGGCAGCCTCAAATGCCGCGACCTCGCGCGCATGCGCAGGCTCTAATGCAACCACCAGCCGGTCGAGAAATTTGCGCCGCCCGGACGCTGCATCGGTAAACAGGCGGTCCATTTGCGGGGTCAGCCAAACCGCCGCAAGGCGGCCAGAAATCTCGGCCTGCGCGCGCGGCGTGGCGCCATCCAGCTGGAATACCCGGCGCTCCGGGTTGGCTTCCGCCGTACCGGAGCCGATCTCGAAAGCGTCGCCTGCAAGGTTGAAGGCGGCGGCAACCGCCCAGCCGCCGGAAGTTCCGGCGCCGCGCCGCACCAGTTCCGAGAATTTGGCGCCCCGTAGCCCTCGCCCCGGCACCAGCAACGAAATCGCCTCAAGCAGATTGGTCTTGCCGCTGCCGTTCGGCCCGGTAAAAACGCAGATCGGTGCCGCCGGCGTGAACCGTAGCGTCGCATAGGATCGAAAATCGGTAAGCGTCAGCCGGCGTAAGGCGGGTGCAACAATGTTTTCAGACACACCCCATTCTATACGCGCATCGGCATCAGCACATAGATCGCACGCAAGTCACTCGGGTCACGAACCAAAGTCGGCGCCGCGCCGTCAGCAAAAACGAATTCCACATCACCTTCAATCTGCTCGGTGACGTCATTCAGATAGCGCGCCTGAAAACCAATCTCGAGCGGACCGGCGTCATATTTGATGCGGTCGGCATCCAGCTCCTCGCTGGCTGTTCCCTGTTCGGGGCTGGCGGCGGAAATCACCAGCAGGTCGCGCGCCAGCGATAGTTTAACCGGCCGGTGCCGCTCCGATGAAATGGCAGAAACGCGGGAGACCGCAGCCGAGAAATCCTTCTGGTTGACCCGCAATACCTTGTCGTTATTACGCGGGATCACGCGGTCGTAATCCGGGAAGGTACCGTCAATCAGCTTGCTGGTCAGCCGCATGGTGCCAATGGTGAACTGGATCCGGGTCTCCGACAGCGCGATTTCAATATCGCCGCTCACCTCATCCAGCAGCTTGCGCAATTCATTGACGGTTTTGCGGGGAATGATCACGCCAGGAATGCCGGCCGCCCCTTCGGGCAGCGCCTCCTCAACTCTGGCCAGCCGATGGCCGTCGGTTGCCACCGCGCGCAATACCTGGGCGCCGTCGGATTCTGCCGCATGCAGATAGATGCCGTTCAAATAATAGCGCGTCTCTTCCGTGCTGATCGCGAATCTGGTCCGATCGATCAGGCCGCGCAGGTCCAAGGCCGACAAGTTGAAGGTATGCGACAGCTTGCCTGCATCAAGTTTCGGAAACTCGTCGACGCCCAGCGCCACCAGGCTGGTAGAATAGCGGCCGGCGCGTAAGCCCAGCTGGGCATCGCCTCCTGGATGGTCCAGCTCGATTTCGGCATTCTCAGGCTGCCGCCTTACAATCTCGTACAGGGTGGCGGCGGGAACGGTTATCGCCCCGTTACGCGAGGTCTGGGCGGGGACTTCCTCGACCAACGCGATTTCCAGATCGGTCGCGGCGATCGTCAGCTTGCCATCCCGGACCGCTAATAACACGTTGGCCAGAATAGGAATTGTGTTGCGCTTCTCGACCACGTTCTGCACGTGAGCCAGCGACTTCATCAGCGTGGCGCGATCAGCCTTGAACTTCATGATACCCTTCCAGACGCCGGACCCAATGCTCAAGGCCCCCCAAGCCGCCACTATGGCCACCGATTCGCAGCATACTAGCAACCTGGACCCTTACAGGAAAGTGCCGCTTTTTCCAGCGGTTTAGAACCCAATTCGGACTAGAAACCTATTTTATTTACAGCAAAAAGCCGGGTTTTTTGCAGGTTATTAACTGTCGCTTAGTCCGGCACGGCAATTCTAGGCTGGCGCGCCAGCGCATATCAGGGAATGCGACGCTTTATGATCAAAACGCTGAATTTCTACTTCGAACCTTGCCGTGCCGGCCGGTCAGCCGGCGCCGGCTCGCGCGCGGTCCTGGTTATGAGGCAGCCCACATGAAATTCCCACGTTTCGCAGATGTTCCGCTACTCTACAAAATCGGAGCCGGTCCGGTGCTTGCGCTCGCCACTTTGTTCGCGCTGGTGGTAGGCGCCTCGCTGGTGCAGGAACGGCAGACGCTCGTCATGCACAACATTCTTCGCGACGATTCCCTGCAGAGCGCCCTTGCCGTCGACTCGCAGAAAATAACCGCGGATAACGGCGCGCTCTTTCTGATTATAGCCGAACAGGCCGCCGGAGCTTCACAAATACAAAGCCAGAGGGCCATATCAAGACTGCTGGTCCAGCTTGACGCGATCAAAGCAAATCTGGCGGTATTGCGGCCTGAGCTGCCAACCGCGCAGCGTGGCGGCTTCGATACGATTTTAGGGGAGCTGGACACGTTCCGCGGAGCAATCGAAACGGTAGGTTCGATGCTTAACGCCAATTTCTCCAGCGCCGCCGCCTTTATCCAGCCGTTCGAGACGGATTACTGGTTCATGACGGCGTCGCTCAACGAAGCTTCGCGACAGGTCGCCGCCATCGCCAGCACGCGCGCCACCGATAGCGCCCGCCAAACCTCCCTGATCCGGAAAGCGATGTTTGCCTTCGCTGTCGGCGCATTCCTGTTGGTCACGTTCGTGGAATGGCTGATCGTCGTCGCCCTGCGGCGCACCGTGACCGAGATTTGTGAAGCCACCGAATCCCTGGCCTCGGGCAACAATAATCTGGACCTCGGGAGCTTGGAGCGCGGCGACGAATTTGGCGCTATTGTCCGGTCCTTGGCGATCTTCCGGGAAAACCAGTTCCGGATTATCGCGATGCGACGCCAGCAGGAAGCTATGGAAGTTCGCGAAGAAGCCGCACGCCTGCATGAAGCGCGTCTGGTTCGCATGATTGCTGTATTGAGCGAAACAAATGAAGCCATCTTACGCGCCGAAACGCGCGATAAATTGTTTCAGCTGGTGTGCGATGCGGCGGGATGCGGCGATAAAATCGTCATCACAAGCGTGGTAACCGTGGATCCTGAAAGTCAGGACATGACGGTGGTCGCATTCGCCGGAAGCGCTGCGGTGCTGCCGCCGGGTTCATCGAAGGTCGCGGTCGACAAATCCAAGCAGTCCGAGTTGGTCGAGGTTGCCATACGTACCGGAGAAGCCCAGGTCAGCAACGATTTCGTGGCCGAGCAACAGAACACCGCCTATTACGATTTCGTTCGGGGTTTAGGGGTCAAATCCAGCGCCGCGCTGCCGCTCTTCAACCGTGGCCAGGTCTGTGGCGCTCTCAATCTGATGTCGGACGAACCGGACACATTTTTTCCCGATTTTGTTGAGCTGTTACGACGGCTGGCCGGAAATGTCTCCTTCGCGCTCGAGAATTTCGAAAAAGCAGCCGAACGCGAGCGCGCCGAAGCGCGCATTAAATACCTGGCAACGCATGACAGTCTGACGGGCCTTCCCAATCGATCGATGTTCAATCAACTATTGAGCTTTTCGATCGCGAACGCGCGCCGCTATCAACGTCAATGCGCGGTGCTTTTCATCGATCTCGATCGGTTCAAACTTATCAACGATTCGCTGGGTCATGCCGCCGGCGACGCTTTGCTGATCGAGATGGCGGCACGGCTTAACGGCGTGGTTCGCGCCAGCGATGTCGTGGCGCGGCTTGGCGGTGACGAATTCACCATCCTGCTGAACGAGGTCTCGGGGTCCGAGCAGGCCGCTGCCGTCGCCCATAGTCTGCTAAGCGCGTTCGCCAAACCTTTGGATTTGAACGGCCATGAATGCCGGATCACCGCCAGCATCGGCATTGCGATGTTCCCCGATGATGGCTCCGATGAAGTAACGCTGATGAAAAACGCGGATATCGCCATGTATCTTGCAAAAGCCGAAGGCAAAAACGACGTCCGGATGTTTTCAACCGAAATCGAAACCCAGTCGGTGGATCGGCTGGAAATCGAAATCAGCCTGCGGCACGCCGTGGAGCGCAATGAGCTTGTTCTGCATTATCAGCCAAAGGTGAACGTCCTCACAGGCAAAATCGCCGGTGTAGAGGCGCTGGTGCGCTGGATGCATCCGGAGCTTGGCTTGCTTCCTCCCATCAAGTTCATTCCGATTGCAGAGGAAACCGGACTGATCGTGTCGATCGGCCGCTGGGTTATGGACAAGGCTTGCGCTCAGAGCATGGAATGGCAGCGCCAGGGATTGCCGCCGATTTCAATGGCCGTCAACGTCTCGCCTCGCCAATTCGCTGACGATCATTTGTTGAGCTTTATCGACCACGCGTTGTCCAGCAGCGGCCTGGACCCTTCGCTTCTGCAAATCGAAATTACCGAAAGCATGGTTATGCTCAATGTCGAGCGGGCGATCCGCGTATTGGATGCCATTCAAAGCCGCGGCGTGCGTCTGGCGATCGATGATTTCGGTACCGGCTATTCTTCCATGTCGGTGTTGAAACGGTTTCCGATCGATACGATAAAGATCGACCGCTCTTTTGTTCGCGACCTGCCGGACAGTTCTGAAGATAAAGCGATTTCCGAGGCCATCATCAACATGGGCAAGGCGCTCGGCCTCACCATTGTCGCCGAAGGCGTGGAAACCCCGGAGCAGGACAAATTTCTGCGCGGTCTTGCTTGCGACGAGATCCAGGGCTTCCTCTTCAGCAAGCCGGTGATGCCCGATAAAATAGCTCAGCTGCTATTAACGCTTCCAAAAATAGCCGCCGGCGGCGGATCATCGGATAACGATGAGCTACTCACGGTTTAAGTCTATTTGCAGCTTGACTGGGGAATATCCAGATGCTCGAGTTTGCCAAGCAGGACAAAGTCGCCAAAATCCATCATGATGTTATTCGCGACGCCGTTATCATAATAGCGCATCTGGCTACGAAAATCTGGGTTCTGGTCGGAGTTTTTGCGCTCGTAAAACGCAATATCCACATCGGTACTGGTCATTTTTGCAAGTTCTGGAAATGGCGGCTTGCCATGCGCACCACGGCCGAGGATCACCACAAAAGTATGCTGGGCGCCATCATCGGTGGTGCCATCGAACAACGGCACCGAGATGAATTTACGGCCTTGCTCCCCGGCATTGAGAATCGCTTCGGTATGCGCCATCGGAAACAAGGTCCCGGGCGGCATCGCCATCACCCGGTTGGCAGGCGTGGAATAGGTGATGGTGCCGGAACCATCGCTGCCAGCGTGAATGGCGGTGCCGGCGTCATCAATGACCGGCTTGCCGTCATTGTCCCGCTCGCTGAGGTTAAAGGTCAGCATGCTGCCGTTTTTGGTTTCCCATGTCACGTAATCGGTAACGGTTTTGGTAAGCGAGCCATCGGCATTGCGGATCAACAGCACCATATGCTGGGTGGTTCCCCAACCTGTGCAGCCATCTGCCACCGCGAAACGCATCTGGCCAGTCGCGCCGGTCACGTCATGCGTGCGCACCTTCTCCAGGCTTAAGTCATAAACCGCGATCTGGCCGGTCAAATTGGGGGCCGCAATTGTATTCGCATGTGCCGGCGTGACTGCGGCAGCCAGAGCCAGGCCTAGCGAACCTAAGCCCAAAAAACGTTTTACCGGCAACTCATGGTCCTCTTCGCTTCGGTCCGCCGGCTCGGCGTCCGCCGCCACGGCGCATAGCAGGATCGTATCCACCACCGCCAGGGCCAAGCGGTTGCGGGGTTCGGTCCTTGGGCCGGCGCGATGCCGGCGGTGGCGGCGGCAGACCCAGTTCCAGCGCTTCCAGCCGTTTAATCTCATCGCGCAAGCGGGCTGCTTCCTCGAATTCCAGGTCCGCGGCGGCATTGCGCATCCGCGTTTCCAACGTTGCGATACTGGCCTTCAAATCCTTCCCGACGAATTCGTCGATACTGGAGTCCGCTACCGGCGAGATGGTCACATAATCCTGCTCAAAGACCGAGTGGATCACCTCTCCGATATTCTTGCGAATGCTTTGCGGTGTTATCCCCTGTGACTTGTTCCAGGCGGTCTGCTTGGTGCGGCGGCGATCGGTCTCGTCGAGCGCCTGCTTCAGGGACCGGGTCATCACATCGGCATACAGGATCACGCGGCCATCCACATTGCGGGCAGCGCGGCCAATGGTTTGCACCAGTGATGTAACGGAGCGCAGAAAACCCTCCTTATCCGCATCCAGAATCGCCACCAGCATGCATTCGGGAATATCGAGACCCTCGCGCAGCAGATTGATGCCAACCAGCACGTCGTAGGCGCCCAGGCGCAAATCACGGATAATTTCAATGCGCTCCAGCGTATCCACATCCGAATGCAGATAGCGCACCCGCACCCCCTGCTCCGTCAAATATTCAGTCAGGTCCTCCGCCATCCGCTTGGTCAGCGTGGTCACCAGCACCCGCCCGCCTTGCGAGGAAACCAACCGGCATTCAGCCAGCAAATCATCAACCTGATGCTCGACCGGGCGAATTTCCGTCACCGGATCAACCAGACCGGTCGGCCGGATAATCTGTTCGGCAAAGCTGCCCCCAGTGCGCTCCAGCTCCCACGGGCCCGGGGTGGCGGAGACGAACACTGTCTGTGGCCTGAAAGTTTCCCACTCCTCGAATTTCAGCGGCCGGTTATCGATGCAGCTCGGCAGCCTGAAACCATAATCCGCCAGCACCGATTTGCGCGAAAAATCGCCTTTGTACATGCCGCCGATCTGCGGCACCGTGACATGGCTTTCATCGACGACCAGCAGCGCGTTTGCCGGCAGATATTCAAACAAGGTAGGCGGCGGCTCACCTGCATTGCGGCCCGACAGATACCTGGAATAGTTTTCAATTCCCTTGCAGGCGCCAGTGGTTTCCATCATTTCGATATCGAAGGTGGTGCGCTGCTGCAGCCGCTCAGCTTCCAGCAATTTTCCTTCGGCGACAAAGCTGGCAAGCTGATCTTTTAATTCAGCTTTGATCTTCGAAATCGCCTGGGTCAGCGTCGGGCGTGGCGTAACGTAGTGGCTGTTGGCATAGATGCTGATATTCTCCAGCTGCGCCGTCTGCTCACCGGTGAGCGGATCGAATTCCGAAATTTTCTCGATCTCATCTCCAAATAGCGTCACCCGCCAGGCGCGGTCCTCGTACTGGCTGGGGAAGATGTCGACGACCTCGCCGCGCAGCCGGAAAGAGCCGCGGACGAAGGCCGTGTCATTGCGGCGATATTGCAGATCGACCAAAGCCTTTGCCAGGCTGTCGCGGTCAATCCGGCCGCCGGTCTCCAGCCGCACCACCATCTTGGAGTAGGTCTCTACCGAGCCAATGCCGTAAATGCACGAAACCGAGGCGACGATAATCACATCGGAGCGTTCCAGCAGCGCCTGTGTTGCCGCATGCCGCATCCGGTCGATGGTCTCGTTAATCGCGGAATCTTTTTCGATATAGGTGTCGGAACGCGGCACATAGGCCTCAGGCTGATAATAATCGTAGTAGGAGACGAAATATTCGACTGCGTTATCCGGGAAAAACGCTTTCATCTCGGAATAAAGCTGGGCTGCCAATGTCTTGTTGGGAGCCAGCACCAGAGTTGGCCGCTGGATGCTCTCAATCACCTTGGCCATGGTAAAAGTTTTACCGGAACCGGTGACGCCGAGCAGAACCTGATCCCGTTCGCCCGCAGAAATACCTGTAAGAAGTTGGCGGATTGCCGCAGGCTGGTCGCCGGCCGGTTCGAATTCTGAGACCACGCGCAACGGCCGCAGCGGCTTGCGCGGTTCCGGCTTCTCCGGAATGAACGTTACAGGTGCCGGCCGGGCTAAAGCTTGGGACATAAACCCAATATGGTAGCAACCTTATATGGTAGCAATCAGTCCTTCTTGAACAGGGTCTTAATCTCGGACATTGCCTCGGAAAACCGGCTATTCAATTTCTGCATTGCCTCGGCATTCGACTTCTGGATCAAATCCCCCAGCTCGCGGGTATTGGAAACCGCATTTTCATAAGCATGTTTCAGCAAATCTGCCTGTTTGGCGGCGCGGCTGGCTGGCGCCTCGGTTACCGAAAGCGATTTCAGGCTGTCGCTCATTTCGGCCATGGTAGCCTGCAGGATTTCGAAATGCCGCCGGGCCACCGCCTGCGCGCCTTCCAGCGCCAGCCTGTTGGCTTCGGATAATGCGTCTATATTGCGCTTATGGGTTGCCAGAACCGCTTCCATGTCCGGCATCGCCGGCACTTTCATTTCGCTGAAAAGTTTTGAGAAATTAAAATCCGACATCGGGCCGGTGGCGTTTGGCATTTTTGGCGGCGCCATCATATGCGGGGAGGTCTCCGAGATTTTTGCGGTGGGTTTTTCCGTCTTTTTCTCAACCATGGATCGCATCCTTTGTAAGTTGGGGCCTTGCTCCGGCCATTCCGGTCGCTTCTAGTCCCCCGGCGGTTTCGGCGGCAGCACGATTGGCAGTTCGGCATCATCCGGGTCCTGCAGCCCGGCTTCAGCCGATGCGCTTTCGGGGACAAATCCGTCACGGTTGAACCGCGACGCAATCTGATCCGCCCGCGTCAACGCCACGTCGACAGCGGCCATGGTTGTCGACAAATCCTCGGTCTCATCACGCAGCCACGCCCGCAATCCCCAGGCCCAAACCACCGCCAGGCCGCGCTTAGCCAATTCGCCACGCACGCCCCGAGATGAAACCCCCGCCCCTTCGAGCATCCAGCCCATTGACTTCAATGTCTCACGCGCCAGCCAGGCGTTGAGAACCGGGTCCAATGGGAGATAGCGCGCTAATGCGGCCACCCCGGCACGGTGCATCTGCAGAAAGTCGAACCGGCGCAGTATTATATCAAACAGGCGATCTTTAACGCTGCCCTCCGGGAGCGCATCGGCGGGCGATGCACCGGAATGCGACGCACCGGCATTCGCGCCGGTGAGTGCATGCGCATCTGCCAACGCGCCGAACCGCCGCAACACCGCGCCGGGTCCAGGAAAACGGGCGCGGGCACGCGCCAAATCGAGCCCCGCATGCCGCGCCGCCGCGGCCGCGGTTACTTTGCGCCAACCGCCCTCGGCGCCCAGCTCGAAGGCAGCGCGGACCAGGGCAGCATCAAATTCGTCATCCGTCATCTTCATAATGTAGGGCGACCGCTCAAGCTTGCCAACCGCTCAATCGGGGCGCTGGACCGAGAACCCAGACTCAACTCAAACTCGAACTCAACCTCAAACTTGAGCTTAGTCCGGCATGCTCTCCCCGGTCCGGTAGCGATCCGTCAGTTTGAGGTAATGCGCGGCGGTTCGGTCCCAGCCGCTACGCTCCTCCTCGGTCATGACCCGCACAAGTCTCGCCGGCGACCCGGTCCATAGCTCATAACGGCCAATGCGCTTGTTGACCGCAAGCAATCCCCTGGCGCCCAACAGACCGCCTTCTTCAACCACCGCGCCGTCCAGAACGGTGGCGCCCATGCCAATGAACGCCCGGTTGCCAAGCTTGCAGGCATGAATAATCGCGGAATGCCCCACCGTGACATCGTCGCCAATTACCACGGAATTCTCGCCGTGATCGACATGGATGACGGTGCCATCCTGAATATTGCTGCGGGCGCCGACAGTAATCGGGTTGGTATCGCCGCGCAGCACGCAGTTGAACCAGATATTGGCGCCTGGCCCGAGCCGGACATCGCCGATCAGCACCGCCGTTGGCGCCACCCAGGCGGTAGGATGGATTTGCGGTGACACGCCCTCAAACGGGTAGAGCAAGCCCGACGAGTGCATGGGAAAGCGTGGCGCGCCGCCGCTATCTGGCATTAACAAGCTCCTTTTGAGCGGTTAGCGGATCCGGCAGTCCCAGCATCAGCGCAATATTCTGGACCGCAGCCCCCGAAGCCCCTTTACCCAGGTTATCCAGCCGCGCGATTACCACCGCCTGATCACTTGGACCGGCGCACACAAAAATTTCCATCCGGTCAGTGCCGTTCAGGCCCTGGGGGTCCAGATTGCCGGCAAAAATTCCGGGGTAGGCAACCACCCGCGGAGATTTGTTGAACCGTTCCTGATAAGCCTCGGAAATTTCATAGGCACTTGGCTCGCCCGGCAACCGGTCAAGAAATAGCGGAATGCACACCAGCATGCCCTGCCGGAAATGTCCCACCGAGGGCACAAAAAGCGGCCGCCGCCGCAGGCCGCCGTGACACATGATCTCGGGCACATGCTTGTGGGTCAGCGTCAAGGCGTAAAGCTCAAACGCCGGACCGGCTTTGGCTTCATGCGCCGCGATCATCGCCTTGCCGCCGCCCGAATAGCCCGACACTGCGTTGATGGTAACGTCGTCCTCCGAGCCAAGCAGGCCGGCGTCGATCAGCGGACGTAACAGCGCGATCGCTCCGGTGGCATAACAGCCGGGATTGGCGACCCGCCGGCTTTGCGCAATCTGCGCCGCCTGAGCTGCCTCGAGTTCAGGGAAGCCATAGGTCCAGCCTGCGGAAACCCGATGCGCGGTGCTCGCATCCAGCAGCTTCGGCCCGGCTTCACCTAACGATTCCACCATCGCAACCGCCTGGCGCGCAGCGTCATCCGGCAGGCAAAGCACCACCAAATCAGCCGATCGCATGGCCTGCAGCCTGGCGGCCTCATCCTTGCGGTCGGCCTCGCCCAAACTGATCAGCTCAATGCCGCCAACGCCTTTCAGGCGTTCCCGGATACCAAGACCGGTCGTGCCGGCTTCACCATCGATAAATACCTTCGCCGCCATCATCCTGTCCTCGGCCGTGCTGGCAACCCTAATCCTGCCGTGCTAGGCGATCCCCGAACTTGAATCAGGGAGTGTCCCCCAAATGTCCGAAGCAGCACCTGCGCAGCCGCTGGTCGTCAATATCCAATACACGAAAGACCTGTCTTTCGAAGTGCCCAACGCGCCTTCCATATATACGATCCTCCGCTCGGCGCCACAGGTGAACATCAATCTCGACGTCCAGGTGCGCCGGATCGAAGAGAATCAGCCAGTATTCGAGGTCATTCTGGCCGCTCGCGCCGAAGCCACCGTGGCGCGGCCGGAGGGTGCCGCCAATGGCGCCGAAGAAAAGCCAATGGTCGTGTTCATCGCAGATCTTTCCTATGCCGGCATTTTCACATTGAACGGGGTGCCTGAAAACCAGCAGGAGCCGATCCTGCTGGTCGAATGCCCGCGCCTGCTATTCCCCTTTGCCCGCAACATCCTGGCCGATGTTACCCGCGACGGCGGTTTCCCGCCCGTCATGCTGGCGCCGGTAGACTTCCTTAGCCTCTGGCAATCCCGCCGCGCGCAGCTGGCTACCCCAACCGCGAATGCCTGAAGCAGACTAGACCCGGGGCCGGCCTGGAGCTGCGCCCCGGCTTCGCAGCGTTTCCGGCTTCCCAATCTTCGGCCTCCCAGTTTTCGGCTTCCCAGTTTTCGGCTTCCCAGCGTCTAACGATGTCTGGTCGATCTGTTATCTGCCAACCGGTTCCGCCAACTGTTTCCAATGGCGCAAACGGCTGTTGGCAAGTCGATCAATAACGACTCCGGCCCTGCTTTTTTTGTAAAGCCGGGCCGTTCGTTTCGTATTTTGATCGAAATCCGGGCGCTCCCCGGGCAACCATGATCGGTTGCCACCGCTCACCGTCTTTATGCGTTCTTTATGCTCGGCGTAATGGTTCCATGTCGCGTCTTTATGCGCGAGCGGGCACATCACGCTGCGGAAAGGTTGGTGCGCCATGGGTGACGCTGTCGCCGTGATCTACGGAATTTTCGTGTTCGTTTTGCTCATCCTCTACGTCAAGGGATGTGAAAAGGTTTGAGATGTTCGACTTGATTTTCGCCGGCGTCATTTCCGCCGGCTTGCTGGGCTATTTGGTATGGGCGCTGCTGCGCCCCGAAGACTTTTAAAGGGTTCACAACATGACAATGCAGGGATTGCTCTACATCGCGCTGACGTTCGCGCTGGTGCTGGGCGCCGCGTTCCCGATGGGGCGCTACATGGCGGCGATATTCGAAGGCCGCGTGCGCTATTTCGGGGCGCTGGAAAACGGATTTTACAAACTAGCGGGCGTTGACCCAAAGCGGCAGATGCATTGGCTGGAATATGCCACCACGTTGCTGCTCCTGAGCGTCATTCACTTCCTGCTGCTCTACGCCATTTTGCGGCTGCAATATTATCTGCCGATGAATCCTCAGCACGTCGCGGGCATGTCACCGCGCCTCGCCTTCAACACCGCCGCAAGTTTTGCGACCAACACCAACTGGCAGGCTTATGTGCCGGAAGCGCAAATCTCCAATGGCGCACAGGTGTTCGGCCTGGTCGTGCATATGTTTGTCTCCGCAGCGGCTGGTATCGCGGTTGCGGCTGCCGTCATGCGCGCCTTTACCGGCGGCAGCCTCAAATCCATCGGTAATTTCTATGTCGATCTTACCCGCATCACCTTGTACCTGCTGCTGCCGATCTGCTTTATTTTCGCAACGTTTTTCGTCATCGCCGGCATGCCGCAAACCTTCGAGCCGTTCATCACCGCGCATACGCTGAACGCCGGCTCGCAGACCATCGCGGTGGGTCCGGTTGCATTCCAGGAAGCGATCAAGGAATTCGGCACCAATGGCGGAGGTTTCTTCAACGCCAATTCGGCGCATCCGTTCGAGAACCCGAATGCCTGGACCAACCTCGCGGAGAACTGGCTCGACCTTGTCATTGGCTTTGCGCTGCCCATCGCGTTCGGCTTCATGATCAAAGACCCCAAGCAGGGCCGCGCCTTGATGGCCGCCATGGCGATCATTCTGGCCCTCGGCTGCATCGGTACCTATGCCGCGGAATCTGCTGGTAATCCATTGCACATCGCCGCCGGACTGTCGGCGCATGAAGGCAACTGGGAGGGCAAAGAGGTTCGCTTCGGCATTCCGGCCTCCACCACCTTTAACGTCTCCGCAACCGGTACCTCTACAGGCGCGGTGGACAGCTTTACGGATAGCTATACCCCGCTTGGCGGCGCCATTCCGCTGTTCTTGATGCAATTGGGCGAAGTCACCCCTGGCGGCGTCGGCTCCGGCTTTTATACCATGGTGGTGTTCGCGCTGCTCGCGGTCTTCGTTGCCGGATTGATGGTCGGCCGCACCCCGGAATATCTCGGCAAAAAGGTGCAGGCAAAGGAGATCAAGCTGGCGATGCTGGCGGTGCTTATCCTCACTCTGTTCATCCTCGCCGGTGCCGGCTTCTCGCTGATGACCAAATCCGGGTTGGCCTCGCTCGAAAATGCCGGTCCGCATGGGTTGACGGAAATGCTCTATGCGTGGTCGTCCGCCACCGAAAATAACGGCAGCGCCTTCGCCGGTCTTTCAGCCGACACCCCCTTGCTGGATTTCGGCCTCGGCTCGGCCATGCTGTTCGGCCGTTTCGCCTTCCTGATCCCGATCCTGGCGATCGCCGGCTCGCTCGCGGCAAAACCGAAACTTCCCGAAAGCGTCGGCACTTTTCCAACCCATGGGCCGCTGTTCATTGGCCTTCTCATCGGCGTCATCATCATCCTCGGCGGCCTGCAATACCTCCCCGCCGATACGCTCGGACCGTTGGCAGACCATTATCTGCTTTACGCCGGCAAAACGTTTTAAGAAGTCACTTTTTTGAAAATAAGCGACGCAAAAAACTCTATGACACTGGGCGCTGGGCGCGGGCGACCTCACGCCCCGGACCCAGAGTAAAAAAGTCTTTTTGCTTCTTTTTCTTCAGAAAAAGAAGTGCTTCCCTTCCCTCGCCTAAGGATTTTCAAATGACCACCGCAAATGCTGAAGTGATTTCACTTTTTGATCGCGCGATTATCACTCGCGCCTCGCTGGATGCAATCGCCAAGCTCAACCCCATCACGCTCGCCCGCAACCCGGTTATTTTCGTCACCGAAATCGTTGCCGTCATGACCACGGTCGTCGGTGTCGAAGATCTTATCATTCGTAAAGGTGCGGCTTTTCCGCTGGTCATCGCGGCCTGGCTGTGGCTGACCGTATTGTTTGCCACCTTTGCCGAGGCGGTGGCGGAAGGCCGCGGCCGGGCCCGGGCCGAGAGCATGAAGCGCGCCCGTTCCGATACTATGTCGAAACTTATTCTGGACCCGCGCGAGCGCAATATATTTCAACCGGTTCCGGCGCCTGATCTGCGTACCGGCGACCTGGTACTGGTTGAGGCCGGCGACATCATGCCGTCCGACGGTGAGATCATCGAAGGGGTGGCCAGTGTCAATGAAAGCGCTATCACGGGCGAATCCGCTCCCGTGGTCCGCGAAGCCGGTGGCGACCGTTCGGCCGTGACCGGCGGTACCCAGGTCGTTTCCGACTGGCTGGTGGTTCGCATCACCGCTGACCCGGGCTCGACTTTTCTTGACAGGATGATTGCACTGGTGGAAGGGGCGGAGCGCCGGAAAACACCCAATGAGATCGCGCTTAACATCCTGTTGGCAGGCCTTACGCTGATCTTTCTAATGGCGGTGGTGACCTTGGTTGGCTTTGGCAGCTACTCCGCCACCTCATTCTCCATCCCGGTGCTGGCAGCACTGCTGGTCTGCCTGATCCCCACCACCATCGGCGGCCTGCTTTCCGCCATCGGCATCGCCGGTATGGACCGGCTGGTCCGCTTCAACGTCGTTGCCACTTCCGGCCGCGCCGTTGAAGCCGCCGGCGATGTTGATGCCTTGCTGCTCGACAAAACCGGTACCATCACCTTCGGCAACCGCATGGCATCCGGCTTCTTTCCGGTTCCGGGCGTAGCCGAGCGTGACCTCGCCGAAGCCGCCGCCATTTCCAGCCTGGGTGATGAAACGCCAGAAGGACGATCCATCGTCGCCCTGGCGCGCGAGAAATACAGCCTTACCCCAATACTGCCGGAACATGCCGAGCTGGTGCCGTTCAGCGCCAATACCCGCATGTCCGGGATCGACCTGGCTGAGCGGTCCTATCGCAAAGGGGCGGTGGATAGCGTTCTCAAATCCATCGCCGCGGTGCCGCCCCTTGAGTTCACGGAAGCGGTCTCGCGCATCGGCCGCGCCGGCTCAACCCCGCTTGCCGTCGCGCTTGGCAACAAGCTGCTCGGGGTTATCGAACTTAAAGATATCGTCAAGCCCGGCATTCGCGAGCGTTTCGCGGCACTCCGCAAAATGGGCATCCGCACCGTCATGGTAACCGGCGATAACCGCGTCACCGCCGCCGCCATCGCCGCCGAAGCCGGTGTCGATGATTACATCGCCGAGGCCACGCCGCAGGATAAACTAGATTATATCCGCAAGGTCCAAGCCGATGGCCGGCTGGTGGCGATGTGCGGCGACGGCACCAACGACGCGCCGGCTTTGGCGCAGGCCGATGTCGGCGTCGCCATGCAAACCGGCACGCAGGCGGCGCGCGAGGCCGGCAACATGGTCGATCTCGACAGCGACCCCACCAAGCTCATCGAAATCGTCGAGATCGGCAAGCAACTGCTGATCACTCGCGGCGCGTTGACGACGTTCTCGATCGCCAACGATATCTCCAAATATTTCGCCATCCTGCCGGCCATTTTCGTCGCCACCTATCCGCAGCTGCAAGTGCTCAACGTGATGCATTTGAAAACCCCGGAAAGCGCCATTCTATCGGCGGTTATATTCAATGCGTTGATCATCGTGGTGCTGGTTCCGCTGGCGCTGCGCGGCGTCAAGTTCCGCGCCATCGGTGCTGCGGCCCTGCTACG
Source organism: Acidocella sp. (assembly GCA_965199045.1). Lineage (GTDB taxonomy): Bacteria > Pseudomonadota > Alphaproteobacteria > Acetobacterales > Acetobacteraceae > Acidocella. The sequence continues at coordinate 397,692 of CBDAQL010000002.1, read as the reverse complement.
GCGCAACCTGCTGGTGTATGGGCTCGGCGGCATCATCGCACCCTTCGTCGGCATCAAGGCCATCGACATGCTGCTCTCCGTTTTTCATGTATTTTCGTAAAGGCGTCCGACCATGAATATTACCCGCGAACTCCGTCCGGCACTCTCGCTGGTCGTCCTGTTCACACTTTTTACCGGCCTGCTATTCCCGGCGGCATTCACCGGCATCATGCAATTGGTACTGCCGTTCCAGGCCAATGGCAGCCTGTTGACGCAGCACGGTGAGGTCGTCGGCTCGGCTTTGATCGGCCAGAATTTCACCGCGTCCAAATATTTCGCACCGCGGCCGTCGGCGCTAACCGGCACTGATGCGAAAGGAAATAGTATCCCGACGCCTTATAATGCGAGTGAGTCCGGCGCCTCAAATCTCGGTCCGGCCAGCGCGCAATTGCTGACCAATGTCAAAACGAATATCGCTGCTTATCTGAAGGCGTACGGCCCCGGCCCGGTCCCGGCTGACGCCGTTACGGCTTCGGGCTCCGGCCTGGACCCGGACATCTCGCTGGCCAATGCGCTGCGTCAGGCCCCGGCGATCGCGGCGGCTCGCAAGCTTCCCGCGGGCACCGTCATCACTCTGGTCCAACAGCAGGCACATCTCAGTTTCCTTGGCATCGTCGGCACCGACCACGTCAACGTGCTGAAGTTGAACCTGGCTCTGGATGCTCTGCCCGCGGCTTAATTTTGTGCAGCATCGCTGTCAGACCTTCGTGAGTGACATACCGGGTGCGATCGTTTAGGTTAACGGGTCCTTAACTCCCTTGTAACCTTTGCGAGCAGCATGGCGCCAACCTCATCAGAGAGCAACGAAGACAAGGACGAGGACCCGGACGCGCGGGCCCGCCGGCTGGGCGAACTGGAAATGGATGCGGTAACCGAGCTTGTAAATATCGGTGTCAGCCGGGCCGCGAACAGCCTGCGCGATCTGGTCGGAGACGAGGTTTTCCTTACCGTCCCCTCACTGGCGATTGTGACACGCGAAGAGGCGGCGGCGTTGATTTCGCGGATCAGCGGGGACCTGCTGGTGGCGGTCCGCCAGGCTTTCCAGGGCGAGTTCGCGGGTTCCGCACTGCTGATCTTCCCGGAAACCAACAGCCTGGAGCTGGTCCGGGCGGTAACCAAGGGCGAATTGACGCTGGAGGATATCATCGAGCTGGAGCAGGAAGCCCTCGCCGAGATTGGCAACATCATCCTGAACGGCTGCATGGCGACCATCGCCAATCTATTGCAGCGCAGCCTGAAAATGTCGCTGCCCGAAATTATCCGGGGCAACGGCCTCGACTTCTTCGAATCTAAAACCTTGGGCTCCGGCGACGGCGTGCTGTTCGTGCGGATTGATTTCAGCCTGCGGGGCCGTGAAGTTAGCGGCCATGTCGCTATCGTCATGGATTTTCTCTCGCTGCAGTCGCTGCGGTCGCTGGTATCGGACTTCATCGCCCGAACCGCGCGTTAGAAAGCAAGCCGTTTTCTTTCAAGCTGGCCGCTCACGCAACCACAAATCCTTCGTAACCCGGCGCTGGCGGCACATTGCTCTTCTCCCGGCATAACAAAAGTTATGGCGCCGGCTTTCCAAAAGCGGCTTCGTCTGCCCGTCTCTCGCTCAATCTAATGATACCCGCTATTAACGACGCGGTTAGCGGGAGACTTCAATGGCATTGATCAAAACGTCAAAAATGAAGCCGGTTGCATCGCGGGGCAGTGCCCCGGCGAAGGCCAAGTCGTTGGATAGCAAACGCCATGTGAATATTCTCGCCGGCTCGGCGCCACGGGCCGTTTCCGGAGACCGCCGGGAGAAGGCGGCGGAGCGGATTGCGGCTGCAACCGAACAGCTGGCCGCCGGTCTGACGGAAGCAGCCGCCGCGGCGGCGGAGCTTCGCCGGGCCATGGAACAGATTGCTGCTGGAGCCGAACAGGCGAACACCGCCTCTGCGAAGCAGTTGGAAGCGGTTAAAATGATCGCCGGCAATCTTGAGGCGGCGCGAAATGAGGCTGGCAGTTCCGAGCGCCGCACCGCCAGCGTGCAGACAGCTTTGGCCGAAGCGGCAGGCCAGATCACCGCAACAGTCCGGGCAATTGAGGACAACACCGCGCGTCAGCACGTCGCCGTCACCGTGATTACAGAGCTGGAGCGCCAGGCCGGAGATATCAGCGAGATTGCCCAAACCGTCAGCCGGATTTCCGACCAGACCAATTTGCTGGCGCTGAACGCTGCAATCGAGGCCGCGCGCGCCGGCGATGATGGCCGCGGTTTTGCCGTGGTGGCCGATGAAGTCCGCGCGCTTGCCGAAACCTCTGAGAAAAGCGCGCAGGAGGTGCAGGGCTTCACCCAGACCATTCAGGCGGAAGTGTTGCAGATTGTGCGCGCCGTCACGCAGGCTTCGGCAAATGCCGAGGCCGGAGCAAAATCCGCCACCGCCATCATCGACGCCCAGGAGGCGATGCGTCTGGAGATGGTCCAACTGGCTCGCCTGGCACAGGAAATTCTAAGCACCGCGGTGGAAGTTGCACGGGCGACGACGGAGATGCAGCGCGGCGCGGAGCAAGTTGCGGCCGCCGCCGCCGAACAATCCGCGGCCGCCGAAGAAGCCCAAAGGGCCATTGGCGAGCAGGAGCAATCGCTTGATCAGGGCCAGGCTGCCTCACGCTCCCTGGCTAATCTCGCCGACGGCTTACTTGCAGGCGCCAGCGATGCGGCGGCCCAGCAATCGGCGGTGCGCCAGATCGGGGTTGCCGCCGAACAGCTTTCCGCAACCATGCAGGAAATGTCCAGTGCCGCGGCCCAGATCACCATCGCGGTCGACCAGATCAACCGCGGATCGCAGCTGCAGGCCAGCGCCACGCAACAGGCCTCGTCCGCATTGGCGTCGATCGAAAACAGCATCGGCGTCTCGCAGAGCAATGCTGCGATCAGCAATGAACAGGTGCGGGTAATGCGGGCTGCGCTGGCTCGCAACCGCGAGGCTGTCTCCGCCCTGTCGGCGGCGGTGGCGAGCGCCCTCGGCGAAACCCGCGCCAGCCTCGAGAGGATCTCCGGCCTGGAAGCGGTAAGCCGGCGGATCGACAAGGTAGTGGACCGGATTGCGCTGGTCGGCGTTCAGACCACCATGCTGGCGGTCAGCGGCGCGGTTGAAGCGGCGCGGGCCGGGGCAGCCGGACGGGGCTTTGCAGTGGTCTCCGGCGACATCCGGGGTCTTGCCCGGGAAGCCAGCGACAGCGCGGACCAGGTCAAGGACACCATCCGGAACATGATGGACCAGCTTGCGCTGGCGCGCCGCAATCTGGAGCATATTGTTGAATCCGCTGCTGCCGAGGCCGAAAAAAGCCGGGTGGTATTCGCGGCACTGGATCGCGTCAGCGCTGATCTTGCTTCTCTCGAAGAGGCGTCGAAGGCAATTTTGAGCGGCGGTGACGCCATTTCGGAGGCCATTGCCAGGACCGCGGGAGATGCCCGCCAGATTGCCAGTGCGGCCGAACAATCCAATGCGGCGTCCCGGCAGGCCGCCCTGGCCGCTTCCGAGCAGGCGCTCAGTGCCGAGGATCTGGCTGCCGCCATTGAGGAAATCGCATCGCTGGCGGACGAACTCAATCTGCCCAATGGATGAGATTGCAAACCCCGCCGGCGGCAAAAACGTCCAAAGGTTTCTGACATTCAGGGCGAGCGGCCGGCTTTACGCGCTGCGCGCTTCAGAGGTGGTGGAGATCATCGCGGTGCCGCCGTTGGCAAAGCTGCCGCAAAGCCCGAAATCCTTGTTGGGCTTGGCTAATCTCCGGGGATCGGTGATAGCGGTGGCCAGCCTCCGGGCCTTGCTTGGACATGAAACCGAAGATCCCGCAGCCGCCTGGGCCATTGTACTGGACGCGGCCGCGCCGATTGCCCTTACCATCGATGCTGTCGAAAGCCTGGTCACCCTGGGGGCCGAGCAGGTTGAAACCCGGCATTCTGAACTGGCGGCAGAACCCGGGGAACTGTTGAACGGCGTCTTTTTGAATGGACCGGATGCAGCCGCCGCAAAAATTCTGGACCTGCCGGCACTGCTGGCGCGGGCCTTTGCACCGCGCGCGGCCGCAAGGCCGGCAGAAGCATTGAAAAATCCCGCCGCGCCAATCTCCATGCGACGCGCCGGTCGGTTTTTTTCCGAAACCAGGGCGCTGGTGACATTCGAGATCGCAGATCAGGCTTATGCGCTGCCGTTGAACGATGTACTGGAAATAATCGCGTTGCCGGCGGCGATCACGGCGATGCCCCGTGCCGAAGAGTTGATCCTCGGTCTGGCTTCGTATCGGGAGACCCTGCTGCCATTGCTATCGCTACGCGGCCTGCTGGGGTTTCCGCTGCAGAGCGGCCTGCGCAATAAGATCATTGTCACAGAGGTTGCAGGCGTGCTGGTCGGGCTGGTGGCGGATCGCATGCGGGAAATTATCCATGCGGATATCCGGCAGATCGAGCCTGCGCCCTCACTCCTGGCGGCACGGGCCGGCGGCGAGGCTGAGATAGATCAGATTTACCGCGCCGAGAATGGCCGGCTCGTATCGCTGTTGGCAACGGCAAAGCTATTTGGAGACGAGGTTATGGCGCGACTTAGCGATCATTCCGCAGCCGCGCCCGCAGCGCCGCTGGCGGCTGCGGCGCGGCAATTGCGGTTTCTGGTTTTTCGCCTTGGCAACGAGGAATTCGCACTTCCCATCAGCGCGGTAAGCGAAGTGAGCGCAGCGCCTGAAAAAATCACCCGGCTGCCGAAGACCCCAAAGTTCCTGCGCGGCGTCGTCAACCTGCGAGGCGAAGTGCTGCCAGTGATCGATCAACGCAGCCGTTTCGAACTCGCAAAATTTAACGACGATGGCGGCAGGCAAAGATTAGTGGTGGTGCGCTCGGCGCGGCATCATGCCGGGCTGATCGTCGATGGCGTTTCGGAGGTCTTGGCAGCGTCTCCTGAAATGGTCGAACCGGCGCCGCATTTAGCCGGCGAGGACAGCCGGCTGGTGCGCGGCGTTATTAATCTTGAATCCGCAAACAGGTTGATTTTGGTCCTGGATCCAGATGAGTTGCTGACCCGTACCGAACGCAGCCTGCTTGACATTTTCACCGCCAAAACCAACGGCAATCCAAGCTCAAAGGCGGCGGGCGGTGCAACCCGCAAAGCACCCAAGCCGCGCAAGGCCGAGCAGTCCGGTCCGTGATCAAGCTGTTGATCGTCGATGACTCGGCCCTGGTTCGTAAGCTGCTGGGCAAGATCTTCGGCGCCGAAGCCGATTTCGAAGTGAAACTTTCGGGCAACGGCCGGGATGCGCTGGAACAAAATGCGCGGTTCAAGCCCGACGTCATCACGCTCGACATCCATATGCCCGACATGGACGGCCTGGAATGCCTTGACCGGATTATGATCGAACGCCCCTGTCCGGTGGTGATGGTGTCCACGCTGACGGCGGCAGGCGCGGATGCAACCTTTGAGGCGCTGCGGCAGGGGGCGGTGGATTTTGTACCCAAACCAGTGCGGGCGATTTCGCTCGGGATCGACGAATTAGGCTCGGAGCTGGTCGCCAAGGTACGGAACGCCGCTTCGGTCCGGCTGCGGCCAAGCCTGCGCCTACGCGACCGGGTCCGCCATAATATGGCAGAGGCGATGAAGTCGGCGCCGCATTCGCCGGCGCCGCTATCGCGCGCGAAACCGGACGCGACCGCAACCGGTCTGGTTCTGGTCGGCACTTCAACCGGCGGCCCACCTGCTTTGGAAGCATTGCTGGAACCGTTGCCGGCAGATTTTCCGTGGCCGATCGTGGTGGCGCAGCATATGCCATCGGGTTTCACGTCTTCGCTGGCAAGGCGCCTCAATAATCTTTGCAGCTTGCGTGTCGAGGAAGTGGCTGCTTCAACATTGTTGGAGCCGGGCAACGTTTATATTGGCCGTGGCGATGCCGACATCACCGTTGCCAGTCGCGGCGAGGGCTTATACGCGGAAAGCGTGCCGTCGCTGCCGGACTATCTCTGGCATCCAAGCGCCGACCGCTTGGTGCGAACGGCAATGGTGGCGTTGAATGCAAACCTGTTGATCGGGGTGTTGATGACCGGGATGGGCAGCGATGGTGCCGCAGCGATGACGGATTTGCGCAATGCCGGCGGCCAAACGATTGCAGAAGCTGAGGCAACCGCGGTGGTTTGGGGGATGCCGGGCGAGATGGTAAGGTTGGGAGGCGCTGAATTCATCTCGCCGCTGCCCGGCATTGCACCGCTGTTGGCCAGGTTGGTGCCGTAACGTGCCGTTAGTAAAAAAGCCCCTGGCCGCGGCCAGGCCAAAAGCGGCTGATGACGGGTTGCCGCAGGCATTAGCCAGGTTGAACTCGGCAAATGCGCAAGACCGCTGGGAAGCCGCCCGGCACCTCGCGGATTTTCCCGGCGCCGTTGCCGAGCTCAGCCGGCATCTGGGCGAGGAACAGGATCCGCGCGTGCGAGAAGCGGTCTTGACCAGTTTGGCCCGAATAAATAACGGCAACAGTTTTGACGCCATACTGCGCTACCTGCGCGCCGACGACGCCAGCCTGCGGACCGCGGCGCTGGACGCGCTGAAACTGATGCCCGATACGGCCGGCAGCAGGCTCGATGCTTTGTTGCGCGACCCGGATGTGGATGTTCGCGTCCTGGCCTGCGATCTTGCTCGCATTGCGCCGGCGCCAATTGCACGGCAGTCGCTTAGCAGCATTTTGGCCACCGAGCCGGACATCAATGTTTGCGCCGCGGCGATCGATCTGCTGGCGGAAATCGGCACGCCGGAAATGCTGCCCGGCCTTGCGCAATGCGCGGCACGGTTTGCAGCGCCGTTCCTGAATTTCTCCGTTCAAGTAGCAACGGATCAGATCAGTGCGCGATCGGCACCGCCGCGGTAATGGCGCCTGCAGGGGTAACCGCGGAACAATTGTCGCAGCTTTGCGACTACCTGTACCGGGAAACCGGTATTATCTTTTCGGAACAAAAACGATATTTTATTGAACGTCGGGTGGGCGATCGGATGCAGGCTACCCGCACAAATACGTTTGCGGCATACTTCGCCCATCTGCGTGATCCGGCCAAAAGCGAGCTTGAACCGTTCATCAATGCCTTCACCGTCAACGAGACCTATTTCTACCGGGAGGATTATCAACTTCGGTGCCTCACCCAGGACCTTCTGAAAGCACGCATCGCGGATAAACGCCCTGGCGACAGCATTCGAATATGGTCGCTGCCCTGCTCAACCGGCGAAGAACCGTATTCATTGGCAATCTGGCTTTTGGAGAATTGGCCGCAGGCCGACACCTACGAAATTGAAATCCTTGGCTCGGATATCGATACGGCGGTATTGGAGGCTGCCCGTGCCGCGGTCTATGGCAAGCGCGCCTTGATGCGTTTGAGTGATGACCTGATTGAGCGATATTTCGAACCGGTGGACGACGAGCACTGGCGCCTCAGCGACGACCTTCGCGGTTCGGTGTTGTTTGCACCGGTCAATGCGGTGGAACGTATTGAAATCCGGCCTTTCGGCAGGTTCGATGTAATTTTTTGCCGTAATATGCTGATCTATTTCGATGATGCATCCAGGCGGATTGCCGCGGAAAATCTCTACGAAGCGCTTTTGCCCGGCGGCTATCTGTGTCTCGGTCACGCCGAATCGATGAGCCGGATATCCGGACTATTCGAGATTTGCCGTTTTGAAGACGCCATCGTCTATCGCCGGCCGCCCGACCCCCGGACCCCGGATGGCCGGCCCCCGGATGCAAAGCCGTGAGCGACAAAGCCGTGACCGATAAACACCAGCGCATTCTGATCGTTGAGGATGCCAGCCTGATAAGGCTGTATTACCGCGACATCCTGGAACGCGCCGGTTTCGAAGTTGAGGAAGCGCTGAACGGCGTTGAGGCACTGGAAAAACTTCTCATCGCGCCGGTAGATTTATTGCTTGTCGATATCAACATGCCAAAGATGGACGGGCTGACGTTTCTGAAAACCTTACGCGCCGGGGTGCCGCCGATCGCATCGACCCCGGCTTTGATGATCAGCACCGAGGCGGCGGCCTCGGATCTGGCGGCGGCGCGAACCGCCGGCGCCAACTTCTACCTCATCAAGCCGGTGCAGCCGGAGATATTGTTGCGATATGCGACCATGCTGTGCGGCCCAAAGCCTGCCGAGCCTCCGGCATGAACGAGTTTCTTGAGCAATTCCTGATCGAATCCCGTGAACTGGTTGAGCAGGCAAGCAGCGATTTGCTGGCGCTCGAACACGACCCCGGCAACCGCCCGGTTCTAGACAGCGCCTTCCGCGCCTTTCACACGTTGAAAGGGGCTGCGGGCATTATGGATTTCACGGCGATGTCGCGCGTCACCCATGCCGCGGAAGATTTGTTGGCAGCGGTTCGGTCCGGCGATCAGCCTTTGACCCCGACCGTGGTAAGCCATTGCCTGTCCTGCCTGGATCAGATCGTCTCCTGGCTGGCTCGGATCGAAGCCGAGGATGCGCTCCCCGAGGCTGCCGATCAGGACGCCGACCGCCTGGCCAATGAAATTGCAGCCCCTGATACGCTCTCTGATCAGATCGAGCCGCCACCGGCCGCCAAAGCGCCGGCGCCTGTGCTGGCACTTCCCGATTACGCAATCGAACTGCTCACCGAGCAAGTGGCTTTGATCTCGGTGCCACCGGACGCCGGCACGCTCGGCAGGCTGGGCGCCGCGGCGAGAGTCTGCCGCAATGTTCTGCATCATTTCGGATATCATGAGCAGGCCGCGGATATCGAAGCCGCCTTTGCGCTGCTGAAGGCCGCATTGCCAACGGCGCCTGCGGCGGCAATCACCGCCGCCGCTGCCGGTCCGGCCAGACCGCCGCCGGCGCCGCCGGCTGACCCTGCGGCCGAAATCGACAAATCGTCGGTGGCGGCGCGTTCACTGCGGGTCGATGTCGGGCGCATTGAGGATATCGTCAAAATCACCGGCGAGCTGATCGTTGCAAAAAACATGCTTAATCACATTGTTCAATCCCGGAATGATCCAAAAAACCTGGCTGAACAACTGCGGCATTTGAACGCAAGGTTCAACCGTCTGACCGCGGAATTGCTGCAATCCGTGCTGGCGACACGCGTATTGCCATTGCAGCGGGTGTTCCAACGATTCCCGCGTTTGGTGCGGGAAATGGCGGCGCGTTTGCAAAAACCGGTTCGCCTTGTCACCGAAGGCGACGCCACGGAAGCAGATAAAGTCATTGTCGAAGCCTTGTTCGAACCGATTTTGCATGTGTTGCGCAATGCCATCGACCACGGCATCGAACCCGCTGCCAAGCGTAAAGCCGCGGGCAAGCCGGAGACGGCCATTGTTACGTTGCGGGGCCGCCGCAACGGCAATCGGGTCGTTATTGAAATTGCGGATGACGGCGCCGGCATCGACCGCGGCGCCGTGCGCGACACCGCGATCCGCCGCCGACTGATAACCCCGCAAGCCGCTGCGCAAATGCCGGATGCGGATATCCTCAACCTGATCTTTCTTCCCGGCTTCTCTACCGCCGATGTTTTGAGCGATATCTCCGGCCGTGGCGTCGGAATGGATTCAGTCCGCGCCGCCGTGGAGCGGCTAGGCGGCCAGGTGGTCCTGCATAGCGTCGAGACCAAGGGCACCACAGTGAGCTTCGTGCTGCCCTTTACCGTGATGATGACACGGGTGCTGACGCTGCATGCCGCGGGCCAGACTTTCGGCGTTCCGTTCGACCAGGTTCTGGAAACGGTGCAGTTGCCGATCGAACGGATTATTCCGGTCGGCAGCGCCGAAGCGATTATCCTCGACGGCAAGACCATTCCGTTGATCAAGCTTGCCAGCGCGCTCGACCTGCCGGGGGCACAGCTGGCCCCTCAAATGTTGAATGCCGCCGTGGTGGCGGCGGCCAACGGCGAAATTGCGGCGCTGCAGGTCGATGGCTTCGGTGGCCAGCTCGACATCATTCTAAAGCCGATGGAGGGCCTGCTGGCAGGAATGTCCGGCATCGCCGGCAGCACCCTGCTTGGAGATGGCAAGGTATTAATTGTATTGGAGGTCCAGGACTTGTTACGGTGCGACAGTTAGTCCTGCAAACGAGTGAGAACGTTCACATATATTCGGTACGCCAGCTATCTGGCGCGCCAGCCGGTCTGGGAAATGAGAGAATGGATGAGCTATAAAATATTAATCGTTGACGACAGTAAGCTTGCCAGGATGTCGGTTATTAAACTGCTGAACACGCTGAAGCCGGACTGGACCCGCTTTGAAGCTGCAAATGCCGACGAAGCGGTGAAACATCTGACAGACTCGCAGCCGGATGTTGTTTTACTAGACTTCAACATGCCTGGCCGGGATGGCCTCGAGCTTGCGGCCGAGTTACATGAACGTAACCCTGGCATGCCGGTCGCCGTCATTTCCGCGAATATTCAGGTCGAAATTGTCAATCGAGCCGGGGATGCAGGCGCTACCTTCCTGCCAAAACCATTGACCGAGCAAGCCCTCGCCACTTTTTTAACAGACGCCGAACAACGCTTGGCGGCAGCGTGATACTGCAAGCGCCAATTTGGTTAACGGAGCTCGAGCAGGACTCGCTGACCGAGCTCGCCAATATCGGCGTCAGCCGGGCGGCGGCAAATCTGCGGATCATGATCGGCAGCGAAGTATTGCTTTCGGTCCCGGCGGTAAAAATCGTTACGCGCGAGCAGGCCGCCACGGCGATCGGCAACCGCAAGACCGATAAACTGGTTGCCGTGCACCAGGCCTTCGAAGGCGCGCTTGCGGGCCGGGCATTGCTGATCTTCCCTGAAACCCAGAGCCTTGAACTGGTGCGCGCCATCACCGGCGGTGGTTTGCCTCTGGAGGACATTATCGGCCTCGAGCAGGAGGCCCTGGCCGAGACCGGCAATATCATCCTTAACGGCTGTCTGGCCGCCATTGCCAACATGCTGGATGAGACCCTGCAAATCTCGCTGCCGGAAATTTTGAGCGGCTCCGGATCTGAAATTTTCGCTTTATCCGGTGCCCCTGACGGCGAGGCGGTTGTCCTGTTTCTTTATATTAACTTCTCGGTTAAAAACCGGAATATTGGCGGCTACATAGCGGTATTAATGGATTTGCCATCACTGACGACCTTGAAAACCTTGCTGGGTAGGCTGATCGCACAGGTGGCAGACGCACCAAACGGATCCGATGCCCTCTGACCTCGTGCTTCCGAAAATTACCAACTTGCCCGCCGTTTTCGACGCGTTGGATACGGGGTTGATTGTCCTTGATTCCGAAACCCGCGTCATCGGCTGGAATCAATGGTTGGCGGCGGCGAGCGGGGTATCGGCCGGTCAGGCGCTCGGCCGTACGCTTCCGGAAACCTTCCCGGATATGCCGAACCCGCGGCTGTTGGCGGTGATTGAGGATGCACTCTCCTCCGGCACCTCCGGCATTCTCGTACATTCGCTGCACGGACCGATATTCGACCTCAAAACCAGGTCGGGAAGGACCCTTTTACATAATATCGCCGTGCGGCCCCTTGGAACCAGCCCGCAAAGCTGCCTGATCCAGATTGCGGATGTCACCGTCGTCACCGAACGCGACCGGCTTTTGCGCAAGCGGCAGAACGCCAGATATGACGCCGTGGTCGATAGTGCTCATGATCCGATTGTAACACTCGACACCAACGGCATAATCCAACTTGCCAATCCGGCAACCGTCAAGGAATTCGGCTACGAGCAGAGCGCCCTGATCAATCATTCCATCTCGGTTCTGTTCGGCGCGCAGCCCGGCTGGCAAGCCGCGTGGCAGACCTTGTCGTCGGGGGAGAAGCTGACGCGGCCAGTTGAACTCGCGGTGCGGCGCCGGGACGGATCGACCAGTTTCGTCGAAGTTTCCGCATCAAGCTGGGCCAGTGATTCGCGCGTCTTCATCACCGCCATCCTGCGCGACGTCAATGAACGGCGCCGGGCTGAACACGCTTTGCGCAATCTTAATACCAGTTTAGAGCAACGGGTGGCCAAACGCACCGCCGACCGCGACCGGATGTGGCGGCTGTCTTCGGATGTAATGCTGGTGGTGCAGCCAAACGGCATTATCCGGGCCTCGAACCCCGCCTGGCGCGCCTTGCTTGGCTGGGATACCGAGGTGCCGCCGCGGACCCATGTAAACGAGGTCGTGGCGAGCTGGGATCGGAAACAACTCGAGACTGCCATGCATGACTTGCGGTATTCCCGCGTCCCGGCGCGCTTCGAACTCGGCATAAATGCCCAGGATGGTTCAACCCGCATCATCGAATGGAGCGCGGTGGCCGCCGATGGTCTGATCCAAGCCGTCGGCCGTGACGTAACGGCCGAGCGCGCCGCTGCAAATGCCCTGCGGGAAGCTGAGGATGCCCTGCGGCAATCGCAGAAAATGGAGGCTATCGGGCAGCTTACCGGCGGCATCGCGCATGACTTCAACAATCTGCTGACCGGCGTCATGGGTTCGATGGAAATGTTGAAGCGCCGGATCGCCGCCCAGCGCTACACCGAAGTCGATCAGTTCATTGATGCCGCGGTAAGCTCGGCGGAGCGTGCGGCGGCCTTGACCCATCGTCTGCTGGCCTTCGCCCGCCGCCAATCGCTGGACCCGCAAAGTGTCGATGTGGTTCGCTTGATCAACGGCATGGCCGACCTGCTGCACCGCAGCCTGGGCGAACAGGTGCAGATCGAGATTGTCGCGCCCGCGGATATTTGGCCGGTGCATACCGACGCCAACCAGTTGGAAAACGCGCTGCTCAACCTCGCCATCAACGCCAGGGATGCCATGCCGGATGGCGGCCGCCTGACGATTTCGCTCGCTAATATCACGATCTCTTCCCCGGCGGAGCTTAAAGGCGACCCGATGGGGCCCGGCGACTATACCATCATTTCGGTCAGCGATACCGGCGTCGGCATGTCTTCCGATATTGCTGCAAAGGCGTTCGATCCTTTTTTCACGACCAAGCCGATCGGCCAGGGGACAGGTCTCGGGCTGTCGATGATCTACGGCTTCGTCAATCAGAGCCGCGGTCACGTGCGCATTGAAAGTGTCGAGGGCGCCGGCACCACGGTTAAAATATACCTGCCGCGGCATCTGGGCGAAATGACGGAACCGCCTGAAATCGCAGCGCTGGATACACCCTATGGATCGGGTGAGATCGTCCTGCTGGTGGAAGACGAACCCTCGGTTCGCCTGCTCATCAGCGAGGTGCTGTGCGAGCTTGGCTATGGTTGCCTGGAAGCTGCCGACGCCAAATCGGCAATCCCGATCCTGGCCTCGAAAGCCCGGCTGGATTTGATGATAACCGATGTTGGCCTACCCGTAATGAACGGCCGGCAATTGGCCGAGATCGCGCGCCAGCATCGCCCGGAATTAAAGGTGCTGTTCGTTACCGGCTATGCCGAGCACGCAACAACCCGAGCCGGCTTCCTGGACGCTGGGATGGATATCGTGATCAAGCCTTTCGCCCTGGACGCGCTGGCCATCAAAATCCGCGAAATGCTCGGCGTCTAGGCCAACGATGCGCCGGGCGATCGTCATAGGTGCGGGACCCGGCGGCATTTGTGCCGGCAAGCAACTTAAAGACGCCGGATACACGGATTTTTTGATCCTGGAGCAGGCGGCCGGCGTCGGCGGCACCTGGTTTCACAATAGCTACCCCGGCTGCAGGTGCGACGTGCCATCGCATCTGTACTCCTTCTCCTTCGCACCAAAACTGGACTGGTCCGAGCCCTATGCCCGGAAGGATGAAATCCGCGACTATCTTGAGGAATGCGTTCAGACCTTCGGTTTACGCGACCATTTGCGGCTGAACACGCGCGTAATTGCCGCAAGCTTCGATGACACCACCGCGACCTGGAACATAACAACCGCGAATGGCGAGGTGCTCGCCGCTGATTTTGTTATCAGTGCCGTCGGCCTCTTCAACCTTCCCGCCTATCCGCAAATCCCGGGGCTCGACGGCTTTGCCGGTCCCGTCGTTCATTCAGCCAGATGGGACCATCAGCTCGAGCTCCACGGCAAAGCCGTTGGCATCATCGGAAGTGCGGCGAGCTCGGTGCAGATTGTCCCGGAAATCGCCGGCATCGTCGGCAGCCTCGATGTCTATCAACGCACGCCGAACTATGTCGGACCTCGGCAGATGCGCTTCTCCGAGGAGTTCCTTGAAGAATGCAAGGTTGACCGCGCCGCGGCCGTCAAGGCCGACCGGCAACGCATCAGCGGCTGGATCGATGCGGTCTGCACCATGGACAATCAGGATGTCATGGCGATGATGGCGGCGGCCTGCGCTGAAAATCTCGCCCAGGTGCAAGACCCGGAGCTGCGGGCGAAAATGACACCCGATTATCCGTTCGGCAGCAAACGCGGACTGGTTTCAAGCGATTGGTACCCAACTTTCAACCGGCCGAACGTTAAGCTCGTGACCGACCCGATCGACCACATTACGCCCGCCGCCATCGTGACCCAGGATGGCAAGTCGCGTCCAACCGACGTGGTTATCCTGGCCACCGGTTTTCAAACCACGAAGTTTTTATCCGCGATCCCGGTGCAAGGCAGGAACGGCGTGCCGCTTGATGCCGCCTGGACCGCCGGCGCGCAGGCCTATCTCGGCATCACCGTCTCCGGTTTTCCAAATCTGTTCATGCTGTATGGGCCCAATACCAATAACGGCTCCATCATCCACAACATCGAATGCCAGGTCGCATATATCATCCGCAAACTGCAGGAGATGGAACGGCATCAGTTGCAATGGATCGACATAAAGCCGGAGGCAATGGCGGTATATAACACCGGCTTGCAGACCGATCTTGCCAAAGTGGGCGTCTGGCAGCAGGGCGTCAGCGACTATTACCGTTCCGCAACGGGTTTAATCGTTACGCAATGGCCGCACTCGATGCGGCGCTACCAGGCGGAAACCGAGAGATCCGATTTGCAAGCCTACAGCACCGCGCCTGTCGAGGCCGCGAGCATCAAAGCCCGGCAAAGCTAGACGAAAGCGGCCAAAAGCGGGCGGCCAGACGCGGGCAGCCAAACGTGGGCGCCCAGACGCGGGCAGCCAGACGTGGGCGCCCAGACGCGGGCGGCCAGCTTTGGTTCAAAAACGGCTACTTCCCGATCTCAGAATAAATTAAAGAAGCGCTGAAACACATTCGGTTTTTGGTTGGAATCCGCCGGCGTGTTGCCGTTGGTGACGGGCTGACCGAGCGCTGCATTATCCTGCAGCCGGCGGGATTCCGCTGCCGCGTCAACCGTCGGCTCCGGGGTTGGACCCTGGCCCATAAGGCTACCGACAAATCCGGCCGGCTTGGATTGGATCAGCGAGGTTTGATTGACATCGGCGCGGATTGCGGCTGGCGGCGTTGGGCCGGCCTGCTCCAGGAATGCCTGTTCGCCCTGGCTACCGGAGGCCGGCGGCGGCGTGATGGAGGATGCCGGGGAGAGTGCATCCAGACCTTCCTGGGAGGCATCCGCCTGTTGCGGCCTTGGCTGGCCCGGGTTAGGCGGCGGCAGCTGTCCAAGTTCAGGCGGCAGTGAAAGCGGCGGTTCGGTGCCAACCTGGAAGGCATCCGGCGGGTTCGCAGTCAGTCCAAAGGTCTTTTTGAAGCCGCTTGAGCCACTACTGCAGGCGCCCAGGGCTGCCGCCAGAACAAGGGTCAATAAGCCGGTTTGGATATTGAGTTTCATGCCGCCTTCCTATCGCCGCCCGGGTCTCGCCGCAACAGGCTCTCCGCCATCAAAGCGATGACGCCGCAGACAATGGCGGAATCACCGACATTAAACACGTAGAACGAATAAATCCCGAGATGCGCCTGGATGAAATCAACCACCGCCCCGTACCGCAACCGGTCAATGACATTGCCGACCGCGCCGCCCATGATCGCGCCGATCGCCAGCATTTTGAACAGGTTATCGGTCCGCCATAACCAAGTCCCCAGCACGGCGACGACCGCGAGCGCCACTAATGCCAGGATAATCCAGTTGAAGGTGCCAGGGCCGTTGAACAGGCCGAAAGTAACGCCGTGGTTCCAAACCAGTACAAAGTTCAGCACCGGCAGCAGCACCAGAAAATGGCCGTCCTGCAGATGCAGCCCGTGCAGCACCCAGTATTTACTGAACTGATCGGCCGCCAGCACCGTACCAGCAAGGATAAACCCAGCGATGCGGCCCCTCACCCCACGGCCTCGCAGCAGCGCAGGCACAAACTCGGATGCGCCGGGGCGCTGCCGACCTCCGGCAGGACGCGCCAGCACCGCTCACATTTTTCTCCGGGAGCCTGGGCAGCGCCGGGCCCGGAGCCAAATTCGGCATGCGACGTAATGCTGATATCGGCCCAGTCTTGCGCGCTGAGCAGTTCGCGGGCAGCCGGCGGCAATAGCGCAACCGCCTGCAAAGACGAGCCGATGACCTTTTCACGCCGCATGGCCTCGATCGCGCCGGTGACACCGCCGCGGATTTCGCGAATTTTGCCCCATTTCTCGGCCAACGCGTCGTTGCGCCAATTCGCGGGGATCTCAGGAAACAAGGTCAGATGCACTGAGCCATTTTCACCATGGCGCGCGCAATACGCCTCTTCTGCCGTAAACGGCAAAGCCGGCGCCAGCCAGGCGGTAAGGCAGCGGTGCAGAATATCCAGCAGGCTGCGGCAGGCGCGGCGTTTTTCCGTATCCGGCCGATCGCAATACAGGCTGTCTTTGCGGATATCGAAGTAGAACGCCGACAAATCCGTGGCGCAAAAATAATGGATCGCCGGGTAAACACCGGTCCAGTCATGGCTTGCCAGGGCTGCGTGGACCAGGGCATCCAGCTCCGCAAGCCGGTGCAGGATCAATTGTTCGAGCTCCGGAAATTTCTCCTCCGGCAATCGTTCGGCATCGTCAAAACCATCCAGCGAGCCCAGGATCCACCGCAGCGTATTGCGCAGCCGTCGATAAAGCTCGGCCTGCTGCTTCAGGATTTCAGGGCCGATGCGCAAATCCTCGGAGGTGTCGGAGTTCATCACCCATAGCCGCAGAATATCGGCGCCGTATTTATCGTTTACCTCCTGAGGTGCTGTGACGTTGCCCATCGATTTCGACATTTTGCGGCCCTGCTCATCGAGCACGAAACCGTCGGTGACGATCGCCTTGAACGGCGCCACCCCGCGGGTACCAACAGCCTCGAGCAAGGATGCCTGGAACCAGCCGCGATGCTGGTCGGAGCCTTCGAGGTATAAATCAGCAGGCACCGGTAGTCCGCGCGCTTCCAGCACGAAAGCATGGGTCGATCCGGATTCGAACCAAACATCGACGATATCCATCACCTGTTCGTAATCTTCCGCACGATAGGTGGATCCCAGAAAATCCTGCGCCGGCCGGGCGTACCAGGCATCCGCGCCTTGGACGCTAAAAATCTGCACCACCCGCTCCATTACCGTAGCGTCGCGCAGCGGTTGTTGCGTGGCCTTATCGACAAAAATTGCAATCGGCACGCCCCAGGCGCGCTGCCGGGAGATGCACCAGTCCGGCCGGGATGCAACCATCGAGCGGATGCGGTTGCGGCCAATCTCCGGCACGAACCGGGTCGCATCGATCGCCGCCAGCGCGTGTTCGCGTATTTTTTCTGCGCCATCCATGCGGATGAACCAGTTCGGCGTCGCCCGGAAAATCAACGGTGCTTTGGAGCGCCAGGAATGCGGGTAGGAATGCATAAATTCTTCCCGGTGCAACAGCGCGCCGGCTTGCATCAGCGCCGCGCAAACCGGGTCCGCCGCCTTATAGACATGCGCCCCTGCAAATAACGCGACGGACGGGTAATAGGTGCCATCGCCCTGCACCGTCGCCGGCACCTCGATGCCGTTCTCCCGGCAGAGAAAAAAGTCATCCTCGCCATGGCCCGGCGCCATATGCACGATCCCGGTGCCGACTTCGGTGGTAACGAACGCCGAGCCGTCGAGCACCGGCACATCGAAGCCGTAATAGTTATCGCGGTCGCGCAACGGATGGGCACAGACCAGGCCGAGGAGTTCTGCGCCTTTAAGCATCCGTAGGGTTCGGTACGCGGCGATGCCGCAGATTTTAGCAAATTGCGCCAGCAGGTCGGCAGCGACAATCAACTGCTCGCCGGACCTGGCCAGGCTGCCCTCGACAATTTCGTCAACCTCGATCAGCGCGTAATCGATCTCTGCAGCAACCGCGAGCGCGCGGTTGCCGGGAATGGTCCAGGGCGTGGTGGTCCAGATGACGATAAAGGCGCCCTTAACGATGCCCTCGGTGACCGCAAATTTCACATAGATCGCGGTATCTTTTTTATCGTGATACTCGACTTCGGCTTCCGCCAAAGCGGTTTTCTCAACCGGGCTCCACATCACCGGCCGCAGGCCCTGATACAGCGCGCCGTTCAGCAGAAACTTGCCGATCTCACCGGCAATTGCTGCCTCGGAGACAAAATCCATCGTCGCGTAGCGGTTCGCCCAATCGCCGGCAACGCCAAGGCGCTTGAATTCCTCGGCCTGCACATCCAGCCACGCTTGCGCGTATTCCCGGCATTCACGCCGGAATTCCAGCACAGGAACATCATCCTTATTCTTCTTCTTGGCGCGGTATTGCTCCTCGACCTTCCACTCGATCGGCAGGCCATGGCAGTCCCAGCCCGGAATATAATTGGCGTCCCTGCCGGCCATTGCCTGGGCGCGGTTGATGACGTCCTTGTGGATCTTGTTCAGTGCGTGGCCGATATGCAGATTGCCGTTCGCATAAGGCGGCCCGTCATGCAGAATAAAACTCGGCCGCCCTGCCGCCGCCTGGCGCAGCCGCCCCCATAGCCCCATGGCTTCCCAGCGAGCCAGCATCGCTGGTTCGCGCTTCGGCAGATCACCCCGCATCGGAAAATCCGTGCGCGGCAGAAACACGCTAGCCTTATAGTCCGATACGACGTCGTTCATAAATTTTAAATCCGGCGGTGAAAAACCAAAGAGGCGAACAGCCCGCGAAGTCCTGTCAGGCCCCCAACTTTAAATCAGGGGCGGCGCCATAATTCGAAGCGAAAATTTGCCGGTCATGGTCACAATTATGCTTCTTCAGCGAGCGCAGCGTCAAGCAGCGCCCGGGCTTGCGCCGCATCCTCCGCAATCTGCAGCTTCAGAGCCTCGAAACTGGCAAACTTCTGCTCTTCGCGCAGGAAATGACGGAGTTCCACGGTCAATTCCGCCCCATAAATATCCCTATCGAAGTCGAACAGATGCGCTTCCAAGCGAGATTCCTCGCCGCCGACGGTCGGCCGCTGCCCAATATTCGCCACGCCCTTCACCGCCACCCCATCCGCTAGGCGGGCGGTGACCGCGTACACGCCCCGCGCCGGCTCCAAATGCCGGCCCAGCGGCACATTGGCGGTCGGAAATCCGATGGTGCGACCCCGCTTATCACCATGCGACACTTCACCGCGGATCGAGAACGGCCGACCTAGCATTGCCGCCGCCCGCTCCGGATAGCCATCCTGCAGCAACCGGCGGATCCTGGTGGCGGAAATCGGGCCCTGCGCATCGGTCACCGGCGGCGCCAACGTCAGGCCGATGCCAAATGCTTCGGCCTGCGCCGCCAGATAGGCGGTACCGCCGCCGCGCCGGTGCCCGAAGGCAAAATCCGCCCCGCAGGTCAGGTGCGCCGCACCCAACCCCGCATGCAGGATCTCGGACACAAACTGCTCGGCGGTCAGATGCGAGAAAGCCAGATCGAACGGCAACTCATAGACCATGCCGACGCCCAAAGCCGCCAGGGCAGTGGCGCGTTCCGGTGCCAATGTCAGCCGGAAGGGCGGGTCCTGCGGCCGGAAAAACTCCCGCGGATGCGGCTCAAACGTCAGCACCGCCAATGGCCGGTCCGGCCGGGCGGCATGCGCCACCCGGACCACGCCGGCATGACCCAGATGCACGCCGTCAAAATTACCCAAAGCGATACTGGCGCCCCGCATCGCGTCCGGAAGCCCGCGCCAACCTTGGAAAATCTGCATGAACCTCAACCTTCAAGCCCGAATACCCTACCCAGCCCACAAACGCCAAGCCTTGGCCGGTGGTCAATAGGAGCGCATGATAGCAAAGCGCGCCAACGCTTGCTGCCAGTTCCGGCAGCCAGTTCCAGCCGGTTGAGCCGGAGCGCGTGATGGGAGACGACAATAAATGCGCGGTGTACTGAAATTTCTGTTGAGCCTGATCGTCGGCATCGCGATTATCTGGATCGGTTTCTGGTGGTACGCCCAGGAACGGCTGCAATCGGGCTTTCTGGCCTGGTCGGCGCAGCAGACGGATAATGGCTGGAAGGTTTCATATGCTGCCATGCATCGCGGCACCTCTCCCATGAACGCTATCCTCACCGTCGATCAACTGACGCTGACACCGCCCCCCGGTCCGCAGGGGGAAGTTGTTTCAATCGCCCTGCCGAGCGTGTCGCTGCGCATCGACGCCCTTAACCCGCTGGTCTTTCACACCGACCTGCCGAACCAGATCAATTTTTCGGTCGGCAACAATATCGGCTTCGTGTTCAACACCGGCAGCATCAGCGCGGCTGAGAACCTCGACCCCGACACACTTTTCAATCGCCATGCCTATCCGTTCCGCGGCGGCGATTTCGCCGCCAGCAATGTCCAGATCCTGGCCAGCAGCCTGCTGGTGCTGCATATCGACAGCATCACGTCGCACGCCGACGTCAACACCAGAGCCGGCGCCAACGCCACCGCGATTTCAAGCAAAACCGAGCTGGATGGGCTGGCATTGTCGCCGTTGCTGACCCGCATCGCCTCCGTACCGTTCGACGGCAAGCTTGCCCGCCTCTCGCTGTCGGCAAATTTCTCCGGGCCGGTGCCGGCGGACTTGGGCAGCCTTCCGGCTCAATTGGACGCCGCGCCACATGATCGTGACGCGGAACAAAAACTGCTACTGCCGGTTGTGCATCAATGGGCGAGCCAGGGCGGTAACGGCAAACTGGCCTTGAACCTCATTGTCGGCTCAACCACCATCAACGCCGGCGCCACAATCGGGTTCGACGCCAATCTGCAGCCTGCCGGCACCGCCGACCTCAGCGCAAATCATCTGGATGATTTCACGGTAGCGCTGGCCAATGCCTACCCGGCGCTGCAAGCTGATATTGCCCAAGCTGAAGCCGAACTGAGCCCCTATATTTCTAACTCTGCAAGCGGGGGCCAGACCTTGAGCATGCACGTCACCTATGGTGCCGGCAGCGTTACGATCAACAATCAAAAAATTGCCGACCTGCCGCAACTGGATTGGGCCGCGCTCGAAAACCCGCCGCCGCCGCCGGTGCAGGCGCCGGGCGACGGTTCGGGTGCTGCGGTGCCAGCCACAACCCCTTGATCACAAAGCCCTGATTGAATGAACCGACCCGCATTCTAGCAAAAGTTTAATGTCGTGCCGAGCGTACTGTTAAATGGTTCTGTTAGGTTACAAATTATTGGGATCAGAAATGATTCGTTTCAATAGTAACAGGGGGATGGTATTTCATGGACGTTTTGCTGATCGAGGACGACCCCGACGTCGCCGAACTCGTGAAAGACGCGCTGACCGACCTTGAGCATAAGGTCGAACACGTAACAACCGCCCGTGACGGCCTGTTCGTTGCGGCTTCGAGCAATTTCGACGTTATCATCCTGGACCGCATGCTGCCTGGCGGCGTCGACGGGATCCGGATCATCGAGACATTGCGGCAACAAAATAACAAGACGCCGGTAATCGTACTCTCAGGTCTCGGCGAGGTCGAGGACAAGGTGCATGGCCTGCGCGCCGGCGGCAATGACTACCTGGTCAAACCCTTTGCGATATCGGAACTGGTGGCGCGCATTGAAGCGGTGACGCGGCAGCGCCGCGGCACGCCGGCGGAAACCCAATTGAAGGTGGGCGATCTCGAGCTTGACCTGCTGTCGCGCGTCGTGCGGCGCGAGGGAAAAGTGGTGATACTGCAGCCGCGCGAATTAAAGCTGCTGGAGTACCTGATGCGCAACGCCGGACAGGTGCTAACCCGCCCGATGCTGCTGGAAGCGATCTGGGCCTATCATTTTGACCCGCAAACGAATTTGATCGAGGTGCATATCTCCCGCCTGCGGCAAAAAATTGATCAACCCTTCAAGACGCCGATGCTGCATACCATCCGCAATGTCGGCTATATCCTGCGTGCAGATGTTCAAAGCGAAAAGACGGCGGCCGCGTAATTTACGCGCCGCTGTCCCCGGCGCTGGTTACGGCGCCGCTACATCTGCTAACCATCGGATGACATTCCATTTATCTTAACTCAAGAAATCTTGATTTCTTGCAACTTCGCCACGACCTCCGTGTAGCTAAAACTTTATAATTTAGTTCTTGGAGGTTATAATAAAATGCCCGCAATTCTACTTTGGCTTCTTGGTATTCCCATCCCCATTATTATTCTCTTGGTTCTGCTCTGGCATTAAAAACGCTAGCAAAAAGGAATAATAAATGTCTACTACATATCCAACAGAGAGCGCGTATCGGCCGGGGGGTTTGAATGAGCCCGCGGTTCCCGCATTGTCATCTGCATCCGGGGTTTCCTGGCCTGCTATTTTCGCAGGCGCCGTAGCTGCCACCGCCGTCTCCGTCATGCTGCTGATCTTCGGTGCCGGGCTCGGCTTGAGCTCGGTTTCACCATGGCCGCATAACGGCGTTTCAGTCACCACCTTCACCGTTCTTGCAGCAATATGGCTTGTGATCGTGCAATGGGTGTCTTCTGGCATTGGCGGTTATATGGCAGGCCGCCTGCGCACCAAATGGACCGCCGTGCATACTGACGAGGTGTTTTTTCGCGACACCGCGCACGGCTTTCTGGCCTGGGGCCTGGCGACCGTTCTGGTCGCTGCCTTATTGACCCTGGGTTCAGGTTCCGCGGTTTCGACCGGCACGCAGTTGGCAAGCAATAACACATCGGCAACGACCGCGGATAATTATTATGTCAACGAACTGTTCCGCCAGGATGTCAATACCAACGGCAACGCTAACACAGGTTCGGCGTTAGCGCCGGATAACGGTTCCGCAGCAATGGTAACCGGTCTGTCTGATAGCGATGTCCGCAATCAGGCTTCGGTTATTCTGGCGCAAACGGCGGTGTCGGGGTCGGTGTCCCAAGCCGATAACGCGTATCTGACCCAACTTGTATCCGGTCGTACGGGTCTCTCGCCAACCGATGCGCAGACCCGCGTCAACCAGGTACTGGCCCAGCAACAGGCTGACATGACCAAAGCCAAACAAGTTGCCGATGCGGCGCGTAAAACTTCCGCAAAGGCGGCAATCTTCACCTTTGTTTCCCTGCTGATTGGCGCCTTTATCGCCAGTGTGGCCGGGGCCATTGGCGGCCGGTTGCGCGACGCGTACTAATTTGGCCTAATTCCGAATTGGCCTTGGCTTGCAACAGCCAAGGCCAATTCGGAATTTATGATGATATTTAGGAGTTGTTGAAATGGCAGATCAGTCGGGCGACAATTACTTCCTCCGGGACGTAAAAAAATTGCGTGAAGACGCCAAGAAATCCCTTGAAGAGGGAGCGGTCACCAAGAATTATGGCGGCGAGATAAAGACCTCGATCGACCTGCTGCAATCTGCCTTGGCAACCGAAATCGTTTGCGTTCTGCGCTACACCATGAACGCGATTTCTGTTGTCGGCATCAACAGCAAATCCGTCGCCGCGGAATTTCAGGAACACGCCGCGGACGAAACTCGGCATATGACCGAACTCGCGGATCGTATCGATCAGTTAGGTGGTACGCCGAATTTCGATCCGGAAGGCTTGGTCTCCCGCTCCGCCACCGAATACGGTCCGGGCGGCACCTTGGTGGACATGGTAAAACAAAACCTGGTCGCCGAGCGAATTGCCGTTGAGCATTACCGCGACTTGATCCGGTATTTCGCTGACAAGGATCCAACCACGCGGCTGATGCTCGAACATATCCTGAAGGACGAGGAAGATCACGCCACCGACATGCATGATCTGCTGGTCGCCCATGAAGGAACGCCGATGCTGAACTGATGGGCGGATCACCGCCCGTGTCCGCCAGCTCGCTGGGCGCTCGCTTTTGCATAGCTATTGAACATCGCCGGATGCCTCGTTAAAGAAATAGCTGCCAGGTTACCGCGTTAACCCAACAGGCAACGCGGTTGCCTAGCGTGCCTTCCTGATTGGAGACATTCCGGTGTATTTACTCGTCGTTGAAGATGACGCTGAGGTGGCCACCTTTCTCGTACTCGGGTTGCGGGAAGCGGGGCACATTGTTGAATACGCAAGCAACGCCGCCGATGGCCTCGCAATCGCCCAGAAAAAGCATTTTGACGTCATCATGCTGGACCGCATGCTGCCCGGCGGCGCCGACGGCGTAAACATTCTAAGCACGTTGCGGGCCAGCGGGGTCGAAACGCCGGCGCTGTTCCTATCCGGCCTGGGCGAACTCTCAGACTGGGTGGAGGGTTTGCAAGCCGGTGGCGACGATTACCTCGTCAAGCCGGTTTCAATGGCCGAGCTTTTGCCGCGCCTCGAGGCCCTGATAGAAAAAGCATCCAAGCAAAGTGATGCCGGCTTGTTAACGAAATAACGCATTTTCAGCCCAATTGTCCTAGCCCGAAACTGAACAACTTCGTCTGCCCCAGCAGGAACACCCGCAAGCCCCGCGGAAACAGCCGGGTGATGGCCGGGTCGCGAACATCCAGCCCGCCGGTATAGGCACCAAACGCCGGCAGGATCATCCTTGCGGCATCGGTCACAAAGCAAGGCCGGCTGATCCGCAACGAAGCCGTATTTACGCTGGCCTTCGGATGATAATGGCCGGAGATTTCGACATTGCGTGAAGCCGGGCGCGCTGCCGCCTGATGGCGCAAACTGAAAATTCCTTCCTGCCACTGCTCAACGCTCTCTCCCGGTAACCCGGACGCCGCGGCATCATGGTTGCCGGTGATCCAGACAAAATGCGTATCCTTCGTCATCTGGATCAACCTGGCGCGGTCCGCCCCATGCATGCGCTCAACCCCGCGCGTATCGTGAAAACTATCGCCAAGGGCGATGACGGCGGCAGGTTGATAATGCCGGATCAGCCGATGCAGTTTGTCCAGCGTCACCCTTGTATCGAACGGCGGCAGCAAACTACCGCGCATAGCCGCGGCCGAGGCTTTTTCCAGATGCAAATCCGACACGATCAGCACGCGCTTGGCCGGCCAATAAACCGCGCCCTCAGGGTCCAGCATCAGCCGCTCCCCATAAAAATGCAGCGGTGCCGCGGTCATCGGAGCCCCGCCAGCGCGGTCTGGCCGGGCACGCCGCCCTTGGCTTTAGTGCGCGGTTTTGCCTGGCCAGGCGGCGGCTCGCTCGGGTTCATTGCTTCAGCCACCAGTTCTTCCGCCTCCAAAAGTAGTTGCTCCTCGGTCACCCCGGCCGCTACCCGCTCCCGCCCAATCTCCAGCAGGACCGGCACCGCCAGCGGCGACACCCGGGACAGCGCCATATGCACAACATGCCCATGCGCGCGCTCCAGCAGCAGCACGATCCGGTTGATATCGGTCAGCCCGCTGGCGGCATCGGCGCGAGTCGCCCGTAACAGAATATGGTCCGGCTGATGTTTGCGCAGCACGTCGTAAATCAAATCGGAATTCACCGTCACCTGCCTGCGGTTCTTATCGGCATTGGGCTGATAGCGCTGTATCAACCCGGAGATGACCGCAACATTCCTAAAAGTCCTGCGCAGCATTGAGCTTTCCGCCATCCACGCTTCCAGGTCATCGCCCAGCAAATCCTGTTCGAACAATTGCGCGATATTCGTCGGCTGATACACAGACCAGGTCGCCAGCACATAATCGGTGGCAACGAACCCGAGCGGCCCGAAGCCAAAACGTTCCAGCCGCTTGGTCAGCAGCATCCCCAAAGTCTGGTGCGCCTGCCTGCCTTCAAAACAATACGCCACCATGTACCAGCGGCCGCCGCGCGGAAATGTTTCCACCAGCAAATTATTCGGCCCCGGCAGCTTCGAGCGGTATTTCTGCAGCCGTAACCATTCCTGAACGTCCTCTGGAAACGCCGTCCAGCAGTTCGGATCATACAGCATGGCGCGCACCCGGTCGGCCAGATGCGTCGTCATCGGCATCCGCCCGCCTGCATAGGCTGGCACTTTCGGGTCGCCGGTACCGCCTTCAACAACCTCCACCACGGTTTCGCGCAATTGAACAAATCTCAGCAATCGTCCGGCGAACATGAAAGTATCCCCCGGCGTCAGCATGTTGACGAAATACTCCTCGACCTCACCGAGGCCTTTGCCGAAACCTCCCTTCCTCCCAACCAGTCGGACCTTCAACGTCGGCGCCTCGACGATGGTGCCGATATTCATCCTGTGCTGACGCGCCACCCGGCTGTTCGCCACATAAACGTAACCCTCCGCATCCCGGAACAATTTCCGGTAGCGCTCATAAGCGGCCAAGGCGTAGCCGCCATCCTCGACAAATTGCAGCACGTCATCGAAATCGCGGCGAGAGAGCGCCGCATACGGACCGGCGGCGGTAACCTCGGCAAACACCTCATCCGGTTTGAATTTCTGCGCGCAGGCTAGCCCCAGCAGATGCTGCGCCAGCACATCCAACCCGCCCGGCCGCGGCGGATCGCCATCCAGCGCATTCGCCGCCACCCCGGCAATCGCCGCCTCGCATTCCAGCACCTCAAACCGGTTGGCCGGCACCAGCACCGCTTTCGAGGCCTCATCCAGCCGGTGATTGGCGCGGCCAATGCGCTGCAACAGCCGCGACACGCCCTTCGGCGCACCCACCTGCAGCACCTGATCCACCCCGCCCCAATCGATGCCCAGATCCAGCGATGAAGTGGCGATAACCGCCCGCAAAACCCCCGCGGCCATCGCCGCCTCCACCCGCCGCCGCTGCGCAATATCCAGGCTGCCGTGATGCAAGGCGATCGGCAGGTTGTCCTCGTTATATTTCCAGATCGCCTGGAACATCAGCTCGGCCTGCGCCCGGGTATTGACAAACACGATGGTCATCGCCGCGGTCTTCACTTTTTCCAGGACCGCCTGTGCCGCAGCGATCCCCATATGTCCTGACCACGGAATTTGTCCCGGCGGCAGCAGCAGCCCAACCTCAGGCGGCGTGCCGTCCTTGGCCTCGATCAACCCGGCGCCCCTGCCGACATAGTCCAAAATCGCCTGCGGATGCGCCACCGTCGCAGACAGCCCCACCCGCCGCACCGCCGGAGCCAGCACCTTCAACCGCGCCAGGCACAGCGCCAGCTGATCGCCCCGTTTGGTGCCGGCCAGCGCATGCACCTCATCAATCACCACGCATTTCAAACTGCCAAAAAATGCCGCCGAATCCTCAAGGCTTACCAACAGCGCCAGGCTCTCCGGGGTGGTCAGCAAAATATCCGGCGGGTTCGCCCGCTGCCGCGCCCGCCGGTCGCCAGGCGTATCCCCAGTCCGGGTCTCCACCCGTATCGGCAGTTTCATCGCCTCGATCGGCGCCATCAAATTGCGCGCGATATCCGTCGCCAATGCCTTCAGCGGGCTCACATACAGCGTGTGCAAGCCAACGCCGCCGCCACCCGCCAGCTCCACCAGGCTCGGCAAAAACCCCGCCAGCGTCTTGCCGCCCCCCGTCGGCGCGATAAGAAGCGTGTCCTCGCCGCGGCAAGCCGCCTCCAACATCGCCCGCTGATGCGGCCGCAGCATCCAGCCCTGCCCGGCAAACCAATCGGCAAAATTTTGTGGCAGTCCGGCCATGCCGCCTTATATTTGATATTCACTCTTTGTTCTATATGGGAATCATGGGCCCGCATCCACAAACCTGGCTTAAAACCACTCCGTCCGGCCTGTACTGCGAACCCGGCGATTTCTACATCGACCCGCTGCGCCCAGTGCCCCGCGCCGTCATCAGCCATGCCCATGCCGACCATGCCCGCCCCGGTCATGAAGCGGTGCTCGCCACCCAGGGCACGCTCGCCATCATGCGCACCCGCATGGGCGCGGAGCGCGCCGGCGGCACCACCCAGGCGCTCCCCTACAACCAGCCCATCAAGCTCGGCGATGTCAGCGTCACCTTGCATCCGGCCGGCCACGTCCTTGGCTCCGCGCAGGTCGCCATGGAATACCAGGGCGCCAAAGCCATCGTCTCCGGCGACTACAAACGCCAGCCGGACCCAACCTGCGCCCCGTTTCAGGTGGTGCCCTGCGACGTCTTCGTCACCGAGGCCACCTTCGGCCTGCCGGTCTTCCAGCACCCCAACCCCGTCGACGAAATCGCCAAACTCCTCGCCTCCGTGGCGTTATTCCCAGATCGCACCCATGTCGTCGGCTGTTACGCCCTGGGCAAATGCCAGCGCCTGATCGGCGAGTTGCGCCTCGCCGGCTACGACGCCCCCATCTACCTGCACGGCGCCCACGTCGCGGTCTGCGAAACCTACCGCGGCGAGGGCGTCGACCTCGGCGAACTCCGCCCCGCCACCGTCGCCGCCAAAGCCGCCCTCAAAGGCGCCATCGTTCTCGCCCCGCCATCCGCAATCGCCGATCGCTGGGCGCGCCGCATGGAAGACCCCGTCATCTGCATGGCCTCCGGCTGGATGCGCATCCGCCAGCGCGCCAAAGCCGGCGGCATCGAACTCCCCCTCATCATCTCCGACCATGCCGACTGGAACGCGCTCCTCACCACCATCCGCGAGGTCGGTGCCCCGGAAATCTGGGTCACCCATGGCGGCGAGGAAGGCCTCATCCACGCCGCCTCGCGCCTGCAAATCCGCGCCCGCGCGCTTCGCCTCATCGGCTATGGCGACGAGGACGCTGAATGAAAGCGTTCTCAGATTTGCTGGAGCGGTTGCTGTTCTCCCCCGGCCGCAACACCAAAATCGCCCTGCTCCACGCTTACTTCGCCTCCAGCCCAGACCCCGAACGCGGCTACGCCCTCGCCGCCATCGCCGGCGCGCTGGATTTCCCCGGCGCCAAACCCGCAACCTTCCGCGCCATGGCCGAAGCCCGCACCGACCCCGAACTCTTCGCCCTCTCCTACGACTTCGTCGGCGACCTCGCGGAAACCGTGGCGCTGATCTGGCCGAACGCGCATTCAGATGCCTCTCCCGAACTCCCCGAAATCATCGCCAGCCTGCGCGCCGCCAAACGCGATGCCATCCCGGCTCTGGTCGCCGGCTGGCTCGATGCCTCAGACACCTCAACCCGCATCGCCATGATCAAATTAATCACCGGCGGCCTACGCGTCGGCGCCTCCCTGCGCCTCGCCAAACTGGCGCTGGCGGAACTGGGCGGCGTCGATGTCAACGAGATCGAGGAAGTCTGGCACAGCCTGGAACCGCCTTACGAAAACCTCTTCGCCTGGCTGGAACACCGCGCCGAGCGCCCGCACCCCGCCGAAAAACCGGTGTTCCGCCCGGTCATGCTGGCCCACCCGATCGAAGCCAAGGACCTCGCCGCACTCGACTGGTCCGCCCACCGCGCCGAATGGAAATGGGACGGCATCCGCGTCCAGTTGGTCTCCACCCCCAACGGCAAACGCATCTACACCCGCAGCGCCGACGACATCTCCCACGCCTTCCCGGAAATCATCGACGCCATGCAGTTCCACGCCGTGCTGGACGGCGAACTGCTGGTCATCCGCGCCAACATCGTCGCCCCCTTCAGCGACCTGCAGCAGCGCCTCAACCGCAAAACCGTCTCCGCCCCAATGCTGCAAAACTTCCCCACCGGCATCCGCCTCTACGACATCCTGTTCGAGGCCGACGAAGACCTCCGCCCCCTGCCCTTCGATACCCGCCGCCGACGCCTGGAAACCTTCTTCGCTCGTGAACTCCCGCAACGGATGGATTTATCGCCACTGATAAAATTCGAGGTCCACCACGAACTCGGCCTGCTGCGCGACGGCGCCCGCGAAGCCGCCATCGAAGGCCTGATGATCAAACGCGGCGACAGCCCCTACCTCTCCGGCCGCCCCAAAGGCCTGTGGTGGAAATGGAAACGCGAACCGCTCACCGTCGACGCCGTGCTGATGTACGCGCAACGCGGCCACGGCAAACGCTCCTCCTACTACTCCGATTATACGTTTGGAGTATGGAACGAAATCGGCGAACTCGTCCCCATCGGCAAAGCCTATTCCGGCTACACCGACACTGAACTCGCCTTCCTCGACAAATGGATCCGCAACCACACCACCGCCCGCTTCGGCCCGGTCCGCGAAGTCGAAAAAGAAATCGTCTTCGAAGTAGGCTTCGACGCCGCCCAACGCTCCACCCGCCACAAATCCGGCGTCGCTTTGCGCTTCCCTCGAATACTCCGCCTGCGAACCGACAAACCCGCCGCCGAAGCCGATTTGTTAGAGTCCGTGCAGGCGTTGATCACGTAAGGAAAGCAGTTCTTTTTTGAAAAAAAAAACCAAAAAATTTCATTTATTCTAGCCTTGAGCGCCGGCTCCATCAGCGCCTAAAACCACTTGCGCGCGTCATGGCCGGGCTTGACCCAGCCATCCACGATTTTACAACGTTAACGTAATGATCAGAGAAGCCTCTGGGCTAAGCACCGTTATGTCCACACGACAAATGCGGTGCAAGCCCAAGAGCATCGCGCCCTAATTGCTGCCCCATCGATTGAATTGAAAATGCGCGTTAATGCGTGTGTAGTCGTTCGCACCTCGCTCAGCTCTTGAAGAAATCCAATTGGACATGTTTGCGCTCAGGCTGCGACCCGCTAAGCATATACGATGTGGCAATATTCCTATCAAACGTTGAACGCGTTGTCGGTAATTACCGGAGCCGTCTCAGCGGTATTTTGGGCTTTGGCATCACGCGTTCCAATACCATCTGCCACCGGTGATAGCTTTGAAGGAAAAGGACCATTTGCAAATGCTTTAGCTAAGCAATCCAGGCTGAATTCGTACGGCGCTATGGCAGCATGTGCGACAGCTATTTTTCAAGTTTTTGCCGTACTCATAAATATGAGCATTTCAAACTGACCGACTACCCGCTTTTTTTCAAAAAAGCGGCTACTTCACTGTCTGCACAACCTCGAACCCCTCAAACTCCGGATGCCCAAGGTATAACGGCCGGTTATCGCCAGCATTGCGATGCGCGGCGCGGAACGCCTCCGATTTCGTCCAGGCTTCGAAGGCGGCGTAATCCGCCCAGATGGTGTGGCTGGCGTAAAGCACGTGGTCGTCCCGCTGCGAGCCTTTCAGCAAATGAAATTCCTCGAAACCGGGGACTTCGCGAAGATGGCTGTCGCGGCTGGTCCACATGGTTTCAAAATCAGCTTCGGAGCCGTTAGCTACCTTGAACCGGTTCATCGCGATATACATTGCCCATATCCTTTGCGGTGATGATGCCTGAACCCTAGCGCCGCAATTGCCCCCGGCCAATGGTTTTGTCGCGCTATGCGCTGCAGGTACCTCGGCATTCTCAAACAACATAACTGCCGTAGGCAAAGTTATTCTACACAGCCCTCCGCTTTGCCCGGGAGGGGAAAGCAAGATGCATTCGCACGTGCCGCGAACCTGGTTTTGGGTACAGCAACGACGAGACGCATCCTGGTAGGTCGAGAGTCGGTCTTCGGACCGGGATCAATTGGGAGACGGCTATGTTAGCTGAGAGCACAGTTGCGATGCGAAGTCCGCGCATCAACGCCTAGGCGGCCCCGCCTGAACAGCCACGGCGAAAGTCGTGCGCCGATGTTCCGTTTGTTTAAACCTTTAGCCTTTGAGCGTCGCTCGCTCAAAAGCCTTTGCGTTTGCGAGGATTTTTTAAAATGAGCCTGATCCAGAATCGCGCTGCCGTCGCCCCTTTGCACCGTTACTTCTCTTATAGCGCCGACGCCGCCGCCGTTGCCGCCCCTTCGGTTTCCGAGATGGTCGCCAAGCTGCGCCCGGAAGTGCCGCTGCATTGCATCCGCCCGGCGGTCATCACCGCTGCCGCCGGTGCCTTCGTCAACGCCTTCAATGGCGAGGTCCTCTACGCCGTCAAATGCAATCCGGAACCGGCAGTGCTGCGCGCTATCTGGGCCGGCGGCGTCCGCCATTTCGACTGCGCCTCAATCGCCGAAGTAACCCTGGTCCGCCGTCTGTTTCCAGGTGCTGCCATCCATTTCATGCACCCGGTCAAATCTCGCGCCGCCATCCGTGACGCCTGGATCCTGAACGGCGTCCGTGATTTCGTGTTCGATACCGCGGATGAGCTGAACAAAATCCTCGACGAAACCGGCAACGGCGAAGCCGCCGAGCTGAACGCAATGCCCGGCCTGTTCGTGCGCCTGGCATTGCCGAAATCCGGCGCGGTGATCGATCTGTCCTCGAAATTCGGTGCCGATTTCGAAACCGCGGTCGACCTGCTGCGCGCCGCCCGTCCGCATGCCGGCAAACTCGGACTTGCCTTCCATGTCGGCTCGCAATGCATGGACCCGTTGGCCTGGCGCGAAGCCATCGCACTCGCCGGCGAGGTCATCCACCACGCCGGCGTGCCGGTCGACATCATCGATGTCGGCGGCGGCTTTCCGGTCGCCTATCCGGATATCACGCCGCCGCCGCTCGGCGCCTTCATGGCCGAGATCGATGCTGCGTTCGACCGCCTCAACCTGCCACACACCAAATTATGGGCAGAACCCGGCCGCGCCTTGGTTGCCGGCGGCGGCTCGGTCGTGGTGCAGGTGCAGCTGCGCAAAGCCAACATGCTCTACGTCAACGACGGCGTTTACGGCTCGCTGGCCGATGCCGGCGCGCTCGGCTTCCGCTTCCCGGTTCGCCTCATCCGTGCCCGCGACACTGACAGCGGCGCCCCCGACATGGCATTCTCCCTGTTCGGACCAACCTGCGATTCAACCGACGTCATGCACGGCCCGTTCATGCTGCCGAACAACATCTGCGAAGGCGACTGGATCGAAATCGGCCAGCTCGGCGCCTATGGCTCTTGCCTGCGCACCGCCTTCAACGGCTTCGACCAGGCCATACTGGCCGAGGTGCGGGATGCGGCAATGCTGGAAACCTCCGGCTACCGGGCAGAGGATGTGGCGGCCACCGCCACTGTCACAAAACTGCCGTTTGCTTATCCCCGCGCCGCCTGAACATCTCTTTAACTCAGTCGACCGGCCCGGTCATCGCGCACGCGATCACCGGGCCGGCTTCGCGCCGTAGCATAAGGAACAGACCCGATGGCAAATAACCACACAGCAAATGACCCGTTGCAGAAACATGTCGCATTCTCCGGCCGCCTGCTGATGCTGGGCTGCGGCAGCATCGGCCAGGGCGTGCTGCCCTTGCTGCTCCGCCATATCGATATGCCAAAGGAAAACATCTCGATCCTGACCTCGGACACCCGCGGCAGCGCGGTCGCCAAAGCATTCGGCATCGCCGAGGAAATCCTTGAGCTCACCCGCGACAATTATAAAAATGTCCTGAGCGAACGGCTCAACGCCGGCGATTTCCTGCTGAACCTCTCGGTCGACATCTCCTCGGTGGCGTTGATCAAACTCTGCCGCGAACTCGGCGTGCTCTATCTCGACACCTGCATCGAACCCTGGGCCGGCGGCTACACCGATTTATCGCTGACCCCCTCGCAACGCTCCAACTACGCGCTGCGCGAAACCGCCTTGGCCCTGATGGACGATCCCACCGCCGCAACCGCGGTCATCGCGCATGGCGCAAATCCAGGCCTGGTATCGCACTTCGTCAAGCAGGCGCTGTTGAACTTGGCCGCCGATACCGGTGTCGCATCGGATATTCCCGCCACCCGCGACGGCTGGGGCAAACTCGCGCAAACCCTCGGCGTCAAAGTCATCCACATCGCCGAGCGCGACACCCAGATCGCCAACATCGCCAAACAGCGCGGCGAGTTCGTCAACACCTGGTCGATCGACGGCTTCATCGGCGAAGGCTGCCAGCCGACCGAGCTCGGCTGGGGCACGCATGAAACCACGTTGCCGCCCGACGGCGCGCACCACGAATTCGGCTGCGACGCCGCGATTTACCTGCAGCGCCCCGGTGCCTCGACGCGGGTCCGCACCTGGACCCCGATGGAGGGCCCGTTCCACGGCTTTCTCATCACCCATAACGAAGCCATTTCGATCGCGGATTATTTCACGATTACCGAGGCAGATGTGGTCACATACCGCCCAACCGTCCACTACGCCTATCACCCCTGCGACGACGCCGTGCTCTCAATCCACGAACTCGCCGGCAAAAACTGGGAGGCGCAGAAAACCCAGCGGCTGATGCAGGATGAAATCGTCAGCGGCGTTGACGAACTCGGCGTGCTGCTGATGGGCCACGCGCGCGGCGCCTACTGGTACGGCTCACAGCTCTCAATCGACGAGGCACGCGAGCTTTGCCCGCACAACAACGCCACCAGCCTGCAGGTAACAGCAGCAGTCCTCGGCGGCGTCATCTGGGCCATGGAAAATCCACGCGCCGGCGTCGTCGAAGCCGACCAGATCAACCACGCCCGCGTATTGGAAATTGCGTTGCCGTATCTCGGCCACATGGAAGGCGCCTATTCCGATTGGACGCCGCTATCAGAACGCGCAGTCCTGTTCGCCGAAGACCTCGACCCCGACCCCTGGCAATTCAAAAACTTCCGCGTGGTCTAAGCCTAGCCCAAGGCGTACTCCGCCTCCGGGGTATAAGTCGGTTGATCCTTGCCAAGAAACGAGCTGAACAAAGTAACGTTGCCGGCATGGATAGGGGCGGAGCGGTAAAGGTTGTTGGCCTGCACGAAGCTGGTCAGCTGCGGCGTAACCGGCACGTCCATCCGCGCCAAGGTCACATGCGGCGTGAACCGGCGCCGGTCCGGCGGCAGGCCAATCCGGTGCAGCGCGGTTTCCACCTTGGCCTGCAGCCGCGTCAGTTGCTCGTTGCGCTCCACCCCCACCCACAGCGCATTGGCGCGCCCCGCCTTCTCAAACCAGCCCAGACCGGAGAGTGAGAAGGTAAAGCTGCGGCCGCGCAGGGTCGCCAGCGCCAGGTCGATTTCCTCGGCCTGCAGCCGGCTGGCCTCACCGATAAAGCGCAGAGTAAGATGGAAATTATCGGTGGGGACCCAACGCGCGCCATTCAAATTGAATGACAAATCGCTCAGTTCTTCTTTGATCTCCCAAGGCAGATCAAGGGCCACGAAAAGGCGCATAATGCTCTGCCCCCCGGCTCGAAATAGTTACGAAATCACGTCCGATTCGCTGTTAGCGTGCCTGTTTGGCGCGAGCCGGTCAATCCAAATCCAGCTTCCTTAAATCGGCGCCGTCGCCTGGCGTAGCCACGCCAGCGTTTCGGAATCCCCAGCAGCCTGCAAATGCGGCTCTAATTTGCCCCAAACCGCCGCATGATACGCGTTCAACCAGGCAATCGCCTCCGGGCTCAGCAAATCCGGCTCGATCAAAGCCCGGTCGAAGGGCACCTGGGTCAAAGTTTCAAACCGAAGAAATTTGCGTTTCTGAGCGCCAAAATCCGCCGGCTGCACCAGCAGCAGATTTTCCATGCGTATCCCATAAGCGCCAGGCAGATAAAATCCCGGCTCATCGGAAAGGATCATTCCGGCTTTGAGCGGCACCGGCCGGGCCGCACGCGAAATCCCAGCAGGCCCTTCATGCACCGAAAGATAGGACCCAACACCGTGGCCGGTCCCATGGTCGTAATCCAGACCGGTTCGCCACAGCGCCTGCCGCGCCAGAACATCCAGATGCGCACCCGCCACCCCTTCCGGAAAAACCGACTGCGCCAGCGCAATGGTTCCGGCCAGCACCGCGGTAGCATGCGCTTTAACAGCCTCCAGCGCCGGTCCCGGACCGGTCCAAAGCGTGCGCGTAATATCTGTGGTACCGTCGAGATACTGCGCGCCGCTATCGATCAGATAGACCTCATCCGGACGGATCCCCCTATTGGAGTCTTCGCTGGCGTGATAATGGATAATGGCGCCATGCTCGCCGGCCCCCGAAATGGCCGGAAAACTTTCATCGCGAAAATTTTGTCCAACCTTGCGGAACTCAAGCAGCTTTTCCGCTGCCGAAATCTCGGTCTCCTGCCCAAGCGGTGCCGCTCTGGCAAACCAGGCAAGAAACCGCACCATCGCCACCCCATCCCGAATATGTGCCGCCCGCGCCCCCGCCTGCTCTGTTTCATTTTTGCATGCCCGCTGCAGTGCCACCGGGTCGGCTGCTTCGGCAATCTTGGCGCCGGCCGCCGTCAACGCGGTTTTGAACCAGACCGGCATTGTAGCCGGATCGTAACGAACGGTCTCGCCGGCAAGCTGTGCCAAAGCCGGGGTCAGTTCGTCGCGGGACGCCAGGGTAACCTCATTGCCCAGATGTTCGCGCAGAGCGGAAATTTTCTCCGGCGCCATAAAAATAGCAGCGCTGCCATCCGCCTTTAAAATGCCAAAGCCAAGGGCAATGGGCGTGAACGCAACATCCGACCCCCGAATGTTGAACAGCCAAGCCAACGACGCCGGATCCGTCAAAATCGCAGCCCCTTGACCAGCTTCCGCCAAAGACTTCGCCAAACGTTCGCGTTTG
This sequence comes from Acidocella sp., assembly GCA_965199045.1. GTDB lineage: Bacteria > Pseudomonadota > Alphaproteobacteria > Acetobacterales > Acetobacteraceae > Acidocella. Next base: position 361,152 of record CBDAQL010000002.1, on the reverse strand, counting down.
CTGGCCGCAGCCTCGCCCGCAAATTCCAATGGATGCGCGTAGGCGGCGCCAAGCGGCGGTGCCGGACGATCGGTCCAGATCTCATCCACCGGATTGCTCTGCACCGGCACCATCTCGACACCGGCAAATTTTTGCATCGCGTCCGCGGATATCAGCCACGGATCATAACCGATCCGCTTGCCCGGAGCCGCGGTCTTCAGCCAGGTTTCCGCTGGCGTCTCGATGCTGTGCAACCGTTCCCAAACGGCGCCATCGGTCTGCGTCTCCAATTGCAGAGTATATCGCCCGTCCGAGAAAATCGCAGCGCGGTCCTGCAATACGATCGCGAGCCCCGCTGAGCCTGTAAACCCGGAGAGAAACGCCAGGCGTTCGGCCGATTTCGGCACATACTCGCCCAAATGCTCATCCGACCGCGGCACCAGAAAGCCATCAAGCCCCTCACGCCTGAGCACCGCTCGCAACTTGCTCACCGGAGCATTATGTTCTGAGGTCATAGTAAAACCTTCATGTATGCGTTGGCCGCAGACCTGCCCCAGTCGCGCCCCTCGCCCAAAATTGCGGCAAATGAACTATATGCTGCCGAAGATTGATGCTGCTTGGTCGTACCGGCTAGGCCGTCATCTCGTAAATCATAGGTGCGTATCATGACTAAAACCAACCATAACCAATCTTCTGGCGCCTTGTCGCTGGGCAAATTTGGCAGCCTGTTCTTCGCTCGGCAAACCGCCTTTCACGGCGCCGCCACGCATTCGGGCCTGCTCGCCTCCATCGCCAATCTGTTTCAGGCTTGGCGCGCCCAACGTGCGGCAGCACAGGAACTCTCAGACCTCTCGGACCGGGAATTGGCCGATATCGGCGTCACCCGCCAGAATATCCCAACGCTGGTAAGGATTAGAAGGTAAGCCAGACCTTCTTGTTCTGAAGTAAAAAAGGCTTGGCCGCCCGCAAAGCAAAAAAGACTTTTTTACAGAGTTTGGGCGTTGGCCAAGCCAGCGCCCATACTCGCTCGCTAGTACACGTTTTCAGGTCCTTTTTCGCAAAAAAGAACTGCTTTCCTAAACACTTAACGCCGCTGCTATGCCGAATTCCCCAGGCAGGCTGCCTTTAGGGAAAAGCTTGGTAAAATGCCCCATCTTGCGCCCGGCCCGGGCTTCGGTCTTTCCATAGAGATGCGGTATCAGCGTTGGCGTTCTGAAAATGGCAGGCAGTTTTGCCATATCCTCGGGGCCGACCAGATTTTTCATCACGGCATCGGAATGGCGCGTCGGCACTGCCAGCGGCAGGCCGGCAACAGCGCGGATATGCTGTTCGAATTGGCTGGCATAGCAGGCATCGAGCGTCCAATGCCCGGAATTATGCGGCCTCGGCGCAATTTCATTGACCAGCAGGGTGCCCGTGGAGGTAACGAACATTTCCACCGCCAGCAGACCGACCAGCTCGAGTTTGTCGGCGATAAGACGGGCAATATTCGAAGCCTCGGCGAGCGTTTCCAAAGGCAGCGGCGCCGGAGCGAGCGTTACGTCAAGAATATGATGCTTGTGCCGATTTTCGACCGGATCGAAGGCCGCAATATCGCCGTTCTCGGCGCGGGCGACAATGACCGATATTTCCAGAGCAAAGTCGACAAATCCTTCCAGGATCAACGGCTTTGGTTGCAGCTGCGTAAAAGCCGAGGCCGGCGCTTCATCGGGGCGCAGCACAGCCTGGCCCTTGCCGTCATAACCAAGCCGCGTGGTTTTCAGCACCGCCGGCAGGCCGATTGCGGCGATCGCCGCATCAAGCCCTGCCGCATCGCGCACCTCAAGCCAGGGCGCGGTGGCAATGCCGATATCATTCAGAAATCGTTTCTCCTGCAGCCGGTCCTGGCTCAGGCGCAGTATTGCCGGTCCTGGGCGCACCGGTTTCAAGCTGGTCAGAAGTTCCAGGCCGTCGGCCGGAACATTTTCGAATTCGAAAGTGATAACGTCCACCGCCTCAGCAAAACGGTGCAGCGCAACGTGGTCGGTGTAGTCCGCGATTGTCGAAAGGTAGGATACCTGCGATGCCGGGCTATCCGGCTCCGGCGAAAATATATGGCATTTATAGCCAAGCCGTGCCGCCGCGATCGCTGACATTCGGCCAAGCTGGCCGCCCCCGATAATGCCAATGACCGCGCCTGGGGCGAGTGGAAATGCCGGCGGCCGGGCCTCGTTCATTCGTTCGGCGCATCCGGAAATTCTGGGACAGAGGCGGTTTGCGCCTCACGATAGTCTCTCACGCGCGCCATCAAATCAGGGTCGGAAAGGCCCAGGATCGAGGCGGCAAGCAACCCGGCATTCACGGCGCCGGCCTTGCCGATGGCCAAGGTGCCAACCGGAACTCCCGCCGGCATTTGCACAATGGAGAGCAGGCTGTCCTGGCCTTGCAATGCTGTCGTTGCGACCGGCACCCCAAGGACCGGTAATATAGTTATGGCGGCGGCCATGCCGGGCAGGTGAGCAGCACCGCCGGCGCCGGCTATAATAATCTTCAGGCCCCGGCCTTGTGCACTAGCGGCATAATCATAGAGCCGTTTCGGCGTCCGATGGGCCGAAACCACCTTGGCCTCAAAGGCCACGCCAAGCCCCTCCAGCACCGCGGCCGCATGCTGCAACACCGGCCAGTCAGACTTGCTGCCCATAATGATGCCTACCAAAGGTTGCGCTACATCAGGGCTCAAGCGGTACGGTCCGGAATCAGGCGGCTTTCCAGCCATGCGATCTCGTCTTTCAGACCCAGTTTACGCTTTTTAAGCCGTTGCACCTGCAGTTGATCAGTCGGACCGTGCTCGGTGATCCGGGCAATAACGGTGTCAAGATCACGGTGTTCGCTCCGCAAAGCGTGAAGCCGGCGGAGCAAATTATCTTTATCGGTTAACATGGCGGGAGCAATAGAGGGATTTTGAACGTCCGGAAACTATAAATTTGGGGATAACATCGGGTTCAATGAATATTCAGGTGACAATCGCCTGGCAAGGGCGCAGCATGCCCCTCCTGGTGGTGCTTTGAAGCAGTGCTTCCTGTCATTCGCCAGGAACCAATACGGTGACATGAACGACTCCCATTTTAAGGAGGCAATATGAACCTGCAATCGCATATCGAAACGCTTAAACAACGCCATGCCAGTCTGGACATGCGCATTACCGAGGAAGATCACCGGCCGCGTCCGGATGATGACCAGATCGTTCGAATGAAGCTGGAAAAACTCCGCCTGAAGGATCAGATGGAGCGCTTGCGGGAGCAATCTAGCTAGAGCCCCCAGCTGTAATCCGCGCGCCATAAGCACGGCGGGCGTCGGCTCGTCTTGCACCGCACTTGCACGCGGTACTTTACCGCATTTCCACTCGGTTATCCGCGTGCAATTTACACGCGGTGCTTCACACGTTGAACATGCATCACGATGCGCAGACCCGGGTTTCCCGGCGTCTGCGGTCGTGCTCAATGCGCGAGCGAATTTTATCCAAAGCATCGCCGTGCTCAAGCAGTGACGTACAAGATAGTTGCCGGCGGATAATATCGCCAAAATCGGGGTTCAGAATGAAACTGCCAGGCCCATTCTCAAATCCGGCTCTGTTTCCAGTCTCCAAATAGGTTTCGACCGCGGCGTTTTCCGCGAATATAACCGCATGTTGCGCCAGTTCGACATGGTAATAAGTCACCTCCCGGCGGCTCCGCTGATAGATATTGGTTTGGTTCAGTAACGCCTTGGCTGGAATTAAATAGCCGTCGATATAAATTGCGTGATCGGGCGATATCCATAAATCGCGATCCGGCACATTCTCGGCTAACGCATTCGCGGCAATGCAGACTGGCTGGACGGTGCCGGGTTCAGCATGGTGCCGCAAATCTATCGTTTTTTTACCGATCCAAATAATCGGCTTGTCCTTGCCGGCAAGCGTAATAACCGTGTCGCCCACGCTGAGATCCTGCACTGGTACATTGCCCCTGCCGGTCAAGATACGGGTGCCTGCAGCAAAACAAGGCGCTTGCAATGTAATCACGGTGCCAAGGCTCGATGCGGTGATTCGATATTCCGCCGTGTTTTGAACCGCTATGGTGAGATACTCGTCGACGTGGCCATTGGCGAATCCAATTTCGCCAGGACTGAGGAACAGGGTGGTTGCTACCGAAAAGCCCGTCAGTGAAATCGTGTCACCAAAATTGAAACCGTTAATTATTTGATGTTCAGCGAGGCCCACGGTGTTGCCCGATATCATCCAGTCCGTACCGGATTCAAAATTAATTATATTCAAGCCAGTGAGAGACGTACCGAGACCTACCAAGGTTCCCAACGCCGCACCTGTTAAATCAAGTGTGCTGGTATCTGTTTTATCGACGACACGGCCTGAAAATTCGTCGCCTGCACCGACCGCGAGCGTAAAATCCTGACCATAAATCGCGTAAGTACCCCCGGAAATGGTTCCGGAATTGAACAAATAGTCATGAGAAATCTCGACACCGGTTTTGCCACCAGTAATCGTACCGCCATTAACCAATCTTCCAGCCGCGACCTGGACGCCATATTTCTGCCCGTAGATACTTCCGGAATTCGACAATGATGTACCCGCAACCAGACTAACGCCGATCGGTCCGCCAGAGATCGTCCCTAAATTGTAAACAGTCCCGTTTTTAAGGATCATACCGGCATCTTTGCCGTATACCGTGCCGGTGTTGACGAGAAAATCCGAGGACGCTGTTGAATAACGGCTCGACAGGCAAATCCCTTCGCCTGGCGAGGTAATCTTGCCGCTGTTCACGACAATGCCGCCGCCCAGCAAATATAGTCCGTAGCTGCCGCCCGTTACGGTGCCGTTGTTCAGAAGGTAACCGCCCTGGTCACGTATGCCGGTGTTACCGCCCCGAAAATAGCCGGTCGAAACATTGGTCACGTCGCCACCGGCAAACACAATCCCGCCGATTGTGCCGCCACGAATGGTGCCGGCATTCACCCCAAGTCCGCCATTTTCCGGCGTCAGCCCGGCATTCGCTCCGTAAACGCTGCCGGCATTATAAAAATAACCGCCTTCCCCGATGCCAACCCCAAAAGTCTGGCCGCTGATCGTACCGCCGGCAGTATTGGTCGCACGCGAGAAATTTATCGCGAGTCCGAAATAACCACCGGAGATGTGCCCTGAATTGACCAGCCGGGAATCTTCATCGGTCTGGTATTGCTGGTTCAGCAACAACACCCCGTCAAGTCCGCCGCTGATGCTTCCCGAATTTGTAATCGTACTGCCCCAAGAGATCCGAATCCCGTAGGTCTCGCCGGTCACGGTGCCAGCATTTGTTATCAGCGCACCGGATGCCGTAATGCCGGTTTGTTTCGCATAAATGCTGCCCTGGTTTAGCAACGTGCCGCCATAGGCCAAGGTGGTCGAAATCAGGTCGACGCCGGCAATATCGCCTAGGATCGTGCCGCTATTGCTAATCTCGCTTAAGTTCCAATTGGTGATTCCATATTTCGCCCCGTAAACGGTGCCGGTATTAACCAGGCTGCCATTAAACAACCGAATGCCATAATCATGTTGCGAACGTGCGTCCGAGCCCGCGATCAAGCCAGCATTCGTTATGGTCCCGCCATCATCGAGATAAATCCCACTTTGCCCCACAACGGTGCCATAATTGTGCAGGTTCAGCGGGCTTTCGGCCAGAAGCGCAGGAATACTTACCGAATCAAATTGCGGCAGCATACCGCTCACTTGGCCGAAATTGAGAATACTGGCGCCCACAATGCCGGAGCCGACATAAATGGCGGAGGCAGTCTGCAGGCTGGTCGTTTCAGCAGGCGCCTTAATACGGGCGCTTGCGGTAATGGTCAGCGGGCTAAGAAATACCCCAGTGCCAAGTGTCACCTCGGCGGCGATCGTCCCGGAAAACGTGCTGCCAACCATTACCACCTATTAGACGGTAAACATCCTCATTTTGTCAACCTAAGATTGTTGCGTAAGTTTCACCGAAACTTCGCTCACAATCTTTGCGCGGCGCATCATTTGCATGGCAATTAGGACCACGTTCCTCCAGCCTCCGAAGGATTTTGAAGCTGAGCATTTATGATCTGATCGTGATCGGCAGCGGCCCGGCGGGAAAGCGGGCGGCGATCCAGGCCGCTAAAATCGGAAAATCGGTTCTGGTGGTCGAAAAGGGCCGAAAAGTGGGCGGCGTCTCGGTCCATACTGGAACTATTCCATCGAAAACATTGCGCGAGACCGTTTTAAACCTCACCGGTTACCGCGAGCGCGGCTTCTACGGCCGCGCCTATCGGGTCAAACAGGATATCGGCGCCACCGACCTCATGGCTCGCATGCAAATGACGCTTACCCACGAGGTCGACGTGCTGGAACACCAGTTCACCCGCAACGGGGTGAAAATGGCGCACGGCACCGCCCGGTTTATCGACACCCACCACGTCGAGGTTACCGCAGAGGACGGCGAAATCCTGATCGTTGAAGGCGCCCGCTTCGTGATCGCCGTCGGCACTCGCCCGCACCGGCCGGACAACATTCCGTTCAACGGCACCACCGTGCTCGACAGCGACGAGATTATCGACATCGACCATCTGCCCCGCAGCCTTACCGTTATCGGCGCCGGCGTCATCGGCGTGGAATACGCAACCATCTTCAGCGCGCTCGATGTGCAGGTGACGCTGATCGACCCGCAAACCCAGTTCCTCACTTTCGTCGACCACGAATTGATCGAGGATCTGATGCACCAGATGCGCGACCAGGGAATGACCCTGCGCCTGGGCAGCAAGGTCGAGCGGATCGAGTTTGAGGATCAATGGCCGGTAGCCTATCTGTCAGACGGCCGGCGCTCGCGCTCCCAGATGATCCTCTTCACCGGCGGCCGGGACGGCGAAACCGACACCCTCAACCTTGCCGCCTGCGGCCTCACCGCCGATGCCCGCGGACGGCTGAAAGTCGATCCCATCACATTCGCGACCGAGGTTTCGCATATCTACGCCGCCGGCGATGTCATCGGCTTCCCCAGCCTCGCCTCTACCTCGATGGAACAGGGGCGGATCGCGGCCGGTCACGCCTTCGATATCCCAATGCCGCATGCCCCGGAATTTTTCCCCTACGGAATTTATTCTGTTCCGGAAATTTCTACCGTCGGCATGTCTGAAGCCGAAGTCCGCGAACGCGGTATCGCCTACGAATGCGGCATCGCACGCTTCCGGGAAACCTCCCGCGGACACATCATGGGACTGAACTCGGGCATGATGAAACTGATCTTCTCGCTCAAAACACGGCGGCTGCTCGGCGTCCACATCATCGGCGAAGGCGCCACGGAGTTGGTGCATATCGGCCAGGCCGTGCTAAATCTTAAAGGCACACTCGACTATTTCATCGATAATACCTTCAATTACCCCACCCTCGCCGAGGCCTATAAAATCGCTGCGCTGGATGCATGGAACAGGATGCCTCGTCGGTAGCAAGCAGTTCTTTTTCTGAATAAAAAGAACCAAAAAGACTTTTACGCTGGGCCCGGGATTATTGGTCCGCCGTAGCGTGTATTCCGCTTCCAGCCTGTAGATAGCTTTGAAAGTTGGGTGAACTAACAGGTCGTTAGCAGCATAATGTTACACGTGTAACATTTCTATTTTGCTATAATAACAGCCTGCGCTGGCGTGAACTGTCGGGACAAACTCGCGATGCTTGCTGCTGCGGCGAAAATCGCGCCAAGCACCAGCGCTAGGAATGGACCATGATGGCTACTCAGAAAAAAACAAAATGCCACCAGCGCCGCGCCCACGGTTTGGCCAAAAAGCCGGGCGATCGTGATCACCCCGCTGGCGCCGCCGGCCCGCCGCGTCGGTGCGCTCGACATCAGCATTTTCAAATTCGGCGATTGGAACAATCCAAATCCAGCGCCGCAAATGGCCATGCGCCAAACAATGTTGGGCACGCTTGGATTTGCCGGCAGCACGGCTAGCAGCAGCATCCCGAGGCCCAGGGCAGCTAAGCCGGCGCCCCCTAGTATCGCCGCCGGAAACCGGTCCGACAGCCAGCCGGCAAGGCTCCCGCTAACAGCAACTGCAATCGGCCAAGGCGTGATCAGAAACCCGGTTTCGATCTGCGAGCGGCCGAGTACCTGTTCAAAGAAAAACGGCAACGCCACAAAGCCGAAACTTTGCGTGGCGAAGGCACAAACCGCGGTGAGGGTGGAAAGTGCGAATACCGGGATTTTAAACAAATCGACCGGCAGCATCGGCGCCGGCGAACCCGCCTGCCGGCGCAGCATGAAAACCCCGAGGATGAGGCCGGCGGCAATTTCAGGCAGTGTAATGTTCAGCCTCACGCCATGCGCGGCGCCCGTTAGCCCAAGCAGCAACAGACCAAACGAGCAGGCATTTTGCAAAGCGAGAATAAAATCGAACCTATGCTCGGCGCGCGGTGTCACCGGCAGCGTTTTGATGCCCAGCACGAGCGCGAACAATCCAATCGGGATATTAATTGCAAACAGCAGCGGCCACGGGCCAATGGCCAGCATCAACGAAGCAACCGTCGGTCCGATGGCAAGCGAGACCGCCACCACCAGCACGTTAAGACCGGTGCCCTTTCCAAGCTTCGCCTCTGGATAGATGAAGCGGATCAGCGCCGCATTAACACTCATGACGGCGCTCCCGCCAACGCCTTGAAAAATCCGCGCTATGGTGAGGCTGCCGAGTGACCATGAACAGGCGCAACCCAGCGAGGCGAGGGTAAAAAGCACCAACCCGTACAGAAACACCCGCTTGTGGCCTGCAATTTCGCCGAGCGCCGCGAAGGCCAAAGCGGTCGCGATCAAAGCCAGCTGATAAGCATTGATAATCCAGATCGCGGCTTCCGGATTGGTGTGCAAATCCGCGGCGATGGCCGGTAACGCCGTATTGGCGATCGCGATATCCAACGTCGATATCCCGGCTGCGAGGAGTTGCGCGGTCGCGGCCAGGCCACGGCGGCCAGGCGGCAGCCCGTCAGGGACGCTCGATGCCGGCATCGCGGGCTCGCACGCTATGGACCGCAAAATAAAGCAGCGCTAGAACCGGCAGCAGCACGCCGATCGCACAAATTCCGGCCCATCCAAAACGCGTCAGCACCGGGCTGACCAGCGCTGAAGCGGCGGCGCCGCCGGCGAAAAAGATCGCCATGAATATGCCATTGAGGCGCGAGCGCAACTGCGGCGCGAGGGCGTAAATCGCGCGTTGGCTAAATACCAGATTAGCCTGCACGCCGGCATCCAGCAAAATCCCGGAAACTGCCAAGGCGATAAAAGAATGGCCTGCCAAGCCGGCCCAGGCGGCCAGCACAAAGGCGGCGATGATGGCCAGCAGCGCCACCACGGTCCCCGGACGGCCGTGGTTGCGGTCGGCCAGCCGTCCGGCGATCGGGGCCGCGAGGGCGCCGGCGGCGCCGGCAAAAGCGAAAACGGCAATACCGCGCTGGGTGAAACCGAATTTATGCGCCAGCAGCAGTGGTGCTGCGGTCCAAAACAGGGTGAACGCGCCAAAAGCCGCGGCCTGGTACGCGGCGCGGCGGCGCAACAGCGGTGTGTTGATCGGCAGCGCCAGCAAGCTCCGCAGCAGCTCAAAGTAATGATGATTGGCGCTTGGCTGCCGCGTCGGCAACACCACCCGCATCACCAGCACGAGCCCGGCCATGACCCCGGCCGAGAGGAAAAAGACCATGCGCCAGCCAAAACTATCAGCGATCAGGCTGGCAATCGGCCGGGCCAGCAAAATGCCGAGCAGCAGACCGCTCATGACATTGCCGACGATCCGGCCCCGCTGGTGGTCCGGCGCCAAATGCGCGGCCAGCGGGATCAACATTTGGACGGCAACGGAAGTCAGGCCGATCAACGCGCTCGCGGCCAGAAACTGGGCGCCGCTATCGGCCAATCCGGCAATCAATAACGCTGGGATGGATGCCGCCACTGTCAGCGTAAGTAGTCGCCTGTTTTCAACAATGTCACCGAGCGGCACCAGCGCCAGCAACCCGGCGGCGTACCCTAACTGGGTCAGCGTGACGATCAGGCTGGCGGCAGCTTTATGAATCCCGATCGCCGGCGCAATCAGGCCAACCAGCGGCTGCGAATAATAAATATTGGCAACGATGATGCCACAGGACGCCGCCAGGAAAAACACCAGGGTGGCGGATGGCGCGGCGAGATCCGCAACTTCGGAGATAGGCGGGGTACTCTGAGTCAAATCGCCGGCCTCTGGCACTGTGCTTCTCCCAGCGGCACCGGGACCGGGCAGTGTTATTGTCCTGAATCTCGCGCGGCAAGTTTGCCGATTGCAGACCAGTCCAGCGTTTCGCCGCCTTGCGCAATCAGGCTGAGAAAACGGTCACGCAGCAAGCTCGCAATCGGCATCGGCACGCTTAGGGTCTCGGCGGCGGCAAGGGTCAGCCGGATATCCTTCTGCCCCAGAGGAGCTGCAAAACCTGCCGGCTCAAACACACCGCCTGCAATCAAGCCGCCGTAGGTTTTGTAAACCGGAGCGCTGAACAGCGTGGAGGTAAGCATGTCGAGATAGGCATGCTGATCGACCCCAGCCTTGCCGATCAATGCCATGGCCTCGCCGAGCGATTCGATCACCGAGGCGATCAGAAAATTGCCGCTGAGCTTGACGATGTTCGCGGCCGGCGCATGGTCGCTTAGAATAAACGTCCGTTGGCCGATGGCATCGAACAGCGGTGCGCACTCAGCAAGCGTCGGCGTCTCGCCGGCGGCGACCACGAATAGCTTAGCGGCCGCGGCGGCCTCCGGGCGCCCAAAAACCGGTGCCGACACGAAACGCTGGCCAGCTTGTGCGTGGGCCTCCAGAAGTCTCTCCGAAAGTGCGACGCCGATGGTGCTGGACGAAATGTGAATAGCGTTTTTCGGCAGGTTGGCAAGCGCGCCGGCATCGCCGAAAATCATCCCTTCCAAGGCCTTGTCATCGGCTACCATGGTAATGATGGCCTCGCCATGGCAGGCCTCGTCGACCGTTTTAGCCGCCTTCGCGCCGAGTTCCGCCAACGGCCCGGTTTTATCGAAGCTGCGGTTATAGACGGTGACTTCGTGCCCGGCCTTGACCAGATTGGCCGCCATGCCGGCGCCCATCTGACCGAGCCCTAAAAATCCAACTTTCATTGCAACTCTCCTTTCGCCATCCCGGCGTGCCATCGGAGATGCAGATGGGAAGCCGCAAGGTTGCTTCCTACCTCTTTGTCGCGAATTCGGTTAAACTGAAGACGGAGATTCGTGACATGGCCAAACCAAATGCCGGAGGCCACCAAGCACCGAGCCCGGCGCCGCTTCTCGTCCGCGACATCGGCAGCTTCCATATCGGCGGAGAGATAACGGAAGTGAGCGGTCTGCCGCCGCGCGGTCGCGTAAGTACGGCAGGCGGACCAGTGCACCCGGTCGATCCCAATGGCCAAATCATGGCGGGGCAAATGTATGTGCAATATGTGCGTCTGGCCAACCCGCAAGTGCCGGTGCCACTTTTGATGTGGCACGGTGGCGGCATGACCGGTGTGAACTGGGAAACCACGCCGGACGGACGACCCGGGTGGCAAATTTTTTTCCTGCGCGCCGGCTTCGATACTTATATATCGGACGCGGTCGAGCGGGGCCGCGCCTCCTTCGCGCCGTTCCCGCAAGTCTATCCCGAAGCACCGTATTTTCGAACCGCCAAAGAGGCGTGGGAGGAAACATTCCGGTTCGGCCCACCTGGATCATGGCACCCCGACCCGGCGCAGCGGCGTCGCCATGCAGGATTGAGATTTCCGGTGTCGCATTTCAATGCGTTCCTCGCCCAGTTCGCACCGAGATGGAGCTGCAACGACGACCGCACCCAGCGTGCCTATGACGCGCTGGTTCAACATATGCAGCAAGGCGCCATTCTTGTTACCCACAGCCAGGGCGGCAATTTCGGACTAAACGCAGCACTCAACCATCCGGATCGCGTCCGCGCGGTCGTTTCGCTCGATCCCTCAGGCGCGCCGGACGCCGGGATGCGAGACGCGCGGCCACTGCACAACGTTCCGCATCTTTTTATCTGGGGCGACTACCTCGACCAGCACGTATTTTGGGCAACTTCCCGGCCGGCAGTGCAAAATTGGCACGCTGCTTTGCAAAATGCAGGTTGCGATTCAACTTGGATCGATCTTCCAAGTGCCGGCATTACGGGCAACAGCCATGCTCTGATGGCGGATAACAACAGCGACGCGATCGCCGAGATCGTCCTGCAATGGCTGCGGCAAAAAGCGGGCAGTTTTAGATAGGCTTACAGCAATTACGTTGACGAGCGGACAATTCGCCCCGTGATTCAGATTTCGCAAAATCAATGAATATTTAGGACCGGGCGGCGATCAAGTACAGTTTACTAGCTTTTAGCCGGCGGTCGCGCGCAAAAATACCAAAATGCGCCGACCTTGACCAAATCACCTTCCTCACATACTGTTTTTTAGACATATATCGGACAAATGTCGTAGCGGATGTAACCGTCGAAGATGACGGATGTTTAACAGTGGACGATTTTAACCTGGGAATGAGTCAATTCACCGTCATACCGAATCCGTCGTCGAAGCGGCAATCAACCGAGGCGGGCATCTTTTGTTAGAGAGCCAACCATTTGGTGTACTGATTCAATTTATAAGCACGCCTGCTCATGCATCTTGAGCGTCGCGTCCTTGTAACCGGCGGTGCCGGTTTTCTGGGCTCCCATCTTTGTGAAAAACTATTGGAGACCGGCAGCCAGGTTCTTTGCGTCGATAACTTTTTTACTGGTGCTCGCCGAAACATCGAGCATCTGCTTGACAACAAGCATTTCGAGCTGCTCCGCCACGACGTGTCCCACTCACTTTTCGTCGAGGTGGACGAAATTTATAACCTGGCATGTCCGGCATCGCCGATCCACTATCAGCGCGATCCCGTGCAAACCACCAAGACCAGCGTGCTTGGCGCATATAACATGTTAGGGCTCGCAAAAAGATTGCATTGTAAAATTCTTCAAGCTTCGACCAGCGAGGTTTATGGCGATCCAGCCGAACACCCGCAAACGGAAGCTTATTGGGGCAATGTTAATCCCATTGGGTCGCGGTCCTGCTACGACGAAGGCAAACGTTGCGCTGAAACCCTGTTTTTTGATTATCGACGCCAGCACGGCGTCAAAATCAAAGTAGCGCGGATTTTTAATACGTATGGCCCCCGCATGCATCCGAATGATGGCCGGGTGATATCGAATTTTATTATGCAGGCATTACTTGGCAAAGATATCACCGTGCATGGGAGGGGCAGCCAGACCCGCTCGTTTTGCTATGTAGATGACCTTATCGACGCCTTTGTGCTGATGATGAACACCTCGGAGGACGTAACTGGACCAATAAATATCGGCAACCCATCCGAGTTCACGATACTGGAAATTGCGAAAAAAATAATTGCCTTGACCGGCTCAAGTTCGAAAATCGTACGCCTGCCGTTGCCAGAGGATGATCCAAAACAACGCAGGCCAGACATTCAAAGAGCCCGCGACACCCTCGGATGGGAACCCGCTATTGCATTGGAAGAGGGTCTTAAACGAACCATCAAATACTTCGAAACGCTGCTTGTCCAACAGAATATAAAAATTTTATAGCGTTAACAATGAGTTAGGTTGATAGCTGTGAACTCTACGCGTATTCAGGGATTTTTTGCACCAGCCGAGGCTATGGCTATTCGAAATGGGTGCTATAAATTTTTTGACTTCGTGATTTCAAATCGGCAAAATTCAAAGCGGTTTTGCCATTGGTTTTTATCTCGTTATATTTTACGCGTATAAACGGTGGTAAACATTCCGCTTGTTTCTGTTGTTATTCCGGCTTTTAACGCGTCGAACACGCTTGAGCAGACCTTGCTTTCCGTATCTGCGCAGACCTATCGCAATCTGGAAATCATTGTCGTCGATGATGGATCCGCCGATCACACAGCCGCCATCGCGCGTAACTTCAGCAACCTGGACCCCAGGGTTCGGCTGCTTCAGAAATCAAACGGCGGGGTCGCTTCCGCGCGCAATGCGGGCACACAGGCATGTGGCGCCGAGTTCGTCGCGTTTATCGATGCTGATGATCTTTGGCACCCGACAAAGATATCGAAACAAATGGCATTGCTAACCGCTAGCGGTAGCGATATGGCGCTGGTATATGCTCCGTTTCGCCGGCTGGACATGTCGGGGATGGTGCTCGGTTCATCGAGAAATCACCGGGTCGATGGCTGGGTCGTCAATCGCCATTTTTATGTAAATATTATTGGCAATGGCAGCTCGATCCTGGTCAGGAAGCATGTTCTTGACGAGATTGGCGGCTACTCGACGCGCTTGCGGGAGGCCGGAGCGCAAGGCTGCGAAGACCTGTTGCTGCAACTGCAGATAGCGCTCCATTATCAGTTCGGCACGGTTCCCGAGTATCTGGTTGGGTATCGGCAGTCCCCTGGCAACATGTCCTCTGACCAGGAGCGAATGTTTCGCTCCAGCTTGCTTGCGTTGAGCATGGCGCTTGCCGAATGCCCGGATTTCTCCGAATTGGAAAAACGTGGCTTGATCGCGAAGAATGTCTGGGAGTACCTAAAGATCATTACCTTTCAAGGTCATTTGATCAGGGGCGCAGCTTTTATCGGGCCTTTTTTGAGCGGCCGGAAGTTGCAGATCGCAAAAGCGGCCTGGAATGACGCTTTAGGTAAAATGGCTTCAGTACGAAGGGTTATCGGTAATTTGACGGCTAAAGGTGTCCGCCGTGCCAACATACCATTGCGCCATTTTTATGAATACGATCCAACCGATATGAAGCCCAGTGACCACATGCCCTTGGACGACGCGACAAATCGGCTTGACCGGGTCTACCAGAAGTTGACCGAGCTTTCTCCGCTTGACGCAAGCTACCGGCCGGAGAAATATTTTAGCAAAAATTCGATTGCTTCTTACAAATAAGGGCTTCCAACCGGTGTACGCGCCCGAACCGGGTGCCCGTTGAGGCGTCAGGCCGCGGCTGGAAACCGCCTGAAGGCCAATACCGCGTTCAGTCCGCCGAATGCGAAGGAATTGGAAAGAGCCGCGTTGACCCTGATCTCGCGCGGGACGTTCGGAACAACGTCGAGCTCGATAGCAGGATCGATCTCCCGGTGGTTTGCGGTGGGTGGCACTAAACCGTGACGCAAGGTTAGCGCAGTAATCATCGCCTCAATCGCGCCAGCAGCGCCAAGACTATGTCCCACCACGCCCTTAATGGAGGATATCAAGGGCTTCTTACCGTTCTCAAACACCGTTCTGATGGCGGTACTTTCTGCCAGATCGTTTATCGCGGTGCCGGTTCCATGCGCATTTACATAGCCGACATCCGCCGGGGTTAGTTGCCCGTCCGACAATGCGTGCCGCATTGCGCGGGCAGCGTTCATTGCATCCGGAGATGTCAAATCTCCGGCATCGGCATTCGCGCCGAAACCTACAATCTCAGCGTAGATTGTAGCGCCCCGGTGCCGAGCGTGATTCAGTTCTTCCAGGACCAGCATCGCACTTCCCTCACCGAGCACCAATCCACTTCGATCTTTAGAAAATGGCCGGCAGGTATCGAATGCAAGCACTCGGAGCGCTTCCCATCCGCTTAACGTGCCAATGGTAACACATGCCTCGGCGCCGCCGGTTACCGCAAAATCAGTATCTCCTGAACGGATAGCGCGAAATGCCAGACCAATCGCATGGGTTCCGGAAGCACACGCGCTCGCAACCGCGAACGTCATTCCTTTAAGACCCAAATCCATCGATATCTGGCTGGCGGGCGCGTTTGGCATCAGGCGAGGAATGGTGAGCGGGTGGCAGCGCGGTTTCTGCTCGGCGTACAATCTGTAAAAACTATCATCCAAGGTAACCATGCCGCCAACCCCGACGCCGACAATGACCTGAGTGGCGGCGGCGATCTCATCGGTGATCACCAAACCAGAATCAGCCCAGGCCTCGCGCGCCGCAACCACCGCAAACTGCGACATGCGGTCCATCGTATTCGCCTGCCGGGTGCCGATATAACGGGTGACTTCGAATTGCTTTACCTGAGCAGCGACTTGGGTGGCGAGCGGCCATGCTCGCAGATTTTCGATCGGCGCGATCGCGGTACGTCCCGCAGCAACATTATCCCACGTCTCGCCGGCCGTAACACCTGCCGCCGTTACCGCACCGATCCCGGTAATAACAACCCTTCTCACCTCAGCTTTGGTCTCGAGACGGGTCGCTTGGAGCAGCCGGAGCTGCGTTCGGCATTCCACTGCCGGCTTGAATGGTTTCAACCAGTCGGACGATATCCGCGACCGTTGTCATCTTGCTGGTATCGGTCTCATTCGAGTTGAACGGGATATTTATTTTAAAAGCGTCTTCCAGATTAAAAATCATCTCGACGATATCCAATGATTCAAAACCGGCCTCCTGCAAATCGGTCGTGTCTTCCAGCTGCGACGGGTCGATGTCCAGTTGCTTTGCGATTATGATCTTCACCTGCTCGTCAACGGACATTGCTGGGTGCTCCTATCCTGATTTTTAGACCATCCTACAATATCACCAGTATATGGCATTTCAGTGTACGCGATCATTATCTTTCGCTAACGTTTCCCAGTCCGGGACGCACTATTTATTTCAGCCATCGCCGGCATGTTGGGCTGGCTGGACGCCATTAATTTTTTTCGGGTAATTGCGCCCGTCCAATCGCCAAGTAGCGAAATCCGGACTCGCGCATTGCGATCGGATCGAAAACATTTCTAAGGTCCACCACAACCCTTCCGTGCATCAGCTCGCCAAGGCGGGCCGGCGCTAAAGCGCGGAATTCGTTCCATTCCGTCACCAATACCAAAGCATCAGCACCTGTCAGCGCGGTTGCGACGTCCGGCGCAAAAATCATTGCAGAGGGCAGCACGGTTTTAGCGACGGCCATTGCCACCGGGTCGAAACCCACCACGCTGGCGCCGGCATCCAGCAAGCCGCCGATCAATGGCAGGGATGGCGCATCGCGCATATCATCAGTTTCCGGTTTGAAGGCGAGGCCCAGCACTGCGATGCGCTTGCCCGCGACGGATCCGCCGCAAGCGGCAATCACCCGCTCCACCATCGAGATTTTGCGCTGATCGTTCACCAACACTACCGATTGGATAAGGCGGCTCGGCGCGCCGGCTTCTTCCGCAATCCGCATCAGCGCCAGGGTGTCTTTGGGGAAGCATGAGCCGCCGAAGCCAGGGCCGGCATGCAGGAATTTACGCCCGATCCGGCCATCCAGCCCGATGCCTCTGGCAACGTCATTGACGTCGGCGCCGACCTTCTCGCACAAATCGGCCATCTCATTGATAAAGGTGATTTTCATGGCGAGAAAGCCGTTGGCTGCATATTTTATCAATTCGGCGGTCTCCAAGCCGGCGAACACAATGGGAGTTTCGATGAGATAGAGCGGCCGATACAGACGCTGCAGTACGTCGCGTGCCCAATCAGTGTCCGCACCTACTACGACCCGGTCCGGCCGCATGAAATCGGTAATGGCACTTCCCTCGCGCAGAAATTCTGGGTTGGACGCAACTTCAATTTTCAGATCCGGCCGCAGCCGATGCGCGAGCTCGGCAATCTTACGCCCGGTGCCGACCGGCACGGTTGATTTCGTCACAATAATGGCTGGATGATCAAGCGCCAGGACGACCTGCTCGACCGCGGCGAATACATAGGTCAGATCGGCGTGGCCGTCGCCACGCCGGGTCGGCGTACCAACCGCTATAAAAATCGCCTCTACGCCGCTGATCCCGGCTTCCAGCGTCGTTGGAAAACTTAAGCGCCCGGCAGCGGAATTATCGGCGACAAGTTTGTCCAGACCAGGTTCATAAATCGGTATTTTGCCCTGCAGCAGCATTGCGCGTTTTGCCGGATCAGCTTCGTACACGGCGACCTCAACGCCAAACTCGGCAAAACAGGCGCCAGATACCAGACCGACATAACCACCACCAATGATCGCGATTTTCAAAATATCATCCGTTCTGCTTGGTTAAAATGAAAGACGGCATCAGTTACACAATGTTCCCTGCAAGTTCTGCTGCCGGGCAAAGTGCAGAACCGTATCCAGGGTTTGTTCAAGTTCGAATTGTGGCTGCCAGTGCAATAGTTTCCGAGCCAGCTCCGGATTGCCGACGGCGCGGCGGATTTCGACCGGGCGCATACGGGATTGATCCTGCTTCACAACGATCAGGTTTTTCGACTTGCTTAAAAGAAGATCCAAGATAGCACCAATTTTTACGGGTCGCCCGCTGGCGATGTTCATAACCGTATTGTTCGGACACGCGTCGAAATTTTTAATGCACGCGATATAAGCGCCGCAAATGTCCCGGATGTCGAGAAAATCGCGCTCCGGATCAAGCGCGCCCACCGCCATTTCCGCTGGCATAAGCCCGGCTTCAATCCGCGCGATTTGCCCGGCAAAAGCCGGCACCACGAAATCCTCCGTCTGGCCTGGCCCGGTATGATTGAAGGGCCGCAGCCGCAGTAACCGCAGACCCTCGCCGGTCAAAGCTCCTAAGGCTAATTCAGCGGCTGCCTTGGTAGCCGCATAGAGGTTCATGGGTGCCAGAATTGCCGTTTCGTCGAGCGCTGTCGCAGTTTTGAAACTTGCACCGTAACACTCGGCGCTGGAAATAAAGATCATTCGGCATTGCGGCGCCGCCGACAAAATCGCATTGGCAATATTAAGCGTGCCGTGCAGGTTAACCTGCCATGCCGCACTTGGGTTCGCTCGCGCGGCGCCGACTGCCGCGATCCCAGCAAGGTGGATACACAGATCCGGCTGCAGCCTCTCAAAGGTGGCGCGAACGCGCTCACGTTCGGTAATGTCGAGCGCTTCGCCGTGGCTTGCAGATTGCGCCGTGCCGATGATCCTGGCCGCCGGAAAAACTACTTGCAGTGCGGGCAGCAGGTGCTTGCCTACAAAGCCGCCAGCACCTGTAACCAAAATGCTGCCGTAGGTCATTTAATTCAATTTGGCACGGTGCCTGGCGATATCGGCATCGACCATCTCGGCCGCCAATTGCGCCAGGCTGACCTCAGCCTTCCAGCCCATCTTGGCCTCCGCCTTGCCAGGATCGCCAAGCAGCACATCGACCTCGGCCGGCCGTAACCGGCTGGCATCGACTTTAACGTAATCCGCCGCGCGAAGTCCGGCATGCGCAAAGGCAATGTCGCAGAAATCTTTCACGCTCGTGGTGATACCGGTTGCGATCACGTAATCATCCGCGGTGTCCTGTTGCAGCATCATCCACATTGCCTTCACATAATCCCTGGCATGCCCCCAATCGCGCGTTGCATCCAGATTGCCGAGCGGCAGTTCGGTGGCTAGGCCGAGCTTGATGCGGGCAACGCCGTCGGTGATACGCCGGGTGACGAACTCAATGCCCCTTAATGGGCTTTCGTGGTTGAACAAAATACCCGACGAGGCATGCAAGCCAAAGCTCTCCCGATAGTTCACGGTGAGCCAATGCGCGTAAAGCTTTGCTACGGCGTAGGGCGAACGCGGATAAAAAGGGGTGGTTTCCGACTGTTTATCCTGCTGGATCTTGCCAAACATTTCGGAGGACGAGGCCTGATAGAACCGTGCCTGCGGGTGCGCGATGCGGACGGCTTCCAGGACATGGCCGGCGCCGATGCCGGTGACCTGGCCGGTAAGCAAAGGCTGTTGCCAGGAAGTCGCGACAAAGCTCTGCGCGGCCAGATTATAAACCTCGTCCGGCCGGTAGTCCGCCAAAATGCGGATCAGGCTGGATAGGTCCTGTAGATCACCATCGACCATTTCAATCTTGTCCAGAACGCCAAGCCAGCGCAACCGCTCGCCAATAACGTCCGAAGACGCAGATCGGCGTAATAAACCAATCACATGATAGCCCTTGCCCAGAAGAAACTGGGAGAGGTAAGCCCCGTCCTGTCCCGTTACGCCCGTGATCAAAGCCTTTCGCATACCCGACATCCCTAGGTAGTTGACTGAATTTAATCAGTTACCGCATTGCAGCATAACATAAA
This sequence comes from Acidocella sp., assembly GCA_965199045.1. Taxonomy (GTDB): domain Bacteria; phylum Pseudomonadota; class Alphaproteobacteria; order Acetobacterales; family Acetobacteraceae; genus Acidocella. The sequence goes on along the minus strand of CBDAQL010000002.1, from coordinate 341,115 downwards.
AGGTCGCAAAACTATTGCCCAACTTAAGCCAGGTTTTAGTAATAGCAACGCAGCTTGTTCAGTTTAAGGTGCCCAAACTGATATGGATGTTGATGTTGGCGGCGGTATCGGAAACATTGGGTTATGTGGGGTGAGACGTTGTTATCTAATCCACCATCGAAATCGTCGAGCCGGAAAGCACGGGATTTTCAGCCATCTTATACTTACGCATACTTCGCCGGTATTGCGCGTGGCCAGTTGTGCCCAGCATCTGGTTCTGTGTCGGTAATGAAAAGCCTGTTTTGGTTGACCGGTGAAGTCTATGGCTGATTTAGACGGAGCGTCCGTAGAACAGCCCCTGCCCGTGCAGCCCCCTCGATTACAGACCCCCGCTGTACCTGCGTTCAGCCGTGTCGCGATTGTTCACGATTGGCTGGTAGTCTGGGGTGGCGCCGAGGTGGTTTTACGTGAACTCATCGCGCTATATCCTGATTGCGATTTATTCAGCGTGGTGGATTTTCTCAGCGACGAAGACCGCCGCGTTATCTCAGGTAAACGCGCCAAAACAACCTTTATTCAACGCTTGCCCTTCGCCAAGAAAAAATACCGCGGCTATCTTCCGCTGATGCCCCTGGCGATCGAGCAGCTGGATCTTTCCGGCTACGACCTCGTCATTTCAAGCAGCCATGCAGTGGCAAAGGGCGTCATTACCGGCCCCGATCAAATGCATGTTTGCTATTGCCACACGCCGATACGCTACGCCTGGGATCTGCAGCATCAATATCTACGTCAGACCGGTCTTATGCGCGGCCCGAGAAGCTTGATGGCACGCCTGTTGCTGCATTACATGCGCATCTGGGATTTGCGGACGGCCACCAGCGTCGATAGATTTGTTGCAAACTCCGCCTATATCGCGCGGCGCATCGTTAAAATATACCGGAGGGATGCTAAGGTGGTTCACCCGCCTGTGGATATCACAAGGTTTACAGCCCGCTTCGATAAGGAGGATTTCTATTTTACCGCGTCGCGGCTGGTTCCCTATAAATGTGTCGATCTTATTGTCGAAGCTTTTGCCAAAATGCCGCAGCGACGCCTGATCGTGATAGGTGACGGGCCGGAGATGGAGCGGGTCCGTAAAGTGGCAGGATCAAATGTTACTTTGTTGGGATATCAGCCAAATGAGATATTAATGGATTATCTGCAGCGCGCCCGGGCCTTTGTCTTCGCTGCCGAGGAGGACTTTGGCATCTTGCCGGTGGAAGCCCAGGCTTGCGGTACACCGGTGATCGCCTTTGGCAAAGGCGGCACGCTGGAGACGATCATCGGCTTGGACAGCGCATGCGGCAGTCCGCCGACCGGCGTGTTCTATGATACGCAATCGGTAGCGGCGCTAACAGACGCGGTCGAGCGCTTCGAAGCGGCCATTATCCGCCCGGAAGATTGCCGCATTCAAGCGACGAAGTTCAGCATCGAAGCGTTTCGCGACGGCTGGAAGGACGTTGTTCAGTCTGGCTGAATACTTACGCCGGCGGCCGGCACATTTGCTATTGCTGCTCGCCGATGCGCTATGCCTGATACTTACAACATCAATAAATTACACCGGCGCGATGCAACGGTGGTTCATCCGCTGGTCGGACATTGGCATATTTACGGGGCGGCTGAATAGAGGATGATATTTTACCGCGTCGAGGTTGGTGCCCGATAAGCGCTTCAACCTGAGTGTCAAGGCTTTGCAAAAATGCCGCAACGAAGGTTGCTCTTTGTCGGCGACAGGCGCCCGAGATAACACGGATCCGCAAATTAGCTGGCTCGAACGCCGCGCTTCTAGGAGTCGATCGCATGACGAAGGCTTACCCACAGCCTGTTTTTTAGGGCGCAGGCCAATCTGGCAGTGACAGAGGCTGTTCAGCGATGCGAAGCGTCTATATCAACCCTGCTCTGCCGGGTCTTTGAGTAAAACTTCAGCATCGAAGGTTACCACAGCTTGGAGCTCAATCTTCGCAAATGGATCCTTAGAGCTCGCGCTGCTTGATCTGTACGCAGGTCATGGCGTCCAGCGAAAGAGAATGTTTTTCCCTCGCCAATCATCCTCTATCAAAACAAGATAATCACCGTTGGTGCGCTTTGTTGCTTGCACTGAACCAAGGACATCTGCTTCGCCGCCAATATAGCCCACTTCCGGCCCTGCCTTTAGTGTTCCTACAAACTGCCCGTTACCAGCATTGAGGATGTTAACCATCGGGTGCACATCCGGATGCGCGTCCTTGATCATTCCTAAGAACAGGTAATCACCGGCCAAACTTGCATCCTTGGCAAACAGCGTCTTGCCTGGGCCGAGCTCGCTTACTGGCAGAGAATCATTGGTCCACACCAAATGAGGATCGCCGGAAAGCCAGCCATCGTAGCGGCGAGCAGTTAGGCCCAGCGTTCCCCAAACTCCATTGGCGGACTGGTTATCGAGGAAACCAAACACATACAGGCTGTCAGAATGTCTGGCGTAGATCACCCTTGTTACGGTCTTAAAATCTGCCGGCCAAGGCCAGACTTGAGGGTGTTGCCAGTCATAAACCGGCTTACCGTCGGTGATCGCCTGCAAGCGGTACAATGCTATTTTGCGATTTGCCGCATCGCCATTCCAGATATTCCCGTCATCGGTGACATACCATGCCCAGCCCTTTGCAGGAACTTTGGCAACCTGATGAAAAATGTTGGTACCTGGCCGTTGGGCAAAAATAATATAACCATTATTATACTGACCGATGCCATAGAGTAACTGCGTGCCGTTGATGAGCCGCGGGTATACGGAAAAGCCTTTTTCGATCCTGGCATCTTCCGGATCCGTCAAGGGATCGAGCGTGACCGCCGTCAGCGTTGCCTCGGAGCCGGGGCTTTGGCGGTCAAGATCCAATTGCCAACGAGTCGTGCGGCCGTAAACAATTGTTCCGTCCGAGCCGGGCTGGAAGCCGAAAGTGTCCACGAACGAAGCATTGTAATCCTCCCACAAAAGATTGCCCGAAGGTGAAAACGCGCGAATAAAGGCATTTCCAGTGGGAAGGCTGGTAAAACCCATTCCAACATAAAGATTACCGGCGGAATCCATGCCAGCGCCCCGTAAGCCAAATAGTTTTTTAGGCGCCACCGCCCCCGGCGTCCCGGAATATAATCCGCCCTTTACGCCAAAGCTGGAGGTAAGCTGCGGGTGCGCTGAGACATCGAAGAATAGTACCTGCTGGGCAGGGCCGTTATCGGTGACAATCAGCGTTCCATTATTAGCCCAGGCCAGGGATGCCGGATTACCAAGCCCACGTAATGTGATGCCGGTATCATTGCCGTTGGCTTGCAAGTGGCGGACTTCTCCGCCGGAGATTACCCAATCACTGCCATCCGGCGCCAGCAGAACAGCGCTCACGTCGCTAGCAGGATAAGTTGCAGTCATTTGCATGCTGGTTTCGTCGCGCAATTCGATTTTGTCAGGATAGCCGACGAGTATTTTCTCATCTGCGCACGACAGCCCGATCGCCCGCTCCGGCAGCAATACCTCATCGACAAATTTGGAAGAATTGATATCACCAGGTGTCCAGCGAAAACGCAGCAGTTCTCTACGAATATTGCCGACATAGAAAAATTCGCCGTCCACGCAAATCGCTGTGCCTGACGCATTCATGCCGTTAGCCTTACCTGGGTTGGGTCCTATAACAGGGGTGCGGTTGGCCTGCCCATTCTTATACAACCCGACGCCATGGCCGCCCTCATCCCATGATGCATTAACGAACACCGTGCCGTCAGCAGATACTGCCATTGAACCTATGGCATCTTGTACCCATCGGCCAAAACCATTATACTGGAAAGCGACGCCTTCCTTGCCAACGGCGCCGCTGCCGCCGAACGAATTGCCGATCCAACTGGTGTGGTAGGTTCCTGGCGGTGCGAGATAGGGAGTGACTTCATCAGCATACAATACGTTTGCGGAAACCAGCACACCGATCAAGCTATGCCACACTACCTTAAGTACAGCCACCACCGCCATTTTAAGATCCTTCACCCTGCGCTGGGGTGTTGTAATTTGTCACACGGAATTCAGTAATTTGGAAGTTGGAACACTAAGCTTAATATTTCCTGCTTATGTATTTTAGATTCATCGATTGGCTATGGCGCGGCGATAGAGTTCTAACGTGCGTGAAACCATTACGTCTTTACGAAAATTATTTTCCGCGTGTGCGATCGTGGCGTCGCGCATTTTCAGTCGCCGATCATGGTCGGCAAGATCATGTATTCTTGAAGCCAATGCTAAGGCATCGTCGAAGGGGATGACAAAGCCGGTTTCCCCCTCGATAATTTGGTCTTCCCAGCCACCGCTTGGCGTTCGGATCGGAACGGCACCGCAGGACATGGCTTCGGCGATGGCCAATCCAAAGCCTTCAAGCCGGCTTGGCAGCAGCGCGATGTCGGCTGCCCAGTAGACATTCAAAAGCGTTTCGTCATCGACAAAACCAAGAAAACGGAATGAACCGGCACTGGCCGGATCCCCGCTGGCATGCGCCTTAATCGCTTCAACATCCGCGCCGCTTCCTGGGAACAAGCAAACAATTTCCAGCTTCGGAGCAGTCGAGCGCAGCCGTTTGACAGCCTCAATCACCAAATCGTGGCCTTTGTTAAAATTTAGCCTGCCTGATAGAACGCAGACCAGCGCAGTATCGGATAACTGCAAGATTTCTCGGGCGTTTTTCCTTTCGACCGGGCTCGACGGCCGGTACCGATCGGAATCGATACCCGCGACGATATATTCGATGCGGCGTGCATTTATTCCGCATTCATCTCGAAAAAATCGAATGTTATCCTTCGACATCGCGATGAATTTCCAAGGTGTAAAAATCTTGGCAATCAGCCGATAGGCGAGGCGTTTCTTCAAGCTTCTCTTCTTTGTAAGTGCGGTAGGATCAGCCCCATGGATCGAAGGATGGTAGTTTGCGACCACGGGTTTTCCGGTTATCTTGGATATGGCGAGGCTGAAAGGTAGCATTGTCAAGCCCTGCGGGCTGATGACGTCTACCGAATGTTTTCGAATGACGGCTGAAATCTTTTTGAGGCTTTTTACATCCAACCGGCGCGGGCTAAGATTCTCAAGAACGATCCATTCCTCTGAAGCGGCCTCAAGCGCTTGCCGGCGCGGCTCCGTTTTTGCCGGCGTAGTGACCCGGCCGGAAATGATAACCGCCCGGTCGCCATTGGCTTTCATGCCGGTCAACAACGTTTCCAGATATGAGGAAACACCATCATTGCAGTCCACTCTTTTCAGCAGAAAAAGAACAGTAATTGCGTTCGACATTGCCACAGTGACTAAAACAAAGCAGATCGGCCCACAATATCGGGGATCGATCCATTGCAAAAAACGAAGTTCAACACAGCTTTAACGCGGCTTCGATTTGTCTTACGGTCGCGGCGACGGTGAAGGTTTCACGCGCATGGTTCTGGCCGGCATTGGCAATTGCCGCAGTCCCAACCTTGTCTTTCAGGACAGTGCGCAGCGTGGCCGCCAGGGCGTCCGGATTTCCGGGTTCGTACAGCCAGCCGGTTTTACCATGTTGGAGAATTTCCAATATGCCGCCGGCGGCACTTGCCACCATAGGCTTGCCCGCCAGCATGCCTTCCACAACCACCCTGCCGAAAGGCTCAGGGGCAATCGAGCTGTGAACAATGATGTCCATCGCGGACATCAGCGCAGGAACATCTTTCCGAAATCCAAGAAAGCGAATTCGGCCGGCCAAGCCGAGTATCGCAACTTTTTCGGATAATTCGGCGGCAAAAGCTTCGTGACCGAAGAGCGGCCCGCCCACGACCACCCCGATTGCGTCGGGCAGCTTGGCAATCGCGTCAATAAAGACCGCTTGCCCTTTCCATGCCGAAAGTCGGCCAAAAACACCGATCAAAGGGGCATTTCCAGCATTGATTTCCTCGCGAATGGCCGAGATTGCCGCTTCGTCTGTTGCGATGAAAGGCGCTTCATCGATGCCCGGATACGCGACGGAGACTTTCGTTGCGTCGCCACCCACCGACACAAATGCCTCACCGGTCGCCACCGAATTTGCGATGACGCGCTTGGCCTTCCAATTGGCAACAAAAACTGCGATCCGGCGCAGCGTTGCACTGAAATGATCGGCGGACAGCACATCCCGCAATCGCCAAACCAACGGACGCCCGGATAGGGCCGCGGCGAATATGCCGACGACGAAGGCTTTTTGCGAATTTGCATATATAATATCATAGGCTTTCGCCCGCTTGGCCACCGTCAGCACCAAACCGATAACCGCCGGCAAAGCAAAGAAAATTGCGAACATGCCAGATTCCCGGCGGACCGTCATTGCCCCTGAGGATGCCTGCACAACCTCAACTTTTATGTTTGCGGACTGCAGCATCTCCCGAAAGGCGCCATCTTCGAACAATAAAACCGACGATTCATGAGGCAGATGAGTCACTTCCGAAAATAACGATAACTCAGCGCCGCCAAGTTCTGCCGTCTGGTCGAGAAATAGCAGCTTCATTGAATCGCCAACCGATAAACCTCAGCCGTCTTGGCCACGACGATTTGCCAATCAAAATTTTTCTTCGCATAGGCCCGGCAGCTTGCTGCATCCGGCAGGATCAGCCGTCCTTGGAGTGCGCTGGTGATAGCCTCAGCTATATCGCCTATCGCTGGCGACCGGAGAACGAGATTGGGCGAAAGTGCGGTGACGACTTCCGGCAGGCCGCCGACCGGCGAAACCAGACAGGGTGTGCCGGCAGCCAGTGATTCCGCGGCAATTAGACCAAATCCTTCCAATGCAACGGTTGGCACTACTGATAGATCGGCAGCCCGATATACGTAAGGCAGATTCTCCTCGCTGACAAAGCCGATCAGCATGACATTCTTGCTGAGGCCCGATTTTTCAATCTGCTCGGCAAGATAAGGCTGGCGCCAACCGCGCCCCGCAATGATCAACAATATATCAGGAATATCACGTTTAATGATTTCTACGGCCGCCAGCAGATTCTCTAGCCCCATACGCGGCACCAAGCGGCGCACTGCAACGATCGTGGGCCGTGCAGCGGGCCAACCCAGCCGTGCTCTCACTTCTTCACGGCTCTCAGTCACGGCAAAACGCGTTGCCTCGATGCCGCCTGGAATAATATGGATGCGCTCTCTAGGATAATGGTATTTTTTAACAAACATATCGGCAAAAGCGTTGGACAGCACGATGACTCGCGTCGCACGGCTGTAGACCAAGTTTTCCGTCTTCCGCTTAAGAGAATTTCGAAGACTGCTATTACCCTCAACCAAACTCTCTTCTGCCCAGGGCCCATGGAAATGAACCACCAGTTTGCGGCTGCCCAGACAATCCAAGACCGGTAGCGTATATAGCGCGAAATGCGAAACCAATAGATCCGGTTTATGAGTCTTGATATATTTGATGAAACTCCGCCGCATGCCCAGCCAACGTTTCGTAAGTGATACGTTGGCTGGCGAGAAGGCTTGGACTGCCCCACCGGTATCCTTGCCACTGCGCTCAGTCCCGGCGATCAGCCCATCAAACTGCACGCCGGCTTTGGGAAGTGCGAAAGCTAACTCGTAATAGACCCGGTCCAGACCGCCCTGACGTTCCGGAAACCAATGCATGCCCAATTGTAGGGTAAGCAGTGCCTTTTGAATCACAATATGCCAGGCGAATTTCGAACTGAAGGTTTCAGCCCTTGCAATTCGTATAATTTCATCTGGATCGTCAAATCGTAATAGATCCAGAGCAAGGAGACAAATACGCCGACGATACCCTGCCGCCAAAGGCGACCCATCAGCATCTGATAAGCAAATCTCGCTGGCGGTCGAAAAATCAAAATGCGTAGGCTAAATCTCTGGCCATCAGCAAATCTCTGCCGAGCCTCAAGGTCGGTATATTTGTTAAAGCGGATCACATGATCGGAAATGCTGCGAAAACCGTAATGCAAAATAATTCCTTCGCCAGACCCAACCTTTTCAGGGGGTGCATTTATCCCCTCGTGAACTTCAACTTGCTTAAATTTATACTTTTGGCGATTATATAAGCGGACATGCTTGTTCCGATCTTGGCCTGGGAGCCAGCGGCCCAGAAAATCACCAATGCGCGCAAAGGCAAATGCAATGTCTGCATCGACAGGCTCTGCGGCAAATTTTACGACAAAAGCGGCCAGGTCGGCGTCAAATACTTCATCCGCGTCCAGCATGAAAATCCAATCGTTTTTGGCCGCCGCAGCGCCGAAATTCCGCTGCTCGGCAAAGCCAGGCCAGGGGTTTTCGATGACCCGAGCCCGATTAGCTATTGATATTTCGATGGTGGCATCTGAGCTTCCGCCGTCGACAACCACTACTTCATCCACAAAATCAATTACCGAAGTGATGGTTGTTGCAATACGCACTGCTTCGTCCTTGGCAATGATGACGACAGAAATTTTGTTCATAGATTGCGGAACCGCGCCCTTCTAGAAGTTTCAGGCGCGGTCAACGCCAATCCGACCGCTGTCCACACGATCATGCCCTCGGGGCCGGAAAATACCTGTCCAAATAGCAAAACGGCCATCATGCCGAAAAAAATTCCGGATGCTGCTGTCGTAACCGGATCCTTCGATTTCAGATATTTCCCAAGTATACTCATTGCAATACTTATTATTGACCAGACAAAAATCAAACCAGCGATCCAGCCAAACGTAAACGGGATTTCCAATATCCCACTATCAAAATCAACGTTTTGACCGTTTGCTAGTTTGGAAGCAACCCCAAGCGCTCCAAATCCATCTCCAATCGGTTGACTAATAGCCGTAACAAAAAAAGAGGCGTACAACTGCTCACGCGCATGCGCGCTATGGTCACTTTGAACATTCTTAATCGAAGCGAACCTGCTTGATAGCTGCGTGGCGATGGGGCCTACCGTCAAAATTGGCACGGCAACGCCTGCGATGATGATCGCGACAACTGCAATTCTAAGCCGTGATTTTCCGCCGATGCGCCAGAATACAAAAGCCGCGGCGATAACCCACGCCCCCCACGCCTGCCGCTCCGAAGCAAGCAGTAAAGATGGAAAGCCTACAGCGCCTCCAATAATCCGAAGCGGACCCCGAGCAATAAGCATAAAAACGAGCGATGCGGTAAGAACGGCTGCAAAGGCGCCGGAATCGTTCAGGGTTCCAAAAACTCGAACTTTTTCGGCATAAGCAGAGCCTTCGGAGTGCAGATTACTATTGGCCAGCCAAGCAGCATCCCATGCCGGCAGGTGAAAAAACTGATAAATCCCGTAAGAGCCGATGATAACAAGACCGATTATGACGGCGCTCAGTAAGGCTTGACGGTTTTCCTTTACCGCCTGAGTGTCCATAAGCAAAAATACGCCAAAGGCGAGAGGCTCCAGCCAAGTGCCCCATTCATAAGCGGCCGACAAATAGCCGTTGACCAAGACCCCGACGATAAAAGCAAACAAAGTCGCGAAGGCTATCGATGCGAAGGGTAGCATGGACCTGCGAAGGAGCACCTGGGGCCGGCGGGCTATGGCCAAAAGCGCGAACGTTGTTACCAACATCGGCGTCAGCATAACTGGACTTATGGTATGAAAATGCGTCTGATAATCTACCAGTCGGCGAACCTCTGGGGTGAACAACCAGATCCACCAAGTGTATGCAACGTAGGTGCTGCGACGATAAACAAAAAGAGCACCGCCAAGGCTGGTTGCCAACAACGGGAAAGCGAAGTTCAAAACAGCGCCGCCGTGCACTGCCACCATGGCCAGAGTTAACAGTGCGAATCCAACGACCGCCCAATAGCTGGCATGTGCCTTTCTCCTGGCGCGCCGTTCCGCTTTGTCAATCAAGAGCGGAGACCCGATCGCGACGCTCATGCCACTTCTGTAATGTTACGGATTTTGGACGCGCCCGCCGCCTGCCGCCACCCAGCCATGGTCGCCCGGTACACGGCCAGAACATTCTTTTTGCCATGCATTCTATGCCGCCACAACCACAACAAACCTGGCGCCTCCCTGGTACCTATGCCGAACTGCCAAATTAATGCAGCTAACCGACGCCAGGCGGGCTGTATCTCATTCATCACCAACCGAAGATTATACGCCCGGTCTACCGTTGAATCCTGATTCAGCTGACCGCGCTGATCGTTATCATGCCGCCTGCCAAGGTAGTGATCAACCATTACCTGTGGATCGTAGACCAAGCGCCAGCCAGCGCGACGCACCGCTAAGCTGATCATCATGTCGTTATGCACCTGTGCGCCAGAACCGCGCAGGCGCCTATCAAAGCCGATATGCTTGATGGCATCAAGACGAAATGAACAATTTGCACCCTTCAAAATATCGACATCGCGGACCGGCCCGGCACCACGGTGATGATCCCCAACGATACGGCCAAACCAAAGAACGCGCCCAACCACCGCGCTATCGCCAAGCTCGATCACGCCATCATTATAGATCCAGTCACGACCACCGACACCGGCAATTCTTGGATCCGACGCAAAATGGCCCTCTATCCGCTGCAGCCAATCCGGGCGGGGCGCGGCATCGTCATCCGTTATCGCCACAACATCGCCATTGGAGCGCGTCAAACCTGTATTAAGCGCAGATACCTGTCCTGGCACTTCGACCAAAACAATCTCCAGGGGCAGCCAAGCCTGCCAGGTTTTCGCCAATGCAATTGTCTCATCATCGCCGGCACGTGCTACCAACAAAACTTGGTCCGCAGTCCGGATCTGCGCAGCGATCGCGCTAAGGCACCGCAAAAGATCCCTCGGCCGACGATAAGATGGAACAAGAACAGAAACCCTCATTTCTTTCCTAAAGATAACAAAAACATGGGTTAAGCTCGGATCCCGTAGTAAAACCTTGAACCACTAATGCTTCGCCTGGATTTACGCCGGTCCTATATTTGGAGTTTTACTCTCCCAAAAATAGTCTGAATGCGATGTCGACTGCTGATGTCTGATGAAATCAGGTTGAAATTCCACTCAACATCGGATTAAGCGCGTTATTCAACCGTCCTGCCAAGCCTAATTGTGCCAAACCAGGTATGATGTGACGCTCAATTTGCCTGGACTTATGAATGTCTGTGCCCCAAATTTCAATGTAGTTTCGTGACAGCAACCATATTGCGAACCGTTTCACGTCTTCGCCGTGCTGACCCGCAAGCGAACCAATGTCGCCCTGCAAAACCGCGCCATAGCGCTTGAACTGTTGTAACCACGTATCAGGTGTTTGCGCCGCAAAACGATAGCGTTCCACATGGGCCACGACCGGCCTGTAGCCTCGGGACACAAGGGCTGCCAAGCAAGCAGTGGCGAAGGGCGATTCCTGTAGATAAGGGAATTCGAGTAAAACCCAGCGCTCGTTACCGACCGGGGTATATAAAAGATCACCCTGCTCAATTAGTTTGAGAAAATAATCATCCGCAAAATATTCGCCGGCCAGATGCAGCGGGAATTCAATTCCATCATTCTTTAACGCATGCGCAAACTCGTCGAATGCAATGCGAAGTTTGACGGCTTGGTTATCAAAAACGCCATGATAAAGATGCGGCGTAATAACCGCGCCAGTGAAACCGAGCGTCTTCAAACCTGCAATGGAGATTTTGGCGTCGGCGTAGCTCTCCATGCCGTCGTCAACCCCCGGCATCAGGTGACTATGGAAGTCGATTCCCAAGCAGTCAGACTGGCCTCCTTTCGGCTCGTTCACCTTCTCGGCAGTGCTGCGCCAGAAAGCAAACTTGATCAGGTGAGCCTCCGAATTACTTTGCGAACCGCCAGCCAGTATTTGCCAATCATAGTTGTTGGCTGCGGCGTGGCGTCGGCATAACCATAACCATAACCATAACCATAACCATATCCATAGCCATAGCCATATACGCTTCCGACAACGCCATTGATAATAATGCCATGGCGGCGGTCCAGCGTTGCGATGGTTTCGTTATGCAGCATAAACGCCCGGCGCGCAGTGTGATGTATGTGCACCACTGAAAGCAGGAGATCAGCATTCTGTCCCAACGGCATCGTATCAGAAACCGCGGGGAGCGGCGGGCAGTCAACCACAATGTAATCAAATTCGGTCCGCAATGCGTTGAAGATTTCGACAAGCATGGGCTCGTTCAGCAACTCAGAGGGGTTAGGCGGAAAAGTCCCGGTCGGCAGAACAACAAAGCGCTGACCTTCGACTGGTTGTAACCTTGATGGGTCCGTCGTCACCAGCCATTCGGTCAGTCCGGGTGCCTGATTGAGCTTTAAGACCTCGTGAACGCGTCCTCGATGCAAATCACCATCTACTAGAACGACACGTTTTCCATCATCAGCAAGAATTTTGGCGAGATTGGCTGAAGTAGTTGTCTTACCATCCGCGCTGGACGCTGAAGTAACCAGAATAACTTTCGATTGCCGTCCAGACGCTGATTGGTAAAGATTGCTTCGCAATAGCCGGAACGCTTCGGAAAATGGACTTTGCGGACGATCCGACAAAATCCCGCGCGCAATTTCGATACGCGACAACCGGGGAATCATCCCATAAACCGGCAGTGGCACGGCGCGGCGAATATCATCGTCACTTTGAAAGCTGCCAGAGATTGCGCGCTGCGCCAGCACCAACGCGAGTCCGGCAAAGAGCCCTAAAACAAGCCCTGCCAAAACGGTGAATGCGGCTTTCGGTTTGGTGGCGTTAAGCGGAAGTTCCGAAGGGCTTATCACCCTGGTTTCAACAATCGTCGCCGCTTTGGAAACTTCCGCTTCTTCCTCCTTTTCCATCAGCAAAACATACAGCTGGCCGAACACCTGGCTGGACTGCGTTAGCGTTAGTACCTGCAAGCTTTCCGCCGGCATGGATTTAATTTTTGCCTGATATTTTGCGATCATTGCTTGCAGATTGGCCAACGACCGCCCCGCAAAGGCCTCATCATTGGCGATTATCGTGCGTATGGATTCCTGAATTTTCGTGATCGAGGCTTCCTGAGCCTGAATTTCCGGCGCGTTCCCGGTAAACTGCACGCGGGCCGCTTGCAAAGCAGCCTCGTCGCTGACCAGCGTTGTACCCAAGGCTGCAAGCGAGCTGTCGCCAGCCTGGCTTACGAGATATGGATTTAGTCCGGCCCCGGTTTGCGAGAGCGATTTTCCGAGCTGCTGCAGGGCCTCTTGTTGCAGCTGGATCGTGCTTTGTTGGACCTCGTAATCCGACAGCTGTGAAATGATCGCATTGCCGTTTCCCGACACATCAATAATTCCAGTTTTTGCTTGGTAAGCAGCCAGATCCTTATTTGCCGCGGCAAGCGAAGCACTAATTTTTTGGAGCTGGCCGGAAACAAAACTCTCCGTCGCCGATGCAGATTCTGTCTTCCATGCAAGCTGTGTCGCGATGTAGTCATTCATCAACTGGTTCACGAATTGCTGACCTTTGTACGGGTCAGGCCATGAGAATTGAATCGTTGCAATATTTGCTTGCGTACTTGCTGTCCCGCCGGCCGCTATGACCAAGGGCCCTAACGGAAAATAGGCTGCGAGGCTCTTTGCCGGTGAAATTGACAGTAAATACTTACTGCCCGCGGGAGGTACCGCGCCGTCAATCGCGGACTTAATAACAAAAGCGATACCCGCGCCGGAAGCCGGTTGACCTAAAGTACCTTTGAGTACGGTGTAGGGGTCGGAAAACAATCCGCCAGGGATCTGCAGATGATAGTTTCCATTACCGTCGAAAACCAGCTCATAGCCCGCCCCGCCTGAACCTGGGTCATCCAGCGTTGCATCAAGGACCTGCAAGTCACCCGGCTGCGGCGCAAAGGCGTCAACCGACTCACCATAGATATAGCGCCAGCGCCAGAACCGCAAAACCGGCCGGCCTTCCGGCACAATTGAAGCGTTAAGGCCCGTTTCCAGTATGGCCTGCTCCAGGAGAGATGTCGATTGAAGCAGCGCCACCTGGGTATCGACGTCACTGACGCTTTGGAAATCCGTTAAAAAATTGAGACCCGATGAAGCCAATGCACCTGCGGCGTCCGAGCTTGCTCCAGTATCACCAAGATAAACTGCCCCATTTAATGTAAATACCGGCCGAGCTGATAAGACCGCATAAATCGCCAAAGTGGTTATGATAACTGTAACGACCGCTATCTTGCGCCATTGCCGCCCTAGCGTGCGCGCAATATCGCCAATATCGATTTCGTCGTCACCTATGGCGGATTGCGGCTGTAATCCTAGAGAAGGCAAATTCGCACTCCCGATCCTAAATTGCGTATTCTAACTAACGTATCGTACTAATTGCTGTTTCGCAGATATCTGATCGAAACAAATGGATTTAGAACGCCGGATATGACCTGCAAAGACGGCAAGATTTGCTCCAGCACCTGGTTCCAGCTTGCTACCGCTGTCGGCGGAACAAACACGATATCCCCGGGTTCCAGCGCGAACGAGGCAGCCTGACCCTGCATGATCATCGTGGCATCGACAATCATGAATTGAGCGCTTTGGCCGCGGGCCCGAATGATGTGGATGCGCGACATCTGAGCGTTGGTGTAATTGGTTAGATCAAGCCCTGCGCTCGCAAGGGCCTGCAATAGGGATAAAGCACCCGACACGAACTGCACCGGCCCAGGCTTTCCGACGGCACCAAATATATAGGCATTTTCACTCGCCGACGATGGGATGACGATGGCGTCGCCGGACGCAAGCGGTATGTTTTGCGAAAGATCGCCGTTGACAAGGAGAGCGTATAGATCGACCGGAAGTTTGACGTTTCCTTGTGCTACATAGGCCTCATAAAGATCGGCAGTAGGAAGATTGACAGTGCCGCCGAGCGCTAGCGCCTCTAAAAGAGTTAGCGGATGAACTGGATATTTTATCCCTGGCGAAGCAAACTCTCCAAGCAAATAATAGCGAAGACTTTGCGCGGACTGCAGCTGTATCGAAACTTTCGGATCGGTTACGTAGGTTGCATATGCATTTGTCAACGCGGCCTGCGCTTGAGGCAGCGTCAGGCCGCCTAAACGAATGTTACCAATCAGCGGCAACCCTACCGTTCCATCGCTGGTAATCAACGCGCCCTGACTTCCAGCATTCGGCGTTGGCACATCCAGCTCCGGATGCAAATAAATATATACCGAAATCTCATCATCCGGACCCAACACATAGGCGTTGTTCGCGGACGTGTCCGAGACCTGCCGCAATTCGTCTGGCGTGAGCGTTTCGGTTTGGGACGAGAGGATGGCACTTTGAGGCAGCGACTGAATAATATTAGGCTGCGACTTTGGCACCGGGTCGCAGCCAGCAAGCAATATGCAGCCCATTAAAGCAACAGCCGTGTTGGCCGCAAAATTTCTGCCACACCAGCGCCAAAGGTGCGGGATATAAGCTGCTATATTTTTATGCCTCAACCTGATGCTGCCTCTTA
Source organism: Acidocella sp. (assembly GCA_965199045.1). Lineage (GTDB taxonomy): Bacteria > Pseudomonadota > Alphaproteobacteria > Acetobacterales > Acetobacteraceae > Acidocella. Next base: position 325,720 of record CBDAQL010000002.1, on the reverse strand, counting down.
CTATCGTATTATTGGTATAGTGGTTTTATGCCTAAAGGCTAGAAGATTTCCTGGGCATTCATCTTTATTATGATACGTATTGTGTCTTTGTCACAATAATCGTTATCAGAGCTCGGCTGAATGATCCTCAGCTCTTTCCCCAAATAACAAGCCCCCAGAACTCCTGTTACCGGCCTGGAGCGTTTATTAAAAGGCATTTTTCCCAAAGAAGCCTTTGAACACGGTCCGCGCCAAAATCACCATATCCAACATTGGCGACCAGTTTTCGATATAATATATGTCGTGCTCCACCCGGCGCTCGATCTGCTCCATCGTTTCGGTCGGCCCACGCCAGCCATTTACTTGGGCCCATCCGGTAATGCCCGGCTTAACCCGATGCCGGCTGGCATACTCGTTGACCGCTTCAAAAAACGTCCGCCCCTCTACCTGTTGCCCGATCATGTGTGGCCGCGGTCCAACCAGCGACATATCGCCCCTCAGCACGTTTATCAGCTGCGGCAATTCATCAAGGCTGCACTTGCGCAACAATCCGCCGAATTTAAAGATCCGATTATCGCTACGGCGGGTCGGTGTGTAGCTTCCGCAAAACTCGTAATCCATCGTTCTGAACTTGATAATATTAAATTCGCGGCCCTTATAGCCAACCCGTTTCTGACGGAAAAAGACCGGGCCCGGGCTCGACATCGCTATGCCAGCCGCGCAGAATAACAGCACTGGCGAAAACACAATCAAACCAGCCAACGCGCCCAACCGATCAAGCGTGCCTTTAACCAGCCAGGAAAACTCCGAAATCGGCCGATCCGCAATCGTTATGAGCTGGACGCCGGGCAAATCCGTGCGCTCGAGCTGCATTGGGCTGAAGCGCTGAATACCGATGGCTCCGGGAAGTATCCGAATATCCAGCGGCAGTTGTCTCAGATGTTTAATAATGGCGGTGATCCGGTCGGTTGCGGTAATTGGGAGTGTTACCACGACCAAGTCCACCGTATTTAGCGAGGCATAAGCCAACAGATCGCCAACACCGCCGCGCGCAAGTTCACCTGCCTTCTCGGCTGTCGTCGCCCGGCCGTTATCAGGCGTACGGTCGTCAAAGACGCCCGCAATTCGAATACCGAACCGGTTGGTTTTAAAGCGGTCGATGAGGTGGCCTGTTAATTCGTTGTCGCCGACAATAACGACGTTCTGTGTGATGTAGCCGCGCGCGATCCAACCCCGGATCAAGGATGCCATAGCCGAGCGCCCGACGCCGGTGGCAAGGATGACGCCGCCATAGAATGCGACAAACCATACCCTGGAAAAAAGCGCTTGCTGATGGGTTAGCGCAGCGATCGCTGCCAGCGCCATGAATAGCAGCGATACCCGCAAAACGATCGATTTTACGGCTTTGGTTTCGTTTAGTAGCGCATTGATGTGATAGAGATGGCCCTGAGCAAAATAGAAATGGCAAATGACCGCGATTACCGCGGCACCCGACATGTAGTGAAGCGTGTCGCCCGCCCTGCCGACCGTTATCGGGAAGACCAATGCCGCAACCAGCATAATCAACCCAAAGTCGAGTAGCTGAGTCGCAAAAATCAGATGCCAACGATTGACGACCTTGAAGAATACATCTCCCAAGGCAGCTTTTTGACGATTAGCGGGAGAGTCCTGGCTTTCTGATGCATGCACAAAGTCCAATGGACGACGCTCCTTTTGACACGAGAGTAACCACGCTTAAGCATGGTTGTTCCCGGTACAGGCAACTCTATTGCAACCCCCCTGTTATTGCAATCTTAATTTTATTGCAGCGCAGCAATCTGCCGGAACTGTTGCCGTCAGTCCACAGCAACATGTTCCATCCTGGAACCTTAGACTTCGCGGAACGCTGAAGGCATTTTGAAAAGGGCCTGTTGTTGCCGGCAAAGTTCAACTTCTGGTTGTATCTCTCTGTCTAACATCTTGTCACCGCAGCTTGCGGCTGGCCGGACTCAAACCCCATACCGCCGGTCGCGAAGTTGAAACGAGCGGATCGCTCGTAAATAGTCGATGCGTCGGAACGCCGGCCAGTTGACGTCGCAAAAGTGCAGCTCGCTATGCACGCTCTGCCAAAGCATGAAACCGGAAAGCCGGGTCTCGCCGCTGGTTCGGATGATCAAATCCGGATCTGGCATAGCCGAGAGGTAAAGATGTTCACGGATCGCCTCCGGACTTACCGCGGCAGCAGCCTCGGCGGTGGACAATCCACGCTCAGCGAAATCGGCGATCAAGGATCGCACCGCGTCGGCAATTTCCTCGCGGCCGCCATAGCCCACCGCCAGCGTAACCGTAATAAGATCGTTTTCCTTGGTTGCGGCCGCCGCCGCGTCGATCGAAGCCAGCAGTCCCGGCGGCAGGATGTCCCGTCTGCCGATCGCAGCCACCCGCACGCCGCGGCTGGAGATGAAGGGGTCGGCCGCCAGTTCCTGCATTTTGGCTTCCAGCGCGCCTAGAATGCCGCCGATTTCAGCTTCCGGTCGCGACAGATTATCCGGCGAAAACACCCATAACGTTAGCATCGGGATCTTAAGCTCCGTGCTCCAAGCCAAAATTTCGTCGAGCTTGGAAGCGCCAAGCCGGTAAATCCGTTCCGGATCCATCAGGCCATTGGCACGTCCGTGGCGCCGGTTGCCGTCCAGAATAATCCCGACATGGCGTGGCATCGGCCCGGCCGCGACCTTGGCCACCAGCCGGCCTTCATAAATCCGATAAACCAGACTTTTGATCAAACCGCGCAGTTTTGTCACCATTGCTCGTATCGGGCTCCGGTCAAATGCCGATTGGCGCGATCGCTCCGGCCGTTCAAATAAAACGGCAGGCTTGTCACGCGACCGCTCCAGCATCGTTCCGGCGCGGGCCGTGCCGGTTTGTTCGGCGGCAGTGGCGGTTACCGAATTCCAGCTGGGTCGCTCATATTTCTGCCGCGGCGCGGGCATCTGCGGGCGCCAGATCCAGCACTGCCTGCGGCAACACCTTCGCCGGGGGGCCCTCGGCCCTTACCTTGCCATCCTCGATCCAGATCACATGCTGCACGTCCTTCACCGTCTCCAGCCGGTGGGTAATAATCAGAATCGTCCTTGACATCATCCGCGCGTCGATCTCGCGCTTGACGCGATCCTCTAATCCACGATCCAGCGCGCTCATCGCCTCGTCCAAAATTAGCAAATGGGAGTCGCGCAAGATCGCCCGAGCCAAGCCGATCCGCTGGCGCTGGCCGCCGGAAAACCGCAATCCCTCGGGGCCCACCCAGGTATCATACCCTTCCGGCAAATCTTCAACGAACGATGCCACGCCGGCAATTCTCGCGACCTCGATGGCCTTGCTCTCGTCACAGAACGGATCGGCCATCCGGATGTTATCCATCACAGTGCCGCCAACAAGTTCCGTGTCCTGGCCCGCCAGCCCGAGCTGGCGCACCCAGTCGGTACGGCGCACATCGCTCAACTTGACGCCGTCAACCGTAATTTCGCCGGCACTCGGCTCGTAAAGCCGCATCAGCAGGTTGACGATGGTGCTTTTGCCGGCGCCGCTGGCGCCGATCAGTGCGGTTGTCACCCCGGCGGGTATCTCGAAGGACAGCCCGCTTAGGACATTGCCGCTGGATTTCTCATACCGGAAGTCGACGTCATGGAAGGTGATGCCATGTTCGATGCGCTCGAACGGCAGGGTTCCGTCTGGCGGGTATTCCTTGTCATCGGTCTCTAGCATCATTCTGACCGAATGCAGCTGCGGCTGGGTCTGGGCAAAATGCATCAGATTATCTTCGAATTCGCGGGTGTGTGGCTGTAGCCGGTACAGCAGGGCTACCGCCCCCAAGGTCAACGTGAAGCTGGTATGCCACCAGTTCGAACCGGCGATAATCACGCAGAGGATGCCAAGATACCCAACTTCCGTTACCGGGCCGATCCAGGCGGAAAGTCGCGCCAATGCATTTGTCACTTCACGCGCATCGAAAGAGTTATGCGTGAACAATTCCTGGTGCGCTTCCTCCTGGCCATACGCCCGGATGGTGCGCATGCCCTGGATCGTCATCAGCATCTGCATGCTGAGGTATTCATGAGTCTTCTTAACCTCAGCACCCAGCGCGCGGGCGCGGCCTGTGAACAATCGTGTCACCACCGAAATTATCGCTGAACCGGCAAAGGCTACCAGCATGATTTTCCAAGACAGCAGCGTCAAAAACAGCGTGAAGACGGCAATCGAACAGAGATTGATGACCAAACGGGTAAAGTTGGTATAGGCGGTCGCAATCTCCCAGGATTCGGTGGCGAGGACTTCGATCAGATTAGCCTGGGTATGAGTTTGGATGAAGCTGTAGGCGACTTTCAGATATTGCGCATGCACCAGGTTGCGGGTGCGTTCGCTGATGCTGGCAGCAATGTTGGTGCTGATGCGGTTATACAGCATTGCCAGGGCGCCGCGGGCAATGATCATGACCAGGATCAAGATCGCCAATTTGCTGGTGCTGCCGAATAAATGCGAGGCCTTGCCTACGACCAATCCAAGCAAGCCGTTGCTGCTCGCGGTATGTCCGGTTGCCGCATACAGGAATAACAGGATCAGTGTAATGCCGATGGTCTCAGCAAACGAAGAGGCCAGCCCCAGCCCGATTAATACCGGCGTTGCCCAGGCTGGTTTGCCTACAATGGCGAGCACGCGCATCAAATCCCGGAAGGCGGCGCGGCGTACGCCGATGGGGCGCTCCCCCGGCCGGTGCAGTCCGTACTTGCTGGGTTTGACTGTCATATTAATCCGTCGCTGCCATCAACAGGATTTCGCCGATTTGAAAGCGTTCACGCGGCGGCGGCGGCGCCATTCGGCCCTGGCGTTTGAGCATCATCCGATGCTTCTTGGAGCGGGCGATGGTAACCAACAGCCCGGGCAGATAGGACGTGGTAATTTGCAGCGCGATCCGAGGATGATAGCGCGATAGCAACGCCAGAATATCCAGCAGTTGTCGGAAGCGGCGCCCATAGACCGCATTTCTGCTCAGCCATTCGGCATAGCGGCGCACGCCGCTTAATATAATGCCGCGCTTGTTCGGCAACCGCGCGATCATCTGGTCGGCGCAAAGCATCCAGGAGCGCAGCATTTTGGTAACCGAACTGGAGACGCTGCCTGGCATGTCGCGGTAGCCGACCAGGAAATCAGGCACCACGGCAAAATGGCAAAGCTCGGCTGCACGGCAACAAAAAAGATAATCGTCACAGCCTTGCGCACCGGCGGCGCGCAGGGAATTGTCGAAGCCCCCGCATTGCACAAGGATGTCGCGGCGGACCAGCATCGAGCTGCCATTGCCGACGAAATTATCCAAGAGAATCCGGTCCAGCACGTCACCCGAATAAGGTTCCGGGTTGGCCTTCGCCGACATCATGCCTTGGGCATCGATGCGCCTGAAGAAGCAGTAGACAAAGCCGACATTCGGGCCACCCAGGGCCAACGCCTGCATTTGCCGTTCGATTTTTTGCGGCGCCCATAAATCATCGGAATCGATCAGCGCCACAATATCCGCGCGCGCCGCCTGCCAGCCGGTATTGCGGGCAGCGGCAACACCGCCATTAGCCTGCCGGATCAGCTGCACCCGCGGGTCGGCTTGCACATGTCGTTGCGCCACCGCGGCGGTATCGTCAGCGGAGCCGTCGTCGACCACGATGATCTCCAGGGCCTGGTGGGTTTGGCTACGCACGCTGCGCAAGGTCTCGTCGAGCGTCTTGCCGGCGTTATACGATGGCACCACCACGCTGACGAGTTCGGCGCTGTCGTATTGTTGGCTCACAGCGCGGCTTCCATTCTGGCCACGAACTCTTCCAACGGCCGATCGCCCCTAACCTCGACGCGCGGCAATGCGAACGGGTTCATGTCCAGCCGCGCCGCGCCGCCCTCACCACTATAGCCGATTCTGTAACCGCATTGCCTCGCCATCCAGGCCAGGCGGCTATCCTCGATGGAAAACGGCGCCGCAAAACTAATCGGCGGCTGCCCTAGCCATTGCGCCAGCATTGCCCGTGAGCCGGCCAGCTCCTTGACCAGTTCCTCAGCACTCAGACCGTCCAGCGGGGTATGGGTCGCCATATGGCTACCGAATAATACGCCTTCGGCAGCCAGGCTGGCGATGGTTGCGCCATCCATCAATTGCGCCGGCTCACCCTTGTCCTGGTCCCAGATCGCGCGTTTGCCGACCAAATCCGTCACCACGAACATCTCCGCGGTGAAATCATGCGCCGCCAGAATCGGCCAGGCGTTATCCGCGAAATCCTGAAAACCGTCATCGAAGCTGATGACAACCGGGCGCCCGGCAAATGGCGAGCCGCTGCCGATATGTTTCAATAAATCCCGTGAACCCACGGCGTGAAACCCGTTGGCGCGCAGCCAGCGCATCTGCGCCTTGAACGCCGATTGGGTAACACGGTAGCGGGCCAATGCCGCCGGCCCCTGGTCCGCAACGCCATGATACATCAGGATCGGGACCTGTAATCGCTGCTCGCGCGCCATTGCCTGGCTGCGCAAAATAGTAGCGCCACCCCAGAGGATCGACCGCGCAACCTCGCGTTCCAACACTTCGACCAATGGCGCGGTTTCAATCACGGGAGCCACTACCGGGGCATCGGCCTCGATGCGCCGGAACCGGTCGATCCGGTACAATTGCGTATCGAGCGAGCGTTCCAGCGCCAGGCTGGGCAGTTCCGAAAAGATGCGGTTGATGACATCGACACCATAAACGCTGTCCCAATCGAAGCCGGTCCGGGCCATATTGTCTTTGACGGCATGCGCATGGGCCATGACCAGCCACCCGCCCGGGCGCAAAGCTGCGACTATAGCCGGCGCGACTTTTCTAAGCTCAGCCTCGTCAGCCAGATAATACAGGGTTTCCGAGCAGATGATCAGATCCATATCGCCGGGGATCGGTTCGCTCGAGAAATCCAGGACCTGGTAATCGATATTACTATATTTCGCGCAGCGTGCCTGGGTTCGGCTGAGCGCTTTGCTTGATATGTCGGTGGCCAGCAGATGCTCGACATGCGGCGCCAGTTGCACCGTGAAATGACCCTCAGCGCAGGCCAGCTCCAGCGCCCGGTTAATCTTACCGGCCGGCAGCATCGCGATTTGCCGCTCGTATTTCTCCTGCTCATAGGCCGAGCCGTAGCCCCAGGGGTCCTCCTTTTCGAACAGGCTTTCGAAATGCCCCTTTCGATCTGCCGGATCGACCCCGTCTTCGACAAATATTTTTACCGGCTCGACAGCCGCCACGGCCGCATGCTGACTTGCATATTCGTCCGCCCATGCCTTGATCTCCGCCAACCGGGCGGCGTGGGTACCCGGCGGGTCAGGGGTTGCGGCCAATCGTTCGATGGTCGACCATTTCAGTTCGCGGAGTGCGGCCCGCGCATTTGAACGCCGCCGCAGCAACCCCGGCTGGCGCCACAGCAAGCCGGCGGCGCGACGGGCCAGGCGCCAATCCGCACCGGGTCCAAGTCTTCGCCAAGCCCGATAGCTGATGCTGGTGTGGCATGTGCTGACCGCTAGCCATTCCCGTTTGGTGAACGGTCCAAGCACGGCAACGCTGGTAAAACCGCGGTGCTTTTCGCCGTCCGTCAGGCACACATGGAAGCGGTCCACGCCGGGCTCCGGCTGGGTCGGCTGTGGATTATTAATGTCCACGCGCACGCTTTGGGAAAGGGTTAGCCGCCGGGGCGCGCGGCCGGCATCGGCATATAATATCATCTCTTCAAGATAATACTGGATTGCCCTGGCTGCTTTTGGATCGTCCCAAAGCTCTCCCAGCCAGCGGATCAACTCGGTTACCCTCAGCCCGTAATTCGGCCAGCGCTCAGCCATCTGCTCGGTCAGCGACCTGGTTCCAACCATCAGTCCTTCGAAAATCACCCTGGCGATCGAAGGGGCTTCGGTCCGGGCATTGTGAAACGGCCGCAGCATGTCTTCGCCGACCTTCCCGGCATCGCCACTGCCGCATGACATCCCGGCGGTCCAAAGTGCGTTATAGGCATAGGCCTGGGCGCGGATCCCGCGCGCCTCCGATGGCGGTTCGGTACGCGCATCCGGCATGCCGGCGAGACGCTCGTCGCCATCAAAGCCGCGCCGGAGAATGATCCGGCTGTTTTCCAGCAGCCATTCCACATGCCGGCTGAGCGAGGTGCCCTCGGTACGGTAGTACGCCAACCCCTCATCCACCAAAATCCATTTCAACGGGAAACGGGAGACGCGTTGCCATAAATCCCAGTCCTCGCAATTACCGAGTGTGGTATCAAAGCCACCTAGCCGGACAATTAATTCGCGCTCCGCGAGAATCGCATGGATTGCAACAGGGCAGCCACGGGCAAAATCCTCGAACGGATCGCGAGCGAGATCCATCATCTGGAACGGCTCGGTCAGCAGACCGCCGGGCAAGGACCGCCGATAGCCGCAATAGGCAATCGCGGGGCCCGGATGGCCGCGCAGGGCCTGCAGCATTTTTTCGAAGAAGCTAGGATCGTTCCAGTCATCGGCGTCGAGGAAATGCAGATATTTGCCGCGGGCCGCGGCAATCCCAAGATTGCGCGCGTTGCCGACCCCTTTGCCGGGACCAGTTACGCCCGAGAACCGCCGGTCGCGCGCTGCATATGAGGCGATGATCGCCGCGGTCGTGTCAGTGGATCCGTCATCGACGACAATTGTTTCCCAATCCTGTTCGGTTTGCGCAAGGACGCTATCCAAAGTTTCTGCGAGCGTCGCCGCCGCATTTCGCGCCGGAATTACGATCGAGATCAAAGGCGGTATATCCATTTTGCTGTCAGCCAATTCGTTCAGCCTAAAACTTTGTCCATAAAACCGGTAGCCTTCTGTGGCGTCCTATGCATTTTCATCTTACCCCATTGCTGCCATTTACCCATTGCTAACAGGCCGGCGTAGCCGTGCCCCAAAGCTGGTTACATCAAAAATCCAATCGGTCACAGAGCGGCCGGATTGGAAGCAAAAGGCCAGCACCTGGTTCAGATAACGTTCAGTATAATGGAATATGACGGCATGCAGCGGCGGTCCCAGGATCGCATATCCCGCTACCACCAGAAGGGTTTGATGAGCGGGAAGGAGGCTGGCGATCACCGGATAGATCGTAACGATCAGCCAGCCGTGCAGCGTCAAGAATTGCAGAGAAGCCCGACCGAAATATTGACCGATTTTGCCGATTGCCGGCGGCAATACCTGCGCCAGCCATAAGACGCCAAGGAACATTAATAGTTGTTCCACGATAAAGGCAGGCAAGAACCCGTAGGCACCCACCATCGGCTGGGCCACAAAGTCGATCTGGCAGGCCAGGCATGGTACGGTATGCCACATCCCGGGCACGTTGAACCAGGTCAGAACAAACCCGATGACCAACCCGCCGACCCCGATAGCCCACGGTACCGGCCAGCGCTTCGGAAACTTCATGCCGATAACCATAAACAACGCCGCTGCCGGCCAGTTGCGCCATTCGTATAGGTTATCTGGAAGGTGCCAATGTTTCGCAAGCAGGATCAGGCTGGCGATCACCCCCCAGGACAAAGCAAAATAAAATTTGTTCCTTTCAAAAATCCAAACCAGGATGCGGCCGACCGCCAGCACCGTGAAAAACCAGGTTACGTAGGTACAACCGCCGGTGCCGTAAACCATCGGCTTCACCGCCGCCTTGATAAAGGCGATGCCGGTGCCGTCGTTATTGTACAGCAATTCATCTGGAATAATGCCAAGCCCCTCGGAGATCCACGCAAGGAATATCAGCATCAAAGATTGCGGCAGCACCGCCCGGAAGGATTTTTTGCCAATGCCGCGCAGCGAAATTCCGCTCAACAGGAAGTAAACCGCAATTTGCGGCGCCGCCAACTTGATCAGCGCAAACGCCAGCGGTGCGTCCGTCCAGTCATTCATCGGATAGGTGTAGTCGTAAAGGCCGTGGATCAAGAAAACCCAGAGCAGTAAATAGCCGCGGGCGATTTCGTTCCGGTTGCTGAAATTCAACTATATGGCCCCAGGCCGCGCAGCAGCGCGCCAAGCATTAATGGGTGCCCTGTCCCTACCCGCTCGATTTGCACACCACCGGCCTATCTTATGCCCGCGACCCCTGCAAGGCCCATTAGTCCTTGGGTTTCATGCCTGCTTCCATTTCAAGATATTAGCGCCCTGGTCTTTTATCACCGGCGACGGCTGACCATCTGCCTGGTACCATTTCGGAGTGTCATCTATGATTCGCGCGATTGCCGTTATCCTATCGCTCTGCCTACCTGGCATCGCGCTTGCCGTTCCGGCCGCCACCCCGCAACGATTGCGAGGCACCATCGAAGCGGTCACCCCAACAACGATCACGCTGCAAACAAAAGACGGCGCAAAAGATACGCTTACCTTATCCGACGCCACCCGTTACACGATCGTCAACAAATCCAGCTTGAGCGCAATTTTGCCTGAGAGTTATATCGGCACCGCCGCCAAAGGGTCCGGCGCAAATATGATCGCATTGGAAGTGGTCATCTTTCCGCCAGCGATGCGTGGCGCCGGCGAAGGCCATTATGCTTGGGACCCGCTACCGGACGTTACAGCCCCGGCCGGCACCGCGGCGAGCAGCATGACCAATGGCAGCGTCTCGGATGTGATGGTGACACCGTCGAAAGTTGGCAGTTCGATGACCAATGGCAGCGTCCAAACGGTCTCGAGCCTGCCTGGCGCCAAGCAAATCAGCGTTGTTTATAAGGGCGGCAAGCAGATTATTCTGGTACTCCCGGCAACCCCCGTGGTTGCCGTGCAGCGGGCAACGCATCTGGCCCTGACGCCAGGTGCTGCGGCGTTTGTTGTCGCAACCGAAGAGAACGGCAAATTATCCGCTTTATACATCGCCATAGGCGTTAAAGGCGTAACGCCGCCTATGTAGGATCAGGCTGCTATTGAGCCTGAGATTGCAAAGCTTTTTTTCAAAGCGACCTCTACCGTGACCAATGATTATGCAAAATCCGCCGCTTTATGGTCAGGTGCGGATTCTTGCGCGACCTTTTTCAAATCGTTCTCGCTGAGGTCATATTCGCGCATTTCGATTTCACGCGCCCGATGCCAAAATTCCTCGGCGCGGTTTTCCGGGCAGCCGGCTTCCTCCCATAACGAAAAAGCACGCTCTTTTACACGCGTTTCAAAAGTCTCAAGTTTGTCCGACATCTTTTTCCTCCTCTAAAATTGCTAGCATAACGTCGCTACCGCTGTGATGAAGCCGGTATGAGGTAATGTTCATTTTCAATCTTAGCGGTTGCGTACGGATATCTTTGCGCTACCTCAAGCACGCCGGAACATAGCCCCGGCGAAAAGGAATTCCCATGACAGACACTCATCCTAAAAACATTGCGGTTCTAGCCACAGATGGCTTTGAGCAAGCGGAGTTGACCGAACCGGTGAAAGCGCTGCGTGATGCAGGCGCCACTGTCAGCATTATCTCTTTGAAGGCTGGCGAAATTCAAGGCATGAAGCATCACGACAAGGGCGATAAGACCAAGGTCGACCTTGAATTATCGAAGGCTGATCCGAAGGATTACGACGCCCTTGTCCTACCCGGCGGCGTTGCTAATCCGGATACCCTGCGCACCGACCAACACGCAGTCGCTTTTGTCGAGCATTTTGTCAGCGCAAACAAACCGATTGCGGCGATTTGTCATGGCCCGTGGACGCTGATTGAGGCAAACGGTGTGCGCGGCAAGAAAATAACATCCTGGCCGTCGCTTAAAACCGACCTTAAAAACGCTGGCGCAGAATGGGTCGACCAAGCCGTGGTGGTAGACGGGAACCTCGTTACCTCCCGCAAACCTGACGATCTGCCGGCATTCAACCGGGAGTTCCTCGCACTCCTGAACAAAGGAACGGCGGCAGCCAAAAACGCTGCCTAACCTGCGGCCAGCAACTTACCCGCGGGGCGGTTATTGGGAGTTTTGATCCTGTGTAACCGTACCGTGGGTAATGACCGTCGGTGGGATCGTCTTCGGTTCGCCTAAACCTATGTTACCACCGGCCGCATCTCCGGTGGCGGCGCCGGTAACATTGGGCGTCATAGCTCCGGTGCCTGCGCCGTTGGTGATCGAGGCGCCGGGGTCCTGTTGCCGGGGTGTGCCATTCGCGTTCATGCCATTGACACGGTTGATATCGCCACCGGTTATTGCCCCGTTATCGGAATTGAGACCGCCGCTGACACCGCCGACCTGCGCCGATGCAACTGAGCTGGCGCTGCACAGGATTAATGCCGTTAATAAGCCCGTCCGCCAATCCGGCATGTTGTTCTCCTAAAACGATCTTGCGCATATGGATGTAATCATTCCGACAAGCGTAACCAGTAATATCAAAGCTTTCCGGTTGATTTTTTTTCCAGAATGGTTTTTGGCCGTTTTGAGCGCCTGTAATGCGGGGTTGGGTCAACCGCGCGCAGCTGCTCGAAATTATTTAGTATCAGCTCGATCTTTTTAAACACCAGCCGCAAGTCGGTAAATTCTCGCTGCATCCGGACTGTGTTGCCAAGGCCCTTATGCGATGGCTCACCCGAAATTAGCCGGGCACCAGCCGAAACGCGCAGCACACCCATGACGCCGGGTCCGCATGCCTGCGGCAAGCGCACGGGCTGGCCGATATGGCAAATACGCGCCGCTGCTTCATGGCCCGGAAAAACTGTGCCAAGATCGGCATTCAACCAAACGTAAACGGCACGGGCTTCGGCAGGATCCAGACAGCGTTCCGGTTGCATCGGAAACCGCATTGAAAAGCTGAAAATGCTCGGCAGGCGCTCCCACTCCTCGTCGGTTTCGCCGCGGGCGATCGGCTGCACTTCCAGGAGCATCAAGGCTGGATTGGCCGCGATAGCTGCGCGCACCACAGCGGCAAAGCCGTGCAGAATTTCCGCGCGGCGTGAAAGCGCGACCCCTTTGAACGCTTTCATTTCCGCAAGTGCGGCGTGCCAGCGCAACGATAAGCCATAATTGCCGACGGGGGGCAGCAAGGCGGCTGCCGGGCAAGCTTCCGGAAATTCATCGCGGCCGAAATAGGCGTCCAGCCCGGCGGGTAGCGTTCCATGTTCCAACCGAGCAGCGACGACGGCCGGGACCAACAGGGCACCTGCAAAAGGCGGACCGGTAAAGAATTTCGATCCGGTGATCAGCACGACAGCATCCAGCCGCAAATATGCGCTTATCGCGCGCGCCGAAAGCCTGGCTTGGCAGGCATCCACGACGATATCGAGGCTGGCGCCAAAGCGGGCCCGCAAACCTTTGAGAAATGCCGGCTTTGGCGCCAGCAAACCGGTTTTGGATAAATCCAGCGCATGCAAAATCACCCGCCGGCCGGCAGCAAAGCCGCTCGCCACGAGCGCGCTGATTTCTGCTTCAACCGCAGCTGCCGCCCGCGGCGCGCCTTCAGGATCGCGCAGAAAGACATTGGCGATTTCGGTGTCGGGTCTAAAGCCGGCAATCGGCGCCTCGAAGGCGACGTCATGGCCGAGGGCGGTATCGACCGCAAAATGTACGCCGCGCGCCGCCATCGGCACGCCGCGCCCGGTTTCCTCAGGTGCTATGAGAATATTTAAAATCGGCGCATCCGTATTTGCCAAATGCGTCAATGCCAGAGCCAGCAATTCGGTATCCGTGCCGGATGCCGCCAACAGCACCTGCGTGGTGGCTTCCAACTCTAATACTTGGCGAAGGCCTTGGCGTATCGCCGCCAAGGATGCTCGGACTGGAGAGGTCCGGTCCGGTGCCAACAGCTTCGCGGTGGTTTTCAAGCGCTGTAAATCCGCCGCCAGATAACCGCGCTCGGAAGAGGATGATGCAGTTGAAGAGGCGAAGGTTATGGCCCAGGGCCGTGGCCGATGGCTGCAGCCATAGCCGTTCAACGCCGAGCGAGGGTCGCGCTGCAGTCTTATATCGCCGCCGGTTTCCATCAGGGCGTCGGCGGTGCCAAGCAGGTTCCAAATGCTGCGAATACGGGAAAGTGTCGCCGCGTCAGCGGGGGCGCCAAGAAGCTTGGTCGACACTGTTTTCAGCGCCGGGCTGGCAGGTGCGACTTCACTTGCCATCACCGAGGCCCATTTGGGAAGTGCCGCTTTTTCCTGCGCGGTTAGCCCATCCATTTCCGCCTGGACAAATAAGGCAGCGGCCCGGGACGCAGCCAATGCTGCCGCCGCATCCGTGACCCCCGGCCGGCGTTGCAGCCAAGCCCATTCCAATGCGAAGCGCAGATAAAAGCCCAGCAAACCAGGATGGAGAAAGGCCTTCTCACCTAAAACGACGCTGCCATCCCTGACCGTTGTTACCTGGCTATCGGAGCCGATCGATAAAATGAGCTGCTTGAAGGTCGCAAATTCGGGCTGCGTACGGGTAGCGTCCACCGCAATCTGACGCTCAATCCGCAGCAAGCCCACAAATTCACCTATGTATAGGTCAGGATGTCATCGATTTTACCACAGGTGGGGGCTGCAAGCTAATATTAAACGATAGATGACGTTACAGTCTGGCTATGCAGTGGCGGATTGGCAGAACCGATAATCATCCCCGCCAGTTGACATGATGCGCCGCACAAGTTTTAGAAAATCGGGAAATCCATTGGGATCCGCAAAGCCCGCAGGAGCAGAACTTTGGCCGCCTTTAATACCGAAACTGTCCTGTCCGTCCGGCACTGGACCGACACCTTATTCAGTTTCACTGCCACCCGCGACCCGGGCTTTCGCTTTATCAGCGGCCAGTTTGCGATGATCGGCCTGGAAGTCGACGGTCGCCCGCTGGTGCGCGCCTACAGCATGTGCAGCGCGCATCATGAGGAGAATCTGGAATTCTTCTCGATCAAAGTCGCCTCCGGCGCTCTTACGTCCCGGCTGCAGCATCTGCAGGTGGGCGATACCATCCTGGTTGGCCGCAAGCCCACCGGCACTTTGATCCAGGATAATCTGTTGCCCGGCAATACGCTTTACATGCTCGGCACCGGGACCGGCCTGGCGCCGTTTGTCAGCATCATCAAGGATCCTGACACCTATGAGCACTATGACCGGCTGGTCCTGGTCCATGGCTGCCGTGCAATCGCCGAGCTTGGTTACGGCGAGCTGATTGTAAACCGGCTGCAGGAGGATGAGTTTCTCGGCGAACTGGTGCGCGACAAATTGCTCTATTATCCGACCGTTACCCGCGAGCCTTTTCGTAATATGGGGCGGGTAACGACGTTGCTCGAAACCGGCAAGCTGGAAAGCGATCTTGGCCTGCCTCAGTTAAACCGGGCAAGCGATCGGGTGATGCTGTGCGGCAGCCCGGATATGTTGAACGAACTGACCGTCTTTTTAAAAGGGCGGGAATTTCTGGAAGGCAACCATTCCGAGCCGGGACATTTCGTCATCGAAAAGGCCTTTGTGGAAAAATAATGCTGGTAGATCGAATGATTTCAAAATCGTTCCGATTAACGCATTTTTTAGTCACTTGAGGTTTATGGCTGAGCTAAGGTGACGTGACATGCATATGTCACGCCGGCGCAGAGCAACACGCAAAAAGCCGTAAGATAACGGCTTATTTGTCATTCCGCACATCTTTGAATTGTATGAGAACTGGCGTATTCTTCACTATTGAACAAGATACACACCGCAATGAAATAAGCGTTGAGAGTTGAGGAGCGAATAATGACTAGCAGCGCCATTACCGGCAACTTTCAGCCTGGAGCCGACCGGCCGGGAAGTCATCTATCGCCTAACGACACCGCAATTCGTAAAATGGGCGCGAAAGATATCTGGGAAGTGCTGGTGCTCGGCTTTGAGGACTTGCGCGCGTCTCGCACGGATGCACTGGCGATTGCAGTTATTTACCCGATCTCCGGCGCGTTCCTCGCTAGCGTGATTGTTGTCCACGCTTTTCTTCCCTTCGTATTTCCGGTCTGCGCGGGATTTGCTCTAATCGGTCCAATGGCCACTTTATGGTTTGCCGCGGTCAGCCGCCAACGCGAGCGCAAAGATGCCACCGCGCTGAGTGTTTTCACACCCGTCAGATTGGTCGCCATCCAGCGGCTATGCGTCATCGCGATCATGCTGTTTGTGGTTTGGAATGTGACCGCTGGAATTATTTATGGGCTGACGCTCGGCAGTTCGAATGCGGACGCGAACGCTGAGTTTTTTCAGCGGGTCATCGATACCCAGGCCGGCTGGACCTTGATTGCTGCCGGCTGTGCCACCGGCGCGGTGTTCGCGGTGCTTTCACTGGCAGTGTTCTTTATCTCCTTTCCGCTAGTGATCGACCGCGATGTTACGGCGTCGCAGGCAATCGGCATTTCGGTAAAGGCCATGCTGCACAATCCGATTTTTGTGTTGGGCTGGGGCGCAGTGGTGGTCGCTGGATTGCTGCTCGGCGCCTTGCCAGTGCTGCTCGGCATCGTCATCATCCTGCCAGTACTTGGCCATGCGAGTTGGCACCTGTACCGTCGCATCATCGTTTGAACGCGGCTCTCTGGAAACGCTTTCTTGCGATAACGCCTAGCTTAAATTTAAAAGTCTTTTTGGTTCTTTTTCTTCAGAAAAAGAACTGCTCGCTACTACTGCAGCATGGTCGGCTGCGTGGTCATTCCGGGCATGACGTTGGCGCCGGGGATCATGGTATTTACGGCGAGTTGTTGGAACATCCAGGCGGTCAGGCCGATGGTCAGGATGAAGAGCGGGATGGTGAGCACCAGTGAGACGCTCTTCCAGATATTATGGCGCGTGATGTCAAGGCCAAACGAGAGAAAGGTCTGGCAGAACAGCGCAATCATCGCGAGGCCAGAGATGCTGCCTAACAGATAAATGGACGGCATCGGGTGGAGTTCGGTGAGCAGCAGAGCGACGCCAAGCAAGACCAAAGTAAGCAGGAATCCGGCGGTGTAGCCGATGAGGCTGGCTTGCTGGACTTCGCCGTGCTGGATCGGGTTCAGCTCAGGTTCGGACATCAGATTGCCCCTTTAAGGTACACAAAGACATAAACACAAACCCATATGGCGGCCTGGAATTGCCAGAACAGGCGAAGGTTCAGCAATTGTGCGACAACCGGGGTGGTAAGGCCGAAGCGGATGACCTGGATCAGCATAACGAGAAGCCAGAGCATGCCAAATACCATATGCAGGCCGTGGGTGGCGATTAACAGGAAATAAGCTGACAGGAAGCCGCTCACTTGTGGCGTCGCGCCATGCGCAAAGAGATCGGCGAAATCGAGCATTTCCAAGATCAGAAATATGCCGCCCATGAACATCGCGGCAAGAATGCCCAGTACGACCAGCTGCCGGTAATTATGCTTGAGCGCCACGGTGGCAAGACTATAGGCGAAGACGCTGGTGAGGACGGCGATGGTTTGCCAGAAGGCGGCGATGGGGTGAACGATTTGCGCTTCACCGGGGCCGCCGGCCGTGTTCATGCTATGGTCGAGCACGCCATAAGCCGCGAAGATGCCCGCGAAGATCAGCGCGTCGCTTAGCATGTAGAGCCAGAAGCCCAAGGTTTTAGCTGCAATGACATCATGCGAGTCAGTGCCGTAATGCCAGAGCTCCGGGCGCTCTTCCGGGGCCAGCGTCTGCGTCGCCATCAATGCGCTCCCGCGCCGCTGAGCGGCTGCTTGGAAAGAAATTGCGATTCCGCAATAACGCCAAGCGGCGGTTCATGTTCAAGCTGGGTCATTACCTCCGCGGATAGATGGTAGCCTTGATCGCGGGCGAAGGAGCGGTAAATCACCACCGCGATAATGCCAAGCAGCGAGAAACCGGTCATCCACCAGATGCGCCAGGTGATGCCGAAACCAAAACCAAAGGCCAGGGCGCCGATGATCAATGGGATCGGCGTGTTGCGCGGCATGTGGATCGCTTCGTAATGTTCCGGCTCGGTTTCCAGATGGTGGAGGTAGCGAAAGGCCAATTCGTCGCGGGTGTTGACATGCGGGGTGACAGCGAAATTATAGAACGGTACCGGCGAACGGGTCAGCCATTCCAGTGTTCGCGAATTGCGCCATGGATCGTTGACCGGCTTCAGCTTGGCGCGATCGCGGATGCTGACAAACAGCATCCATCCGAACAATAAGCAGGACAGGCAGTAAAAGCCGATGCCAAGTTCCTCGATGGCCAGCGCCGGGAACCAATCGGTATCGTACAGATAGTCCAGCCGCCGGGTTTCGCCCATGAAGCCAAGTCCGAACATTGCGGTGAAGACCAACAGCGTACCAAGGGTGAAGCTCCAGAAAAACCATTTGCCGCTACGTTCGTCCAGTTTGAACCCGAAGACCTTCGGGAACCAAAAGATAACGGCCGCGAAGATGGCGTACACGATCAGCAGGACCATGCAATGGAAATGGGCAACCACGAAGACGCTGTTATGCACCATGTAGTTGATGGCGGGGATGGCGAGCATCATGCCGGTAAGGCCGCCGGCGAGCAGCAGGAACAAAGCGCCCGCGGCCCATAGCATCGGCGTGTCGAAGGTGATGCGGCCGCGATACAAGGTGAACAACCAGTTGAACACCTTGACGCCGGTGGGAATGCCGACCGCCATGGTGGCAATCGAAAAGAAGCTGTTGACCTTGGGGCCGGCGCCCATGGTGAAGAAATGGTGCAGCCAGACCAGCCAGGAAACTCCAGCAATGGCAAAGGTGGCAGCGACCATGGTGATATAACCGAAAAGCGGCTTTTCGGCGAATACCGGCACCACCTCTGAAAGAATGCCGAAAGCCGGCAGCACCAGGAAGTAGACTTCCGGATGGCCCCAGATCCAGAACAGATTGGTGTAGAGCATTAAATTACCGCCCAGGCCGGCGGTATAAAAATGGGTCCCGAGATAGCGGTCGGCACCCAGCAGCGCCAAAGCAACGCCGAGAATAGGGAAGGATGTCAGACCGATAATGCTGGTCGAAAGGGTGGTCCAGGTGAAGATTGGCAGCCGGTCCCAGCGCATGCCCGGCGCCCGCATGGTGACGATGGTGGCGATTACGTTGATCGCGTTCAACGTGGTGCCGACGGATGAAATTTGAATCGCCCACATCCAGTAATCGACACCGGCGCTGGGGCTGAAATCGAGCTCGGTAAGCGGGATCAGTCCAACCCAGCCGGCGGTAGAGAAATCGCCGATGAAGAGCGAAGCCATGATGAGCGCTGCGCCGACCGTGGTGAGCCAGAGGCTGATCGCGTTCATGGTGGGGAATGCCATATCGCGGGCGCCGATCTGCAGGGGAACGATAATATTGCCAAGCCCTGTGAGGATCGGGGTTGCGGCAAAAATGATCATGATCGTGCCGTGCGAACTGTAGATCTGGTCGAAATGGGCAGGGGGCAGGTAACCATGCGCAGCTTCGAGATGGCCGGCGGAATGCGGGCCATCCGCCATCACCTGCTGGGTGCGGATCATCAGCCCGTCGAAGAAGCCGCGGAACATCATCACCAGACCGACGATGATATACATGATACCGATCTTTTTATGATCGACGCTGGTGAGCCATTCGCGGAACAGATAAGGAATTTTGCGGTAATACAGGACCGGGCCGATAACCAGCACGGCGGCGATCGCTGCGAAGACAAAGGCGAACTGGATAATGGCGTTGTTGTAGGGAATGGCGGCCAATGTGAGACGGCCGAACAAAAAGCTATATGGGCCTTGCAAATGTACGAACATGCTCAGGCCTTTCGTGGGCAGGCGTACCGCCCCTGAACTGCGTCGCATCCCGCGACATAATTCAACGATGAGCAAACCACTTTAAAATGCACGGTTTCAGTTGTTGCCATTTTTGCCCTGCGTATAATCGACCGAGGATGTCTCGACTTTGAGTTGTTCGGGAATGGCGTAGACGGTGCCGGCCCGCGCTCCGTTATAGGCCTTCAACAGCAGGTCGGGGTCTGCGTGCGAAAAATAGGTTGGTTTGGCGCCAACGTTTACCGTCGGTTCGGCCAGCTTGGTGAATGCGGCATAGGATAATTGGTCGGGGGAGCCTTGCGTCGCGGCGACCCATTTGGCGAAGTCA
This sequence comes from Acidocella sp., assembly GCA_965199045.1. Lineage (GTDB taxonomy): Bacteria > Pseudomonadota > Alphaproteobacteria > Acetobacterales > Acetobacteraceae > Acidocella. The sequence goes on along the minus strand of CBDAQL010000002.1, from coordinate 305,723 downwards.
GGCGCGGTGAGAACGCGGGTGGAAAATTCCATCCAGGAGAAGCCGGCGCCACTGAAATCTGCGGAAAAACCTTCGAAACTCCCAGGCTTGTTCACCTGAAAGGCGTCCGCGGTGCGCATGCCCGGCATCACATCGATCATCGGTGCGACTTGCGGGATAAAAAAATCGTTGGTGACACTGGTCGAGGTTAAATAAAGTTTGACCGGGCGCCCCGCAACGACCGGCAAATCGTCGACTGAAGCAATCCCATATTGCGGATACACGAAAACCCACTGCCAGTCGGTGGTAATGACATCCACCTCCAATGCCGGGTTGGCCGGATCATTCATGTTCAAGGCGCCCGGGTTGAACGGGTTAACCAGCAATGTGCTACGGTAAGATTCGTAGCCCAGGAAGGCGACGATGAGGATCGGGATGCCCCACATCATCAGCTCCAGGCCCATGGAATGATTCCAAGTCGGATCGTATTCCGCGTTACGCGATTTGCGGTAGCGCCAGAAGAACAGGATCGCCAGCAACGTGACCGGCAAGATGATCAGCAGCATGGTCCCGACATCGATCAGGGTAAAACGCCACTCAACGGCGCTGATCGGACTGTCGGGGTGGAACAGCCGGAACCTGCCGGTGGAACAGCCGGATAATAGCGGCACGATCGCGATAGGAATTAGGCTGCGAAGCTTCATGCCAGCAATCCGGACGGATATGTCTGACGAGAAAACAAAATCTTGACCCTTTTTAGCAATCAGTCACCTTTGGTAGGCAATAGAGCAAAGCACTTCAAGCAGGAAGCAGAAGCGGTTCTTATTTGAAAAAAAGAACCAAAAAACTTTTACTACAGTTGAATGGTGATACTTTGCATGGCGATACTTGGATAGCGATCAAGGGACTGCAATCCTTAATTTGGACTAGGTTCTCATGCCGTACCCGCTTTTCTTACGGTAGCGTACGGTTTGAGGGTACGGTTTGCGCGGGCCAGGATGGCTTCGAAGAGCACTTGCGCGCCGGCTTCCGCTTCCTCCGGCAGAATAGACTCTGCTTCGTTATGAGAAAGACCATCCTTGCACGGGGTGAAGATCATCGCGGTGGGCAAGCGGGTTGCCACATGGACCGCGTCATGGCCGGCGCCGGACACAATGTCGCGATGGCCGTGCCCTAGTTTTTCAGCGGCAGCGCGGACTAGTTTCACACATTCCGGATCAAAAGGCTGGGCTGCTATGCGCAGTACGGTTTTGAGCTCCAAAGCGCAGCCGTTGGCTGCCGCGATGAATTGCGCTTTTTGCGGGAAGCTTTCGGCGATATCGGCAATGCGGCTGTCAGTGGGGTGACGGAAGTCGACGGTAAAGCGGACTTCACCCGGGATGACATTGGGGGAGTTTGGCTGGACATAGAGACGGCCCACGGTGCCGCGGCCGAGATCGGCGATGCTGGCATCACCGGTTTCGCGCATGATGGTGTTGACCAGTTCAATGATGCGCGCCGCGGTCAGCAGGGCGTCGCGGCGGGTGACCGGTGGTGTGGTGCCGGCGTGGGAGTCTTGTCCCGTGACGGTAGCTTCGTACCAAATCTGGGCCTGGGCGCCGGTGACGACGCCGATCTTCTTATCCTCGGCCTCGAGGATCGGCCCTTGCTCGATATGCAACTCGAACAAGGAATCGGCGGGGAACACGGCGGCAGGCTCCGGACCCACGAATCCAATAGCCGACAGCGCCTCGCCGACGCTGGTGCCGTCCTCATCCTGCAGCGCCTTGACCGCCGCTTCATCGAGCAGGCCGGCCCAGACACCGCTGCCCATCATCGCCCGGCCGAAACGCGTGCCTTCCTCATCGGTCCAGTTCACCAGCTCCAATGGGGCTTCGGTGGTGATGTTAAGATCGTTCAGGGTACGCATCACCTCGAGGCCGGCGATGACGCCGAGCGCGCCATCAAACTTGCCGCCGGTCGGCTGGCTGTCGAGATGGGAGCCAAATAGCACCGGCAAGCGGGACGGATCGCGACCTTCACGGCGGGCAAACATGTTGCCCATGCTATCAACGCGCAATTTGAGGCCGATGGCCTCGCACCAGGTACGAAACTGCATGCGACCTGCTTTATCGGTTTCGGTAAGGGAAATGCGCTTGACGCCGCCCTTGGGGGTGGCGCCGATTTGCGCGATTTCCATCAGCGTGTCCCATAGCCGGGGTCCGGAGATACGCTGATTAGTGGCAGCTGGTGATGGCGCAGACATAGCAGTTCTCCTGATTTGGAGGGCGATTTACGTTCCATCGGCTTGCCGCTGGGGACGGGGGGCTTTATGGACGCGCCAACCCCCATTGGCGATCAATGAATGGCTCCGTTGATCGCGCCTGGCAGGGTGGCGTCAAGCCATATCGATCTAGACTGGAAAAAGCCATGGCGAGTTTGGCGGATATTGCAGGTAATGGAGCGGCGCTGGCCAGGCAAGCGCTGCTGCTGGCAACGCCGAACGCGCCTGAGCGGGTGCTGGCCAACGCCATTAGGGCTCTGACAATCGACGCCGTGGAGGTGGCCAAATGCGGTCATCCGGGGATGCCGATGGGCATGGCCGATGTCGCCACCGTTTTATGGACCAGATATCTCAAATTCGACGCCGCGGACGCGAAATGGGCCGATCGGGACCGTTTTGTGCTCTCGGCCGGACATGGCAGCATGCTGCTTTACGCCCTTTTGCACCTAACCGGCCATGATGGCATGGAAACCAACGTGCTGAAGCGGTTCCGCCAGCTGCACTCGGCGGCCGCGGGGCATCCTGAATACCATGAGCATCCGGCGATTGAGATGACCACCGGCCCGCTTGGTCAGGGTTTGGCAACCGCGGTCGGCATGGCGATCGCGGAGCGGCTGCTGGCGGCGAAATTCGGCAAAAGCCTGGTCGACCATCGGACTTGGGTCATCGCCGGGGACGGCTGCCTGATGGAAGGGATCAGCCACGAAGCCGGCGCCCTGGCAGGCCATTTGAAACTCAGCAAGCTGACGGTGCTGTTTGATGACAATAGCATTTCAATCGATGGCGGGACCGAGCTTTCGACCTCGGAAGACCCACTGAAGCGGTTCACCGGCTATGGCTGGGCGGTTCGGCGTATCGACGGGCATGATTTTGGGCAGATCCAGGCGGCTTTGGCGTTTGCAGCAAAATCGTCGAAGCCAACAATTATCGCTTGCAAGACGATCATCGGATTTGGGGCGCCTAGCAAGGCGGGCACCGCGGGTTGCCACGGCGCGGCTTTGGGCGGCGCCGAAGCCGAGGCGGCAAAGCGGGCGCTCGGTTGGGAACATTTGCCTTTTACGGTCCCCGAAGACGTGGCGGCTCCTTGGCGGGCAGCGGGGAGCCGCGGCGCCGCACCGCGCCGGGCCTGGTTGAAGCGGCTGGCAAAACACCCGCAAAAGGCGGAGTTCGAACGGGTTACCTCCGGTAAGCTACCGGAAGGCTGGGTCGAGGCGATGGGCAGTTTCAAGACCACGCTCGCCGAGCAGAAGCCGAAACTGGCGACCCGGCAATCCAGTCAGAAGACTCTGGAAGCGCTGGTCGCGGCATTGCCTGAGCTGGTGGGCGGATCGGCTGACCTTACCGGCTCTAATCTGACCCAGGTTACGGGCATGGCAGCCATCACACCGGATAATTTTGCCGGCAAATACCTCTATTACGGCGTGCGCGAGCATGGCATGGCGGCGGCGATGAACGGCATCGCCCTGCATGGTGGCCTGATCCCCTATGGCGGCACCTTTTTGGTGTTCACCGATTATATGCGGCCTTCGATAAGGCTGGCGGCGCTGATGGGGATCCGGGTGATCCACGTGTTGACCCATGATTCGATTGGGCTGGGCGAGGATGGCCCGACGCACCAGCCGGTCGAGCATCTGGCCAGCCTGCGCTCGATGCCCAATGTGCTGGTGCTGCGGCCGGCGGATGCGATGGAGACCGCGGAATGCTGGGAGCTGGCGATCCGCAATGCGGTTGGACCAAGCCTGATGGTGCTCTCGCGGCAGGCTTTGCCGGCTTTGCGCAACACCGCAAATGGCAACCCATGCGCTCGCGGCGCCTATGTTTTGAGTGATGCCGACGGCGTGCGGGCGGCGACGCTGATTGCGACCGGATCCGAAGTAAGCCTGGCGATGGGCGCGAAAAATGCGTTGGCCAAGGCGGGCATTCAGGTGGCCGTGGTCTCAGCGCCAAGCTTCGAATTATTCGCCCGGCAGGACGCCAGCTACCGCGCCGAAGTGCTGGGAGAGGCACCAAGGATCGGGATTGAAGCGGCCGCCGGCTTTGGCTGGGAGCGTCTGCTCGGCGCAGATGGAATTTTCATCGGAATGGAAGGATTCGGCGCCAGCGCCCCATCCGAAGACCTTTACGAACATTTTGGAATCACGGAAGCTGCAATTATCGCGGCTGTGAAGCGGGTTTTAACGTAGCGTCTCTGGCGCGAATTTGACAACTAGGAGCATTATTGATGGCGGTTAAGATTGCAATTAACGGGTTCGGGCGGATTGGCCGATTGGTGCTGCGCGCCATGATCGAGAGCGGCCGCACAGATATTGAGCCCCTTCTCATTAACGATCTTGGCAGCGTCGAGGACAATGCGCATCTGCTCCGCTACGATTCCGTGCATGGCCGGTTCCCCGGCACCGTAAAGGTCGAGGGTAACAGCCTTCTCATCTCCTATAACGGCCGCACCTATGCGCCAATTGAAGTAACCGCCGAGCGCGACCCTGCGAAAGTGCCCTTGTCGGGTATCGACGTGGCGATGGAATGCACCGGCTTGTTCACCAAACGTGAAACCGCCGCGGCGCTGCTTACCGCCGGCGCCCGCAAAGTGGTGGTCTCCGCCCCGGCCGATGGCGTCGATGCCACCATCGTCTACGGGGTCAACCATAAAACCTTGACCAAGGAGATGGAGGTGATTTCCAACGCCTCCTGCACCACCAATTGCCTGGTGCCGATGGCCAAGGTGCTGCACACCGAATTTGGGATCGAGCGCGGCTATATGGTGACCATCCATTCCTATACCGGTGACCAGAAGACCGTGGATACGCTGCATAAGGACCGGCACCGCGCCCGCGCCGCGGCATTATCGATGATCCCGACCTCGACCGGGGCTGCCAAGGCCGTCGGCCTGGTGCTGCCGGAACTGGCCGGCAAGCTGGACGGTACTTCGATCCGCGTACCGACGCCCGACGTGTCGCTGGTCTCCTTCGACGTGGTGTTGAAAAAGCAGGCCACCAAGGATGAAGTTAACGCCGCCATGAAAGCCTGGAGCGAAGGCGAGCTGAAGGGCATTCTGGATTACTCCACCGAGGCGCTGGTAAGCACCGACTTTATCCACCAGGCCGCATCCTGCACCTTCGATGCACCGCAGACCGCGGTGGTTGACAAGGCGCTGGTGCGGGTAATGGGCTGGTACGATAACGAGTGGGGCTTCTCAAACCGGATGTCGGACACCACGGCGCTGTTCGGCTCGCTGTAAAATGTCGTCAAAAACGCTGGATAATTTCGCCGCCGCAGGCAAACGCGTGCTGCTGCGGGCAGATTTGAATGTTCCCATGCAAAATGGGAAAATTTCCGATCTGACGCGGCTGGAGCGGCTGTCTCCGACCATCAAGGAATTGTCAGACAAAGGCGCCAGAGTGATCGTTTGCAGCCATTTCGACCGGCCGAAGGGCAAACGGGTGCCGGAGATGTCGCTGCGGCCGATCGCCGAGGCGTTGGCGGAGGTGCTGGGCAAGCCGGTTGCGTTTGCCGAGGATTGCGTCGGTGAGCCGGCGCGGGCGGCGGTGGATGCGATGGCGGACGGCGATGTGCTGGTGTTGGAGAATACCCGCTTCCATGCCGGCGAAGAGACCAACCATGCCGGGATGTCGCAGGCTTTGGCCTCGCTCGCGGATGTCTATGTGAACGACGCGTTTTCGGCAGCGCACCGTGCCCATGCCAGCACCGAAGGCGTGGCGCATTTGCTGCCGGCTTATGCTGGGCGATTGATGCAGGCGGAACTGACGGCGCTGGAGGCGGCGTTGGGCACGCCGCAGCGGCCGGTGGCGGCAATTGTCGCGGGGTCGAAAGTCTCGACCAAGCTGGATTTGCTGACCAATCTCGTCGAAAAAGTCGATATCCTGGTGATCGGCGGCGCTATGGCAAATACCTTTCTGGCGGCTCAGGGTTTCGATGTCGGCAAGTCGCTGCAGGAGCCCGACCTGCACCAGACAGCGCTGAAAATTCTTGCCGAGGCCAAAGCGAAAGGCTGCGAGATTGTGCTGCCGATCGATTTGGTGGTGAGCGAAAAATTCGCCGCCAATCCACCGACGCTGACAGTGCCTGCGGATGCGGTGCCGGAAGGCATGATGGCGCTGGATGTGGGGCCGGCAACCGTGGAGGCGTTCATCAAGCGGCTGCCCGAGATCAAGACAATCATCTGGAATGGACCGCTCGGCGCCTTTGAGATCACGCCTTTCGATGCAGCAACAAATGCGCTGGCGCAGGCGGTTGCGGATGCAACAGCAAAATCCGGGCTGATTTCGGTTGGTGGCGGCGGCGATACTGTATCAGCGCTGCGGGCAGCCGGGGTTGCCGAACGGCTGACTTATATTTCGAGCGCCGGCGGTGCATTTCTGGAATGGATGGAAGGCAAAACGCTGCCTGGCGTGGCAGCACTGGCGGAGACGACCTAACAAGCCTGCAACCGAGAGTAGTCATTACGATGGTGGCCGCTATGTCAAGAAATGCGGAAATAGCTTGAAATAGAGCCGAGCAGGCAACCGCCGCTGGTCACACGACGTCCCGAATTTTTTGGTTAATATGAAATTACTACCTAGGATTGGTAGTCATTTGGGCGGCTGTTAACCTATTGTTAAGCGATGCTGCTCATACTCCTTGCTATGATTATCGGTTCCTCGCTGACTGCGTTTTCCTCACCCATCGGTTCTTCCGCAAATGCGGGGCTGTCGGGTTTGCGGCTGTTACCGCAAAAGCCAGGTAACGATGCGCCATTTTCAGCGCAGAGCGTTCTGCCGGCGCCGGGTGCGGCATCCAGCAAGCCAGCGCAGCGCGGATCGCTCATCAACCTTTCGGTTTAGTGCGGCAGCTATACCTAATCTATTCCGCACGCTTGCTATCGCGCACGCTTGCTATTCCGTGCGCCCGCTATCTGCACGCCCGCTATGTGCAAGTCATGGTTCCAAAACATCTATTGGATTCTCAGGTGGCCTAAAAAGCAAAGCAGAGAATTGATGGAACGGCGGGATCCGGTTGCCCCACGATGTCACCGCGCAGTATATTGTCGATGAAAATCTGCCGCAGATTGCGCTGACGGATGCACTCTCCGGGCTTTGAAACCGGCGGCAGTTCTTCGCAGCCGGCAAAGCGATGTTGGCAGAACCAGTAGCCCCGGGGCCGATTGCCACGCTGATGCTGGAAATCGATTGTCTCAAAGCCATTAACGATCGGGTATTTCTCGACTTCTTGGCGGCAACCGCGGCAGAATAAGTTGCGATAAGAAGCAGCTTTTTAAAATGATGCGCAAAATTGTTTATGATACTAAAGCCCGGAGCTTTGAGCACCTGTGGCCTAGATTAGAAAAGTTTTTTTGTTTCTTTTTGTTCACAAAAAGAAGTATTTTTTGCCTTAAACATTTTGGAAACGCCATGCAAAAACCAGTTCTAGTCGTCGGCGCGGGGCCGGTAGGGCTTACCATGGCGGCTGAGCTTGCGCGTTATAAAATACCGGTTCGAATTATCGATAAGGCTCCGGCGCGCACGGATAAGTCCAAGGCGCTGGCGGTCTGGGCACGGACGCTGGAGCTGCTCGATCGAGCCGGCTGTGCCGAGGCGTTTGTTGCAACTGGAATGCAGGCCAATACTGTCAGCATTTCGCGGGAGCATGAGCTGGTTGCCCGGATCTCGCTCGATGATATTGCTTCAGAATTCAATTATCTGTTGCTGATCCCGCAATCGGAAAGCGAGCGGTTGCTCCAAGCACATCTGGAAACGCTCGGCGGCAAGGTTGAACGTAATGTTGAACTGACGAGTTTTTCCGACCTTGGCGATGGCGTTTCCTGCAGTGTCAGCCATGCCGATGGCAGTGTGGAAACGTTTGATGCGCGTTGGCTGATCGGCTGCGATGGCGCTCATTCGGTGGTGCGTCGGACGCTGGGGTTGGCGTTCGAAGGCGATACGATGGCGAGCCATTTCATTTTGGCGGATGTTCATGTGGCCGGTCTCGAGATGCCATCGACGGAGGTTGCGATGTTCTGGCATGCCGACGGCATCGTGGCATTCTTTCCAATCGCGCCTCGCCGCTATCGCATCATTGCCGATATCGGCGCCGAGCCGCAGCATGATCCGGATTTGGATGAGGTGCGCGCGATTGTGAATGGCCGTTGCCCGCCTGGCATCACATTGTCAGATCCAATCTGGCTGGCCGGCTTCGGCGTCAATGAGAGAAAGGTCGAAAAATATCGCATCGGGCGGATTTTCGTGGCTGGCGATGCTGCGCATATCCATAGCCCCGCCGGCGGTCAGGGAATGAACACCGGCATGCAGGACGCGATCAACCTAGCCTGGAAGCTTGCCATGGTTGAAAACGGCGATGCTAATCCTGCGTTGCTGGACAGTTACAGTGACGAGCGCGGCGAAGTCGCGAAACAGATTCTTTCCGACTCAGGGAAGATGATTCGGGCAGCAACGGTGAAAAACCAACTCGCTCAAAACCTGCGCAATTTTGTGGCCCACCGGCTTCTGGGTTTTTCAACTGTGCAACATGTGATGGCGGACCGGCTTTCGGAGATTACGATCGGCTATCCGCATAGCAAGTTGAACGCCGGTTCATCGCACGGAGCCAAAGGCCCGAAACCGGGCCAGCGGATTGTCGGCGACCATCCCTTCGGCAGCGGCAACATGCCGCGCTTCGCGCTGATGGCCGAGGATAGCGTGCAAGCGCAGTCACTGCTTCAACGTTACTCCCGGCTGCTGGAGCCGGCGTTGCGCACACCTAATAACGCTGGCATTTGGCTGGTCAGGCCGGATGGATATGTTGCCGCAGCCGCCGGCGCCGATGAATGGCAACTCATCGAAGGATGCCTGGCGAATATTGCGTAACGCAAAGCACAAAAAATGTTTCTTCTGAACAAAGACTTTTCACTGCATTCATAGGCCGGGTAACCGCCAAGCCCCGTGATCCAGATTCAAAAAAGTTTTTGCGTCGCTTTTTTTGAAAAAGCGAGTTCCTATACTGTCAAAGCCGTTTCAAGAATGCCGAGGGCTTCATTCAGAAGTTCATCACTAGCCGTTAGCGGCACCAGCAGCCGGATCGAGTTTCCGTAAACGCCGCAGGAGAGCAGGATCAGCCCATGCTCGCGGGCTTTGGCGATTACCCGCTTGGTCATTTCCGCATCCGGCTCATAAGTCCCGCGGGTCGCAACGATATCGAACGCGACCATCGCGCCCGGGCCGCGAATGGCGCCGATGGGAATGCTGTCGTTGCGTTGCGCAATCGCCTCCAATTTCGTCTTCAGTTTCGCGCCGATATGATCGGCGCGCTCGATCAGTTTTTCTTCCTCGATCACTTCCAGCACCGCCAGAGCGGCGGCGATGGCGAGGGGCGAACCGGCGTAGGTGCCACCCAGTCCACCGGGATCGGCGGCGTCCATAATTTCAGCGCGGCCGATAACCCCGGAGAGGGGAAAGCCGCCGGCCAAAGATTTGGCGACGGTCATGATGTCTGGTTTGACCGTGCTGTGCTCGATGCCGAACATTTTGCCGGTGCGGGCAAAGCCGGTTTGCACCTCATCGACAATCAGCAAAATGCCGTGCAGGTCGCAGAGTTTTCGTAGCGCCTGCAGAAGCTCCTCCGGCGCCTGGATGAAACCGCCTTCGCCTTGCACCGGCTCCAGCACGATGGCGGCGACGCGGTCGGGCTCGATATCGGCGCGGAACAGCATGTCGATTGCGCGCAGGGAGTCATTTACAGTGACGCCGAAGGGGACGTGCGGGAACGGCACATGGTAGATCTCCGCCGGCATTGGCGCGAATTTTTTCTTATACGGCAGCACCTTGCCCGTCATCGCCATGGTGAGCATGGTGCGGCCGTGGTAGCCGCCGGCAAAGGTGATGATACCGGCACGGCCGGTGGCGGCGCGCGCGATCTTTACCGCATTCTCCAAAGCTTCAGCGCCGGTGGTGAAGAAAATTGTTTTTGCCGGTCCGGCGATCGGCGCCAGCGCATTCAGTTTCTCCGCCAGTTCCACATAGTTCTCGTACGGCGTGACCTGGAACGAAACGTGAGTGAATTGCTCCATCTGCTTGGCAACGGCGGCCATCACTTTCGGGTGCCGGTGCCCGGTATTTACCACAGCGATTCCGCCGACAAAATCGATATATCTCTTGCCCTCCGCATCCCATAGTTCGGCATTCTCCGCGCGCACCGCAAAAACCGGATGGGCTGAGGAAACGCCTTGCGGAATGGCGGCCTGGCGGCGGGCAAGCAGTGCTGCATTGGTTGTCATGGCAGTTCCTTTTGAAATGCGGAGTTTGGCAATGAGCAGGATAAACCCTTAGGCGTTTTGCAAGAAACGCGGAGCAAGATCAGGATGGTTGCGGCCCGATCAAGGCGGTTCACCCTGAACCGGTTCGATTCCCAGGCTAGAAATTAAAACCGTCGCCTCGGTAATCGCCTGTTCGATGGCGGGTGAATCGGTACCTTTGGCAACGATGGCGACGCCACTGGTGGCGCGCTCATGCATGAACGGGTAGCTGCCCAGATCGAGTTGCGGATATTTACTCTGGATCACGGTGAGACCTTCGGCGATCGCACCTTCCAATACGCCGATGCCATAGACCGCGCGCATCGCGATCGGCGTGCCACGGGGCAAAATATCCTCCAAAGCCGACATCATCGCCTGCATAATCCGCGGCACGCCGGCCATGACATGGACATTGCCGATGGAAAACCCCGGCGCCAGCGAAGCGGAATTTCTGATCGGCTCGGCGCCGCGCGGCAAGGTTGCCATGCGCTGGCGGGCAGCGTTGAAGTTTTCCTTGCCGATATGCTTTTCCATTGCGGCATAGGTTTCCGGATGGATTTCCCAGGGCACGCCGAATGCCTCGGCGATGCATTCGCTGGTAATATCGTCATGCGTCGGCCCGATGCCGCCGGTGGTAAAGACCTGGTCGTAGCTGGCGCGCAGCGTGTTGACCGCATCGATAATGCGGTGCGGGATATCCGGCACGACGCGCACTTCGGAGAGCACGATCCCCAAAATCGCCAGCCGCTTCGCGATGAAATTTATGTTCACATCCTGGGTGCGGCCGGACAGAATTTCGTTGCCGATAATCAGAATGGCGGCAGTAGGATTGGCGGGTGGATTAGGGGCCGGACTGCTCATGCGAACCTCACAGAAAATCACGCAGCATTGGGATCAACGGCCGGTCGGCGGCCGGCATCGGGTATTCCACCAGGCGGTCCGGCGCCACCCAGGCCAACGCCTGGCCTTCGCGCGGCTGCGGTTTGCCTTGCCAACGCCGGCAAAGGAAAACCGGCATCAACAGGTGAAAGCCATCATAGGCCTGAGAAGCAAAAACGAAAGGTGCGAGGTTTTTTGCCTCAACCACAATGCCGAGTTCTTCCTTCAACTCGCGGATCAATGCTGCTTCCGGGGTTTCGCCGGCATCCAGTTTGCCGCCTGGAAACTCCCAAAGCCCCGCCATCTTTTTACCTTCCGGCCGGCGCGCCAGTAGCACCCGGCCTTCGGGGTCGATCAACGCGCAGGCCGCGACCAGTAAAACCGACGGCAAAGGGGCGGCCGCCGCTGAAACAGTCTCCGATTTCGGCGTCTCCCGCGTCGCCGCCAGGTGCCGCACCGGCAGTTTAGCTTCCGCACGACATAGAAATGCCTTGGTGCCCTTGCCGGTCTCAAAGAACCCGGCTCGTTTGAGCACCGCCAGTGAGGCTTCATTGTCATCGGCCACCGTTGCGGTGACGCGGTTGATCTGCATTTCCGCCAGCCCCCAGCTGGTGAGCCGGGTTGCGACCTCCAAGCCAAAACCCTGGCGCCAGAATTTACGGCCCAGCCAGTAACCAAGATCGGCTGATTTGCCGTCGCGCGACAGCCGCAGCCCGGCGCAACCGATAAGAGCGCCGCTTGCTTCTTCAACCAACGCGAATTGCTGCGCCTTGCCCGCGGCACGGTCCGCTGCTGCCGCGGCGATCCATTCCGTCGCCAGTTGTACCGGATAGGGAAAGGGCGCGTCCGACAGTTTGCGGCATATATCCCAGTCGTTGATCAGCCGGTGAAAAGCCGGCGCATCTTCGGCCTGTAGTGGGCGTAACAGAATACGCTTGGTGCGCAGCACCGGGGCCGCCTCGGCCGTTGTCCTTTGCGGCACCGTTGGCGCGGGGTCCACAGCGGCTGCCCTCAGCGCGGCTGAGGGCAGCCCCGCTGAGGGCAGCCCCGTTGGGGACAGCGCCGTTGAGAGCAGCCCAGCTGAGATCAGCGAATCGAACAGGTCATCCATGACCCCCTCTGGATAGCGCGCTGTTGATCTTCCCGCCAGGACTTGGCAACGATGCCGGCATGAATGCCGACCCTGATTTGAATGCCGCCGCTTTAAAGGCCGCCGCCGGTTTGGCACGCGCCGCCTCAGCGCAGCTTGCGCGTTCCAGCCTGGCCGCGCGCAACCAGGCTTTGCTGGCGGCCGCCGACGAACTGCTCCGCACCACAACCGACATTATCGCCGCCAATCAGCGCGATCTGGCCGCTGCATCCGGCACCGTAGCCTTTCAGGACCGGCTTTTACTTAACCCGGCCCGGATCGCCGCCATGGCCGCCGGCCTGCGCGAGATTGCCGAACTGCCGGACCCGCTGGCCCGCACGCTGGCGGAATGGACGCGTCCGAACGGCATGGTCATCAGCCGCGTCCCACAGCCGATCGGCGTGATCGGCATGATTTATGAGAGCCGACCGAACGTCGGCGCCGATGCGGCGGCGCTCGCCATCAAATCCGGCAACGCCATTTTGCTGCGCGGCGGTTCGGAGAGTTTTCGTTCGGGTCAAGCCATCAATGCCGCCATTGCCGCCGGACTGCGTAACGCCGGGCTCCCCGCCGCCGCGGTGCAAATCGCGGAGACCATCGATCGCGGGTATGTCGCCGCCATGCTGGCCGGATCCGGAATGATCGACCTTATTATTCCGCGCGGCGGCCGCGACCTGGTGGAGCGGGTGCAGCGCGAGGCCAGGGTGCCGGTGCTGGCGCATGCCGAAGGCCTCAACCATACCTACATCCACGAAGCCGCCGATTTCGCAATGGCGCGCAAAATCGTTGCGAATGCGAAAATGCGCCGCACCGGTGTATGCGGCGCCACCGAAACCCTGCTGATCGACCGCGGCATCGCCGGCGCATTGCTGCCGGCGTTGGTTGTCGACCTTGCCGCATTAGGCTGCGATTTCCGCGCCGATGCCGCCGCCCGCGCCATCGTTCCAACGCTCCCCGTAGCCAGCGAAACGGATTTCGACACCGAATGGCTGGACGCCATATTAAACGTTGCAGTCGTCGACAATGTCGATGCGGCGCTGGCACATATTGCCGCCCACGGCAGCGAACATACCGATGCGATCATCACCGAAGATGCCGGTGTCGCCGAGCATTTCTTAAAATCGATCAGCAGCGCGGTCGGCCTGTGGAATGCCTCGACGCAATTTTGCGACGGCGGTGAATTTGGTTTCGGCGGCGAAATCGGCATCGCCACCGGCCGGGTCCAGGCCCGCGGCCCGGTTGGCCTCGAGCAGCTCACCACCTTCCGCTACATCATTCGCGGCACCGGCCAGGTGCGCGCCTGACACAAACCTCCAAGGCGGCCCTGATCCCGCGTTTTGGGCATCGCTACCGCATCCGGATCGGATTGCTCGGCGGCTCGTTCAACCCCGCCCATGAAGGCCATTTGCACGTCGCCCGCGCGGCAATGGTCCATGGCGGCTTGCACCAGCTTTGGCTGATGGTCTCCCCCGGCAACCCCCTGAAACCCGCGATCGGCATGGCGCCGCTATCCGAGCGCCTGGCTTCCGCCCGCCGTATCGCCGATGGCCGGCGCATCATCGCCACTGATATCGAGCGCCATCTCCACACCACCTACACCGCTAAAACGCTGGCCGCTTTGCGCAAAAAATTCCCGCGTGCAGAATTTATCTGGTTGATGGGGGCCGATAACCTGAGCCAACTGCCAAAATGGGGGAAATGGCTCACCATTGCCCACGCCATGCCCATGCTGATCCTGCCCCGGCCAGGTGAAACCAGGCGCGCGCTGGCCGGCCAGGCGGTCAGCCGGTTGCGGCGGCATCGCCTTCCGGGCCGCTCTGGGCTAAAGCTGCCTGGCGCTAAGGCACCTGCCTGGATTCTGCTGCCGGAGCGCGAAAACCCCGCCTCCGCTACAGCACTTCGCCAAACCGCCGCCCAAGTTTCCAAAGGAGAAACGCCATAACCCGCCCGCCCTCCCGCCCGGCAACGCCGCGCGCCGCCACGCCACGCAAACGCGTGACCCCGGCAAAAGCCCCGGCAAAGTCCGAGGCAATCCCGGCAATGCCCGGCACGCCGCGCAAAAAAGCCACCATCGCCGGCCCGCGCACACGTAAACCAGCCGCACCGAAAATCACCCAGCCCGAGCTTGACCGGATGCAAGGCATCATCGTCGCCAGCCTGGAAGACGATAAGGCCGAGGAGATTATCTCGATCGATCTCGCCGGCCGCGCCAGCTTCGCCGACCGCATGGTCGTCGCAACCGGCCTCGCCGACCGCCAGATCGCCGCCATGGCAACGCATCTATCGGAAAAATTGCACCAGGCCGGGTTCAAAAAACTCCGCATCGAAGGCGCCAACGGCACCGATTGGGTGCTGATCGACGCCGGCGATATCATCATACACCTATTCAAACCTGAAGCCCGCGGATTGTACGCCCTGGAGAAAATGTGGGGCCCGGATTTGGACGATCCTGAAGGCTGACGATCCTGAAGGCTAGGGAAAGCAGTTCTTTTTTGAAAAAAAGAACCAAAAAACTTCGTTTATTCTGGGATGGGCGGGATGCGGCCAACGCCCATCTGCCGGAATATCAAAGTTTTTCTGCTTCTTTTTGTTCACAAAGAAAAGTTTCTTAGATGCGCTTGCTAGCCATAGGGCGGCAGCGGCAATCGCCCGAGGGTTTGTTGTTCGAGCGTTATGCGGTGCGGATTAAGCCGGGGTTGCAACTGCAGGAGTTTAACGACGGCACCGGTAGCCCGGTCGAGATCAAACGGCGAGAGGCGGCGGTGTTGTTGGATGCGGTGGCGGCGCAAGATTTTGTGGTGGCGCTGGATCATGGCGGGTTGGCGCCGGATAGTGCCGGGTTGGCAAGCCTGTTTGTAAAATGGAGCGAGGCTGGCCGTAAGCTGTGTTTCATTATTGGCGGGGCCGAGGGGTTGGATGCCAGCGTGATTGCCCGGGCGGATGCGAAATTGTCGCTGGGAGCGCTGACCTGGCCGCATTTAATGGTGCGGCCGATGTTGGCGGAACAGATTTATCGTGCCCAGATGATCAATATGGGGCATCCTTATCACCGTTCCGGCAGACCCTGATTTTTTTGACGAGATTGCATTAGAAGCGAGACCGATGAGCAAGAAACCTGTGATGCTGATGATTTTGGATGGTTGGGGCTATCGCGCCGAGACGGCTGATAACGCCGTGGCGCTTGCCGAGACGCCGAATTTTGACCGGCTGATGGCGTCCAGTCCGCATGCGCTGCTGCATACCAGCGGCCGGGTGGTAGGGCTGCCAGAGGGGCAGATGGGCAATTCCGAGGTTGGGCATTTAAATATCGGCGCCGGCCGGGTGGTGATGCAGGAGTTGCCGCGGATTGATAGCGCGATCGAGGATGGCTCGCTGGCCAAAAATGAGATTTTGAAGGGCATGATTGCAGGTTTGAGAAACAATGGCGGCCAGTGTCATTTGCTTGGGCTGATTTCGCCGGGTGGCGTGCATTCGCATCAGGATCAGGCGATTGCGCTGGCGAAAATTATCACCAAGGCCGGCGTCGACGTGGTTGTGCATGGCCTGCTGGATGGCCGTGACACACCGCCGCAAAGCGGTGCCGAATTCGTTGCGGAATTCGAGGCAGCGTTGCCAGACGGTGCGCGCCTCGGCACGCTGATCGGCCGCTATTACGGCATGGATCGGGACCAACGTTGGGAGCGGGTTTCGCAATCCTATAATCTCATAACCTCGGCTGAGGGTAAGCATTTCGGCACCGCCGCCGAGGCGATCAAAGCAAGCTACGCCGAAAACGTTACCGACGAATTCGTCAAGCCGATTAGCCTGGGTGATTATACCGGCGTTAAAGACGGCGACGCGCTATTGTGTTTCAATTTCCGCGCTGACCGGGTCAGGGAAATTCTCACCACCTTGCTGGACCCAGGCTTCCACGGCTTTGAGCGCGCGGTGCAACCAAAATTCAGCTTTGCCATCGGCATGACCGCCTATAGCGACGCGTTGGCGCCCTTTATGCAAACCTTGTTTCCCGCCCAACCGATGGATGAGTTGCTGGGCCAGGTCGTTGCCGCCGCCGGCAAAACCCAGATCCGCCTGGCCGAGACCGAAAAATACCCGCATGTAACCTACTTCCTGAATGGCGGCGTTGAGACGCCTAATCCTGGTGAAGACCGGATTATGGTGCCCTCCCCCAAAGTTGCTACCTACGACCTGCAGCCGGAAATGTCGGCGCCGGAACTAACCGACAAAGCGGTAGAGGCAATTAATTCCGGCAGATATGACATGTTCATTCTGAACTTCGCCAATCCTGACATGGTCGGCCATACCGGCGTGCTGCAGGCCGCCATAAAGGCCGTCGAAACCGTGGATGCGGGACTTGGCAGGATTGCCGATGCCATTGCCGCCCATGACGGCGCGTTGATCGTCACCGCCGATCATGGCAATTGCGAGTTGATGCGCGACCCGGAAACCGGCGGCCCGCACACCGCGCATACGCTAAATCCCGTACCGGTTTTCTGTGTGGGGGCACCGGCTGGCGCTAAATTGCATGATGGGGTGCTGGCCGACCTCGCGCCCACCGTGCTGGCATTGCTCAGCGTGAAACAGCCTGAGCTGATGACGGGCAAGTCCTTGTTGGATAAATAGCCAGCAAAGCGGTTGTTTTTTGTAAAAGGTTGCAGCGTGGTATCTAATATCCACGCGGCTACAGAATGATTTCAAAGTGAAACACTACCAAAAACTTTTTACTAATTTTGGGCAATTTACGCGACATTGGCATCAGCAGCAGCATAATCGGGAGCCGCTGTCACCGTCTGTTATCGCGGGCCTCGATATCCGCAACGCCCGTGCGTAAAAGCATAAATATTTTTTGTTTCTTGTTTTCAAAAAAGAAGTGCTTTGCTTTACTTTTGCTAACTCCCTCCATCGCTTTCGCGCATACCGATGCGCTCAATCGTTCACGACAAGCATTACAGGCTGCGCAAGCTGAGGCGACGCGGCATCATGCGGCGGCGGTTGAGGCGAGGCGAAAAGCGGCCCGCGATGCGCAACAGGCCGCGGTGCTGGCGCAGCAGCAAGTGACGGCCGCGGCGGCGCTACGGTTGTTGGAGGATCAAACCGCGGTTGCGGCTTCCACTTTGGCGGCGCTCGACAATCAGTCACAGGCGGCTAAGCAGAGCCTGTATCAGAATGAGGCGGCGCTGGCGGCTTTGATGCCGATTATGTTGCGGCTTTCGAACCAGCCGGCGGCGACGATGCTGGCTGTGCCGGCCTCGCCGACGGACGCGGTTCGCGGGATTTTAATGCTGCAGGGAATCGCTGCCGAGATTGAGGACAAAGCGAAAACGGTACATGCACAAGCCGAGCAAGTGGCGATACTGCAGACGCAGACCCTGGCGCAACAACAGCAGTTGGCAGCAGCGGTCGCCAGCCAGCAACAGGCCGAGAATGCGCTGAGCGGACAGATCGCGGCGGCGCATACCGCCGAGAACAGCGACCTGGATGTTGCCGCCGCCAACGCCGCGGCTGAGATGGCCGCCACCCATAATGTTCACAATTTGCAGAGCGTGATTGATAAATTGCAAGCAAGAGAACGCGCTTCCGCGGCCGCTGAGCGCCTGCCGGCCTTAAGTACGCCTTCTGACGTTAACGCGCTGGCGGCAACCGGCGCACCGGTAGCGGGCCGGCTGGTTCAGTCCTATGGAGCGTCCACCCTGGCGGGACCTGCTGTTGGTCTTTTGTACCAGGCCGCACCCGGCGCGCGTGTCGCCGCCCCTTGCTCCGGGCCGGTGTTATACGCCAACAGCTTCCAGAATTATGGCCTGCTTGTGATCCTGGATTGCGGCAACAATTATGACGCCGTGCTCTCCGGCATGCATCACCTTGACGTTACTGCCGGTCAAAAGCTTGCCCGCGGCCAGCCGATCGGTCAGATGCAGGGCTTTGATCCGAGCAACCCGGCGGCGGAACCGATGCTCTATGTCGAGTTGCGGCGGAACGGTACGCCGGTTGATCCCACAACTTGGTTAACAAAAGGTGGCTCTGGCTAAACGTAAAACTATGTTATCTAATATCAGGCACGGTTAGGCGGCCTGGACTTGGCTTAAGCGGTTTAAAGGAATTTTCGATGAAGTTGCGTAGCGGATTAATGATAAGCGGCGTTTTTCTGGCCGGGCTGGTCATCGGCTCCGCCGCGACGCCCCTTCACCGCGCCGCTGGCCAGGATGCGCCGGAAGACAGCACTTACCAGCAGCTCAGCCTGTTCGGCGATATATTCGACCGGGTTAAAGCCAATTATGTCGTCGATCCGCCGTCTGACAAGCTGATCTATGATGCGGTGAACGGCATGCTGGCCGGCCTGGATCCGCATAGCAGCTACATGAATCAAAAACAGTACAGCGACATGCAGGTTGAAACTTCCGGCCAGTTCGGCGGCCTTGGCCTTGAAGTGACCGAGACCGACGGGCTGTTGAAAGTCATTAGCCCGATCGATGACACCCCGGCCTCGCGCGCCGGCATCAAGCCAGGCGACATCATCGTTGATATTAACGGACATTCGACCGACGGGATTAATCTGGACGATGCCGTTACTGAAATGCGCGGCGCGCCCGGTAGTACCATCAAGGTGACGCTGAAACGCAGCGGCATCGACACGCCGGTTAATCTGACACTTACCCGCGAGATTATTCAGATCCAGGACGTCAAGGACAAGCTGTTCGCGACGCCAGGCGGCAGTATCGGCTACATCCGGCTCGCCAGCTTTGATGAAAAAGCTGATCAGGACATCCGCAACGCCATCACCGATCTGCAAAAGCAATCAGGTGGTAATATTCACGCCTATATTCTCGACATGCGGGATAATCCCGGTGGTTTATTGGATCAGGCGGTAGCGGTTGGCGATGATTTTCTTAATAGCGGTGAGATTGTTTCCACCCATGGGCGGCATAGTGAGGACGACCAGGTTTGGTACGCCCAGTCCGGCGATATCCTGCATGGCGCGCCGATGGTTGTGATGACCAACCAGGGCTCCGCTTCCGCGGCCGAAATTGTTACCGCAGCCTTGCAGCAGAACCAACGCGCGCTGGTATTGGGCATGCGGACCTTTGGCAAGGGCTCGGTGCAGACCATCGTGCCGATACCGGGCAATGGCGCGCTGCGCCTGACCACGGCTTTATATTACACGCCCTCCGGTAAATCGATCCAGGATTATGGCGTGACCCCGGACGTGATTGTTTCCGACACGCGGACGCCGGATGATGAATTTGCCAGCCTGCGCGAAAGCGACCTGCTGCATTCTTTCCATAATCCTTCGGGCCTGACCGCGCCGCCATTGCCGAGCGCGATGCCGTTGCCGGCAGTTGCGAAAACCATCCCGGACAAGCCGCCGGTCGGCTGGCCGGCTTTGGACCTGACCAAGCCATCTACCGATTTTCAATTGCAGATGGCGCTGAAGCTAGCCGCAGGCATGCCAGCTGCAGGCACCAAAGCAGCCTCCAACTAAAGCTGCTTTTGCCAGGAATTCATGGGTAGTTCTTCAAAAACGGCGCTGATTGCGTTCTGGGGGGTGATCATTGGCGCCGCGGTTATCGGCATCGGCACCTTGCAATATCTAGGACCGCCGAAGCCGCCGCCGCCCGCTCGGCAAATGGCCATCCAGCAACCGCCGGCTTCTATCCAGCAGGAAGCGGCGTTTGCTGTTCATGCCACGCATGCTGGATTGGCCCCAGCACATACAGCTTCAGTAGCACCTGCTGCAGCGGCAGTTCTCAAAGCGCCCGTGCCGGCCGTACCCAGCTCGCCCGCAGCACCCGAAAAAACCGCGATGGGCACCGGCAGCGCGTTGGCCGCAGGTGCGCCGATAGCGGCGCCGAACCCGGCATTACTGGCGCCGGCCGTCAGCAATCCGAATTGGCAAGTGCCGCGCATAGCGCCGAATGGCCTGACGCCGATGCGCGCCTACGCCGCAGCCGTGCCGACGGCTAACGGCCCGCATGTAGCCGTGCTGGTCGCGGGTCTAGGCGATGACGATGCCCAGAGCCAGGAAGCCATCACTATGCTGCCGGCCCCTGTTTCATTCGGCGTTACCCCTTACGGCGCGCATATTACCGATACCGCAGCCCTGGCCCGCGCCTCCGGGCATGAGATTATTCTGGAAATTCCGATGCAGGGAGCAAACCCGGCAATCGAGAATGCCGGCAATGAGGCGCTGGTCATGGCCGGGCCGATAACGCTCGACCAGCCGATGCTGGACTGGAATCTCGCCCAAATTCAGGGCTATGCCGGCGTGACAGATGCAATCGGCGCCACCCAGGGCGCGGGCTTCATGAACAATCCGAACGCCAAAGCCTGGCTGTTACAGGAACTCGCCGATCGGGGTCTGTTCTTCATCGATACCAGGCAAACCGGGACGGCGCCCTACGCCTGGAACCGGACCTCTGATGTGGTGATTGACCCGGTCGGCGCGCCGCAAAACGAGTCCGCGCAGCTCACCAGTCTGACCGCGCTGGCAAAACTGCAAGGCAGCGCCCTGGGGGTTTTAATGCTGCCCACGCCGAACGCTATTCAGATGCTGCAGAACTGGACCCAGACGCTCGCCGCACAGGGGGTTACGCTGGTTCCGGTCAGCGCATTGGTATTGCCGCCGACCGCCCAAGCGGGCGCTGTCTCGGACGCGGTAGGTCCGTGACCGTTACCCCATGAGCAAGCATCTAACGGCGGCTGAAAAAGCCGCTTTGCCCTACCGCCGCAATGTCGGCGCTGTGCTGTTCAACCGGCAAGGCCAGGTGCTGGTGGCCCGACGGGCCAATTTTTCCAATGCCGAAGGTGCCCCCGGCGGCTGGCAGCTGCCGCAAGGCGGGATTGATAAACACGAGGACCCGCGCAGCGCCATTTTTCGTGAGCTCGCTGAGGAAATCGGCACAGCCAATGCCGAAATTATTGGCGAACACCCGGACTGGCTCAACTACGATCTGCCGGAGGAGCTGATCGGCAAGGCGTTCAAGGGCAAGTATCGTGGCCAAAGCCAACGCTGGTTCGCTTTGCGCTTTCTTGGCGAGGATGCGGAAATCCGGCTCGACCTCGACCCGCACCCCGAGTTCGATGCCTGGCGTTGGACCGAAATTGCGGCCTTGCCGGCACTGGCAGTCTCCTTCAAGCGCCCTATCTATGAAATTCTCGTCCGTGATTTTGCCGTTCACGCCACCGCTGCTTAGCGCCTGATCGATGGCGGTTGATGTGTTTAGGGCAGCAACCAGAAGCCTTAATCAGATTTACTGAAAAGGTCCTAGCCGATGCTGACACTTACCGCCGCCGATGGTCATGAGTTCGGCGCCTTCGAGGCAGGCAATATCAACGCGCCACGGGCTTTGGTGGTGCTGCAGGAGATTTTCGGCGTCAACGCACATATGCGTCTGGTCTCCGAAAGGCTGGCCGGCTTTGGCTACCATGTCCTCAGCCCGGCATTATTCGATCGTGCCGAGAAACATGTCGAGCTCGGCTACGACACTGCCGATCGCGACAGAGGTGTAGCATTACGCGCCAGCATCCCAACGGATGCGGTGCTTGCTGACATTGTGGCAACTGCTGCTGCTTTCGGTCACAAGCCGGTCGGCGTTATCGGCTATTGCTGGGGTGGCAGTCTGGCTTGGCTGGGAGCGACGCGAACCAACAGTTTCAAAGCAGCAAGCGGCTGGTATGGCGCGCAGATCGCAGAACATCGAAGTGAATCGCCGAATTGCCCGGTGCAGCTACATTTTGGCGAGGTCGATCACGGTATCCCGCTCGCCGATGTCGAGGCGATAAAGGTGGCGCATCCGGAAATCCCAGTTTTCATCTATCCTGGCGCCGGCCATGGGTTCGGTTGCGAAGAACGCGCGAGCTATAGCGGTCCCGATGCTGAACTCGCGGAGCTCAGTAGCCTGGCGTTTTTCGCCGAACATTTAAGATAGGTTTAAGCCCGCAGCAAATATTCTACCGCCATTTCGACATTTGAATCCGGCTGAATAATAACCAGCCGGCGGCTGCCGTTGGCGCCTGTGGAAAGAACCTGGCCGCCTTTGGGACAAAGCGAAAAGCAATCGACTTTTTCCAGCTCCACATCTTCGCCATAGGCATGTTTAATCGCCGACTTCACCGCCTTGCGTAAAGTTTTACCGTCGTCCAATTTACGGCAGCATTTGCTGCACATTCTTACAGAATCTGAAAACGGCCGCTGCGAGGATTCCGCTCCAACGCTGCCCGGCGCAAAATCCGAAAGCTCTGTTTTCTCCATTATAATTCCTATTGCTTGAAGATCTGAGCTAGGGGTTTCGATGACGAATTCAAGCAAAGAGGTCGCTTTTTGAAAAAAGCGACGCAAAAACGCTTGTTATTTGGAGCCGGGATTTTTAAAAGCCCAGGGCCTGCTTAAATAAAAAGTCTTTTGGTTCTTTTCCTGAGAAAAGCACTGCTTTCATAAACTTGCCTGCGTAATGAATTTGGTTACGAGATATGGCTCTAATCCTTCAGCGCCGCCTTCGGAGCCATAGCCGCTGTCCTTGACCCCGCCAAAGGGCGTTTCGGGGAGTGCCAGGCCATGGTGATTGATGCCGATCATACCGGATTCGATTGCAGCGCCGAGTGCGGTCGCGGTCGCGGCGGAACTGGTATAGGCGTAAGCGGCGAGACCATAGGGCAAGCGGTTGGCTTCGGCGATTGCCTCATTGAAACTGCCGAACGGAAGAAACAATGCCAGGGGGCCGAAAGGTTCTTCGTGCAGGACCCGCGCATCGGCCGGAATGTCGGTGAGCACGGTCGGCTCGAAGAAGTAGCCTTTGTTACCATGGCGCTTGCCGCCGGTTTTTATCGTCGCACCTTTTTGCACGGCGTCGCCGATGAAGGATTCCATTGCTGCCACGCGGCGGTCATTGGCGAGTGGCCCCATCGTGGTGTCCGGGTCCAAGCCGTTGCCCAGCTTCAACGCTTCGGCTGCACGGGTGAAACGGTCGAGAAACGGTGCGTAAACTTCGTTCTGGACCAGAAATCTTGTTGGCGCGACGCAGACCTGGCCGGCATTGCGGAACTTCGCGCCAGCCAGGATTTTTGCGGCCGCATCCAGGTCGGCATCGTTGAAGACAATTGCCGGGGCGTGGCCGCCCAGTTCCATGGTGGCCCGCTTCATGTTTGCGCCCGCCATCGCCGCCAGATGCTTGCCGACCGCGGTGGAGCCGGTGAAGGAGATCTTGCGTACCACCGGATGCGGAATCAGGTATTCTGAAATTTCAGCGGGCACACCGAACACCAGTTGCAGGACGCCATCGGGTAGCCCGGCATCGACAAATGCCCGCACCAATTCAGCACAGGATGCCGGCGTTTCCTCGGGACCTTTCAAGATGAAGGCGCAGCCCGCCGCCAGCGCCGCAGAAACTTTTCGCACCGCCTGGCTCATCGGGAAATTCCATGGCGTGAAGCCGGCCACCACGCCCACCGGCTCGCGCACCGAGAGCTGGTAAATTCCCGCATTGCGCGCCGGTATGACACGGCCATAGGCGCGCCTGCCCTCCTCGGCGAACCAGTCGATGACGTCCGCGGAGCCGGCTATTTCCGTTCGCGATTCTATCAGCGGCTTGCCCTGCTCCTGGGTCATCAACGCTGCGATTGTCTCCTGCCGCTCGCGCACCAGCTCGGCTGCCCGGCGCATGATTTTGCTGCGCTCATAGGCGGAAAGATTTCGCCAGACTGAAAATCCTTTGGCCGCGGCGGCAAGTGCAGCGTCCAGATCATCAGTGCCGGCGCGGGCCAGTGTGCCGATGACTTCTTCGGTTGCCGGATTAATGACGTCCAAGGTTTGGCCGCTTGAAGCGGGTTTCCAACTGCCGTTGATATGCAGCAACACATCCTGATACATCGTGGCGTCCTTAGTTGGCGGTGATTACCGCGCGCATGATCTCAACCATCCGCGAAATTTCATCCGGGCTCGCGACAAAAGGCGGTGCCAGCACGATGCTGTCGCCAGCTGCGCGCAGCACCAGCCCGGCTTCGAACGCTTTGCACAGCACTTTGAATCCGCGCTGCCCGGGCGCACCTTCCGGCGCCAGGTCGACCGCGCCAAGCAAGCCGAAGCCGCGCGTATCGGTGACATAGGGCAGGTCCTTGAAGGCCCCGATCTGATCGAGAAACGCCGGGGTCTTTTCGCGTACCTGGGCGAAAATATCCTCTTCGCGGAAGATTTTCAGCGTTGCCAGCGCGGCGGCGCAAGCAACCGGGTGGGCTGAGTAGGTGTAACCGTGAAACAGCTCCACCGAATTTGGCGGCGCCGCATCGAGAATGGTCTGCTGGATATCCTCGCGTACCGCCACCGCGGCCATTGGAATGCTGCCATTGCTGATGGCTTTGGCCATGGTCATGATATCGGGCACCGCGCCGAAGGTATCGGCTGCGAAAGCCTGGCCGGTGCGGCCGAACCCGGTGATCACCTCATCGAAAATCAGCAAAATGCCATGCTTGGTGCAAATCTCCCGCAGCCGCTTCAAATATCCTTTTGGCGGCACCAGGATGCCGGTGGAACCGGCAATCGGCTCGACGATACAGGCGGCAATGGTGTCGGCGCCGTGCAGATCGACGAAGCGCTGCAAATCATCCGCCAATTCCGCGCCGTGTTCGCCCTCGCCCATGACGAATTTGTTTTCCGGGATGGCGGTGTGCCGCATATGGGATACCGCCGGCAGCCCGATGCCGAAGGCTTTGCGATTATTGACCATGCCGCCGACCGACCAGCCGCCGAAATTGACGCCGTGATAGCCGCGCTCCCGGCCGATGAACCGTTGACGCTGGCCTTCGCCGCGAACCCGGTGATACTGGATCGCGATTTTCAACGCGCTGTCCACCGATTCAGAGCCGGAGCCCGTGAAGAGTATCCGGTTAAGCCCTGCGGGCAGCATTTGCGACAGCTCATGGGCCAGCCGGAATGCCCCCGGTACGCCGTATTGAAAGGGCGGCGCATAGTCGAGTTCTTCCATCTGCTTCGTCACGGCCTCGCGAATTTCGCGCCTGCCGTGGCCGAGTGGAATGCAGTAGAGCCCGGACGAACCGTCCAGCATCTTCTCACCTTGAGTATTAAAATAATAAACACCCTCGGCCCTGGCGATAATTCGCGGCGCCTCCATGAACTGACGGTTGGCCGTAAAGGGCATCCACTGATGGATCAGGGGCTGATTACTGGTCGTTGCGGATGCGCTCATGGAATTCTTCTCCTGGAAGGATCGTCTATCGCCAGCTTACTATTTTAAACACCTCATGCCAGTAAAATTTTGATTATGGTTATGAGGCTGGTGCATGGCGGCTACCGATCAGGGTTTCAGCCAATGCCCGCTTCAGGCGGCGGACCGCCTCCTGCAGCTCGCTCTCGTTCATGCTGCCGAACCCGAGCCGCGCCCCCTGGATTTTGTCGCCGTTGACGGCAAAAGCCTGCCCGGGGGTAAGTCCGACGCCGTGTTTAAGGCCGGCGGCAGCCAGTGCCGGCAGGTCGATATGCGGCGCGAAACTCACCCATAAGGCAAGGCCCCCGGGCGGCAGCGAAAACGCCACGGCGTCGCCCAGTTCCTGGCGCAGGGCGGCGGCCAGACATTCCCGCCGTTCGGCATAAATGCGCAGCACTTTGCGGGCATGGCTCTTCAAAACCCCGGTCGTCATGATTTCTGCCGCCATTGCCTCCGTTACCGGGTCGCCTTGCCGGTCGATCATCATGATCTCTGCCGCCGCCCGGCTCACCACCGATTCCGCTGCCGCCAGATAGCCGATCCGCAAGCTGGGCGAGAGCAGCTTCGATAATGAGCCTATGTATATAAGCTTGCCCCAGCCATGGGCGCTCGCCAGCGGCAGCATCGGCCGGTGCGAGAAATGGAATTCATGATCATAATCATCCTCCACGATCACGAAACCGAATTGCTCGGCGAGCGCCAGCAGCCTGATCCGCCGCTCCGGCGGCAACACCACCGTGGTCGGAAAATGGTGATGCGGCGTTACGTACACCGCGCGGACGGGATTTTCGCGGCATAATTTTTCCAGCCGGTCCAGCTGCATGCCCTGGTCGTCAATCTCGATCGACAGGATTTTGGCGCCGACGGCCCGGAACGCTTCGCGCGCCGGCGGATAGCTGACGGTTTCAATCGCCACCTGATCCCCGCTTTGCGCGAGCAACCGGGCCGACAGAAAAATCCCCATCTGGCTGCCGCGGGTGATGCAGATATTATCCGCCTTGCAATCCAGCCCGCGATCCGCCCGCAGCATTTCCGCCACGGCTTCGCGCAACACCAGGCTGCCGCGCGGGTCGCCATAACCCAGGCGGTTATGCCTTGAACCCTGCAACAGAGCCCGCCGATAGGCCCGCGCCAGCAACTCTGCCGGCATCAACCTGGTATCCGGCGCGCCATCATCAAAAATCAACGTACCGGGGCGGGGCAGCAATACCGGTAAATCCGGCGCCAGCCGGCGCAACGAGAATTCAGCTACTTTAGCGCCGGCCATCTGGCCTGGGTCAGGCAGTTCCGGCACCACCGGCAACAATGCCGAGACAAAGGTGCCGCGCGTTGCTTCAGCCGTCAGCCAGCCTTGCGCCACCAATTCGTCGTAGGATTGCTGGATCGTCTTGCGATTAACGCCGATCCGAACCGCCAGCTCGCGCGTGCCCGGCAGGGCGCTGCCGGAGGCCAGCCGGCCGCGGCGGATCGCGTCGATCAGCGCATGCGCGATCTGCAGGTAGGCCGGCATCGCCAGATCGCGCTCCAGCACAATCTGCAGATCCCAGGGTCTTAGCATCAGCCGGTTAATTCATTCATTTTCTGGACAAATCGGCGCCTGCAAAGCATGTTGAACCCCTGGACCAGTCAGTTTGTTAAAACTGGAGGTTCTAACTAGTCCATCATCTGCGTAATCGACAATGCAGACAAGCCTTTTAATTAACACCGCCTATAAAAACCGCTATAAAAAACAAAACGCCCCGACACGGCAATCCGAACCCGCCGCAACCAACGGCACCGATTTTGAAGGATTGCAGCGATGACCGCCCCACCCATTTCGCCTGTAAAGGCGCTAAAAAAGGATGCCCTTGGCCCGCTGGAATTGCTGGCCCAGAATATCGCGCTGATCTCGCCAACCATGACGGCCGCACTCATCGTGCCGCTGATGTATGGCACCACCGGCGCGTGGAGCTGGCTCTCCTATGCGCTGGGAACGGTGATGCTGCTGTTCGTGGCGCTTAACCTGAACCAGTTTGCCTCGCGTTTCGCCGGCTCCGGCTCGATGTATCAGTATATCTGCAAGGGCCTGGGCAATGTGGTCGGCGGCCTTGGCGGCTGGGCGCTTATTTGGTGTTACCTCGGCATTTCCGATGCTGGCCTGAACGGTTTCACCACCTTCGCCCAAACCCTGCTCGGCATGCTTCACATCAACTGCCCGGCCATTGTGCTTTTTGTCGTCTGCATCGGTATTTCCGGTTTTATGGCCTATAAAAATGTGGCGCTGTCGGCCAAAGTCATGCTGGTGCTGGAGGCCGCTTCCATGGCGTTCATCACCGTGCTTTGCCTGGTTGCCCTGCATTTCCACGGGTTCACCGTCGATACCACCCAATTTGCGCTGCCAAGCCTTAATATCAGCACGCTTGGCCTTGGCGTCGTGGTCGCGGTGTTCTCGCTGGTCGGTTTCGAATCCGCGACTGCGTTCGGCGACGAAGCCCGCAACCCGCTCAAAGCCATTCCATGGTCGGTGATTGTCAGCCTGATTATTGCCGGCTTTTTCTTCGTGTTCGTCACCTATGTCGAAGTTCAGGCAACCAACGGCACCAAACCTACTTTGGACCAGTTGAGTGCGCCGCTGAATACCATCGCCGGCCTGGTGCATATGCCCTGGATGGCGATCCCGATTTCAGTCGGCGCGATGGTCAGCTTCTTTGCGCTGAACCTGTCCTGCCTGAATGCGGGTTCGCGGATCATCTACATCATGGGCCAGCAGGGGCTGTTCCATAAATTCACCGCGGACTCCCACAAGATCAACGAAACGCCGCATGTTGCGGTGTTGATCATGGGCGCGCTTTCCTTCGGGCTGCCGACAATCGGCCTGATCAAGGGCATGGATGTGAACGATATGTTCAACGATGCCGGGACGCTGGCCGCTTTCGGGTTTATCGTTGCCTACCTTCTCGTCTCCATCGCGGCGCCGTTTTATGTAAAGTCTCTGGGGCAGCTGAAGCCGTGGCACGTCTTCATCGCCGTGGCCTCGGTGGTGCTCCTGATGGTGCCGACCATCGGCAGCGTGTACCCGGTGCCGCCGGCGCCGGTGAAATACTTCCCCTACATGTTCGCCGCCTACTTCATCCTCGGCGGCATCTGGATCGCCTTCCAAAACCGCCGGCTGCTGATTGCCAGCCGGGGCTTCCCGGAAGCCGTTCAGGATGCCTGAAATACTGCTCCTGGCCGGCGGCGCCAAAGTCGCCGCCGAGCTAGGAGATAGCGTTCTTTCCGCGATGCTTCGCGCCGGCGAAAAAATTCAAACGGTATGCAAGGGAAAAGGTATCTGCGGCGCCTGCCGGGTTCTGGTCGACGACGCCTTTTTCCATCGCCTTAATCCACCTTCGGCTTCCGAGATCCGCATGCTGAAATTCCTGCGATCCCGGGAGGCAAGTCAGGAGGAGGTTAACCACCGCCTCGCCTGCCAGATTATTCTGGATGAATCGCTCACCGGGCTGCGCTTCAGGCCCGATCCCATCATCCCCCGTCCCCCTAACAAGGAGATCAAACCATGAGTGCCGTTCTAGACGAGAAAAAAACCGAATATGAGGCGGTCGGCCCCGCTTTCACCAAGGAACAGATGCTGAAAGTCCGGGCTGAGGTCCGCGCCATCATCAACCAGATCCCAAGCCTTTGTAAGCCCGGCATGGTTGAGGAAGACGCGGTCGAGAAAGCCCGGGAACTGCTGGCCTCGCACGGCATGGTGCGCGGCTGGCACGATGTGTATGTCCGCTTCGGAACCAACACGCTGAAGACGTTCGGCGAGGACTCCGATCCTGGTATGGTGTTGAAAGAAAACGACATCATCCTGGTCGATATCGGCCCGGTCTGGGAAGAGTGGGAAGGCGATGGCGGCGACACTTTTGTGGTCGGCACCGCCCCGGAAATGGCGAAATGCGCCGCCGACGCCAAAGCATTGTTCCACATCGTCCGCAAAAAATGGGAGAGCACCGGCATCAGCGGCAAGGCGCTGTATGAATTCGCCGTCGCGGAAGCCAAAGCGATGGGCTGGGAGTTGAACATGGACCTCTCCGGCCACCGCATCTCCGACTTTCCTCACGCCGCGATTTATGACGGCCCCATGGCTGATGTCGACTTCAAGCCGGCACCTTTGCTTTGGGTGCTGGAAATCCATATCCGCAACCCGAATGGCGGATTTGGCGCGTTCTATGAAGATATGCTGCTGGATGACAGCTATTTTTCGTAGTCTTGGGCTTTGGTTAGAGCGGGTTCAATACTCTTGAATCCGTTCTGAAGACGGCTCCCTCTGTCCCAGGAGGGAGCCGTTTCTTTTTTCCGGGAAGAAGCCGCTTTTTCGAAAAAAAGCGGCGCAAAAAACTTTCGTTACTCTGGGCGATGGGCGTTGTCGCGGCCAATGCCCATGACCCAGAGTAATAGAAGTCTTTTTGGTCTCGCGGGCGGCCAGCCTTTTTCTTCAGAAAAAGAACTGCTTGCTTGCGTTTGCCGAAAACGCGGCGACCATGCGACTATGCAACGATGATTGATAAGCCAGAGCCTTTATTCTCCGTTGCTGGCCTCGATGCGGTCCTTTTGACGATGGAATCGGCGCCGGAACTGCAAAATCTGCTGGGGCGCTGCGCCGATTATTTCAAGGAAACGGATGGCCGGCGGGCCAAGAAAAACGCCGCCATCCGGGACCTGAATGACGTGCCGCCCGGCTTTGATAAGACCAACCTGATGGCCTTGGGGCTTAGGCGGCCGACCGGGGTGCTGGCAGGCGTGTTCATCACCTTGCGGAACTATCCGCGCGAGCATGTCTGGTATCTTACCCTGTTTCTGCTGGACCCGGCCTGGCGCGGCCGCAAGATCGGGCGCAGCTGCTATTTTGCGTTCGAGGATTGGGTACGAAGCCAGAGTGCTGAAGGTATCATGCTCTCGGTTGTGGCGCCGAACCACCGAGGCGCCAAATTCTGGGAAAGCGTGGGTTTCGGCTTTCCGCGCTGCTACCCGCCCTCGCGGTTCGGGGTCAAGCGGCATGTGCTTATCGAGTTTGAAAAAACACTGACGGCGGATATGACTGCAGAAAATCCCGGCGCCGCCTGAGGCGTTTTACCGCAGAACCACGCTTCACGTCTTTTGTAGTACCAGCACGTCTTGGAAATACGGCAGTGCCGGGAACAAATCACGCACCGTTAGTATGCGGCCCCAGGTCCGGCGTATGTACGCCTCATCGTAAAATATATTGGCGGAGTACGAACCGTCGGCACGCCAGCGATATACCAGGCGCTCCCTTGGAAGCTCTTTGCTTTGACGATGCGCCGGATAGTCCGGATGGGAAGTAAGGGCAGGATATAACGGCCAACTGGGTTTGATCTCGCGCCAGGTCCGTGGGCCGTGAATAGTCAACCACACAATGCCGCCGGGTTTTAGAATTCGTCTCAATTCCATCAGCCATGTGGTGTCAAAGCACTCAATATGGGTGAAAACCGAGAACGCCGTAACCACGTCGACGCTCGCATCCGGCAGCGGCAATGTCGGGATACTGGTATTTTGAAATATCTTGATGTCGGCCGGAAGGTATTTGGCAATCCAGTCAACATGGGAACGGTTGATATCGCAGCCCACAACTTCGGCAAATCCAATTTTGGTCTGCGCTTGAGCATGGCGCAGAAAGCGCCCGGTAGCACAGCCAAAATCCAGAAGGGTTCCGCGGGGATCTGGTTCGGTTCCAGCCACTCCAAAAGCTGGCAATAGTCGCGCAACCCGGAAGCCCAAAAGTTATAATGGTTAGAGCCATAATAGCCTTCGCGCTGCTCGGTGCTGGGTAGCGGCGAGGTATCAGCCGCGAGGGCTTCAGGCCGAGAAATACGCGCCTGGTCCCATTCAACTTCACCACGATCCTGATGCAAATAATCCGCCGGCGGCCCCAATGCCATGTCGGTTAATTCAGACCGCGAATTCAGGGAAATCATTTCTTCCCAGTTCGAATTAGCCATTATCAATTTCCTTATGTCTGATTTGGCGCGTCCATCCGTAAGATGCCAGGGGCGTCATTCTTGGAATGGACAGGGCGGCATCGTTCAAGGCCAATTGTGAGTTCTTCCGCCGCCGCTTGAAGTGCACGGTTTCCTTGACCGGCCTGTGATCGATGCCCGCCCCTAATGTCAGACAATTCCAATGCCAGTCTTCATGTCCAAAGCCATGGCGGCGTTCGGTGGCTGCAAATGGATAAGTCTCATAAATGGAGCGCGCCGCGAACGACAATGCGTCCCAGCAATTGTTATACCGCAAAAAGTCCGGATCAAATGCCGGATCACGGGAGTCGATGTGCCACCACATCGTCTGTTCGCCGCCGAAAACAACATTGAACTCCGAATGAGCCACCGTGATGTCGGGTTCAGCGGCGCAGAGCCGATGCGCCAGCACCAACCAATTATCCGACCACAAATCATCACCGTCGAGAAAACTGACAAACTGTCCCTGCGCCGCCGCGACCGCGGCGTTTCGCGCCCGGCCCGGATCGCCTTCATCCGTCACGATGACGCTATATTTTTCCTCCTTGCCTTCAAACTGCAGGCGGGTTGCCTCGTCTGGGCGGTCAAGTACGATTAATCCTTGAACGTTGAGCGTTGCGTCGCGTGCTTGCTCTATCGCCTTTTCAAAACTGATGAAGCTGGGTCCCGAGAGAATACCCTCCGCATGCACGTTCAGCACGGCGGTGATGTCTACCGGCGGCCTCACAGATTGTCTTCCTTTTCAAGCAGACCCTCGAGCGCAGCGTCAAACACCTCTGCCGTGTACTTTAAAGCCACAAGATTTTGTAGTGCTTCTGCCCGTCGCATCGCCTCTTCGGGCGAGGCCAACGCGTGCCGGAGCGCTGCAATGTAATCTTCTGGTTTGGCCTCGGCCGGTAACAGCCAGCCAGTGTCGGAATTGATCAGTTCGGGCACGCCTCCGACCGCGCTTGCCACCACCGGCATCCCACGCGTTGCGAGTTCGATGAGGGTGGTGGGCATACCCTCCCATAAACTGGTGAAAAGCCACGCGCCGGCATCTGCTAACGGCAAATCGTCGAACGCGGCGAAATTGCCTTGCATCGACATGTTTTCAGGCAGCTTTGTTAAGTCGGGCATTTCGTCCAGTAGCGTGCTGCCCCAGCAGCGAAACTCTATTTCGGGCATGCGTCTGGCAATTTCCTGCACTAGATCGAAGCGCTTTTGCCGGTCCAGCCGCCCGGCCCAGAGCACCAGCTGCCGGCTACCCGGTGCCGCCCGTTGATGTACGATGCGCGCAATCGACGGCAGCCTCGTGCCGGTTTGCGCGGGTGTGTGCAGTGCCACAATGCGATCGCTGGTCTCCCTCGGCAATTGATACATGCTGATCAATTCGTTTCGAAGATAAAAGGTGTCGGTTAGAAATGCCGTCATGTTAGCGGCGGTCGTTGCGAAAAACTCAGACGGGTAGCCTACCCGCCGGCCGGAGGGCGTGAGGTCCCAGCAGAACAGGTACGCATAGTTGAAGA
Organism: Acidocella sp.; assembly: GCA_965199045.1. Lineage (GTDB taxonomy): Bacteria > Pseudomonadota > Alphaproteobacteria > Acetobacterales > Acetobacteraceae > Acidocella. Next base: position 272,474 of record CBDAQL010000002.1, on the reverse strand, counting down.
GCGTGGCTTTTAAATTAGCGCCATAGGTTTGCATCGCGCGCCAGCATAAAAGACTGTTGACGTTAAAAACCCGCTTTGCCGTCAGACCACGAAAAATCAGGCGCAGAAGGTTCTGTGCAACTTCCGGATCCAGGCGCTTGACCAAGTCCGAAATATCAACGCAATCCGCCTCGACCGGGAGCCAGTCGGCGCGTTCAAAATGCGGGTTGTCTGTCCGCAACACTAATACGCGTTCAGTCGGGCGTACCCGCAGCAGGGCGCTGGCTAAAAGCCCCGCAACCAGATCGGCGCCACCGGTACGGATCCACGGCACGCAGATAATGCTATCATAATGCGTTAACGGCAGGCGCCGGCGAACTTCGGTATGCGCCGCCGGTATGCCATCGCCCTGCGACAAGGATGGCAATACAAAATCCCTTATATCGGATAGCTCGCCAATGTTGGGTTCAATGGCATGCATAGCGATAAAGCTGCGCTTGAGGTCTTCACCGTTTAACAACTCTGTGAGTCGCTGTTGATAATTCTTCGGAATGCTGACGCCAGGCGGTGCACAAAAAGTTTTCAGCGGCGGTGCAGCAGGTTTTTCGATGGTGATGGAAAAATTATTGCCGTTTTGCGGAAAGGCGCTCAAACCGGCTACCCTGGTATCGTCAAAAACCTGCAACGATTGCAGGAAAATGGTTTTGCCTCGCGTAGGGGATCGGCGGAGCAATCCAATCAGGGTCCGGCGACGGCACAACCAATTCGCAAATGATCCTTTAATATGCTCCGCAATTCCTAATACTGCAGCCTGCTCGGCGAGACTTTGAAGTCTCGCCGCAGGCGAGCTTGCGAGTAATGCAAGTAAATTCCGGCGCCGGACGATCCACGCGCCAAGATCATTGTATGCGCGAAGCCGGATAGCGGATGCAGTTGCAATTTGTGCGTGCCGGCCGTGTTCCATTGCCGTGGCAAGCTCGGCAAGCTGTTCACTTATGCCTGCCAGACGTTGGTCGAATTTGCTGAAGTATTCCTGGTTAACGGAGTCCTCAAAACCTGCAATATCAACCGGCGTCATTTCAACTGCCAACTTCAAACACAGGCATCACGATATCCGCTGCACCTGCAAAACGGCGCAGCTCATTACTGGATTAAAACAGAAAAGACGTTTCAGTGCGACGATATTCCCCATTGCAGATGCTGACGTGCAGATGCTAACGCACAGATGCTAACGTGCGGATGCTAAGGTGCGGATACTATCGTCATGTTTTATTGTTACTCCGTAAGACACTATCCGATCAAGAGCCACCCGCGGCCAAAAGCTACGGGCCATCGATGATCAAAATACCGGTTGCGCCATAGGTGCCGCCACAACGCCGTCGCGTTCCAGCCGCCACGCCGCCGCCAGACCCAGGGCTTCACGGCCGGCTGCGGTAATGATCTGCACACCGCGCGGCAGCAGGCCGCCGCCGGTGACCGGCACGCACACCACCGGCAGGCCGATAAAGCTTATCGGCTGCGTGTAGAGGCCAAGATGGGCGCGGACCGACATTTCCTGACCGTCGAGGCCGAATGTCTGCTGGCCGATCAAAGGAGCAACGCAGGGGGTCGCGGGAGCCAGCAGGATATCGAATTTCTCGAACAGTTTTTTAGCCTGATGCGCAAACCAGCTACGGAATCGCTGCGCCTGGTAGATTGTCTCCGCCGGCTGCAAGGCGCCGGCGATCAGGCGCGGCCGGGTTGCCGGGTCGAAATCCTGCGGCCGGCTGCGCAGGTTTGCCTTATGCAACTGGCCGCCCTCGAACGCTGAGATGCAAAACGCGGCAGCGCGGGCGCGTCTGGCCTCGGGTAGAACGGTTCTGGCGGCGCCGCCTAGCCCATCGGCCACGCTCGCCACGGCGGCCAGCATTTCCGGGGCAGCGCCATACTCGAACCAGTCCTGCAGCACGGCGACCCGCGCGCCGCTGATTTTCCGGTCCAGGCCTGGTATGGCGCGGTCGGAATCCTGCATCAGATCATAGGCGGTCGCGAGGTCCGCGGCGCTGCGCGCAAACCCGCCCAAATGGTCGAAGCTATCAACGAATGGAAAGCTCCCGGAACGATCGATCCGGCCATAGCTCGGTTTCAGGCCGAAAATACCGCATAACCCCGCCGGCAATCGGATTGAGCCGTTGGTATCCGAGCCCAGGGTTATGGCAGCCAACCCGCCGGCCACCGCCGCGGCCGAGCCGCCGGAGGAGCCGCCGGCAATACGGGCCAGATCATGCGGGTTATGGGTGACGCCATCATGCGGATTTTCCGTAACGAAGCCGTAGGCGTATTCCTCCATGTTGAGGGCGCCAAGCAATACGGCGCCGGCGGCGATAAGCCGCGCCAGGACCGGCGCGTCCGCCGTTGCGGGCGCTGCCTCGCGTTGTATCTTCGAACCGGCGCGGGTCGGTAGACCAGCAACGTCGATCAGATTTTTGACCGCGATTGGAACCCCGGCTTACGGCCCCACCGTTTCACCCGCGGCGATTTTACGGTCAATTGCGGCGGCTTCGGTCGCTGCTCGCGTAAACGTTCGGTCGGTAAAACAGTGAAGCACCGGGTCCAACGCAATAATCCGCGCGATATGCGCATCTAAAACCTCGATGGCGGTAACCTCGCGCGACTGCACCGCAGCGGCGATCGCAGTGGCGCTCAGTTCAAACAGCTTCATGGAATGAAACGCGGCGCCGCCTCGGTATCCCGGGGCAGCTTGAACTCCATGATAATTTCCGCCTGAGCGCGCAGCGCCCGGAAAGCTGCCAACACCTCGGCGTGATGTTCAGGGCGGATCGGCAGGCCGAGCAGAGCTGCGGCTTGATCCAGGTATGCTGCGATCGGGTCCTTGGATGCGGTCATTTGCGGTCCAGTCATGGCAGCTGATGTGCTGGAATATGAATAGCAGCCGCTGCATCGCGCAAGTGCACAGGCAGAATTGCGGAGCGTTGTAATTGCGCTATGCAGGCTGGTAATGAACCCGGATATCAGAGAGAGCGCCAGTTAATGACCGAGAAAGAGACCCACGCGGATGTTGTTATCGTCGGCGCCAGCCATGCCGGCAGCGAAGCGGCCAGCCGGCTCCGGCAGGGCGGCTTTGCCGGCAGCATCGCGCTGCTCGGCGCTGAATCCTATTTGCCCTATCAACGGCCGCCGTTATCCAAAGCGTTCCTGGCCGGCGAAACAACCGCCGACAACCTCGCGATCCGGTCTGCGGAAAGCTATGTCAAAGCCAAAATCGACTTCTACCCGTCGACACAGGTTGAAACCATCGACCGCGCCAGCCACCGGCTGCATCTTGCCTCCGGCAACTGGTTTGATTACGGCAAGCTGATCCTGGCCACCGGCGGCCGCCCCCGCCGGCTCACCATTCCGGGCTCCGACCTCAAAGGCCTGCATTACATGCGCTCGATCGCCGATGTCGACGCGCTGCGCCCCGATTTCACCTCGGGCTCAAGGCTGGTCATCGTCGGCGGCGGCTATATCGGACTGGAAGTGGCCGCCGTTGCCGTAAAGCACGGGTTGGATGTCGAGATCGTTGAATTTGCGCCGCGGGTGCTGGCCCGCGTCGCCGGCCCGGAACTCTCCGCCTTCTATGAAGCCGCGCATACCGCCGCCGGCGTTAAACTCCGGCTCAACACTGGCGTCGATGCGTTTGAAGCCTCGGCTTCCGACCCCGACCGGGTTGGCGCCGTCCGTTGCGGCGATGGCACCATCCTGCCGGCTGACCTGGTGCTGGTGGCGGTCGGCCTGATACCGAACACCGAACTCGCCGCGCTGTCGGGCCTGGAGATGGGCAACGGCATCAAGGTTGATGAATACGGCCAAACCTCGGACCCGGATATTCTCGCGGTCGGCGACTGCGTCGAATTTCCGCTGCCATTTATCGGCGGTGCGCGCATCCGCCTGGAATCCGTACCGAGCGCGCTCGAGATCGCCCGCGCCGCGGCCTCCCGCATCAACAACGCCCCCAAACCCTATGGCCTGGTGCCATGGTTCTGGTCGGACCAATACAATCTCAAGCTACAATCGGTCGGGCTGTCGCAAGGCCACGACCAGGTCATCACCCGGCCAGCGCGCAGCCCGGAGGGCTTCATCGCCTTCTACCTCAAAAACGGGCGTATAATCGCTGCTGACTGCGTGAATTCCGTGCTCGAATTCAACGCCGCCAAACGCTTTATTGCGGATAAGCTTGTTTTGGACCCGGAGGCTTTGGCAAATCCCGACACTAATCTGAAGTCGCTTTTGCCGGCGTAGGCGCGGGAAGCACTTCTTTTTCTGCAGAAGAAGCAGCCAAGAGACTTCTTTGAATCTGCAACTTGGGCGCTCTCAAGATCGAGCTAATACTGGTTTTAGGTTCCGCAAAAGGTGCGGTAGGTGGTTTCGCTTGGCGGCGGGGCCTCGCCGTAACGGGCGTTGACTGGCTGGTCATCGAACGGGCGTTGCAACACTTTGAGCAGGGCACCGAAAGGTTTGAAATCCGCTTCGGTAACCGCCGCCGTCAGGGCTTCCTCCACCAGATAATTACGGGGAATAAAAGCCGGGTTGACTTGCCGCATGGCGGCGGCACGGCGCGCTGCATCCATCGGCTCGCGGGACAGGCGTTGGCGCCAACGGTCACACCAGACATCAAAGCCGGCGGGCGTTTCAAACAGCGCTCTGGCGGAATTTTCTGGATGCTGCGCATCGCTTAAGCGTTCTGGATGCTCCGCATCTGAGCGTCCTGGATGCTCCGCATCGCTCAAGCGCCGGAAAACCTGGGTAAAATCCGCATTGCCGGTCTGCATCGCGTCCAATAAATCCTGCACCAGCGTCGCATCGCCTTCCTCGGCTATCTGCAAGCCCAGTTTGCCGCGCATACCGCGCAGGTAGAAGCTTTGAAATTTCGCTGGAAAAGCCTCCAGGATTTCAGTGGCACGCGCAACGCTGCGGGTCTCGTCAGTGTCGATCAACGACAGCAGCGTTTCCGCCAGGCGCGCCAAATTCCAATAGGCTATACTGGGCTGGTTGCCAAAAGCGTAGCGGCCGAGCTGGTCGATCGAGGAAAACACGGTCGTGGGATCATAGGCATCCATGAAGGCGCAGGGGCCGTAATCGATCGTCTCGCCAGAGATGGTCATGTTATCGGTATTCATGACGCCGTGGATAAAGCCGATTTGCAGCCAGCTGGCGATCAGGCTGGCCTGTCTTTCCACCACGGCGGCGAGAAACGCCTGATACGGATTTTCCGCCTGTAGCAAATCCGGGTAGTGGCGCTGAATGGCGTAATCGGCGAGGATTTTAACCGCGTCCGCATCGCCGCGCGCGGCAAAAAATTGAAATGTCCCAACCCGGATATTACTGGCTAGAATGCGGGTGAGGACCGCGCCGGGCAAAGCCTGTTCGCGCATGATGGTCTCGCCGGTGGTGACCGCGGCCAGCGCGCGCGTGGTCTGAACCCCTAGCGCCGCCATGGCTTCGCTGATCAGATACTCACGCAAAACCGGCCCCAGAGCAGCGCGGCCATCGCCGCCGCGCGAGAACGCCGTGCGCCCGGAGCCCTTCAGTTGAATATCCCGCCGGATGCCATTTTGGTCGATGACTTCGCCCAGTAATATAGCGCGGCCGTCGCCGAGTTGCGGTACGAAATTGCCGAACTGATGTCCGGCATAGGCCTGTGCAATCGGATCAGCGCCCGGCAGCAGGATATTGCCCGAAAAAACGCCGGCGGCGCCGGCTGCCTTGATCGCCTCGGCATCCAGGCCAAGCTCCGCCGCCAGTTTTTCGTTGAAGGCGATCAGCTCCGGCTGGGCCACCCGCGCCGGCGTCTGGCGGACAAAGAACCGCTCCGGCAATTGCGCATAACTGTTCGAAAAATCGGCTGCCGAGGCTGAATTCGGGACGAGCTGGTCCATCTTCGCTAATACCTGCTGATAGAGGGATCGATCTCAGCGGACCAGGCATCGATACCGCCGTTGAGATTGATCGCGTTCTCGAAGCCTGCCTTGCGGAGAAAGTTGACGACGCTCAGACTACGCATCCCATGGTGACAGAAAACCACCAGCGGAGCGTCGGCGGCGAGTTCGGCCAGCCGCGCCGGCACCTGCTGCATCGGGATATGGATGGCGCCCTCGATCCGGCAAATCTCAAGCTCGGCGGGCTCACGCACATCGAGAATTGCATGCGACACCTCGGCCTGCCGTAATTCGGCCAGCTGGAACACTGAAATGGAGGTTTCACCGCCGGAAATGTCGAGGCTCATATGGCACGTCCTAAACTGGCTGGTGCAGCCCTGATTTATGCCGGCACCCCTTGGATTGCAATTGCACAGCGGCCGCAGCGCTGCTTAGAGTCCACCGCATGGGGATGATGAAGCGGCCGGCAAATTCCGCAACCGGTTCAAACACCAGCAACACGTTGGATTTCGGCACCTACGACACCATTATCATCGGCGCCGGTAGCGCAGGCTGCGTGCTGGCCAACCGGCTGAGTGCCGATGGCCGTCGCAAGGTGCTGCTGTTGGAGGCTGGCGGCCAGGATGACTATCGGTGGATCCGGATCCCCATCGGCTACTTGTATTGTATCGGCAATCCGCGAACCGACTGGTGTTTCAACACCGAAAAACTGGCTTATCTGAACCAGCGGCAAATCAACTACCCGCGCGGCCGCGTGCTCGGCGGCAGCTCTTCGATCAACGGCATGATTTATATGCGCGGTCAGTCCGCGGATTATGATCAGTGGCGGCAGGCCGGAAATATTGGCTGGGGCTGGGATGACGTGCTGCCGTTTTTCAAAAAATCCGAGGACCATGTCGCGGGCGGCAGCGAGGTCCATGGCGCCGGCGGCGAAGTCCGGGTGGAAAAGCAGCGCCTGCGCTGGCAACTGCTCGAGGCGTTTCAGGAGGCAGCGGCGCAATACGGCATTGCCAGAACCAATGATTTCAACGGTGGCGATAATACGGGCTCAGGCTTCTTCGAGGTAACGCAGAAACGCGGCCGGCGCTGGAGTGCTGCCGATGCATTTCTGCGCCCGGTGCTGAAACGCGCAAATCTCCGCGTCCAAACCGATGCCGTTGTCGATCATCTGCACCTCACGCAAGGCCGTGTCACCGGCGTGGTGTTCGCGCTGCACGGTGAAAAATATCTGGCGCAGGCAGCCGGCGAAACCGTCCTGGCCAGCGGCGCAATCGGCTCGCCGGTGATCCTGCAGCGCTCCGGAATAGGAAATGCGGATCGGCTGCGCGGGCTGGGAATTGAGCCGGTTCATCACCTTCCAGGCGTCGGCGAGAACCTGCAGGACCATTTGCAAATCCGTTGCGCATTTAAGGTCAAAAACGTGGCGACACTGAATATGCGCGCCGCAAATTTGTTTGGAAAATCGATGATCGGCCTGGAATATTTAGCGCGCCGTTCCGGACCGATGGCGATGGCGCCGAGCCAGCTTGGAATTTTCACGCGCTCGCACCCGCATCTCGCCACGCCTAATCTGGAATATCACATCCAGCCCCTGAGCCTGGCCGCATTCGGCGGCGCGCTCGACGCCTTCCCGGCCTTCACCGCAAGCGTCTGCAACCTGCGCCCGAGCAGCCGCGGCAGCGTGTGGATCGCCGGCCCGGACTCTGTCGCGCCGCCGCTGATCCAGCCGAACTACCTGGCCACCCACGAAGATCGGCAGGTCGCGATGGAAGCCGTGCGGCTGACACGGCGAATTGTCAGCCAGCCGGCGCTGGCAGGTTACCATCCGTCCGAATTCCGCCCCGGACCAGAGCTTAAAAGCGACGAACAATTGGAACGCGCGATCGGCGATATTTCAACCAGCATCTTCCACCCCGTCGGCACCGCGGCAATGGGACAGCACGACCGCGCAGTCGTCGATGCGCAGCTGCGGGTGCACGGGCTCGGCGGCCTGCGCGTGATCGACGCCTCGGTGATGCCTTCGATCACCTCAGGCAACACCAACGCACCAACCATGATGATCGCCGAAAAAGGTGCTGCAATGATGTTGGAGGTTAAGTAGAGGTATATTTCGCGGCCCGATTCAGACTTCACGGCTTCGCCGCTCAGTCATCGGGAGCTGAGTTATATCGCGGCCCGATTCAGACTTCGCGGCTCCGCCGCTCAGTCATCGGGAGCTGAGTTATATTTCGCGGCCCGATTCAGACTTCGCGGCTCCGCCGCTCAGTCATCGGGACGCTGAGGTATTTTCCGCGGCCCGATTCAGACTTCGCGGCTCCGCCGCTCAGTCATCGGGAGCTGAGTTATATTTCGCGGCCCGATTCAGACTTCGCGGCTTCGCCGCTCAGTCATCGGGACGCGAGGCGCAAAATTTTTAGACTCCGCACCAAGGCGTTATCGGCACCACTACCCCTGACCCAGCAAAAAAACTTTTGTGATTCTAGGAAATGTGCGCCATGCCGCAAAGCCCTCGGCCCCGAATTAAATAAAGTCTTTTGCTTCTTTTCTTCAGAAAAGAAGTGCTTCCTTCAGTTGGATGTAATGATCCCCTTAATTCGGGTAGCCAATGTTTCCATGGCGAAGGGTTTGGTCATGACGTGCATGCCCGGGCGCAGGTGGCCGTTTCCGACCACGGCGTTTTCCGCGTAACCCGTGATGAACAGCACCTTCAAATTCGGGCGTTTGCTGGCCGCCATATCGGCCAGCTGCCGCCCATTTAAACCGCCTGGCAGACCGACATCGGTAATCAGCAGGTCGATGCGGCGCGAGGATTCCAATATTTTCAATCCGGATTTCCCGTCCTCGGCCTCGATAGCGATATAGCCGAGCTCCTGCAAAACTTCGGTGACCAGCATGCGGATGGTTGGCTCGTCATCGACCACAAGTACGGTCTCGCCGTGCTCGGCACGCGGCGGCTCGATGGATTCCGGCATGGCATCGTCTGCGTCCATGGTGCCAAAGTAACGCGGAAGATAGAGACACACCATCGTGCCATCTCCGATTTCCGAATAAATTCTTGCCTGGCCGCCGGACTGCCGGACAAATCCGTAAATCATGCTAAGTCCGAGGCCGGTTCCCTCGCCCAGCGGCTTGGTCGTGAAGAACGGATCGAAGGCGCGTTCGACCACCTCGGGCGGCATGCCGCTGCCGGTATCGCTGACGCATAGGGTGATGTATTGTCCTGGCTCCAGATCGCGCTGTTTGGCGGCCCTGGCGTCCAGCCATTTATTCGAGGTCTCAACGGTCAGCCGGCCGCCATCCGGCATCGCGTCTCTGGCATTGATGCAAAGATTGAGCAGGGCGTTTTCAAGCTGATTGGGATCGACGCAGGTAAGCCAAAGTCCGCCGGCCGCGACAAACTCGACCGCGATTGCCGGGCCGACGGTGCGCCGGATCAAATCATCCATATCCGCGATCAGCCGATTGGCATCGACCGGCCGCGGATCGAGCGTCTGCCTGCGGGAAAACGCCAATAGCCGATGCGTAAGCGCCGCGGCCCGGCGGGACGCGCCCTGCGCCGCGTGCAGGTAGCGATGCAGATCGTTGAACCGGCCCTGCACCACCCGCGTCTGCAACAGCTCAAGACTGCCCGAAATACCGGTCAGCAAATTATTGAAGTCATGCGCCAGGCCTCCGGTAAGCTGGCCCACCGCTTCCATTTTCTGTGCTTGCCGCAGTGATTCTTCAGCTGCCATCAAATCGGCGGTGCGCTCCTTAACCTGTGCTTCCAGCGTCTCGTTGAGCTCGGTCAGCACCTGCGTGATGGTCTTTTGTTCCTGGATATCGGTGTTGGTGCCAACCCAGCCTTCTATTTCGCCTTGCTCGGATTTTATCGGCACCGCGCGCACGATGTGCCAGCGATAAACGCCGTCGTGGCGGCGCAAACGGAACTCGGTTTCATAGATTTCACCCGTGACCAGCGACGTTGCCCAGCGTTCCGCCACCAGCGCTAAATCTTCGGGGTGCACCATGCTGGTCCAGCCAGCGCCGGTCAACTCGGGTTCGGTGAGACCGCTATAGTTGAAGACGCGCTCGTTGAACCAGGTCAGCAAACCATCGGGCGATGCGGTCCAGGCATGGTTCAGCATCGCTTGCGCGGCGGTGCGGAATTGTAGTTCGCTGGCCCGCAACGCCGCTTCCGCCCGGACCCGCTCGGTAACGTCCGATCCTTCTACGAATATGCCGGTGACTTCGCCGAGCGCGCCGGTGATCGGCTGGTAAATGAAATCAACAAACCGCTCGCTGATTTCGCCGCCGGGTATGGGCTGCACGGCAAATCTGGCGTTGGTCGTACTGAAGGCTTTGCCGGATTTAAACACCTCATTCAGCATCGCCAGAAAGCCTTGCTCAACAGCATCGGGCAGGGCTTCGGCAACGGTTTTGCCGATAAGTTCGCGGCCGCCGATGACGCGCACAAAGGCCTGGTTCGCGAGTTCGAAGCGATGCTCCGGTCCCTCCGTCATGGCTATGAAACCGGGCGCCTGCTCGAACATTTTCGTCAGTCGCTCGCGCTCGGCGGCAATGCGGCGCGCCTGCAGCACGCGTTGGGTGGTCTCCACCACGATGGCGATTACGCCGGCGGCACGGCCGGTTTCATCCAACACCGGGGAGTAGTCCAGATCCATCCAAACCTGTTCGGCGACGCCGTTGCGGAACAGCGTCAGTTCCTGGTCCCGATACGCCAGCGTGCCGCCTTTGAGCCCGACATCGAGCACATGCCGGTTGAATTCCGCAACCTCCGGCCAACCCTCCAGAACCTTGGCGCCCAACAGCGCAGGATGCCGGAGTCCGGCGAAGTGGGAATACGCATCGTTATAAATCATGATGCCGTCCTCGCCCCAAAGGCTGACGATTGGCACCGGCGAATGAACCAGCATCCCGATGATTGATTTCATTCCGGGCTGCCAATGCTCGATCGGCCCGAGCGGTGTGCGGCTCCAATCAAAGGCAAGGATGAGCCGCCCGGTCTCACTGCCCTGCAACGGCATGCCGAGTTGAGCTGAGGCCGAACCCTCCTGCAAAACCTCGTTCATCCCCGCAAGCCCGTTCTCCAAATCGTTGATCGAAACGCTCCTCAAAAAGACGGCTCAGGACATTTGCTGTTAGCGGACCCGAAGCCCACGGCCGGTGCTAATAAAAACCAACTGCTTAAAAGTTCAACGCCGCAATCGCCTCATCCGCCGCGCGCAGCCCGCTTAGATAGGCGCCGTGCGCGGTGGAAAAATCGGTGGCGTGGGTCGCCTCGCCGGCGAAGAATACCCGGTTATCGAATGGCCGCGCCAGTACCTGGCGCATACCGGCCTGCCCCGGCAGAGCATGGCTATAGGCGCCGCCGATGCTTGCGGCACCCGCCCAATTGGAGACCAGGAGCGGCCGCAGGCAGTGCCGGACGTCATTGCCGAACAAGGCTGCCAGCTCGGCGACGGCGCGATCGAACGCAGCCTGCTCGCCAGCAGCCGCTGCCGCCCGCGCTCCTGCGCCTCCGAGGAAACATCCGATCACGTTGCGGCCATATGGGCGGATATTGTAGCTGCCGGTCATCGGGTCGCGCGGGTTGCCGATGACATGGGTTTCGGGTTCAAACGGGCTGGGCCCGGTGATTTCCAGAAACACTTTCTCATCGGCGCCGAGCGGCAAGCAGCTGGCCGCGTGCCGCCATGGATCAAGGCCTGATGGCAGCGACAAACCGGCGCCTGCCAGCACATTGGTTGAGACGGTGAGAATAACGGCGCGCACATGGATTTCCCCTGCCGTGGTGCGCAGCGCGACCCGGCGCCCATCCAGTGATATCGCCTCAACACCGGTCGCCAGACATAGTTCGGCACCAGATGGAAAACTCGCGGCGATTAACGTGCCGTAGCCGGCTGGGAGGCGCCAGTTGCAATCGGTTGAGGCATTGTCATAGGCGGCGTAGTCGCGCGCCGAAATCCTTTGCAATTCATCGCCGCTGATATAACCGCTCAGCGCCTGCAGATAGGCCGTCCATTTGCCATCCGGCGCCAGGGCATCGGCGGCGCAATCGCTGGCTGGCGGCGATCTGGCCAGGCGCTCGCCCCAGGCTTCGAATTCGGCGTAGGCAGCGGCTCGCTCCGCCGCCGTGAAGCCGAGATTCCGATATTGCAGGCCCCAGCCTGAGTCTCGGCGCTCGACAGTAAAACCGCTGTCTTCGGCGCTTACCGTCCAGGGATTCCGGTCTCCCGAATGCAGCCATTCACACCCCATGTCGAGCGGGATATCGGCGGCATGCCGGGTCCACGCGCGGCCGCCGAGGCGCGGCAATGCTTCCAGCACCACCACCGAATGCCCGGTTTGCGCCAGGCGGCGCGCGGCACCGATGCCGGCCGCGCCGGCGCCGATAACGGCGATGTCAGGTTGGTTGTTCAAAGCGCCAAGTCAGGCCCGCAACGGGCCTACGGCGCTACGCTGCATTGGGTTGGCGTGGTCGGCGGGCGTGTCCATACCGCGGTGCGCCCCAGCATCGGAATGCCGATATAGCCGCGCAGATGCAGCGTGCCGTCCGCTGCCACATGCATCTCGCCCTTATATGTCTTGCCGGCCTCCGGATCGTATACCCAACCACCGGTCCAGCCGCCGCTGCCATCGGCGGTAAACCCGCCCAGCAGTGTCAGCCCGCAAAGCGGACGGCTTTGCAAAGCTATTAAAGGATTATGAATATCGGTCTTCGGCTTGTTCTGGGCATCGAGCGGCGTTTTGAGCCACTCAATATGGCCGCAGAGCTGACTGCCGCACGGCGCAATCAAGATCCCCGCCCGTCCTGTCTGATCCAGCCACCAACCCTGCGGCGCAGTTTGAGCGCGCGCCGGCGGCATCAAACAAAGGCAGGCCAATGCAGTGAGACAAATAAACAACACGGCGACGGATTTCGTGGATGGTCCTTGCATTTCCTGCCTCATCTTATAGTTTACCTACACATTACGTCAGGGAAAATCCCTAATCAATACGCAAAGCATCCAAACGAGATGTATCTGAACACCGAGGGAACGCATATGGAAACAAAATTGATGTCCCGCAAGATGACGTTGCTGCTAAGTTCGGCGGCGGTGTTTGCCGCGGCTTCGGCGATGGCGCCGCGGGCCCAGGCATCCGGGTTTGGTCTGCGCGAGGGTTCCGCGGATTCGATGGGTAATGCCTTCTCAGGCGCCCCGGCAAAGGCCTATGGCCCCGACACCGTATGGAGCAATCCCGCCGGCATGGCGCTGCTGGACGATAACGAGGTTGAAGGTGCGATCAGTTATATCGGGCCGTCGACGCAATTTTCAGGGTATGCGACGAACCCGCTCACCGGCGGCAATGTGTCCGGCGTTCAAGGCGGCAATGCGGTGGCGCCCGCCGCGACGGCTGCTTCTTATGGGGTGCTGGATCTGGCACCCAATTGGCGCCTGGGCTTTTCAGTAACCGCACCTTTTGGCGAGCGCACTGCCTACCCCGCCGATTTCGTCGGACGCTATCAAAGCCTGGTCTCGGCGATCACCGATCTCAACTTCGGCTTGGCCTTGTCCTACAAGATCAATAACCAGCTCTCTATCGGCGGCGGCCCGAATTTCGACTATCTTTCGGCGCGTTTGACGCAGAATATCAATGTGCCGGGTTTGAGCGCGCTTACCGGCCAGGATCCGAACGCCGCGATCAACGGCAATAGCCTCGGCGTCGGTTATAATATCGGTGTGCTGTACCAGCTCGACGATGCAACGCGCATCGGCGCCGATTACCGCTCGCGCATTCGCCATGATATCGACGGCAAACAGAAGATCACGGTGCCGTCGTCCTATGCCAGCTACAGCCCGGCTATCGTTGCCTTACTGAATGCATCCAACAGCAGCGCCACCACTTCGGTTACCCTGCCGGATAGCCTGAGTGCCGGTATTTACCACCAGATCACGCCGCGCTGGTCGGTAATGGGCAGCGTGGAATGGACGGAATGGTCGCTGTTCAACGCGCTGAATGTTACGCCGAGCAACGGGACCAGCAACACCGTTATTGAGGAGAATTGGCGCAACACCTGGTATGCCGGCATCGGCACCAATTATATGGTGCTCGACAATCTCATGCTGCAGACCGGCTTCGCCTTCGACCAGTCGCCGGTGACGGACTCCAATCGCACCACCCGTGTTCCGGATGGCAATCATTACGACCTCGGTTTTGGCGTGCAGTATCAGGTTCTTCCCAACACCACCCTGCAACTTGCCTATTTGCATGTGTTTGTGCCCGACGGCACCATCAACAGCACCGCATCAACCTCGGCGCTGACGCCAAGCGGGACCATCATCGGCGACTATGCCGATTCCGATAATAGCGTGACAGCGGGCGTGGTTATGAAGTTCTAGCCGGCGGCAAAGTCAGGCCCTGCAAGGCTTTACTTGATGCCTCGATGAAGCTTCGATTGATTGTCTGACTTGGCAGTTTGCAACGATTAACCCAGGATTTCAGCGTGCCGGACCGTGATCCGTTTTACACAGTGACGCAGCTGGGCGCCGAGCTTGGCATCACGGTGCGCACTCTGCATTTTTACGAGGCGCAGGGGCTGATCATTCCTGGCCGGGCCGGTAATACGCGGGTTTATACGCAGCGGGACCGGGCTCGGGCGATCCTCATTTTGCGCGGCAAAAGGCTCGGCTTCTCGATCCGGGAGATCAAGGAGTATCTGGAGCTTTACGATGCCGATCCTAAGCACGAGGAGCAGCTAAAGGTTTTACTTAAAACCGTGCATAGCCGCATTCACCGGCTGGAAGACCAGCGCATCGCGCTCGACCAGACCTTGGCCGAGCTGCGCAGCATTGAAAAACAGACCGTCAACGCGCTGGATACGGTCAGGGCAGCTGCCAGCCTGTCCGAGTAGTCTGCGCCGGATGGCGCAACAAGGCGGTTTCCGGCTGCCTCGCATGGCCAAGAAAACGCCTTGACTAGCTTGGCCTTTTTACTCAACTCATTGGCGTCGCTTTCGCCTCGCATTGGTGGCGACTGACCGATGTTTAGAATAATAAGGGAGCAGATGGCCGATGACTGATCCGGTGGACTTGCGGACGCCCGGCTCGACTGCCTACGCAGTGATTGATTTGCCGTCGGAAAAAGCCGGTAGTTCCGGCGTTCCCGCGGCAGTGCTGCAGCCGGCCGGCGCTTTGGCATGAGCGAGTGGAAGCTGCGCTATGCTGGCCATCTCGGACTGCGCGGCCCCGGCGCGGCACCGCTCTTCGAACATAGCGCCGCCTCGGCCGATCCGCTCGACCAGATCGATTATATCGCGGATCTGGGCTTTGCCGGGGTACAGGATCTCTACTTGAAATTGCGGCCGCCGGAAGATACAGCGCGCCTCGCCCGGCGCGCGGCGGCACGCGGCATGGCCTTCGCATCGTTTAATGCTGCACCGCTGTACTGGGACAAACCGCTATGGAGCAGCACGGATGAAGCATCCCGGGAAATCCTGAGCCGGGAGTTGGAGCAAACCGCGGCACTGGCAGCCTCGACCGGCAGCGGTCTTGCCATTTGCGTGACCGGGTTGGATCCAAGCCGCCCGCGCGCGG
Source organism: Acidocella sp. (assembly GCA_965199045.1). GTDB lineage: Bacteria > Pseudomonadota > Alphaproteobacteria > Acetobacterales > Acetobacteraceae > Acidocella. The sequence goes on along the minus strand of CBDAQL010000002.1, from coordinate 256,999 downwards.
CGCAAATCGCCGGGATGATCGAGAACCTTAACCGGCTGGCGGAGGTTGCCCAGCGCGCCGGCGTCTGCCTGCTGGTGGAACCTGTTGCCGCTGCCTTCATGCCAGGCCTGCTGGTGGACCGGTTGGCCGATGCCGAGGCGATTGTGCGCGCGGTGGACAGTCCAGCCGTGCGCTTGCTATTCGACATCGCGCATGTGCAAACCAGCGAAGGCGCGGCGCTGCCGGGTCTGGCCGCCTGTTGGGATATCATAGGGGCTATCCAGGCAGCTGATACGCCCGGCCGAATAGATGTCGGCGCCGGCGAGCTTGATTGGCCCGATATCCTAAGCGAGGTTTCGGGGCGCGGTTATACGGGGCTTATAGAGATCGAGCATGAGCCAATGGAGCATGGTGCAGCAGGCGAACAGCGCCTTCTGCAGCGCCTGCGCGACGTTGAAGCCAAGATAAAAATAAACTCGGGGGATCCAGGATAATGTCGGATTTGCAGCATTATGACATTGATGTCGGCGGCGAGTCGTTGCACGTCACAAGCCTTGGCAAAGGACCGCCGGTGGTATTCTGTCACGGCTTTCCCGGACTGTCCTATTCATGGCGGTATCAGATGCCGGCCATCGCTGCCTCCGGGCGGCGCGCCATCGCCGTGGATCAGCGCGGCTTTGGCCGCAGTTCACGGCCGACGGACCCAGCACTTTATGATGCCAATTACGTAATGGCCGACATGCTGGCGGTGCTGGATTTCTTCGAAGAGGCAGCCGCGGTCTTCGTTGGCCATGATTTCGGGGCCCAGCAGGTTTGCAACCTGGCGGTGCGCCATCCTGAGCGGGTTGCCGGCGTTGTGGTGATGAGTTGCCCCTATGATTATGATCTGGCGGGCCGCTATGGCCAGGGTCTGGCGGCCAAGACCCGCCCGACAGAGATCTTCGCCGAGGTCGCCAAAAAGCATTTTTTCCACATGAATTACTTCCAGCTGATCGGACCGCCGGAGCGCGAACTCGGCGCCAGGCCGGCTGAATTCCTGCAACGGTTATTCTGGGCGCTAAGCGGCGAAGGCAGCTATTCCGACTATGTCAACCATCCCTCCGAGGGCCGCGGCTATCTGGACATATTGCCGCCGGCGCCGCCATTGCCGTGGCCGTGGATGAGCGAGCAGGAGTTCGATCATTACCTTACCGAATTCATGCGCCGCGGCCCGGACCTGGCTTTCATCGGCGGCTTGAACCTGTACCGCAATGCCGATCGCAACTGGGAATTGGGCGAGGCTTTCGCCGAAGCGGATATCCTGCGTCCGGCGCTGTTCATCTCCGGCGCCCGGGACATTGTGCTGCAGATGATTGCACCGGACGCACTTGATGTGATGCGCCGCCGGGTGCCGGATTTGCGCGGGGTCGAGATTATAGAAGGTGCCGGCCATTTTGTGCAAATGGAGCGGCCGGAAGCGGTAAACCAGGCTTTGCTGAATTTCCTCGGCGGTCTCAAAGGCTATGCCTAAGCTTGGGAAGTTCTAATTCTACGTTCAAGCCGGCAACATTCGAGCCGGTACCTTCAACCGGCACCGGCTTGAACCAAAACTAAATACGAAGACGTATCAAAAAGATAAAATTGTTGAGGAGTGGTCCGTGTATCAACAGCATCCACAAACTTTAGCTAAAATTCATACACATGGCATCGATGCTGAAATTGCCAGCCAAATTCATCCGAGCCCGGTCAACGCCATTTACCGGGAGCCGCTGCACACCATTGCCCTGCAGCAGACACCCAGGCAGGGATTTTCCGTCGGGCGCTTTTGCGTCGCCGGGCGGCAGGAGAATTTTCGGGAAATCGGTCGCGTTCTGATGATGCCCGCAACGCTGCCGTTGGAGGTTCAAGCGTCCGGCGGCCTGAGCGAATATGTGCGTTGCCAGTTCACTCAGGAAACCCTGGACGGCTACGGCGCCGATGTGGATCTCTATGATGAAAAAGTGCTGGCGGGCTGTCTTAATATTCGACATGCGCGGTTTGCCAATATTCTGGCCCAGCTGGGCCAGGAGCTACGTTCACCCGGCCTTGCCAGCACCGCCATGATCGAAGCGCTGGGGGCGACTTTAATCATCGCTTTCGCCCGGCATCTTTCCGAGCGCGCGACGCAATCCACTTTATATCGTGGCGGCTTGTCGCGGCAGCAGTTCCGCAAGATCACCGAATATATCGAAGCCGCACAGAACTGTCCGACGCTGGCCGACCTCAGCCAGCTTACCGGGCTTAGCCTTCGGCACCTGACGCGCTCGTTCAAGCAAACCACCGGCGAAACGGTTTACAGCTATATCGAGCAGGTGCGTCTGCAAAGAGCGCAGGCGCTGCTTGCACGCAGCGATATTCTGATAAAGGAAATCGCCTACCGCCTGGGCTTTTCCTGCTCAAGCAGTTTTTCCGTGGCGTTCCGCAAAATCGCAGGCGAAACCCCGCAAGCCTACCGGGCGCGAACCAAAATCCGGCGGATTAACGCCAGCAGTTCCGAAACCCGGAACTGAGGCAGTTAACGAGGACAGGGCGAGCTTGGTTCAGGCCTTGGCAGCTGTTTCCGGCAAGACTTTGCGCAGCACCGCCTGCAGGGCAGAGGCTCGGGGATAGCCGACGTAATTAACGATGAAGATCAGAAATTCCTCGGCCTGCTCGGCAGTCAGCTCGCCATTGGCCAATGCCGCCCGCAGTTGGATCTCGGCAATACCGGTTTCGCCGAGCGCCGCGACCACGCCGAGAATAAGCAACCGCCGATCCCTGACGCTCAGAATGTCGCGCGACCAGACCTCGGCAAAAAGCTGATCGATGGTGTTGGTCACGAAGGTCGAGCGACCCTCGCGCGGCGGCAGGGGAACAACCGCGCCGTACACCTTTTGAAACATGTCCTCACCACGCTCGCGGCGCTCGTCATCCTGGCTCATGCTGTCACTGCCTTCTGAAAAAAGCTATTGCCCTTCAACGACATGGACTACCAGGCCGTCCATATCCTCGGTGACGGTTACCTGACAGCCGAGCCGGCTCGCGGGAGAACTGTGGTCCAGGGACTCGACCATTTCCTTCTCCTCGTCCGAGGGAGGAGCCAAGCGGCTGATCCAATCCTGCGCGACCTGCAGATGGCAAGTGCCACAGGAACAGATGCCTCCGCACATCCCAATGATGCCAGGAACATTATGAATAAGTGCCACTTCCATCAGCGTCATTTGGGTGGTGGCGTCGGTTTCAACGGGCGCGCCATCGGTGGTAATATAGGTGATTTTGGGCATTATTTTTCCGCTATTTAGGAGAGAAATGCAGCGGAACGCGGGTATAGCCGCGCACGTTGGGTGAATGCATCCGCTCAAGTTTGGTCTCGTCCACTTCAAAATGACCAAGTGCTGCGATGATTTCCTCCATCGCGACCCGGGCTTCGAGGCGCGCCAGAGCGGCGCCGATACAGGCATGCAGGCCGCCGCCAAATCCAAGATGATCCCGCGGATTGCGGTGAATATCGAAGCTTTCGGCATTTTGATAATGCCGCTCATCGCGGTTCGCGCTGGTGAACAGCAACGCAATTTTGGCGTCCGCCGGAATGGTGATGTTATGCAGCACCGTCGCCTTGGTCGTGGTTCGCGCCATCATTTGCGTCGGTCCGTCAAAACGCATGGTTTCCTCAACCGCCAAAGGCAGGATCAACGGATTTTCGCGCAGCTCGGCCGCCTGGCCCGGATGCCGATGCAGCTGAAAGCACACATTGCCGATCAGCTTGGTTGTGGTCTCATTGCCGGCGATCGAGAGGATATAGATATATCCTAGTACTTCATCATGCGTGAGGCGGCCGTCCTCCTCGGCTGCCATCAGCAGGGTAATAATATCTTCGCGGCTGGCATTGGCACTGCGTTTGGCCATATCCGCATTGAAATATTCATAGAGCTTGAGCGTGGCGTGCATGCCCTCATCCGGCATTTCCGCCATGCCTTCGTCGCGATGAACGACGGTGTCGGTCAGGCCCCGCAGCATATCCTCGTCCGATCTTGGAAAACCGAGTAGCTGGCAGATGATCGCCATCGGCAATTTCGCTGCAAAATCCGTGATGATATCGATCCGCCCGGAGCCAAGATGCGGAGCAAGAAGTTCTTTCGCCATCTTGCGCACCGCTGCTTCCAGAGGTGCTACCTGCGCTGGCGTGAACAGTTTGCTGATCAAATGCCGCATTTTCGTATGTTCCGGCGGATCGGTGTTGATCAGCAGCTTGACCTGCGCTTTCAGGTCTTCCAGCGAAGTTCCTTTAGCACTCGAAAAAGTCTTGAAGTCGCGGACCGCGGCTTGGCAGTCGGCGTAGCGCGACAATGCCCAAAAATTGCGTTCCTCATTATGGTAGACCGGGACCTGGTCGCGCAGCTCCCGGTAAATCGGGTAAGGATCGTCATGCAGCGCATAATCAAAAGGGTCGTAGCAAACCATCAAGCTGATATCCTGAGTTCGGGCGAATTTTACCATGAGCACTCACGACGGGTAAACGCCTTCCAGCCGCTTAAACCGGACCGCTTTACCGATCAGGACATGAGGTTGCGAAGCGGACACGGCATCCAGCTTGTTGTACCCACCGCGTCATGTTTAGGTTTGTTGCGCATATTGCTTTTTTGGGCTTAACGCGATGCTGCGCGAAATGTTGTCGCGCCGAAAATAAATAAGGGGCGTTACATGATTACGGTTCACCATCTTGCGGACTCCCGGTCGCAGCGCATTGTCTGGCTGATGGAAGAACTCGGTCTTGAGTACGAGCTCAAAAAATACCCGCGGGCCGATGGCATGTTCTCGCCACCCGAATATCAACAGCTGCACGGCCTGGGCAAGGCGCCCGTTATTACCGATGGCCGCCATACGGTCGCGGAGTCCGGCGCGATAATCGAGTATATTTTGGAAATGCACGGCGGCGGCCGGCTGCGGCCGGTGCCCGGGTCCGATGACTGGGTCCGCTATGTTCAATGGATGCATCTGATCGAAGGTTCGGTGATGCTGCCCTACATTTTAAATATTTATGTCGGCATGCTGGGCCCGGCGGGAGCGCCGCTGCATGGGCGCGTCAACGGTGAGGTCGAACTGCATTTCGGGTTTCTGGAAACTGAAATGACCGGCCGCGATTTCGTTGTCGGACAAGATTTAACCGGCGCCGATTTTCAACTGACATTTCTGCTCGAAGGCGCTGCACTTTCCGGGATGCTGGCGAATTATCCGGCGCTGCACCGCTACCTCGGTCTGATGCAGGAGCGCCCCGCCTATATCCGCGCGATCGAGCGCGGCGGCGACTATAATTTAATGCGACTGAGGCCAAAAACCGAAGCCTGATCACGTGGTAGCGCTATGGAGTCTCTTGGCTTTATTCCGGCAAGGCTCGGCCGGCGGCGGCGGCGATATGGCAGGCGGCGATATAGCCGAACGTCATTGCCGGGCCGATGGTCGCTCCGGCGCCGGGGTAGGAATAGCCCATCACCGATGCGGCGGTATTTCCAATGGCGTACAGCCCCTCGATCGGCTTACCGGCGTCATCTAGCACCCGCGCCTGCGCATCCGTGTCCAAGCCGCCATTGGTGCCGATATCTCCAGGATAGAGCCGCATCGCATAGAATGGCGGTTTATCGAGGGGTTTCAGATTAGGGTTCGGCTGCCGCTTGGGGTCGCCGTAATAGCGATCATAGGCATCGCGGCCGCGGTGAAAATCCGGGTCCTCGCCGCGGGCGGCATTGGCGTTGTAGCGCGCCATGGTGGCGATCAGCTCGTCGGGCGGCACGCCGATCTGCTCTGCCAAACTCCGCTAATTAGCAGCCTTGAACAGAATGCTTCTCAACGCCGGCGACAGCATGCGATCGCCGCCGATCGGCATCACCGGTCCCATCGGATATTTGCGCCGGTACTCGGCGTCGAACAAAATAAAGGAGGGTGTGGAGGGTTCTTCCGCCGAATTGCGCTCGATCATCTGGCGGCCGACAATATGGTAGGATGCTGCCTCGTTCAGATAACGATGGCCTTTGGCGTTGACGATGATGGTGCCGGGTAACGCGCGCTCAAAATGCAACGGCCTGGCACGATCCTCGCCAGGTACGACGACTGAGGGCGACCACCAGGCAGAATCCATCTGCGAAGTCGCGGCACCGATGGCGATCGCGGCGTCGAGCGCATCACCGGTATTATTCGGCTGCCCGCTGCTCCAGGACGGATCTGGCGAGCCGGTTAAATAACGCTCGCGATGCGCGGCACTGCGCTCGAACCCGCCGGCGCCCAAAATCACGCCGTAGCGGACGCCGATACGCCACTTCCGGCCCTTGGCTGTCACCACGGCGCCGGTGACGCGCTCACCCTCCCGTACCAGCGACAGCAGCGCTGTCTCGCGGCGTAGCTCGCCACCGGCATCGTCCAGCGACAGCTTGGCCCGGCCCAACAGCGCATTGCCGAAAGTAAGGTACCGGGCGCGGCGTGAGCGCAGACGTTGCGGGATATCGAGCCAATATCTGGCCAACACTTTCGTCAGTGCACGCTTCCAGCCCTTGCCGCGCGTGATCATCGGCGCGGACTCATACATCGTCCACGGAATGCGCCCGAATAATTGCGTTGTGGGATGCGATGGCCGAAGCCATTGAAAGGATGCGCCGAGTTCGCGCGCATGGATCGGCATCGCCTCATGCGTCCGATAGCCCATTTTCCCGCCCGGCAGATCGGCGTGGTAATCGGTGTAGCCCACCGCCCGATACTGAATTCTCGTATGCCGCTCCAGCCAGGACATCATCTGCCTTCCGGTCTGCACAAAGGCGCGGATGCGGTCCGGTCTTACATTGCCGGCGAGCGCGCTGATATATTCAAAGCCTTCATCCTCGGTATCGTTTTGCCCCATTGCAGCGGCGTAATGGCTGGCGACAATCCAGGTGCCACCGCCCGATGTAGCGGAGCTGCCGCCGAAAAGATCGCTCTTCTCAATGACAAGTGTTTTCAAGCCGGCTTTGGCAGCGACCACACCGGCGGTCATAGCGCCGGCGCCCGAGCCGACAACGAGAACGTCGACGACCTCGTCCCAATTCTTATTTTCCAAAATCACGCTGTATTTTCCCCTTGACCGCAGCGCTGATCAGCACATCAAATGCCGATATTGGCCGGCTATATTATTTTCCGGCTATATTATTTTCCGGCTATATTATTTTATTTAGCGGTGCTTCTAAACGCCAAATCCGCCGGCCACGGCAAGCTGCTGCCCGGTGACATAGCCGGCTTTGTCGGAGGCCAGAAACACCGCGGCGTGACCGATTTCCTCAGGCTTGCCCCAGCGTTTGAGGCAGAGCAGTTTGTGCACCTCGTCGGTCCAGGCCTGGTCGAACACGCCCTGGCGCGTCAGTTCGAGAAACATGCCGGCTTCGATCACGCCGACGAGCACCGTGTTCGCCCGAATTCGGTTCACGCCTTCTTCCTTGGCGATGCCTTTAATCAGCGCTTCGATGGCACCCTTCGGCGCCACCGACAGCCCATCTTTACGGGGCCACCATAAATCCCCCGCTGAGCCTAGATTGACGTAAGAGCCGCCGCCCGCGTCCCGCAAAGGCTGCAACGTTGCCTTTACCAGATTGAAAAATCCGTTGAGGTCCTGGTTGACCGCTTCGGCCCATTGTTCATGGGTGATGTCGGCGATATCGACCTGCTCGGTCAACATGGCCGCTGCATAAACCACGGTGTGAATTCGTCCATGTTGGGCCAGCACCGCCGTGACCAGCGCATCCACCTGCGCCCGATCGCCAACCGTGACCGCGTGGCTGCTGACGGCGACGCCATGACCGGCAATGGCAGCGGCAACGGCCTGCGCCTTGTCCTGATTGCGGCGATAGGTAATGGCGACATCGGCGCCCGCCTTGGCAAATTCCTGCGCCACCACGCCGCCGATACCGCCGCTGCCGCCGATAATAAGCGCGCAACCTTCCGGAAAAAGACGATCGCTCATTTCAACAATTTCCCCCCGATTTATTCATCGATTATCATTCTTGGCTCCCGGCTTGGCTACCCGGACTGGCTACCGGCTTGGCGACCGGCCTTAGCTACCCGCGAGCCCGGCTTTTTGCCTCTCGAACAGCAATGCCAATAGCGTGCACGCAGCTAATTTAGGTGTCAACGCGGTACCGCCAGGAACCAGATGCGCAAGCCGGCCCTGGCAACAAAAGAAGCTCTGATGGGACTTGTTGTATTTTCTGGCCATGGACCCGCGCCGGACCAGCGATACCGCAGGGGTTTTCGGTTTTGCCCTATTGGCTAACCATCCGGTTTGTGCCTGATAATTAGATCCGCGGAGGAAGCAAAATGAGCGTGCAACGCGCAGGCTATATCGGCCTCGGCAATATCGGGGCGCCAATGGCGGAACGGCTGATCTCAGGCAAGACCAGCCTTACCGTGTTCGACGCGATTGCAACCGCGATGGCTAAGTTTGCCGGCAGGGCGATGCTGGCAACTTCGCCGGCTGAGCTTGGGCGGAATGCTGAACTAGTTGGCATCTGCGTCCGTGACGATGCCGATGTGGAAACGGTTGTCGACGGCCCGGACGGGTTGTTGCGCAGCATGACAAGCGGCGCAATTGCGGTTCACAGCACGGTTCGCCCGGCAACCATAATACGACTCTCAAAAAAGGCCGCGGCGCACGGTGTTGTCCTGATCGACGCGGCGGTTACCGGGGGCGCGCATGCGGCTGCTCAAGGTGGATTAACCGCCATGGTCGGCGGCACCGAAGATGAGGTCGAGCAGCTTCGCCCGCTGATTTCGAAATATTGTTCGTCCATCGTTCACGCTGGCGCCGTCGGCGCCGGTATGAGTTTGAAACTGTGCAACAACATGGTGACGTATCAGGAGCTGATCGCCGCGCTGGAAAGCTATAAACTGGCTGCGGCGATGGGCATCGAAAGTGAACGGCTCACCACGGTGATGATGAACAACGGCAACCTCACGCCATCGATGAAGGCATATATTGAATTTCGGCACAGCGGTGCCGAGACAATCGGCGCCGATGCCTTTTTGGCAAGCCAAAAATCCTTGGCGCATCTTGCGGAAAAAGATCTTTCGCTGGCAATCGAAATCGCAAACGAAGCTGGGGTCGATGTGGCCGCCGCTGAAGCTATCCGGGCGATGTTCCGGAAAACTGTATTGAAAGTCTGAGCCATGTTCGAATTTCCTGACTCCCAACTCTACATCGATGGCGTGTTGCGGCCGGCGGAAGCGGGCCGGACCTATGAAAACATAGCACCTACGACCGGCAAACCGGTGGGCCGCGCCGGGGATGCCAGCAAGGCGGATATGGCAGCCGCGATCGCCGCCGCCCACCACGCCTTCAACGCCGGCAAATGGCCAACGGATGTTGGGTTTCGTATAGCCGCATTGGAAAGACTGCAGGCGGAACTTCGGAATTTAGCCGATGCCTATCGCGCGCGCATCGCCGCTGAAACCGGCGCCACAATCGGCGTAACGCGCAGCGTCGGTCTCGATGTGCCGATCGAGATGATGACATGGACCATCGATCTGGCAAAAAAATACGAATATCGCCGCGACATCGGCGTGACCAATGCGATGGGCGTGCCGAGCCGCCGGTTGGTTTTCAAGGAAGCCGCCGGCGTGGTCGCCGCTATTACGCCCTGGAATATGCCGGTACAGATCAACCTTGCGAAGATCACGGCGGCCCTTGCGGCAGGCTGTACCGTGGTGCTGAAACCGGCGCCGGACACGCCCTGGGCGGCCACCATGATTGGCGAGGCAGCTGCTTTAGCCGGCCTGCCGAACGGCGTTTTGAACGTCGTTACCAGCGGCGACAAGGCCAGCCTCGGCGAACAACTGGTGACCGACCCGCGTATCGATGTCATCTCCTTTACCGGATCGACCGCGACCGGCAAGCGCATCATGGCAGCCGCCGCGCCAGGCCTGAAGCGCATTTTTCTCGAGCTGGGCGGCAAATCCGCCAATATCGTGCTCGACGACGCCAAATTCCCAGACGCGCTCTACAGCACCCTCGCGGTTTGCTATCATGCCGGCCAGGGCTGCTCTTTGCCGACACGGATTTTGCTGCCGCGTTCGCGTTATGACGAGGCGGTGCAAACCATCAAGGCAATGTATGAGAGCTTGCCGTTCGGCGATCCTGCGAGCGAAGAACAAATCCTCGGGCCAGTCGCATCCAAAGCCCAATTCGACAGGGTATCGGGCTATATCCGGCTCGGCCAGGAAGAAGGCGCGCGGCTGGTCACCGGCGGCATCGCCGAGCACCTAACTGGTGGTTATTATATCAAACCCACCCTGTTCGCCGATGTGAGCAATGATATGCGGATCGCCCAGGAGGAGATTTTTGGCCCCGTGCTGGTGGCAATTCCGCATGATGGCGATGATGATGCCGTGCGCATCGCCAATGATTCCCTGTATGGGCTTGGCGGCGCGGTGCAGTCAGCCGATCCGGAGCGGGCGCTGAAGGTTGCGCTGCGGATCCGCACCGGTTCGGTGAACATCAACGCCGGCAATACATTCGGCGCCGACGCGCCCTTCGGCGGCTATAAGCAGAGCGGTCTTGGCCGTGAAATGGGCGTCGAGGGTTTCGAGGAATATCTGCAAACCAAGACGGTCGCGATGGAGGCTGCCTGAAGCGGCGTGCTTCAGATATAAAGCATCTTCGGTGTCGGCCGATTGGGCCGCAATTCGACGAAGTCGAAGGCGGTACCTGCAGGCAAAGCGAGACAGTTGACGATGGCTTCGGCAACCGTTTCAACCTCCATCCTGCCGTCGCTATGCGGCCCGGCTTCCTGCCATTTCTTCAAACCGGCTTCGGCCTCCTCCTGGCTAAGCGCATCGCCGAAGTTGGTAAGGATACTGCCGGGGCTAAAAACCGTAACCCCGATGTTATCCGCCTTCACCTCTTCTCGCAGCTCGAAGGTGAAACGTTCAGCCGCCAGTTTGGTGGCGCCATAAATCGACAGATACGGAAATTCTTCCGGATGCCGCGCGGTCGCGGAGGTTACGTTGATAATCCGCCCGCCACCGTTCTTGCGTAAATACGGGATCGCGGCCTGGCTGCCGTAAACCACGCCGAGAAAATTCGCTCTGATCTGCTTCATGATCACCGCTTCGGTGAGGTGCTCGATACGGCAGACCATGGTGGCGCCGGCGTTATTGATGACGCCGTCCAGTCCGCCAAATGCCTTCACCGTTTGCTCGAACGCGGCGAACATGGCGTCCCTGTCGCCCACATCGACCGCGATGCCCAAAGCCATCTCACCGATCGAGCCCGCAGCCGCGGTGACAGCAGCGGCGTCACGCGCAAACAAAGCGACCCGCGCGCCGCGCTCGCTCAAGATTTTCGCCGTATTGAAACCGACGCCGCGCGAGGCGCCCGTTATAATATAAATCTTGCCGGCAAACGGTAAGCTCATGCTGTTACCGGCACTGGCAACTCAAACGCGCATCCATTGGCCGCCATCCACATTAAGAATATGTCCGGTGATCCATTCCGCTTCGTCCGATAACAGGAACAGCACCGCATCGGCGAGATCCTTGGGCTTGCCCAGGCGGGCCAACGGCATTCCGGCTGTCATGCCCTGCAGATATTCTTCCGATACAACGCTGCGCAGCGCCGGCGTATCGGTGGGGCCCGGGGCAATGCCGTTAATGCGGATATTCAACGGCCCGAGCTCGCGCGCCAACGCAAAAGTCAGTCCGTTCAATCCCAGCTTGGCGACACTATACGGCCCGTAGGACATATACGCAGCGGTTGAAGTCTGGTTGACGATGGCGCCGCCGCCACGCGCCTTCATATGCGGCACCACAGCGCGGGTCGCCAATAAGGCGCCGTGGAAATTAATGTTCATGAACTTGGTGTAGTAATCCCAGTCCATTTCAAGGCAGCTGGCCAGGTCCATTCCGCCGAAAAGAGCAGCGTTGTTTACCAGGTAATCTATGCCGCCGAACTTCTCCACAGCCCCGGCCGCCATTGCCGCGGTGGAGGCCGGCGAGCTGATGTCGACCTTGACGAACAACGCACTGCCGCCGCCTGCATTAATTGAATTTGCGACGTGCTGGCCCCGTTCCGCATCGATCTCGGCGATGACGACATGCGCGCCCTGCGCCGCCAGAGCTCTTGCATAGCCTTCGCCGATGCCGCCGCCGGCGCCCGTGACAATGCCAACCTTGTCTTTGAACCTCATAGAAATCCCCTCAATGTCATGCGCTTGACCCACGCGGCATGATCCTAATGATCGCAGCTATATACATCAGGTCCGGCAAGCATGAACGCTCCATGCTTCATCAAAACGGACAAGGCCACAGGAAGGGTCACGATTGGGGAATTTGGATATCCACCCTCAGACCATAAACCCGCGGCATCACCCGCCAGGCATTATTGAATGGCGAGACCGCCGTCGACCAGCAGGCCATGACCCACCACGAAAGAGGACGCATCGGAACATAGCCACAGGATTGTCTCCGCAATCTCCTTGGGTTCAGCAATACGGCCGATGGGGTGAACATTTGCCACCGTCTCTTCGCCATCGACCCAGCCGCCGATATTGTCGGCCATGATCGCGGTGCGCACGCCACCGGGGCAAACCGCATTGATCCGGATTTTCTGCCGCGCGTATTGCAGGCTCGAAGCCCGCGTCATGCCCAGAACCGCATGCTTGCTGGCGACATAGGCAGGCTTGTTCGCAACCCCGGTATAGGATGCGAGTGAGCCAAGGTTGACGATCGAACCACCGCCTTGCGCCAGCATCTGCGCAATCTCCTGCTTCATGCAGAGAAAAACACCGCGGACGTTGATGGCGTGAATGCGATCGAAATGCTCCAGCTTCCATTCCGCCTCGGGCGTAAATTCCGGATCAATTCCGGCGTTATTCACCGCGCAATCTAGCCGGCCATAGGTTTTGACGGTGTAGTCCACCATCGCCTTTACCTGCGCTTCCTGGCTTACATCGCAAGCGATGAAGCTTGCAGTTCCGCCTTTGGCAGTGATGTTAGCCACTGTCTCTTCGCCGCCGGCCACCGATACATCCGAGACCACCACCTTGGCGCCGCGGGCCGCGAACAGCTCAGCCGTCGCTCGCCCGATACCACCGCCCGCACCTGTCACCAGCGCAACTTTTCCCTGGAATTCCGTTGTCATCCGTTCGCCCCTTTTATGGTTGATGAGCATAGCCATTTCAGCGGATTAGGCGATCGCCTGTCGCACCGCATTGCGCGGCCGCTGGACCTAATACTCCCGTACTGAAATGGCTTTACGTTGGCCTTATGGTCCGACGATATATCTCCGGGGTGACGCCTTGTACATAGCGGCATAACTTCATCGGACCCTCGGGGATGTTCGCATTTTAGCTAGCTGTTCGCCCGTGCCACGTGGCGTCCAACACGCCGGCCTGAGAAGATGCAGTCGGCATATGAGAGCCCGCTGACATAGGTTTGCGAGGCGATGCCAACGGCGCAGCGGCCAGCGGCATAGAGGCCCGCAATCGGCTTGCCGGCGGTATCGAAAACCTGGCCGGAACTCTCTTCAATCCGCAACCCGCCGAAGGTGATCACCGGCAACGGCAGAAAGCGGCTATCCACGGAAATATTCATTGCATAAAACGGCCCGGTTTCGATCGGCTGCATGTCCGGTGGTTCCTTGCCGAAGGCATCTTCCTCCTGCCCGCGCGCCGCGCGGTTATAGGCTGCGACCGTATTCGCAAGCGTTGCCTTATCGAACCCGATTTTCTCCGCCAGCCCGTCGAGGGTCGACGCCTTTTTGTAGTTGAATAAAAGATTCAGAAACGTAACGTCGCGCTGGAACGGCAGCAGGATGGGGTCGCGGGCGTTCTTGAAAGCCTGCTTGCGGGAATTCGCATCGTAGATAACATAGGCGACGCCGCCTTGATGATCGCCGATATGCTCGCCAAGCGTGGCGCCGTACACCGTCTCATCCACGAAGCGCTGGCCCTTCGCGTTGACGATGATCGCATCCGACCATGCTTTCGGCGGGCTGATGAAACGCCAAGCACTGATCTTGTCCATCAAAGCGGTTGCACCTCCGGCGGAGATACCGAGATAGATGCCCGAACCCTGGTCGCCGAGCGTGCCGTTGGGCATCCCTTTGGTGTATCTGGGAGCGTAATGCGCCACCATCTTTGGGTTCATAATGAAGCCGCCGGCGCTTAACAGAACGCCCTCGCGGGCCCGGATCCAACGGGTCTCGCGCGCATGCGCTTCGATCTTCTGCGCTTTCCTCAAATAGTAATTGCCGATGCCGATGGTGATCGCGGCAAACGGCAACGCCGGCGGCAGCATGCCGAGAAAGGTCTCGCCGCGTTGGGCATATTTCTCAAAGGCGCGGGCATCGTCCGAGTGCTCCGGGATCGAGAGTATTTTTACGCCGACCACCCGTCCGGTGCTATCCATTACCAGTTGCCGCGCCTCTGAATGGCGGCGGAACTTGAGGCCAAGCTTCAGCGCGGAATCGCGCAGCGGAAAGTAAATTCCGCCGCCCAGCCCCCAGGCTTTTTTGCCATTGGTGGTAAAGGCCCGATGGCCGCGCGCCGCCGGTTTGGCGCGCTTGCGGTAGCTTGCAACCAGCGTGTTGTCCGGGTGATACAGAAAGTAATCCAATGGCGGATAGGAGGCCTTTTTTTTCCAGACCTTGCTGTTCAATTTACCGCCATGTTTGATGATCCAGTCGACGGTCGGCACGCTTTCGTCCACGAAACGGCGCAGGGTCTCGTCGCTGACAACCTCGCCGGCCTCGATTTTGAGGTATTTGTACATCTCCTCCGGCGTATCCGTTTCACCCGCTTCTTTTTGGATCACGGTGCCGCCTCCGGCATAATAAACGCCACCGTTTGCCGCGGTCGAGCCGCCGCCAGCATAGCGGTCGACGGCGATCACGCTAACCCCGCGCTCCACCGCCTCCAAGGCGGCGGCAATACCGGCGCCGCCAAGCCCGACAACCACCAGGCCTGCTTCCTCGTCCCATGGATGCGCATCCGGGTTCTCCAGGACCAGCGGATCCTCGATATCCAATCCAAGTTCACGCGCCTTTGCAGCTATTGCCATCATCCTCACCCATTATCTTGCACGGCCCTTGCACGAACCGCCTTTAAGTTACTTCAGGCTATCAGAGGCGCTGCCGGACGAAAAGTGCCTCTCGCGGAAGGCCCGCAATTATGGCCGAATTGCTCTATATGACCGCCCAAAGAACCTGACAGCGGCTGTAAACCGGGTTGATGTCCTGGCTTAATGCTTGCTGAGACACGCCGTATTTATATGCTTTATGATAATCAATGTTGAAGCGTGTGCTTTTTGGGTTCAACCATACGAAAAGCTACGCCTTGAATAATCAGCTGGACTTAGGCCCAGGCACAACACTCAGCTCAGATACAACACTCAGCTCAAATACAACGGAGCCAGGAAATGCCAACGATTTCTGCAGTGCTGCGGATCAATATGAGCGGCCAGCGCGCTACCGGTAAGGATGAGGCCGATCGATATAATGCGGCGATCGACATGGCCGAATACGCTGATCGCAATGGTTTTGCGATCGTGAACGTCGAAGAGCATCACAACGCGCAAATCGGCTGGTTGCCATCGCCCCTGCTCATGGCGGGCTTTATTGCGAGCCGCACGAAAAAAATCGGCATCCGCGCCTCGGCGTTATTGGTCCCGCTATACGATCCAATTCGGCTGGCCGAGGACATCGCAATGCTTGATCTTGTAAGCCACGGGCGGTTCTTCTTTATTCTAGGCCAGGGCTACAGGCCGGTCGAATATCATATGCATGACCATGACTGGGAAAGCCGGGGTGAAGCCACCGAGTTTATTATCGAGACGCTGCTGCAGGCATGGACCGGGGAGCCCTTCGAATATCGCGGCCAAATGGTTCAGGTCTCGCCGGCGCCATTCACCAAGCCGCATCCGTTCTTTTACTACGGCGGCATGAGCAAGGCGGCAGTGCAACGCGCGGCGAAATTCGGATTGCCGTTTTTTCCGCCGCAGCCGATGCCCGAATTGCAGGAATATTATCTGGCGGAAGCGAAAAAACACGGCAAAGCCGGACGCGTCGAGGTTCATGAGGATATGTCGCTGTTATTCATAGACGATGATCCGGACCGGGCCTGGGCCGAACTTGGCCCATATTTGCTGAAAGAGTCTCAAGAGTATAGCAGCTGGAGGCGGGGTGGCGTGGCCCGGCATTATCAAACTGAGAGCGCGTCGGTCGACGAACTCAGAAAGCAGGGCAGTTTTGAAATCATAACGGCGGAGGAATGCGTACGCCGCGCCAAGGCGACCACAGGCCGCCATTATAAACCGGTCCTGCATCCGCTCGCAGGTGGCATTCCACTGGACCGGGCATGGCATTGTCTGGAGCTGTTCACAACCAAAGTTCTTGGCCAGCTCTGAACCACGCGCCCTAGAGCGCACCGGACTTCATGGCCAGATTTGCAACTTTGGCCAAATGCAAAGGTATCGGCCTGCATCGGCCAGGGCTAATTTTCCGCCCAAGAACATAGGGAAGAAAATCCATGGGTATTTTGGAAGGCAAAGTCGCTTTGGTGACCGGTGCCGGGCAAGGCGTTGGTAAAGGCATTGCCGAGGCGCTTGCCGCCGCCGGCGCTTCGTTGGTTCTCTCCGGCCGCACCCAGTCCAAGGTTGACGCGGTCGCAGCCGAGCTATCGGCGACAGGCGCCCGCGTTATGTCCATGCGAGCGGACGTAACCGTCCCCGCAGACATCGAGGCTAACATCAAACGGACAATTACGGAGTTCGGCGGCCTCGATATCCTGATCAATAATGCGATGACCGTTCATACCGTCCTATCGCTCAACGACACCACGGACCAGCAATTTACTGAAATGCTGGACTCCGGTTTGCTGGCGACGTTCCGCTACATGAAAGCAGCTTATCCGCACATGAAGGCCCGTGGCGGCGGCGCCATCGTCAACTTTGCAACTGCCGCCTCGGAGCGTTGGGACATGGCGGGCTATGGTGCCTATGCTGCCACCAAGCAGGGCATCCGCATGCTGACCCGCTGCGCCGCCATGGAATGGGGTCCGGATAATATTCGCGTCAACACCATAGCACCTTTTGCGAGCACGCCGGCTTTGGACGGCTGGATAAAAGATGCGCCGGAAGAAGCGCAAAAATTATTCGCCAGCGTGCCGCTGCGGCGCCTCGGCGATCCAAGAACCGATATTGGTCCGGCGGTGGTATTTCTATGCGGACCAGACTCCCGCTATCTCACCGGATCGACGATGCCGCTTGATGGCGGCATGGCAAATTTCGGCTGAACTCCAATCTGCATTCAATAAGAGTTGGACAAGATGACAAAAGTTCTTGCAGGACAAACGGCTTTCATTACCGGCGGCAGCGGCGGCATCGGCAGTTCGTCCGCCAAATACCTGCTCAAAGATGGCGCTGCCGTGCTGTTGATGGGACGCCGCGAGGATGCATTGCAGCGGACACGCGAGGCATTGCAGCAAGAAATACCGGACGGGCGGATCGAGATCCATGCCGGGAACGCTGCCTCCACCGAAGACGTTATCGCCGCCCTCGATAAAGCCCATGCAATCGCCGGCCGGCTTGATATCATCGTGCCAACGGTTGGCGGCGGCGGCTTTATGCCGATTTTAATGCATGATGCGCAATCGTTCATGGCGCAGCTTGAGAACAACATCATCACGGCATTTCTCGCGGTTCGCTACGGTGTTCCGCGCATGGCCAATGGCGGGTCGATCGTTGTGATTTCGTCAAACGCCGCCACCATGCCTTTTCCTTGGCTTGCGGCCTACTGCACTTCGAAGGGCGGGCTGGAGCAATTCGTGCGCACCGCCGCGGACGAGCTGTCCGGCGCCAAGGTGCGGGTCAATGCAATACGGCCCGGAATGACACGGACCGAAGTTACCGCGGCCATGTTCGATAATGAAGCCGTGATCGCGCCTTTCATCGCGCAAATGCCGCTCGGCAGAGCTGGGTTTGCCGATGATATCGGCCAGGGTGTGCGCTTCCTCGCAGGCCCGGAATCAGGTTGGATGACCGGCCAAAGTTTCGCCATCGATGGCGGTCATGAACTGCGCCGCAACCCGGATTTAACCGGCATGATCCGCGGCTTGTTCGGCGATGATGTCATCGACGCGGTCATCAAGGGTAGCGCCCCCGATGTCTCGAATATGCGGGCGCAGGAAGGCTGGGACGTCGCATCGCTATCGACTAAAGCTTAAGCTTAAACCTTAAGCGCCGCCCACAGCTTGCTTTAAGCTCAATCGGCGGCAGCACTTTGTCCGAACGCTGTCCGGGTCTGCTCGCCTAGTCCCACCACCTTGCGTATTCCGGCTTCGTCGACCTCATCCATCAGGAACGAAAGCCGGCGTGATTTGCTGCGCGACATCAGCCATTTGCCATCGCGCCGGACGAAACGATCCTCATAGCTAGAGGCTAGTTGGATCAACGTGCGCGCCTTGGTGTCGATCTGAAAGAAATACAGATCGAACAATCCCTCGGCGCTGTCGTCACCAGTTAGCTTTATGATTGGATTCTGCATGTGATGCATGTCCAGAACATTCGGGACGCAGCCAAATTGCGTATACAGCTCGATGAATTTTTCACGGTCGTTGAAAATCGGGAAACCTTCAAAATCTATTTCGGCGTCAGCGGTAAAGCAGCCGCGCAACACCTCGGGTTGTTTGCGGTCACAACCGCGTAGATAGGTCACCTTCAGATCAATGATGGCAGCAATGTCTTCAATCGCCCGCACGCGGCGTTCCAAATCGCCCAAGCTACCGCTCATTTATATTTCCTCCGGTTTGGTTCTGGAGCGCGAACCGGTTTAGTCCGTTCATCTTGAGCGGCCTGAACCGTGCATCGCCCTCCGCAAAAACGTCAGTTGACGGCCAACGAATTACCACGATCGACCAAAGTTACAAATCAACCGAACCCCGGCAGTTACCCACAAGGTTCAGCGGGAAACCGCCATCTCCTCCAGATAGTCACCATCGGCGCTCTCATCGGTAATCCATTTGACCGAGCGGCGCAGTGGCTCGATGCCGTCTTGCGGCTGCGGGGTCTGCATCAAGGTCGCAGCACCGCCAAGCGAGACCAGGCGCTGGGCACCTTGAAATGCCAGGCGATCGCGCAGTTTCGCCTTCAGCGATTCCGGGTAGATGCCGATCGTCTGGGTGTAGGAATTGACCGAACGCACCGCTGTTTCGATATCGTCGATGGGCACAATATTGGCGACGCGGCAGGCCAGCATGCGCGCGAAGTCGATCGCAACGTCGCTCTGCGAGATGATCACCGCGCCCTCGTTGCGACGGCCGCCATACAGCTTGAACTCGTCCTCGACAAAAGCAAGCGCATCCAGCTCAGCCTTCAACTCCGGATCGAACGCCTTATGCGGGGTCGAGAGATGGTCCGGCAGTTCCTGCAACGCGGCAAACATCCGCTTGCCAAGTTCGTTGGCTTTTTCAAGGCCGGCGTCATCGGTGCCGGACTGCACGTAAACAACCCGGGCATTGACGCAGCCCTCCTGGTTCAGAACACCGACATCGAGCGCGAGGCGCCTGGCGACGGCGTCGATGGCAGCTGCGTCGGCAAAGGCCTCCGGGCCGATGATGGTCGAGCTGTGTTTGGGGTCGAGCGTGATAAGGTCGAGGCCCGGCTGTAGATACTGGGTCAGATGCTTGATCCCGGCAAAGCCGCCCCAGGCGATGATTTTTTCCACCCGGCGCGGATCGTACAGATATTCCTCGATCGCGGTGTCGCCGCCCTTCCAATAGGCCACCGATACGTGCCGGGTAATTGGATGGTCGGGGTCCATGTCGATCATGGTGCGAACCACGGCGGCGGTGGTCAGCGGGTCATTCGAAGGGGTCTTGATGATCGCATCGGAGCGCGTGATCGCGTTACGGATCACCGTGCTCACGCCGACCACCGGCACGTTGCCGGCGATGATATGCACCGCCCGCGCCCCCATCGCGCGGATGCTGAGCCGGGTATTTTGCTGCAGGGTTTGCGGCTGCTCAACCCAGCCTTCCAGATAGTCGATGCCGATCAGCCGTTCGGCGAGGTCGCGCGTCACCTCCTTGCGGAAGTAATTCGGGATGCCCTCGTAATGATAGCGCAGGATGCTGTCCGACAGCCCCGATGTCGCCCGCGACAGCTCGAAGGATTCCCGCAAATAGCGGTTATCCGACGGGTGCAGGCGCTCGCCAAGCCGGGCCAGGAAATCGAAGATATCCTCCAGGCTGATAGTATAGAGATCGCCCATCTTCGACGGCGTGCCAAGCGTCAGCTGGCGCAGATATTTTGACAGGTCCGGGGCGCGGAAGCTGACGCCGCCGCGCCGGCCACCGAATTCGACCACGGCCTCGTCGATGATCTGGCCGCGCAGCAGCAGGGGTACGGTGAAGCTCATTCAAGTCCTCCCAACCAAGAAGTCCATCGCCTTGTCATGCGCCTCGGGGGCGCCGGCGCAGTTGATCTTGTCGTCGCCGCCTTCAGCATCGCTGAAGCGGCGGATGTTGGCCTCAAGATACGGCCCGGCATGGCCGCAACCGCAAATGTCGTCGAAGCCGCCCATCGTCACCTCGTCGCCCGTGACCAGCCCGCCCCAATAGGTTTCCGGCAGCAGATCCATCAGCGCCAGGCGCCCGGTCTGGCGGCCGCTACGCGGCAGCGGCTGGCCGGTTGCGGGGTCGAGAACATAGGGCACGATAACCGGAGGGAAGTGGAAGCGGTCATGGCTGCAGCGCGGCGCGCTGCACATCAGCTCACTCATGCCGAAAAACTCATAATGCCGTTCGAAGCCGAGGAATTCGAAGATCGTCTGCTTGTAGTCGGGCGGCAACACCTTGCCTTTACTGCCGCCGCCGGTGGTGAGGATCGAGTTCTTGCCGAACACGCCTTTCAAGCCGCGCTTCAAGCCCTCTTCCGCCCATTCGAACAGGATCGGCCAAACCGCGAACAGGAACACATCCTGGCCGCCGAAGCGGTTGCGCGCCTCCTCGAAAAACCGATCCATATCGGCGGCGCGCCCCTGCTCGCGGGCGGCGAACTCGTCGCGCCTGGCGGCCAGCGCGGCTGGGATATTGACCTGACCGGCCTCGCCACGCGCCTCGGCGGCCCGCAGGCGGCCGGCCAGCGAGATCACATCGGCACTGAAATAGGCGTCGGGATACAGGAACAGCGCATTGTCGTAGCCACCCGCATAGTTGACCGCCATCCAATTCATGCCGCGGATAATGGCGCTGCCACCATGGCGGTAGGACGGCGAGATCAGCGGCAGGTGATGCGCCAAAATATCCGGCCCGGAATTGTAGCCGGCCCAATCGCGGATGCAGTGGGCGTTAAGCGTTGCGGTTAACCCGGTCTGGGCCTTGGTGCGCGGCAGGAACGACAGTTTGCCGGTAGTGCCAAAGGTGTGGATCAGGTTGATCTCGGTCGCCGCCTCAATCCGGGCAATCCATTCATCGATGGTCTCAATGCCGGCAGGTTCCACCGCCGACAAATCAACGGTCGTCAGCCCGCTCAGCCATTTGGTCAGGCGGTCGAACTGCCCGCGCTCGATGAACGAGAGCGGGTAGGACTTGTAGACCGTGTGGGGAAACAAAAGCGGCGCCGCATCGTCGATGGTGTCAATCGCGTCGATGCCGTTTTCGGCGGCCAACTTCGCGAGTACCGGCAGGCGTGGCCGCAGTTCGCTGAAGCGCTTGCGCAGCCCGGCCAGGTGGATCGCGTCCAGCTGCTCGCGGTTAATGGAGAAGCCATCGCTGTAGCGCGCCGCGACAAACGCCTGCGGATCCCGCTTCAGCGCCTCGACGAATTCGGACATGGCAGTTTACCCCTGAATTTTACTTGAAGGATCACTAATGCCCGCTTTGCAGTAGCAAAGCATGCTGCATTTGCATGAGCATAAAAAATTAACGCCTACGCAAAAGGCCCCGTCGCTACCCCTGCGGAGCCTCGTCCCCCACATCAGCCTCGCTTTTCGCTGGTCTAAAGCAGCTCCCAAATCGTTCACGGGTGTTACTATTAAGAAAGAGCCCGCCAGAGATCAGCTCCGAACAAATGAGGGCGATTCTCAAGCCACGAAGCTAGAGACTGCCTGGCTTCTCATGAAATCAGCTTCAGATGGGGAAGCTGAACACTATCGATGCCCGCACATCTGAAGGAGGCGCCTGTTAAATGCACGGTCTTTGCCGATGAAGACGGACTCAACTGCGGTCTTCATATTACCGTAAATGCCGCGCGCAGGTGCCTTTGAAGAAAGCAAAAGTACGGTCATGCGCGTCGAACACCATCTCCTGCGTCTCGCGCGGATAGGCGCGAATAAAAAACATTCGGCTATGACAGAGCCGGGACATGTGCCACCTTCAAAGAGGTGGTCATGCTGCGGATGACCACAATCTCGTGGCTCCAATCGAACTGGTATGCCTCGCCGGCCGCAAAGCTGAGCGGCACAAAGGCTTGCACTGACTGCCCCACGCTCATTCGCCCAGCACTTCGAACAGCGGCCGTACCGCATAGTAGCTACCATCATAGCCCTGGCCACGCAGCTTCTCGAACACCCGGATCAGTGTCAGCTGTTCCCGCGTCGGTTTAGATGCTTTGCCCAGCAGCAGACCATCAAGGGCACCCACCCGCGGGCCTAGCTTCGGCAGTGGTTGGGCTGTGCGCTCATAGCGAAACTCCGTCGCCTCGGTTCGGATCACCTTGCGCACCACTTTGCGCGACACCCGAAGCTCCTGGCAGATCACTTTGATCGGCTCCTTCTGGAGAAAATAAGCCCGCCGGATTTTCGATATCGTCTCCGCTATCAGCATCCCAAAACCGGCTCCCATGTTCCCATGAAAGCCAATGTGAACCCCAGATCAGGCGTCTCTATTGGACGCCGATTACCCCCAAAACGGGGTCCCTATTGGACGCCGATTCACAGGCAGGTGAGGCTATTTAAGACGTTATGGACAATGTACCACTACTACGAGGGATATGTTCTTAAGCGACCAAAGGGTATGCACAAGAAAAACTTATCTAAGACTGATCGGGGAACTGGCGGGCGGCTATCGTCGTACATGAGAAGGCGTTTGCGGTCGGCGTGTTGCGGATATTGTCCCGGTTCGATCGTTTCAAATAAGTATTCACCCTGCCGCAAAACTCACGGAGTTCCGAAGACGTTTTTAATTCTTTTCTTGAAATCCCGGCAGAGTTCGCAATCGAGTTCAGCTGTTAGAGATGCCCGCTTGTCGCATTGCGTTCTGGAACCGCAAGTCTCGGGTCGTCCCGCCAGCGGCGACCACGATCATATTTTGCATTTCAGCTTCATACGTTTCAGTTCGAGTATCAGGCGTTTAGCGCCAGCACAGTAAAGCACAGCAAAACCGCCAAAAACCACCGCTTCATCCTAATTCCCGTTCGTTTCCGCAACGGTAGCTCTTGCGCAGAGGCACGAACATAGAAAATTCACTTGGAACGGTGGCGCGCACAACTCTTCGCCAGCCGCTTTGCGCCCAAATCGGACGTCGCCGTGCGGCGTCAAAGAGCACGCGCGGAGCGAAGATCACCCAGGGACGTCAAATTATCAGCGGTTTGAACTGAGACTCTTTGAGCGGTCCAAGACCCTTATCCTCTCTCGCCACGCACCTCGAATTGCCGCGATCATGTCAGCTCCAGTCCCAGCCAGATAATGCCATTCCCGTTTTTTTAAGCCGTATACTGCGCGGTGAGCACTCGCAGCAATAATGTAGACGGCCAATTTTGGATAGCTTTTTTGCCAAATCAAATGACGCTTTATGCTTGTGTAGATACGAGCATTTTGAACCTCCTGAAATCTCCGCGGCCCAGAACCCCCGTTTGGCGGTTCATGGTGATTTTTCAGTAACGGCGTAAACTTGATTTCAAAGCCGGCAGCGATCAGCTGCGCACAAAAATCTGTGTCCTCATAACCCCACCTGATAAATTCATCAAAAACCGCGTACTTTATAGCCGACGTTGGCATAAGGTTACAATTCAGGTTGATATTTCTCAGCGGCGCGTTGTTCGGAAGTTTTCCGAAGTGACCCAAAAAAAACGAGTTGCTGGGAGCGATTTCGGTGCCCGCCTCTCTCACGATGCCGGTAAAAACGGTGCCTGGCGAAGCTTCAGCGAGTTGAAGCGATTTCTCCACAAAATCATGCGAAACATAGCCGTCATCGTCGATCAAAGCAAAATGTGTCGTGGCGACGAATTTTAAGACGAAATTACGGTTGGCACAGAGACCGCGACGCGGCCCGGCGATATAGGTGACGCCAGGAAATGCAGCGCAGACTTCACGTGCCGTGTCGCTATCATCTGAAACCACCACCGCATGGGGGGCTCGGGTTCCGGTTGCGATTGACTGTAAGCACCTGTGCAAAGGGCCGGGCCGGTCTCTCGTGCAGATTGCGATGGTTAGGGTTGCAGTCATGTCATTCATCCAACAAGGAGCACTGATCGGCGTTAGCATCGGAATGTACTAGATGAAATTCGATAATACTGCAGCGCCGCTTACTGCATAAGGATATTCTATTTTTAGGATTCTTACAATGACGGATCTAATGTTGGCAATAGCAAGCCGCTTTACTGGCAACCGATCAAACCACCTGATCTTTTAACGAGCCGTCCCTATGATCGGTAACTCAGGACCTTGGTTTTCTACCGTAGTTACCGCGTGGGCTTCCTCCAGCGCCGCGAGCTTGAGCAGTGGCAATTCCTATCCCGGTGCTTTCTGCATGAGTGGGTGGGCATTCAAAACCCTCTCCGTGGGCAACGTATCACCTTCTACCGACGTCTGGATGACAGCCCACTTGCTCCGGGCGCGATACTAACATTTTGAAGCTTTAACGGCCCGGTTCCCGAAAGCGGCCCGATTTTTGATGGTTCGGTCCGAACGGCTCGCTGCCTGCCCATAGCAACTCTATGCCAGCTTCCTCAATGGTTCTGCGCAAAGACCCATGATTGTTTCATCGGGTTGCGCTTGCCACTTCCCAAGACGCGTACCTCAACCCTGCTCGCGCATCATCCCACGGCACCCCCTTTTGCTTTCGGCGAAGTAATTTGGGAGACTATCCATTGAAGATCGGAAAATCGCGGCGTAAAATTCCTTAAATTCTCGCCGAAGAGTAATCGGTAACTCACAATCGCAAATATCGCCCTCAACGTCGTTGAAGCTAGTATAGCGTAGCACGCGCCATCGATACCAAATCTCGGAACTAAAAACAGCAGCAAAGGGATCGAAGTGGAAAGTCCGGTAATTCGTTGGATGGTCGCGCGTCCCGGCTTACCTAGAAAAGCAAATCCTTGCGCTAGTAACCAAGTGAAACCTCCGATTACCGCCTCTGCCAGCAAGACATGAAATACCGGAGTGGACGCCGCGAATTTTACGCCATAAACCAATTTCACTGCTTCGGGCGCGAATATACCCAACGGAATTGCGCCAGCACACATCACGACGAATGCAGTCCTCGCCACCCGAACCACCAAGGGCGCGCCATCTTTGGTTCCAAGCAGTACGATTTTCGGTGAGACTACGAGCGACAAGGCGGGTGGGATAATCGAGATACCCGTGCAGCACTTAGTGCAACGATATTAAGTCCGAGGTCGCTGGGTGTTAGAAATCCAACTACGAGAACCCGGTCAACTTGGTCTGCGAGAGCGCCGACGAGATCCATTCCCCAGATCCGGACACCATAGCCCAACAATATCGGCGTATATTTTGCTACATTATTGAATCTAATGTTAAATCTTCGAAAGGCCCAGATGCCGTTCCAAAAATAAATGGGTAGGGGTGCCAGTAGATAGATTACAGCTGAAGATAGCGGCGTCAGTTTATGGGCAATAGCGAGCACTAGGAGCATCGATAGAATAAGCAAGGGCGGAAAAGCCCTGAATGTATTAAACCGCCCAAAGTTCTGCGCTGCCTGCGCAGAGGTGGAGAGAATAGCGCCGACGAGCATCACCGGGGCCAACAGCATTGCTAATCGAGCAAATTTGATGACTTCGGGAGAATAGCTATGGAGCCAATATGGAATCCCAATTATCCCAGTTATCATTGCAAGTATTCCGCCTATCAACCCCAGCGCTAAAGCAGTTCCGATAGGATCATCGATCCTGCCGGCGCCTTGTTTCAGCTGATAGATCAACGACGTTTGCAGGCCCATCGAAAATAAAACCGACAGGAACCCCGGCCACATGCTCATCGCGGTGAAATCGCCCCGCCCATGCGGGGCCAGGATCCGGGCTGTGATAACGCCTGTGCCAACATTCACGCCTTGAATTAAAATATTTGCGCCCAGCGTTTGAACGACTGAAGCAAAAACGCTCTTACCGCGACGGCCCTGCCGAGAAGTTCCTGCGGTGTCAGCCATCGAAGCCGCCGATAGCGCCGGCCGACAATCCGGAATCCATAAATAATCCTGCCATTCTGTTCCTCCTCAAATGTACAGACGTCGCGTGAAGACGCAACTCGCCTTCCTTATTTGGCGGATGACAGGCAGTCCGCTGGCGGCATGGGCATCTGTGTTCGGTTTTTTGATAATACCCTTTCGATTGAGCATTGCGGATACGCAAAGGAAAAGGCCTGAGCGACCTCAGACCAATCCTTAAAAGGCGCCTGTCGGATGCGGGAAGCCCCGCTGCTTAGACACCGCGCCGCGGAGGGCTCTATGATAAAGTACAGTGAATATTATAAAGAGATGGCGAAAGATTGGCTGCATGAGCTTGATCAAGGTTTAAATAGCCACGCCCAAATAGCTGCCCGCGAGCTGTCGACGTTCTTCTTACAGCAACCTCTCCGAGGCCCCCGTAGAGCTGAAAATAAAGGCTTAATTTGGAGTGGCGGCTGCACTAGCAGGACTTAACGGCCACTTTCCCTGCGAGATGGCTTTTACGGTTTCGTTCGGGTCATTAAGGCGCACTGGCCGCACTCCTCAAGCCGCCAACGTTCACAAGTGCTCCCATCGCCCCTTCCGTCAAGCGTGTGCGCGGTAATCGGTATCGAGTTCAGGCAAATACTTAGGGCCTGCGCGTCTATAGGCAGGCTAAACTCAACGATCTCGCCGCTATCATCTCGCCAAAGCCCGATGCGTCTCGAAGGAGGTAGCACGCTGGTTCCATTTGCACGTTCGATAAGCGCTAGCTAGGACATAGTTAGAACAAACGACCCCGGATCGTCCGCCAGAATTTTGGCGTAGCGGGCTGGCCACCGAGTCTTTAATTGAGGGCCGTTCATAAGTAGCACAAAAACGAGATTGGGACCGATAGCATGCACCAGCTCCTGACATGAACCACGCCGGGCCAAATCTTCACAAATCAAAGTTGTGGGAGTTGACGTCCCCCGCAGAGCATAAACGTCCAGACTTCGACCGAGAATGTCTATATTTTCCCATTAGCCGAAATCCGGTGCGAGAACCGAGCCAAGTGAGTAATTTTTGGATTTGAGAACGATCAAGTTGCCCGCGGTGGTGCTATTGACGCAAACTGAACGTCCCGGACTGTAGCCAAGGCGGCAAAAGTTCCATGCACGCAGTTTTTCCATCTTAGTCAATTTTGCCAAATAGGCCAGAGATCAGCAATTCGACCTTCGTATTACTTAAGCTAGCCGCGCGGCTAATTCAGAGCTGCTTCCGCAAATACCACGGGTTGCATCTCTCCAACATCCTTCTCTGCCTCATCAATGAGAGCCTGCATAAAGTTCCAAAACTCCTCCATCTCTTTGCTTTTTTAAACGTCGCAATCGCCGGAACTGGCACACCACTCGGGGCTGAGACTAAACCAGCCCCAGCGCTGTTCTTCTCCTGTTTTCCTTCAAAGGCTTTGGCGTCGATGTGATAAAGTAATGGTACGAGAAAGCAATTAAGATGCTTGGTCGCTGGCTTGCCCTGCGCACATTTATTAGAAGGTTTGCCCTTCGCCGCTTTAGTATTTGTGAAAGCTAGCCAATAGGTCCTTGCGAGACAATGCGGAGGAAGCAACGCTTGGTTATGCGATAACGAGCGCAGGGTACATCCTATCATGGACGCTCGACTTTTCGGCAGAACGCACGCAGAACCCCTTTCTGCTCCAGGTAACGCGCAGACTGTACGGTTTAATTTTTACTCTGACGCTATGAGTGTGTTCATTAGGAACGACTATAATAAGTAGCTTGCACTTGTTATGGTATCGAAACCGATACGGCTTGCAGCTTCATCCGCGATGCAAAACAGTGCCAGGGCGACGCTCCACCAATTCGGTGGGGACGGCTTATCTCTTCGGAGCGGGATTGCCACAGTTTTTGCCGGCGCTTTCTAAGCGTCGGTGGAACGGAAGATGGAGAGCGCAATCCCTGCAACGCTACTCCTTATCAACCCTACACCATAGAGTGCTATCCAGATATGAAGAATACATCTGAACTTACTGGATTTTCAATAAGTTGACTGAAAATTTTGGCGGAGGGGATGTCCGCCCTTAGGGGTGAATTATACAGCTTTCACAACATGTTGTATCTTTCCCTCTGTTGTCCCACAAGCCAAACCACAATTCATCTGGATATGCCAGCGCACAATTATGCAGATCATTTTCCTCGCTCCGGGCTCGCTACCGCCCGATCGACTCCGCCCGAGTCAAATATAAACACCAGTGTCGAATCACTTTTGCGTGAAAAGTAGAATTTCTGGGTGGGCAGAATCCAATTCGCTGCAATAGATGAAAGCGCGGTGACACGGTGAATCTCCAGGCCGTGCCCGTGCTAGATATTTCGGTATCTACACGTGGATTAGGAGGGGGTTTGGAGTCCTTCCGCTGCGATTATGGGGTGATTGCGATCCAATCACCCCATAAAATCCTCTTCGTGCTCGCGCAAAACGAACTTCGCTTTAAAGTGCTGATTGAACTGCTTTCTTTTTATCCGATGAAACGTTACGAGCCAAAGCTCTTGGCGTCGCTTGTCGGTTTTCACTAAAAGGAAGTAAATCTCAGGCCGTACTTTGTCCTTCATGTAGATAAACGCCAGATGATAACGGCCCTCTCTAAGGCAAAATCCCTTATCTACGGTATTCTGAATTTCCTCAAACCCATTGTAACCAGTTTTCTTCGCGAGAAGCTTTTGGGCGTAATCCCTACGGAGCATTACCTCGGTCTGAAGTGTCCCTAAACTGGCTGTAAGCGCGCCGGGGATCGACGCAACCCTGATCTGGTTGCCCAGTCTACCGTCCAAAAACCGTACAAATAAGCGAGGGTAAGCGATCATTTCGGTTAAGCTGACATTACAAGGGGGACTCGCGTCAAGCGCGGCAACGTTAGAGTTGAAGGCTTTCCAATAAACGCCTTTCACTTTGCGCAGGAACGAGCCTAAACAGCTAACGGCGAGCTGCCCCTACATACTGTAACCGGCGCCCCTAATTATTCCGCGGCGCCAGGATCCGCACGTCGCCGTTGGTCTGGCCGGCCGGCTCAAGCCACCCAATTCTTAGCCGGCTCAGGCTGAAACGTCTGCCCCTGGCTTGACCACATCTCGACCCGGTTCGGCTGTTGGCCGCATGTCTTACAGCGCATCCGGCCGATCACGGCGCCAAGGGTGTCATGCTTTTGGAAATCTAGCATCGAAAACATCCGAGCTCTCCCGGGCGGACAGCCGCAGGTGGGTACGATAAACCAGCCCTTCCAATGTTCGGGTTTTGTATGTAGAAGCGCCGGATCAGTCATGAGAACAGATACAGAACATCAAACTACGAAGAGAGTCGAGTGCTGCCTTTGATATGGCTGCTTGTCCGCAGCGGTCCTATGCCTTGCCGATAAAAGTCTCGGGTATGCCGTACTTAGGCATATCCAGCGGTACCCCCTATAGTGTGAGCCTAATAAGGCGTCGGCCTCCAGCTCGGTGCAATCAATGACTGCGCTACGTAAGATCCTTTTAATCGAAGATGAACCTGTCGTTTCACAGGTGGTTACGTGGTGCCTAGAGGATTGGCTAGGGACGGAGGTCGATCTCGCTCCGAATGGAGCCGTCGCGTTCGAAAAGATTCGGCACGGCGGTTACGCCCTTGCGATCATTGACGGTCGAATACCCGGCGCGTCCGGTCTTCAGTTGGCAGAGTTAGCTGTTGAGAAGCAAATTCCGGTACTACTGACAACAGGCCACCCCGAAATGGCCGCAAGGCTCGATGACGCGGGTTTCCCATACCTATTTAAGCCATTCGCGCTCGACATTTTGTTACTAAAATTGAAGGCGACCGTAGCCGCGTCGGAAGAGAATATCCTGCAGGTAAGAGCATCACTTCAAGTTATTAAAGCTCAAGCTGAGGCTTCAAAGAACTCTCTAGACTAGCTGCCTACACAGGCCGCGTCGAAACCGCCTCAGCAACAAGCTTCTCGAGCGTCTGCACCATTTGGGAAAGACGATATGGCTTGTTGATGAATACTGTCGGGGGTGCCAGCATTTTAAGGCGCCCAGCGAGTTCGCTAGCATAACCGGACGTGACGATCGCCGGCATAAATGGATGGTTCCGGCGGATTTCGTCAACCAAATCCACCCCGTCCCAGTTGCCTGGCATAGCTACATCCGTGAAAACAACGTCCACAGAATCCGGATCACGGATCAATGCCATTGCCTGATCGCCGTCTCGCGCCTCGAGTACCGAAAATCCAGCATCTTTCAATGCTTCGACAGCGTTCAGACGTATGTTGTCATCGTCCTCTACGCATAGAATTCGAACTGCTCCAGTATCTGTCATTTGGAAAATTTAGTGCTGCGAAGTGCAAGAAAAAACTTAATTTGTATCAACTACCTGATAATGAAGTAAAAAGCTGCGGAGCTCGCGAAAATCGGTGGCTAGGCGCTGGTTAAGGTTGTCCCTTCTTGCAATTGCCGGAGCTCTTATCGTGGGCGCCGATCTTTAGCATTATGCGTTGCCTTCGACATGTAAAGCGGCCAGGTCGGTTTCCGTCAAACGCCCGGGGCTCCAGCCGGCCTCCCTCCGCCTTCGCATTGCACGTCCAATACTTTCCCCGTCAAATGCTCTGGAGGACATGGCACTTTCAGCGGCCGCCGATATCTCAAAGTCACCGCAGTCTCCAGGACAGAAACAAATTTTATAATCGCCAGGCTGCCACACCTTGGCCTGTTTGCCGCAAATTGGACAAGTTTGCATCTGCAGCTCCGAGACAGAGACTACATATGGGCCGAATTTAAAAGATTGACGAAATGTATCAAGTCTTTAATTTTTTGATCGGTGCAGCAATCGAAAGTTTGTACGTGCGATCATTTCGATCACGTTGCCCATTCAGCTGGACTTCCACGTCCCTACTTTCGGACGCGCGTGCGCGCCGGTATAAAGATCGTTTCGAGAGCACGGAGCTCGGCAAAATATTCAGCCGCGGCGTTAAAGCCACGCTGCCACTCGCGTCCGCTCCGCGTCTCAATCGAGTATGGATTAGAGTCGGCATCAGCGCCGCTCGCATATGCGGAGAATCCTTGGTTGAACCGGTGGACATCAACTTTTTTCTTCAAGGCGTCGTCCCATCGGACCGTCAAAGCCGGTTGGGAGGCACGAAGTAGTTAGGGGACATGGAGATGCGAGCAATCGCATTACCCCACTGACTAAACTAGCTATCAATCGCCAGCCCGGCGTCGCTATTCCAAATCCGGGCGCCGAAAAGCCTATTGCGTGGGCCAGAAGCCAGATGGCTGGTTTTCAATCATTCGGACGATGTTTCCGTACACTTTGAATACCTGATCAGGGCTCGGCGCGTCAGGCTCAAGCACCGATGCTGTGAGGATGGCTGCCACCAGACAAGCAAATTTTGTTTGATCGTTGGCGCCAAATTCAATGGGCGGGACACCAAGCGTTTTGTCGGACATCGCGGTGAGCTCCAATAGACGTCAACCATAGCGCCCATAGAAAGGCTAAGGCGAGCAGTTTTCAACCGACCATTGTAGAAGTTGAGCAATTCCTGAAAGCAGTTGCATTTCGGCCGCAGTCCTCAGAGCCAGCTCGGTTACCCCAAAGCCTGGATATCTACGCTAATTCGCGTGGAGGGTGGCCTGGGAAGGAGCTGCTAAGTCCTCAACGCACACGCGCTGGGTTCCGACCCAAACTTCGGCACCGGTAAATTTTCCGAGCATGCTTCGGGCCTGTAAGCGCGCTTCCTCATCCGTTTTAAAGACGTAATCATAGCCAGCTTTGATGTGGCCATCGCTCAATAGGTAAATGCGGTAATCGGGCATTGGGATCTCCGTGCAATACGGCGAGGGTGAAGACCTTTTGGTCATCAACAGCCAGGCAATCCCCGGATGGCCCGCAACCTATCCGCGAGGCCGCCAAAAAGCAAGTCATTTCGACATTGGACCGAATGCAGTCGACTTTCAACGCGTCCGCTAACTTTTGGCTAGCCCGATCATCGCTGGTATCCTGAGATTTAGTGCCTGCGAAAGACTTATCCAAAACCACGCAACCGACTTTTGTCTCGCCAAGCCATACTTCGGCTTTTGAATGCTCGCCCAGCATACTTTGCGCTTGGGTGAGCGCATACGCGTCGGTCTCACACTTAAAATCGTGAGCGCTTCTGACGCGATCGCCACTCATCAAATAAATCCGATAGTTTGGCATCCCCGACCTCCAAGCCAAAAGGGACCACTGATTATGATACCATGGATTACCTCGGGTAGCCACACGGATCGTTTAACCCACCATTAGAAAAATAACGTACCTGGAACGAACCCAATGTTCGGTGGCCTAGACCACATAGCGATCTTGTCTCACGTTAGAGAAAATGGACCACTACCCAGGGTTTAAGTTCTCTTGACGTTTCACGTACCTTCAACTAGATTGGTGCAGGAGAGAAACAATGAACAAAGAGGACTCAGACACGTATAGTTACTTGGCTTTTGACGATGAGTCCTGGGATCTTTTGGCCCATGGGGCGACGACGGCGGCGGCGCTTAAAGCAGCCGAAGAACTTGCTCCGCATACTGAAATCCGAGTTATTCATGCAGCGCCGTTTGGACAAACCATCTGGAATAGGGGCGTCCAGCTCTATTTAGCAGAGCGGTCATTGCGGCGTGCTCGAGAAGCGCTCGAACAATTAAGACCTCAAGGGCTTCGCTCAAAGGCGGCGAGGATCGTGCATTAATTGCGCAGGCTGGTTTCAAGTTTGTCGTGACGGCTGTTTGGCGACCGTCAAATGGAACCTTCGTTCGGATTTAGCACCCTATGACAGATTATCTAATTGATTTCTACTCAGCGCAGGGCAGGCTCTACCAAAGCGAGCGATTTGTCGCGCGAAGCGACGCTGATGCTAGGCTGGAAGGAATAAGGATGAGGGAGGATTACCGGCCGGCGTCTTATAAGATCACCCGCTTGGCAACGTGGGATAATATAGTCATTTCCGGTACAAAACGACCTGTTGTTCGGAAGACCATTTTGCGACCAAGGTTTCTCCACGTTGAGAAGAACGATGAGAGAGCCTGATCTGATCGAAACTGTCGGGGCCTCTTCCGGCTTTGCGCGCTATCCGGCTTACAAAAGAAAAAGCCCCGGATTGCTCCGAGGCTTGAGGTTATCAGGTCTATCTGCGACGAAGGACGGTAAACCGCGGACGGTTAACGGTCAAAAGTTATCATCGGATCCTCTGGAGCGCAGATGGGTCTCATTGTCCGAACCCCAACATTGCTTTGGCATCGATTAGTGCAGTGAGGGAAAGCCGGTGCTGCGTCCCGTTTTTGCTAATTCCTTCGCCTGTCGGATCGATGTAATTCATCGCCGCCGAAATTTTTGCCACAGCGCCAACGATTGTTTTAGCTGGATTGGCGGCAATCTTGATTTCGAGCTGTTCAATCTCATCACGATATTTGAACGCTTCTTCGCTAAGCGCCTTGTGACGCTTTCCGTTCTGGTCGTACTCCCGAGCTCTCATCCACAGACGATGCCGGCGTTCAATCAAAAAGTCATACCTATCGATAAGCTCCAAAAGCCCCGCGTCCGGGTTAGGGCCTTCCGCACCTATGACCTTGCCGGCCGGCGTCAGAATGCCAGCGCGGACAAGAGCATCAGGGCGATCTGGGAGCGGCGGTGCTTCGCGCCCGCTCATGCCGTTGCTCCATTCCCCAGCTCGCCAGATAATTTGTCCACGAGATCAATGGCGGTTTGAATGGCTTCATGGGCGCATTCATTCACCTCCTCGATGGCGGCACGGAAGGTGCTTCCGTTTCGGTCAGCGAGCCCATCATCATCGGTCAGCACCATGAAATTTATCGCCTTCGACAGGCAACGGGCGCGCATGAGGGCCGTCTCTATCTCGTCGCAGCGTGTATGGTCTATGGCTTTGGGCATTAAAGTCTCCGTTGTTGATAACGAAAAGCGTTGTAGTAAGGTATTTTAATTAGGTCAACTTAAACAGTTTACTATACCGAATTCCGTTGTTATGAGTTGTTATGATTACATCCCCTCAAAGTCGCGCGGCGCGCGGGTTAGTTGCCTGGAGCCAAGAAGATTTGGCGTCAAAGGCCCATGTCGGACTTTCAACGGTTCGAAACTTTGAAGCCGGCCGGTCTGTGCCTATACCTAATAACCTAGCCGCCATCCGTTCCGCACTCGAAGCGGCCGGCGTCGAGTTCATCGCCGAAAATGGCGGGGGTGCTGGTGTTAGATTAAAGAAGCAAGATCATAACAACTGACCTGTAGGCGAAGCGTCGATGGGCCGGTCGCAACACTGCCACCGTAATGGATGATGCAGCGGGCTAGCAACACAGTGGGGGAAAAAGAGGAGGGAGCGATGAAGCTTTTCTTAAAGATCACAGGCGGGATAGTCGTTTTAGCCATCGTTTTATTTATAATTTTGGCAGCGATCGGCTCGCATCGAAGGCACGCAGCGATAAGCGATGATCGATATACGCAGATTGCAAAAGGCGGCTTTTGGATTGCCCTATCACACTTGGCTTCAGCATCGGGCCCGGTGGATGCCTGCATAGCGGCCATCCCCAATATAGGCTTTTTCGTCGTGATGAACAAAGCCGGAGATCCCGAAGTTCAAGTTTCGGATCGGTATTGGTCACTGCCACCGAATGCCGCAGGTTCGGTCAAAATTGCTGTTAACGGGAATAACTACGATTTGCCGTTCTCAGGCGAGACCTCGAACGCGACCACCGCGAGCCTCTCCCCCATCCAGTTTCTTACGCTTATGGGCGATCTGCAAGGCAGCAGTTCCATGAATATATCGGCTGGCTCGAGTCCCGCGATGGGGATGGACCTAACCGGAGGGGGGCCCGTATTAAAAGCCTTTTTATCCTGCGTGACGAGCCTGACCGCGACTAATGCTGGCCCCGCAAATCAGTAGCGTAGGAGACGGGATAGGCCTGAACGCGAATGGCGGCGGGGCTGGGCGAGGTTGCGGAAGATCAAGAAACACCCTCCTGATTAACCTCGGACGAATGCCCATATCCCGCATACATATGGAAAGGGCAAAACAATGACCGAACAACCAAATAAATTCGCTGGCGTTTCTGCAGCATTGGCCGGTTTACGGGACCAGATCACGGCGCTGGTGCGGACCGGCGTTGAGGAAGCAACCCGTCGAATGGATATGGTAAAACGGGAAGAATTTGACGCTCTAGCGGCGCGCGTCGCTGCATTAGAGGCCAACCTAGGCAACATCGTCGAGATGCAATCGTCACCTGGCGGGACTATGGACGTCTAGATACCATTGTTTTCAGGACGAAACGCGGCAACCTTTTGACTGAGTATATACTGTTCGCGACCGCGGCGACGCTGCAGGCGTTTAGGTCTAGTATTGTCGGGCTGTTTGCTTTCATGCTTGTAATCTGGAGAAAGTTGCGTTTTGTTTAGTAAATGAACGCTCGAGTCTTCTCCATAAATGTTGATGGCTTGCCACGCAGGCTTTTCACGATTCAGGAAAAGTCTTCCGGAGATTTAACCATAATTCTCAAAAATCCTATTTTCTTAGGATCTCCCCTTATCCAAACCCCCGAAACAGCAAAGCGTATAACGGAATATAGGTGGTCGCTTCACATAAGCCCTAACAAGGGCGATTTTTCGGAATTCAAATTCACCATAAAAGCCGAAAACGCGCCCGAGCAAAATCCGAGGGTCTTTACCCGCGTTATTAAACAACCAGGCAATTATTCGCCCGTTTTTTACTTTAGATCAGCTAATCTGCACTGCGGTCACGCCCTATTTAACCCCTTGAAAAAATATCCGGAATCTATTTCTTTAGGAAACTTAGAGCCAAAAGGCTTTCAACTCATCCTTGGTGTTTACGCTGCGCACGGTGATGTTAATGCTGTTTGGACCCGCAAAGGAGGCGTGCGCGCCGCTCATGCTAGCTTTTCTAGAATGAACATCTCAGTTCTTTGGAATTTTTGGCCGGTGCCAGCGAACGGGACCACCTCTTTAACAATCCCCGATAATAGCAAAGGTTATCTTGATAAAATAAACGCCACCGAGACGGAGCGAAAATTGTTCGACCAGCTCTCCTACGGGATACACCCTGGCAATCTCATCAACGATTTCCGACCAAATCGAGTCGACCTCGTGGATAGGTTTCGTCGAGATTATTGGTCTGAGACGGATAAATATCGAATGATAGCAAACAAATTTCTATATGAATTTTATACTGACTGCATGCCCGGTACGAGCGAGTATACAAGATGCGCGCGGAGTTTAATACAAGCAGTTTCGGGATTAACCCAGGAGGAAAAGGAACGGTTCATTAAGACTTATCATACGTTTTACCCAGAACCGGAAATAGAAGTTTAATCAATTCAACTGGACTTCGATCAGCTTCCCATTCCCATTCTGTGACTATCTTTATAGCCGATAGCCAATCATCGTTACGCAGCCCCTTCGGTGGGGCGCAGATTTCACATTCTTCGGTTTCATTCTCCGTGATTGCCGGTCTGTCGGCGAACATTTTTTGCTTTCCTGATCCTCTGCCCTATAACTAACGGTAGGATTTTTGCACTTGCCGCCGTAGCCAATGTCCGACGCTCATTGCGGCACGCTCCATTTAGCCATAGCCCAAATCTCAGTCTCCCAAAGCCCGTCAGGTGTCAGGCTCTCGAGCGTATGCGTCAGGGTTGCGACCACCCACTGTCCGGTCGCCTGCGGGAAGATGCTTTCGACTTGGATCTTGCCGCATAGAACAATTGCCGGGTTATAAATGCAGCGCACCGTTATTCCGGTTGACGCATAAGACGGATATCCGATCATGCCAGTCGACGAGGATATCAGCGGTGTGGGGCCGTTGGTAATTGGCTGTCCAACTGGGACAATTTCCACGATGCCTTGCATCATCGCGAAGGTGTTGAGCGTACAATTTGCGGCATCGGCGCAATCCTGCAACTGATTCATCACCGTTCCGTGGAGATACGGATTGCTGAGCGTCGCCGTTACGCCGTTGTTGATGAATTTGAAGCCGATCTGCCCGGCGATTGCCTGCATGATCGTAGCAACAGGCACAATGCCTTTGAAAGAGGTCGGCGGGATCGGCATTAACGAGTAATCATACAGCGCGACCGATTGTATATTCAGTCCGATATCGGGCGCGCCGTCGGTGTCGACGGTACAGATGTTAAGACTGCCGAAATAGACCTGGCTAAATCCGTTAACCTGATCGCCCGCGGTGAGCCGAATTTTGTTCGGAACCAACCGCTCGGGATTTGTTCCAAGGTTCGATGCTGTGTTCATGAACGCCAGCGGTAACCCGTAAATGATGGCACTCATTACAGGCGATTGACCCAAGCCGCTAATGAAGACAGAAGCGCTCACACGACAGCCGCCAAATTTGGTTTCAACATACTCGGTTGATTGCCCATCGCGGATGTAGAACGTTACGGTAAGCTGTCGTTCGAGGAATGATGAAGCGCCGGCCGTGAGCGTCGATTGCGGGCCGAGTGTGGAGCTCATTCTCTATCCTGCCGATCGCGGTCTGAAAAATTGCCTGCCGCGGCCCCGAAAGGCCCGGGCCCGCAGGCTGTCGGGGTTAATTTGCCGTGCCACTTTCCGACTGACGCACGATTCTCCTCACGAACAAGAGAATTCATTTAGGCATTCGCCTTATCGATCGACGGCAGCGGTGCCGCGGCATCCTCGCACAACGCGGCGAACGCATCTCTCCAAGTTGGCGACGGATTATGCAGCCATTCTGGGCGCAGCAAATTAGGAAACTGGCTTTGGGTGGTCGGTAGCACCCAGTCTTTATTCGGGTTGGCGTCATCGGGCAGGACCGATTTGATCTCCTGCAACGCGCAAAGGACCAACCGCTTCTCGACAAGCTCATTCTGGAGCTTGTTAATGTCTGCGAACAATGCCAGCGCATCGATCTCCGAGCGCAGCACCGCCCTTGCGGCCCCTTTCACCTTTTCCTCGGGCGGAAACAGTGGCTTATGCATTTTGCCAATTCGCTCCAGCATCGCTGCCTGAGCCTGCTGAAGCATCGCCAGCCGGTCTTCTGCCTCGGTCATAGCGTCGCGCGCCTCCTTGGCCGAGACGGGCCCAGTGCCAGCTGTAGCCCGGCCGCTGGCTACATCAATTAAGTGGGCAACGCCTGCCGCCTGTGCTGTTTCCAGCGCCTCACGGGCCCTCCCACGAGCGGCGTAAGCCTCACTCTCTTGACGCTGCAAGTCGCGCATCCCGGCCTCTGCGGTCATCAACTCAACATCGTATGACTTGCGGGCTTTTATGGCCTCGGCAAGAGCTTGCCGTTCTGGCGACAGTCCAGCCGGCGCCGCGGCTTCTTTCCGAACCGCGCTCATCGGATGCGCGCCACGTCGGGGAAGTCCTGCAGCATGGCATCTTCAGCTTTCGCGACTTCGGCGCCATTCGTGGAGCCTGATTTACGGAGAATCTCGAGCATCTTCGGATATGCAGATGGATCAATCCCGGTGCAATCGACGCCCCGACCTTCAAGCACCATGCGGTAAAGGTCTTCGGGCTTCTTTGAAGGGTCATGCGCAAGCGCACCCAGATACGGGTATGTATCATTTCGGGCTTGTTCAATCTCCAGCGCGGCATCCATTGCGATTTTGCGGTAATATTCGGT
Source organism: Acidocella sp. (assembly GCA_965199045.1). Taxonomy (GTDB): domain Bacteria; phylum Pseudomonadota; class Alphaproteobacteria; order Acetobacterales; family Acetobacteraceae; genus Acidocella. Next base: position 217,972 of record CBDAQL010000002.1, on the reverse strand, counting down.
ACTCATGGTTAAGTCCTTTCGTGTTTCAAAAGTTGGAAAGATCGTATTCACGTGAAATCTGCTGCGATCTCATCCTGGCGATCGCCTCGTCTGAGATCTTCAGACCTCTTTTGACCGAGGCCAGCCGGATCGCCCCTGCGGCGGCATTGCAGACGTCGTCGTGCCCTTTAGGCGCGTGATCAATCGAGTCTTTGCCAGACCTGGCGGTACGTCGTTCCAGTCCGCACAGTTGAGAAACCAGCCGGGGATGATCGAGCAGAGCGCACAGGTGGCCATTCAAAGATGGCAGCAATTCCCTATATATATCGCTTTTTGGTATCGCGCTCGGTTCAATTCTGATACCATGCTTTTGGAAGGCCTCGCCAACCCAATCCCCACCCCATTTATCCGATTCAGCCTGTGACACCCGGTAGGCTTTCATGACGTCGACAAATTCCAAGACAACATTCTCAGGCGAGAAGGGCGGCTTGCGTTCACGGATAGCAGCCAGCGTCGGGATGCCGTCGACATTGCAGGATATGGCGAGCGTCATGCTGTCCGAGCCGGATCCGCCGGCGGCGTCTATGAATGTGAAGTACGGCCCTGCCGCTGAACTGTACGGCCGCTCGTGAACGCCAGGCTCAATACAAGCCTCCACCACGGCACGCGACACGAAGTCGGCAAGGTCACTGCGGAACAGGCCGCCATACTCGCTGGCGGCGCTCTCTGGGTCGTCCTCGTAGGCTTCTGCGATGATGGCGGGATCGATCTTTGGATTGGCATCGCTGGTCGACGCCTGCAGCACCAGCACTCGAGCATCATCCTTGCCATAGTGGCGTTGATAGGTTGTCCAGAGCACGCCGGCGCGCCGGTAGGGGCTGGAGGCGTTGAGGAGGATAGATCCCGGGATTGTGGAAAGGCCGGGGCGCAAGGCTCGGAACAGTTCGACGTCGGGATTGGCGCCAGTCTCATCGCGGAAGAAGGCGCTCTCATCTGTCAGGACCGCGGCGAATGTGTAGCCTCGCGTAACGCGGAAGGAAGCGGTTGCGATCTCGATAACGACGCTGTTTGTCAGCGTGATGATCTCGTTGGTTTCGTCCTGAATCATTCCAGCCAGCGCCGGGACCGCGTTGAGCAACCCCTTCACGTAGCGGAAGATGGAGCGGGCCTGTTTTCGGTCGGCAGCGATGACAGCGATCGTCGCTTTCTCGCCGGCCGCCAGGTGCGGGGCGTAATCCCGGAAGGTCGCCAGATAGGTCGCCACCAGGGCCAGGACACGGCTTTTGCCGCCTCTGCGGCCCACGACCAGCTCAGCCTCGGTGAAGGGGCGGTCAGGAAGGCTCTGGCGGCCTGTGTGGCGCCGGTAGAGGGTCAAGGCGTCGTCATCCATCGGCAAGGCGAACAAAGCCGCCAGGAACATGCGCCAGAAGTCCCAAGAGGCACCCTTAAAGTGCGGGCCGAACATGTCGGGATGGTCCATTGCTTCGAGGATGGTCGGGGCTGTCATGCAGCTTCACACGCGCGCGGCGCTGGTCGGGACATGATCTCGGCGATTGTGGGGGGTGGCGTCTTTGCGGCTTGAATGCCGATAGCGTCCAGAACGCGCCTGAGGGCGTTGGACAGGGCGACATACTGGCGGGACGCATGGTCCGACATTTCCTCGCCACCCGCCAAGCGAGCTTCCATGAGGTTAAGTCGCAGCGTTAGCCACGCCGCACGCTCTACCAGCGCCCTTTGAACCACCGTAGGATTTTTGATATGCGCTAATAGTTCGGCGCGGGTCTTTCGCACCAGTGCCGCTTCGCGTGTGCGACCGTCCAGCATCGCCAAACGATTCGGGCTGCTTTCTGGTCCTACTGTGCGTGCTTTTTTCGTGCGTGTCGTTCTCATGGCGAAAAGCTGCACATTCCGACGGCGCAACGCAACTAGTTTGTGGGATGGAATGCGGGTCTGTGCACCGGCATGCGTGAAATACAAGGGCTGTCTTTGTTTTATACGACACATGTGGCGGAGATACCATCCGCCGCTGTAATTTGGGCTGCCTTTTGTGGGGCGCCGAACGTCCGGAAGTACGGGTTTACATACTCCAGTTTTCTTTTTGATGCGCATAGATGCGCGTATCCGAGCATTGTACCCCCAGCTTTTTATAAACCTTCAAAAACCTCACCTGCGTAAGTGGTATAAAAGTTACGCCCGCAATGGGTAGATACGCGCATCATCGCGCATCAGGCTTCTTCAGACCTACCCCCTGATAGTGCCGTTCAGGGTAGCCGGTTACCTTATGCCGAGGATTTGTGATCGTTAATCCAGGCACGACAGATCGCAGATCGCGTCCGAAAGTCTGCACTGTGCCGGGGTGCATGATGTGCTGCTCGTTGCACCACTCCAGCCAAGCCGAATATAATGCGTCCGGCTTGCATACCTTCGTCGGACCGACATAGCATTTATCCCGGATAAACGCTCCGATCGGAGAGCCGAGGTCTTCAAAGTCCTGCTGTGCGGCAGCGGCAGCGGCTGGCTGTACGAAGTAACCGCGCTCTTTAAGGCGCTTCCACCCATCCAGGCTCCAGTTAAGAATGCCGGCCAATTCTTTAGTAAGCCGATCGGTCAAACCCTGATCCTCCTTGCCAAAGAAGCTCTCTGTCATAAGCAGGATCACGAACCGGCTAGCGAGAGCGCCACTAGCATCCGAGAGCTTGGGCAATTCGTTGGTAAGGACCATGATTCGGGTCTCGAGCTGGCCAGTCCAGTCGTCTTTGAACTTCCGGGGTACGCTGAGGCTATCTTCACCAGTGATAGCGAGAATGCGCTCGACCACTATTTGCTGATCGGTTTTGCCGCCTAGCCTAGCGTCAGAAATGATAGCGAGGCGCTTGCCAATGAGCGGCGCCAATCCAAAATTCTGGCCGAGGCTGCTTAACGTGGGGCCGCAGACATTGGCTTGGCCAAGCAGCTTGGTTAAGACGCGGGCAATGGTACCTTTGCCGCTGCGTTTTGGACCCACCAAGAGGAAGGCCTTCTGAAAGCTAGTGTCACCGGTGAGGGCAAGGCCGAAAAGTTCCTGCAGCATGTCGATGCTTTGCTGGTCAGTTGGCCAGATCTGATTGAGGAACTTGACCCATTCGCCTGGATCTTTCGCGTCTTCGTCGTAGGCGAATTCCAGCGCGTTGACGGTAAAGAATGCTGGAGAATGTGAAAGAAGTTTGCGAGTCGGAAGATGCAGCAGCCCATTTGAGCATGACACCAAATCCTTCGCAGATGGCCGGATTTAATTATCGAGCCACGCCGGCGCCCGGACCGTGGATGGCAATTGAACCGCGGCCGCCAACGCCTCTGCCACATTGGCGACTTTGCTCTTATTGGGGTCGAAAGGTGCGCTTTCGCCCTCCTTCTTCGTTGGCCGGTCAGCCTTTTCTAGAAAGCTGTACAGTTTGGCTCGAATTTCCTCGCCGGTCACCTCAAGGTAATGGGTTCTGGCCCATTGGTAGAAGGTGCTGTTCTGATGACGGAGCGTGCCTCCGAGCGCGCTCTCGTGCTTCAGTCTTAAGTAAACCCGCGCGCTCTCGAGCGGCGCTGAAGGATAAAGTAGAAGCCGGTTTTTCTCGGCTTCGATGTGTTTGCTCATATCTGGGAAGCCGTCCATTATGCTGCATTCCTCACCGGCTGACTTGCGACCCATTGCGCGATACGGTCCACCTCAGCTCGCGACAATCCAAGGGTTTCTCCTTCGGCGATCGCAGCAGCCTTGATTTCCGCCAGCGAGGCGCGCTGGCGGATCATTCGAAATATCAAAGCCGCAAGGGCCTTGTTCTCCTTTGGCTTAATGAAGCCATATTGCTCCGCCAGCCCCAGGAGGGCTTTGTCACGATTGCCGCCGAAGTCGAGAATTGCAGTGACGTCAAAAGCATCGACTGCGGTAACGTCACACCATGCTGGAAGATTGCTTTCGTGAAGCGGATCGGTAGCGTTGTGACTAAAAACCCTGTCGATACCGCCAAGGTTCTTAATTGAGGCGCCGTGCTGACCTGAAGTCGAATTCGGGTGGCAGAATTTCCCTCCGCTTTTGTCGTATTGATGCGATAAGAGGATTTGCTCCAAAGAATCCAGGTGAGCACGGATTTTATCGATGAGCGAGTCGTCCGGATCGATGCCGGCTGAAAGTTTTGCCTCGCGGCGTTCGGCGGCAAGCTTATGTGCCTGTGCGGCTAACCTGTCCTGCTCTACCTTCCGTGCGTGCTGTAATGCGATGCCGCTTTCGATTATGCGGTCTGCGTCGACAGGCTCCCCATCCACTGTTTCAAGATAGTGCAGGTTTTGCTTCGCGGTTTCGCACGAGGGCAGATAGAATAGACTTGCCGGGCCCACCTTTGAAATATCCAGAACGCCGGCCAGGCCCATTTCCTCGGCCATAATCTCGCACGCCGGAATTTCACAGGCGATCTGCTCCGAAACCGGAAAAACCACGCGGTAACGCGGGTCTTTCTCCGGCCGGTGATTGTGCGAGGTGTATACCAGTGCAGTCAGCCCCATGCGACGCGCGCGGCTTAGTGCTTCGATCGGCGGAGGCGGGATTTCCCCAGTGACCTTGCTGGTCTCGATGTCGAGCGCGATCATGGTCCGAGCGAGTGCCCCGTTCTTTTTTCGGCCAACGTGGATGTTGTCGGGTTTGGTGGCGAAGGTGGCCGGCGCGAAGCATGGACCGTCCTTCTGGCCCTCGCGGCGATTCGAAAGCCTTTCGACAAAGCCGCGCCAGGTCGTGTGCTCAAGAATCCCAATAGCCTCGCCTTTTGGCGCAATGGCGCGATCAAAGAACGATACTGTGAGCGGGATATCGCGGGTGCTCATGGTGACACCTCGGGCAGGTCCGCGAACCTTGCGAAGATTCGTGCCAGGTCATCACTATGACTTATTAAACCTTCGTGGCGCCGCGAAGTTTGATCAATGTCCGAAGCCCGAACATTGATTGGCTCGCTCCATCTCCGGCTGAAGTGAAAGTTTTTTGCTGGGTCTGACGCCTCTGCGGCGCGGGCCGTGGAGCGCATCAGTTCATCGCCTCCCGCGGCGTCACGGTAGGATGCACGCCAGTCCGAGAGATCACACTCTGTGTTGCAATCTTTACGTTGAGAAACTCTTTCCAGGCAGCATGGTGCACCATGCTCGTTTCAATAAGCAGAAAACGCCTAGTCAAGAGCGCGCCCATTAGCGCGTTTTCGTAGTGCTGGGGTTCGCCGGCGGCCGCATGGATCATGCCGGTTAACGCCCATCGGCGAACCCGCAGAGCACAGGCCCAGGCTGCCGGGCCTGTGCTCACGTCGTCGTCATCGCCTATCAAAATTATGATCGGCCGGCCCGTCCGCTCCAACATTTTCTGTGGTATTTGGGCGCCACGCTGAGGCTGGATCAGGTTGATCAAGCCGTCCCGCGCAGCCCGCCATACAGGCAACTGGTATGGAGCGTTGGCGGCAACAAAGGCCGTTAGTTTTATGAGTTCAGTCCGTTTGTTAATCACATAATGTGATGAGTTTCGCATTGGAATCTCCAATGCCGCTCTTATTGCTTGTAAGCCGCCGCAGAATTCGCTAGATCATCTCTGCCGGAGTTGATTAGAGAATATCCCGCCGCCGCTTCGAGAGATCGAGCGGCGGTTTCTATTAAGCGGCCTTGCGAGGTTTAGAAGCACGTATTTGGGCTGCAGGCTGAGAATCGATCCAGGCGAGCCCTTTCTCGATATCTATCAAAAGGCGACCGCCAACTTTTCGCGCCTTTAGATCCCCGCGGCCAAGTGCTTCATAGGTGGATCTGCGGCGCATCCCCGTGAGCGCCATCCACATGTCGAGCGTACCAAATTTTGGAGTTACCCCGTCTATAAGAGGGGTTTCGGGTTGGCGAGAAAAGGTAGCCGAAATACCATTCATAAGAAGAACTCCGCATGATTTGTTGTGCGGATTTAATTGCCTAAGTGCAGCGCTTCATTTCTATGGTCATTTTATCAAAGCTTATTTGACCGGACTTTTGGCTTGTTTGTCCCTTTGCCGCGGTGTCCTCTTAAGTGGTTGGAAATTGAATCTTCCGTAACGCTTATTCCAAGAGCTTCTAACACGAGACGCACAAACGTATTCATCGGCCCCCCGGGCTCAACCCCTTTTGGAAAGCGCCCTGTCTCTCGCCAGCCTTTAATACCGTAGGCCGAAATCCATCCAGCAAGATCAAGGCCGGTATACGGGCGCTCTTGTTTTCGTTCGTACCGAGTTAACAACGCTTTTACCGCGTCCTCCGCCGCCTGAATTTCTGCTATTCCTTCTAGGTGAGGACTATCACGATCGTGTACGCCTCCCTTGTGTTGACTTAGATACCATTCTTCGATGTTTGCTTTGGCGGCCGGTAAATGTTTCAAGAAAGATTTCGCATAACCCTGAGCTTTTCCAAGTATTATGTCAGGAAAAGGAACGTCGATTTCAAGAAATTGCTTTGCTATACTATCCGCGATGAAATCGCACATTTCTTCACAAGGTACGCCGTAGCGGCTCTTTTGAAGGCGGGATGTAGCGACCGCTTGCTCAAAACATTGCCGAACTTTGGCCCCGTTGAAGTTTTCGAGGCGTTTATTCTTCACCAACTTATGATTTTCATTATATCGGGCTGAGACGCTCACGCGGTTGCGCCTATTTGATTTAAGTTCAAGACATTGTCACCATCGCTGGCTACTCTAGCACACCACACCGCCCAACTCTCCATAAGCTTCCGGCGCCGATCGAGCAGATCTCCGCGTTGATACGCCGCAACCGTCTTATCCCCAACGGTATGGGCAAGCGCTGCCTCTGCGATATCCGCCGGCTGACCGGTCTCGGCCGCCCAGTCGCGGAAGGTGGAGCGGAAGCCGTGCGCTGTCAGGTCGTCGCGCTTCATCCGGCGAAGCAGCATCAAAAACGCCATGTTGCTAAGCGGCTTGCCCTTCTTTCCGCCTGGGAAGACGAACGCGTCATCTTCGCCGCGAAGTTTCTTGGCCTCCCGGAGGATAGCCATAGCATCAGCGGACAACGGCACACGATGCTCAACGCCGGCCTTCATGCGATCGCCGGGAATGGTCCAGACTGCGTGCTGCAGGTCGATCTCCGCCAGGCGGGCGCCAATCACCTCGCCAGTACGCGCGGCTGTTAGAATGGCGAAGCGAAAGGCCAAAGCGGCCATGCCTTGCTCATCCCTCAGCGTTTTCATAAAGGAGCCGCTTTCTCGCCACGGTAAGGCGGCGTGATGCGTCACTTTTGCGACCTTGGATTTCTTGGGCAGCACATTTTCCAAATGCCCGCGCCACCGGGCCGGGTTCTCGCCGGTCCGCCAGCCGTGCGTCGTCGCATAGCTTAAAACTGATTCTATCCGGCCGCGGACACGGGACGCCGTCTCGGACTTCGTGCTCCAGATTGGCTCCAGTACTTTGGTCACGTGGCCGGTATCAATGTTGCCAACTGCTAAGTCACCAATGGTCGGATAAACATAGGTTGCCAGAGTGTTTTCCCACTGATCGCCATGTTTCTCGTTTCGCCAGCCGGCTTTATTAGCAGCAATATATTTGCCGGCGCACGCTTTGAAAGTGATGGCCTTGGCCGCCTCGAGCTTTCTGGCTTTCCTCTTCGCGTGCTTCGCCTCAAGCGGATCCACTCCCTCCAGCACCTTCTTGCGACATGCCATCGCTAAGTCTCTAGCCTCGGACAAACCTATAGTGTGTAGCGGACCAAGCCCCATTTCCCGTGCCTTCCCGTCAAGCATAAAACGGAAGACCCAGCTCTTGCCGGTTTTCGTTGATTTCCCGTTCTCATCCAGGGCATTTGGTCCGACATGGAGCCATAGGCCCCCGCCGTCACCGTACATGCCCGGTGCATTCGCGTTCTTAACTGCGGCTGGGGATAGCTTTTCAAGTTGGCGTGCCATGTGCCCTCAAACCTCCGATCCGCATACCGTCCCACAAACTAATGTGGGATGTACGCGCATGGCGGCGCATGGTCAAGCACAATAATATGCTAAAATGCGGCTGTTTTACTTATGTTTCTAGCTATTAAATGGCGCTGATGCAGGGGGTTCTGGCGGAGGGGATGGGATTCGAACCCACGTAAGGACTTTACATCCTTAAACGGTTTAGCAAACCGCCGCCTTCAGCCTCTCGGCCACCCCTCCATGTGAATAATCCAACAAAATTGGAGCATCCCCGGCCGGTTCTAAGGGTCGGCGGCAACGGCGTAAAGCCCCGTCCTAGCCTTGTGGCACCAACCTCCTGGCCATCGTCACTGGAGCGGCGCGATAGGATGCAAGGCCGCGGTTGCTTAGCGTGTTGCCTGGCGCGTTACCTGGCGCATTAAACGGCCGCATCAATCTGGCCATTGGCGGCATCAACGCGGTTAGATCAAAGGCCGGCGGCATCGCACTGCCCCACTGTCCCGGCGTAACGCCACGGCCCGCGACGGCCGCCAACGTTGCTCCAGCTTCCGGTGACGGGCTGGCTCCTTGCCACGTTGCATATACTTTTGCGGCGTATGGTTGCCCCAAACCGGGTGTCTGCGAGTGATAGGCGGCAACGGCCTGCGGCCAGTTGCCGAATTTTTGCTCCAGGCTGGTCAAGAACGCCGCGGCGTAGTCAGCATTCGCAACCGGATTGAAGGCCTCCGCCAGCGTTGAAAATGCGTCCGGATGTTGTGCCAGGTTAACCTGCAGGCAGCCCACGTCCAGCGAGGTAATCCCTGCCGCCTGAAACTGCGATGCCGCGGCAATCGCCGCCTGCTGAGAGCTATAAACATAGCCCGTACCGTTGGCATCAATGGTCCAGGGCCACGGCTTCAGGTTGCCGGTTTGGGGATCAACGCGGCCGCTCTCAACAACGGCGATGGCGCCAAGAAGGCCTGGCGGCAATTGCTGCCCGGCACTCGCATTCGCAACCGCCTTTTCGCAATCATCCATACCCGCCGAGGCTGCCGCACCGCCCGGGATGACGCTTGAGGGTCCCGGTCCAGCTCCAGGTCCAGGTGCCAGCGCAAGGGGTAAGGTATCCGCAAAGAACGTACCTGCAATCGTGCCGCCATTTGCGGCGGCGGTTGCAGGCAAATCACCATAACCGAAGCAAAAGCTCCAGGCGATCATTGCCGGAACTACAATCCGAAGTAGTCCAGCCGAAGACAGCCGCGATTTCATCCGGCACAGCTATTGTAAAATAGTTAACGGAAAGTAATGCCACTTGCTATAAAGCTGCACATCCAAAAACGCCGTTACAAAGCAAGCTATTGAAAATGCTCAGTTCTGGTCCGCCAACAAACCAGCATTGCTGCACTGCAAAAAATTAACTTGCGAGTTCTTCTGGGTTTTTATACAAGTGTCTTCGTAGAGTGAGCTTGCTCCTCTACATTCTTGGACGTTTCCTCCCTAAACTTGGCGGCGCTTCGGCGCCGCCTTTTTTTTCGCGGAGTTGAGATGTATCTTGTGGTCGAAGCTGGATCTTACTCTGCGGCGGGTGCCAGATTCCAACTGCCATCCGAGGATAATAAAAACTGCGCCGACCCGGCCAGGGCTGACAGAAATTGGTGCAAACGCCGGCTCAGCGCCGTGAAATTCACATTTTTCTCAATGCTCCGCTCATCCATATACAGTGAGCGCGCCAGTTCGATTTGCAAAATATGAACCTGACGGCGCGGCTGGCCATAATGCCGGGTGATGTAACCTCCGGCATAGGGATCATTCCGCCGTACCGACAAGCCGAGCCCAGTGAGTGTGGCTTCAACGAAGGCCGTAATGTTCGGCGCGCAGCTGGTGCCGTACCCATCCCCCAGCACGACATCAACGCTTCTCGATCCTGAGCCGTGCGGCATCGATCTTGGCATCGAATGACAATCAATCACCAGGCAGGCGCCGAACACCTCGCCGGTGTTCTCAATCAATCCTTGCAACGCGGTATGGTAGGGCTGCCAGCAATCGAGAACCCGCGCTTGCGCTTCAGAAAAGCGCAGTTTGCGCCGGTAAATCGCCTCCCCCGTCGCCACAATGCGGGCAATGGTCCCAAGGCCGGCGCTTACCCGGGCACTCGCCACGTTAACATAATCAGGAAGTTTATCCTCGAACATGTCGGGATCGAGCTCCCAAGGTTCGCGGTTCAGGTCACAAAATGCCCGGGGCAGCGTTGCGGCCAGTAACGGCAGCCCAAGTTCCGGGCCCACCGCAAACAACTCTTCGACAAAACTATCCTCACTGCGGCGGATCGCCAGGGCGTCAAGCCGCGACGCCGCCAAAAAATCGGCCGGATAGTTCCGGCCCGAATGCGGTGAAGTTAAAATCACCGGCGCCAGTTGTAGCCTCGGCAGGCTCAGCACAAAAGGTTCTGTTATCCCGGGGACTGGGGCCATGAACCCATTGAACCAGCAAGCCCCTTTGCCAGCAAGGCAAATCTGTCCCACGGGCAAAATGTGATCTCAAACCCTCGGCGGTAAGCCTGCAGCCGAATGCTGCAGCCGCAACGTGTAGGACGAGCGCAACATGAAATGCGCGCTAGGGTATTTCCACCGGCAACGGCGCCAGCAATGCCTTGTGAAGGTGCGAGGTCATCTCCAGTACCCGGCGCGGTGCGCTAAGCAGCATTGCCATTGCAAACACCAGTCCGGATACGCCGAGCCCGACCCATAGCTGCTGAATGAGGTCGATGCCAGGCAGCCTTGCCAGGCAGATGAATGCCATTGCACGGGCCAGCAGCAGGGCCGCGAACGGCAGCAAAAGCAGCCGCAACAGCGGCAGCACCGGCCGCTCCAGGCCGATTTTAAGCGCCGGAATGAACAATAAAATCGAGAGCAGACCTCTGCCGGCCAAAGCCCAGGCCAGTGTGATCAAACCAAACGGCGCGGCAAACCAGACAGCAACCAGAATAATCCCGACATTGCCCAGCGCAAAATACGAGACAAGCTTGGGCTTTCCCGCCGCCGTCAGCAACGGATTTATGATGCCGTAAAATGCCGTCACCGGTGCCATCAGCGTAATGATGCTAAATACCGGCACCGCCGCCATCCACCGGCTGCCGAACATCAGCAACACAATCGGTTTTGCCGCCGCACCTGTTACCGCCGCGACGAAAAATATGATCACCGATAACAGGTCCAACATTCGCCGGGTCAGCTCGAAGCGCCGGTCCGGATCCATTCGCACCGCCACGAATACCGGCAGAAACACTTTTCGCGCCGGTGCGAATGCGATTTCCTGCAGCACCTCGATCAGTCTTTGCGCAATGCGAAATTGCCCAACCGCGGCCACCGGCATTCGCAAGCCGATCAACATCACATAGCCGGTGATTGAAAAATAATCGACCAGAGCCGCCTGCATCAAGGGCAGCGAGAAACCGAATGCGTGGCGCAGCACCGTGAAACTCGGCGGCATCGGCGGCGTCCAGCGCGTGACCCAGCAAACCAGCACCGCGAAAAATGCACCGCCCACCAAGCGCTGCCAAATCAGCGCGTCGATGCCGTGGCCCGTCAGCGCAAATGGTAACGCCACCAGGCCGCCGGAAATAGTGCTTCCCAGCGCGATCAATCCCATTGCGCGGAATCGGAATTGGTTCGCCAACCTTGCCGCCGGCACCACCAGAAAGCAGGTCAGGAAAATATTGACCGCCAAAGCTTGCAGCACCAGGGTCAAAGCCGGTTCGCCGTAAAGCCGGCTGATCGCGGGTGCTGTTGCCAGTAAAACTGCAATGAAGAGCAACGCCGCCAGTAATTGCGACCAGAAGGCGCCCGCCTCCACTTGCCGGTCCCCAGGCGCTGCCTGCACCTGCTCACCAGCGCCACCAAGTGCCAGCATCCTGGCCATATCGGTTATTGCCGAACCGATCGCCACTACGCCTACGGCCGAGGCCGGTATATAGCGCAACAAGACACCCAGAACGACAAAACCAAAGCTGCGTTCGAATAAAACTGTGGCAAAGTTCCACGCCGCACCGCGCGCAGCTCCCCTCGCCAGGTTCATTCCGAACGCCTCATCGTTTCGCTATATCACCAATCAGCTGGTCGCGAACTTTATTCGGACAGACTGCGCTGCTTTAATTTCAAGCCGCGGATTCCGATGCGGAAATACCTGCAAAAAACGCTGGTTGGTTAACCAATCTGAAATAGACCGCCGCTACATCGACGGCGCTGGGAGCGCTTAAAATTACATTTGGTTGCAATTGGAATCAAACCCGGCCGCTAAAACGCCTTAATTCTAATGCAGTTGCAGCCTGGCTTTATCGGTAAGAAAGGAGACCCTATCATGCGACACATCATGCTGGCCTTTTTGATCCTTTCCCCGTTTATCGCGATCGCACAAAATTACCACTTGCAGCCGATCGCCACCGCGCCGGCAACGCATTTGGCGCAAGTGGTGGTCAACTCCGCCACCGCCAAAATGTCGAATATGGTGCATGCTGTGCAGGCGCTGCTTACCTAAATCTAAGCAGTCGCCTCTCGAAAAAAGCGCCGCAAAAACCTGGTTTTTCAGCGGGAGTTTTTGAACCGCCGAGGAGATCGCGTTTCTAGTGTCCGGCGTTTTCGGCGTTGAAATCCGGGGTCAGACCGGAGGCTGCTAGCTGGGCACCTAGAATGGCTTTCAATCTTTCCAGGCCAGCATCGGAACTGGCCTCGGCGCGCGCCACCAGCACCGCCTGGGTGTTGGAAGCCCGCAGCAGCCACCAGCCATCGGGTGTGTTGACCCGCACGCCGTCGGTATCGGAGACTTTTTCACCGGCCGCTTTAAGACGTGCGGCAACCTCCTTCACAACTTCGAATTTTCGATCTTCGGCGCAGTCGAACCGCAGCTCCGGTGTGTTAACGACATGCGGCAGGCTCTGGCGGAAGCTCGCAACCGATTGCGTGCCGCGGGCAACGATGCCGAGCAAGCGAACAGCGGCATAAAGCGCATCGTCAAACCCATACCATTTATCGTTAAAGAAAATATGGCCCGACATTTCGCCGGCCAGCGGGGATTTTAGTTCCGCCATTTTGGATTTGATCAGGCTATGGCCGGTTTTCCACATCAGCGGCGTGCCGCCCGCCTTCGCGATCTCATCGAACAGCACCTGGCTGGCTTTGACATCGGCGATGATCGTGGCCCCCGGATGCGACTTCAGAACGTCACGGGCCATCAAAATAAGAAACTGGTCGCCAAAGAGAATGCCACCGGAATTATCGACAATGCCGATGCGGTCAGCGTCACCGTCGAACGCCACGCCAATATCGGCGCCTTTTTCCGCGACCGCCGCAATCAGCTGTTCAAGGTTTTTGGGAACCGTGGGATCTGGATGATGGGCGGGGAAATTACCGTCAATGACCTCATTCAACACGGTATGTTCACCCGGCAGAACCTTTACCAGGCGCTCAAGAACTTCGCCGGCGGCGCCATTGCCGTTATCCCAGACAATCTTCAGCTTTTTATCGCCGCCGTCATAATCCTGAACCAGCCGCTCAACATAGGCGGCGCTGACGTCTTTTTTGGTGACGGAGCCTGCAGCTTTTGCCACTACGTTGCCGGCGGCGGAGCGCGCGCCGAGGTCGAGAATGGCCGGGCCAAAGAATGGCTTTTTGCCCAGCATCATTTTGAAGCCGTTATAGTTCGAAGGGTTGTGGCTGCCGGTCACCATCACCGCGCCATCGGTATTTTCGGTAAAGGCGGCAAAATACAGCATCGGCGTCGGGCCGAGGCCGATCGAGGTCACATCCATGCCGCTTTCCACCAGGCCAGCAATCAACTTCGCCTCCAGGGCCGGCGAGGAAAGTCTGCCGTCACGGCCAACAACCACACGCTTGCCCCCGGCATCCGCCACAATCGAGCCGAAGGTACGACCGATGGCAAACGCATCCGCCTCCAACAACGTATCTCCGACAATGCCGCGAATATCGTATTCGCGCAGCGAGCTGGTGTTGAACTTATGCGAAAAAGTCATGATGCCTCAGAGGTTGGTATAGTGTTTCAAAAATGCGCGGACCTGCGGCCCAAGGTCTGGACGCACCAATGCGAACGCCACCTGCGCCTCAAGGAAACCGATCTTGTCGCCGCAGTCGAAACGGCGGCCTTCAAACTTCAAGCCATGAAAAGGTGCGTGGCCGATCATTTTCGCCATCGCATCGGTCAGCTGCACCTCGTTACCGGCGCCGCGCTCCATGGCGCTCAGGAATTTCACGACCTCCGGGAGCAACACGTAGCGGCCGATGATCGAGAGGTTGGAAGGCGCATCCTTCGGCGCCGGCTTCTCAACCAGCCCCTTAACCTCCACCCGGTTGCCCTCAACCTCGCCGATTTTTAAAATGCCGTACTTATTGGTTTGTTCGGGCGGCACTTCGGATACCGCCACGACGTTGCCGCCGGTCTCATGGTAAACATTGGCAAGCTGCTGCAGGCAGGGGGTCTCACTTAACACCAGATCGTCCGGCAACAGGATGGCGAAGGCATCATCGCCGATAAAGGCGCGGGCGCACCAGATTGCATGCCCCAATCCTAAGGGTACCTGCTGGCGTACAGTGGTGATGGAGCCAGGCGGCATGGCCTCTTCACGCAACAAATCCAGCGCCTCGCGTTTGCCGCGTTCAGCCAGGGTCGCTTCAAGTTCAAAAGCAATGTCAAAATGGTCGATCAAGGCGGTTTTGCCGCGGCCGGTCACCATACAAAATTGCTCAATCCCCGCGGCCCGGGCCTCATCGACGGCATATTGGATCAGCGGCTTATCCACCACCGGTAGCATTTCTTTCGGCATGGCCTTGGTAGCGGGTAGAAATCGGGTGCCGAGCCCAGCGACCGGCAAAACGGCTTTGCGCAAAGGTTTTACCAATATTCTCTCCTTATCGCCAAGTTGCGCGGCCGTTTTCCCGAATACTCACGACAAATCACGCCACGCAGCATGAGTGCCATGGCCTGTTATGCGCGGCAAGCACATCCGTCAGATATTTGGCGTTGTTAATGTTGAATTTGTTGCGATGCGGTATTTTAATGCTTAACCATTCAAGGTTGCATTGCCTAAGCGTTTCCGCTTTCCCGCGGCAGATAGGCGGCAGCCGCCTTGTCACCAGTGCGCCGCATGATGCGTCGCCGGTTGCGCGCCGCCTCGACCATGCTCGCAAAACTGGCGCGGACGGCTGCCGGCTGCCCGGTGCGGCGATCCAGACCGCGCAGGCAAAACTGGATGCGCGCCATGGTCTGGTAATAATCGGTAAATGCGTAGTTGAGAATGCCGCCCGCAACCGCGCCGGCGACTGGAACCGCCTGGGCTAGCAATTTATCCGAAATAATGAGTCCGAACCGCGCCCCGGCCGATTTGATCAGCAGATTGACCGCAATATGGTTCATGCCAATGCGAGTTGCCCAATAACCAACTTCGGTTTCGTCATCGGCAGGGCTGGGGCCCCCGAAGGCGAGGATTTCAAGGCAAACCCGCTTGGTCTCCTCGGACGAGACGTCCTCGCCGGCATCGCGCGCCACTTCGGCAATCGAGCGTAGAATAGTAGTGGTGGTAAATGGAATATCGAATAATACCCCAGGCAGACCGATAAAGCCCGAGGCAACCCCGCTCGCGGCGGTAGCAAACTTATGCACATGATTACCATTAGTGCGTTTTGGACGCAGGATACGCGGCGTCGCCTCCAGCCCGAACGTCGCCAGATTGTAGCTGCTCCAAAGCGTATCCTCGACCGCATCCTGGGCGCGTTTGGTAAAATCGGTCCAGGCCTGGCCGCCAATTCGGTCCGCCGTTTTGGAGAACCGGCTGCGGACAGCTTCGACGCGCCGGCCGAACATGCTTGTCAGCCGCATCATCAGCCCGCGCGAATCCGCCATCAGGATCGCATGCTGCCATAAATCCTGTTGCTCATGCGCCGTGAGAAAACTCGCAGCGTCGGCAATTTCCTGGGGAACCGGCTGATAAAATTTCATGCCCAAAACATGAGCATGAATCCAGGGTCATACAAGTTACGATGCAGAGAGAATTAGGCGGTTCTTTTTTTGAAAAAAAGAACCAAAAAACTTCTGTCATTCTGGGCATGGGCGTTGCCATAGCCAGCGCCCATGGCCCAAAATAAAAGTCTTTTCGCTGTCGCGGGCGGCTAGCCTTTTTCTTTAGAAAAAGACGTGCTCGCTTACCTCAAGCCGCGGTCTGAACGGCCTTAACTGCCTCAACGATCTCTGAAAAGGCGGCGGCATCGTCGAAAGCGATGGCGGCTAGGACCTTGCGGTCCAGTTCGATACCGGTTGCTTTCAAGCCGAAAATAAACTGGCTGTAGGTCAGGCCATGTTCCCGCACGGCGGCGTTGATGCGCTGGATCCAGAGCGAGCGGAACTCACGCTTTTTGACCCGGCGGTCGCGATAAGCATAGCGTAGCGCCTTTTCCAGGCGCTCCATCGCGATCCGGTAATTGGTGGATGACCGGCCGACGAAACCCTTCGACTGGTCGAGGATTTTTTTGTGGCGGGCGTGGGTGGTAACACCCCGTTTGACACGTGCCATGGTTCTGCTCCCTTAACCGATGCCGTACGGCGCCCATTGCTTAACGGTCAGGCCGTCAGCATGGGTGAGGGTTTGGCTGCCGCGATTGGCGCGCTTGGCTTTCTGGCTGCGGGCCATCAGATTATGGCGCTTTTTGCCGGGGCCGGCGAGAACCTTGCCGGTCGCGGTGATCTTGAACCGCTTTTTGACCGACGATTTGGTCTTTAGTTTGGGCATTTTGATCTCCTCGAGAAAAATGGACGGCGGCCGGGCATGCCTACGGGCCCGGACTCACGCGTTTCGCCTGTCGCCAGGGTAACTGGCGCCAACCGAAGCCGGGCGTATAGAGGCGGAGCTATATGATTGCAATAGCGTGGCAACCTGGCTGGGTTGCCCGCCAAAACGCCTCTACCGCTGGCTTACTTCAGCAGGTCGGCCACCGCGTCGCGCTCTTCCAGCAGTTCCTTGAGCGTGTGCTCGATGCGGGATTTGGAAAAATCGTCGACGGGTAGGCCTTTGACACGTTCGTAATTGCCGCCGGAGCAGGTAACCGGCACGCCGAACATGACGTCCTCCGGCACGCCGTAATCGCCGTCGGAGGGCAGCCCCATCGAGACCCATTTGCCATTGGTGCCCAGCGCCCAGTCGCGGACATGGTCGATTGCCGCATTGGCGGCCGAGGCGGCGGAGGATAGCCCGCGGGCTTCGATAATGGCGGCGCCGCGCTTGCCGACGGCGGACAGGTAGGTTTCCTTGTACCAGGTCTCGTCGTTGATGATTTCGGAGATCTTTTTGCCTTTAACGGTGGCGAAACGGTAATCTGCGTACATGGTCGGCGAGTGATTGCCCCACACCGCGACCTTTTCGATGTCGGCGACGGCAACATTGGCTTTTTCGGCCAGCATCGAAGTGGCGCGATTATGGTCGAGGCGCAGCATGGCGGTGAAGGCGCCCTTCGGCAGGTCCGGGGCGGATTTCATCGCGATATAGGCATTGGTATTGGCAGGGTTGCCGACCACCAGCACCTTCACGGTTGGTTTTGCGGCTTCGTTCAGCGCCTTGCCCTGGACCTTGAAGATATCGGCATTGGCGGCCAGCAGCTCGCGGCGTTCCATACCGGGGCCGCGCGGGCGCGAACCGACCAGGATGCCGTAATCGATATCCTTGAAGGCGGCTTTCGGATCATCGGTGGGCTCAACGCCTGCAAGCAGCGGGAAGGCGCAGTCATTCAATTCCATGATGACGCCGGTCAGGGCCTTTTGCGCCACTGGCAAATCCAGCAGACTCAAAATGACCGGCTGGTCCTTGCCCAGCAAGTCGCCATTGGCGATGCGAAACAGCAGAGCGTAGCCAATCTGGCCGGCGGCGCCGGTAACAGCAACGCGTACAGGTTGTTTCATCAGGGGAACTCCTTCATGCCAAGGGCGGTAAATTGCAGCAGGACTTATGCCTGGGTGGAAGCTGTACCCCGTACATCCTGTCTCTCTCAAGCCTTGGGCGGAAAAAAGCTTCTATTCTATGAAGCGGCTATCCGACCACAATCGGGATCGGGCTGCGGGCATTAATGACCATCAGCGGTGTGCCTTTAAGCGCGTCGCCGTCGGACTGCGTCATAATCGGACCATCGCCGGCGGCAAATTCCACCTGGGTGCCGGCCACCACCCTGACGCCGGGGCAGCGCGGCAACAGGCCAAGCGGAAGCGCAGCACCTGAGAGCAAGGCAGCAAATGTACCCGGGTTTTCAAACAAGGCTACCTGAAAGCCCGGCAAAGTAGGGGCGGCATTCGGCGCCAGCATATACGGGCCGCCGTAAAGCCGGCCCTTGCTGACCACCACGCTGGCGGCTTCATAGGCCTTTCCATCCACCGTTAAATGCAGTTTCGGGAAGCCATAGGCCACCGACTCCCAGACCGATTGCCACACATACGCGCCGCGGCCGATGGCGCGTTTGAGCAACGGCTGCAGCCCATGCACCACCGCGCCGTCAAAGCCCAATCCGACCATCTGCACAAACACGTGTTCGCGCCCCTCCAGCCGTGCAACGCCTGGCCACAGCAATGCCGTGCGCCGATAGGCGAGCGCATTGGCAATAGCCCGCGGGCTGGTCGAAAGCCGGTATTCCTTGGCCAGGACATTAGCGGTGCCGAGTGGAATAACTCCGAGCGCCGTAGCACTGCCGAGCAGCCCGTTCGCCACCTCGGCAATGGTGCCATCGCCACCGGCCGCAACCACCATGCCGAAACCGTCGCTGGCCGCCACGCGCGCCAGCTCGGTTGCATGGCCGGCATGCTGCGTTTCAGCAACCTCTACCTTAACGCCGTTCTCGACCAGCAGATCAAGCACTTTCCAGAGGGCGGCCGCCCGCCTGCGTCCGGCTACCGGATTGAAAATAACCAACATTAATCGAAACCCCGGACTCCGAGCGGAAACTGCTTAAAAGCACGAAAGCAGAGTCAGTTTGATGACGAAACCATGACACTGCGGTGACGATAACATTTTCAAAAAACCCTGGCAGCGTAACAAAATCTTCACTGTCTCCGGCGCCGGAAGCTAGCCTATTGCCCTGCAGCATGAATGCAGAAACTCAAGCTCGCCATTTGAATAAAACTGCTTATCGTAGCATCTTCATTTCCGATACGCATCTGGGCACCCGCGGTTGCCGCGCCGATTATCTCGCCGATTTTCTGAAATCGGTTTCCTGCGAAAATCTTTTTCTGGTCGGCGACATTATCGATGGTTGGCGGCTGCGGCGCTCCTGGTTCTGGGACGCGCATCACGACGAAGTGCTGCGCCTGATCCTGAAACATGCCCGCAACGACACCAATGTTATCTACGTTCCCGGCAACCATGACGAGATGATGCGCAAATACGTGCCAATGCATCTCGAAGTCGCCGGCATCAAATTGCAGATGGAAGCAGAGCACACCACCGCCGACGGCAAGCGCCTGCTGATCACGCATGGCGACGCCTTTGACTCCGTGGTCCGGCATGCAAAAATTCTCGCACTGCTGGGTGACTGGGCCTACACCATGGCGCTTGGCATCAACCGGTACTTCAACCAAATCCGGGTCCGCCTCGGCTATCCGTACTGGTCGCTCTCGGCCTGGCTTAAGCTGCAGGTGAAGGAGGCGGTGAAGGCGATCGACCGCTTTGAAACGGCACTTGCCGATGACGCCCGCAACCGCGGTTTCGACGGCGTGGTATGCGGTCATATTCATCACGCCGAAATGCGAACCGTGAACGGCGTGCTCTACCTGAACGATGGCGACTGGGTGGAAAGCTGCACGGCACTTGTTGAACATGCCGATGGCAGGCTCGAACTTATCGACTGGGTGGCGCGCAACAAGCTGTCGCTATTGCCGATCCCCAACGCCAAATCAACCGCCTCCAAAGCCGCGGCTCTGCAGACGGTCGCTGCCGCAATCGAAACTTCCAGTGCTGCATCAGCCAGAGCCTGACACACTGCTCGCATTCCCCGGTCTTTCCCGCATCCTCATCGTTACCGATGCCTGGACCCCGCAGGTGAACGGCGTAGTGCGCACTTTGCAGACCATCACCGGGGAAATCCGGGCGATGGGTAAAGTGGTTGAAATTATCGGTCCGGATCAGTTCAACACCATCCCCTGCCCATCCTATCCAGAAATCCGGCTGGCAATGTTTCCAGGCCGCAAGCTCACAAAACTCATCGATGCATTTGCGCCGGATGCTTTGCATATCGCAACCGAAGGCCCACTCGGTCTGGCTGCGCAGAAATACGCGCGTAAACGCAAGATCGCCTTTACTACCGCTTTTCACACCCGCTTTGCCGAATACCTTGCCGCCCGCACCCGAATTCCAACCGGCATCACCTATGCCTGGCTACGAAATTTCCACGGCAAAGGCGCCGGCGTCATGGTCGCCACCCAGTCGCTACGCGACGAACTTGTCAGCCGCGGCTTTGCAAATGTAAGAGCCTGGTCGCGCGGCGTGGATCTTGAAGCTTTCCACCCCGAACCAAAGGAAAAGTGGAACCTGCCGCATCCCATTTTCGCCTATGTCGGTCGCGTTGCAGTGGAAAAAAATCTTCGTGCTTTTCTCGACCTCAAACTGCCCGGCTCGAAGCTCGTGGTCGGCGACGGACCGCAGCGCAAAACCCTGGAACGCGAATATCCGGATACCTATTTCGCCGGCGCCCGCTTCGGCGCCGAACTCTCCGCCGCCTATGCCGGCGCCGATGTCTTCGTCTTCCCCTCCAAAACCGATACGTTCGGCCTGGTCGTTCTGGAGGCACTGGCGGCCGGACTGCCCGTCGCCGCCTACAATGTTACCGGGCCCAAGGACATCCTCGGCGAATCCGATCTTCCCGTCGGCGCCCTCAACGACAACCTGCAGCTTGCAGCGCTCGACGCATTGAAAGTAGACCGCGCCGCCTGCCGCCCGCACGCCGAAACCTATTCATGGACCGCTTGCGCGCAGCGGTTTTTGGACAACCTGGTGCCGACGAAAAGCTACGCTTAGTTAAAGCAAGCAACCGCTTCGAGCAGCCATCGGCCGCGCTGCTTCCTGACTTAAGCTGCCAGCTTGGCGGGATAGCGCCGCGCAATCCCGTCCAGGATATCCGCGAGCTCTTCCGCATGGGTCATATTGGCCATGTGGTCGCCCGCTATTTCTGTCACCTCGATCGGCTGCGCGCGCGCGATCATGGCGCGCTGGGCGGCCAGCGGGATTGTGCGGTCCGCAGTCATGGCAATATAAACGCGCGGCACGCGGCCATAGTTTTCCGGGGTCAGCGCAAGCGGTTGCATCGATGGCGCGATCGGTTCCGCGCCCATTTGCGGTAAGGCCCAATCACGATCCTCAGGCGTGCAGCATCCGTAAAACAGTTCAGGCGCATTCTCAGGCGGTAGCATCGCGGCGCCGTCCGCAGAGAAACGCGGCACGATCGCGAAGGGTTCGGTAATGCCATCTTCAGCGAGCAGCTCGGCCAGACCAAAGCCGGACAAACCATTGGGCAGCATTAAAGCGGTCCAGTACACAGCGGCGGAAATACGATCCGCTACGGCTTCACTGACTTGCGAGACGACGATACCGCCGCGGCTATGTCCAACCAGAATTACCGGTTCGCCGATATCCTTGAAAGATTGCACGGTGTCCGCCACCCACCGGTCCAGGGTCACTTCCGATACCGGCGTGGGATCGACGCCGCAGCCTGCGAGATCCTGCGCAATCACGCTATGCCCGCGGGCTTGCAGCGCGTCCTTGACACGAACCCACGACCAGCCGCCGTGAAACATGCCGTGCACCAGAACAAATACCGCCATCGTCTATCCTCCATCGTTCGTATCGGTTTACCGAAATCTTATGCGCAGCAAGCCGCCATCGTCCAGGGATTTAGGCAGCGCCTCGCTTTTTTACCGTCTGCCCGCGCGACATCTTGCGCATCATTCCCGGGAACAGCCGGACCGCGCCCGACATCAGGCGTGTTTGCACACCCACCTTGTGGTGCAGCTTGTTGCCATGCACCGCCGCCCATATCGCTTGCGCCGGGACTTCCGGGCCGTGCACCCCGCTATTGCCTTGATCGTCCTTGAGATTGGTGTTGCGTCCCACCCCGGGCTGGTTGACCATGCCGGTCTCGGTGAGCCAGGGCATGATGCAGCGCACATTGATGCCATAGGGTGCGAATTCCGCATCCAGCGCCTCCGACAGGCCGCGCACCGCGAACTTCGTCGCCGTGTAGACCGCAAGGTCCGGGCCGCCATAGATGGCCCCGGCGGACGCGATATTGACCAGCGTGGCGCCGGCCGCCCGGCGCAGAAATGGCAGGGCGGTATAAACCCCGTTGATGGTGCCCTTCACATTGATATCGACGATCATATCGCTGTCTTCCGGCGAGATATGCTCGAACCTGCCATAGCGCAGGATCCCCGCATTATTCACCAATACGTCGATGGCGCCGCGAGCGCCGGCGAAATCCGTCAGCGCCTTGGTCCATTGCGGCCGGTCCCGTACATCGAGCGGGTAGTATTCAATGCCCGGAAGTGCTGTCGCCGGCGCCGCGATATCGCCAATGCCGGTGCGCCAGCCTTTGGCGGCGAACAGCCGGGCGGTCGCCAGGCCAATTCCCGCGGCCCCGCCACTGATGAAAACCAGCTTCATGCAGCGACGCGAGCAGCCGCGCTATTGGGTAATTGCACCGCGGCCGCACCCTGCCGGCGGCGTTTCACTCCGGCTTCAATCTCCTTCGCCAAATGGTCCTTGTAATGGTAGAAGTTCAACTGGATGGTGTGGCGCGGGCTGCGATAATATTTGCTGAGATAAAACGCGTCGTCGGCCTTGATGATCTGCCGCATTTCGGCTTCCGGCGGCAGCGCATAATCCCCCTGCAGATAGGCCACCAACAGCTTCGATTGCTGTTCTCCGAAATTGACGAGGGTGGGGAGCGGCTGCGCCAGCCCCATATAGATCAGATTTGACAGGCCCGGGATCAGCATCCGTTTGAACAGCGGCGGTGGCAGGTTATTCTCATCGGCGGTAAATTGCGGCTGGTCGAAGAACGGAAAACTAATCTTGTAGCCGGTCGCCCAGACAATCACGTCGACATCGGTTGAGCTGCCATCGACGAAATGCACGGTATTGCCGTCGAAGCGCAAGATGCCTTTTTTGGCGGTGAGATCGCCGCCGCCGGCGCGCAGCAGGAACTCAGTGGAAAGCGTTCCATGCGCCTGCCAGGGCTTATGATCAGGCGTCGGCAGGCCGTAGCTCTCCATCGGGCCGACCTCGCTCTTGAAGGTTTTCTCATGCAGCCAATGCTGGATTTTCTCAGGGATCCACGGCGGCATCATGCCCTTATCCGAAGGTTTGCCCTTCATGTATTTCGGAAATACCCATACCCCGTGCCGCATCGAAACGACCAGTGATTTGGCGATTGAGCGCTGCGATAATTCCGATGCGATATCCATCGCCGAATTGCCGGCGCCCACCACCATGACGCGCTTATCGCGCATGTCGATCGGGTCGAACGGCGTGTTATAGCTATGCGCGTGGATCTGTTCACCGGTGAACGTGCCGGGATAGGCGGGCTCCGGCCAGCGCGGGTCCCAGTGATGGCCGTTGGCGACCACCAGCGCATCAAAGCTCTGTACCTCGCCGTCGGAGGTCTCGACCGTCCAGCGTTCATCGGCCTCGCGATGCGCGCGCAACACCTTGGTGTTGAAACTGATGGTCCCGCGCAACCCGAAATGATCGATATAATCCTGCAGGTAGTTGAAGATCTGGCTGTGATGCGGATAGTCGGGCCAGACCGCGGGCACCGGAAAATCCTCGAAGGAGAACCGGGTTTTCGAAGTATCGATATGCAGGCTTTGATAACAGGCCGACATGCCGTTGGGGTTGCGGTAATACCAGTTGCCGCCGACGTTGTCGGAAGCCTCGAAGCATTTATAGGCGATGTTGTGGTCTTTAAGGCGTTTGATCGTGGCAACGCCGGTCGGCCCAGCGCCGATGACGCAAACCAGCGGGCCAGAGCCGGCGGCTTTCGGATTTTGCATAACGTTCATGATCCACCCATCAGTTTGGCATAGCGGCCAACGGCTACACCTGTTCTTCGTTAACGATCAGCAGTTCCAGCGCCGCGCGGTAATCGCCCAGCGCTTCGGGCAGCGCGCCGCCGCCAAGACCTTGGCGCAACGCCCGTAGACCACGGCCCTTGGCGCGTGCGCGCAGATCGCGCCCGAGTGCCGCCTCGCCACCGGCCGCCTGCGCCAGTGCCTGGCGATAGCGGCTGCCAACCACGGCACCAATAACCAACTGGTTGACCGCGTAATAAAGCGCCAGGGATTTTTTCGCGGGCAGGCCGCGGCCGACCAGCAATTTCAGGACTGCGTCGGCGTTTTCGAGATCCGACACATCGCCTACTTCGCCATCCATCATATGCTGCACCAGACGCGGCCATTCACACAGCAACGCAAACAGCATCGCCGCATGGTCGCGCAGAACATCCTGCCAGCTCTGGCCGCGATCTTCGATCCGATCCCGGCCACGCAGCCGCTCCGCTGCCAAGTGCACCAGATGGTTTTTGCTGTCGACATAGCCGTAGAGTGTAGCGACACCGGTTCCAAGACGGGCGGCCACCAGCGCCATATCAATCCGGTCGAGGCCGATTTCGCAGGCAGCATCGAGAATCGCATCGAGCGTCAAGGTCCGCGGACGTCCGGATGTGCGTTTTTGGAACGGAATGATCTGGGACGCCGACATTTCCGAATCAATTACCGAAATTCATTCGTCTGTCAACGCGGCCGCTCACAACTCCGGGTTTTCGCAGCTTGCCGGCGCCATATGGGAATAACCGGCTAACGGGACTTGGCCGATTGCCGTCGCAACCTGCCTGCGAACAGCTTCGGAACTTAGTATAAACTAACACCTGATTATGATCAGGATGTGCCACGCGGCACATTTCTTGTTATGCCGCTAGGCTCGCTCGGATAAAACCGCCACGGCCTCAGCGGCAGCCAGGCCGCTGGCTTCCTTCAAACCGACGCCTGTGAGTTGCCGCCGCAATGCCTCGCGCATCAGCCAGCTCAGCATATCCGCGGCGCCGGCGTAGGAAAGCCCGCCATGGGGATGGATGTTGGAGATGCAGTTACGTAACGAATCCCAGGTGCCGCGCTTGGGGTTGTAGGTGAGATAAACGCCGAGGCTGTCGGACACCGTCAGCCCGGGCCGCTCGCCGATCAGTACCGCGCATAATTTCGCGCCCAGCGCCTCGCCGATGTCATCGCCTAACGCCACCCGGGCCTGGGTTGCAATCACCAGCGGGGCGATTTTGAAGCCGGCGAGGCGCTGCAACAGGGCCTCGACCATCGGTACCGCATTCTGCATCACCGCCGCGGCCGAAAGGCCGTCGCTGATCACCAGGACCACATCGTAATCGCCGCGTCGCAATTTCGAGAAGCAATCAGGGTGCAGGCGGCGGCCGAGGTCAGGCCGGCGCAGGTACATCTCACGGCCCTCGATCTCGCTATGCACATGCAGGGCGCCGGGCAAGGCCGCTTGCAGTGCCACCACGTCGAGTTTGGTATGCACGGCATCGCGGGCCTGGGCATGCGCGAACTGGAAATCGAGCACATCGGTTATTTTCATTGCATCGCCGGCGCGCCCTAACCCGATGCGCGCCCGCGTCGCCAGCCGCAATGCCTCCCAGGGGTCCTCAGGCGGCATTGCGATGCTCGGCAATCAGCCGCTTCAGCACCGGGTTTTGTCCTGGCAACCGCATTCTGCCGGCGGCATCCAACATGTCCATCTTCTCGAGCCAGGCCTCAAATTCCGGCGCCGGCCGCACGCCGAAGGTAGAGCGCAGGTACAACATATCGTGATAGGACAGCGATTGATAATTCAGCATCACATCATCCGCGCCCGGCACCGCGATGACGAAGGAAACACCAGCCGCGGTCAGCAGCGTCATCAACGTATCCATGTCGTCCTGGTCGGCTTCGGCATGGTTGGTATAGCAAACATCGCAACCCATCGGCACGCCCAGCAGCTTGGCGCAGAAATGGTCCTCCAGCCCGGCGCGGATAATCTGCTTGCCGTCGTACAAATATTCCGGGCCGATGAAGCCGACCACGGTGTTCACCAGCAGCGGCGAAAAGGCGCGCGCGACCGCATAGGCCCGGGTCTCGATGGTCTGCTGATCGATACCGAAATTCGCACCCGCAGAAAGCGCCGCACCCTGGCCGGTCTCGAAATACATCACGTCATTGCCGATAGTGCCGCGCTTGAGCGAGAGTGCTGCGTCCTGAGCCTCGCGCAAAATCGACAGATTGATGCCGAACCCGGAATTCGCGGCTTCGCTGCCGGCAATCGATTGAAACACCAGGTCCATTGCACCGCCGGCATTCATCACCTCGATCGCGTTGGTGACATGCGTCAGCACACAGGTCTGGGTCGGGATATCGTAGCGCTGCCGCAAGCCGTCCAGCATATCCAGCAGCGAGATGCAGTTTTGCACATTATCGGTGGCCGGGTTGATGCCGATTACGGCATCGCCGGTACCGTAAAGCAGCCCATCCAGCGTCGAGGCGGCGATACCGCGCAGATCGTCGGTCGGGTGGTTCGGCTGCAGCCGCGACGACAGCCGGCCCGGCAGCCCGATCGTGTTGCGGAATTTTTTAACCACCCGGCATTTGCGGGCTACCGAAATAAGATCCTGGTTGCGCATCAATTTTGACACCGCCGCCACCATTTCCGGCGTTAATCCCGGTGCCAGCCGGGTCAACGCCGCGCTATCGGCGTCATAGGACAGCAGCCAATCGCGCAAACCTCCGACGGTGAGATGGCCAACGGTTTTGAACGCGGCCGGGTCGTGGCCGTCAAAAATCAGTCGGGTTATCTCATCGCTTTCATAGGGGATCAGCGGCTCTTCAAGAAAAATGGTCAACGGCAAATCCGCCAGCACCGCCCTTGCAGCAACCCGCTCGGTATCACTTGCCGCCGCCAGCCCGGCCAGCTCGTCGCCGGAACGCCGGGCCGAGGCGCAGGCCAGAACGCCCTTCAGATCGGCAAAACGGTAGGTCGCTCCGCGAAAACTATGCGCAAAATTCGCCATCCGCCATGCAAGCACAGGGCTTTACTGCGGCGCAACATAATTTCGCGCCGCGAAGCATCTTTCGAAGTACCGTAACGTATCTGCGCCAGACCTTGCACTATAGCTTGAGTTGATTTCCAGTACGACCTTGGGTAGGCATTATCAAAGGGAGCGAGTTATGCGCGGCAAACATAGCGTTATCATCGTCCGAAGGCGTCTCGAATTTAATTCGCGCACGAAATCGATGGCATGAGCGCGATAGCGGGTGCGAGGCCATCGGCGGCACGCCAGTCCTGGGGGCCGAAACAAGAATTTATTCAGTTTTTGCAAGGCGTGGCCCTGGTGATAGAGGCTGGCCTGGTGTGGGTCGCCGGCGCCGTTACCGAGCTGATATTGCCGGCCTTGCACGCAAACCTGCACGCAAGCCTGCAGTTAAACTCTCACCTGCCCGACAAGGCGGCGGTGGCGATTGTTTACGCGCTTTTGTTAGTGCTGGGTAACGCGCTTGTGAAGCCGCCGCATTTAAGGCGCCGCCCCGCCGCCATGCGGGTGCTGTCGTTCACCTTTGTGCTCAGCCTGTTGCTCAGGGGCAATATTCTGCAAAGCCTGCCGGCAATGACGCTATGGTTTTTGCTGTCCGGCGGCGCGGTCAGCATCTGGCGCTGGCAGGCGATGAAATTCGTAGAGGCCATCCCGGGCTTTACCTGGCCAACGCGACCCGCTGCCTTTATTGGCAACAGCGAGCCTGCGGCCCGGCTCTTCAATGAGATCCTGGGCGATCCGCAGCGCCGGGTAACCATTGTCGGCTTTTTCGACGACCGTTACGACCGGGGCGGCCCGCTCGATGGCAAAGTACCGTATCTCGGCAATATCGACGAGCTGGTCAGCTATATTCACGATCATGAATTGCAGGATGTCTACATGGCGCTGCCATGGTCTGCAGGGACCCGGATTTCCGCATTGATCGAACGGATGCGCTTTCTGCCGCTGACGGTGCATCTGATACCGGATCAGCAACCGCCGGCTTTGCAGCTGAGAAAGAGCAATGCCATCGAAGGCGTGGTGATGCCGACATTGATGCTGCCGCCGTTCTCCTTAATTGGTGGATTGCTGAAACGCGGCGTCGACATCCTGGCCGCACTGGTGCTGCTGATCCCGCTGACACCGCTGTTTTTAATCGTTGCGGCGCTGATAAAACTGGACGACCCCGGGCCGGTGTTCTTTTTCCAGCGCCGGATCGGGCAGTACGGGCGCAACTTCAATATCTTCAAGTTCCGCACCCTGACGGTAGCGCAGGGCGACGCCGGTGCCGAAACCCTGGTGAGCAAGGGCGATAAGCGAGTCACCCGGGTAGGGCGGTTTCTGCGCAAATATTCAATCGACGAACTTCCGCAAATCCTCAATGTCCTGCTGGGAGATATGTCGTTGATCGGGCCGCGGCCGCACGCACCGCGCGCCAAGGCGGACCAGCGCATTTATGCGGAAGTGATGCCGGATTACATGCTGCGCTACCGGGTCAAGCCGGGGATGACCGGGTGGGCGCAGGTTAACGGCTGGCGCGGCAATACCGATACCGAAGAAAAGCTGCGCAAGCGCGTCGAGTTCGACTTCGAGTACATCACGCACTGGTCGCTGTTGCAGGATTTCAAAATCCTGCTGATGACGGTGCCCTCGGCGCTGTTCCCGCCAAAGGACAATGTGTGAACTGGGGCACACCTAATGGGCGGCCTGTCTCCCGGAAATCGCGTGGAACACTAGAACGCATAGCAGTCCGATCAGACCGCCGAGGATGACGTTGGAGGCCCGTTCGGCCGCCACTGCGGCGGTTTGCCCCGCAATCATGATTGCACTTGCCACCAATATGCAACGCATGCCGAAGCCAAGAAGGTAGCTTCTAAAAGCGACGATCGTGAGAAACGAAGTCAACACCACAAAATCGAATGCAAAGACCCCATGTGGCAGTAATTCCCCAATGCCGATACCGGCGGGCACGCCGATAAGCGCGCCGGCGGCCCGGTTGCCGAGCTTGATGCGTGCGGTCCCGGAATTCCCGGTCACGACGCTGGCGGCGGACCAGATCGTCCATTGCCCGTTGCCCAGATGTCGCCATTCGACCAGCGTCGCGGCCAGAGCCACCGCAACCGTAGCGGTGAGCACGGCTTCGCGCCAACGCTGCGGTACTCCTAAATCCGTCTGCCGCATCAGGGTGAAATACGATGCGATGCTGCCTGTCTGCCGAAGCATGGCGAATATAACGGCAGGCATTACAGCCACTGCCGCAAACGGGATAAAATGCAGGCAGTGCTTTAAAAGTTCGCGACCGGGCGTATTCTCTCCTATTTCGCAGGCGAGATATACGGCAGGAATGAAGGTAAAATCCCCAACGAACGGAGCTTGGCGCCGTAAGCTGTCAAGGCGATGGCGCCGCCGGCGAGAACAGCGCAACCGCATACGAAGATCGGCGGGATTTGCAAAGCGAGCAGCAGCACCGTGAAGCCAGCGAGAATGGCAAACCCATGCAGCAGGACGCCGAGCGGCGCCAAACCAGAACGTTCAAAGCCAATAAAAGTCGAGATCGTTATAATCGCCGCGCGTAACCAGACGGGATCCCCGGATATTAAGGCCAATAGAACCAGCGGCGACAGCACAAAAAGTGCTTGCAGCAAGGTCCCGCCGTTGATCTCCTTGTTTAATACCCCTTCGGCACCACGCATTAATCCTTAGTACAGCCCGCCCAGTGATTTATCGATATCCGCGGGTTGGCTGCTGGCCGGGGCGGCGGGGGCGCCAGGCGCGCCTGGCACTTGCTGGCTGGCCGGGGTAGCCAGGCTGTCCGGCTGGGACGCGCCGGCAAGCAGGCTATCGGAGGTCTGCGCACCCGGGGTCTGACCGGCCTTGAAGGCTTCCATTGCGGTCTCACCATTGCCGGAGGTGGTCGGCATCAAGGTCATGCCGGCGGGGACCGCGAAATCCAAATTCGGCTGGTCGGCAAGCGCCACCTTCATGAAGGCGTTCCAGATTGGCCCGCAGGTATGGCCGCCGGTCTCGTCCTTGCCGAGGCTTTGCGGCCGGTCGAAACCAATCCAGCAACCGGCCAGCATGCCGGGGGTAAAGCCGATGAACCAGGCATCGTTGAAGTTATTGGTGGTGCCGGTTTTGCCGGCAACCGGTTGCGGGATCCCGACCACGGCCAGGTTGCCGGTGCCGCGCAGCACCACGCCCTTCATCATCGTGATGATCTGGAATACCGAGTCCGGGTCAGCCAGCTGGGCGCCGGACATCCCCAGTTGCGGCGGCTGGGTTGGATCGCCGCTGGCGCAATTATCGCAGGTTTGATTAGGCGCCTGGTACAGCAGATTGCCGTCCGGCCCGGTCACACTATCGATGATGGAGGGCGTGATCTGGCGCCCGTAATTGTCCAGCGCCGCATAGCCGGTGACCATCTTCATCACCGTGGTATCAATGGCGCCGATCGCCGAGGGGTAATAAGGCGGCATCGGATTGATGATGCCAAACGCTTCAAACGTCTTGGCGATGTTATTAAGGCCGATGGTCCGCGCGAGGTTCAGCGTTGCCAGGTTCAGCGATTGCTCGAGGGCGTGATAGATCGGCACCGGACCTTCAAAACCATCCTCATAATTGCCCGGCCGATAGACCGTGCCATCCGCCAGCTGCTGCACGAAAGGCGCATCCAGTACCGGCGCATCCGGTTGGATATTCTGTTCCATGGCGGTGAGGTAGACGAACGGTTTGACGCTCGAGCCGGGCTGCCGCTGCGCCTGCGTAACCCGGTTGAAGGGGCTGACATCATGGCTCCAGCCTCCAACCATGGCCAATACCCGGCCGGTGCGCGGGTCCATGCAGATCAACCCCCCTTGCAGGGTCGGGATTTGTTCCAGATTAAGGGTGCCCGCTGCGCTCGCAACTGAGATCATCACCGTGTCGCCGGGATGCAGGTCCTGGGACATGGCATAGAGTGGGCCGCCGATCTGGCCGTTTACCACCGGCCGGGCCCAGCGGATGCTGGCCAGGCTGATGGTGCCGGTGCGCGCCACATTGGTGCCGTCATCAGATTCGTTGAAATACCCGATTTTAGCGCTTTGATCGGCGACGCTGATAACGATGCCCAGATGCCAGTTATGCCGCATGCCGGGCGGTGTCGGCTGTTTGCCAAGATCAGCCTGCCAGTTGCTGAGCAGCGCAGGATCATCGACATGCGCGACTAGCCCGTGCCAGCCGTCATGGGTGCGGTCGTATTCGGTGAGCCCGTCTCGGACCGCCTTTTCGGCGGCCGCCTGCAGTACCGGATCAAGGCTGGTGTGGACGATCAAGCCGCCTTGCACGGTTTCCTCAGCGCCAAATTGCTGCACCAACGCTTGCTGCACGGCGTCGGCGAAATACCCGGCATCGGGCACCTCGAGCGGGGTCCCACCAGAACGCGGCAGCAACGGTTCAGCCAGAGCGGCCTGCGCGTCGGCCGCGGAAATTGCGCCGTCGGCCAGCATCCGGCCGATCACCCAGTTGCGCCGGGACAGCGCCTGTTGCGGGTGGCGGAACGGATCATAGCTGCTGGGCGCCTTGGGCAGCGCGCCAAGCGAGGCCGCCTGCGCCACCGTCAACTGGCTCAGTGGCTTGTCGAAATAGGCCTGCGCAGCGGCGGCGACCCCGTAGGAATTGTTGCCGAGATAGATTTCGTTGAGATACAGCGCCAGAATCTGCTGTTTCGACATCACCCGGCTGACCCGTACCGCCAGAATGGCTTCCTTGATCTTGCGGGCGAACGTGATGCGGTTATCCAGCAGCATGTTTTTGACGACCTGCTGGGTAATGGTCGAAGCGCCAAGCGGCCGCCGGTCCTGGCCAAGCCGGGAAACATCGGTGAATGCAGCGCGCACAATCGCGGTCGGATCGATGCCGGGATCGATCCAGAAATTACGGTCTTCGGCGGAAATGAACGCCTGGGCCACCAAAGGCGGAATTTGGTTATAGGGAACATAAATCCGCCGTTCCTGTGCCAGTTCGGAGATCAGCTGAAAGTTATCCGCATAGATCCGGGATTCCAGCGGCGGCTTGTAGGTTTTTAAGGAATCGATGCTAGGGAGCCCGGCGCTGAGGATAAAAAATCCGCCGCCGGCAATCAGCAACGCGCCAACCACGGCGACCAAACCGAGCTTGTACAGCCCGCCGACCAGAAAGCTCGCAATAAAATCCAGGAACCCGCGACGCCGCCGCGGCGGCTTGCCGGTGGGCTTGCCGCCCGGGCCGGAGTTGCGGCCGGGTGGTTTACGCGGCGGCTCACGCCGGGTCGGCGCCAGGCGTTCGCCGGCTGAAATTGGCGTGTTTGAAATGGGCGTATCAGGGTCGGACATGCGTGCTCATTAGCATTACTGATCCGTCACCGCGAGCAGCGCTGTCTAAAATCGCTTCAATATTGCTTGCAGGTTGCAGGATTGCGTCAGGCCCATATTTTCGCAGCTAGCCAGCCGAATTCCACGCGCCGGCGCTGCGCTGGCCGCCAAAATCCCGGAAATAGATGTCAATTGCTGAGGTTAGCCGCGCCGCCATCAGGTTTCGATGCGCCGGGCTGGTTAGCAGTTTTTCATCCAGCGGGTTCGTGAGGCACCCCATTTCGAGCAGGTTGCTGGGCGTCGACGGATCGCGCAGGACCGCGAAATTGGCGCTTCGGGTCGGGTCCGGCAGCAGCGGAACGGTGCCTTGGAACGAGGCCTTGATATCCTCGGCAAAGGTCGCCGAACTGATCCGGGTCGCCCGCGTTTCCAGGCTGGCCAGAATGCCCGCCACCTGCGGGGAAACCGCGCCGCCGGAGCCGCCGAGGTTGTCAACGCTGTTCTCGTCATTGGCAAGGCCGGCCGCCAGACCGTCCGAAGCATCGCTGGACAGCGTGAAAATGCTGGCGCCGCGTAGATTGGGGGTGGGCAAATGGTCGCAATGCATGGCCAGGAACAAATCCGCGTTGGCTGCCACGGCATCGGCCACGCGGCCTTCCAGCGTTACGAACACGTCGCTGCTCCTGGTCATGCGGACGCGGTAGCGGCCGGTCGCGAGCAGATGCTCGCGCAACGTAAAAGCCGAGGCCAGCGTTATGTTTTTCTCGAACACGCCATCCGGGGCGATGGCGCCGGGGTCATGGCCGCCATGTCCGGGGTCGATCATGATCAGCGGCCGTTTTGTCGCGGCATCCGCCTCCAAAGCAGCACCCGATTGCGCCGCTGCAACCGTGGCGAGGCTGAGTAAAGCCTGACCGAAACGCCGCCGGCTGAAGGAGCAGAACGTGCACATATGATCTTGTTATCATAAAACATTCAAAAATGCCTATGACTAATTGAAATCGCTGAACTTTTCTAAACGCAGTGCTGCGGCTTGCCGTTTAGCGCCGCGTTCCGCTATAGAGGCCCGCATCGGAGTGTAGCTCAGCCTGGTTAGAGTACTGTGTTCGGAACGCAGGGGCCGGAGGTTCAAATCCTCTCACTCCGACCATTTTTCTTGTAGTTTTTGTGGTTTTTCTCGTCGATTGATCCTTCAATGTTGCCCGCTGCGGCAATTATTTGAAGCGCTCGTCTGTTGGCGCGGCGCCTCTATTCCCAACTCAATAATGTTCGGGTAATTGGGCAGAAACACTGGCAAAACCATCGGAAATTCGGGGGACACATGTCTGAGGCGAAAGTCGAAAATCTGTCGCGCGCCCGCAGCGCCGTCGTCGCGGCGTTTTTAAGCTGGACGCTCGATGCGTTCGACTTCTTCATTCTCATTTTTACCTTCGACGACGTCGCCAAAGCCTTCGGCGTCAGCGTCAAGTCGATCACCGTCGCCATTACGCTGACGCTGGCGACGCGTGCACTGGGGGCTTTCATATTCGGCCGGCTAGCCGATAAATACGGCCGCAAACCGATTTTGATGCTGGTGGTGCTGCTCTACTCGGTGTTTGAAGCAGCCAGCGGTTTTGCCTGGTCCTTCGCCTCATTCCTGGTGATCCGGGCCGCCTTCGGTATCGCCATGGGCGGCGAATGGGGCATCGGCAGTTCGCTCGCCATGGAAACCATCCCGGATCGCTGGCGCGGCTGGGTCTCCGGCTTGCTGCAAGCCGGCTATCCGTTGGGCTACTTCCTTGCCACCTTGCTGTTCGGTTTCGCCTACTCCCATCTCGGCTGGCGCGGAATGTTCTTCGTCGGCGCCAGCCCCGCGATCCTGGTTTTCTTCATTAATTCGCAGGTCGAGGAGAGCCCTGCCTTCAGGAAAATCAAATCCGGCAAGCAGGTCTCGGCACTTACCATTCTGCGCAGCCACGGCAAACTTGCCATTTACGCAGTTGTGATGATGGCGGCTTTCAACTTCTTCTCGCACGGCACGCAGGATATTTATCCCAAGCTCTACCTCGCCCAGCAGGCGCATCTGTCGCACGCGACCCTCACCAAGATCGTGCTGATATACAATGTCGGCGCCATGCTCGGCGGCATCTGCTTTGGTTTTCTCAGCCAGAAAATCGGGCGGCGCTGGGCCATCAGCCTGGCCTGCGTGCTGTCGCTCTGCATCGTCTATACCTGGTCGCATAGTCATACCGCGGCGGTCCTCGCGGTTGCCGCTTTCATCATGCAGTTCGCGGTGCAGGGCGCCTGGGGCGTGGTGCCGGTACATCTGAACGAGCTTTCGCCGGCGGAAATCCGGGGCACCTTCCCCGGCTTCGTTTACCAGCTCGGCAATTTCATCGCCTCGGTCAACGCGCCGTTGCAGATCGCTTTGGCCGGCGCCGCCAAGGATTACGGTTTCGCCCATTTGCTGGTCGCCGGAACCGTTGCAATTCTGCTGATCATCCTGATGATCTTTGGGCCGGAAGCCAAGAACGTCTCAATGGCGAATACCGGGACGATATAGCTACCTAAAAGGCGGCTGCCCGGCGCGGCTATTACTCTGGCAGCTGCTACTCCGGCACCAGACTGCGCACGTTGGGCCGCCCGGCCGCGGCGGCCATGACGCCCGCGAATGCCTCTCGCCCGAGCGCCTGGCCGGCTTTTTTCTGGTCATCCCGCGAGGTCCATTCCTCCACGAAAAGGAAGATCGAAGCATTGGTGGCATCGGTATAGATGTTGGTGCTCTCGCACCCCGGCTGGCCCCGCACCGCTGCCGCCAGCGCCAACAACGCAGATCGTAACTCCGCTTCCTTACCGTCGATCGCTGTCATCTGGTATGTTTGTATCAATGCCATTTGTTTGGTCCCTTTATGATTTGATGCCCGATGGTTGGATGAGCTTCCTTTTTATTCCGCATTTCTCTACACTCCCTGCCAAAGGAATTCTACGATGTCGGCTGAATCAGACCAATTGAATCAACAGATCGCACAATCCGTCGCTTTGCTCCGGAGGCATCTTTGACTGGGATTCTGCCGTTATCCGTCTGGCTGAACTAGACTCCCGCGCCGAAGATCCCAGCCTCTGGAATGACGCCGCCGCAGCGCAGGAACTGATGCGCGAGCGTGGCCGCATCTCCGGCATCGTCGATGGCGTCAAAGCACTGGAGCGTGAGTGCAAAGACACGCTGGAGCTGATCGAGCTGGCTGAAGCCGAAGGCGATGCCGCGGTCGTTAAAGACGCCCTTGCCGGCCTCACGGCCCTGGCCGCGGAGGCCAAGCGCCGCGAAATTGAAAGTCTGCTTTCCGGTGAGGCCGATGGCCGCGATGCCTTCATGGAAATCAATGCCGGCTCGGGCGGTACCGAAGCCCAGGACTGGGCCGAGATATTGCTTCGCATGTATACGCGCTGGGCCGAGACCCGGAAATTCAAGGTTGAAATTCTCGACCAGTCCGAGGGCGAGCAAGCCGGTATCAAATCCGTGACCCTGCAAATTACCGGCGCCAACGCCTATGGCTGGCTTAAAACCGAATCCGGCGTGCACCGGCTGGTGCGGATATCGCCATTCGATTCCGCCGCTCGCCGGCATACCAGCTTCGCCAGCGTCTGGGTCTATCCGGTGGTCGACGACACCATCGAGATCGACATCAACCCTGCGGACCTCAAAGTCGACACCTTCCGGGCCTCCGGCGCCGGCGGCCAGCACGTCAACAAAACCGAATCCGCTATACGGATCACCCATGTGCCCACCGGCATCATCGTCGCCTGCCAAACCGACCGGAGCCAGCACCGCAACCGCGCCACCGCCATGAACATGCTGAAAGCCCGCATGTACGAAATGGAACTGCAAAAACGCGAAGCCGCGTCCGCCAGCATCGAAGCCGCTAAAACCGATATCGGCTGGGGCCACCAGATCCGATCATACGTTCTGGCCCCGTACCAGCTGGTCAAAGACCTGCGCACCAATTACGAAACCGGCAATCCGGCCGCGGTACTCGACGGCGGATTGGACCCCTTCATGGCGGCGTCACTCGCCGCCCGGGTCGGGGCTACCCGGTCGGATGCAAGTGCTATGGCGGAGTGAGGAAGCAGTGCTTTTTTTGTAGAAAACGCACCGAAAAGGCTGTTTTTTATCTAGGGCGCGGGCGCCGGGATATCCCGGCTTAATTGGCAAATGAAGGCAAACCTCGCTCATCCCTGATCAGGGTGCTTATCCGCGCTCCTGGATACTCCAATGCCATTTTTTTAAGACTTAGCCCGAGTGCTGCGGGCGTGATGCAGGCATAGTCGCCGATGGAGGCTGGCGCCTCGGCCGCCGGCGGCCGGACATCTTCGATGGTGCCGGGCATAGCCGGCGCCGGATCGATAAACCGGTATCCGACCCTGGCGCCCAGTGACCAGCAGCGCCGGACCAATTGCGAGGCATGATCGCTGAACCGGATGATCACTTCGTCCGGCAGATCAATTTCCTCGGCGAGCTCAACCTGCACGCCACCATCGGATTCGTCGATGACGGTGCAGTCGAAAAATTCTTCGCCGGTATGCAGCGTAAGTTCGGCGCTGCGGTTCACCGGGCTGCGAAAATGGCGGCGCCGGTCGGCGTATGCATCGAGCGTATCGACCTCGGACATCGTGCGGGACCTCTGAACAGAGGCGGATGTTGGCAGCAAGCGGTTAAAGATGCGTAAAGCGCGGCGCCTTGAGCTTCATATCCTTTAAACGTCCTTCAATTTTGCTCCGCAATTTGCCGATCCCCGCGACATTTGCCAGCCGGCGATCAAGGAAGGCCAGCGTCGCTTCATCGTCATCGGCACTATCGCGCAGCCAATACAGGAGCGTCGCGCTATAAACCCCGGCCAGAATGCCGCGCTTGGTATACCAGGAAAAATCCGAGGCTTTGTCGCCGGCCGCGTGCCAGATGGTATCGACGGTGGCGGCGGTGATGCGGACCGCGCGCGGCGCATTGGTGGGAACGGCAAGCCAGCTCAAGGCCCGGCGGATTGCTTCCTTATTGCCGCGATTTTGTTGCAGGCGGATGGCGATGATGGCGCGGATGCGGGCCGGGATGCGGAATGCCGCCAAGCCGGCTTGGGCTGATTCTGCTTCCATTCGCGCATCGGCCAGCGCGCTGAAAGCTTCGATCATCTCACCAGGGCCGTCCGGGAAATACAAAGCGGCGTCATCCGGATGCTCGCCGATCGAAGCCAGGGCCTGGCGCAGCGCCTTGCTGGTCCAGCCATCGAACGGCACCTGCGGCAACAAGGCATCGATGATGGCGGCCCGCTGGGCGTCCTCGGCAATGGGATCTTCGCTCATAGCCTAGCCTCACTTTCCACGGCGATGTCCGGTAACGGCAGCGGGTAGCGCTGGGTTTCCTCGTTGAAGCCAAAATAACGGAAATCAGACATCCGCATGGGATATAGCACGCCGTTCAAATGGTCGGTTTCATGCTGCACCACCCTGGCATGGAACCCGGAAACCGTCTGGTCGATCGGCTTGCCCGCGGCATCAAACCCGGTAAGCCGGATATTGCGGTAACGCGGCACGGCGGCCCGCAGGCCTGGGATTGAGAGGCAGCCCTCCCAGCCCAGCTCGATTTCATCATCCAGCGGCGTCACCACAGGGTTGATGACGGCGGTTAACGGCACCGCCACCTCTTCATCGGCCCGGATTGCCGGCACCTCATAGATAAACAGCCGCAGCGAGGTAAAAACCTGCGGCGCCGCCAAGCCCACGCCGCCGGCATCTTCCAGGGTTTCAGCCATGTTCTGGATCAACGCGGCAAGCTCCGGCCCATCAGGCTCTGCAACCTCAGCTGCACGCTGCAACAGGACCGGGTGACCCATGCGGGCTATTTTCAATATCGCCATGCAGGTAACCCTATTACCGCGCACCGGCAGTGGCTAGCCCGCCGCGGAGCGGCTTTTAGAACCCACCGCGGAGCGGCTTTGATTAGCCCGCCGCAGCGGCCTCTATTAAGGATTTGGAGAAACCAAACTTTGTGCTATAGGCGCTCCACCACGTGCGCTGCCGTCCCGGCTGCGCCGTATTTTTGTTTTTGGGCCACATCAGGAGTTGTCTGCCAAGTGCAAGTTCTCGTTCGCGATAATAACGTCGACCAGGCGCTGAAGGCGCTTAAAAAGAAGCTCCAGCGCGAAGGCGTGTTCCGCGAAATGAAGCTGCGCCGCCATTACGAAAAGCCCTCCGAGCGCCGTGCGCGCGAGGCCGCTGAAGCGGTCCGCCGGGCCCGCAAGATGGAGCGCAAGCGCATTGAGCGCGAGGGGTTCTAAGGTCTAACAGCTTCTTTTTTGAAAGAAAGAAGCTGTTCACGCCGTGTTAGGGCGTTAGCATCCCGCCCCCGGAGCCCAGCATAAAACAGTTTTTTGGTTCTTTTTTCAAAAAAGAACTGCTTCTACATAGCGCAGGCAAGCCTGCGCTTTTTTATTGCGCTACATAGCGCGGGCAAGCCTGCGCTTTTTTATTCCAAATGTATCGAAACCGATTCGGTTCATCTCAAAATTTAAGAAAAATCCATTGTGCGTCAGGGGTAAAAGCGCGTAGAGCGGGCGCTGGTTTTTAATTAGCATCGTGGAGACGCTCACCGGTGATCCGGCTATCGGTCCCGTTCAGGCAGGCCCTATCCAGGCTGACTTTGCCGGTCATGCTGATGCTCTCGCTGGGTATCGTATTGTTTGGCCGCGCCGATCAGGATTTGGGCAACCATTTGCGCGCCGGCCTCGATGATATTTTAGCGCCGGCCTATCAGCTGGTTGCGGGCCCCATTGAGACGCTCGAGACCGGCACCGGCGCGATCGGCAATTTATTCAATCTGGCAACCCAGAACGCGCAATTGCGGGCGGAAAATGCCAAGCTGTTGCAGTGGCAGGCAGTCGCAATGGCGCTGCAGGCGCAGAATGACGCCATGAAGGCCAGCCTTAATTACATCCCCAGTCCGACGCCGGATTTCTTTACAGCGCCGGTGGTTGCCGATCTTGGCGGGGTCTATGCGCGCTCAGTGCTGGTCGCCACCTCGCCCAATGACGGCGTTGCTCCGCAGAATACCGTTGGCGCCATTGCCATGGACGGC
This sequence comes from Acidocella sp., assembly GCA_965199045.1. Classification (GTDB taxonomy): domain Bacteria; phylum Pseudomonadota; class Alphaproteobacteria; order Acetobacterales; family Acetobacteraceae; genus Acidocella. The sequence continues at coordinate 178,517 of CBDAQL010000002.1, read as the reverse complement.
CGCGGCATTGCCGGCAGGGTGGTTGAAGCCGGGTCGCGCAGCGCGCGCGTGCTGCTGATCACTGATCTGAACAGCCGCATTCCCGTCGGCCTTGGCGTCCATGGCAGTCCGGCTTTGATGGTCGGAACCAACGGACCGAACCCGCAACTGCTGTACTGGTCACCCGGCCAGCCCCCGGCTGAGGGAGATATGGTGCTCTCCAGTACCACCGGCGGCGCCTTTCCGGCCGGGCTGCCGATCGGCGTGGTGCATTACGACGCCCAGAATGAGCCGGAAGTGCTGCCGCTGGCGAACCTGGATGATTTGCGCATGCTGCGGCTGTTCATCTACCCCAACGACGAGCCGCAACTCACCCCGATTGCCAAGACCGGCAAAAACGTCAGGTCGCACAAGCAACCTTCGACGTGAGCTGCCGGTCATGACCCAATGATAACGCGGCGCCCGGGAATGCGCCGGAACCCAAGTTTCTGGCGCCGCCTGGATGCGGCTTCGCGCCATGCCTGGCCGGCCTCCTTCATGGTTTTCGGCTTGTTCATCATCGGCTTGCCGGTAGGTCTGCCGGCGCAGGCCGAATTGCGGCCCGCTTATGCCATGGCCTGCGTATTTTTCTGGTCGCTTTATAGGCCGACCGCGCTGCCGGCGCCGATCGTGGCGCTTACCGGCATTTTGCTGGACCTGCTCGGCCTGTCCCCCTTGGGGCTTTGGGCGGTGCTGCTGCTGTTGCTGCAGGGCAGCACGCTGGCGGCACGGCGGCGATTGGCGCCACAGGCGTTTCTGGTGACCTGGCTGAGCTTTTTTGGGCTCTCCGCCTTGTTTTCCGGCCTCTCCTGGGCGTTGCAGTCTTTGCTCGCACTCTCGCTGCTGCCGCTGCTGCCTTTGGCGGTTCAGGTGCTGGCCTGCGCCGGGGTGTATCCTGCATTGGCGGCGTTGTTCATTCGCGCGCATCGCGGCGCCGCCGCCGGCGAGCTTGCCTGAAGGCCCGCCGTGAAACGTGAAATCACCAGCCGGGCGTCCTTCAGCCGCCGCGCGGTCCTGATCGGCGCCGCGCAATTCGGTTTGTTCGGCGCTATCGCCACCAAACTCTATAACCTGCAGGTGGTGCAGCATGGCAAATACGCCACCCTCGCCCAGGCCAACAGCATCAGCGAGCGGCTGACCGCTCCGGAACGCGGGCTGATCACCGATCGGTTTGGCGTGATCCTGGCCGGCAACGAGCAGCATTGGCGCGCTTTGTTCATGAAGGCGCAATGCCCGGACCCGGAAGGCGTGCTGGATAACTTCAGCAAGCTGGTGGCGCTTTCGGACGACGAACGGGCTCGCATCGAGACCGACATTGCCAGCCGGCCGCAATATATCCCGGTTTTGCTGAAAGACTTTCTGCAATGGCCGGAGATGGCCGCCATCGAGGTAAATACCCCGAACCTGCCGGGTGTGATTATCGAGGTCGGCACCAGCCGGATTTATCCGTTTGGCGCCGCACTGGCGCACACCGTCGGCTATGTCGGCCGGCCTAACCAGGCGGAAGCAAAATCCGACACCGTGCTGGCGCTGCCTGGCATGCGAATTGGCCGGACCGGCGCCGAAGCGGGCCAGGACCAGCCGCTCCGCGGCGCCCCGGGCTTTGTGCAAACCGAGACCAATGTGCATGGCGAGGTGGTGCGGGAGGTGGCAAGCGGCGGCGGCGCCCCCGGCCAGACCGTCGCGCTGGCGCTCGATACCGGCATGCAGAACCTGGCATTGCAACGCCTTGGCACGCAGCCCGGCGTGGCGGTGGTGCTGGACGCGATGAGCGGCGAAGTGCTGGCAATGGCGACCAATCCCGGTTTCGACCCCTCGTATTTCGATAAAGGGGTTCCGACCGATGTCTGGAAAGGCTGGATGTCCGACCCCGACCATCCGCTGCAAAACCGCGCCATCGCCGGTTTGTATGCCCCTGGCTCGACCTTCAAACCCACGGTTGCCCTGGCGGCGCTGAAAAAAGGCTCGCTGACCGCGGATACCTACCTCACCTGCACCGGTTCCTTCACGGTCGGCGACCATCTGTTCTGGTGCGACAACCACGTGGCCCATGGCACCATCAACCTCACCACCGCGCTGCAGGTGAGCTGCGACGTGTTTTTTTATCAGGTTGCCCTGGGCGTCGGCGAAGACAACATCGCCGCGATGGCGGCAGAGCTTGGCATCGGCACCGATTTGCAGATGGACATCCCGCACGCCTCGCCTGGCCTGGTGCCGACGCTGGACTGGGCGCGGGCCCATGACGTGCACTGGGCGCCTGGCGACACCGTGGTGCAAGGCATCGGCCAGGGCTATACCGAGGTCACGCCGATGGCGCTTGCCACCATGATGGCGCGGATCGCCAGCGGCATTGCCGTGGGTCCGCATGTGACCCGCCGTGTCGGCGGCGCCCTGCAGGTTGGCGCCAATGCTTCCGACTGGCCGGCGCTGGACGTGGATGACCGCCACCTGGCTCTGGTCCGCCAAGGGCTGTTTGAGGTGGTGAATACCCCGCAGGGCACTGCCTATAACGCCAGGCTGATGCTGCCGAATGTGGCGATGGCGGGAAAAACCGGGACCGCGCAGGTGCATAATGACACCGCCGCCGAAAAGATGAAAAATTTCAACGCCGAGCGGATGGCCTGGCAAGATCGTCCAAACGGGCTGTTCGTCGGCTTCGCACCCTATGACAATCCGCGCTACGCCACCGCGGTAATCGTCGAACATGGCAACTGGGGCGCACAGTCGGCCGCACCCATTGCGCGCGACCTGCTGACCTATGCGATTCAGAATGACCCCGCCGGCCGCGATGCTCCTTTGGGCTCGCAACCGACCGCCTCGCTTGCTGGTCCCGCGCTTGCTGGTCCCACGCTTGCTGGTCCCGCGATCCCCGCCAGCGGCGCTCCGGATAATATCGATACCGGCAGTACCGCGGTTGCCAGCGCCTCGGGCTCGCAGATCCAGTGAGTACGATCGACAGCTACGCAATCTCACTGCATCGGCCGTTCCGTGACCGATCCTTTGGGCTGGTGCGAAAATTCCTGCGCATCAATTGGCTGTTCGTTCTATGCGTGTGCGCCCTGGCCGGCGTTGGTTACGCCGCGATGTATTCTGCCGCGGGCGGCGCCACGACCCCTTACGCCAACAGCCAGCTTTACCGCTTCCTCAGCTCATTGCTGCTGATGCTGGCATTGGCGATGATCGATATCCGCATTATCGCCAAACTCTCATGGCCAAGCTACGTCCTTGGCATTCTGCTGCTGATAGCCGTGGCGAAATTCGGTCATACCGGGCTTGGCGCCAAGCGCTGGATGACCATTGGCGGCGTCGAAGTACAACCTAGCGAGTTGATGAAACTTTTCCTGACCATGGCGCTCGCCGCCTGGTTCCACCGCGCCAGCTACGAGCGCGTCGGCAATATCTTCTTCCTGATCCCGCCGATCATTTTAATTATGATCCCCGTAGCGCTGATCCTCAAGGAACCGAACCTTGGCACCGCCGTCATCACCGCCACCATTGGCGCCACGGTGATGGCAGGTGCCGGCGTGCGCTGGTGGAAATTCCTGGCTGTCGTCGCCGTGATCGCGATCGCGGCACCTTTGCTTTACCACCATCTGCACGACTACCAGCGCGCCCGGATCATCACCTTCATGAATCCCGGCAGCGATCCGTTAGGTGCCGGCTATAACATCATCCAATCGAAGATAGCCCTAGGCTCCGGCGGCTTCTCCGGGCAAGGCTTTTTACACGGCACCCAGAATCAATTGAATTTTCTGCCCGAAAAACAAACCGATTTTGTCTTCACCATCATCGCCGAGGAATTTGGTTTCATTGGCAGCATTGTTGTTCTCGGCCTGCTCTTCAGCATCGTCAGCATGGCCTTCTACACCGCGCTCAGATGCCAGCATCAATATGGCAGATTGGTCGCCCTTGGCATCGGCACGAATTTCTTCCTGTACTGCTTCGTCAATCTTTCAATGGTGATGGGCCTGATCCCGGTGGGCGGCGTGCCCTTGCCGTTGATCTCGTATGGCGGCTCCGCGCTTACGGCGGTCATGCTCGGCTTTGGCGTGCTGATGTCGGCCCATGTCCACCGCGATGTCGAATTCGCCGTCGAGGAATTTTAGGCGCTTCGTTTCCGGCTGAGAAGAAGCGAATAACTGCCGCCGGCGGGCAGCACTAAAGCCTTATCGTGCGGCCCATAAATCGTTGCGGTGATCGCCGGTATGTGCCAACCTTGCCGTATCGGGGGACGAAACAAGCTCTAAAGTGCAGCGGGTATCACCGCCATGAGACGATCAAAATAAGGGAGCACGGCGATGACCAGGAGCCTGTCGATTTTTGCCACTCTGCTGGCGATGTTGACGACATTTGCTTACAGCCAGGCGGCTCGCGCCGACGACCCGGCGGATACCAATGCGCTACTCACCATCGAACGCAACATGGCAGCGGCGCAGAACGTCGGGGAAATTACAAAATATGTCAGCAACGATATCGTCTTTGAGGACGTGTCGCCGGGCGAAGTGCATGGCATCAAAGCCTTCGAGCAGGACATTGCCGCGCAATTTGCCGCGGTGAGCGATCTTAAAACCAATATCCTGGAAATGACCGTCGTCGCCAGCCCGACAGTGGCTTTCGCCTATAGCATCCAGAGCTATACGATGAAAATCAAAGCGTCAGGGCAGCCGCTCAGCGGGACCTTCCGGCAGACCGATGGCTACCGCAAGGAAAATGGCAAATGGCTGCTGGTCTACCAGCATCTTTCGGTGCCCTATGATTTGAAGACCGGGATGGCGGTGATGCACGAAACCCCTTAACGGGCGCTGGTACTAGCCGGCACTGAGGTTCGGCGCGCTTTTGACGTGGATGGCAAGCTTCTGCCACTGCGATAAGTCAAAATATCGCCGGGCCCGGCCGGAGGTCGACGGCATGATGAATATGCAAATGCCGTCAAGCGTCTCCGTTTGCTTGCCGTATTGCGATGCCGCGCGACCCAAAAATTTGGTGGCCGCGAACTTGCTGGAGAACGCAATCGCCCGCGGCCTGACCCGACGCATTTTTGCGGTGAATTCCCGCACATCGAACCCCGCCTGCGTGAGTTCGGAATCAGCACCCCATTCCTGTTTGTTAAGGTCGGTCAGTCCAATCCGGTACTTCAACAAATCCGGATATTCCCTGGCGGCTAAAAGCCGGGGCGTGAGGCCAACCTCCGCCAAGGTTTTCCAGAATATGTTTCCAGGATGCGCGTAATAGGCCGCCTGGTTTTTCGAGACCAGGCTGGGTGCGGTCCCACACAGCACCAGCGATAGCCCCTCTTCCAATAAGTCCGGTAAAATCACTCCGGAAGATCAGGCCAGGGTTTCATATTTTTCAAGCTGCCAGGACGTTGGTTCCAGCGCGGCTTGTTCATACCACTGATTGACAAGCGCATGCGCCCGCACCGCCTTGCAATAAGCAGAAGCAGCTTCGGAGAGCGGCGGCGCGAATGTCAAAAACCGCGCCACTACCGGAGCGAACATCGCATCCGCCGCGTTGAAGGTCTCGCCAAACAGATACGCCCCGCTGGCGCCATATTGCGCCCGTGTGCGGGTCCAAAGCCGGTCGATATGCGCGACATCGGCGAAGCTCTCCGGATTTTGCCCAAGGCCGGCATAATCGCGGCCGAGGTTCATCGGCATCGCCATGCGAAGCGCGCGAAAACCGGCATGCATCTCGGCCGCGATCGAGCGCGCATGCGCCCGCTGCTGTCGGTCCGCCGGCCACAGGCTGGGTTCGTATTCGGCGCAATATTCGGCAATGGCGATGCTCTCCCAGATTTTTGCACCCTGATGCTCCAGATAGGGCACCAGGCCGTTCGGAGAGACCGCGCGCACCGCCGGGGTGGCACCGCCGGCAATCGGGATGACAATTTCTTCAACGTGGAGACGCGCCAGTTTTACCAGCAGCCATCCGCGCAGAGACCAGGAGGAATAACGCCGCGTCCCTAAATATAACTTGCCGTCCGCCAAGCCGATCCTCTAGTTTTTGTTGCGGTTCACCGTAGCATGGGCGCGGAAATGTGGGAACGAATGTCGGCAAATTCGCCATGCCGGCAGGCCGCGATGAAATGCAGGACGTCCTTCAGCACCCTGCTGCGCCAGGCGATATAAGGCAGGCAGGCAATCACAATCCCGATATGCCCAAGCTTGGGGTAAATATGGGTCTCAACGGCGCCGCCTGCTTCCCGCAACAGGGTTGCCAGCACGGCGGTATTGCGCGGCAAAACGGTTTTATCTCGGCCGCCATGCAGCAGCAGCGCCGGCGGCGCGCCTTCGCGCGCATGGCTGATCGGCTGCGTTACCCCGCTATCCGAAGGACCCGAAAAAATATCCGCAATTGCGGGATCACTGGACGGCAGAAAATCGTAAGGGCCGGCGAGGCCAATAACCCCCGCGATCCGTCCCGCATCGACCCCCACATGATCGAGATACGAGGTATCGAGCGCCAGCATCACGGCGTTGTAGGCGCCCGCCGAATGTCCCATCAGGAACACGCTTCCCGGATCGCCGCCATGCGCCAGGATATTTTTGAATACCCAGCCGACCGCCGCGGCGCCATCTTCGAGAAACGCCGGAAATTTGACTTCCGGGTAGAGCCGGTAATCCGGCACGACAACCACGAACCCCCGCTTTGCCAGCTGCGCGGCGACAAATTTGTAGTCCCGACGCTGGCCCCATTGCCATGAGCCGCCATAGAAAAACACAATAACCGGCAAGGGTTCCACCGGGATGCCGATTTCGGCAATCAACGGACTCGAATGGACCGGACAATAGACGTCCAGTTTCTGGCGCGGATGCCGGCCGAATAGGATGTTGCGAAACACCCGCAAGCCAGCGGTGTTAATGGTTCTGTTTACGATATCAACGGGGCGCGGTAGCCCAATTCTAAGAGCCATTGGCAAAGATAGTGCGGCCAAGACCCCGGCGGCAAGCCAAAACTGCGATCCTTACGCATGCGTTGCGATAAGATCGCACTAAACAAATATGCGATAAGATCGCACCTGACCAATATGCGATAACATCGCACTTAACCAATGTGCGATAGCATCGCACGGGAGCGAAGTGCGATAGCATCGCACCCTAGCGATGTGCGATAGCATCGCACCGGAGCGATGTGCGATAGCATCGCACGCGCGGATCATGGTAGCGTTGCGCATGAACCACGCCAATACCGGCATCCTTACCTGGGCCGGGTTCGACCTTCGCACGCCCCGGGTAATGGGCATTTTGAACGTAACCCCGGATTCGTTCTCCAGTGCAGGCGAGCACGCTACCGCAGCCGCTGCCATCGCGGCCGGCATGGCGATGCTTGAAGCCGGCGCCGATATCATCGATGTGGGCGGCGAGAGCACCCGGCCGAATGCCGCACCCATTGCCGTGGATCAGGAAATCTCCAGGATAGAACCTGTCATCCGGGCACTCGCAGCTGCTGGTGCCGTGGTGTCCGCCGATACCCGCAACGCCGCGACGATGGCGGCGGCCTTGGATGCGGGCGGCAAAATTATCAATGATGTTTCCGGCCTCACCCATGACCCCGCCGCCGCGCATTTGATTGCATCGCGCTGCTGCCCGATCATTCTAATGCACATGCGCGGCTCGCCGCGCACCATGGACGCACAGGCGCAATACAATGACGTTGGGGCAGAGGTGCTGGCCGAACTTTTGGCCCGGCTGGATGCCGCACTGGCAGCCGGCATCAAGAGCGAGAACATCGCGCTCGACCCAGGCTTTGGTTTCGCCAAACTCGGCGCTCAAAACCTGGCGTTGCTGCAGGCCACCAGGCAGTTTGCAAATCTCGGCCACCCGCTGCTCATCGGGGTCTCGCGCAAACGCTTCATCGGCACCTTCAGCGGCGAGCCGGAACCGAAAAAACGCTTGCCCGGATCGATCGCAGCCGGGCTTTACGCGGTCTCGCAAGGCGCCAATATTCTGCGGGTCCACGATGTTGCCGAGACCGTGCAGGCGTTAAAAATCTGGCAGGAATTGACCAGGACGCCGGTTAAGAGTGCAAGGACATTATGAACGATTTGCCCACCCGCCGGCTGTTCGGCACCGACGGCATTCGCGGCACCGCGAATACCGCCCCCATGACTGCTGAAATTGCTTTGAAACTAGGCCAGGCCGCCGGATTGCTGTTCACCCGCGGCAGCCACCGGCATCGCGTCATTATCGGCAAGGATACCCGGCTCTCCGGCTACATGCTGGAGCCGGCGCTGACCGCCGGCTTCACCGGCGCCGGCATGCATGTAACCCTGGCCGGCCCGCTGCCGACCCCGGCAATCGCCATGCTGACGCGTTCGCTGCGCCTCGACCTTGGCGTCGTCATCTCCGCCTCGCATAATCCGTTCGAGGATAACGGCATCAAGCTGTTCGGGCCGGACGGTTCGAAACTCTCCGACGAAACCGAAGCCGAGATCGAAGCGCTAATGGCGAGCGATCTTTCCGGCAAGCTGGCCGCACCTGACAAATTGGGCCGCGCTTCGCGCCTGGTGGACGCCGCCGGGCGGTATATTGAAGCCGCCAAGTCCAGCCTGGAACGCGGCTTGCGGCTGGATGGCCTGCGCATCGTGCTCGATTGCGCCAACGGCGCCGCCTATAAAGTCGCCCCCGCGGCTTTGTGGGAACTGGGCGCCACGGTGACCTCCATCGGCGTCGATCCGGACGGCTTCAACATCAATAAGGGCGTCGGCTCCACCGCTCCGGACCATCTTTGCGCGGCCGTCCTCGAACACGGCGCCGATATCGGCATCGCACTCGATGGCGATGCCGACCGCGTCATCCTGGCTGATGAACGCGGCGAAATTATCGACGGCGACCAAATCCTCGGCCTGATCGCCCGCGACATGCTGCAGAACAACCGCCTCTCCGCGCCGGCGATCGTTGCCACCGTAATGTCCAATCTCGGCCTGGAGCGGTTTTTAAACGGGCTTGGCCTGGAGTTGCACCGCACCCGCGTCGGCGATCGCTACGTGGCCGAGGCAATGCGCGAGCAAAAAATCAATCTCGGCGGCGAACAATCGGGCCATGTCATCCTGTCCGATTTCGCCACCACCGGCGATGGGCTGATCGCAGCACTGCAGGTGCTGGCGGTACTGGTGCGCAGCGGCAAACGCGCCTCGGAAGCGTGCCGGGTTTTTTCACCCTTGCCGCAATTGCTGCGCAATGTCCGCTATGCCGGCGTCTCGCCGCTGGTGCAGCCGCATATCCAAACCGCGATCGCCGCCGCCGGCGAAAGACTGGCGCTTACCGGCCGCGTGCTGATCCGCGCCTCGGGCACCGAGCCGCTGATCCGCGTAATGGCCGAGGGCGAGGATTTCGCGCTGATCCAGGAAATCGTTGACGGCTTGTGCAAGACCATCGCCCGCGCGGCATGAGCCTACCCGGCGGGGGCCTGCCCGGCGGGGGTCTACCCGACGGGGGCCTGCCCGGCGGGAGCCTTCCCGGCGGGAGCCTTCCCGCCCGGGTACTGACGATCGCAGGATCGGATTCCAGCGGCGGCGCCGGCATCGAAGCCGATATTAAAACCATCTCTGCCCTCGGCGGCTACGCCTGTACCGCAATTACGGCACTCACCGCACAGAACACCACCGGCGTCTCTGGCATCCACACCGTGCCGGCCGATTTCGTAAAACTGACAATCGAGACCGTGCTGTCCGATATTGGCGCGGACGCCATCAAAATCGGCATGCTGGCCAATGCGGAAATCGTTGTTGCCGTTGCGCAAAGCCTGCCCGCTATCCCGGTCGTACTCGACCCCGTAATGATCGCAACTTCCGGTGCATCCCTGCTGGCGCCGGACGCAATCGATGCCATGCGCCGCCTGCTGATCCCGCACGCAACCCTGATCACGCCAAACCTGCCGGAAACCGCCGCGCTGACAGGCATTGTACCAACCGGGCCGGCAGATTACGCCGCCGCCGGCCAAGCGCTGATCGCCCTTGGCGCCCACGCAGCGCTGATCAAAGGCGGCCACGCCGGAGGCGAACTGCTCACCGACATCTTGGTGCACGCAAACGGTGTTGAGACCATCACCTATCCGCGTATCGTCACCCGCAATACCCACGGCACCGGCTGCACCCTGGCCACGGCCATCGCCACTGGCCTGGCCCAGAAATTGAGCTTGGTCGATGCAGTCCACCGCGCCAGGCACTACCTGCAAAACGCCATAATCCATGCCCCCGGCTTCGGCGCCGGACACGGCCCGCTTTGGCATGGATGAAGCAGTTCTTTTTTAAAAAAAAGAACCAAAAAAATTTTTTTAACTCCGGGCCTGGGGCGTTGGCGCTATCGCGCCCGATGCCGCAGCATTAAGAGAGGTTTTTATCTATAACTGAGGTTGTGGCATGGCCGCGGTCGTCACCCAGCAATCAAAATTCTTCAATCTGGGGCGGGGGCGATGGCGTCGGCGCGCCTAGGCAGCTTCCTTCTGGGCTTTGAAATACGCCGCGGTTGCGGGAGTTAGTTTCATTTGATTTAATTCTGCGGGGGAAACCAGTCGCGCTTCGACAATTTCGCGTTGGTCGAGGTGCAAAGTCGGCAGTTGCTCGAGACGTAACTCGAAATAACTGACGCTGTCGCGCCTGCCTTCCCAATAACCGACGATATTGCCTTTTGGTTTCAGCGTTGGGACCAACAGTCCGATCTCCTCCTGAACCTCGCGCCTGGCGGCTTGCTCGGCGGTTTCCCGAGGCCTGACGCCACCTCCCGGAAAATTCCAGCCGCGGCGGTATGAAGCCCGCAGCAACAGCACTTTTTCGCCGACATAGGTCACCACCAGGGCGCCTTCATGCGGCACGCGGCCAATGTGCCACCAGATCCGGGCAATTGGAAAAGCGATGCGGTAGATCATCCGCCACGCAAAATTTTCCAGCGAATACAAACCCATTCACCCCTTCAACGGCGCCCAAATACTACGGCTATTTAACAACTATCGCGAGTGGTCTGCTAAACCGCAAGTTCCGAGTTCAACTGTCACGCGGCTCGCGGCTTAAAGCCAAGGCCTTCGCGTAGACCTGTTTGCGCGGCAGCCCGGTTGCGGTGGTCACTGCGTCCACCGCGTCTTTGAGGCTCATTTGCGCAAGCGCGCCTGCCAGCGTCACGGTCAAAGTTTCTTCCGATGCCGGCGGCTCCGTAGCCGGGCCGATAACCAGCGTAATTTCACCCCGCGGCGCGGTTTGCCCGTAATGGGCGGCAAGGCTCGGCAGGCTGGCGCGGCGTATTTCCTCGAAGTGCTTGGTCAGTTCGCGGCAAACCGCCGCCGGACGGGCCCCGAGGATTGCGGCCGCGTCGTTCAGGGTTTCGGCCAGGCGGTGCGGTGCTTCATAAAGCACAATGGTTGCTGTCAGCCCGGCTGCTTCGGCATGTTTGAGCTTTGTCAACGCGGCCTGGCGCGGGCCGGCTCTGGCCGGTAAAAAGCCGAGAAAGAGAAATGGATGCGGCGGCAGGCCGGACAGGGTTAGCGCCAAAACAGCCGCATTAGCCCCGGGCATGGCTCCCACCAGCAAACCGGCATCGATGGCGGCGCGGGTCAGGCGGTAGCCGGGGTCCGAGACCAGCGGCGTGCCGGCATCGGAGATCAAGGCGTAGCGGGCGCCGTCCTGCATAGCCTGGATCAGCCCCGGGATCCGCGCATCCTCGTTATGCTCGTGCAGCGGGTAACAGCGGGTTTTGATGCCGTAGGTTTTCAGCAGGTGCTGGCTGCTGCGGGTGTCCTCGCATAAAATACCGTCGACCTGCTGCAGCGTTTCGCGGCCGCGAAGCGTCATATCTTTAAGGTTGCCGATCGGGGTGGAAACCAGCACAAGGGCTGGCAAAGGCGGCGTGCCGGTATCGAGGGGTTTGGCGTTTGATTGATTTGTTAAGGGATCTTCGGTCATCCACATTTCTGCACGGTGCACTCCTATGCGGAACCCTGACTCTGGTTGGTTGCGGGGGTCAATCCCCGGACATGGCCGTAACCGGGGCAATGCCGCCGATGGCCGGAGGCAGCGCCGCGCAGCTGATGCCAGGTGCGCCCGGTACCGGCAAATCCAGTGGCCCGGTGGCGTTGCTGTTGCCGTTATCCGGGCCGTTGCAGCCGATTGGGCAGATATTGGAGAACGCGGCAAAACTGGCTTTCACCAATGGCGCCGCCCCGGCTTTGGATATCCGTGATACCGGCGGCACCGCGGCGGGTGCAGCAAGTGCCGCGCAAGCGGCGATCGCAGCTGGTGACGGGCTGATTTTGGGGCCGCTTACCTCAGCCGAAGCGCACGCCGTGGCGCCGATTGCGATCGCGGCCAACGTCAACGTGCTGGCGTTCACCAATGACAGTTCGGTCGCGCAGGCAGGCGTATGGCCGCTCGGGATCAGCCCGACCCAGCAGGTGCAAAGGGTTGTGCAGGTGGCGGCCAATGCCGGCCGGAACCAAGTGGCGGCTTTGTTGCCGGATAGCGATTTCGGCCATTCGCTTAGTACCGCTTTGCAAGCCGAGGCCAGCAGCCTCAGTGAACCCAGTCCAGCCATCACTTTCTACGAGCCCGGCTTTGCCGGGCTTAACCAGGCGGTGCAGAGCGTCTCGGATTTTGCCGATCGGGGCCAGGGGTTGATGGCGCAGATCAAGGCGGCGCAGGAATTGAATACCGCCGCCGGCCGCGCCGAGGCCCTGCAGCTGCAGCACCAGCCGATTCCGCCGCCGGCGTTCAACGCCTTGTTCATTGGCGCGACCCAGGGTGAGGAGCTGGCTGAAATAGCGACGCTATTGCCCTATTACTCGGTGAACGCGCCGCAGGTGCAGTTGCTGGGGCCGGCCCTATGGGCAAACATCGCGACCGCCATGGGCAGCAACGGGGTCTACTCGGGCGCCCTTTACGCGGCACCTGATCCCGCCGCCGCCGCGGCCTTCGACGCCAAATACCAAACCACTTACGGCAGCGCTCCCCCGGCTATCGCCGATGTGGCGTTTGACGCCGCGGCGATCGCTCAGCTGCTTGCCGGCGGCGGCGCCGCCGGGGGTGCCAGCGGCTTTACCTCGCAGGCGCTGACCAACCCCGTCGGCTTCAGCGGGACCGATGGGGTTTTGCAGCTGGAACCCAATGGCCAGGTGCAGCGCGGACTTGCAGTATTTCAAATTGCACCTGGCGGACCCGTGATTACCTCGCCCGCGCCAACGACGCTTAACCCGCCCACCACTTAAAATGAGCGAGGCCCGGCTAAGCCATAGCGCCTGGCCCGCTTCAATGGCGTTCATGCTGGCACTGGGCGCGCTGCCGACGATTATTTTTGGGCTGCTGGTAGGTTTCGGCGCTTTGAACTGGTTGCCGGCTCTCATCAGCTGGGGGATTTGCGCCTCCGTGGCGATCGGCTTTGGCGCCGTTTTAGGGCGCGACATCGCGGTCATGGCCAGGCTGGTCAGCGGGTTGCGGGAAGACGGTTCTAAAATACCCCGGGATACAGTGTTGCTGGTGCCGGGCATGCGCTGGCTCGGCCAGGAGGCGATCAACCTCACGCGGTCGGAGCGGCTCGGCCGCGCCAGGCTGCGCGCCGCCGCCGCCGCCGACCACGCCTTGCTGGAGCGGCTGCCCGATCCGCTGTTGCGGCTGGATGAAGCCGGCGCCGTGAACTGGCGCAATGCCAGCGCGGTGTCTGCTTTCGGCAATGAAACCGCGGCACTATTGCGGCATCCTGAGCTACGCGCCGCCCTTGCCGAGGCCGCGCAAACCGCAAAGCCGGTGCGCAAGAGCATCGTCCTTACCGTGCCGGTGCCGCGCGACCTGGATGCAACGGTCATCCCGGTTGGCGCTCCCACGTATATTCTTGTCACCGATCGCACGCGAGAGCGCAGCATCGAGAAGATGCGGGCCGATTTTGTCGCCAATTCCAGCCACGAATTGCGGACGCCGCTGGCCAGCCTGATCGGCTTTATCGAAACTTTGCGCGGCCCGGCAGCGGACGATGTTGAGGCTCAACAGCGTTTCCTCGGCATCATGGCGGAACAGGCGATGCGGATGCAGCGGGTCATCGCTGATCTGCTCAGCCTGTCGCGGATCGAGATCAGCGAACATCAGCCGCCGGAAGACGTGCTGTTTTTACCGCCGCTGCTGGAACGCATTATCGCCGGCCTGGAGCCGATGCTGCAGGCCAATGCGGCCCATATTGATGTTACGATTCCGCACGATTTGCCGCGGGTGCCCGCGGATGCCGACCAGCTGACCCAGGTATTTACCAACTTGCTTGATAACGCCATCAAATATGGCAAACGCGGCGGCCGCATCAAAGTCACTGCGACGGCGGCAGGCAGCGATCCGCGGTTTGATCCGGCGGGCGTTGTGATCAGTGTCGCCGACGATGGCGCCGGCATCGCACGCGAACATATTCCGCGCCTGACGGAGCGCTTCTATCGTGTCGACAAGGGCCGTTCGCGCGCCGTCGGCGGCACCGGGCTTGGTCTGGCCATCGTGAAACATGTCGTTAATCGCCATCGCGGCCGGCTGGTGATTGAAAGCATCGAGGGCCAGGGAACAACTTTTATGGTTTGGCTGCCGGCCCTGCCCCGATAAGCTGTACGCTGCTTCGGCGCTGACTCGGCGCAAAAATTGCTGCGTGACATTGCCGCATCGCTGCGGCAGCATGCTGCAAACATGCGCCGAGTCGCGGACCGGTTTCGGCGCGCCATGTGGCAAACAGAGGCACAAATTAATATTCAAAAGCTGGACAGTTACAAGGATATACCGTTCTTGAGCGAGCGCGACCGCAGCCGGTGGGATGGCTGGTGGGTTATTTGATCTGATCTGGGAGAATTTAAGCGTGAGGTTGATCGTCGGCGTTACATTGTCGTCTTGCCTGCTGTTTGGCATGCCGGAGTTTGCGCATGCGCAGCAGGTCGGCAGCCCCATGGTGGCGACGCCTTCGGATATTCCCCAAGCCGGGAGCCCGGCTTATTTCATGCCGCCATCACCGACATTGGGGAGTGCGGTAATCGAATCCCGGCCGCCCAGCAAAACATCGCCGGTCCTGGATAGTAACCTGGTTGACACACTGCCGCCGCCGAACACCGTTCCTTATAATGCGCCGACCCCATGGTATGAGACCGATTGGGGGGTTGCCGCCATCGGTGTGGCGGCAACGGGGGTCACCATGGCCTTCGACCACGGCATCAATTTTTGGGTGCTGAACCATATCAGCTATACAGACCGAACCAAGGTTGCCTTGAGAATTGCCAATGTCGGAGAATTGGCGCCATTGGCTTTTGCAGGCTTGACGATGATCCAAAGCCCGATTTCCGACCCGGAACTGGCGCATGCTTCCTCGATTGCCGTAACCGCGGGTGCCGTGGTTACCGCGGAATCATTAGGGCTAAAATACGCGATTGGCCGGCAACGTCCGGAAAATGAAGATAGCAGCCCGTTTGTCTTTCATCCCTTCACCAACCCCAGTCAGTTATACGCTACGGGCTCGGTGTTTGGCGGCGGCGACAACGGTACTTCTTCGTTCCCATCCGGCCATACCGCATTGGCATTTGCACTGATCACGCCCTATGCCGAACTTTATCATGCACCGGCTTTATACACGATCCCAGTGGTGGTCGGACTGGCCCGGGTCGCGGCCCAGGACGGGCACTGGGCGTCCGACGCCGTGGGTGGCGGATTTATCGGCTGGTTGACAGCCGATGTCACACGGCGGTTGTTTCCGCAATCCGATTACGGGCTGATGATCTTTGGCGACGGCCAATCGATGCGGGTTGGAATTCACGGACAGTTTTAAGCTGTCGGGGAACAGGCACTCCAAAAAAACCAAGTGATCCTGGCCCTCGGAGCGGTATCGGTCAGGTTCGCTCTTCTGCGGCTATAAGGCGATCGATTTAACATCAGCCCGACTCTAGACCGCCTACGCCCTGCCTTGCACTTGGCACCAAAAACGGAGGCATGATCGGCTTCCGGACCGGTGTGGAGGCAGATCCCGGCCCCCGTTCGCCCTGGTGCTTATCGTACCGAGTTTCAGGCTGCAAAGCGCGTTATCTCCAGCGTCGATGGTGACACGGTCGGACCTGGTTGCTGCCGCCGGTCCTAGCAGCATCGCCGGGCAGACCGCTTTCCAGAACGCCGTTGCCTGAACCCACACATCGGTTTCGCTCCACTCCGATGCGTTGATGCCAGTCCCGCTAAGGCCAGCTCGCCACATATTGCGCCCAACCAGGTAAAACACACAAGATCTATTTTAGGTTGTGTCTTTGGATGTGGTGTATGTCTCATAGACCTTCGGTACGATCCGCCAGACCGCCAAAACCAAATCTGTCGCGCACCGCCGAGGGCGCCACCGTTTAGCGTCAATATGCTCTGGTGACTTGCCCGCGGGAACGCAGATTATCCTTTCTATATCGAAATTTCTTGAGAGAAATTTCTGCCCTGACTGGATAACGCACCATGGCTTTTGGGGCCGGCGATGCGCCTGTTCGACGCCACAAGCATTTGTGGTCCTCGCAGTGACCAAGGTCCATATAATACATATGCGACGACGCTGAAGTACAAAACGAGCGCTCTTACAATGAAATGCAGATAGATCGAGTACAGCTTGTTCTCAAAGTATACTGTAAAATACACGAATTTTTTCAACTTGCAAAGTAAAAGTCGTTTTATTTGACGAACGAAAACAACTATCCTTTTTTTGCAACGTTTCTATTGATTAAACTTGAAATGAAAATAGATTCATTAATTTGTTCGTTTTGCGTTGCAATATATCGCTACCTATGCGGTAAGGGACGTGTGACGGAAGATTGCGCGGCCTTGGCAGGCTGCATCTCCGTACGGATTAGCAACCACTCAACAGTGGGCAGAGACGGCCTCGCGCGCGGCGCGTGGATTTCTATTTTTGGTGTTTTAATGGATTCCAGGAAGACCGTCTTGATCTTAACACCCGGCGCTCGAACCAGAGCAGGTGGCATTGCGAAAATAGTGGATCATACCGTACGGAACTGGCCCGCAGATTCCCAATTCAACTTAAGGGTGGTAGATACGTATGGTACGGGCGGCCCGGTTCGGGGCGCTATTCAGATGCCATTTTATTTTGCAGGCGCCATGCTGAGCGTGCTGGCGGCGCTGCTCTCCGGCAACGTCGATATTTTGCACGTGAACATGACTGAGCGTCTCAGTGTATGGCGAAAGCTTTCTTTTGCGCTGCTGGGCATCATTTTCGGCGTGCCGGTGGTGATGCACATGCACGGCGCGGATTTTACCGAATATTTCGAGCAACTGCCGAAGTGGCGTCAGAAAATCGTTCGCCGCATCATGCATTCGTGCAGCATTACCCTGGTGCTGGGGGCATATTGGAAGCAATTGGTTGCGATTAGCCAGGCAATTCCAATCAACAGGATACGCATTTTATACAACGCGGTCCCACTGGCGGCCGAACCGGGACGAAAATCGGGCGCCAAGTGCCGTCTATTGTTCTTAGGCATTGTAGGCGAGCGTAAGGGCGTCGATACCCTGCTCAGCGCTCTGGCGCACCCGCTGATGGCGGCTGCCGACTGGGAAGCCATTATCGGTGGGAATGGCGAGGTGTCCCGTTTCAAGGCGTTAGCAGGTGAACTGGGTTTAGCCGGGCGCGTGAAATTTACCGGGCTGCTCGATGCGGCGTCGGTCGCGGAGGAATTTCGACAAGCCGATGTATTCGTCCTCCCCTCGCGAAATGAGGGCCTGCCGGTTGCTCTGATCGAGGCAATGTCGCATGGCTGCGCCATCGTCAGCACACCGGTCGGCTCGATTGCGGACGCCATCATTTCGGAACAGACCGGTTTGCTCGTCGATATCGGCGATTCTGACGCTCTGGCAAAAGCGCTTTTCCGTCTGGTTGAAAGCAGGGAGCTGCGGGTTCAACTCGGCGCCGCCGCCCGAACCAAATTTGCGGCTAGTTTCACGCTGCCAAACTACATTTCAGAACTGCACGCAGTCTACGAAAATGTTTCCCTGCAACCAGTCGCGACCCGCGGCGTGCGGTATCAAAGGCCGATAATGTGATGGTCCCGAAACGCACGGAGCTGATGGGACTGCATCTGCATAATGTGCACCGTGACGTAATTACCGAACAGGTCCTGAGTGCGATCAGAGAAAATCGCAAGATGCTCCTGGTCAATGCCAATGCCCATATGGTCGTGCTTGCGCAAAATCTGCCCTGGCTGCGCACGTTGTTTGCAAAAGCCGACATTGCCTTTTGCGATGGCGCCGGCGTGCAACTGGCGCATTTCATGTTGAAGGGCTGCGGCATGTACCGCACGACGCCACCCGAGTGGATTGTACCCGTATTACAGGCCCTCGGTACAAACGCATCGATTTTTTGGGTCGGCGGCAGAACCGGCGTGGTCGAGGCGGCGGCACGGCGTTATGAGGAACGATTTGGGGTCCGCACCGCCGGTACTCAACACGGCTATTTTGACCTCGCAGCCGGTTCCGAAAGTAATCGCTTGCTATTGGAACGGATCAATAAGGCTAGACCGACCATTGTTCTCGTCAACATGGGCATGCCGCGGCAAGAACGATGGATCTCGGATCATTTGGATCAAATCGATACCGGCATCATCATCAGTGCTGGCGCTTTAGTGGACCATGCTGCTGGCGTGGTGCATCGGCCGCCGCGCTGGGTCTCGAATATCGGATTGGAATGGGCGGTAAGACTGGTGCGCGAACCACGACGGCTATGGCGGCGATACTTGCTTGGGCTACCGGTTTTCGGCTTCCATATCTTTGCCGCGAGGTTTGACAGCCCCAAACACATCCCTCAATGGCCAGAAAAGCGAACGCCTTTACCCGAAAAACCGCTTTAGTCACATGGCATTAGAAGTTGCCGGCGTACCGAAATCGTTACGATTTCCCGACGAAATACTTGAAGTACCCGCGCCATTTGCTTTTTGCGATTTCAGTTCTGTTGGCGGTCCATGTCGAACATCATTTTAAAGCAGAAAACGGATAGGCAACGTAGACACCATGGATCACGCTTTTGAAGGCAGGTAAGAAATTGGGGCAGACATGAATTCGATTTACAGGACGGCAGTCAAGGGATGGAGAGACTTGTCTGCCAAGTGGGAGCCCGCCACGGCGATACCGAGGCATATCGATCATTTGCGCGTCAATCGACCCGCGGAGCCGAATTGGTCGGCCCATTTATCCACATTCATGGATCCGATAAACACAATCTATGGAGCGGTCCGAGGACTTCTCGGCGGCCGTGATGAGGGTGTGGTTATTCATATTATGTCGGCTACTCCAGGAGAAGGTGCTAGCTCCGTGGCGCGGGCACTGGCTCAGAAAGCCGCGGCGATGGGCAATCTCAGTGTGTTTTTGATGGATGGAAACGATACCGGGCAGGGTTCGGCGTTTGCCGCCATTAAGCAATCGAAAAGCTACCTGCTAAACACTGAAGCTGCGAACACCTCGGTGAACGACCCAGCGGGTATCCACGCGGTATATGCCGCCTGCCGGCAGGAATATCAACTGACGATTGTTGATTGTCCCTCGGTCTATAGCGGCAAGTTTTTTGAAACCATGCCAAAGCTATCGGATGGAATCGTCCTTGTTGTGCAAGCTGAAAAGCTGCGGCCGGCCATGGTCCGCCAGGTCATTCAGATTGTGGAACAGCAAGGTATCGGGATTTACGGTGTGGTTCTCAACAAGGCGCATCAATATATACCCAAGTTTCTTACCCAGCTCATTTAACTCTCCTTGTGGCGCGTAACCGCCAAGCTTGGAACAGCGTATATCTCGTAAAGTCGCAACGCCGGAGAAGCTTTCATACCCGTGTAGAATTGCCATCCGATCCGTTGCGGTCCAGCAACTTTTTGTTCGCCGTGCGTTATCTAAAACGGAAATATCTATGCCGAACCTACATAAAATACCTTGCTGCAACGCAATAAGAACATTGCTTTCAACCTTAACGCTACGTTACGATTGGTGATGCCGTATTTTAGAATTTGAATCGGAACCTAATTTGAATCACTTGATGCCCGGCGCCAGACCGGCGCTTTTTGGGCGCTGCTCAGTACTGCCGGTCTTGAGCATAGCGATGCTTATGGGCTGCACGGCCCAGCAGCCGGCCGCGCCGATCGGTCCAACCCCGGTCATCAGCGCAGGGACGAATTTAACGAATGCCTATCAGCTATCGCCGGGCGATGATGTTCTGATACGATTTCAGTATGATTCCGACCTGAATGACGAGGCGACAATCGGGCCGGACGACAATGTGTCTTTGCAATTCGTCAACAACATTCAACTCGGCGGCAAGACGGTGCCGGAGGCGACGGCCCTGCTTAACCAGGAATACGCAAAATACATCGTGCAACCCGATATCGCACTTACCGTCAAACAATATGCACTGCAGGAAATTTACGTATCGGGCCAGGTTAACAGCCCTGGTCTGGTGCGAGACACAGTTCCTCTGACTTTATCGCATGCAATCGCCGAAGCGGGCGGTTTGAAAACATCTACTGCCGTTCTGAGCGACGTCCTGTTGCTGCGCCGCGCACCTGACGGTTCTATCGTCTATTATCAGATCAATATGAAAAACGGCGTTGCCGGAACGGTTGATCCGCTACTGGATTCATACGACCTGGTATACGTTCCGGAAAAACCGATATCCCAGGTCGCAGAGTGGCTCGGCAATAATCTGGCTAAAATAATTCCGTATTCGGCTGCCGTGAGCTACCAGCCATGAGGGAACGAGCAATGACAATCTCAGCGATCACCCCGCGCGAGATCCTGAGCATTATCTTCAGGTCAAAGCGGTATTTTATTCTGATGTTTTTCTGCGCGGCGCTTCCGGTGGCGATTTTTCCCTATCTGCTCACCCATCTATATGCGGCAACCGCATCCATCCTGATCAATAGTGGTCCCGAGTTCGAGACCACGACGGACCCAGGCGCTCAGGGCAGCGAAGCGCCGTATCTTACCAAGCAGGAAATCATCAACTCCGAACTCGCGATTCTAGCCAGCCATGACCTTGCGGTAGAGACCATCGACGCCGTTGGCCTAAGCAAAATCTATCCTTCCATCGCGGCGCATCCGCCTTCCAGCATGAGCCCGATGGACGCCGCCGTTCGCAAATTTTCCAAAGATTTCACGGCCATCCCCGTTACAATGTCGGAAGTCATCAACCTTAATTTTGATAATCCAAACCGTGATGTGGCAAGGCAGACTTTAGCGACGCTGATCGAGATATACCAGAACAAGCATTCGACGATCTTCGGCGATACCGAAGCGCCGCAATTGCGAGCGCAACTGGAGCAATATGAAACGCAGCTCGATGCGCTAACCTTGCAGATCGCTCAATTGCGCAAACAAAAATCGCTGTTTAACGTCGACGGCCAAACCACCCAGGCGATCTACGACCGTTCTGAGATCGTTGACGTCTTGCAGTCGCTGCAAGCCAAGTCGGCTGACGCGCATGAGCGGATTCAATATTATCGCAAACGCCTGACCATGCTGCCCGCGCTGGTCGAAGCCGGACAGACTCAATCCACATCCGTCGATGCCGCGAAAAGCAACCTGCTCGATTTGCAGCTCCAACTGCAAAAGCTGCGCCAGCGCTACAATGGCGACGTCAAGCCAGTTCAGGATGCCGAGGCGCAAATCGCCACCGTGCAGAATTTTATCGCAGGTCGCAGCGTCGCGACCGATAATACGTGGATGGAACGCAACCCAGCTTATGATGACGCCATACTCAAGCTGCAACAATCCGAAGCCGATGCGTCGTCATTAGACGCTCAGATTGTTCTGCAGCAGCAGGATTTGGCGAGTCTGGATGCGCAATTGAACAATTTAATCGAGGGTGGCCGTGACCTTGAAGCACTGGAGCGCAATCACGCCATGTTGAACGACCTGGCGATGAAGGCCCGCGACCGCTATGAGGATGCCAAGTCCAGCGGAGATCTCGACCAGCAAAATATTGGCAGCGTTAATATCATCTCAAGCGCCGATGCCTCTTCCAAATACGTGAAGCCGAGACACATCCCGTTCATCCTGGCCGGTATCGCGTTTGGATTAATCGCCGATGCGTTGCTTTTGCTCTATTTGGCTTCCTGGAAGGAAACGCTCCTCACCTCTGAGAGCGCTGAGCGCTTGCTGGGCGTTAAAGTGCTGGGATCTATATCCTACGGCGCCAGTGCGGCACGGGGTTGAGACACTTGAAAACGCACTGAACGCGTAACCGGACAAATCCTTGCTGGCGGATCTTGGATTGCAGGGTGCATGGAGATGCTTGAGGACGTGATTGATGGGAGTATGGCCGATGTCGATGCAGCGCTCAGCTCGCACCCAATTGCCGATGATTGCGAAATTATCCGCCATTTTGACAATTGCAGTTTTGCAGAATTGTTACGCCTGCCCGCCTGGATACATGGCGATTTCGACCGCTCCGGTCAGGTATTCCTGCCAGAAAATCTACGCGGTAACGGCAACGCCGGTGCCTGTTGTAAGTAATGAGGATTGCCCCGCAGGCTCCGAGGATCTCAGCATGTTCGGATCTGCAAGTCCCTGCCGCAAGGCAATCAACGGCCATTTGGAAATTGTGTTGCGGTCCGCGGATCGCTGTCCCATCGGCTATGAGCGATTTGTCGATACCGATGGATCAGATGCATGCAAGATGGCACCTGCGAATAAAGTTGAAAACGATCCGGATTTAAACGGTTTCTAGTGGCTATTTTCGCAAAG
Organism: Acidocella sp.; assembly: GCA_965199045.1. Taxonomy (GTDB): domain Bacteria; phylum Pseudomonadota; class Alphaproteobacteria; order Acetobacterales; family Acetobacteraceae; genus Acidocella. Next base: position 155,812 of record CBDAQL010000002.1, on the reverse strand, counting down.
AAAGCATCAGCACGCCGGGACGCCAGCCATTGAGAACTGAACTCAAACCGCTGACAGGATTGCGCGGCATCGGGGCGGTTGCCGTCATGTTTTATCACTACGGTCAGCCATTCGGAAGCCGGGGGCTCGATACCCATTTCCATCTTCGCCAAGGCTATCTGGCCGTGGACTGTTTTTATATTCTGAGCGGTTTTGTCCTTGCCTATAGCTATGGCGCATGGTTTTCCGGGCGCTTTGACCTGGCCCGGTTTGGTGACTTCATGCTTCGCAGGGTCGCCCGCTTATACCCCGCCTATCTCACAGTCATGCTATTCGTCTTGGTGAAGGCCGTTATCAATGTTTCCGGCAATGGTGCGCTGAACAACTTCAGCACCTATGACTATGTCCTCAACACTTTGATGCTGACCGGTGTCGGGCTGAATGTTTTTCCAGTTATCAGCGATTCATGGTCGGTCAGCGCCGAAATGGTGGCTTACCTGCTTTTTCCCATCCTCGTTTTTCTTAGCGTGTTCTGCCGTCCTGTCATCGGGGCCGCGGTTTTCTGCGTCGCCGCCGGTGTCCTGCTTCTGGTCGCGCAGTCCGGATTAGGCGTTCGCGGAGCACTGGATGTTGTGGATGGAAGTTCGGTGTATCCGATACTGCGATGTCTTGCAGGTTTCACCATCGGCCTGCTCCTGTTCAGGATTTCTGAACTGCCGGTGTTACGGTTGTTAATGGCGTCGGAACATTTATGCGCATTGACCATTTTTGCATTTATCGGCGCGTGGGTTTTGCATGCGCCTGACCTGGTGCTCGTCGCGTGCCTGACAGCTTTGATCTTCGGCCTTTCGTTTAACGGAAGCCTGGCAAATCGACTGTTTGGCAACAGGCCGGTCCATTACCTAGGCGAAATTTCCTATTCGCTATATTTGATCCATCCGACTTTCATCAGCGGTGCGGTTATGCTGGCGCTGATCGCACAGCATCGATTCGGGATTTATGGAATTTATCCGATCCTCGCCGCGATGTGTTGGGTGCTCTCAATCATTCTGGCAGGAATAAGCGCTCGCTGGATCGAAGCCCCGGGCCGGCGTTTCGTGCTGGGCTCGGTATCCAGGCTGGTTCCGTCTAAATCGAAAGCTGCCTGAAAAATGCAGAGCCAGTGATGAGCTTACCCTACACCGTATACTATATCAGTCCGGGTGGTATGGATGCGCGTGGTGGCATGGGCGGTATGGCCCGGTATCTGACGCAGGCGTATAAACGCCTTGAGCCCGCTGTCACATGCAAAGTTCTTGATCCATACGGCAGCCGCCTGTCCTGGCGAACTCCTCTTAGATTCCTCATTGTTTGCGCGCGTATCATACTCGGTGGGTTATTGCGGCGGGTCCAGGTGATCCACATCCATATGTCGCACGGCGGCAGCGTTATACGGAAACTGATATTGTTACGGATTGCCGGCCTCGCCCGCGTGCCGGTAATTGTGCACCTGCATGGTTCTCGTTTCCAAACTTATTGCGAAGGCTTGAAACCAGAGGGGCGCCAAGCCATCGGCCGCCGCTTGTCCGATGCCGCCCGGGTCGTCGTAATCGGCGAGTTTTGGAAGAATTACCTGGTGCAGGCGCTGGGGGTGCCGGCGCAGTCGGTCACCGTTATCTATAACGGTGTGCCAATGACCGAGCGGCCGCCGTCTCGTATCACACGGGAAAAAGTACGAATTGTCACCGCCGGACTGATCGGGCAACGCAAAGGCACGGGTGATCTATTGCAAGCGCTGGCCGCACCGAACATGGCGAACCTGCATTGGCATGCAACGCTGGCCGGTAATGGCGAAGTAGAAAGTTTCCAACGGGTAGCGGCAGACCTTGGAATAAGCGACAGGGTTGAGTTTCCAGGCTGGGTGGGTCCAGTCGAGATCGCAACGCTGCTGCGCGACGCTGATATTTTCGTGCTACCTTCGTATAATGAAGGCTTGCCGGTCGCTATTCTGGAAGCGATGATGGCGGCTCTTCCGGTTGTAACCACACCTGTCGGAGCAATAGCCGAGCTGGTTTTGCAGGATGAAACGGGCATTCTTTTGCCCCCGGGAAACCCGCCCGAACTCACTGCGGCTCTGGCGGCACTGATCCGCTCGCCGGAGCGGCGACGCATGATGGGAGAAAATGGCCGAGACCGGGTCGAGAAATATTTTAGCATCGACATCGTTGCGCAACAGCTTCTCGCACTTTATGCGAATGTGCGCCGCGGCTAGCTCTGCCGGCGTAAAATCGGCTCCCTCAGCGATTTCCCGTTCCGCAACAATTTATCCAGTCAATTGATTTCGTTGATCGGTGTCACGACAGTCAGCGGCACATCGCTCTTATCGACTTAGGGCTTCACGGAGTTTGCTCGTGAACTCGCCGGGTGCAACTGGGGAGAACTTCCCACTGGCGGCCTTCAATCGAAAAGCCACCGCGATTTTCTCACCGAGATTGTCCTGTCGTTCCGCGACGACGACATTTGGGTGATCGCGCCAACGATTTGCGGTATGGATCTGATGATCAGTCGTATGTTCCTTGGTGTCGGAATAGCGCGGCACCAGGAGAATTGGTTTTTCCAATTCAAGCGCTGAAAATATGCTGCCAATGCCGGCATGAGCGACGACAAGCTTTGCCGCTGAAACCTGCCGGCGATATTCGGCACTGGTGACTTTTCGTTGCCAATGCATATGCCGAGGCTCGTAAGTTCCGTTTCCGATTTGAGCAAAGCATGGCACGCTGGGATTTGTTTTGGCCCAATCGTCCAGTTCACGGATCAGCCGTTCGAATGGCAGCATCGAACCGACCGTTGCAAAAATCATATCACCTGGCCCCAGAACGCCGGACCGCCATCCTTTGAAAGATGCTCCCATTGCGTCAGCCAAACGTCGGCCACAAAGCGTGCAGCAGTGCCCGAGGTTGAGAGCTGCTCACAATTGGCAATGCTCTCAATCCAAATTGTTTTGGATCTGAACAGATACTTCGCCAGGCCAAGCGTTAAAAGTGCCGGACCCTGACCTGTGGTGATAACGGCATCCGGCCGCTCCTGCATCAAAATCCGTATGATTTGAAACACCAGCCTGAAGAAGTTTCGTTTTTTGAAACGGGTAAATTCGCAGATTGGGTAAAAGCGCGTTCCCGTTACGTCATGTGCGGATTCGGCGCCGATCGACGCGAACGCAACATCCATTCCTTCAAATGCGGGACGCAATCTTCTGAGCTGAGTCCAATGGCCGCCACCAGAAGATATTGCCAGAACCCGAAACGTCATAGTCAGATGCCCCCTTCAACTTGCAGCAACTGGCACCTTCCGCGAAGGTAACCAGAGCACCGGGTAACAACGGGTTAATATAGCAGATAAATGCCGCACACAAGCTAATTAGTCATATAGGTGCGGTAAAGCAGCGGTATAAAGCGCAAATCCTGACGCCGTATTCATCACCGGATTTTACGTTTAAAAAAAACAAAAAACATTGCTTTTAACTCAATATATTGGAAATGGGCTGTTTTACGGTCTTTTCCATATTTCAAATTTTGCGTCAGGTCTCGCCGGACTGTTCGTTCAAGAGAACGTTGATCAGATGCGTTTAATCTATTCGATAGCCGTGCGATGACTTTCCGCTATAATAACGAGTTTATGAACGCCGCAGATGTAGTTGGCGCGCTGCATAGCTGCCTCGTATGGCTCTACTTACCGCTGCTCGAAGAAAACTAAATTCCTTTTGGCTGCGCAATATAATAAGGGCCACTAAAATCATAGTTGAACCTATCTTGGTGTCTTTGTCGCTCGACATAAAAGCCTTCAAATGATACGCATATCATATCAGGCCGATCCCATATGCGACCGGATTTGGTTCCGGCAGCAAGGAGCGCGAAGTGATTTTGTGGCTTGATACAAGGCGGAACTGGGACTTAGTAGTTTTGGGCGTTGTTTTGTCCGCGGTCATGACTTCGCATTCGGCGCTTGCGGCATCAGGCGCCTATAATTACGGCCAAGTGATAGCTTTGAGATCGTGCCCTGACATTTTTGTTATTGCCAATGGAACTGTTTTTACAATTGTCGAACCTGTCGCCGGAGCCGAGATGGTGGATAGGGAAATAGTGGCGGGCGATTTTCAATACGGTGGCATCACCACCATGCTAAATACGTCGCGCAACAACGAGCCGATCAAGGTGATTGTCTTGGCGACTTTGTTGTCGGATAGGCAATTTCATGCAGATCTGCCGCGCTATTGCCATTGACTAAGCGACGTTGAAAAATATGGCCAGCAATGACGCGGGCGTAAATTATCTAGTGCAATCCGGTTCCAGTTAGAACTTGTTGTTTCAACGCCGTAAAGGCGGTGCAGGCAGGGCGGCTATGACCGTTCGTTATCCGCCCTTTAGCCAATACCTACACTCGAGCGCTACGCCTAATCGGATTTGTGTGCGAACGACGTCAAATGCGGGGTGACAGGCATTGGCGCTCATAGCAGCACTATTTTGTTCTGAATAACGAGGATGGAGATTGGCATGAGAAGCGGATTGCGGCGTCGACAGCTATTAATCGGCACAGCCGCCACGCTCTCAACACCCGCATGGGCCGCCGGCGAGCCGCCCGGTATGGTAAACGCGCTAGACGGCGCCAGGCTGAAGCCGTCCGGACTTGCCGCCACGGCCGCCCAATCCCACCGTTTATTCGGCACGTCACTTAATGTGCAGCATTTGAGCAATACCGACTACCTCAATCTGGTCGCACGCCAGAGTTCCATCCTGGTACCGGAGAACGCGCTAAAGGCCGATGTCACCCGAGCCTCATCCACTGGCTTCAACTTTGCCGATGCCGATGAAGTTTATGCATTTGCCAGTGAGAATAAAATGGCATTTCGCGGGCATACCCTGTGCTGGTATCGCTCAGTGCCGCCTTGGGTGCGAGACAGTTTGGTAACTCCCGCGCAGGCGCGCCAAGAACTTTATCTCGAGGTCCGGGAACCCTGTCTGCATTTCAAAGGGCGTGTCCATTCCTGGGATGTCGTGAATGAGGTATTGAGTTGGCAGGATGAACAGCCTTTTGGACTGAGAAGCTGCTACTGGCTGCAGATGGTCGGCCCGGATTACGTCGATATGGCATTTCTCACGGCCAGACAGGCAGACCCCAATGCGCTGCTTTGCTTCAACGCGTCCGATATTGAGTATGACCACCCGTGGTTCGAGAAAAACCGGCAGACGCTGCTGACCTTCGTCCGGCGTTTACGGGGCAACAACGTGCCTATCGACGTCATTGCGATCGAATCCCACCTAAGGGGCGCCGGTGTTGCAAAATTTCCCTTCTCGCCCACCGTATTCAAGCGTTTTCTCTCGGAGATCTCGGATCTTGGTCTGCACGTCATCATTTCCGAACTTGACGTACCAGACCGTAACTTGCCGCCCGACATCGCTACGCGCGATCGTGACGTAGCGAACTGCTATGGGGAGTTGGTCACGGCGGCCGTGGGCCATCCGGCGGTTATTGCCATCTTATGTTGGGGGCTAACGGACCGCTATGCCTGGATGAACGCCGATCCAAACTTCGCCCGGCCCGATGGGCTGCCGTCACGCAGCATGCTGTTCGACGATAATCTCGAGCCGAAACTTGCTTATGATGCCGTTGTTACTGCTTTCAGTCAGGCTGTTCCAGTCTCCGCGTGACCCGGATTTGAGTTAACATCTCGATCATCATGTGCGGCCAGCACGCAAAACCTGTAGCCTACTTGAAAAATGGACCGCTCAGCCCGTTATGCCATTGGGGTAACGAATTATCTCTCCGGCGTTCCAGTTGATTGTTTTATAGTTACCTTTTTGGCGCCGGAACGTCGCACTCATTTTGCAAGCCTGCGCAAATGCGCCTACGATATCTCAATGATCAGCAGCTCAAGATGAATAATCGCTTGGGCGTACAGGCTGGGAATTCAGATAATCACAAGCGGCTGCCATATCTGCAAGCATTAAGAGGCATAGCCGCCACATTAGTGGTACTCGATCATGGCTATGACGGCCTATTGCATTATCATGCCTCGCCCCCGCCATGGACTGCGGTGTTGCCTTCGTTTGGATACTTCGGTGTTGCAACGTTCTTTATAATAAGCGGTTTTATCATATTCCGGGTGGAGTATCATGCATTCAACGCAAACCGCGCTGGCCTGTATCTGAAAAAAAGGCTGATCCGCATCTACCCGATTTATTGGATCGCCACGCTGCTGTTTATCGCTTTAACTCCGAAGCTGCATCTTTATAACGTTGCGTCCATTGCATCTTCGCTTTTGTTACTTCCGCATTACAACGCGCTGACTGCTACAATGTATCCATTATTGGGTCCGGGATGGACGCTGCAATATGAGATCATGTTTTATGTGCTGTTTTTCATGGCCCTGTTTTTTCGGCGCCGGCTCGGCGTTGTCTTGTTACTGGCCATTCTTGTCCTTGCGGTGGGTTTAGGCAGCCTCTCATTGCCGCTTCTGTCCGTAGCCCAGCCTATAACGATTTTTCAGTATTGGACGCGCCCCATCATTCTGCTGTTTGGCATAGGCATACTGGTCGGCTGGCTAGAGCGCAGCGGAAGCATAAGGATAAAATGCCGATACCCGCTGCTTGTGGTCCTGGCACTTGTTGGCGGTTATGCAATTTCGCAGCAATACCTCCCGCCGGCAGCTCTGAATGATCAATATAGTCGGTTTTTCGCTTGGCCGTTCTGCCTGATCTGCGTGCTGGCATGCGTGTTCGCACCCAAGATCAAAGGCCGTACCGAAGCCTTGGCGACACGTCTCGGCGATGCTTCATACAGCACGTATTTATTTCATATATTTATCCTCAGCGCCCTACTAAGGGTGCATACCCTGTTGCACCACCCTTTGTTTTTCCTTTTTCTGATCGTTGGTTTATCAAACTGTCTTGGTTTGCTGGCTTATAATTTTGTTGAGCGTCCAATGCTGCGAGTGTTGCGGCCAGCAACCAAAATGGCGGCTTTGGCTACGGTCCCCGGCTAGCGCCGGCATTCTGCCCGCAACATGTTTCCAGGTTTGCACTTCACCGTAAGTTCACCGGAACCAGAAGGCTATTATGCTTTACAGCCGCAACACGTGGCGCCTATGAATGCAAAGTGATCGCACAACCTCCCCTTGCTCCAAGCTTGAAGTTTTGCGTCATCGAAGCAGTCGTTACGGTCATGCCTCTGCCAATCACATTTCGATACTGCATTAGAAATTTGACGGGCATTGCCGTGGGCTCAACCATCGCCGCGTATGCGGCTCGCACATGAGCGGCAATTCCGAAAATCCGGATCCGACCCAGCCGGACTCCGCCGTCCAATCCCCAGGGCTGCGGCAGCAGGTGGTCAAAGGCGGGGCCTTCATGATGGCGCGACAGTTCGTTATGCTCGGCATGAGCCTGATCGGCATGTTGGTCGTTACGCGCGTGCTCGGTCCGGGGCGCTACGGTCCGTACGCCGCCGCGCTCGGCATCTACCAGTTTCTAATGACCATCGGCCAGATGGGCGTCGAAGTGTATTTGATCCGCACCACCGAGACTTTGGACAAGCGGCTCTATCATGCTGCCTCAACGCTGCTCCTGGGCATTGCTATGGCATGCGTTATCGGCATTGAACTGTCATCCCATCTTCTGGGCGGCTGGGTACGGGTCAGCGGCTTCGAACCGCTGATGCAGGTTCTCATCCTGGCGTTGCCGTTCCAGGCCCTTGCGGTGGCGGCCAGCGCGCAGCTTGAAAAGGCGCTTGATTTCCGCCGGGTGGCGATGATCGATCCGTCCGCGCAGATCGTCTATTACATCGTGGTATTACCGGTGGTCCTGCTCACCCGCGCCGGCCCGTGGGCCCTGGTTGCGGGATGGATTGCCCAGCAGATGAGCGCCTGCATCGCCTATCATGTCGCGGCAAGGTACCGGCCGCGTTTGGCCTGGGATATCCCTAATTTCCGCCGCATCCTCGGCTATACCGCCGGATACTCCGCCGCGGCCTGGATCTATCAGCTGCGCAGCCTGGTCAACCCGCTGATCGTCGGGCATTTTCTGGGCGGCAACGGCGTTGGCATTGTCGGCCTTGCGATCAAAATTGTCGAAATGCTTTCGATTTTCAAAACCATTGCCTGGCGGCTTTCAGTCGCGGCATTGTCGCGGGTTCAGCACAGCAATCCCAAGCTGGTGCTTGCCATGACGGAAGGCATGCAGTTGCAAATGCTGGCGATGGCGCCGGGTCTGCTCGCGTTCAGCTGGTTCGGAGGTTATCTGCTGCCGCATATCTTCGGCGCCCGCTGGCTGCCCGTTATGGTCATCTATCCGTTTATTGCGCTGAGCTACCTTACCAATGCGCAGTTCAATGTGCATTCCTCGGTCCTTTATGTCAGGCGGCGTAATTTTGATGTCGCCGTTTTTCACGCCACGCATGTTGGCTTGTTTGCGGCCGTCAGCTGGCTTGCGATCAGCCGGATGGGGTTGGTCGGCTATGGCTGGGGCGAGGTCGCCGGGATTGCCGGCTATGCCGTCCTGCATCATCGCACGACGCGCGAAGTGGGATCGCCGTCCTATGGCCTGTCAGCGATGTGGTGGGTTGCCGTTACCATCGGACTGTTCTGGCAAGCACTCGGGCTCTGGGCAATCGCCGTGCCGTTCGCAGCGCTGCTGCCGCCGCAATCCGTCCGGCAGCTTGGCCAATACGTGACGTTGATCCGCGCCCGGCCCAATGCGCGAGCCTGACCCCGCCGATCCGCGCGGATCGACCATGCCGCCGCCGGACCGCAGATTTATCATCTTCACCTGCCGCGATGCTAGAACCGATTTCCGGTGGCCGCTGGCCGAGGCCCTGCGGGCACGCCATGAGACCTGGTACATCTGGCTCCGGCGCCGGCCGCGGCTGCAGCGGCCCGGCGTTGATGCCGTATTCGAGGAAATCTCGTTTCCGGCCTTGCTGGCGCTGTTGATGCGCCTGACCCGTACGAAGGTGGTGAACATCTATCTCAATTCCACCAACACCTCGTTTCCGATCATGATGCTGCTGTTGCGCTGGCTATGCGGCCGCGGGCTGTGGGTGATGGATATGCATGACGACCTGCTCTACAGCTCTACCGGATTGGCGCGGGCACGCGCCGCCATCGCCGTCAAAGTTCAGGTCCGGGCAGCGGATATCATTATCCGATCAGCCCAGTCTCTGGTTGAGCTTTTTCCAAACTCGGTGGCTTTTGGCAATGCCTCGCAAATCCGTCCGATTGCGCGCCAGGCGGCTGATTATCGGTCCGTCCTGGTGCTGGCCAGTCTTGACCGGCGGTTTGATTTCGATTTCATGGCAGAGGTGGCGGCAGCCTCCCCTGCAAGGGTTTTCGACATCTACGGCCAGGTCTCGGAAGCAGACGCTCAGATTACAGCAAATGTCGCCGCGCTTTGTCACAACCATGGCAATGTTGTCTATCACGGTGCGTATGGTCTGGCGGATCTCGAACCCATTCTGAGCCGCTACGCGGTGACGCTCGCACCATATTGTACCCGCACGCGGCTGACCCGCTATCTCGACCCGCTGCGATATTATCATTGTCTCAATTCCGGAATGGAATTGATCACCACCGACATTCCGCAAGCAGAACGCTTAAGGTCCAGCCTGCATGTGGTGACCATGGCGGCCGAGGTGGCGCCTATCTTAATTCAGTTGGAAACATGCGACGCTGCAAAACGCAATACCGGCAAGAATTACCATCTTCACACCTGGGAACAACGGGCCGAGGATTTAATCGGTATCGCCACTGCGCACGTGGGTGGCAGCTCCGATATCGTAGGAAAGTCTCTGACACCGGGCAAGCTCGCCGCTATTGATGCTGCTTAGAGCAGCATCTGGTAGATCAAACAGGTTTTAGTTCCAACCTAGATCGGCGCATCTTCAACGAGGCTGCTGCGCGCGAGGCATTTGGGAGACGCGGAACTTCTGCGGCTGATCTGCCAGCAGGAATTACGAGATCACTGCAAGTGCGTTCGGGACCCGCCGATCCCGCTTTGCTGGCAACGCCTTCGCAGAGAAAGCCAGCTTCCAGATATAAATCTGAACGCAAAAAAGGATAAACGTACTTCTGGCAGGATCGGTCAAACTAAGGGCTTCCGTGAGACCTTCTATCAAAAAGCTCAGCATAAACAGCAGGCACATAACCGAACCATCTTCAACATGCCGGATCCGCCGAAGACCTATGAAAATACAGGAAAACATATTGAGTGCCATGAAACCGAGTCCAAAGAACCCGGTTTGCACCAAAATATCGAGCACATCGTTATGGGCATGCGGCGCCGCCCAGCCTAATTGTGCCCATATGTCGTTTTTGGCCGGTATATCGAATTGCCAGAAGCCAAACCCCCAACCCAGCAACGGCTTGGCGTCGATCAGGGGTACCACGGCTGCCCAGATATCCGTTCTGCCGGTAAGGGTGCTAGACCGGCCAATAAGTTGAAACGGGTCGCTGACCGTGGTCATGACTGCACAAGCCAGCAAAACGCCCGCTACCCCGCCGGCAATAAGAACCATGCGTCCGAGACCGCTTCGAATTAAATAGACGATTGTCAGGAAGATCAATTCAAAGCCCACCAATAGCTGGCTTGTCGCGGAACGGGACAACACGACAAGCACCAGGGCACAGCCGAGACAGAGTAGTGCGACGCGCTTTGAACCAGCACTGATCAGCAACGAATATGCAGCAAAGGCGACCGCGGAAGAGCACATTGATCCAAGGTTATTCTTGTTGATAAAAAGACCCCGGTAGGCGTTCTCATAGCCAACCAAACCCACACTATGACTGTATCGCGGAAAGAACACGACAGAGAGCAGGCATAAGACGCCGCAAATCGTAAATAGGCGCGTAAGCAGAGCAATAAATTCCACCGCTGAATATCGATCCGTCACATAAATCGCTATCATCAGCAATATTAAAATGTGGTAAAATTCTCGAAGTGAGATATGGATGTCCGGAGACCAAATGATCGTCACTAAAACAGCGGCAAACTGCAGCAGGATCAAAGATGCGTATTTGAGGCCTCGAAAGTAGCCCTCTCTGTGTCGCCAGATAAGAAAAAATGTGAATAATGTCGTGAGATGCGTGGCGAATGCCGTGATCCACTCATGCGGTGCGGCCATGGCACCGGACGCCGTAAATTCGGTTGCGGCCTGCGGAGAAAAATAAAACTCTGGCGGAAAGAGTAATCCAAATAACGGCCCCAGCATTACCAGCCCGAGCAAAACTCCCTCGCATTTATAAAGGAAGCTTGAATTTCGCCCCTCTTGGACGAAGGGCAGCATATCATTTCGAGCTTGCAGCATCATGACCCCAGACAAAGGTTAGTCCCGGCGATATATCCATGCTACCCAGCAGATTGGAACAGATCGCCAAAATCATTGAAACCGGCTCGGAGCCGTCGAAAATCGAGCCTAGAGGCTAAATGGCGTGGTAAATTAGAACGTTAACAGTCCGCAAGCATTGTGGCAACTTTTTTGCCTGTAGAAACTGAACCTGATGCAGCTGGCGAATATTTTCAGGATCGGTGAATGATGGACCTTCAGCGTACGAAGTTTTAGCAGCAGGTTAAACCTGCTCGCGATAGAGTGCCATAACGGATGCCGTAATCATGTCCCAATCGAAACGCACGCTTGAACGCCGGGCGTTGGCCGAGAATTGTGCAAGCAGATTTTGATCCGTCAGTAACCGCAAAACTGCATCCGAGAAGCCGTCAACATCTTCGTATGATACCAGCAACCCATTTTGCCCATCGTCGACGACATAGGGGATCCCGCCGATGCGGGTTGCTACGATTGGCAGGCCTACCGCAAGTGCTTCGCATAATGCGATACCCTGGGATTCCTCCTGGGAATGTAATGCAAAAACCGAAGCCCGTGCTAGCTGCGTAAGTATCTCGGTGCGCGAGGCATTTGCTATTATTTCCACGCAACCCGTTAATCCCAACGCCGCGGTCTGCCGGATCAAGGCCTGATAATAATCAGGTATGGTGAGCGTTCCCATAATAACGAGACGTGCCAGAGGTACCAAGGTCTTGATCTTAGCGAAAGCTTGCAAGGTCAGGTGGTGTCCTTTCCGAGGAGTCATCGCGCCTACGGACAGGATACAGGGTGTACGCAGATCCGGCTCGCATTTGTAAGGCGCCAGCTCTTGCATATTTATACCCTGCGGAATGACGTGAACCGCAGCGGCGCGGGCATTTATTTCGTCCTTGACATATTGCGTATCGACAATAATGGTCGAGACCACGCGAAGTGCGCAGCGTTCAAGCGCGGTATAAAAAATATAGCGGCCAAAGTCTCCAATACGCCTGCCGTCGCGCAGGCGCTGCCGCGTCTCCTTTTCGGTAATGCCGTGCAGCGTCCATATGATAGGTATTTTTTGAAGTCGTGCGGCTATGCATAAGGCCGTTTGCAAAAATCCCGTACCGTGAACGTGAAGTATCACGCTGGAACAAGCTTTAATTCTACTTAGAATTTTCGGCAGATGAAAAATCAGGGCTGCTTGATAATGCAACGGCATGTCTAGATAGGTGACGTCGATATTGCCAATAACGGCACGCTTTCGTTTTGCATGCTTATTAACCGGTAGCGAAAACACCTGGACGGCGGCGTCATCGCGTTTTGCCAGGGCTACGGCCAAGCCTAGAACCGAAGCTTGGACGCCGCCCTTGATCAACGCCAGATCTTCAGGAAACGGGCCGACGACCACGACGTCCAGCTTGCTCATCAGCCTTGCTCCCAGTTGGTAGCGGCAACACGGCGATTTACGGCCGCGGCGGCAATTCGCCGCGCCAGCCGCCTCATATGGTTACGCCGCGCCGGCTAAACGCACCCGCATCATCATGCAAGCACCGGACAACGATCTTGGCGGCGCTCGTTTGACGAGCGGTCAAACGTTGCCAGCTGCCAGTGTCTGGAACAAATCGAGGTAGTGCATAACCGAAACATCCGTGCTGAATTCCGCGGCACGCCTTCGTAGCATGGAACTGGAAAATTGTGCCGCTAAATCCTCGGCCATCGCTCCGGCCAGGGCGGCTATATCATCGATCGCAATAAGCACGCCATATTTCCCGCCGTCCAGAATTTCTGCCGGGCCGTATGGGCAGTCGGTAGATATCACCGGCAGCCCACAAGCCATGGCCTCAACCAGCACATTGCCAAAACCTTCAAAGCGAGACGTCAGAATGAAAGCCTTGGCGTGATGGTAATAGGGCAACGGGTTCGCAACGAACCCGCAGAACGCAACATCCGCTTCGATCTTCAGGTCGGCCGCCAATTGCTGCAATTCATCGCGCTTTGCGCCCTCGCCAAAAATCATCAAGCGGCCTGCGTAATGCTTGCGATAGGCGGCGAAGCCACGCAGCAGCATGGCCTGGTTCTTTTGTTCAACCAGACGACCCGCGGCCATGAAAATGGGGACCGGCTCATCCAGCCAGGGGTGATGGACCGTGGCGGACATGCGGCTCACCAACCCGTCGTCAAATACCGGGTTATAGATGACATCGATCCGCCGCGCAGCAATACCGGTTGCCGCCGCCATATCATCGGCTACCCCTTGCGAGACGGCTACGATACCGGCAGCCAACGGCGCCATCAGGCGGTAAGCAACGGGCATTATCCGGTACTTCCATCCTGGCTCCAATCGCGCCTCCTGCGCCAAGGCGGCATGCTGGCAGATAACGACTTTTGTTTTACCGCCGGCCAGCAGCCCGGCCAGGCAAGCCGTTACGTTGTTGTGGTTGAGGCTGGAGAGCAAAATATGCGGCTTGGCCCGGCGCAGATAACGCGCGATTGGTCGGATATCGTCCAGCACCCGGCGGGTATTAAAAACCTTCACCTCGACCGCCGCCGGCAAATCCAGTTCAAGCGAGCCTTGCGCCGAATGCAGCAACAGCGTTACCTGCGCACCGGCGCGGTGAAAGGCATGGATCAACGTCAGCGTCAGCCGCTCTACCCCGCCGCTGGAAAGATCATTGAGATAGACAGCAATTTTCAACGTTCCACAGGTCGAAGGCAGGGACGTCTGAAAGACCACCACTATTGCATAGCCCGCACGCATCCACCGCACAAGGTGAAATGGCGTGCGTTGGTGATGCCGAAAAACCTCCTTTACGTTTTGCCAATGAAATTCGCGGCAGGGTTATGCAACCGGCTGGCAACCGAAGCCGCCGCCACGCAAGTGGCAGCGGCAATGCCCGCGGCGCTAGTGTTCACGGTGAAAAAGCTGCGTTGGTACCGCCGCTTTTGCCTTGCTGGCTCGCCGTCATCACTCAGGCCGCCACTAACAGCCAAAAAACCATAAGCCGTCAGAAATTTTCGCCTGCGCCCGCGATCGGGATAATCATTTGCCTCGTCCGCCGCTCAATGGCACAGAGCCAATATGCCCAGCCTATCTTCCCGACTTGAGCAAACTGAACTCGCCGCCACCTTCGCCATGGCCGCCCGTGCCCGTGCCTTACGCGCCGCGGGTCACGATGTCATATCCCTTTCACTGGGCGAGCCGGATTTTCCTACCCCGCCCCATATCGTCGAAGCCGCGCATGCCGCGGCCCAGCGCGGCGACACGAAATATCCGCCGCTTGCCGGGACCGAAGCTCTCAAAGCCGCGATCCGCCGCAAATACGCCCGCGACCAGAAGCTTGATATTGCCGAGGAAAACATCCTCGTCACCAATGGCGGCAAGCAGGCAATCTTCAACGTCGTCATGTCGGTTATCGATCCTGGCGACGAGGTCATCATCCCGGCGCCGGCCTGGGCCGGGTATGAACAGACCGTGCAGTTCGCAGGCGGCAAGCCTATCTTCGTCAAATCAACCCAGGCGGATGGCTTTGTGCTGCGTCCGGAAATGCTGGAAGCCGCTATTACGCCGCGCGCCAAGCTGTTGATCCTCAACTATCCGAACAACCCCTCGGGCGCCGCTTGCGACATCGCAACGCTTCAGGCCATCGCCGAGGTCCTGCGCCGGCACCCACAAATCTGGGTGCTGTCAGACGATATCTACGAACATCTGCTGTTCGACGGCTTCGCCTACGCCACCCTCGCCGCCATCGCGCCCGACCTCGCCGATCGTATCGTCACCATGACCGGCGTCTCGAAATCCTACGCCATGACGGGATGGCGCATCGGCTTCTGCGCCGGTCCGGCCCCGCTCATCAAAGCCATGACGGTGGTGCAGGCTACCGCCACCTCCGGCGTCTCCACCATCGGCCAGGCCGCCGCCGTCGCGGCGCTTGACGGCAGCCAGGATTTCCTCGCCGACCGCGCCGCAACCTACCAGGCCCGGCGCGACCTGGTGGTCAACGCCCTTAACGAAATCCCAGGCATGACCTGCCACAAACCCAACGGAGCGTTTTACGTTTTTCCAGACATCTCGGCATTCATCGGCAAAACCTCCAAACACGGCGCCCGTATCGCTAATGACGAAAGCTTCGCCACGAGCCTGCTTGAGGAAAACCACGTTGCCGCGGTCCAAGGTGCTGCCTTCGCGCTAAGCCCGCATATCCGCATCAGCACCGCGACTTCAAACCAAATCCTGCAACAGGCCTGCACGCGCATCGCCGAATTTTGTGATAGTTTGAAATAAAGCAAGCAGCCGCCTTTTTGAAAAAAAGCGGCGCAAAAAATTTTGTTGTTTAACTTAGTGGCGTTGGATACCAGGCGCTCCAGACCCAGCGTAAAAAAGTTTTTTTGGTTCTTTTTGTTCACAAAAAGAACTTTTCTTCCCGTGTTGACTAAACCGCCGGCCAGCCCACATTCTTGCAGTCTGTTAATTATCAGCGGGAGAACAAAATGGTCAAAGTCCTCTACACTGCGCACGGTCATGCCACCGGCGGCCGCACCGGCGAAGGTGCCAGCGATGATAACAAGGTCTCTGTCCAGTTCAGCACCCCGAAGGAGCTCGGCGGCGATAACGGGCCGGGCACCAATCCTGAGCAGCTTTTCTCAGTTGGCTATTCTGCTTGTTTCCTGGGCGCGCTCAAAAATGTCGCCAACAAGGAAAAGATCAAGTTGCCCGCTGAAACCAAAGTGTCCGCGGATATCGGGATCGGCCCGCGCGAGGACGGCGGCGGCTTCGGCATTACCGCAGCACTCACCATCACCTCCCCCGGCGTCGACAAGGCCACGCTAGAGGATCTGGTACAGAAAGCCCATATTGTCTGCCCGTATTCCAATGCCATCCATAAAACCGTGGATGTCCAACTCACGGTCGCCTAGCGGCGCATTACCCGCAGGCGCGTTCACGGGCTTTGCGCAATCATCGGCCGGGCTTAGCCTGCGGCGCTGCTTACCGAAATCTCAATAACCGGCAGCGGACCCTCGGGCATGCCGCCATTGCTGACGGCGGCGCGCGAGGTGATGTTGAAGGTCATCAGGGATACCATCATCGAGGCGATCTCGGCGTCATCGAACGCGGCTGCAACACGTTCAGCCGCCGCGCCGGAAATTCCGGCCGGAAAGCCGAGATACGCATCGGCAAGCGTGATGGCGGCCTTCTCCCGCGGCGCCAGCGCGCTCTGTTCGTAGCCGTCGCCGATCATTTCCACCTTGGCTTCGGTCAAACCATCGGCGCGGGCCACGTCGTAGCGGACCGACTTGCAAAACACGCAGTTGACCGTGCGCGCATTGCGCAAGCGCAGCGTTTCCAGCAGCGATGGTGAAACCAGGCTGTCCCGCCAGACATGGCCGTTCAGTCTGATGATCTCGTCCACCGTTTCCGGGACCAGGCCCATCATGCTGTCGCGGATGACATTGCCGGTGGCACTTCCAGGACCGCTGGCGCGAGGATTAGTGGGCATGGGCAACCTCCCTGGTTGAACGATGTTCGGATATGTCGCGCAGGCAACGCGCGGCGCGGATGCGGCCATCGATACAGCCCAGCGCCTCGATCAGCAGCACCAGACCCGCTTCGCCAAAATCCTCCTTTACCGCCTCGGCGATCTCGTCGGGAATTGACTGCGCGTCCAGCCAGTAATATTCCGCGAACTGCAGCACCGGCCGCCAGCCCGCCGGCAGCACGCCGGACTCAAGGGCCGTGTCCGCCAGTACCGCCTGCCTGAGCGCGGCATCGCCCGGCGCGGCGGCGGCAAGCGGATTGGACGCAGCCATCTCGACCTTATCGCCGTGCATCCGCGCGAAGGTCAGCCGGCAAAGCTCCAATAGCGCCGGCGGCAGGTAATCCTGTTGCCACAAACGCTCCCACAGGCGGCCGAAACTGAGCGCCGCGGGGCCGGCCTGTGCCAGGTGCTGATCCAGATTTAGGCTTGTAGCTTGGCTGGGCATGACATCTCCTTCGCAGTGAAAGCCGCGGGCCCTTAGCATGACATGGGCATTACCTTGGCCGTGATCCTGGTTCCCATCAACATCTTGGTTTCCAACATTCCGCCGCCAGCTCAGCCAAGCTGTCAAGCAAGCCCTTTATCGACGGCGGCCGTGGAACGTTTTTTTCAAAGCCTGGGCAATACCTCATCGACGAAAAGCCGCAGCGAACTCCAACCAATTTCAGGAGCAAGGCCGCCCATCAAGGGGTGCAGGGTGATATTTTCGAATTGGCGCGCAAGGGCAACCGCCTCGCCGGGTGTGACGATAACATAACTGCCACTGGCTTTAAGTTCCGCCACCGACGACACCAGCTTGAAGCGGCCGTCGGAACCGGATTCTGCAATCCATTGCCCGTAGGAGTTCATTTCCTGCAATGCGTGAGGCGCAATCTGCTGCCATGCCGCCTCCGGATCCCTGGTGATGTGAATAAACCCCGGGCAGGACTCCGCGAACGCCGGCGGCGTCTTGCCGGCGTTACGCGCCTCGCCGGCATAAACTTCATACAGATCCTCCCGATGGGTCACGAAACCATCCGCCAGGCGGCCAGCCCGGCGCGCCGCGGCAACGCTTGAGCCGCCCATCAGCAGCGGTATCCGCGGCTGCTGCACCGGCAGCGGTGTCACCCGTACCCTCTGCCCACGGTATTGAAACGGCTCGCCGGTCCAGGCTGCCGTCAGAATGCCGATAATATCTTCCATGAACGCGCCGCGATCAGTCAGCGATTTGCCGAACATGGCAAACTCACGCGGGTTGTAACCGCCGGCGAGCGTCGCCTGCACCCGGCCGCCGCTGATCTGGTCGAGCACCGCAAGATCCTCGGCTAAACGCAAAGGATCATGCAGCGGCGCGATAATCGCTTTGAAATCAAGCCGCAGGTGTTTTGTCAGGCCGGCGATTGCCGCGGCGAGGACCATCGGCGACGGCAGATATCCATCCGCGACGCCATGATGCTCGGAAAACGTTATGGAATGAAAACCATTGGCCTCGGCATAAACCGCCATGTCGAGCGCGGCTGCATACAGACGCTGGTGCGAAGCGCCTTGCGGGCTGGCGCGCATATCGAAGCGCAATGAAAATTCTGACATCGGAATTTTTTACTCCCCTGGCCGGCCGCTCGACTGGCCCGCGAGCTCCGTCTCGGCTGTTACTTCCGCGTGGTTACAGACTACATTATACAGCCTGAAACGCCGTTGGAAGGAACCACGCATGCGCCGGGCCGGCGAATCCCAAGATGAACTGACCCCGTCCGGTGTGGAACCCAGGCCACAGGCAAACAAACAGGTGGCGTTGCTGGCATTGGCCATTCCCTCGCTGGTGGGGATGTTGGCGCTGGCGATTGCGCCCGGCGTACTGCAAATGGCCCGGATATTCGGGGCCCTCACCGCGCAGCTGGTGCTCACGGTTCCAGCGCTGATGATGGTGCTCGGCGCCGCTCTTGCCGGCTTCATGTCGGAGCGCTGGGGCAGAAGGGCCGTCATTGCCTTTTGCCTGGTAATCTTCGCGATCTCGGGGGTCGCCGGTGCGGCGGCGGCCACGTTGGCAGAGCTGGTCGCCACCCGCATTGTCATCGGCTTCGTTGCCGGCGTCCTGCTCACCTCGATCTATGCGGCGATCGGCGAATATTTCGAGGGCCAGGCGCGTGAACGGCTGCTGGGCTTCATGACGACAGCAGGTTCAACCTCGGCTTTGCTGCTGCTGGTGGGAATGGGCTTCGTGGTCCAGCATTTTGGCTGGCGGGCGCCGTTTCTGATCTATGCCGTCAGCCTAATATTCGTGCCGGCCGCGCTGCGTGGACTGCATCGCAAAAAATCCGCCTCGGGTGCGCTGCTTAGCTGGCGGCCGGTCGCGGCGCAGACGCCGATCTATCTGCTGCTCTGCGTCTACACCGTCGGCATGTATATGATGATCATCCAGGGGCCGTTCCTGCTGCAGGCCAAGATGATAACGGCGCCGTCCGCCATCGGCGCCCTGGTTGGTCTTTCCTCCATTATTGGCGCCGTGGGCGGGGCATTTTACGGATTGCTGCGCCGGGTGCTGGGCTTCCGGCAGATGTTCATATTCATCTCGCTGGCGATCGGCAGCGGAATGCTCATCGCAGCCTGGGCGCCTGGCGGGCCGTATATTGTATTCGCCATGGTCGTCACCGGACTCGGCATCGGCATCATCGAGCCCACCGTTGCTTCCGAATTGCTGACCCGGACGCCTGAACCCCTGCATGATCGGGTGATGGGCGTAAACGTCGCCGCCATGTTCCTCGGCCAGTTCATCAATCCACTGCTCCTGGCGCCGGTGCGGCAGGCGCTCGGCATCAACCCTACGTTCTCGATCGTGGGCGGGATTTATCTAACCGCCGCTGTGCTGTTTTTCGGCTCTCTGTTGACGCAGCCGGTAAAGATAAGTCCGGGCTCATCAGCATTGCATTGACCACAGCACGAACCTCAGCTGGCGCGCGCACTGGCTGTTTGAGAAATATTTAAAACGCCCGGATTTGAAATCTGGTGGAGCTAAGCGGAATCGAACCGCTGACCTCCT
The DNA here is from genome assembly GCA_965199045.1 of Acidocella sp. Taxonomy (GTDB): domain Bacteria; phylum Pseudomonadota; class Alphaproteobacteria; order Acetobacterales; family Acetobacteraceae; genus Acidocella. The sequence goes on along the minus strand of CBDAQL010000002.1, from coordinate 135,955 downwards.
GCATGCCATGCAGGCGCTCTACCAATTGAGCTATAGCCCCTTGCCCGGAGGGCAAATCGAAAACCTGCCCGGAGCCGAGCGTATAGACCGGGCTTCTCTCCCGGATCAAGGGGTGGCACCCCGGCTTGGCGGTTCTATCTGGCGTGACCACGGTGCGGCCGCAAAGCAGGTGGCGAGATAATCCAGCAGCACCGTAACCCGGGCCGGACGCAGCCGGCCAGGCGGGGTTAAAAGATTAACCGCGATTGCCGGGATTTCCCATTCCGGGAGCACTGCTTCCAGCCGCTTATCGGCCAGTTCCTGCCAGACCATGAATTCGGGCTGCAGTGCAATCCCGTGTCCGGCCAGCAAGGCGGTGGCGAACGCATCACCGCTATTGGCACGCAGCCGGCCGCGCATCGGCACCACCACCTCGCCCTCCTTGGCGTGCTGGAACCGCCATAATTCGGGGGCGGCCGCGTTCGTATACAGCAACCCGCTATGCTGCATCAGATCACGCGGGTGCGCCGGCCGCCCGTAACGCGCCAAGTAAGCCGGCGACGCCACCAGCGGCCGGCGCACCGCGCAAAGACGCCGGCCGATCAGCGAGGAATTTGCCAGATCGGCAATCCGCAGCGCGACATCGAACCCCGCCGCCACCAGGTCGACCAATGCATCGCTGAGCTGCAGGTCAATGTCCACGTCCGGATACCGTTCAAGAAACGCCGGCAGCACCGGCGCCAGGTGCCGGATGCCAAAGGACATCGGCGCCGCCAGCCGCACCATGCCGCGCGGCGTTACCGATTGCGCCAATGCCTCAGCCTCGGCGGCTTCGCCTTCAGCAAGGATCCGGGTGGCGCGATCCAGGGCCGCCTTGCCGGCCTCCGTCAACGACAGCCGCCGGGAGGTCCGGTGCAGCAGCCCTGTGCCCAGGCGCCGCTCCAGCCGGCTGATGGCCTTGGAAATGGTCGGCTTGGCAAGTTGCAACTCGTCTGCGGCGCCGGCAAAGGAACCGATCTCCGCGACTTTGGAAAAAATCGCCCAGGCTTCCAGATCCGGCAGCCTCGTCATATCAGTTTCGGCATCGTTGAGTTTCTATCATTGCTGTTTATTCGATATTGTTAGCGCTTTATGTGAGAGCTCAACAACAAGGAGTTTTTAGCATGAGCAAAGTTCTGATCCTGTATTATTCGACCTATGGCCATATCGAGCAGATGGCCGAAGCGGTTGCCGCCGGCGTGCGCGAAACGGGCGCCAGCGTCGACATCAAGCGCGTTCCGGAAACCGCGCCCGAGGCGGTCGCCAAGGCCGCGCATTTCAAACTCGATCAACAGGCGCCGGTCGCCACAGTGGCTGAGCTTGAGCATTATGATGCGATTATCATCGGCGCGCCGACCCGCTTTGGCCGTATGCCATCGCAGATGGCGGCATTTCTCGACCAGGCTGGGGGCCTCTGGGCCAGCGGCGCGCTGAACGGCAAGGTTGGCGCTGCCTTCACCTCGACCGCCAGCCAGCATGGCGGCCAGGAGGTCACCTTGTTCTCGATCATCACCAACCTCCTGCATTTCGGCCTGGTAATTGTCGGCCTGCCTTACAGTTTCCAGGGCCAGATGAAGCTTGACGAGATAACCGGCGGCAGCCCGTACGGCGCAACCACCATCGCCGCCGGCGACGGCAGCCGCCAACCCACGGAAAACGAGCTTGCGGGCGCAAAATTCCAAGGCAAGCACGTCGCGGAAATTGCCAACAAACTGTTCGGTTAGCGTCTATCCAGCTAAGCGGGAGGGGCTTACCCTTCCCGCCCGTACCACCCCGAAAAATAACAGAGGCTGCGATGTTCAACGCCGGTTCCGATAAAATCCGCAATGCGGCGATCCTGGCGGCGCGGATTTTGCTCGCTCTACTATTCATCATTTTTGGCTGGAAAAAACTGACCGGGTTTTCCGGTGCGGTCGGCTACATGGCCGCAACCGGCGCCCCCGCGCCGGAGCTCTCGGCAGCCATCGCCGTTTTCATGGAGTTTTTTGTCGGCGTTGCCATCATTCTAGGCGTGGCAACCCGGCCGCTCGCCCTCCTGTTGCTGCTCTACACCCTGGCCACCGCCATCATCGGCCATCATTATTGGACCATGACCGGGATGGCCCAGTTCGAGGCCATGATCAATTTCTACAAGAATGTGAGCATCATGGGCGGGCTGCTGCTGCTTTACGTGACCGGGGCTGGCAAATACTCCATCGACGCCAAACTGCACTGGGCCTAGGCCGCGCCGCAAGACTCGGTTGATTTCCCGGCGATTTCGGTCATAAGCCTTCCGGCGCAAGCTGCCGGATTAGCACAGGGGTAGTGCAGCGGTTTTGTAAACCGAAGGCCGGGGGTTCAAATCCCTCATCCGGCACCAGAAATTGGGAACAACTCAAATAGTATCGCAAATGCGCCAAAAAATGAATCAGCTGCGGCAAACGTTAAGAGACCCCAGCCTGACGCTTTTGCTATGCGTTCAGGCCCTCATCATTTTTGTCCTGCCGCTGGTGTTTCAGTTCGATATCCACCTGTCGACAGATTGGTTTTTGGCCGCCTATGTCAGCTTCATCCTGTTCGCGGTTGTTTCGTCGCCAAAACTCTGGCCGATGATCGTTATCATCCTGGCTTTATGCGTGAGCGCAATGGGAGCGATTGCGCGCCAGCTTCACGGCGATACCTTCACCGACTGGTTCGGCGCCATCGGCGCCATATCGGCAGTGCTGACCCTTAGCTGGCTCACCGCCGGGATTGTATTCGCCCCTGGCCGGATCAGCGAACACCGCATTCGTGGCGCTATCGTATTATATCTGAATTTTGCGATCGTCTTTGAAAACGCATTCCGGCTGATCAATGAAGTCTCGCCCGGCGCCATCGCGGGCATTTCCGGCCATGGCACGTCCGCCCAAATCGCCGGCCAATTGATGTATTTCAGCGTCGCCACGCTAACGACTGTCGGCTACGGGGATATCACACCCATCAACCCAATCGCGCGCAGCCTATCGAACTTGGAAGCGCTCATCGGACAGCTCTACCCGGCGATCATCCTGGCGCGCATTGTCACCTTGTACACGCCGAAGGAAAAACCGATTCGGAACAAATAGCGCAAGCGGGCGCTTAAGGAGGTGAGGCGCGGGCGCAGGCTTAAAACTGCGTCCAGGCGTGTTCTTCCTGCTGGCTGGCGGCGCCAATTCGCGGCGCGCCGGTCTGGCCTTCCACATTGCTCAAAATCTTCAGCAGCGGCTTTGCTTTAATCGGCTTTGCCTTAACCGGCTGTACTTTAACCGGCGTTTTGGTTTCAAACTCGGCGCCGCCGACCTTGAAGCCTGAAATCAACCGGATCAGGTCCTGTCCGTTATTGGCGAGCTGCTCGCTCACCGCGGCCGTCTCCTCAACCATCGCGGCGTTCTGCTGGGTAACCTGGTCCATCTGGTTGACCGCAATGTTCACCTCGCCCAGCCCGGCCGCCTGTTCCTGCGCGCTGCCGGCAATCTCACCGATCACGCCGTCGATTTTCGCAACCTGCTGGGCAATGCGCGCCAGCGCCTGCCCGGCATTGCCAACCAAACCGACACCGCTCGAAACCTGCTGGCTGGACGCCGAAATGAGCGATTTAATCTCCTTGGCGGCATCGGCCGAACGCTGCGCCAGCGCCCGCACCTCGGTTGCGACCACGGCAAAGCCGCGCCCGGCATCGCCGGCACGGGCCGCTTCGATGCCCGCGTTCAACGCCAGGAGGTTGGTCTGGAACGCGATTTCATCGATAACGCCGATAATATTGCCGATCTGGCGCGAGGATTTTTCAATCTCGCCCATCGCGGCAACCGCCTGCTCAACAATCACACCGGATTTCTCGGCGTCACCCTTCGCGGTCGTTACCACCTCGCGGGCTTGTATCGCGCCGGCCGCGGTCTTTTTAACCGTAGTGGTAATTTGGTCGAGTGCCGCCGCGGTTTGTTCAAGGCTCGCCGCCTGTTGCTCGGTACGGCGTGACAGGTTCTGGGTGGCTTCGGATATTTCTCCGGTGCCGGCCTGAATCGTATGGCCGGTGGTGGCGACTGCCTTCAGCGTGGATTGCAGGTTTGCCGCCGCCGAGTTGAAATCCATGCGCAATTTATCCAACGACGCAATCAATTTCATGGTGACCCTGGCCTCCAGGTCACCGCCGGCAAGCTGCGACAGCGCGTTGCCGACAACCGTGACATTACTCATGAGTTCGGTGATATCGGTAGCGAATTTCACGATCATGGTGACTTTGCCGTTGGCATCGATGATCGGGTTGTAAGCTGCCTGCAGCCAGACCGGCTGTCCGGACTTGCCCCGGCGGCAAAAATCCCCGGCAATAAACTCGCCGGCACGCAACCGGTCCCAGAATTGCTTATATTCGGCGCTGGCCGCATATTCCGGTTCCACAAACATGCTGTGTTTGGACCCGATAACCTCATCGCGGCCATAGCCTACGGTCTTCAGGAAATTATCGTTGGCGTCCAGGATTTTGCCCTGCAGGTCAAACTCGATGGCGGCCTGTGACAGCGTAATGGCCTGCATCACATCGGCGTCATGGTCGGATTTTACTTTGGCTTCGGTAATGTCCAGAGCCAGCTTCACGACTTTAACTACCTTGCCGCCGCGGCCCAGGACTGGGGTGTAGGAGGCCCGCAACGCAACCTTCCGCCCATCCTTGCCGATGCGCAAAAACTCACCGGAATTGAACTTACCGGACCTTAGCCGACTCCAGAAAATCTTGTATTCCGGCGTTTCGGCTAAACCAGGCTCAATGAAAAGGCTATGATGCTTGCCCTGGATTTCGGCCAGCGTATAGCCGAGCGTGGCGCAAAATAAAGGGTTGGCTGTAATGATCCGGCCGTCTGGCGTAAATTCGATAATCGCGAACGCGGTCCCCAGCGCCGCCAACGTAGCGCCGGCACCGCCGCTGAAGAATTTTGAAACGCCGATGGTCATTAATCTCGCCCCGCTCAAATGCTAAGTAATGCAGCAACTTTGCCGCAGGACGGTTAATAAAATGCTGATCAGCCGAAACAATTGCTGGCCCCGGGGTCATTTACAAACCTGGTCCGCCGGGTAAACCGATCCATCATGATCATTTCCGCGCCGGCTCTCCTCCTCGATGGCGCATTCACCGGGCCGGCCGCCCTGGTGATCGAGCACGGGCTGATCACCGCCATCCAGCCCGGTATTCCCGAAGACGCCGATATCCGCCTCGATCACGGCGTGCTGTCGCCAGGACTGATCGACCTGCATAATAACGGCGCCTTCGGGGTCGATTTCAGCACCGCCACCGCGGCTGAGTTCGACCACGCGATAGCCGGGCTGGCCGGACGCGGCGTCACCAGCCTGCTGCCCACCATCATCACCGCACCGCTGCCGGCGCTGCACCAAGCCGCCCGCAATATCGCCGCCGCCGCGCTCCGCCATCCGGGAATGCTGGGTCTGCATCTGGAGGGACCGTTCCTGGCGCCGCAGCAGCGCGGCGCCCACCGCTTGGACTGGCTGCAAGCTCTGGCGCCGGAATCACTTGCGGCTTTACTGGCAATTCCGGAGTTGCGTGTCGTTACCCTGGCGCCGGAAATCCCCGGCGCCATTGCCGTCATCGAACAGCTGGTCGCAGCCGGCATCACAGTGGCACTTGGCCACACCGCCGCCACCGCAGCGCAGGTCTGCGCCGCAGCCGACGCCGGCGCTCGCCTGGTCACCCATGTCTTCAACACCCAGTCCCCGCTGCTGCATCGCGCGCCCGGTGTGCCCGGGGCGGCCCTTACCGACCAACGACTTTATCCCTGCCTGATCACCGACGGCCTGCATGTCGATCCCATCGTCCTCAAGCTCGCCTTCACCGCTTCCGCCAACGCCATAGCGGTCAGCGATTCCATCCTCGCCGCCGGCATGAAGGACGGTTTTGAAGCCGAGTTTGGCGGTGAGAAAATAACCTTGAAAAACGGCATCGCCCAACGCCCGGACGGTACCATCGCCGGCGCCGCCATCACCCTCGATGCAGGCATCCGCTGCCTGATCGCGGCCGGTATCGGAGCGCAAACCGCCCTCGCCGCTGCTACTGAACGGCCTGCCGCCGCTTTGGGTTTGACCGATCGTGGCCGCCTTACCCCCGGAACCCGGGCCGATCTGGTCTGGTGGAATTCCGACTTCACCGTGGCACAGGTTTGGCGCGCCGGCCGCGCCATCGCGGCACCTAAATCAACCCTCCATGGCACCGAGTACGCCCGCCCCGACCTGCACGATCTGGACCAACGCCCAACCGTCGAGATCGTCAAAACCTTCCTCACCCAGGAAGCCGCCGCGCAACGGGCGCTGCTTGCCACCGCCCCCCGGCTGGCAGCACTGGCCGACGCCGTCGCCGCCAAACTGCACGCCGGCGGCCGGCTCTTCTACGCCGGCGCCGGCACCTCCGGCCGCCTGGCATTGCTGGATGCCGTCGAATGCGGTCCCACCTTTGGTGTCGACGACAAAACCATCGTCGCCCTGCTGGCCGGCGGCAATGCCGCCTTCATGCACGCCATCGAAGGCGCCGAGGATGACAGCCAGGCCGCCATCACCGCGCTCACCGCCCATAACCTCAGCGATAAAGACGCGGTAATCGGCATCGCCGCCTCCGGCCAAACCCCCTTCACACTGGCCGCCGTCTCGCACGCCCGCGCCCGCGGCGCGCTCACCGGCGCCATCGTCAACAACCTTGCCTCGGAGATTGCCAAAGCCGCCGAAATCGCGATCGAAATAAACTCCGGCCCCGAGATCATCGCCGGCTCCACGCGTCTCTCCGCCGGCACCAGCCAAAAAATCGCCCTTAACATCCTATCCTCAACAGTGATGATCCGCCTGGGCAAAACCCATGGGCCCTATATGGTCGACGTCCGGGCCACCAACGACAAACTAAAGCGCCGCGCCACCCGCATCACCGCCAAGCTTGCAGACGTGTCCGAAGCACAAGCGCAGGCCGCTTTAGCCGCCGCCAACATGCACGTAAAGACCGCGATCCTGATGTTGCGCCTCGGCATTACCGCCGCCGAAGCGTCCAGAATACTGCTGGCTGCAAAAGGCAGCTTGCGAACAGCGCTGAGCCAGGCGCAGCAGTTCTTTTCCTGAAGAAAAAGCCCCAAAAAGACTTTTTATTCTCGCCGGAGGTGCTTGAAATTAACCGCTATTTTTTTTGCGGAAGTTTTCCTACTCACCCGAAGCGACGAATTTCTCCAGCCAGTGGATCGTATAATCCCCAGCGCAAAACTCCGGATTTTCCAAAATTCGCTCATGCAGCGGAATCGTCGTTTTAATCCCGGTAATCACAAACTCATGCAGCGCCCGCCGCATCCGCGCAATCGCCTCGTCGCGGGTTTTGCCGTAGCTTATCAGCTTGGCCACCAGCGAATCGTAATGCGGCGGCACGCGATAGCCGGAATACAATGCGGAATCCACCCGAACCCCCAGGCCGCCCGGCGGATGATAGGTCTCAACCAACCCTGGCGACGGCGCGAACGTCTCCGGATCTTCCGCGGTGATCCGGCACTCGATTGCATGCCCGGACAAATGAATATCCGCCTGCGTGTATCCAAGCGCTTCACCGGCGGCGATGCGGATCTGCTCATGCACCAGATCCATCCCGGAAATCATTTCAGAAACCGGATGTTCCACCTGCAGCCGCGTATTCATTTCGATGAACGAGAACTGTTCATCCTGATATAAAAACTCCAGCGTGCCGGCATTGCGGTAACCGATTTCCCGCAAAGCCTTGGTCACGGTCTCGCCCAGCGCGTCGCGCTGCGCCGCCGTAATCGCCGGCGATCCCGCCTCCTCCAGCAACTTCTGATGCCGGCGCTGCAATGAGCAATCGCGCTCGCCAAAATGCACCACATTGCCATACGAATCCGCCAGCACCTGCAGCTCGATATGACGCGGCTTATCGAGATACTTCTCCATATAAACAGCGTTATTGCCAAACGCCGCGCCCGCCTCGGCGCGCGCTTCCCGGAATGCCGCTTCCAGCTCCGCGGCATTCTGCGCCACCTTCATGCCGCGGCCGCCGCCACCCGCCGCCGCCTTGATCAGCACCGGATATTTAATCTTCTCAGCAACCGCGCGCGCTTCCTCCAGCGTCTCCAACTCACCAGCAGACCCAGGCACCAGCGGCACGCCCAATTTCAGCATCGTGGTCTTGGCGGTAATCTTATCGCCCATCATGCGAATATGCGTCGGCGACGGCCCGATAAACGCAATGTTATGCGCCTCCACCATCTCGGCAAAATCGGCATTTTCAGACAAGAACCCATAACCAGGATGAATCGCATCCGCCCCGGTAATCAGCGCCGCCGAAAGCACCGCCGGCATCTTCAAATAACTATCGCGCCCAGGCGGTGGCCCAATGCAGACACTCTCATCGGCCAGCCGAACGTGCATCGCATCCGTATCCGCCGTGGAATGTACGGCAACCGTCGCAATCCCCAACTCCCGGCAAGCCCGCTGCACCCGCAGCGCAATCTCCCCACGATTGGCGATCAGAATTTTTTTGAACATTTTAAAGCCCAGCTAAAGCGGAGGAAGGACTTCTTTTCGTGAACAAAAAGAAGCTAAAAAACTTTGCTATGCCGGGTGATGGGCGCGATCCACCCAAGGCCCCGGGCGCAGCGTAAAAAAAGTCTTTTTGGTTCTTTTTCTGCAGAAAAAGAACTGCTTTCCCAGCCATCATTCAATAATCAACAAAGCTTCGTCATACTCAACCGGCGCGCCGGCCTTTACCAGAATTTGCGTCACCGTTCCTGCTTTGGTTGCCTTGATCTGGTTGAATGTTTTCATCGCCTCGATCAGCAACACGGTTTGCCCGACTTCTACAGTCTGCCCCACGGTAACGTAAGGCGGCGCGCTGGGTTCGGACGAGAGATAGGCAACGCCGACCATCGGGCTTTTAATGGCGCCCGGATGTTTTGCCGGGTCGGCTTTGCCGGCGGGCTCCGGCGCTGCGGTCACCGCGTGCGCCGTCACCGGGGCATGAGCCGCCACCGGCACGCTTACCGGCGTGATCACGCGGGCCAGACGCAGTTTGCGCCCGCCCTCCTCCAGCTCAATCTCTGAAAGGCCGGTCGAGTTAAGAAGTTCCGCCAGCGCGCGCAGCGCGGCGGGGTCAAACGAAAGGCTCATTGGTCTTCTTCCAAAATGTCCGAAAGGGCGATCAGCGCAAGCCTATAGCCCTCAAACCCCAGCCCGCAAATCACACCTTGTGACGCCCTGGACACATAAGAGTGATGCCGAAACGGCTCCCGGGTAAAAATATTCGACAAATGCACCTCGATCACCGGGATATCGATCGCCAGCAGCGCGTCCATCAGCGCAATCGAGGTATGCGAATATCCGGCCGGATTGATGATCAACCCGGAGGCTCGGCCACGCGCCTCCTGCACCCAGGAAATCAGTTCGCCTTCCAGGTTGGATTGCCGGAAATCGACCGCCAGGCCCAGGCCTTCGGCGACCTCGCCGCACAGTGTTTCCAGGTCATCGAGCGTGCCGGTACCGTAAATCTCCGGCTCCCGGCTGCCCAGCAGATTAAGGTTCGGCCCGTTTAGTATCGTAATGAGTGGTGCTGCCATAGCGCCGATCGTCCTACGGTGAATGCCAGGGCCCGGTAGCACAGGGTTTCCGTTTCGGCCAACAGCCGCCATATTGCCAGGATGGATGCGTCAACCGAAACCCTTGAGCTCACCGTGAACGGCGAGCGGCTCGCGTTCCAGACGCGGATGACGGTCGCGACCCTCGTTACCGCGCTGGAATTGGACATCCGTAAAGTCGCCGTTGAGCTGAACCGCGAAATCGTGCCACGCTCCACCTATGCCGATGTCACGCTCAGCTCCGGTGATATCCTTGAAATCGTTCATTTTATCGGAGGCGGCTAGATGGATGCTCAGGTTATAACTAATGATGACTGGACCGTCGCCGGGCGCCATTTCGCGTCACGCCTCATCGTCGGCACCGGCAAGTACAAGGACCTGCCCACCACCGCCGCGGCAATCGAGGCCTCGGGCGCGGAAATGGTCACGGTCGCGGTTCGCCGGGTTAATCTGTCGGATCCCAAGGCCCCCATGCTGCAGGACTATGTCAGTCCGACGCGCTACACCTATTTGCCGAACACCGCCGGCTGCTTCACCGCCGACGACGCTGTCCGCACCCTGCGACTGGCGCGCGAAGCCGGCGGCTGGAACCTGGTCAAACTCGAAGTGCTGGGGCCGCCCCCGACATTATACCCGGATATGCCGGCAACCATGGAAGCCGCCGCCGCCCTCATCGCCGACGGCTTTGAGGTGATGGTGTATTGTTCGGACGACCCGATCGCCGCCAAACGGCTGGAGGAAATGGGCTGTGTCGCCATCATGCCGCTCGGCGCGCCAATCGGCTCCGGGCTTGGTGTCCAGAATCCGCTGATGATCCAGATGATCATCGCCAATGCCAAAGTTCCGGTCCTGGTCGATGCCGGCGTCGGCACCGCCTATGACGCAACCTTCGCCATGGAGCTCGGCTGCGCCGCCGTGCTCGTCAACTCCGCCATCGCCTTGGCGGGCGACCCTGTTTTGATGGCCGGCGCCATGAAAGCCGGCGTCGAGGCCGGCCGTCTCGCCTTCCGCGCCGGCCGCATCCCCCGGATTAACGCGGCCAACCCTTCCAGCCCACTCACAGGGCTGATCCGCTGAACAAATTCGCTCGGTTAATCCCCGAACTGGTCGCCAACTTCGTCGCCCCCTGGGCGGTATACGAACTGCTGGACCCGCATTACGGCGACGTCGTCGCGCTGATCGCCTCGGCCATGCCGCCTTTGCTGTGGAGCGGCTATGAGCTGGCCAAAACCCGCCGTTTGGACGCCATCAGCGTCATCGTGGTCGCCAGCATTCTGTTTACCGTCGGCGCTACCGCCATGGGCGGTTCCGCTCGCCTGATCCAGATCCGCGAAGCCCTGGTCACCGGCGTCGTCGGCATTATTTTCTTGTTTTCCCTGTTCCTGCAGCGCCCGATCATCTTCTACCTGGCCCGCGCCACCATGGCCCGCAACACCGTGGAGGGGGCGGAGACGTTCGAGACGGTCTGGTGCAAACCCGGCGTTCCAAAAATACTGCGGTTGCTGACCGCGGTCTGGGGCCTCGGCCTGGTCGGTCAAACCGCCACCATGTGCTGGCTGGCCTATATCTGGCCGATCGGCCGTTACATCCTCTTCAGCCCGGTCATCGGCTATGGCATCTTCGGCGTGCTGATGATCTGGAGCCTATGGTACCTGGCCCAAAACGGCGCCGCCGGAAAGGCGATTTTTCAGCGCGGATAAGCAGCGCGGATAACCCGCGCGGATAAGCAGTGCTTTTTCTGCAGAAAAATCACCAAAAAGAGTTTCTTTATTCTGGTTGACGGGTGGTGGATCAGCCGCTGGTTAACTGGGTAAATGGCATTTCGGTAAGATCTTTTCGCCCTTATAGGCGGTCCAAGTCGTCGATTCTCCGAGCAGCGGGATCAGCAAATAGCCGCGCAAGACCAGATTTCCCGACGTATCAAACGACAACAACGCCGGATGCGACACGCCATTGCGCGGGTCCAGCACCACGCCCTGCCATACGATGCCGTTGGACCCGGTGGTTTCGGAGGTGGTCTGCACGATGGTCAACCCGCATTGCGGATTGCCCTGCCAATCCAGCGGCATCGGGTCGCCGGGATGGTCGAAACGCATGCCGCTGATGGCCCCGCAATAGCCATCCCCGCAGGGTGCTATGTGAATGACAGCGCCACCGCCTGCCGTCAGCCAGTCGCCAACCGGCGTTGCCGCGGCGCCAAATGCGGCCGTCGGAAACAAACTGAACAACGGAACCAAACTGAACAACAGCAATGCAATCGCCAGGCCGAGCCTCTTCAAAGCAACACCCCCACCCAAATGCCGCGGCTATTCTATCGAAGCCGCCTCGCGTCAGATAGCGCAGTAGCTTGCGCGCCGCGGCTTTTTAATCCGGAAGCACGCGTGAATTACCTAAAAATTCCCGAATGCCGGCGGCCGTTGCCGCCAGGCCACAGCGGATGATGGGCGCCTCCGGGGGAAAGGCCGAAAATACCCGCCCGGGCGCCTGCCGGTCCAGCAACACGAACACGCCGCGGTCATCGGCGCGCCGGATCAGCCGGCCAAAAGCCTGCCGCAACCGCAGCCTCACGATCGCATCGTCATAATCCTTCGGCCTGCCGTCCGAGAGATGCGTGCGCCTGGCGCGATGCAAAATATCCGGCCGCGGCCAGGGCGTTCGCTCAAACACCACCAGCCGCAACGCATTGCCCGGAATATCCACGCCGTCCCGCATCGCATCGGTGCCCAGCAGGCAGGAATGTTCCTCGGCCCGGAAAATATCCACCAGCGTCGCATTATCCATGGCATCGACATGCTGCGCGTAAAGCGGGATCCCGGCTTCTTCCAACGGCGCTGCAATCCGCGCATGCACCGCCCGCAGCCGGGAGATGGCGGTAAACAGCCCCAGGGCGCCGCCGTCTGATGCTTCGAACAACGCCCTGAATGCGCCGGAAAGCGCCCCGATATCGGTAAGGTTGACGTCGTTGACGATAAAAATCCGCGTCTGACTGGCATAATCGAACGGCGAGGCAAAAGCAGCACGGATCGCCGGCATCGCCAGATGCGTGGCACCGGTGCGGGCTTCAGCGCCGGACCACGCCGCATCGTTATCGGTGCCGTCGCGCAAGGTGGCCGAAGTGACCAGCATGCCGTGTGCGGGGCTGGCAATGGTCTCGATGAACGCCTCGGTCGGGTCTAGCATATGCGAGAGAAAAGCCACGTCCCGGTCGCCATCGGCATTGCGGTCCAGCCGCAGGAAATGCACATGCCCGGGCCGCATGCCCGGCCTGGGCGCGCCCGACGGCATCGCATCCAGCATCCGCCGCCACGCCGCCAGCGGGTCGATGGCGCGGCGTTTCAGTGAGCGCGCCGCGCCTTCCAGCCGCTGCCGGGTCGGCTCATCCAAGGTCTCGGCTGCCGTCTCCAGCCGATCGAGAAAGCGCTCCCGCAATGCCGCCAGCGGAATTCGCAACCGCTCCAGCGCCCGCGACAGCGCCTCGCCGGTCTCCAGAACGTTATCCTCGACCGGGTACAGATCGACCTCGAACGGCATGTGGCCGGACAAAGCCGGTTCCGGCGCACGGGCCCGCGCCTGGGCCCGCAACGTCTTGAGGAACGCCTCGGCGGCATTCTTCTGGGCGCCGGGCTCGGCGATATCGTCCTGGGCAAACCGCGCCGCGAACATCGGCGCCGGCAGCGCCCGCGCCGCGGTCAACGCCGCGTCCAGCTTTGGTTTCAGCGACTCATCGGCCGCCAGAACATCCTCCAGCCGCCGGGCAATGCCGCGAGCCCGCGACCGCGTTCCCTCCGCCCCCAGCAGCCAACGCCGCAGCTCCGCCATTGCCGCGCCTGAAAGCTCGACTGAAAATGCGCTGTCGGCGGCATCGAAAATATGATGGCCCTCGTCGAACACATAACGCGTCGGCACGTAGGCATCATCCAGCCCGCCCCAGACCGCCTGCGCCATCACCAGCGCGTGATTGGCGATAACCAGATCCGCCATCCGGGCGCGCCTGATCACATGCTCGATGGTGCAGCGCTTGTAATGCGGGCAGGCGGCATGAATGCACTCGCCACGGCGATCGGCGATATTGGCCAGCAGCGTGTGGCCGAATAATTCGGCGAACCAGCCAGGCAGATCGCCGCCCATCAAATCGCCATCGGCGCTTGCCATCGCCCAGCGCGAGATCAGGCCAAGCGGGATTGCGAACCGCTCGGCATTGACCAGGTCCTCATAGTTGAGCAGGCACAAATAGTTCTCCCGGCCCTTGCGCAGCACCACCCGCCGCCGCGATTTTTCACCCGGCGAGAGCCGGCCGGTATCTGGCGAGAGCCGGCTGGTATCCGGCGAAAGCCGGCCGGTATCCGGGGCCAGCCGCGAAGCCTCGGTTTCGATCTGCCGCTGCAAATGCCGGGTGAAGGTGGAAACCCACACCGCGCCTTGGTTCTTTTCCGCCCAGACACTGGCCGGCGCCAGATAGCCAAGGGTTTTGCCGGTGCCGGTGCCGGCCTCAGCCAGCACCATATGCGGTGCCCCCTCAACCGAACGCGGCGCGAACGCGGCGGCGGCGGCGGACGCATAATCCGCCTGTGCCGGCCGCTGCTCAGCCCCAGGACCCAGCAACGTCGCCAACCTGGCCCGGGCTTCAACCTGGGCCACCGGAAAAGCCGAGGGCGGCGGCCGCGGCGCCTCATCTTCCCATTCCGGCAGCCGCTTCCAAAGCCGCAGCGCCATGCCATCCGGCGGTGCCGCCGGCGCCCCTAGCGCCGCCAGCACATACCGCGCCCATCCCCACCCCGCCTGCCCCATGCGGGCGGCCAGGCCCGGCGCATCCCGGTTCATCGGCAGCGATTTGCCGAGCGACAGCCGCGCCAGCAAAGCCTCCGCCATCGGCGCCAGCGCAACCGCCGATTGCTCCAGGCCAACAGGGATTTCCATGTCCAAAAACCGCGCCAGCCCGGCAGCGGTCGGGGCAGCCGATTGCGCCGGGCAAACAAAACCGAACAGTTCTAATATATCCAGCACCGCCACCGAAGGATTGCCAAGACGCCGCAAAGTCGCCGGCCCATGCACTACCAGCGGCGCTACATCCGCCAATGCTTTTGCAACCCCGCCGGGCTTCACGGAGACGAAGTCGCCATCGGTGGTGAGCAGGGTCGCTTTGCCATGTCCGGCGATGAGAGCGGCTAAATCCGGCAAAAACGGCATATCTTAAACTATAGACGTCCCAGGTGTTTCGCCATAGACGAAGCGCGTTATGACCGAACAAACACCCCCAGGTACAAGCGCCGCCGCAACCGCCGCTGCCAACGCCGCTGCGAACGCGGCTGCCAGCGCGCAAATCAGCTGGCCGTTCCGCGAAGCCGAACGCGTCGCCGCAAGACTGCAGGAAAAAGGCAAAACCCACGCTTTATTCGAAACCGGCTACGGCCCCTCCGGCCTGCCGCATATCGGCACCTTCGGCGAGGTTGCACGCACCACCTGGGTGCGCCGCGCCTTCACCGAGCTGACCGGATTGCCGTCCCGCCTGCTGGCATTCTCCGACGATATGGATGGCCTGCGCAAAGTCCCGGACAATGTGCCGAACAAGGAGATGCTGAAGGAATTCATCGGCAAGCCGCTAACCCAGGTGCCGGACCCGTTCGGCACCCATTCCAGCTTCGGCGCGCACAACAATGCCCGGCTGCGCAGCTTTCTGGATTCGTTTGGCTTTGACTACGAATTTGCCTCCTCCAGCGAGTATTATTTCTCCGGCCGCTTCGACGACGCGCTCCTCCACGTGCTCGCCAACCACGATAAAATCATCGACATCATCCGCCCGACCCTCGGACCCGAGCGCCGCGCCACCTACTCACCCATTCTACCTATCCATCCGCGCACCGGCATCGTCATGCAGGTGCCGATCGAACAGGTGGATGTCGGATCCGGCACGGTGACATGGACCGACCCCGAAACCAAAACGCGTTTTGAGACCGAAGTCACCGGCGGCTCCGCCAAGCTGCAATGGAAAGCCGACTGGGCGATGCGCTGGTGGGCGCTTGACGTTGATTACGAAATGTCCGGCAAGGATTTGATCGACTCCGTCAAACTATCCTCGAGCATCGTCCGCGCACTCGGCAAGGAACCGCCGGTCTGCCTCACCTACGAATTGTTTCTGGATGAAAACGGCCAGAAAATCTCCAAGAGCAAAGGCAACGGCCTCTCGGTCGAGCAGTGGCTGAAATACGCCCCGCCGGAATCCCTGGCGCAGTTCATGTATCACGCCCCGCAGCGCGCCAAGCGCCTGTTCTTCGACGTCATCCCCCGCGCCGCCGACGACTACATCAACAGCGTCGCCGCCTTGCGCGGAACGGATGACCCGCATGCCAACCCGGCCTGGCACATCCTGGGCGGCAAAAATCCGGATAACGCCGGCAGCCCGATCGGCTTCACCATGCTGCTCAACCTCGCATCCGTCATCAATGCCGACAGCCCGGAAATGCTCTGGGGTTTCATCCACAGCTACCTGCCCGGCGCCAGCCCCGAAACCTACCCCTTCCTCGCGAAACTGGTAGATTACGCCATCATCTATTACCAGGACTTCGTGGCGCCCAAAAAGCAGTTCCGGCAACCCACGGACATCGAACGCGGCGGCCTGTTCGACCTCGCCGGCTCGCTACGTCACCTATCCGAGGAAGACAGCGCCGAAACGATCCAGAATCTGGTTTATGCGGTCGGCAAACGCCACCCCTTCACGCCTCTCAAATCCTGGTTCGACTGCCTCTACCAAGTGCTTCTGGGCCAGGTGGAAGGCCCCCGCTTCGGCGGCTTCATTGCCCTCTACGGCGTCGAACGCACCGTAAAACTAATCGAGGGCGCCCTGGCCCGGGAAGACGCGGCCGCTTGAGGGAAGGAAGCCTTTCTTTTTTGAAAAAAAGCAGTCAAAAACTCCGTTTATGCTGGGTCATGGGCGTCGGCGAGATCACCGCCTCAGACTTAGTTTTAATAAAACTTTTTGCTGCTTTTTTCGCAAAAAAAGCGGTGTTTTGCTATAGGTTTTCGCTTGCGCCTGCCTAAGCGCGTCCTCAGATATCTGCCGCCCGTTCTTGGCCTGATATTACTTACCGCCATTATTTTCGGCCTGCACCATGAGCTGCATCGGGTCAGCATGGCCTCAGTGATGGCCGCCTTGTCAGCGACGCCGCGATACGAAATTTATCGCGCGCTCGGGCTGCTGGTGCTCGGCTGCAGTTTCATGGCTTTCTACGATTTGCCGGGAATTTTATTTGCAAAACGGTCGATCGAATTTCCCTGGATCGGTTTCCGCCATGTCTGGTTTGCATCGTTCTGCGCTTATTCCCTCAGTCACGTCCTGGGGGCGCCGACGATATCAGGCACCGCGATACGGGTTCGCCTTTATGCGCAATGGGGAGTGCCGGCGGCCGGCATCGCGCGCGTCGTGGCGCTGACGGGGGCGACGTTTCCGTTGGGCACGGCAGCGTTAATTGGCGGCATTCTACTTTTCAACCCATTGGACATGCCGTTATTCGGGCATGGTTTTTCGTTGCTGGCATTGCGCGGCGCCGGGGTTTTTCTGTGGGCCGTGATTGCCATTTACTTCGTGCTGGCAAATGGCAAAAAGCCGCTGGTCATTGCCCGCCGCGAAATTCACCGGCCCGGACTGGCGCTGGCGGTCGGGCAGGTGGTGCTGTCCTGTGCTGACACGTCCACGGCGTGTGCAATTTTATATGTCATCCTGCCGGCGGTACCTGGTTTAAGCTTCTCACATTTACTGGCAATTTATCTGGCGGGTTTTGCCGGCGGCATGTTCAGTGGCCTGCCGGGTGGTATCGGCGTACTGGATACCGTTTTACTGCTTGGGCTTTCGGCGTACATGCCGCCGGCCAGCGCCATTGGCGCGATTTTATTGTATCGCGTGCTGTATTATTTAATACCTGCCGCACTGGGCGCGATCTTATTCGCCGCGCACGAGATTTGGGCGACCACGAAGGGGACCACATCATGAGTTCGACGCAATCAACGATTTCTCCAGTGGATGGCAGCGTCTATGTCGAGCGGCCTTACGCAGCACCGGCACAGATCGATGCGGCGCTGAACCAGGCCGTGCTGGCGCAACGCGGCTGGGCGCAGCGCAGTATCGCCGAGCGTGCCGAGTTCTGCACCAAATTCTGCGATGCATTGCTTTCCCACACCGATGAAATCGCGCTGGAACTCGCCTGGCAGATGGGCCGGCCGGTGGCGCAAGCGCCCAGCGAGGTGCGCAGCTGCGTCGAGCGGGCGCGCTTCATGATCGAGCATGCGCCCGAGGGTCTCGCGGATTTGGATCCGGGGCCGAAAGCCGGGTTCAAACGCTATGTAAAACGCGTCCCCCTGGGCGTGGTCTTTGTTATCGCGCCCTGGAATTATCCGCTTCTTACGGCTGTCAATACCGTGATCCCGGCGATCATGGCCGGCAACGCGGTTGTCTTGAAACACGCGCCGCAAACCCCGCTGGTGGCCGAGCGCTTTGCCCAGGCTTTCGCCGCGGCCGGTTTGCCGGCAGGCGTGTTTCAAGTGCTGCATCTCGACGTCACCACCGCCGAGGCCCTGGTGCACGATACGCGGATCGCGCATGTCGCCTTTACCGGCTCCGTTGCCGTCGGCCACGCGGTCAGCCGCGCCGCCGCCGATCGTTTCATTTCCGTCGGCCTCGAGCTCGGCGGCAAGGACCCGGCTTACGTGCGGGCCGACGCGGATGTTGCATATGCCGCGGAAAACCTGGTCGACGGCGCGTTTTTCAACTCCGGCCAGTCCTGCTGCGGGATCGAGCGCATTTACGTGCACGAAGCCGTTTACGACGATTTCCTGGCCCGTGCCGTCGAGTTGACCAATCAGTACCGGCTGGGCAACCCGACCGATCCCACAACCAATCTGGGCCCCGTGGTCTCCACCAAAGCCGCCGCGGCGATCCGGGCGCAAATTGCCGAAGCCATCGCGCAAGGTGCCGAACCCTTGATCGACACCACGCGCTTTCCGGCGGACGCCGTCGGCTCGCCCTACATAGCGCCGCAAATCCTGGTAAACGTCACGCACCGGATGCGGCTGATGACCGAGGAGACTTTCGGACCGGTTGTCGGGGTCATGAAGGTCGGCTCGGATGCCGAAGCCATAAAGCTGATGAATGACAGCAGCTACGGTCTGACCGCGGCTGTCTTCACCCGCGACCTGGAAGCGGCCGAGGCGATCGGCGCGCAGCTTGAAACCGGCACGGTCTTCCTCAATCGCTGCGATGCGCTGGACCCGGCACTCCCCTGGGTCGGCGTCAAGGATAGCGGCCGCGGCCACACGCTCTCAATCTGGGGCTACGAGCATCTGACCCGCCCGCAGGTTTTCCACCTGCGCCTGCCCGCCTCCGCTTGATGGCGTTGTGCTTGATGAAGTTAAGCTTGATGAAGTTAAGCTTGATGGAGCGCGGTTGCGGCGTCTCGCGCTGCAACCAGGCATGAACCGCCTCGAAATTTCTTAAGGATGTTTTAGGCTGTGTTTGCCTATGCAATGAGACGGCTTTTGAAAGTGCCCTCATGCGTATCGCTTATCTATTCTCGGCACTGGCCCTTAAAACCGACAGGCGGGCGGTTACGGCCATCGAATACGGGCTGATCGCCGCGCTGATAGCGATCGTCATTATTGCGGCAGTGACGAGTATGGGTTCGAAATTGCCGATTATTTTCAATAAAATATCCACCGAACTCTAGCCGAACGGCCCCAATCTTGCGTCCAATCTTGCGCATTCGCATCAACTAGCCTATCTCAGCCTCATGGTCTGCAACGCGCGCATCACCGGACTCCTTCGACTTATCCGCCCCTGGGCGTAGACGCCGCGCGTTCAATTGCCGGCACGTTCAGGGGAATGCCCCTAAACTATCTTAAAAAAACCGGCATTTAAGCGAGACCAGTCAAATGAGCATCAATCATCCTAATTTCGGCGCGATCGAGGCTAACCGCGTCATTATTTTCGACACCACCTTGCGCGATGGCGAACAATCGCCCGGCTTCTCCATGAACCTGGACGAAAAAGTCCGGATGGCGGAAACCCTGGCCGAGCTCGGCGTCGACGTGCTGGAAGCAGGCTTCCCGTTTGCCAGCATCGGCGATTTCGAAAGCGTCCAGCGCATCGCTGAAACCGTGAAGGGCCCGGTCATCGCCGGCCTGGCACGCACCTCGCGCGAGGATATTTCGCGTGCCGCGGAAGCTATCCGCGCCGCAGAACGCAAACGGATCCACGTATTTCTATCCACCAGCCCGCTGCACATGAAGTACAAACTGCGGATGGAACCCGATGCCGTGCTGGAACTGGCTTCAAGCGCGGTCACCTATGCTCGCAGCTTCGTGGACGACGTCGAATGGTCCGCCGAGGACGGCAGCCGCACCGAACCTGACTTCCTGTGCCGCTGCGTCGAAGCCGCGATCGCTGCCGGCGCCACCACCATCAATATCCCGGATACCGTCGGCTACGCAGTCCCGGAGGATATGGAAAAAATCTTCCGGATGCTGCGCGAACGGGTGCCTGGCGCCGAAAAAGTTATCTTCTCCACCCATTGCCATAACGACCTCGGCCTTGCCGTCGCCAACACGCTGGCCGCGGTGCGCGGCGGCGCCCGCCAGATCGAATGCACCATCAACGGCATCGGCGAGCGCGCCGGCAACGCCTCGCTGGAGGAAGTTGTAATGGCGATCCGCACGCGCCCGGACCAGAACCCCTACACCAACAACATCGTTACGCAGAATATCATGCGGACTTCGAAACTATTGGCGACGATTACTGGTTTCGACGTGCAACCGAACAAGGCTATCGTCGGGCGCAATGCATTCGCGCACGAATCTGGAATTCACCAGGACGGCGTTTTAAAAAATGCCGCCACCTATGAAATCATGACCCCGGAAAGCGTCGGGCTGCAAAAGAATTCCCTGGTCATGGGCAAGCATTCCGGCCGCGCCGCGTTCCGCGATAAACTCGCCGCCCTGGGCTATGGCGACCTCGGCGATAATTCCCTGAACGACGCTTTCCGCCGCTTCAAGGATTTGGCCGACCGTAAAAAAATCGTTTACGACGATGACATCGTCGCCTTGGTCGACGATGAAGTAATGCGCGATCATCAACGCATCAAATTCGTTTCGCTTGAGCTATGGGCCGGCTCAAAAGCCAAACCGCGCGCATTGCTGGAACTGGACGTAGACGGCGTGGTTCAAACCGCCGAAGCCTTCGGCGACGGCCCGGTGGATGCTACGTTCAACGCCATTCACACAATCTTCCCGCACCAGGCCGAACTGCGCCTGTTCTCGATCGGAGCCGTAACCGAAGGCACCGACGCCCAAGCCCGCTGCACCGTTCGCCTGGAAGAAGCAGGTAAACTGGTAGACGGCCAAGGCGCCGACACCGACACCATCGTCGCCGCCGCCCGCGCCTATTTGCACGCATTAAATAAACTGATGGTAAAACGCGCAAGAACGGAACCAGTGGCACTTTCAGCTTAAGCAAGCACTCCTTGTTTGAAGTTATTCTGACGGCCCGATTCAGATGGTCGGCTACGCAGCCCATCATCGGGACATTCTGAGCGGCCCGATTCAGATGGCCGGCTACGCCGCCCATCATCGGTACGCGATGATCGCGACGCAAGACCCAACCTACTTTGAATCCGGTTCATGGGCGGTGTCCACAACACCACCCATGACCCAGATGAAAAAAAGTCTTTTTGCTTCTTTTTCTTCAGAAAAAGAAGTTCTTATTCACCTAATTCTAGTTCCCCAAATTCAACTGATTATGCGTTGTAGCAGCACCCGTTAATGCGCCGGCGCCGGCGCCGATAAGTGCGCCTGTACCAGCGCCCATCCCCGTTGCGGCGCCGACAATGGCGCCACCGCCGGCCCCGATCGCACCACCGCTGAGCGCCCGCTGGCCGGGCGAATAGCCGCAGCCGGCGAGACCTAACAGGGAGGCTGATAACATTGCAGGTACGATAAGTTTACGAAACATAATCCAATACACTCCTTTTTTAGCCGCTCTGATATTTTTCTTCGCGACTGAATTTTCAATCCAAATTCGGAACTGAATTTGCTGGTGTTGACGTCGTTTTCTAACCATTACGAAACCGATCAGGCCGCCGGTATCTCCTGGTAGCTTGGTACCGTAGCGCGGTAATCGGAGCGTCCGTATGGCCGGAATGTGGTGCCGCCAAGGCAAAGGGTCCCGGCATGGCAGCCTGGCCGCATCCTGAACCGTCATGCGGTCCATGCACTTGCCGGAGCCCATCGGCGGCTGTAAGCCCTGCTGCGCCCGGATGATGGCGTTGATCATCCCGGCTTTCGTTTCCAATCGACCGGAAACGCCTAGATTTCGCGGGAAGGGTTTGAATGTTTGGTAGAATTCTCGGCGTCATGTCCGCCGACATGGCGATTGACCTCGGTACGGCGAACACGCTGGTTTACGTCAAGGGCCGCGGCATTGTGCTGGCGGAGCCGTCTGTTGTCGCCATTGCCGATGTAAAGGGCCGCAAGCATGTGCTGGCCGTTGGCGAAGAGGCCAAGCAGATGCTGGGCCGCACACCTGGCAATATTCAGGCCATCCGGCCGCTCCGGGACGGCGTGATCGCCGATTTCGAAGTTGCTGAGGAGATGATCAAGCATTTCATCCGCAAGGTGCATAACCGCCGCGGCTTCGCTTCGCCTTTGATTATTATTTGCGTGCCCTCCGGCTCGACCGCGGTGGAACGCCGCGCGATCCAGGAATCCGCGGAAAGCGCCGGCGCCCGCAAGGTTTTGCTGATTGAGGAACCCATGGCCGCCGCGATCGGCGCTGGGCTGCCGGTAACCGAACCCTCGGGCTCGATGGTTGTGGATATCGGCGGCGGCACCACCGAGGTGGCGGTGATCTCGCTCGGCGGCATTGTCTATGCGCGCTCGGTGCGGGTCGGCGGCGACAAAATGGACGAGGCCATTATTTCCTATATCCGCCGCGCCTTTAACCTCCTCATCGGCGAAAGCTCGGCCGAGCGCATAAAAATGGATATCGGCGCCGCCTGGATGGACGGCCCGGGCGACGGGCCGACCCGTACCGTCAAGGGCCGCGACCTGATCAACGGCGTGCCCCGCGAAGTCACGGTAACGCAGCGCCAGATCGCCGAGAGCCTGGCTGAGCCGGTAGGTGCGATTGTCGAGGCGGTAAAGGTGGCGCTGGAAAACACCCCGCCGGAGCTGGCCGCCGACATTGTGGATAAAGGCATCATGCTGACCGGCGGCGGCGCCATGCTGCACCGGCTGGACGAAGTGCTGCGGGTCTCGACCGGACTGCCGGTGATGGTCGCGGAAAATCCGCTGCAATGCGTTGCCCTGGGCACCGGCCGCGCGTTGGAAGAGATCAAGCGCCTGCGAACCGTGCTGTCCTCTATGTACTGAGTGGGTGTTAAGGCAGGCGGTTCTTTTCTGGAAAAAAAGCAACAGAGGACTTTTTATCCGCAACATTAGGCGTCGGCGCCATCGGCGTCTTAAGCGGGCTTTGCCGCATTGTTCTTAAGCGGACTTTGCCGCATTGTATTGAGCGAGCGCCTGGCGCGTGCTGATCTGGTTAAGTTCGAGATTATTTAGCACGTCGCTGCCGCTGAGACCGCCTTGCTCGAGGCTGCCGCTCGCATTTGTCGTCACCCCATAAGCCGCCAGTTGCGCCGGCGACCAACCGGCTGCAGCGGCGAGCACTGGCGCTGCGGCTTTTGCCGCCTTTTCGGCAGGTGCGGCCAACGGGGTTTGGCCGTGAATGCCGATATCGGCGAGCAACTTATCGCCGATTTTTTCCGGGTCTATCCCGGTCAGTTTTTCCGCCGCCATTTCGCCAAGGTCGATCGCGGCGCCGACCGGTCCGCCGATCAAAGTGCTGAACACCAGCGAGCCCGCATCGCGCACCGGTTCGGGTATCACCTCCCCCGTGATTGCGCGAAACAAGGTCCCGATCACCGGAATATATTGCAGCGGATTCAAATCCGCGAGCAGCTCATGAAAACTGAAATGATGCTTGGGCGGCGTCGCAGCGATGGCGGGGGACGGCTTCGAACCAGCCGCGTTCACCGCGCCCGGCGCGAGCGTGAGTGCAGCGTTCTCGGGCGTCGCGCTTGCGGGCCCGGCGGTACGGCCAAACTCTAGCATCACCGGCACCCTTTGCAGAACCAACCGCGATATTACCGTCTTAAAGCTTAATGCCCGCTTAAAGCCCGCCTGAAACTAATGCCCGGTGGCCGGCTGAGTTACGCCTTGCGCAACAGAAACAAACCCTGCTCGCCGAACAGATTTGCCAGGCCCGGGAAACGGCGCCAGGGCGCGCGGGCGCCGGCTTCATCAGCGGCCAGCCACTGCTCCACGTGGTAGCCGTCCTTGGTGCACAAATCGAAGAAATCCTGAATTGTGCACGGGTGAATGTTCGGCGTTTCGAACCACATCCGATGCCAGGCTTTTGTCATCGGCATTTTCCCGCGCAGCAGCAACTGCAGCCGCAGGGTCCAATGGCCAAAATTGGGAAAGCTGACGATCGCATAGGTGCTGATGCGCAGCATCTGGCGCAGCACTTCGCGCGGCTGCTCCACCGCCTGCAGCGTGCGCGACAAAATCACATAATCGAAGGCCGCATTTGGATAGTTGGCAAGGTCGCTATCGGCGTCGCCCTGCATCACCGGCAGGCCGTGCGTTACCGCGCGCGTCACCTCGGCCATGTCAATCTCCAAGCCCCGCGCGTCGCAATGCTTGGTGCGATATAAATAATCGATCAACGTGCCGTCGCCGCAGCCGATATCCAGAACCCGGCTTTTCTCCGCCACCATCCCGGCGATCAACCGCAGATCAACCCGCATATTTTTTGCAACGAACTGCACGGGGCCGCCGGACGGCGGCGAATGGTTCACGCCGCGTCCCTCAGTGCAGCCGCGCGTGCTCGGCGCAGCCCGCAAGGAAGCCGCGCAAGGTGCGATGAAAATCCGGTTCGTCGAGCAAAAATGCATCATGGCCCTTATCGGACATGATCTCGACGAAGCTGGCATTGGCGGCAACATGGTTGAGCGCGCGCGCGATCGCCCGCGACTGCGCGGTCGGGAACAGCCAGTCGGAGGAAAATGAGACCAGCAAAAAACGGGTCCTGGTGCCGGCAAATGCGCCAGGCAGCGCGCCGCCGTGATCCGCCGCCAGGTCGAACAAATCCATGGCGCGGGTAATGGTCAAATACGAATTGGCGTCGAACCGGCGCACAAAACTCGAGCCCTGATATTCAAGATAGCTTTCCACTTCGAAGCGGTCGCCAAGCAGCGTCAGGTCCGTCGCGGTTTGCAGCCGGCGCCCAAATTTACGGGTAAGCGCAGCTTCGGAGACGTAGGTGATATGCGCGGTCATGCGCGCCACCGCGAGCCCGCGCTCAGGCGTCACCCCTTCGGCCCAATACCTTCCGGCATAGAAAAACGGGTCAGCCGCAATCGCCTGCCGGCCGATTTCATGAAAGGCGATGTTCTGCGCCGAATGGTAGGCGGCCGCCGCGACCGGCACCGCGGCGAATACCGCCTGCGGATAAAGTGCTGCCCAGGCCAGCGCCTGCATGCCGCCCATCGAGCCGCCGATCACCGCGAACAGCCGGCTGATGCCCAGATGATCAACCAGCAGCTTTTGCGCCCGCACCATGTCCTGGATGGTGACAGCCGGGAATTCGGTCCCCCAGGGCTCGAACGGACGCTCATCATGCGGGCTGCGCGGACCGGTCGACCCCATGCAGCCGCCCAGCACATTGGCGCAGATGACGAAATACTTATCGGTATCGACCGCTTTGCCGGGTCCCACCACCACATTCCACCAGCCCGGCTTGCCGGTCAGCGGATGGGTTTCGGCAACGTATTGGTCCCCGGTCAAGGCATGGCACACCAGAATGGCATTGCTGGCCGCCGCGTTAAGCGTGCCATAAGTGCGGTAGGCAACAGTCACTTGTTGCAAGTGCCGGCCGCAATCCAGGGTCAGGCCGTTCTCGAAACGGACAGACTGGTGCTTCGACTCCGGCAAAATCTGGCTCTGATCCATGACCGAGCCGATATGCGCTCGCGCCAAGCCCCACGCAATCCCCGCCAGCCTTGCAGCGCCTTTGCAGGCTCCGCACGAAGCTGTATCACTCGAAGAGCGATGATTACGAACCTGTCCCCGTCTGAAACTGCTGAGGCCGCGCTGGCTGCGCCGGACACGCTGGCGCAATTGCGCGCTGAGCTGGACGCGCTTGATAACCGCCTGCACGACCTGTTGATGGAGCGCGCAGCAATCATCGAGCGTGTCGCCCGCGACGCCGGCAAGACCGGCACCAAAATTCGTCCCGGCCGTGAAGCCAGCATGCTGCGCCGCCTGCTGGCGCGCCACTACGGTTCGATGCCGCCGCAAACCATACTTCGGATTTGGCGCGAAATTTTTGCCGGCGCGCTGATCATCGAAGGCGGCCAGACCATCGCGGTCGCCAACGGCGACGAAGCTGCCGAGCTGCCGGCACTGGCGCGCGAACATTTCGGCCCCTTGACGCCGTTGCGCCGGCACCAGAATCCAACCCAGGCCTTGGCCGATGTTGAGCGCGGCGCCGCCCAGGTGGCCGTGCTGCCGCCGCCGGGCGATGCGCCGGATGGCAGCTGGTGGACCGCCCTTACCGGATCCGGCACCAAGCTATCGGTGATCGGCAAACTGCCGTTCTGGACCAGGCGCGCCGAGGGCACCCCAAGCGGCGAGGCCTATCTGGTCGCCGCCATGCGGCCCGACCCAAGCGGCGCCGACCGCGGCT
This sequence comes from Acidocella sp., assembly GCA_965199045.1. GTDB lineage: Bacteria > Pseudomonadota > Alphaproteobacteria > Acetobacterales > Acetobacteraceae > Acidocella. The sequence goes on along the minus strand of CBDAQL010000002.1, from coordinate 109,543 downwards.
TGATCGCCCTTGAGCTCAGCGCCGATATCTCCCGTACCCGCATCACCGCCAACCTCACCGCTGCCGGCTTCAAGCCTGGATCGATCTGGCTGCACCGGGTCAGCGATACCGATGTGGTGGCCCTGGTTGAAGTTGCAGGGCTGGTGGATAATAACGACAAACGGCTGCCGGCAATCGCCGGCCTGCAGGCGCCGGCATCGGTCATCGGCGGCTTTGCAATCCCGTTAGACCCGGCGGGCTAACGGGTCATGGCAGGCCCTAAACCACGCCCGGAAATTTTCGCCGTGCATTCATATGTCGGCGGCGAGTCGCAGCTGCCCGGGCTCAACCGCGTCATCAAGCTCTCTTCGAACGAAGGCGCGTTCGGCGCGCCGCCGGCCGCGATCGCCGCATTGGCCGCATCGGGGCAACAAATGCACCGCTACCCCGATGGCGGCATGCGGGAATTGCGCAACGCCATCGGCAAAAGCCATCGCCTCGACCCGGCACAAATCGTCTGCGGCAACGGCTCGGATGATATCCTGCAATTGTTGATCCAGGCCTATGGCGGCCCGGGCACCGAGCTGATCATGAGCGCGCATGGCTTCTCGATTTACGAAATCGCCGGCAAGCTCGCCGGCTGCGTGGTCCGCAAGGCGCGCGAGAAAAACCTCACCACCGATGTCGACGCGATTTTAGCGCTGATCACGCCGGCGACCCGCATGATCTTTATCGCCAATCCCAACAATCCCACCGGCACCATGATCTCCAATGCCGAGCTCTGGCGGTTGCGGGACAGCGCGCCGCCGGACGTGTTGCTGGTGATCGATGCCGCCTACATCGAATATGTCGACCCCGTTGAACACGACGGCGGCCTTTCCCTGGTGGATGCCGGCGATAATACCGTGATGACCCGCACTTTTTCGAAAATCTATGGCCTCGGCGGCGCCCGCCTGGGCTGGTGCTACGCGCCGCCTGCCATCGTCGATGTTCTCAACCGGCTGCGCGGACCCTTCAATGTCAGCGCCACCGCGGCGGCCGCCGGTATCGCCGCTCTGGCGGACCCGGACTGGGTGCCCAATGGCCGTGCCCATAATACCCGCGCCCGCGCCAAACTGGCGGCGCAACTGGCCGCCGCCGGCTTGCAGGTTCACCCCGGCACGGTCAATTTTTTGCTGGTCGATTTTCAAACCGCGGAACGCGCCGGCCAAGCCGACCGGTTCCTGCGCAGCCGCGGCATCATCGTCCGCAACGTCAAATCCTATGGCCTGCCAAACTGCCTGCGGATCACCATCGGCACCGACGAAGAATGCGAATTGGTCGCTGAAAGCCTGGTGGCATTCCAGCAAGCTTCTGAAACGACACTAACCCGTGGCTGAACCGATCTTCAAACGCGTGACGCTGATCGGCGTCGGCCTGATCGGCAGCTCCATCGCCCGCGCCGCCAAGGAGTTTGGCGGCCTCGCCGGCACCATCGTCGCCAATGCGCACACCCAGAAATCGCTCGACCGCGTCGCCGAACTCGGCTTCGCCGATATCTGCGAAATCGATCCGGCGAAAGCCGTCATCGGCGCCGATTGCGTGATCCTGTGCTCGCCGGTCGGCACCTATGCCGAGCTCGCCCAGCGCATCGCTCCGTCGCTGATGCCCGGCGCCATTCTCACCGATGTCGGTTCCACCAAACAATCGGTGATGCGCGATGTCGGACCGTTGGTGCCGGAAGGGGTGCATTTTATCCCGGCCCATCCCATCGCCGGCACCGAATTCTCCGGCCCCGATGCCGGCTTCGCCACCCTGTTCCAAGGCCGCTGGACCTTGCTTACCCCGCCGCCGGGCACCGACGAAACGGCGGTCGGAAAACTCCGGGCATTCTGGCAATTGATGGGTGCCCAGACCGCGGTCATGGATGCTGCCCATCACGACCGCGTGCTCGCCATCGTCAGTCACCTGCCGCACCTCATTGCCTTCACCATCTGCGGCACCGCCGACGACCTTGCCGACGAAACCCGCCAGGAAGTGATGCAGTTTTCTGCCTCCGGCTTTCGCGATTTCACCCGAATCGCTGCTTCCGACCCGGTAATGTGGCGCGATATCTTCCTCAACAACCGCGAAGCTCTATTGGAAATGCTGGCCCGCTTCACTGAGGACGCCCAGGCCATGGCCCGCGCCATCCGTTGGGGCGACACCGATTACATCGAAGACAAAGTAATCCGCAGCCGCAAGATCCGGCAAAGCCTGATCGATCTGAAGCAGGCATAAGCGCGGGGCCGTTTTCCCGATACCTCCCAGATTGGCCGTGTTCACCTTTGCTTAACGCGATTGGCCATAAGCAAGTCCCTCTGTAATTGCCGATATGCGCCTGGCTGCGAGGGGATTGCCAAACCAATGCTTGTAGACACGACAGTCCCTGACATAGCCGTTAAAATCCTGCTGGTTGAAGACAACGGCTGTGACGCGCTGCTGTTGCGCCGCCTGTTCAAAACCATCGCGCCCGATGCGTATGAGGTGACGCATCGCAATTGCATGGCAGACGCGGTTCTGCATGCCGCCACTGAAATTATCGACATTGTGCTGCTCGATCTCGGCCTTCCGGACGCCAACGGGTTGGCGGCGGTTCGCCAAATGCTCGCCGCCGCGCCGCGAACCCCGGTGGTGGTGATGACCGGCCTTGACGATGAGCAACTCGCGGCCCAGGCGCTGCGGGCAGGCGCGCAGGATTTCCTGGTGAAGGGCGAGCTTGAGCCCGCCGTCGTGATCCGTGCACTGCGCTACGCCATCGCCCGCAAGGCGCTTGAGGACCAGCTTTTCCTGGAACAGGAGCGTGCCCAGATCACGCTGAATGCGATGGGAGACGCGGTAATCTGCATCGATAATACCGGCGCGATCAGCTTCCTGAACCGCGCCGCGCAGATCATGACCGGTTTGGTATTGAGCCCCGGGCATTGCCTGATGAGCGAGGCGCTGGGCCTTACCGGTACAGACGGCTTGCAGGTTGATCTGGGACGGCATGCTGACTCTAAAACATCGGATGACAGCACGAAACTCACCAGCAGTGCCTGCATCGGCCGTTCGAACGGTAAAAATCTGCCGGTCGAGTACACGGTCTCCACGGTGCGCGACCGCGCCGGCATGGCGGTCGGCTCGGTATTCGTATTGCGCGACATGACCGAAACACGGGCACTCGCCGAAAAGCTTGCGCACATGGCGCAGCACGACGCGCTTACCGGGCTGCCCAACCGGCTCCTGTTGGCTGACCGCATCAAAACTGCCATCGCCATTGCACCGCGTCATGACAGCAATCCCGGCCTGCTGTTTCTCGACCTCGACGGCTTCAAGCATGTCAATGATACGCTTGGCCATGGCGTCGGCGACAAACTCCTGCAGTCCGTCGCCGAACGGCTGTCTGCTTGCGTACGCGCCTCCGATACCGTGAGCCGCCTGGGCGGTGATGAATTCGTTGTTTTACTGGCCGAGATCGCGCATCCGGAAGATGCCGCCATCGCCGCCGGCCGGATGCTGCAAGCAGTGAGCGCGCCGCACCTGATCGACCAACATGAATTGCATGTCGGCACCAGCATCGGCGTCAGCCTCTACCCTTCAGACGGGTCCGACGCTGAAACGCTGATCAAGAATGCCGACACCGCGATGTACCAGGCAAAAGCCAATGGCCGGAGTTCTTACCGGTTCTATGAGCCCGGAATGAACCTTCGGGTGGTGGAGCGCCGGGACCTCGAAGCCGGGCTGCGCCGCGCCCTCGAACGCAACGAGTTTGTGCTGCATTATCAACCGAAACTGGATCTTGCGACCGGCAAAATCCACGGCGCCGAGGCATTGGTCCGCTGGAAGCATCCGGTGCGCGGGAACCTGCCGCCGACCATGTTTATCCCGGTGGCCGAGGAATGCGGTTTGATCGTCCCGCTCGGAAAATGGGTTTTGCACGAAGCCTGCCGGCAAGCCAAAGCCTGGGCCGATGCCGGGGCGCCGCTACAAAATATTGCGGTGAACGTGTCTGCGGTCGAATTCCAGGATGCGCAGTTCATGCGTAACGTTTTCCAAATTTTGGAGGCGACCGGCCTGGCGCCGGAACGGCTGGAGCTGGAGCTGACGGAAAGCGTCCTCATGAAACGCTCCGGCAGTGCTGCCGCCATTTTAAAAACTTTGCGTGCGGAGGGTATCCGCCTCGCCATCGATGATTTTGGCACCGGTTATTCAAGCCTTAGCTACCTGACACGCTTCCCCGTGGATACGTTGAAAATCGACCGATCCTTCATCCGGCAAATCACCGAAGCGCCCCTGGAAACCGCCATCGTCAAAGCCGTCCTCAGCATGGCGCAAAGCCTCAATCTACGCGTCGTCGCGGAGGGCGTGGAAACGCGTGGCGAATTGGAGTTCCTGCAAGCGCATCGCTGCAATGAAGCTCAGGGCTATTACTTCAGCTGCCCGCTGCCGGCAGCGGAATTTGACGTGTTTCAGCACGACCATGCAGCAACAACAGATCGCCGGTTTAATCGGGTGCCGGCGGGGTCTGCACCAACTTAAACCAATATTCGCTAATGCACCTGGCAAAGGCGAGGTAACCCTCCAAGCTGCCGGGTTTGGTAACGAAGCCATTCGCATGCCGGCTATAGGAGGCCGCGATATCCTTAGGTGCGCTTGAGCTGGAAAGCACCACCACGGGGATGGAATTTAATGCCGTGTCAGACTTCACCAGATCCAGAAATGTCAGCCCATGCATGCAAGGCAGGTTAAGGTCCAGAAAGACAAGGTCCGGGTGCCGGCGCCGCTGGTTTTCCTTACCCGGCCGTAACCACGCCAAGCCCGCCTCGGCGGTTTCCGCTACCATGAACTCAGTCGGCCATTCGACCTTCCTGAAGGCAATTTCTATTAGTTTACGATCGCCGGGATTATCGTCGATGAGCAAAATTTCCGCCGGACCGCCGCGTTCATAGATTGTCACCAACTGCATTGCTCCATGGACACCGGCAATCCTGATAGGTGTCAGTATGTGCTAGAGCGCGATCGCTTTAGGTTTACTCACTTGAGCAAGCCTGCCGCGCCAATCGCCCCGGCAAAAAGCTGGAGCGTAAGCTGGATTAGTTGATTTTGCATCAATTACAGAACGTTCGATCGCGCCATGAAACATACCTTTTGTTGAGATGTATATGAAATAAACCAGGCACCGATGGCTAAGCCCTTGAAAGGAAAATTGTCTTGAACAGTGACGGCTTCATGCCGCACGGTTACTGCTTCGAGTGGCGGCCCGGAGTGCTGTTTCTGCACGTCACCTCCGATGCCTGCATCGGCTTTGCCTATTACTGTATTCCACTGGTTCTGGTGTACTTTATCCACAAACGTAAGGACCTGCCCTTCCCCGGCATCCTCTGGCTTTTCAGCGCCTTTATCCTGCTCTGCGGCACCTCGCATCTGATGAGCATCCTGGTAATCTGGCGTCCGGTTTATTATGCCGAGGGCTATGTCAAAGCGGCTACGGCGGTGGTTTCGCTGGCCACGCTGGCGGCACTTATCGTCTATCTGCCGCGCGGCCTGGAACGCGTCAGCACGGCGCAGCTTGCGGCGCAAAATCTGCAACTATCCGAAATGGTGGTCGAAACCGAGGAGCGTGGCCGGGTCGCCCTTACCGCGGTCGTCGATAATGTGTTCGATGGCATCATCACAATCGGCGAACACGGACTTATCAATAGCTTCAACGCGGCCTGCACCCGTTTATTCGGCTATGCCCCGGAAGAGGTCATCGGCAAGGAGCTGAAAATGCTGATGCCGCCGCCCTATCAGGTCGAACATGACGGATATTTGCGCAACTATCTGGATACCGGAACGGCCAAAATCATCGGCACCCCGGGGCGGGAGGTTGCGGGGCTACGCAAGGACGGCACGGTCTTTCCGCTCGACCTTTCGATCACCAGTTTCACGCTGGACGGCACCCGCTATTTCACCGGCTGCATGCGCGACATCACGCAACAGCAAGCCGCCCTCGCCGAGCGCGAGAAACTCCTGGCCCGTCTCACCCAATCGAACGTCGAGCTGGAGCGCTTTGCCTATGTCGCTTCGCATGACATGCAGGAGCCGGTGCGCATGATGGTCAGTTTCAGCCAGTTGCTGGAGCAGGAATATGCCGGCGTGCTCGACCAGGATGGTAAGGAATATCTCAAAATCATCGGCAGTTCGGCGCTCAGAATGCGCAGCATGATACGCGACCTGATGGATTATGCACGCCTTGATGGTGAGCGGCAAAATTTCACTGCCGTCGATCTCTGTCAAGAACTGGCGGCGGTCGAAGAAAATCTTCATCAGCTGATCAGCGAGACCGGCGCCGTGATCACCTGCGACAAGCTGCCGCTTGTCCATGGCAGCGCCGTGCAGATCATGCGCCTGCTGCAGAACCTCACCATCAACGCAATCAAATATCAGCCGGCCAGGCAAGCCCCGTGCCTGCATCTGGGCGTCGCCGATCAGCGCGGCCAGTCCATCTTCCATCTGCAGGATAATGGTATCGGAATAAAATCGGCTTTCATCGATGAGATTTTCCAGCCTTTCCGGCGTTTGCACACCTGGGAGGCGATCCAGGGCTCCGGCCTCGGCCTTTCGGTCTGCCGCAAAATTGTTGAAGCGCATGGCGGCCGCATTTGGGCCTCCTCGGTCCCGGGCGAGGGCACAAAGATATCATTCACGCTGGCGTCAACAACGATGGATCAATGATTGTTACCATATCGCAGGATCAAATAGCTCCGGCCCGATTTCGGTTCATGCAAAGCCTTTCGCTTCTCCCCGCGGCAAGCATTATTTTTAAACGGCAGCGCCTTTAATTTTTTCGGTGGAAATGCTGATAGGTCCAATAAAGCGCAAATCCGTAAATTTATCGCCGCGTCTTGCATTCATAAAGATCGCTGCCGCAGCCAGTGCAATCAATAGAACGCAAAACAGTCCGAAAAACAAACGTTCGCCGGCGCGCCCGCCGATCGCCATCAGGATTGGGCAAACTAACTGCAGGATGCGTACCAAATGGTGGTCGTAAAACTCGCCGAAGCGACCAAAGCAGCTGACCGCGACCCCAAGCCCAAACGGCAGCGTCAGTAAATCATATCCCATGGGCCGCGGGTACAGCAGGATGCAGACTGAAACTCCAAGCATCAGCCTGTCTGTCGCGTTGTCGAGGCAAAGCTCGGCCAGCACAAGTCCACTGCCCAGGATGACCAAGGCGAAAATGCCATAGCAGGCTGCAAGCACCGTGGGATCCGAGATATCGACGATAACGGGCATCCCCAGAAATCCGTTACCGCGTTCGGCAACGATGCCGAAGAAATGCGCCACCACACGCCAGTTCGCAAAGTCGATATAGTCAGTCCGTGAAAACCAAACGAAATACCCGCCAAAGATCGCGACACCCGCCAGCGCCAACCCGAACCGCTCCAGCACGGGACGTTGCAAAAACAGAAACAAGGCGAGGTAGACCTCAAATGTGGGCTTGATAATTGCCGCCGCGGCGATAATCGGCAGCAGCAAAACCGGCATGGTCGAAAACCAGCGGCCGCACAGAAAAATCAAGCCGTGCAGCACAATGGAAATATTGCCGGACGGCAGCGCACTGCCCGGTATTTCGACAATAAACGGCGCCCGTGCGTATAGCTTGCTGTCAGATGTAATCAGCAGCCGCAAGATATTATAGACGATGAAGAAGAAAACGCCGGCATAGGCAAACAGCTCGAAGGTCAGGCCAAAATGCGCTTGCACCATCGCCAGCAACCGCGCGCTTGCCGGCGGATAGACATAGGTCGTCGGCGCCATGTTCGGGCAGTGAAAGTGGCTGGTATAAAGCGGAAGTTTTGCGTTGAGAGCCTGCCCGGCGCAAGACACCGCCTCAAAATCGTCAAACCAATAACGGCCAAGCCAAAGCGCGTGAAGGGTGCCATAAATAAACGGCAAAGCGAACAGTAAAGCGAGAAACCGTGGATTATCCGCAAGGCCGGTTTTTGGTCTGGTTTGCGCGTCGTCCATGGCCGAGCGTTAAGCGGAGACGCCTAATGCTGTCAACGATGATGCAAAAGCCTAAGCCTCCTCAGACATGAGCTGGTGGCGTACCCCACAACCCATGCCCCAGACCAAAAGTTTTTGGCTCGCCGGCCTGCCCATCAAACCTGCGGCGAGGTGTGCGCGACGTCCTTCAGCACGCCGCGCGTCTCCAGCCGGAATGCCCAGGTAGCGGCAGCGCCCAGCAGTGAGGCGACGATAAGCAGGATTAGCAGAGCCTGGGTCCCGATTGCCTTCAGCAGAATGGGAAACAGGAAGGCGGTTGCCACCGCGCCGATTTTCGCAAACGAGGCGGCGAAGCCGGCGCCGTAGCCGCGTATCGCGGTTGGGAAAACCTCGCCTGCAAGCAGGTAGGTTTGCGCGTTGGGGCCGAGATTGGTCATGAAGTTGAACAGCATGAACCCGGCAAACAACAGCGGCATATCGTGGCCGCCGCCGACCAGGGATAACGCAGCAAGACCCAACCCGGCGGCGCATCCAAAGAAGCCGATGATTTGCAGCCTGATGCGGCCGGCGCGTTCCACCAGCAGGATGGCGCAGAGAATGCCGAGGATCAGCAGCACATCCAGCATCGCCGTGCCTTCGGCGGAAAGCAGCACCTTGTGGATCAATCCGGGCGTATCGGTGACCGCGCCGGCGGCGCCGATCGTCAACGCCAGAATGACAGGCGTAAAAATGCCGATGCCGTAGGTGCTAAGATCTTGCAGGAACCAGGGGATGGAGGCGAGGAAGGTTGCGCGCCGATGTTCCTTATCGAACAACACTGAAACATGAACTTTCGGCTCTGCACGCCCTCCGTGTTCGGTGGCGTGCGGGTCATGCAGCACAACGGTCTTGGGATATTGCGGCTCGCGCTTCAGCAGCTTGTGCGTTTCGGCTTCCGCTTCCTTGATGCGGCCGCGGGAAACCAGCCATTGCGCACTGTCGCAAATGAAGAACCGGCCGCTGATAACGGCGATTGCCGGCAGGATTGCAGCGGCGAACATCCAGCGCCAGGCGTCCAGCTGCGGGTAGAACGACAGGATGATAAATCCAAGCCCGGCGCCGCAAATGGCGCCGACAGCCTGGAACGCGAAGGCGCTCAGCACCAGCCCGCCGCGGCCCCGGCTGGGCACCGCCTCGGAGATGACCATGTGGGCGGTTGGATAGTCGCAGCCCAGTGCCAGGCCGATGCCAAACAGGCAGACCACCAGCATCAGGAAGCTTTGCGCCAGCGTCAGCGCAATCAGGAAAATCGTGAACAGCACCATCTCCGCGATGAACATGGTCTTGCGGCCAAAGACGTCCGCCATCCGGCCCAGTACCGTAGCCCCGATCAGGATGCCAAACAGCGAAGCGGCGGTAACGAAGCTCAACTGCGTGGCGTGCAGGTTGAAGGTCTGCTTGATCAACGGCAGGGCGACGCCGGTCATGAACACGACCAGACCCTCGAAGAACTTGCCGGCAATCGCCAGAGACCAGATCCGCCACTGCATGCCGGTCATCGGCAAGCTCGCAAGCCGGGTGCCGTCGGGCCACATCGGAATTTCGTCGATGTAGTCTTGCACCGTTCTCTTATTGGATATTGCGGACGCCGGATTAGTGCCGATTTCGTTCATGACTGCCCCTGTGCTCAAATATTTGGATGCTGAGATATTTGGGGGACAGCATATTCCACAACGCGTAACCGCTTAGTGTGACGGAACCGTGAAACCTCCAAAGCCGGCCTCACACCAGGCTTTCTGGGGCGGTGCAGTGATTGCTTTATGCGGTAGCGGGCAGCGCCACCGATGGCTGCAAATCTAGCCCCGCAACCGCGCCAGCGTGGCGGTCGTGGAATGACCGGGCAGCAATTCGGCCAATGCCACGCGGCCACCCCAGGACTCCACCTCGCGCGCGCCCACCACCTGCTCAACGGTATAATCGGCGCCCTTTACCAGAAGATCCGGCTTTATTTCGCCCAAAATGGCGAGTGGCGTATCTTCCTCGAACATGCAAACCAGATCGACGCTGGCGAGCGATGCGAGCACCGCCGCCCGCGCTGCTTCCTGCTGCGCCGGCCGCATCGGCCCTTTCAGGCGTTTGACCGATGCATCGCTGTTCATCCCGACGATCAAGCGGTCGCACATCGCCCGCGCCTGTTCGAGCAAATGTACATGCCCCGGATGCAGCAGGTCGAAACAGCCATTGGTAAAGCCCACGGTATAGCCGCGCGAACGCCAGCGCTCGGCAGCTTCGGCGGCGGCCGCCGGGGTCACCACCTTGCGCAACGCCCCGGTCACCGGCGTCAGCACCGAGAGCAGGTCGCTTTGCCGGGCGACCGCGGTGCCAACCTTGCCCACGACAATGCCGGCGGCGATATTGGCGAGCCGTGCGGCATTGGCGAGCGGGATGTTCACCGCCAGCGCCGCGGCCAGCGTTGCGACCACGGTATCGCCGGCGCCCGACACGTCGAACACTTCCTGCGCTTCGGCCGGGTAATGCCGGATTTCATTCGGGGTTATCAAACTCATGCCATCCTGGGCCCGCGTTACCAATACCGCGCCAAAGCTATGCCGCTGCAGCAGCACCTGCGCGGCGGCTACGATGCTGGCTTCCGAGTTCAGCGCCAACCCCGTGGCTTCGGCCAGTTCGCGGCGATTAGGGGTCACCACGTCAGCGCCCTCATAGCGCGAGTAATCCGTGCCCTTGGGATCCACCACGACGCGGCGGCCAAGCGACTTCGCGCTCGCGATCAACCGCTGCGCAACCTCGGTCGTCAGCACGCCTTTGCGGTAATCCGACAAGATCGTGATGGAGGTTGCAGCCATTGCATCGGTTGCGATGCGGATCAGCCGTTCGGCCAGTTTATCCGGCAGCGCGATGGTCTCCTCGCGATCGGCGCGGATCAGATGCTGGCCTTGCGAAATATACCGGGTTTTCAGCGTCGTCATGCGGCCGCCCTGAACCAGCAGCCAGGGCTCAACCCCCTGCTGGCCCCCGACCAGTCCGGTCAGGTCCGACCCGGCCTGGTCGTCGCCGACCACCGATACCAGCGCCGCCGCCGCCCCTAGGGCGATAAGATTTCGCACCACATTCCCCGCCCCGCCCGGCATCGCCACTTCTCGGGTAACCGTAAGAATAGGCACCGGGGCTTCAGGGCTGATCCGGCTGACCTCGCCGTAAACATAGCGATCCAGCATGGCATCGCCCACCACCAGCACGCTGGCCCGAGACAGCCGTTTGACCTCGCCTCCAAGGTCAGAGGCCAGATCGTATAAATCCTTACCCATCGCTGATCGCTAACGCGCCAGACGGCTTTGAGCAAGTTTCCCGCGCGTTTATAGGCCAAGTTTATATAGCGGGTTGGTGCGGCAGCTTTACCTGGCGGGTTAACACGGCGGGTTTACCTGGCAGCTTTACATGGCTGGTTTACCCGGCTGGTTTACTTGGCTGGTTTAAACGGCGCAGGAAGTGGTCAGCGCGGAAATTCGTGCTTATCTTACCGCCATGACTGAACGTCCCGCATTTCTCGACAGTTCCCGGCCCGACGTGCCGGACCTGGCGGTGCCCCGCGGCATCACTCCCTTCTATCTACCGCAACGGCCGGTGCGCGGCAGGTTCGTCCGGCTGGGCCCGCTGGCCAACACCCTGCTCGCCCGGCACGACCATCCCGAACCTGTCAAAATCCTGCTCGGCCAGGCCCTCGCCTTGGCCGCCGCCCTGGCTACCGCGCTCAAATTCACCGGCTCGTTCAGCCTGCAGGCCAAAGGCGACGGCCCGGTCTCGATGCTGCTGGCTGACTGCACCGATATCGGCGCGTTGCGCGGATATGCACGCGTCAACCCGGAGAAGCTGGCGGCCCTGCTATCGGCCGCGCCGCAGGACACGCCAATCACCGCAAGAATGCTGCTGGGAGACGGCTATCTGGCCTTCACGGTGGCCCAAGGTGCGGACCGTGAGCCGCAACAAGGCATCGTTACCCTAACCGGCGATACGCTGGCCGCAATGGCGGAGCATTATTTTGCGACCAGCGAGCAGCTGGCCTGCCAGGTCCATCTGGCGGCCGCCAATGAGATCAACGGCTGGCGCGCCTCGGCTTTGATCCTTGAGCGCATCGCCGGCGCCGGCGGCATCGATCCGGAAGTTTCGCTGTCGGAACAGGAGGAAGCCTGGCGCACCGCCTGCATCCTCGCCGACACCATCACCGATGCCGAATTGCTGGACGACAGCCTGTTGCCGGAACGGGTGCTGTACCGCCTGTTCCACGGCGAGGGTGTCGCCGTCGATAAACCACGCAGCCTGGCTTATGGCTGCCGCTGCTCACGCGCCCGGCTTGCCGACATCCTGGAAGGCTTTCCACGCGATGATCTCGATCACATGGCGCTCGATGGCGACATTGTGATGACCTGCGAATTCTGCAATTTTGATTTTCGGTTCCCCCGCGAAACCGTTACCGGCAAAGAAAGTCCCGCGCCTTGAATCTTCACCTAAAGTCGACCCTGTTCGCGGCCGGACTGGCTGCTTTGCTACCTGCGCTGGCCGGGTGCTCCAGCAGCCCGCCACCGCCGCCGCAGGTTTTCGCCCCGCTGACATATAATTACCTGCCGCCAATCGTGCTTACCGTTTCCAACATCGAGTTCCAGAACAACTACGTACCGGACCCGTCAGCCGAAACATTGATCGGCCAGGATCCCGCGGTGCCCGCCGACACGGTGATGGCGATGGCCCAGCACCGCCTGGTTGCCAGCGGCACGCCCGGGACCGCAACCTTCACCCTGCAAACTGCGTCCATCGAACCGGTGGGTGACAATTATGTCGGCACCATCTCGGTGCAACTGAATGTGGTCAGCGCCGACCGTCTCAAAACCGGTTTTACCGAGGCCTCGGTCTCGGCGACGCAGACGGCACCCGGTTCCGATGCCACGGCAAATCAGGTTCAGGCCGTATTATACAGCATGACCAAGCAGATGATGGATCAGCTGAACGTGCAGCTGCAGTACCATATCCAACACGACATGGGCAGCTGGGTTTCCTACGCGAACAACACCGCAGCCCCAGGATTGAACAGCGGCTCCGCCAGCAATGGCGGCATCGTAGCAGCACCCCTGCCGGCCCCCGGCGCCACAGCGCCGCTAACAGGACCCGGCGCGACAGCGCCGCTAACCCAATCCGGCGCCACAGCGCCGCTACCAGGATCAAGCGCCCCGGCAACGCCGCCTGCTGCATTGGCCCCGGTCCCGCTGGCGCCCGGCTCAGGCATCCTCGGCCAAATGCCGGTTTCACCCCAATAGCAACTACCCACCAGGCCCAAGTAATGTTATAATATATCTTGCATTGCCGGCGTTCGGTCAGGTGGTCTCATGAATATGGTACAAGGTCTGTCGATTAACGAAGCCCTGGCGGCAGCGGAAAAACTATGCGCCGCCAACGGGGCCCAGCTGACCGAACTCCGCCGCGCCGTTCTAACCCTGATCCTTGAAGCCTCCTGCCCGCTGACAGCCTATCAACTCCTTGACCAGTTGAAGACAATCCGAAAATCCGCGGTGCCGCCCACTGTTTATCGAGCGCTCGATTTCCTGATGGCCAACCGGCTGGTTCACAAGCTGGAGCAATTGAATGCGTTTGTTCCATGCAGCGATACGCATCACGACCATCACGACGTACAATTCCTGATTTGCGATAAATGCGGCACCGTAGCTGAGATCGAGGACCGCGCGATCGCTCGCGCTTTGGCCAAGGCTGCCGAGAAGCAAGGTTTCCATCCGACCAAAGCGGTGGTGGAATTGGATGGCACCTGCGCCGCCTGCGCGCAGCTGTAGAGCCGCGTTCTTAAACCCTGAAACTGCAGTGCCATCATATTCAAGGATCATGCGCCGGCGAGCGCGTTCCTGGATTTGTTGCGTAACCAGGCCCAGCACCGGCCCAGCCCGTAGAGCAGGGCGGCCAGCGACCCCACAAAAAAACCGACCGGCCAGTTCGTCATGTAAGACAGCGCCAGCGACGCCCAAACCATGGCAACCGCGATGCCGGCCGAAAGCCACATGGCGCGCAGCGGCCGGTCGGTCAAAAGGCGGGCGGCCGAGGCCGGACCTACCATAAGACTAAACACCAGCAATGCCCCCACCACCGGCAAAGCCATTGCGGTGGCGAGCCCGACCGTGGCCAGAAAAGCCAGCTCGATGCCGGCACTTCGCACCCCCCGCACCTCGCCAAGATCGGCTGCGACCGATGTCAGCAACAACGGCCGAAACAATAGCAACGTCAGCCCAATGGTAATCGCGCCGAGTGCTGCCACGGGGGCGATCTCGCTGCTGCTCACCCCCAGCACCTCGCCGAATAACAGCGCATAAACAGACTGCGAATATTCGCTGCTCAAACTAAGGAACAAGGTGCCGAGGCCAAGCAGTGTAACCAGCGTCAGCGCGGTCGCCACATCGTTGCGCTGATGCCGGCTCAGCGTGCTGATCCCCAAAACACCCAGGCCCGAAAACACAATCAGCCCCCAGAGTTCGTTGATATTGATAAGCGCCGCCGCCGCCGCGCCCGGAAAAGTGCCCAGGGGCAATGCGTGAGCGGCGAATGTGCTGCCGCGGATGACCACAAACAGGCCGATCACACCGGCAACCACGGCAACGATCGACGCCACAATCCAGCTATTGATCATGAAACTGGAAAACATGGTCAGCTCGACTTCAGCCCACCGTAGATCGCCGCACCGCGCCTAGCCTGCCATCCCGGCAGCGCAGCAAGGAGATAGGCGCCGAAAATAATGCTGACGATGAAAAAACTTACCGGCCAACCGTGACCAGGCGTCCAGTCATAACTGTCATAGGCCAGCAAGACGCCACCCCAGACGCTGCCCAATCCAATCATCGCGGCAACGCCGATAGCCAACCCAAGGCGTTTGGTAAGCCGCAGCGCCGCCGCCGCCGGACCGATCAGCAGCGCCGTGGAAAGAATGGCGCCGATCGTCATCGCAGACAGCGTAACCGCGATCGAAAGTATCAACAGATGCAGCAATCCGATCAAACGCACATTGATGCCCTGGACCTCGGCTAATGCGGCATCAACCGAGCTCAGCAGCAGCGGCCGGTAAATGGCGATGACCATCACAACAACCCCGCAACCAAACATAACGGCTGGCAGGATAAGGGCCGGCGGGATCGCAAACATCGAACCGAACATCACCGAAATTGCCGCACCGGTGGTGCTGCGTGTCGTCACATCGAAATACAGCAGCAATGCCGTCAGTCCTAGACCGGCGCCCAGCACGATGCCGGTGACGAGGTCGCGTTCGCGGGCGCGGCGGATGCCAAACAGCTCCATCGCTCCGGCAGCCAGAACCGCCATGCCGAGAAATCCAAACATCGGGCTCACACCAAGTAGAAACGAGGCGGCGCCGCCGGCGCTACTGACATCGGCAAGTGCATGGCCGGCAAAGGATTGACCGCGGATGACGGTGAATACGCCGACGATCGCCGAGACGATGGCAGCCCCGCCGCCAATCACCAAAGCGGTTTGCACCGGACCGCTGACAAAGAAACCGGTCGCAAATACCATGCTCAACGGATCGCGCATTCAGCCTATGGCACCATCGCAATATGCGCCGATGGATCGCCAAGCATCAGCGGAATTTCATCTGCTGCTCCGGCGGCAACCACCAGCACTCTGCCATGCACCCGGATAACATCGATATGGTAGCCATAAAGCGCGCTGAGGACTTCGGTACGCACGACATCGTCAGTGGCGCCGCTCGCCGCGCGGCCATTGGCGAGATAAACAATGCGGTCCATCACGCCCAGCAGCGGGTTCATGTCATGTGCGGAGACCAGCACGGTAATGCCGTGCTCCACGGCAATACGGTGCAACAGCGCAACAATCTCGGCAACCGCGCGGATGTCCAGATTGGCGAGCGGCTCATCCAGCAACAAAAGTTTTGGCCGCCGTATCAAGGCATGGGCAATCAACACCCGCTGCTGCTGGCCGCCCGAGAGACTGCCCACCCGTTGATCGGCAAAGCCCTGCGCATCCACCGCTGTCAGCATTTCATCAACCAGCCGGCGCCTGGCTTTCGAAGGCAACGGCAGGCCAAGCCGGCTCCCGGTCAGACCAAGCTCGACCAGGTCACGCGCCCGCAACGGAATGTCGGGGTCGAGCTGGATCTTTTGCGGAACGTAACCCAGGTCGCGAGACCGCCGTTGGCCGTCGATCCTGATCTCGCCTGTATGCGACGACTGCAATCCCAGGATCGATCGCAGCAGCGTCGTCTTGCCAGATCCATTGGCTCCGATCAGCCCGCAGAACGCGCCGCGCGCCAACGTGAATGTGATGCTGTCCAGCACCGGCCTGCCCGTAAATGCCACGCTTAGCCGGTCGACCACGAGCATCTCATCCATTTTTTTGCATCGACCTACGGTTTTGGCAGCAGGGTTTCAGTTGAGACCTTATTTGTCATGGCATTACGAAGTGCTGCAACCTCCGCCACCATCCAGGACTGATAGGTATAGCCCGGCGCCGGCATCGTCTCATACACCCCGACGATCGGAATACCATTCTGCTTCGCCAAGCTGAGGAAAGATGCCGTCAAAGGGTCCGTGACCTGCTGGTTATACACGAATACCTTCACCTCATGCCCAGAGATCAGCGCGTTTTGCGCGGTCACATCCTGCGGCGAGGGATCGGTGCCGTTCATGATCGCCGCCTGCAGGCTGAACGGGGTCAAAATGCTGATGCCCATGGCTTGTAACAAGTAGTCACCCACCGGTTCGGTCACGGCAACCGGGGTCTGCCGAAAATCCGCCTTAAAAGCGGCAATAGCGGCCAACCACGGCTGCAACGAGGTACCGAATCGTGCCGCATTAGCCCGGAAATAAGCCGCGTGCGCCGGCTGCAACGCCGATAAATCAGTCACCAGCGCTTTTGCAACCGCCGGCATTGTTGCGGGGTCGTACCAGAGATGCGGGTTCGGTGTGCTATCCGGCAATCCGCGCAACAGCTGAACATTAATAAGTCTGCGCCCAGGGTTGGGCGACGCCGCAAGCATTTTATCAGCCCAGTCGTCGTACCCCAAGCCGTTTTCCACGACCACATCAGCCGTCGCAATTTGGCCGGCTATTTTAGGACTGGCCTCGAAAGTATGCGGATCAGTGTTCGGATCGGTCTCAATTGCACGCACCTGCACATATTCGCCACCAATCTGCGAGATGACATCGGCATATTCATTCTCGATACCAATCGCCTTTATCACACCGGACGTCTGCGCCACCGCAGCATGAAAGCTACTGACGCCGAGCGCAGTCAGCACACCGGCAAGCGCCATCCGCCACCTGCAGGCGGACTTCAAATAGCATGTTGAGGCACCGCCGGCCGCGGCGACGGGGTCGTTCGGTAAGCCAAGTTGACGTTTCATATTCTTCCCCGAAGACAAGCTTCAACAAGCGCTAAATTCATGGCTAGATGTTATAACATATCACCCGCGCCTCAAGCCTGCTATATTATGTCATTTGTTGATTGTACATACTGGCTACCGCATTGCGTTCTTTACCCCGGCGATCGCCGGCAGCCATCTTGTCAGTCCCGCAACTTCGGACAAAGCTGCAACCGCATGAGCCCCAAGCCCCCGGACGAAGCCAGTCTCTATGAAGCTGCCCTCAACCACCTCGCCCGTTACGCCACGACCGAAATCGGGCTGGCGCGCGTGCTGTCCCGCAAAATAGACCGCTGGGCAAGACAACAAGAAGCTGACCAGTCCGATAGCGAAATAATCTCCAACGCCGGTCGCAGTGCGAAATCCAGCATTCCAAAAGTAATTATCCGCCTGAAAAACGCCAACATATTAAACGACGACGCCTATGCCGCCTCGCGCGCCAAACGCCTCACCCGCGAAGGTAAATCCCGCCGCGGCGCCCTCGCCCATCTGGCGGCCAAGGGCGTTGCCGCCGCCACCGCCGCCACCGTTATAACCGACGACCCCGAACGCGAGCTCGCTGCCGCCTGCGCCTTCCTGCGCCGGCGACGCGCCGGCCCGTTCGGCGACGCGCCCGAATTAAAAATTCTCGGGGCCATGGCCAGGGCAGGCTTTACTCAAAGCACCGCCAGGCAGGCCTTACGCCTGAATAAGGTAGACGCTGAGGCCAAAATTAAAGCAATAAGTGAGTAAGCCGTTTTTGATCGCTCCGGCGGCCAGGCTTTATGCCGAAAAGAAGTGCTTCGGGAGTTAAACTTCCGCCGCCGCAAAAGCGCAATTGCAGTCGAAATCCAATGTTTCAAGTTGCAAGGTGGCATGCTGAATGCCGAAAAGATCTTCCAGTTGCTGTTGCGCCGCCGCCAGCAGCCGCGCATCACCGGCGGCATCGCCACGCACCAGATGCGCGGTCAATGCGGTTTCGGTGGTGGAGACTGGCCAGACATGCAGATCATGCACCGAAATCACGCCTGGGATTGCAGCCAATGTCGCGGATATCTGCACCGCATCCAGCCCTTCCGGCACGGCATCCATCGCCATTGCCACAGATTGCCTGAGTAGTGACCAGGTCGCCATTACAATGGCGCCGGCAACCACTAGGCTGATCACCGGGTCGATCCAGTTCCAATGGGTCAGCCAGATGATAGCGCCGGCAATCACGGTGGCGGCGGCGAGCGCGGCGTCACCCGCCATATGCAAAAACGCGCCCCGGACGTTCAAGTCCTCCTGGCCGCGCATGAACAGCAAAGCCGTGCCGCCGTTCACCAAAATGCCCCCGGCCGCGATAATCATCACAACCTCGCCCCCCACATGCGGAGTCGAGATCAGGCGCAGTACCGCTTCCCAGGCGATACCGCCGGTCACGATCAGCAGCAAGCTCGCATTAATCAGCGCCGCGAGTATGGACGCTCCGCGCATCCCATACGTGTAGGTCGCGCTGGCTGCTTTAACGGCAAGCCTGCCGGCAATAAACGCCGCCAGCAGCCCGAGAACATCCGATGCATTATGCGCGGCATCGGAAAGCAGGGCCAGTGAATGCGCGGCAAGGCCGGCAATGATTTCAACGATCACATAAGCGAGATTAACGCTCAAACCAATCGCAAACGCGCGGCCTTTTGCACCGGCGCCGGCATGCGCGTGGCCTGCGTGCGCATGGCCTGAATGAGCATGGCCTGCATGAGCATGGCCTGTGTGAGAATGCGCGTGTCCGCCCGTATGGCGTTCAGAATGCTGTTCATGGTTATGATCGTGCGACACGCCGCGATGCTAACATGCCGACGGCGCCAAGCCAATGAAATCGCGTTATGGTTCGATGATTTTACCATGCCCTACCATCAGAACCTGAGCCAAACCCGGCTTAGCTATACCCAACCCAGGCGCCGCTTACATATTGATAAAGGCCGGTCGTGGTGCCGTCTTTTCTCAAATAAAGCGTGCCGGCGGGATAAGCCGTTGAAGCTGGCGCCCCGGTGCCTGAAATAATTTGCACCGCATTCTGAGCATCGGTGACCGAGTTGTCGCCAATGGCGACACCGTTGCCGGCATAGGGCACCGCGAGTGGATTATAAGGCCCTATCTCACCCGTACCGACCATCACGCCGAGGAAATATACGGTAGCGACCGATTCCAGCAGGATTTGCAGGCCGGTGAAATTCCCACTGATATCGCCCGCCGAACCCAGAGTAGCGTTAACGCCCAAAATTTCGCTGATCACTCCAGCACTTGGTGTCGCGCTTTCATAAAATAAGTAACTGCCGCTGGTCTGTCCCAGCAGCCTATAGCTTATCTGCTGCGGGGCACTCAGCTGAAGTTGAAAAAATCTCATCCACAAGGAAACATTATCGCCAACCGCGCACGGGTTGATCGCAGGCGCAATCGTAGCCGCGCCCCCGGTCCCGGTTTGCACAATTTTCGTGACCATCGGATTGATGCCGAGAATTTCTCGAATATATTGGGGTATCGCAATGGTGCTGAGTTCTGAAAATGATGAAAACTGCCCAATCGTTACCGTGGCATTTGCAATGGTCCAATTTCCTCCGGCAGTAGACAGCCCATTGCCGCCGCTATTCTGCTCCGGATTTTTTAACAAGTTGGCGCAGCAAAGAATATCACGTTTAACGCCGAAATCGCCTTTTTGCGCATTTTCCAAAGATCGATAATTGTTAATCCATCTATTTTGGACGCCATGGGTATTCACATTTAAATTGCTATCCAAAAATCTCAGATCAAGCGCGCTCTTCGGCCCAGGCGCCAGCGACGCCGATAATGAGTATTGCGGATACGCTCCGGCACCGAGGCCAGATGCAGCCCAGGCGCCACTTTCATCCGAATTATTCGAGGTTGCCTCGAAACTCTTGATCGTGCCCAGACTAAACAGGTTTTGTTGCGGCACCGGGGTTACCGTATTGGGCAACGGGGTCGATCCCCATTGTTGAACGCAACCCTCCAAACGAATTGTATTAACGCCGGTGGGAAGCGTCTGAATAGACGCTTCGTTGCAGCTTTCAAAACTGCAACTATAAAAGCCGCCACTAATCCCAAAGGCTGATCCAGTATAGCTGGAATCCTCAAACTGATAAATATGGTACGCCGCCTGCAACGGCATCTGAACGCGGAACCAATTACCCGCGATGCCGCCATAGCTGCCCACGAAGTTGGTGTTGCCGCAGGCAAAGCCGGCCCACACGCCGCCGGCGCCACCGCCGAACCAGGCATAATCATACGAATTATCGAGTACATAATAACCAAAAAATCCACCAACGTTACAGTCATAAAAAGAGCAATGGCCGCCAACGTTATTCAGAAGTACGCCGACTTTTAAACCGCCGGTATAGCATGAGCGCAGTACCGCTTTAGCGGCAACCGTAATGCCGACCGGGCCGGCTTTGAATGCGCTGTAGCTTGGCAACGCGCAGCTGGTAAATGTCTGTGCCGCCGAAATAAGCGGTTGCGCTGGCGTAATGGTGAGCGTTGATCCGGAAACGGCCGTGATCGTCGCGACGCTGCTCATGCCGGCGCCGGACACTTGCTGTCCAACGACCGGGGTGCCGTTCAAGCCGCTCGCGACGTTCATCGTCGTGCCGGTGCCGGAAATCGTGCCTTGGAATGATGACGCGGCGATAACCCAGCCCGAAGTCATTACGTTTGCCAATGTAGGCATCACGCTAGGGCCCGTGACCGACACGTTTTCGGCGACAACGCCATCTCCCGTCAAGGTAATTGCCGCCACCAGATCGGTGGTGATCGTAGGCGCAAAACGCACCACGGTGCCGCCACCCGTCCCCGGCGAATAAGGCGTTTCAAACCGCAGATGTCTGGCGGTCGTAACCATCGGCGTAATCAGTTTCCACGATCCGCCAGGCGGCGGAGACGGCACAAAAACGGTCTTGTTGTTAGCCGCGGCAAAAGCATCGGCCGCTGCCCATGCGGGTTGCATATCGGTCGCGCCATCCGGCCTCGCACCAAAATGCAGAATATTGACCTCGGCACCGCTGACATCCTGTAAATACCAATCCCGGCCCAGGCCATCCACAATCGCCGGTGTACCGGTATTCGCCTGAGTGTAGAAAGTACCGCCGCCATCTCCCGCCGCATAATAACCGGCGGTCCTGACAGCTGGCGAGTTGCCGGTATATGAGGCAATTGCAGTAACGTTCGTCAGGAACGTATAAACATTCGCAGTCGGCGCCGCCCCGACAATACGGCTATCATTCCCCGCCGCGGCCGTATTGGCGGCCGTTCCAAGGTTCACGTTCAGATGACCACCCGAAGCAATAAGCGCCGTGCTGCCGGCAAGCGCGCTGGCGAGTTGCGATGTGGTCACAGCGCCTTGCAACCCGGCCACGCTGGATACCGGGTTTACCTGCCCACTGATATCGCTCCAGTTGGTGCCGTTCCAAATAATCCAGTCGCCCGCATTCCACACCGAAACACCATCGATCAGCGGTGTTCCCGAGACATTGACGATATAATATCCGCCAACCGGAGCGCTCACGGCAGGCGCGGTGCCAGATTGAATAAGCGGAACGTTCAGCAGCGCGTTCCAGGTGCCAATATAATGGCTTGAGCCGAGAATGGATGTTGGTAAATTGGCAAGCGGCACTTTATTATTGGCATCGGATTGCACCGGTCCCAAGGGCTGCCCCAAGGTCGAAGCCGGGATCGCTGCGGCCGCCGTGGCCTGCGCCGCCTGCACGTCAGAAGTAAGGGCTTCGTCGGCGGGCGTCATGTAGCCCACGGGCGACATCGCTTGGCGCAACTCCGCCACGGTAAAAAACAAACCGACATCGGAGGATGGATTGGTCGCGGCAATCAGGTCGGTATCTGCTGGAATAGAACCGGACATATGTTTGTACCCTTTGATTTCGTTATCGAAAAATAAAGTTGCTGCGGCAGCAGTCATGCTGGCCGAACAAAAGAACCGCGACCGCGTTGGGCCTATTCACCTGACGGCCAAGCCCTACATCGCCTCGGCTGAAAAAAGCGGGAGCGCCGGTCGATCGAAATCATTCGATCGGATGAAGTTGTTTGCGAAATTAATAAAGAGAACAGCCGCGCTGTCCGTTGACGGACCGCAAATGCTTAAGCCCGATTATGCCGGGATATATACGCCAAACTGGGGAATGAGGGCAAGTATAAATAGCAAGGCGTTAGAAATAATAATAAAACGCATTAGTTTTTTCCGGCCGTTGGCCGCACTTGCTTTAAAACCCGTAGGCGATCCCGAACAGCGAATTAATCTGCAGCGTGGTGCTAAGCGGCTCATAAACGCCGGACGCCCCCGGCCTCGACCCAGCATACTCGTAATGCGTAACGCCCAATCCGGCGAAGGCGTGCCACGCATTGCTCAGCCGGTAATCCGCATCGAGGGACACCCGCTCCTCCGCGCTATTGCCGAAATCACCCGAGAAATTTTGGCTGGGAACCGATATGCCGCCGCCGATCACCGCCAGACCTTCGGCTGACGCGCTCAATACCAAAACCGGACTGGTCGCAAAATCGAGCTTGATACCGCCACCGGCCAGCCCGGATTGATAGAACTCGCTATATCCGCCGGTGCCGCCAATATTGCGATACCAGTTTTGGTAGCCACCGGCGATATACGGAATAACCTCCATCCCGTTACGGAGCGGCGCCCCTAAGCCAAGCCGGACAATCGCCGTATTGTAATAGGCATTATCGCTGGCCTGGTATGGGGGATATCCGGGGCTTTGCAAATTACCCTTGTAATTCAAAAACCCGGCGGAAAAATTATACCCAAGACCGGTGTATAAATCCGGCAGCGCGCCGCCCAGTCCCGAAGGTACCAAGGCGCTGGCTCCAGCTCTGAACCCTAACAGGGCGCCGGACTCCGTATCCTGCGGAAACACGTTTTCCTCGTAATTTCCGTATCCCGCGGTTAGCCCAAGCTGAAGCTGGGTCTCAGCCGCGGCGATCGGCGGGGTTGCCGCGTTCGCTTGCACGAAGCCCGACAAACTGAGCAAAACTGCCAAACCCCCGGCCCCAACCCGCGTCACACTTAAAATTCCCTTTAAATTGAAGAGATTAAAAGAACGCAAGGTTTAACAATCACAGGATGCGGTGCAAAGCGTTAAAATGTCACAGTCCATAACCATTTTCAGTCCGCCTTCCAAACCTGCCTATATACGGCGCATGAAACCACCTGGCCTGCCCCGTTTGGACAGAAATCGGTTAAGATGGCATGTCATTTTCACCGCCATGCATAAATCTACAAACTGCGCGCCGCGTTGACATCGATGTCCCCCGAGCCTTCGGGCCACGTTGGCTCGGCTCAGCCAACCCCTGAATTTGCGGTGCAGCAGGCCGGCACCGACCTGGTTGCGGGTCCGCCGGCGCCAAGCCCGCCGATATTCATAGCGGTCGCACTGGTTGCGCTCAGCATTGCCGGGCCCTTCATTTTTGTCGCCTACGGCACGCCCAGCCTGTTGCTTGGCATCACCGCGGTGGCAGTCGCTATTGCCGGCATGCTGACCATGTTCGCAGCAATCCGCGCGCAGCTGCGGCGCCGCGCCGATCCCACCGCCCGCCGCCGCGCCAGCATCAGCCGCGCCGGGATAACGCTGCATCCAACGCTGGCCGCGGCGGACGACCTGCATTTTATCTGGGATGAGATTGAAAACGCCCAGCTAATGCCGGCCGCTTTCATCGTTCACGCCAATAATTCGGCGCCTAAACCTGGACGATACGCGGTCCGTTTCGGCAAGCTCATCACCTCTCGCGCCGAGATCACTTCAGCGCTCAATGCCAAAGCCGGCAACGCTCAAAAGCCGGTATGAAGTCAGGCATCCGCGACCAAAAATTGGCGGCCGCCATTGCCGGATATGGCAAACATCACCAAAATCGGCACCAAAATCAGCACAATGAACTGATCCATTGCACCAGCATTGCCGCCACCGTATTTTCGCTTGTCGGCCTGCTCGTCGCCATAAATTTCGGACTAATGCTGATCGCTCTCGCCGCCGCGATCGTATACTACAACCGGTTTGGGCAGACATCGGCGATCCAGATGGGCGTGGTTCTGATCGTTATGCTGGTGATATGGGTGACCATAATGCCAGCTCATCATTTAGTATTAGTCGCGCTTGGCATATTGATACTTGCCACCACCACGCAGGTCGCCGCTCAGCTTTACCGCGGCTCCAAGCCGTATTCTGCAGAACACCTCCCGTATATATTCATTGCACCGCTCTACGTGCTGGCCAAACTCAAGGAGAAGCTGGTGCACAGGCAGCGCCTCGATCCTCTATAAGCATGATCATTCCCGAACCCATTATTGGGCACGTAGGCTATCAACCTCGCCGACCCACCATCCCAAGATACCTTTTCAATTCATTAACTTGAAATTTAAAAGGCTTTTAATCCGCCTTAATATTATCGAATTGCTGCCGTTGTTTCGAAGCTTTTACAGCCGATATCTCAGCGGTCCATTTTGTGGAGTATCTGAAGTGAAACCTATATTGAACACCCTCATCGCCATTGGCATGGCAATCGCATTGTCTGGTTGCTTCTACGGGCCGGGATACCACCACGGTGGCGGCTATGGTTACGCTCCGGGCCCTGGCCCTGAGCCGCATCCCGGGCCAGGGCCGGGTCCGGGGCCAGGACCCGGACCTGGACCCGGTTACCACAACGGATATTAGTTCATCCGCACATCAAATCGCGATGGATCGTTCGTTACGGCGAAGCGTAACGAACGATCCAGGCCCGAATAGCTGCGATAATATCGCGTTAGGCGAGTTAAATGCACTCGGTGCCACCTATTGTTGCAATCTGTGATCTTGAATGTGATGATAGTGAAACTTGTTAGTGTTACAAATCGTAAGCCATTCCGCATCTCCTAAATTTTGTTAATTTAACTAACGCGCTTCCGCAGCGCTAACTTGCATCCGCAGCGATCGGCTTGGCCGGCTACCGTTTCAAGAGAATGCATAAAGCGTGATCAACTTGTTGTTACCGCCACCTTTTAATTTTCAATAAAGGGTTGCTTAATATTCAATGAATTGTTGCCGCGCTGACCTAATCTTTTGCAAACTCTATGGATCCGCTGCACCTAGCCGAATTCCCCACCTCAACAAATCATCTGTCCCGATCAGGGAAGTTGCGTTATTCAGGATACGGCGCGTCACTTATCAGATGCCAGGTTACCGGATGTCCGGCAGGCAGCGGCAACCGATTAGGATCTTC
Organism: Acidocella sp.; assembly: GCA_965199045.1. GTDB lineage: Bacteria > Pseudomonadota > Alphaproteobacteria > Acetobacterales > Acetobacteraceae > Acidocella. The sequence continues at coordinate 83,889 of CBDAQL010000002.1, read as the reverse complement.
TGAGACCTGCTTTTCTGCGGCAACAACCACCTTGGGTGGAGCGTGAGCGCGCAGCCTCCGCCCGCGTTCGATCACGGTATTCCTTGACAACCCTAAAGCGCCACCAATAGCCGCCCAGGTGTCACCCGCCTCGCGCATCATGCAGATAATGTGATCCGCATCCGCAGTCCAAGTCCTTGCCTCCGGCATATCCATTCCCCCCTCGATATAATCTATGTTATTATAGCTAACGGTCTACGTCAAGAAATACTAACGTAGTGTCATTTATTGCATCGTGTTAAAGTGCACTCATGTCTGCAAGAAAACCTTCCTCCTCCGAAACCGTTGGGGCCCGTATTCGCGCGCTCCGGCTCGCTGCAAATCTCACCCAGGATGAATTCGCCGCAAAGCTCGACGTTTCCAGATCTGCAATTGCGCAATGGGAAACCGATCGCGCCGGTCAGATCCGTGATAATATGGAACGAATCGCTAAGGTATTGAATACTTCGCTGGGATATCTTGTCTCCGGGGAAGCCGGTTCATTGCAAGGCGATGAGCTGGCGCTGGTCCGGCTGTACCGAGCCTGCACCCCTGAAGACCGCCGCCTACTCGTATTGAATGCGAGACGATTAGCCCGGAGTTAGCGCATACCAAGGCTCGCTAATCCCTAGCGGTTTAAACCTTGAATAGCGTTACGCAAAAAAGTTGAAAATACGGTTGCATTTGAATGCAATCTTGCTGCAGCGCAGCCATCTGGAAGTTCAGCGGGACAAGTAACGACCCGTTAGATGCGTCTCAAATGCCGACGGGGTTAAAACTTCGCCCGTAGCCTGTACCAGCACTTGGTGGAACCCAAGGCGCGCGCCCATGGAATGCACATTCGCCGCCAGCCAGCTCGTAAGCGGGCCAATATCTCCGGCCGCAAGCCCGGCGTCGAGCCCTGGGACCGCCGCACGCGCTGCCGCCATCAATTGCGCCGCCGCCATGGCGCCGAGCGTATAAGACGGAAAATAGCCAAACGCGCCATCATACCAATGAATATCTTGCAGGCAGCCGCGGCGGTCATCAGGCGGCCGCAGCCCAAGTACCGCATGCAGCCCGTCATTCCAGGCGCCAGGCAAATCGCCGACCGCAAGATCGCCGGAAATCAGCGCCTCCTCCAGCCGAAACCGCAAAATAACATGCGCCGGATAAGTTAATTCATCCGCTTCAACCCGGATCAGGCTGCGTTCCACATGCCGCAGCTTGGCCTTCAGGCCGGCGGCGGTAATCGCCTTGCCAAAGGCTGCCGCGGCAACCGGCGCAACATAGCCAAGATAAGCGTCGGACCGAACCGCCTGCATCTCGATAATCAACGACTGGCTTTCATGAATGGCCATCCCGGCGGCGTTGCCGACCGGCTGTCGCATATAACGGCGCGGCAGGTTCTGCTCATATAGCGCGTGCCCGGTCTCATGCAGCACGCCCAGCATAGCCTGGCAGAAATCATCTTCATTATACCGGGTCGTAATACGGATATCGGTCTGAGTGCCGCCGCAAAACGGGTGCGCCGAACGATCGAGCCGCGCATGCCCATAATCCAATCCGGCAGCCTGGCTAAGCTGCCGGCATAATTTTTCCTGGCTCTCCACCGGGTAGGGCCCTGGCGGCAACGCCACCCCAGGCTGGCGCCGCTGCAGTGCCTCGGCAGCCGGCAACGCGGTTTTCAGAAATGTTTCGTAATTGGCAAAAATCGGCCGTATCTCGGCAGCGGTAATCCCGCGCTGATACTCGCTCATCAGCGCATCATACGGCGTGAGCCCCAACGTCTGCGCCAGAATTTCGGCTTTTTCGCGGGTCAACCGAACCACTTCGGCCAACGCGTCCCGCACCATTGCAAAATCCGAGCTTGGCCGCGCCACCCGCCAGATTGTCTCGCACACGGAATTGGCGCGCGAGCTCGCCTCTACCAGATCGCGCGGAATTGCGGTTGCCCGCAAATGCGCCTCTCGCATCAGATCAAGATTTGCAGCTTCCCATTCATCGTCCGGCTCGGCCACCGCCGCCAGGTCATCGCCAATCGCCTGGTCAACAAGCATCTCATGCGACAAACCCGCCAGCGTCGCCATTTGCTCGCCACGCGCCTCGGCCCCGCCGGCCGGCATCATCGCCGCGGCATCCCAGTTCAAAACCGCCGCGGCTTCGTTTACCGCCGCAATTCGCGCAAAACCTTGCTTCAACCGGGTATAGGCGGCGGCATCGATGTTCATGGCTCTTGCAACCTCTTGCGGGCAAAAAAGAAGAATTCGAAAACCAGCACAATCGCAAAGCCGAACCAAGTCAACGCGTACTCATAATGATTATTGGGCGGCTGCGGCAAATGCTGCGCCGGCTGTGGCAGCGCCGAGCCGAGGGGCGGCAAAGGCCCCATGGCAACCAATGCAAACGGTGCCACATCGGGCAACCCCATAGCCGCCCCGATCTCAACCGCATTGAAGGTATAATACAGCCCTGCCGCCGGATCATCCTGTCCGGCAAACCAGCCCGGCGATTCAGTTTTATGAATATACCCCACCACGCTGACCGTCCCGGCCGGCATCACAACCGGGACCGGCTTGCGCTCGGGCACCCATCCAAGATCAACCAAAACCACCCGCCCGGATGGCTCCCGAAGCGGCTGGATCAGTTGACCGCCCTCAACCGGCGTCACCGGGCCGTCATGGACCTCATCGCCGTATAAAACAGCCTTGCCCGGCACCCACACTCCGGAAACAATGACTTTTTCAAAGCGGTTCGGTTTCGCCGGCAACGCAATCGGCGGTGAAATCTCGGCAACATGGATCTGCGCCAAAATCCCCTCTTTCCACTGCAGCCGGTATAGCTGCCAAACCCCAAGCCCGATCAGCAGCCAGAAACAGATAAAAGCGGAAATGCCCGGGCCCCGAAGCCGCCGCCAACGCGGGTTATCCCGGGACCAAAGGGGATTCACGGGAGCCAGCAGTTCATTTTCCGCAGCAACAGGCCAGCCGCCGGCGACATCGAAACGACTCTCCGACCTTTGAGCTCGGCCATCGTTCCGTTCAATGCCTATCCCTCAAAAGATGGGTAAGCGCATCGTAAAACAGCAGGCTTGATATGCACGCCCTCACCCAGCTGTAATTGCACTCCGGCCAAGGAAGTAAATGCACACGAACAGAAACAACCAGACCACGTCGACGAAGTGCCAGTACCAGGCTGCGGCCTCAAAGCCGAAATGCCGCTGCGGATTAAACTGATGTCCCATCGCGCGGAACAGGCACACCGCCAGAAACGCCGTCCCAATGATCACATGCACGCCATGAAACCCGGTTGCGATAAAGAACGACGAAGCGAAAATGCCACCGTGATAGAACGGAAATGGCGAATGGGTATATTCCCAGCCCTGACCGCAAAGGAACGCAATTCCGAGCAGCACGGTAACCGCCAGCCCCTGCACGGTCCCTTTGTTGTCACCCTCCAGCAGGCAATGATGCGCCCAGGTGATGGTCGTGCCGGAAAGCAGCAAATCCATGGTATTGAACAGCGGGATCGCAAACGGGTCGATGGTGTGCAGACCCATCGGCGGCCAAACCGGCGCATAGGCAACGCCCATGGCGCTCGGATAAAAGAAATAGTTGAAATAGTTCCAAAAGAACGAAACGAAAAACATCACCTCGGAGCTGATGAACAGCGCCATGCCATAGCGCAGTCCCACCTGGGTAACGATCTTATGCAGCCCGGGCACCTGGCTCTCCCGCACCACATCGCGCCACCACAGAAACATGATGGTGAAAGTGCTAAGCAAGCCGATCGCCAGGAAAATGAAATTGTCAAAATGCGCGGCGAAAATAATGCCGGTAAACACCAGCAGCGCCGACATCCCGCCGAACAGCGGCCAGATGCTGGGCGTCACCAGATGATACGGATGCGGAACCGTCGACTTAATCTGGTCTGTTGCCGTATGGACTGTCCCGCTCATCTCGCCCCTCTTATTGTCCCAATTCTCGCGCCCCGATGACGAAGCGGCAAAGCCGCGTAGTCTGAATCGGGCCGCGCATATTCAACGCCCCGATGACGAAGCGGCAATGCCGCGCAGTCTGAATCGGGCCGCGCATATTCAACGCCCCGATGACGAAGCGGCAATGCCGCGCAGTCTGAATCGGGCCGCGCATATTCAACGTCCCGATGACGAAGCGGCAGCGCCGCGCAGTCTGAATCGGGCCGGGTATATTCAACACGCCGCGCCGAGTACCTCACCACATCTGTCCGTATTCGTGCAGTTTCACTACGGCTATCGCATAAATCAGAATGCAAAAAGCCGCCAAAACTCCGAGCAAAGCGAAATTCCGTCCACGCTGCCGGCGCTTGAACTCGGCAACCATTTCAGGCGACCAATTTTCGTGCTCGATCCTCATACCAACCGGTCGATCGCACAGGCTCCGAATAGAACAAACAAATATAGCAGCGAATATTTAAAGGCAGCCCGCGCCGGTGCATCCTTGGACAAACTGACACCTGACGCATCCTGCTCATCCCGCAGAACCGCCCAGGCATAATAAATAAACGCCCCACCCAGAACCAAAGCCGAGGCCCCATAGATCCGTCCGGTCAAGCCCAGCCAATAAGGCAGCAGCGCTACCGGCAACAAAATCACCGTATAAGCAAACACCGAGATCCGAGTATACCGCGCCCCCTTGGCTACCGGCAGCATCGGCACCCCGGCCCGCTTATAATCATCGGAGGCGTACAGCGAAAGCGACCAGAAATGCGGCGGCGTCCAGAAAAACACAATGGCAAACAACAACAGCGGCAACAGGCCGATACTTCCCGTCGCCGCCGCCCAGCCGATGATCGCCGGAAAGGCGCCCGCCGCGCCGCCGATGACGATATTCTGCGGCGTCCGCCGCTTCAGCCAAATCGTGTAGATAAATACGTAAAACGCGATCGAACCGGCCAGTACCCCAGCCGCCACCACATTCGCCACCACCACCATTAACAGCACCGAGCCGATCGCCAGCACCACGCCAAAACCAAGGGCTGAACCCGGCTCAATCCGTCCCGCCGCCACCGGCCGCATCGCGGTACGTTTCATAATGGCGTCGATATCCCGGTCGTACCACATATTAATGGCGCCCGCGGCCCCGGCGCCGACCGCGATGCATAAAATCGCCGTCACCGCCAGAATCGGGTTCATATGAACCGGCGCCACCACCAGCCCGATCGCACCGGTAAACACCACCAGCGACATCACCCGCGGCTTCAGCAACGACACCCAGTCGGACGCGGTAGCCCCTAGCTCGGCGGAGTTTAAAAGAAGCGTTTCACTCATCACAAATTACCGAATGACCGGCACATCCTCAAATGTATGGTGCGGCGCCGGCGACGGCACGGCCCATTCCAGAGTTGTCGCACCCTCGCCCCAATAGTTAGCCGGCAACGTCTCTTTCGAGCTGAAGATGCGGTACAGAATATAAAAGAATATCGCAGTCGAGATGCCCGACAGAAAGGCACCGCAGGATGAGACGAAATTCCAGCCCGCAAAAGCATCCGGATAATCCGGATACCGTCGCGGCATCCCGGCCAGCCCCAGGAAATGCTGCGGGAAAAAGGTCAAATTGACGCCAACGAAAGTGGTCCAGAAATGCACCTTGCCCCAGAATTCCGGGTAAGGGTGCCCGCTCATTTTGCCAATCCAGTAATAGAACCCGGCAAAGATTGCGAACACGGCGCCGAGCGAGAGTACATAGTGAAAATGCGCAATCAGGAAGTAATCGTTATGCAGTTCCTGATCCAGCCCAGCCTGCGCCAGCACCACACCCGTCGCGCCACCGATGACGAACAGAAAAATAAACCCGATCGCCCAAAGCATCGGCGTCTTGAACTCAATCGAGCCGCCCCACATGGTCGCAATCCAGGAGAAAACCTTCACCCCCGTCGGCACCGCGATCACCAGGGTCGCCACTTCAAAATAAACCCGGCTATCATCGGAAATGCCCGAGACAAACATGTGATGCGCCCAGACGATGAAGCCCACAAAGCCGATCGTCACCATGGCATACACCATGCCGAGATAGCCAAAGACCGGCTTTTTGGAAAACGTCGAGACCACGTGGCTGATCACGCCAAAAGCCGGCAGGATCATGATGTAGACTTCCGGGTGCCCAAAGAACCAGAACAGATGCTGAAACAGCACCGGATCACCACCGCCCGCAGGCTCAAAAAATGAGGTGCCGAAATTGCGGTCCATGATCAGCATGGTCACCGCGCCCGCCAACACCGGGATCGCCAGCAGCAGCAAAAACGCCGTCACCAAAATCGACCAGCAGAACAACGGCATCTTGAACATCGTCATGCCGGGCGCCCGCATATTCAAAATCGTCGCAATAAAGTTGATGGCCCCAAGCAACGAGGAAATACCGGCCAGATGCAACGAGAACAGCGAAAAGTCCGTCGCAATACCCGGCGAATACTGGGCATTATCCAGCGGCGGATAAAGCGTCCATCCGGCCCCCGTCCCCTCGCCGATGGTCAACCCAAGCATAATGAAATAAAGCCCGCCGCCAAAAACCAGAAGCTCATATTATTCAGCCGGGGGAAACGCCATGTCGGGCGCTCCGATCATCATCGGCACGAACCAGTTCCCCATGCCGCCGATCAACGCCGGCATTACCATCCAGAATATCATCAGCAGCCCGTGCGCCGTGATAATGGAGTTCCATTCAGACCCGCTGGTGACCAGGTGGTTATGCGGATACATCAACTGCGCCCGCATGATCATCGAGAGGATGCCGCCCACGCTGCCACCGATCACCGCCATGGTGATGTAGAGCGTACCGATATCCTTGTGATTGGTGCTCATCAGCCAGCGCTGAACAAACCCCGGCTTGGCGTGACCGCCATGGGCATCATGCGCATGATCGGGCGCAATAACTTCGTGCGGGTCATGTGCGGTGAACGACATCTACGCGCTCCTTAATTCGCGGCCGGGGCTGGCGCCCCAACGGTATTTCGCAGTCTCATTTGGTGATTTCCGCAATTGTCCAACCGGCGGCGGCGAGGATATTAAATTCGGCGCCAGGCTGTTTTCTGTATAGTTGGCCTGCGCCACCTTGATCCAAGCCAGATAATCGGCCATCGGCACAGCCTTTATCTCAATCGGCATCGCATCGTGGTTCAGGCCGCAAATCTGGTTGCACTCGCCATAATAGGTGCCGGGGCTTGGTAATCAGCGTCCAGCTGTTCTGGATCGAGCCCGGGATCGCGTATTTCTGCACCCCAAGCGACGGCAGATAGAAGCCATGCAGCACATCGCTGCTGGTAATATCGAACTTTATTTTCTCACCCACCGGCAATACCAGCGGATGGTCGACGCTCAACCGCCGGATCTGACCGGGCTGCAATTCGTTATCCGGAATCATATAGCTGGTATAATCCAACCCGGGCACTGACTGGTAATTATATTCCCAATACCACTGATGCCCGGTCACCGTGACCGTCATATAAGGATTGCTGTCATTGCCCTCATACCAGATCAGGCTCAACGACGGTTCCGATAATCACAGCCAGCAATACCGTCGGAACCACCAGCCAGATCACCTCGATCAGCGTGTTATGGGTCAGATGGCTCGGAACCTTATTGGCCTTGTGATTGAACCTGATCATCACATAAGCCATCAGCACGCCGACAAACCCGACCACTCCGGCCATAATCCAGAGCACGTATTTCATCAGCCAGTCGATTTGCGCCTGCATCGGGCTGCCCGCGGCCGGAAACCACCACTGCCAGTTATGCGGTGCGTTCACGTAAGTGTTAGCGGCGGCCAGCGGGTCAGGAGCGGCTGATTGCGCAAATGCGGCATGTCCGGCTGCTATGGTCAGCAGAACCGCACAGAAAAGCCACCCCGACGCTCGCTTCATTCAAGTATCCTGCTGCATGCCTGGACCGTTCAGCCGGTCCGCACAGCAACCTGATATAAGCCCCGTCTCAGAAGATCAAGTTATGCCGGACTAAACCGGCATCCCTCACGCCCGGCGTATCAAGGCTGAGCTGACTTCATTCCGGGCTTCGTATGGCTCTCGATCTTCTCGCGGAAAACGCCATCCGCCAGTTTCTGCTGGTCCGGCGGGAAGGTTTTGTACAACGCCTGGAACGACACCGCTAATTTCTGCATGTTATCGGACTGCAGCTGCGCGAGCTGCGCATAGGACTGCATGTCCGCCACTGCATTCATGCTTCCCAAACTGGCCCCGCGTGCCTGGAATGCCTGCTCCATCTGCGACGCATTCTCCCGCATTACTTGGGCGAACGTCGCCCATTGCGGCTCCTCGGCCGGGGTAATCTGCAGCTGAGCATGCAGCGCCTGAATATGCGCCTCCACTGAATGCGCCGGCGAGGCCGTTGCCGCGGAAGCTGGCGCCGCGGAAGCCGTTGCTGCGGAAGCCGGCGCTGCGGAAGCCGGCGCTGCGGAAGCCGGCGCTGATTGCGCGAATACGACACCGGGCGCTGCCAGTGCAGGCACTGCCAGCACCGCCAAAACGGCAGCCGTGCGCGACATTGAGAACCTATTCATAATACGACTCCGTGATGAAAAACTGCGTTAAAGTTAACCGGCGCGTGCAGGTTATTCCCAACTTCTCGCGCCATCCTCGCGCCGCCATTATCGCGCCATCCTCGCGCCATAGAGGCTGGAGTAACACGCGGATCAGCGCACCGCCCGAAAACGCTACCTAACGGGAACGCTTCTAATCGAGCATAACAGCTAATGGGCATAATAGCCCGGCGGCGGCGCGTAATACACCGGCGGCGGCGGTGCATAATACACCGGCGGCGGCGGCGCGTAATATACCGGCGGCGGAGGTGCATAATAAACCGGCGGCGGCGCATAATACCGCGGCGCCAATGCACCCCCAACCACCGCGCCCACGCCTAGACCCAGCAACGCACCGCCGACGAAATTGCCGCCGCAGTTATAACACCCGCCGCCATGCCAGTACGCTTCCGCGGTCAGCGGCGAGGCAGCAAGGCCTGCCGCAAGCAACAGCGTGCTCGCCAGCCGCGGTCGGATTTTCATGTTCATGACTGTAATCCTCAGACTGTCTACAGGTTTTCCCGTATTCAGGTTAAATTGGTATTTACGTCCACCGATCAAGGCAGACCCCTACCAAAGGCCCAGGATGTGTCAGCAATAAGGCTGCTTTAAAACGGTTTGCTACCTAATGTAACAAATCGGTGCGTAACCAATCTGTTCGAACCACGAAATACACTAGCTAATTACGTATTTGTATCAAACGAAACAGGCCAAACGGCCACATTGGTTTCACCGTCGCCGAGGTCAGATCGGTCTCCGCAAACATATGCCCAAGCCGAAAATCCGGATGCCAGCCCAATATCGATGAGGCAGGCGCCAAAGCCCGCTCCACCCACCAAACCGGGCCGCGCTCAACCGCGAAATGATTAACGAAAAGTATCTTGCCCCCGGGCTTCACTACCCGTCGCAACTCCGCCACCAGACTCCGCGGGTTAGGCACCACGCTGGCAACGAACATCGCCACTGCAATATCGAATTGTCCATCCGCGAAGCTGGTCGCCTGCGCATCCATCTCCAGCAGCGCTTCGATATTGCGCAACCCGGCATCCGCCACCCGCTCGCGCGCCAGCTCCAGCATCGGCGCCGAAAGATCAATCCCTGTCACCCGCTTATCGCCGCCGTAAAGCGGCAAGGCCAAACCGGTTCCAACCCCGACTTCCAGAACATTCTCGCCAGCCGACCGGTTAACCGCCGCCACAGCCTCCCGGCGCGCCACCCTCGAGATCATGCCGAAGCCAAAATCGTACATGCCGGCCCAGCGGTGATAGGCCTTGCGCACGGCATGAACGTCCATCGGCGCCTTGGGACCCAGCGAGCTCGAGCCACGCTCGCCAAGTTTCAGCGATTTTGTCGCGCCGTAAGCCTCGGCCATGTTGCCACCCTTAGCTGTAACCAAATTTGCCATTAAGCCTTTGGCGCAAAACCCGGTGCCGAGGCAATGGGGTGGGTCCGTTCAACCCCCGATTATCGCCTTCTGGCTCGCGAATAGCTGCGCGGTACCGGCGCGCGCCAGCGCCAGAAGTGCGGCAAAAGCGGCATCGTCGAAGGTCGCTTTCTCCGCCGTTGCCTGTATTTCGACAATCCCGCCGCCTTCGGTGAGAATGAAATTGGCATCCGCATCCGCCGCGGAATCCTCTGCGTAATCCAGGTCCAGCACCGGCACGCCGTTATATATACCGCAGGAAACCGCCGCGACCTGGCCCACCAGCGGGTTCGCCTTGATAACATTCTTGGCCTGCAAGTGTTTTATTGCCAAAGCCAGGGCGACATAAGCGCCGGTAATGCTGGCGCAACGCGTGCCGCCATCGGCGTTCAGCACGTCACAATCCAACGTAATCGTCAGCTCGCCCAGCAATTTGCGGTCCACAATCGCGCGCAGGCTGCGCCCGATCAGCCGCTGGATTTCCTGGGTGCGCCCCGATTGCTTGCCCCGCGCCGCCTCCCGATCGCCGCGCGTATGGGTGGCCCGCGGCAGCATGCCGTACTCGGCCGTAACCCAGCCCTCGCCTTGGCCACGCATGAAACCGGGCACCTTGCCCTCAATACTGGCGGTGCACAGCACCTCCGTGCCGCCCATTTTTATCAACGCCGAGCCTTCGGCATGGTGCGAAAATCCCGTCGTAATGCTCACTTCCCGAAGCGCGTCGAATTTCCGTCCCGATGGCCGTATCATCACGTTTCCCTTAAAATGCCTTGCTTACCCGCGCCTCTTACGCGAGGTTAACCGCATGGACCATAGCCACAAGCCGCTACCACGCCAGCCGCCGCGTCTGCCGCCGGGCCTCGACATCCGCTCAGCCGCCGTGCTCCGGGAAATCGTCGAACAATATGTCGAAACCGGCGAACCCATGGGCAGCCGCACCCTGTCCCGCCTGCTGCCCCTCAACCTGTCGCCCGCCACCATCCGCAACGTCATGGCCGACCTTACCGATGCCGGCCTGTTATTCTCGCCCCACACCTCCGCCGGCCGCCTGCCCACCGACCGCGGTCTACGCCTGTTCGTCGACGGCCTCCTGCAATTTGGCGAGCTCTCAGACGATGAGCGCAACACCATCAACACCGCCCTCGTGCAATCCGGCCGCAGCCTGCAGGAAACCCTGGCCCAGGCCAGCTCAATGCTCTCCGGCCTGTCCGCCGCAGCCGGCCTGGTACTCGCCCCTAAAGGCGACGGCCCGATAAAACATATTGAATTCGTGCCGCTCAGCCCCGGCCGCGCTTTGGTCGTGCTGGTCTCCGCCGACGGCCAGGTCGAGAACCGCATCGTCGAAACCCCGCCCGGCATGCCGCCATCGGCGCTGCAGCAGGCCAGTAACTACCTGAACGCCCAGCTCTCCGGCCTCTCGCTTCCCGAACTGCGCAAGCGCGTCGCCGCCGATATCGGCGCTGACCGCACCGCTTTGGACGCCCTGACCAACAGCGTCATCGAAGCCGGCCTCGCCACCTGGTCGAACGAAGGCCGCGCCGGCTCCCTTATCCTGCGCGGCCAGAGCCGCCTGCTCGCCGACGTCGACCAACTGGAGAAGCTCGCCTCCATCCAATCCCTCTTCGAGCGCCTCGAAACCGAGGAAACCATGCTCCGACTGCTGGACCTCGCCGAAACCTCCGATGGCGTCCGCATCTTCATCGGCGCCGAATCCGGTCTGTTCGGCGCTGCCGGGGTCTCCATGGTCGTCGCCCCCGCCCGCAACGCCCAGGACCGCATCGTCGGCGCCATCGGCGTCATCGGCCCAACTCGCATCAATTACGGCAAAATCATCCCGGTCGTGGATTATACCGCCCGGGTGATTGGGCGAATGCTGGGGTAGCAAAAAGCAGTTCTTTTCTGGAGAAAAGAACCAAAAGACTTTTTTTTCCGGGACGGTGGCGGTTTCACAACCCAGGTTCACAACCGGCTATCGCGTAAATCCGAAAAATACTACCCTTGGTTGCATGCGCATCGTGACAACCTTGGTTTTCGCGTTATTGGTTTTAACCTCCGCGGCACGCTTGCGCTTGCCGGAATATGACGAGGCCTACTCAATTTTTCTCACCGCGGGTGACGCCCGGCCGGCTTGGCCCAGCGGCGTGTTTCACGCCGGCGACGTCCGCAATTTCTATACGGGCTCCCCCAGCCCGCTAAAAATCGCCCACGACCTGCGCGCCGGCGACGTCCATCCTCCGCTTTACTTCTGGAGCCTCGAATATTGGCGCCGTGTCACCGGACCCAGCTGGTTCGCCGCCCGCATGCTCTCGGTCGTGTTCGCAATCGCCGCACTCACCGCGTTGGCATGGCTCGCAACCCTGGCGGAAATTCCGGTCCCAAGCACCCTGCTGATCGCATTGCTGAGCTACGGCTTCGCTTATACCGGCATCGTCGCCCGCGGCTTCGCATTGGCGCAGTTCTTGAACATCCTCGGCATGGCGCTGACCTACAAAGCGACAACGTCTCGAAAATGGACCTTTGCCTTGGCCGGCGGCCTCGCCTTCGGAGCCGCCGGCTGCACCAACTACCTGGCGATTTTCGTCGGCGCCGCCACAATATTTTGGCTTTTGGTCCGCCGGACCGACAAACAATTGGCGGTGCCAGTCGCCATCGGGTTGGTGTCGTGGCTGCCGCCGATCGGTTATTTCTACGCCGCGCAGCATAACTCCCGCATCGGCCAGTTCGTCGCGTTTGCACCTGCCCACGCGATATTCCTGCTGGCTAAAGACAGCGCCGCCGCCTGGTTCGGCGGCCTTCCGGTATACGCGGGCCGGGCCGGTGACGCCGTGACCGCGGTACTCATTATTTTGATCGTCATCTCCGGTGTCTGCATCGTCAAAAACTGGAAACCGAATTTATTACCGTTCGCACTCGCAGCCCTAGCAACCCCGGCGGGCCTGCTCGCGCTCGGCTTCATATTCAACAATACGCCGATAGAAATTCGTTACCTCGCCTTTGGCCTGCCGTTCCTGGCTTTGCTGCTGGCGCAGAGCTTTGCCGAGCCGCTTGTTATATGTGGTTCTCTGCGTTGAAGCCTGTGGCATCGTCGGCCTCGTCGCGGCTCCCGCCACCATGCAACCCCAAGGCCTCGCCGCCCGGCAGTTGCACGCCTTATCAACAGCTTCTTCGCTGGTCCTGTTGCCTTTCGGCAATGATGGCGTCGGCATCCCCGGACCCTTCATCGCCGCCGCGCCCGGCAACATCCGGCTCGAAATCCTCGGCCCCGAACAAACACCGGATCTAACCTCGGAACACCGTGTCACGTTGATAACGATCACCGTTGACGCTGCCAGCAAGCGTCAAGTCTTCAACACACTGGCAAAACTAAATTCCGATCCCTGCTGGACCCGCGAAACTTCAAAACTTTTCGTCGAAGTCTTCGCCCGAACATGCGATACCCATTAAATTCATATTAAACCACCGCAGGATTTTGGGTTTTCAACGCTTCATCGTTTGCAAAGCGGGTCGATCTCGCCCACTAGATGGCGGAATACAAGGAGTTTTGAGAATATGAAGATCAGGCTGGGTTACGACATAACAATGACCCATCCGCAATACACGCCAATGTTGCTGATGTTGAACATTCACTACTCGCGTGCCTCGCATATTCTTGTCCCGGATCATCTAATCACCAGCCCCGCAGTCGAGATCACGCAATATCGCGACAGCTTCGGCAATTGGTGCTCGCGCCTGGTGGCGCCGCCCGGTCAAATCCGCTTCTCGACCGATGCCCTGATCTTCGATCCCGGCACCCTCGATCGATATGAGCCGGACGCCATTCAGCACGACGTCTCCGAACTGCCTGATGAATGCATGCAGTTTCTGCTCGGCAGCCGCTATTGCGAAACCGACAAACTCATGGATGTCGCCTGGGCAAATTTCAATTCAGCTCCGCTCGGCTGGGGCCGGGTCCAGGCCATCTGCGATTTCGTCCACAACCAGATCACCTTTGGCTACCAACACGCCCGCAGCTCGCGCACCGCCTATGAAGGCTATCAGGAACGCGTCGGCGTCTGCCGCGACTTCGCGCATCTTGCCGTCACCCTCTGCCGCGCCATGAACATCCCAGCCCGCTACTGCACCGGATATCTCGGCGATATCGGCGTGCCGAAGGACCCGGCGCCGATGGATTTCAGCGCCTGGTTCGAAGCCTATCTCGGCGGCCACTGGCACACCTTCGATGCCCGCCACAACGTCCGCCGCACCGCCCGCATCCTGATCGCCCGCGGCCGCGACGCCGCCGACATCGCCATCTCAACCGTCTTCGGACCCAGCATCCTGAACAACTTCAGCGTATTTACCGACAAAGTTTCAGACTAGCGCGAATCCCCCGCCTGATCGCCCGCATTACCAGTGCAATTTGATAGGCGGCAGCGTCCGCCGGCGCAGCCAGTCGGCCACAATCAACGCAACGGTCCGCGGCCAGCCGAACAACACGGCCCGGTGCATCTGGTATAATGCGACATAGAGCAACTTCGTCTTGATGCCGCTAATCGTCACCGGTGCCTTGCGATGCGCCAATGGAATTTCGCCAACCGCCTGCTTGCCGCCAAGCGAGATAAGCGTGCCGCGCGCGCGGTAGCGAAAAGCCCCACCGGTCGATGCAGCAGCCGGCGCGACAATGCGTTCGCCAGGTAACCGGCCTGCTGGTGCGCAACCTGCGCGGTCGGCGGCAATGTTCCGGCATCGCTCTCAACCGACGCGCAATCGCCGATCGCAAAAATATCCGCCACACCGGTGCAAGCCAGGTGATCATCCACCTTGATCCGCCCTGCCTTCAGTAGCGTCAACGCCGGCAGGATCTTGGATAAATCCGGAATCACGATCCCCGATGCCCAGACCTTCAAATCGCATGGCACGCTCCGGCCACCTTGCAAATGCAACGCGTCGGCGGTGACATGATCCACCTGATGGCCGAGTTGCATCGCAACGCCAAACTGCCGCAAAGACTTGCAGATTTCATCCGAAGTTTTTTGGTCGACCGCCGGCAATATGCGGTCGGCGCCGTCGACCAGGGTGATGTCCAGCCGCTGCTGATCGTCAAGACCGCCAAAACGCCGCAGGTCGTGCGCGGCATGGCGCAGTTCGGCGGCAAGTTCTACGCCGGTCGAGCCGGCGCCGACAATGCCGATCCCCAGCCGGTCCTTGCGGCCCTCGGCGACCTGGAAAACCCCTTCGAGAAACCTGCGCTGGAAATCAGCTGCCTGGGCGGCGCTGTCGAGCATGTGGCAATGCTCGGCAACCCCCGAAATACCAAAATCGTTGGCCCGGCTGCCAAGCCCCAGGACCAGAAAATCGTAGCTGATTTCACGTTCCCCGAGAATTTCACAGCCATCAACCTGGCTCTGTACGCCGGAGATACGGATGCTATGCCGCACCGGGTCAATGCCGAGCAACGTGCCCAGATGAAATTGGTAACCATGCGAAGCGGAATGTCCGAGATATCCGACCGCGTCGTCGGCATCCATCAGGCCTGCCGCAACCTCATGCAGACGTGGCTTCCAGACATGCTGCGCATTGCGGTCCACAAGAATAATTTCCGCTTTGCCCTTGCCGCCAAGCCGCCGCCCCAGACGCGTGGCCAGTTCGATGCCGCCGGCCCCGCCGCCGACAATGCAAATCCGGCGCGGGTTGGAATGCGCGCGTCGCTGCGTCATCTCTCCATCCAATAATGCTGGGCAAGAGATATGCCGCGCTCAGGCGCCGGCAAGCGTTTTGTTCCAAAGCTTCAGCCATGTGTGGCCAAAAACGGCAGCGTCTTGTCAAGGCTCAGCCGCCTGCATAGCTAACGCTGAACTTGCGTCACTTTAAACCCGGACCGGCATCGCCTCAGGAGAATAAATCAATGACCAACGCCACGGTTCCGCTGGTCAGCTTGCCGGACGGGTTCAAGGTGCCGACACTCGGGCAGGGCACCTGGAACATGGGCGACGTAGCCAAGCACGCCGCCGCCGAAGCCGAGGTGCTGCGCCAGGGCATCGAGCTTGGCATGAACCTCATCGACACTGCCGAGATGTATGGCAATGGCGCGTCGGAACGCGTGGTAGGGCAGGCAATCGCCGGACGGCGCAACGAGGTTTTTCTGGTCAGCAAAATATCGCCGCAAAACGCTTCCAAATCCGCGACGGCCCGGCATTGCGAGGCCAGCCTGAAGCGGCTCGGAACCGACCGGATCGATCTGTATCTGCTGCATTGGCCAGGTTCACATCCATTGTCGGAAACCGTTGAAGCGTTCGAGCAGCTACGGCAATCCGGAAAAATACGTTACTGGGGCGTTTCGAATTTTGACGCTGCCCGGATGGACGCTCTGCACCGGCTGCCCGGCGGCCAGCACTGCGCCACCGACCAGATATTGTATCATCCGGCGGAGCGCGGCGTGGAATTCGATCTGCTGCCGTGGTGCCGCACCAAAAAAATGCCGGTAATGGCGTATTCCCCGCTGGGCCAGGGCGGCAAATTGCTGCGTTCTGCCGCATTGCAGGCGGTCGCGCAGCGCCACGGCGCCAGCGCTGCTCAGATCGCTTTGGCCTGGTGCATGCGTGACGGCAATACCATCGCCATCCCGAAAGCCTCCGATGCCGCGCATCTGCGGGAGAATGCCGCGGCGGCGCAGCTCCAGCTAAGCCCGCAGGATTTTGCAGAAATCGACGCTCTCCATGCGCCGCCGCGGCGCCGGCAGCCATTATCGATGATATAGTAAAAGCCGCAAACCGCGTGGAAAATTCTGATCACCCGGATGGCGCAGAATATTTGGGCGGCAGCGCCCGCCAACCCAGCACTTAACGCTCAAACACCATCCGGGCGGCGGTTGCCAACGCATCGGCCCGATCGTTCATCTTATCCCCGGAATGGCCACGCACCCACCGCCATTCAATCGTATGAGCTTTCGCCGCATCCAGAATACGCCGCCACAAATCCATATTCTTCACAGGATCCCCCGCGGCGTTGCGCCAGTTCTTCCGCACCCAGCCGGTATGCCAGCGCGTAATCCCATTTTTCAGATATTCGCTGTCGGTGTGCAGGATAATCGTGCACGGCCGCTTCAACGCTTCCAGTGCTTCGGCCGCAGCCGTCAGCTCCATCCGGTTATTGGTCGTCTCCTCGGCCCCGCCCGAGAGTTCCCGCAAATTATCCTTGAACCGCAAAATCGCCGCCCAGCCCCCGGGCCCGGGATTAGGCTTGCAACCTCCATCGGTCCAGATTTCGACCACTTGGTCGGCACTTTCAAATTCCATAATCGGCCTCGGAAACGACGGTACGGTGGAAGCGCAATCGCCGGTAATAATCCAGCGGGTCCTTCGGCGTTACCAGCGCACCTTCGGAGGCATGCAGCCAATCATACAGACGCGTCAGCAAAAAACGCATTGCCGAGCCCTGCGCCAGCACCGGCAGCGCCGCGCGCTCAGGCGCGCTCAGCGCGCGGTGCGATGCATAGCCGCGCAGCAACGCCCGGGACTTGGTGACATTGAAACTGAAGTCACGCTCAAAACACCAGGCGTTCAAGCAAACCGCAACGTCATAGGCATAGAAATCTGTCGCGGCGAAATAAAAATCGATCAGGCCGGAAATTTTTCCATCCAGAAAAAACACATTATCCGGGAACAAATCGGCATGGATATGTCCGGACGGCAAAGCCTCCGGCCAACCCCGTAAAATTTCTTGCAACGCAGTGCTCAACTCAATGCCCAAACCGGGCATTACCGTATCCGCCCGATCCAGGCATTTCTCCAGCAACGGCGGCCAACCCCGCGGCCCGAGCGCGTTGGCGCGGGTTGGCGCAAAACCCATACCCGCGATATGAAACTGCGCCAGCGCGGCGCCCAAAGGCTCACAATGATCAATCGTCACCCGCCGCGGCCAGACCCCCGGCAAAAAGGTGGTAATCGCCGCAATCCGGCCGGCCAGCGGGTTCAGGTTCGCGCCATCCTGGGCCCGGACCGGCAGCGGGCAGGGCAGTCCCTGCGCCGCCAGATGCTCCATCAGGCCAAGAAACCAGGGCAGGTCCGCAGGCTCGACCCGTTTCTCATAAAGTGTGAGGATAAAGTCGCCCGTGGTTGTTTTGAGGGCGTAGTTACTGTTCTCCACCCCTTCCGCGATGCCGCGAAAGGCCACCACGCGGCCGATATCGAACAGTGCCAGAAATGCGGTCAGGGCCTCGTCGGTGACTTCAGTATAAACCGCCATGGGCGTAGATGACCGGACCAAAAATATCTGGCAAGGGTGGCCGCATGAAACACCCCGCTTTATTGCCGGCCTTCGGCGCCCTCCTCACCATTGCCGCCTGCAGCAACCCACCGCCTTTGGTAACCAACTGCCCAAACGTCGCCGTATTGGAACAGGGCAGCACGCTGACGGCATTTCTGCCGGGCCGAACCGACATCGCCGCCCAGATCACCCATGCCCAGATCACCGGCGTCGCCGGTTCCTGCACGCTTGAGAAAAAGAAACATCAGCTGCAGGTCGTATTCCAGGCCGGTTTTGCCGCAACCAACGGGCCAGCCAACACCAGCGCCACCTTAACGCTGCCCTATCTCGTCTCGCTCAGCCAGGGCGACAACATCCTTTCGGTGACCAGCAATACCATCCCGCTGAAGTTCAACGGCAACGAGTCCGCCGCTGCCGCCACCACCAAGCCGATCAAACTCGAATTGCCCAACGATCGAAACACCGCCTCCCTCGACATCCTGGTGAGCTTTCACCTCACCCCGGCCCAGCTCGCCTACAACAACGCCCATCCCGGCCAATAATCCCAAGCTATCAATTGAAGCAGCCGCTTTTTGAAAAAAGCGGCGCAAGAACTGTTTTTAATCTGAGGCCGGATCTTCGAACGCCAACGGGCAAGATTGAGAGAGGTCTTGTTGATGGCTTTTTTTACAAACAAATAAGCGCTTACCTTGCCCCAGCCAGGTCGCGGCCTCTGACATTCGGCGGGCTCAATAGGTCCTATTGCCGAAAATCGCCGAGCCTACCCGTACATGGGTAGCGCCCTCGGCAATGGCGATCTCAAAATCCGCGGACATGCCCATCGAGCGCACCGCAAGACCGTGGGTATCAGCCAATCCGACCAGCTGCCGGAAATACGGCGCCGGGTCAGCCGCCGCCGGCGGAATGCACATCAGCCCCTGCAATGCGTCGCCAAACCGGCTCCGCATGGCGCGGATAAAGCTATCGGCGCCCGCGGTCGAAACACCGGATTTCTGCGCCTCGTCGCCGATATTAACCTGGATCAGCAAAGCCGGGCACCGGCCCGCCGCCGCCGCCGCCTCGGCAATCGCATCCGCCAGCCGCGGCCGGTCCAACGTCTGGATCACATGCGCCAATGCTACCGCTGCGGCAGCTTTATTGGTTTGTAGCCCGCCAATAAGGTGCAGCTTGGCGCTCGGATTAGCCGCCAGTATCCGGGCAAACTTTTGCTCAGCCTCCTGCACCCGGTTTTCACCGAACACCAGTTGCCCAGCGGCGATGGCATCGGCAACCGCGGTTTCCGGATGTGTCTTCGACACCGCAATCAGCGTGACATCCTCAGGCTGACGCCCCGCTTTTATCGCGGCAGCCGCGATTCGGGCGCGGATTTCGGCCAAGGTAGCAGCGACAGACACCGGCTACGACGATATTGGAACAAGCATGGATGCACGGTTACTGGCCTGGGGACGCGCGGTAAAGCAGCGGCGGCGCAACAAATTGCCGGTTTTATGGCTATTCACCGATACCCAACGACTGCCGGACCCGCTGCCTGCCATAACCAGATTGCCCAAACATCTCTGCGGCGTGGTGTTCCGGCATGACGATGCAGCCAACCGCGCCGCGTTAGCAAAGCGCGTCGCCGCCTTATGCCGCACCCGGCAAATTCCCCTCGTCATTGCCGGCGACGCCCGGATAGCCGCGGCTGCAGGAGCCGGTATTCATCTGCGCGCCGGCCGTTGGCCAGGCCCCATCCGCACCCGCCGCCTGGTCACATCATCGGCCCACAGCCTTGTCGAGCTCCGCCGGGCCGAACAGGCCGGTGCGAGAATTATTTTTCTCTCACCCGCCTTCAACACCGCCAGCCATCCTAATCAGGCTTATTTAGGCGCCCAGCATTGGATAAAAATTGCCCAACGCGCCAAAACCGCAGAAGTCTATTCTCTCGGTGGGGTAACTGGAAAAAACGCCCCTCTTCTAGCACGATTTTGTTCAGGTGTGGGGGCAATTTCCGCGCTTTCCCCTTGATTTAACAGTACTGTCACAATGCTGTTGCTATCCAGCCACAGGTACTAGGAATTGCCAGATTTTGGACAAACGGTCATTGCCTGATCCGAGCGTTCCGGCTTTTAAGGCTTCGATCGCTACCGAGCGTCCTGGCTCGGCAGGTCACCACGGGCGGCTTTTAAAAATACGCGGGTTCAAGACGGCACCATCCCGTCGGAATGCGGCATCTAGGAGGTTTATCAATGCGCAAAATTCTTTTGGCCTCAGTGGCCACAATGGGCGTCACGCTCGCAATGACCGGGGGCGCCAAAGCGCAGCCCGTGAAGCCGGTGGCTCCGGGCACGTTGGTTGTCCACTTCAACGGCTATTTCCAGTTTGAACTCGGCGACATGGGCTCCAGCTACAACAACATCACCACCAAAAGCAGCACCGGCGCCTACACCGGCGAATACAAGCTGAATCCCGTAAGCACGATCGGCGATTTCCGCCTCTATCCCGGGTTTGATGCGCAGACCGTGGACGGCCTCGATTACGGTGTGGCCACCGACATCCGGACCTCCTACAGCAATGCTTCGGTAGGTCAGAACGGCAAGACCACCCTGACCAGCACCAGCACCACAACGGCAACAACCGCGGCCGGTAAAACCACCTACACAACCGCCACCACCACCACCAATACCAGCCAGAGCGGCCTCTACGTGAAACGCGCTTACGGCTATATCGGCACCCCCGATTACGGCTTTATCCGCTTCGGCCAGACCGACAGCGCCTTCACCTTGCTGCAATCCGGTGTGATCGAGGCCTTCGGCGATGGTGGCCAGTGGACGCTCGAAGGCGGCCAGGTTGTCATGTTCCCCACCAGCGCTTCGCCGGGACAGTCTAACCAGTTCATCTATGCCGATCAGACGCCGGTCTACGCCACCGACAAAGTGGTCTACATCACCCCGGTCTTCGCAGGCTTCAGCGGTGTCGTCGGCTACGAGCCGAATTCTGATGGTCTGAAGGAAGGCTACAACAGCTGTGCGTCCGCCACCTCCACCTGCGCCTCCCTGGCAGCCTCCGGCGTCCCCGGCGACATCGGCTCGCGCCGCAAAAACACCGTCGATTTCGGCGGCCAATACCTGAACGCCATTGACGGCGTTAAAATCAAGGGCTCTGTCGACTACCTGACCGGCTCTCCGGTTTCCTATAATGGCCCGCTTCCCACAACTGCCAGCGCGCTGACCCACGGCTATGATAACCTCAGCGTCTGGCAGGCTGGTGGCCAGGCAACCTTTGCCGGCCTGACGCTGGGTGCCAACATCAAGGGCGGCCAAGTCGAAGACGGTTACACCTTCAAGCCTAAAGGCGGCCGTGACGCATTGGCCTATATCATCGGCGCCAGCTACGTGATCCAGCAATACGTCATCGGCGCCAGCTACTTCAACTCGCAAAGCTCCGGTGCCTATTTCCCAGGCTCCAAGGGCATCGCCCACACCTTGAGCGAATACGGCCTGGCTGTTGGCGCCAACTATGTCGTCAGCCCGAACCTCAGCGTTTTCACGCAGTACATGTACGGTCACCGCCATCAGCCCGGCAACCCGACCACCACGATCATCACCCCACGTGGCAATACCCAGGTCCAGGGCATTTCCATCGGTGGCACCTTCAAGTGGTAAGCTGCTAACCTCGCTTAACGGTCCAAACAAAAAGGGTGGCGGGCAACCGCCACCCTTTTTTGTTGCCAATATTTACCGCCCCTTGGCGAGACCCACCAGCGCAGCTAAAGAGCAGCGAGTTTGGGGTTCTGGCCATGTTGGCCCTGTGGAGACGTAAATTGCGGAATTTGCTAAAAATTGCTGTTTCTACCGGAACCGGCGCCGGTCTGTTGGCGCTCGCTGCCTGCGGCGGCACCGGCGGCTCAACCGCAACCGTCAACAACTACCAAACCCAGGGCCTGCCGGCCGGCCAGTCCGCCTCCGACAGTCACCCGCTGATCGTCCTCGGCGGCAACAAAAATAACAACAACAGCGCCACCGGCATCCAGGTGAACGCCTATCTATGGCGCGCCACGCTCGACACCCTCTCCTTCATGCCGCTGGTCTCCGCCGACCCGTTCGGCGGCGTCATCATAACGGACTGGTACTCGCCGCCCGCCACCCCGGATGAACGCTTCAAAGCCAACGCCTACATCCTCAGCCAGCAAATGACCGCAAACGCCATCCAGGTCTCATTGTTCCACCAGGTTTTGCAAAACGGCCAATGGGTAGACGCCGCGGTCGACCCCAACACCGTAAGCGGCCTCGAAGACCGCATCCTCTCCCGCGCCGCTGACCTGCGCGCCGCGGCGGAAAATCCCACGGATTAAAAAAAGAAGCAGTTCTTTTTCTGCAGAAAAAGAACCAAAAAGACTTTTTCTATGCTGGGCCTGGGGCTGTGGTGGCTTTAAGGCCTATGGGTTGGATCCGAGGAAGTTTTATGTCGTTTTTTCAAAAGCGGCTGCTTTATCCCACGGTCACAACAACCACGTGGTCGGCGTCCACTTCCTGCAGGCTCTGGAATAATGCGGCGATCGCATCCAGCATCATATCGCCGGCTTCCTCCTCTTCCTCTTCCGTGAAATCCTCATAGGCTTCACGCAGCTCTTCCTCGGAAAAATTATCCGGGCTGAGCTTGTCGAGATATTTCTCTTTCTCATCGGCCGTCAGAATTATAACCGTCGACTCCACTGCTTCGGAAATATCCGCGACGATTTCGTTCTCCCCGGCCTCAAGATCGATATCGTAATCATCGGCCAGCACCGGCAACAGCACGCCAAAGGCTTCGCCATCCCAATCATAATCGGCAACCGAACTGCCATTCGCCGCGAGGAAGCTTACATACGCTTGCGGGTCGTCATCCCCCGCCGCCTCGACCAGATCACTGAGATCAGCCCTTGCTAGTCGCGTAAAGGTTACGTTGCTCGCCATCACACGCTCCTTACCGAATTCCCATCGCCTTTTGGGCATTCTTAACAGCGCGGTTTCTCTCTGCCAACGTTATCTTGAACAACGTGACAACTTACCTAAAGACAACGTGACACGTTACCTGAAGACAGCGTGACACGTTACCCAAAGACAACGTGCCACGCTGCTGCCGGCAACGCGGCCTATACCAGCTCGAGCGCCTGACCCAAATCCTCGATCAGATCCCGCACATCCTCAAGCCCGACGGATAGCCGGACAATTCCATCCGAAATCCCCAGTCTGTCGCGCTCTTCAGGACCGATCCGCATATGCGTCGTCGTCGCAGGGTGCGTCGCCAGCGACTTGGTATCGCCCAGATTATTGGAAATTGTAACAATCCGCAGCGCATTCAGCATCCGGAACGCGCCTTCCTTGCCGCCGGCCACGTCGAAGGCCACCAGCGTTCCGCCGCCCGACATCTGCGCCATCGCCAGCTTATGCTGCGGATGTGATGGCAAGGTCGGATACCAGCACCGCGCGATTTTCGGGCTCGCTTCCAAAAACTTCGCCACCGCCTCGGCATTGGCCGATTGCGCATTAACCCGCAACGCCATCGTCTCCAGCCCCTTCAAAATAACCCAGGCATTGAACGGCGAAAGCGTTGGCCCGGTATTGCGAAAGAATGGCTGAAACACCTCATCGATCCATTTCTGGGTGCTCAACACCGCGCCGCCCAGCACTCTGCCCTGGCCGTCCATATGCTTGGTGGCCGAATACACCACCACATCGGCGCCAAATTCCAGCGGCCGCTGCAGCAGCGGCGTCGCAAACACGTTATCAACCACAACAATCGCACCGGCCGCATGCGCCAGATCGCACACCGCCCGTAAATCGATAATATCCAGCATCGGATTAGACGGCGTCTCCAGCAACACCAGCGCCGTCCGCTGCGCCAGCGCTTCGGTCCAGGCGCCAATATCGGCGCCGTCCACAAACACCGCCTCAATCCCGTATTGCGGCAACAGCGTGCTTACAATCCAATGGCATGACCCGAACAAAGCCCTGGACGCCACCACCCGGTCGCCGGCTTTGAGCGCGCTCAGCATCGAGGCATGCACCGCTGCCATTCCGGTCGCGGTACAGCGGCACGCTTCCGCGCCTTCTATCTCAGCAAGCTTGGCCTCCAGCATCGCCACGGTGGGATTGGAAAACCGGGTGTACTGATAATGCTGGATCTGATTGGCAAACACCGCCTCGGCCTGCTCGGCATTGTCGTAGACAAAGCCCGAAGTCAGAAACAAAGCCTCGGAATTTTCCGCCATATTGGTGCGGATCCTTCCGGCATGGATCAAGTTGGTGGCGATACGGCGTTTCGGCTGGTCAGTCATCTGCAGGCTCACTTATCCAAATGCGCCCGGCCATACGGAAGTATCGCGGGCCAGAGCAACACCCATCAAATCGCATTTGATGGGATAAAGTCGCCCGCCCAGGTAAGCACCTGGCCCGCAAAGCCTCTTTAGCGCGCTTATTTAGCCTCGCCGCAATCCGGCCGGACAAATCACGAGGTATTCTCCGCCGTAACGCGCCTGCCTTGCACGGTCAAGGCTGCGGCGCTATCACGCCCGTCAAAGCGGGTATGATGTAATGGTAGCCTGTTAGCTTCCCAAGCTTGATGCGCGGGTTCGATTCCCGCTACCCGCTCCAACCGCCGCCTCAAAACGCCGCGTCTCGCCGCAATCCAACGTGATAAAGGCATCCGCGGCGACTCCTGCCGCCGCTTTTGCCAGCTCAAGGTCGATTTCCGGCTGGTCGATCGCCTCGGCGGTCAGCTGAAACGTGCCAAAATGCATGCCGATGGCCTGGCCGCCTCCCAGATCCAAAAACGCCTGCACCGCATCGGCCGGATTCATATGCACCGGACCCATGAACCAGCGCGGCTCATAAGCGCCGATCGGCAACAGCGAAATAGCCGGCGTCCCGAGCCGCTGCCTGATTTCGCCGAAGAATTTGGTGTAGCCGCTATCGCCCGCGAAATAGATCCTCAAATCCCGATGCTCGAGCACGAACCCGGCCCATAAAGTCTCATTGCGGTCCCACAGCGTGCGGGCGGCGAAATGCCGGGCCGGGGTTGCGGTAATCCGCGTTTCCCCCAAACCATGGCTTTGCCACCAGTCCAGCTCCACCGCCCCCGCCAGGCCCTTGCGCGCCAAAAATGCCGCGTTCCCCAGCGTCGTTACAATCCGCATGCCGGGAAATCGCCGGCGCAGTTTGCGCAAGCTTGCCACATCCATGTGGTCGTAATGATTATGTGACAGCAGCACTAGATCGACCTTCGGCAACGCCGCCAGCGCCAGCCCGGGGGCGCGTACCCGTTTCGGCCCGGCAAATGAAACCGGAGAGCAGCGCTCGGAAAAAACCGGATCGGTCAGCACCGTCAAACCCGGCAGCCGGATCAGAAAACAGCTATGACCAATGAAGGTGACCGCAGCCGACCCCGCCGCCACTTCGCCCCCCGGCGCCGGATAGGGAACATTTTCGATATGATCGGGCCATTTCGACCAATCCGCCGGATCACGGCGCAGCCGCCGCAGGATGAAGGATAAGGTGCTTGTGCGCTTACCGCTTGTGGATCTGATCGTCGGTTCGGGATTGAAGAAATGCGTGCCGTCAAAATGGTCGGAAATCGAATAAGCCATTGGCCGAATATGGGGACATTTGCAGCTAAAGGAAACTCTACATCGTGGCGTTAAAAGCGCCGCCATCCAACAGCAGATTCTGCCCGACGATGTACCCCGCAACATTGCTACATAAAAACGCGCAGGCCGCGCCGAATTCCTCCGGTTCGCCAACCCGCCCCGAAGGGTTTGCCTGGCCCCGCTCGGCAATCATCTCGTCAACCGTTTTCCCCGCCGCCTCAGCGGCTTTTCCCGCCGTCACCCGCAACCGGTCGGTATTGAACGGCCCCGGCAGCAAATTATTAATGGTGACATTATGCCGCGCCACCTGCCGCGACAGCCCCGCCACAAAACCGGTAAGTCCGGTCCGCGCCGCGTTGGAAAGCCCAAGATTCGCAATCGGCGACTTCACCGAGCCCGAAGTGATATTCACGATGCGCCCAAATCTCCGCGCGATCATCGGATCGATCACCGCCTTGATCATCGCAATCGGCGACAGCATGTTGGCGTTCAACGCGTCATGCCACATCTGATCCGTGAATTCGCGAAAATCACCCGGCGGCGGTCCCCCGGCATTATTCACCAGAATATCCGGCGCCGGACACAAATCCAGCGCCGCGGCTCGTCCCTCAGGCGTTGTGATATCCCCCGCCGCGGTGCCCACCTGCACCCCCGTCGCATCGCGGATCTTCACCGCTGCCGCCTCCAGCGCCTCGGCATCCCTGCCGGTTATCACTAGCGCGACGCCCTCGCGCGCCAACGCCAAAGCGCACGCAAACCCCAGACCCTTACTGGCGGCACATACAATCGCTTGCCGTCCTTGAATGTGCAAATCCATTTTCAGTTCCCTTTAGCTAGTCAGTCATCTTTTTCAAAAAGCGACGCAAAATTTTTGCTCTGGAGCCGCCATGCTGGACGCCCGCGGATCTCAACTTCACTGCATTCTTGTCAGTTGCTCCAGGGCGTCATGCGCGAGTTTCCGCGTCAGCGCTCCGGCTGGCATCTGCTGCGCCAAAGCTGCTGCCTGGCCCGACCACAAATTGACAAAATCACCTGAACCCTCGGCTTCGGTCTTCGCTCGCAAAGGTGCGATCGGCCCACCCGCCAATGGAAACTCAGGCACCATATCCGAAATCGGTCCCAGTTCCCGCATGATCCGGTTGACGATCCCACGCGCCGGCCGCCCGGTAAAAACATTGGTAATCGCAGTCGCATCATCCGCCGAACCCCGTAACGCGGCGCGATGCACTTCCGGCACGCTGGCCTCCGGCGTCAACAAGTAAGCCGTCCCGATCTGCACCGCCGATGCACCCAGCGCCAAAGCCGCAACAATTCCCCGCGCATCGCCAATGCCACCCGCGGCAATCACCGGCACGCGCACCGCATCGGCTATCTGCGGCAGCAACGCAAAAAGCCCAACCTGCCGCGTCATATCGTCGCTTAAAAAATTCCCGCGATGGCCACCGGCTTCCAACCCCATCGCAATCACTGCATCGCATCCTTGCGCTTCCAGCCAGCACGCTTCCGCAACCGTCGTCGCCGATGCGATGATTTTCGCACCGCTCGCCTGCACCCGGTCCAGCAGGTGTTTCGGCGGCAGACCAAAATGAAAGCTCACCACCTCGGGCCGGAATTCCTCGACCAGAGCACAAAAATCCGCATCGAACGGGCTGCGGCCGGCGGCCGGCGGTGCCGCCGCCGGATCCAGGCCGTGCTCGACATAATACGGCGCCAAAGCCGCTCGCCATCGCAACATCGCAACAACATCAGGTTCAGGCCGCGCATGGCAGAAGAAATTCACATTGATCGGAGCCCGGGTGCGGGTCCGCACCGCGGCAATGGCGTCTCTGGCCTGCTGCAAATTATACTGCGCGCAGGCGAGCGACCCCAAACCTCCCGCTTCACATACCGCAATCACCAGCTCCGGCGTGGTATTGCCTGCCATCGGCGCCTGAATGATGGGATGCTCGATGCCGAACAATTCAACCGCGCGCCGGTCCGGCCAAACACCCATTTGCAACCCTCTACGCTTGTTAAACCCTATGTCGGTTTTTCAGCCGCTTTTTCATGCCTTTCATGCCAGGCATCCATTAATTTCAGCACCGTGGCCGCGGTTTCCTCAATCGACCTGCGGGTGACATCGATAATAGGCCAGCCACGCTCAGCGCAAAGCCGCTTCGCCCACAGCAATTCCTTCCCCACCGCCTCGAAATCCACGTAGTCGCCATTATCGCCCCTGGCGAAACCCGGCTGCGCCCCGGCGCCGATCAGGGTCAGTCGATGCCGCCGGATATCGATCAGCGATTTTGGATCGATCGTCAGTCCGACCACGGGACAGCCCGGATCTTTCAATAATTCCGGAGGCTCGATGCCCGGCACCAAAGGAATATTGGCCGCCTTGATGCCGCGATTGGCCAGATAAAAACAGGTCGGGGTTTTCGAGGACCGGGACACCCCAACCAGCACCACATCAGCCTCCGACATGCCCCGATGCGCCTGCCCGTCATCATGCGAAATTACGTAATGCATGGCATCGATCCGGCGAAAATAATCGGCATCCAGCACATATTGCCGCCCCGGCCGATGTTTGGTTTCCATGCCGAGCTGGGCCTGCAGCAGCTCCAAAACCGGATCGAGCGTATGCAAAAGCTTGACTCCCATACGCTGGCAACCGGAATCCAGCTCGCCCCGCAGCGCCTCGTCGACCAGGCTGCAAAGCACCGGCCCCGGTTCCGCATGGATCCCCTCCAGCACCCGGTGCAATTGCAGCCGCGACCGGATCAGGCTCCAACGATGATAGGTAACATCAACACCATCGAATTGCGCCACCGCGGCCCGGGCAATGGCATTCAGCGTATCCCCCGTGGCATCGGAAACCAGATGTATATCAAGCTTATTATTATCCATGAATAAGGTAATAGCGTGGATAACTTGTTTCCGCGCCGCCTTATTTTCGCAGCACGGGGATAACCCCGCAGTTTCCTCAACGGTGGACCCTTTTCTTTACCCCGGCTGCGCAACATGTATAACCCAAGGTAAAACGGGAATAATCAAAGTCTTATGCGAAGCCTCCTACTGTGAGTAACCCTGTGGGCGGTCGCCATGGACAAATAACCCCCGTTATCCACAGCCAACAATCTCAACCAACCTCTCTTTAAAGATTCTCTTATTAAGATTAGGCGGACTGTATGAAATTGATCGACGTACTGAACGGCGAAGATGTCTGGCCGCCACCGGCCTGGCTGATGCGTCAGGCCGGCCGCTATCTACCCGAATATCGCGAGCTCCGCGGCCAGGCGGGCGATTTCCTTGCCCTTTGCACAAATCCGGAACTGGCGGCTGAGGTCACCTTGCAGCCGATCCGCCGCTATGGCTTTGATGCTGCCATCCTGTTTTCCGATATTTTAATCCTGCCCTGGGCCCTGGGTCAGGGATTGCGTTTCGCCGAAGGCGAGGGGCCGCTGCTGCCGCCTTTGCAATCGCGCTCGGAACTCGATCAGTTGGATTTATCCCGCGCCGTCTCCGGCACCGCGCCGATCATGGAAACCGTGCGGCGCGTCAGGGCAGGTCTTGGCCCGCAAACCGCCCTGATCGGCTTTGCCGGTGGTCCGTTCACAGTCGCCTGCTACATGCTGGACGGCAAGGGCGGTGGTGAATTCCCCCGCACCCGCATGCTGAGCTATGAGGATCCGGGACTGGTACAGGGCGTCATCGAGAAGCTGACGGCGGCCACCATCACCTATCTGCAAGCCCAGATCGACGCCGGCGCCGACTGCGTCATGCTATTTGAAAGCTGGTCCGGCATCCTGCCGTCTGCCTTGTTCAGGCAGTTTGTCATCCAGCCGACAAAACGCATCGTTGCCGCGTTGCGGGCGCAAAATCCCAACCTGCATATCATCGGCTTTCCGCGCCTTTGCGGGCTGATGCTGGCTGAATATGTCCGCGACACCGGCATCAGCGCAGTCGGCCTGGACAGCGTCACGGATATTCTCGCCGCCATCGCCACCTGTCCGCCCGGCACCGTCTTCCAAGGCAATCTCGACCCGCTGCTCTTGCGTGCCGGCGGCGACGCATTAACCCAGGGCATCCATGCGGTCCTGAACGGCTTTCGCGGCCAACGCCATATTTTCAACCTCGGCCATGGCATCACCCCGGACGTCAAACCGGAAAGCGTCGCATTGTTGATGGATACCATCCGAGCCTCATGAAAACTGCCATCGTCTTATTCAACCTCGGCGGTCCGGACGCACCGGAATCCGTCAGGAAATTCCGGCTGAACCTGTTCAACGACCCGGCCATTATCCGCGCCCCGATTTTCATCCGCTTCTGGCTTTCTCGCCTGCTCGCCGCATCCGGCGCCAAAACGGCGGAGAAAAACTACGCCTTCATCGGCGGCAGGTCGCCATTGCTCAGCATCACCCAGACCCAGGCCGCCGCCCTGCAGGAACGCCTGACCGATATCGGCGCCAAATGTTTCATCGCCATGCGCTACTGGCATCCTTTTGCCCACGAGACGATCGCCGAGGTCGCCGCCTTCGCGCCGGACCAAATCCTGCTGCTGCCGCTGTATCCGCAGTTCTCAACCACCACCACCGGCAGCTCGTTGAACAACTGGCGCGAACAGGCGGCCAAAGCAGGCCTCATTGTCCCGACCACCACCGTCTGCTGCTATTACGAAGATCCAGGCTACATCAAATCCATCGCCGGTCTGGTCCGCGGCGCCATTGCCGATGCCCGTGCCAAAATGCCCCCCGGTGCAAAACTGCGGCTGTTATTTTCCGCCCACGGCCTGCCCGAACGCATCATCGAAAACGGCGACCCCTACCAGGCCCAGATCGAGGCTACCTCCGCGGCCATTGTGGCGCAGCTCGGCGAGCCTGAACCTGACCATGTGGTCTGCTACCAATCCCGCGCCACCCCGGTAAAATGGCTCACCCCCAGCACCATCGATGCCATCATCCAGGCAGCGGAGGAAAAAATCGCCGTCCTGCTGATCCCGATCGCCTTCGTCTCCGACCATATCGAAACCCTGGTCGAGCTGGACATCGAAAACGCCGAACTCGCCCACCGCCTCGGCGTTCCGTTCTATTTCCGGGCCGCCGTTCCCAACGCCGATGCCGCCTTCATCGACGCCCTGGCAGACTTGGCAAAACGCGCATTGGCCCGCGGCCCCGGCCTGCAGAGCTCTGCCACCGGCCGAACCTGCGACGCCCGTCACAAAAACTGTCCCTGGACCACACAGTCCACCGCTGCTCCCGGCATGGCGGCCGATCTGGCTCCCAATGCGGCCTGAGCTGATTATTTTCGATTGTGACGGTGTCCTGATCGACAGTGAGACCATCGCCTCCACCGTGGTCTCCCGAAATCTTACCGCACTTGGCTGGCCGATGACCATCGAGGACAGCCTCAACACGTTCCTTGGCATGTCGATCAGCGATATGGAGCCGATGATCATCGCCCGCCTCGGCGCGCTGCCCGCGAACTGGCGCCGCGACCTTGAGGCCGACCTGGTGCGAACCGTCGGTAGCCAGGCCAGGTTGATCCCCGGCGCCCGCGAAACCTTGGACGCCGTCAACGCCATGGGCATCCCGTGGCGTATCGCCTCCAATTCCGGCAATGACGAAATGCGCGCCAAATTTGCCTTAACCGGCCTCACCGAACTGACCGCCGGCCGCACATTCTCGGCCAACGACATTGTCGCGCTCGGCGGCCGCGCCAAACCGGCGCCCGACATCTTCCTTGCCGCCGCCGCCTCGGCTGCAACCGCGCCCGCTGATTGTCTGGTTCTGGAAGACAGCGTGCTCGGCGTCGCCGGGGCGGTTGCCGCCGGCATGACCTGCTACGGCTTCGCGCCGCATGGCGACGGCGCCGCGCTCACCGCCGCCGGGGCCGCCAAAATCATCCGTAATCTACCGGCATTCCTGAAAATTCTTGAAAGACCAACCGCATGACCGTCAACGCGTTACTGCCGTTCTATCGCTGGGAGCTGGCCTTCCACATCGTCTCCTTCACCGCCTGGATGGCAGGGTTGTTCTATCTCCCGAGGCTCTACGTCTACCACTGCCAGACCGCCCCAGGCTCTGCTGAGTCCGCCCGTTTCAAGGTCATGGAACGCCGCCTGCTGCGCGGCATAACCACGCCGGCCATGATTGCTACCTGGCTCTTCGGCATCCTCCTGGTTCTCACCCCGGGTGCTGTCGACTGGCACGCCGCCTGGTGGTGGACCAAGCTGGTGGCGGTGCTGCTGATGACCGGCTTCCATGGCGCCTGTTCCAAATGGCGCAAAAACTTCCTGAACGACGCCAACGTAAAGCCGGAAAAATTCTACCGGTTTGCCAACGAAGTCCCGACCGTGCTGATGATCATTATCGTATTTTCCGTGGTGGTTTTCCGCTGATTTCGACGGTCCGTTGCTGCCGTCCGTGTCCCTAGTTGGCGTGCCGCAAAAAACCATGCTAAGCGCCCCCTCGGACTAAACATCGCGCTGAACATTAATTATTTCTTCTTCAAATTGCGGGCGATCCGCTGTACCGACACCACCACACGATGCAGGAAAGTGAAACTGAATGACTGAAATCGCCGACAAAGTTAAAAAAATTGTTGTCGAGCATCTCGGCGTTGACGAGGCCAAGGTGACCTCCGACGCTTCCTTCATTGACGATCTGGGCGCCGACAGCCTCGATACGGTCGAACTCGTGATGGCTTTCGAAGAAGCGTTCGGCGTCGAAATTCCGGAAGACGCCGCAGAGAAAATCACCACCGTCAAAGACGCCATCGATTATATCGAGAAGCAAAAAGCCGAATAAAACCGGGGCTCGAATCGCAGTCCAGGAGCAGTACTAATGCGTCGTGTGGTTATCACCGGCATGGGAATCGTCAGCCCGCTTGGGCTCGGCGTTGAACATGTATGGCAGCGGCTGATCAACGGAGATTCCGGGATCACCGCCATTCAATCCTTCGATACCGCCGAACTGACCGCCAAAGTCGCCGGTCAGGTGCCGGCCGGCCTGCGCGCCGACGGCAAGCTCGACCTTGCCGAATGGATCCCGGTCAAGGACGTCAAAAAGATGGACCGCTTCATCCATCTGGGCCTGGTCGCCGCCACCGAGGCCATGGAGGATTCAGGCTGGCTGCCGGAAACCGAGGAAGACCGCTGGGGTGCCGGCGTCATGATCGGCTCTGGCATCGGCGGCCTGCAATCCATCGCCGACGGCGCCGTATTGGTTGCCAGCGGCAAAGCCAAGCGGCTGTCCCCTTTCTTCATCCCCTCGGCTTTGATCAACCTGATCTCCGGGCACGTCTCGATCAAATACGGCCTCAAAGGTCCAAATCATTCCGCCGTCACCGCTTGTGCCACCGGCGTGCATGCCATCGGAGACGCCGCCCGCCTGATCGCTCTGGGCGATGCCGAAATCATGGTCGCCGGGGGCGCCGAGGCTGCCGTCTGCCCGCTTGGCATTGCCGGCTTCTGCGCCTCGCGCGCCCTTTCCACCGGCTTCAACGACCGCCCCCCCGAAGCCTCCCGCCCCTGGGACAAAGACCGCGACGGTTTCGTCATGGGCGAGGGTGCCGGCATCGTCGTGCTGGAGGAATACGAGCACGCCAAAGCCCGCGGCGCCAAAATCTACGCCGAAGTCGGCGGCTACGGCATGTCCGGCGACGCCTTTCACATCACCGCCCCCGCCGAACACCACGACGGCGCCTTCCGGGCCATGAAAGCTGCCTTCAAAAACAGCGGCCTCGCCCCCGCCGACGTCCAGTATGTCAACGCCCACGGCACCTCGACCCCTATGGGCGACGACCTTGAGCTCGAAGCCGTGGAGAACATGTTCGGCGACGCTGCTAAAAACATCGCCATGTCCTCGACCAAATCCGCCACCGGCCACCTGCTCGGCGCCGCCGGCGCCATCGAGGCCATCTTCTCCATCCTCGCCATCCGCGACGGCATCGCGCCGCCAACCCTCAATCTGCACGAACCCAGCCGCGCCAGCGTCATCGACCGCGTCGCGCTGACCGCTCAGGAACGCAAAATCAACGTCGCACTTTCCAACAGCTTCGGCTTCGGCGGCACCAACGCCTCGATCCTCTTCAAAAGGGCGGCTTAGTTAAGGTCTTCTTTTTGTGAACAAAAAGAAGCAAAAAAACTTTTTGACACTGGGTCCGGGGCCTTGGTCCGCACCCGGCCCGAATTCACTGTCATGGACCGGCTTGACCGTGCCATCCACGCCTGAAAACTTTGCGTGAAACTTCGCTCCCGCCTCATCCTTGGCCTTTTCGCGTTGGTCCTTTGCCTCAACCTTGGCAACATGGCGATCGACGAAACCTACAACGCGCCAGGCCCGCTCACCGCTGCCCGCGATGCCGTGATACCGCCGGCCGGCACCGCCGCGGCTGGGAATGCGCTGCATCGGGCCGGCATAATCTCCTATCCGCTGTGCTTTCGCGCCGCCGCCTGGCTGACCCGTAAGCAAGGCCTGATCCGGGCTGGCGAATATGCAATCCCGGCGCGCGCTTCCCTGCGCCAAATTCTGCAAATCCTGCGCTTCGCCGCCCCGGTCCAGCATCAGGTCACCATCCCGGAGGGCCTGACCGCGATTCAGATCGCAAAAATCTTCAACGCCGCCGCTGCCGCCAGCGGCCGCATCTCGCCGCCGCCGGAGGGCAGCATTCTGCCGCAAACCTACGACTATACCCTCGGCACCCCGGTCACGAAAATTGCCGCCCGCGCCACCGCCGCGATGCAGGATACCCTCGCAACGGCCTGGCCAAATCGCGACCCCACCATTCCGCTCAGCTCGCCGCGCGATGCGCTCACTTTGGCCGCCATCGTCCAGGAGGAAACGCCGCTGCCCCAAGAGCTTCCCAAAATCGCCGCCGTCTATGAAAACCGCCTGGCCCTGAACATGCGCCTGCAAGCCGACCCCACCATCATCTACGCCGCCAGCAATGGCCTTACCGCCGCCGGCCTGCCGATCACCCGCGCCGACCTCGCCAACCCCTCGCCATACAACACCTACGCTTATGCCGGCTTGCCCCCCGGCCCGATCTGCGCTCCGGGGATCGCCGCCATTCTGGCAGTCCTGCACCCCGCCCATAGTGAAGATCTCTACTTTGTCGCCACCGGCACCGGCGGCCACATCTTCGCAAAAACCTTCAATCAACAGCTCGCCAACATCGCCGCTTATCGCCGCCTTTACGTCACTCCATAACTCCCCTATAAGGCAAAAAAACTAAAACCCGACTTTTCAGGGTGGCCCTAACCGGCCGCCTTTTTTATTGGAATTTTGCCGCTTGCCAGATACCCGGTCTGATAACCCGCCAGATAACCGCCCGTCGCATGCCGGCCTCGAAGGCCGCATCGCCGACATCATCGCGCCCCGTCTCGAAGCGATGGGCTACGAGCTCGTCCGCGTCCAGGTCATCGGCAAGGACACCCCAACCGTGCAGATCATGGCCGACCGCGCCGACAACGCCCCGTTCACCCTGGACGACTGCACCGAAGTCTCCCACCTGCTCTCCGCTGTCCTGGACGTCGAGGACCCGATTTCCTCCGCCTGGACCCTGGAAGTCAGCTCCGCTGGCATCGACCGTCCTTTGACCCGCCTTAAAGATTGGCTGCGCTACGCCGGCTACGATGCCAAGGCCGAACTGAATTTCCCGGGCCCCGGTGGCCGCAAGCGCTTCAACGGCACCATCATCACCGCCGACGCCGAAATCGCCCAGCTGAAAATAGAAACCGGCGAAATAGTCGCCCTCAAATTGGCCGACATCCGCAAGGCCAAGCTGATCCTGACCGACGCCCTGATCGCCTTCTCCACCCAACCTGTACTCACAAATTAATCAACAACGAGGATCTCACTATGGATACCGCTGTTAGCCGTCCTGAACTTCTCCTCGTCGCCGATGCGGTCGCCCGCGAAAAGCAAATCGAGCGCGACGATGTTCTGGAAGCGATGGAGCAAGCCATCCAGAAAGCCGGCCGCGCCAAATACGGCCACGAGAAAGACATCCGCGCCACCATCGACCGTAAAACCGGCGATGTCCGCCTCTCGCGCTGGACTGAAATCGTCGAAGTGATCGAGAACGAGGAAACCCAGATCCCCTACGCCATCTCGAAAAAATTCGCCCCGGAAAAAAACATCGGCGAGTTCCTGGTCGATCCGCTGCCGCCGATCGATTTCGGCCGCATCGCCGCGCAGACCGCAAAGCAGGTCATCGTCCAGCGGGTCCGGGAATATGAGCGCACCAAGCAGTATAACGAATTCAAGGACCGCGTCGGCGAGATCATCAACGGTGTCGTCAAGCGCACCGAGTACGGCAACCTCATGGTCGATCTTGGCCGCGCCGAAGCCTTGCTCCGCCGCGACGAGACCATCCCGCGCGAAAACCTGCGCAACGGCGACCGCGTCCGCGCCTTCATCTACGACGTGCGCGAAGAACAACGCGGCCCGCAAATCTTTTTGTCCCGCACCCATCCAGGGTTTTTGGCAAAACTATTCGCCCAGGAAGTGCCGGAAATCTACGACGGCATCATCGAGATCAAAGCTGTCTCCCGCGACCCCGGTTCACGCGCCAAAATGGCGGTTATCTCGCGCGACCAGTCGATCGACCCGGTCGGCGCCTGCGTCGGCATGCGCGGCTCGCGCGTGCAGGCCGTGGTCGCCGAATTGCAGGGTGAGAAAATCGACATCATCCCCTGGTCGCCCAACGTTGCCACTTTCGTGGTCAATGCCCTGGCGCCGGCCGAAGTTTCCAAAGTGGTGATGGATGAAGACGCCGGACGTGTTGAAGTCGTGGTCCCGGATAGCCAGTTATCGCTGGCGATCGGCCGCCGCGGCCAAAACGTCCGCCTTGCCTCGCAGCTCACCCGCTGGGACATCGACATCCTCACCGAAGCCGAAGAGAGCGAGCGCCGCCAGGAAGAATTCCGCCGCCGCACCGGCCTGTTCGTCGAGGCTTTGGATGTCGACGACATGATCGCCGGCCTGCTGGTCGCGGAAGGCTTCGAAACCATTGAGGATTTGGCTATGACACCGCTTGAAGAACTGGCATCGATCGAAGGCTTCGATGAAAACGTCGCCGGCGAATTGCAGCGCCGCGCCGAAGCCTCGCTCGCCAAACATGCAGGCGAGCTCGAGGAACAACGGCTGGCGCTTGGCGTCTCCGATGAGATCGCCGCAATCGAGACCCTCAGCGCCAAGGATCTCGTTACCCTGGGCGAAAAAGGCGTAAAATCCCTCGACGATCTGGCCGACCTCGCCGGCGACGAGCTGATCGAAATTCTGGGCGCCGACGCTTTGACCGAGGAAGCCGCCAACGAGATCATCATGGCCGCTCGCGCCCATTGGTTCGAAGATGAAGACGGCTCTGCCGTCGCAAACAAACACGGCTCTGCCGTGGACGGGGAGGACGGCAACGCAGCCTGATCTCGCCATCGCTGAAGACCCCGACCCGCCGGAGGACGCGCCGGAAACCGGCCCGCTCCGCCGTTGTCTGGTCACGCGTGAGCGGTTCGCCCGCCAGACCATGCTGCGTTTCGTGGTCGGACCTGGTACCGGCGGCGGCCCCGAGCTGGTCTTTGACGCGCTCGCAACCCTGCCCGGACGCGGCCTATGGTTGAGCGCGGACGCAGTTGTGGTAGAACAGGGCATCAAGCGCGGCGTATTCGCACGGGCCGCAAAAACCTCGGTCCGCATACCGCCTGATCTGCGGAGCAGAATCGAAACCACGCTGCGGCAACGCCTGACCGACCTGCTCGGCCTGGCGCGTCGCAGCGGCAATGCCATTTCCGGGTTCGAGAAAGCCCGCGAATGGCTGGTCTCCGGCAAGGCAGGCTTGATCGTGCAGGCCGCCGATGGCAGCCCCGAGGAGCGGGCGCGGTTTATCGGAGGCAAAAAAATCCCGGTGGTAACGGCATCTTCCGCCGCTGCTTTGGGAAAACTTTTCGGGCGGGACCACGCCGTGCATGTCGCCATCGCCAGCGGCAAACTGGCGCGGATGATAGAACTGGAAGCAGCAAGGCTCGCGGGTGTTGCGGGCAGTGCCACAAGCGGGCAGTAGAGCCCGAAAGACGAATAGCGAAGACGAATACCGCGGACGAAAACGGTTGAACGACGAAATTATACTGGACCAAAATAGGCATGAGTGACGGTAACGATCAGACTGAGACCAAAGGCAGGCTATCCCTGCGCCCGGTGGCGCGCGGCGATGCCGGTCACACTGTCGATGCCGGTTCCGTGCGGCAGAGCTTTTCGCACGGCCGCTCCAAAGTGGTGCAGGTCGAAGTCCGCAAAAAGCGTGGCCTGACCCCCGGCGGCGTCTCCGGCGCCCCTGCTTCTGAACCGTCGACCCTGTCCTTGGCCCCTTCCGCCAAGGCGGAAGCCAATGCGGCGTTCGATAAACTCACCGCCAAACCCGCCGCTCCCGCCGCCCCGGTGCGCCCCACGGCGGCCCGCCCGGCTTCCGGCTCTGCAACCCGCGCTTTGACCGCGGCCGAAATCGCCACCCGCCAGCGGGTTCTGACCGAACAGCAGCGCATCGCCGCGATCCGCGAAGCCGAACGCCGCGAGCAGGAAAAAATCTCGATCCTCTCTGCCGCCGAAGTCGCCCGCCGCCGCGAGGAAGAAGAAGCCATCGTTGAAGCCAGGCGCGCCGACGAGCCGCAGCCGGCGGCGCCCGAGGCCGGCACCGAGACTGCCGTTCCGAGCGAAACCACTGGCCTGGCCCCGGCCACGGACGCCACCCCCGCAGCGGTTCGCAGCACCGCGACACCCGCCGCAACCGCTGAAACCCTGCGCCTCAAACCCGGTGGCCGTCCTGCAAGCGCGGATGACGACGAAGACGCCCCCCGCGGGGTCCGCCGCTTAAGCTCGGCGGCGCCCAAACGCGGCGCCCCCGTGGTCGCCCCGAAGAAACTCGGCGACGACCGCCGCCGCGCCGGCAAAATCGACGTCCAGGCCGCCCTCGAAGGCGAAGATGAAAAAGTCCGCAGCCTGGCCTCGGTTCGCCGCCAGCGCGAGCGCGAGCGCCGCCAGGCCGAACTCGAACTGCTCCGCTCCGACGGCCTGAAGGTGGTCCGCGAAGTCATCCTGCCCGAGACCATCACCGTCCAGGAGCTGGCCAACCGTATGGCGGCCCGCGGTAACGAGGTCGTCAAGGCCTTGATGAAGCTTGGCGTCATGGCCGCGCTCACCCAGGCGATCGACGCCGACACCGCCGAACTGGTGGTCAGCGAATTCGGCCATAAATCCCGCCGCGTTGCCGACCATGACGTGTTGATCGGCCTGGAAGGCGACGAAGACGTCGATACCGACCTGCAGCCCCGGCCGCCGGTTGTCACCGTCATGGGCCATGTCGATCACGGCAAAACCAGCCTGCTGGACGCGCTCCGCAAAACCGGCGTCGCCGCGCATGAAGCCGGCGGCATCACCCAGCATATCGGCGCCTACCAGGTAAAACTCCCCTCCGGCGCTGAGATCACCTTCCTCGACACCCCGGGCCACGAAGCCTTCACCGCCATGCGCGCCCGCGGCGCCGGCGTCACCGACATCGTGGTTCTGGTCGTCGCCGCCGATGACGGCGTCATGCCGCAGACCATCGAGGCCATCCGGCACGCCAAAGCCGCCGGCGTCCCCATTATCGTCGCCGTCAACAAGATCGACCGTCCCGGCGCCGACCCCAACCGGGTCCGCCAGGAACTCCTGCAGCACGAGGTCGTGGTTGAGGAAATGGGCGGCGAAACCCAGGATGTCGAAGTCTCGGCCCTGAAAAAAACCGGCCTCGACAAGCTCGAGGAAGCCATCCTCCTGCAGGCCGAACTGCTCGAACTGCGCGCCAACCCCGACCGTACCGCCGAGGGCGCGATCATCGAATCCCGCCTCGACAAAGGCCGTGGCCCGGTCGCCACGGTGCTGGTCCAGAAAGGCACCCTGCACCCCGGCGACATCGTCGTCGCCGGCGCCGAATGGGGCCGGGTCCGCGCCATGCAGGATGACAACGGCAAGGCGGTGAAATCCGCCGGTCCCTCGACCCCGGTCGAAATCCTCGGCCTGTCCGCCGCCCCCACCGCCGGCGAGCCCTTCGTCGTCGTCGAAAGCGACACCCGGGCCCGCGAAATCGTCGAATTCCGCAGCCGCAAGGCGCGCGAACGCTCCGCTGCCGCCTTGACCGCCGGCCGCGGCACCATGGAAGAAATGCTGGCCCGCATCCAGGCCGGCGTGCAAAAGGAAGTCGCCGTCGTCATCAAGGCCGATGTCCAGGGCTCCGCCGAAGCCATCCAGGTGGTCGTCACCAAGGTCGGCAACGAGGAAGTCCGCGTCCGGGTGCTGCATGCCGCCGTCGGCCAGATCACCGAAAGCGACGTCCAACTCGCCAAAGCCTCGGACGCCATCATCATCGCCTTCAACGTGCGCGCCAACAGCCAGGCCCGCGAGCTCGCGCATCGCGACGGTGTCGACATCCGCTACTATTCGATCATCTACGAAGTTGCCGACGACATCGAGAAACTTGTCAAAGGCAAACTCGCCCCGGTGCATCGTGAGAAGTTCCTCGGCTACGCCGAAATCCGCCAGGTTTTCAACATCACCAAAACTGGCAAGGTGGCGGGCTGTTACGTTACCGAAGGCCTGGTCAAACGCGGCTCCGGCGTCCGCCTGCTGCGCGACAATGTCGTGATCCATCAAGGCGAGCTCAGCCAGCTCAAGCGCTTTAAGGACGATGTGAAGGAAGTTGCCCGCGGCTATGAATGCGGCCTCTCCTTCGCCGGCTTCCAGGATCTAGCCGTCGGCGACGTCGTCGAATGCTATGAAACCGAAATTGTCCCCGCCTGAGCGCCGCGACGGCTCATCGCCGCCTGAGCGGCGCGGGCACTCGTCGCCGCGCAAGGGCCCGGTTGGCCCAACGCAGCGCCAGCTCCGCGTCGCCGAGGAAATCCGCCACGTCCTGGCGGAAATCTTCCTCCGGACCGAATTCCATGATCCGGAACTCGCCCGCGCCCACCTGACAATTTCGGAAGTGCGAACCTCGCCGGACCTGAAACACGCCGCTGTCTTCATCAGCAAGCTCGGCAACCAGGACGTCACCCCGTTGCTCCCGGCGCTACGTCGCGTGGCACCGTACCTGCGCAGCCAGATCGCCCCGAAACTCGGCCTGCGCGTCATCCCGGACCTGAAATTCCTGCCCGACACCGCGCTCGAACAGGCCACCAAAATCAATAATTTGCTCCACGCCCCCGAAGTCGCCCGCGACCTCGAAAAATAGCTGGCCAGCCTCGGCTAAATGACAGCCCTGCTATCCACCACCGAAATCGACGCCGCAGCCGGCCTCCTCCGTTCCGGACAACTCGTCGCCTTCGGCACCGAAACCGTCTACGGCCTGGGCGCCGACGCCCAAAACCCGCGCGCCGTCGCCGCCATTTTCGATGCCAAGGGCCGGCCCCATTTCAACCCCCTCATCTGCCACTACCCAAGCGCTGATGCCGCCTTCGAACATGTCGAAGCCTCACCGCTCGCCATAAAACTAGCCGCCAATTTCTGGCCCGGCCCGCTAAGCCTGGTATTGCCCCGCCGCGTCACCTGTCCGGTTGCCCTGCTCGCCGGCGCCGGCCTGGAAACCCTCGCCATCCGCGTCCCCGCGCACCCGGTTGCGCAACGCCTGATCGCCGCCCTCGGCCGCCCCATCGCCGCCCCATCCGCAAACCGCTCCGGCAGCATCAGCCCCACCACCGCCGCCCATGTATTGGCCCAGCTGAATGGCCGCATCGCCGCCATCATCGACACCGGCCCCTGCGACGTCGGCGTCGAATCCACTGTCCTTGATCTCTCCGGTCCTACCCCATTCCTGCTCCGCCCCGGCGGCATCAGCCTGGAATCCCTGGAAGCCGTCATCGGCCGCATCGCCCGCGGCATCACCCCAGCCACCGCGGAGGCCGCCCGCACCCTGCGCTCCCCCGGCCTGCTGGTCTCCCACTACGCCCCAGCCCTCCCGCTCCGCCTGAACGCCACCGACGCCAGTCCCGACGAAGCTTTGCTCGCCTTCGGCCCACCCCCATCGGCGGCCCTCACCTTCCAACTATCCGAAACCAAAAATCTCACCGAAGCCGCATCCCGCCTCTTCGAAGCCCTGCACTGGCTCGACGCTGAGGCCGCCGCCCAAAACCTCCGCCAGATCGCCGCGATGCCCATCCCCAATCACAGCCTGGGCCTCGCCATCAACGACCGCCTTACGCGCGCCGCCGCGCCCCGCGCTTGACGACAAGCAGTCGCTTTTAAAAAAGCGACGCAAAATTTTTTTACTCCGAAGCCGGGATTTGCTGAGCACCAATGGCCCAGATTGAAAAAAGTCTTCTGCTTCTTTTCTTCAGAAAAGAAGTTCTTGCTTCCCTAAAGCAGCGAAGCCGCAACGTTGACCGTCACAGCCAAAATCACCGTATTGAATAAAAACCCAATCAAACCCTGCAACGTTGCCAAGCGCCGCAATTTCTTGGCGTGAATATTTACGTCCGAAACCTGAAACGTCATCCCCAGCACAAACGAGAAATACACAAAGTCCAGATAATCCGGGTTCTCGTCGCCTGGAAATTCCAGCCCGCGATCGATCTCGTCCGGCCGCAGATCCTTGGTGTAATATTCATGCGCATAGCGATAGGCGAACACGATATTCGTCGTCAGCCAG
This sequence comes from Acidocella sp., assembly GCA_965199045.1. GTDB lineage: Bacteria > Pseudomonadota > Alphaproteobacteria > Acetobacterales > Acetobacteraceae > Acidocella. Next base: position 41,405 of record CBDAQL010000002.1, on the reverse strand, counting down.
GACAACGCCAGCGTAACGATCACAAACCCCAGGTAATAACTCTCATGGGTTTTCTTGCCGGCGGCGTGCGAGAACAAAAAAATCGCCACCAGGCTCATCACCGCGCCCAGCAGCGTCAGCGCAAAAATGCTCCATTCGCCTTCCTGCTGCCGCTGCGCATCGGTGCTGATATTGGTGTGGTCCGACCGGATGAACAGCTCCGCCGTCAGCGCCAGATACACTGCGATGCCGATATCCCAGGCCAGTACAATCCGGTTCGCCAGCGGATGCACCGCCATCAACGGAAAATAGCTGAGCAGCCCGATCGCCAGGCCAATAAACAGCCTCGGCCGCGCCGTGATAATTCTTAAGAGGCGCCACCGTTGCATAGCCGTTATTAGGCGGTGCGCAGGAGTCCGTTCAATGGGGCGGCATCGTTGCTGCCGGGAAATATTCTGGCCAGCGCCGCATCCTGCAACCCGAACTGCGCCGCCAGCGTCCCTTTGGCGAGCGACCGCACATCCATTGTCGGCGCCACATCACGCGCCTGCAACAACTGGCTGGGCCCAAGCCCCGGCCAGGTGGCGCGCACCTTGCCGCCGGCCACATTGCCCCCCAGCAGAAACGCCGCCGTAGCGGTGCCATGGTCCGTCCCCCGGGTCCCGTTCATCGCCGCGGTCCGTCCAAACTCGGTAATCACCAACACCGTCGTACGGCTCCAATTCGGCCCCAGCGCGGTTTTCAGCGCCAGCAATCCCGTATCAAGCCCGCTCAGCGGCGTTTTCAACCCGGCCACCTGATTGCCATGCGTATCCCAGCCCTCCAGCTGAAACGCCGCGATCCGCGGCCCGCCATCCGCCGCCAGCAGCATCCCCGCATGCTGCGCCAGCCCGGCGAAATCATACCCCCCATTTGGCTGCTTGCCGCCGCCACCGGCCGGGTCATCGCTCATGATATCGACCGCCGCATCAAAGCGGTTCTCCCGCAGCCCCTCGGCAATCGCCGGCCACAGCAAACTGTCATGCGCGTTCAATGCCGCGATCCGGGCATATAAATCCGGCGACGGCGAGGCAAACCCCTCCGGCGCATAAGACCCAACCCTGACCGGCCCCTGGATCAACAGCGGCGTCCCAATCCCAACCGAGAGCCCAGCCAGCGCAGGCCCTCTCGCCGGCAACTCCGCCAGCAGCCGGTTCAACCACCCCGAAGTGATCCAGCTATCCTCGGATCCCAGCTGCAACAAATCCTGCGCCTCGAAATGACTGCGGGTGCGGTAGGGTCCCGCCACCGCATGCACCGGCAGCAACTCCCCCGCCTGATACATCGCATTAAGCGATGGCAAAGCCGGGTTCAGTCCGTAAAATCCCCCGAGATCAAACATTCCATCCGGCTGCCCGGGTGCCGCCGGGATCAATTGCGGCCGCAGCCCGGGGAGGTTGGCATCCCCATACGGCACCACGGCGGACATTCCATCCAGCGCGCCGCGCAGCAGCACCACCACGAAGCGCTGCTGAACCGGCGCATCCGCCAACGCCAGTTTAACCCGCCCGCTGCCGGCAATGGCACTCAGCCCCAGCAACGTCGAACGCCGGCTGATCCTCAATGCCATGATTATCTCCGCTGAAATTCGGGCGACGCGAACAGCAGCGTCACCGCCTCGCGCCGCGACCCTGCCGCCGCAATGGCCGCCGCCGTCGCCGGCCGCAGCAAACCTCCGAGCGCTGCATTGGCAATCTCCGCCGGCTGCGCCCCCGTATTCCCGTTATCGACCCGCCCGGCATAGGTGTAAGCCCAGTCCACCCGCGACAGGATGGCATCCGACCCATCCCAGTCCGCCGCCTGATCCGGCCAGCCATTGGGCAACGGCGCGCCCCAAAAGGTCTGCCCCAGCCGCGCCAGCACCGCCGGGGCATTCTCCGGCCCCTTACCCGATGGCGCATTACCCAACGGCGCACTACCCGGTGACGCGTTGCCCGGTGGCGCGTCGCCCGGCGGCGCGACGCCCGGCGGCACCGCCCGCAGCGCCGAGATCACATACTCCGCCGGCGTCTTCAGCTTGGTCAGCGGCGCCCAGGCTCCCGGCAAATCCACCAGCGCCGCCGATACCGCCGCCAGATCGCCCCCGGTTGCCATCAGCACCTCGGCCAGGCTCTGCACCGCCGCCGCCGGCGGCGCGTCCGCCACAAAATGGATCGCCAACTTCCGCGCCAGCAACTGATACGTACTCGGCTGCCGCGACAGAAAACTCAGCGCCGCCACCCCCGCCGCCTCGCCGCCATCGAAACGCTGCCCCATCACCGTCTGCACCCCCGGCTCATGCGCAAACGGCCGATACTTAAATCCCGTATCATCCCCCTTCGGCGACCCCGCAATCGACCACCCGGTAAGAATGTTCGCCATGCTCGTCACATCGGCCTGGCTATATCCCGCCGCCAACCCAACGGTATGCAGCTCCATGCATTCCCGCCCCAGATTCTCATTCAACCCCAAATTCTTCCGCTGCCCGATCACGCTATCAGGCCCCACCGAAGCATCATTGTTCAAATACCGCAGCATCGCCGGGTGCCGCTCGGCCGCCAACACCATATCGGTGAAATTCCCGGTCACATGCGGCCTTATCGCCTCCCGCACGAACGCCCCCGCCAGCGCCGCGGTGCCGCCCTGATAAACGCTGACGGTAAAATGATTGCTCCAGAACCAAACCAGCCGTTCCCGGAACCCGGCATCGGTGGTCGCCGCCCAGTCCAGCTGCGCCCTCGCATCGGCAACATAAATCGCCCGTGACTGCGGCTTGAAGTTGCCCTGCAGCTTCTCACCCGAAGCCAGCATCTCCCGCCGCTGCATCGCGTCGGCCCGGAACGCATCCACGCCATCGCGCCCGCTTGGCAATCCCGCAAACGCCCCGCTCGCCAACCCCGGATCCGGCCCCTGCAACTGCGCCTTCAGCGCCGCCCGCGGGTCCCCAATTCGGCCCTCACTTGGCCTCGCCCCCAGCCCAAACCGTATCAGCGATTGCGCAGCCGCATCCGTCATCGCCGATCCTATACACCCGCGCACCGCATCCTAATGTCACAAACGTTAACGGAAACATGCCAGCCCCCGCTTTCCGCCCTTGCCAAAAGGGCCGCAAACCCGCAAAAGCCCCGCAGCGCGCGCCACCCGCAAAGTGGCGCCGTTCCCCTTTGGTTTACGGACCGTTTTTCCGCACCCCGCCGGTGCGCCCGTGGAGGCTTTTATGGCTGATTTCGACTTAGGCAAGATCCGCAATATCGGGATCACCGCGCATATCGACGCGGGCAAAACCACCACCACCGAGCGCATCCTCTACTACACCGGCGTGTCGCATAAAATCGGCGAGGTCCACGACGGCAACACCACCACCGACTATATGGACCAGGAGCGTGAGCGCGGCATCACCATCACCTCGGCTGCCGTCACCTGCGAGTGGAAAGACCACCGCATCAACATCATCGACACCCCCGGCCACATCGATTTCAATATCGAGGTCAACCGCTCGCTGCGCGTGCTGGACGGCGCCATCTTCATCATCGAAGGCGTCGCCGGCGTGCAGCCGCAATCGGAAACCAACTGGCGCCTGGCCGACCGCTACAATGTCCCGCGCATCATCTTCATCAACAAGCTGGACCGCACCGGCGCTGACTTCTTCCGCGCCTTCGCCACCTTGAAGGAAAAGCTCGACATCATCGCGCTGCCCCTGCAGCTCCCCATCGGCATCGAGGACAGCTTCCTCGGCGTCGTCGACCTGGTCGAAATGAAAGCCATCATCTGGGAAGGCGGCGAGCTCGGCGCCAAATTCCACGACGAGGAAATTCCCGAAAACCTCAAAGCCCAGGCCGCCGAATACCGCCAGCTCCTGCTCGACACCGCCCTCTCGGTCGATAACGAAGCCATGGAGGAATATTTCGACAAGGGCGACGTCTCGGTCGAAACCCTGAAACGCTGCATCAAGGCCGGCGCCATCACCGGCGCCTTCCGCCCGGTCCTGTGCGGCACCGCCTTCAAGAACAAGGGCGTGCAGCCGCTGCTCGACGCCGTGCTCGACTACCTGCCCTCCCCCGTCGACGTCCCCGGCATCATGGTCGCCCCGCCGGAAGGCGAGGAGCAAGACCCCAACGCGCGGCGCATCAAGGCCGACGTCACCGCGCCCTTCTCCGGCCTCGCCTTCAAGATCATCAACGACAAATACGGCACCCTCACCTTCGTGCGCGTCTATTCCGGCAGCCTGAAATCCTCGGACACGGTCCTCAACACCACCAAGGGCCATAAGGAACGCATCGGCCGCATGTTCCAGATGCACGCCGACAAGCGCGCTGAAATCAAGGAAGTCCACGCCGGCGACATCGCTGCCTTCGTCGGCCTCAAAGACACCGGCACCGGCGACACCCTGGCCTCGTCCGAGGACCCCGTGGTCCTGGAACGCATGGCCTTCCCGGTCCCGGTCATCGACATCTCGGTCGAGCCGAAAACCAAAGAGGGCGTCGAGAAAATGACTCTCGGCCTGCAAAAACTCGCCGGCGAAGACCCCTCGCTCCGCCTCAAGACCGACCAGGAAACCGGCCAGACCATCCTGTCCGGCATGGGCGAGCTGCATCTGGAAATCATCATCGACCGCCTGCGCCGCGAATACGGGGTCGACGCCAATATCGGCGCCCCGCAGGTCGCCTACCGCGAGACCATCAGCAAGCCCCACACCGAAACCTACACCCACAAAAAGCAGTCGGGCGGTTCCGGCCAGTACGCCGAAGTCAAAATCGTCTTCGAACCGCAAGAACGCAACCAGGGCGTCCTGTTCGAAAACAAGGTCGTCGGCGGCACCGTGCCGAAGGAATACATCCCGGCCGTCGAAAAAGGCATCCGCAACCAGGCCGACACCGGCGTCCTCGCCGGCTTCCCCACCGTCGACTTCAAATACACCTTGGTCGACGGCAAATACCACGACGTGGACTCCTCGGCCCTGGCCTTCGAAATCGCCGCCAAAGCCTGCTTCCGCGAGGGCATGAAAAAAGCCGGCCCAATCATCCTCGAGCCGATCATGGACGTCGAAATCACCACCCCGCAGGACCACGTCGGCGACGTCGTCGGTGACTTGAACCGCCGCCGCGGCATGATCCAAAATCAGGAAAGCTCAGGCTCCACCATCATCGTGCGCGCCCATGTCCCCTTGAAGGAAATGTTCGGCTACATCAGCCACCTCCGCAGCATGACCAAAGGCCGCGCCAGCTTCACCATGCAATTCCACCACTACGACCCCGTCCCCCGCAACATCGCCGACGAAATCATGACAAAGAGCGCGTAAAGCAAGCGGTCGCTTTTTAAGAAAAAGCTCCGCAAAAACTTCTTTGAATCTGGTTCATGGGCTGTGGCGTCGCCATAGCCCACGAGCCGCCAAATGGGAAAAGCTGGATTACGTCTGCGGTTCTAGGACCGTGGGGCGGATAAGGCTAGCGGAATCCGCCATCTGATCTAGAACCTCGTCGACGGACACGCCCCTTGCGCTTAGACCGCAACCCAAAATGCCGCCGAAGTTGCGCTTCCAAGGGGAAATTTGGATGTTCACCGCATGAGGTAATGTGCTTAGAGAACTGAAAGCGCCTGATCAACTCCTCGGATGAACGCCGAGTAAACTTCTGGAGTAAGCCACTCATCCTTACTGCTCTGCAGCCTGGTAAAACGCTTAAACTGCGACGAAAGTGTTGCAATAAGAGCCGCATCGGATTGAGAGATTGGGTTTTGACGCCTACCGTCAGTTAGTTTACGAGCCATTTCACCAATCGACCTGGCATCAAACTGTGTCGACGCAAGTCGGTTGCTGATTTTCTCGGTCACACTCTCCCAACGAACTCGCAAATCATTAAACATTTGGTCAGGGGACATGCCCGTATGCTCGGCGGTATCGTCAATTTGTGCTTGGCTTTCCTCCGGTACAGTTTGTTCGAGAAGTCGACTATCTTGTGAGACGGCAAGTTCTTCTGTCGTGGTTCTAACGCTTTCGATCTGACTGGAGATCGAGCTTAGGCGTTGCTCGAGGGCACCTACCCATTTCGTCGATCCATTTAGTTGATCAATAGTGGTCCTGAGATCTCCGACAATATCTTTGAAGGCGGCCACGGTATCGGTGATTTGCAGCAAGTTTTTTGATAGATCTCCGACGATTCCTTTTAGCAATCCACCCGGCCCCAAAAACAAAATTCCGACCAAAGCAACCAAAGGCCAGGCTATCTTTACGAAAAAGTCTAGAAGATCTTGCTGCACCAGCCCTCCAGTTAAACTAAATGTCGCCTTGTAGTTTGGGTGTGACTACCATAGCTCGACGCATCAGTTTGAGCCACCGCCAATTGTAAGCCCAAACACAAACAATTTTATATGAGTTGATTAGCGAAGGTGCTACGTTTTCAGCAAGACGTAGGATGGGCAGAGCGCAGCAAAGCCCATCGCATCTTTTGTCGATGCTTGCCCATCTTACACGGTAATGATCAAAATTGAACGGCATAACTTTGACCGTGGTTATCCGTACAGGTGCCAACGCCGTGAGGCGTAAAAAGACTCGCTTGAATACTTACTTGGCAAGTAAGTAGGTCGCCTTTGTCGCCTTGAAGATAAAACCTCGCATTGGCCACGTTGCTGCTTGTCGTTGCAGACCCAGCCAAATATCCGCTTGTTCCGAATGCCGCCACGCTTGTTTTATCTTGTTCACTAATAGCCACATAGGAGCCGGTAAACTTCTCTTGTTTTTGTGAATCATAAGCATCTACAGCGCCGGTATGAAAGGCAGTTTCGATATGAAATTGAAGTACTCGGCCATTTTGAGAATAGATCGTTCCTGATTGCATTTGTCCCGGCACCGCACAACCACACAAGGTCCCAACAAATATTATAGAGATCAGGTCCAATCTCACTTCATATGATTCCTATATTAGCAAGCAAGACGTAGGATGGGCAGAGCGCAGCGAAGCCAATCGATTATGCGTTGAATTATCTCCGTGTTTGACCAAGAAGCAAACCTTCTGCCACCAAATAATATGGTCGGTTCCGGTGCGAGCCCCGCTGTCACCATATCAATTTCTAACGAACGCCTTCTAACTTTATCATCAGGCCAAGGTTGGTTCGAGCGGAATAATTCTTCTGGTTCGGCGTGCCCCATCTTTCTAAAAGTTCCGGAACTGGAATCTTGTACGCCGCACGTAAGATCGGAGGAGAAAGAGTATCGTCCCAAGCGATACAATAGACAATATCCGCATCTTTAGTATGCTTACTGAAGTTGAACTGTAACGTCTCACCCCAACGGCTCACCTGACGCGATTTAACTTCAATACGCTCTCCCATTGGCCCTGTTAGATCATAACCGCGATTGCTCCGCTCAATACGAGCTCCTCCAATTGATTTTGCAATTAGGTGTTCAGATAGCTCCCCCAAAGCCGCAGATATCGTTTCACGGCCTAGCAGGGGACTGCGAATTATCATCGCCAGCGTCTCGTTTACTTCAGCATGGTCAAAAAGAATTGCATTTAATTCCCGTGTGACTTCATCCATACAACATGTTCACCCAATTCAGCGCAAGCGCCATGACGAGCGTGCGCACATAAAATAGCTCCACTAGAATTAGTCGACATCGTTAGGATGTTGGCGCGAGTGGTGGAAGAGGTTCATCTTCGTGAAAGAAAGAGAGAGAGGTAGCATTCGCATTCGGTGCGCCATGAATTCTGACTTTTGATTGCCCAAGCTTTCCCAATAGGTTTTCGCTGGCGCTTATCGCGATCAAAGATCCTAAGACCATGCTGAGATCGTTGGAGACTGAGATTACATCACTCATTATACGCGAAAAGGCTTCGTTACCTTGAACCTCTGATGCCGCACTTAAAGAGCCATAACCGACCACTAACTCAGAAATCAAATACAGGGAATTTGTATCTTCTGGAGCGGCGTACCATGACCAATCCTCCTCTTCGGGTACGCTCGCAAGCCCAGCTAAGATCTGTTCCACCTTCGGAAAATGAAATGCATAATTATTCCGTAAATAGTGTAGCACGTTACGATGTCCCCACAACGCCTTCAGCCGCGCATAAGCATCCTTGGCGTCTGGAGAAAGTCTCTCGTGATACTTTTTCCCAATTAGTCTTTGTGTATCAGGACGTTTCATCCACTCAATCGTTTCGCCAAGCGTACCGTATAAAAGTCGGATTAGAATGTGAGTTTGGGCAGCAGCAAGCTTGTCTGCAATTTCCGATTCCGATGAATAATTTGAACTGAGATTAATCATTTTGATTAGTACATTGAGCTGGTTTGATGCATGTCCAGCGGGGAGAAGAAAAGCCTTTTCTTCATCTCTGAGAGCAGAGATATCTTCCTTTCGAATCTCAAATCGGTCAAGTTCTATCATGTTTGTGACGTTTCCACATCAAACCCGATATTTCAATACTCAGGTCTTCAGCAAGCGTAGGGTGCAATGCCTCTGGCATTGCACCGCGTACTCGACAAGACAGTAGGCAGCAAAACGTAGGATGGGCAGAACGCAGCAAGCGTAGGGTGCAATGCCCCTTTGGCATTGCACCACCACACCCGAGCAACACCAAATTCATCACCCCCCGATCCTCAACATATCCTCCCGATCCCGCAGCGCCATTTCAAGCGCCTTGAGCTTAACCTCAATATCGCCACGCACCGCCTCGTCTTTCATATCCGCAGCGGCTTTCCCCTGAAGCAAAGCCTGCAGATCGAAAGCAAGTTGACCAAGGTAGAGATCAAACCCCTGCAGCCGCAAAAGGGTATCGGCTTCCTTGCGATGCCGATCCCAAATTTTGTCACGCCCCGGGCTCGTAAGCGACGTCATGCGGCTCGAAAGCGCATCAGCTTCGCTCGCCAGCTTCCGCAACTTTACCACCACCTGCATTACCCCCCTCCCCGGCAGCGGGTCCTCGCGGGATGGGCTCGGCACGTCCGAAGCCAATTTCGCGGCAAACCCGTTTATGTCCTTCGCCGACCGGCTGAGAAGTTCGGAAATTTTACCGCGAATAAGCAAATCATCTGCGCGCAGTTTGTTGGTCGCGCTGTAAAAATTATATCCCCACCCGGTATAAGCGAGCATCACCGCCTGCGTGATAATATCGGGGTCCTTCCCAATGCTCCGTATCGGCGCTTCGATATTGAATGGGCTCATCGTATCCTCCGCTTGCCGCGTACCGCCGCTGACATCGGCATAACTAGCCAGCGCTGCCGGACGGCAATGCGGGAACATTGCTGTCGACCCCGAAATCCCCCATCGGCGCAACAGGGCTCATCCCGTTGATATTGAAAGGCTGGCCGACCAGTGCGTTAGGCGCTGAAACAACCCCGCGTTTCGCCAGTTCGTAAGCAATCAAAGCGCCCACCGCCTCCTTCTCGCTCAATCCAAATGCCCGGAATGAAACCAGCTGCTTCATAATCGGGTCGTTCGGATATACCAGCACTTTAACCATATCGAGATGGACGCCGTAGATCTGTAAAAACTCTTCAAGCTTTGTGTGCACCAAATCGGTGATCGCCGTAATTTTCTCATTGATCGCTTCCAGTGGCGTCACCTGGACAATCTCATTAATGGCCTGCTCGACAACTGCGATCGCGTAATCGCCAAGCTCGGCCGTCTTTATCCGCCCTGCTGCAATCGGCATATGGGTGATAAGGTTCAAAGCGCCTTCCGCATCGGGCACGTGAAAATAGAAATCGACCTCATAGGCAAGCTCCGCCATCTCGGCTGAAAAAGCTCGCCCCTGGCGGCGGATGAAATGCTTCGCCTTCGAGACATAAAAAACCTCGAACACCATCGGCTGTCCGCCGCTGAAAAATCCTGAAACAACCCCGCCTAACAGCGGCTTGTCCGGAGTCTGCAGCGCGTACTGACCCATCGTGTAATCGGCGAGAATGGCGCCACGGCTTTTTACAATCGCAATTTCGTTAGACTCGACCGTCAGCAACGAACCGCTAACCAGGCCATCGTCAGGGAAACGCCACACCAACGTCTCCAACCCCATAATATTATCGCCGTTATTGCCGACGGTCGATATAACCGTGCGTGATAGAGCCATCGGAGTCTCACCCTAAAAATTGCCTATCGGACGCTAATCCACCCCGAGAATAAACACAAAGCGACACCAATTCGTAATAAAATGGCGTTGCCAACCGTATCGTTGCGCCGTCAGTATCGGACTTGCCAAAGCAAATAACCGAAATCAAAATCGTAACCGCCCATGTCGCACCAATCCCCGCGGCAATGCTCGCGCCTAAATTCCGGCTCGTAAAAATCGTCATCGCGCCGATCCACCGGCAGCAAGCCTAAGGTGCAATGCCAAGGTGTTTAGACTTCGCATTGCACCGCCGATCCCAATCACCAATCCTAAAAATTGCCACCTCTAAACATCAATCATAAAAACCCTGATATGACCCCGCCCTTATCACCCCAGCCCCGCCGCTACCGCAGCTTCGCCGAATTCTATCCCTATTACCTCACTGAACATTCCAACCGCACCAGCGCCCGTATCCACGTCATCGGCACCGGTCTTGCCATCACCCTGCTCATCGCCGCCTTTATCCTGCACCGCTGGCCGCTGGTCATCGCGGCCTTATTCTGCGGTTACGGCCTGGCCTGGATCGGCCATTTCTTTTTCGAAAAAAACCGCCCCGCAACCTTCACCTACCCGCTATGGTCCTTGCGGGGTGACTTCCGCCTGTTCTGGGAAACCCTTACAGCCCGCCGGCAATTCTAAAACCAGGCGCAAAATGCAATCACCCAAAACGCTCCAACCAACCCGCCATATCAACGCCGGCTAATCCGCAGCGTGGCGGTCGTAAGCGGCCGCGCCACCGCGGCCGGCGCCGCGGCAACGGCTGCGGTAAACCGGCCGGCAAACAGCTCGCGCAACGCCGCATCATCGCCAAACAGCGAAGGCCCAAAGGCGGCCAGAAAAAACGCCGTGATATCGCTCGCAAAAACCGCTGCATCCTCGGTCTGCTGCCAGCGCAGCATGGCGGCATTCGGCGTATCCGCGATAATCAGCTCCTCCAGCAACAGCTCCGGCAACTGCCCACGCTCAAACGGCGCCGTGGTTTCATCACGGCTGCGCGGCCGCGACGCAATGTTCATATGCATGTAGGCCGTGGCATCAATCCGGCCTTCTGCAACCAGGTCCGTTAATATGCCGTTGGCCAGGTCCATCATCGGCTCAAGCCCGGTTGTGCCGGCCGCGTTCATGGCGCCCAGCACCAGCACCAGCTGCCCGCCCGGCGCCAGCTCCCCGGCCCGGCTGCTGAGAAAATTTTTCCAGTCCAGCGCCGCCACCTCGGCCAGCGCCTTGGCTTCGGCAGGTGCTGCGCAAACCGGCCAGATATGCGCTAGCATCGGTGCCGGCAGCGCGCTCAACCAGTGCAGCGCAAATGCCGACCAGCCAAACGTAACGCTACGCGCCGGCAGCAGCCGCGCATAAAAAGATCGGCCGATGGCTGAGGCAAACACCTGCCGCCGCCCATGCAGGTAGCTGCCGGGGTCACGCTCCAAGGTCAGGAACAGCGATGTGAAATCGTTATGCGGCAGGTCGGTATGCACCACCATAATGTCGCGGTGCTGCCCGGCGCGCTCGCCCAGCCTGTCAATGGCAATGGCAAGCTGGCGCAATGAATTATGGCCCTGCGATGAGCCGAAATCGGCCACCGTAATCAAGCCCGATGGGATCGGCACCGCCTCCAGCGCCCGCTCCAGCACCCCATCCGCCGACCTTGCTGAAACCGCCTGCAATTCCGAATGCCGGTTATAAAAACCGCTGCCTTCCATAACTGGTTCTCGCATCTCGCCGCCCCCTAACTTGCCGCTAACACCGCCGATGCGCCAATTGAAGCCACGCCGCCGAATATGCAATGATCTGCAACCGGCAAGCAGGAGGCTGAGCCCACATGACCACCCCCACCCGGCGGCAAGTCACCACCGCCCTCGCCGCCGCCGCCGCGCTGGCGGCAACCCCGGCTGCCCTCGCCAACCCCCCGGCCGCCACCCCGCCATCGCCGCTGTTCCCGGGCGAGCACATCCTAACCGCCAACGGCTTCCCAACCCTGCTGCGCTTTGTCCGCGGCAATCCCGCCAAGCCGCTCGTCGTCTTCCTGCCCGGCACCTCGTTCCTGGCCCGCATCGCCTACGGCTATCCCGGCGGCCAGGCGGATGACTTCCTGGAAACCTGGCTGGTCCGCCTCGGCTTCTCTTTCCTTGGCACCTCCTACCCGCTGGCCAACCCGGTCTACAGCGCGGTCTACCCCGGCTTCACCATTGCAGATTGGGGCCGGCAAGCCGCCCTGGCCGCGCAGGCCGCCATCAAAACCGCCGGCCTCACCCGGCAGATCATCGCGGTCGGCTGGAGCATGGGCGGCAAGCCCGTCGTCCAGCTGGCCCGCGCCGCCCGCGCGCTCGGCCTGGACCTTGCATTATTCGTCGCGCTCGACGCGCTGCCGCCCGGCGCCAACCTGTTCCCCGGCAATGCCGGCGCCTTCCGCCTGGGGCCGGACGGCCTGGTCGACCAAACCGCCACCCTGCTGCCCTGGTTCGAGGCGATGCTGGCCGAACAAAACCGCCTGGCCGGCCACGTCATCATCCCGCCCGCCGTGCTCCGTACCGCCTTCACCGGCAACCCGCCTTTGGACCTGCAAGGTGAAAACCTGCGTTTCAACGCCGGCAAAATAATCTCCAACCCCGCGGCCGCGGCAACGGACTCTGGCGCCGAGGATTACGACGCCTACCCGCCGCTTGCCTTGATCGTCAGCAACAGCCCGGCTGACTTTCCCAATGTTCTGCTCTGCCGCAGCAATTGGAGCCGCCCCATGGGCCAGCAGCTGTACCGCAGCCTGGTGTTCCCGCATAAAAACCGCATCGCCACCCTGTCGCCGGCCGGCTGGACAGCGCTACAAACCCTCATCACCGGCGCTCCGGACCGGCTCACCGTGCAAATCCCCGGCACCCATTTCCTGTTCGTCGGCGCCCCCGGAGCCGCCCGCACCGCCGCCGCCATCGCCCATCTCGCCGAACAATCGGCAGCCCTCCAACAACAAGTGGCAACCCTGCTGGAATAACCTAAATCAAAGCCGTAACCGCCCAGGTGGCGCCGATCCCCGCGGCAATGCTGGCGCCCAGATTGCGGCTCAACAACATCGTTAAAATCGTTGCAATCGCGCCCACCCATGTTGCCGGCGACCCGGTAAGCAAACGCGGCACGACGTAGGATACAAAAATACAGCCCGGCAAATGCGCCATCGCATCGCGAATAAAAGGCGTCGGCCTGACCCGGGAAAACACCAGATACCCGCCGCACCGGCACGCCAAGGTCACCGCCGCCATCGCCACAATCGCCAGCAGGTTCGAAGGATCTTCAGCCATTCTCCGGCCCCCGCCGCCGGTCCATCATCGCCCCGGTGCAGCAGCCGCTCAAAGCCCCGATCAAAATATACCACGAAGTATGCGGCAAAAGCTGCGCCGTCGCCGCGGCAACACCGCCTGCTACCAGCCAAGGCAGAATATCCGCCTTGCTGCGCCATAGCGGCACCAGCAAGGCGATAAACGCCGCCAGCGCGCCAAAAAATATCGGATGACCCGGCGGCAGATTTAAAATGCGCGCCAGCAGAAATCCCGCTGTGGACGCCACCAGCCACGCCGCCCAAACCGGCAGGCTCAACCCCGCGAACAACGCCGCATCCTTGCCGCCGCGGCGCATATCGGTCACGGAAATCGCCCATGGATGGTCCACCAGCACCGCCAGACTTGCGTACCGTCCAGCCACGCTCAAGCCATCCAGCCAGGGCGCCAGCACCGGGCCCATCAGCGCGAAGCGAATGTTAACCACAAACGCCGCGAATGCCGCCGCCACAATCGGTGCCGGATGCGTCCAGTTCGCCAACGCCACCAGTTCCGCCGCCCCGGCATACACCGTGGCATTCATCAAAATACAATCGAGCAAGCTCAGACCATGATGCGCGGTCACCAGCCCGGTCACGAAGCCAAACGGCGCCAGCCCCAAACCTATCGGCACTGAACGCCGGGCGCCCCGCCAAAATCCGGCTCGCGTAAAAACGACTTGCGTAAAACCAGCCTGCATCCAAAACCGATGCCAGCCGTCGAGAATATTGAACAGCCCGTGAAAATCAACGCAGAAACGCGTTTGTCGCGGCTAGCCGGCCAACCTCAGTAATTCGCCCAAAGCCCCGGCGTCGCCACTTCCACCGAGTGCCCGTCCGGATCCCTGAAATACAAGCTGATCCCGCCGAAACGCTGCCGCACCCGGCTCTCCAGCGCCACGCCCAACGCTTCCAAATGCGCAACCCACGCCTCCAGCGAGGCCAACGGGATTGCAAAGCACAAATGCAGCGCGCCACTGCCGCCATGCGGCGGTATCACCCCGCCCGGCACCGGGCTTGGCTGCAGCGACCCGTGCTCCTTGAACAGCAGCAGCACGCCGCTGCCGGGCACCTGCAGCGCGCACATCCGATGGTCCTCCAGCAGACCGGCAAACCCAAACGCCTTTTGATAAAAATCCCTGGACCGGCCAAGATCCTTCACATAAAGCGAAGTCTCGAGAATGTGGCTCACCATCGGAACTTCGGTCACGCGATCGCTCCCAACCAGCAAAACCTTATTTGTTCGCCTGCTCCTGCTCCGGCGGATGATCCTCGGGCTTATAATAAAGCTCGGCGCATTCATCGCCCAGCACCCCGCCGGTCAGCGTCAAATCATCCTTGAAGGCATCGCGCACGTAATCCATGATATCGAGATTCCGGTTCTCGAAATACATCTCATGCACCTGGCCGCGCTCGGCCCCATAAACAATCCGCGACACCCCAGCCCAAATCGCCGCCATCGTGCACATGCCGCAAGGCTGCAGCGTGGAATACATCGTCGCGCCCTCGAACCGGGATGATTTCAGCCGCGCCCCGGACTTGCGGATCGCCACGATTTCGGCATGCGCGGTGGGATCGTTTTCAGCCTGCACGGCATTTTTACCCTCCCCGACAATTTCGCCATTCATCGCGATAACGCAACCAATAGGCGCCCCGCTGCCGCTCCGCTCCGCCGCCTGCGCCAACCCCATCGCCCGTTGAATAAATTCGATATCGATCTCTGTCTGTGTCATTGCTGTGCGCAATTGGAGCCGCCACGGCATGTCTGCAAGGGGCACGGAAAAACCCTTTGCTCGGCCGCTCCACCGATCTGTATTGTACCTGAATTAATAGCAATAAAGCCGCATCTCGCTGAGCATCGGCTTGTGCATGCCCAACCCGCGTCGCACTGTCATTTTGCAGCCACGCAACCAGACCTTACCGAGTAAAATCGCGCGCATCCCGAGGCTTTCTATCAACCGTGGATCAATAACCGCATGCCAAGACGCATCAAAATCAAACCCTATAAAAACGCCGCCGGCGGCTGGGGTTCGGCGCAATC
Organism: Acidocella sp.; assembly: GCA_965199045.1. Lineage (GTDB taxonomy): Bacteria > Pseudomonadota > Alphaproteobacteria > Acetobacterales > Acetobacteraceae > Acidocella. The sequence goes on along the minus strand of CBDAQL010000002.1, from coordinate 25,966 downwards.
GCTGGCAACTGTTTTAACCCGGGAGCGGGTGCCGCTCAGCGCCCAGCCGGAGCTGTTGCGGCAAAACAAGCCCGACGGTTTCGCCTGCGTCAGCTGCGCCTGGGCCAAGCCGGCCACCCCGCATATTTTCGAATATTGTGAGAACGGCGCCAAAGCCACGGCCTGGGAAATTACCACCCGCCGCGCCACGCCCGAACTCTTCGCCAAGCATTCCGTGGCCGAACTGCTTACCTGGCCGGATTATGATCTGGAGCAGGCCGGCCGCCTCACCCAGCCGATGCGCATCGAAGCCGGGCAAAGCCACTACGTCCCGGTCGCCTGGGACCAGGCCTTCAAGGAAATCGGCCATCTGCTGAAAGGTTACGATCCGGAAAAAGTCGTCTTCTACGCCTCCGGCCGCGCCTCGCTGGAAACCTCCTACATGTACGGCCTGTTCGCACGCATGTACGGCAACAACAATCTGCCCGACAGCTCCAACATGTGTCACGAGACAACCTCGGTCGCCTTGCCGAAATCCATCGGCGTGCCGGTCGGCACCGTGGTCCTGGAAGATTTCGAACACACCGACTGCATTCTCTTCTTTGGCCAGAACACCGGTTCGAACAGTCCAAGAATGCTGCACCAACTTAGAGATGCAAGAAAACGCGGCATCGAAATCATCACCTTCAACCCGCTGCGCGAACGCGGCCTGGAACGCTTCGTCAATCCGCAATCCCCCATGGAAATGCTGGTAAAACCGGCAACGCAAATCAGCACCCAATACCATCAGGTGGTTACCGGCGGCGATTGCGCGGCCCTGATGGGCATCTGCAAAGCCGTCTTCGAGCTGGATGCCGAGGCCACCGCCGCCGGCAAACAAAGCGTCATCGATTACGATTTCATCGCTGAACACACCGCCGGCTTCGATGAACTCAAAGCCGCCGCGCAAAACCATTCCTGGGATGACATCGTGCAACGCTCGGGCTTGTCCCGCTCCGCCATCGAAGCGGCGGCCACCGTCTATGCCCAGGCGCCGCGCGCCATGGCCTGCTACGGCATGGGCCTCACCCAGCATAAACACGGTGTCGAAACGATCCAGATGCTGGTCAACCTGTTATTGCTGCGCGGCAATATCGGCCGCCAGGGTACCGGCATCTGTCCGGTGCGCGGCCATTCCAATGTGCAGGGCCAGCGCACCGTCGGCATTACTGAAAAACCTGAACTGGTGCCGCTCGACAAACTCGCCGAGCAATATAACTTCAAGCCGCCGCGCAGCAAGGGCCTGAACACCGTGGAGGCTTGCGAGGAGATCCTCAAAGGCAACATCCAGGCGGTATTCCAACTCGGCGGCAACCTGGTGCGTGCCGTCCCGGACCGCGATCGCGTCGAGCCGGCCTGGAAGGAAATCCCGCTCACCGTCAGCATATCCACCAAACTGAACCGCAATCATCTGGTGCACGGCAAAGTCGCGTATATCCTGCCTTGCCTTGGCAGAACCGAAGAAGATACCCAGGCCTCCGGACCTCAGGTGGTTTCCGTCGAAGACAGCACCGCCTGCATTCACGGCTCCCGCGGCAAGCATAAACCGGCCAGCCCGCATCTGCTTTCGGAAGCGAAAATTATCGCCGAACTCGCCAAAGCCACGCTGCCTCCCAACCCTAAAATCGACTGGGATTTCTGGGTCGCCGACTACAGCCGCATCCGCCTCGCCTTCGGCGAAACCTACCCGGAGATTTTTACCGGCATCGAGCAACGCATGTGGACCCCCGGCGGCTATCCGCGCCCCATCAAGGCGCGCCAACGCGTCTGGCAAACCGAAAATAAAAAAGCCAATTTCATCACCCCCAGGAGCCTGCAGGAAGATCCGGAATTCCCCGGCGACCGCCGCGAAATCCTGCGCATGATGACGATCAGAAGCAACGATCAGTTCAACACCACAATCTATGGCTATGACGACCGTTTTCGCGGCATCAAAGGCACCCGGATGGTGGTCCTGCTGAACCGCGATGACATGACCCGGCTCGGCTTTAAGGAAGGCGATCAACTCTCGCTAAGCACGCAATGGAATGACGGCATCGCCCGCAACATGTCCGGCTTCCGCGCCACCGCTTACGACATCCCGACCGGCTGCTGCGCCACCTATTACCCGGAGGCCAATGCGCTGATGCCGCTATCCCACTACGCCCAGGGAAGTTTCACTCCGGCGGCGAAATCAATTCCGGTGATCGCCAAAAAACATTAAACGTGGTTCGGCCTGGGGTGAATTACTGCATTATTTCCCCAGCCAGAACGACCTGGATTTCGCCGAATTCGGAAACTCCGTCACAGCGCTGAACTTTCCGTCCGCAATGACAAACAGAAAAACAATTTCATTCTGGTAAACGCGGCCATCCTTAAGTGTGCCGCGCACGGTCGTGAACACCAAGACGCGATCATCTTCCGCCGTAACGCTGTGGTGCTTGAAATCCAGCCCGCCCTCGAACTGGTTCAGCCCCTCGAGCATTTCCCGGATTTTGTCCTTGCCAAACGTGCCGGCCAGTTCCCACTCTCCCGGCACCGACCAGGTGGCATCATCGGCCAGCAAATCGAGCCCTTGCAGCAAATCCCCAGAGCTTTGAATTTCGAAGTACCGCTCAACAAGCCGTTTATTTTCGGCAATCGAACCTCGCATCTGCCTTCCCCCGCCAAGCAGTTTGGATGAGCCGTAAGCACAGCCCATCAACAAAACCCATCAATGCGCGCTAAAGCGCATTAAAGCGCAACTGAAAATCAGTTCGCTGTGTTACGCAAGCCCCAGCGCTACGGCGAACCCCGCCGTCACGGCCGCCCGGTGGCGAAACAATCAAAACTATGCGACAAGTCGCCCATGGCCTTTCTTCCAAATGTCGAACGCCTCACCCCGCCCCGCAACCTTGGCCAGTCCAGGTTCATCATCGCCGGCGCCTTCGTGCTCGCCGTGCTGGTGGTCCTGTTCCTTGCCAACCCGTTCGTCCAGGTCCAGTCCGGCTATGCCGGCGTGCTCTCCAACTTCGGCTCGGTCGTGGCCACGCCCCTGTATCCAGGCCTGCACATCGCCATCCCGTTCTACCAGACCATCAACCAGGTTTCGGTCCAGCCGCAAACGGTAAGCTCCGATGAAACCGGCTCCACCCATGACCTGCAGCTGATCGACACCTCGATTGCCGTCACCTTCCATGTCGACCCCGACGCCGCCCCGGATTTCTACCGCGACTTCCGTGATTTCGATACGCTTGGGCAACGCGTCATCGCCCCCGCGGTCAGCAACGATGTAAAGGCCGTCACCGCGAACTATAATGCCGAGGAACTGGTAACCAAGCGCGACATCGTCGACGCCCAGATCAAGCAACTCATTATCGCCTCGCTCGCCCCGTATCACCTGACGGTCGAGGCGGTGAACGTATCGAACTTTGCCTTCTCGACGGCCTACACTCAGGCAATCGAACAAAAGCAGGTGGCGCAGCAACAGGCATTGCAGGCACAGTACACCCTGCAGCAGACTCAGATCACGGCCCAACAGCAAGTAGTGCAGGCTAAAGCGCAGGCGGACGCCGCGGTTGAAACCGCAACCGGCCAGGCCAATGCCCTGCTGCTCACCAGCCAGGCGCAATCGAAGGCCAATCTTCTCATTGCCCAATCCTTGACCCCGCCGCTGCTGCAGCAAAAGGCTTTGGACAAATGGAACGGCACCCTGCCGACCTATTTGAGCCCGGGTGCCCCGATGCCGTTCATCGGTGACGCGGCGATTGCAGGCGGCGGCAAATAAGCGCGTCACGCGCGCCGTCTATTCCGCCCTCATCTGATATACATCCAGACCAGCCCCACCACCGCACTCACCATAACCAGCCCGGTCAGGATAAATATATTACCCGGTTGCGGAACAAATTCCTGGCGCTCGATCTGCCGGTAAACCTGAGCGTAACGGCCCGCCGCCCACCCCAGCAGGCCCATGCCAATGACCACCATGCCGATACCAACCTGTCCGGAATGGACCAGATCCGGAACCAGCACGCCCGGCGCGGTCTTGGCTTGCTGCAGAAAGAAGCTGAACCGGTTAATCGCGATGCCAAAGCTCATCAGCGACACCGCCGTGCGCAAATAGGCGAGAAAAGTCCGCTCATTGGCCAAATGATTGGTAACGAATTTGGAACCCGCATCCGCCACGGCCTTGCCGCGGATGGTTTCAACAGCCATTACGCAATCTCCCCCGCCGGATGCCCTCGGCTATCACAGTCCAGCGCTTTGGCAAGCAAAAATGCGCCCCGGGAATGCGCCCGTAAAGCTAACCCGCGCCGGCCAAACTAGACCGGCGCCAGCGCCGTGCGCGGCCGGGCGCCGGCCGCAACGGCGGGCTGTTTGCCACCGTCGATTTGAAATTCACCTACAAGCTCTGCCAAACCGGTGGCTTCCGCCGCCAGTCCACGGCTGGCAGTAGAGGTTTGCTGCACCATCGCGGCATTCTGCTGCGTCACTTTATCCATCTCGGCAACGGCCTCATTGACCAGCCCCAGATTGATGGATTGCTCGCGCGCAGCCTCCGATATTTCACGCACCATCCCGGTCAGCCGATCGATTTGTTCATTGATCCGCAGCAACGAATGCCCGGTCTCGCCGACCAGCTTGACGCCGGTTGCAACCTGCGCGCCGGAGGTCGAAATGATTGTCTTAATCTCCTTGGCGGCGGCGGCTGAACGTTGCGCGAGCGCGCGCACTTCGGTCGCCACCACCGCAAAGCCGCGGCCCGCGTCACCGGCCCGCGCCGCCTCGACCCCGGCATTGAGCGCCAGCAAATTTGTTTGAAATGCTATTTCATCGATGACGCCGATAATGCTGCTGATCTGGTGCGATGAAGCTTCGATACCGGTCATTGCCGTCACCGTATGATCCACCACCTTGCCGGATGCCGCGGCGTCGGCCCGCGCCGTGGCGGCAAGTGCGGCAGCCGCGCTCGCGGTGCCCGCGGTCTGGCGGATCGTATCCGTCAACCGGCTGAGTGCCGCAGCCGTCTCCTCGAGCCTCGCGGCCTGGTCCTCGGTGCGCCGGGAAAGGTCATTGCTCGCCTGCATGATCTCGTTGGCGCCTGATTGCACCGTCCCGGTGGTCCCCGTAATGCGCCGCATGGTCTCCTGCATTTTGGTCACGGCATCGTTGAAATCCATCCGCAACGTTTTGAACTCCGCACTGAACCAAGAGTCGATATGGCAGGTGAGGTCGCCATTGGCGAAGGCAACAAGGCCGACCGCTAGAGCATCGACGACAAAGCGTTGCGCCGCCGCGGCCTCCTGGCGCATCGCCTCATGTGCCAGCGTCTGCGCTTCGCCGGCCTCCCGGGTGCGTTTTATTTCAGCCTCTGTTTGCCGTTCCTTCAATATGGCGGCGCGAAATATCGCCAACGCCCGCACCATGACGCCGACCTCGTGCCTGGCCTCCTGGCAAGGCGGTTCGGCGGCAAAATCTCCGGTCGCAAGCAGCGTCATATAGTTGGAAATCTGTTTGATCGGCCCCACCACCTGCCGCCCGATAAGACTGAGACCGATGAATATGCTGAAAGCGATAAGCAACGCGCCACCCAGCATGATACTCGTATAAAGCTTGGTCTCAAAAGCCGCCCGGGCCGCGTTCGCATTGTCGAAATCATTGGCTTTCGAAACAATATCCTGCACGACACTGCGATGCTGGTCGTAAATGGTATCCAGCCGCGCCAGACCAAGCCGTACGGCCGCCTGGTTGCCGGCTGCAATCGCCGGCAGCACCTGGCCATCGAGCACCTGCCAGAATTGCCTTACCAGCACGTCGTCGGTCACGGCGATTTCGGTTTTCAGCGCCGCCGGTAATTCCGCCTGCGACCAGTAGGCGTGGCGATCGTCATATTGCTGCTCCAGGCTGGCGAGCCGGTCCTTATAATCGGCCAGCCGTGAAGGGTCTCGGGCGGCGAGATTGGCGTCAAGATTAGCCTCGACCACATAAAGCGGCGGCGGCTCGATATCGCCGATCACGCCCTGGCCGTTGGCGATCTGGTTATAAAGCGGCCCGGAAACTTCAAGCTGCGTGAGTGCGAAAGTTGCGAGGCCGGTAATGGCGATAAGACCAATGCCGATTAGCACGCCGAAGAGGCGCAAACTGGTGGAGATCGACGGTGACATGCGGATTCCGAGCTGGATGATGGCTAGGGTCTAGACCTCGCAACAAAAGCTTTACGAAGCGTTTAGAAAAATCGAACCCCCCGGCGGGTTAACCCGAATGCTCATGGCCGTGCCGATGATGCAGATCCGGATAATGCGGATGCCGGTGCAGCATCACGGAATGCCGATGCGAATGACTATGCGGCACGCCGGCGGGATCGTCCGCCGCATGACCGTGCCGATGGTGCTGATCATGCACATGCCGATGCGCATGTTCCATTGCTGAATGCAAATGATCGTGTTCATGATGCTCGCTCAGATGCAGCCATAATCCTAACGCCATCAGGCCGCCGGCGATCCCGAGCCGGGCCGTCGCCGGATCATGCAGCAATGCCACCGCCAGCAGGGCGCCGATAAATGGCGCCAGCGAGAAATAGGCCCCGGTGCGGGCCGCGCCGAGATGTCGCAAGGCCAGTACAAACAATGCCAGGCTTACCCCGTAGCCAAAAAATCCCACCAACCCGGCGCCCAGCAAAATATTGAAGTTCGGCAACGCCGCGCCCTGCGCCAGACCAAGTGACAGATTGATACTTCCGGCAATCAATCCCTTCAGCATCACAATCCGCACCGGATCAGCCGAAGATAATTCGCGCGTCAGATTGTTATCGAGGCCCCAGCACAAACACGCGATAACAATCAGCACCCCGCCTTCGCTGAATGTTGCTTCGCCTCGCCACGACAGCACAACCGCGCCAGCCAGAATCGCAAACGCCCCAAGCAGCAGCCGCCGATCGGCATTCTCGCGAAACACCAACCAGGCAATCCCCATCGTTGCCAGACCTTCGACATTTAAAAGCAACGCCGCGCTGCTGGCATCGCTACGGCGCAGCCCGAGCATCAAAAATAACGGCCCCAACACCCCGCCGGCGATGATCACCGCCGCCAGCACCGGCATATCGGCGCGGCTAAGCGACGCCTCCTCCGCCGGTAACCGCAACGCATTCCGAGACCAATGAATGACCGCCAAACCGATGCCGGCGCCAAGATAAAGCAACCCCGCTACTACCTGCGGATCGACCGCCCCCAGCAGCATCTTGGCCAAAGGCGTACTGGCCCCAAACAGCATGGCCGAGAGCAGCGCCAATGCGACACCGATTTGCATGGCGCTTCTCTAGCGCAAAAACCGGCCTCGCAGCCACTGCACCACCGAGGCGATCGGACCTTCCCAATCATCCAGCTTAGTCTGCCGATGCAGGCTCAGGCTGTCATACCAGGCGGTATTCTTCCGGCCGAGCCGCCAGCGCCAGTCGCAAGCCGATGACAGCAGCACCTGACAGGGAACACCCAAAGCCCCGGCCAGATGCGCAACCGAGGTATCAACGCTGACCACGGCATCAAGCTGGCAGATGATGGCGGCAGTATCGCCGTAATCCCTGATTGCCGGGGCACCCAGCGGCAACAAATATTCATGCTCCCTGGCGCCGATCTGCAGGCTGACAAAATTGATGCCGACCACTTCAAGCAACGGTGCCAACGCACCCGCCGGCAGCGAGCGCCGCCGATCATTGTCATGCCCGGCATTCCCCGCCCAGGCCAGCCCGATGCGCGGCCGCTTCGGCAATATCGCAGCCACGGTCTCGCAACGCCGCAGATCGGCTTGCAGATAACCGCTGGCACCCGGAATATTCTCCGCGGTCACCGACAATATATGCGGCAGGCTCATCTGATCCACCGCAAAATCGAGGTCACCGGGCACCGGCGCGTCCAGCGCCAGCAGTGCGACGTTGATGTTCCGAAACAGCGGGAACAGCGCTGGCTTGCAGCACAGAGTGACTTTTCTTGCGGTCGCCGCCAATGCCGGAAAAAACCGTGACAGCATAATGGTATCGCCAAACCCTTGCTCGGCCCGGATCAGCAAATGCTGTCCCGCCAGGCTCTCGCCTTGCCAGCCCGGCGCCGGCAACGGGCTAAAATAATGCCGCAAAACCGGATGCCGCTTACGCCACTCATAAGCCGCGAAGCCGGCCGCGAAATCGCCATTCAGCAAAAGCGCAACGCCGCGGTTCCATTGTCCGACGGCAAAATCCCCATCAATCGCAATCGCCCGATCGCAAGCAGCGATCGCAGCGCCAAGCTCGCCTTCGATGGTCAATAAAAACCCCAATGTCGCCCAGGCTTCCTTCAACCCCGGCGCCAGCTCGACGCAAACCCGTAACTCGGCTTTGGCCTCCCGCAACCGATTCAAATCGATCAGCGTATTGGCGCGGTTATGCCGGGCCCTGGCATGTCCCGGATCAGCCGCAATCAGCGCCTCGAATCCCGCCAGTGCCGCGGTAAACTCGCTTTGCCGCAATTGCGCGCAGGCCAATGTGAAAGCCGCATGCGCATCGCCGGGGGCGATCCTCAATGCCTGCCAAGCTTGCTGTTCAGCGCCGCTCGCATCCCCCAAAGCCAGCAGCGCGGCGGCCAGCCCGGCATGTGCACCGGCCCGTTCCGGCTGCAATTTCACCGCCTCGGCATAGGCTGCCGCGGCACCGCTCGCATTGCCCTGATCCAACCGGATCGCGCCGGTAATGATCCAAGCTTCAACGCATGCCGGATCGTGTTCGAGCGCGATTTGCGCATGCAGCCCGGCATCCTCGAACGCCTTCGACGCCCAATACGCATTGGCAAGATTAATCCGCGCCGCTTGTCGCCCCGCTTGTCGCCCCGCCTGTTGCAATGGCGTCGCCGCCAGCGCCTCGCAGAACCAGGAAATCGATGCCGCGTAATCGCCTTGCCGATAGGCGTTGATGCCCGCCCGCAACGCGTCAACACCGGCTTCCGCGTCCTCGTCAAAGCCTGCGCTCACATCAACGCCCAGCCCCGCGCTCACATCCGCGCCGCCGGCGTCATCCCGGCCTTTTGCCGGAAGAACTTTTGTGTTCATCCCGCAAGCTACCCGCGAACAGATTAACCGGCCTTTAACACCGCCTCAGACAACCGATACCAGCGCTCCGTTCCGCCATTGCTGCAGCGTTGCAAAGGCGGCCGTATTTTGCCCGCTTTTATCGAATGCGACGCCCCAGCCGTTCATCAGCGATCCTGCCGGCAGCGACGTCTTTCGCAAAGCGTCAAGCAGCTTGCTGGTATCGCCGTTGACCGCGCCGAGCGTATCGAGCACCAGCTTCGCGCCAACATAGCTGGTCAGGCTGTCGGCGGAACGCGGCGGCATCCCAAACCGCGCCTGATAGCTGCTGGCAATGCCGCCTGCCGCCGCCGGATAACACGGCGCCCCGCTCACATAGGTCCCGTCGAAAATATCGCCGACCGCAAAAGCGGTTTCGCGAAACCCGTAGCCCTCGCCGCAGCCGATTATCCCACCCGGCCGCCAGCCGATATCCTGCATTGCCTGAAACAGCACCAGCACATCATCGCTGCCGCCGGCATGCAGTAAAACCTGCACCCCGGCCCGTCGCATCCGGCTCACCGGATCATGCAAATCCGCCACATCCTCAGGATAGCCGATGCTGAGCAACGGCGATATTTTCGCCGCCTGCCATTGCGCCAGCGCCGCGGCCGCCACCGCGCCCGCGCTGGCGCCGGTATTGAACAGCAGCCCGATCTGCTTGCCGCCAAATTTCTGGCCAATGGCCGCCAGCGCAACTGCGGCCTGCATGCTGGTCGTCAACGTGGTCCGCAGCAAAAATTTAAAGTTCCGGCCGGTAATCCCATCCGCCGGCGCGTTCAGTTCGATATATGGCAGCTGCGCCAACTCTGCCGCGTCCGAGCCCTGATACGCCAGCCGCGAAGCGCCGGTCCCCACCAGCAAATTCACGCCATCGCTGGCAATCAGCGATTTTGCAGTCTGCTCCACCTGGTCCTGATTAAGCGCATCCCCTTCGACCAGCGTCACCTTCTGCCCAGGCGGGCGGTTTGCCTGGCCGGCCGCATCCATCGCCAATTGCACGCCGCGCAGGCACTCATCGCCCAATAGCGAGTCTGGTCCCGATAACGGCAACAGCACGCCGACTTTAGGCACCGCCGCCACTGCTTTTTGCGCCGCACCGGCCGCCAGCGCGCCGCGCGCCGTCAACGGTAATACCGCCAGTCCGGACGCTGCTATTCCCGACCTGACAAAAATACGGCGTGAGAAATCCATGGTCCTGGGTACTGCCCGACCGCACAGGCGGATGCAATCGCGCATCTTGACGCGCGGCCGCCGATTGCCGAGCTATCTCCCCATGCCCCAGAATTTGCCCCAGAACCTGCCCCAAAGCATGCGCGCCATCCAGCTCCCCGAACCCGGGGGCCCCGAGGCAATGCAAATCGGCCAAATGCCCATCCCGCAACCCAAGCCGGACGAGCTGCTGATCCGCGTGCTGGCAGCCGGCATCAACCGCCCGGATATACAGCAACGCAAAGGCCTGTATCCGCCGCCGCCCGGCGTCAGCCCGATCCTTGGCCTGGAAGCCGCCGGCGAGGTGGTGGCAACGGGCGCCGCCGTCACCCAATACAAAATCGGCGACAAGGTCACCGCCTTATGCAATGGCGGCGCCTACGCCGAATACGTCACCGCGCCTGCCACCCAGTCTTTGCCCTGGCCGGCCGGCTTCGATGCCATCCAGGCCGCCGCCCTCCCGGAAAACTATTTCACCGTCTGGGCAAATGTTTTCGATCTCGGCCGGCTGCAAGCGGGCGAAGCCCTCCTGGTCCATGGCGGCACTTCTGGCATCGGCATTACCGCCATCCAGCTCGCCATGGCACGCGGCGCCACCGTCTACGCCACCGCCGGCTCGCCTGAAAAATGCGCCGTCATTTCCAGCCTCGGCGCCACCGCCATCAACTACAAGCAAACCGATTTCGCCGCCGAACTCAGCCGCATCACCGGGCAAAAAGGCGTCAACGTTATTCTCGACATGGTCGGCGCCCCCTACACCGTGCGCAACCTCGCATCCCTCGCTCGCGGCGGCCGGCTGGTGCAAATCGCGATCATGGAGGGCAACCTGGTCGATGGCTTCAACCTCGGCTCGATCATGGTCAAACGCCTCACCGTCACCGGCTCCACCCTGCGGCCGCGCAGCACGCCCGAGAAAGCCGCCATCGCCACCGCCTTGCAGGAAAACATCTGGCCGCTTCTGAACGCCGGCAAGTGCCACCCGATCATCCACAAAATCTTCCCGCTGGCCGAGGTTGCAAGCGCCCATGCGCTGCTGGAATCAAGCACCCATATCGGCAAAATCATGTTGCGCGTCGCTTGAACAAGGCGCATTCAAAGCCAACGGAAATCCGCACCGAGCACGGCCCGCACGGCGAAATCCTGCATCTGGTCCCCTATTTGCCCGCTGCCCTGCCGCCGGTCACCAAGCGCGATCTGGAACAAGCCTGGGAAGCCGCCCGCGCCGCCGCCCTGGCGGCGCCGCGAACCAATTCCGCAGGTCCCAACACCCACGGCTTCCGCTTCCGGCAAGCCGCCGCGCCGCCGCTCGACCTGGTCCTCACCGACACCGATGCTGCAAATTGGGCTGACGCCATCGATGCCATCAGCAGCCTCTCCACCGCCCACGGCATCTCCATCTGCCTACGCCTGATGGCGCTCTACGAATTGATGGCAACCAGGCTTTGGGCCCGCGAATGGTTCACCCTGTCCCGCGGTGGCCTGGAATTTCACCCGGCATTGCTGCAGGCCGCCGCGCTCTCGCCATTGACGCCGACCGGTGGTTTCGCCGAAACCAGCCTGCAGGCGCTACTGCCGGCGGCAAGCTACCCGGCGGGCAGCCGGCAAACTAACCCGGCGGGCAGCCGGCAAACTACCCGGCGCTAGCCGGAAAATATAACCGGCAATAGCCGATCAACGGAGCGGCTAATGGCCAAAGCAGACAGAGAATTATGCGCCGCCGCGATCCTGACACTCGGATTATTGGCCGGCTGTGCCGCTGCCCCGCAGCCATCGCAGGCCGACCAGGCCAACCTTGCAAGCTGCACCGCCCAGGCCAATGCCGTCTATCAGCAGGACAATCTGAACGCCCTCGGCCGCACCAGCCAGAACGGCTTGTTGTATTCACCGACCCCGGATCATGTATTCGATGCCCAGCGCATGGGCACGCTGAATGCCTACAATAATCAGGTCAATGACTGCGTGAATAACGGCAACCCAAACACCAGCCCGCCGCCAACCGCCGGCACCCCGCTACCCAAGCCGCAAATCGTCGGCACCCCCTAACCTGCAAAACCACGGAGCCTCCGCATGAGTCGCATCATCCGCACCGAAGCCAACAACATCCTCGCCAAGGCCGTCGAGTATCACGGCTTCGTCTACCTCCAGGGCGTGGTCCCGTCCGACCCCAGCCTCGACATCACCGGCCAGACCAAAGATGTCCTGGCGCAGATCGACGCGCTGCTCGAAACCCACGGCACCGACTCCACACGCTTGCTCCAGGCGCATATCTGGCTGAAGCATATCACAGACCGCGAGGCCCTGAACGCCGTCTGGTCAGCCTGGTTACCCGCCGATGGCGCCCCCGCCAGGGCCTGTGTGGAGGCGGTTTTGGCCGATCCGCGCTATCTCGTTGAAATTATGGTAACCGCTTGCAGATGAACCGGAGTTAACCTGAAACAGCTCGCACTCAGCTTCATTAACCGCCCGTTAAGGTTTGATTTCGTTTATAATTTCGGTTTCGTACCATATTACGTTGTTTGGCCGTAGCCGCTAAAAATAACGCCTGAAAAATGTAAAATAGGAAAGTTGTCATAAATTATTCGTCCTGCCGTAAGCTAAAAAACGAATTTCTTGCAGTGTTGTAATTTTACATCAATCGCGTATTGCGAAAACCGCATTCCACCCGTAGCCCTTTCACATAGCAATTCACACGGGGCATTCTGGGAATGAGTTTCGAAGGATGAAGGTTGGCATCGATAACGCCAGCGCGTTGAAAGCTTGGGCCAAAACACGTTTTTCAGGTTTGGCAATTTCGCTCACCATTGGACTTGGATCCCTCGGGCTCGGCGCACCCGCCGCCCTGGCCCATACCGCAACCCACCATCATCATTTGACCCACCTGGCGTCGAGCCATTCCGACCTCGCCGGCCACGCCCGCCATCATGACTATACCCATGACTACACGCACAACTATGCCGGCGTATCCCGCCACCATTATTACGCCGGCACCTCGCATCACCGGTATTACGCCTATGCGCGCCGGCACGACTTCATCCGCTACGCGCATTCCTATGCCCATTATCATGAGCGCTACGCCAGCGCGCAGTACAGCTACTCCTGGATCCAATGCGTCCCCTACGCCCGCGAAGTCTCGCATATCGAGCTCTCGGGCGACGCTTTCCTGTGGTGGGCGGAAGCCTCCGGACGCTACGCCCGCGGCTCGGTCCCGGTTGAAGGCGCTGTGCTGAACTTCCGCTCCATCGGCCGCATGCCGCTCGGCCACGTCGCCGTCGTCACCAGCGTGGTCGACAGCCGCACCATCCTCGTCACCCAGGCCAACTGGGTCCACGGATCCATCACCAACGACGTCACCATGCAGGACGTCTCGCCCAACAATGACTGGACCGAAGTCGAAGTCGAGCTCGGCGATAGCAGCCGCTGGGGTGCAGCCTACCCCACCTACGGCTTCATCTATAACCAGCCCGCCAACAGCACCGTCATCGCCGCCGCCGCGCCCAGCGATGAAGTCGCCGAAGCCCCCCGCCCCGCGCCCATCTCAACCGACGCGCCGGATCGCAATCTGCAGTAAGGAAGAAGCGGTTCTTTTTTGAAAAAAAGAACCAAAAAACTTTTTTGACTCTGGAGCTGGGCGGTGGCTTGGCCAGCGCCTTTAGCCCAGCATGAAAGGTCTTTCTGCTTTCATGGCCGGCCTTTTTCTTTCGAAAAAGAGGTGCTTGCTTTACTAGAGCTCCAATGAGCACAATTTTCGCGCCGATCACCGGGGCTGGCGGCGCGGTCACCGTCATCCGCATCTCCGGCCCAAGCGCCTTACAAATCACCCTAGCGCTGACCCGCAGATTGCCTAAACCTCGTCATGCGGCCTTGCGAAAACTGCATCACGACGCCGAAATTCTCGACACTGCCTTGGTGACTACCTTCCCGGCCCCCAACAGTTTCACCGGCGAGGACTGCGCTGAATTTTCCCTGCATGGCGGCCGCGCAGTCCGCAACGCTGTCATTGCCGCCTTAACCGGGCTTGGCGCCCGCCCGGCCGAGCCTGGCGAATTCTCGCGCCGCGCCTACCTGAACAACCGCCTGGATCTGCTGCAAGCCGAGGCCACCGCCGATCTCATCGCCGCCGAGACCGAAGCGCAACGCCGCCTCGCCATCGGCGGCGCTAACCGGCTGCACGTTGCATGCACCGCCTGGCGCGAGACCCTGCGTCACATCATCGCCCAACAGGAAGCCCTGATCGACTTCCCGGACGAAGACCTGCCGCCGGCAGTCGAGGCCCGGCTAATGTCCGGCATCAACGCCCTCCTCACCGAAATGCAAGCCGCTTTGGCCGCCGCCCCAAATGCCGAGCGCCTGCGCGAGGGTCTTGAATTCGTCATCCTCGGTCCGCCGAATGCCGGCAAATCCACCCTCCTCAACGCGCTGGCGGGCTCAGACATCGCCATCGTCTCCGAAACGCCCGGCACCACGCGCGACGCCATCAGCGTCAGGCTCGACCTCGCCGGCATCCCCGTCCACATCACTGACACTGCCGGCCTGCGCGAAACCGCCGATCCGATCGAAGCCGAAGGCATCCGCCGCGCCCATGGCCGTGCCGCCAATGCCGACCTCATTCTGCAAATCGACGCCACCGATCATCCGCTTACCGTCAACGCCCACCCATCAATTGAAACCTTGCACATCCAGACCAAGGCAGACTTGTTCGCAGACCCGCCGGCAAACGCCATCAGCGCCAAAACCGGCGCCGGCCTGCCCGAACTGCTGAGCCAGCTTGCAACCATCGCTCAACGCCTCACCGACACTTCCGGGAACGCGGTCCTCGCCCGCCCCCGCCAGATTGCCTGCATCCGCGACACCGCCGAGGCTTTGTGCTCCGCCCTTGCCAATCGCGAACCGGAACTGCGCGGCGAAGACCTGCGCACTGCCGCCACCGCCTTGGCCCGCCTCACCGGCACCATCGGCGTCGAAGCAATCCTTGACGCCGTCTTCAGCGGTTTCTGCATCGGGAAATAGGCGCCGAGCGAAAGCAGCTCTGTGTCTGAAAAGGCGGGATCAGATACGCTTGTATCAGATAGGCTTGTGCCCGGCGTTCATTTGTTTCTTCAAGTCATTGCGAAAGCCTATCGCGAATGCAACCTCCGCCATGACGAATATCGGGCCGATCAAAAGGCTTTTCAGATCGTCGAGAAAAGCCGGCTTTCGGCCTTCGATCCCGTGGCCGATAAACTGCAGGATCCAGCCCACGGCAAAGCCCCCGGCGCCGACGCCGAGCCAGATGCTGGTCGCCATTGCAGCCAGCGCAAGGCCAATCCATAGGCCAAGGCCGAGGAACACCGCCATCGCGGCACCCAGGATGATGTCCAGACGAATATAGAAAATCACCGCCATGGCAGCGAGGAGCATGGCAGGCGACACCAGCAGCGGCCCGGCATGCCATTGCGGCCGCGACAGCAGCACCTCAACCGCCAGCACGATCAGCGGAATGCCGAACATATGGGTCGCAACATTGCGGCGGTCCCGATGGTATTCGGCGTAATTTGAAAGGTGCTTCACAATTGCGGACACAACCTGTTCTCCGACTTGTTCTCCAACAGCTGGCTTGCATATGGCACGGCCGCTAAGCCATTGCACCTGTCATCCGTTGCAGTTTCGGGCAGGCCCAGCAAACAATCCCCATTTCGAATACAAGCGCCGGCGCCGGCGCAAAATCTAGCGCGCCGCTAAAAGCTGCCTGACCCGCGCTGCATCTTCCGGCGTTGCGGGGTTATAAATGATCATACTGAGATCGGTGCGGCCTTCGACGGCAAAAGATGAAAACTCGAACGTAATCGGCCCCAGCTCCGGATGGTTCAAATGCTTGACGCCATCACCTGAGGCACCGACATTATTTTCTTGCCAAAGCGCATCGAATTCAGGGCTCATCGCGCGCAGTTCCTCGACCAGCTCCACCACCTGCGAGGCAGCACCCGCCCGCGCGGCATCCGCTCGGAACGCCGCCACCACGTAGCGCGCCACCGCCTTCCAATCCTCCTGCGCTGCCTGCACGCGCGCGCTGCTGAACATCAACTTTAAAATATTGCGTTGGTGCTGCTGCAACGTTGCGTAATCGGTAAGTACCACCGAGGCGGCGCGATTCCAGGCCACAACATCCCAGGTCGCGGTGCGCACCACCGCCGGGCTAACCTCAAGCGCATCCAGCACCCGCTGCAGCCGTGGCGAAACCGCATCCGCGCCCCGGTAATGCGCTTCCGGCGGCCGGTTCAGCCCCAGCATATAAACATGCTCGCGCTCCACATCGGTCAGCATCAGCGCGCGTGAAATCCGGTCGAGCACATCGGCGGACGGCGCCCCGCCGCGGCCCTGCTCGAGCCAGGTATACCAGGTCGGGCTGATATTGGCCCGGCTCGCTACCTCTTCCCGCCGCAGCCCCGGCGTCCGCCGCCGGGTGCCGGACAGGCCAAATGCGGCCGGATCGAGCCGGGTCCGCCGGTCCTTCAAATAAGATCCAAGCAGGCTTTCATTGCCAACCGAAACGCTCATCCTGTTAAACCTTATACCATGATAAAGTCACTACTTTACCAGGATAGTATAACCGCCGATATCCGTGGCGCACAATCGCTGACCTCACAATATTGGAGATTTCCATGCGCGTTTTCGTCACCGGCGCCACCGGCTTCATCGGCACCGCTCTCATCCCCGAACTGATCGCCGCCGGCCATCAGGTCCTCGGCATGACCCGCTCGGAAAGCGGCGCCGCCACCCTCACCAAAGCCGGCGCCGAAGTCCATTACGGCACCCTGGAAGACGTCGACAGTCTGAGCAGCGGTGCGGCCAAAGCCGACGGCGTCATCCATCTGGCTTTCGATCACGACTTCTCGAAGTTCGAGGAAGTTTGCGCCAAGGATGCCCGCGCCATCGAGGCGCTCGGCGCTCCGCTGATCGGCTCGAACCGTCCGCTGCTTATTACTTCCGGCACCGCGGCCGCCTATGCGGAAGGACGGCCATCCACCGAAGAAGATCCGCTCAATCCGATGGTCCCTCGAATTGCCTCGGAAAATGCTGCCAACGGCTTGTTGGCAAAGGGCGTGCGGATTGCCTCGGTGCGCCTGCCGCAGGTCCATGATCCGAAAAAACAGGGCCTTATCACCCCGCTCATCGCCATCGCCCGGCAACAAGGCGTTGCTGCCTATGTCGGTGATGGCGGCAACCGCTGGGCGGCGGGACATGTGTCGGATGCGGCGCGGCTCTACGTGCTTGCCTTAGAAAAATGCACCCCGGGCGCGCGCTACAACGCGGTCAGCGAGGAGGGTGTCGCGATGCGCCAAATTGCGGAGTCGATCGGCCGCGGCCTGAAACTTCCCACGGTCTCGATCGCACCGGAACAGGCTGAAGCGCATTTTGGCTGGCTCGCCTTGTTTGTCGGCCACGACATGCCGGCCTCCAGCGCGCTGACGCAAAAATGGCTCGGATGGAAACCAACCGGTCCAGGCCTGATCTCCGATCTCGACAAAGCCGAGTTCTGACCAAGCGCTTTCGTACCCCGGCTTTATTCGCTAAACCGCCGCCATGAACTACGATGTCATCATCATTGGCGGCGGTCACGCAGGCTGCGAGGCAGCGGCGGCCGCCGCCCGTAGCGGCGCCGCAACGCTGCTGATTACCCACCGCGCCGACCGCCTTGGTGAGATGTCATGCAATCCGGCCATCGGCGGCATCGGCAAGGGCCATCTGGTCCGCGAGATCGATGCGCTGGACGGCATCATGGGCAAAGCCGCCGACGCCGCCTGCATTCATTTCAAACTGCTCAACCGCGGCAAGGGCCCGGCGGTGCGCGGCCCGCGCGCCCAGGCCGACCGTAAGCTCTATCGCAACGCCATCCAGAACCTGCTCGCCGCTCAAGCCAACCTCACCATTGTCGAAGGCGAAGCCGCTGCCTTGGAACGCGACGCCTCCGGCCGCCTCGCCGCCGTCATCACTGCAACCGGCGCCAAATTCCGCTGCGCCGCCGCCGTTCTCACCACCGGCACCTTTTTGCGCGGCGTGCTGCATTTCGGCGTCGTCACCGAGCCCGGCGGCCGCATCGGCGATGCCGCCGCGATCGGGCTGGCGGATTGCCTGCTCTCGCTCGGCCTGCCTCTGGGCCGCCTCAAAACCGGAACGCCGCCGCGCCTCGATAAAACCAGCATCGACTGGCAGGGCCTTGCCGAAGACATCGGCGAAAACCCGCCGGAGCCGTTCTCCGCACTGACCGCCGCAGTTACCAACCCGCAAATCTCCTGCCGCATCACCGCCACCACGACGCGGACCCACGCCATCATCCGCGACAATATCCACAAATCCGCGGTCTATGGCGGCAATATCGCGGGCCGCGGGCCGCGTTATTGCCCGTCGATCGAGGACAAGGTGGTGCGCTTCGCCGACAAGGAAAGCCACCAGATTTTCCTCGAACCCGAGGGTCTCGACGACGATACCATCTACCCGAACGGCATCTCCACCTCGCTGCCGGCTGACGTCCAGGAACGGCTGGTCCGCTCGATCCCGGGCCTGGCGCACGCCCGCATCCTGCGTCCCGGCTACGCGGTGGAATATGATTACGTCGACCCGCGCGCGCTGGATCATTCACTGCAGCTCAAAGCCGTCCCCGGACTGTACCTCGCCGGCCAGATCAACGGCACCACGGGTTACGAGGAAGCCGCGGCGCAGGGCCTGATGGCCGGGCTGAACGCCGCCCGCCTCGCCGGCGGCGAGGACGCTCCCGCGATTTTATCGCGGTCCCAAGCCTATATCGGCGTACTGATCGACGATCTGGTCACCCAGGGCGTTACCGAACCCTACCGCATGTTCACCTCCCGCGCCGAATACCGGCTCTCGCTGCGCGCCGATAACGCCGAAGTGCGCCTGACCCCGTTGGGGCTAGCCTGGGGCTGTGTCGGATCCGAACGGCAGGCCAACTTTGCCGCGCTCCAAGCCGAAATCGCCGCATTCACGGCGGCTCCTGACGATCGTACCAGCCGCGCCGCCGAAATCGTCCGTGCCGATACTCATTATTCCGGCTACCTGCGCCGCCAGGACGCCGAGATCAAAGCCCGGGAGAGCGATGACGCCGTGCGCATTCCTGAGAGTTTCGATTACTCGAACCTCGCCGGCCTCTCCAACGAACTGCGCGAGAAGCTTACCCGGGTGCAACCGCAAACCCTTGGCCAGGCCGGCCGCATCGAAGGCATGACGCCGGCGGCGCTGGGCGCCATTTTCGGCGCCTTGAAAAAATCCCGCCGGCTCGCCGCCGCGTGAGCGAGGCCAAACTCCGCCAATTCGCGGAGCTCGTCAGCAAATGGTCCGCGAAAATCAATCTCGTCAGCAAGCATGACCTGCCACATCTGTGGGAACGGCATATCAAGGACAGCCTGGCGCTTGCCCCCTACATTCCCGCCGGTACCGATGCCGCCATCGACCTTGGTTCCGGCGCCGGTTTCCCCGGCCTGGTCCTTGCAATCGCCACCGGCATCCCGTTCACCCTGATCGAGTCCGATGGCCGCAAGGCAGCCTTTCTGCTCGACGCCGCGCGCCAATTGCAGGCGCCGGCAAAAATCCTCAACACCCGGATCGAGGACGCCAAATGCGCCCCGGCCGCATTGATCACGGCCCGCGCTTTGGCGCCGCTCGACAAATTGCTGGCGCTCGCAACCCCGCATCTTGCCGCCAACGGCGTTTGCCTGTTTCCGAAAGGCAAAAGCTACGAGGATGAGTTGAAAACCGCGGCGGAGCACTGGCGCTGGCAAGTTGAACGGTGCAAAAACCCGAACAACGCCGAAGCGTGCATCCTTAAACTGGGTAACATTCACCATGCCGGAAAGCCACGCTAACCCCCCGCTACCCCAACGCCAGCACCTTAGCCGGCCGCGCATCATCGCAATTGCCAACCAGAAAGGCGGGGTCGGCAAAACCACTACCGCCATCAACCTCGCCACCGCATTGGCCGCGAGCGGCGAGCAAATTCTGCTGGTCGACGCCGACCCGCAAGGCAACGCCAGCACCGGCCTTGGCATCGACGCGTCGGTCCGCAACGGCGGCACCTATGCGTTGCTCTCCGGCGAACAAAATCTGGCCGAGCTAACCCTGCCGACCACCGTCCAAAACCTCTCGATCGTCCCTGCCGTCGCCGACCTGATCGGCGCCGATCTTGAATTTGGCCAGTACAACCGCCGTGAATTTCTGCTCCGCGATGCCATCCATTCCGGCAACAGCGCCGCCAGCACCCTGTTCATCGATTGCCCGCCGGGCCTTGGCCTGCTCACCCTTAATGCCCTGGTCGCTGCCGACACCGTGCTGGTGCCCCTGCAATGCGAATTTTTTGCCCTCGAAGGCATCACGCAGTTGATGCGCACCATCGAAATGGTCAAACACCGCCTCAACCCAAATCTGTCGCTGGAAGGCATCGTCCTTACCATGGTTGACCGCCGCAATAACCTCTCCGAACAGGTCAGCGCCGATGTCCGCGGCCATTTCGGAGGTGATGTGTTTGAGACCAGCATCCCCCGCAACATTCGCATCACCGAAGCTCCCAGCCACGGCCTGCCTGTTTTGCTCTATGATTTCCGTTCCGCCGGCGCGCAGGCTTACCTGAATTTGGCTGCTGAGTTTTTGCGGCGGCAGAAGGCTCGGGTTTAGGGTAGGAAGCACTTCTTTTTCTGCAGAAAAAGAAGCAAAAAGACTTTTTTATGCTGGGTCATGGGTGGGATGCCGCCAACGCCCCAGCCCCAGAGTCAAAGAAGTTTTTTGGTTCTTTTTTTCAAAAAAGAACTGCTTTGTCTTTTTGCTAAAGGGATCTCCAATGTCTGTAAAAGAACAACCGAAACGTCTGGGCCGCGGGCTTGCTGCTTTGTTGGGCGATAGTGCGGTGCCGGCTTCGGTTTCGGCGCCGGGGGTGCAGAGCCTGGGGGTTGAGGTGTTGGAGCCTAGTCCGTTTCAGCCGCGTCTCGCGATGAATGACGAGGCTTTGGCGGAGCTTGCGGTATCGATCGGCCAACGGGGCATTCTGCAGCCTTTGCTGGTGCGGCCGCACCCGGAAAAACCCGGTGCCTATCAGATCATTGCCGGTGAGCGGCGGTGGCGAGCGGCGCAGAGGGCGCAATTGCACGAGGTGCCGGTATTGGTGCGCGAGCTGTCTGATATGGACGCGATGGCGGCCGGGCTGGTGGAAAACCTGCAACGCGCGGATCTCAATCCGATCGAGGAGGCGTTGGGCTATCAGCGTTTGCTGAAGGAGTTTGATATGACCCAGGATCGGCTGGCCGATGCCATTGGCAGAAGCCGCGTTCATATCACTCAATCGCTACGGATGCTGACCTTGCCGGCGAAGGTGCTTTACCTGGTTCGGGATGGCGATCTGACGGTCGGGCATGCCCGCGCTTTGGTCGGCACTTCCAACCCCGAAGCCATCGCCAAGCGCATACTGAATGGCAATCTTACGGTTCGCCAGACCGAAGATTTCGTAAAAAAGTCCGAGATGGGTCTCCCGAGCCGGCCGTCGCTGACGCGCCCGGTGCCGGTTGTCCCATCGGAGGCTGCTACCGTAGGCCACGACTTGAGCGAAAAACTGGGCCTGAACGTTAAAGTAACCTTCAACGGCCATGGTGGGACGTTGACCCTGACCTACAAAACCCTCGATCAGCTGGACGAGATACTGGCGCTGCTCAACGGCTAGGAATGTTACACGTGTAACATTTTGCCCTTAAGCTGTTCAATTAACTTGAGAAAATGGATTCTATCCACAGGGCCGGTCCAGGCCATATTCAAAGCAAAGATCCATCCGCTGTATCTATGTTGGGCGGGGCGAAAACGCGAGCGACGGCTATTGATTGGTCGCAATCAGCCTCGGGGACCCTCAAGCGAGAATGTTACACGTGTAACATTTTGCCTCTAGTTCGTTGTAATAATTACAGAATTTG
Organism: Acidocella sp.; assembly: GCA_965199045.1. Lineage (GTDB taxonomy): Bacteria > Pseudomonadota > Alphaproteobacteria > Acetobacterales > Acetobacteraceae > Acidocella. The sequence continues at coordinate 3,746 of CBDAQL010000002.1, read as the reverse complement.
GATTCTATCCACAGGGGCAGGTGGTCAGCGGCGGGCAGCGTTCCGGGCTTTCGAGGCGAGGCCGAGGAGGAGCTGGCGGCAATATGCCTGGTCAGGGGTGTGGGTGGATTTGCAGGCGGCTTCGGCGGAAAGTGCGGCCCGGATGGCTTCGGTTAAAGCTGCCGGCTGCCATAGTGACAAGGCGCGGGTGAAGGTTGGGACGCGCCTGAAGAATATCGGCGGGCGCAAACTGCTGACCGCCTCCTGGATCGAGGTGTTGGGACCGATTTGGGCGGCGGCGACGCGCATGCGCATCAGTTCGCCGAGCAGCATGCGCAGGATGGCGACCGGGGAGACGCCTTCGTCATAGGCCAGGCTGATGGCGCGGTCGGCGGCCGGCGGGTTGCCGGTGAGGGAGGCGTCGATGGCGTCCTGGATCGAGGTTTCGCCGCCGTCCGGCAACGCGGCGGCGGCATCGGCGAGCGAAATGCGGCCGGTGTCTCCGGCATAGAGACAAAGAATTTCGACCGCCTGGCGGATGGCGCCTTCTTCACCGGCGATGTTGTTGGCGGCCCAGGTTGCGGCTTCAGGTTCGATGCTGACGTTTTGCGCGCGCAGGCGCTCGGCGATGACGCGCGGGAGTTTGGCGTGGTCCACCGCGTAGCAGGCGATGGCGGCGGCACCGGTATGTTTTTCGGCCAGCGCCCGCAATTTGGATTTAGGCGTAAGGTCCCCGGCTTCGAGGATCACCATTGCATCCGGCGGATTTTTAAGCAGGGCTTCGGCGGGTTTCGTTGCAGATTCAGCAGCGTCGCGCAGGCGGATGACGCGGCGGCCGCCGGTGAGCGAAGCAGCGGTTGCTTCCTCCAGGAGCCGCGAGGCATCATGGATCTCAGCGTAACGAAATGGATCGTCAGCACCGCCGAGCACGGCTTTGACGAGGCTTAATGCGCGTTCCGAGACGAGCCCGGAATCCGGTCCATAGATTAAAATAATACTGGTATTTCCAGGGTTTTTTAAAAACCCATCGATCCGGCCCGAGTCGATTTTCATGTCGAATTCTGGTTTTGGCAACTCCGGCGCCAACACCCCTGCCCCAGAACAAAAAAGTCTTTCTGGTTCTTTTTCTGCAGAAAAAGAACGGCTTGCCTTGCCTTCACCCCGCCCCGGGATGGGTCTTGAAATAAGCCGCGACCTGGGACGAGATTTGGGCGGCGATTTCGTCGGCGAGCTGCTGGTTGATGGTGTTGGTTTCGAGCGTGATCTGGAAGTATTGCTGGTCGATGATGTTGAGCGCGTCTTCGGTGCTGGCCTGGCCTTTAACCAGGGGGTTTTGCGGATTGCCGATCGGGGCCAGCGACCAGCTGGCGGTCGCGGTGAAGCGTTGGCGGGTCGAGGAGGTGTCTTCCTGAACGCCGATGCTGGCCGAATAGATGTTGTAGCTGACCGATAGCAGGTAGATTTCCTGGGTCGGCGCGCCGGCGACGTATAGCTGGTCTTGCAAGGATTGGCGCAGCAGCTGGCCGGGGCGGTCCGGGATGATGCCGACCGAGACGGTGTCCATTTGCTGCTGGACCGAAGGCGCGCTGGCGCCGTTATCGCCATAGAGCGGCGTGAAGCCGCAGGCGCTGAGGCCAATGAGGCTGGCCAGGACAGCTGGCCCGATAAGTTTACGGCTTGACGACAAAGTTCACGATCCGGTCCGGCACATAGATTTCCTTGACGATCTGGCTGCCGATCAATGCGCCGGATACGGCTTGTTTGGCAATTGCAAGGTTTTGCGTTTTGTCGCCGTTGGCCGCCACCACGATGGTGCCGCGCAGTTTGCCGTTGACCTGCACGGCGATGGTGACCTCGTCCTGCACCAGCAAAGCCGGGTCGGCTTTGGGCCAGCTTTGGGTGGCGATAAGCGGGGCGTCCGGGTTCAGGGTATGGTTGATGGTTTCAGCGACGTGCGGGACCATCGGGGCGATCAGCAGCGCCAGGGTTTCGAGGGCTTCACGGCGGGCAGCGAGCAGGCTGGGCTCGGTTGTGCTTTCGCCCACCAACGCGCCGACCAGTTCATAGGCGCGGGCGACGGCGAGGTTGCAGGCGAAGGTGTCGAGCGCGGTGGTGATGGCCTCGATGGTGTGGTGGGTGAGGCGGCGGAGTTTTTTGGCGTCCGCGGTGGCGGGAGCGGCGCTGTCGGAGCGTGGTTCGGCGGCGATGATTTCGGCCAGGCGGGCGACGCGCTGGACGAAGCGGTGCGCGCCTTGAGCGCCGGTTTCGGTCCATTCGACGTCGCGCTCCGGCGGGTTGTCGGAGAGCACGAACCAGCGCGCGGTGTCGGCGCCGAAACGTTCGATGATGACGCCGGGATCGACGGTGTTCCGTTTCGATTTCGACATCTTTTCGATGCGGCCGATGGTGACGGGCGCGCCGTCGGCGGTGGTGGCGCTGCCGTCCGGGTGCTTGATCACCTGTTCTGGATAAAGCCAGTTGCCGTCTGCATCTTTGTAAGACTCGTGGGTCACCATGCCTTGCGTGAACAGGCCGGCGAAGGGTTCGTCCAACTGCAGATGGCCGGTCCGGTGCATGGCGCGGGTGAAGAAGCGGGCATAGAGCAAATGCAGGATGGCGTGTTCGATGCCGCCGACATATTGGTCGACCGGCAGCCAGTGTCTGGCGGCGGCAAGCTCGGTCGGGGCTGGCGCGTGCGGGGCGGTGAAGCGGGCGAAATACCAGGAGCTGTCGATGAAGGTATCGAAGGTATCGGTCTCGCGGGTGGCGGGCTTGCCGCAGCTTGGGCAGGTTGTGTGTTTCCAGCTCGGGTGATGGTCCAGCGGGTTGCCTGGGCGCTCGAAGCTGACGTCCGATGGCAGGCGGATCGGCAATGTGTCCAAGGGTGCGGGCTGCGGGCCGCAGGCTTGGCAATGGATGACCGGGATCGGGCAGCCCCAGTAGCGCTGGCGGGAGATGCCCCAGTCGCGCAAGCGCCAGTTGACGACGCCCCTGCCCGCCCCGGTTGCTTCGAGTTTGGCGATGGCGGCGGCCTTGGCGTCGGCGGTGGAAAGGCCGGACAAAAAGCCGGAATTGACGATGATACCGTCGCCGTCCAGCGCCTTGTTGCCGATCTCCGGGATTTCGTCGGGCTTCGGGGCGACGACGACCGGGACCGGCAGGTTGTATTTGCGGGCGAAATCGAGGTCGCGCTGGTCGCCGCAGGGGCAGCCGAAAATGGCGCCGGTGCCGTATTCCATCAGCACGAAATTGGCGATCCAGATCGGGAATTTTTCGCCTTCGATAAAGGGGTGGTTGACATAGGCGCCGGTGAAAAAGCCTTCCTTTTCCGCGGTCTCAATGGCGGCTTCGCTGGTGCCGCGGCTTTGGCAAAGGGCGATGAATTCGGCGGCGCCGGCGCTGGTGGTGGCGATATGGCGCGAAAACGGGTGTTCCGGCGCCAGTGCGATAAAGGACATGCCAAACAGCGTGTCCGGGCGGGTGGTATAGACCGTGATGCCGGTCATGCCGTCCATCGGGGTATCCAGCGCGAAGGTAACCTCCGCACCTTCGGAGCGGCCGATCCAGTTTTCCTGCATCAGCTTCACCCGGTCCGGCCAGCGCGGCAGGCTGTCCAGGCCGGCCAGAAGATCCGGCGCGAACTCGGTGATTTTCAGGAACCACTGGGCTTCAATTTCCGCCGCTCGACCAGCGCGCCGCTGCGCCAGCCGCGTCCGTCAATCACCTGCTCGTTGGCGAGCACGGTGTTGTCGACCGGGTCCCAGTTG
>CBDAQL010000001.1:0-23786 GCA_965199045.1 Acidocella sp. | reverse complement strand
GATCCAGCCATTGCAGGGCGAAAGCCCGTTCTCTGAATTCCTGACCAGCCGCGGCGAAGGGATGCATCATTTGCGGTTGCCCGTCGATGACCTCAACGAAGCGATAGACGATATGCGTGCCAAAGGAATTGAAGCCTTATGGTCATGCCCGGAAATGAACATGACCTTGCTAGATACAATGGCAATTGGCGGCATGCCGTTCGCGTTGCATACGAAAGCATAGCGGCCACTCTTCCTTCCACGATATCGGCGTCGCGCCTAACCGCTACGCGGCGATAGCGAGCGGTTAGGCGGGCCAAGGCGGGCCACCTGCGTCCCTTGTGAATACTAATGCGTCAGGTCAGCGTGAGGCCTTGCGGACCGGCGCAATCACCGTCTCGGCATAGTAATTTAATTCAGCGATCATGCCTTCAAGCGTCCTGTCATCCGCCCCGCCGGCATAAGCGTCACGGAAGGCGGCAAGGCATTCTTGAACACCCAGCTTTTCCAGCCGTATGATGCTGTCGGGATTATAAACCTCGGGTCCCATGATCTGCATATCGAACGGCGTGCCCTCGCGGTTGAATTGCTTGCGATAGTCCTTGAGCCGGTCGATCATATCGGCCAGCTCGTTCATATGGCCGCCGGCGCTGATCCAGCCATCGCAAAGCCGTGCGGTGCGCTTAAGGGCCGGGTCGCTGTGGCCGCCATAGAGGATGCGGACCGGCTGGCTCGGCACTGGGGATAATTTGATCCGCGGGATCGAGTAATATTCGCTCTCGTAACCGAAATACTCGCCGGTCGAGAGCCCCCGGATGATTTCGATGATCTGCTCCATGCGCTTGCCCCGCGAATGGAAATCCGTACCCGTGGCGGCATAGTCTTCTTCCCAGGGGCTAAGCCCGATGCCGAACACGAAGCGGTTGTCGATCAGTGCATTCAGGCTGGTCAACTGCTTGGCCAGAAGCACCGGCTGGCGGATCGGCACCTTGATAACCGAGGTCGAGAATTTCAGCTTGGTGGTGACCGCCGCCATCCAGGCTGTGACGATGAACGGGTCAATGAACGGAACGCCGTCCAGGAACTCGCGCGAGCCGTCATCGTTATAGGGATATTTAGAATCAGCATGCTCTGGATAGCAGATGCTATCCGGCAGCGTGAATGTGTCGAACCCGGCAGCCTCGGCGGCAATTGCCAGCGGCGCGTAGAATTTGGGGTTGCACATTGTGGCGTGATAAGCAAAACGCATTTATTTATCCTCCAGATCGTCCTTGAAGGCCGCCGGAAATACAGCGGCCTTTCACAATCGGCGCTAAGCGACGACGATGTGAGCATTCTCCATCGGCCAAGTCTTCTGCTGGCACCTCTGAATCAGATTGTCGCGCTTCCGAATAATCGCGCTTGCCTGCTCGCCCTTGGTCGTCGCGTCTGTTCTACACATCATGGCATGATAGTCAGGCATCCTTCAGGACTTGTCTACTTGCGCCGCCAGCGTTTTGTGCTCAAAATGTTCTCTTCGCAAAATTGCTGATAGCGCCGCAATCCGCATTACAGCGCAATCCGCATGACAATGATTGCATCTGATGTGCCGGTGCAATCGATGTCAATCCATGTGAATTTTATCCACGGTTCAGTTGCCCGGCCGTCACCAAAGTCGCCGGTTTATGTGGTCAGCAATAGGAAAAACTAGGGGCTTTTGAAAATTAGCCGGGAGCAATACCTGCCTTCTGGGCACGTCGTACGCCCCTCAGGGAAATTCGGCGGTCGGGCTCCAATGGGTGCTTTTCCCAACAATGCAGCCGGTAAACCCCTGCTGCTCGATTTCGTGAATTCCCTGTTCAGTCGCCTCTGGCGATTTTTGTGCCACCGCTGCTTTGAGCTCTGCAACAAGTTGTTGGGTCTCCGCCGTGTATGGCCCACAGCCATAAGTCCCGACCCAAACGGAACCATTATGGCCCTGATACACCAGTTTCGGCTGGGGTGTGGACTGCGCGGCGGCACCTAGGGGGACCAGGAAAAGTATCAATGCAATACGGTGCAAGGCGCTAGTCCGGTGTAGGAATGTCAAGGCCGTCGATCAAGAACGCCCGATACTCAGCTCCCTTCAGTCGATGCTCCCGCGCTTCCTGATAGGCCGGACTTTCATACCAAGCGAGTGCCTCGCTCATTGAAGGAAAGCTCAGAATTACCGCCCCCTCTACCGGCGGACCTTCCAACACCGCAAGTTGACCATACACGGCGAGCGGCACCGCTGAAAAACCTGCACTGGCCGCTGCCGCTTTCTCCCCGTACGTCGCCAATTCGCCCACATCGAGGGTACGGTCCCGGATGAAAACAGCATAAGTGGTCATAAGTGATTTCTCCTCACATCAGCGTTTGTTCGTAGGTGTTTTAAGCAGGCCTAGCGCAGTGCGTAAAACCCGGCAAATCCTCCGCCTCCTCAAGTGACGCGGTGCGCCAATGCAGGCATGATAGCAGCGACACGCCCCAGCGCTCCACAGGCCGGAACCAAGATAGCCAATCAATCTGTTTCCAAACGCTGCCACGCCGCTGACCGGAACCAGATGGAGTGGCGGCGCTGATTGAAACTGCAAGGCAGCAATATCAGGCCGCCATGCAGCGCTCTCTGGCGCAGATCAAGACTGGCGCAGATCAAGACTGGCGCAGATCAAGAAAGGTAAGCAGTTTTTTTCTGAAAAAAACCGGGGACGCCCGGCGCTTTTCAAAAAGCGGCTTCTCTATGACCAGCCCATGCGCTGTCGGCGCAACATTCATACTAAGGTTCTGGCCATATCCACAAAACGCTGCAGCGCGGGGGAGGCATCGTCCCGGCGCCAGGCAATGTTGAAGTCAAATTTCGGCAGGTCAGGCGAGATCGGCCGGAACTCAACCTCCGATGCCGGCGGGTCATGCAGTGCGGGAAGCAGGGCAATTCCGAATCCCGCAGAAACCAGGCCGAACATCGTCGCGCTCGTATCCGCCTCGTGGACGATTTTGGGCTTGTATCCGGCGCCGGCGCAAAGCCGCTCGAGCCAGCCCTGGTAGTCATAGAATACGCCGCCCAGCGATACGAAAGATTGATCGGCAAGCGCTGAAAGCGCGACCTTGGGCGCGCCGAGCAGTGCATGGCCGAAGGGCAAGGCAACATGCACCGCTGCCTGGTGTATGCACTCGAAATGAATCTGCTCCTGCAAAGCGTGGAAGCGCAGACCTGCATAGGCAATGTCGACGGTCTTGCGCTGCAGCCCCTCCATTTGCTGGCGCGGGTCTAATTGCTGGATGTCGATCTTGATTTTTGGAAATGCCGCCCTGAAGCGCTTCACGACCTTGGCCAGCGATGGCGCCAGATAGCCGAAAGAATAGGAAATCCGCAGACGCCCGGCCATGCCGCGTTGCGCTTCACGCGCATCCGCGATCGCCTGCGCTGCGTGCGCTACGATCATCCGGGCTTCGATCAGAAACACCAGCCCGGCCTGGGTCAAGGTGATGCCGCGCTTGCCGCGGGTGATCAGCGCGACCCCGACCTCCTGCTCAAGATCCTGAATTTGCCGGCTGACCGGGGGGTGCGAAATGTTCAGCCTGGTCGCGGCGCGGCGAATATTCAGCTCCTCGGCCACGGCGATGAAGTAGCGCAGATGCCTAAGTTCCATGTCCTAATCCTATAGGCTGGTACCTTAAAGATACCAATATGGCAGTAACTTAGTAATTGTGCACCCATATGGCCTGACGTAGAGACGATGCCAAATGCTGTTGGAGGAAATGACCGATGCGGGCAGATCGTACGCCGGTGATCGTCGGTGCCGCTTTGAGCGACTATCCGAAGGCTCCGCGTCTTACCAGCCATGGTCATCACGCCCAGGCTTTGCAGCGCGTTCTGCAAGATTCCGGGGTGCAATTGAAAGATGTCGATGGTTACATGTCGGTCGGCACCGGCGGCATGAATGTCGATGACCTTGCGACCATGTCGGAATATTTTCGGATCAGGCATCGCTGGTCGGAAGGTACGCAAACCGGTGGCGCCGCCTATATGGGCTTTGCCGATCACGCAAAAACCGTGATTGAATCCGGCCTCTGCGATACCGTGCTGATGACCTATGGATCGGATCTGCGCTCCAATAAGCGGCGCTCGCTGTCACCGAAAACAACCGATGGCTATGTCGAGCCGCCGCGCTGCTACGAGAACCCTTACGGGCCGACGATTTTGGGCAATTACGCCCTGGCCGCGCAGCGCCATATGTATGAATTTGGTACCACGCTTGAACAGTTGGCGGAAATCGCCGTGTCCACGCGGCTGCATGCGGGGAATAATCCTTTCGCCTTGAACCGCGAGCCGCTCAGCATCGCCGACGTAATCAACGCCCCGCGCGTTGCCGACCCGCTCGGCAAATGGGATGCCTGCGTGGTGACCGATGGCGGCGCCGCGCTGATCATGACGACACTGGAACGGGCGCGCGACCTGAAGCAAAGCCCGATCCATATCCTGGGTTCCGCGAGCGCGCAGACGCATTGGAATATCAGCCAGATGCCCGACTATACCACGACGGCGGCGGCGATCAGCGGGCCGCAGGCTTTCGCCGAGGCGGGCGTGCGGCCGGAGGATATCGACACCGCGCAGCTCTATGACAGCTTCACGATCACCGTGATGCTGCTGCTGGAGGGGCTTGGTTTCTGCAAGCGGGGCGAGGGCGGGGCTTTTGTGCAGGATGGCAAGTTGCGGCCGGGCGGCAGCCTTCCCACCAACACCGATGGCGGCGGATTGTCTTCCTGTCATCCAGGCATGCGCGGCGTGTTCACGCTGATCGAGGCGGTGCTGCAGCTGCGCGGCCAGGCTGGCATCCGGCAGGTGCCGAACGCCAGATTGGCGGTGGCTTGCGGCTCCGGCGGCATTCTTTCCTGCATCAGTACCATCATTCTGGGAAAGGACCGGCCATGACCCTGTTATCCGATGCGATCGCCAGGGAAGTTCCCGGCCGGCCCGTGCCCTTTGTCGATGCCGACAACAAGGTGTTCTACGATGGCTGCGCCCGCGGCGAACTGCTGCTGCAGCGCTGCGTGGAGACCGGGAAATTTCAGTTCTATCCGCGTCCCTGCTCGGTTTTTACCGGCGGACCGGTGGAGTGGGTGAAGTCGGCCGGCAAGGGCAGCATCCATACCTTCAGCGTCATCCGGCGTAATTACCCGGAGCCGTATCTTGAGCCCGTCACCCCCTATGTCGTGGCGATAATCGATGTCGCGGAAGGCGTGCGGATGATGTCGAACGTAACCGGATGCGCGCTCGAAGCGGTCAAGATCGGCATTGCGGTCGAAGTGTATTTCGGCTGCGTCAGCGAGGCGTCGCAATTGTTTCTGCCATTCTGGCGCCCGGCAGGCTGAATCGAGGGCAGGGATGGATATCACCCTCAGCGCCGCGGAACGTGGCTTTAAACAGCAGGTCGATGATTTTCTCGAAGCCGAGCTGAAGCCGGAATGGCGTGGGGTTTCGGATATTGATAACCGCACGCAGCCTGCGATCATGGCGCAATGGCAGGCGGTGCTGGCGGCGAAAGGCTGGCTGACCGCCGGCTGGCCGGTGGCCAATGGCGGCCTTGGCTGGTCGCCCATGCAGCATCATATTTTCAAGGAAGCCTGCAGCAAGGCCCGCGCGCCGAAAATATCGGCGATGTCGATTGGCATGATCGGGCCGCTGATCTGCGTCTTCGGCACCCCGGCCCAGCAGGCATTCTACCTGCCCAGAATCATCGGCGGCGCCGATATCTGGTGCCAAGGATTCTCCGAGCCGGGCTCCGGCTCCGACCTTGCCTCGCTGAAGACCGGCGCGCGGCGGGAGGGCGATTGCTATGTCGTCGCCGGCCAGAAGATCTGGACGACCTACGCCCATGTCGCGACGCAGATGTTCTGTCTGGTTCGCACGGATTTGGGCGCCGCCCGGCCGCAGGCCGGGATCAGCATGTTGCTGATCGACATGACGCTGCCCGGCATTACCGTCCGCCCGATCCGCACGATCGACGGCGAGCATCATTTCAACGAGGTATTTTTCGACGATGTGCGCGTCCCCGTGAGCTGCCTGCTCGGTGGCGAGCATCAAGGCTGGGACGTGGCCCGCGCCTTGCTCGGTTTCGAGCGTTCGGGGATTGCCGATGTGGTGGCAACGCGCCAGCTTCTGAATGACGTTGCTGCCATTGCCGCGGGCGAAGCGCGGGGACCTGGCAGCCTGCTGAATGACGATGATTTCGCCAACCGCCTGACGAAATTGGAAATCACTTTAGATGCGCTGGAAATTTTCGAAATGCGGGTGATGGAGGCGGCCGAGCGCAAGGCGGCGAAGGCGCATGATGCGTCATTGATGAAAATCCTGGGATCGGAATTGAAGCAGAAAATCCATATGCTGGGGATCGAGGCGCTTGGGCCCCTGGCGGCGGCCTGGCCGGATGATGATGCGCCCGTCCACCCATCCGGCGCCGGCGCCAAGCTGGTGGTGGACGCGCTGTTTTACCGCGCCGGCTCGATCTATGGCGGGGCCAACGAGATCCAGCGGAATATCGTGGCAAAATCGCTGCTCAAATCGGCCTCAGGGATCTGACGATGGATTTCAGTTATAGCGATGTTCAAACCGAATTCCGGGCCAGCCTGCGGCGGTTTTTTGGCCAGCGTGCGGAGCCGGTAGCGAAAGCCGGCCCAAGGGAGATAGCGCGGCGCTGGCGGGCAGGCTGGTGGACGGAGCTGGCCGATCTCGGCACCCTGGCGGCGCTGCTGCCCGAAGCCTATGAGGGCATGGGCGGCGATGCCATCGATGCGATCGCCATCCTGGAAGAAGCCGGGCACGCGCAGGCCGCACCGCCGGTCATCGAAAACGCCATTGTTGCGGCGGGGCTGATCGAGCGGCTGGGATCAGCGCGGCAAAAGCAGGCATTGCTGCCCGCCATCGCGGCCGGAACCCTGAAATTTGCCTTTGCCGATGGCGATGTTCTGGCGCCGGGCGGCGCTGGAGCGACATTCAGGCTGACAAGTTCGAAGACCGGCAACTTCCGGGTGGAGGGACGCCAGGCGATGGTCGTCGAGGCGCCTGAATGCGATTATCTGCTGCTGCTATGCGGCGGCGCGACGGGACGCACGTTGTTTTGCCTGCCGCGCGACCGTGCGGGCGTGGCGTTGCGGCCGTTCTGGACTCTGGATGACCGGCCCGCCGCCAGCCTGGTCCTCGAAGGCGCGGAACTGGACGCCGAGGAGCGCGTTGGCCCAACGGGCGGCGCCGGGGAGGTGGTTGCCGCAGTTCTGGACCTGGCGTGCATCGCCCAATGCGCGGAAGCCGCCGGGCTGATGGCCGGTTTGCTGAACCTGACGATCACGCATTTGCAAACCCGCACCCAGTTCGGCCAGCCTTTGGCAAATTTCCAGGCACTGCAGCACCGCCTGGCGGATATGCTCGCGGCCTACGAACTCAGCCTGTCCTTGACCTATAAGGCGGCCATTCTGAGCCGGCAGCCGAATACAGAATCGCAGGCTGCGGCGTCGGGCGCGAAAGTGCAGGCCGCCGAGGCCGCCCGTCTGATCGGCCATGAGGCGATCCAGATGCATGGCGCGATGGGCATGAGCCTGGAACTTCCGGTCGGTCGGGCGGTGAAGCGGCTAAGGGCGATGGAGTCGCAATTCGGGTCCGCCGCCTATCATCTCGGCCGCTACCGCGCGCTGCGCCGGGTGCGCGCGGCGTGAACGCTATGCGGCCGGTTGCCCGGTACCGGACCGTAGGCGAGATGCTGTCCGCCGCCGCGGCGGCGGATCCCGAGAAGACGGCGCTGATTTTTGGCAGCCGCCGCGTGAGTTACCGGGCGCTGGACCAGGCAACCAACCGGCTCTCGAACGCGTTGACCGCCATGGCCGGCGGCCGCCGGGGGGTGATCGGGATCCTCGGCAAAAACTCCGACTATTTTGTGGAAATTTTATTTGGCGTGGTCAAATCGGGCGCCACCGCGCTGCCGGTCAATTGGCGCCTGGCGCCGCCGGAAATCAGAACCATCGCCGAAGATGCGGCGCTATCGGTGTTGTTTTACGATATCGAATTCGCCGGGCTGATCGCTGACCTGAAACAGGTGCTGCCGGCCGTTGCGTATATTCCGTTTGATGGCATGCGCGGCATGCAGCCGGAATTTGCGGCTTTGATGCAAGATTACGGCACGGCGCCGTCGGAGGTGGCGATCAGTCCGGATGATCCCGCCATTATGCTGTATACCAGCGGCACGACCGGAACACCCAAGGGCGTGCCGGCCAGCCATTATGCGATCTGCTTTGCGCCGCAGAACATGCTTGCCACCGGGCCGCGCTGCTTCAGCCTGGAGCCTGACATCAACCTGTTGACCACGCCGCTGTTCCATCTGGCCGGCATTGGCTGGCTGCACGGCGCGATCTTCGCCCGTGCCGGACTGGTTATTCTGCCATCGGCCGATATGTCCGGCATTATTGCCGCGATCGCGGCGCACCGGGTGACGCGGGCGACGATTCTGCCGGCCTTGATGCCGGCACTTTTGGATAGCGTGGCGCAAGGCACGGATCTGTCGAGCCTGCGGCTGATCGTCTACGGCGCCTCGCCGATTCATGAGACCCTGCTGGCCCGGATGCTGGAGAATTTCGGCTGTGGTTTTCTACAGAATTACGGAATGACCGAGAACAGCACCTCGGCCACCTATCTTGCGCCGGAAGACCATTACCCCGGCAGCCCTTTCCTGTTGTCCTGCGGCAGGCCCTACCCGCATGTGGAGCTTCGCACGGTGCGTGCCGATGGCGGCATTTGCGCCGCCGGCGAGGTTGGCGAGATCGAGCTGCGTTCACCCACATTGTTCAAGGGCTATTGGAAACAGCCGGAAGTCACCGCCGGGGTTTTGAAAGACGGCTGGTACGCGACCGGCGATATGGGATATCTCGATGCAAGCGGATATCTGTTTCTGGTGGACCGCAAGAAGGATATGATCATTTCGGGCGGTGAAAATATCTATCCGGCCGAGGTCGAGTCTGCGATCAGTGCGCATCCGGACGTGGTGCGTGCCGCGGTGATCGGCGTGCCAAGCCAGAAATGGGGCGAAGAGGTCAAGGCGGTGGTTATTTTACGCGCCGGCTCGGCGCTCAGCGCGGCCGCGTTGATCGCTTTCCTGAGGCCTTCGATTGCCGGCTATAAATTGCCTAAATCGGTCGATTTCGTGCCGGAATTGCCGTTAACGGCGGTGGGCAAGATTGCCAAGCAGAGCTTGCGTGAACGCTATTGGACGGCGCCCGGCCGGCGCATCCATTGAAGGAGGCAAGATTTGGTTGAAGAGAACAGACTGGTGCGCTTTGATCGGGATGGCCATGTCGGCATCATCACGATCGACCGGCCAGCGGTGCGAAATGCGATCAATGCCGAGGTCGCCAGCGGCATCGAAGCCGGGATTGACGAAATCGAGGCTGATCCTGACCTATGGGTTGGCATTCTTGCCGGCAATGGGCCGGTATTTTCCGCCGGCGCGGATCTGAAAGCGGCGGTCGATGGCAGGAGTGCCGGCATCAGTACCGGGCGTGGCGGCTTTGGGGGCATCGTCTCGCGCAAGCGTGAAAAACCGATCATTGCCGCGGTCGATGGCGCGGCCTTGGCGGGTGGCTTCGAGATTGTGCTGGCCTGCGACCTGGTCGTCGCCTCAAAGGCGGCACGGTTCGGGATTCCGGAAGTCAAGCGCGGGCTGATCGCCGCCGCCGGCGGCCTGTTTCGTCTAGCCCGGGCGCTGCCGCCGAACATCGCCATGGAACTGGCGCTGACCGGCGATACGATCACCGCCGCCAGCGCGGCGGAATGGGGCATTGTCAACATCCTGACCGAGCTTGGCGAGGCACAAAACGGCGCGCGGCTACTTGCCGAACGCATCATCGCCAATGCCCCCATGAGTGTGCGCTACAGCCGCCAGGCCATATTGGAGACCCGCTACCTGGACGATGCGGCGGCTTTTGCAAAAACCACCGAAATTCTCGCAACCAATTGTTCGACGGAAGATTACGCCGAGGGACCGCGCGCCTTTCTGGAGAAGCGCGCGCCGGTGTGGAAGGGGCGTTGATGGGGGCGGTTGAAGATAGCGGAATGCGCTGCGCTTTTGCGTCCTACAGCAGCTACGGTAGCTACGTAAGCGAGTGCATCAGCCCTGGATCGCGAAACAATGCTCCGTGGGGATGGAGAAAGCCGCATCTGGTTCGATCCGAAAGACTTATTGGCCGAGCGGACGGTCTGACCAGACGCCGTTTTGCATCGAGATACGTTGCCGCGCCGTCCAGAAATTGCCGGCGCTGAAACCGCCATCGACGAGGATGGACGTTCCGGTGACATAGGCGGCAGCCGGTGAACACAGGAATGCGACAACGCCGCCAACATCTTCGGGCACGGCCATCCGGCCGAGCGGAATTGAGTCGATCAGCGGTTGTTCCGAGCCTGGCTTGCGCTCAAGCGCACGTTCCAAGGATTCCGTGCGGCAAGCGCCGGGCACCACGGCATTCACGGTGATGCCGCGCGGGCCGAGCTCCATCGCCAGGTTGCGGACCATGGATTCAACCGCCGCTTTGCCGGCACCGATAAGTCCATGATCCGATACCGCGAAAATACGATCCAGCCCGCTGATGGCGACGATGCGCCCGCCTTCTTGCATTGCCGGGCTGAGACGCGAGACCAATGTGGCGAAGCTGCCGGCGATTGCCTGTACCGAATCTTGCACCTGCTGCCAGCCGGAAATGCTGATCGGCCAATGCAGGCCAGTGGCGGCGTTGGTCACAAGTGTGTCGATACGGCCAAAATGCGCTAGGCTGGCATCGGCAAGCTGGATCAACGATACCGGGCTGGTCATGTCCGCCTGCTGGATAAAAACCTCGGCCCCGGCGGCGCGCATGGCGGTTGCTGCGTGTTCGGCCTCATCCAGACGCGAACGGTAATTGAGGACGATGTCATGGCTGGAGGCGAGCGCAAGCGCGATGGCCTTGCCGATGCCGCGGCTGCTGCCAGTTACAAGGGCGGCGGGGCGTTTTGACGAGGACATTCGAACTCCCATAAAATCGATTTGGTCATGCCGCTTTCTGCATGAAACGCGTTTTGACCGTGCAAAATCTGCGCCGGGACGATCGCAATGTGCAATTTTCATGGGCGTCGCGATAGACGAGGAATTCTCAAGACCGGATCATAAAACTTCGCCTGAGCTGATGCTGTGCTCAGGGCGGCTTGCCGCGCGCAACGATCTGGCAAAGCTTCTGGTCCGCAGCGAACACGATGCCACGCCTGCCGCCGCCCTTTCCGCCCAGCCAGCGCAGCAGCACTGATATAAGCGCGACACATCCACTTAGGATCACCGGTTCCAAAAGCGCCTCGGAGGAATTTGAATCATGCTTGGTTTCACACCATCCACGATCAGAATGCCTTAGATTTGCCGTATGGAAGGCTACTCGCTTTAATATCTTATTGATGAATTGGCGTCCCGTAGGGGATTCGAACCCCTGTTACCGCCGTGAGAGAGCGACAGATAGCGTCCCGAAGCGTCTCAGATTAATTATAACCCATTGTAAAAGCGTATGTATGGTCCTGGTATATCCGGTGATATCCGGTCTTGCATAGTGAGTAAATTGTGAGTAAGGTGAGTTTTAACGGCGGTAACCATAGCCGGCGGTAACGAGGGCCACACATGCCACGCTCAGCTAGGGACGATAAACTTGACACCCGCTCCGCGCGATTGCGCCTTTCGCCAAGGCACTCTCCCTACTGGCGGAACATTCAGGAGGGCCGGGCGATAGGCTACCGGCGGCCATCCGCCGGCCGGGCGGGGCAATGGCAAGCTCGGTTCCTAGATCGCGACGACAATGAAAAGCGAGTATGGCGTTTTGCGTCTTTGGGTACTGCTGACGACCTTCTGGATGCTGACGGCATTGATACCCTGAACTTTGCCCAAGCCCAGGACAAAGCGCGTGAGTGGTTCTCCGCGCTTACCCAAGAGCGGCGGGGGAGCGCCAAACCGATCACTGTCACCGACGCCATGACGGCCTATGTTTCGGATTACAAAGCGCGGGGCGGCAAAGACGTTAAGGGGTTGGAGACAACGATTGCGGCGCACATCACTGAGAAGTTGGGCGAAAAGAAGGTTGCCAGCCTTAACGCTGCCGTGATTCGTGCTTGGCATCATGCACTCGCTAATGCCGCGCCGCGGGTACGGACCAGCAACAAGCCTGGCAAACAGAAAGCGCCGCCAAAGCCGCTTGCTGCCGGTGATATCGAAGGGCAGCGCGCCCGCCGCGCGAGTGCAAACCGCATCCTCACCGTGCTGAAAGCCGCTCTGAATTTGGCATTCCAGGACGGCAAGGTTGAGGGCGACAGCGCTTGGCGCCGCGTTGCACCTTTTAAAGGGGCGGATGCTCCCCGGATCAGATATTTCACCGACGCGGAGGCTAAGCAACTTGTGAACGCTGCCGATGAGGTGTTCCGGCCAATGATCCAGGCTGCTTTATTGTCAGGCGCCCGGTACGGAGAATTAGCGCGCCTTCGAGCGGCCGACTTAAACCTGATAGCAGGCACGCTCCACATTCGGGCGGGCAAAACCGGCAAGTCGCGGGACGTTGCGCTCACGGATGAGGGTATAAAGTTTTTCAAGGCCCAGGGTGCTGGTAAAATTGGTATCGCGCTCATGTTGACACAGCCTGGCGGGGAGCCGTGGGGTAAGAGCCATCAATTCCGGCCAATGCGCGCTGCGTGCAAAGCCGCCAATATTAGTCCGGCCATCGGATTCCATATTCTGCGCCATGCGTATGCCAGCCGACTTGTGATGGCTGGCGTGCCCCTTGGGGTTGTAGCGGCTCAGATCGGAAACTCGGAGGCTATCTGCGCCAAGCATTACGCGCATCATTCACCCCAATCGGTAGCCGAGACGGTACGTTGCGCCACCGCCGAACTCGGCATCGTGCAGGACAGTAACCTCGCGGCGGTCGGCTAGATGTCGGCCTGGCGGTTCCCTAATTCGAAACGAAAGTAACTAAGCAACGGCGGATCTGTATTTTCTTGTCTGGGACGCCTTCAAAGCAACCGTCGAAGGGCGACAATCTTCGGCGTCCTGTGTCATGATCGACGGTAAACTTCAGCGCAGCTTTGATGGCGTCCCAAAAGGGGCGCAGCCAAATCTTCGACTGCTTTCTGATTTCCTTAGAGGAGATCAGCCGATCCCGAACGAAATTCGGATTTGGCTGGCAGACCTGTTTGATCCAAGTGCAAATACTTCCGTCCAAGTTAAGACCTTGCTCAAACGAAAGCCCGGCCGACAAACAATCGATCATTTCGAGGCAGTTCATTATTTTAATAGTCACTCAAACGTACCGGAAGGGCCAACCCGGCAGCAGCTTTTGGCCATAACGCAGGAAAAATTCGGTATTAATTCAACGTCAACGTTGGAAGCTGCGCTTGCGAACTACAAGGATGCGGAGGACGCTATTGAGGTTGAGCAAAGAGATTCCGTTTAGTCCAATCTATTAGCGGCATTGATCGGATTAGAAATGCGTAGGCGTTTTCTGAAGCCTATGTTTTATACCAATCAACCCGCTCCATCCGGTCACGTTTGGACGTGATAACGATGACGGGATAGAGACCCGCGCCCGGCGGCACCGGGCAACAGAAGGGGTGGCGAGGGATGGTGAAGACATCCCCCGCCGTAATCCCGAGCATGAAAGTGAGTAAAACATGACCGAGACCGATGAGACTTTACGCCATAAGGGCGTGAAAGACGATTCCCAAATTATCGCTGCAAGTTTGCGGTTTTGCGAGTTGACGCAGGTGCATGATTCGATGTTCGATACCGGCGCTTGCAGGGTAGAAAGCGACGACGATCGGCTGCCGGTGCAAACGTCCATACGTGCGATCCAGGAGCCACTTCTCGAAATTTTGACCGACGACGATCTTCGAGCGGTCACGCCTGAAGGAATTCGCGCTCGTGCACGAGCAATCATTGCCGCAGCGCAGGGCGGCGAGATCCAGCAGGACGGTGGCGACGGCGCTCACGCCATGGTGGAGTGTCTGCTCAACGATCTGCTCGGCGCCGGTTCCTACGTCCGGGCGGATTGAGTTTTAGAAGACTGACGTAAAGCCCTGCGGCACGCGGCAATTATACGCCAGACGCCGCAGGGAGGTCACACATTATCTAAACGACAACATTTTATGCCATACTGGCGTAAAATGTTTGGTCGCGTCCCTTGCACCACGGAATAGATATCATCCATTGGATAAATCATTGCCGGATTTACCCGGAACAAATCGGAAAGTGAACATGGAAAAATTAGCATTCCCTATCAAAGAGGCGGTGATCGCCAGCGGCCTGGCCCGGAGCCGTATCTATGAGTTGCTCGGAACCGGACATCTCGAAGGGCGCAAGGCCGGCCGGCGGACCCTCGTACTAGGGGACAGCCTGCGCAATTATATTGCAAGTTTGCCGGCTGCCAAAATCAGCGCACCGAAGATCGTCGCGTGATGCCAAACGTCGATCAACTGCACGGCGGCGGTGACTTAGCGTCTTGTTGGGTTGATATCGATATAATTTCGTATCGACGTCATACCAAAGAGGGCAAGCCCGATGCGCTCCTCGTGGAGTACAGGTACGCCAGGAATGTTTATCGAGAATGGATTTGCTGCGAACATGAAGG
Source organism: Acidocella sp. (assembly GCA_965199045.1). Lineage (GTDB taxonomy): Bacteria > Pseudomonadota > Alphaproteobacteria > Acetobacterales > Acetobacteraceae > Acidocella. The sequence goes on along the minus strand of CBDAQL010000001.1, from coordinate 9,140 downwards.
CAATCCACGTAAGTATGCCCTCGAATGGTGGCAGGCGCATAGCGCGGACCCATTACCCAACTCGGTCGGCGAAGCGCTGGCACTTATTAGCGGTCTGCGCAAACCGTCATCAGTTCGCGTCAAGCCGGATGGAAAGTGGCATAGGATCCAGAGTCATCGCTTCGCGGGCGAAAGTCCGCCGCACATGATTATGCCCGATCCCGTTCTGACCTGGGCGATCGTTGATACCGTGAGCTATCAGAGCATCAGGCCAAAAAAGCGCGCGGAAAAACCAGTTTTATTCGTCAAGTACAAGTCGGGAATCGACGCTTACTTCGATTGCGTTTGTCTTGAAGGCAACTTGGATAACCGCGAGGATGCATCAAACTGGTGGAAGAAGCATTCTGACGCTCCCCTTCCTTCTACTGTATCAGAGGCGATGTCGTTAACTGACACCTTTCGCAAGCCAATCTCAATTCAAATATCGGAATCGCCTGCCGGGTGCTTCGTACAGAACCACCATTTTCAATAGGAACGCCGTTATAAAACCCGCCGCGCTGAGACAGCGCTGCATTCCCTCGATGGAGACGAAAATGTCAAATGATCCCCCCAAGCGCATAGCTATCAATGAGTCCGCCGTCCCATTCGCGGCCGCCGCTACGTTTCTATCAAAATAGAAAAGACCGCAATCCTTGCGGTTGCGGTCTGATAGGCGAAATCAATTTTTGCTTGGCAGCGAAAAGAGATATAGCATTATCATCCTGCGTACCGCAAGCTTTATTGAAAGCTTGTGCGCTATGAACAGCAATAACAATGCAGACTATAGACTATTTTCCATGCAACCCCCTTTTTCTTTTCCGCCGCTCTTAAGCTCTGATTTCGAGTGGCTTGGATGGCTTTGCGAAAAGGCCGCGATCGGATGCCAGCATGAAGGCTTCTCTGCCCGAGCGAGTAAGCTGCGGGAAGAGAGCAAAATGCTAAAATCGAAAGCCGCATCTTTGAAGGCAAAAGGATTGCTGTCATGAGTAGCCCGTCATTGGTTGACGATGCGCTGGCTATCGCTGCAACCGGGGTTCCGGTTTTTCCATGTAGTTCAGAAAAAAATCCAGTATGCGCAGGCGGATTTAAGGCAGCCACCACAGACCCAGGCCGTATCCGTTCGTTGTTCTCGCATAGCGCGGCGGCGCTTATTGGCATGCCGACCGGAGCCGTGTCAGGCATTGTCGCCCTTGATGTAGACTCACGAAATGGCGGCGACGATTGGCTTGATGCAAATCGCGCTGACATTCCGCAAACCCGGACGCATAGCACAATGAGCGGCGGCACTCATTTTTTATTCCGCGATGGCGGCCTTGGGCTTCGAAACAGCGCCGGCCTCATAAAGAACGGCCGCAAGCAAGGCATCGCTCCCGGAATTGATTTTCGTGCAGACGGTGGATACATCGTGATTCCCCCTTCGTCGGGGTACAGCGTAACGAACCCGGCAGCGATCGCGAATTTGCCTGACTGGATAATCCCGTTGTGCCGCAAAGCGCCGGAAGACGTTGCGCCCGTGCGGAGCCCCCACGTTCGGCCGTGGAAGCGGGATAAGCCGCCGCAATCCAACGAGGCGACACCCTACGGCGCCGCCGCTCTGATTTCCGGATGCAATGAGATTTTGGGTGCTCCGGACGGTTCGAAGGCTGACACTATAAATCGCGTGGCGTATTCCATTGGCGGGTTGGTGACGGCTGGCGAGATACCCGGTCCGGAAGCATGGTCCGCGCTCTCTGACGCGGTCGGCGGCATCCTGCATCTGTGCAGGGATAAACGCAAAGCAGAGAAGATGCTTGAACGGTCATTCTCGGAAGGCAAGGCGCGGCCGCGCTCTGTGCCGGGCCGGGCGCCAATGGCGGACGGAATTGACCCCGTAATCGCGCCGTTTCTTCAACAGATCGCCATCAAGGTCGCAAAGGACAATCGAGGCAAGACGATTGCAATCCCTGCCGGCATTTACGCGGTTGACGGCCTCTTGAAGGCGATGCTCGACGACTGTTTAGAACGCGCACCACGACCACAGCCGTTATTGGCATTGGGTGCCGCAATCAGCGTTATCGCCACGGCAGGAGGCCGCCGGTACGTAACCACTACCGGGTTATGTCCCAATCTTTATATCGTTTCGGTGGCGCCGAGCGGGGCCGGCAAAGATGCCCCACTAGATTATGTGCGCCGGATTTTCTCGGCTGCAGAAATGGTCCCTTGGCTCGGCGGGGAAACGATAGCCTCCGGTGCGGGACTTGCAACCGCGCTCGCCGGTCACCCAGTCCGCATATTCTGTCTGGATGAACTTGGCCTAATGCTTCAGTCGATCACCGGGAAAAAAGCCGCGCCTTATCAAGCCGAAATCATGCAGAACCTGATGAAGCTTTATAGCAGGGCAAATTCCAATTTCCTTGGAAAGCAATATGCAAACGAAGCAGAGCGGCCGCGGATCGACATTCAAAACCCCCACGCGGCCATCTTTGGAGCAACCACTCCGCAGACCCTATGGGCCGCGCTAGAGGGCGGCGCGCTCATCGACGGGAGCGTGGCCCGCTTCAATTTTTTCCTAACTGATCAGGGGGCGGTCCCCCGAAACAAGGCGCTGGTGCTGGGTGCGCTGCCGTCGGGCATTATCGAAGGCGTGAAAGCTATTTCAAGGGGTGCTGAGGGACACGATTACGGCGGCAACCTCACGCAAGCCATGCTTTCGTCGGTGCCGGTGGCCCCCTATGCGGTGCCCTATTCGCCGGATGCCCACGTCGCAATGGAAGCGTATCTCGACAAGCAAGAACAATGGCAATCGCGCATCAATAGTATCGGCGCGGCGCCGAAGCCAGGTGAGGGAGAGATTGTCGCTCGTATTGGAGAGCACTGCGCAAAATTCGCCATGGTTGGGGCGATATCACGCAACCCCGGCGTCCCGCTGATCGAGAAGCAAGACGTTGTTTGGGCTGCGTTATTGACGGACTTCTGTGCAGAAACGCTACTAAATCACTCGTCCGCAAACGTTGCGGACAGCGACTTCGAAAAGAAATTGAATAAAACGTTTGAGATTATTCGGAAGCGTGGTCCGATCACCCAAAGTGCGATGTTTCAGGCCGGCTTCAAGTACCCGCCTCGTGAAGCCCAGCAAATTCTTGATGCCCTGATTACCGGCGGCATGATCGATACAGAACGTTCGGATCCTGGCGCACGCGGCGGGCGCCCTGCATTAAAATACTATGCAAAAGCGCGTCTGGCCGGTTGCGCGCCGCCGGAGGCGGAGGACTGATAGGGGCGGTTCATTAGGTTGTTAGGTTTTTTTGGGGGGGGTAAGTAAAAAAGGAAAAGATGGTGTCCGAAAGGCGATGCAAAGAGTGGAAAAGTATCCCCCTCAAAAAACCATAACAACTACTAAGAACTTTCTTTCTCTATACATTTGGCCATTTTTTGCGGAGGTTCATTTAAGTTCTTTGGGATTTCTAGTTCGCCGACATCTCCGTTCGAATTAGCAAACAACCCCCCTTAACGAGCCTAACCCGCCCTAGAACTCAGCCGCTCCGAATAGCGCTTCCGGCATGAATTGCATCCCTAACGGATGGGCTGTCACCCCCAACAATACACGCGCGCCGCGATGGCGCCCGATCCCATCGATGGAGTCATGATGCCCAAGAACACGCCAGGTCCGCACCCGCATGACAGTGCTATCCGCAAATTGCGAGCGGAAAAGATGACAACCAAAGAGATTGCGGAAAAACTTGGCGTGCATTTCTGGATAGTGTCCGATGCCTTCAAACGACTCAGTCTATGCAAGCCGCGGCCATCGTCAGAAAAGAATATCACCTACATCAAAAAGCCATTGGTTGAGCGGAAGTGCCCAGCGTGTCAGCAAAAACATTGGACAACGCCGGAGACGTGGACATGCGGACCGTGCCGCGAAATCCAAGAACGCGAAAACACAGCCGGTTGCGGAGTCTGGTATTGATCCTGCATTGCTATGACGGGCCGCAACGATTTACGCAAAATAATTCAGAATTATTTTCACTTATGACCTTGCACCACAGATCTTTGATTTTGTAGGCGTCAAATACATTGAACATTTGCGAAGGCGGAAAGATGGATCAGACAAGCAATCTTCTGGATAAAGGCCAAGCCGCGGCATTGGCGAGAATAAGCCAAGCTTCTCTGGACAGACACGTCCGCAACGGTTCCGGACCGGCAATTATAAAGCTCGGACGCCGCGTGTTTTTCACCCCGGCAGACGTATCAGCTTGGATCGCTCGGCATCGTATCGCGCCAAGCTCCCAATTTTAAACAAACGCCAGCGCTGCAAGGGCGCTGAATTAATTCATGGAGACAATTCGAAATGCGCAAAACTCAGAAAGCTAAGTCGCTGTCGACGGCTCAATCCCCGGCCGCTAGGTTCGGTCACCTCAACGCTGGCGCAATTCAGAGACTCGAAACGCAGAAGGTGGCGGAAGCCGCAAACACCACTGCGCTGGCGATCATTAACGCCGGCAGACTCCGCGACGGCAAGCAACCATTGAAATCGCTATGAGGATTATCAAATGACACATTCAATCGATACCATCCGTGCTAGTCTGGACGCCCTACAGGCGCGCAGCGTTGATCTGGACGCCAAGCTGGCGGACGCGCAAGCCCGTCGCTCCCATAACGCTCAGAACGCGGTTCTAGGGGTGGCCCCGGCGCTTAAGGCGTATTGCATGGCCATTTCCGACGAAACCGTCGCTGCCGCGCTGGTGGCGGATGCACGGCGCCTAGAACAAGAGATAACCGCCGATCTCGCGTCAGCCGAAAGCAAAGCGCAGGCCGATGCCAAGCGCGTTGCGGACGAAGCATACGCTGCGGCCTTCAAAACGCGCCTCATGGCTGTTGTGAATGCATGCGGCATTGCCGTGCCGGCCGATCGCGAAGCCTTCATTGATGGAGCGCGGCGCGGGTACGAATGGCTGGCGAAGGTTTACAGAACGCAGGAATTAGACCGGAAGCACGACTTATGTTTATGGCAGGAAGAAGCGCGTATGGCCGGACACGGCTCGGTGAAACCTGACGAGTTAATCGCTGCCGCCTATGTTTCCGGCGACGTCCTGGTTGAGGACGGAGGAAAGCCATGGAATCGGTATCTGGGCATCTCACTTTACAGCGGCCATGTCGCCAACCCGGTTCCGCTTGATGCACCTGTGCAGCATCGTGTGTCGGTGCGAGTGAAGGCGTCCCACGACGAGCCGTTTGTCTTGCTGCTCGGCCAGGACGATGGCCGCGTTAGCCAGCACGCAATCGCGTGACGGGATGCGGGCATGGTCCGACAAAACATGACCATCCCGCGCCCGACGCGTCCGGGACCGTCCCATAGGGTCCGGGTCCTTCCGGAGGGGGTGGCTGGCACGCGGGGATTGCACCCGCTTGTGTCACGGCTAGGCAAGAAAAAATTCCTACAGGGGGATAATTGATAATGGCAACGCAACAGCAAGCTGCAGAATATCTCGACCTAAACCAATCCACGATTTCAGCGCTGATCGCATCGGGGATTTTATCGACGGCTGGCCGCAGCGGAATCGATTTGGATCAAGCGCGAGTGGAATATATCCGTCATTTGCGCGACGTAGCGGCCGGGCGTTCCGGTGATGAATCACTGACCGGCGAGCGCATCCGATTAACGAAAGCGCAAGCGCACAAAGTCGAGATGCAGAACGCCATCCGGGCGCGCGAAGTTTTGGAATGGGAAAACTGCGTAAAGCTTTTTTGCGATCAGGCCGCGCGCGTAAGAACCCATTTGATGGCGCTTCCCTCTTCGATCGCGCCCGCCGCTCACCGGGCCAAAACTGTCGCGGAGACATGCGCGGTAATAGAGGCCGGAATAACCGAAAGCCTCGAAGCGCTTACTTCGGAGCCGTCCGACGTACAGGCCGCCCTCACCAACAGCGCCCCCCAACCGAATGAGGATAACGACGATGAAATCGAAAACACAGAGGAACAGCCCGCCGAGGCCGAGCCTGCCCGCAATGGTAGGGGCGCCAGATCGGGTCCCAATAAGCGCCGGCGTGCGGGCGCTGCGTAAGGCGATTAACGCCGCCATAGTTGCCAACCTTGACCCCCGCACGCCAAGCGTGCCGGTGCCGCGCTCGTGACCCGCGTGGTCTCTGAGGTGGCCGCCATGGTGGGCTTGCCGCCTAACACCCTAACGCGGGCCCTTGGTGGCCGGCCCATCCAGCCGCGGCCCCAAGCCGATTGTCTCGATCCTCAGCGAGTGTGCGTATTCCGCCGCCTATGCGCTGGCATCTGCTGCTGATATCATCACGGTCCCCCGTACCGGCGGCGCCGGCTCTCTCGGCGTGGTGGCGTGTCATGTGGATATATCCGAGGCGCTTAAGAGTGCCGGCATCAAAGTCACCTATATTCAGTATGGCGAGAGAAAAACGGACGGAGCCCCAGAAAAACCTCTGTCCGATAAAGCTGTAGAGAAATTCCGGACCGAGATTGATTCGCTAAGTGACATATTCGTGGCTACGGTTGCGCGCAATCGCAGTTTACGAAAATCCGTGGTCATAGGGACTGAGGCCGCGACATATCTTGGTGCCGATGCGGTGAGCGTTGGACTGTGTGATGACCTAGTTCCCCCCGATCTGGCACTTTAAAAACTTGTGAAACGGTTTCGCTGAATGATCGATTGCCGCTTTTCACGTAGCATTTGCCATATCGCAATCAGCTTTCGTCGCAATATAAGAATAACAAGCTCTATCTGGTTCAAAAATTGGTGGAAATCGTACTAGGATGTTTCTATCGGTTTTCCGACTTACCAGTTTTTATAAAACAATAATCAAAATCATACAATCATTTAAGGACAAATTATCATGAGCGGCGCAGCCAGCCGGACCCCCGGGAAGCAGAAATTGCCGGCAAGAGAGTGCCCAATAATCTGGCGGCCCGCACACGTTGCCGAGGGTTATTGTGCAATGAAGTTCCGCGGTCGCTTTGCGCCAAACTCAGTCATTTGCGTGACGCGGCATGGTTCTCCAATGCAGACATCAACCGTAACCAGGGTTATCGACTTGGAGGCAAAAACCACCGAGTGTCCGGATGGGACGAGCTGGTCAAAGGTTTTCAGGCAATTTGAAGCTGGCGACCCGTTCGCTATATCTGTCAACAAGATAGACCGAGCGATCGCGTAAAAGCCAAGTTAAGCGTACCAACTCTTCCATTACATCGACGACGCGGTCGTATAACGGGCCGGGCGACATTCTTCCCGTTGGGTCGAATTGTTCATAGGCTTTTGGCACACTCGATTGGTTGGGAATGGTAAACATACGCATCCAGCGTCCAAGCAGGCGCAGCGTGTTGACGGCGTTAAAACTTTGGCTGCCGCCGCTCACCTGCATGACGGCTAGCGTCCGGCCTTGGGTTGGCCGCAGACTACCGATTTCCAGCGGAATCCAATCGATCTGGTTTTTGAAGATACCCGTAATGGCGCCATGGCGTTCCGGGCTGCACCAGACCTGACCTTCCGACCACAGCGCCAACGCGCGCAACTCCTGCACCTTGGGATGATTCGCGTCAGTGGCGTCAGCGACGGGCAAATCCCGCGGATCGAATATTTTTGTTTCTGCACCGAGAAGATTCAGCAGGCGGGCTGCCTCTTCGACCAGTAGCCGTGAGTATGATCGCTCACGCAGCGACCCATACAGCAGAAGAATGCGCGGCGGATGGGTTGCCCGTGCGAATGGTTCGAGGCGATCATGCTCGACCGGCGCAAGCAGGTCGCGGCGTAAAGCTGGCATCGCGGGGTCGGGTTTCAATTGCGTGCTCATGGTGTTCCCAACAAAGGCAACCAAAGAACCAAAGCCACCAGTACAATCAGCAGCACTGGCGGTGTGATCAGCAGGCCAACGCGCATATACTGGCCCCAGCTGATCGTAATGTCCTTTTTCGTAAGCACATGTAGCCAGAGCAGCGTTGCGAGACTGCCGATCGGCGTGAATTTCGGGCCGAGATCGCAGCCGATAATGTTGGCATACACCATGAGTTCACGGGTCAGCGCGGGGATGCCATGGGACTGCTCGATGGATAATGTACCGATTAATACACCAGGCATGTTGTTCATGACCGATGACAGGATAGCTGCGCCAAACCCAGTGCCGATGGTGGCGACCCAGATGCCATGGCTAGCGAGCCAAGCCAGCCCTCCCGCAAGGTATTGCGTTAGTCCGGCATTGCGCAGGCCGTACACCACCAAATACATTCCAAGCGAGAAAATAACGACCTGCCACGGCGCGCCGCGTAATAGCTTTCTCGTCGCAATTACAGCATTTTGGCCGCCCTGCAGCCAGCGCCCTGCCAAAGCGAGGACGACAACGGCGCCGGCAACCGTAACCACGGAGACGGGCACTCCGAGGGGGGCCAAAATAAAATAGGCCAGCAGGAGTGTGCCCAGCAGCGGAAAGGCTGCCTTGAAAACCAGCCTGTCCTTAATCGCCGTTTCAGGGGCAACGAGTTTTGCCATCGAATATTGCGCGGGCACGCTCGAACGGAAGTAAACCCAAAGCACGCCGAGGGTTGCTGCCAGCGAACAAATATCCACCGGCACCATCACCGCGGCATAGCGATTAAAGGTGACGTGGAAATAATTGGCGCTGACAATGTTGACGAGATTGGAGATGATGAGCGGCAGGCTGGTCGTATCCGCGACGAAGCCGGTGGCGATGACGAAAGCCAGGGTCTGGGACGGGGTAAATTCCAAGCGAAGCAAAATCGCCACGACGATCGGCGTGAGCAGGAGTGCTGCACCGTCATTGGCGAACACCGCGGCGATGAGTGCGCCGAGCACGACGACGAGCGGGAATAGTTTGCGGCCATTGCCACCGCCCCAGCGCGCCACATGCAAGGCGGCCCATTGGAAGAACCCCGCTTCATCCAGCAATAGCGAAATGATGATCAGCGCGACGAAGGTAAAGGTTGCGTCCCAGACGATGTGCCACACTACGGGTACATCGTGCCAACTGATTACGCCGGTAAGCAAGGCGACAATCGCCCCTGCCATGGCGCTCCAGCCGATCCCCAAGCCACGCGGCTGCCAGATGACGAAGACGAGGGTGACCAGGAAAATGGCAAGCGCCAGCACCGTAAAATCCTAAATTCGATTGTTA